>NZ_JAALFG010000002.1 GCF_011058215.1 Devosia aurantiaca
GCCGTGATTGAGCAATGAAGAAACTGGCGGAATCAGCAGAGTTTTGCGGCAGTCGCGTTCAGAGGCGCAGCCTGATCGCGCAGCAGGACGTTCCGGCTTGCACCATCCAGGGCAGCGATCGCTGGTTTCACCTGGGCTGGCGCGATGCTGCAGTCGCAGCCTGACACGCGCCAGCTGATGCGCACGCAGATGCTTAGCCAGACGACGGTCGCCTTCGTGTCCTGGCATCGCCCGAGGTCACCATGCTTCTGGATCGCCGGGACGCAGCGAGCGGACCGCGGGGCTTCCAGCGCGTGGATCGACTTCGCGCAAGATCTTCGGCCCAGCCCAGGCGCTTGCCGGCGCCAAATGCCGGGCGTTTCGGAAAGGGCAGGCCGCATGGGCAGGGTGCCGAAGCCATCATCCTCGGCATCGACGATGATTCACGCTCATGAAAATGCTCATCAGCCATGGCATCGCGATGTTGTAGACCGGGCCGACCTGTGCGCCTGCTGCAAGACAGCGGTCGCGCTGAAGGGTGGCCAGTCGATGCCGCTCGGTACGCCGCTCGACACTGCTGCGGGCACCGAGATCGTCTACGGCGTGCGCCCGCAGCACATCACGCTCGGGTCCGAGGGCGTGCCTGCGGAAGTGGTCGTGGTCGAGCCCACCGGCGACGCACAGGAAGTGCTGGCCCGTGTCGGCGGCGAGGACATTTCCATTGTCGTGCGCGACCACGCGCTGTTGTCGCCGGGTGAACAGATCAACCTCGTGATCGACCCGCAAAAGCTCTTCGTCTTCGACAAGGCAACGGGGCTTCGGCTGCGGTGAGTTTTGCGACGAGGCGCTTTGATCCCACCGCTACCGGACCCCTTGACGGCATTCGCGTGCTTGACCTGTCGCGGCTGATGGCTGGCAATATGCTGAGCCTCCAGCTGGCTGATTTTGGCGCAGACGTCGTCAAGATCGAGCCTCCCGAGGGCGACCCATTGCGCGACTGGAAGGACGACGGGCACTCTCTGTTCTGGAAGACCTATGGGCGCAACAAGCGCTCGGTCATGCTCAACCTGCGCCAGCCGTCGGCGATGGAAGCGCTTTGGCAGCTGGTCGATACGGCAGATGTCTTCATCGAGAATTTCCGGCCCGGCACGCTGGAGAAGATGGGCCTGGCGCCTGATAAGCTGTTGCAGCGCAACCCCGACCTGATCGTCGTCCGGATTTCCGGCTTCGGCCAGACTGGCCCGTATTCTCAGCTGCCGGGCTTTGGCACCATTGTCGAAGCAATGAGCGGTTTTGCCGATCGCACGGGCTTCCCGGATCGCGAGCCGGTGCTGCCACCCCTGGCGCTGGCCGATATGATCGCCGGCATCTATGGGGCGTCGGCGACGATGATGGCGCTTTATGCGCGCCAGACGGGCAGGGCGCGCGGGCAGGTCATCGACTTGTCCTTGCTGGAGCCGATGTTCTCCGTGCTCGGCCCGGAGGCTGCCATCCATGCCGTGACAGGCAAGATCAAGCAACGGTCGGCAGCGCCTCCAACACGGCCTCGCCCCGCAATGTCTACCAGTGCGCCGACGGAAAATATCTGGCACTGTCCGGGTCGACCCCAGCCGTGGCCAGGCGCATTTTCGAGGTCATCGGCCGTTCGGACATGAACGGCGATCTCCGCTTTGCCACCAATTCCGACCGCGTGAAGAACCGCGGCCTTGTCGACGCGGCGATCGGCGCGTGGTTTGCCACCCGCAGCAGCGAAGAGGCTCTGTCGACGATGCGTGCAGCGGGCGCCACGGTCGGCCCGGTCTACAACATCGCCGATGCCATGGCTGATGAGCATTTTCATGAGCGTGAAATCATCGTCGATGCCGAGGATGATGGCTTCGGCACCCTGCCCATGCACGACATCGTCCCGCGCCTTTCCGAAACGCCCGGCATTTGGCGCCGGCAAGCGCCTGGCCTGGGCGAACACACGGCCGAGATCTTGCGCGAAGCCGGGATCGATCCACGCACTTTGGAAGCCCCATGATCCGCTCGCTGCTCTACGTCCCGGCGCATTCCGAGCGCTTTCTTGCCAAGGCGCATGAGCGCGGCGCCGATGCGATCATCCTCGACCTCGAGGACGCTGTTCCGGAAGATGCCAAGGATCAGGCACGAGAGCATTTGCTGGAGACCGTCAAAGCTGTCGGTCGCAACGGGGCAAGCGTCTTCGTGCGCATCAACAGCGGCGAAAGAGTTGTCGAAGACGCGGCTGCAGCATGCCGCGCCGGGGCCGCAACGCTGTATGTGCCCAAGGTGCGAAGAGCCGAAGACATTGTCGAGCTGATCGCTGCCCTGGATAAAGTGGGTGCAGAGACCGGACGGCCGCCGATCACCTTTGTCGCCCTGCTGGAAGATATCGGGGCGGTTCTGGATGCGCGTGTTATCGTCAAGGCGCCGCGCCTGCTCGGTCTCTCGGTGGGCGGCGAAGACCTGGCTTTGTCGCTCGGCGCCGAACCGACACCCGATGTGCTGCGGCTGCCAAAACTGCTGGTTCACTATGCCGCCAAGGAGCAGGGACTGCTCTCCTTCGGGTTGCTCCAATCCACGGCTGATTACTCGGACCAAGCTGGGGTCGGAGCCGCGGCGCGGAGGCCGCACAGCATGGCTTTGACGGCGCCACCTGCGTCCATCCCAGTCTTGTTCCCATCTCAACGCGGCTTTCAGCCCGAGCGCAGCGCAGCGCGACTGGGCCAATCGCGTGCTGCAGCGCGCAGCCGAAAGAGATGGCGCCTTCGAGGTCGATGGCCGCATGGTCGATGCCCCGGTGGTTGCCAGGGCTCGCGCGATTCTTGGCAAGAGCTGAAGTGCCCAGAGGCAGCCCCGCCGCGTCTAGCCCGTCTTGGACTTCAGGCTCGGCGCGTCGCCTTTGACGGCCTCCATCGAAACATGCGTGCTGGTATGGGCGATGTGGGGCAGGCTGCTGATCTTTTCGCCCAGAACCTCTCGATATTCGGCGATATCCTGCGTGCGAACCTTGAGCAGGTAGTCGAAGCTTGAAGCGATCATATGCGCCTGTTCGATCTCGGGAATGGCCTGCACCGCCTTGTTGAAGGCCGCCAGTGCCGCGTTGCGGGTATCGCTGAGCTTGACTTCCACGAAGGCGACGTGGGGCCTGCCCAGGCGCTCCGGATCGATAATCGCGCGATATCCGAGAATATAGCCTGCCTGTTCGAGGCGGTTGATCCGCGCCTGGCAGGGCGTTTTGCTGAGGTTCACGCGACGGCTGAGTTCCGCCACGCTGATGCGGGCGTCGCGCGCCAGCTCAGCCAGGATGTGTTGGTCGATCTGGTCTAAAGTGTCGTTATTCTTCATGGTGTAGGCGATCGTCCGCAATTGCATGCCGAATATAACGCGAAATGTGACCAGCGGCAGCCTGAAAAGGCGAAACGCCTGCAAGCGTTCTGGCATTGCTCAGGTGCCTTAGAAGGCATGCCATGGAGCGCTTCCTTGTCCGACATTGCTGATGCACGTCTCGCTTTTCGCGCCAAGAATCTTGCCGATGAGGCCAGTCTGGTCCGCCAGCTCATTTCGGAAACGGGCCTGACAGAGGCGGATCGCGAGGCCATTTCGACCCACGCGGAAACGCTGGTGGAAACGGTGCGCGCCGGCAATCGCCTCGGGCTGATGGAGTCGTTTCTCGCCGAGTACGGGCTCGCGACCGATGAAGGCGTCGCCCTGATGTCCCTGGCGGAAGCGCTTCTGCGCGTGCCGGACGCCCAGACTGTCGATGCGCTGATCCACGACAAGGTCGGTGGCCTCAACTGGGAAAGCCATTTTGGTGGCTCGTCGAGCGCGCTGGTCAATTTCTCGTCCTGGGCGCTGAACCTGACATCGGACGTTTTGGGCGAGCCCGAAGTCGGGCCAAAGAATGCGCTGCATCGCGCGGTGGCTCGGCTCGGCGAGCCCGTCATCCGGACGGCCGTTGCGCAAGCCATGCGGCTTTTAGGCAGTCAGTTCGTCTTCGGCCGTACCATCCAGGAAGCCCAGCAATGCCCGCAAGCCCGAAGCGCTGGGCTATCGCTACTCCTACGACATGCTGGGCGAGGCCGCCCGCACCTCGGAGGACGCGGCACGCTATCTCGATGCCTATGCTTCGGCAATCGCGCGACTGGCGCCGCATTGCACCGCCAAGTCGGTGCGCGACAATCCGGGCATTTCGATCAAGCTTTCTGCACTCCACCCGCGCTATGAGGTCGCTCAGCGCAAGCGGGTCATGACCGAATTGGTGGCGGTCACGCGCCAGCTCGCGATCGCGGCCAAGAAGGCCAATATGGGCTTCAACATCGATGCCGAAGAGGCCGATCGCCTCGATCTGTCGCTCGATATCATCGCCGAAGTCCTGACGACGCCGGAACTGGCAGGCTGGGACGGTTTTGGCGTCGTGGTGCAGGCCTATGGCAAACGCGTCTTGCCGCTGATCGATTGGCTCGAGGCCACCGCCAGCGCTCTTGACCGGCGGATCATGGTGCGGCTGGTTAAGGGCGCCTACTGGGACGCCGAGATCAAGCGTGCGCAGGTCATGGGGCTGGATGGCTATCCGGTCTTTACCCGCAAGGCGTCGACCGACATCAGCTATCTTGCGGCAGCGCGTCGCCTCTTTGCCTCGCCGAGCATCTATCCGCAATTTGCCTCGCACAATGCGCATACCGCGGCTGCCGTTCTGCATCTGGCGAAGGAGGCTGGACGCACGCCGGAAACATACGAATTCCAGCGCCTCCACGGCATGGGTGAGCGCCTGCACGATGTGCTGCGCACCACGGCCGGAACGCGCACGCGCATCTATGCGCCGGTGGGGGCGCACAAGGATCTTCTGGCCTATCTCGTGCGGCGGCTGCTCGAAAACGGCGCCAATGGTTCCTTCGTTTATCAGATCTCCGACGAGCACATTCCGGCGTCCGCCGTCGCCGAGGATCCGATCGGCAAGATCCTTGCTCTCGGTGAAGCGATCGCCAATCCGGCCATTCCGGCGCCGCAAGCGATCTTGCGCGCCTCGGCGAAACTCCGCAGGGCTCGACCTTACCGATCCCATCGCTTTTGGCGAGGTGGATGACGCTCGTCATGCCTTCGAAAAAGCGCAGTGGCAGGCGCGCCCAATCCTCGCCGGACCGACAGCGATGCGCGGCGCCAAGCCAGTGATTAACCCGGCTGATCGGCGAGATCATGTCGGCAACGTGGCAGAAGCCGCAGTCGAGGATGTCAGTTTGGCCATCGCCGCAGCGAGGGGTTCGGACTGGTCACGCGTGCCGGTGGGCAAGCGTGCCGACCTGCTGCGCGCCACGGCCGACCTCTACGAGGCCAACCGCGCCGAACTGTTTGCCCTGCTGGCGCGAGAGGCTGGAAAGACTTGGGCCGATGCCGTGGCCGAGGTGCGCGAAGCGGTCGACTTCCTGCGTTATTACGCCGAGCAGGCCGAACAGCAGGCTCCAGCGGCTCCGCTGGGCGTGGTCGTCGCGATCTCGCCGTGGAATTTTCCGCTGGCGATTTTTACCGGCCAGATCGCTGCCGCTCTGGTCGCCGGCAATGCCGTGCTCGCCAAGCCGGCGCCGCAAACGCCGCTGATTGCCTATCGCGCGGTGCAGATGATGCACGAAGCAGGCATCGCCGCCGATGCCGTCCAGCTTCTGCCGGGCGGCGGGGAGGTAGGGCAGGCACTGGTTTCAAACCCGGCGGTAAATGGTGTCGTCTTCACCGGCTCGCTGCCGACCGCGCACAGCATTGATTGCGCGATGGCCGCTAATCTGGCGCCCACCGCACCCTTGATCGCCGAAACCGGCGGTCTCAACGCGATGATCGTGGATTCGACTGCTCTGCCTGAGCAGGCGGTGCGCGATATTCTGGCCTCGGCTTTCCAGTCCGCTGGCCAGCGCTGTTCGGCGCTGCGCGTTCTTTATGTGCAGGAAGACGCCGCCGAGCGCACCCTGCACATGCTGAAGGGCGCGATGAACGAGCTGCGGCTTGGCAATCCTTGGAATCTCGCGACCGATATCGGTCCGGTGATCGACGCCGCGGCGCGCGCCAAAATCCTCACGCATGTCGAGACCTATGCGCGGGCCGGAAAGCTGATCCATCAGCTGGCGGAGCCGGAAGAGGGCACGTTTGTGGCGCCCGCGGTGTTGCGCATTGCCGGCATCGAGGAGCTCAGCGAGGAAATCTTTGGACCGGTACTGCATGTCGCGACGTTCAAAGCGGCCGAGCTCGATGAGGTCGTCACCGCCATCAATGCCAGCGGCTACGGGCTGACCTTCGGGCTTCACACCCGGATCTCGTCGCGCGTGCGGCAGCTCTCCAGAAGCGTCCGGGCTGGCAATATCTACGTCAACCGCAACCAGATCGGTGCCGTCGTCGGATCGCAGCCCTTTGGTGGCGAGGGGCTGTCCGGCACCGGTCCCAAGGCTGGCGGCCCGCATTATCTCCCGCGCTTCACGCAAGGCGCACACGCTGTCGACCCGGCTGCGATGGTGATGCCGGGGCCGACCGGCGAAGCAATGTCCTGCATTTCGGGCGCCGTGGTGTCGTGCTGTGCCTCGGTCCTACCGAGCAACACCTAGAGGCGCAGCAGGCGATGGCCGAGCAAGCCGGTTGCCGGCCGCTTCTGTCGACGCTCGAAAATGGTTTGGTTGAGACGTTCGATGCCGTCGCCTATTTTGGCGACGGGGCAGGGCTCAAGGCCGTTCGATCGGCGCTGGCCGCTCGTTCCGGCCCGATCGTGCCATTGCTAACCGCGGTAGATCAGGCTGGACTGCTCCTGCTCGAGCGCCATGTCTGCATCGACACGACGGCCGCCGGGGGCAATGCCAGCCTGATGTCTCAGGCAAGCTGAGGCTTCACCGTGGCGTGACAGTGTTTGTCGGCCTGTAACTTCGGACGCATAGTGGGCGAACAAGCCGTTAGCCAATTCAGCGCCGAGGTCATCATGCCCATTCACCGCCGTTCCCTTCTCCTTGGGCTTGCCGCCCTGCCGCTCGTCGCAAGCCTGAGGCCAGTCATTGCCCAGGAAGCGCCGGTCGTCATTCCGTCGCCCGCGCAGGACCTGACCGAAACCGGCAGCACGGCAAAGGCCATTCTCGCCGGCGGCTGCTTCTGGGGCGTTCAGGGCGTGTTCCAGCGCGTCAAGGGCGTGACCAGTGCAGTGTCGGGCTATTCCGGTGGTTCGGCCGAGACGGCTACCTATGAGCAAACCGGTCGGGGCGACACAGGACACGCCGAGACTGTCGAGATCACCTACGATCCAGGCCAGATCAGCTTCGGCACGCTCTTGCAGATCTATTTCTCGGTCGCTCACAACCCGACGCAGCTTAATTACCAGGGTCCCGATCACGGCACGCAGTACCGCTCGACCATTTTCGTGACGAGCCCGGATCAGGAGGCGGTGGCCAAGGCCTATATCGCCCAGCTCGACTCGGCTGGGTTGTTCGAAGGGCCGATCGTTACGACGCTGGAACAGTTCAAGGCGTTCTATCCTGCCGAGCAGTATCATCAGGACTTCCTGACGCTGAACCCGGAATGGCCCTATATCGTCGTCCACGACCTGCCCAAGGTTGCAGCGCTCGAACAAATCTTCCCGGACCACTTCCGCGCCGACCCTGTGCTTGTCGGCACGCTCCCAGCAGCCTGACTCTTACTGTGGCCGCGGGCAGTCGCTCGCGGCCTTCTCCTTACCAAAGCACTTAGAATCGACTCGCTATTCGTTCGGAAGGACCGAATTCGACCTCGGCACAACCAACAAACCGACGCTTTCTAAGGGCATTTGTTTCAAAATGAGCCAATTGCGGGACATTCCTGCAACAGGTGCCTTCAAATGGTCACCGTGCGTTAGCCGAACCGCCCAATTTGGCGTTTGGCTCTCTTGTCAGGCCCAGGAGCTTGAGGCATCTATCGGCTCGACTACGGTTAACTCTATTGGGAGTGCAAGCATGTTTGTACGTTCTTTGGTTCTCGGCGTTTCCGCCGCAGCTCTGATGGTTGGTGGCGCTCAGGCCGCGACCTCATCATCCCGACCACCCCGCAGCCGATCATCGCATCTGCTTCGGGCTTCGATTGGGAAGGCCTCTACGTTGGTGCCCGCGCTGGCGGTTTCTTCGCTGACGACATCGACGCCGCTGGCGTTATCGGTGCCGCTGTTGGCGTGAACTTCATCCCGGCCGACCCGTTCCTGGTTGGTGTTGAAGTGACCGGCGACTACGTTTGGGGCGACGACATCGTCGACCAGGGTCAGTTCTTCGCTAACCTCCGCGCTGGCGCAGTCGTCACCGACTCCGTTCTCGTTTACGCCCTCGGTGGCGTTGGCGTTGCCACCGATGGCGACGACAGCGTTGGCCTCTACCAGCTCGGTGGCGGCGTTGAGTTCGCTGTGACCGACGCTGTGTCGGTTCGTGGTGAAGTTGTTGGTATCGGCTCGTTCGACGACGCTGATGACGACTTCTTCGAAGCCGCCAAGGCAACCGTCGGCGTCTTCTACCACTTCTAAGATTGCAGTGTGGCGGGCTAGCCTCGCCAATATCTAACTTGCAACCCAATGCGGCGGACCGAGCGATCGGTTCGCCGTTTTGGTTATTGTGGCATGTTTGCGACACTTGCCCGAAAGATCGGATCGGCAAAGGCCAAACAGGGCATCCGCGCGTTGCGACTCCGGTTCTGATCTGTCAAATTTATCGAACATCTAGCGTGAGGCAAAAATGATCATTCGCAAGCTTCTTCTCGGCGTTTCGCTCGCCGCCATTGGTTCGGTCGCAGCCTCTGCTGCTGACCTCATCATCCCGACCACTCCGCAGCCGATCATGGAATCGTACGGCTTTGACTGGGAAGGTCTCTACGTCGGTGCCCGCGCCGGCGGTTTCTTCGCTGACGACATTGACGCCGCTGGCGTTATCGGCGCTGCTGTTGGCGTGAACTTCATCCCGGCCGACCCGTTCCTGGTTGGTGTTGAAGTCACCGGCGACTACGTCTGGGGCGACGACATCGTCGACCAGGGTCAGTTCTTCGCTAACCTCCGCGCTGGCGCAGTCGTCACCGACTCCGTCCTCGTTTACGCCCTCGGTGGCGTTGGCGTTGCCACCGATGGCGACGACAGCGTTGGCCTCTACCAGCTCGGTGGCGGCGTTGAGTTCGCTGTGACCGACGCTGTGTCGGTTCGTGGTGAAGTTGTTGGCGTTGGCTCGTTCGACGACGCTGATGACGACTTCTTCGAAGCCGCCAAGGCAACCGTCGGCGTCTTCTACCACTTCTAAGATTGCAGTGTGGCGGGCTATGCTCGCCACTATCTAACTTGCAACCCAATGCGGCGGACCGAGCGATCGGTTCGCCGTTTTGGTTTTTGGCACAGCAAAAAGCAGAGTTATTCATGCCAAAGGCAGGTTGCCTTCTTTGTTCACGCCAGCTTGTTACATGATGTTTTCGCTCATGTTTTCTTTCCCTTGAAACGGTTGATGCTTAGGTCTAATCCGTTGCCCATCACCGCCGTGTCGGTTCGCATGCCCCAATTGCATCGATTCCCGCACGCCCATCGGCCGCTCTGGCCGTCTGAAAACTAGGCTGCCGCATGAACGATTTGCTCAGCGCTTACCTGCCGATTGTCCTCTTTATCGGCCTTGCTGCTGTTATCGCCCTGGCTTTGCTGGTGGCGCCGTTTCTGGTTTCCGTGAAGCGTCCCGATCCGGAAAAGGTTTCGGCCTTCGAAGCTGGATTCGAGGCGTTCAGCGATGCCCGCATGAAGGTCGATGTCCGCTTTTACCTGGTCGCTATCCTCTTCATCATCTTCGATCTTGAAGTCGCGTTCCTGTTTCCATGGGCCGTCGCATTCCGGGATGTGGGCTGGTTCGGCTTCTGGTCGATGATGATTTTCCTCGGCGTGCTGACCATCGGCTTTATCTATGAATGGCGTAAGGGAGCTCTCGAATGGGATTGAGCACCGCTTCTTCTCCTCTGGTCACGCCGCGCCCCACCGGTGCGCTTGATCCTGCGACCGGTAAGCCCGTTGGTGCCGACGATCCGTTCTTCACCGGCGTCAACAATGAACTGGCCGACAAGGGCTTCATGGTCACGACCGTGGCACAGCTCATCACCTGGGCACGCACCGGTTCGCTGATGTGGATGCAGACGGGCCTGGCCTGTTGCGCCGTCGAAATGATGCAGATGTCGATGCCGCGTTACGACGTCGAGCGCTTCGGTGCTGCGCCGCGTGCGTCGCCGCGCCAATCCGACGTCTTGATCGTGGCTGGCACGCTGACCAACAAGATGGCGCCTGCTCTGCGCAAGGTCTACGACCAGATGCCGGAGCCGCGCTACGTCATTTCCATGGGCTCCTGCGCCAACGGCGGCGGCTATTACCACTATTCCTATTCCGTCGTTCGCGGTTGCGACCGCGTGCTGCCGGTGGACGTCTATGTCCCGGGCTGCCCGCCGACCGCTGAAGCGCTTCTTTACGGCATTCTGTTGCTGCAAAGAAGATCCGCCGCGACGGCACCATCGAGCGCTAGGGCAGGGACATGGATCAGGCCACAGTTCTCGACCGCCTCACCGCACTGGGCGAGCATATCACCACCAATCTGGGTAGCGCCGTCACTGATTTCGAGGTGGCCTTCGGTGACCTCACGATCAACATCGAGCGCGACTCGATTGCCGAGGTCGCGCGCTTTCTGCGTGACGATCCGCAGTGCCGCTTCATTGCCTTCCTCGATGTTTGCGGTGCGGACTATCCGGCGCGCGAATTCCGCTTCGACGTCGTCTACCATTTCCTGAGCCCGCACCTGAACCATCGCGTTCGCGTCAAGCTTCAGGCCGATGACGAAACGCCGGTTCCGTCGATTTGCGACATCTATCCCGGCGCAAACTGGTTCGAGCGAGAAGTCTACGACCTCTTCGGCGTGCTGTTCTCCGGTCATCCCGATCTGCGCCGGATCCTTACCGACTACGGCTTTGACGGGCATCCGCTGCGCAAAGACTTCCCGATGACCGGCTTTGTCGAAGTCCGTTACGACGAAGAGCGCCGGCGCGTGGTCTACGAGCCCGTCGCGCTAGCCCAGGAATTCCGCTCTTTCGATTACCTGTCACCTTGGGAAGGCACGGATTACGTGCTGCCGGGTGACGAGAAGGCTAAGAACTGATGGCTGAAGTCGACGTTCGCAACTTCACTCTCAATTTCGGCCCCGTGCACCCCTCGGCGCACGGTGTGCTGCGCATGATCCTTGAACTGGATGGCGAGCTTGTCGAGCGCGTCGATCCGCATATCGGCCTCTTGCATCGCGGCACCGAAAAGCTGATCGAAGCCAAGACTTATCTCCAGGGCCTGCCATATTTCGACCGTCTCGATTACGTGGCGCCGATGAACCAGGAACATGCCTATGCGATCGCTATCGAGCGCATGCTGGGCATCGAAGTCCCGCGTCGTGCGCAGCTGATCCGCGTGCTTTATGCCGAAATCGGGCGCCTTTTGGCTCACCTGATGAACGTGACCACGCAGGCCATGGACATCGGCGCGCTGACGCCCCCGCTTTGGGGTTTCGAACAGCGCGAAAAGCTCATGGTGTTCTACGAGCGCGCTTCCGGCGCCCGCATGCACGCGGCCTACTTCCGTCCCGGTGGCGTCCATCAGGACCTGCCGCAGGCGCTTGTCGACGACATCGAGTCGTTCTGCCACCAGTTTCCCAAGGCTTTGGACGACATCGACCAGTTGCTGACCGGCAATCGCATTTTCAAGCAGCGCAATGTCGATATTGGCGTCGTGCCGCTCGAAGAGGCCTGGGGCAGGGGCTTCTCCGGCGTCATGGTGCGCGCATCGGGCGCTGCCTGGGACCTGCGCAAATCGCAGCCCTACGACGCTTATGCCGAAATGGAATTTGACATTCCGACCGGCAAGAACGGCGACTGTTATGATCGCTACCTGGTCCGCATGGAAGAAATGCGCCAGGCCAACGAAATCATGAAGCAGTGCGTCGCCAAGCTCAACGCACCAGACGGCAAGGGCCCGATCGCGACGCTCGACGGCAAGGTCGCTCCGCCCAAGCGCGGCGAGATGAAGCAGTCGATGGAAGCGCTGATCCATCACTTCAAGCTTTACACCGAAGGCTTCAAGGTCCCGGCCGGAGAGATCTATGCCGCCGTGGAAGCGCCCAAGGGTGAGTTCGGCGTTTATCTCGTGTCCGATGGCACCAACAAGCCCTATCGCTGCCATATCCGTGCGCCGGGCTTCGCCCATCTCAGCGCCATGGACCATCTTTGCAAGGGCCACATGCTGGCCGACGTCACTGCGATCCTCGGATCGATCGATATTGTGTTCGGAGAGGTTGATCGCTGATGACTGTGCGACGCCTTGCAGACGAGTCGGTGCAGCCGGCAAGTTTCGCTTTTTCTGCTGAAAACGCCGCCTGGGCCGAAAAGCGCATCGGGCTTTATCCGGCCGGCCGGCAGCAGTCCGCCGTGATCCCGCTGCTCATGCGCGCGCAGGATCAGGACGGCTGGGTGACCCGCGCGACCATTGAAAAGGTCGCCGAAATGCTCGGCATGCCCTATATCCGCGTGCTGGAAGTGGCGACCTTCTATACGCAGTTCCAACTGCAGCCGGTGGGCACGCGTGCCCACGTCCAGGTTTGCGGCACGACGCCGTGCATGTTGCGCGGCGCTGAAGACCTGATCAATGTCTGCCGCAGCAAGATCCATCATGACCCGCACCATCTTAACGAAGATGGCACCCTGTCTTGGGAAGAGGTCGAGTGTGCCGGCGCTTGCGTCAACGCACCCATGGTGGCGATTTTCCACGACACTTATGAAGACCTGACGCCGGCCCGCCTCGAAGAAATCATCGATGCTTTCCACGCTGGTAGTGGCGCAAGCATCAAGCCGGGGCCACAGATCGACCGCCAGTTCTCGGGTCCCGAGGGCGGCGAGACGACGCTGCTGGAAACCCCGACTGCAACGCGCGAAAAGTTCGTGCCACCAGCCCCGCCGGAAGCTCCCGCTGCGCCGGCCGCAGCTCCTGCGGCCCCGCTGCTCCGCAGGCGCCCACCAATGCTGCAAAGCCCCGCGATGTCGCCGAGGAAAACGCTCCTGCGATCAAGGGTACGCCGGCTGACGCCAAGGTCAGCCAGGCGAAGGCCGAAGAAGCACGCGTCGCTGCCGATGTCGCTGCGAAGGCTGATGGCACGCCCAACACGGCCATGCGTGAAGGCTCCACCGGTGCCGAGTCCGATGCCTCCAAGGTCGACGGTGGCAAGGCGGTCGGCAAGGAGCAGGCAACTTCTCGTGCCGCTGACGGGACCTCGACGTCGCCCGAACCGGTAAAGCCCGAAATCGTGGCGCCGGAGGCCAATCCCAAGGAAGTCAGCCCGACGCTCGACGCAGGTGCCGTGCCGCCCTTGTTCGAACGTCCTCAACGGACTGCCGACAACCTCAAGCTGATTTCCGGCGTCGGTCCGGTGATCGAAGCCAAGCTCAATGCCCTGGGCGTCACGCGCTATGACCAGATCGCCAAGTTCGGTCCGGAAGACCTCACGCGTCTCGACACCGCGCTCAATTTTCGCGGTCGGGTTTCGCGTGACAACTGGGTCGGCCAGGCCGAGGCGCTGGCGCGTGGCGGCATCGAAGAACACCGCCGCCTATTTGGGAAGGATCCCCGCTGATGCTTGCTGACAAGGATCGCATCTTCACCAATCTTTATGGCCGGCACGACTGGACGCTGGCTGGCGCGCGGCAACGCGGCGCCTGGGCCGGCACCAGGGAGTTCATCGACTCCGGGCGCGACTGGATCACCAACGAGGTCAAGGCCTCCGGCCTGCGAGGCCGCGGCGGCGCCGGTTTCCCGACCGCGCTCAAGTGGACCTTTATGCCCAAGGTGAGCGACGGCCGTCCGCACTATCTGTTGGTCAACGCCGACGAGTCCGAGCCCGGCACGTGCAAGGATCGCGAGATCATGCGCCACGATCCGCACCATCTGGTCGAGGGCTGCCTTCTCGCAGCCCGCGCCATGGATGCGCATCTGGCCTTCATCTATGTCCGCGGCGAATTCATCCGCGAGCGCCAGCATCTCGAGCATGCCGTCCAGGAAGCCTATGACGCCAAACTGATCGGCAAGGACAATATTCACGGCTGGGACCTGGACATCATCGTTCATCACGGCGCCGGCGCCTATATCTGCGGCGAAGAAACCGCGCAGATGGAGTCACTTGAAGGCAAGAAGGGCCAACCGCGCCTCAAGCCGCCATTCCCGGCCGGCATGGGCGTTTACGGCAACCCGACCACCGTCAACAACGTCGAGTCGATCGCCGTCGTCCCGGAGATCCTGCGCCGCTCGGGCGCCTGGTTCGCTTCCATCGGCCGCGCCAACAATACCGGCACCAAGCTCATGTGCGTCTCCGGCCACGTCAACCGGCCGGCGACCTTCGAAGAAGCCATGGGCGAAAGCTTCAAGGACATCATCGACAAGCATTGCGGCGGCGTGCGTGGCGGCTGGGATAACCTCCTGGCCGTGATCCCCGGCGGTTCGTCGGTCCCTTGCGTGCCAGGCGAAAAGATCCAGAACGCCGTCTATGATTTCGATGGCCTGCGCGAAGTCGGCTCTTCGATGGGCACGGCGGCGATCATCGTCATGGACAAGTCCACCGACATCATCAAAGCCATCTGGCGCCTGTCGGCCTTTTACAAGCACGAAAGCTGCGGCCAGTGCACGCCGTGCCGCGAGGGCACCGGCTGGATGATGCGCGTCATGGAACGCATGGTCGAAGGCCGCGCCCAGAAGCGCGAAATCGACATGCTGTTCGAAGTGACCAAACAAATTGAAGGCCACACCATCTGCGCCCTCGGCGACGCTGCGGCATGGCCGATCCAGGGCCTGATCCGCAACTTCCGCCACGTCATCGAACAGCGGATCGACCAGTATACATATTCGTCCACCAGCGACGGCGCCGTGCCGTCGATCGCTGCGGAGTAGGCTTATGGCCAATATCAAAGTCGACGGCCAGCTCGTCGAAGTTCCGGACTACTATACCCTGATGCAGGCGGCCGAAGCCGCTGGCGCCGAGATCCCGCGCTTTTGCTACCACGATCGCCTGTCGGTCGCGGGCAATTGCCGCATGTGCCTCGTTGAAGTGAAGGGTGGCCCGCCAAAGCCGCAGGCCTCCTGCGCCATGTCGGTCAAGGACTTGCGTCCCGGCCCCAACGGCGAGCCGCCTGAAATGTTCACCAACACGCCCATGGTCAAAAAGGCCCGCGAAGGCGTGATGGAATTCCTGCTGATCAACCATCCGCTCGATTGCCCGATCTGCGATCAGGGCGGCGAATGCGATCTCCAGGACCAGGCCATGGCCTATGGCGTCTCCGGCTCGCGTTTCTTCGAGAACAAGCGCGCCGTCGAAGACAAGTATATGGGTCCGCTGATCAAGACCTCGATGAACCGCTGCATTCACTGCACGCGCTGCGTCCGTTTCACCACCGAAGTCGCCGGTATTTCCGAGCTCGGCCTACTGGGCCGTGGCGAAGATGCCGAGATCACGCCATATCTCGAGCGCGCACTCACCAGCGAACTCCAGGGCAATGTCATCGACCTTTGCCCGGTCGGCGCGCTGACTTCCAAGCCATATGCCTTCCACGCTCGCCCTTGGGAATTGAGCAAGACCGAGAGCATCGACGTCATGGACGCCGTGGGCTCAGCCGTGCGCGTCGATGCCCGTGGCCGCGAAGTGATGCGCGTGCTGCCGCGCGTCAACGAAGCCATCAACGAAGAGTGGATCTCCGACAAGACCCGCTTCCATTGGGATGGCCTCAAGACTCAGCGTCTCGACCGCCCCTATGTGCGCAAGAATGGCCGCCTGCAGTCCACGACTTGGGACGAAGCTTTCGCCACCGTCGCCGCCCGCATCAAGCAGGCCGGCAACCGCGTTGGCGCCATCGCCGGTGACCTTTCTGCCGTCGAAGAGATGTACGCGCTCAAGGGTCTCCTGGCCTCGATCGGCTCGGGCATGACCGATGTGCGTCCCGCCATGTCCGGCATCGATCCGTCCATGCCGCGCTCGGCCTATCTCTTCAATCCGACCATTGCCGGTATCGAAGAAGCCGACGCCATCCTCATCATCGGCGCCAATCCGCGCCGCGAGGCCGCGGTGCTGAACGCCCGCATCCGCAAGACTTGGCGCGCCAAGGGCATTCCTGTGGCCGTCATCGGCGAACAGGCCGATCTGACCTATCCTTATGAATATCTCGGCGCCGGTTTCGAAACGCTGGCCGACCTCGCCGCGGGCAACGGCGCCTTTGCAAATACGCTTGCAAATGCCCAGCGTCCGCTGATCATCGTCGGCGAAGGTGCGGTCTCGCATGCCAGCCTCGGCAAGCAGGCTGGCCGCGACACCATTGCTTTGGCGGCCAAGCTCGCCAGCGGCGCCAATGTTGCCGAAGGCTGGAACGGCTTTGCGCTGTTGCACAACGCCGCCAGCCGCGTCGGTGGTCTCGATATCGGCTTTGTGCCGCACAATGGCGGCGTCTGCTCTGCAGACCAGATCGCCATGGCGGGCAGGGGTGAGCTCGACGTCCTGATCTTGCTGGGCGCCGACGAATACGACACCTCGGCCATGGGCAATGCCTTTGTGGTCTATATCGGCTCGCACGGTGACAAGGGCGCAAACCGCGCCGATGTCATCCTGCCGGGCGCGACCTACACGGAAAAGTCCGGCACCTATGTGAACACGGAAGGTCGCGTGCAGGTAACCACCCGCGCCGTATTCCCGCCCGGCGATGCCAAGGAAGACTGGGCCATCATTCGCGCCCTGTCCGGCGTCATCGGCCAGCCGCTGCCCTATAACTCGCTGTCGCAGCTGCGCAGCGCCATCTATGCGGAATTCCCGCATCTGGCGCGCATCGATCAGATCACGCCTGGCTCGGTCGGCGATCTCGCGACTCTGGCCGGCGCTGCGATCAAGACCCAGTCGGCGCCCTACAAATCGCGGGTTTCGGACTTCTATCTCAGCAATCCGATCGCTCGTGCATCTGCCGTTATGGCCGAATGCGCTGCGATGGCCTCCGGCATGCGCCAAGCTGCGGAGTAGGGGAGCATAATGGACTTCATCAACGCTGCCCTCGACTACCTGCTCGGGATCCCGGCCATTGGCTTGGGCACCCAGATCGGGTTTGTCTATAAGGCGCTCGCTCTCCTTGTTGGCCTCCTGATCTTCACGGCCTTTATCCTCCTGGCCGACCGCAAGGTCTGGGCGGCGGTGCAGCTGCGTCGCGGACCTAACGTCGTCGGTCCGTTCGGCCTCCTGCAATCCTTCGCCGACCTTTTGAAGTTCGTCTTCAAGGAAGCCATTATTCCGGCCGGAGCCGACAAGATCCTGTTCCTTGCCGCCCCGCTGATCACCGCAACGCTGGCGCTTGCTGGCTGGGTCGTGGTGCCTGTGTTCGATGGCGGCGCCATGGCCAACATCAATATCGGCATTCTCTACCTCCTCGGCGTCTCCTCGCTTGGCGTCTATGGCGTCATCATCGGCGGCTGGGCATCGAACTCGAAATATCCGTTCCTTGGCGCCCTCCGCTCTGCGGCGCAGATGGTGAGCTACGAAGTCTCGATTGGCCTCGTCATCATCACCGTGCTGCTCTGCGTCGGCTCTCTCAACCTCAACGACATCATTCTGGCGCAGCGCGACATGGGCCTTGCCCATGCGATTGGCGTGCCGTGGCTGACCTTCCTCAACTGGTTCTGGCTGCCACTCTTCCCGATGTTCGTGGTGTTCTACATTTCGGCTCTGGCCGAAACCAACCGCCCGCCCTTCGACATGGTGGAAGGCGAGTCCGAACTCGTCGCCGGCTTCATGACCGAGTATTCGGCCACGCCTTACCTGCTGTTCATGCTGGGCGAGTACATCTCGATCCTCCTGATGTGCGCCATGACCACGGTGCTGTTCCTCGGTGGCTGGACGTCGCCGATCGACCTGCCACCATTCACCTGGATTCCGGGGCTCATCTGGTTCTTCATCAAGGTTACGCTGGTCTTCTTCATGTTCGCCATGGCCAAGTCCATCGTGCCCCGCTACCGCTACGACCAACTGATGCGAATCGGCTGGAAGCTCTTCCTGCCGCTGTCGTTGATCATGGTCATTATCGTTGCTTTCGTGCTTCAGCTCACCGGCTGGGGCTGGCATGGAGGCGTTGCCTGATGCGCGTCGGACAAGTCGTAAATACCCTCCTGCTGCGCGAGTTCGTCTCGGCCTTCTTTCTGGCCATGCGCTACTTCTTCAGCCCCAAGCCTACGGTGAACTACCCCTTTGAAAAGGGCCCGGTCTCGCCGCGCTTTCGCGGTGAACACGCCCTCCGCCGGTATCCTAACGGCGAAGAGCGCTGCATTGCCTGTAAGCTCTGCGAAGCTATTTGCCCGGCCCAGGCCATCACCATCGAAGCCGGCCCGCGCCAGAACGACGGCACCCGCCGCACCGTGCGCTACGACATCGACATGGTGAAATGCATCTATTGCGGCTTCTGCCAGGAAGCTTGCCCGGTAGACGCCATCGTCGAAGGCCCGAACTTTGAGTTTGCGACCGAAACGCGCGAAGAGCTCTACTTCAACAAAGAGCGGCTCTTGGCCAACGGCGACCGGTGGGAACGCGAACTCGCGTCCAACCTCGCCGCCGACGCGCCATACCGCTAAGAGGGAAGACGGATGAGCCTTCCACTATTCTTCTTCTACATCTTCTCGGCAGTGACGGTCGCCTCGGCCTTCATGGTGATTTCCTCGCGAAATCCCGTCCATGCCGTGCTGTTCCTGATCCTGGCCTTCGTCAACGCCGCCGGTCTCTTCATGCTGGCCGGCGCTGAGTTCCTGGCGCTGATCCTGATCGTCGTCTATGTCGGCGCCGTCGCGGTGCTGTTCCTCTTCGTCGTCATGATGCTCGACGTCGACTTCGCCGACATGCGCCGCGGCATGCTGCAATACGCGCCGGTCGGTATCGTCGTCGGCATCGTGCTGCTGCTCGAGCTTCTGCTGGTTGCCGGTAGTTTCCTCGTCGCACCCGATGCGGCGAGCGGATCGTCGCTGCCGATCGACGGCACGATGGACAATACCCGCGCACTCGGCCTCGTGCTCTACACGCGCTATGTCTTCCTGTTCCAGGGCGCTGCAGCCATCCTCCTGGTGGCCATGATCGGTGCCATCGTCCTGACCCTGCGTCACCGCACCGGCGTAAAGCGCCAGAGCACCGCAGCGCAACTCGGCCGCATGCCGGCCGACACGCTCCAGGTCGTCAAAGTCAAAAGCGGCGAGGGGCTGCAATAATGGTCGGTACGGTTATTGGGCTCGGTCACTACCTGACCGTTGCGGCGATCCTGTTCACGCTGGGCGTGTTCGGCATCTTCCTCAACCGCCGCAACATCATCGTCATCCTGATGTCGGTGGAATTGATCCTGCTGGCGGTCAACCTCAACCTCGTGGCCTTCAGCTCGCATCTGCAGGACCTTCAGGGTCAGGTTTTTGCGCTGATGATCCTCACCGTTGCTGCTGCCGAGGCCGCTATCGGTCTCGCCATCCTCGTTACCTTCTATCGCAATCGGGGCACGATCGCGGTTGAAGACGCCAACCAGATGAAGGGTTAAGGGGCACCCTCTATGATCATTCAGGCGATTGTTTTCCTGCCCCTCGTCGGGGCACTCGTCGCAGGCCTGCTCGGCCGCAGCATCGGCCACCGGCCATCCGAGTTCATCACCACCGGCCTCCTAATCATCGCTGCGGTGCTGAGCTGGGTCGTCTTCCTGCCTGTCGCCTTTGGTGATGGCCTGGTTGGTGCGGTCGGCGACGGCCATGCCGCCGTGGTCAAGGTCGAGGTCATGCGCTGGATCCAGGTCGGCGACATGGACCTGCGCTGGATCCTGCGCGTCGATACGCTCACCGCCATCATGCTGGTCGTCGTGAACACGGTCTCGGCCCTCGTTCACCTTTATTCCATCGGCTACATGAACGAAGACCCGCACCGGTCGCGCTTCTTCGCCTACCTTTCGCTCTTTACCTTCGCCATGCTGATGCTGGTGACGGCTGACAACTTCTTGCAGATGTTCTTCGGCTGGGAAGGCGTGGGTCTCGCGTCATATCTCCTGATCGGCTTCTGGTACACGCGTCCCTCGGCCACCGCCGCCGCGATGAAGGCCTTCGTCGTCAACCGTGTCGGTGACTTCGGCTTCGCCCTCGGCATCTTCGGCGCTTTCCTGGTGCTCGGTCACATCGACTTCGATGGTGCCTTCGAAGCGGCCGATGCTTTTGCGACCACCGGTCTTCCCACCATCCGGTTCCTTTCCTGGAACGTCGATGCCATGACCGTCGTCTGCCTGCTGCTCTTCATGGGTGCCATGGGCAAGTCGGCGCAGTTCCTGCTGCACACCTGGCTGCCGGACGCCATGGAAGGCCCGACGCCCGTGTCGGCGCTGATCCATGCCGCAACCATGGTGACCGCCGGCGTCTTCATGGTCGCCCGCCTGTCGCCGCTGTTCGAAACCTCACAAGTGGCGCTGACCGTCGTCATCGTCATCGGCGCCATCACTGCTTTCTTTGCCGCAACCGTCGGCCTCGTCCAGAACGACATCAAGCGCGTCATCGCGTATTCGACCTGTTCGCAGCTCGGCTACATGTTCGTGGCCCTCGGCACCGGTGCCTATTCGGCCGGCGTTTTCCACCTCTTCACCCACGCCTTCTTCAAGGCGCTCTTGTTCCTGGGCGCCGGCTCGGTCATCCACGCGATGCACCACGAGCAGGACATGCGCAACATGGGTGGCCTCCGCAAGAAGATCCCCATCACCTATTGGATGATGATGATCGGCACGCTGGCGCTGACCGGCGTCGGCATTCCGGGCACCAATTTTGGTTTTGCCGGCTTCTTCTCCAAGGACTCGATCATCGAGAGCGCCTATGCCTATGGTGGCCAGATCGGCAGCTTTGCCTTTTGGCTTCTGGTCATCGCCGCCATGTTCACGAGCTTCTATTCGTGGCGCCTGGTGCACCTGACCTTCCACGGCTCGCCGCGCGACGCGCAGCATAGCCATACCACTCATCCCGATCCGGCCCATTCGGATCCGGAAACCCATCACGAGCCGATCGACGACAGCAATCTCGACGACCATGTGCATGCCGCCGTCAGCCATGACGATGCGCATCACCATGGCTCCGCCTATGACCACGCCCATGAATCGCCAAACGTCATGCTGGTGCCGCTCTATGTGCTGGCCGTCGGCGCGGTGCTTGCCGGCGCGGTCTTCTACGGCATGTTCTTCCACGAGGTCGAACACATCGAGCACTTCTTCGCCGGCGCCATTGTCGTCGACCACGAGATCATCGAGGCGGCGCACCATGTGCCGTGGCTGGTCAAGTGGAGCGCGACCTTTGCCATGATCATCGGCTTCATCGCCGCCTACATCATGTATATCCGTCGTCCAGAAATGCCGGGCCGCATCGCCGCGACCAATCCGGGGCTCTACAAGTTCCTGCTCAACAAGTGGTACTTCGACGAGCTCTACAACACGATCTTCGTCAAGCCCGCGCTCTATATCGGCCGCGCGGTGTGGAAAGGCTTCGATGACCAGCTCATCGACCAGACCTTCACCGAAGGTCTCGGCCGCCGCGTCCAGAACGTCACCAACTGGGTGGTCAAGCTCCAGTCCGGTTATCTTTATCACTATGCCTTCGCCATGCTGATCGGCATCGCGGCGCTCCTGACCTGGGCCATCGCGGCCGGGGGATTGATCTGATGAATTTCGACAATTCGATCCTCACCATCCTCACTTGGCTGCCCGCGCTCGGCGCAGCGCTGCTGCTGGTGACGCCCAAAAGCGCCCTCAACGCCATCCGCTGGATCGCGCTTGCGGTGACGCTGGTCACTCTCGCGCTTTCCCTGGCACTGTGGCAGAGCTTCGACCCGGCCAATGCCGGCTTCCAGTTCGTGGTCAACATGCCCTGGATCGGCGAGAGCATCGGCTATCGCGTTGGCGTCGACGGCATCTCGGTGCTCTTCGTCGTGTTGACCGCGCTGCTCATGCCCTTCGCCGTTCTGGCGAGCTGGGACGTCGACCTGCGCGTCAAGGAATACATGATTGTCTTCCTCGTCCTTGAAACGCTGATGATCGGCGTGTTCACGACGCTCGACCTGGCGATGTTCTATGTCTTCTTCGAAGGCACGCTGCTGCCGATGTTCCTGATCATCGGCATCTGGGGCGGTTCCGCCCGCATCCAGGCCGCCTATAAGTTCTTTTTCTATACCTTTGTTGGTTCGGTCTTCATGCTCGTCGCCATGATGGCGATGTATTGGGATGCCGGCACGACCGACATTTCGCGCCTCCTGACCCACGACTTCCCCGTGGCCATGCAGCCTTGGCTGTGGATCGCCTTCTTTGCCTCGCTGGCGGTCAAGATGCCCATGTGGCCGTTCCACCGCTGGCTGCCGGAAGCACACGTGCAAGCGCCGACCGCCGGTTCGGTTATCCTTGCCGCAATTCTGCTCAAGCTTGGCGGCTACGGCTTCCTGCGCTTCTCGCTGCCCATGTTCCCCGAAGCCTCGGCGAACTTTGCGCCCTTCATCTTCACCCTTTCGGTTGTCGCCATCATCCTGACCTCGCTGGTCGCCCTGGTGCAGACCGACATCAAGAAGCTGATCGCCTATTCATCTGTCGCCCATATGGGATTCGTCACCATGGGCATCTTTGCGGGCAACGCCCTGGGCATCCAGGGTGCCATGTTCCAGATGATCAGCCACGGCATCGTCTCGGGCGCGCTCTTTCTTTGCGTTGGCGTCATTTATGACCGCATGCACACCCGCGAAATCGCGGCCTATGGCGGCCTCGTCGAGCGCATGCCGCAATATGCCTTTGCCTTCATGGTCTTCACCATGGCCAATGTCGGCCTGCCGGGGACATCGGGCTTCGTCGGTGAATTCCTCACCATGATGGGTGTCTTCCAGGTCAACACCTGGGTGGCCTTCTTTGCCGCCTTCGGCGTCATCTTCTCGGCCTGCTACGCTCTCTGGCTTTATCGACGGGTGATCTTCGGCGCGCTGACCAAGGACAGCCTCAAAGGCATCCTAGACCTGACGACCCGCGAAAAGGTAGTTCTCTACCCGCTGATCGTCCTCACCATCGTCTTCGGTTTCTATCCGGCGCCGATCCTCGATACGACCGCTTCGGCTGTCGACAACCTTGTCGCGCAGTATTCGCAGGACATCGGCCGCAACCCGGCCGTCGATCTTGCCGATGAACGTGCACCCTTGAACTATGTCGCGCCGGTTGCTGGCGCGGAACCGGCTGCCGAAGAGCACGCAGCCGAGCCTGCTGCGCACTAGGAGCCTCAAGTGAACTCTGACATCACCGATTTCGCGAGCCTGGCGCCGGCATATCCAGAAATGCTGATGGCCGTCGGCGTCCTCGTGCTCATCCTCGTGGGCGTCGTCGTCAACAAGGAACGCTCGGGCTTCGTCACCTGGCTCGCCATCATCTTGATGGCCGTGACCGGCGTGCTCGTCGCCACCCAGCATGCCGATGGCGTCATCTTCAACGGCCTTTTCATTGCCGATAGTTTTTCGCGTTACATGAAGGTGCTGGTCGTTGGCGGCGCTGCCCTGGCGCTGATCCTTTCGGTCTCCAACGACGTCGAGAACGGCACCCACAAATACGAATACGCGATCCTCGCCACGCTCTCGACGCTGGGCATGATGATCATGGTGTCGACCAACGATCTCATGACCCTCTATATCGGCCTCGAGCTGCAGTCCCTGTCGATCTACGTCATGGCCGCTATTAAGCGCGACGATAGCCGCGCCACCGAAGCGGGCCTCAAGTATTTCGTGCTCGGCGCCCTGAGCTCCGGCATGCTGCTCTATGGCGCATCGCTGATCTATGGCTTTACCGGCCACACCAACCTGCAGGAAATCGTCGTTGCGATCACTAGCGAAGGCCGCTCCATCGGCCTGATATTCGGCGTGGTGTTCCTGCTTGCTGGCGTTGCCTTCAAGATTTCCGCCGTGCCGTTCCACATGTGGACGCCCGACGTTTACGAGGGGCGCCGACCCCGGTCACCGCCTTCATGGCCATGGCGCCCAAGGTCGCGGCGATGACGCTGATGATCCGGCTCGTGATCGACACCTTCTCGCCGATCTCCACCGATTGGCAGCAGGTCGTCATCTTCCTCTCGATCGCGTCCATGGTGCTCGCGGCCTTCGCCGCCATCGGCCAGAATTCGCTCAAGCGCATCATCGCCTACTCATCCATCGGCCATGTCGGATTCGCCTTGGTCGGTCTATCGTCCGGCACGCAAGTTGGTGTCGAAGGCGTCGCCATCTACATGGCGATCTATGTCGCCATGACTGTGGGCTTGTTCGCCTGCATCCTCTCGCTACGCACCGAAACCGGCTATGTCGAAACCATCGGCGACCTAGCCGGCGCCGCACAGCGCCGTCCCTTCGTCGCCGCCGTCATGGCAATCCTGATGTTCTCGCTGATCGGCATGCCGCCACTCGCCGGCTTCTTTGCCAAATGGCACGTTTTCTTGGCGGCAGTGGAAGCCCATCTTTACGTGCTGGCCATCATCGGCGTTCTCGCTTCTGCCGTTAGCGCCTTCTATTATCTGCGCGTCGTCAAGACGATGTACTTCGATCCGCCGGTCCGTGAATTCGCCGCCGTGCCGAACGAACTCAACATCATCATGGCGGTCTCGGCCTTCTTCATCGTGACCTACTTCTTCACGGTGGGTAATCCGCTCGCGCAGGTGGCGCACAACGCCGCTGGAAGCCTGTTCTAGGTGAGCAATTTCTCTCTTGGTGCCAAAGCGCGGTCTGCCGGATACCGGCTGGCCGGCTTTGACACCATCGGCTCAACCAATACCGAAGCGCTCGCTGCCGCCGCAGCGGGCGATCCGGGCGGCATCTGGTTTGCCGCGCTGCAGCAAACCGAGGGCAGGGGCCGTCGTGGCCGTCAGTGGATGAGCCCACCCGGCAATCTGGCCGCCAGCCTCTTGATTGTTCCGGACGCCGACCCAGATACTATCGCGACCCTCGGCTTCGTGGCCGGCGTGGCGCTCAATCGCGCGTTGTCGTCCATTCTCCCGCAAGGCATGATCCGCATCGGCATCGATGGGGCGGACGGCCTCGATGGCCAATCCCGCATCGCTTTAAAATGGCCCAATGACGTTCTCGCCGATGGCGCCAAACTTGCCGGCATCCTTCTCGAAGCCAGCAAGACGCCAGCCGGCAACACGGCAATCGTAGTGGGCTGCGGCGTCAACGTCGTTGCCGCGCCCGAAGGCGTGCCTTATCCAGCGACATCGCTGCGCGCTCTGGGTATCGATCGCACGGCCGAGGACGTCTTTGAAGCGTTGACCGATGCCTGGGTCGAGACCTTTGCCCTTTGGGACGATGGTCGCGGCATCGGCACCGTTCTTGAACTCTGGCGCGGCTCTGCCGCCGGCATCGGTGCGCCAGTCGCCGTCACGCAGGACGGTTTTGTCCGGCGCGGCATTTTCGAAACCATCGATTCTTCCGGTCGATTGATCATCCGCGACGACACTGGCGCGCGATTTCCGATCACCGCAGGCGATGTGCATTTTGGGGCAACGGCCAGCGCCCGAAGCTGACCACAACATGGTCGAAACGACCGGCGACCTGAGTTCGCCCGGCGTTCCGACCGCAAGAAAAGGAACAACCCATGGCTCAAACCCAAAGGGATGAACTCGTCTTTGTGCCGCTTGGCGGCGTCGGCGAAATCGGCATGAACATGGCCGCCTATGGCTTCGGCCCCGAGCGCTCGCGCAAGTGGATCGTGGTCGATTGCGGCGTCAGCTTCGGCGGCCCCGACCTGCCGGGCATCGAACTCATCATGGCCAATCCCGAATTCCTCGAGGAGAATGCCGACGACGTGCTGGCGCTGATCCTCACCCACAGCCACGAAGACCACTATGGCGCGGTGCTCGATCTCTGGCCGGTCTTCGACAAGCCCGTCTATGCCACACCCTTCACCGCCGCCATGCTGGCTGCCAAGCGGGCAGGGGACGGGATCGTCGAAAATGTCGATGTCACCATCATGACGCCCGGCAAGCCGTTCACCGTCGGCCCCTTCACCATCGAGCCGATCAACGTCGCCCACTCGATACCCGAATCGAACGCCCTGCTGATCACCACCCCGATCGGCCGTGCGCTCCATACTGGCGACTGGAAGCTCGATCCAACCCCGACGCTGGGCCGTCCGACCGACTTCGCGCGCATGGAGGCCATCGGTAACGAGAGCGACCTGCCGCTGGCGCTGATCTGCGATTCCACCAATGCGATGAAAGAAGGCGAAAGCCCCTCCGAGGAAGAGATCGGCCGCAACCTCGCGCAGCTGATTGCCGATGCGCCGAACCGCGTCGCCGTCACGACCTTTGCGTCCAATGTCGGCCGTGTCGTCTCCATCGTTCGCGCCGCACACGAGGCCGGCCGCGAAGTCGTCCTGTCCGGCCGTTCGCTCCATCGCATCATGGGCATCGCCCGGGAACTCGGCATGCTCGAAGGCCTGCCGACCCTTCATGACCAGGATGCCTACCGCACCATCGCTCGCGACAAATGCGTCCTGATCTGCACCGGCTCGCAGGGCGAGGCCCGCGCCGCCATCGCCCGCATTGCCCGCGGCGATCACCCGGTCATCGATCTCAATGCCGGCGACCGCATGATCTTCTCGTCGTGGGCAATCCCGGGCAACGAGCGCGAAGTCAACGACATCCAGAACCTCTTGATCGATCGCGGCGTCGAGGTCATCACCGCCAGCGATGCCATGGTTCACGTCACCGGTCACCCCCGCCGCGGCGAACTGCGCAAGCTCTATTCCTGGGTCAAGCCGCAGGTGCTGGTGCCGGTCCATGGCGAAGCGATGCATCTCGAGGCCCATGCCAAGCTGGGCCGCGAAGAGGGCATCCCCAACGTGGTCGAAACGCGTAATGGCGACATGGTCCGTCTTTTTCCCGAACCTTTGGCCTTTCCGGCCGAAGTGCGCACCGGCGAGCTTTATCTCGATGGCCTCGTCCTCTGCACACCCGAAGAATCGGGCGTCAAAGGCCGCCGCCGCCTGTCCTTTGGCGGCATGATCACCGTCAGCCTTTGCGTCAATTCCAATGGGCAGGTCGTTTCCGGCCCCGAAATGGTGATCGAAGGCCTGCCCGAGACGGAAGATGAGTCGGTTTCCGACATCGTCGAAGACACGGTCGCCAACATCATCAAGTCGATGCCGCCCAAGCGCCGCAGCGACACCGAAGTGCTCAACAACGCGCTGTTCAAAGGTATCCGCAACGAAGTGAACGCCTTCTGGGGCCGCAAGCCCAACGTCTCGATCTTCGTGCACCGGGTTTGATCCCGGCGCTCGTCCAGCCCACCGGATGTCACCCCGGCCTTGAGCCGGGGCCCATCTTGAGATCTCAGGATTGATCCCCGCCTGCGCGGGGATGACATCGAGCGTGTTGCACCGGCGGAACTCCTCCCCCGACTGACGGGTGAGGCTGGCTGGGGGCCCGCTCACACGATCCCGTGCCGCGACACCCCGCCACTTTCGCCCACACCCGTTCCGCGCTACACCAGCACCATGCAAATCGGTTCTCTCCTCGCTGTATATTTCGTCGTCTGGTGGCTGACCTTTGTCGCCGTGCTGCCGATCGGCAGTCACAGCCATCACGAAACAGGCGCGGAAGTTATTGTCGGCAATGATCCCGGCGCGCCTGTGCAGCCCATGCTGATCCGCAAGGCGCTGATTACCACGGTGCTCGCGATCGGGCTCACGGCGCTGCTGCTCTGGGGCATCAACAACCCCACGCTCCACGCCTACTGGAATCGCTAAGACAAATAAAAAAGCGGGGCACTGGGCCCCGCTGAATTGAGTTTGTTCGACAATACGCTGGTCTTAGGCACGCTATACAGCGGCTGCCAACGCTCCTCCCTTGACGTTGTCGACGTCCAGCGGTTTGGACCGCCTTTGTTTTATTGAGCCGGAACCTAACAACTGTTTTTGGGTCTGCCAAGCGGATTCTGCATAGCTTGCATGCTTGCATCGAATAGACGACTAAGCTTTGAGTGGGCACTAACAAGCCCTACGAGTCGAAGCCTTTTCCTGGAGTTGCCATGCGCCTTTCCCGCTACTTCCTGCCGGTGCTGCGCGACGTCCCCAAGGAAGCCGAAATCGTCTCGCATCGCCTGATGTTGCGCGCCGGCATGATCCGCCAGCAGGCCTCCGGCCTCTATTCCTGGCTGCCGCTTGGCTACAAGGTCCTGATGAAGGTCCAAAAGATCATCGAGGAGGAGCAGAACCGTTCCGGCGCGATCCAGCTCCTGATGCCCACCATTCAGTCCGCCGACCTATGGCGCGAATCCGGCCGCTACGACGCCTATGGCAAGGAAATGCTGCGCATCGAGGACCGCCACGAGCGCGAATTCCTTTATGGTCCCACCAACGAGGAGATGATCACCGACATCTTCCGGGCCTATGTAAAATCCTACAAGGACCTGCCGCTCAATCTCTACCACATCCAGTGGAAGTTCCGCGACGAGGTCCGCCCGCGTTTCGGCACCATGCGCTCCCGCGAATTCTTGATGAAGGATGCCTATTCCTTCGATCTCGACGAGCCTGCAGCCGTCGCCGCCTTCCAGCGCATGTTCGTCGCCTATCTCCGCACCTTCCGCCGCATGGGCCTTGTCGGCATTCCGATGCGCGCCGATACCGGCCCGATCGGCGGCAACCTGTCCTATGAATTCCACGTCCTGGCAGATACGGGCGAAAGCGGCGTTTTCCTCGACAAGGACTTGCTCGATAAGCCCATTCCGGGCAAGGACACCGACTATCGCGGCGATCTCGATCCGATCTTCAAGGATTGGACTTCGCTCTTCGCCATGACCGACGAGATGACCGATGAAGCCACCTTCCGCGCCCAGGTGCCGGAAGATAAGCAACTCATGGCGCGCGGCATCGAAGTTGGCCACATCTTCTATTTCGGCACCAAATATTCCGATCCTATGAAGGCCAATGTCACCGGCCCGGATGGCAAGAACATCGCCGTCCATATGGGCTCCTACGGCATCGGCCCGACCCGCGTCGTGCCCGCCATCATCGAGGCCAGCCACGACGAGAACGGCATTGTATGGCCGGTCTCGGTCGCGCCCTTCGAAGCGGTGCTTATCAACCTCAAAGCGGGCGACGCCGACACCGACACCGCTTGCGAGCAGCTTTATGCCGAGCTGACCGCCGCCGGTCTCGACATGCTCTACGACGATCGCGACCAGCCTGCGGGTTCGAAGTTCGCGACGGCCGATCTCGTCGGCATCCCGTACCAGATCATCCTTGGGCCACGCGGCCTTAAATCCGGCGAAGTCGAGATCAAGCATAGAAAGACCGGCGAGCGCGAGACGCTGCCGCTTTCGGGGGCCGTCGAACGGCTCAAGAGCCTGATCGAACCCCAGCGGATGACCGACATTTGAGCGAGAGCCCAGCAGCAGCAAGCACCGGCCGGTCCACCCGGCCGTTCTCCCGTTTCGAATGGCTGATCGCCGGCCGCTATCTCCGGGCCCGCCGCAAGGAAGCGTTCATTTCGGTGATCGCCAGCCTCACCATGGTTGGCGTCGCCATCGGCGTGGCGACGCTGATCGTAGTCATGTCGGTGATGAACGGGTTTCGCGGGGAGCTGCTCGACAAGATCCTCGGGCTCAACGGCCACTTCACAGGCTTTCCGATCGAGTCCCAGTTCACTGACTACAAGGAAACCGTCACCGCTCTTGAAGGCGTCGACGGCGTCGATTTTGCCGTCTACTTCGTCGAGGGCCAGGTGCTGGCAACGGGGCAGGGTCAGTCCACGGGCGTTACCGTCCGCGGTATGGACGAGGAAAATCTCAAGAAACTGAGCCTGCTTTACAACGCTGCCGAGCAGGGGGTTCGACCAGTGGGATGAGAGCCGCGGCGTCGCCATCGGTTATCGCCTGGCGCAGACGCTTGGCGTGAACCTCGGCGACCAGGTGCAGATCATCAACCCGGAAGGCACGATGACGCCCTTCGGGTCGACGCCGCAGATCCGCTCCTATCCGGTCAACGTCATCTATAATCTCGGCATGGTCGAGTTCGACAGCTACTTCATGTACATGCCGCTCGAGCCCGCCCAGGACTATTTCAAGATGGTCGACGAGGTGCTCAAGCCCGGCCAGGCCCAGCTTGATCCGCTCGCCACCGACGAGGAAATCGACGCGGCCTATATGCGCGTGCCTCGCGCCTCGGCGGTCGAAATCTTTATCGATGACCCCGATCAGGTCGGCCTCATGCGGCAGCGCCTGCAGTCGGCTCCTGAAAAACGACCGCTGGTGCTCACCGATTGGCAGCAGCGCAACGAGACCTTCTTTTCGGCCCTGCAGGTCGAGCGCGTCGTGATGTTTACCATCCTCTCGATGATCATCCTGGTTGCCGCCTTCAACATCATCTCCAGCCTCATCATGCTGGTGAAGGACAAAAGTGCCGACATCGCTGTGCTGCGCACCATGGGCGCCACGCGCGGTTCGATCATGCGCATTTTCTCGATGACCGGCACCGCCATCGGCGTCATCGGCACCATTGCCGGCACGATCATCGGCCTCATCGTCGCAGCCAATGCCGAGGCCTTGCGCTCGTCCATCTCCAATCTGCTGGGCGTCACGCTCTTCCCGCCGGAGGTGTTCTTCCTTTCCTCGCTGCCGAGCCGCACCGACCCGGTGGAAGTCACCGTCGTCGTCTGCATGGCCCTGGGCCTGAGCTTCCTTGCCACGCTCTACCCGGCATGGCGCGCAGCCCAATATGACCCGGTGGAGGCCCTCCGCTATGAGTAAGCCTCACCTCCGCCTCGCCGACGTCCACCGCCATTATGGCGAAGGCGATCGCACCGTCCGTGTGCTCGAAGCCGCTAACCTCACGGTGGAAAGCGGCGAAATGGTCGCCTTGGTCGCGCCTTCGGGCGCCGGCAAGTCGACTCTACTGCATCTTTGCGGCCTCCTCGAATCGCCGCAGTCCGGCGAGATCGAGATTGTCGGCCAGCCCACGAGCAAGCTGAGCGATCGCGGACGAACCCAGTTGCGCCGCTCGACCGTTGGTTATGTCTATCAGTTCCACCACCTGCTGCCCGAATTTACGGCGCTGGAAAACGTCGTCATGCCGCAGCTCATCGTCGGCAAGTCCGATAAGGAGTCGGCGGGCAGGGCCATGGAATTGCTTGGCCTGCTTGGCGTCGGTCACCGCGCGACGCACCGACCGGCCGAACTTTCCGGCGGCGAACAGCAGCGCATCGCCATTGCCCGCGCTGCCGCAAACCACCCCCGCGTCATCCTTGCCGACGAGCCCACGGGCAATCTCGATCCGGAAACCAGCGACGTCGTCTTCGGCGCACTCAAGGACCTGATCCGCAACGAAGGCGCTGCAGCGCTCATCGCGACGCACAACTACGATCTGGCGCGGCGGGCAGACCGGATTGTCACGATTCGAGGCGGGCTGGTGGTCGCGCACGAGCTCTAAGTCACCCCCTTCCGAGCACCGCTAGGCTCGTGCCTCGCCAAGCTCTGCTTGCCTTCCCCTCTGAGGAAGAAGGTGGGCATCCTGTATTGTCCACGATAGTGCCACGCCGACCGATCTCACCTTCCCCCTTGAGGGGAAGGCAAGCGCAGCTTAGGCGCGTCGCGAATTAGCGCAGCTAGGATGGGGGTGTCGGCCTCTCCTCCAACTCATCTATCCCGCTTATCCCCTCCGTAAAATCTTCCGCTAACTTCACCCCATCAGCCGGGTGGAGATGGGGTTGCAACGATCAACCGTCCGGCGACAGCCGGGAGGGGTCTTTATCGTTGAGGATCCTGGGTCCGTGGACGGGGCTTTAGTAATCATCCCCTAAGACGCTGCCTGCCAGAAAACCCGGCGCCCCGAGGCGAGCTTCGTCTCACAAACTAAACTATTCACGAGGCGAAAGCAGTCTCGGGGCTCCATCATCGATCACCAACCGGTGGCAAACCCAACCGGCGCTTCGGCACGTCCCGGCCCTTGCCAAGCCGCAACGCCGCATGACAAAAAACTGCCAACAACGGGGGAGACGGCATGAGCGAGTTGGTGGGGTTCTATCCTGGGTCGTTCGACCCGCTGACCAATGGCCATCTCGATGTCATCGAGCGCGCCTGCAAGCTGGTGGATACGCTGGTCGTTGCGGTCGGCATCAGCGCGACCAAGAAAAGCCCGCTTTTTACCCACGAGGATCGTATTGCCATCCTCCAGCAGGTGCTGCCCGCGATCGGTAAGCGAACGGCTACCGAATTTCGCATCGTCGATTTCTCGGGCCTGATGGTCAATGCCGCGCGCCAGCACGGCGCCAAGCTGATTATTCGCGGCCTGCGCGACACCACCGACTACAATTACGAAATGCAGATGGTGGGCATGAACGCCCAGATGGCGCCCGAACTGCAGACTGTTTTCCTGCCCTCCAGCCCGCCGGTCCGGCATATCTCGGCCACATTGGTGCGCCAGATCGCCGAGATGGGCGGAGACATTTCCGCCTTCGTCCCGCCAATTGTCCTCAAGGCTTTGAAGTCCTCATGATCAAGATCAACCGCCGCAGCTTCGCCGCTCTCGCCCTTGGCGCGACCCTTCTCGCTTCACCCGCCTTCGCCCAGTCGGGCACGCCCCACCTGATCCTGACGCTTGAAGATGGCGCGGTCGACATCGAGCTGCTGCCCGCGATCGCACCCAAGCACGTCGAGCGCATCGTCACGCTGACCGAGGAAGGCGCTTATAACGGCGTGGTCTTCCATCGTGTCATCGACGGCTTCATGGCTCAGACCGGCGACGTGGCCAACGGCAATGCCGACAGCCCGAACTACAATCTGGCCGCTGCCGGCACCGGTGGCTCGGAGCTTCCGGACGTCGAAGCCGAGTTCAATTCCGAAAGCTTCCAGCGCGGCGCCGTCGGCGCAGCCCGATCGCAGGACCCGAACTCCTTCAACTCGCAGTTCTTCATCACCACCGCTGACGCCAGCTTCCTCGACGGTCAGTACACCGTCTTCGGCAAGGTTGTTTCCGGTATGGAAGCGGTCGATGCCCTCGAAAAGGGCCCGCAGGAACAGAATGGCGCCGTCGCCAATCCGGACAAGATCGTCACCGCCACGATCGAGTACAAGTAACAGGGCAAGTGCGGCGGCTTGCCTTGCGCCAGCCGCCCATTCCGCCTAAACCCGCCTGCAAACAACCAAGAGGCGCCACCATGGCCTACGACGATCCCGAAAACACCCTCGTCATCGAAACCACCAAGGGCAAGGTCGTCATTGCCATGCGTCCCGACGTGGCGCCCGGCCATGTCGAGCACATCAAGAAGTTGGCCCGCGAAGGCGCCTATGACGGCGTGGTGTTTCACCGCGTGATCGACGGCTTCATGGCCCAGACCGGCGACGTCAAGTTCGGCAATTCCAACCTTGCAGACTTCAACCCGTCCCGCGCCGGCACCGGCGGTTCGAAATACCCGAACCTCAAGCAGGAATTCAACGCCGAGCCCCACAAGCGCGGCACCGCCTCGATGGCGCGTGCGCAGGATCCGAACTCGGCCAATTCGCAGTTCTTCATCTGCTTTGCCGACGCGCCCTTCCTCAACAAGCAGTACACCGTCTGGGGCAATGTCATCGAGGGCATGGATGCCGTCGATCAGATCAAGCGTGGGGAGCCGGTGATCAACCCGGACAAGATGGTCTCGGTCAAAGTTGCTGCCGACATCGCTGAATAAGCTTCTGCTGGCGGCTTCGGCCGCCAGCATTTTCGCCATGCCCGCCATGGCGCTCGACACCGTGTCCTGCGCCGATCGGGAAGGCGAGATCGCCTTCACCTATGTCACCGGTCCCGCCTTGGTGCAGCCTGTCCTCAGCGTCGACATGCAGATGATCGGCGATTTCGGCTTCTCAACCGACCCGGACCAACCGAAATACGACGGCGAATATGTCTCTGATGGCTTCATCGGCCGAGATGTCGAAGGCGGGGATGTCTCGTGGAATGACGAGAATGGCAAACGCCATCACGCCATGAGCTTTCGCATCGGCCGTACCTCGCACGGCGCCCACAGCATCATCGGCGGTGTGGTCAGCGTCGCAGGCGGCGGTCTTTGGGTCGTGGAATGCAAATCCACTTCCGTCGATGAATAACCGGGAGCCTAGGCGGCTCGACAGGTCAGTGCTTTGAAAATGGATACGGTTCTCTGGGCGCTGATGGGCGTCATCGCCGGTGCGTGCATCGCCGCTCAGGCGCCAATCAATGCGAGCCTCGGCAAGGCGCTTCAGGTGCCGGTTGCCGCAGCAGCGGTGTCGTTCCTTGCGGGCGGCATTGTGCTCTGGGCCCTGGCCTTCATCTTCAGCAACGCCACCCACACGCCGATAAATTTCGGCGCACCCGCACCCTGGACATTCGTGGCCGGCGGCCTCCTCGGCGCCTTCTACGTCTTTTCCAACATAACCCTCACGCCGCTCATGGGCGCTGCCGCGGTGATGGCGCTGTCCGTCACCGGGCAACTGATCGGCGGCCTGCTGCTCGATAAGGTTGGCTTCATGGGCATGGCAGTCCGCGAACTCACGGTCGGCCGCCTTGCCGGCGCGGCCCTGCTGGTGATCGGCGCCGTCATGATCCGGGTACTTTAGCGAAATGCGCGTTACCGAATTCGATTTTGACCTGCCCGAAAACCTGATCGCCCTTCATCCGGTCGAACCTCGCGACTCCGCGCGTCTCCTCGTCGTCCGCCCCGACGAGCCTTTGGTTGACGGCCACATCCCCGATCTTCTGACACTGCTTCGGCCCGGCGATACACTGGTCGTCAATGACACGCGGGTGTTGCCAGCTGAGTTGAAGGGTGTCCGCCTGCGCGGCGAAAATCGCGGCAATGTCTCCTTCAACCTCCATAAGCGCGTCGATGCCAGTTCCTGGCGCGCCTTTGCCCGGCCTGCCAAAAAGCTCGCTGTCGACGATCAGCTCGAGCTCACCAATGGCGAGATGGAGCCACTCACCGCGCGTATCACCGGCAAGGGTGACAGCGGCGAAGTGACCATCACTTTCGACCTTGCCGGCGCTGCGCTCGATGAAGCCATCAAGTCGCACGGCGCCATGCCGCTGCCGCCCTATATCGGCGCCAAGCGGCCGGTTGAGGAGCGCGACAAGACCGACTACCAGACCGTCTACGCGGCAGAAGACGGCGCCGTCGCCGCACCAACGGCCGGCCTGCATTTCACCGAAAAATTGCTGCAGGACCTTTCCGACCTTGGCGTCGCGATGGAGCGCGTGACGCTTCACGTCGGGGCAGGGACCTTCCTCCCCATGAAGGTCGACGACACCGAAGACCATGTCATGCATTCCGAATGGGGCGATATCGACCAAGCGACCGTCGAGCGCATCAATAGGCGCCGCGCCGCCGGCGGCCGTGTGATCGCCGTCGGCACCACGAGCCTGCGGCTGCTCGAAACCGCATCGCGCGCCACCGGCAAGCTCGAGCCCTTTATCGGCGATACCGACATCTTCATCACGCCGGGTTTCCGCTTCCGCACGGTGGACGTGCTGATGACCAATTTCCACCTGCCCAAGTCAACGCTCTTCATGCTGGTCAGCGCCTTTTCCGGTCTCGACACGATGAAGTCGGCCTATGCCCACGCGATCGAGAACGGCTATCGCTTCTATTCTTATGGCGACTCTTCGCTGCTCCATCGTGCGCCGCATCCTGAGGATGAGGCTTGACGGCTCGAGCGCCGATCAACCGCTACGCCCGCCGCATCGCCTCGGCCCTGCGCCGGGCTGCTGAAACCGGAACGCACCTGACCCTCATGGGCTTGGTGAAATTGCTCGGCCCCAAGGCGCACCGACTGCTGCTTCTGGTGGCCGCGCTCTTCAACATGATTCCGGGTCCGCCCGGTTTTGGCGGCACTATAGCAGGGACGACCTTCCTGATCGCCCTCGCCATGGTGCTCGACCGCCCGATCCGCCTGCCGCCGCCCATCATCGGCAATCGCAAGCTGCCGCTGAAACTCCTGATCCGCGCCAGCGACCAGGTCGTCCGCGTCACAGATATCCTCGCTCGCTTCTCACGGCCTAGAATGCGCTGGCTGACCGGGGCAGGCATGAACCTGCCTTACGGTGTCATAGTGATGCTGGTGAGCGTGATCATGGCAATACCGATCCCCTTCATCAACGCCATCCCCAACGTCGGTCTTTGCATCGTAGCTTTCTCGATGCTTAACCGGGATGGAGGCGGAGTAATCATCGGTCTTATTGCCACAGCGATCGGTGTCGTTATCGACGCAGTCATTATTTTTGGCGTGGCGTATCTGGCCGTAAATGCCATGGGAGCTATGCACTAGCCCCATGCAACATTCGATGAATAGAGCAATTTCGACTGTAGTTGCTTAGGAGATAAGTCTCGTGAATTCTATGTTCCCGTCCATCACCGCTACCTGGCTTTTGGCCAACCTTTGGTCGCTCATCACTGCTGTGATCGTGCTCGCGATCGGGTGGTTTGTTGGGTTTTGCATCGCGAACGGTGACATCGGTTCTTTCGACGAAGCTCGGACAAAATGCCACTATTGCTCCGCTTGTTGGTCAGGCGCTTCGCTACGGCGTGCTTTTTGTAACCATCATCATCGTGCTGGGCCAGTTCGGCGTTCAGACCGCCTCGATCCTTGCCGTGCTCGGCGCCGCCGGCCTTGCTGTAGCCCTGGCCTTGCAGGGCACGCTTTCCAACATTGCCGCTGGCATCATGCTGGTCTTCCTGCGACCCTTCAATGTCGGCGACTATATCGACGCCGATGGCATCGTCGGCACGGTAGTCGAAGTCGGCCTGTTCGCCACCCAGCTCCGCACCATCGACGGCGTCTACCTTTTCGCTCCGAACTCGAAGCTGTCTAACGCCAAAATCCTCAACTACACGCGCGAACAATCACGCGTCGTCGAGGTCAAGTTCAATGTTCCCCGCACGGCCAATCTCGACGAACTGCGCAGGACGCTCGATCAGCAGGTGCGCGGCGACTTCCCAGATAGCTCGGCACAGCCTGAATTTTGGGTCGATACGCTCAACGACGCGAACATGGTCATCGTCGCTCGCGTACCCGTTCAAAGCCGCGACTGGTGGGAGGCACGCTCTATCATCCAGGAGCGCATCCGCAACGCCGTCGACAGCGCAAATGGCTTTACGCCGGCTGCGTGATCGCTCTTTCATCATGCCTGTCGAAGGGCTAGAACGCGCCCCATGAAACAGGTCACCTTTACCCTTTCCGCGACGGACGGCATGGCCCGCCGCGGCCGTATCGATACGCCGCGCGGCGAGATCAACACGCCCGCCTTCATGCCGGTCGGCACAGCGGGCACCGTCAAGGCCATGTATCCCGAGCAGGTGCGCGACACGGGCGCGGACATCCTCCTCGGCAACACCTATCACCTGATGTTGCGCCCCGGCGCCGAGCGCGTCGCCTCGCTGGGCGGCCTCCACACCTTCATGAACTGGGAACGGCCGATCCTCACCGATAGCGGTGGTTTCCAGGTGATGTCGCTGGCCAAACTGCGCAAGCTCACCGAGCGCGGCGTGACCTTCAAGTCGCATATCGACGGTTCTGCTTACGAGCTGACGCCGGAGCGCTCGATCGAGATCCAGACGCTGCTCGACAGCGACATCATCATGCAGCTCGACGAGTGCATCGCGCTGCCGGCCGAGCGCAAGGAGATGGAACGGGCCATGGAGCTCTCCATCCGCTGGGCCGATCGCTCCAAGACTGCCTTCAACAACCAGCAGAACCGCATGCTGTTCGGTATCGTGCAGGGCGGCGACGATGCCGAGCTGCGCTCCCGATCGGCGGCTGGGCTGCAGTCCATCGGCTTTGACGGCTATTCGATCGGCGGCCTTGCCGTCGGCGAGCCGCAGGAGGTAATGTTCCGCGTTCTTTCCGACATCACCCCCGAACTACCTGCCGACAAGCCGCGCTACCTCATGGGCGTCGGCAAGCCGGACGATATCCTGGGTGGCATCGAGCGTGGCGTCGACATGTTCGACTGCGTCCATCCCACGCGTGCCGGCCGGCACGGCCACGCCTATACGCGCTTCGGCGTCATCAATCTGAAGAATGCTCGTCATAGGGATGATCACCGGCCCTTGGACGAGGCATCGCCCAACCCCAATTGCCGGCGCTGGAGCCGCGCCTATCTCCATCACCTCGTTAAGACTGAAGAGATTTTGGGCGCGATGGTGCTTTCGCAGATCAACCTGGCCTACTATCAAGAGCTGACCGCGAGAGCGCGGGCGGCCATCGAAGCGGGCCGCATGACCGATTTTGCGGCAGAAACGCGGGCGGCCTGGGCCGCTGGCGATCTGCCTGTGCTTTAGGGAACATAGCTATGGCCAAGAGCTCACGCGGCGACGAACTCATCCCGCTCGAAGCGCAGCGCAAGCGCATCAACAAGACAACGATGCGCGAAATGTTCGCCGAAGACCCCAACCGCTTCCAGCGCTTTTCGGCCAGCGGTGCCGGCATCCTTCTCGATTATTCTAAGAACCGCATCGACGAAGAGGTGATGGACGCCTTGTTCGACTTGGCCCGTGCGGCCGGGGTCGAGGAGAGGCGTGACCAGATGTGCGAGGGCGAGCACATCAACATCACCGAAAATCGCGCCGTCATGCATATGGCGCTGCGCTACCAGGGCAATCAACCGGTGCCGGTCGACGGCAAGGACGTGATGCCCGACGTTCGGTCCGTGCTCAAGGCCATCGCCAACTACACCGACGCTGTCCGTTCCGGCCAGATCCGGGGCCATGGCGGCGAGCAGTTCACCGACATCGTCAATATCGGCATCGGCGGTTCGGACCTCGGCCCCGCAATGGTGACCCTGGCGCTCGAGCCCTATACCCGCGCCGACCTGCGCGCGCATTATGTCTCCAATGTCGATGGCGCGCACATCCACGACACGCTGAAGCGCCTCGATCCCAAAAAGACGCTGTTTATCGTCGCGTCCAAGACCTTCACCACCGACGAAACCATGACCAACGCCCATTCGGCGCGCGAATGGATTGCCGATACGCTGGGCGAAGAGGCGGTGCCCAACCACTTCGCGGCGGTTTCGACCAACCTCGAAGCCTGCGCCAAGTTCGGCATCCGCGAAGACCGCATCTTCGGCTTTTGGGATTGGGTCGGGGGTCGCTATTCGGTATGGTCGGCCATCGGCCTGCCGATCGCGCTGGCCGTCGGCTACGACAATTTCGAGAAGTTCCTTCAGGGCGCCGACGCCATGGACCGGCACTTCCTCACGGCGCCGCTCGAGGAAAACCTGCCGGTCATCATGGCAGTCCTGGGCGTCTGGTATCGCAATGCCTGGGGCTTTTCGACCCATGCCGTCCTGCCCTACGATCAGCGCCTCAGCCGCTTTGCCGCCTATCTGCAGCAGCAGGACATGGAATCGAACGGCAAGTCCGTGACCCTAGCCGGCAAGAAGGCCGAGTGGTCGACCGGCCCCATCGTTTGGGGCGAGCCGGGCACCAATGGCCAGCACGCCTTCTACCAGCTGATCCATCAGGGCACCGATGTCATTCCGGCCGATTTCCTGATCGCCGCGCAGCCGCACGAACAGCTGCCGCCGCATCACGACAAGCTGGTGGCCAATGTTCTCGCGCAATCGGAAGCGCTGATGCTGGGCAAGACAAAGGCCGAGGTCGTTGCCGAACTTGAGGCCCAGGGCCTCGACAAGCACCATATCAAGGCACTGGCGCCGCATAAGGTGTTCCCCGGCAATCGACCGTCCAACACTCTGTTCTACAAGCAGCTGACGCCAGAGGTGCTAGGCTCGCTGATCGCGCTCTACGAGCACAAGGTCTTCGTCCAGGGCGTCATCTGGAACGTCAATTCTTATGACCAGTGGGGCGTGGAACTCGGCAAGCAGTTGGCCAAGGCTTTGCTGCCCAAGGTCAAGGGCGAGGCGAGTGGCGAAGACCACGATAGCTCGACCCAGGGCCTCCTTAAATACTACCTTGCCAATAAGGCCTGATCGCTTGACCATCACCACCGAAGAACAGCTCGAAAAGCTCAAGGCCATCGGCCGCATCTGCGCCGTAGCGCGCGACACCATGGCCTCCGCCATGCGCGTCGGCATGACCACGGCAGAGCTTGACGAGATCGGCGCAAAGATCCTGGCAGAGAACGGTGCCGTCTCGGCGCCGATCCTGACCTATGACTTTCCCGGCCACACCTGCATTTCGGTCAACGAAGAAATCGCCCATGGCATTCCGGGAGACCGGGTGCTTAATGACGGCGATCTGGTCAATATCGACGTGTCCGCCGCCAAGGACGGCGTCTTTGCCGATTGCGGCGCGTCTTTTATCCTCGGCAAGGTAGATCGCCGTCTTGAAACGCTCTGCCGCGATGGCAAGAAGGCGATGTGGGCTGGTATCGGCGCCGTCAAGTCAGGCGCGCCGCTTGCCGATATCGGCACTGCCATCGGCAAGGTCGCCAAGCGCGGTGGCTATACGCTGATCCAGAACCTTGCCAGCCATGGCGTCGGCGACAGCCTCCACGACCAGCCGGGTGAAATCCCGACCTGGCCCGACCGCTCCGAACGCCGCAAGATCTCCGACGGCCTCGTCTTCACCATCGAACCCTTCCTGTCGCTGGGCGGCAAATATGCCGAGCAGAAGTCGGAAGACGACGAGTGGACGCTGGTGGCCGATCCCATGGCCCCTTGCGTCCAGTACGAGCACACCATCGTTGCGACGCCACGCGGGGCCCTGGTCGTGACCCTGGCGGCCTAGAGCCAGACCAGAAGCACTGGCCCGAGGACCACAAGACCCAGGCCAACGACGAACCTCAGATTACCAAGGCCTCGCAGGGCTGAGACGGCCAATACTGTCGACAGCACCAGAAAGCCGATCAGGGCGACGAGCGACGGCAGCAGCGGATTAAGATTAAGCTGAGTGTTTTCAGTCAATTGCAGATAGATCATGTGCCCAAGGGCGAAGCCGAGCAGCGCCGCGATCACGACAGCCACGGCCTTGGCGGTGATCAGGAGCGCCATGTCCAGCATGCCGATCGTCACAAGAAGCGCGAGGCCAGTGGCGGTGACATGAACGGCCGCAAGGGTCGTAAAAACCCGGCTGTCGGCCAGAAGCGGTATCAGCTCTGGCGGCGCGTTGAGCGGCAGGGAGCCCACCATGGGCAGGTTGGCACCATATTGGGCCAGCAAAGCAATGCCGTAGAGCATCACGAGCGTCGTCGCTGCGAACAGCACCAACGTGACGGCAAGGACCTTGAGCAGGTCCGTCGTATCCTTTGACATGCCTTATCCCCCTGGCGTGGCCCTAGCCGTTATGACGAGGCCAGGCTGATTCTCAAACGCTATTGCGTGCCGGTCTGTGCCGCGCGGGTTTCGTCGGCCGGCGCGCCAGCAGCACGCGCACAGGCTTGCGAAACTCTTCGGAGAGTTCGCCCGCATCGGCGCGGTAATCGAGATCGGCATAGGGGTCGGGGTCGTGCGTCATTGCTCTGGGAACGGGTTCTGCCAATTCCGGATGCATGGCGGGAAACGGGAAATCAGGTGGTACGCCGGCTGGGATTCGAACCCAGGACCATTCGATTAAAAGTCGAATGCTCTACCACTGAGCTACCGGCGCGCACGCTGAACACGCCCTATGGCGTCGCGGCGGAACATAGCCGGACTTGGTCCGGTGTCAACCGCCTTGGCCCGCTTATTCCGGCTGGCTCAAGGGCACGCCGTCATAGGGAGCCGGCATGCAGGCAATGGAGACGCGCTCGAAGCGCTCGCAAAGCGCCCGTGCTTCTGCCAGTTCGGTGATCGGGCCGACCACGATGCGCTTGCCGTCGCCATCGGTTTCGTTGGCAACGACCGGCGAAAGGCCGAACAGCAACGGCCCGAGCTTGACGGTCAAATCCGTCCATAGCGCCGCGGTCTCCGTCTCCGGTACGGCAGCGCCAATGGCGATACCATAGCCGACGCGCTCGGGCGTTTCGAGCGCCGCAACCTGCTCGACTGGTGCTGGCAGCGGCTGGTCGAGGTTCGGCGAAGGCGGGAGGCCGGGGAGGGGCGTCTGGCGGACCGCCACCGAGCCGCCATCTGCGTCAAAGGTCAGCACCTGATTGGTGCCAATCGAAGCGGTAAGATTTTGCCGATCCACCAGGGCCGTCTCGGGGATTGCTTCGAGCAGCTTGGGAACGCTGACCTCCAGGGCGCCAACGCGCCTGACCAGTTCGGTGCCGCTGCGTTCCTGCAGCGTGAAGCGGCTGACCAAGAGGTCATTGTCGCGCCGCAACTGCCCGGTCTCGTTTTGCAGCCGCGCCACTTCCTGCCGCAGCGTTTCGATCGATGAGCCAGCAACGCGCGGCTGATGGAGGCCGCCAATGATCGACTGCGGCACCAGCAGGGAAATGTTGGACCCGAATACGGCCAGCCCAGCCAGAAGCAACGCCACCACGCCCCACAGGGTGACGTCCGATTGCCGGAACTGTTCGGATGCTTTAGCCAAGCCAATAATCCCGTAAAGAGGCCACGAATCGCGCGCGACACGGGCTGAGAGTGGTCCTTTTGTTATCGGTTCGCCAACTCTTGGCTGCCATAAATTTGTAAAATTGCCGGCACGACCTGCCATCCCGGAGACCTGACCTATGGCCGACCTGCTTTCCATCATTCTCGCCGCCGGCGAGGGGACGCGAATGCAGTCTGCCTTGCCAAAAGTGCTCCATCCAGTCGGTGGACTACCGATGGTGGGGCACGTGATGCGCACAGCCCTGAAGTCGGGCGCGACCGACATCTGCGTCGTCGTCGGACCCAATCATGAAGCGGTGCAGGCGGAGGTCTCCCGCCATCGTTCGGGGACGCGCTTCTTCAGCCAGCTGGATCGCCTCGGCACCGGACACGCGGTGCGCCAGGCCCGCGAAGCCTATGAAGCGGCTCAAGGCCATGTCGTCGTCCTCTATGCCGACAACCCGCTTGTTTCGAGCCTCACGGTCGATGCCATCACCAGCCGTCTCGACGCCGGCGCCGATATCGTCGTCGTCGGCTACCGGCCAGAAGATCCGACCAATCTTGGCCGGCTGCTGACCGAAGGCGGGCGGCTTCTGGCGATACGCGAACACCGCGACGCCACTGAGGAAGAGCGCAAGATCGGCCTCGCCAATTCCGGCATTATCGGCTTCCGCGCCGAGACACTGCGCGGCATCATCGACCGCATCGACAACAAGAACGCCAAGGGCGAGTACTACCTCACCGATGCCGTGGAATTGGCCAATGCCGATGGCAGGCGCGTCGAGTTCATCGAGGCCGACGCGGGAGAGGTCATGGGCGTCGACGACCGCTCGCGCCTTGCCGCAGCCGAAGCGCAATTTCAGTCGCTGCGCCGCGACGACTTCATGAAAGCCGGGGTCACCTTGCGCGATCCGCAAAGCGTCTGGTTCTCGTGGGACACCGAGATCGCCCGCGACGTCACCATCTTCCCCAATGTGGTCTTCGGCCCAGGCGTCAAGATCGCCTCCAACGTCGAAATCCGCGCCTTCTGCGACATCGAAGACGTGGTGATCGGGGAGGGCGCCTCGATCGGCCCCTTCGCCCGCATCCGCGGCGGTGCCGAAATCGGCCCCGACGTCCATTTGGGCAATTTTGTCGAGGTCAAGAAAACCAAGATCGGCGCCGGGACCAAAGCCGGGCACCTAAGCTATCTCGGCGACGCGGAGATCGGCGAAAAGACCAATATCGGCGCAGGCACCATCACCTGTAACTATGACGGCGTGAACAAGGACAAGACGGTGATCGGCGACAACGTCTTCATCGGCTCGAACGCTTCTCTGGTTGCTCCCGTGACAATCGGCGATGGCGCCTACACGGCCTCAGGCAGCGTCATCACCAAGGATGTGCCGGCAGATGCCCTGGCTTTGGGTCGGGCGCGCCAGGAAAACAAGACGGGCTACGCGCCCAAGCTGCGCGAAAAGGCGCTGGCCAAGAAAGCGGCGAAGGGAAAATAACATGTGTGGAATTGTTGGCATTGTCGGCGATGCACCCGTTGCCGGTCGTTTGGTGGATGCGCTTAAGCGCCTCGAATATCGCGGCTATGACAGCGCCGGCGTCGCAACTCTCGAAAGCGGCACCATCGCCCGGCGCCGCGCCGAAGGAAAGCTCGGCAATCTCGCCACAAAGCTCGGCATGCTGCCGCTCGATGGCCATATCGGTATCGGCCATACCCGCTGGGCCACCCACGGCGCCCCGACGGAAACCAATGCCCATCCGCATGCCACCGATCGCGTCGCTGTCGTCCACAACGGCATTATCGAAAACTTTCGCGAGCTGCTGACCGACCTTGCCAAGGACGGTTACCGGCCGACATCGCAGACCGACACGGAATCCGTCGCGCTCTGGGCGACGCGCGAACTGGATCGCGGCGCCAATCCCGAACTGGCGGTCGCGCGCACGCTGAAAGTGCTCAAGGGTGCCTTCGCGCTGGCCTTCATGTTCAAGGGCGAGAATGGGCTGCTGATTGCTGCTCGCCACGGTGCGCCGCTCGCTGTCGGCTATGGCGCAACGGAAATGTATCTTGGCTCCGACGCTATGGCGCTGGCGCCCTTCACCTCGCGTCTGACCTATCTCGAGGACGGCGACTGGGCCCTGATCACGCCCAATGGCGTCACCATCCGCGACGGCCAGGATGCGCTTGTTCAGCGCGAGCAGATGGTGTCGCAGGCCTCGGCGCTTCTGGTCGACAAGGGCAATCACCGCCACTTCATGGCCAAGGAAATCTACGAGCAGCCCGAGACCATCTCGCACACGCTCAGCCACTATGTGGACATGGGCAGCGAGCAGGTCTCGCTGCGCGAGGTTCTGCCCTTCGACTTTGCCGAGCTGACGCGTCTCACCATGAGCGCTTGCGGCACCGCCTATTATGCCGGGGCTGTCGCCAAATATTGGTTCGAGCGTTACGCGCGGCTGCCTGTCGACATCGATGTGGCGTCCGAATTCCGCTACCGCGAGCCGCCGATGGAAAAGGGCGGTCTTTCGCTCTTTATCTCTCAATCGGGCGAGACTGCAGATACGCTTGCCGCGCTGCGCTACTGCGCCGGGCAGGGCCAGCATGTCGCGAGCCTCGTCAATACGCTGGAGTCCACGATCGCCCGTGAATCCGGCGTGGTTTTCCCGATCCTGTGCGGTCCCGAAATTGGCGTCGCATCGACCAAGGCGCTAACGGCACAGCTGACGGCTTTGGCCAGCCTCTCGATTGCCGCCGGGCGTGCCCGTGGCGTCATCACGGCTGAACTCGAAGCGGAGCTGGTTCGTGCCTTGACGGCACTTCCTTCAGCCGTGTCGCAGGCGCTTTCGGCCGAAACGCAGATCATGGACATTTCCAAGCGCCTCTCCAAGGCCAAGGATGTGCTTTACCTCGGCCGCGGCCCGATGTTCCCGGTTGCCATGGAAGGCGCGTTGAAGCTTAAGGAAATCAGCTACATTCATGCCGAAGGCTATGCCGCCGGCGAGCTCAAGCATGGACCGATCGCGCTTGTCGATGAAGCCATGCCGGTGATCGTCGTCGCGCCCTCCAACGAGCTGGTCGACAAGACCCTCTCCAACATGCAGGAAGTCGCGGCCCGAGGCGGCAAGATCATCCTGATCACCGATGCCGAAGGCGCCAAGACCGTCGGGCATGGTGTCGCCGACATCATCGAAATTCCGCACGTGCACCCCTTCGTGGCGCCGATCCTCGCCACCATCCCGGTGCAACTTCTGGCCTACCACACCGCCGTGTTCATGGGCACCGACGTCGACCAGCCGCGGAATCTCGCAAAGTCCGTGACGGTCGAGTAGCTTCTTCAGTAGACCTCATCCTGAGCCTGTCGAAGGAAGAGGTCGTGGCATAATCGTTTGCCCGACCCCATGGTTCGACAAGCTCACCATGAGGTCTTGGAGGCCAGTCACCCGGCCCGGATCAGCGGCAGCGCGAGGTCCTTGCGGAAGAGGTAAAGCAGCGTTCGCGCTGCTTCTCCGTCCGGTCGTTTCAGCGCCGGGTTGCGCTCCATCAAGGCCTTGGCGTCGTCATGGGCAAATTCCAGCAGGTGCCGGTGGACATCCGGCACGGCCAGCCGATAGCCCGGCATGCCGGACTGGCGCGTGCCCAGCAGGTCGCCCTGACCACGCAGCTCTAGATCCTTCTCGGCGATCTCGAACCCGTCTTCCGTCGACTTGATGGTCTCGAGCCGCGCTTGCGCGGTTTCGCTCAGCGGGTCCTTGAACAGCAACAGGCAGGCCGAGCGCTGTGATCCACGGCCCACCCGTCCACGCAGCTGATGCAATTGCGCGAGGCCAAAGCGTTCCGCATGCTCGATGATCATGATCGTGGCATTGGGCACATCGACCCCGACCTCGATCACCGTCGTCGCGACCAGCAACTTGATCTCGTTGGCCTTAAACCGCGCCATGACCTCCTGCTTGGCCGCTGCCGACATACGGCCATGCACCAGGGCGACCTGATCGCCGAATACCTGCCGCAGCTCGGCGAAGCGATCCTCGGCGCTGACCACGTCCAAAGTCTCGCTTTCCTCGACGGGGGCAAACCCAATAGGCCTGCGCACCCTCCGCCAATCGCGCCTGCAACCGGGAGACGACGCGAGAATAGTCCCCGATCGAAAGCACGGCGGTGTCGATCGGCTGGCGCCCCTTGGGTTTTTGCCGAAGCACGCTGACGGCCATGTCGCCGAAATGCGTCAGAACAAGCGTGCGCGGTATTGGCGTCGCGGTCATCACCAGGAGGTCGGTGTGTCGGCCCTTGTCGGAGAGCGCCAGGCGCTGGTGCACGCCGAACCGGTGCTGCTCATCGACCACGGTGAGACCCAGGTCCTTGAACTCGATATCCGACTGGAACAGCGCATGCGTGCCGACGGCGATATGAATCGTGCCATCCGCCAGGCCTGCCCGGATGGCGCGCCGTTCCGGCGCCGACATTTTGCCGGTGAGCAGCGCAATGCCGAGCCCGGCCTGTTCGGCGATCGGCTGGATGGTGTGGAAATGCTGGGAGGCCAGCAATTCCGTTGGTGCCATCAATGCCGATTGCGCGCTGCTTTCCGCCATGGCGGCCATCGCCATCAGCGCAACGACGGTCTTGCCCGAGCCGACATCGCCCTGCAGCAGGCGTGACATGCGCTCGGGCGCCGCAAGGTCGGCGCGTATTTCCCCAAGCGCCAGTTCTTGCCCCTCGGTCAGCTCGAACGGCAAGAGGCTACGCACCTTATCGGTGAGTTCGCCGCTGAACTGCCGCGCCACGCCATGGGCCGAAACCATGCTCGAGCGAACAAGCTGCAACGTGATCTGCCCGGCCAGATATTCGTCATACGCCAGCCGCTGCCGGGCTGGGGACCAGAGCTGTCCCTGGTCCGGATCGTCCGGCAAATGCACCTGCCGCATGGCCTCGGCAAAGGGTGGCCACTTGCGTCCCGACAATGTGTCCGCCGGGATCCACTCGGGCAGCGCCGGGACGCTATCGACCGCCTGCCGCACCAGCTTGGCAAGTGCCTTGGAGTTTAAGCCATTGGTGAGCGGATAAACCGGCTCTACGAGGGGCAGGGTGGCGAACTTGTCGGCTTCGACGATGTAGTCGGGATGCGTGATCTGCTTTTCACCGTTGAAGAAGGCGATCTGCCCTGAAACCCATCGCTCTTCGCCGACGGGCAGAGCCTTTTCGACCCAGCCGCCTTGTGCACGAAAGAAGACGAGGCTGATGTCTCCGGTCTCATCGTGGGCGAAGACCCGGTGCGGAATGTGCGGTTTGCCGCGCGGCGGCGGTTGGTGCCGGTCGATATGGAGGCGAAGGGTCACCACCTGGTTCATATAGGCTTCGACAATGCCGACCTGTCGCCGCCGGTCGACGACGCCGGAGGGCATATGCATCAGGATGTCGAGGACGATTGCCTCCTGACCCTCGGGTGCGCCGAAAAAACGCGTCAGCAGGGCAGCCAGCTTGTCGCCCACGCCTTTGATGGAATGGAGCGAACGGAACAGCGGTTGAAGCGTTTCGGGTCTAGACACCGGCGATTCTCATGACGCGAAAGTGGCGTGCGTCGGGAGGGCTGACAATCCCCAACAAGCCGCGTAAGAGACATGTCCAAATCGAGAACAAAATTTGATCATGGAAGTCGATATGACGGCCGGTGAGGACATTGCTATTCGGCGCAAGCGCCTGCGCTATCGCGCCTGGCATCGCGGCACCAAGGAGATGGACCTGATCCTGGGTCCGTTTGCCGATGCCAACATCGAAAGCTATGGCGCCGCTGAACTCGATCGGCTCGAGGCGCTGATGAACGAGGAAGATCCGCCTCTGCTTAAATGGGTGATGCGCCAGGAACAGCCGCCGGCGTCTGTGGATCGCAACTTCCTCGACCTCGTTATCGCCGATCACCAGGCCCGGATCGGAAAATGAACGAACAATCACCCATCAAGACCCCGGTCCGCACCATCTCCAACGTACCCGATGGCATGCAGCCGATGGCATTGGCGAAGCTGGTCGAAGACCGCATCAAGGCGGCGCCCGATGATCCGGCAAGCGTCGTCTTCGTGGCACGCGATGGCCGGCGATTGCAGCGCATGGCCGAGATCCTGGGCGCCATGCTGCCGGGACACACGATCCTGACGCTGCCCGCCTGGGACTCTCTGCCCTATGACCGGGTCTCGCCCAACAATGTGACGCTGGCTGCGCGCATGAACACCTTGGCCGCGTTAACCAGCGGCGCCAAGGGCGCCGTCGTGCTGACGGCGGTGAACGCCTTCATCCAAAAACTGCCGCCGCGCGACGTCGTCGGAAAGATGAGTTTCTCGGCTGCCGTGGGACGCGTGGTGGATAGCGAAAAGCTGATCGCCTGGGCGTCCAACAACGGCTATCTGCGGGTGCCGACGGTTCGGGAAAGCGGTGAATATGCTGTGCGCGGCGGCTTGGTCGACCTTTACCCGGCCAGCGCCGAGGCACCGCTCCGCTTCGATTTCTTTGGCAGTCAGCTGGAAACGATCCGCACCTTCGATCCCGACTCGCAGCGCACGACCGGAACGCTGAAACGCATCGATCTGACGCCGATGAGCGAAGTGGTTCTGACCGAAGAGACCATCCGTCGCTTCCGGCAGAACTACACCGCCGCCTTCGGTGGCAATACCGTCGATGACACGCTTTATGCCTCGGTCAGCGGCGGCTCTCGTTATTCCGGCACGGAGCATTGGCTGCCGTTCTTTTACGAACACATGGATCGGCTCGCCGATTACGTGGGCGACGCGCCCTTCGTCTTCGACGATCAGGTCAAGGAAGCCTTCGCCGACCGCGCCGGCCAGATCGCCGACTATTACGAAGCGCGCGAAACCGCGCGGCTGGCGCCGCCGGTGGCCGGGGCAGGGGCCCCATACAAGCCGATAAAGCCCGAGCTGCTCTATGACATCGACGTGGAGCCGACCGAACTTGCCGGCACGACCGTCATCCAGTTTTCGCCCTTCCTGTCGCCGCAGACGCGAAAGGGTGACGATGCCGGGGTCGCATTGCCCCAAGCTTTGCCGCCGAGCGCGTCGCCTCCGACGTCAACCTGTTCCAGGCCGTAGTCGATCGGCTTCTGGCCGAGCGCAAGGCAGGCCGCCGGGCGATCATTGCCTGCTGGAGCGCCGGCACGCGCGACCGCATGGCCCAGGTTCTCAAGGATCATGGCCTCACCAATCCGCGCCTTGCCGAAAACTGGCGCGATGCCGAAACCACCAGCGCCGCCACGACATCGCTTGTGGTTTTGCCGCTCGAATCAGGGTTCGAAACCGAAGACCTCCTTGTTCTCTCCGAACAGGACATCCTCGGCGAACGTATCCTCCGCCCGCAGCGCAAGAAGAAGGCCTCCGACGCGCTGACAGAGGCCGCGAGCCTCAATGCCGGCGACCTCGTGGTCCATGTCGATCACGGTATCGGCCGCTTCCTCGGGCTCAAGGTCATCGAGGCTGGCGGCGCGCCGCACGAATGCGTCGAACTCGAATATGGCGGTGACACCAAGCTCTACCTGCCGGTCGAAAATATCGAACTCCTGACCCGCTATGGGTCGGACGACGGCAATGTGACGCTCGACAAGCTCGGCGGCGTCGCCTGGCAGGCCAAGAAGGGCAAGCTCAAGAAGCGCATTCGCGAGATGGCGGAGCAGCTCATCAAGCTTGCTGCGCAACGCTTGCTGGTCAAAGCCGACGTCATGGACATCAATGCCGGCGCCTATGACGAGTTCGCCGCGCGTTTCCCGTACGAAGAAACCGAGGACCAGCTGACCGCGATCGATGCCGTTTTTGACGACATTACCTCGGGCAAGGTCATGGATCGCCTCGTTTGCGGCGATGTTGGCTTCGGCAAGACCGAAGTGGCACTCCGAGCGGCCTTTGCGGTCGCACTTTCGGGCAAGCAGGTTGCCGTGGTGGTCCCCACGACGCTGCTCGCGCGTCAACATTTTAAGACTTTTTCCGAGCGCTTCCAGGGCCTCCCGGTCCGCGTCCGCCATGCCTCCCGCATGGTACCCGCGGCCGAGCTCAAGGCCACCAAGGACGGGCTGGCCGATGGTCAGGTCGACATCGTCGTCGGCACCCATGCTTTGCTGTCGAAGACAATCAAGTTCAAGGACTTGGGCCTCCTCATCATCGACGAAGAACAGCATTTCGGCGTTACTCACAAGGAGCGCCTAAAGGAGCTCAAGGCGAACGTTCACGTGCTGACGCTCACCGCAACGCCCATCCCGCGCACCCTGCAACTGGCACTCACCGGCGTCCGCGACCTCTCGCTGCTCGCCACCCCGCCGGTCGATCGCCTGGCGATCCGCACCTTCATCTCGCCCTTCGATCCGCTCTCCATCCGCGAAGCGCTGTTGCGTGAAAAATATCGTGGCGGGCAGAGCTTTTACGTCGTGCCGCGGATCAAGGATCAGCCGGACATTGCCGAGTTCCTCCGCACCCAGGTGCCGGAAGTTTCGTTCGTTGCCGCCAACGGCCAGATGGCGCCGGGGAACTCGACGACATCATGAACGCCTTCTACGACAACAAATTCGACGTCCTGCTGGCGACGACGATCGTCGAATCGGGCCTCGATATCCCCAACGCCAATACCCTGATCGTGCATCGGGCTGACAATTTCGGCCTGGCCCAGCTTTACCAGATCCGCGGCCGCATCGGCCGTGCCAAGGCGCGTGCCTATGCCCTGTTCACCGTGCCGGCCGACAAGAAGCTTACCGACACGGCGGAGCGGAGACTGGGCGTGCTGCAATCGCTGGAAACACTTGGCGCTGGCTTCCAGCTGGCCAGTCACGACCTCGATATTCGTGGTGCCGGCAACCTGCTTGGCGACGAGCAGTCCGGCCACATCCGCGAAGTCGGCTACGAGCTTTATCAGTCGATGCTCGAAGAGGCCGTGGCAAACCTTAAGTCCGGCGAAGAGGAATACGAAGACCAGAACGAGTGGAGCCCGCAGATCTCGCTGGGCATGCCGGTGATGATCCCCGAGCACTACGTGCCTGACTTGACGCTGCGCATGCAGCTTTACCGCAAGCTCGGCGATCTCGACGATATTCGCGACATCGACGCGGCAGGCGCAGAACTGATCGACCGCTTCGGGCCGCTGCCGGAGGAAGTCGAGTCGCTCCTCAAGGTCATCCTGGTCAAGGCGCTGTGCCGCCAGGCCAATGTCGAAAAGGTCGATGCCGGCCCCAAGGGCGCCGTGCTCACCCTGCGCAATAACGAGTTCCCCAATCCGGCAGGACTGGTGAAGCTGGTGAGCGATCCAGCCAACCAGGTTCGCATCAAACCCGATCAGAAACTCGTGTTCGTGCGCAATTGGCCCTCGGCGGAACAGCGTCTCAAGGGGGCCGCGGCCATCCTCTCCAAGCTTGCAAGACTGGCAGAAATCGGGGCTTGAGAGCCCGGGAGTAAAGCCGTCTGACCATAATCTTTTAGCAAGGGTCCTCGGTCATGTTATTGCCCGATTTGAGCCCTTGAAGGGCATGACATTTCTCGAGGTGGCGAGGAGCCGCCGCGACCGCCATGGAAGGCAAGGACATTTGATGAACTTCAGCAAACCTCTCGTTGCGGGTTTTACGGCCGCCGCGCTCATGCTGTCCCCGCTGTCGGTTTTCGCCCAGGAAACCACCAACACCACTGAGACGCCTGCCGCTGAAACCCCAGCTGCCGCAACGCCTGCCGAAGGCGCTTCGGATGACGTCGCTGCAGCCGTCAACAATCTTGCTTCGCAGAACTGGCTCAAGGTTTGCGACCCGCTCGAAGACGGCCAGAAGGCATGCCTTCTGCGTCAGGTCGTGCTCGCCAATGGCCAATTCCTCGGCTCGTTCCTCCTGCGCGACGATCCGGGCCAGGAATCGCGCCTGCTCGCCGTTGCCGCGGTTCCGCTCGGGGTGCTGCTGCCTTTTGGCCTCACCTGGCAGATCGACAATGCCAAGCCGGTGCGCGTGCCCTACATGCTGTGCGACACCATGTCGTGCTCGGCGCAACTCGTGATCAACGAGCAGTATGTCAATTCGCTCAAGCGCGGCGGTAAGCTGGTGCTGACTGCCAAGAACCGCCAGAACCAAGATCTTGCTATCGAGATCAACCTTTCCGGTTTCACCGCCAGCTATGACAGTGACGAAGCGCTGACCTTCGAACAGCTGCAGCAGCAGGAATCGGGCCAGAACGCGCTTGAGCAGGTCCTTCAGGATCGCGCCGAACAGCTTCGCCAGGAACTTTCCACCGACGGCACTGCGGCCACGCCGCCGGCCGATGGTGCAGCAACGCCGGCTCCGGCCGCTGACGGCGCCGCCGCGCCGGCTGCTCCTGATGCCGCCGCTCCAGCCGCTCCGGCTCAGTAAGCCAGGCTTATATAGTTTGATCGAGGGCGCGGGGGACCGCGCCCTTTTCTTTGCCACTCACCGCTGTCCCATGCCGAGGGCGAAAGCCTGGCGGCGCAGGGGTGGCAGGAGCTTGAGTGCCCAAAGGCCTCCGGCGCGAAGCGCCTGCGTCGGCAGCATCTCGGCCAGCAACGAACGGAACAGCGTGTCCACCATGCCGCCGGTGCGAGCAAGATCGCCAGCCCGACGCTGAGCATAGCCGGTTGACGCGGTAAGCGCCCAATTGGGCAGGCTACGATCGGTCGCCATAACGGCCTCCAGCATATCGGCGACATCGCGAAGGCCCAGGTTCAAACCCTGCGCGCCGATAGGCGGAAAGGCGTGAGCCGCTTCGCCGACCAGCATCGTCCCGTCATGTCCAGCCTCATCGACGGTTAAGGTGCTGAGTGGAAAGACAAAGCTGGGCGAAGCGAGCATTATCGCGCCAAAAAGGCGTTGCGATCGTTCGTTCAAAGTGGCGGTGAGGGCTTCCGGACCTTCTGCCTGCACCTGCCGAAGCCTTTGCTCCTGTTCGATCCACACCAGATTGGCGCGCTTTCCTCCGGCGGGAACGAGGGTGAATGGTCCATTGGGGTAGTGGAACTCGACCGACGTGTTGCCGATCGGGCGGCCAAGGTCGAGATCAGCGACCAGCGCCGCCTGCTCGAAATGATGCTCTCGCGTGCCGATATTGGCCGCAGCCCGGATCAGGGATTTCTTGCCATCCGCCCCCACGACGAGCGGCGCCCGAAGCTCGGAGCCATCGACGAGTGTAACGAGGCCTTCATTGTCCTCGCGCATGTAAGCGGTAACCGCGGCGTTGCGAGTCTTAAGGGTCTCAGGTGCAGCCGCATCAAACTGGGCCAGCAGCGTCGCATTGGCGAAGTTCCAGCCGAAGGCTGCCAGACCTGTTTCAGCAGCGTCGAATAGAGTCTCCGGCGCCCGGATCAACCGAGGTGTGGCGTCGATGATGCGGATGGCGCTGAGCGGATGGCCGATGGCTGCGGGATCATCGACGAGGCCACTGTCACGCAGAAAGTCGACACTCGGCATCATCAGCGCCGATGTCCGGCGATCCGGTGGCGCGACCGGCGCGAGATGAATGACGTCGAGACCGGCACGGGCCAGCGCGACAGCCGCCGCAAGGCCGGCCAGCCCGCCACCAACGACGATGACATCGGCATCCTGGGTCATGCAGGCAGCTCCTTAAGGCGTGGTCGCAGCATAATGCCGCCGGCGAATGAGCCTACGAACATGGCGATCAGGAAAAGCCACAGTCCGTCCGGTTGAAAGGTGATCAGCGACAGGGCAGGGCCGGGACAAATGCCGGACATGCCCCAGCCGAGGCCAAAAAGCGCAGCCCCACCGATGAGCGGGGCGTCGATCCGGGTCTGTGCCGGCTCGTGAAAGCGCGCGTCGAACACGGGAGCCTGGCACCGCTTGCCGATCTGCACCGCAACGAACATGACGAGGATGGCGGGCACGATGACGAAGGCTAGGCTCGGATCCCAGCCACCGGTCGGGATTGCGGTGAAATCGAGAAAGCGCAGAACCTTCAGCGGGTCGACCATTTGCGAGACATAGAGGCCTGCGCCGAAAAGGGCACCGCTGACTGCAGCGGTAACAAGCTGGGCCACGCGCATCAGACGATCCCCGTCACAGCAACCGTGAAAATGGCGACACCGAAAAAGATCGCGACGGCGACCATGGATCGCGGCGACAATCGCGCAAGGCCGCAAACGCCATGACCAGACGTGCAGCCATTGCCGATGCGCGTTCCCAGGCCGGTCAGCAATCCAGCGATTACAAGCCAGACTGGCATGGGCACCGACCAGCCGGCAGGCGGCGCAACAAGCTCGGCGGGCAATGCGCCACCGACACCTAGCTGCGGAAAAGCACGCGCTGTCAGCCAGGTAGCAGCGACAAGGGCGACGAGAAACACGGCGCGCCACAGCGTAGTATGTGCCGGCGGAAGCAAGTTACCAAAAATGCCGGATATGCCGGCGATGCGGCCATTGCCCAGCCACAACACGGCGGCCGCAAGGCCGACGAGGGTGCCGCCAAGCGCCGCAGTCAAAGGTGTAAAAGAGTTCATGGTCGATCTCGGATCGATTGCGTTGCCCCAAGACTATCACCCGCAACTGCCCCGAAGCCAGCAGTGCCAGGAAACGGAGATGGCGCGCAGTGTCGCGGCCCAACAATTCTCTTGCAGGCCCTTCACCGCGGAAGAGCTGCCCCTAGATTGTCGACGACCAGACTCGGATGGAGCCTACGATGCTTGAACTTCTCGCCGATCCCAATGTGTGGATCGCGTTTGCGACGCTGACGATCATGGAGATCGTGCTCGGCATCGACAATATCGTCTTCATCTCCGTTTTGGTGTCGCGCCTGCCGCGCGAACAGGCCGAATTCGCTCGCAAGCTCGGCATCGGCCTGGCCCTCGCATTCCGCATTGTTCTGCTGTTCCTCATCAGCTGGATCGTACAGCTGCAAGACCCTGTTTTCGAAGCCTTTGGCCGCGGTTTTTCGTGGAAGGACATCATCCTCGTCGCGGGTGGCGGCTTCCTGATCTATAAAGCCACGCACGAAATGCATGCCGCGATCGAAGACGATCATGAGGTCGGCCCTGGCGACGCGGTCAAGGCGTCGCTGCAGGCAATCCTGTTGCAGATCGTCGTCATCGACATGGTGTTCTCCATCGACTCGATCATCACTGCAGTCGGCATGGTGCCGGCAGACCAGGTGTTCGTCATGGTCGCGGCCGTGCTCGTTGCTGTGGCGGTGATGTTCGTCGCCTCTGGCCCGATCGCAAAGTTCGTCGCCGATCATCCGACCACCAAGATGCTGGCGCTGGCCTTCCTCCTGCTCATCGGCACGACGTTGGTAGCCGATGGCCTGGGCTTCTATATTCCCAAGGGCTACATTTATTCGGCCATGGCCTTCTCGGTACTGGTTGAAGCGTTCAACGTCTTCGCCAAGAGCCGCAAGGCAAGGCGCGCCGGACACAAGAACACCTTTACGCCCTTCACCGGTGATACCGGTTCGGTCTCGTCCGACGCAGCGCTGGCCGCCCTCGGTGGTTCGGCGGTGAGTGCGACGCGAGCGACGACATCGCCGGTCGCGCCCGCCGTTCAGCCAGCACGGCCCAAGAACCCATCGCAATCGCGACCGAAGTCGGCGCCGCGCAAGCCGAAGGCACCACGATGACACGGGTCGTTGCAGTCAACCGTACCGGCGGACCGGACGTCCTTAGTATCGAGGACTGGACCGTTGGCGAACCCGGCCCAGGACAGGTGAAGCTACGGCAGACGGCAATCGGCCTCAACTTCATCGACAACTATCAGCGTACCGGCCTTTACCCGCTGCCGCTGCCCTTCGTCGCCGGCAATGAAGCCGCCGGCGTGGTGACGGCCGTCGGCGAAGGCGTGACCGAGGTGAAGGTCGGCGACCGCGTCTGCTATCAGGGCACGCCTGGTGCTTATGCCGATGAACGGCTCGCGCCGGCCGCCAAATTGGTGCCCATTCCGGACGGTCTCGATGAACAGATTGCGGCGGCAGTTCTGCTCAAGGGGCTGACTGCCTATTACCTGCTGTTCAAGACTTGGCCTTTGCAGGCAGGTGAAACCATTCTCTGGCACGCCGCCGCCGGTGGCACTGGCCTCATCGCGACGCAGTGGGCAAAGTCGCTCGGTGCGACGGTGATCGGTACGGCAGGTGGCCCTCAGAAGGTCGCCCTAGCCAAAGCGCATGGCTGCGACTATGTGATCGACTACCGGGCCGAAGACTTTGTCGCTCGGGTCAAGGACATCACCGGGGGCAGGGGTGTCGATGTCGTCTATGACGGGGTCGGGCAGGCCACCTTCGAACCCTCGCTCGATTGCCTGAGGCCACGCGGGCTCATGGTCAGCTTCGGCAATGCTTCCGGCCCCGTAACGGTGCCTGATCTCGGCATTCTCGCCCGCAAGGGTTCGCTCTACGTGACGCGGCCCACCAGCATGCACTATTTTCCGGATCGCACGGCGCTTCTGGAAGGGGCGACGGCGCTTTTTGGAGCCATTCAGTCCGGCGCGATCAAGGTCGAAATCGGTCGCACCTATAGCCTCGGCGACGTCGCCAAGGCGCATCGCGCCTTGGAGGCACGCGAGACCACGGGGTCGGTCGTCTTCACGATCTAAACGGCACGGCGACCCCTAGACAGTTCGGCGTGTCGCCGCTAAACGCACAGACACGGGCAGGTGGCAGAGCGGTTGATTGCTCCGGTCTTGAAAACCGGCGAAGGTGAAAGCCTTCCGGGGTTCGAATCCCTCCCTGCCCGCCACAGTGTCCAAGGCATTTTCGATGAGCCGCAAAGAGTTTGATGCATCGCGCATGCGCCGGATGAAGCGGGTCGCCGGACGGCACAAGCTGACGATCCTGACGGCAGAAAAGCTCAAGGTGCTGGGTCAGCCTGGCGGCCATCAGCTACGGGACGACGAGACGTTCAAGATCGTCTATGGCGATATCCCGAAGCCGTTTTCCGCGTCGCTCGACGATATCGAGATCTATCTCGAAAAGCTGGAAGCGGGCGAAGCGTAAGCGTTGCTGACCTTCTGTTCAAGGCCGACTTCAGCCGCTCGCCCAAGATAACGTTATTTAAAACGTAACAGGAATCGTCCCACACTGGTCCTTGTAGGCTCGTTCAGGGCGTATGGCCCTGGACTTGTGTGGCTGCGGGAACTCTGTGCAGACAGGAATCCTTGTCTTCACATCCTGCTCTAGTGTGGAGGCGCGTTTTACCGTGTTTACTCTCATCAACGCCGACGCCGACGAAGACGACGCAGAAATCACCGATCCCCAGGAAATTGCCGAGCTGTTCGCAGCCATAGCTGCCGTGGCCATCGAGACCATCGGTTCCGGCCAAGCCCGCCTTCTCTTCGAGGCCGTGGTTGAGCAGGAGGGCCGCGACCCCAATTGAACCCACACACCTTTATTATCAGATAGCCCGCAATTTTAAGTGCGGTTGACGATCAGGCTTCGGCGTAGAAGGTAAGGTCCTTGGATCAAGCTATTATGCCGAAGTCTTCATTGAGAAAGTCGGAAGGTCCGTGACACAGGATCGCGCCACGATCATGCCGCTGGGCGACAGTGCGCTGCTGGTCCGATTCAGCGACACGCTCGATGACGAGGCTAATCGGCGCGCCGTCAGTTTTGCGCATGCGCTGGAAAACGATGCGATCGAGCACGTCCTCGACGTCGTGCCCAGCCTTGTGTCAGTTTTGGTTCGATACGACCCTCGCAAGGCCAATCCAACGCGTCTCGCCGGAGAATTGTCTCTTCGCCTGCGCGCAAACCCGGTCGTTGGCGATAATCATCTTCACCGGATCGACGTCCACTTTGGTGGCGAAGATGGTCCGGACCTGGAAGACGTTGCGTCCAAGCTGGACCTATCGACCCAAGCTTTCGTCGAACACCATAACGCAGCGTCTCTTCGCGTGCTGACGACAGGTTTTGCGCCCGGCTTCGTTTATTGCGGCTTTCACCCCGAGCACATGGTCGTCCCTCGCCGCGCGAGTGTGCGGCCGCTGGTGACCGCTGGAAGCATTCTCTTTGCGGCGGGGCAAACAGCCATCGCTGCTACCGATATTCCCACTGGTTGGCACGTCATCGGCCGTACCAGCTTTCGCAACTTCGATCCTGCCCGAATGCCGCCCACGAGCTTGAGGGTCGGCGACCTGGTCGAGTTCGTTAGCGCCGGATGACCACGCTGCTGCAAATCGAGCGGGCAGGGCCACTGACCACGATTCAGGACCATGGCCGCTTTGGCCTGCTGCAGCACGGCATCAGCGCTTCGGGGCCGATGGACCGCGGCGCCTTCGATCGCGCCGGCCGCCGCGCGGGAGCTGCCGACGATAGCGGCATCGAGTTCACGCAAACGCTGGACTTGACCGTAGCTGGAGAGCCAGTTCGTATAGGTTGGGATGGCGGCGTTTTTCGCGCACGGATCAACGGACTCGACGTGCCGTGGCCACATTCTACTGTGGTCTCTAAAGGCGATTGCCTGTCGATCATCCCAGGCCCGAGCGGCGTCTATGGCTATCTTCGTTTCGGCAAGATGCTAGAGCTGCCAAGCGTCCTAGGAAGCCGGGCTACCAGTTCACGATCAAGGTTGGGCGGACTCGGCGGCCGCATGCTGCAGGCGGGTAACGAACTCACCTTGATAGGCGAAGGTTTGCCGCCGCAACATATCACGGACGACCCGGGAACCGATGGGCCCATCCGCTTCATCTGGGGCGTACATTCCGAGCATTTTAGCCGCGACGTCCGGCAACACTTTGCCACCGCGACCTTCAGGGTCAGCGCGGCCATGGACCGGATGAGCGTGCGCCTGATCGACGCGGAAAACGTCTTTAAGGGCGCCAGCATTCTCTCGCTCGTTTCCGAACCAGTCATGCCGGGCGACATCCAGATTCTTGGCGACGGCACGCCGATCGTCCTTATGCGTGACCATCAACCGACCGGCGGTTATCCGCGCATCGGCACCGTCATCAGCGCCGATCTTGACCGTTTCGCACAGCTGCGCAGCGGCAGTTCGGTTGCCTTTGCACCCGTGACGGTCGAGCATGCGCATCAGTTGTTGCGGAGCTCCCTATGAACAGCATCGATCTCAACGCTGATCTTGGCGAAGGCATGGGCTCGGACGATGACCTGCTCAGCATTGTCTCAAGCGCGTCAATTGCCTGCGGCGGCCATGCCGGCGATGCGGCGACGATCCGGCATGTGCTCAAACTCTGCAAGGCGCGTGGGGTCAAGGCAGGCGCGCATCCCGGCTACGCCGACCGCCAACGCTTTGGTCGTTTTCGGCTGGACCTGACGCAAGAGCAGATGCAGGGCCAGATCCAGGAGCAGCTCTTTCTCGTGCGCTTCATTGCCGAAGAAGTCGGGCTGCCGATCTCTTATGTGAAGCTGCATGGCGCGCTTGCCAATCAGGCCGCAGAGTCGCTTGAGTTCGCCGTTGGCATCTTTGCCGGCATAGAAGCGATCGATCCCAAACTTGCCATCCTGGCACTCGACAACAGCGAACAGGTGCGCGCCGCGCAAGCGCTCGGGCTGCCCGTGATTCGAGAAGCCTATGCAGACCGGACATACACCGCGGACGGAATGCTCGTTTCTCGAGCCGAGCCAGGAGCCGTCATCCACAATATGGACGCCGTGGTCGAGCGCTGCGTGCGGCTGGCCAAGACAGGCGAGATTATCGCCGTTGACGGAACGGTGCTGCGCTCGTCGGCGCGGTCGATCTGCCTGCACGGCGACACGCCCGGCGCGGTCGACATGGCGCGTGAGGTTCGCGACGCACTCGAGGGTGAGGACATTACGATCGCTGCGGCCCTCCCGGAAACAGGCGTACTCTGAGACCTCCGAAGGGAGAGGGTGAGATCGGCATTATGCCTTTAGGACGAAGGTCTCAGAGTAACTTGGGCGGCGCTAGGCCGGATTAAATTGCCAGATATTCGTGGCGGAGCTCGGCGTTATCGAGCACTTCCTTGGCGGTGCCGGCAAAGACCACTTCGCCGGTATCGAGGATCAGGGCTCGGTCCGCTAATTTCAGCGCAGCGACTGCATTTTGCTCGACGATGATCGTGGTGATGCCCAGCGGTTTGATGGAGTGGAGAATGCGTTCGATCTCGTGAACGATGACCGGGGCAAGCCCCTCATAGGGTTCGTCGAGCAGCAAAAGCTTGAGGTCACGCGCCAGCGCTCGGGCAATGGCAAGCATCTGCTGTTCGCCGCCGGAAAGCGTCACGCCATCCTGCTTGCGTCGTTCGGCCAGCCGCGGGAAGCTCTGGTAGATTTGCTCAAGACTCCAGCCATTGCCCGGTGCCACCTTGGCAAGCGTAAGGTTCTCCTCGACCGTTAGACCCTGGATGATGCGCCGATCTTCCGGCACTAGCTGAATGCCGGAGCGCGCGGCTTCAAAACTCTTCATCTTGTGAATGGGCTGACCGTCGAGCCAGATTTCGCCCTGCCGCATTTCAGGATTGTCGGTGCGCGCGATCGTCCGCAGGGTCGAGGTCTTGCCGGCGCCGTTGCGGCCGAGCAGCGCCAGGATCTCGCCCTTGCGCACATCGAGTGAGACGCCCTGGACGATATAGCTCTCCCCATAATAGGCGTGCATGTCGCGCACGGAAAAGAACGGGCGTGTCGTTTCGATCTCCGCAGCCTGGCTCACGCCGGCATGGTCGGTCGTCATGGCGATAGCACTCATCAGTGGGTGCCTCCGAGATAGGCTTCCTGGACCTTGGGATTGCCGCGCACCTCATCGGGGCTGCCGTCGGCGATGATGCGGCCCTGGGCGAGTACGGAAATCTTATCGGCTAGCGAGAACACCACATGCATGTCGTGCTCGATGATGACCTTGGTCATGCCGCGCGCCTTGATCTTCTGTAGCAGCTCGATCGTGGTGTTGGTGTCATGGCGGCTCATCCCTGCGGTTGGCTCATCGAGCAGCAGCAGGCGCGGATGCTGGATCAGGCACATGGCGAGTTCCATCCGGCGCTTGTCGCCACGACTGAGACTGCCGGCCAGCATGTCGCGGCGGGCAAGCATGCCGACATCCTCGAGCATGTCTTCGGCTTCGGCACGGATGCCGGTTTCGCTATCGAGAGCGCGCAGCATGTTGAGCTTGAACATGCCGTCGCGCTTGGCGAGGGCCGGGATCATCACATTGTGCAGCACGCTGAGGTCGGCAAAAATTTCCGGCGTCTGGAACACGCGGGCAATGCCGAGCTGGTTGATCTGAAACGGCTTCCGCCCCGTCAGCACAGCCCCATCGAACACGACCTGACCACTCGACGGTGCCAGCTTGCCGATGATCACATTGAGCAGCGTCGACTTGCCGGCGCCATTTGGCCCGATGATTGCATGGGTCTTGCCTTCTTCGACCTGAAGATCGATGTCGGCCAGGGCATGAAGTCCCCCGAAGCGCTTGTGGACGTCAGCGACGTGAAGGACGACGTTTGGATTGGTCATCGCGAGGATCCTTATTCTGCCGGCTGCGTGCGGGTGGCGGGAGAGCTGCCGGAGCGGCGCCGGAACATGCCCGCGATCCTCCGCACGCCTTCCATGATGCCACCAGGCAGGAAAATCACGACGATGACGAAGACGAGGCCAAGCGTCAGGAACCATCCATCGCCCACGAACTTGCCGGTGATGGCAACCATCGTGTCTGCTGCACCGTCAGGAAGGAAGCTCCAGAAGCGGGCGAGGATCTGGTCGTTGAGCGCCGAAAGGATGTTCTCGAAATACTTGATCAGCCAGGCACCGATGACCGGCCCGATCAGCGTACCCACACCACCGAGAATGGTCATCAGCACGACCTCACCCGAGGCGGTCCATTGCATGCGCTCGGCGCCGGCAAGCGGATCGGTGACGGCAAGGAGCGCACCGGCCAGACCCGCATACATGCCGGAAATGACAAAGGCGGAGAGCGCGTAGGGCCGCGTGTTGAAGCCCGTGAACTGCATGCGCGTCTGGTTCGACTTGATGGCCTTGAGCATCATGCCGAAGGGCGAACCGGCAATGCGCTGCGCAAGGAAAAAGGCGAGGATCAGGAAGCCGGCGCAGAAGTAGAAGCCGGCATAGCCCGAGAGCGGCTGGCCCAGAAGATTGGGTACCGGCTGGCCGGCAACGCTCTGGCCGAGAACGGCGTCGAGGCTGCGCGGATCGTTGAGGGTCAGCTGCAGCCCGGTCTCGCCATTGGTGATCGGCGTCAAAACCGAATAGGCCAGATTGTAGCTCATCTGCGCGAAAGCGAGCGTCAGGATCGAGAAATAGATGCCGGAGCGGCGGAGGCAGAGATAGCCGATGACGAGAGCAAAGAGCCCGGAAATGATCACGGCGAAAAGGATCGCCGGAATGGCATCGAGCGTCAGCAGCTTGAACGACCAAACGGCGGCATAGGACCCGACGCCGAAGAAGGCTGCGTGGCCGAAGCTCAGATAGCCGGTGAGGCCAAAGAGGATGTTGAAGCCGACGGCAAAGATGCCGAAGATCATGAAACGCTGCAGCAGGTCCGGGTAGCCGGCGCCAAAGGGCGCCAGCCAGATCGGCATGGTGAGGACGACCAGGGTAAAACCGGCAAACAGCAGCAGGTCGTTACGGGACATCAAATTGGTCATCTTAGGCCTCCATGACCCCACGGCGACCGAAGAGGCCTCGCGGACGAACGAGAAGAATGATGACGGCGACCAGGTAGATGATGATCTGGTCGATGCCCGGGACGATGGCCTTGACCTGGTTCATCGAGGCGAAGGACTGGAGGATGCCAAGGAGGAAACCTGCCGCCACGGCGCCCGGCAGCGAGCCCATGCCGCCCACCACGACCACGACGAAGCTGAGGACCAGGAAGTCCATGCCGAGGTGGTAATTGGGCGGCAGCAGCGGCGTATACATGACGCCTGCCATGCCGGCGACGACCGCCGCGAGCCCAAACATGATGGTGAAGCGGCGATCGATATTGATGCCGAGGAGACCAACCGTTTCCCGGTCCGCCATGCCGGCGCGTACCACCATGCCGAACGTCGTGAATTGCAGGAAGGCGAAGACGCCGCCGATGACGACCGCAGCGAAGACGAAATAGATCAGGCGCCAGATCGGGTAGGTGATTATGTTTGCCTGCATGCCGAGGAAAGCGCCGATATCGGCTGCGCCCCGCAGGTCGGTCGGCATGGGCTGAGGAATGGGATTGGGTCCGAAGACGGACTTGATGACTTCCTGCGCCACGATGGCGAGGCCGAAGGTCACGAGGATCTGCTCGGCATGCGGGCGCTTGTAGAAGTGCTTGATGATGCCGCGCTCAAGCGCGATGCCCACCAAGAGCATGATCGGGATGGTGATCAGGATCGAGAGCGGGACGGAATAATTGACGAGGACCGCACCAAAATCGCCGAGCCAGGCTTGCACCAGCGGCTCCCGGATTTCGAGCGGCGATCCCCACGGCGAAAGCTGTTCGGGATCGATGGTCACCGTTTCCATGGTGAGCAGCATGCGCACCGTGACCGCACAAAAGGCGCCAAGCATGAAGAGCGCGCCATGGGCAAAGTTGACGACGCCCAGCGTGCCGAAGACCAAGGTCAGTCCAAGAGCGATCAGGGCATAGGCGGCGCCTTTGTCGAGCCCGTTCAGAAATTGAAGAAAGATAACGTCGAACATAGGGGCTCCAGGGAATCGAGCATCCAGTAGCCTCATGGTGAGCCTGTCGAACCACGAGGCGTGGTACGGCAGGCTCTGGAGGCACGACCCCACCCTTTGACGGGCTCAGGATGAGGTCTATTGATAGGGCTGGTTCAAAGAACCGGCGTTATGCGCACATCGGCACGGGTTCTGCCGGGCCTAGGTCGCCGCCGAAAATGGCCGGATCGTAGGTGACCGTATCGCGGTCGATTTCCTGGACCACGTTGAGGACGTCGAACTCGCTGGTCGGACTCTCGTTACCCTGCACCACAAGCACCTTCTTGATGCACTGGTGATCTTCGGCGCGGTAAATGGTTGGGCCATTGCCCATGCCGTCGAACTCATGGCCTTCCAGCGCCTTGATGACTTCGGGCGGGTAGAAGGTGCCGGCGCGTTCCACGGCATCGGCATAAAGCAGCGCCTGGACATAGGCGGTGTGCGCAGCCTGCGACGGCGGAGAACCGTAGGCGGCGCCGAAGGACTTGGTAAAAGCCTGGGAGCCGGCGTCTTGCAGGTTCCAGTGCCAGTTCGAGGTGCCAAAGATGCCCTTGACGCTTTCGCCGGCGCCCTTTGCCATGAGCTCCGAAATGAGCGGGGTGACGATCTGGAAGTCTTTGCCGTTGGCCTGGCGGTCGCGCATGCCGAACTGCACGGCCTGGGTCAGCGAGTTGACCATATCGAGGCCGTAATGGTTGAGGATCAGCACGTCGGCGCCGGAGTTGAGGATCGGCGTCAGGTACTGCGAATAGTCGGTCGCGCCCAGGGGCGTGCGAACCGCTGCGGCAGTCTGCCAGCCGAGCGCTTCGGTGGCATTCTTCATCGATTCTTCCTGGGTCCAGCCCCAAGTATAGTCGGCGGTCAGGTGATAGGCGACGCGGTCGCTGCCATATTCCTGGCCAAGAACGGGCGCGAGGCCGATGCCGGACTGGTAGGCGTTGAAGAAGTGGCGGAAGCCGTAGCGGCGCTTGTCCTTGCCGGTCGTGTCATTGGAATGGGTGAGGCCGGCCATGAAGATGACGCCCATTTCCTGGCAAAGGCCCTGCACGGCGATGGCTTCGCCGGAGGACGAGCCGCCGGTGATCATGATGGCGCCATCGCGCTCGATCATGCGAGTGGCGCCGGCGCGGGCGACGTCTGACTTGGTCTGGCTATCGGAAGAAACGAAGGCGACCTTCTTGCCTAAGATGCCATTGCCCTTGAGCGCTGACGGCTGCAGCACGTTGAGGAGGCCACCGTCGCCTTCGCCATTGAGGTGGGCGATCGCGAGCTCGTAGGCCTTTTGTTCGTCGGCGCCTTCCTCGGCGTAAGTGCCTGTCAGTGGGAGATTAAGTCCGAAGGTGACGGTGTCGCCGGTGGGGTTGTTGCAGAACTCCTGCGCCCAGGCACCCTTGGTGAAAATCATGGGCGCGATGCCCGAGCCGATAATGCCGGCCATGCCGGTTTGCAGAACCCTGCGGCGGGTCGGGCCGCGCGTGGAAAGTGTCATCGATTTCCTCCTTTGGCGCGGGGCTGCTGATGCTTTGCCAGTGGCTCACCGCGCGTCCAGTATTCGATGCATTTGAAAAGGCGGGCAATAGACCATTGTTAAACAACGAAAATTCTGTAAATTCTTGATCTCGGATTGATGTGGAGGCGTCAATTCATTGACATGGGAGAGGGTGAAGCATGCGTGCGCCGATTGGCTTTCGCATCAGCAACAGGCGGAAATCGCTCAGGATTTCGCAGGCGGAACTGGCCCGGCTGGTTGGCATTTCGCCATCCTATTTGAACCTTATCGAGAACAATAAGCGTGATATTGGCGGTGCTTTGCTGCAGCGGGTGGCGCAGCATCTGGGCATCGAGGTCAACAGCCTGGACGGCTCGGATGAACAAAAGCTGCTGCAAGATCTCGAAGAGGCCTATGCCGATCCGATGATCGAGTCGCTGCCGTTCCAGCACGAAGAGCGGCGGCAGGTGGTAGCGCAATATCCGGCAAGTGCCATGGCCATCGCGCGCATGCACCGGGCCTATGTCGATGCCCGCAGTAGCGCCGATGCTTATGCCCATCGGCTGAGGTCCGATCCACTGCTGAACCAGATGCTGCATCAAATCCTCTCGGGCATCACCGCCGTGCGGTCGAGCGCGGAAATCCTCGAGGATGTGTCCGATCTTGGGGAAGACGAGCGGCAAAAATTCTTGAGGGCGATCGGCCGGGAGGCGCGCGTGCTGAGCGACGTGGCGCGCAGTCTGATCGGTCAGTTCGAGGTTACCAGTCAGGCGGCAAAGACCGTGTCGACCCTGCGCGAGATCGACGATCTCATCATCGAGCGGCAAAACTACTTTCCGCAGTTGGAGGCCGCTGCCGACGATCTCCGGCATAGCGTCGAAGCACATGGGAGTTTCGGACCAGCTGTGCTGGTGGAGGTGCTGGGGCGGCAGTTCGGCATCGTGACCCAGGTCGGGGGACGCCCGACCGTTCCGGATTTTCCGGGCCAGTATCGCTTCGATGCCGAGAGCCGCACTATGTGGTTTCAGGGCACGACGACGCTGGCCACTCGGCAGTTCCAGTTGGCACGATTGCTCGGCGAACTGTCTGCCGCCGATGGGATGCGCGATGTGCTCGACAGCGCAGTGCTGAGCAACCCGGCGTCGCGACGCCTCGCAGCGCGAGCCTTGGCGTCTTACCTCGCGGGCGCCATGGTTTTTCCCTACGCGTCATTTTTGTCTGCGGCTGAAGCTGTTGCCTATGACATCGACCAGTTGCGAGAAAGATTTGGCGGCAGCTTCGAACAGGTGGCGCAGAGGCTCGTGTCACTGCGGCGCCCGGGGGCAGAGGGCATCCCGTTTGGCTTCCTGCGCTCCGATCCTGCCGGTCGCCTCACCAAGCATTTCCCGCTGCCTGGACTGTTGCTGCCGAATTCCGGCCACGCCTGTCCGCTTTGGGCGATTTATGCTGCCTTCCGCCAACCCGACTCCATCATACGTCAGGTGGTGCAGTTCTCCGACGGCTCGCGCTATCTGTTCCTTGCGCGGTCGCTGCAGCACCGGCCGGGTTCCTATCGCGCGCAGCCGAACCTTATCTCCATCATGCTGGCCTGTGACGTCCGACACGCCGATCGCACCGTCTATGGCTCCGGGCTCGATCTGATGGATCAGAGTGCCGACGTTCCGGTTGGCCCAAGTTGCCGTCTGTGTCCACGTCGCGCCTGTCCTGCACGCCAGGAGGAAATGCTGACGCCCGGCGGCGAAGCCTCGGTGACGCGCCTGCCGCTCCTTCCCAAAGAATTCGGTCTTGGCGATTTGAGCTGATTGGGTTCTATTGCTTGCGCTGGCGGAGGGGAGACCGCTTGCACTGGGGGAGACATTGCCGATCGACATCCTTATTGCCGAGGACGAGCCGAGCATCATGGAATCGCTCGACTTCATCTTGCGGCGCGCCGGCTGGAGCATAGAAGCGGTGACCGACGGCGCAGCCGCGCTCGAACAGGCGCGACGCCTGCAGCCACGCATGGTGGTGCTCGACGTCATGCTGCCCAAGGCAAGCGGCTTCGATGTGCTCAAGCAATTGCGCGCCGATGCGGCGACACGCGACATGCCGGTGCTGATCCTCACCGCCAAGGGCCAGCAGCAGGATCGGCGCGTGGCGGAAGACCTTGGGGCCAGCGGCTTCGTCACCAAGCCCTATTCCAATGCCGAGGTCGTCGAGGCCGTGCGGCGGCTGCTGGGCTGAAATGCATGACCGTCGCAGGCTCGTCGGCGGTATGTTCCTGCTCACGGCAGCGGGGCTGCTGCTGCTGCTGCCGCCCGTGGTCTACATCTTCAACCGCGATAGCACAGTCTTCGGCATTCCGCAGATCGTCTTCTACCTCTTCGGTGTCTGGTTGGCGCTGATCGGCGGGACGGCGGCGCTAACGGCGCGGCTTGAGCCAGATCGCGCCGAGGATGAAGGATAGATGCTGTCGGCAGATTTCGTCATCGCCACAGCAATTGGCTATGTGTGCCTCCTGTTCGTGGCGGCCTATTTCGGCGACCGGCGTGCGCGCGCCAATCCCCGATCTTGGCTCAACTCGCCCGCGGTCTATACGCTATCGATATCGGTCTATTGCACCAGTTGGACCTTTTATGGCGCGGTCGGAAACGCAGCCCGCAGCGGCCTTGAATTCCTCACCATCTATCTCGGCCCAACGCTGGTCTTCGTCGGCTGGTACTTTCTGCTGCGACGGTTGGTCCGCATAAGCCACCTCCATCGCATCACCTCCGTTGCCGACCTCCTGTCCTCGCGCTTCGGCAAATCCAGCCGCCTCGGCGTGCTCGTCACCTGCATTGCGGTCGTCGGTATCGCACCCTACATCGCACTGCAGCTCAAAGCCGTCACGTCGTCGATCCAGGCCATTGCCGGCTTTTCAGAATTTGGCCAGGGAAGGCTTGCAGGTATCGACGATGTTGGCCTTGCCTTCGGCGTGGCCGCAGGCATGGCGCTCTTCACTATCCTTTTCGGCACAAGACATGTGGATGCCAAGGAACAGCATCACGGCGTCGTCGCCGCCATCGCCTTTGAAGCCGTGGTGAAGCTGGCCGCGCTCGTGGCAGTCGGCGTTTTCGTTGTCTTCATCGGCGGTGGCTTCGAAGCCATCTTCAGCCGTGCAGCGGAGCAGGGCATCGCCGTCGACACAAGCTCGAGCTTTGACAGCCGTTGGATCACCACGCTGGTGCTCTCGATCGCTGCGATCGTCTGCCTGCCACGCCAGTTCCAGGTGACCGTGGTCGAAAACTCCGACGAGAACCATCTGCGCGTCGCCGGCTGGGCTTTTCCAGCCTACATGATGCTGATGAGCGTTTTCATCCTGCCGATCGCCATCTACGGGCTGACCGTGATGCCGGCGGGATCGAACCCGGACATGTTCGCGCTGACCGTGCCTCTGGCCGCCGGGCAGAATGGCCTGGCGCTCTTTGCTTTTATCGGCGGTTTTTCCTCGGCGACCTCGATGATCATTCTGGAATCGATCGCGCTCTCGATCATGGTTTCAAACCACATCATCATGCCGCTGGTCCTGCGCTTCAGTGCGGCGCCGCAGGGGGCGAGGGGCAGGGGGTGAGCCGCCTGCTGCTGACCGCCCGCCGCATCTCCATCGTGCTGATCCTGTCGCTCGGTTTCTTCTACTTCTTCTTCACGCGGGACTCAGACGCTCTGGCGCCGATCGGGCTGATCTCCTTCACCGCCATTGCTCAATTTTTCCCGGCGCTGCTCGCAGCGATCTTCTGGCGCGATGCATCGCTGAAGGCTGTTTCGGCGGCGATCCTCGTCGGTTTCATCGCCTGGGCCTGGTGCTGCTTTCTGCCTTCGTTCGAATCGGTCTCTCCAGCAGTGTCGGACCTGTTGCAGGCCGGGCCATGGGGCATTTCGTGGCTACGGCCGGAGGCCATGTTTGGGCTCGGAGGCTGGGATCCGCTGGCTCACGCCGCGTTCTGGAGCCTTTCCGCCAATGTGCTGATCCTGACGCTTGGCTCGTTGCTCACGACGCCATCGGCGCTCGAGCGCATCCAGGCCAATGCTTTTGTCGATGTGTTCCGCCGCTCGACGCCGCAGCACAATTTCGTTCGCGGCTCTGCCACGGCCAACGACCTCTATTTCATCGCCGAACGCGTGCTGGGCGAGCGACGGGCGGCTGCCTTGTTCGAAGCGGAAGCGCTGGAGACTGGTGTCGACCCGGCCGTGCTCGATCCGACGCCGCATTTTATCGGCCGACTGGAGCGCGAACTCGCGGGCTCGATTGGCGCCGCATCGGCCCATGTCATGCTGTCCAAGGTTGTGGCGGGAAGCGACGTGTCGCTAGAAGAAATGATGCAGATGGCCGACGAGACCCAGCAGGCCATCGAATATTCCCAGCAGCTCGAGCGGACCTCCGCCGAATTGCGCCTGACCGCACGCAAGCTCGAGGACGCCAATGCGCAGTTGCGCGAACTCGACAGCCAGAAGGACGAATTTCTGAGCCAGGTCAGCCACGAAGTGCGCACGCCGATGACGTCCATCCGGTCGTTTTCCGAAATCCTGCTCGAGCCTGATGACTTGGACCAAGGCCAGCGGCAGCGCTTTGTCTCGACTATTCACCAGGAGAGCCTGAGGCTCACCAAGCTACTCGATGAGATCCTTGATCTTAGTGCTCTCGAACGAGGCGAGCGCAATTGGCAGGCAGCGCCGTTTGACGCCGAGGCAGCCCTCGACCGCGCCATACTCGTTTGCGACGCGCTGCTTCGACAAAAGGGAATGCGGGTCGATACAGGCAAGAGGGCGGGGGCGACAATGGTCGACGGCGATGCCGACAGGCTCTGCCAGGTCTTCATCAACCTCATTTCTAATGCCGTTAAATACAACGATGCTGCCGATCCAGTGGTGCGGATCAGCTCTGCGCTGCGCAGCGGCAGCTATGTCGTGGATATCGCCGACAACGGTCCGGGGATAAGCAAAAGCGAAGGCAAGCTTATCTTCGAAAAGTTCTGGCGCGGCGTTTCCGGCAGTGGCGACCAGGGCGGGGCGGGACTTGGCCTTGCGATCAGCCGCCAAATCGTTGCCCGAATGGATGGCACGCTTGAACTCGTGCCCGGCAAGCTTCCCGGGGCGTGCTTCCGGGTCAAGCTGCCGCTCGCCGGTCGCGCTTAGCCCTGGCCCTCGTCGGGAATGTTGAGCAGGTGCCCGCAGGCTTTGCAATGAACGGCATCAGGCTCGTGGCGCGAGAGGCCGCATTGCGGGCAAGGGAACGTGATCTTGTTGGGGCGGAAGATCAGCTGCGCCAAGCGAACGAAGAGCGAAATGCCGATGATCATGATGACGATCGACACCAGTTTACCGAAGGTTCCGGGCAGGGTGATGTCGCCGAAACCGGTCGTCGTCATCGTTGTGACAGTGAAGTAGAGCGCGTCGACATAACCGTCGATGCCTTCGCGCCCTGTGAAGGCGGTGTAGACGAAGCCGGTGACGACGAAGATGAAGACCAGCAGGTTGATGACCGCCTGTATGGTATCGCGATTAGACGCAAGCCCTCTCTTTTCCAAAGGTCGCCAAACGAGGCTCGTTCGCGTTAGCGTCCAGAGGCGCAAGATGCGCAGGAAGCCAAAGTTAAAGAAAAAGGTGGGAAAGAGCAGCGTCGCCAGAATGACTATGTCGATCAGGACCGGCATTTGACGCAACCAGCGCATGGGGTGGCTTGTTGCCAGGCCTCGAGCGACCAGATCCAACGCCAGTATGGCGGCAATGGAGTAGTCGACCCAAAGGAAGGTTTCTGTGTCCCGGATCAATGGCGAGGCGATGAAGAAAGCAATAATCGCGAGATCGACGATCAGGATCGTTGCCTGGAAGCGCAGTGCACCTGCGGATTGACCATGGTAGAGAATTCGGAGCTTCGATCGGAGATGGTCGAACCAGCTGCGGCCTTTATCGCTCTTTGCCGATGATTTAAGAGTGTCCGACATGAAGTCCAATCTGCGAGTCGCAGAGAAACGAGACAGATGATGGACCGTTCCGCGCTCTCGCTGAAGGATCTTCTATGAGCCTGTCGCTTTACGACGTCACGTTGCCGGTGTTCACCCGCATGCTGGCCAATCTCTTGGTCTTTCTCGACAAGGCGGAGGCCGATGCGGCTGCACGCAAGTACTCGACCGAGGCGCTTGCAGATGCGCGGCTTGCGCCGGACATGATCCCGTTTCGCGGGCAGGTGATGATCGCGACCGATCACGTCAAAGGCTGCGTCAGCCGCCTGGCTGGGCAGCCCGTGCCGTCATGGCCGGACGAAGAAAAGACCTTCGACGAACTGCGGGCCCGCGTGCAGAAGGCGCTCGATCTTCTCGTCACGATCACGCCAGAGGCTATGCAGGGCAGCGAGACGCGCGAGGTGACGCTCAAGACCCGCACCGGCGAGGTGACGCTCAGCGGCCTCGATTACGTGAACCAGCGCGCCATGCCGAACTTTTATTTCCACGTCACCACGGCCTATGACATCCTACGCCACAATGGCGTGCCGCTGGGCAAGTCGGATTTCATCGGCTGAGGCGGTGTTGCCGCGCAACGGCGACCGCGCTATGTGCAGCGCCAGGACGCGCCGGGATCGCATCGGCAAGGGGACCGCATGAAGCTTGCTTTCGTCATTCCGGCGTATAACGAAGAAGCGCTGATCGGCAAATGCCTGACCTCGGTCTTGGCCGAGATCAAGCGCTCCGGCGCCGATGCGGACGTGATCGTCGTCAACAACGCCTCCAAGGACCGGACCGGTGAGATCGCCCGCAGCTTTGCCGGCGTGCGCGTCGTCGACGAGCCCAAGAAGGGTCTTGTGAACGCCCGCGATGCCGGCTTTGCCGCCAGCGAAGGCTATGAGCTGGTCGCTAATATCGACAGCGACACGATCGTGCCCGAAGGCTGGCTGGATACAGTGCTGAGCGAGTTCGGCAAGGATCCCAAGCTCGTCTGCCTCAGCGGTCCCTACGTCTACTACGACATGAAGCCGCATAATCGGCTGTTGATCGGCATGTTCTATGGGCTGACCTGGCTGATTTACGTGCTCAACCGCTTCATCCTGCGCGTGGGCTCGGTGGTGCAGGGCGGAAATTTCGTGTTCCGTCGCGAGGCCTGGGCTTCGGTAGGCGGCTATGACCGCAGCATCGACTTCTTCGGCGAGGATACCGACGTCGCGGTGCGCCTGAGCAAGGTCGGCAAGGTCAAATGGACCTTTGCGCTCAAGATGATGACCTCCGGAAGGCGGCTTGAACAAGAGGGCGTGTTCCGCACCGCCGGTACTTACACGCTCAACTTCTTCTGGGTCACCTTCCGCGGCAAGCCGGCCACGAAAAAGTATACCGACATCCGCCCGCACTAGGTGTAATCTCCTGCAATGCACCGCTGCTCGTCATGCGGTGGTGGGGTGGCAATGGCAGACGCAAGCGAGACGAATGAACTAAGCGCATCTTCTGCGCCGATTGGTTTTGCGCCCGATGAACCGGCGGAACGGCTTTCCGATATTTTGACGGCCATCGCCTCGGATACGCAGCGCGACCGGATTTCGATCGGCTATCTGCTGCAGGCGCTCGAACATCGTGCCGTCGGCGCGCTCATGTTCATCTTCGCCATCCCCAATGCCATACCGGTGCCGCCCGGCGTTTCCGCCGTGCTTGGCGCACCGCTGATTTTCCTGTCTTTCCAGATGATGCTCGGACAGCGGCCATGGCTGCCCAAGATCATCACGAATCGCTCTTTGTCGCGCGGCGAGTTCGAAAAGGTTGTGAGTCTTACCGCCCCCTGGCTGGCGCGTGCCGAGCGGCTGATGCGGCCGCGTTTGAGCTTTTTGGCGCGCCCGCCGATGGAGTATGTGGTGGGCGCGATCTGCCTTCTGCTTTCGATCATCCTGTTTCTGCCGATCCCGCTGGGCAACATGCTGCCGGCTTTCACCATCTGCGTGCTGGCGCTGGGCGTGCTGGAGCGCGACGGGCTCTGGGTTAGCATCGGCGTCATCTGCTCCATCGTGGCGGTGCTGATCGTCTGGGGGTCGTGCTGGCGCTGTTGTGGAGCGCGCTCTTCGTGATCTCCAACGTCTTCAACTGGACGCTGCCGATCTAGAGCCGGGCGCGCAGATGAGCATCTCCTCGCGCCTTCCGCCCGTTCAACTTACCACGGGCAAGGCGCTCGCGCCCAACACGGCGGCCTCACCCGCCCAGCCTGTTCAAAGCGCGGCACCTGCATCATCGCGGCAAACAGCTTTGGCGCAGATGATCCAACAGGCGCTGGGCGCACAGGACAGCATTGTTGGGCTGACCTCGGCGCTGACCGCTGCCGCGGGAAAGACGGCGCTACCGGAGCCGGTTCTGCAGGCAGCCCAGCAAATAATCGCGCACCAACTCCAGCTCAACAGCGGCAAATTAAACGGAGCCGCCGTCAAGCAGGCGATCCTGAATTCGGGTCTCTTCCAGGAAGCCAAGCTTGCTGCAGGACAGGCTCCTTCGGCCGCCACCGACCTGAAGGCGACGCTGCTTGGCTTGCAAAAAGTCTGATGGCTTGGCTGGGCCCGCCGACACATCAGAGTCGTTTGTCGACCTTGCCGCCGCCGCTCAGAGGGACTTCGCCTAGAGCTCGCTCTGCGGATGCACCGGCACCCGACCTTCCCGATGACCCCATCAAGGCGGGAAAGGTGCTGCAGGAGCGAACTGAAGGCGCCCTTTCACGGTTGCGCCTTCACCAGAGCGCTTCCTTGCCCGAGGAGGGTCAGACACACGACGCGCAGTGGAGCCTTGACCTGCCCACAGTCATTGCGGGCCAACAGCATCTCCTGCACATCCAGATTCACCGGGATGCCGAAAACGCCGCTGCTGAGGCGAGTGAGCGCGGCTGGCAGATGCGCTTTGCCATCCACCTTGGCGACACGGGCGAGGTGAGCGCACAGATCGCTCAACGGGGAGCTTCGACGGGCGTCATGATCTGGGCTGACGATCCGCACACGGCATCGCTGCTGACCGGCAATCTTGCGGGTTTGCGACAGGACCTCCTGGCAGTCGGGCTACAGCCCGGCTCCGTCCTGGTGCGCAACGGCGCTCCACCCGCGGCGGCGAATCGCGCGACACAGCATATCCTGGACGAAAGCCGATGAGCGATGACACCGCCAAGGCTCGTGCTCTTGCCGTCGCGCTCACCTATGAAAAAGGCTCGCGCGAGGCGCCCAAGGTCGTGGCCAAGGGCAGGGGACTCGTGGCCGACCGGATCGTGGCACTAGCGGAAGAAAACGGCGTGATCATCGAGACCAATCCAATGCTGGCCGAAGCCCTCAGCGGCGTCGATCTGGACGACACTATCCCACTCGAACTCTACGAAGCGGTCGCCGTCGTCATCGGCTACGTGCTGCGTCAAACGGGTCGCTGAACTTGCACGCGGTCAATGGCGTTCCCATGTCGTAGCAACAGCAAGGGAGAAGGCCAATGATGAGACAGGAAGACCAGCGCGCCATCGAAGACCTCTTCGATCGCCTTGAAAACGTCGAGCGCAACAGCGCGCCGAGAGACGAAGAAGCCGAAGCGCTGATCCGCGAAAAGCTTCGGCAAAATCCCGGCGCCGCCTATTTCATGGCGCAGACCATCATCGTCCAGGAAGCAGCGTTGCGCGAGCAGCAGGCGCAGCTCGAGCAGGCCGAACAGCGACAGGAGCGAGGTCGCGGCGGCTTTCTCGACAGCATTTTCGGCGGCGGCAACAATGACGAACAACGCCGTCAACCGGCACGGCAATACCAGCAGCCGCAGCAGGCGCCTGTAGAGGGCCGTCGAGGACCCTGGGGCGGACAACCTGGCGGCGGTGGTTTTCTGGCTGGCGCCGCGCAGACCGCGCTGGGTGTGACCGGTGGTGTGCTGCTTGGGTCAGCGATCGCCGGCATGTTCAGCACGCCGGCTGAAGCCGGGGAGCTTCCCGCGGAGGAGCCGCAAGACACTGGAGCCGATGACACCATGGACGATAGTAGCGGCGATTTCGGTGGGGACGGCGGCGACTTCGATATGGGCGGCGACTTTTAGCGCCTAGCGTACCGAGCGCTTCTCGTAAAACTCGTTGCCGCCCGCTTCAAGGACATAGAACATATTGTTGTAGGGAAAGCGCAGCCCGGCTGTGTGGAAATGCTGAGCATTCTGCACGCCGGGGTGGCGCTGCCCCCGCATGACCTGATCAGCAACCTGCGAGGCAAGCACGGCACCGCTATCCGTCATGGGCTTGCTCAGCACGCCCTGCGCAAACTGGTTTTTCTGCCCGACCACACCGCAAACGGTTTTCGGATAGCGGCTGTCATGCATGCGGTTCATCACCACGGTGCCAACGGCGAGCATTCCCTCCGCGCTCGAGCGGTTCGACTCGAAATACATCGCCCGCATCAGGCACTCTTTTTCGCTCATCTGGTTCATGGCGAAGTTCATGCCCAGGAAGGAGCACCCGCCCAAGCTCGTGGCCGCAACGGCCAGTGCTGCGAAGCGGATGATCGATCTGGCGGACAAAAACATGCAGGCACTCCGGGCTGTGGCGAAAACGCCGCTTGTCCCGAAAATGCCTGCACAGGCTTAAGGAAGCCCTGAGCCGCAGGGTGAATGAAGTCTTACCGGCGCTTGAACAGCTGCGCGGCAAGCAGGGCGGTGCCGATGATGACGATAGCCGGCAGCGGATCGCTTCGCAGCGCCTTGGCACTGCGGCCAGCCTTGTAGGCTGCAAATTCAGCGATCTCGGCCCCACGCCGTGCGGCCTCGCGGCCGAGTACGGTAAGCTCGTCGCCCCATTCGCTGGCCAGATCGCCTGCCTTGTGGCTCCAGTCGTCGGCGGCATGGCCGGCCGATCGGCTCCAGTCGGTGGCGGCGGTTCCGGCGGTGCGGCCCCAGTCATTGGCCGTATGGCTTGCCTGCTTGCCCCAGTCATGGGCTGTGTGGCCCGCCTGATGGGACACGGCTTCGCTGACGCGGCTGATCTCGCGACGCAACTCGCGCAGTCGCGCTTCCAACGGGCTTTCTTGCCGCCGGCCGGTAAGCTGGGACAACAATTGATCTATGTTCATGTGACGCTCCGATTTTCAGCTAAACGGAAATAAATCTCGGCAAGTTCCCGCGCCCTCTTGAAGCGTTTTCGTCACGCGCCATTTCTAGGCTCTTGGAGGTGCCAATGAGCAAAAGTGCCGACCGTTTGAACCGGTTGTTCGACAAGCTGGAAAAACGCGTGCCTCCCGTGGTTGCCGGTTGGCTTAACTGGATGAGGCGCCCCGAAGCGCGGCTGGTGCGTATTCCACTCGGCATCCTGCTCGTGCTCGGTGGCATTTTCAGCTTCTTGCCGGTCCTCGGCATCTGGATGCTGCCTCTGGGCCTGCTGCTACTGGCGCTTGACCTGATCTTCCTGCAGGCGCCCGTCAACACCGCCATCGTTCGCGGCGGACGCAAGTGGACGACTTGGCAGCGTGGTCGGCGTGACAAGCGCAATCGGCAAAATCAGCCGTAGGCTTTTTCGATCAGGTCCACGACCTCGGCCAGCTTTTCGTCGATGATGTGCAGGTATTGCGTCCAACTCGCCATGCCGGTCAGTTCTTCCTTGCCATCGGAGATGCCGCGCAGCGCCAGCAGCGGAACATCGAACGCCATGCAGGCCCGCAGCACGGCCCAGGTTTCCATATCGACCATGTCTTCCTCGATGCGATCATAGGCCGCTCCCGAAACGACATTCGCACCGGTAGAAAGTGTCGCCCCGTCCAGCCCGGACACTAACGGCTCCAGCGGAAGCGTCGCCGGCAGACCCGTGAATGGCGTTTCGCCCCTTGCAAAGCCCAAGGCCGACGCATCCATGTCTCGATAAGACACCGAGATTGCCTGATAGACGTCGCATTGCGTCAACACCCGCGACCCTGCCGAACCGAGCGACACCACCAGCCTCGGCAATTCTCCCTGGCAGGCCGCAAGCGCGCGGGTTGCGTTGACCGCCGCCTCCACCGGGCCCACGCCAATAATGGTCGGACGGATGCGCGCCCGCAGGTGTGGCCCGTACTCGGCCTCCGCGGCCATGAGGTAAATAATGGTCATGGGGGAAACTACCATGACTTGGCTACCGGCCAAGCCCTTGTTTGCGCTTCGGTAACCTTGTCATGACCATTCTAATCGCTTCACCGCAGAAGGCGGTGCATGGACGGCCAGTATGCGTTTTGCCCGAGTTGAAGACAGTTTGGATTGGAGCGAAGTCCCGCCGCGTCGCGAGCCCGTTCGCGTCGTCATGCAGGCCGATGTCGAGCAGGAAGCGCGGCGCCGTAAACAGGGTCTGGCGATCGACGAATGGCAGTTGCGCGAATTTGTCAGCGGCGTCCCGCTTCCCGATCGCCTGGTGCAGCTTTGCCGGCAGATCGATCTGGCGTCGGCAGCTCTTTCGCGCATGTCGCCGATCCCAACGAACTTTGCCGACGACATCTATTGGCCGCGCATGTGGTAGGCCGGGTCACCCCGGCCAGTCACATTAGGCAGCTTTCTTGGCGCGAGGCGCGCGCTTGCGCGGCTGGGCAATGGTCTTTGCGGCAGCTGAAGCAAGCTCGGCGGCAGCCTTGAACCAATAGGCCTGGTCTTGGCCATGAGGACGCCCATCGGCATCCCAAAGAGCATAGGCGCGGCGCTGAATTTCATCGTGCATGCGAAAGTCTCCGATCTTCAAGGATGCCCTCAGCCTGCGAGCTTATGGTTTACGCAGTGTGAAGATCGCGCGCATCTTTGCGCAGGGGTGCCATGTCGAAGCCACGACGAGCGCTTCGTCGAGGCGGTGAAACCCGATGAAGCTGACATCTCCTGTCATCGTCAGCAGCTATCGATTGAGCATCAGCCCGCACCCGCTTAGGCTCATGCGCCTGCGCGCGGAAGGAAACGACCATGAAGCCATTTCACCATCTTCTTGCGAACAACCTCGTCGCTAATATCACCAACTACACAGTGTGGTTCGCCGTCACCTTCTGGGTCTTCATCGAAACCGAATCGGTGTTCGCCACGGGTATGATCGCCGGCGTTTACCTCGTGCTGACCGCAGCACTCGGCATCTGGCTCGGCTCGATCGTCGACCATAATTCCAAACGCCTGGTGATGATGGGCTCGAGCGTCGTCTCGGCTGTATTTTACGCACTCAGCCTTGTCATGGTTCTGCTCGAACCGGAAGGCGGCTTCACCAACCCCTATGGCCCATACCTTTGGAGCTTCATCCTGCTGGTGATGCTCGGCGTCATTGCCGGAAACATTCGCTCGATCGCCCTTGCGACGCTTGTCACTATCCTGATCCCGGAAAGCGAGCGCGACAAGGCGAACGGCCTTGTCGGCATGGTCACCGGCATCGGGTTTCTCACCACCTCGGTGATCTCGGGGTTCCTCGTCGCCTATGTTGGCATTCTGGGCGTGCTCGCTTTTTCGCTGAGCCTCACCGTTCTCGTCTTCATTCATCTCAGCTTCGTCAAAGTCGACGAGGGCCGAGCCGAGGCCGCTGTCGGTGAGAAGGCGGAACCGAAGCGCGTCGACCTTGCCGGCACGATCCGCATTATCGGCGCGGTGCCGGGCCTCTTCGCGCTGATCCTGTTTGCCTGCTTCAACAATTTTCTTGGTGGCGTCTTCATGGCGCTGCTCGATGCCTATGGCCTGTCGCTGGTTTCGGTGCAGGTCTGGGGGCTGTTGTTCGGCGGCCTCTCCACTGCGTTCATCATCAGCGGCATCGTCATTTCCAAGACCGGGCTGGGCAAGAACCCGATCCGTACGCTGTTGCTCGTCAACGTTATCACCTGGTCGGTCTGCTGCGTCTTCACGCTGCAGTCCTCCATCTGGCTGCTCGCCTTCGGCTGCTTCATCTGGATGCTGCTCGGGCCCTATGCGGAAGCGGCCGAGCACACGACGCTGCAAAAGGTCGTGCCGCTGGAGCGCCAGGGCCGCGTTTTCGGCTTTGCCCAATCGGTCGAGCAATCGGCTTCACCACTTACCGCATTCCTGATCGGGCCGCTGACGCAGTTCGTGGTCATTCCGTTCATGACCGATGGGGCAGGGGCCGACGCCATCGGCTCCTGGTTCGGCACGGGACCGGATCGGGGTATCGCCCTGGTCTTTACCGTGGCTGGCTTCATCGGCCTGATCGTCACGATCTTCGCCTTCAATTCACGCTACTACAGGCAATTGTCGGCCGCCTATGCCAATAGCGCCAACGATGACGACGAAAATGGCGGGGCAGCCGCAGTGGCCAACCCCGCCTGATCGGAAACCTCGTTGTTACCGCTTACGCCGGCAGTGCATCTGCCGGCGGTTCGCTCTGCGTCTTGGGCGGGAAGGCCAGCGCCAGGGCCGCGCCGGCAAGTCCGACACCGGCGGAAGCCACATAGAGCCAGTGGTAGTCGCCAAAGGTGTCATAGAGATAGCCGCCGCCCACCGGACCGAAAGCCATGCCGATCGATGAAGTCATGGTGATGCCCCCAGCACCGTCCCCATGACATTGGGTCCGAAATAGTCGCGAGCCAGCACCGAATAGAGCGGCATGACGCCGCCATAAACCAGCCCCAGCACCAAGGCCAGCAAGTAGAAATGCGGCAACTGGCTGACATAGATATAGCTGTAGATGCCGATGGCCTGGAGCGCGAGGCCGCCAACGATCACGCGTTTGACGCCGATCCGGTCGGCCAGAAGTCCGAAGAAGACGCGCCCGAAAAGCCCCGCGACGCCCTCGACACTATAGATGCTCGCCGCCGCCAGCGCCGAGGCGCCGCACAGCATGGCATAGCTAACGGTGTGAAAGATCGGTCCGGAATGAGCCGCGCAGCAAAGAAAGAACACGCCGGCCAGGACGAAGAACTGCGGAGTGCGGAAGATCGCGCCCATATTGGTGGGCCTTGGTTCAGCGGGCACCACATCGCTGGCGGGGCTCGGCGCTTCCGCCAAGGCAGCAGGCGCGCGGCGGATCAGGAAGGCAGCCGGGATGATCAAGGCGGTGGCGACGACGGCCGTCATCAGCATCGATTGCCGCCAGCCGTAATTCGCAATCAGTACGGTCGCAAGCGGCGTGATGATCATCGGCGCGATGCCGCCGCCGAGCGACACCAGCGAAACGGCAAGGCTGCGATGCTTGTCGAACCATCCTAGCGTCGTTGCGATCAGCGGCGCAAAGAATGCACCACCTGCAGCACCCACCAGCCCGCCATAGGCGATCTGAAAGACCAGGATGTCGTTGGCCCGGCTCGCAACGAAGAGCCCGAGCCCCAGGATCACCGCGGCGATCAGCACGACGGGGCGGGCGCCGATGCGGTCGGTCAACGTGCCCCAGAGGAAGCCGGCCACGCCCATGACGATGAAGCCGACGGTCATGGCTCCGGAAATGCCGGCGCGCGACCACCCGGTGTCATCGGCCATGGGCTGAAGATAAACGGGCAGGGCGAACATCGCGCCCATGGCAAGACAGGTGATCACAGCCCCCGCCGCAACGATCACCCAACCGTAATTGCGTTCCATTTGGAGCTCTCCTCCTCGCAGGTTCTCGCTGCCCGACGAATGGAGCGCCGCTGTTTCGACACTGACAAGCTTTTCTTTTGCAGCCGGCTCGCCCAAAAGAGCCAGTCACCTCCGGATCGATGATGTCGCGCCTTATCCTCTTCAACAAACCCTATGGCGTCCTCACCCAATTCACCGGTGAGCCGGGAGATCGCACCCTGGCCGAATTTATCAAGGTGCCGGGCGTCTACGCGGCCGGCCGGCTCGACAAGGACAGCGAGGGCCTTCTGGTAATGACGGATGACGGACGCCTGCAGGCGCAGATTTCGTCGCCCAAGTTCAACAAGGAAAAGACCTACCTGGTGCAGGTCGAGGGCATACCGGACCCTGCGCAGTTGGCACAGCTGCGCAAGGGCGTCGAACTCAAGGATGGCATGACGCGCCCCGCCAAGGCTACCGTTATCGAACCACCCGCCCTGTGGGACCGTGACCCCCGGTGCGCTTCCGCAAGAGCGTGCCCGACAGCTGGATCCGGCTGACCATCACCGAGGGTCGCAATCGCCAGGTGCGTCGGATGACGGCGGCCGTCGGCGTGCCGACGCTCCGGCTGGTGCGCTGGTCAGTCGGCGATTGGACGCTGGACGGTCTGCAACCTGGCGCGTGGCGGGACGCCTAGGCTTTCACCGACTGTCCGATTGCCCAGGTGACGCCGAAGGGATCGATCAGCTGACCGTAGATGTCGCCCCAGAATTCGGTCTTTAGCGGCTGCGCGATTGTGCAACCCGCGCCTACCGCTCGATCCCACCACATTTGCGCATCGTCGACGTGGATGTGAAGGTTGAAGCCCTGCGCCGCCACGGACTTGAACCCGTAATCCGGGAAGAAGTCCGACAAAAATATCGGGCTGCCATTGATGTCGATCTGCGCGTGCATCAGCTTGTCTGAACCTTCCGCCGGCATGCTCGCGCTCTTCGCGCCGAACGCCTGCTTGTAGAAAGCAATCGCCTCGCGTGCGCCATCGACATTGATGTACGGGGTGACGCCAGATTTTGGACGATACTCGCTCATGAAATCCTCCATGTCTCGGCTAGCCTAGCGCTCTCATTTGTGTGCGGCAACTGGAAGTCATCCGAGCCGTTGCCCGGAGCGTAACCACAAAGGCGCAGACCACGCCGTCCCTTGGAATCGACGCTTCGGTTCTTCTTGGCGCCGTTCTCGCTGTCGGTATCGACCGCTACCGTCGACGCTAGCTGTTCCGCAGACGATCCAGTGCGCCCTGAAGGATGTAGCTCGCCGCCAGCTTGTCCACCACTTCGGCGCGCCGATCGCGCCGAAGATCAGCCTCGATCATCATCCGCGTCACCGCCGAGGTCGAAAGCCGCTCGTCCCAGAACGCAATCGGCAGGCCGACCTTCGGCGCGAGATTGCGCGCAAAAGCCCGCGTCGACTGCACCCGTGGCCCCTCTGAGCCATCCATATTAAGCGGCAGCCCCAGGATAACCGCCACCACATAATTCTGTCCGATTAGCTCGACAATCCGTTCCGCATCCTGCGTAAACTTGGTACGCTTGATCGTCTCGAGCGGCGTCGCCGAATAGCGCATGGCATCGGACACCGCGACACCAATGGTCTTGGTGCCAAGGTCGAGCCCGATGATGCGGCCGGACGGGGGAATGTTGGCAAGGGGGTTGTCGTTGTTCAAAGAACCGCCTACTTAAGGAGAACAAAACAAGATCAAATCTACGTAGTAACACCAATAGTGCTACTACCATCTGGAATCATACGATTTCAGTTGAAATAGTGCGTTGGGCGCACTATTTGGGAGAGGGTCATTGGCAACTTTGGTGAGACTTACGAGGAGTAGGATCAGAATGTTTGCCGATGATCACCGCCCCCCGCACTTTCACGTATGGACGCCGGACGGGGAGGTATTCAGTGGCTATCGATGGATTAAGCATAATGGCAGGAGACATTGATAGACGCGATCTGCAGGAGGCTCTCGAATGGGCGTCCCAGAACTTGGAACTTTTACAGCAGTACTGGGTAGAACTGAATGACCGGAAGTGAACGTGTGGTGGTGGGGCGACGGTTTCCACGCATAGCAGCCGTTCGGTTCATCAAGGATCGGCTGGTGGAAGTTGACTGGGCCGACGGTAATCGGCAGATGATCGATATCAGCCCGGCGATCTTGGGTCATCGCCACTTTGTGCGGCTTCGTAATGATCCAAATTTATTTGCCGCGCTTAAAGTCAGCGAGACATCTGACTCTTTAATTTGGCCAACTGGCGAAGAGCTTTCGGCAGATTGGCTTGAGGAGTTGGCGCCTCTCGCGCTCGATAACGCGGAATTCCGCGACGCCATGGATGAACTGCGGTTTTCATTGGATGGTATGGCCGCTCGCCTAGGTGTCGCTCGGCGGCTGATCGCTGAATACCGCAAGGACAAACCGATTCCGCCAGCGATTGCTATGGCAACGCGTTTTCTGGTGCAACGACATCGCGGCTTGGAACAGCATGGCGAGACGCCTTGAAGCTCACTTGGTTTGGCGATCGCAGCTTCCGTTTTCACCTCGGTGGTCAGATCGTTGTGGTCGAGGCGGACTCGGCTCCCCACCAGGTCGACCGCGCCGAACTGACCAGTGGAGCCGATGTGTTGGTTGGCTTCGACACTGCTTTGCCGAGTGCCGATACCCTCACATGGCGGCCGCGGGCGCCGCAAAGGTTGCTCGATGCGGGTGCGGACCTGCGCCCAGCGGACATCGTGTCGGTCGGCGACGGATCGATCCTGATCGATGCGGAAGACGAGCGTCCGCTTCTGATCCTCACGTCGAGCATTGGGGCACTCGGTCGCTGGGCGGGAAAAGCCGTGATCATTTTGGTCGGCCGTGACCTTGGCGGTCGCGCTGTCCAGCTGGTCGAGTCTTTCGCACCGCCCCTGATCGCATTGGCCGGATCCGAGCCCGAGATCGATGCCGCTTTGCCGTCCTTCGCGACAGGCGCGATAATACCGGCCTTGTCGCCCTCGAGCCCGGCCTTGCCGTCGAAGTCTGACCTTCGGCCGCCATTTTCATTGTCTTTTGCCCGAGCGCATTGCTAGAACGCCAAAAGCCACGCCTTTGCCTTGAGTTTGCCATGTCCGTCGATGCCGCCACCGTCAAGCGTATCGGGCGCCTTGCCCGCATCCGCATCGAGGAGGGCGAAGTCGCCGGCTACCAGGATGAACTCAATGCCATTCTCGGTTTTGTCGAGCAGCTGAGCGAAGTCGATGTCACCGGAGTCGACGCCATGACCTCGGTCACGCCGATGCAGCTGCGGCGGCGCGACGATGTGGTGAGCGATGGCGGCTATGCCGAGAAAATCGTCGGCAACGCGCCGCTTACCGAAGACAATTTCTTCATGGTGCCGAAGGTCGTCGAGTAAATGGCCGTCACCATTGCGGTCGAAACGCCGCTCCAGGACGATGTCCGAGCTTTGGTCGAGCGCCTCAACGATCACCTCTTGCCACTCTCGCCACTGGAATTTCAGTTTAAGATGACGGTCGAGCAGATGGCCGACAGCGAGACCACGCTCTTCGTGGCGCGCGACGAGAGCGGCAAGGCCGTTGGCATGGGTGCGTTAAAGCAGCACGGTCCCGAACTTGGCGAAGTCAAACGCATGTATACTGTACCCGAAGTTCGCGGACAGCGAGTCGGGCGGCAGCTGCTGGAACGCATCGTCGACCTCGCGCGCCAGCGCAATTTGCCAATTGTCATGCTGGAAACCGGAACCGGCGACGGCATGGCGGAAGCGCACCGCCTTTACACCCGCTACGGTTTCATGCCGCGCGGACCCTTTCTCGATTACCCGGATAGTGAATGGTCCGCATTCTTTGAAATGCCGATCAAGGTGGAGCAGGACGCATGAGAAACATTCTGGCGACGTCGATGTTGCTGCTCGCGACCGGTGCCGTGTGCGCTGATCAGTATGATGCCGTCTATGTTTCTGATCCGGTCGTGTGCGAGCGGGCAAAGACCGAAAGCGTGCGCGATGTGCTTTTCGATCTGAGCGCGGCGGCCGTGTCGCCGCGCGTCGGCATCTGGATGGGTGAGCTCGACTGCATCCTCAACGATGTTCGCATGAACCCGTCCAATTGGGGCGAGGTCGAAGAAGTCTACGCGACGGCGCGCTGTGATGGTCCTTATCGCGCCTTCATCGATCCGGTTGCGATCACCTCGGACTCGAGCAACATCAATCTGGCCTGGGGCGACCAGGAAGGGGAGCCGCCCGCAAGCGTTGAAATCCTCTCGGTGCTGCATGGCGAGTCGACGGATGCTGAGCGCGACCCCGAAAGCTATGCCGGCGTCTATACGATCTGCGAAGGGCTGACGGCGGCCGACTTCCTTTTGCCGATGCGACCAACTGACCGGCTGCATGATCTGCGCCTGCCAAAGCATAAGTGAGTTTTCTGTTGACTGACCTGACCAAGCTGAGCCTCGCAGACGCCCGCAAGGGGCTTACCGAAAAAAGCTTCACCGCGCTTGAGCTGACCGACGCCTACCTTGGCGCGATTGAGGCCGCCAATCCGTCGCTCAACGCTTATGTCGCCGTGACCGCCGACCAGGCGCGCGACATGGCCAGAGCCAGCGACGCAAAGCTCGCGCAAGGGCAGGGTGGCCCGCTCGAGGGCGTGCCGCTTGGCATCAAGGATTTGTTCGCGACCAAGGGCGTGCATACCCAGGCAGCGAGCCACATTCTCGATGGCTTCAAGCCGGAATACGAATCGAGCGTCACCGCCAATCTCTGGCGCGATGGCGCCGTCATGCTGGGCAAGCTCAACATGGACGAGTTTGCCATGGGCTCGTCAAACGAGACCTCCTATTACGGGCCCGTCGTCAGCCCGTTTCGCGCCGAAGGCAGCAATGCCAATCTGGTGCCTGGGGGCTCCTCCGGTGGTTCTGCCGCTGCGGTTTCGGCATGGCTGTGTGCGGGTGCGACCGCGACCGACACGGGCGGCTCGATCCGCCAGCCGGCGGCGTTTACCGGTACTGTCGGCATCAAGCCCACCTATGGCCGCTGCTCGCGGTGGGGCACCGTCGCCTTTGCGTCCTCGCTCGACCAAGCCGGCCCGATCGCCCGCACGGTTGAAGATGCGGCCATCATGATGACGTCGATGTCCGGGTTCGATCCCAAGGATTCGACCAGCGTCGACCTGCCGGTGCCGGACTTTGCGGCGGCCGTCGAGCGCGGCGTCAAGGGTCTCACCATCGGCGTTCCCAAGGAATACCGGATGGATGGCATGCCGGCCGAGATCGAGCGGCTTTGGACCGAAGGCCTCGAATGGCTTAAAGCCGAAGGCGCGACCGTCAAGGGCATCTCGCTGCCCCACACCAAATACGCTCTCCCAGCCTATTATATCGTGGCTCCTGCTGAAGCCTCGTCCAACCTCGCGCGATACGATGGCGTCAAATACGGCCTGCGCGTTTCGGGCAAAGACATCACGGACATGTATGAGCTGACCCGCGCCGCCGGTTTCGGCCGCGAGGTGAAGCGTCGCATCATGATCGGCACCTATGTGCTGAGCGCTGGCTATTTCGACGCCTATTACGTCAAGGCACAAAAGGTCCGCACGCTGATCAAGAAGGATTTCGAAGACGCCTTTAACAGCGGTGTCGACGCGATCCTGACCCCGGCGACGCCATCGGCGGCCTTTGGCATCGGTGACGAGGCTTTGGCGGCGGATCCCGTGGCCATGTATCTCAACGACGTCTTCACCGTCACGGTGAACATGGCAGGCCTGCCGGGCATCGCGGTGCCTGCGGGCAAGGACGCCGCTGGACTGCCGCTGGGGCTGCAGCTGATCGGCAAGCCATTCGACGAAGAAACGCTGTTTGCCGCGGCGCGCGTCATAGAAAAGAGCGCCGGTGGCGACTTCGCGCCTAAGCGCTGGTGGTAATCACGAGGGGCGGCGGCGCTTGCTTGCGCTGCCGATCCGCACTATTTGCGCCTTATGCACAAACTAAAACTGGTAGTGACGCGCCCCGTTGCCGCGTCCGGGCCAACAGGAAATCTGCCGATGGCCATTGATCTTTTCTCCTCGCTCGACTGGTCCGAGCCGCCCAAGGATATGAGTAAGCCGCTGCAGGCGCTCTGGTGGCTCAAGAAAGGCGAGTTCCGCATCGGGCCGGAATGGGAAAAGGCGCACAACATCGTCCAGTCCATGGAAGGCGTGCAGGCCTTCGACTGGGTCCATGCCCTGATGCACTGGATCGAAGCCGACATGGGCAATGCCGATTACTGGTACCGCCGCGCTGGCAAGCGCCGCGCTACCGCCAGCGTTTCCGCCGAATGGGAACATATCGCGGCAGCTTTGAGCGACGTCACGCGCCACTGACAGCACGGCCGAGCGGCCCGGGCTTGCGATAAAGCGTGATGCCGACGCAGACGAACCAGATCGTCTGCGGCCAGACCGCGAGCCGCTCCATGCTGCCGCGCCCAAAGGGCAAGCCGCCCAAAGCGTGCCCCAGGCCGGACAACAGGATCACAAATCCCGTCAGCACAGTCCAGAAGGCTAGCCTCGGTCGCAGGTCCCGCAATACCCAAGCGAGCAACACGAAGCCGACGCCGGGCGCCGCAATGGCGATTACTGCACCAATGACGTGGATCAGCATGTAGTCGTCGAGCGGAAAGGCGCCGACCATCATCGCGCCGACCCCGCCCACTGCGATCAGGAACAGCGCCGTCGACGCCAGGCCGCCGGTGGGCCAGAGGTGGCGGGTCAGCCAGATGCCGGCGATGCTGAGCAGGCCATGCATGATGATGCCGATGTTGAACAGCAGATGCAGCGGCGAGCACACCGGATCGCTGCCGCCTGACGTCGCGATAGACCAGACCTGGCAGCTCGAAACGCCCAGAAGGCTGATGTCGTAGAGGAAGATGTCGTAGCCAGGGGAAAAGAGCTGCGTCACGAACTGCGCGGGAAAAAACAAGACGGTCAGCATCATCATGCAGACCGCCCCAATTCGTATGCTGTCCCCCATCAAACTCTCCCTGTTCGCCGCTAAAATGCCTCAAGGGCGAGCTGCGTTCCGCGGGTTGAAATCGCCAGACGGGCAGTGCACACCACAGTCACCCAAATCGTCGAGGATCGATCCCGTGACCGCTGCAAAAATGCCCGCACACTGCCAGAGCAAGGAAGATGTCCGCGCCGAGATCGACCGGATTGATCAGGCGCTGCTGACCCTGTTTGCGGAGCGGCACGCCTATGTGACGCGCATGGCCGAGATCAAAACCGATCCGCATGAGGCCCACGATCCGGTGCGGATCGAGGCCGTGATCAAGAAGGTGCGGGAGCGCAGTTTGGACCTTGATCTCGACGAGGATCAGGCCGAACTTATCTGGCGAACCCTGATCGATTGGAACATCAATTACGAGAAGGGCATCATCGCTGCGCGGCGCCGCGCCAGGTAGGAGCCAAACCATGTTGAGCATCCGGATACGCAAAGCGACCATCTCCGATGCTCCCCGAATGGCGGCAATTGCCTTCGATGCCTGGTCGACCGGCATCCTGCCGATCCTGACGCCGCGCCCCGGCCAGCGCGACCGGGAGCGCCAGCGCCTGTCGCAGGCCGTCGGCGCCGGCTGGCCGGACTCCATCGTTGCCGACATGCAGGGCATCGTCATCGGCTGGTGCTCACGCGCCAAGGGCCGCAATTACATTCCCTACCTCTTCGTCGAGCACGACATGCAAGGCCACGGCATCGGGGCCATGCTGCTCAACCGTATGGAAGCGATGCTGGAGCTCGAAGGCGCCGAGCGCATCCATCTCGAAACACCCGCAGACCACGTGCGAGCGGTGCGCTTCTATGAGCGGCAGGGCTACAAGATCCTCGCGATGAAGCCCGATGGCCGCGGTCACCATCCACTGATGAGCGTGCATCTCGAAAAGCGCCTCTCGCCCTTTGTCGGCGATATCGGCGACGACGACTGAAGCACGTCCGAACCGTTGCATCATGGGGGCAAGGCGGCTAAGCACATAGCCAGTTTGCATGTGTCTTTCAGGACTGCCCAGTGACCCTCGTCGATACCCGCACCCCCGACAAGAAACGCCTGATCTCCGGCTCGACCGGCGATTGGGAAGTGATCATCGGCATGGAAGTGCACGCGCAAGTCACCAGCGAGTCGAAGCTTTTCTCCGGCTCCTCGACCGCCTTCGGCAATCCTCCCAATTCCAATGTCAGCTTCGTCGATGCGGCCATGCCCGGCATGCTGCCCACCATCAACGAGGAATGCGTCCGCCAGGCCGTTCGCACCGGCCTGGGCCTCAAGGCGCAGATCAACAAACGCTCGGTCTTTGACCGCAAGAACTACTTTTATCCCGATCTGCCGCAGGGCTATCAGATCTCGCAGTTCAAGGACCCCATCGTCGGCGAGGGCAAGATCCTGCTATCGGTCGATGGCGAGGAGATCGAGATCGGCATCGAGCGTCTCCACCTCGAACAGGATGCCGGCAAGTCGATCCACGACCAGCACCCGAACATGAGCTTCGTCGACCTCAACCGCTCCGGCGTGGCGCTGATGGAAATCGTCTCAAAGCCCGACCTGCGCTCGTCCGAAGAGGCCAAGGCCTATCTTGGCAAGCTGCGCACGATCCTGCGCTATCTGGGCACCTGCGACGGCAACATGGAGCAGGGCTCGATGCGCGCCGACGTCAACGTCTCAGTGCGCAAGCCCGGTGGCGAGTTCGGCACGCGCTGCGAAATCAAGAACGTCAATTCCATTCGCTTTGCCGGCCAGGCGATCGAGTATGAAGCGCGCCGCCAGATCGACATTCTCGAGGATGGCGGCTCGATCGATCAGGAAACCCGCCTGTTCGACCCCAAGAACGGCGAAACGCGCTCCATGCGCTCCAAGGAAGAAGCGCACGATTACCGCTACTTCCCCGACCCCGATCTGCTGCCGCTCGAATTCGACGACGCCTTCATCGCCTCGCTGGCCGAGAACCTGCCGGAACTGCCGGACGAAAAGCAGCAGCGCTTTGTGCGCGACTATGGCGTCACCGCATACGACGCCCACGTGCTGACGCTGGATCGCGAAACTGCCGACTATTTCGAAGCCTGCGTTGCCCATGGCGGCAGCAAGCGCGACGGCAAGGCCGTCGCCAATATCCTCAATGCCGACGTCGCCGCCTTCGCCAATAGCCAGGGTCTCGCCGTCTGGGAAACGCACCTGCAGCCAGCCCAGATCGCAGGACTTGTCGACCTCATCGCCAGCGGCACGATTTCGTCAAAGGGCGGCAAGGACGTGCTGCAGATCATGATCGCCGAAGAGCCCGAAGGCGACCCGGCGGAGATCGTGGAACGCCGCGGCCTTAAGCAGGTCACCGACCTTGGCGCCATCGAGAAGATCGTCGACGAGATCATCGCCGCCAATCCGGACCAGGTCGCCAAGGTTCTCGCCAAGCCGACCATGATCGGCTGGTTTGTCGGTCAGGCGATGAAGGCTTCGGGCGGCAAGGCCAACCCGCAGGCCCTCAACGACCTAATGAAGCGCAAGCTTGGTATTGAGTAAGCGCTAGGGCGCCGGGTCGCGGCTCGGCTCGGGGGCAGGTCCGGGTCGACGGGCAGATCGGGATCCTGCTCGCGCCGCAATGGCGTCGAGTGGGGGTTGTCCGTATCTTCCGTCGGCAAATGCACCGGCATGGTGGGCGCATGATCGAGTGGCAGTTCCCGGTTTTCGGGGCGGCGTTCCAGATGATCGCGCATCTCAAACCTCCCGCGGTGGCAGTTCGTGCCCTGGCTCAGGCTCGATCTCCGGCACCACCGGATCAGGATCTTCGACCGGCTGATCGGGCGTCGGAACTTCAGCCGGCTGGGGCGGAATGGGATCAACCGGTTGTGGCTGGGGTGGCTCGGGCTGCGGCGTGATCTCGGGCACCGGGCGCGGGTCGATGTCGGGCGTCGTGGGTTCGGGCATGATGGACCTCCTCCCATCTGAACGGGAGGAGGGTGCGATCGTTCCGGTTAGGCAGGCGAGCGGCGCCAGACCTGGCGAATGCGCCCGTCGATAAACAGCAGCCCGAAAAAGATCACCAGCATCCCCAAAAGCTGGATCGGCAGGATTGTTTCGCCCAGCACGGTGACGCCGATGATCAGCGCCGAGATCGGCGCGATAAACGTGGTCGTGGCAAAGTTGGTGGCACCGACGCGAGGCAGAATGCGGTACATAATCTGGAAGGTGAAAGCCGTCGACAGCAAGCCGATGGCAAGCGCCGCACCGTAGGTTTCCGGCCGCGTCATCACCGGCACCCCTTCGGTAAGAAAGGCCAGCGGAACGGCGACAACAGCAGCTCCCGTCAGCGCCATCGAGGCAAACGCCGTCGGCTCGATATGCTTGTACGACCGTGTGATGTTGAGCGACAGCGCGTAGCAAAGCGTGGCGCTAAGGCAGGCCGCGATCGCCCAGGCAGCCGAAGTGCCGCCGCCGCTCAATGCAGGCGACACAAGGATTGCCGCTCCCACGAAACCGATGGCCACGCCGGTGAATTTTGTCGGTGTCGACTTTTCCCCGCCGATCCAGAAATGCGAAATGACCGCGGTGACCATGGGCGTCAACGCGTTGATGATCGCCGCAATGCCACTGGCAAGATGCGCCTGCGCCAGCGGAAACAGCGCGAACGGAATGGCGTAGGCAATAACGCCAAGGCCTGCCAACTGCAGCCAGAGCTTGGGATCGCGCGGCACCGGTTTCTTTAAGGCCAGCATCACCAGCCAGCAGCCAAGGGCACCGATGGACACACGAAGTGCCGTCACCCAGGTCGGGCCGATCTCACGAATAAGGATGGCGTTGAAGACAAAAGAGCATCCCCAGATCGCACCGAGAAGGATGATCCAGAACCAGTCGCGCAGACTCATGGCAGGCCTCAAGCAGAAGAGGCCGCACGCTACGCCCGGGGAGAACAGAGGTCGAACCGATTTTGACGATGGCCCGCATCAATTGCGGTGATGGACGCTAGTGAAGCGTCGCCGGTATCCTGGCCATGCCATTGGCCAGCATGCGCAGGGCCTCGGGATAGATCCGGTGTTCTTCGACCAGGACGCGCGCCGAAAGCGTTGCGGCCGTATCGCCAGCCAGTACCGGAACCTTGGCCTGCAGAATCACCGGTCCCTCATCGAGACCGGGCGTCACGAAATGGACGCTGCAACCATGCTCGGTGGCGCCGTCGGCAAGAGCCCGTTCGTGAGTATGGAGACCTTTGTAGGTCGGCAGCAGGGAAGGGTGGATGTTGATCATCCGCCCCAGCCAGTGATCGACGAAACTTTCGTCGAGAATTCGCATGAAGCCGGCGAGGCACACAATGTCCGTGCCCCAGCTCTCAAGGATCTGGGTCATCGTGTCTTCGAACATTTCCCGGATCGGAAACTTGCTCTGCGCCAGCGAGGCCGTGGCGATGCCATGCGACGCGGCAATGTCGAGCCCGGGCGCCGCCGCCTTGTTGGACAAAACGCCGACGATTTCGGCCGGATAGTCCGGTGCCTTGGCGGCCTCAATGAGCGCGGACATGTTGGATCCGCGCCCGGAAATAAGGATCGCGACCTTTGCCTTCTTCACAGCGCCAGCGCGCCGCGGAAGGTCACCGGCTCGCCGCTGCGTTCGGTCAGTCGCCCGACAATGGCGGCCTGTTCGCCCGACTGGACGAGGCTCGCAACCAGCGCCTCGGCATCTTCCGGGGCAACGGCGACCAGCATGCCCACGCCGCAATTGAACGTGCGCAGCATTTCGCGCTCGCTCATGCCGCCCACCTTGCTCAGCCAGCCGAAGACCGGTGGCACGGTGATGGCCGAAAGATCGACATCGGCTGCCAGGTCATCGGGTAGCACGCGAGGTATATTGTCGATAAAGCCGCCGCCGGTGATGTGCGCCATGGCTTTGATGCCGAGCCCGGCCTTGAGCGCTGCGAGCAGTGGCTTGACGTAAATGCGCGTCGGCTCGAGCAGCGCTTCGGCCAGCGAAGCCTCGGTAAACGGCGCCTTGTTCGTCCAGGCCAGGCCCGAGAGTTCGACGATCTTGCGCACCAGCGAATAGCCGTTGGAATGCACACCCGACGAGGCGATCGCGACCAGCGTGTCGCCAGCCGCGATATCCTTGCGTGGCAGGAGGTTTTCGCGCTCCGCGGCGCCGACGGCAAAGCCGGCAAGATCATAGTCATTGCCGTGATACATGCCCGGCATCTCAGCCGTTTCGCCGCCGATCAGGGCGCAGCCGGCGAGGCGGCAACCATCGGCAATGCCGGTAACGATTGCCGTGCCCTGCGCCACATCGAGCTTGCCGGTGGCGAAGTAATCGAGAAAGAACAGCGGCTCGGCGCCCTGGACGATCAGGTCGTTGACACACATGGCGACAAGGTCCTGGCCGATCGTGTCGTGCTTGCCCGTGTCGATCGCGATCTTGAGCTTGGTGCCGACACCGTCATTGGCCGCGACCAAGACGGGATCCTTGAAGCCGGCGGCCTTGAGGTCGAATAGCCCACCGAAGCCACCGATCTCGCCATCTGCGCCGGGACGGCGGGTGGAGCGCACCGCCGGCTTGATCGCTTCGACAAGTGCATTTCCCGCATCGATGTCGACGCCAGCCTGCTTGTACGACAGCCCGTTTGATGGCAGGTGTGATGCGTCCGACATGAGCCTCTTGCCATGCTGGGGATTGCGGGCGAAAGCTGACGCGCGCGACCCGGGTTGATTGAGCTTTTCGGTGCTGGCCGTTATGCGGCCTGATAGCTTTTCGCATACCTAGACGCAAGGGCCGGCCGGCGCCATGACACTTAGAAATCAAGTCGCGATCTGGATTGCCCTGCTGGTCGCCCTGATCCTTGCCTTGTGGATATTCCGCGGCGTGCTTTTGCCCTTCGTGGTGGGCGCGGCGCTCGCATACCTCCTCAACCCGCTGGTCAACCAGTTGCAGAAGTGGCGCTTCAGTCGCGCCTGGGCGACCGTCGTGGTCCTGCTGTGCATGCTGGCCATCGTCGTCGGCCTTTTCTTCATGCTGGTGCCGCTGATCGGCCAGCAGATCATCGGCCTCATCCAGCGTCTTCCAGCCTTGGTGCGTGATCTTCAGGCGCTCGTCGAACGCTACTCGCCCGAAATCAACGCCTGGCTCGGGCCCGAGCGCGCTGCGCAATTGCAGACCAGCATCAACGACCTCACCCGACAGGCCCTGGGCTTTATCGCCACCCTGCCAGCCGAACTGGTGAACATCGGCCTCACCGGCGCGTCCGTCGTCGGCTTCACCGTGCTTGCCCCAGTCGTGGCCTTCTACCTGCTGCTCGATTGGGAAGGCATGGTGCGCGGCATCGATAGTCTCCTGCCCAAGGTGCACAAGGGCGAGATCAAGGGCATCCTGCTCGAGATCGACCGCTCCATGGCCGGTGTTATCCGCGGGCAGGGCGGCGTGCTGCTGATCGACGCAGCCTTCTATGCAACGGCGCTGAGCCTCGTGGGCCTCAACTACGGCCTCGCGGTCGGCCTCATCGCCGGGCTGATGAGCTTTATTCCCTTCGTGGGATTTGCCGTTGGTTTGGGCCTGTCGGTCGGCATCGCCTTCGTGCAGTTCGCGCCCAATTGGTGGATGGTGGGGCTCGTCGCCGGCATCTTCCTCTTTGGCAGTTCATCGAGGGCAACGTGCTTTATCCAAAGCTTGTCGGATCCTCGATCAACATCAACCCGGTCTGGATGATGTTTGCCCTCCTGGCCCTCGGCGCCGTCTTCGGCTTTGTCGGCCTGTTGCTGGCCGTTCCGATGGCGGCGATCGCTTCGGTGCTGGTGCGCTATGGCGTGCGCAAGTACAAGGAGAGCATGCTCTATCTCGGTCCTGACGAAGCGGCGACGCATGACGATGCCGCTGCCTGAAGGCGGCCCCCGCCAGCTACCGCTGGACTTCGGCCATCAACCTTCCCACGCGGAAGACGACTTCCTGGTCGGTGACGGCAACGCCCTGGCGCATGCCCGCATCCTCGCCTGGCCGCATTGGCCCGACGGCGTAACCCTGCTGATCGGGCCGACCGCGTCAGGCAAATCCCATCTCGGCCGCATCTTCGCCGAGCGCAGTAGTGCCTTGGCCGTCACGCCAGAATCGATTGCCGAAATTGCAGCGGGGCAGGGGCGTCAGCCGCTGCTGATCGAAGATGCAGATGCGCTTGACTACGACGAGCACCACCTCTTCCATCTTCTCAACCAGGCTTTGCGCGGCGAACGCACGCTGTTGCTGACAGCGCGTGACGAGGTTGTGCATTGGCCGCTGGCCACCGACGACGTGCGTTCACGCATTCGCCGCGCACCAGTTTTTCGCCTCGAGATCAGTGACGACATCGAACTGTCACAGATGTTCGTGAAATTGTTCGCCGATCGGCAGATCAAGGTCGATCCCAAGGTCATCGGCTACGTGGTGCCGCGCATGGAGCGCAGCGCCGAGGAAGCCGCTGCCCTGGTCGATCTTATGGACAAGCTCGCCCTTGCCAAGGGCGGGGCAATTACCCGCACTATAGCGGCGGAAGCCTTGGCGCATCGGCAGGATGCGCTGGGGACTGACCGGCAAACGGATTGGGACGCAGACGATGAATGAGATGAGCGAATTCGCCGAAGCCGAAGGCGCGGTGCCGGATATCGAGGCGCTGCGCAAAAGCCCGGCACGGTTCGTCAATCGTGAAGTCAGCTGGCTTCAGTTCAACATGCGCGTGCTCGAAGAAGCCGGAAATGAAAACCATCCGCTTTTGGAGCGGCTTCGTTTCGTTTCGATCTCGGCCAACAATCTCGACGAATTCTACATGGTCCGCGTCGCTGGCCTGAAAGGCCAGATTCGAGCTGGCCTTGCCAAGCAAAGCGCCGACGGCCTTTCGCCGACCGAACAGCTCGAGGAAATCGCGACGCTGGCCCAGCACCTCCAGCTCGAGCAGCAGGACCATTGGCAGAACCTGCGCGAAGAGCTGTTCGCGCAGAACGTCGTCATTCATGAAAGCGACGATCTCACCACCGAGCAGATCGCCTACCTGCAAAAGCTGTTCCGCGAAGAAATCTTTCCGGTTCTGACGCCGATCGCCGTCGATCCGGCGCATCCTTTCCCCTTCATTCCGAACTTAGGCCTAGCGCTGGCCTTCGAGCTCAAGCGTCCAGACAGCGACCTGCCGCTGACTGCTCTAGTGCGTATCCCCGGCAATCTTGACCGCTTCATCAGCCTGCCCTCGAGCCTCGTCTCCGAAGGCCGGAGCGAGGTTGTGACCATCGACACGCTGGTCAAGCTCTTCTTCCACAAGATGTTCCCGGGCCACGAGGTCGTCGGCTCCGGCGCCTTCCGCATCATCCGCGACAGCGAAATCGAAATCGACGACGAAGCGGCCGATCTCGTGGTCGAATTCGAGACGGCCCTGCGCCAGCGCCGCCGCGGACAGGTGATCCGGCTCGAAATCGAACGCTCCATGCCGCGCGCGCTCAAGCGCCAGATCGGGGAACAGCTCGGCGTCAAAGAAGCCGACGTCTTCGAGGTCCAGGGCTTCCTCGGACTCGCCGACGCGCGCAAGGTTTGTGATGTCGATCGCGCCGACCTCAAATTCCCGCCCTATCACGCCCGGTTCCCCGAACGCATCCGCGACTACAATGGCGACAGTTTTGCCGCTATCCGCGCCAAGGACATCCTCGTCCATCATCCGTTCGAAAGTTTCGACGTCGTCGCGCAGTTCCTGATGCAGGCGGCGCGCGATCCCGACGTCGTCGCCATCAAGCAGACCCTGTACCGCACCTCCGCCGATAGCCCGATCGTGCGCGCCCTGATCATGGCCGCCGAAGCCGGCAAGTCGGTGACCTGCCTCGTCGAGCTCAAGGCGCGCTTCGATGAAGAAGCCAATATCCGCTGGGCCCGCGACCTCGAACGCGCCGGCGCGCAAGTCGTCTTCGGCTTCATCGAGCTCAAGACCCACGCCAAGCTCAGCCAAGTGGTGCGGCGCGAAAAGGGCAAGCTCGTCAGCTACTGCCATATCGGCACCGGCAACTACCACCCGATCACGGCCAAGATCTATACTGACCTCAGCTACTTCACCATCGACCCCTCGGTGACCCGTGACGTGGCCCGCGTCTTCAACTTCATCACCGGCTATGCCCGTCCAACCGAACTCGAGACCATTGCCGTGTCGCCGGTCAACCTGCGCCAGACACTGGTCGACAACATCGCCCGCGAAATTGAACTCGCCCGCAGCGGTCAGCCAGCACATATCCTGCTCAAGATGAATTCCCTGGTTGATCCGCAGGTTATCGACGCGCTCTATGATGCCAGCCAAGCTGGTGTGAAGGTCGATCTTATCGTCCGCGGCATTTGCTGCCTGCGCCCCGGAATTCCAGGCTTTTCCGACAATATCCGGGTCAAGTCCGTGGTCGGTCGCTTCCTCGAACACAGTCGCATCTATTGCTTCGGCAATGGCGAGGCCATGCCGTCCACGCGTGCCAAGGTCTATATTTCCTCAGCCGACATCATGGGCCGCAACCTCGATGGCCGCGTCGAAGTCATGGTGCCGATCCTCAATAAGACCGTGCACAAGCAGATCCTCGATCAAATCCTGGTTGCCTATCTCAAGGACAATCAGCAAAGCTGGGAAGTGCTGCCGGATGGAAGTTCGCACCGCGTCCGGTTGGCCGAGGGTGAGGAACCCTTCAACGCACATAACTATTTCATGACGAACCCATCACTGTCCGGTCGCGGCCGGGCAGGTTCGGATGAAAGCGACGAGGGCTGAGTTTGACGCAATTTTGGGGGTCGACGCCGACCCGACTGCGCAGGGCCGCATCAAAGGTGCTCGTCCCGTTGCCGTGCTCGACATCGGGTCCAACTCGGTTCGTCTTGTAGTCTATGAGCGGCACGCCCGTTCGCTCACCCCCTCTACAACGAGAAGTCCGCCTGCGCCCTCGGACGCGGGATCGCCAAGAGCGGCAAGCTCTCCGAAGCCAGCATGAGCCAGGCCATCGAAGCCATCAAACGCTTCGCACTCGTGGCGCGCATGATGCGCGTCGGCAAGGTCTATATCCTGGCGACCTCCGCCGTGCGTGACGCCAGCAACCGTGCCGAATTCGTTTCCGCAGTCGAAGCGATCATGGAAACCGACGTCAATGTGTTGAGCGGGGAGCAGGAGGCCCATTTCGCAGCTCTGGGCGCCGTCGCCGGCATTCCCGGCTTCAGCGGCATTGTCGGCGACCTGGGCGGCGGCAGCCTTGAGTTTTCGGCCATCGATGCGGGCCACGACGCTAGCGGTGAATCGTTCGAACTCGGCGCCATCCGCCTTCAGGACGACTCGGATTCATCGCCTGTCCGTGCCGCCGAGCTCGTGCGCGGCAAGCTCAAGCACTCCATTCTGAGCAAGGCAGAACCGGACCTGCAGTTTGCGGCCATCGGCGGCACTTGGCGTTCTCTTGCCAAGCTGCACCAGATATCGACCGGCTATCCGCTGCACATGGTGCAGGACTACACCGTCCCAGCCGCTGAAATGATCTCGTTCTGCGACAGCATCGTCGCGAACAACTCTACCAAGAACTATGCCGGTGCTAGCGACGTCAGCAGTTCCCGCCGGGAACTCGTGCCTTTCGGCGCCGCCGCCATGAGTGAACTGTTGAAAGCCGGTCGGTTCGAAAGCGTCGTCTTCTCAGCGCTTGGGGTCCGCGAAGGCTTCCTCTATGGCCTGCTCGACGAACGCGAGCAGAACATCGACCCCCTGATCCAGGGCGCCGAAGAGCTCTCTACCCTGCGCTCGCGCTCGCCTGCCCACGCCCACGATTTGATCGAATTCACCGGCCAGTACATCAATGTGGCCGGCTTGGAGGAAACCGGCGCAGACCGTCGGCTGCGCATCGTTTCCTGCCTCCTGGCCGACATCGGCTGGCGCTCCCATCCCGACTACCGCGGCCCCCAAAGCGTCGACAATGTCGCGTATGGCTCGCTGACCGGCGTCGATCACCCGGGCCGCTCGTTTCTCGCCCAGGTCATGGCTATTCGCTACGACGGGCTGAAGAGCAAATCGGCGCATGATCTCATCGGTCTCGGGGCGCCGGCATTAACTGCACGCGCCCGCCTGATCGGCGCGATGTTCCGTGTTGCCTATCCGATGACCGCTGCCATGCCTGGCATCCTGCCGCGCATCCGCTTCTCCATCGACGGCAAGACGCTGCTCCTGCACCTGCCGACCGATCTCGCCTTTCTCAACGGCGACCACCTCCGCAACCGCCTCCGCCACTTCGCAGAAGAAGCCGGCTACGACGCTTCAAAGGTGCAGGTCGGCTAGCTACTCGGCGGCCTCGGTCTGCCCGACGGCGAACTCGATCACGCCCTTGCGGGTGGCCACGAGCCCGATGCGGCCGTGCTTGATCGCCAAAGCCTTTTCGCCAAACAACTTCCGGCGCCAGCCTTTGAGCGCCGGCACGTCGGCGTCGTCGTCCAGCACCAAGGCATCGATTTCATCGGAGGTGGCGATGATCCGGGCGGCCACGCCATGCTGCTCGGCGACGGCCTTCAGCAGAACACGCACGAGATCGCCCACCGCGCCCTTAGGCGAGGGGCCGCGATAGCGCTCCGGCATGTCGGGCAAGGCCGACTTGGGCAGCGCCTCGACATCCTTCATCAGCGCGATGATCTCGGCGGCGGCAGCGCTTCGGCCGAAGCCACGCGGTACGGCGCGAAGCTTCTCGAAGGCGTCCGGCGTCAGCGGACGCTGAGTCGCCAGTTCATTGAGCACATCGTCTTTAAGAATACGGCTGCGCGGCTGATCGGTTTCCTGCGCACGCCGCTCGCGCCATTGCGCCAGGACCTTGACCGCTGCAAGATCGCGCGGCCGGTTGAACTTCATCTTGAGCCGTTCCCAGGCCTGCTCGGGCTGCACCACATAGGTGTCGATGCTGCGCAGGATTGCGAGTTCGTCCTCGACCCAGTCCCAGCGCCGCGTCTGTTCGACCTGCTGGCGCAGCTCGCGATAAATGTCACGCAGATAGGTGACGTCCGCCAAGGCATACGTCATCTGCTTTTCGCTGAGCGGCCGTGCCGACCAGTCGGTAAAGCGCGACGACTTGTCGAGCTCGACCTTGCAGATCGCCCGCACCAGGCTGTCATAGGACGCACTGTCGCCAAAGCCGCAGACGCTCGCGGCCACCTGGGTGTCGAAGATATTATGCGGCACAGCCCCCGTCATCTTGACGAAGATTTCGATGTCCTGCCGCGCCGCGTGGAACACCTTGGTGACGTTCGGATTGGCCAGCAGCGCCATGAACGGCGCGAGCTTTATGTCGGGGGACAGCGGATCGATCAGCACCGCTTCATCGTCGGTGGCGACCTGAATCAGGCAGAGGCGGGGCCAGTATGTGGTTTCGCGCAGGAATTCCGTATCGACCGTCACGAATTCAAACTGTGCAGCGCGCTCGCAGAAAGCGGCGAGTGCGTCTGTGGAAACAATCACATCCATACCGTCTACCGTCTCAAAATAGTCAAGTTTCTCCTTAGCAGGTGGCGCGCCCGAGCACTACCGCGGATTTCCCTTGCGGTTAGCGGCCTAAAGCCGGTATGCCGCCTCGCTTGACAAGCGGGGACTGCCATGCGCTTTTCCCGCCCGAGAATCTGGCCTTTTTCCTAGCGTTTCGAGCACATCATGACCCTACATCGCTACCGTTCCCACACCTGTGGCGCTCTGACGGCGAATGATGCTGGCAATAGCGTGCGCCTCTCCGGCTGGGTGCATCGCGTGCGCGACCATGGCGGCCTGCTCTTTATCGACCTGCGCGACCACTATGGCATTACCCAATGCGTCATCGACCCTGATTCTGCTGCCTTCTCGGCGGCTGAAAAGGTGCGCTCGGAATGGGTGCTGCGCATCGATGGCGAGGTGAAGCTGCGCGACGCCGCTGCGGTGAACACCAACATCCCGACCGGCGCCGTCGAAGTCTTCATCCGCGACATCGAAGTGCTGTCCGCCGCCAAGGAACTGCCGCTGCCGGTCTTTGGCGATGCCGAATATCCCGAAGACATTCGCCTGCGCTATCGCTTCCTCGATCTGCGCCGCGAGAAGCTCCACAACAACATCGTCAAACGCACCAAGATCATTTCGGCCATGCGCGCTGGCATGGGTGGGGCAGGGTTTACCGAGTTCTCGACCCCGATTCTCACGGCGTCTTCGCCCGAGGGCGCGCGCGACTTTCTTGTGCCCAGCCGCATTCATCCCGGCAAGTTCTTTGCCCTGCCGCAGGCGCCCCAACAATATAAGCAGCTTCTGATGGTCGCCGGCTTTGACCGCTACTTCCAGGTTGCGCCCTGCTTCCGAGACGAAGACCCGCGCGCCGATCGCCTGCCGGGCGAATTCTATCAGCTCGACCTCGAAATGAGCTTCGTTACCCAGGAAGACATCTGGGCCACGGTCGAGCCGGTGATGACCGAGGTGTTCGAAAAGTTTGCCGAAGGCAAGCGCGTCACCCGCAACTGGCCGCGCATCCCTTACGACACGGCCATCCGCAAGTATGGCTCCGACAAGCCGGACCTGCGCAACCCGATCGAGATCGAAGGCGTCACCGAGCATTTTGCCGGCTCCGGCTTCAAGGTATTCGCCAACCAGATCGAAGCCGATCCAAAGGTCGAAGTCTGGGCCATTCCGGCCAGGAACAAGCCCGGCGCGGAGCCGATCGGCCGCGCCTTCTGCGACCGCATGAACGCCTGGGCGCAGGGCGAAGGACAGCCCGGCCTTGGCTATATCTTCTTCAAGGAAGGGCAGGGCTCTGGCCCGATTGCCAAGAATATCGGTGAAGAGCGTACCGCCGCACTCAAGGCGCAGCTTGGCCTCGACGACGGCGATGCCGTCTTCTTCGTCGCTGGCCGCCCGGAAAAGTTCTACAAGTTTGCTGGTGAGGCCCGCACCAAGGTCGGTACTGATCTCGGCGTCGTCGACACCGAACAGTATGCTTTGTGCTGGATCGTCGACTTTCCGTTCTACGAATGGAGCGAGGAAGAAAAGCGCATCGATTTTGCGCACAACCCCTTCTCCATGCCGCAGGGTGGCATAGAAGGCCTCAACGGTCCCGACCCGCTCTCGCTTAAGGCCTACCAGTACGACGCCGTCTGCAACGGCTTTGAAATCGCCTCCGGTTCGATCCGTAACCAGGAGCCCGAAACCATGGTCAAGGCTTTCGAGCTCACCGGCAAGTCCCGGGCCGAGGTCGAGGAACAGTTCGGTGGCCTTTACCGTGCCTTCCAGTATGGCGCCCCGCCGCATGGCGGCGCTGCCTTCGGTATCGACCGCATCGTCATGCTGCTCTGCGGTGTCGCGAACCTGCGCGAAATAACGGCCTTCCCGATGAACCAGCAGGCCGAAGACCTGTTGATGGGCGCGCCGAGCCCGGCCGACAACAAGCAGCTGCGTGAGTTGAGCATCCGTCTCAACGTCCAGAGCTGACTTGAACCACATGGTGGGGCCACGGGCCCCATCATGGTTAGCGGCGATTAACCAGCATTAATCGTCCGTTAAAGCCTGCGGCGCTAATCCTCGGAAACAAAGTTCCGGGCGGATTCGCGGCGTGAAGTCAAAGCTGACCAATGTCCTGATGCTGATCGGCGCCATCCTGGCGTTCGCGCCGATCGTTGCCGTGGACTATTTGCTCGATACCTATATCCGCTATCGCGAAAAGGCTGTCGTCCAGGAGTATGTGGCGACGGTCAGCGCCCATATCGACGCCTCGGCGATGGACGCCGTGTCGGCGCTGCGCAAGGTCATCGCCGACAGCCCCTCGCTTTGCACCCCGACCTTCGTTACCAATGCCCAGGCTGCGATCGAAAGCAGCATCAACATCAAGCAGTTCCTGGTCGAGAACATGGATGGCGTGCAGTATTGCGACGCCTATGGCCGCATTGTCAGCCACTCGCCCCTAAGCCAGCCCCTGCCGGTACCGGGCCTCACCGAAACCATCTCGGTGGTAAAATTTGGCGACATGGCCATGCCAGCGCTCAAGATCACCCAGACCTTCGGCGAGACCCGCCGCATCTCCGCGTTCGTGCCACTCCTCGGCCAAAGCGAAGCGGCCATCTCCGCCACCATGCGCCCCGCCGCCATGATGCGCGTGACGCTGACCAACGGGCTCGACATCGTCACCATCGGCGATCCGGCAGCCTTCGACCGCCGTGACAGCAATGCCGACTATATCAGCGCCCAGGGTTACGCCGGCCAATTCCCGATCCGCGTCGAAGAAGCCGTTCCTTTCGCCATGGCCCGAGCCGGCTATGCCGATCTCGACGTCGCCTTCACCGTCCTTGCCTGCATCGCCAGCGCCGCCTTCCTCCTTTTCAGCCTCCGCTACGTGCGCCGCTCCCGCGTGCCGGCCTTCAATCTCGAACGCGCCATCGAGCGCAACGAGATCAAGCCCTACTACCAGCCGGTCATCAACCTGCGCACCGGCGGCCTTGTCGGCTGCGAAGTCCTTTGCCGCTGGGAAAAGAAGAACGGCCAGGTCATCCCACCGGGCGCCTTCATCGATTATGCCGAAGTCACGGGCCTTGCCATTCCGATGACCGTGTCGCTGATGGAGCAAGTCCGCAACGACCTCGGGGAGCTCTCCAAAACCATCCCCGACATGAAGATCTCCATCAACCTCTTCGAAGGCCACTTCCGCGACGTCGGCATCGTCGAGGACGTGCAGGCAATCTTCGGCTCCTCACCGATCAGCTTCCGTCAGCTCGTGTTCGAAATCACCGAGCGCCGCCCGCTCAACAATTCCAGCGTCACCACCAGCGTCATCTCCGGCCTCCATGCCCTCGGCGCCCGCCTTGCCATGGATGACGCCGGCACGGGTCACTCGAACCTCGCCTACCTCGCCACGCTTGGCGTCGATGTCATCAAGATCGACCGCATCTTCGTCGACATGATCAAGCCCGGCACCACCCAGGTCCCGGTGCTCGATGGCCTTATCGCCATGGGCAAGGATCTTGACTGCGAAATCATTGCCGAAGGCGTCGAGACTGAAGAACAGGCGCTATACCTGCGTTCCCGCGGCGTGCTTCATGCCCAGGGCTATATCTTCGCCCCCGCACTCAGGATCGGTGCCTATAAGGACCTGGCGCTGGCCCTCCATGCTACCACCAGCCCGCAGCCGCGCATCGTCGCCCCCGCTGCCAAGGCCGCTTAAAGTCGTATTTCGCTGGCGAGCACTTTTCATTCCTCGCATTTGGTGGCACGTACGCGACCACTAGGCCGGAGGAAGGTTTCGCATGTCGAGCGACATCAACGAACAGCGCAGGGTGCTTCGTGAGGCGGCGCTGCATTTCCATGAGTTTCCCAAGCCTGGCAAGCTCGAGATCCAGCCGCTGAAGCCGCTCGGCAATCAGCGCGACCTGGCGCTCGCCTATTCCCCCGGCGTCGCTGCGCCCTGCGAGGAAATCGCAGAAAATCCGGAATCAGTCGCCCGCTACACCTCGCGCCAGAACCTCGTCGCCGTCATCTCAAACGGCACCGCCGTTCTCGGCCTGGGCAATATCGGTGCGCTGGCCTCCAAGCCGGTGATGGAGGGCAAGGCCGTCCTCTTTAAGAAGTTCGCCGGCATCGACGTCTTCGATCTCGAAATCGACGAGATCAATCCGGCCAAGTTCATCGAAGCCGTGGCGCCGCTCTGGCCCACCTTCGGCGGCATCAATCTCGAAGACATCCGCGCGCCCGACTGCTTCGAGATCGAGGAAGCTTTGCGCGAGCGCATGCCGATCCCGGTCTTCCATGATGATCAGCATGGCACCGCCATCATCGTCGGCGCCGCCGTCCTCAACGGTCTCGAGCTTTCCGGCAAGCGCATCGAAGACGTCAAGATCTGCACATCCGGGGCAGGGGCAGCGGCCATTGCCTGCCTCAACGTCCTTGTCGCCCTGGGCGCCAAATACGAAAACATCTGGGTTGCAGATAAGGATGGCCTCGTCACCCACAAGCGCAATGACGTCAACGACAAGTGGCGCGGTCAATTCCGCCGTGTCAGCGAAGCGACGACGCTGGCGGAAGTCATCGACGGCGCCGACGTCTTCCTCGGCCTTTCCGCTGCCGGTGCGCTCAAGCCCGAAATGCTGGCCAAGATGGCGCCCAAGCCGCTGATCCTGGCGCTGGCCAATCCCAACCCCGAGATCATGCCCGAACTCGCCAAGGCCACGCGCCCCGACGCCATGGTCTGCACCGGTCGCTCGGACTACGCCAACCAGGTCAACAACGTCCTCTGCTTCCCCTTCATCTTTCGCGGCGCGCTCGATGTGCATGCGACGACGATCAATGAAGAAATGAAGCTCGCTGCCGTGCGCGCCATCGCCAAGCTGGCGCATGAGCCGGGACTCGAAGTGTCGCCCTCCGGCCAGCCGGCCGTGTATGGTCCCGAGCACATCATTCCCAATCCCTTCGACCAGCGCCTGATCTTGCGCATCGCGCCGGCCGTCGCCCGTGCGGCTATGGAGTCCGGCGTCGCCAAGAAGCCGATCGAAGATTGGGACGCCTATCTCGATAGCCTCAACCGCTTCGTCTTCCGCTCTGGCCTCGTCATGAAGCCGATCATCGACCGCGCGCAGGGGCAGGGCAAGCGCATCGCCTTTGCCGATGGCGAGGACGAGCGCGTGCTGCGCGCCGCCCAGGTATTGCTCGAAGAGCGCATTGCGCGCCCCATCCTGATCGGCCGCCCGCAAGTGCTCGAAGCCCGCATCGAACGCTTCGGTCTCGGCATCCGCCCAGGCGTCGATTTCGAGGTCATCAACCCCGAAGACGATCCGCGCTACCGCGATTATGTCAGCCTTTTCCATTCGCTGGTCGGCCGCAACGGCGTCACGCCCGACACCGCCCGCACCATCGTTCGCACGAACACCACCGTCATCGGCGCCCTGGCCGTCAAGCGCGGCGAAGCCGATGGCCTGATCTGCGGCCTCCAGGGTCGCTACATCAAGCACGTCCGCGACATCCGCTCGATCATCGGCCTGCAGGACGGCGTCAGCGACGCGTCAGCGCTTTCCATGCTGATCATGCCGCGCGGCGCCTTCTTCCTCACCGACACATACGTCAATCAGAACCCCAGCGCCGACGAGATCGTCTCCATCGCGCTCCAGGCCCGCGACCACCTCAAGCGCTTCAACCTGGAAGCCCGCGCCGCGCTCCTCAGCTACTCGAACTTCGGTTCGCGCGACGGCGACAGCGCCTACAAGATGCGCGAGGTCTACGAAAAGCTCAAAGCCGCCGCGCCCGACCTCATCGTCGAAGGGGAAATGCAGGGTGACCTGGCGCTCAACGAAACGCTGCGCGAGCGCTACATCCCGGACACAGCACTCCGAGGCGAAGCCAATCTCCTGATCTTCCCCGATCTCGATGCTGCCAACCTTTCCATGACGCTGCTCAAGGAAATGAACAACGCTCTCGCCGTCGGCCCCATCCTCATGGGCACCCGCGCGCCGGCCCATATCCTTGCCCCGTCCGTCACCAGCCGCGGCATCGTCAACATGGCTGCCATTGCCGCCAATGAAGCCGTGGGTGCCGAAGCATGATCCGCCACACCGTCGTCTTCAGCCTCAAGCACGCATCGGGCTCAGCTGACGAACAGGCTTTCCTCGACGCCGCCCTGGTGCTGGCCGATATTCCCGGCGTCGAGAAGTTCGAGCGCCTCCGGCAAGTCAGCCCCAAGGCCAATTACGCCTTCGGCTTCTCCATGGAATTCGCCGACCAGGCAGCCTACGCGGCCTACAACGATCATCCCGACCACGTGGGCTTCGTGCGTGACCGCTGGGTGCCGGAAGTGGCAAGTTTTCAAGAGATAGACTACGTCGCGCTCTAGCGCTTCAACCCGCCCTTAACCCATTCTCAGCCATAGTGAACCGTCTCTACCTGGTTCGCCAATGCCCACCCGTCTTAAACGTCCATCCATCTGGCGACCGCTGGCTCTGACGGTGACCTTGCTCGCGTGCCAGGGCTACCTCGGCTATTCGGCGCTCAACGGGCAGTTCGGCATCGAAAACCGAGCCCAGATCGAAGCCGATATCGAAGTTCTGCAGGATCGCAGCTCCGCGCTCCAGGCCGAAATCGACGCCTTCGAGCATCGGGTCAACCTGATGAACCCCAAGCACCTCGATCCTGATCTCGTCACCGAGCGCGCACGCGCTTTGCTCAATATGGCGCATGCCGACGATTTGCTGATCATGGTCGACCCAAAGAGCGGTAAACCAATATCTGGTCAATTCGAAGAATTAATCGATGATCAGTTAATGCAGATAATACAAGCGGATTCAACGCTCTAGTCGCTTATGGCACTGGCTGCGGCCGCAATGTTATTGCCACAAAGCTTGCAGTATAGTGCGCCGCATGGCCTGATTGGCCCCTAGCGGTTTCCTGATCTTAAGCGGAGTGCATCATGGCGCGCAATGCGACGGCCACCAAGGCCACCACGCAGCCCAACGTTCCCCAGTTCACCCAGGAGCAGGATCTCGCCGCGTTCCGCGAAATGCTGCTGATCCGGCGCTTCGAGGAAAAGGCCGGCCAGATGTATGGCATGGGCCTGATCGGCGGCTTCTGCCACCTCTATATCGGCCAGGAAGCCGTCGTCACCGGCATCACCATGGCCTCCGAAAAGGGCAAGGATGCCCAGATCACCGGCTATCGCGACCACGGCCACATGCTGGTCATGGGTCTTGATCCAAAGGGCGTCATGGCTGAGCTCACCGGCCGCCAGGGCGGCTTGTCGAAGGGCAAGGGCGGCTCGATGCACATGTTCTCCAACGAGCATCGCTTTTATGGCGGCAACGGCATCGTCGGCGCCCAGGCCTCGCTCGGCACCGGCCTTGCCTTTGCCAGCAAGTACAAGGGCGATGGCTCCGTTTCGATCGCCTATTTCGGCGACGGCGCGGCCAACCAGGGCCAGGTCTACGAGAGCTTCAACATGGCCAAGCTCTGGAACCTGCCGGTCGTCTACATCATCGAAAACAATAAATACGCCATGGGCACCTCGATCGAACGCGCCGCTGCGACGACTGATTTCTCCATGCGCGGCGCTTCCTTCGATATCCCTGGCGAGCAGGTCGACGGCATGGATGTGCGCATGGTCTACGATGCCGCCCAGCGCGCCATCGAACATGCCCGTTCCGGCAAGGGTCCCTACATCCTTGAAATGCTGACCTACCGCTATCGCGGTCACTCCATGTCCGATCCGGCCAAGTACCGCACCAAGGACGAAGTGACCAAGTATCGCCAGGAACGCGATCCGATCGAGCAGGTTCGTGCTCGTCTCCTCGAAGGTGGCAAGATCACCGAGGAACAGCTCAAGGATATCGAGACCGAAATCCGCGCCATCGTCACCGAGGCCGCCGATTTCGCCACCAACGATCCCGAGCCCAACCCGTCCGAGCTTTGGACCGATATCACGATCGAAGCATAGCCGCCTCGATGAGCATTCTGCTTGGCGTCGTAATGGTGTTTGCCGTTCTGTCCGGGGCTGTTGCCGCGGCCCAGGCCGTGGCGATCAACCGCGTGCCCGCCGGGCAATGGCGGGGCTGGCTTCTGGGCTGGTGGCGCTTCGGCGAAATCGAGCAGCGCGCCGGCGCTGCCGAAGCCAGCCGGGTTAACATCTACAAGCGCGCCGTCATCGCCTGCCTGATCTTTGTCGTCTTCGGCCTGATTCTTAGCGGCTGGGCCACCAGCCAACGTTCTGATGGCGGTCTTGCCGCCGCAACAAACCTCAATCTCCGCTCTGTGGCCACCATGCCCGGCGCGACCTCGCTGGAGAGCTGATATGCCCCAAATCCTGATGCCCGCTTTGTCGCCCACCATGGAAGAAGGCAAGCTCGCCAAGTGGCTGGTCAAGGTCGGCGACACCGTCAAGTCCGGCGACGTCCTGGCCGAAATCGAAACCGACAAGGCGACCATGGAGGTCGAGTCGGTCGATGAAGGCGTGGTCCGCGAAATCCTGATCGAAGAAGGCACCGAAGGCGTCAAGGTCAACGCCCCGATCGCCTTCATTCAGGGCGAAGGCGAAGAAGTGGGCGAAGGCAATCGGCCCGCCGCCCAGGTTTCGACCTCGGACCCGGAAAAGGAGTCGCCGGTCGTCGCCACCACCCACGCCGAGCCCAAGTCTTCGTCCGCCGAAGCCCCCAAGTTCACGGCGCAGAGCGATCCCGATCTTCCCGAAGGCGTGGAAATGGTCGAAATGACCGTCCGTCAGGCGCTCAACGAAGCCATGGCCGAGGAGCTGCGCCGCGACAAGGACGTCTTCGTCATGGGCGAGGAAGTCGCCCAGTATCAGGGCGCCTATAAGATCACCCAGAACCTGCTGGAAGAATTCGGCCCCGAACGCATCATCGATACGCCGATCACCGAGCATGGCTTTGCCGGTCTTGCCGTGGGTGCCGCCTTTGCCGGCCTCAAGCCGATCGTCGAATTCATGACCTGGAACTTTGCCATGCAGGCAATCGACCAGATCATCAACTCGGCCGCCAAGCAGCTCTATATGTCCGGCGGCCAGGTCACCGCACCCATGGTGTTCCGCGGCCCCAACGGCGCTGCCGCTCGTGTCGGTGCGCAGCACAGCCAGGACTATTCGGCCTGGTACAGCTCGGTTCCCGGCCTCACCGTGATTGCGCCCTATAGCGCCGCCGACGCCAAGGGCCTGCTCAAGGCCGCCATCCGCTCGCCCAACCCGGTCGTTTTCCTCGAAAACGAAATCCTGTACGGCTCCACCGGCCTTGTCCCCAAGATGGACGATTTCGTGCTGCCGATCGGCAAGGCCCGCATTGCTCGCGAAGGCAAGGACGTGACCATCGTCTCCTTCTCCATGGGCATGCGCTACGCGACCCAGGCGACTGAAAAGCTGGTTGGCGCCGGCGTCGACGTCGAACTTATCGACCTGCGCACCCTGCGCCCGCTCGACATCGATACGGTCATCGCCTCGGTCAAGAAGACCGGCCGCCTCGTGACCGTCGAAGAAGGCTGGCCGCAGAACGGCATCGGCGCCGACATCTCAGCCCGCGTCATGGAACAGGCTTTCGACTATCTCGATGCCCCGGTCCTGCGCGTCACCGGCAAGGACGTTCCCATGCCCTACGCCGCCAACCTCGAAAAGCTGGCGCTGCCCAACGTTGATGAAGTGATCGCGGCCGTCAACGCCGTGACGTATCGGTCTTAGGGAGATCCGGGATGCCAATCGATATCACCATGCCGGCGCTCTCCCCGACGATGGAAGAGGGCAAGCTCGCCAAGTGGCACGTCAAGGAAGGAGATAGCGTCTCCTCCGGTGACGTGATCGCCGAAATCGAAACCGACAAGGCCACGATGGAAGTCGAAGCCGTCGACGAAGGCAAGATCGGCAAGATCCTCGTCGCCGAAGGCTCGGAAGGCGTTAAGGTCAACGCCGTCATCGCCGTGCTGCTGCAAGACGGCGAAGATGCTGCCTCTATCGGCTCCAAGCCGGCAGAAACGCCCAAGCCTGAAGCCAAATCGGAAGCGCCAGCGGCCGAAACTGCCAAGGGCGATGCCGGCACGCTGCAATATGACAAGGGCACGTCGACAACCTCCACCGACCCTGTTGGCAACAGCAATAGCGGTTCGAGCGCTCCCAAGCCTGTTCCTGCACCAGCTAAAGCCGAAGCCGGTCGTGTCTTCGCGTCCCCGCTGGCCCGTCGTCTCGCCAAGGACGCCGGCATCGACGTCTCGACCGTTGCCGGTTCCGGTCCTAAGGGCCGCGTCGTCAAGGCCGACATCGAAGCGGCAAAGGCCGGCAAGGGCGCAACCAAATCTGCCCCAGCCTCCGCAGCCGCGACTTCTGCCACGCCGGCTACCGGCATGAGCAAAAACCAGGTCATGGCGCTCTATGAGGAAGGCACCTACGAAGTCGTCCCCAATGACGGCATGCGCAAGGTCGTCGCCGCCCGCCTGACCGAGTCCAAGCAGACCGTTCCGCACTTCTACCTGACGCTTGATTGCAAGATCGACGCGCTGATGGCCGCCCGCGAGCAGATCAATGCCGGTGCCCCCAAGTCCAAGGACGGCAAGCCCGCCTACAAGCTCTCGGTCAACGACTTCATCATGAAGGCCTGGGCCATCGCGCTGCAGCGTGTGCCCACCGCCAACGCCACCTGGGCCGGCGACTCGATCCTCTATCACAAGCGCTCCGACGTCGCGGTCGCCGTTTCGGTGCCCGGTGGTCTCTTCACCCCGGTGGTGAAATCGGCCGACACCAAGACCCTGCGCGAGATTTCCGAGGAAGTAAAAGACCTCGCCACCCGCGCCCGTAACAAGAAGCTCGCGCCGCATGAATACCAGGGCGGATCGACCTCGGTTTCGAACCTGGGCATGTTCGGCATCAAGCACTTCGCCGCCGTGATCAACCCGCCGCATGGCACCATCCTTGCGGTCGGCGCCGGTGAAGAGCGCGTTTATCCCGAAAATGGCCAGATCAAGATCGGCCAGTTCATGACCGCCACGCTCTCCTGCGACCACCGCGCCGTCGATGGCGCCCTGGGTGCCGAGGTGCTGGGCGTGTTCAAAGGCCTGATCGAAAACCCGGTGATGATGCTGGCTTAAGGCAGGGCGATGACCATCCCCTATGACATCCGGCCGGCCCGCAAGTCCGACGCCGCCGAGATCGCGCTGCTGATCAGCATCGCGGTGCATGGCGACATGTGGGAAGAAGAAAAGGACGAGCAGGCCGGCGAAGTCTCGGGCCCGATCGAGGTCGGTCGTCTCGATCTCCTCAGTGAAGACGGTACTTTTTCCTGGTCGGACGCCTTCATGGCAGAGGCCAATGGCGAAGTCGCCGGCATGATCCTCGGCTACCGTAAGCCGGACGCCCGCCAGCCGGCGCCCCCAAACCTCTGGGCGCCCCTTGTGCCCCTGCAGGAACTCGAAGCCGAAAGCGCCGGGCTTTGGTATGTCGCCATGCTCGGTGTCCACAAGAACTGGCGCAGCCAGGGTGCGGGCTCGGCCCTCCTCGAACATGCCGACCAGCAAGCGCGCCGCACGAACGCCCGGGGCCTCGCCCTCGTCGTCGACGACGGCAACGGCGGTGCACGCAAATTATATGAGGGCCGCGGTTTCGTTGTACGCGACAGCCGTCCGATCGTCCCCTTTCCCGACAGCAAGCAGGACGGCAGCAATTGGCTCTTGATGGTGAAGGAATAAACCATGGCTGACCAATACGATCTTCTCGTCATCGGCGCCGGTCCCGGCGGTTACGTCGCCGCCATTCGCGGCGCTCAGCTGGGCATGAAGGTGGCCATCGTAGAGCGCGAGCACATGGCCGGCATCTGCTCCAACTGGGGCTGCATTCCCACCAAGGCGCTGCTGCGCTCGGCCGAAATCTACGGCCACATGAGCCACGCCAAGGATTATGGCCTCACCGCCACCCAGTTCGGCTTCGACCTCGACGGCATCGTCAAGCGTTCGCGAGCCATCGCGGCGCAAATGAACAATGGCGTTCAGTTCCTGATGAAAAAGAACAAGATCGACATCATCTGGGGCAAGCTACCATAACCAAGCCCGGCGAGATCAAGGTCGCGCCCAGCAAGAAGCCGGTGGTGCAGCCTCAGGGTCCCGTGCCCAAGAACGCGCTCGGCGAAGGCACCTACAAGGCCAAGAACATCATCATCGCCACCGGCGCCCGCCCGCGCGTGCTGCCGGGCATCGAGCCGGACGGAGACAAGATCTGGACCTATTTCGAAGCGCTGAAGCCGGCTGAAATGCCCAAGTCGCTTGTCGTCATGGGCTCAGGCGCCATCGGCATCGAATTTGCCTCCTTCTACCGCTCGCTCGGCGCCGACGTCACCGTCATCGAACTCCTGCCGCAGATCCTGCCGGTCGAAGATGCCGAAATCTCCGGCCTCGCGCGCAAGCGCCTCGAAAAGCGCGGCATCAAGTTCCTGACCGAAGCCAAGGTCGCCAAGGTCGAGAAAACCGTCTCCGGCATTGTTGCGCATGTCGAGACCAAGGACGGCAAGACCCAGCAGGTCGCCAGCGACAAACTGATCTCCGCCGTCGGCGTTCAGTGTAACATTGAAGGCCTCGGCCTCGAGACGGTCGGCGTCAAGACCGAGCGCGGCGCCATTGTCATCGACCACTACGGCAAAACCAATATCGACGGCATCTGGGCCATCGGCGACGTTGCCGGCCCGCCCATGCTGGCGCACAAGGCCGAGCACGAGGCCGTCATCACCGTTGAAAGAATCGCCGGCCTCAACGTCCATGGCCTTGATAAGACCAAGGTCCCCGGCTGCACCTATTGCGAGCCACAGGTGGCCTCCGTCGGCCTCACCGAAGCCAAGGCCAAGGAACTCGGTCGCGAGATCAAGGTCGGCCGCTTCCCCTTCGTCGGCAACGGCAAGGCCATTGCCCTGGGCGAACCCGATGGCCTCGTGAAAACCATCTTCGATGCCAAGACCGGCGAGCTTCTCGGCGCTCACATGGTCGGTGCCGAAGTCACCGAGCTGATCCAGGGCTTCGTGGTGGCCATGAACCTCGAAACCACCGAGGAAGAGTTGATCCACACCATCTTCCCGCATCCCACGCTTTCTGAAACGATGAAGGAAAGCGTCCTCGATGCCTATGGACGGGCATTGAATATCTAGCCGATTAGACCTCATTGTGAGCCCGTCGAATTACGAGGTTGGGCACACCGATCCTGCCACGATCTCGTCCTTCGATAAGCTCAGGATGAGGTCTAATGAGGTGTTCCGAAAGGAGTTATCCACATGGTCAAAGCCATTCAGATCGGGCTCGGAGCCTGGGGTTTTAGCTGGTCCAAGGACGTTATCCCCAATGTTCCCAGTGTCGAGATGGTGGGCTATGTGGATACGAGCCCCGAGGCGCAGCAGCGCGTCCAGACCGAACTCGGCATCGACCCCAAGCTTTGCTATTCGAGCCTTGAAGACGCGGCCCACAGGGCAGGGGCTGTCCTCGCCATCTGCACCCTGCGCACCGAGGCGCATTACCCGGTCGTAAAGCGCTGCCTCGAGCTCGGCCTCCATGTTCTGGTCGAAAAGCCTTTCACCACCACCATTGCCCAGGGCAAGGAGCTGGTGGCGCTCGCCAAGGCGCAGAACAAGCTCCTGATGGTCAGCCAGAACTATCGCCACCAGCCGGCGCCGATCGCTGCCGCCAAGCTCGTGGCGTCCGGAAAGTTCGGCCCGCTCAGCATGGTGTCCATCGATTTCCGCCGCCACGGTCCGAGCCAGGGCTACCGCTATTGGGATATGCCCGACCCCCTGCTTGCGGATATGTCGATCCACCATTTCGACCTCATGCGCTATGTGCTCGGGGACGAGGCCAAGCGCCTTTCCGCCCGCACCTGGAACCCGCCCGGCAGCCCCTTCCAATTCGATCCCACCGGCGTCGTCACCATCGAATTTGCCAAGGGCACCATGGTCACTTATCGCGCCAGCTGGATGAGCTCGCAGCCGGTCACCCCTGGGCCGGCGAATGGGTCATGGACGGCGCTGAGGGCACCATCTCCTGGACCTCCCGCATCATTTCCGCGACAAGCGCGGCCCCGAAAAGCTGGCGCTGCGTCCGCTCGACGGCGAGGTCGAACCGGTCGCGCTCGACGCAATCCAATACCCGGACCGCACCGGCACGCTGTCCACCATCGCCCGTGTTATCGAAACCGGCGAAATCCCGGTCGGCTTCAGCTCCGGCGAAGACAATCTCGGCTCGCTGGCCCTCGTGCAGGCATCGATCCTTTCGGCCTCCCGCGGCGGCGATTGGGTCGAGGTCGCCGAGGTCATCGGCTGACGCATAGAACGTAAGCACGAGGGTAGGGCGGGTTGAACCGGCCACCCAAGGGAGCGATATAACGGGCACCTGCCCAGCAAGGACTTTCATGGTCACGCTCATCGACATCGATGCCCGCCCGCGGCATCCCGAAAAGGCCAACCGCCCCGACAGCATCGTCCTGCGCAAGCCGGACTGGATTCGCGTCAAGGCGCCCGGCTCGCCGGTCTACAAGGAAACCCAGCAGATCGTGCGCGAGAACGGCCTCGTCACCGTCTGCGAGGAAGCCGGCTGCCCCAATATCGGCGAGTGCTGGAGCAAGAAGCACGCGACCATGATGATCATGGGCGAAATCTGCACTCGCGCGTGCGCCTTCTGCAACGTCCGCACCGGTCTGCCGACCGCGCTCGATCCGAACGAACCCGAAAACGTCGCCAAGGCCGTCGAAAAGCTCGGTCTTGAACACGTCGTTATCACCTCGGTCGACCGCGACGACCTGGCCGATGGCGGCGCGCAGCATTTTGCCGACGTCATCCGGGCCATCCGCGCCCGCAATCCGCGCACCACGATCGAAATCCTGACGCCGGACTTCCTGCGCAAGGATGGCGCCCTCGAAATCGTCGTCGCCGCCAAGCCCGACGTCTTCAACCACAATCTCGAAACGGTCCCGAGCAAGTACCTGAAGGTCCGCCCCGGCGCCCGCTACTTCCACTCGATCCGCCTGCTGCAGCGGGTCAAGGAACTCGATCCCACCATTTTCACCAAGTCCGGCATCATGGTGGGCTTGGGCGAAGAGCGCAACGAAGTGCTCCAGCTCATGGACGACCTCCGTTCCGCAGAAGTCGATTTCCTGACCATCGGCCAGTACTTGCAGCCAACCAAGAAGCACTATCCGCTGCAGCGCTTTGTGACGCCGGAAGAATTCAAGTCCTTTGCCACCGTTGCGACGGCCAAGGGGTTCCTTCTGGTGTCCTCGAGCCCGCTGACCCGCTCGTCCCACCATGCCGGCGAAGACTTCGCCCAGCTGCGAGCGGCCCGTATGGCAAGGCTCGGCCACTGAATGAAGCGTTTTTTCGAGCGGCACGTGCCGCACCTGCCGCAACGCATGTTCGAGATCGTGTCGGACATGGAAGACTATCCGCGCTTCATCCCCAACTGCCGGGCAATGGACCTCCGTCCGGAGCCGGCGGCGCCTGCCGGCACGAACGTCAAGCTCGCCAAGATGACGCTCTATTTCGGCCCCATCACCCAGGCCTATACCAGCCGCGTGACCCTAGACCCGGTGGCGCGCACCGTTCGCGCCAAGGCGGTCGACGGCCCCTTCAGCTACCTCGACTCCGTCTGGAGCTTCGACCCCGAAGGGCAGGGCACGCGCGTCCGCTTCGAGATCGACTTCAAGATTTCCAACCCTTTCATCGCCGCCATTGCCGAACCGGCCTTCGCCATGAAGCAGGAAGAAATTATGCAGGCTTTTATTGACGAGGCCGATCGACGGTTTGGCGCCTGATACGAGCAAAACACCCCTTCCTAGCGCCGCTAGGCTCCTCCGTCGCCAAGCTATGCTTGCCTTCCCCTCTGAGGGGGAAGGTGGGCATCGTGCATTGTCCACGATAGTGCCACAGCCACCCCGTTCACCTTCCCCTTGAGGGGAAGGCAAGCAAAGCTTAGGCACCCCGCGCCTTAGCGCAGCTCGGAAGGGGGTGTCGGCCTCTTCACGAACTCAATCTATCCCGTTTGTCCTCTCCCCCAGACTCCTCCGCTACATTCACCCCATCAGCCGGGTGGAGATGGGGTTGCAACGATCAACCGTCCGGCGACAGCCGGGAGGACTCTGTATCGTTACGGAGTCTGGGTCCGTGGACGGGGAGGCGAAATCTTCCCCTAAGACGCTGCCTGCCAGAAAACCCGGCGCTCCGAGACGTCTTGCGTCTCACATATAAAACTATTCACGAGGCGAAAGCCGTCTCGGGGCTCCATCACCTGATCATCAACCGGCGCCAGCCCCGACCGGCGCTTCGGCCTGCCTAGAGGCAGGCGGAACGTTCTTTGAACCCTTCAGTCCGGCTCGCTGGTCAGCACCTGCATGACCAGGTCAAGCGCCGCATCCACCGTCGCGCGCCGGATCGCATCGCGGCCTAGATCGCCGAACCGATGCTCGATCACCACGGTCGCAAGGTCCGAAGACACCGCTACATAGACGAGGCCGACCGGCTTCTTCTCCGTGCCGCCATCCGGACCGGCAATGCCGGTCACCGCAACCGCCAAGTCGACCTTTGCCGTGTTGCGCGCGCCATCGGCCATCGCCCGCGCCACCTGGTTGCTGACTGCGCCATAGTCGCCGATCAGCCGTGGCTGCACCTGGATCATGCGCGACTTGGCCGTGTTGGCATAGGTAATATAGCCGCCATAAAACACGGCCGAGCTACCCGCCACATCCGTCAGCGCGGCGGCGATCATGCCGCCAGTGCAGCTTTCGGCAGTGACCAGCGTCAAATTGCGCTCGGCGAGAAGGTCGATGATCTGCTGGTTGAGAGGCGGCACGGCCTGGGTCTTGATGGTCATCAGTCGAGCCCCGGCACTTCCACGCTTGCACTCGCTATGGCCACGATCCCTTCCTCCCGCCCGATGAACCCGAGCTTTTCATTTGTTGTTGCTTTTACCGCCACGCGGCTTGCAGAAACACCGAGAACTTCAGCGATCGCTGCACACATGGCGGGCACATGCTTTGCAATTCTCGGCGCTTCCGCAACGATTGTCACGTCAAGATTGACGATCCGACCGCCCCGCTGCTTCACCAGCTCGCCGGCATGGCGCAGGAAGACGCTCGACGCCGCCCCTTTCCACTGCATGTCGCTGGGCGGAAAATGCATGCCGATATCGCCTTCGCCGATCGACCCGAGAATGGCGTCGGTTAGCGCATGCAGCGCAACGTCGGCATCCGAATGGCCCTGCAGCTTGGCATGGTGCGGGATCTTGACCCCGCAAAGCCACACGCCATCGCCCGGCTCGAATGGATGCACGTCATAGCCGGTGCCGATGCGGGTTTCCATTCTGCTCTGTCCTTGAAGAATGCGTTCGGCCCGGGCAAAATCCTCGGGATGGGTGATCTTGATATTGTCCCGTTCGCCCTCGACCATGGCCACCCTCAATCCCGCCCATTCGGCGATCTCGGCATCGTCGGTAAACTCCCGCCGCACCGTGCCGCTGCGCATATGGGCCGAAATGATCGGTCCGAAGCGGAACCCCTGTGGCGTCTGCGCGGCAAAAAGCTGCTGGCGATCTTCCGTCGTACTTACAGAGATGCCATCGAGCGATCGCTTGATCGTATCGGTCACCGGCAAAACGGGCAGGGCGCCATCATGCTGATCGAGCGCCGCAATGACCTCGCCGATCAGCTTGGCCGACGCAAACGGCCGTGCCGCATCCTGGATAAGCACCCGGTCCGGCCGCGACGGCGCCAAGGCCTTTAAGCCCTCGAGCACCGAAGCCTGCCGGCTTGCGCCACCCGTCACCGGCGCCAGCAACCGAGGATCATCTAGGCCCAGAGCTCTATACTTCTCGGCATGGTCCGCATGGATCACGGGAACGATCTGCGTCACCGCCTCGACCGCGAGGAACGCCTCGATGGTCCGTTGCAACACCGCACGCCCACCGACTTTCCGATACTGCTTGGGATCAGCATGGCCGCCAGCGGCACGCTCGCCCTTGCCCGCCGCAACAATGATCACGGCTATCGACCTGGCTGGCATAAACTTGGGCACTCGCATCGAAATGTCGTAAGGCTCATGCTCTAACCGCCGCCTCGGCATGCGGCAAGAGCAGGGCTGATTTCCACCGCCGAACGCTGGAGAACCCGTTGCACCAATCAACCAAATGATTATTGTGCGGGCAGAACTTAATCGCTGAACAATTCTGGGGCAGTCGTTGGCAGTGAATGCCCGCACATTGAGCATCGGCGGTCACGCCCTCCGCAACCGAGCCATTCTCGCACCCATGGCTGGCATCACCGACCGGCCCTTCCGCGAGATCGCTGAGTGCTTCGGTGCCGGCCTCGTGGTTTCGGAAATGGTCGCCAGCGCGGCCCTCACCACCGGTCACCAGGACATGGTTCGCAAGCTCGGCAAGTCCGGCACTCTGCCGCACATGGTCCAGCTTGCCGGTTGCGAACCGGTCTGGATGGCGGAAGGCGCGCGCATCGCGGAAGCGGGCGGCGCCGACATCATCGACATCAATTTCGGCTGCCCCGCCAAGCGCTCACCAACGGCTATGCTGGTTCCGCCCTGATGCGCGTGCCAGACCAGGCGCTCGCGATCGTCGAGGCAGTCTCGGGCGCGACCAGCAAGCCGGTCACCGTCAAGATGCGGCTCGGTTGGGACGACGACAGCCTCAACGCACCGGAAATCGCACAGCTCGCGGTCAGCGCCGGCGCGCAGATGATCACCGTCCATGGCCGCACCCGCCAGCAGTTCTACAAGGGCCACGCTCGCTGGTCCCTCGTGCGGCAAGTCGTTGAAGCGGTAGATGTGCCGGTCGTCGTCAACGGCGATATTCTTGATCACGAGGATGCTGCTACGGCTTTGCAGGAGTCTGGTGCTGCTGCCGTCATGCTCGGTCGTGGCGCTCAAGGCCAGCCTTGGCGCGTTGGCCAGATCGGCGCCATGCTGGACGGACAAAAGCCATCCCAGGCTCCCCAAGGCCTTGAGCTTGCTGAGCTGATCCAGCAGCACTACGACGACATGCTGATCGAATACGGCAAGGAAGTCGGCCTCCGCGCCGCCCGCAAGCATCTCGATTGGTATGCCGAGGCGGCCAACCTCAACCTCGACAAACCCACCCGTCGGCAACTGCTCGACAACGAAGATCCCAAAGCCGTGCTCGCCCTGATCGGCACGCTCTTTTCAGGCGAATGGAGTGCCGCCGCATGAATACGGCGATGCTGATGGACATCGACTCGGTTCCGGCCCGTGCCGTGCTGCAGGCCTTGCCGCAACCCATTCTGGTGCTCGGTGAGGACCGGCAGGTCCAATTCGTCAATTACGCGGCAGAAGCCTTCTTCGGCGCCTCGCTCAGTGTCCTCACACGTCAGACGCTCGATGATCTCATCGCCTTCGGCTCGCCCATCATCAGCCTCGTCGAAAGCGTCGTGCAGCGTCGCGCACCGATGACCGAATATCGCGTCCGCGTCGGCTCCTCCCGCTTCGGCGACGAACGCATTGCCGACGTCTTTGCCAGCCCCATCTCCGACACGGATGGACGTGTTGCGGTCCTGATCCAGGAGCGCACCATGGCCGACAAGATAGACCGGCAGATGGTGTCGCGCGGCGCACACCGCTCCGTCACCGGGCTCGCCTCCATGCTCGCCCACGAGATCAAGAACCCGCTCTCCGGTATCCGTGGCGCCGCGCAACTTCTGGAGCAATCGGTCCCCGCGGAAGAAGTGCCGCTTGCCCGCCTTATCCGCGATGAAACCGATCGCATCGTGCACCTGATCGACCGTGTCGAAGTCTTCGGCGACGAGCGCCCGATGGAGCGCGAACCGATCAATATCCACGTCATCCTCGATCGCGTTAAGCTGCTCGCCCGCAACGGTGTTGCCCGCGGCATCTCGTTCTACGAGGAATACGATCCGTCGCTCCCGCCGGTTTATGGCAACCGCGACCAGCTCATCCAGGTTTTCCTGAACCTGATCAAGAATGCCTCCGAAGCCCTTGAGCGCACACAAAAACCCGAAATTCGCATCTCGACAGCATTCCGCCCTGGCATTCGCATCAGCGTCGCTGGCGTCTCCGAGCGTATTTCATTGCCGCTCGAGATCGTCATCGAGGACAATGGCCCCGGCGTGCCACCCGACATCCTGCCGTTCCTGTTCGATCCGTTCGTCACAACCAAGACAAATGGCTCGGGCCTCGGACTTGCGCTTGTCGCCAAGATCATCGGCGACCATGGCGGCGTGATCGACAGCGACAGCCGCCCCGGCCGCACCCGGTTCCGAATTCTGCTGCCGGTCGCGAGCGGCGCCTTCCAGACACCTTCCGAAGACGAAGAAAGTTCAGCCAAATGAGTCACGTGGTTTTGCTGGCTGACGACGACGCCGCCATCCGCATGGTGCTGAACCAGGCGCTGACGCGCGCCGGCTACGAAGTTCGCCCCACCGGCAACATCTCTACCATGTGGAATTGGGTGAGCCGCGGCGAGGGCGACATCCTGATCACCGACGTGGCCATGCCCGACGGCAATGCCTTCGAGGTCATGGCCAAGATCAAGAAGATCCGGCCGGACCTGCCGATGGTCGTCATGAGTGCGCAAAACACGTTCATGACCGCCATCCGGGCCTCCGAAGTAGGCGCCTACGAATACCTACCCAAGCCCTTCGACATCACCGAAGTGCTTTCCGTCGTTTCGCGTGCTCTGGCCGACGCCAAAAAGCCAACTGTCGCCGATCGCAAAGCGGAAGAGCCGGGCGAGACCATGCCGCTGGTGGGTCGCTCGACCGCCATGCAGGACATCTACCGCGCCCTGGCGCGCCTGATGCAGACCGACCTCACGGTGATGATCACCGGCGAAAGCGGAACCGGCAAGGAACTGGTCGCCCGCGCCCTCCATGACTTCGGCAAGCGTCGCAACGGGCCCTTCGTAGCCATCAACATGGCCGCCATTCCTCGCGACCTGATCGAAGCCGAGCTCTTCGGCCATGAAAAGGGGGCCTTTACCGGCGCTAATACCCGCTCCTCGGGTCGCTTCGAACAAGCCGAAGGCGGCACGTTGTTCCTCGACGAAATCGGCGACATGCCGATGGACGCCCAGACCCGTCTCCTGCGCGTGCTGCAGGAAGGTGAATACACCATGGTCGGTGGCCGCAACGCCATCAAGACCAATGTTCGCATCGTGGCGGCAACGCACCGCGACCTCAGCCAAATGATCCGCCAAGGCCTCTTCCGCGAGGATCTCTACTATCGCCTCAACGTCGTCCCGATCCGCTTGCCGCCGCTGCGCGAGCGTATCGATGACATCACCGATCTCGTCCAGCACTTCATGCGCATGGCGCAGCGCGAGGGTGAACCAGCCAAGAGCGTGACGCCCGAAGCCATTCGGCTGATGCAGAATTATTCCTGGCCCGGCAACATCCGCGAGCTCGAAAACCTCGTCCGCCGCCTCTCCGCGCTTTACGCAGACGAGCAGATCTCCGCCGAAATCGTTCAGAACGAACTCAACATTGCCGACCGCCCGGCGGTCACCGGCGGGGCAGGGCCCGTCGACATTTCGATGGCTGTCGAAACGCATGTCGGCCAGCTTTTGCGCGAGTATGAGCCGAACCTGCCGCCAAACGGCATGTACCAGGCCGTGATCGACAAGGTGGAAGCGCCCCTGATCGCCATGGCGCTCAACGCCTGTGGCGGCAACCAGATCAAGGCTGCAGACTTGCTAGGCCTTAATCGCAACACGCTCCGCAAGAAGATCCGCACGCATTCGATCGAGATCGTCAAGCACAGCCGCCGCAACTAGGGCACCTGCGCGACTTCTCTGCGGTTGCGCCGCTCGCTGAGCGCCAGCGTCAGGCCTGCGGCAACGATCAGGAAGGCGCCGACATAGACCGTCGGCGCCGGCATTTCGGCCCAGAACAGATAGCCAAAAATGAAGCTCCACATCAGGGCTCCATATTCCACCGTTCCGAGCACGCTGGCGGGCACGACCCTTGCGGCCTCCACCAAGGTGAATTGTCCGCACCCGCCTACAAGGCCAGCACCGATGCAAAGCGCGATGTGCCAGCTTTCCATCGCCTGCCAAAGCGGCACCGAAATGACGCCCATCACCAAGGCATGCAGCAGATTCTGAGCAAAAACCTGAACCAGAGTGCTGTCGCTTTTCGAAATCGTGCGCATCAGGATCATCGCCACGGCCCAGGATAGCGCCGCAGCCAGAACCATGATGACGGGAAGGCTGAGCGAAAAGCCAGCCGGATTGGCGGCCACAAGCACGCCGAAGAAGCCGATCGACGCTGCCCCGATCCGCGCCAGCGTCAACTGCTCCTTGAGGAAGATCACCGCAAGAATTGTCGTCAGCACCGGCGCGAAATAATAGAGCGTCGTCATCTCGGCCAACTGCAGCTCGCGACCGGCGCTGTAATACATGGTCCACGCCGCAAGGGTCAGCAGCCCTCGGCCCAAGATCAGCATGCGATTGGGAGATGCCACAAGATCGGCAAAGAGGTTTCGGCGCCCGACCATGAAGCAGATGGCGAGGATGACAAGGCTGCGGACGAATAGGATCTGCGGCGCCGGCAAATCTGAAATGACGCTTTTGACCATGGCGTCGTGCAGGGAAAAGCAGGAATGGGCGAAGATGCCAAGCGCCATGCCCTTAAGACTGGCCGTTTCGATCCGCTCGGCTGGAAAAGAAGTCATCGGTGAACTCGGTAGGAGAATACCGTCCATGCTCCCGGCTTAGAGGCTTGTCCAGAGCTTCTAAAGAGCCTGTCACATACCAGTGTCACATTTTGGCAACATTTATCTTGAAGGGTCAGCCGAATTAGGCCACGCTTTGTGTTCCGCCACTGGCTGCAGGCCGGGCGGAAGAGCGAGGCAGTTCTAGGGGGCGCATGACCGATCTGGTCTCCAACGAGACGAGCATGGAAGATCGCACGGCTGAAAAGCGGCCGGCGCGTTCCTTGCTGCACTTCGGCCAGCACCAGTCCTTGCGCGTTTTGGGCTTCGTCGTCGTCTTCGCCTCGGTGTTGATGTCGTCGCTGTCCTTCCTGATCCTTTCCGGGTTCACCAACATCGAGCCGTCGACCGAGGTCTGGACGATCATCTGGATCGTCACCGGTATCCTGGTCCTTCTGGTGTTCGCCCTGGTCGTCACCGAAGCCGTGCTGTTGATCCAGGCGCGCATCAAGCGCCAGCCGGGGCAGGGCTGCAGGTGCGCATGGTGGCCATGTTCGCCTTCGTCGCTGCCGTTCCCGCGGCCTTGGTGGCCGTCATTGCCACCATTGCCTTGAACCAGGGCCTCGATCAGTGGTTCTCGGACCGCACGCGCGCTATGGTGGAAAGCTCACGTCTCGTTGCGCGCTCCTACATGCTCGAACATGCCCAGGTGCTGCGCGACGACATCATCTGGGTCGCCACTGAGCTCGAACAAGCGCTGGCAACTTATCAAAGCGACCCCGACCGTTTTGGCCGCATCCTGACAGCGCTGGCGGTGACCCGCTCGCTGCCCTTTACATCGCTGATCAATTCCACCGGCGAAACCATCATCCGTGCGCAGATCAACGTCGCCGGCACTTATCCCAAGCTTCCGGAGAACATCACCCAGGGCGTGGTGGAAGGCATCCCAACCGCTATCGCGCCGGGCACGACCAACCTCGTGGGTTCCGTCGTAAAGCTCCGCGGCTACGACGACCTTTTCCTCTTCGTCGCCCGTCCCGTCGATGCCGAAGTGCTTCAATACATGCGGCTAACCGACGAAAATATAACAGAATATCGCGAATACGCGTCAAACCGGCTCGTCTTCCAAATCACCTTCACCATTATGTATGTCGGTCTGGCCGTGGTGTTGCTTCTGGCGGCTCTCTGGATCGGCATCGCGCTTGCGAACCGCTTCGTCGACCCCATCCGAAACCTCATGGTTGCCTCGCGCCGGGTCAGCGGCGGCGACCTCAATGTGCAGGTTCCGGTGCAGGAGGGCAGGGGCGATCTGCGCGATCTCTCCAATGGCTTCAACCGCATGACGCTACAGCTGCGCAGCCAGCGCGAAGAACTGCTCAAGGCCAATGAGGTCAACGAAAAGCGCCGCCAGTTCACCGAAGCCGTGGTGGAAGGCGTGTCCGCCGGCATCATCGGTCTCGATCCCTTCGGTGCCATCACCCTGGTCAATGCGCGCGCCTGCGAAATGCTGGGCCGCACCGAAATCGAGCTGATGGGCGAACGCATGGAAATCATCATGCCCGAGATCGCGCCAACCATGGAAAAGGCCCGCTCCGCCCGCCGCGGCCAGGTGCGCGACCAGATCCAGCTCGGCAACGAAACCGACCGCCGTATCTACCAGGTGCAGCTCACCCGCGAAGGCTCGATCACCGAATCCAAAGGCTATGTGCTGACCTTCGATGACATCACCGATCTCGAATCGGCACAGCGCACCAGCGCCTGGGCTGACGTCGCCCGTCGCATCGCCCACGAGATCAAGAACCCGCTGACCCCTATCCAGCTTTCCGCCGAACGCCTCCGCCGCCGCTACGGCAGCAAGCTCGAGGACGATCGCGAAGTCTTCGACAAATGCATCAACACCATCGTGCGTCAGGTCGGCGACATCGGCCGCATGGTCGACGAATTTTCCGCCTTTGCGCGCATGCCGGAATCAGCGCCGGAGATCGCCGATCTCAGCGACACAATTCGCCAGGCCGTGTTCCTCGAAAGCGTGCGCCTGCCCGAAGTCCAGGTCGTCACCCAGCTACCGGAAGAAAACATTTACGCGTGGTTCGACAACCGCCTCATCGCGCAGTCGCTCACCAACCTGATCAAGAACGCCGTCGAGGCCTTCGAAGACGTCCAGATGTCACCCGATTGGCAACCGACCATCACCGTCGAAGCCCATGACGAAGGCAACGCCGCCCGCGTCTCGATCTCCGACAACGGCAAGGGCTGGCCCAAGGAAAACCGTCAGCGCCTGCTTGAGCCCTATATGACCACACGCGACAAAGGCACGGGCCTTGGTCTCGCCATCGTCGCCCGCATCATCGAGCAACATGGCGGCATCGTCGAACTGATCGATGCCGAGCCCGACGAGACGGGCCGCGTCGGCGCCTGCGTCACCTTCACCCTGCCTTTGCAGTCTCCCGCGAAGACGGCGACCAATGACGAGGGCCCCGCGGCTCCCGAAAACCAACCCCACCAGGAGGAATCGCGGCTCGCTGCGATTGTGCGTTACTAATGGCACTGGACATTCTGATTATCGACGACGAGGACGATATCCGCGACCTGATCGCGGGCATTCTCGAGGACGAAGGCTTCGAAACCCGCCGGGCGCATGACGCCGATAGCGGCCTTAACGAAATCGCGCGCCGCCGTCCGACCCTGGTGTTCCTCGACATCTGGATGCAAGGCTCCCGCCTCGACGGTCTGCAACTGCTCGACGTCTTCCAGAGCCAGCACCCGGACATGCCGGTGGTGATGATTTCCGGTCACGGCAATGTCGAGACCGCCGTCTCGGCCATCCGCCGCGGCGCCTACGACTATATTGAAAAGCCGTTCAAGATCGACCGCCTGCTCCACATCACGCAGCGCGCCATGGAAGCTACGCGCCTTCGCACCGAAGTCGCCGAGCTCAAGGAAAGGGCCGCCAGCAAAAGCTCGGAAATGGTTGGCAATTCGCCGGCGCTGCAGCAAGTTCGCGGCGTCATCGACAAGTCGGCGCCCACCAATTCACGCATCTTCATCTCCGGCCCGTCTGGCGCAGGGAAGGGGCTTGTCGCCCGCCTCATCCACCAGCGCAGCCCGCGTACCAACGCGCCCTTCGTCGAGATCAACGCCTCGCTCTATGCACCGGACGAAGTCTCCGTTGTCCTCTTCGGCCGCGAAGCCCGCGAGAAAAACGGCCTGCTCAAGGTCGAGGTCGGCGCCCTCGAACGCGCCCATGGCGGCACGCTCTACCTCTCGGAAGTCACCACCCTGCCGCAGCAGGTGCAGACCACGTTGTTGCGCACCCTGGTCGAGAACCGTTTTAATCGCGTCGGCGGCACCCAAGCCGTGCCGATCGATGTCCGCATCATCGCTTCGAGCTCGCAGAACGTTGCCTCGCAGATCGAAGCCGGCGAATTCCGCTCCGACCTCTTCCACCGGCTCTCCATCGTGCCGCTGCCCCTGACGCCCCTGCGCGAGCGCCGCGAGGACGTGCCGCCGCTGGTGCAGGTCTTCATCGAGCAGGTCTGCCGCATGCACAATCTGCAGCGCGTCACCATCGGCGACGACGCCATGGCCGTGCTGCAGGCGCAGGAATGGCCGGGCAATGCTCGCCAACTCCGCAACTCCATCGAGCGCCTCCTGATCCTGATGAAGGATCAGCAGCCGAAAAAAACGGCGTCATCACTGCGCCGATGCTCCCCTCGGACATCGGCGAAGTGCTGCCAACGGTGGGCGACACCGACGCCTCCGCTCACCTCATGAGTCTGCCGCTTCGTGACGCGCGCGAAGTTTTCGAGCGGCAATACCTCTTGGCGCAGATCGAGCGCTTCGGTGGCAATATCTCCAAGACCGCAGAATTTGTAGGCATGGAGCGCAGCGCATTGCACCGCAAGATCAAGTCCTTGGGCCTCTGAAAACCGGGATGAAAATAGCTTGGAGCCATGCGCCTGGCGCGGGTAGGCAGCCCGGGGCAGGTGTGCCATACTCCATTACATATGATAATTCCGGACGTTAGGGACTGGGCGGCAGTTCTCTCCGCCCGGGCGCAAGCGATTGCGACGAAAACAGCGACAATCAATGCCGCGAAAACGAGGCCAAAATGCCCGCTGAAAAACAGCAAAATCTGCAGGATTCCTTTCTCAATCACGTCCGCAAGCAGAAGGTGCCGGTGACCATTTTTCTGGTCAACGGCGTCAAGCTTCAGGGCGTGATCACCTGGTTCGATAATTTCTGTCTGCTGCTGCGTCGCGATGCTCAGTCGCAACTTGTCTACAAGCACGCCATTTCTACCATCATGCCTGGCGCGCCGATCCAGTTGTTCGACCCCGAGCAAAACCAAGACCACGACTGACGGATCATATGGACGATTTTGACGAGGAAGATGGCCACCACGCCGGTGGCCCCAAGCCCTATATCGACAGACAGGAACAGCCGACCCGGGTCGGCCTCATCTGCCCGGATGTTCGCGGCAATCTGTCCTCGCACAGCATCGAGGCGCGTCAGGCCGAGTTCGAAGGCTTGGCCGAAGCGATCCATCTCGACGTCATTTTCTCCGAAGTACTCCGCGTCCGCGAAGTCCGCCCAGCGACCTATCTCGGCGGCGGTCAGGTGCAGACCATTGCCGACCGGGTAAAATCCGACAAGCTCGACCTGTTGCTGGTCGACGCGCCGCTGACTCCGATCCAACAGCGCAACCTCGAGCGCGAAACCGGCACGAAAGTGCTGGATCGCACCGCGCTGATCCTAGAAATTTTTGGTGAACGCGCCGCCACTCGCGAAGGCGTTCTGCAGGTCGAACTCGCGCATCTCAATTATCAAAAGGGCCGGCTCGTCCGCTCCTGGACCCACCTCGAACGACAACGCGGCAGCGGTGGCACTGGCTTCATGGGCGGCCCTGGCGAAACGCAGATCGAAAGCGATCGGCGCCAGATCACCGACCGCATCGTCCTGCTCGAAGATCGCCTCGATAAGGTCAAAAAGACACGCGCCCAGCAGCGTGCACAGCGCACCCGAGCCGCCATCCCGGTTGTGGCGCTCGTCGGCTACACCAATGCCGGCAAGTCGAGCCTCTTCAACCGGCTGACCGGGGCAGGGGTCTTCGCCGAGGATCTTCTCTTCGCAACGCTGGACACCACGGTCCGCAAGATCACGCTGCCGCATGGCCGCGAAGTCATGCTCAGCGACACGGTGGGCTTCGTGGCCGATCTACCGCACGATCTTGTCGCCGCCTTCCGCGCAACGCTCGAAGAAGTCACCGACGCCGACATCATCCTCCACGTTCGCGATATCGCCAATCCCGACAACCTGGCCCAGGGCCACGATGTCCTCAAGGTTCTTGAAGAACTCGGCGTCTCGGGCGAAACGACGCCGATCGTCGAAGTCTGGAACAAGATCGACCTCCTTGGCGATCAGGGTCAGGCTCTGGCGAGCGCTTCGCCCGTCGGCCGCGTTGCCGCCGCCATGCCGGTATCAGCGGTCACCGGGCAAGGCGTCGAAGACCTGCTGCTGCTGATCGAGAAAACGCTGGGCGAACAAAGCCGTACCTATCAGGTGCACGTGCCGCACAGCGCCGGATCGGACATCGGCTGGCTTCATAGCCACGCGGAAGTCATCTCGCGCGATGAGCCGACCGAACAAGGCTCCGGCTTCGTCGTTCGCGTCGATCCGCGGCACAAGACGGAATTTCTCGAGCGCTTCAACGGCCGCATCGAGGGCGTCGAAAGCTAGGCCTTGTCGCGGGCCCGGATTTCGTTCCAGTAACCGTCGAGACGCTCGAGACCGGCGTCGGCCGGATCGATATTGTCCTCGCGGCAGCGCGCCTCGACATAATGAAAGCGGCGCGTGAACTTGCTGTTGGCGTTGCGCAGCGCCGCTTCCGGGTCGACGCCGGCCTTGCGGGCGAGGTTTGCCACGGCAAAGAGAAGATCGCCAATCTCTTCCTCGAGCGCCGCATGGTCGCCAGCGTTTTCCACCTCGCCAACTTCCGCCAGCTCTTCTTCGATCTTGGCGCGCACCGCTGGCAAGTCCGGCCAATCGAAGCCGACCTTGGCCGCCCGCTTGGTCAATTTCTCGGCCCGGGCAAGGGCAGGGAGCACTTGCGGCACGTCGTCCAGCACAGACGGTTCGGCATCGCCCTTGCGCTCGGCCTTGGCAGCACGCTCCTTGACCTTGATCGCTTCCCACCGGTCCTGCGCGTCGCTGGCACCATCGGCAACGACGTCGCCAAACACATGCGGATGCCGGCGGATCAGCTTCTCGGTAATCGCATAAACGACATCACCGATATCGAAGTGCCCAGCTTCCTTTGCCATCTGCGCGTGAAAGATCGGTTGCAGCAGCAAGTCGCCGAGCTCTTCGCGCAGATCCGCAAAATCCTCGCGCTCTATCGCGTCGGCCACTTCATAGGCTTCCTCGATCGTGTAGTTCCGGATCGAACGGAAATCCTGCTCCAGATCCCACGCGCATCCACCGACAGGATTGCGCAACGCCGCCATGATCTCGATCAGGCGGGAAATATCGCGAGACGGCTGCATGGTCTGACCTTGGTTGGAAGGAATCGCTGGGCGCATCTTATCCAGCACGAACATATAGGGGCTACAATGCTCGTCATCACCGCACACCAATCGTTCGCATAATATATATTATGGAACTTTTGTGTTTTAGAACTTCCAGTCTTGTTGGTTTTTTTCGGGATTCATGACTGGCGACGAGAACTCACAAAATGGCTGGCTTCCATCGCGACGAGTTGACGGCAGCGTACCCTAACAGCGTATCAAGCGCATTTGCCACTAGGAGCAATGTCAATCCAGCCCAACGATCTTGGAACGCCAACGCGAAGGCCACGTTCACGAGTCACATGGAGGTTTGTCATGGCACATCGCGCTGTTTGGTCAGGCGTTATCAAGATCGCGGAAATCACCTGTCCGGTCAAAATGTACACCGCGGCCACGACATCGGACCGTATCTCCCTGAACCTCGTAAACCGGGAAACAGGCAATCGGCTGAAGCGCATCTATGTGGACGAGAAGACCGATAAGCCCGTGGAGCGCGAGGACCAGGTCAAGGGCTACGAAACCAGTGCCGGCCATTACGTCGTATTGGAACCAGAAGAAATTGCTGCCGCCGTTCCGGACAGCGACAAGGTGCTTAAGGTCGACAACTTCATCACCTGCAGCGAGATCGAGACCACCTTTTTCGACAAGCCCTATTACCTGCTTCCTACGTCCGATGCTTCCGCAGAGGCATTTGTGCTGGTCCGGGAAGCCCTGCGGAAGGGCAAAGCAGCCGCCATCGCGCATACCGTCCTGTTCCGACGCCTGCGGCCGGTTCTCATCCGTGCACACAAGAAGGGTTTGATCGCCACAACCCTCAACTTCGACTACGAAGTGCGATCGTCCAAGCAGGTGTTTAAGGACATTCCCAAGCTCAAGATCGATCAGGAAATGCTTGAACTGGCTGAGCACATCCTCACCACAAAGGCTGGCAAGTTCGATCCTGAGAAGTTTGAAGACCGCTACGAGGAAGCGCTTGCGGAGCTCGTCAAAGCCAAGATCGAGGGCCGCAAGGTCGTGCCGCTCAAGCGTCCTGAGCCGACCAAGAAGAACGATCTGCTTGAGGCGCTGCGTATGTCGGCTGGCAATGATGATGCCAAGGCCACCAAGAAGCCCCGAACCCGCAAGGCTCCAGCGAAAAAGGACGCTGCTGAAGCCGAAAAGCCGGCACGGCGCAAAGCGAGTTAGCTGCCGCGCTTCTTCTTTGGCGTCGCATCAGGATTGGATTCCAGGCTCTTCTTGAGCGCAGCCATCAGATCGATGACATTGCTCGCAGCCGGTGCCTCATCCTCTTCGTCCTTGGCTGCCTTCTTGCGCTTCGGCTTTGGCTTGTCCTTGGCCTTGATGATTTCCTTGATGTTGTCCTGGACTGGGTCTCTGGCCATCTTATCTGACCAGTCGACGGTCCGATCCGCGATCAGCTTTTCGACCATCGACATCATCTTCTTGTCGACCGGCTGGTCGTCGATCTCTTCCCAATACTCGTCTTCATCACGGACCTCGTTGCCGTAACGGAGCGTCCAAAGAATGATGCCGTCTTCCCAGGGCTGCAGCAGCACTGGACGCTCCCTTCCGGAGATGGTGAGACGAGAGAGGCCGACTACGCCCTTGTTGGCCATTGCCTGGCGAATGATGATAAAAGCCTCTTCGCTGATCTCGGCGTCGGGGACCACGAAGTACGGGGTGTCGAAGTAAGTCCATTCGACGGTGTCGAGGGGTGCGAACTCGCCGATGTCGATCGTTTTGACGCTTTCGAGATGCACCGATTCGAGCTCCTCATCCTCGAGGACGAGATATTCGTTTTCCGCTCGTTCATAGCCTTTGACCTGATCGTCTTTGTCGACGGTATTGCCGGTCTCGGCATCAACATAGCGGGTGTAGATGCGATCGCCGGTCTTACGGTTCAGCGTGTGGAATTTGACCTTTTCGCCCTCGGTGGTCGCGGGCGTCAGGGTAATGGGGCATGTCACAAGGGAAAGCTTGAGGAACCCCTTCCAATACGGTCGAACTGCCATCCGTGCCTCCCTTTGATCAACCGCAAACGCTGTAACCGCCTGGCTGTTCCCGGACATTCTCGGCGCCCTTTGCCTTCCGTCATGGCCGCTGCTATCCGGCGGCAAGGGCGTGCATGTGGTCGTGCCGTTGGGTTCGGAAGCTAGTTGGAACGCGGTGAAATCCTTCTGCCAGAACTTTGCGGAACTGCTCGCCAAGACGGAACCGCAAAGGTTCGTCGCCAACATGAGCAAGGCCCGAAGGAAAGGCCGAATGTTCCTAGATTACCTCCGCAACGGCCAAGGCAGCACCGCTATCTGCCCTTGGTCAACGCGGGCTCGTGCGGGTGGCACCGTGGCAGTCCCAGTAACATGGTCAGAGCTTGACGGCCTTGACCACGCGAATGGCTTCGACATCTTTGCGGCTGCCGAACGTGCAAGCGGGCCCAACGCATGGGAAGGATATTTCGAGGTTGATCAGGTCCTGTCTGAGCGCATACAGCACGTAATATGTCGCCATTAGCGGGTCGCCTCCGTGTCGAGCGCCCTGCCCTGCATGCTGGCAGACAACTAAGCGCCCCACTCCAACCGTTCAAGCCGCACGTTTAATCCCCTGACAAAGCAAGCCTTGGGTCGAAAACCTTTTCGCTGGTGAGCCCATCATTGGCCATGCGATATGAGAGTCCCGTCATCATGCTTATATATTGAGAATCGACCCGCTTTTGACATCGATCTGCATGCCGTCGAAGGCGGCGGTGACATTGTCGGGCGTTCCCTCGATCGTAGCGGCATAATCGAGATCGATGTGCATGTTTGTCACCACCGCCTGCCGCGGCGACATCTGTTCGATCAATGCCAGCGTCTCGGGCAAGCTTAGATGGCTCGGATGCGGAGTTGGTCGCAGTGCGTCGACGATCCAGAGATCAAGATCGCGCACCGCGTCTAGCGAACTGTTCGGCAAAGCTGAAAGATCGCAACTGTAGGCAAAGTTTCCCACCCGGAAGCCAAGGCACCGTATATCGCCATGGATCATGTCGAAGGTGCCGATCTCGATCTCGCCACCGGGCCCTGAGACCAGAATCGTGTCCCCGGCGACAATCTCATGCGCGTTGAGGATCGGCGGATACGAACTGCCCGGCGGCGTCGAAAAACAGTACCCAAATGCCTCCCGCAACCGCGCCCCGCATTCGGCCGTAAAATACACATCGACCCGGCGTCGGTTATGAAGCGCCAGGACCCGAAGGTCATCGATGCCATGCGTATGATCGGCATGCTCGTGGCTGTAAAAAACCGCGTCGACGCGATCGACAAGCGCATCCAACAATTGCTCGCGGAGGTCAGCGCCCGTGTCGATGACGATGCGAGTCGGATCGGCCACGCCATCTGTCCAGCCTTCGATCAGCAGCGAACAGCGACGCCGACGATTTCTGATCTCGTTGGGATCGCAAGCGCCCCAATCATTGCCGAGCCGCGGCACGCCACCGGATGATCCGCAGCCCAGGATGGTCGCGATGATCCGGTCCGGCGCTGCCATGGCTCAACTCAAACCAGTCTTGGAAAACAGTCGACCGAAATTTGCCGTCGTTTCGGCGCCCAATTGCTCGAGCGTGATGCCGCGCGCCTCGGCAAGCTTTTCCGCCGTATGCCGGACAAAGCTCGGTTCATTGGACTGTCCGCGATGTGGGATCGGCGCCAAATAAGGTGCATCGGTCTCAACCAGATAGCGATCGGCGGGCACGAGCTTGGCGACCTCGCGGATTTCCTCGGCATTCTTGAAGGTGATTATGCCTGAAAAGGACACATAGCCACCCAAAGCCAAAGCCCGCTGCGCGAGATCCATGCCGGCCGTAAAGCAGTGGAGAACAAAGGGGAAGGCCCCTGCCCGGCCTCTTCTTCTAGGATCGCCGCCATATCGTCGTCGGCGGCGCGGCTGTGGATAACCAGTGGAAGACCGGTGATCCGAGATGCCGCGATATGGCGGCGCAGGCCCAATGCTTGAGCTTCGCGCGGCGCATTGTCGTAGAAATAGTCGAGGCCTGCTTCACCGATGGCAACGCAGCGTGGATGGGTGCTCAGCCGTATTAGGTCGTCCGTCTGGATGTGCAATTCCTGATCCGCGTTGTGCGGATGCGTGCCGACCGAGCACCAGACGTTCTCGAAGCGTTCCGCAATCCCGGCATAGGTGGAAAAGTTATCTACCCTTGTGGAAATCGTCACCATGCCGGTTACTCCCGCAGCTGCAGCGCGGGCCATGACGCCGTCGAGATCGGCGGACAAAGCCTCGAAGTCCAGATGGCAATGGCTGTCGATCAGCATCTATTCCGCCGGCTTTTCCAACCGCGCGAAAACGCCCTGCGGCACCGGCAGTTCCGTACCCGGCTGCAGGCGATGCGGCACGATCGCCAATGGCAGAATGCGATCTTCCTCCGGCACAGCCAGCTGCTCAAGCAGCCGCGCAGCGGAGGCCGGAACGAAGGCCAGCATCGGGATAGCCAGGCGGCGCACCGTATCGGCCGTGCGATAGAGCACCGTGGCCATGCGTTCCGGATCAGTCTTTTTAAGCGCCCAGGGCTCCTGCGCGGCAAAGTAATTGTTGGCAGAACTCAGCGCAACGATCAGGGCGCCCGTGGCCTCGTGGATCAGCTGTTCGTCCATGGCCTTTTGCGCCGTCTGGATCGCTTCGCCCACTTCCTTTTCGAGCTGCTCATCGGCCGGCGTCGCATGCCCAAAGGCTGGCACCTTGCCGTCGCAGTTCTTGTTGATCATCGACAGCGAACGCTGCGCCAGGTTGCCCAGGTTGTTGGCCAGATCGGCATTGACGCGGTTCACCAGCTTTTCGTGGGCATAGTCGCCGTCATTGCCGAACGACACTTCGCGCAGGAAGAAGTAGCGCACCGCATCCGCGCCGAACATTTCGACGAGTTCGAACGGGTCGATGACATTGCCCAGCGACTTGCTCATCTTCTGCCCGTCGACGGTCAAAAAACCATGCGCAAAGACGCGATGCTGCACCGGCAGGCCCGCACTCATCAGGAAAGCGGGCCAATAAACGGTGTGGAAGCGGATGATATCCTTGCCGATAACATGAAGGTCCGCCGGCCAGAATTTCTTGAAGAGCTCGCTCTCCTCGTCCGGATAACCGACGCCGGTGATGTAATTGGTCAGCGCGTCGACCCAGACATACATGACATGCCCATTGGCACCCGGCACCGGAATGCCCCAGTCAAAGGTGGTGCGGCTGATCGAAAGGTCCTGCAGCCCGCCTTTGACGAAGGAGATGATTTCGTTGCGGCGTTCCTTGGGGGCGATAAAATCGGGGTTCTGCTCATAAAGCTCGAGCAGCTTGTCGCCATAGGCCGAAAGACGGAAGAAATAGGTCGGCTCTTCCACCCATTCGACCTCGGCCCCCGACGGCGCAAAGCGCTTGCCGTCTTTTTCGGTCAGCTCGTCTTCGTCGAAATAGGCCTCGTCGCGAACCGAATACCAGCCCTTGTAGGTCGACTGGAAAATGTCGCCGTTCGAACTCGCCTCCATCTTGCGCCAGATCGCCTGCGACGCCTCATGGTGGCGTTGCTCGGTGGTACGGATGAAGTCGTCGTTGGAAAGGTTAAGCTCGGCCGCCAGTTTGCGGAACTCGGCTGCATTTCGGTCGGCAAGCTCGCGGACCGGGATGCCTTCCTTGGCCGCCGTCTGCACCATTTTGATGCCGTGCTCGTCGGTGCCGGTGAGGAAATAGACCTCGCGACCTTCGAGCCGCTTCCAGCGCGCAATCGCGTCGGTCGCGATCATCTCATAGGCATGCCCGATATGGGGCGCACCATTGGGATAGGAGATCGCGGTCGTGACGTAAAAGGGCTTGGTCATGCTGGCTCGGCGGGCGTGGACAGGGCGCAATGCTTGCGAATGGAATCAAAGATCACGACAAGCGTCTGCTTCATATCGAGATTGACGCTGTCGGCTTCTGTAAGCAGAGCATTGGCCTTGTCCCATAGCTCGGTGGCCGAGGCAAGCCGCCTGCGATCGGCCGAAGCAGTCGCGGCCTCGCGCGTCTCAGCCACCATCCAATCGGCAAGAATTTCGCGGGCAAAGGACATGGTCGGCCCCTGCGCATCGGCACCCAACGCATCGGCCAGCTGCAACTGGGCGCTGATCGGCATGGCGTCCGGCCGTTGCAGCCACAGCAAAAGCGATGCCACCGGCGAAGCATCACCCAGAGCCAGCGTTTCGAAAGCGCGACGCGGTCGACCGCCGGCCAGGCTAACGGCGCGACTGAGGGTTTCGGCATCGAGATCCGGCAGGCTCGCGGTCACCACTGAGCGCAAAATGTTCTCGCTCAGCGGCCGCAGAGCCAGATTGTGGCATCGCGACTTGATGGTCGGCAGGAGCTGACCCGGACGATGCGAGATCAGGAAAAAGGTGGTCTCGGTGGGTGGTTCTTCCAGGGTCTTCAGGAGCGCATTGGCCGCCGACGGATTGCAGTCGTCGATACTGTCGAGGATTGCGATGCGGTGACCGGCCCTGCCCCGCGTATGGTGCAGGGCGTCGCGCAGCTCGCGCACGTCCTCGACCCGAATGACCGAATAAAAGCTCTTGCTGTCCTTGGGGCGCCTGCGCAGCAGCGAGAGATTTGGATGCGACAGCGCCGCAACCTGCTCATGCACGCGATGCGGCGGCTCATCGCCGGTGGCGACGAGGATCGCGGTAGCGAGTTCGAAGGCCAGCGTTGCCTTGCCGATGCCCTGTGGACCATGCAGCATGATGGCGCCCGGCAGCCGACCCTCGGCAAGCTGCGCCAGAACAGCGCCCCGAGCCAAGTCATGACCGATCGCGGACTGCCGCTGCTCCGGCAGCGGAAGCCCTTCGAGCGCGTTCGGATCGCTCACTCGGCCGCCCTGCCCTGCAGTTCCGGAAAGCGGTCGCTTACCAGCGACCAGATCGCCGCTTCCAGGGCTTCTTCGCTTTGCTCCGCGGAGATGACCTTGCATCGGTCAGGATTGGCGCGGGCGATATCGAGAAAATTCTGCCGCAGCCGCTGATGCCAGTCGAGTTCTTCCTTCTCGAAGCGATCGCCGGTGGCCTGCAGGCCATCCTCAATCGCGCGCTGCTCCACGCGGCGGAAAGCGGCCTCCGGATCCATATCGAGGATGATGGTCAGATCGGGCGTATGTCCATCGAGCGCCAAAGTCTCGAGCGCATCGATCAGCCGGTCATCGACGCCGCCAGTCAGCCCTTGATAAGCGCGGGTCGAGTCGCAAAACCGGTCCGAAATGACCCACACGCCCTTGTCGAGATTGGGCGCGATCAGCTCATGGACGTGGTCAAGACGAGCTGCAGCAAAAAGCACTGCTTCCGAGCCAGCCCCCAGGCTTCCGACCGGCCCTGGAGAATAAAGGACCGGATGGCCTCGGCCTTGGGCGTGCCGCCCGGCTCTCTCGTGCGCACCGCGTCGATCGACTGGCGCCCGAGATTGTTGAGAAGCCTCCGCACCTGGGTCGATTTGCCCACGCCTTCACCCCCTTCAAAGGTGATGAATCGGGCGGAACGTCGGCTGGGCGCTTCAAGCATGGTCGCTCTGGTATCCGAAACTGCGCCCTAGAGCCAGCCAAGCGCCAGCTGTTTCAACGCATCGGTCGCCCGGCGCACGAGGTCGCCCTGCGGCACGTCCTGCGCGGCATAGAGCGGCGCCGATTGCACCAACTGATCGTTGCAGAACACGCGCAGCTCGGCAATTTTATCGCCCTGTGCGATGGGCGGCATCAGCGGGCCCGAGTAATTGACGGTGGCGGAGAGACACTGGCGCGAACCACGCGGCAAATAGAGCGCAATCTCACCCTGTCCCACCAAGCCAACCTTTGCCGCCTCGCCACCATAAACATCGGCTTCGGCAACGACAGCGCCCGCTGCATAGGGCGTGAAGCGTTCAAAAGCCCGCGCGCCCCAGGTCAGTAGTTTGCGGCCCTCTTCGGTGCGCTCGCGCATCGAGGTCAGTCCATGCACCACGGCCACAAGACGCCGGTCGCCCTGGTCGGTCGAGGTTACCGAACCATAGCCGGCAGCCTCGGTATGCCCGGTCTTGAGGCCATCGACGCCGATGCCCATTTCGACGAGCGAATTGCGGTTGGGCTGCTTGATGCCGTTCCACTCCATCTCCGGTTCGGAGAAGTAGTGGTAATATTCCGGAAACTCGCGGATCAGATAGCGCCCGAGCTCGGCCAGATCCCGCGCCGTCGAATATTCGTTGGGATCTGGAAGGCCGGTCGAATTGGTAAAGTTCGACCCGTCAAGACCGATCTGCCGCGCCAACTCGTTCATCATCTGCGCAAATGTGCCCTCAGACCCGGCGATGCCTTCAGCCAAAACGATGGCCGCATCATTGCCGGACTGGATGATTACGGAGCGAACCAGATCTTCGACACGGATCTGCGAATTGAGATCCGCAAACATGGTCGAACCGCCCGACGAGGCGCCACCGGTTCGCCAGGCATTTTCGGAAACGAAAAACTGGTCGTCAAAGCTCAGGCGGCCCGCGCGGATCTCGTTAAAAACAACCGCAACCGTCATCAGCTTGGTCATGCTGGCCGGCTCGAGCCGGGCATCGGCGTCCTTCTGGAAGATCACCGTGCCGGACTCGTAGTCCATCAGAACCGCAAATTTTGCATTGGTCGAAAAATCGGCCTGAGCGAAGGATGGCGCCACCAGACCCAGCAGTGTTGCAATGGCAATCAGCAGTCTCACTTGGCGCCTCCCCTGTCCCTGAACCGGGATAGCTAATTAGTATTGGATTATGTCGGCGAGGCCAAGTTCCCGAGCCAGGTTCAAGACGTCTTCTTTGCCGGCGCCAGGTTTCAATTGTGTGAGAGTAAGCTGGGTTGCAGGCTTTCCGGCATAGGTGACCGCTTCTTCGCGCACAGCGCCGAGCAAGGCGAAGCGTTGAGCCAGTAGGGCGGCATTGCCGGGATCGGCGTAGACGCCGAGACCGATCCGGACGGCGCGCTGGTCGGCATCGACACTTGCTGCCCAGGCGGCCAACTCGCTGTTTCCCTCGGCCATGGCATTGACCGCAGCGTGGGCGCTACCGATCGCCGCGTCCGCTTGCTGGGGCGTGGTATAGGAGAAGAGCCCGCCCAGGAAATTCTGCGTCATGCCCAGAAGGCTTCGATTGCTTTCGCCCGCATCGGCAAATTGGGTGCGGCTGCCACCGGTGTCGAAATCGGCAGGGCCATTATAGCTGGCGACAAGCGTGCGAGTGTCGTCGCCTTCGAGCGGCGCCGGACCCATATAGTCGACCTTGATCGCAGCAGAACCCTTGGTGACATAGCCCAGCATCGCCGCAGCACGGTAAGAAAGGTCCATGACCCGGCCGGGAAGATAGGGGCCGCGATCGTTGACGCGAACGACGATCGAGCGGCCATTTTCCTGGTTGGTGACGCGGACATAGGACGGCAGCGGCAGGGTTGCGTGGGCGCCGGTGATGGCATTGGCGGAAAAGATTTCGCCGTTCGCGGTTTGGCGGCCGTGGAAGTCCGAGCCGTACCAGGAGGCCTTGCCGGTCGCGGAATAGCCTTGCGGATTTTCCTGCGGAACGTAGGTAACCCCTCTGACAGTATAGGGTTTTCCCACCTGATAGCGCCCGCCCCCGCGCGGCGGATTGGGATGATTGGTGACCCGCGGGGAGACAGCGACCCCATACTCGCCTGAGGTAAAGGCGCCGCGCTTGACGGTCGCTCCAAGGCCGCCGCCGGTCGCACAGGCTGCGATCATGGGTGCAACGATAGCACCGAGAAGGAGGAAACGGACGGCACTTCGCCAGGTTGTCGTCACGGTATGCGCTACTCGAACAGAAACACTCGAGCGGAATCATAGAGGCGACAATGGGCAGTGCACAGAAAGGAACAATTTTATGCTTTATCGCGAGTTAATTCACACACCCTGTTAGCCAGCGGCGAACATGAAGACGCGGCTTGAAGTGATATAAAGATATCTTTATGTGATTGGCGAGCGCGTGCCTGCGCCGGTCTTTGATGAAAGAGAGGATGGCGATGAGCCCCTCCCCCACCGATACGATCATTCCCGATTGGAACGAGGTTCGCGCGGCGCTGACGGCCGCGATGCAGGACCGCATCCTGATCCTTGATGGCGCCATGGGCACGATGATCCAGCGGCTGGGGCTCGAAGAAGAGAACTTCCGCGGCGACCGCTTCAAGGACTGGAGCCACCCGCTCAAGGGCAACAATGATCTTTTGGTGCTAACCGAGCCTCAGCAGATCGAAGACATTCACTACGCCTACTATATGGCCGGCGCCGACATCGTCGAAACCAATACCTTTTCGGCGACCTCCGTGGCCCAGGCCGACTATGCCTGCGAAAGCGCAGTCTATGACATCAACTACCAGGGCGTCGTGGTTGCGCGACGAGCAGCCATCCGCGCCGAGCGCGAGGACGGGCGCAGGCGGTTTGTCGCTGGCGCCGTCGGGCCAACCAACAAGACGTCGTCCATGTCGACCGACGTCAACAATCCCGGACATCGCGCTATCAGCTTCGACGAGCTCGTCGTGGCCTATGGCGAGGCGATCACTGGACTGATCGATGCCGGCGCCGACCTGCTGCTCTTCGAAACCATTACCGACACGCTCAACACCAAGGCCGGCATTTTCGCGGCGCAGCGCCTGTTCGAAGAACGCGGCATCGATGTGCCGATCATGATTTCGGGCACGATTACAGATCTTTCCGGCCGTACCCTCTCCGGCCAAACGCCGACGGCCTTCTGGTATTCGGTGCGCCACGCCAACCCGATCACGATCGGTCTCAATTGCGCGCTCGGCGCCGACCTGATGCGCGACCATATTTCCGAACTCTCGAAGGTCGCCGACACCTTCATCTGCGCTTATCCGAATGCTGGCCTGCCCAATGAAATGGGGGCCTATGACGAGACGCCCTCGGACATGGCAAGCCAGCTGGAAAGCTTTGCCCAGGATGGGCTGCTGAACATCGTCGGCGGCTGCTGCGGCTCAACGCCTGACCACATCCGCGCCATCGCCCAGACCGCCGCGCGCTTCAAGCCGCGTCCGGTGCCGCATGCCGATCGTCTCCTGCGCCTCGCCGGCCTTGAACCATTCACGCTCACGAAGGACATCCCCTTCGTCAACATCGGCGAGCGCACCAACGTCACCGGCTCCGCCCGCTTCCGCAAGTTGATCACGGCCGGCGACTACACCGCCGCTCTCGACGTTGCCCGTGACCAGGTGGCAAACGGCGCCCAGGTCATCGACATCAACATGGACGAGGGCCTGATCGACAGCCAGCAGGTCATGGTCGATTACCTCAACCTTCTGGCGGCCGAACCCGACATCGCCAAGGTGCCGCTGATGATCGACTCTTCCAAGTGGGAGGTCATCGAGGCCGGCTTGAAGTGCGTTCAGGGCAAAGCCCTGGTCAATTCGATCTCGCTCAAGGAAGGCGAAGAATCGTTCATCCGCTACGCCAGGCTTGTGAAAGCCTATGGCGCGGCCGTCGTGGTCATGGCCTTCGACGAAACCGGACAGGCCGACACTAAGGCGCGCAAGGTCGAGATTTGCGCTCGTGCCTACAAGATCCTGACTGAAGTCGTCGGCTTCCCGCCCGAGGACATCATCTTCGATCCCAACGTCTTCGCCGTGGCCACCGGTATCGAAGAGCACAACAATTACGGCGTCGACTTCATCGAGGCGACCAAGGAGATCACCGGGCAACTGCCGCATGTGCACATCTCGGGCGGCATCTCGAACCTCAGCTTCTCGTTCCGCGGCAACGAGCCGGTGCGCGAGGCCATGCACGCCGTCTTCCTCTACTATGCCATCCAGAACGGCATGGACATGGGCATCGTCAATGCCGGCCAGCTCGCCGTCTACGAGACCATCGACCGGGAACTGCGTGATGCCTGCGAGGACGTGATCCTCAACCGTCGCGCCGACGCGACCGATCGCATGCTGGAATTGGCCGAACGCTACAAAGGCCAGGCCGGCGGCGAAGCCAAGGGTAAGGACACGAGATGGCGCGAGCTTCCGGTCAATGACCGCATCACCCATGCGCTCGTCAACGGCCTTACCGAGTTCATCGAAGCCGACACCGAAGAAGCCCGCAAAGCCTCCGAGCGCCCGCTCCATGTGATCGAGGGCCCGCTGATGGCCGGCATGAACGTCGTCGGCGACCTGTTCGGCTCAGGCAAGATGTTCCTGCCGCAAGTGGTGAAATCTGCCCGCGTCATGAAGCAGGCCGTGGCCTACCTCATGCCGTTCATGGAAGAAGAAAAGCGCCTCAATGGCGACGCCTCCGGCCGCCAGAGCGCCGGCAAGGTCTTGATGGCCACCGTCAAGGGCGACGTCCACGACATCGGCAAGAACATCGTTGGCGTCGTTCTCGCCTGCAACAATTACGAGATCATCGACCTCGGCGTCATGGTGCCGAGCCAGAAAATCCTCGAGACCGCCAAGGCGGAAAACGTCGACATCATCGGTCTATCGGGCCTGATCACGCCGTCCCTCGACGAAATGGTCCATGTTGCCGCCGAGCTCGAACGCGAGGGCTTCGACATCCCGCTGCTGATCGGTGGCGCCACCACCAGCCGCGTGCACACCGCCGTCAAGATCCACCCACGCTACCATCGCGGCCAGACCGTCCACGTCAACGACGCCAGCCGCGCCGTCGGCGTGGTGTCCAACCTGCTGTCCGACGACACCAAGGTGACGTTTATCGAGGGCGTTAAAGCCGAATATGCCAAAGCCGCAGCAGCGCACGAGCGTGCCGAGGCTGAGAAGAAGCGATTGCCGCTGTCGGTGGCGCGAGCCAACGCGTTCAAACCAGACTGGTCTTCATTCAAGGCAACAAAGCCGACCTTCTTGGGTACACGCGTGTTCACCGATTTCGATCTCGCCGAAATCGCCACCTATATCGACTGGACCCCCTTCTTCCAAACCTGGGAGCTAAAAGGCCGCTTTCCCGCCATCCTCGAAGACGAAAAACAAGGCGAAGCCGCCCGCGCTCTGTGGGCCGATGCGCAGGCCATGCTGGCGCAGGTGATTGACGAGAAATGGTTTGCCCCTAAGGCCGTCGTCGGCTTCTGGCCCGCCAACGCCGTCGGCGACGACGTGCGACTGTTTACCGGCGAAGATCGTTCCGTTGAACTGGCAACCCTGTTCACCCTCCGCCAGCAGCTGAGCAAGCGCGACGGCAAGCCCAACATGGCCTTGAGCGATTTCGTGGCGCCAGTCGGCACACCGGACTACCTCGGCGGCTTCGTCGTCACCGCGGGCCTTGAAGAAGTGGCGATCGCCGAACGCTTCGAGCGCGCCAACGACGACTATTCCTCGATCCTCGTCAAAGCCCTGGCCGACCGCTACGCCGAAGCCATGGCCGAAATGATGCACCAAAAGGTCCGGAAGGAACTTTGGGGCTATGCCGCGGACGAGACCTTTGCCGTGTCTGAGCTGAGCGAAGAACGCTACCAAGGCATCCGCCCTGCCCCCGGCTATCCCGCGCAGCCCGATCACACGGAAAAGACAACGCTGTTCAGGCTTCTCGACGCGGAAAACGCCGTCGGCGTGACGCTGACGGAAAGCTACGCCATGTGGCCCGGCTCGTCTGTGTCGGGCCTCTATTTCAGTCACCCGGACAGCTATTATTTCGGCGTTGCCAAGGTCGAGCAGGATCAGGTCGAAGACTACGCGCGCCGCAAGGGCATGGCCATTGAAGAAGTCGAGCGCTGGCTCGGACCGATCCTTAACTATGTGCCCGGCCGCGTGGCGGCGGCGTAGTGACAGAAATGATCCCCGTCACCCTGATCACGATGCCCAACCAGCTGGTGCCGCTTTCGCCGGACACCGCCCTGCTCCGCTTGGCCGCAAATACCGGTCATGGCCACGCCGATGGCGACACCTGCCCAGCCTGCGCCGCGCAAACCGATATACGGGCGCAGCTTTATAATCTGACCGAAGAAGTTCGGCGCAACATGCGCCCGGCCTTCTCGCGAGTGGTGGTGGATGCCAGTGCAGACAGGGATGTAGCGAACGTCGTGGCAGCGCTGACCGGCAAACTACCGGCCCAGGCACTGCGCGATCACACGGTGGCGCGGACTTTCTTTCTCGTGGGCTAAACTAGAACGACTGACGGACCCCGAGGCTCACGGCATTGGCGCTGTCCTGGAAATTGCCGAGGGTTTTCCAGCCACCGGACCGGTGCTGCAGGCGGAGGAAAAATTCGGTATCTGGATGTTCGGCAAACGACACCGAAAGTTCAGGCGCCATGTAGAACAGCAAAGACGAATCGCCGTTGTTCTCGATCTCGCGCTCAGCCTCGATGCCGATCGGATCGGTGGCATAAGAAAGGCCGCCAGTGATCGCCGCGGAGAATTTGACGTTGTCGGTGACGATCAGGCCGTCGTAGCGAAGCACTGGCCCCACCCAGACTTCGCCGGAGATACCGGGGACCCGATACGCAAAGCCGTGCCCACTTCAGCACCAAGCTTCAACCCGCCGTCCTCGCCCAGAAAAAACATCTGATAGCCGGCGCCGAGGATGTAATTGTCCTCATAAGAAGCAGTGAACGGAAAGAGCGCATGCTCGATGAAGCGGTCGGTAAAACGACCGGCAAAACCGAAAACATTCTGATCGGCGGCAAAAACAGGCTGGCTGATTGCAGAGAGAGCGACGACCGCCAAAACCGTTCCGCGCATATAGATCAGTCCCGTAAAATCCGCTGCCCTAACGCCGCGTCGAAAACGAAGTTCCGCTGCGGTCTAGGGTTGATACCGCATCAGCGGCGTATCGGCGCGTAAATAAAGCGGGTGCTTTGGCGATCCATCGGCATTGATGCCGAAGCACCACAGTTCACGCCCGTCTGCGCGCAAGGCATCGACAAGTTCGCGACCGGCTGGGGCTAGCGCCTTGTTGAGCTTGCCATGGCAAAGCACGATTTTCTCGGCTCCGGCCGCGGCCCTGCGAATAGCTGGCAAATTGGCGGCGGACACGGCCTCAACCCCAGGCTGCAGCAGGGCCTTGGGGTCTGTCGCCCGATAGTCGCCGACATTGCACTTGACCATGGCCTCGAAGCCCTCGCGGCGGGCGAAGGTCCATTCGCGAGCGCAGGTCGGGTCATCAACCGTGGCGTCGGCCGTGGAGGGATTCATGCCGATAAAGACGATGTAGCGCTCGGGAAAAGTCTCCCCGAGCCAGCGCCGCATGATCTGGCGGTGTTTGCCGTCGGCGCTGATGACGACATCGCCGCGCACGCCTCCCCGAGCCGCAGGCGGACCTTGCCGCCAGGATCGTGCTCGCTCATGCGGTGAGGTCACTCGGCGGCACGAGGCCGTTGATCAGCGATGCCGTGGTGATGGTATTGGCGAGAAGGCAGGCAATGGTCATGGGGCCGACGCCACCGGGCACCGGCGTGATGGCGGCAGCGTTTTCGGCAGCCCCGGCGAAATCGACATCGCCCACAAGCCGCGTCTTGCCCTCGCCACGCTCCGGCGCATCCACGCGGTTGATGCCCACATCGATGACGACAGCGCCCGGCTTGATCCAGTCGCCCTTGATCATCTGCGGTCGGCCGACGGCGGCAACGACAATGTCGGCGGACCGCACCACCTCGGCAAGGTCCTTGGTCCGCGAATGGGCAACAGTGACCGTGCAGTTGTCGCGCAGCAACAACTGCATCATCGGCTTGCCGACGAGGTTTGAGCGCCCGACGATCACGGCGTTCTTGCCCTCGAGCGAACCCAGCTCCTCACGCAACAGCATCAGGCAGCCGAGTGGCGTGCAGGACACTGGGCCCGGCAGGCCGATCTGTACCTTGCCGACATTGGCCGGCGTAAAGCAGTCGACGTCCTTGGCTGGGTCGATTGCTTCGATGACCTTGTTGGGATCAATATGCTTGGGAACCGGCATTTGCACGAGAATGCCGTGCACCGCCGGGTCGGCATTGAGCTTGCCGATCAGCGCCAGCAGCTCCGCCTCCGGCACCTCGGCCGGGAGTTCGTGCTTATAGGAGTTCATCCCGACTTCAGCCGTCTGCTTGGCCTTGGAGGACACATAGACCTGGCTGGCCGGGTCTTCACCGACAATAACGACGGCAAGCCCTGGCGTTATGTCATGCTCGGATTGAAGGCGCTGGACATGACCGGCAATGCGGGCGCGCAGGCCCCTGCGAAGGCTTTTCCGTCGATGATTTTTGCGGTCATAGTGCCTCTCGAATTTGGGCTTCGATTTAAGGGATGAGGGATGATCCGTCCATTGCTTTGGCTGCCGGTCGCGGCGCTTTGTTTGACACCGGTCGTGGCGCAGGAGGCCTCGTTGCTCAAACAGGCCGAAAAGCTTCATGCCCTGGCGGCAGGCCAATGGTGCGATGGGGGCTGGACCGGTTGGGACAAGGAGCGTGCGGATCCTGAGCAATGGACCTTCAGCTATGCTCCGTCCTACGACAGCGAAAACGTCCAGGACATCACGGTCATCCGCCTGTTCTGTTTCGCCGGGGCCTACAACATTACCCACGCCTATTACTGGCACCGGGAATATGAGGGGCTGATGCCGCTGTCGCTGGCGGAGCCGACCTTCAAGGCAACTTATGCCGACGACGACGGGCTGGATGGTACTCTGCTGGATCTAAAAGTCACCGGCATGAGCGCTTCCCATGTCCTGACCAATTCTTCGTTCGACCCGGACACCCTGACCATCTCCTCGGACGCACCGTGGCGCGGGTTGGGAGACGCGAGTTCGCAGGGAACGTGGATGTTCGTCGACGGCGACTTTACCCTCAAGCGGTTCGATATCGACGCCAGCTATGATGGTGAGATCAATCCGCAGAACGTCGTCGATTACACCGAATAAGAAGGCCGCCTCGGCATCGCTGCCGGGCGGCCTCTATGGAAACGGCCCGCCGCGCTGTTGAGGGCTTGGGGGACATGCGGCAAACCGCTTCTGGTTCATCGGGCATGGGTCGATGCGTATCCAACGAACAGGCTCGAAGATGGTCAGCAATTGCGGCGAGAAAAGAGCGGGTCACCGATCTGTGAAGACCGCGTTGAGAAGGCTTCACGCACCCCCTATGTTGGGGGAAAGAGCCAAGCCAAAGGTCGGCCCGATACGCGGGCCGTTGAAAGAACAAGATGACGATCCTCTCCCCGCCCCGTGTCGAAAAGCAGTCCTTCACCGATCCACATGAGGCTTGGGCGCATCTGACGACCCTCTACCATCGCAACTGCGACTTCATCCGCGAACACCTGCAGGGCCTGATGGAGGGAAAGATTCCAGCCGGCCGCGTCCGCGCTTATTACCCGCAGGTGGAAGTGCGCTCGACCAGCTATTCCAAGGGCGAAAGCACCCTGCCCTACGGGTATCTTCATTCCCCGGGCATCTATCGCACGACGGTCACCGCGCCTGACTTGTTCAAGGGCTATCTTCAAGAACAGTTTGCCGTAATCCTCAAGAATCATGGCGGCACCATCGATATCGGCGAATCGGAAACGCCGATCCCGCTGCATTTTGCGCTCGGTCCGCGCGATCATCTCGATGGCAGGGCCATCAATGCGCTGGACGTGCCGCTACGGGACGTGTTCGACGCGCCCGATCTTGGCAACACGGATGACGAGATCGCCAACGGCACCTATGTGCCGCCACGTGGCGGGCCCTACCCGCTCTCGGCCTTTACCGCGCCGCGAGTGGACTACTCGTTGTTCCGGCTCGCCCACTATACCGGCACCGATGCAGACCACTTCCAGAACTTCGTGATTTTCACGAATTATCAGTTCTACATCGACGAATTCTGCCGCATCGCCAAGGGCTGGATGAGCGAAAGCCATCCCCACTACGAGCGCTTCATCGAGCCCGGCAACGTCTCGACCGACAACATGCTGACCGGTGGCACGATTACCGGCGAGCCGCCGGCCCGTATGCCGCAGATGCCGGCCTATCATCGTGGGTGAGCGCGGACGCGGCATCACCATGGTCAATATCGGCGTGGGTCCGTCCAACGCCAAGACTATCACCGACCATATCGCCGTGTTGCGCCCGCACGCCTGGATCATGCTGGGGCATTGCGCAGGTCTCCGCAATTCGCAGGAGCTCGGCGATTACGTGCTGGCCCATGCCTATGTCCGCGAAGACCATGTCCTCGACGCCGACCTGCCGCTGAGCGTGCCGATTCCCGCCCTCGCCGAAGTGCAGGTGGCGCTCGAGCAGGCGGTCGAAGAGGTGACCCAGACCGAGGGCGTCGAGACCAAGAAGATCATGCGCACCGGCACGGTGGCGACCTTCGACAATCGCAATTGGGAGTTGTGGGACCAGACGCAGGTCACGCGCCAGCTCAGCCAGTCACGTGCCGTGGCCCTGGATATGGAGTCGGCTACGATTGCGGCGAACGGTTTCCGCTTCCGCGTACCCTACGGCACCCTGCTCTGCGTCTCCGACAAGCCGCTGCATGGCGAACTCAAGCTTCCCGGCATGGCCTCGGACTTCTACCGGACCCAAGTCAATCGGCACCTGCAGATCGGGCTGCGGGCCATGGAAATCCTGCGCGACCAGCCAGCCGAACGCCTCCATTCGCGCAAGCTCAGAAGCTTCGCCGAGACGGCGTTCCAATAGTTTCCTAGACCTCATCCTGAGCCTGTCGAAGGACGAGGTCGCAGGCACCGAACGAATGCTGCCGACTTCATGGTTCGACATACTGACCATGGGGTCTCATTCACCTCAGCGCACAAAAAAGCCCGGTGTCACCACCGGGCTTTATCATTGGTCCAAGCGAACCGATCAGCGGCCCTTGACCACCGAATACCCAGCATATCGTGCCGACGAGCGAGAGCTGCTCTTCGATGCGGATCAGCTGGTTGTACTTGGCCAGACGATCGGAGCGCGAAAGCGAGCCGGTTTTGATCTGACCGCAATTGAGCGCCACGGCGAGGTCGGCAATGGTTGAATCCTCGGTTTCGCCCGAGCGGTGCGACATCACCGAAGTATAGCCAGCGCGGTGCGCGGTATCGACGGCGTTGAGCGTCTCGGAGAGCGAGCCGATCTGGTTGACCTTGACCAGGATCGAGTTGGCCGTGCCCATTTTGATGCCGGAGCGCAGGCGCTCGGTATTGGTGACGAAAAGGTCGTCGCCAACCAGCTGCACCTTCTTGCCAATGGCGTCGGTCAACGCCTTCCAGCCATCCCAATCGTCCTCGGCCATGCCGTCTTCGATGGTGATGATCGGGAAGCGATTGGCGAGGTCTTCGAGGAAGCGCACGTTTTCGTCGGAGCCGAGCGACTTGCCCTCGCCTTCCATCTCGTAACGGCCGTTCTTGAAATATTCGGTGGCCGCGCAATCAAGACCGAGGAACACGTCCTCGCCCGGACGGTACCCTGCTTTTTCGATCGAGCGCATGATGAAGCCGAGCGCCTCGTCGGCCGAGCCAAGGTTTGGCGCAAAACCACCTTCCTCGCCGACATTGGTGTTGTGACCTTCGGCAGCGAGACCCTTCTTGAGGGTGTGGAAGATTTCCGAACCGATGCGGACGGCGTCGGCAATCGACTCTGCGCCGGCCGGCAGGATCATGAATTCCTGCATGTCGATCGGGTTGTCCGCATGCTGGCCGCCATTGATGATGTTCATCATTGGCACAGGCAGGACATGGGCGTTCGGCCCACCGATATAGCGGTAGAACGGCAACTCGCTGGACTCGGCAGCGGCCTTGGCGACGGCCAGCGACACGCCGAGAATGGCGTTGGCGCCTAGCTTGCTCTTGTTGGCCGTGCCATCGAGCTCGATCATGGCTTCATCGACGCCAAGCTGGTCGAGGGCATCGAGACCTTCGATCTCATCGGCGATGACGGTGTTGACGTTTTCGACAGCCTGGGTCACGCCCTTGCCGGAATAAAGCGTGCCGCCATCGCGCAGTTCAACCGCTTCATGCGCGCCGGTAGAGGCGCCGGACGGGACGGCGGCGCGGCCGAAGCTGCCGTCATCCAGAACCACATCGACTTCGACAGTTGGATTGCCGCGGCTGTCGTAGATCTGACGGCCCATGACGTGGATGATGGAGGACATGCCTGTTCTTCCCGGGTTTCGATGCGAGTTGCGCTTCTCCTAGACGCGCCGTGTGACAGTGAAAAGAGGGCAGCGGCAAAAAGCGGCTGTGCGCTGCTGGAAACGATTGTTCCGGGCTCTAGCATGTCCCCATGCCCTGCCCTAACATGTCAGTTAGGCGTCTGAACGCTTTCTTTTGGAGGAGATTTTCGTGACCACACCCCTCGTCAAACAGGTGGCCCATACCTGCATTTTCGCGCGCGACCTCGATGCCGTGGAAGCCTTCTACCGCGACGTCTGCGGCGTGGCTCCAAAATTCGATTTTAAGCGCGGCGAGGACCGGATCGGCTTTTATCTCGACTTCGGCCACCGCACCTTCGTCGAGGTCTTCCTCAAGGGCGAAAGCCGCTTCGAAGAAAGCAACCAGATCAACCACATCTGCTTTGAAACCGACGACATCGATGCCTTCATGGCTAATGCCAAGTCCAAGGGCGTGGCGGTAACCGACAAGAAGCTGGGCGTCGATCACACCTGGCAGTGCTGGCTGGCAGACCCAAGCGGCGTCAAGCTCGAGATTTTCCAGTACACCACGGACTCGATGCAATTCGGGCCCGACGGCGTAGACTGCCAAGTGGATTGGTAGAAACAGCCAGGTGTCTCTAACTCGTTAGTGATGCCCACGATTTTGCCTTATGTCGCGGTGAAGCATGAAACATGTTCAAGCACCCCGCCCTCTTCACCTTCGCCCTTCTTTTGCCGCTGCCTGTCGCTGCTCAGGATTTTTCCACGATCCTGGAGGATGCCCAACGACTTGAGACTCTTGAAACCGTCTTTATCGCGATCGACGGCAGGATCGTCGCCGATCGCGGATTCGATGGTCATTCGGTAGACGAGCCAACCAACATCAAGTCCGCATCCAAGACCATCATTTCGGCTTTGGTGGGCATGGCGATCGATAAAGGGCTGATTGAAAGTGTGGATCAGCCAATTGCGGATTTTCTCGCTGATGATTTCCCAGATGACGCGGATCCCCGTCTTAGCGAGGTGACCGTTGGCAACCTCTTGTCCATGCAGGCGGGTCTCGGCCGCACTTCGGGCCCCAACTATGGCCGTTGGGTCACAAGCAGCAATTGGGTAAGATCGGCGCTGGCACAGCCGTTCGAAACCGATCCGGGCGGCGCTATGCAATATTCGACCGGCTCAACGCATCTTTTGTCCGCCATCCTCACAGAGGTTTCTGGCCAGTCAACCCGAGACCTGGCGGAGGACTGGTTTGCACCGGTCGACGAATTCAGCATAGGCGGCTGGGAGCGCGACCCGCAGGGCATCTATCTCGGCGGCAACCAGATGGCGATGTCGCCTCTGTCGCTGCTGGCCTTTGGTGAAGTGTTTCGATCCGGAGGATCGGCGGAAGACGGAACCAGGCTGATCTCGCAAGATTGGATCAACGAGAGCTGGACCGAGCGAACAAATTCGCGCTTTTCAGGCGACGGTTATGGATACGGCTGGTTCCTGCGCAACATCGCCGGTGAAGACGTGAAATATGCCTGGGGCTATGGAGGGCAGATGCTCTACATCGTGCCAAACTTGGACCTGACCGTCGCCATGACTTCGGACGAGCTTTCGCCGTCAGCAGGCAACGGCCATCGCGACGCACTTCACGCTTTGCTGGGCGAAATCATTTCGGAGATTAAGGCCGGAGTGCAGTAGCGGACCGCTATTCGTCCCGCTTGTGGCCCTCGACATGCTTGTCCGCCCGCGCCTTTTCCATTGCGTCCTTGAGCTTTTCAGCCTTTGTGCGGCCAAAGAGAACGCGGTTTTCCGAGGCCTTTGCGTCCTTGTCGGCGCGGGCCTTTTGTTTGCGAACATTGCGAAGGTTGATGATGTCGGCCATGGGGCGACGCTAGCAGATTGGCGCGAAAGTGTCAGGTGACTTGCGGCGCCAGCAGATAGATCTGCGCTTGGACCATGCCCTCTGCGGTCGCCACGTCGATCGTGGTGCGCACATAGCCTTCGCCTTCAAAGGCGTCTAGCCGCGGCCAATGGTCGACCAGATCATCGCTTTTAAAGAGGCTGACCGGAACTTCCGGACCTGCCGGATCGGCAACTAGGCCCGGAAAACCGACCGCGGCGCCCCAGCCGGATTGGTGCAAGTGACCCCGGACGCTGCCCGGCCGCCAAGTGCCGGCCATGCCCGCCATCTGATGATGGTTAGGCTGGCCCGGCTGCAGCGTGCCATAGGCAGCCAGCCGTCTAACGGCCCCAGCCATCAGACCAGGCGGCTCTGCTCCATCGCAGCGGCGATGAAGCTGGTGAACAGCGGATGCGGCTCGAACGGCTTCGATTTCAGTTCCGGGTGGAACTGCACGCCGATGAACCACGGGTGATCCGTGCGCTCGACGATCTCCGGCAAGGTGCCGTCCGGCGAAACGCCGGAGAACAGCAGCCCGTTCTTTTCCAGCAGCTTGCGGTAATCCATGTTCACCTCATAGCGGTGACGATGGCGCTCGCTGATGCGGGTCGAGCCATAGATATCGGCGACACGCGACCCGCGGGTCAGCTGCGCCGGATACGCGCCGAGGCGCAGCGTGCCGCCGAGGTCGCCCTCCGCCGAGCGGGCTTCCTTCTCGTTGCCCTTGACCCATTCGGTCATCATGCCGACGATCGGTTCCTTGGTCGGCCCGAACTCGGTAGACGAGGCATTCTTGATGCCGGCCGTATTCCGCGCCGCCTCGATACAGGCCATCTGCATGCCGAAGCAAATCCCAAAATAGGGCACGTCCTTGATGCGGGGGCAAAGCGCGCCGCCTCGATCTTGCCGGCCGAGCCACGCTCGCCAAAACCGCCGGGCACCAGAATGCCGTGGACATGCTCGAGATAGGGCGCCGGGTCGTCGCGTTCGAACACTTCCGAGTCGATCCAGGCCAGGTTCACCTTGACCTTGTTGGCGATGCCGCCATGGGTCAGCGCTTCGCTCAGCGACTTATAAGCATCCTTGAGGCCGGTATATTTGCCGACGATGGCGATATTCACTTCGCCTTCGGGATTGTGGTAGCGGCGGCTGACCTCGTCCCAGGCCGCCATGTCCGGCTCCGGTGCGTCGGTGATGTTGAAGGCCGCGAGGATTTCGCGGTCGAGGCCTTCATTGTGATAGGCAAGCGGCACGTCATAGATCGAGGCGACGTCAAGACCCTGAATAACGGCGCTTTCGCGCACGTTGCAGAAGAGGCTCAGCTTCTTCTTTTCCCCTTCCGGAATCGGCCGGTCGCAACGCACCAGGAGCACGTCGGGCGCAATGCCGATGGAACGCAGTTCCTTGACCGAGTGCTGGGTCGGCTTGGTCTTGAGCTCGCCCGCCGAAGGAATGTAGGGCATCAGCGTCAGATGGAGATAAGCCGTATGGTTGCGCGGCAACTCGTTGCCGAGCTGACGGATGGCCTCGAAGAACGGCAACGCCTCGATGTCGCCGACCGTGCCGCCGATTTCGACCAGCACGAAGTCGAAATCCTCATTGCCGTCGAGAACGAAATTCTTGATCGAGTCGGTGACGTGCGGGATGACCTGCACGGTCGCGCCCAAAAACTCGCCCTTGCGCTCTTTCGCCAGAAGGTCGGAATAGATGCGGCCCGAAGTGATGTTGTCGCGCTTGTTGGCGGCACGTCCGGTGAAGCGCTCGTAGTGACCCAGATCGAGATCGGTCTCGGCGCCGTCATCGGTGACGAACACCTCGCCGTGCTGAGTCGGCGACATCGTGCCGGGATCGATGTTGAGATAGGGGTCGAGCTTGCGGAGGCGCACCTTGTAGCCGCGCGCCTGCAGCACAGCGCCGAGTGCTGCCGAAGCCAGACCCTTGCCAAGGGAGGAAACCACGCCTCCGGTGATGAATACGTACCGAGCCATGGGCGATCACCATAAGCAAATAGTTGTCGATTCGCAGAGCGCCTTCGCGTTCTACAAAAAGAAGAAGGGGATGTTTCCATCCCCTTCTCAGGTGCCTTGCGGCTTGTCAGTTCGCCGGAGCGGCGGGTGTTTGTTCGGCCGGGGCCGCGGGCACCGGCAGGTCGCTGCTGCTTGCAGCAGGCGCGGCAGTCTCGTTGCTCGGAGCCAGAAGCGGTGCTTCGTTCGCCGGAGCTGTGGTCGTCGCATCAGCCGCCGGTGCGGTTGTGTTCTCGGTCGCAGGAGCGGTTGTCGTTTCCGTCGCCGGAGCCGCAGGAACGGGCAGATCGGTGTCCGTTGACGTCACCGGCGTCTGGGCCTCGGCCGGTAACGGCAGATCCGATGTTTCCTCGCCCTGGAGAGCATTGAGCGCATCGAGAACGGTCGACGGCTGCTCGCCGGTCGGCGTCGTCACGGCGTTTTCGAGAATGCCGGAAGTGCCACGATCGAGTTCGTTGATGACCGTGAGGCCAATGGCAGAAACGAAGAACAAGGTGGCGAGGATCGCCGTGGTGCGCGTCAGCAGGTTCGCCGACCCGCGCGCCGTCATCAGGCCGCCGCCGCCACCGCCGATGCCCAGCGCGCCACCTTCACTCCGCTGCAGCAGGATGACGACAATCAGCGCCAGCACGATCAGCAGGTAGGCGACTAGGAGGACGTTGGCCATGGAGTTCTTGTCTTCGCGTCAATCCGGGTCCGGCCACGGCGGGGCCCGGTGTCAAAAGGATGCGGGGTCTTACACCCGCCAAACGGCAAATACCAGCCGGTCGGGGCGAATTTCGCCGCGACCGGAAGCATGCCGTTCGAACTATACGGCGGAGATAATCGTATAGAAGTCTTTTGCCAAGAGGCTAGCGCCGCCTACCAGCGCGCCATTGACGTTGTCGACGTCTAGAATTTCGCGGGCATTGTGCGGCTTGACCGAGCCGCCATAGATGATCCGGATGCTCTCGCCGCGCTCTCCGAACCGTTCCGTCAGGCAGGTGCGGATCGAAGCATGCATGGCCGCGATATCTTCAAGGCTCGGCGTGCGATCCGTGCCGATGGCCCAGATCGGCTCATAAGCAACCACGACCTCGTGGACGCTTGCCGCTTCTGGCAAGGAGGCTGCGAGCTGGCCCGAAACCACATGCTCCGCCTGGCCCGCATCGCGCTCGGCTTCGGTTTCACCGATGCAGATGATGGGTTTGAGACCCGCACCGATGGCGGCCTCCGCCTTCGACCGGACCACGTCATCTGTCTCGCCATGCAGCTGGCGGCGCTCGGAATGTCCTACGATAACAAATTGGGCACCGGCATCGGCCAGCATGGAGGCCGAAATGTCGCCCGTATGGGCGCCGGATGATTGCGGATGGCAGTCCTGTCCACCAGCCAAAATGCCGCTCGAAGCGCCCTGTGCGGCCACGGCAGACAACAGCGTTGCCGGCGGGCAAACGACGACAATCGCGCGCGGGGCTGCACCAGTGGTCAGAAGCCGTGCCAACTCGGCCATCTCGTCAAGCGAGTGGGTGAGCCCGTTCATCTTCCAGTTTCCGGCGATCAGCGGTGAGATGGTCGTCAATCTTGCTACTCCTGCCTCTTGCGCCAGGGAAAGGTTTGCCCTAACCCCGGCTGCGGTATTGTCTTCTAGTCTGGGCTCGCAGCTGCGGTAAAGCCTCGGACCCCGAACGGGAACGCTCGAAATGCTCGATGGTTTGCGCGGCTTTGCAAAATCCTGGCCTGGAAAAATCCTAGGCGGGTTCCTGCTGGTTGGCGTGGCCGGCTTCGGCATCAACAACGTGATCCTCGACCTCGGCAGCAATACCGTTGCCCGCGTTGGCGACCAGGAAATCACTTCGCGCGAATTCCTGCGCGCCTATGAAAGCCGCGTCAGCCAGCTTTCGCAGCAGCTCGGTTCCGTGCCCACGGCGAGCCAGGCCGAGGCCTATGGCATTCCGACCGCGGTGCTCCTCAACCTTTCCGAAGGCGCAGCGCTCGATACGCTTTCGGACCAGTTTGGCCTCGGTGTCAGCGACGCAAAGCTGGCACAGATGCTGCGAGAAGATCCGTCCTTCTTCGGCACGCTCGGGACCTTCGACCCTTCGATTTTTACGCAGACGCTGCAGCGCGCCGGCTGGACCGAGTCCGAATATTTCACGGCGCGCGCCGACGAAGCCCGCCGCACCCAGCTTCTGGATTCTTTCTTTGCAGATGCCGGTCTGCCTGCCGTGGCGACCGATGTCTTGGGCAAATATGTGGGTGCCACGCGCACCATCGACTACATCGCGCTGAGCGATGTGAACGTCGAGACGCCCCCTGCCCCGACCGAAGAAGAGCTTGCTGCCTACCTCACCGAGCACCAATCCGAGTTCCGCACGGTCGAGACCCGCACTGTGCGCCTCCTCGATCTGTCGCTGGCGTCGCTTGCGGCAACCAACACCTTCACCGATGAAGAAATTGCCGCCGAATATGAAGCGGTGCGCGACAGCCTCTCGACACCCGAACGCCGCACGATCGACCAGGTGGCGCTGAACACGCCCGAGCTCCAGGCCCAGTTCGAAGCTGGCCTCGCTGCCGGCACCGATTTCGCAACGCTCGTGCAGCAGGCCGGCCTAACCCCATCGAGCCTCGGCACCCTGGCACAGAGCGCGATTACCGACACTGCCTTGGCGCCCGCTGCTTTCGGTCTCGCCGAAGGTGACTTCGCTCTGATCCCCGGCATTGGCGGCCAACGCGCCATCCACGTATCGGCCATCGAGCCGGCCGGTCAGCCCACGCTAGAAGAAGCTCGCACCGACATTGTCACCCGCCTCGGCACCACCGCTGCCCGCAACGAAATCAACGAGATCCTTGACCAGATAGAGGAACTGCGCGCGGCCTTCACCCCGATCGAGGACATCGCCGCTCGCTACGGCCTCGACGTCTACGAAGTCGCGGTGACGCAGACCGGTTCTGAGCTTTCGGTGCTGCCAAACCTGGCCGCCGAAGAGCGCCAGAAGGTGGCCCAAGCCATCTACCGTGCCGAAGAAGGCCGCCTCACGCCCTCCGTGCCGCTCGCCGGCAACGCCCATCTCTGGTTCGACCTTGAATCGATCAATCCGGCCCGTGACCAGACGCTCGACGAAGTGCGCGACCAGCTGATCACGACCATCACCGAAGAGCGCACCAACAATGCGCTGCTCGCCCTTGGCGACAGCATCGTGACGCGTCTGAATGGCGGCGAAGATCTTGCAACCATCGCTGCCGAGCTGACCCTCTTCCCGCAGATCAGCGCGCCGTTCACGCGCTTCGGTGCCGAAGACGGCACGATCGATGCCACTGTCGCAGCCGCAGCCTTTGCCGGTGGTCCCGACCACAACGGTTCGGCCGTCAGCGAAACCGGCGAGTTCATCGTCTTCCACGTCACCGACAATGCCGAACCTGCCGAAGCACTCGCACCCGAAGTGCTGGCCGGGCTCGAAGACGATGCGCGTACCGGCCTCGAGAACGAATTCGTCGGCGCAGTGCGCGACGATGCCGGGCTGCGCATCAACCAGCAGGCGCTCACCACCCTGCTCGTCAACAATTACGGCCAGTAACTCCACCGGAACGCCACCATGGACGACGACTTTTCGAAGCGCTTTACCGAGCAATATGCTGCCGGGAAGTCGCAGATCGTCTGGCGTCGCATCGTGGCGGATCTTGAAACGCCGGTCGGCACCTATCTCAAGCTTGCCGAGGGTCGCTCGCACACTTTTCTTCTCGAAAGCGTGCAGGATGGAACGACCCGCGGTCGCTATTCGATCATTGGCCTCCAGCCCGACCTGATCCTCAAGGTCGATGACGGCACAGCTTCGATCAACCGCACGGCACAAGCCAGCCCGGACGCCTTCGAGCCGATGCACGAAAAGCCGCTCGACGCCCTTCGCGCGCTAGTCGCCGAGAGCCATATCGAAGTGCCGCACGGCTTGCCGCCCCAATCGGCGGGCGTCTATGGCTATCTCGGCTACGAAATGGTGCGCTACATGGAGCACCTGCCGACCGATCGTGCCGACGAACTCGGCACGCCCGAAGCCGTGCTGATGCGCCCATCGCTGCTGGCGATCTTCGATACGCTCAAGGATGAGCTCTATCTCACAGCGCCCGTCTACGTGCGCGAGGGCGTTTCTGGCGGCCAGGCCCTCGCCTCCGCCGAGAGCCGCATCGACGATGCGATTGCGCGGCTCTCGCGCGCAACACCGGCAACCCCTGCCCTGCCCGACCTGGAAGCCATCAGCGTCACCAGCAACACCTCGCGTGACGAATATTTCGAGATGGTCGCCAAGGCCAAGGACTACATTACCGCTGGCGATATCTTCCAGGTCGTCTTGAGCCAGCGCTTTTCAGCCGACTTCAACCTGCCCCCGACCGCGCTCTACCGCGCGCTGCGCCGCACCAATCCCAGCCCCTATATGTATTTCCTCGATTTTGGCGGCTTTGCCGTGGCCGGATCGAGCCCGGAAATCCTGGTTCGGGTGCAGGATGGCGAAGTCACCATCCGGCCCATTGCCGGCACCCGCAAGCGCGGTGCCACGCCGACCCGCGACCAGGAGCTGGCATCCGAACTTCTCAGCGACCCCAAGGAACTTTCCGAGCACCTGATGCTGCTCGATCTGGGCCGCAACGATGTCGGCCGCGTCGCCCAAACCGGCACCGTCAAGGTCACCGACAAGTTCTTCCTCGAATACTATTCGCACGTCATGCACATCGTCTCCAACGTCGTCGGCGTGCTGGATCCGCAATACGACTTCGTCGATGCGCTTTCCGCCGGCTTCCCTGCCGGCACCGTTTCCGGCGCACCAAAGGTGCGCGCCATGGAGATCATCGACAGCCTCGAAAAAACACGCCGCGGGATCTATGGCGGCTGCGTCGGTTATTTCGGCGCCGACGGTACCATGGACACCTGCATCGTCTTGCGCACCGGCATCGTCAAGGACGGCAAGCTTTACGTGCAGTCTGGCGCCGGCATCGTCGCGGACAGCCAGCCACAGCTCGAGCAGCTCGAATGCGAAAATAAGGCCCGCGCCCTGTTCAGCGCCGCCGAGGAAGCGCTACGATACGCCGGCGAAGCGGGAGTGGGGCAATGAGCAAATCTCTAAGAGACCTCATGGTGAGCCTGTCGAACCACGAGGTCGGGTACGCCGATCTCGCCACGACCTCGTCCTTCGACAGGGTCAGGATGAGGTCTACTCCAAAGTTTCGATGGCAAAGCTGGTTCTGATCGCCATTTCTAGAACCCGTTTAGGACCGCCCCATGACCAAGACCCTCGTCATCGATAACTATGACAGCTTCACCTACAATCTCGTCCATTTCCTGGGCGAGCTCGGCGCCGACATCACCGTCCGCCGCAACGACAAGATCACTCTCGACCAGATCGCCGAAATGGCGCCCGAAGCAATCGTCCTGTCTCCCGGCCCCTGCACCCCCAACGAAGCCGGCATCTGCCTCGCCACCATCGATCGCTTCAAGGGCGAGTTCCCGATGCTCGGCGTCTGTCTCGGACACCAGGCAATAGGCCAGGCTCTGGGTGGCGATGTCGTGCGTGCGCCGGTGCTGTTCCACGGCAAGACCAGCAAGATCAACCACACCGGCAAAGGCATCTTCCGCGGCCTCAATGCCGGCTTCGAGGCGACGCGCTACCATTCGCTGATCGTCAAGCAGGACACCCTGCCCGAGACGCTCGAAGTCACCGCCTCGACCGACGATGGCCTCATCATGGGCATGCAGCACAAGACGCTGCCGGTGCATGGCGTGCAGTTCCACCCCGAAAGCATCGCCTCGGAAAACGGCCACGCACTGCTGCAGAACTTCCTCAACATTGCCCGCGACTTCAACGCCCGGAAAGCCGCGTGATGGAGATCAAGCAGGCTCTCAACAAGATCGCGCAGCGTCGCGATCTGACCGGCGAGGAAATGCGCGGTGTCATGCGCATCATCATGGCCGGCGAAGCCACCGCCAGCCAAACCGGCGCCTTCCTCATGGGCATGCGCCTCAAGGGCGAAACGGCGGGTGAAATTGCTGCGGCGGTGTCGATCCTGCGCGAAATGATGGTGCCGGTCGAAGCGCCTGCCGACTCCATCGACATCGTCGGCACCGGTGGCGACGGTCACGGCACGCTCAATATTTCGACCGCGGCCGCAATCGTGGTCGCCTCGCTCGGCGTCCCCGTGGCCAAGCATGGCAACCGCGCACTTTCCTCAAAATCCGGCTCCTCGCAGGCCCTCGAAGCGCTTGGCGTCAAGCTCGATCTGGGCCCGGATGCGATCGCCCAAACCATTCGCGAAGCCGGCATCGGCTTCATGTTCGCGCCTTCCCATCATCCGGCGATGAAGCATGTCGGCCCCGCCCGCACCGAAATGGGCGTGCGCACCATGTTCAATCTCCTCGGACCGCAATCCAATCCGGCCAGCGTCGGCCGCTACCTCCTTGGCGTTTTTGCCGAAGAATGGGTCGAAAAAATCGCCCAAGCCCTCCAGGCCAATAGGGTGAAGAAGGCCTGGGTCGTCCATGGTTGCGACGGCCTCGACGAGCTGACCGTCACCGGCAAGAGCTTCGTGGCGCAGATAGCCAATGGCGATCTCCGCAGCTTCGAAGTGCGGCCCGAAGATGCCGGCCTCAAGCAATACGATCTGGCGGAAATCCTTGGCGGCACGCCGGAAGAGAACGCCCAAGCCATCCACGCGCTCTTTGACGGCGCGCCTGGCGCTTACCGCGATATCGTCTTGCTCAATGCCGCCGCCGCCCTCATTGTGGCCGACAATGTCGAAACGCTCCGCGATGGTGCGGAAGCCGCCGCGCGCGCCATCGACAATGGCGACGCCAAGAACACTCTCGCCCGCCTTGTTGCGGTCTCGAACGGACGAGCGCCATGATAGATTTCCTCAAGCAGATCGAAGCCTATAAGCGCGAAGAAATCGCCGCGGCCAAGGCCATGCGGCCCTGGGCCGAAGTCGTGGCACAAGCCCATGACCAGCCGCCGCCGCGGGGCTTCATCCGGTCGATCAAGGCAAAGCGCGCGCAGGGTCAATTCGCCCTGATCGCCGAGGTCAAGAAGGCCAGCCCATCCAAGGGCCTGATCCGTCCCGACTTCAATCCCGCCGAGATCGCCCGCGCCTACGAAACCGCGGGCGCCGCCTGCCTTTCGGTGCTGACCGATCGCCCGAGCTTTCAGGGCTCGCCCAGCTACCTGATCGAAGCCCGCGCCGCCACCCGCCTGCCGGTGCTGCGCAAGGACTTCCTGTTCGAAACCTATCAGGTGGCCGAAGCCCGCTCCTGGGGCGCCGATTGCATCCTCATCATCCTGGCCGCCGTCGGCGACGACGTGGCGCGCTTCCTGCTCGATGCTGCCGAGGAATGGGGCATGGACGCGCTGGTGGAAGTGCACGATCAACTCGAACTCGACCGCGCCCTGGCGCTCGATGCAAAATTCATCGGCGTCAATAACCGCAACCTGCGCACCTTCGAGACGACGCTCGAGACCACGGTGAACCTCGCGGCCGGCGTCCCCTCCGACGTGCTCCTGGTCAGCGAAAGCGGCATTGTATCCAACGACCATCTGCAGATGCTCGAACGCCGCTGCAGCGTCGGCACCTTCCTTGTCGGCGAGGCGCTGATGCGGCAGGACGATGTCGTCGCCGCCACTCGCGCCCTGCTGATGGGCCAGCCCGAGACCGTCCGCGGATGAGCGATCGCCTGACGCATGTCGACGCGCAGGGCCGCGCGCAGATGGTCGATGTTGGCGACAAGGCCGTTACGCGCCGACGTGCCGTCGCCGAGGCCACTGTGCTGGCACTTCCCACGACCGTCGAAGCCTTTGTCGAAGACCGGCTGAAAAAGGGCGATGCCATCGCCACGGCCCGTATCGCCGGCATCATGGCCTCCAAACGCACATCCGATCTGATCCCCCTGTGCCACCCGCTGGCACTGACCAAAGTCACGGTAGACATCGATCCGCTGAGCGACCGATCGGGCCTGCACATCGTCGCCACCGCCGAAACCAATGGCCAGACCGGCGTCGAGATGGAAGCGCTAACGGCAGCCTCGGTCGCAGCGCTGACGCTCTATGACATGGGCAAGGCCGTCGATCGCGGCATGACCATTACCGACCTGCGGCTCGTCGCAAAATCCGGCGGCAAGTCCGGCGACTTCATGCGCGCGCCATGAGCCTCCTGCCCGTCGACGAGGCGCTGAAGGCCATTCTCGCGCGCGTGCCTCCGGTCACCCCCGAAACGGTGCCGCTGACCGACGGCCTGGGCCGCGTGCTGACATCTGCGCTGATCGCAACGCACGATCAGCCTCCCTTCAACGCCAGCGCCATGGACGGCTACGCCATGCGTGCCGCCGACGTTGTCGAGGGACATGCGCTCAAGGTCATCGGCATGTCCCAGGCCGGAACTGCCTTCAAAGGCACGGTATCTGAGGGAGAGGCCGTCCGCATCTTCACCGGCGCGCCGCTCCTGCTGGCGCGGACACGGTGATCATGCAGGAAGAAGCGCAGCGCGATGGCGATGTCGTCCGCTTCACCGCCCCTGCCCGGCTGGGCCATAGCGTCCGGCCAAAGGGTAACGACTTCGCTACGGGTCAGACACTTCTCGAGCCCGGCACACTGCTGACGCCAATGCATATCGCCGTCGCGGCAGCAGCCAACGCCGCCGGACTCACCGTCGCCCGACGTCCCCGCATCGGCCTCGTTGCCACTGGCGATGAGCTTGTCCTGCCCGGCACGTCGCTCGGGCCTGACCAGATCGTCGGCTCCAACAGCTTCGCCCTTGCGGCGCTGCTCAAATCCTATGCCGAAACCATCACCGACCATGGCATTATCGGCGACGATATCGACCTGCTCCGCACCCGTCTTGCAGAGGCCTTTGCAGACGAGCCGGACGTGTTGATCACCACCGGCGGCGCTTCGGTCGGCGAACATGACCTCGTGCAGGATGTGCTCAAAGACCTCGGCGTCTCGCTTGATTTCTGGCGCATCAACATGCGCCCCGGAAAACCGCTAATGTTCGGCACGCGCGGCAAGACCCTGGTCTTTGGCCTGCCGGGCAACCCGGTATCCGCCATGGTCACCGCCATCGTCTTCATCAAGCCGGCACTGCGCGCCTGGCTTGGCTATGCCGAACCGCCTCACTGGCATCTTCCGCTCGCCGCACCGACCCCGCCCAACACAGCCCGCCGCCACTTTATGCGCGCGCAGCTGGTCTTCTCTCCAGGCGGACCCACCTTGCTCCCGATCACGCAGACTGACAGTGGCCACACTTCGTCACTATCCAAGGCCGACATGCTCATCACTCAGCCGGAGCATGACCCTGGTCAGAAAGCCGGCGCGAAAGTCGAAGCCCTGTCGATCGACGCCTTCTAGGCTGTGTTTTATTTGTGGCATTGCAGAACATAAATGGAACGATTATAACCGTTCTGTCTATGTTCCGATTCTAGGATGCCGGGCCGATGCTGACGCGCAAACAACACGAGTTGCTCATGTTCATCCATGAACGGATGAAGGAAAGCGGCATCCCCCATCCTTTGACGAAATGAAAGATGCGCTTGATCTGGCGTCCAAATCCGGCATTCACCGGCTGATCACGGCGCTCGAAGAACGCGGCTTCATCCGACGCCTGCCGAACCGCGCCCGCGCCTTGGAAGTGGTAAAGCTTCCCGATTCAATGAACCCTTCGCTTGGCGGCCGCAAGGCGCGCTTCGAGCCGTCGGTGATCGAAGGCAGCCTGGGCAAGCTCAGCACGCCGCCGGCCCGCGGCGTTGCGGCAGAAGAATATGCCCGCCCCGTCTCTATCCCGGTCATGGGCCGGATCGCGGCCGGTACGCCAATCTCGGCCATCGAACAACACACCCACACCATCCAGGTGCCGCCTGAAATGCTGGGCGCCGGCGATCATTACGCGCTCGAAGTGCGCGGCGACTCGATGATCGAAGCCGGCATCTTCGATGGCGACACCGTGGTCATCAAGCGCCAGGACACGGCCGGCACCGGCGAGATCGTCGTTGCCCTTGTCGACGACGAGGAAGCAACGCTGAAGCGCCTGCGCCGCAAGGGCAATACGGTGGCGCTGGAGGCGGCTAACCCCGCCTACGAGACCCGCATCTTCCCACCCGATCGGGTCAAGGTTCAGGGCCGTCTCATCGGCCTTCTGCGCAAATACTAGAATGCTTTGAGCCGGGTTCGCCCGGCTCTTTCATTTCGGAACGGCGCAGGGGTCGTGCATTCCCTCCCCGGAGGCAATGTGAATGTCCAATCCCCTCAAGCTCGGCTTTCCCGTCAAGGTGCTGGGCAATCCTGCGCTCAAAAGCAACGACGCGCGTCGCTCGCAATCCAACCCGCATCTTCGTGTGTCGCTCGGGTACCTCTCGGACATCTTCGACTATCTGGTGAAGCACCAGATCAGCATGTACCGCATGTCCTCCGACCTTGCGCCCTACGCCACCCACCCCGATATGCCGCAGTTCCACTCCATGGTGCAAGACTGCGCTGGCGACCTTGCCACCATCGGCAATCGCGCACGTGAGCTTGGCCTGCGTCTCTCCTTTCACCCCAGCCAGTTCATCGTCCTCAACAGCCCCGATCCTGAGCTGGTGCGCAAAAGCATCTGGGACCTAACGAGCCAGGCCGAAATGCTCGACCTCATGGAGCTCGGACCCGAAGCGGTCATGGTTGTCCATGTCGGCGGCGTCTATGACGATAAAATCGCGGCTCGGCAGCGCTGGGTCGAGACCTGGCCCACCCTCCCCGAGCCGGTGCGCCGCCGCCTCGTGCTTGAAAACGACGACCTGCGCTTTTCCTGTGCCGACACGCTCTATGTGCATGAACACACCGGCGTAAGGCTGATCTTCGATCACCAGCATTTCTGGTGCCTCAACCCTGAAGGCCTCGACTTGCGCGACGCGCTCTCCAGCATGCTGGCGACCTGGCCGTCGGACGTGCGGCCGAAAATCCATTTTTCCTCGCCCCGCACCGAGCTCCGCCAGCTGGCGCGCAAGAACCGCAAGACCGGCAAGGCCGAAACCGTCAATGTCGCTCCCGTCTGGACCGGCCACGCCGATTTCGTTCAGCCGTTTGAGTTCATTTCCTTCATGCGCATCGCCGACGGCCTGGAGTTCGACGTCATGCTCGAAGCCAAGTCCAAGGACCTGGCGCTGATCAAGCTCCGGCCCGACCTCCTGCGTTACGCGCCCGACGTCGCTGCGCGCTTCGGCCTCTACCCGGCGCAGCAGAAGGCGCTCGAAGGCGAGCAGGAAAGCCTTATGGAAAGCGAAAGCGCCTAAGTCGCCCGCAGCAAGCTCATTGCCGCCGCGATGACGCGGTCCTTCTGCGCATCGCTGGTGCCGGCCAGACCCTGGATGTGCAGCCCCTGGTCGAGCGTCTGCAGCATCTTGCCCAAGCCCGACAGGCTCGCTCCGGCGTTGACCTGCCCCCGCGCCGCGGCGTTGACCAAATTGCCATGGTAGAGCGCCTCGATTTCCTCCGATGCCGCCACGGCCTTTTCGAACGCCCCCGGCGGCACCGTATCCTTCTGCGTCAACGTGTTGAGCATGAAGCAGCCATAATACTGGCTGCCATATTGCAGGCTCTTCAGCACCGCCTCGATATTCTCGAGCCCAAGCGGCGCCTGCGTCAGCACCTGCCGATACTGCGCCAGCAGAAATCCCAAGAACCGCTCCAGCGCCGCCTCGAAGAGGCCCGCCTTACCGCCGAATTCCTTGTAGAGGCTGAAGCGGTTAAGCCCCGTATGCTCGACCAGCGCCTGCAAATGCGCGCCTTCATAGCCCTGTCGCCAGAACAGCTCCATCGCTTTGTCGATCACCTCGTCCCGCACATAAAGCCGTGGCCGCGCCATTACAAACCGATCATTCTGAAACACGTTGACCCGGCGCTTGGGCAGGGTTATTCACCTATCGTTCTGTAATGGAAATGCGGCCATGTCCAGACCTTTGCTCCCGCTGCACCGCTTTCTCGCGCTCTATTATTCCTACGCTTTCCTATTCGACTGCATGGCGCGCTCGCCCATTTGGGTTATGCTCGGGCAAAGGCGCGGCTTGCGCGCAACGGACTGAGCCATGGGCCTGCGCAACATCCTGATCGAAGGCGTTTCCGGCGCAGGCAAGACCACGGTCGCGACCGAACTCGAGCGCCGCGGCTTCCATGTCGTGCATGGTGACCGCAGCCTCGCCTACCAAGGCGATCCGCAAACCGGCGCCCCGCTCAATCCTGCAGCCTCAGCCGGTGCCGACCTCGTCTTCATCAACGATCACCACATTTGGCCACTCGACGCGGTCAAGGCCATCGTCGCCGACCGGACCCACGGGGTGACCTTCTTCTGCGGCGGTTCGCGCAACCATCACCTCTTCGGCCACCTCATGGACGCCATCTTCGTGCTCGATGCCGACTGGCCCACAATCGAAAGCCGACTGCTGCTGCGCCGCGACGAATGGGGCTCCGAACCCGCAGAACGCGAAATGACACGCAAGCTGCACGAGACGCGACAAGACCTCCCCAAGACGGCAATCAGCGTGGATTCTACGCGGCCCCTCTGGGAGGTGGTCGAAGAAATTCTGGCAAGATCCCTCGCCTAGATCCCATCACCCAATGTCCACGACCTCAACCTCGCAACCGCCAACCGTCACCACGTCGCCGACGCTCTTGCCCATCAGAGCCCGCGCAACTGGGGACGCCAACGACACCGTCCCCGCTTTCGGATCAGCCTCATCCTCACCGACGATTCGGTAGGTCTGCACCCGCCCATCGTCACGCTCGAAGGTCACCGTGCTGCCGAAGGCAACGACACCCGCTTCCTGCGGCGCCGCCATAACCTGTGCTGTCCGAAAGCGCTCGTCGAAATACCGCAGATCCCGATAAGGATTAGCCGCCTGCCGCCGCCGCTCGTTGACGTCCTCGATTCGCAACGCCGCTTCATAGGCAGCACGCGCTGCCTCCAGCTGCCGCTCCAGAGCCGCCAACCCCTCCGCGGTGACAAGGTTCGGACCCTCGGGAATCGGCCGTTCCGGCAGCATGGTCTCGGCAGCTGTCTCGGCGCTGTCTTCCTTGGTAAATGCCACGCTCATTGCTTGCCCTCCCGTACCACGTCGACATCCAGCGTCCCCGCCGGTAGCGGCCGCAGCAGTTCTGCTTCCGGCCGCGTCAGAAACAACCACTCCACCCATTGCTCCGGCTTTAGCACGCAGACCTGCCGGTCATGGATCGGCTCAACATCAGGTCCTGGCGGACAGGTCAGCATGGTAAAACTCAGCCCGCCGTCCTCGTCCTCGCTCCAGAGCCCCGCAATCCCCATGATCGGCGATCCGCTGAGCGAAAAGCGATGCTTGGTCTTGGGATACTTGCTGCCGGTAAATTCAAAAAAGCCCGAAAGCACCACGACACAGCGCTGGCTATCGGCAAAACTGCGCTTATCGCTCTTGAAGTTGAACACCGGCGGCGCCTTGGCCCGCGGCGGCGGAAAACCAAAGCGCATCTGCTTGAGCTCGACGCCGTTGCCAGCCGCACGCAGCACCGGGCCGAAATCGCCGATCCGGATGTCGTCGGCGATGATCAGCGCCGCCTCATCTCCATCGGATCCACCAAGCTCGAGCGCCTCCAGCGCCTTGCGATAGGCCGCCTCGCGAACATGCTGTTCGTAATCGTTGCACATGCCTCAGCAATGCGCTGACCCGGCCAGGCGTTCAACCGGGGAGCATTGCCGCATGAGGGCACTTCGCGCTTGCCCCGTCCGCCCCCTCCTCTACACCGCAGCAAATCGCAAGGGATGCGACATGCCCCATGTTTCTCCAGCCGGCCTTGCCGGTGACTTCCCCCGTTCGCCCAGCGCCACCTGATCTCCATTGCCGACCTCAAGCAGCACGAGATCCTCGACCTGCTGGATCGCTCCGAGCGCATGATCGAGATCAGCCGGCAGGAGCGAAAATCCCTGCCGACGCTGAGCGGCAAGACGCAGATCAATCTCTTCTTCGAGCCGTCGACCCGTACGCAATCGTCCTTCGAAATCGCCGGCAAGCGGCTCGGAGCGCTGGTGGTCAACATGTCGGTCAAGACCAGCTCGGTGAGCAAGGGCGAGACGCTGATCGACACGGCCGCAACGCTGAACGCCATGCGCCCGGACGTGTTGATCGTACGGCACTCGGCCGCCGGGGCGGTCGAGCTTTTGGCGCAAAAGGTCGGCTGCTCGGTGTGCAACGCCGGCGACGGCGCCCATGAACATCCGACGCAAGCGCTGCTCGATGCCTTGACCATCCGCAATCACAAGAGGCGCCTCGCCGGGCTGACCGTCGCCATCTGCGGCGATATCGCCAATTCCCGCGTCGCCCGTTCCAACCTCTTGCTGCTCGGCGCGCTCAATGTCCGCACCCGGGTGATCGCCCCAAAAACCCTGCTGCCGCCGGGCATAGAAAATCTTGCCACCGAAGTCTTCACCGATATGGAAGAGGGCCTCAAGGGCGCCGACGTGGTGATGATGCTGCGGCTTCAGCACGAGCGCGCCAATGGCAAGATGATCCCGTCCGTGCGCGAATATTATCGCTTCTACGGCCTCGACGAACAAAAGCTCGCCCATGCCAAGCCCGACGCCATCGTCATGCATCCGGGCCCGATGAACCGCGGCGTCGAGATCGACCCGGCCATTGCCGACAGCGAACGCTCGGTGATCACCGACCAGGTGGAAATGGGGGTCGCCGTGCGCATGGCCGTCCTTGATGCCCTCCTGCCGCCGAGGAACGAGCCATGACCCGTCCGCTGCTGATCGAAAATGCCCGCATCGTGGACCCGGCATCGGGCACCGACCGTCGCGGTGCGGTGCTGGTCGAAGACGGCAAGATCGTCGACTTGGCGCTGGGTGTGGCCCGGTCGGCGTGCCTGACAACGCCGAAGTCGTTGATGCAAAGGGCCACGTCCTGGCACCCGGCCTGATCGACATGCGCGTCTTCGTCGGCGAGCCCGGCAAGGAATATCGCGAAACCCTCGCCTCCGCCGGGGCTGCAGCCGTTGCCGGCGGCGTCACAAGCTTCGTCATGATGCCGGATACGACCCCGTGGTCGACGACGGCGCCCTGGTGGACTTCCTGATCCGCCGCGCCGAAGCGCAGTCCCTTGCCCGCATTCTTCCCGCTGCCGCCATCACCCGCGGCCTCAATGGCAAGGAGATGACCGAGTTCGGTCTCCTCAAGGAAGCTGGCGCGGTCTGCCTCACCGACGGATCGCACTCGATCCAATCGACTGCGCTCTTGCGCAGCGCCATGGACTACGCCGCCAATTTCGACATGCCCTTCGTCCATCAACCCTCCGATAGCGAGCTGGTCGGCGACGGCGTCATGAATGCCGGTCTCTTCTCCACCGTGCTCGGCCTGCGCGGCATTCCGCGCGAAGCCGAGACCATACCCCTTGCGCGCGACATGCAACTCGCGGCGCTCACCCGCGTCCGCTACCATGCCGCCCAAATCTCCACCGAAGGCTCGGCGGCGCTGCTGAAGGCAGCAAAATCGCGTAACCCGCAGGTTACAGCCGGCATTTCGATCAACAATCTCTGCCTCAACGAAAACGACATCGGCCGCTATCGCACCTACTTCAAGCTCAACCCGCCGCTGCGAAGCGAGGATGACCGGCAGTCCATGATCGAAGCGCTGAAAACCGGCGTCATCGACACCATCCACTCCGATCACGATCCGCAGGACACCGAGGTCAAGCGCCAGCCTTTCGCTGAAGCCTCCGACGGCGCCATCGGGCTCGAAACCCTCCTCGCCGCGGCCTTGCGCCTCGTTCATTCCGGCGATGTCGACCTCCTGACCATCCTTCGCGCCATGACCAGCCGGCCGGCCGAAATCCTCAGTCTTGCCAGTGGTCGCATCGCGCGCGGTGCGCCGGCCGATCTGATCCTGGTCGACCTCGAATATCCCTGGCAGGTTACCGAGCGCGAGCTGCGCTCCAAGTCACGCAACACCAGCTTCGAAGGCGCACGCATGCAGGGCAAGGTCATGCGCACCTTTGTCGGCGGCAAGACCGTCTTCACCCACAAGGAAGCCGCATGACCATTCCGTTTTTTGACGGCCACAACGATACGCTGCTGCGCCTCCTCGAGCACGCCAACGCCGACAAGGTCGCGCTCTTCGTCGAGGGCACGCAGGATGGTCATGTTGACCTGCCGCGCGCCCGGGCGGCCGGCATGGTTGGCGGTTTTTACGCGATGTTCCCACCGCCGCTAAAGGGCAATCTCGCAAGCGTCGCCACCAATCCCATGAGCAATGGCGAACTCCCACCCGAACTCAGCAACGCCGATGCCACGCCCTCGACCATGGGCATGGCCGCGATCCTGCTGCGCCTCGAACAGGCCGGTGCGCTCACGATCTGCCGGTCCGCAGCAGACATCCGCAACGCCATCGCCATCGAAAAGCACGCCGCGATCTTCCACATCGAAGGCGCCGAGGCCATCGACACGAACTTTCACGCCTTCGACGTGCTCTATGCGGCTGGCCTGCGCTCGATCGGCATCACCTGGAGCCGCGCCAACGCCTTCGGCACCGGCGTTCCCTTCCGCCACAATGCAGATCCCGATATAGGCCCGGGGCTCAGCGACGCCGGCAAGGAACTCGTCCGCCTTTGCGACAAGCATGGCGTAATGATTGACCTCAGCCACCTTAACGCCGCCGGCTTCCGCGACGTCGCAGCCATCTCCACCAAGCCGCTGGTCGCCACCCATTCCAACGTTCACGCCATTTCGCCGGGCACCCGCAACCTGGTCGATTGGCAACTCGCCGCCATCCGCGACTCCGGCGGCGTCGTCGGCCTAAACTACGCCACCGGCTTCCTGCGCGAAGACGGCAAGTTCGACGCCGACACGCCGATCGAACTTATGGTCCGCCATGTCGACGCCCTCCTCGAAGCTCTGGGCGAAGACGGCGTGGCGCTGGGCAGCGATTTCGACGGCGCCCGCATCCCCAACGCCATCGGCGACGTCCGCGGCACCCAAAACCTGCTGCGCGCCCTGCTCGACAAAGGCTACGGCGAAACGCTGGTCAAAAAAATCGCGCTAGGCAACTGGCTGAAGCTGATCGAACGAACGATCGGGTAGATTAGCCGACCATTGCACCGTTAGCCCCTAGACCTCATGGTGAGCCTGTCGAACCACGAGGTCGCAGGCACGATGCCCTTCTACGTCTACATCCTCGAAGGCAGCGACGGATCATACTACACAGGGCTCACGCGTAAGCACCCCGAGCAACGCCTGTGGGAGCACAACGCGGGCGTGGTGGAAGGTTCGTCCACACGCGGTCCCGTCGTGCTAAAATGCGCGGAAGAGTTCGCCAGCGCATTGGACGCGATCAACCGTGAACGCCAGATCAAAGGTTGGAGCAGGCGCAAAAAGAAAGCGCTGATCGCCGCAGACTATGAGAGCTTGCCAAGTCTGGCAAAGACCACCATCACGCCGAAGACCTAATACTGAGCTCCCTAGACCTCATCCTGAGCTTGTCGAAGGACGAGGTCGCAGCCACTGGCTTCCGCGCGCCCGACCTCGTGGTTCGACAAGTTCACCATGAGGTCTCATGAGAAGTGCCGCCTAAAACGGCACATCCTCACTATCGACGATCTTCTTCGCCGCGGCCTTCTTCACCGGTGCCTTCTTGACCGCAGCCGGCTTCTTCGCCGCAGCCGCAGTCTTTGCCGCCGGCTTCTTGGCCGCAGCCTTTTTCGCCGGTGCCTTCTTCTTGCCGCCGCCTGCCTCGATCTTGGCGGTGATCAGCGCGACAGCCTGCTCGAGCGTGATGTCCTCAGGCTTGATGTCCTTCGGAATATTTGCATAGACCTTGCCCAGCTGCGCATAGGGACCGAAGCGGCCATTCGCGATCTTGATCGGGCCGTCGTCATAGTCGAAGGTCTTGATCGCCGAAGCACTGGCGCGCTGGAAGCCACCGGCTGCCTTTTGCGCAATAAGGTCAACCGCGCGGTTGATGCCGACGGTGAATACCTCTTCCACGTCCGGCAGATTGGCATATTTGCCGTCATGCAGAATGAACGGACCATAGCGCCCGAGACCCGCCGAAATGGGCAGCCCCGACTCCGGATGAAGACCCACTTCTCGCGGCAGCGACAAAAGTTGCAGCGCCTTCTCCAGCGTCAGCGTCGCCGCCTCCCAGCCCTTGGGCAGTGACGAGCGCTTTGGCTCCTTGCCGTCACCGAGCTGCACGTATGGCCCGAAGCGACCGGACTTGAGATGCACCTCTTCGCCGGTTTCCGGATCGGTGCCGAGCACCCCGTCGCCGGCCGCAGCCTGAGAGGAATTGCCGTTGGCCGCATCTGACAGCTGCGTCGTGTGCTTGCACTCGGGATAGTTCGAGCAGCCGATAAGCGCGCCGAACTTGCCGAGCTTCAGCGACAGCGTACCGGTGCCGCAGGTCGGGCACCGGCGACGATCGGACCCGTCCGCCTTCGGTGGGAAAATGTGGTCTTCCAAAAGATCGTTGAGCGCGTCGAGGACCTCGGACACGCGCAGGTCCTTGATCTCCTCCGTCGCCTGCGTGAAATCCTTCCAGAAATCACGCAGCAGCACCTTGTAGTCGAGCTCGCCAGCCGAAACCTGGTCGAGCTTTTCTTCGAGGCCCGCCGTAAAGCCGTATTCCACATAGCGGGTAAAGAACGACTCAAGAAACGAGGTGACGATGCGGCCGCGATCTTCCGGATGCAGCGCCTTGCCCTCAAGCCGCACATAGTCGCGGTCCTTGAGCGTCGTCAGCGTCGCCGCATAGGTCGAGGGACGGCCAATGCCGAGCTCTTCCATCTTCTTGATGAGGCTGGCCTCGGTGAAGCGTGACGGCGGCTGGGTGAAATGCTGCTCGATCTCGACCTTTCTGAGGTCCGGCTTGTCGCCGACATTGAGCGGCGGCAGCTCGCGATCGTCTTCGTCCTCGGTATCCTCGTCCGACTTCACCTCGACGCCATAAAGCTTGAGGAAGCCGGGGAAGGTCACGACCGATCCGGTCGCGCGCAGCGTCACGGCACGGCCCGGCACATTGACGGCGATGTCCACCGTAGTCCGATCGATCTCGGCCGATTTCATCTGCGAGGCCAGCGTGCGGCGCCAGATCAGGCCATAAAGCTTGGCTTGGTCGGCATCGAGGTTGAGCTGCTCGGGCCGCTTGAACATGTCCGTCGGGCGGATGGCCTCGTGCGCTTCCTGCGCATTCTTGGCCTTGGTCTGGTAGATGCGCGCCTTTTCCGGCAGATACTCCTCGCCGAAATACTTGCCGATCACCGAGCGGGCCATCGAAATGCCCTCCGGCGCCATCTGCACGGCGTCGGTACGCATATAGGTAATGAGCCCGTCCTCGTAGAGTCGCTGGGCGATCTGCATCGTGCGATTGGGCGAAAGGCCGAGGCGCGACGAAGCATCCTGTTGCAGGCTCGACGTCGTGAACGGCGCATAGGGATTGCGCTTGGTCGGCTTCTTTTCGACATTGGCGACATTGAACTGCCCGCCCTCGATCAGCGCCTTGAGCGCACCGGCATCTTCGCCGGTCTTTATATCGAGCTTGTCGGTCTTCTTTCCATCGACGGCGAAAAGACGCGCGAGGAAACTCTTGCCGCCCTGCGCCAGCTGCGCCTCGACGCTCCAATATTCTTCCGGCTTGAACTTCTCGATCTCCGCTTCGCGCTCGGAAACAAGCCGCAGCGCCACGGACTGCACGCGGCCAGCCGAGCGCGAGCCGGGCAGCTTGCGCCACAGGATCGGCGAGAGCGTGAAGCCCACGAGATAATCGAGCGCTCGGCGCGCCAGATAGGCGTCGACCAGCGGCATGTCGATGTCGCGCGGCTTGGCCATGGCCGCGGTCACCGCGTCCTTGGTGATGGCGTTGAACACGACGCGCTGCACTGGCGTGTCTTTCTTGAGCGCCTTCTTGGCCCGCAACACATCAAGAATATGCCAGGAAATCGCCTCTCCCTCACGATCGGGGTCGGTCGCGAGGATCAGCCCATCGGCGCCTTTGAGCGCATTGGCGATGTCCGTCACGCGCTTCTTGGACGCCGTATCAACTTCCCATGACATGGCGAAATCTTCGTCCGGACGCACCGAACCGTCCTTGGCCGGCAGGTCGCGGATATGGCCGAAGCTGGCCAAGACCTCATAGTCCTTGCCGAGATACTTGTTGATTGTCTTGGCTTTAGCCGGACTTTCAACGACGACGACCTTCATGGGGGAATGTTCCGCAACGCTGTTCGAAGAGGCCGCAACATGGTGAAGCCGAATAGGACTGTCAACGGGCCACCCTGACGTGACGCTTGCCGAGAGGGCCCGAACAATGGAGATAAGAGCCGTGATGACCGACACTCCCCTCGCCCTGATTCCGGATTTCGACCTTACCCTCCGCAACACGCTCGCCCTTCGGGCGCAGTCGCGCTCCGGCATCGAAATCACCGACGCCGCGCAGCTCCCAGCGCTCTTCGCCTCAGGCCATCCCGTGCGCGTGCTCGGCGGCGGCAGCAATGTCGTCCTCGCACTGCATTTTGATGGCATCACCGCCCTGCTCGCAAACAAGGGCCGCGCCATCATCGACGATGGCGACGATATTTTGGTCGATGCCGCCGCAGGCGAAAGCTGGCACGAGGTCGTCAGCTTTACCGTCGAACAGGGTTTCGGCGGCCTCGAAAACCTCGCCCTCATCCCCGGCACCATCGGCGCTGCGCCGGTGCAGAATATCGGTGCCTATGGCGCCGAGCTCGCTGACACTTTCGACAGCCTAACCGCCTTCGACCGGCATACCGGCGACACGGTGCAGTTCGACCGCGCCGCCTGCCACTTTGCCTACCGGCACAGCGTCTTCAAGGAAGAGCCCGACCGCTATGTCGTGACCTCCGTCCGCCTGCGCCTGCCAAAAGCCTGGTCGCCGAACCTTGGCTTCGCGGGCCTTTCGGATCTCGCCGAAGCCGCGGAAATCACGCCGCGACTGGTCATGGACCGCGTCATCGCCCTCCGCCAAAGCAAGCTTCCCGATTGGCGCGTCACCCCCAATGCCGGCTCCTTCTTCCAGAACCCAATCATGTCGGTCGAAGCCGCGCAGCCAGTCCTGGCGGAATTTCCGACCGCCCCGAACTTCCCCCAAGCCGATGGCCGCACCAAGCTCTCCGCCGGCTGGCTGATCGAAAAAGCGGCCTCAAGGGTTTTCGCATGGGCAAGGTCGGGATCTCCGAACGCCACGCCCTGGTCCTCGTCAACCACGGCGGCGGTGAGCAAGCCGATATCCGGGCGCTGGCAGAACACGTCAAAGCCCAAGTACGCAGTCGCTTTAGCGTGGACCTACACGAAGAGCCCGTTTTCCTCTGACCCTTCAGTAGACCTCATCCTGAGCCTGTCGAAGGACGAGGTCGTGGCACAATCCAATGCCCGACCTCGTGGTTCGACAAGCTCACCATGAGGTCTTCTCGGTCCCCTCACTCATACCTCAACGCCACCAGCTGCCCGCTCGACCACTCGATCCGCCCGGCAATATCGAGCTCCAGCAAAAGCATCTGCATCGCCGAAGGCCCGATCCCCGTGGCCCCGATCAGCTCATCGACCTCGACCGGCGTGTTCGACAAAGCCTCTAACAGCCGAGCCCGGTCATCTTCCGCAGGCATTGCGCCGATTTCGTCCGGCTGCCACTCCGCATCGAACAGCGCCATCCGCGCCGGATCAGCGCTGCCCAGCACCTCGATGATGTCCTCGGCGCAGGTGATCAGCCGCGCCCCTGCTGGATCAGTGCATTACCGCCTTCGGCGCGTGGATCGAGCGGCGAACCAGGCACGGCAAACACATCGCGATTCTGCTCGAGCGCAAGCCGCGCTGTAATCAGCGAGCCCGAGCGTTTGGCCGCCTCGACCACGACGATCCCCAGCGACAATCCCGAAACCAGCCGGTTGCGCCGCGGAAAGTCCCGCGCTCGCGGCTCCCAGCCCAGCGGCATTTCCGTCAGCAGCGCCCCGCCATTATCGAGGATGTCATGCGCCAGCGGGATATTCTCGTCCGGATAGATCTTGTCGAACCCGCCCGCCAGCACGGCTATGGTGCCGGTGCTGAGGCTCGCCCGATGCGCGGCCGTGTCGATGCCGCGCGCCAGTCCGGAGACCACCGTATAGCCCCGCTCGCCCAGATCCGTTGCCAGCAACCGCGTCATCTTCACGCCGGCGGTGGAGGCATTCCGCGCCCCGACGATGCCGACCGTGCGCTGCCAGTCGAGCCGCTCGCCCCCTGCCATGGTGATCAGCGGCGGCGCGGCCGGAATATGATGAAGGTGCGGTGGGTAATCGGGTTCGCTTTGCGCCACCAGCCGCGCGCCGTAGCGCTCGAGCCCGGCGATCTCGTCTTCGGCCTTGGCTTGCGGAGTGACCGTGACGCCCCTGCCCGCCTTGCGGCTGAGCTCGGGCAGGGCCTCGATCGCCGCGGCCGCCGAACCGAACCGGCTCAAGAGCTGACGGAACGTCACGGGGCCGACATTGTCGCTGCGGATCAGCCGCAGCCAGGCGACGCGTTCGGCGGCAGTCAGCGCCTGACCACCACCGGAAAGCATCAGGCCGCCTTCTTGCCACCGATGGTGGGCTCGGTGCCCTTGATCAGCCGGGAAATGTTCTCGCGGTGCTGGTAGAACAGCAACAGCGCCAGCGCTGCCACCGTAAAGGTCAGCCAGATATTGTCGTTAAAGACATAGGTGAAGATCGGCGCCGTCGCCGCGGCGGTCAGCGCCGCCAGCGACGAGATCTTCCGGGTAAAGCCGATCAGCAGCCACACCGCGCAAAAGATCAGCCCCACGGGCCAGCTCAGCGACAGCAGCGAACCGATCATCACCGCAACGCCCTTGCCGCCCTTGAAACCGAGCCACACCGGAAAGCAGTGGCCGAAAAACGCGCCGACAGCGGCAAGCATCGCCGCATCGTCGCCCCAGAAATACCGCGCCACGAGGATCGCAACCGCCGCCTTGAGCGCGTCCAGCACCAGCGTCGCCGCTGCCAGCGTCTTGTTGCCGGTACGCAAGACATTGGTCGCCCCGATATTGCCCGAGCCGATCGAGCGGATATCACCAAGACCGGCAGCGCCGGTCAGGATCAGCCCGAAAGGCACCGAGCCGCACAAATATCCCAGCACCAGCGCCAGGATCAGCGGCAAAATATCGGTCGGCATGAACGCATCCCCGTAAGCGACGTTGGCTCAACAACTATCGTCCTAAGGGCCGGAGCGACAAGGGGCGATTTGGCAAAACCCCTGCGGTGACCTACATAAAGAGCAATCCCGAAACCTGACGAAAATCATGGCCAAACCAGCAAAAAACAAAAACACGTCCGGCCCTAAGCGCCCGCGCCTCACCGCGGCCGAACTTTTGCCAAGTCGCGAGCAGGTGCTCGAAGCCCTAGCCGACGAAGAAAACATCAAGGGCAAGCGCGATCTGGCCAAGGTGCTCGGCATCCGCGGCGACTTGCGCCGTCCGTTCAAGGCGATGCTGGCCGAGCTTGAGGGCGAAGGCGTTATCGCCCGCACCCGCAAGGCCCTGCGCCGCACTGCCGCCCTGCCCCATGTCACTGTGCTCGACATCCCAGGCGACGCCGATCCCGATCATCTCCACGCCTATCCGGCGCAGTGGAACGATGAGGAAGGCGAAAAGCCGCGCGTCCGGGTGCTCGTCGACAGCAAATCCCGCGTCGCCCCCGCGCCCGGCGATCGCATTCTTGCCCGCATCGATGCCGGCGACGAGGCGATCCCCGACTACACCGCCAAGCCGATGAAGGTGCTCGACAAGCCCCGTCGCGCCCATATCGGCATCGTTCGCACCGACAACGAAGGCGCCCGACTCATTCCCGTCGATCGCAAGCAGAAGGAAATGCGCATTCCGGTCGGCGATCTCGGCGATGCCAAAGACGGCGATCTGGTGGAGGTCGAGGTCAAGCTCTCCGGCCGCCTGATGATCCCGCGCGCTCGCGTCACCTCGGTCATCGGCAACCCTAAGTCCGAGGGCGCCATCTCGCTGATCGCGATTCACAATCTCGAAATCCCGCACAAATGGCCGGCCAGCGTCCTGCGCGAAGCCGAGGAGGCCAAGGAAGCTTCCCTCAAGGGCCGCGAGGATTGGCGCGACCTGCCGCTGATCACCATCGACCCGTTCGATGCCAAGGACCACGACGACGCCGTCCATGCCGCGCCCGACGAAGACGAAAAGAATCCCGGCGGCTTCATCGTCACCGTCGCCATCGCCGATGTCGCCGCCTATGTCCGCCCCGGCACAGCGCTCGATCGCGAAGCCTATCTCCGCGGCAATTCGGTCTACTTCCCGGATCGCGTTGTCCCGATGCTGCCCGAGCGCATCTCCAATGAACTCTGTTCGCTCAAGGAAGGCGAGCCCCGCGCCGCCCTCGCCGTGCGCATGGTTCTCGGTGCCGATGGCAAAAAGCGCAGCCACAGTTTTCATCGCATCCTGATGCGCTCCGCTGCCAAGCTCAGCTACCAGCAGGCCCAGGCTGCCATCGACGGCAATCCCGACGACAAGACCGGCCCCCTGCTCGAGCCGATCCTTCGCCCGCTCTGGGACGCCTATGCCGCTATGAGCGCCGCCCGCGACAAGCGTGGCCCGCTCGATCTCGATCTGCCCGAGCGCAAGATCCTGCTCGACGATAAGGGCATGGTTCGCGACATCCACGTTCCCGAACGGCTCGATGCGCATCGGCTCATCGAGGAAATGATGATCGCCGCCAACGTCGCCGCGGCCGAAACGCTGGAAGCCAAACGCAGCGAGCTGCTCTATCGCGTCCACGACGAGCCTTCGTCCGAAAAGCTTCAGGCGCTGCGTGACTTCCTTGGTTCGCTCGATATCGCGGTCAAGAAATCCGACAGCGTCCGCGCCTCGGATTTCAACGGCATCCTGAGCCAGGCGCGCAAGGCCAATAACATAGAGCAAGTCAGCGAAATGGTGCTGCGCAGCCAAGCGCAGGCCGAATATTCAGCCGAGAACTATGGCCATTTCGGTCTCAATCTCGACCGCTACGCGCACTTCACCTCGCCCATTCGCCGCTACGCCGATCTCATCGTGCACCGCGCCTTGGTCAAGGTCCTGGGCTTCGGCGAGGACGGCCTGACCGAGCAGGAAGCGCAAAAACTCCCCGGCATTGCCCAGCATATCTCGGCCACTGAGCGCCGGGCCATGCTGGCCGAACGCGAAACCTCGGATCGCCTGCTAGCCCAGTTTTTGGCCGAGCGCATCGGCGCCAAATTCCTCGGCCGCATTTCCGGCGTCACCAAATCTGGCCTTTTCGTGCGCCTGCTCGAAACCGGCGCCGATGGCTTCATCCCGGCCTCGACCCTGGGCCAGGACTTCTACCGCTATGTCGAGGAACGCCAGTCCATGATCGGCGAACGGAGCGGTGAAACCTTTACCCTGGGCGACCGCGTTGAGGTCCGGCTACTGGAAGCGGCTCCGGTAGCTGGCGCGTTGCGCTTCGAGCTCCTGTCGGAAGGCAAACGCGGCAATCCGCCATCTGGAAGACGACCGCCGCGAGGTGCACCTAAGAGTTTCGGTCCAAAGGCCTCGAAAGGCTTTGGCCGGAGAAAGAGGTAACTCATGACTGAGACCCATATTCTCGAACAGCGCAGCGTCGCCCAAGCCATGTGGCGCGGCACGCTCTGCCGCTGTCCCCATTGCGGCAAGGGCAAGATGTTCCGCGCTTTCCTAAAGGTCGTCGACCAGTGCGACGTCTGTGGCGAAGAGCTCAACCATCATCGCGCCGATGATTTCCCGCCCTATATCGCCATCACCATCGCGGGCCACATCATCATCGCCATCATGATGCATATGGACATGGCCTATCGCGTCGAGCCGATGACCTACATCATATCGATGATCCCACTGGCTATTATCCTGCCGCTCCTGATGCTGCAGCCGATCAAGGGCGCCATTGTCGGCCTCCAATGGGCCAACCGCATGTATGACTTCGGTGCCAACCGCTCCAAGCAGTCCTAGCGCGCAAAGCGCTGCAGCGAGCGCTGGTCGCCGATGTCGATCTTTTCCGTGGGACGCCAGCCAGCTTTGGTCAGGGCGTCCCAGTCGTTTCCGGCGACTGAAATCCAGAGCAGGCCATCTTCGGGCAGTTCGCTAAGGATTCGCGGCGCCAGAAGATCGAGCTCCTCGGCAGAAGCGACATAGGCGATGACGCCATTATACTCGTCCTTCTCGTGCACCATCTCGACCTCGGCGCCGGCAGCCAGTTCCTCTGCCATTTCGCGCGGTGCATTGATCAGCCAGAGCTTGTCGCCGGATTTAAGGCCCAATTTGCTCATCAATTCGAGGGGCGGGATCATGTCGGCTCTCCTTGCGCGCTGCTATCGACTTGACAACGGGGCGCAAATCCGTAGGTTGCGCCCAAATTCCGGCGCTGCCCTCCGTGCGGCGCCTTTCGCTTTGTGAAGGACCACCCAAATGGCAAAAGCCGCCACCATCAAGATCAAGCTCGTCTCGACGGCCGACACCGGCTTTTTCTATGTGACCAAGAAGAACGCCCGTACCCAGACCGAAAAGCTGGCATTCAAGAAGTACGACCCGGTCGTTCGCAAGCACGTCGAATTCAAGGAAGCCAAGATCAAGTAATCTGGCGCTTCCTGTTCCGAACAGCAAAACCCCGCAAGCAATTGCGGGGTTTTCGTTTGGCGCGTTGACGCCTCACCCACCAGCTGTCACCCCGGGCTTGACCCGGGGCCCATCCTGAGATCTCAGGAAAGACCCCGGTCTTTGCCGGGGCGACAATCGAGTGCGTGACAGCACCACATCTAAGGTTCGCGATGCTTCTGAATGAAGAGTGGCTGGTCCGGAGCGGCATGTCGAAGAGGCCACTCTGTCCGCATCCGGACCAACCGCCCTACGGGAGGCTCAGGAGTTGCGGCGGACCTGAGCGAATGCCGTAGGGAACTTGCGTAACCGAAGTGTTTCGGCTCGCTGAAAAGACCCTAGGCGGCCCAGGCGTTTCCGCCAACCGCAACCCTTTGTTAATTATAACGGCTAACCCTAATAGACGCAGCTTTATCGATCGCTCACGCCGCGTCGAAGATCACCCGGTTACGCCCCTCGCGCTTGGCGCGATAAAGCGCGACGTCCGCCCGCTTCAGCATGCTCTCCGGCGAATCCGTCAGCGTCTCGTTGAGCGACACGCCCACTGACACCGTCACCGTCAGCGGCCGCGCCGTCCCCACGTCGAACGGCTTTTCGGCGATCGCCTGGCGCACGCGCTCGGCCACCGCTTCCGCCTGGAACGTATCGGTATCGGGCATCAGCACCACGAACTCCTCGCCACCCATGCGGCAGGCGAGGTCGACGCCACGGATATTGCGCTTCATGCGCGCCGCAAATTCGCGCAGCACGATGTCGCCGACATCATGCCCGTGATTGTCGTTGACCGACTTGAAGTGGTCGATATCGAGGATCATCAGCGCCATGTCCCGGCTCTGCTCCTGCGCCTTGCCGAGCATGACGTTGAGGTGCCGGTCGAAATAGCGGCGATTGTAGAGCCCGGTGAGCTCGTCGGTCACCGCCAGCGCCATCGTGTTGGTGACGCTCTGCCGCAGCTCGAGCGCATAGCGATTGCGCCGGATCTGCGTCCGCACCCGCGCCGAAAGCTCGTTGCGCTCCACCGGCCGGCTGATGAAATCGTTGACCCCCAGGTCCAGCGCCCGCACCACGCGCGGCTTGTCCCCCTCGTCCGCCATCAAAATGATCGGCAGCGTCCGCGTATGATCGAGCGTCCGGATCTGCGAACACACCCGCAGCGGATCGAAATCATCCATCGACATGCTGACCAGCGCCAGCTCGTAATTGGCGCCCGCCACTTGGAACACTGCATCCGATGGCTGCGTCAGGATGTCGACGCTGTGCTCTGCGGAGAGATAGCCCTTGACCCGCTCGGCATGCCGCAGATCGGTGTCGATGATCAGGATCGAGCCGCCACTAGCCGAAATCGTGTCCATCGCCCGCAGCGCGTCCTCGATGGCGATCTGCTGCCCGGTCAACGCACGGGCCCGCAATTCATCGGTCAGCGACTTGAGCCGCACGAGGCTCTTTACACGCGCCATCAGCTGCGTGTCGTCCACCGGCTTGGTGAGAAAATCGTCCGCGCCCACCTCAAGACCGCGCACGCGGTCCGACGGCTGGTCGAGCGCGGTGATCATCAGAACCGGCACATGGTGCGTCCGCGGGCTTGCCTTGAGCCGCTGGCAAACCTCGAACCCGTCCATTTCCGGCATCATCACATCGAGAAGGACGATATCGACATCCTGCGTCTCGCAGATTTCGAGCGCCTGCGCCCCGGACGTTGCCGTCAGAACCTCGTAATATTCCGCTGTGAGACGGGCCTCGAGCAGGCGAACATTGGTCGGGATATCATCGACGATCAAAACGCGCGCAGTCACACCAGCACCTCACATCAGGCGCGGTACTCAATGAGCCGTTTCTCGAACCGGAAAAGGGGGACCCACTTTTCCTGCGAAACTCCCAGGTGCGCCTCAGGCCGGGCCAATGTAGTGGGCAATGGTTTCCAGAAAGTGAGATACCGAGATGGGCTTGGAAATATAGCCCTCGCAGCCGCCCTGGAGGATCCTCTCCTCATCGCCCTTCATCGCAAAGGCGGTGACGGCGATCACCGGAATATGGGCAAGCTGCTCATCGTCCTTGAGCCACTTGGTGACCACAAGGCCTGACACCTCCGGCAACTGGATGTCCATGAGAATGAGATCGGGCATATGCGCACGCGCCAGATCCAGCGCTTCCATGCCGTTGCGGGTCTGGATAACGGTGTAGCCGCGCGATTCGAGCAGATCGTTAAAGAGCTTCATATTGAGCTCATTGTCTTCCACGATCATCACTGTCTTGGGCATCATACCTCGCTTGGGCGGCTATGCCGTCCGAAAAAGCTGGTCATGCGCCGCACTGACCTTCGCTTCCTCCGCCATCTCGGCTACCATTAATCCGTTACAAAACATCAAATGAGGCAGGGCCTTGCCCGTTCCAAACCGTTCCGAGCCCGATATCAGCCATCTGGCTGACGCATGCCTTGGCTACCTCTCGGAAAATCCTGAAGAACTCCTCGGATTCATGCAGAATGCCGGCCTTGATCCGCAGAGCCTGCGCGCGGCGATTGGCACCGAGCGCATGCAACACGGCCTCATCGACTACTTTGCCTCCAACGAGCCGATTCTGCTCGCCCTCTGCGCCAATCAAAACATCACGCCGGAAGCCTTCATGCGCGTCTGGCATCGGATCAACCGCACGGAGTTCTAGACACGTGGACTGGCTCTGCCGGGACTGCCTCAAGTGGGAAACCAGCGGGACGGTGCCAAACCGTTGCCCCGCCTGCGGCTCCCCGCGCCTGCGCAGCCACGACGAGCTCTTTGCCCTATCGATCGCCCATGTCGATTGCGACGCCTTTACGCCTCGGTTGAAAAGCGCGACGATCCGAGCCTCCGCGACAAGCCGTTGATCATCGGCGGTGGCGCGCGCGGTGTTGTCTCGACCTGTTGCTATATCGCGCGCCAGTCCGGCGTCCGCTCCGCCATGCCCATGTTCAAGGCCCGCGAGCTGTGCCCCGATGCGGTGATCATCAAGCCGAACATGCAAAAATATGTCGATGTCAGCCGCCAGATCCGGCGCCACATGGACGCGCTGACCCCGCTGGTCGAGCCCATCTCCATCGACGAAGCCTTTCTCGATCTCACCGGCACGGAGCGCGTCCACAAGGCGCCCCCTGCCTTAAGCCTCGCGCGTTTTGCCAAGACCATCGCCGAGGAAATCGGCGTCACTATCTCGGTGGGCCTTAGCCACAACAAGTTTCTTGCCAAGGTCGCTTCCGATCTCGACAAGCCGCGCGGTTTCGCCGTGATCGGCAAGGCGGAAACCCTCACCTTCCTTGCACCCAAGCCGATCAGCCTTATCTATGGTGTCGGCAAGGTCTTTTCTGAAACCCTCAAGAAGGACGGCTATCACACCATCGGCCAATTGCAGGACGAAGATCCAATCCGCCTCATGAAGCTTTATGGCGAGGCCGGCTCGCGTCTGGCGCGCCTTTCGCAAGGCCAGGATGCCCGCAAGGTTTCTGTCGACAGCGAGATGAAGTCCATCTCGTCCGAAACGACCTTCAACACCGACATTGCGACGCTCGAAGACCTCTCGACCGAACTTTTAAAATGCACCGAGCGCCTGTCGGAGCGTCTCAAGGCAAAGATCGTCGTCGGCGACACCGTGACCCTCAAGCTCAAAACATCGGGATTTCGGTTGCGCACCCGCGCGCGACACCTGATGATGCCGACACAGCTTGCCAACGTTCTCTACGAGGCTGGCATGAGCCTCCTGCAGCGCGAGGCAGATGGCACGCCGTTCCGGCTGATCGGCATTGGCGTCTCGGGCCTTGAAGCGGCCGATGGGTTCGACCCCGTCGATCTCCTCGAGCCGCTCGTCGCGCGCAAGGCCGCCGCGGAACGCGCCATGGACAGTGTCCGCTCGCGATTTGGCCGTGCCGCCGTAGTGCGCGGCAAGCTCTATACCAGCCGGCCCGACACCCAGTCGGCTCCGGCTTCCGAAGAAGAAGCAGAAGACCTGGAAAGCAAGTTCAGATGACCGACCCGATCGAAAAGCTCCGCGAATATGGCTACGAGCTCCCCGCCCCCAAGGCGCCGGTGGCAAGCTACGTTCCGGTCAGCCGCACCGGCAACCTGCTCTATGTGTCCGGACAGATTTCCAGCAATGAGCAAGGCGTGGTCCAGGGCCGCCTTGGCGACAACATGAACGTCGTCCAGGGTGGCAACGCGGCCGAACTCTGCGCCGTCAACATCCTTGCCCAGATCGTGCACATGGCGGGCGTGCCACTCCACGAGATCAAGAAGGTGATCAAGCTTACCGTTCTTGTCGCCTCGACCCACGAATTCACCGAGCAGCATCTCGTCGCCAACGGCGCTTCCAACCTTTTGGTCGGCGTTTTGGGTGACAAGGGCAAGCATGCCCGCGCCGCTTTCGGCGTCACCGCCCTGCCCCTCGGCGCCGCAGTCGAGATCGAAGCGGTGGTCGAGGTCTAGGCGCGCCATCGTGTCCACCGACTACACGGCGACCATCCATCCCACCACGGCCTCGATCCCGGCCGCGGTGTGGAACAGCCTTGTGCCGTCGACGGACGGCGTCCCGGACAATCCCTTCCTCGACCACGCCTTTTTCCGCGCGCTCGAGGAGTCCGGCTGCGCCACCGGCAAGACGGGCTGGCAGCCCCAGCACATTCTGCTGGCACAGGACGACAAGCCCGTCGGCCTCCTGCCGCTTTTCCTCAAATCCCATTCCATGGGCGAATACGTCTTCGACCATGGCTGGGCCAATGCCCTCGAGCGCGCCGGCGGCCACTACTACCCCAAGCTTCAGGGCTCGGTGCCCTTCACCCCGGCAACCGCCCCCAAGCTCCTGGTCCCCTCCGGAAGCCTCGAAGCCCAGGCCGCCTTGCTCCAGACCGCCCAGCAGCTCGCCACCCGGACCGACGCCTCCTCTATCCACCTCACCTTCGTGCCCGAAGCGGAAGCCGAACTGGCCGGTTCGATCGACTGGCTCCGTCGCGTCGACACCCAGTTCCACTGGCACAACCACGATTTCAAGTCCTTTGACGACTTCCTCGAAACCCTCGCCTCGCGCAAGCGCAAGGTTATCCGCCGCGAACGCCGAGACGCCCTTGCTGATGGTCTTACCGTCCGCTGGCTCACGGGCAAGGAGATCGAGGAACAGCACTGGGACGCCTTCTTCGAGTTCTACGAAGATACCGGCGCCCGCAAATGGGGCCGCCCATACCTCAACCGCCGCTTCTTTTCGCTCCTTGGCGAATACATGGCCGATCGCGTCGTCCTGATGCTGGCCCATGACGGCCCCACTCCGATCGCCGGCGCCATCAACTTCCGCGGCGTTGACACCCTCTACGGCCGCAACTGGGGCGCCACCCGCGACGTCCCCTTCCTCCACTTCGAAGTCTGCTACTACCAGGCCATCGACTACGCCATCGCCCACGGCCTCAAGACCGTCGAAGCCGGCGCACAGGGCGAGCACAAGCTTGCCCGCGGCTACGAGCCCGTCCTCACCCATTCCATCCACTGGATTGCTCACCCCGGCCTGCGCCGCGCCGTCGCCGACTACCTCGAAGACGAACGCCCCGCCATCGAGCAGCAGCAGGAAACCCTCGAAACCTACACGCCCTTCCGCAAAGGCGAGCGGCAATGACCCTCTTCTACCTCCCCCTCGATGGGGGAGGTAGCGCCGCTAGGCCCATCGGGCCGTAGCAGAGCTAGGTGGGGGTGTCACACCACCGGCTGTCACCCCGGCTCCAGGCCGGGATGACATCGAGGGTGTGAAGACGTAGAGAAGATGTAAAGACCGGAGCCGCCATGACCTACGACCCGACCAACATCTTCGCCAAAATTCTCCGCGGCGAAATTCCGGCCCACAAGGTCTACGAGGACGATACCGCCCTCGTCATGATGGACATCTTCCCCCAGTCTCGCGGCCACACCCTGGTCATCCCCAAGGCGTCATCGCGTAACCTCCTCGATGCCGATCCGGCAGATCTTGCTGCCGTCATCCCCCTCGTTCAGCGCGTCGCCAAGGCCGTCCAGACCGCGACCGGCGCCGACGGTATCCGCCTTGCCCAGTTCAACGAAGCAACGGCTGGCCAGACGGTCTTCCACCTCCACTTCCACATCATCCCCGCTTACGAGGGCACTCCGCTGGCCAGCCATGGCGGCGGACAGGCCGACGCACAAGACCTCGCCGCCCTCGCCAAGGCCATCGCCGCGGCGCTCTAGCTGCTGAACCTCATGGTGAGGTGCGAAGCGCAGCGAAGCCTCGAACCACGATGTGGGCGAGTGCAGCGCTGCTACGCCCCGTAGTCCGGCAACTCGATATCCTTCGACTTGCCGCCAAGAACCTTGGCAAAGACGTCGCGGACACCCGGCGCGCTCGCAAGCTTCAGCGTGCCGTGCAGCACTGCCAAGCCGAATTCGCTATGCGGATTGGCGAGCCGTGGCGCGATCTTGGGGATCTTCTGCGCATTCTCGACAAAGTCGCGCAGATGCTCGTCATAGCTGCGGAGAGCCGTCCCGATATCATCGGTCTGCGACAGCTCACCAGCGAGGATATAGGCGCCGACAACAGCCAGCGTCGCGCCCACCCCGCCCATTGGCGTCACGCACCAGGCTGCGTCGCCGGTCAGGACCACGCGGCCATTGGACCACCGTGGCATCTGCACCTGTCGCAAGGCATCGAAATAGAAGTCATTCGTCGCGTCCATGCCCGCAAGCACGCGTTCGGACTCCCAGCCTGCGTCACCGAACTCCTCGTGCAGCCACGCCTTCTGCCGCTCGACCGGCCAATCCTGCTCGCCCTCGGTCGGCCTCTGCACGGAAAGCATGGCCCGCGTCGTTCCATTTCGGTCCGGCCGCAGCGACACCCCGCGGCCGCCGGTCGTGTGATACCAGCGCCAAAGCTTGTCATCGTCCGGCGTGCGCGGGATGGTAAAATAGGCGATGCTCATATCGAGCCAGCGCGGCTCGTTCTCACCCGGAAAGACCAATTCGCGCGTCGGAGAACCAACACCCTCGGCGACGACCACAAGGTCGAACGCGTCCGTGTCTCCGCTCTCGAACACGACCCGTGCCCCTTGCTCGGTCTGCTCGATGGATTTGATCGTGTCACTGAACCGGTACTCGGCCCGATCCTTGCTGCGATCGAACAGCAGCCGCGCAAGATCGCCGCGCAGGATCTCCATCTCCGCCGTCGGCCCGTCCGACCCATCCTCGGTCTGGCCGAATTCGGCAACCACGCTGCCATCCTCTCGCACCCAGGCGGTGCCCTCTTCGCCCGTACCCGCAGCGAGCGCCGCATCCTCCAGCCCCATGCGCATGAGCACTTCGCGCCCGGCACCACGCACGTCGATATTCTGCCCGCCATCCCGAAACTCTGAGGCTTTTTCGACCACGACCACATCGAAGCCGAAACTGGTCAGCCACCACGCTGCCGCACAGCCGGCAATGCTGGCGCCCGAAACGAGAATTTTTCTTGTCATGTTCTATCCTGACGTGGTGCTTACAATCACAACGTCAGGACAGCGGCTGCGGATCAGTAATTCACCCCGCCAGCGATCTCACGCACCTCCAGAGCCACACCGGTCAGCCCATTATCGATATGCAGCTGCAGGAACTCCCTTGCCAGCGCCGTCGCCGCCTCGAGATCCACAGCCTCAAGTACAGCATAGCCGCCGATGATCTCCTTGGCCTCGGCATAGGGCCCATCGGTCACCGCTACGCTACCGCCCTGCCCCGAGAGCCGCTTCCCCTCTTTCACCGGCTTCAACCCGCCGGTCGAAACCAGACTCCCCTCCCCAAGCGTCCTTTCCATCCACGGCCCCATCGCATCCATGAGGCTCTGCGGAACGTCCTCCGGCTTGAGATCGGCGGGTGGAATGATGCTCATGAAATAACGCATGTCTTTTCTCCTGATCGAAGGTGATCGCTTACCATCAAGACGAGCACCACCGCCCAGCTTCGACAAATTTCCTGCCGCCACGCAAAGAAAAAGGCCCGGATCGCTCCGGGCCTTTTCTTATTCCTTGTCGGCAGTCGCCTTGGGCTTCTTCGGCTTGGGCAGCGCCTTGGGCTTGGCCGGGCGCGGCGGCGTCGCCACCAATTCCAGCTTTGCCTCGCTCCCCTCGCCCACCACGGCCACGGTGACATTGCCACCATTCACCAGCTCGCCAAACAACACCTGGTCGGCCAGCGGCTTCTTGACGTGCTCCTGGATCACGCGGCCCAGCGGGCGCGCACCCATGCGTTCGTCATAGCCATGCTCGGCCAGCCAATCGGCCGCTTCCGGCGTGAGGTTGATCGTGACGCCGCGTTCGGCCAATTGGCCCTCGAGCTGCAGCACGAACTTCTCGACCACGCGACGTACGACTTCGCGTGGCAGCGGTGCGAACGAGATGATCGCATCGAGACGGTTGCGGAACTCGGGCGAGAAGGTGCGGTTGATCGCCTCTTCGTCGTCCCCCTGCTCGCGCTTGCGGCCAAAGCCGATCGGCGAACGAGCGAGCTCTGCAGCACCCACGTTGGACGTCATAATCAAAATAACATTGCGGAAATCGACCGCCTTGCCGTTGTGATCGGTGAGCTTGCCGTGGTCCATCACCTGCAACAGGATGTTGTAGAGATCCGGGTGAGCCTTCTCAATTTCGTCGAGCAGCACCACGCAATGCGGGTTCTGGTCGACGCCATCGGTCAGCAAACCGCCCTGGTCGAAGCCGACATAGCCCGGAGGGGCACCGATCAAACGGCTGATCGTGTGACGCTCCATATATTCGGACATGTCGAACCGCAGCAGTTCCACGCCGAGCGTATCGGCGAGCTGCTTTGCGACTTCGGTCTTGCCCACGCCGGTCGGGCCGGTGAAGAGGTAGGAGCCGATCGGCTTTTCCGGTTCGCGCAAGCCGGCACGCGCCAGCTTGATCGCCGAAGACAGGGCCGTGATCGCCGCGTCCTGACCGAACACCACCGTCTTAAGGCTGGTTTCAAGGCTCGACAGCAGTTCGGCATCGGACTTGGAAACCGACTTTGGCGGGATGCGCGCGATGGTCGCAATCGTCGCTTCGATATCCTCGACGTCGATGATTTCCTTGCGCTCGTCCTCTGCCAGAAGCTTCTGGCTCGCGCCCGTCTCGTCGATCACGTCGATCGCCTTGTCGGGAAGCTTCCGATCATTGATATAGCGCGCGCTCAACTCAACAGCTGCGGTAAGCGCTTCATCGGTATACTTGATCTTGTGGAAGTCCTCGAAATAAGGACGCAGTCCCTTGATGATCTCGATCGCATCCGGAACGCTTGGCTCGTTGACGTCGATCTTCTGGAAGCGACGAACCAGCGCGCGGTCCTTTTCGAAGAACTGGCGATATTCCTTGTAAGTGGTGGAGCCGATGCAGCGGATCGCCCCGGAAGCCAGAGCGGGCTTGAGGAGGTTCGACGCATCGAGCGCACCGCCTGAGGTCGCGCCAGCGCCGATCATGGTGTGGATTTCGTCGATGAACAGCACGGCATTGGGCTGCTTTTCGAGTTCCTTCATCACCTGCTTAAGGCGCTCTTCGAAGTCGCCGCGATAGCGCGTGCCGGCGAGGAGCGAGCCCATGTCGAGCGAGTAGATGACCGCTTCCTTGAGCACTTCGGGCACATCGCCTTCAATAATCTTGCGGGCAAGACCTTCCGCGATGGCCGTCTTGCCGACGCCGGCGTCACCCACGTAGAGCGGGTTGTTCTTGGAGCGGCGGCACAGCACCTGGATAGTGCGGCGCAGCTCGGCATCGCGCCCGATCAGCGGGTCGATCTTGCCGGCCTTTGCCTTCTCGTTGAGGTTGACGCAAAAGTCGGCCAGCGCCGAGCTCTTCTTGCCTTCGGCGCCACCCTCGGCACCGCCTTCACCGTCTTCGGCACCACGCACTTTGCGTTCCTCGCTGGGACCCGATTTGGTGATCCCGTGACTGATGAAATTGACGGCGTCGAGCCGGCTCATGTCCTGCTGTTCGAGGAAATAAGCGGCATGGCTTTCGCGTTCCGCAAAAATCGCAACCAGCACGTTTGCACCGGTCACTTCTTCACGGCCCGAGGATTGAACGTGGATCACCGCGCGCTGAATGACGCGCTGGAATGCAGCGGTCGGGCGCGCATCTTGGCCGTTCTGCACGACCAGGGTGTCCAGTTCTTCATTGATGAAGTCTTCGAGATCGCTCTTGAGCGCGTCGATGTCGACATCGCATCCGGTCAAGACGGCGATCGTTTCGCGGTCGTCGGTCAGCGCCAGAAGCAGATGTTCGAGCGTGGCGAACTCATGATTGCGCTCACGGGCCAGGTTCATCGCCTGGTGCAGGGCCTTTTCGAGTCCGCGCGAAAATGAGGGCATATGATGTTCCTACTGTTTTTCCATCACGCATTGCAGCGGATGCTGGTTCTTGCGTGCCGTATCCATGACGCGGGTGACCTTGGTCTCGGCCACTTCATATGGATATACGCCGCACTCACCGACCCCCTTTTGGTGAACATGCAGCATGATCTGGAGAGCGTCTTCGCGTGACTTGTTGAAGACGTCCTGCAAGACCAGAACGACGAATTCCATCGGCGTGTAGTCGTCGTTGAGGAGCAGCACCCGGTAAAGGTTCGGGCGCTTGGTTTTGGGACGCGTTTTGGTCACCGTCCCGGATTCGAAATCGCTGTCGTCACCGCCGCCGCGGCGTCCGCCGTCGTCGTCCTGCGGGCCGGCGTGGGGGCGCAGAGGCGCGCCTTGCTCGGTCGCAAGCGGCAGGAAAGCGGGAGAAATTGAGGGAGTCTTGATCATTGGGTCGACTGTCGCGGAAGGAAACGAAGCAGCGTGGCTGGACCCATTATGTAGGCAAAAAACACGCGCTGTTAAGGCCTATCGCTTCCCGAAAGTGTGAGTGCGATAGAACCGGGGCTGCTGGGCCCGCGCGACCGCCGTTGCAGCGCCGAGCGCCGCTGCGCTCGAGAGTGCCGCCAGCAATACCTTTTGCCGCTTTTCGCGCTGCGCCCTCAGCGCAATGCCGCCCAGGCCCCAAAGCGCAACACCCGCATAGGAAAGGTTGCCGCGGCTCGCCAGTGCTACCACACTGGCCGCCACCCCTGCTCCCGCAACCAGCACCGCCGCGCGATCCTCTTCGTGCGCCGGCTCCAGGCGTTTGCCTTCCCGATTGAAAGTCGCCTCAAGATTGGCGAACAGCGCCACGGTCAACCATCCGGCAAGCCCGCCGATCCAGTCTGCTGCGAACCGCATGCCCTTCGAGCCGGGCATGCCGCGTGCCGCAACGATCAAGGCCGAAACGGCGCTCGTTGCTGCCGCACCGATGATCCCGAAACTGGCCCAGCCCAGTCCACGCGTCTGGGCATGCACGCTCCACAGCGCATCGGCTAGAAACGCACCCGACGCCAGTTCCTCCACATGCTGAAGGTTCGGATGCTCGCGATAGTCGGGCCGCGCCAGGCCGACGCTGAAAATCATGGTGGAGGCAAAGAGCGGCACCCAGATTGCGAAGGCGCCATCGGCAGGTGTGACCGGACCGGTATAGGTGGCGACCTCGCCCTCCTCTTCACTCTGTGCCGTGCTCGCGACACGGTAAAACTGGGTGGCAAGTGGCTGCGCGAGCGCAAGAGCGCCCAAGGCCGCGCGAGGATCGATCCGAGCCGTCATTTGTCCCTCCAAATGTTAGCAGTCTGCTAACCGATGGCCGGCAAGTGCGGTTCCAGCACGATCAACAATCACGTGAAGTGTCCTGGTCTCCACATTCTCCCCAAAAAATCCTTCGCATTTTACAAATTCGTAACGGCAGCCGGGTAGCTTGCGACAGGTCGATCGTCAGGGTTGGAGGGCTCCCCGGCGATCTCAGTCACTTGTTGCGTACGGATGCAGAAGCGTCCGATCAGTAAATTGGAGTTCCGGGTGATTTCCCTGGCGAAGACCCCTGGCGCACTCTTTCTCGCGCCGCTGCTGCCTTCTTCCTTGTGTTCACCGTCAGCCTTGCTGCTGCCGCTCCGACGCAAGCCATTGAAAATCTGCGCAAATATGCTGGCATCGTGGTGGACGCGAAGTCCGGCGAAATCCTCTACGAGGACAATGCCGACTCCAAGCGCTACCCGGCATCGGTTGCCAAGGTGATGACGCTTTACGTCCTGTTCCAGGAGTTACAGGCTGGAAATCTCAGCCTTTCGAGCAAGATGACTGTCTCGCGCCACGCCGCTTCCGCCGTTCCCACAAAGCTCGGCCTGCGCGCCGGCTCGACCATCGCGGTCGAAGACGCCATCAAGTCGCTGGTCACCCTTTCGGCCAATGACATGGCCCGCGTCATCGCCGAGCATATTTCCGGTTCGGAAAGCAAATTTGCCGAGCGCATGACCGCCACGGCCCGTGCCATGGGCATGTCCAGCACCACCTACCGCAACGCCTCGGGTCTCCCCGATGGCGGCCAGACCACCACGGTGCGCGACCAGGCGATCCTTGGCATCGCCATCTACCAGCACTTCCCGAACTACTACGAATTCTTCCAGACCACGTCCTTCCGCTACAACGGCAAGACCTATGGCAACCACAACCGCGTGCTGGGCTATATGGGCGCGGTCGACGGCATCAAGACCGGCTACATCAACGCTGCCGGCTCGAACCTGCTGACCGCCGCCCGCAAGGACAATCGCCACATCGTCGTCGTCGCCTTCGGCTTCAACTCGGCCGCTTCGCGTGACGAAAAAGTTCGCCAGCTCGTCGCCAACTACCTGCCCAAGGGCCGTCGCGGCGATTACCTGCAGCAGGCCATGGTGCCGCAGCCGGGCCGCCAGAGCACGACGCAGTTCGCCCTGGCACAGCCGCGCAAGCCCACCTTTGCCATGCCGACGCCGATGCCCGACTTCCGCCTCGCAGCCTTGGTCGCCTCCAATGGCTCCCAGCCGCAGGCACAGCCGGCCCAGCCTCAGGTTGCCGTGGCCGCCGCCATCGCGCCTGCTGCAATGCCCGCCCCGATCCCGTCGGCTGCCGAGGCCGTGACCGCACTTGCCGCACCGACCCAGGCTGCGCCTGCCTATCCCAGCCAAGACGTCATCGGCGCATGGCTGAGCGAGACCTACAATCTCGGCGCCCCGCCATCGGCACTTGGCCAGACCGCGCCTTCCGCCCCGCTCGGCTTCGACGTGACGCAGACAAACTCCGTCTCCCAAGCCACCCCGATCAGCGGCTGGATCGTCCAGATCGGTGCCGGCCCGTCCGAAGACAGTGCCCGCTCCATGCTCTCCGATGCGGCGGGCAAGGTCGGTAGTCTTGGTGACTTCCGCTCCTATGTCGAGCGCTTCGAAAAGAACGGCCAGACCTTCTATCGTGCCCGTTTCGTCGGCTTCGGCGATCGCGATGACGCCAACGCCATGTGCAGCCGTCTCAAGGACCAGAACCTCTCCTGCCTCGCTATGCAGGGCTGACAAAGACGACCCGGCGCTGCGGGGGCAATTCGCAGCGCCGGTACATAGGGAAAGCGACGTGTGTTTGTCGCGATCCTCCAGGGGAAGCCCCATTGGTGCTTGTGTATGGAGTAGCCCAATGAGTGACCGTAATGCTCTGGTCGAGCTCGCCAACTTTTTGGCCGCTCGCCGCTCGCCTCGCCGGACATGAGGGCGCGCAATCGCGCACTGGCCGGTATCACCGAACGCATGCTGCCGCGGCAGCAGCGCTCCGTCGGCGACCTTCTCGCCGTCGTCATGACCCTATCCGCCCGCACCCGCCGCATGGCGCAGGAGCCGGTCCGGGTCGAGCTCGATGTCTTCGCGCCGGGCGGCAAGCGCGCCATCCAGCTGACCTTAGGGAAATAAAGACGTGGCGCTCAAACGAGCGCCACGATCTTTTTCCGCTTCCAGACGAACTGATACCAGCTCGCCTGCAACACCAGCATCATCACGAAGCTCGCCGCATAAGCGACCCAGATGCCGGAAAGTCCAAGCCCCGTCTGGCTGAGCCAGACCGCGCCGGGGAGCTCGATCAGGAGAATACAGGCAAGCGACAACAGCATTGGCGCATAGACCGTGCCGCTGGCCCGCATGATGCCGGAAAAGACCACGCTCCACCCAAAGAACAGGATGCTCCACAGCACCACATGGAGCAGCGTCTCGGCGAGGTCGATCACCGCCGGATCGGTGATAAAGAGCGCCACCACGTGCTGGCTGAAAAGATAGGCAAGAACGATCAGCCCGCCGGTGATGACGAGATTGAGCACCAGCGCCGTCCGCGTGATCGCCTGCAGCTGTTCTTCATTGCGCGCGCCGATTGCCTGCGCCGCAAAGATCGAGGCCGCAATACCGATCGACATGGCCGGAAACTGCACATAGCTCATCACCTGCCCCAGCGCCCCATAGGCCGCCGTCGCATCCGAGCCGAAGCGGTTGACCAGCCCCACGACCACGATACCGGCGATGGACGAAATTACCATCTGCAGCCCCGCCGGTACGCCGAGCTTGAGGATCAGCCCAAGCAGTTTCAGATCCGGCCGCAGCATTGCCCCGAGCAGCACCCGATCGGGTGCCAGCGGCATTTTCCGCGCGCGCATATAGATGAAGAGGAAAATCAGCACGGTCATGAAGCCGGCAATCATCGCGACCGCAGCGGCGCGCACGCCAAGCTGCGGCAAACCTAACCAGCCCTGGATCAGCGCCGGCGTCACGAGAAGACTGACGACCATGGACATGATCAGCGAGAACAGCGGCGTCACCGTATCGCCCACGCCGCGCAGGACCGAGGTCACGACGAGAAACAGGAAAAAGCCCGGCATACCGATCAAGACGATCCGCGCATAGCCCACCGAAAGCTCGCGGATATTGTCCGGCGCTCCCAGCACATTCATGATCTGCTCGGTCCAGATCCCGCCGGCGATCGCCACGATCAAACCGAGCACCAGGGTTGCCACCAACGTCGTCCCGGCCACTTCCTTGACCTTGTCGACATTACGCGCGCCCCAGGCCTGGCCAATCAAAATCGTCGACCCGGCCGAAAGCCCGATGATGAAGCTCATGAGGAAGAACATGATCGGGAAAAACGTCGCCGTCGCCGCCAGCGCCTCGACGCCGATCATCTGGCCGACATAGATCGAATTGACCGTGCCCGACAGCGCCTGAAGAATGTTCGAAGCCATCAGCGGGATCAGAAAGAAGCTGAACCGCTGCCACAGCGGCCTTGTTAATGTGTCGTTCATAGAAGGGCTCCAGGACCTCAAAAAGGGTGTCATGCGGATGGCCCCAAAGGGACCTTTTCACACCTTCAAAAAGAGGTGCCGGCTGGACGGGCGCTGGAGGCTTGGCAATGACATGGCTGCTCTACGCTCCACTTTCCAGCACGTCAATCGCGCTGGAACGCTCCGGTTGCCATGCTAGACAACGCTCATGACGCAAGCCGCAAACCCCTTTGATTCCCGACGCAGTCAGTTTCTAGCCGGCGCCCGCGCCTGTCTTCCCGTGGCCATTTCAGTCGCCGCATACGGCCTCGTCTGGGGCGTTCTGGCCCGCGGCGCTGGGCTGACCTTGACCGAGGCGGTGCTGATGAGCGGCCTTGTTTTCGCCGGCTCCGCGCAGTTCGTTGCACTCGATCTATGGACCGCGACACCCGCCACCCTGCCCATCGGCCCCATCGTCATCGCCACTTTGATCGTCAACCTTCGCTACCTGCTGCTGACCGCAACCCTGCGCCCGCTATACCCCAAAAAAGGCGTCTGGCGCGGTGCGCTCAGCATGTATCTCGTCACCGACGAAAACTGGGCCATGACCGTCGCTGCCATGCAGCGCGGCGGTGGCTCCGTCGCATTCCTGATGGGCGGCGGCGCCCTCGCCTGGATCTCCTGGATGAGCACCAATCTCATTGGCTATGGGCTGGGATCGGCCATCGACGACCCAGCCCGCTGGGGTCTCGATTTTGCCTTCACCGCCACGTTCCTGGCCCTATTGCTGGGCATGTGGAAAGGCCGCTCCGATCTCATTCCCTGGCTGGTCGCAGCACTTGCCGCCATCTTGACCTCTCGCCTCGTCGACGGCAGCTGGCACATCCTGGTGGGAGGACTTGCCGGTAGCCTCGTCGGCGCAGCATTGGAGACGCGCAAGCATGCTCACCAGTTCTGAGGCGCTCGCCGCCATCATCGGAATGGCGCTGGTGACCATCGCCATCAAGGCCAGCGGCCTGCTCCTTGCCGATCGCTTGCCGACCCAAGGCTTTGCCGCCGCCTGGCTCCGTCACATTCCCGGCGCCGTGCTCGCGGCACTCGTCGCGCCCGCGATCGCCACCGGCAGCCCAGCCGAACTCGTGGCCGCCCTGGCCACAGGCCTCGTCTTCATCATTACCAGAAACCTCTTTGCCGCCATGGCCAGCGGCGTTCTCGCCGTCTACCTGATGCGTCTGTGGCTCGGCGCCTAAAACCGGTCGAGACCAGTTGCGCGGATCAGCACTCTCGGCTAACACCCTAGCCGTGCCCCTCTGGCGGAATGGTAGACGCAGAGGACTCAAAATCCTCCGTCGCAAGACGTGCCGGTTCGAGTCCGGCGGGGGCACCATTCATTTCAATGATGTGCTCTGTGCCGCCGGTCACCCATAAGGACGGACCATGCCGACTCTGTTCTATGCGCAAGGTTTCCGGCAGAAAGGTCGCGCCGTAGAGCCCGACGCGCCACAGCAGTATAAAAGCGCCGAGAAGGCGATTGCCGCAGCCGAGCGGATCGCGCCCTCACGTGTCGGCGTCTGGGCCTATTGCGCCAATGTGGACGTCGAAGCTGACACCTACGACGAGCCGGTCGTGCTCTTCAAAGCAGGCACCCTGCCCGATGGCGTCGCGGACTGAGCTCAAGCCGCGAGGCGCTGCTTGGCTTGGAGATAGGCGAGGATTCGCTCGGCACCGATTTCATCGAGCAGGTGCCGGCACGGGCGCCAGATCGCATCGACAGGATTGGCCGCGCGCATCACCAGACGTCCATTGACGAGGTCAAAATGGACATTGGCAGACTCAGCCAGATCGAGGAATTCGGCGACGAACTGGTCCGGCATTTCTTGGGTTGTAAGGGACATTGCTTGCCTCGCATTTGATGCAAAAACAATGTGTCTGATGCCGCTTCTGCTCCGGCAGATCGCTGAACATGGTTAGCGAAGGGTAAACGCCTGCCGAGGGCATCTCTTCGGCAGGCGCTGTTTGTCTTAGTTCATCAACACGCCGTTTATCGTCAGCGAACCGGCCGTCAACGACAGCGCTACACTTGGTGCGCCATAGGTCGACTGCGAGAACGACACCGAAGTCACCTTGGCGTCGGTGATCTCATAGGTGACTTCTTCGCCCGCTTCCGAACCATCGGTGCCGATAATGGTGATCGTGCGGGTCTCGTTCTTGTCCTTGCCTTCCGTCTGCGACGTCCATTCCAATAGGTCGGCGTTGATCGGCGTGATCGCTGAAAGCGACAGCGAGAAGTCGATCGAGGACGGAACGTCGTCATAGCCTTCGATAGTCGAGACATAGAAGGATGCATCGCCGACTGTATATTCGAGTTCCTCGCCGTCGGCGGAGGAAACGATCAGCTTGGCAGGCGCGAAAGTCGCGGTATCCTGCGCCACGGCAATCGGGGCGGTGGCAAGTAGGCTCAAAGCCATGGCAGCAGCGCCAAGGGGCAGAGTCAGTCGGCTAAACATCAGTGTTCTCCCTATGATGTTGGCCAAGACATGCGAGAGCTTGCGACCGGAAGTCAAGCAACCGATTTATGTCACTGAAAGCCGAGGAAAGTTCCGTTGCCGGTGGGCTGGGTCATGTAGCCAGCGCCATACTGCTGCTGCATCATCTGCTCGCGCTGCATCTGGTCGAACGAGGCTACGTCGAGGCCGATTACCGACGTCATCGAGTTCGGCCCGGTACCCGGCTTGAATGCCTCGGCAATTGCAGATTCGCCCTGGTAAGCCTCGACACCGGTATTCGGATTGATCCAGGCCGTCTGCATGCCAGAGGGCACGTTGAACGGCGTCGCCGGCTTGCCTTGGAGCGCCTTCGCCATGAATTCGGTGAAGATCGGCACAGCCATGCCGCCGCCGGTCGAGGCCGAACCCATGGACCGCGGCTGGTCGTAGCCGACATAAACGCCGACCGCCATTTCGGGCGTGAAGCCCACGAACCAGGCGTCCTTATAATCGTTGGTCGTGCCGGTCTTGCCGGCCACCGGACGGTTCAGCGACTTAGCAGCCGTACCGGTGCCGCGCTGGACCACGCCTTCCATCATCGACGTAATCTGGTAGGCCGTCATCGGATCCAAAACCTGCTGGCGATTGTCAATGATTCGTGGCTCGCCCTGGCCATGCCAGTCCGTCGCGACGCAGCCATCGCAGACACGCTCGTCGTGGCGATACACGGTCTTGCCATAACGGTCCTGGATGCGGTCGATGAGCGTCGGCTGGATCTTTCGACCGCCATTGGCGATCGTTGCATAGGCCGAGGTCATGCGCATTGCGGTGGTTTCACCGGCACCCAGCGACATGGCGAGAACCGGCTGCATGTCGTCGTATATGCCGAAAAGCCGGGCATAATCAGCAATCAACGGCATGCCGATCTCTCGTGCCAGGCGCACCGTCATGACGTTACGGCTGCGCTCGATACCGCGGCGCAGCGTCTGTGGACCATAAAACTCTTGGGCATAGTTCTCCGGACGCCACACCGAACCGTCAGCCATGCGCACTTCCACCGGTGCGTCGAGCACGACCGACGCCGGCGTATAGCCATTGTCGAGAGCCGCTGCATAAACGAAGGGCTTGAACGATGACCCGGGCTGCCGCAGAGCCTGCGTGGCGCGGTTGAACTCGCTTTCGGCAAAAGAGAAGCCACCAACCATGGCCAGGACACGGCCCGTGCGGGGATCCATGGCTACCAGCGCGCCTTCAACCTCAGGCACCTGTTCCAGCGTGTAAATTCCGTCCTTGCCGTCCACCGGAGAGACGTACACAACGTCGCCAACCTTGAGGAGGCTCTGGACCGGCTGCGAAACCCATTTGATCTCGGGGCCCGACAACGTGCCTTCGACACGCGAAGACGAACTGCGGCCATCCACATCGCTTTCCGGGCGAAGCCCAATGCGAGCCGAGTTGTTGCCCACCTCCAGCACAACGGCCAGCTGCCATTCGGGAACGTCGCTCAGCGGCTGGACGGTGGTGACCGCAGCGCCCCAGTCCTCGCCGAGCTCAACGCTCGCGACCGGTCCACGGAAGCCGCGACCGTGATCATAGCTGATCAAGCCATCCATCAAGGCGCGGCGCGCATATTCCTGGAGGCGCGGCTCGAGCGTCGTGCGAACGGAGAGCCCACCGCCATAAAGCTGGTCTTCGCCATAGAGCTTGGCCAACTCGCGGCGCACTTCCTCGGTAAAATACTCCGCCGAATAAAGCTGGCTGCCTGCGGCACGCGGAATGACGTTGAGCGGCTCCTGCTTGGCGAGCGAAGCTTCTTCGTAGCTCACATAGCCATTCTCGACCATACGATCGATCACCCAGTTCCGTCGCTCGATCGCTTGCTCGGTGCGGCGGAACGGATGGTAATTGTTCGGCCCTTTGGGGAGCGCGGCGATATAGGCGGCCTCAGGCAAGGTGAGCTGATAAAGCGCCTTGTCGAAGTAGTTCAAGGCCGCAGCTGCGACGCCATACGAGTTCAGCCCCAGAAAAATTTCGTTGAGATAGAGTTCGAGAATTTTGTCCTTGGTGAAGGTCGACTCGATGCGCAGCGCCAGGATCGCTTCTTGGATCTTGCGGTCCCAGGTCTGCTCCGAGCTGAGCAGAAAGTTCTTGGCGACCTGTTGCGTAATTGACGAGCCGCCGCCCTGGATCGAGCTGTCGCCATCCATCCGCGCCATGAGATTGTCGCGCAGGGCACGGACAATACCGTCGACGGCGATGCCGCTATGCTTGTAGAAATCCTTATCTTCCGCCGAAAGAAAAGCATTCACGAGCAGCGGTGGCACCGTTTCGACCGGCTGGAACAGCCGGCGCTCGCGCGCGTATTCGGCAAGCAATGTTCCGTCAGCGGCGTGAACGCGCGTCGTCACCGGCGGCTGATAGTCCTTGAGCACGGTATAGTCCGGCAGCTGTGCCATTACGGTGATCAAATACACCGCGGCTGCCGCAACACCACCCAGCGCCACGAACATGCCAAAACCGAACAGCCAACCGAGCAAACGAAACATCTAGACGCATACCTCTGGCCGCAGAAGGTGCAGCCACCCAGAATCATACCAGAAGCGAACTGACGGGCGGATTACATTGGCTTGATCAAGGAAGCTCACGGCTCTCCCTCGAGACTGTCGAAATAAGTGGAGATACCCCGCGCGATCGCTTCCGCAGTGCGGTCGCGCCAATCTGATTGCATCAGGTTGGTTATGTCGTCGGCATTGGAGAGAAAACCAAGTTCCACCAACACCGATGGCACGTCCGGCGCCTGAAGCACGAAGAAGTCTGCCTGTCGCACCGGGAAGCGCCGCAGCGCGACGCTCGGCTCCAGTTGGTGCACGATCGACTGGGCCGCCTGGAACGACTGAACCCGCATTTCTCGCCGCATCAGGTCGAGCAGGATGTCGACCACCTCCGGCGCCATCAGCGGCACTGTAAAGCCCGCGATCACATCCGACTTGTTCTCGGTATCGGCTAGGACTTTGTCGAGCACGTCGGTGGCATTCTCGTCGCGGGTATAGACGGAAGCACCTCGGATCTCCGGCTGTTGGAAACTGTCAGCATGAACGGAGATAAAGATGTCAGCTTTGTTGGTCCGCGCGAGCGCGACGCGCTCCTCAAGCCGCAGATAAGTGTCGTCCTCACGGGTCAGGGCGACATCGAATCGACCGGACTCGACCAGCAACTCCTGCAGCCGCAGCGAGAAGGCGAGAACGATATCCTTCTCCTTGACCCCCTGCGCCGTCTCGGCACCGCTGTCGATCCCACCATGCCCCGGATCGATCACCACCAAAGGCCTTGTATCGGCAGGCAGTTCCGAACCACCCGGCGGCGTCTGCTCCGCCGTCACGACCGTCGCGGTAGCCGCCTGGTCGCGCTCGACATTGGTCGCGAACTCTTCAGCCGTCGCCGGAATGATGTCGACGACAAGCCGCGCCGGCTGCCCCTCGAACGGGTCCAGCACATAGGCCTGCTGCACCTGCGCCGGAGACGAAAGCGTCAGCGTCGTGCGCACCCGGTCGGCCGCAGCTTGCTCGATCGTGTAAGCCGAGACCAGGCCTTCACCGGAAGGCACGCCTTCAGGCGCAACCGAAAAGGTCCCTGCCCTGACATCGATCGAAAGCCTGTCAGGCCCACTGAGCGACACGAAGGAATATTCAGTCTTGGCGGCCAGATCGATCACCAGTCGGGCGCGATCCGCCGTGGCCGTGACACGCGCGTCGATCACATTGGGCAGAGGCGGCAGGGCCGCCAGCTGCGCCACAATTGCGGGAACTTCCGACGCTGGCGCCGCCTCCTGGCCCAACGCCGAAGCGGACAAAAACAACGTGGCGCAGAGCGTCAGTGCAAGGCGAATGGATATGTGCTTGGCCAAGCTTGGACCGGTCCCCGAAATCTCTGATCAGCTTTGCCGTCACCTTGCGGCGATTCTTCGGCGAATGCGCCTTATGCGATGATTTGCGGTCCCGGCCAATAAAGCCTGCCGCAAATCCGTGTGCGCACTGCCCTTTTGACTTTCCTGTTGCCAATCTGGCGCAACTTTCCTACACGCTTATAAGGCAAGGCGCGTGTGCGCCATGATCGTTTTCAGGGCATCTCGTCGCTCTCTATGGCATGGCGCAGATCGGACGGAGTGGCTTAGGCCCGAAGTTCGGAACGATAGTTGCGGTTCAGCGCCTGCGACGAAGAATTTCGGCTCCCAACGAGCCGGACGGTGGCTCGAGTAGCGTCAGCCATCCAAATGGAAGAGGTCATATGGCCCGCAGACGAACAAAGCGCGATGCGATCGAAGCAGTCGATTGCCGTTTTGTTTCGCCTTCGATGCCGGCCGTGACCGTCAATACCCGAGCGCTGAACGTGACAGGTTCGCGCCCATCATCTCTCAACCAATTCGCCCCGCAATGCGCCACACCCAGGATGCCGCCTATTCGGCGTCCCTTGTGGGCGCGCGGGTGCGCGGAGTTCATTATGGCGACCAAAGAATGCTGGTGGATGCCATCCACCCGGAAGAAACACGGATTGTCGTTACCGCCGGTAACCGCATTGAGGAATTCGACTTCGAGTCGGCCCAGCGTCAGCAATTGCGGGGCAATATCTATCTTGCAAAGGTAACGCGCGTTGAGCCGTCGCTGCAGGCGGCCTTTGTGGAATATGGCGGCAACCGCCACGGCTTCCTCGCTTTCAGCGAAATCCACCCAGACTATTACCAGATTCCCGTGGCCGACCGCGAAGCCTTGCTGCGCGAAGAAGAGCACGAGGACGAGCATCACGAAGAAGCCGAAGAGGCTCCTGCTCCGGCTGAAGCCAGCAGTGAAGAGCCCGACGCCGAGGCTGCCGATGGCGAAGAAAGCCACATCGAGCAGGCCCCTGCCAACTCCGAACCGGTGGAATCGATCGGCGGAGCCGATGCGCTCGAGGAAGTGCCGGAACGTCGCCGCTCCAGCCAGCAGCGCCGCCATCAGTACAAGATCCAGGAGGTCATCAAGCGCCGCCAGGTCATGCTGGTACAGGTGGTCAAGGAAGAGCGCGGCAACAAAGGCGCAGCCCTGACGACCTACCTCTCGCTCGCCGGCCGCTATTCGGTGCTTATGCCCAACACCGCTCGCGGTGGTGGCATTTCGCGCAAGATCACCAACGCTGCCGATCGCAAGCGCCTCAAGGAAATCACGTCCGACCTTGAAGTGCCGCAGGGCATGGGCGTCATTCTGCGCACGGCCGGTGCCTCGCGCACCAAGGCCGAGGTCAAGCGCGACTTCGAATACCTGATGCGCCTCTGGGAATCGGTGCGCACGCTGACGCTGCAAAGCTCGGCGCCATGCCTCGTCTACGAGGAAGGCTCGCTGATCAAGCGGACCATCCGCGACCTTTACAACAAGGACATCGATGAAGTGTACGTGGCCGGCGAAGACGCCTTCCGCGAAGCCAAAGACTTCATGAAGATGATCATGCCGAGCCACGCCAAAAACGTGGTGCTCTACAAGGATGATCAGCCGCTCTTTTCCAAATACGGCATCGAAGCGCAGCTCGACTCGATGTTCTCGCCGACGGTCACCCTGCCCTCCGGCGGTTACATTGTCATCAACCCAACCGAGGCGCTGGTCTCGATTGACGTGAACTCTGGCCGTTCCACCAAGGAGCACAATATCGAGGACACGGCGCTCCAGACCAACCTGGAAGCCGCCGACGAAGTTGCCCGCCAGCTTCGCTTGCGTGACCTTGCCGGCCTCATCGTCATCGACTTCATCGATATGATGGAAAACCGCTCCAACCGTGCAGTCGAGCGCAAGCTCAAGGATTGCCTCAAGGACGATCGCGCCCGCATTCAGGTCGGCCGCATTTCCCACTTCGGCCTCATGGAAATGAGCCGCCAGCGCATTCGCTTCGGCGTGGTCGAAAGCTCGACTCACAAGTGCCCGATCTGCGACGGCACCGGCCTCGTGCGCTCCACCGAAAGTCTGGCGCTGATGATCATGCGCCACATTGAAGACCACGTGTTGCGCAAGCAGGGTCAGTCGATCAACGTGCGCGTGCCGGTTGAAGTCGCGCTCTACATCCTCAACTACAAGCGCGACACGTTGTCGATGCTCGAAGCGCGCAATCAGCTCTCGATCACCATCACCGCCGACAGCACCGTGACGGGCCACCAGTTCACGATCGAAAAGGGCGAAGCCCGCGTCATGGCCTATGCCGACCAGCGCGCCGCGGCCCACGTTCGCGTCGATAGCGCCGTGATCGAAGACGTCATCGAGGACGAAGAAGAAGACGTCGAAGTCGAGGCAGAAGCCGAAGAGGGCGAAGAAGCGGAAGCGCGTACTGCTGATGCGAACGAAGGCGAAGGCAACGGCCGTCGTCGCCGCCGTCGCCGTCGCCGCGGTGGTGACCGCGGTGGCGAACGTCCACAGCCGCAGGTCGCGGCTGAAGGCGAAGGCGAACCGGCGGAAGCTGGCGAAGCCACTGACGCGGACGAAGGTGAGGAAGCTCCTGTCGGCGAGAGTGACGCCGATGGTGAAAACCGCCGTCGCCGTCGCCGTGGCCGCCGTGGCGGACGTCGCAATCGCCGCGAAGACAACGGTGGTGCGGTCGCCGCACCCGCTTCTTACGAAAGAGTTGGCCGAATCAGCCGACGCCTCGCCAGACGCGATTGTGGATCATGTCGAGCTGAACCCGGCTTCCGTGGTCGAAGAGGAAGCCGCTGCCGAACCGGCGCCGGTCGAAAAGCCGAAGCGCAGCCGCCGCAAGAAGGTTGTCGAGACCGAAGAATCGACTCCTGCCGAGACCACCCCGGTAGAAGCCATCACGGCTGAAGAACCGACTGCGGAAGAAAAGCCCAAGCGCAAGCCACGGGCCCGAAAACCCAAGGCGGAAGCTGCGGAAGCGGCTTCCGAGGCTGCAATTGCAGAGCCTGTTTCAGCTGATGCAGCGGCAGAAGAAGCGCCGGCGGCGCAGCCGATCGTCGAAACTCCCGAAGTTGGAGAGGCTTCAACTGAAGAGGCCGCATCTCGTCCGCGCCGCGTCAGGAAGGAACTTCCGCCTGAAGGCGTCGTCGTGTCTTCTAGCGCTGCGCCTGCGGCTGAGGGCCCGGCTGAAGGCGAAGAGCCACCGAAGAAAAAAGCCGGCTGGTGGCAGCGCCGCCTGGGCCTAGGCTAGTACAATGAGGGCGGCCTCCGGGCCGCCCTTCTCTTTCGCGAAGAAAATGCGAATGGCCATCATGCTCCGCTCAATCACCCTCTTTGCCGCCGGTTTGTTCGGTCTGGCAGGCGTCGCCATGGCCGCTGCCGCATCGCATGGTGCCGATCCAAGGCTGCTAGCCAGCGCTTCCGCCATGTGCCTCGCCCACGCCCCAGCGCTGATCGCCATTTATGCCGCTTGGCCCATATTGCGCACGGCCACAGCCGCGGCAGTTCTCCTTGTCATCGGCACAGCAATGTTTGCCGGAGACCTGCTGACCCGGCAATTTGCGGGACATGGCCTTTTTCCGATGTCTGCCCCGATCGGCGGCTTCCTGATGATGGCCGGCTGGCTCGCAATTGCCTTGGGCACTTTTCTCAAGCACCGCGTAGCTTAGCCGCCAGCGGCCAGGAACACCCTCAACCGCTCAAGCCCCTCTTCGATGCTCTGCCGTGTTCCGGCATAGCTGAAGCGGATAAAGCCATTGCCATCCACCCGATCGAAATCGACGCCCGGGGCGGAAGCGACACCTGCACGCTCAAGCATGGTTTCGCAGAACGCCAACGAGTCGTTCGAGAAGCGGCTGATGCCGGCATAGGCATAGAATGCACCATCGCCAGGGCTCGGCAGATCGAAGCCAAGTTCCCGCAAGCCGCCGCTTAACACCGCCCGGTTTTGCGCATAGCTTGCCTTCTGCGCCTCCGAATAGTCGCGCTCATCGAGCGCCGCAGTGGCCGCAATCTGGCTAAGGGTCGGTGCGGAGATGAAGAGGTTTTGCTGCAGGATCTCGGCGCGGCGGATCAATGCCTCCGGCAGCACCATCCAGCCGATCCGCCATCCCGTCATGCAGTAATATTTCGAAAAACTGTTGATGACGATCGCATCGCGCGTTAGCTCAAGGGCGCTGACGGAAGGTCCGCGATAATCGAGCCCGTGGTATATTTCGTCGGAGATAAATGTAACGCCGAGGCGCGCACAGGTCTCGACGATATCGGCCATGCCGGCCCGGTCCACCGACGCCCCCGTCGGATTTGCCGGGCTCGCAAACAGCAGGCCCTCGAACGGCTGCCGCGCATGTGCCGCGGCGATCTCTGCTCCCGTAAGATGCCAACCGTGGGCGGCGTGAACAGGTATCTCGACGACGCCAAATCCCAGCCCGGCCAAGGTGTTCACGTAAGCTGGATAGCCTGGCCGGGTAATTGCAATCTTTGCACCAGGCCGGAAGGCCGCGTGAAATGCGAGGATGAAACCGGACGACGAGCCCATCGTCGCCATGATCAGGTCGGGGTCAACATCGACGCCATGCTGTTCGGCATAGTACCGCGACAACCGCCGGCGCAGCTCGAGCAGCCCCTTGGCATTGGTATAGCCCTGCGGCGACGGCAGTGCCTTGGCGACTGCATCGATCACGCCCGGCGCCGGAGGCTGGCCCGGCTCACCGATCTCGAGGTGGCAGATGCTGCGGCCCTCGCTTTCGAGAACTTTGGCGCGCTTGAGGATATCCATAGCCAGGAATGGCCTGATTCCATCTTGTGTGTCGGTCATACTGTCTCCGTCGTCATGCCCGGACTAGCCCAGCGATGTTTCGACCTCAACTACAATTGAAATCCTGACGAAGCGCCCATTCAGAACTGGCTGCTAGGATGAAGAAGGTCTGCTAAAAGGCCGCGACTGTGTTTGGAGCCTGTTGATGAATCGCCTGTCCATCGTTCTTGCTGCCCTGGCCGGCATATTTGCCGGTGCTTTGGGCTTTTCGGTGCTGAACAGGCCAGAGCCCTCGACCGACACTGTCGCAGTTCGAAACATCGTAGAGCAGGTTCTGGCAGAACAGGCTGCTGCCGCAGAGCCCGCGCCTGTCGCCACTGCCGAGATCGATCCGGCAGTGATCAACCCGATGATCGAAAGCTACCTCCTGAGCGACCCAAAACTTCTCCAGCGCATGTCCGATGCGCTGGAAACGACCATGCGCTCGGAAGCGGCAGAAACGACCCGCGCGGCAATGGCAGAGTACCGTACGGCCATCTTCGAATCACCGACCGATGTCGTTCTCGGCAACCCCGAAGGCGACGTCACGCTGGTCGAATTTTTCGACTATAACTGCGGCTATTGCCGCTCGGCCCTCCCCGACATGGCTGCTCTTCTCGCTGAGGATCCCAATCTCAAAGTTGTCCTCAAGGAGTTTCCGATCCTCTCCAACGAGTCGATTGATGCGGCGCGCGTTGCCGTCCTGGTCGGTCAGGAAGACGTCGATTATTGGCAGTTCCACGAGGCGCTTTTTTCGAGCCGTGGCAAGGTGGACAAGGAAACCGCGCTCACTGCAGCTGCCGATCTCGGCCTGAGCCAGATCGATCTGGAACTGCGCATGGGCGAGCCTTCCGTGGCCCAATCGATCCAGAAATCCTATGAAATCGCCCAGGCGCTCGGCATCACCGGCACGCCCACCTACATCATTGGCGACGAGATCATCCCGGGGGCGATCGGCGCCGACGAACTGCGCTCCCGCATTGCCGACATGCGCGAATGCGGCAAGTCACAATGCAGCTAAGGCGCGGGCGTCTCTAGCCTTTCCGGTGCATTTCGTGTAACCGCCCTTGCACTGGCCGAAACTGCCAGTGCACAAGGTTTGATCATGGCTAACCGCGTTCTCGTCCTCAATGGCCCGAACCTGAATCTGCTCGGCACGCGCGAGCCGCAGACCTATGGGTTCGAGACGCTCAAGGACATCGAGATCATGTGCCGGGCTACGGCAGAAGCGCTTAACGTCGACCTCGACTTTCGCCAGTCAAACCATGAAGGCGAATTGGTCACCTGGATACAGGAGGCCCGAGGCACGGCCGACGCCATCCTGATCAATCCGGCAGCCTATTCCCATACTTCGGTCGCCATCCACGACGCCCTGCGCGCTGCGGACCTGCCGGTTGCCGAGGTTCATCTTTCCAATATTCACCAACGCGAAGCGTTCCGGCACCACTCCTATGTGTCGTCGGTCGCCTATGGCGTTATTTGCGGCTTCGGCTCCTTGGGGTATAAACTAGCCCTCGAAGCCTTGGCCCAAAAACTGAAATATCGCTTCGACGCGAAGCCGGGAGACCGACAGAATGACCAAGTCATCGCAAGTGGATCAGGACTTGATCCGTGCCATTGCCGAACTCTTGAACAAGGAAAACCTTGCCGAGATTGAAATCGAGCAGGAAGACCTCCGGGTCCGCGTCACGCGTTCCTACCCCAATGAAGCGCCCGCTTATGCGCCTGCGCCGATGCACTATATGGCGCCTCCTGCAGCGCCCGCCGCACCGGCAACACCCAGCGCACCCGCCGGCTCAGTGGCCGCCGCTCCCGCCAAGGCAGAAGATCTTGCCTCCAATCCCGGCACACTGACTTCGCCCATGGTCGGCACCGCCTATCGCTCGCCCGAACCGGGCAAGCCGACATTCACTGAAGTCGGCAGCAAGGTGACGGAAGGCCAGACGGTCCTCATCATCGAGGCGATGAAGACCATGAACCAGATCCCGGCGCATCGCTCCGGCACCGTCACGCGCATCCTCGTCGACGATGCCCAGCCGGTCGAATATGGCGAGCCGCTCGTCGTTATCGAATAAGGAGGGCTTCTCGTGTTTCAGAAAGTCCTGATCGCCAATCGCGGCGAAATCGCGCTTCGCATTCTGCGCGCCTGCAAAGAACTCGGCATCCAGACCGTCGCGGTGCACTCCACCGCCGACGCCAATGCCATGCATGTTCGCCTTGCCGACGAATCGGTCTGCATCGGCCCGAATGCCGCCAAGGACAGCTACCTCAACATTCCGTCGATCCTCGCGGCCTGCGAAATCACCGGGGCTGACGCCGTTCACCCCGGCTATGGTTTCCTCTCCGAGAACGCCCGCTTCGCCAAGATCCTGACCGAGCACAAGGTCACCTTCATCGGCCCTTCGGCGCACCATATCGAGATCATGGGCGACAAGATCACGGCCAAGAAGACGGCTGTGGAGCTCGGCATCCCTGTCGTTCCCGGTTCTGCCGGTGCCGTCGACACTGAGGAAGAAGCACTCTCGACCGCCAAGGGGATCGGCTACCCCGTCCTGATCAAGGCGACTGCCGGCGGCGGTGGTCGCGGCATGAAGGTCGCCAAGTCGGAAGGCGACCTGCTCGAAGCCTGGTCGACCGCCCGCAGTGAGGCCAAGGCCGCCTTCGGCAATGATTCCGTTTATATGGAAAAGTACCTCGGCAAGCCGCGTCACATCGAGGTTCAGGTTCTCGGCGACGGCAAGGGCAATGCCGTTCATCTGGGGGTTCGGGACTGCTCCCTACAGCGCCGCCACCAGAAGGTCTGGGAAGAAGCCGGCGGTCCAACCATCACCGTGGAAGAACGCGATCGCATTGGCGGAATCTGTGCCGCCGCAATGCGTAAGCTCCAGTATTCCGGCGCCGGGACCATCGAGTTCCTATACGAAAATGGCGAGTTCTATTTCATCGAGATGAACACCCGCCTGCAGGTGGAGCACCCCGTCACCGAGCGCATTACCGGCATCGACATCGTCTACGAACAGATCCGCGTCGCCTCGGGCGAAACGCTGTCGATGACGCAAGACAAGGTCAACTTTGTCGGTCATGCCATTGAAGTGCGCATCAATGCCGAAGATCCGCAGACCTTCGCGCCATCGCCCGGCACTATTACCTTCTACCACCCGGCAGGCGGCGTTGGCATCCGCGTCGACTCCGCAGTCTACCAGGGCTACAAGATTCCGCCCTACTACGACTCGCTGATCGGCAAGTTGATCGTCTACGGGCGTACGCGCGAAGAGTGCCTGCAACGCCTGCGTCGAGCCGTGGACGAGTTCGTCATCGATGGCGTCAAGACCACCCTGCCCTTGTTCCAGCGCCTCATCAAGGAGCCGGACATCATCAGCGGCAACTATGACATCCATTGGCTGGAAAACTATCTGGCCAACAACAAGGTCTGAACATTGAGGGCGCGTCGGCGCCCCGTATCTCTTTCCCATGTCCCGCCCCGACCCATTCGCCGTCGAAATCACGCCTGAACTGATCCTGCGCGCCTACCGCGCCGGCATCTTCCCCATGGCTGAGGATGCCGCAGACGAAGACCTCTTCTGGGTCAGCCCCGAAATGCGCGGGATTATGCCGCTCGATGGTTTTCACACGTCGAAAAGCCTGCGCAAAGCTTTGCGCAAAAGCCGCTGGGCGATCCGCGTCGACACGGATTGGGACGGCATCATCGAAGGTTGCGCAACCGTCGGCGAGGACCGTCACACAACCTGGATCAACAGGACCATTCGCTCGGTTTACGGCGAACTTTTCCGTCGCGGCTTTGCACACACGGTTGAAGTCTGGGACGGCCCGGAACTGGTCGGCGGCCTCTATGGCTTGGCGATCGGCGCGGCATTCTTCGGCGAGTCGATGTTCCACCGCCGTACCGACGCCTCCAAAATGGCCATGGCGCATCTCGTGGAGCGGCTGAACGTCGGCGGCTTCCAGTTGCTCGACACTCAGTTCGTGACCGATCACCTGGCCTCGCTCGGCGGGATCGAAATACCACGCGCCGAATACGAAGATCGCCTAAGCCGCGCCACTTTGCTGTCTGCCGATTGGCACGCCTGGGACAAGAATCAATGAACTTTACCCTGCCCCCAGCACTGGCCAGCCTGGCCGAGCGCCCGATGGACGAGATTGCCATCGGCGAGTCCGGCGCCTCGGTATGGCGCATCGAGCTTAGCGCCGAGACTTCGGTCTTTCTGAAGTCCGAGCCTGCCGGACCACATGCCGAATTGCCCGGCGAGATTGAGCGGCTGAATTGGCTGACCCGCATGGGCTTCAAGGCACCGCGCGTGGTTGAAGCGCTGAAAGCAGAAGGTCGGCATTGGCTGCTGATGCCGGCCGTGCCCGGTGAGGACCTGACGCACTATACGAGCGGGCCGGCAGAATTTGTCCGCATCTTTGCCCAGGCACTAAAGCGCATCCACGCGCTCGACCCACGCCAGTGCCCCTTTGACCACAGCATGGACGCTCGCCTCGCCGCAGCGAAGCTGCGTGTTGACGCCGGCCTGGTCGACGAAACCGACTTCGACGACGAACGTGCAGGCTGGCCCGCACAGCAAGTGCTGGACTGGCTTTACGCCAACCGTCCCGCAGAGGGAATTCAGATCGTCACTCATGGCGATGCTTCGACACCCAACATCATGGCGCTCGACGGTCGCTTTTCAGGCTTCATCGACTGTGGCCGGGTTGGCACTGCCGGTGTCTGGCAAGATCTCGCCCTCGCTTGCCGATCGATCATTTTCAACATCGGCGAAGCACATATCGCCCCGTTTCTTGCCGCCTATGGCGCTGAATGGGACGAGGCGCAATACCGCTTCTACTGCGCCCTCGACGAGCTGTTTTAGGCGAGCTTGAACGCCAGGGTTGTCACCCAGTCGTTCATGTCCGGCACCTCTGCTGGATCACTTTGATAAATCTCGAGCCGGCAGGCGAAGTGATCGCCATCAGCCCTCTCCTCGACATCGAGTTTTTGGCCCGTCTCCTTGAGCCAGCCAATCAGCATGCCGGTAACTGTTATCAGTTGATCAGGATGCCCGGTATAGCTCAGCTCCACAAACCGCCCTGCCGGCAGGATGCCGTTGCGAACCGAGCCGCCGTCCGGACCTGCGACTTCGACGGCGATGCCGGCTTCGACATCGAGCGTGGACGACATATCGATGCGCCGGTAGTTGTAGAAGGCTTCGCCGACAGGCTTGAGCCTGTGCTGTTTGATAAAAGCGAAGATCTGCGGAAAACCCTCATTCGCAGGTCTCTGCATCTCGTTCATTGGCACCGTGAACGGCACATAGATATAGGCTTGGGCCGTCCGCTCCGTGATCTTTGGCAGCGTCAACATCGATCGTCCTCCTCGTCGGCATCATAGCTATTGCGAGACAAGACGAGCGGGATCGGATTGCTTTGACACGGCTCCGCTAAATTATTCGGGCGCCGCCCGCCTCGACCAGCGAGGCGGGCATCGATCCCGATCAGGCCTGTTCCAGGCCTTCGGCGACGCCGGCCAGCTGTTCGGAAACCTTCTGGTCTTCCACGCGGCCGCTGATGTTCTTGGTCTTCTCGGCAAGCGAAGCGAGCACCTTCTTGACGGCTTCGCCATCGATTGTGTCGGCCGTCAGCTTGCTTTTGAGCGAATGAAGATCGCCCTGGATGCCCTTGACGCCGGTGACATCGACATCCTTGAGCTGCTCTTCCCAGTATTCGATCTGGCTGACTGCGCTCTTGGCAGCCATCGACGAAAGGCCCTTGCTGATTGCATTGTTGAGGGTCGTAAAACGTGCCGGCATGTTAGCTCCTTGGCTTGCCCGGGCGCCCAACTCCACAGCGGAGCAGGCGTGCCAGCGCGTTAATGCACTGCGGAGCGAATCAGATGCTGGGAAGCCAACAATAAAATAGGTTAATCAGTTAGCGCTGATCAGGCGGTGGAACGTTGGTCGAGGTTTTACACTCAATCAGCCACACATCATAGACCGCGTGGTCCACTGCGTTGAGCGCCGGCGCATCGGCAAACATCCAGCCAGTGAATATGCGGTCGGCGGAGCCGTCGAGGCTGCGCTGGTCCACTTCAAGGAAAACAGAAGACCGCTGAAGCGTGTCGCTCGCGGGCCGATCGTAGCAGGCGCGAGGCGTCATCTCGAGCGCCCCGAAGAGAACGGTCTCGTCAATATAGACGTCGAAGCGGGTAATGCGGCCCGTGATCTTGTCGAGACCGGCAAAAGTAGCCACCGGATTGGCCACCGGCTGCGCCATTGCTGGTGAAGCAGAGGCTAACACAGCCGCTGCCACCAGCGGCCGCATCAAAAGCTTGAATATCGAGACCAAAGGCCCGGCCTTATTCCGGCGACCAGGCTTCGTAGTCGCCGGACACACGCGGACGTTCGCCCTTGTTGAGCAAGCTGCCATCAGGACGATAAGCGTTTGCCGTGCCGGTCTGATTGGCGACGTGGGGCTTCTGCCAGTCGCGCGCGACGTAAGCACTGTCTGTCGGCACCACGTCATGCGTGTGATGCAGCCATCCGCGCCAGCCCGGCGGAACAGCGGAAGCGTCCGCTGGACCGTTGTAGGTCACATAGCGTCTGTTCGCCTTCTTGTCCTGGTAGTAGCGATTTCCGAACTCGTCCGAGCCGACATAGGCGCCGAAGCGCTTCACCCAAAGGCGCGTGCCCCAGGTATTGCCGCTCCACCAGGAAAAAATTTCGGTCAGGAACTGCTTGATACCGGGTTTGGCCACGTCACGATTCCGAAAGTTGGCGAATTGCCAGCGATCTAGCATGGCTCGGCGGGTGAGCCTAGAGCTTGTTCGCTTCTGTGATGGTCGATGGCTGCCAAGATGCTCGGCAGCCATCCTGTCGATCAGTGATTATCGCGCGGAATGCCTTCGGTCTGGGCAATGCGCTGGTAGTTGACGGCCGGCCGCAAGACGGCGCCGCTGCCCAGTTGGTCCACCAGATTGCGCTGGATTTCCTGCCATGGCGTCTGATGGCGTGGGAACTTGTAGCCACCGTCCGCTTCAAGCGCGGCGCGACGCGACGCAATTTCTTCGTCCGAGATCAGAATGTTGGCGTCGCCCTTGTTAAGGTCGATGCGAACACGATCACCGGTGCGCAGGATGGCAAGGTTGCCGCCTGCCGCCGCTTCCGGCGATGCGTTGAGGATCGACGGCGATCCGGACGTGCCGGACTGGCGGCCGTCCCCGATACAGGCAAGCGAATGAATGCCCTTCTTGATGAGGTAGTCAGGCGGCCGCATATTGACGACTTCGGCAGCACCCGGATAGCCGATCGGACCGGCGCCGCGCATGAATAGAAGAGTATTTTCGTCGATCTCGAGCGACGGATCGTCGATGCGATGGTGGTAGTCCTCGGGACCGTCGAACACCACGGCCTTGCCCTCGAACATGCCGGGATGCACCGGATCCGAAAGGTAGCGCTCGCGGAACTCCGCCGAGATAACGCTGGTCTTCATGATCGCATTGTCGAAGAGGTTGCCGCGCAGCACGAGGAAGCCGGCTTCGGCCTTCAACGGGTTGTCGAAGTGACGGATGACCTTATCGTCCTCGATGGTGGTCGAGCGGCAATTCTCGCCGATGGTCTTGCCGTTGACGGTGGGGGCGTTCTCGTGGATCAGGCCCTGCTTCATCAGCTCGTTGACCACTGCAGGCACGCCACCTGCATGGTAGTAGTCCTCACCGAGATATTCGCCGGCGGGCTGCAGGTTCACCAGCAGCGGCACCTTGTGCCCGTGCTCCTGCCATTCATCGATGTTAAGGTCGACACCGATGTGGCGGGCGATCGCATTGATGTGGATCGGCGCATTGGTAGAGCCGCCGATCGCCGAGTTGACGACGATGGCGTTTAGGAAGTTTTCCTTAGTGAGGATATCGGAGGGCTTGAGGTCCTCGTGCACCATTTGCACGGCGCGCTGGCCGGTGCGATATGCCATTTCCTGACGATCGCGATAGGGCGCCGGGATAGCGGCCGAGCCGGGTAACTGCATGCCCAGCGCTTCGGCAAGCGAGTTCATGGTCGAAGCCGTGCCCATCGTGTTGCAATAGCCTGTCGACGGCGCCGACGAAGCCACGAGTTCGATGAACTTGGGATAGTCGATCTCGCCAGCCGCCATCATCTGGCGTGCCTTCCACACGATCGTGCCCGAACCTGTCCGTTCGCCCTTGTGCCAGCCATTGAGCATCGGGCCAACCGACAGTGCGATAGCGGGTATGTTGACGGTCGCCGCGCCCATCAGCATGGCTGGAGTGGTCTTGTCGCAACCGATCGTCAGCACGACACCATCGAGCGGATAGCCGTAAAGCACTTCCACAAGGCCGAGATAGGCCAGATTGCGGTCGAGTCCAGCAGTCGGGCGCTTGCCGGTTTCCTGGATCGGGTGGACCGGAAATTCAATGGCGATGCCGCCAGCTTCACGGATGCCTTCGCGCACGCGCTCGGCGAGCACCATGTGGTGGCGGTTGCAGGGGCTAAGGTCCGAGCCGGTTTGGGCAATGCCGATGATCGGCTTGCCGGACTGCAGTTCCTCGCGCGACACGCCGTAGTTCATGTAGCGCTCGAGATAAAGCGCGGTCATGTCAGGATTGTCGGGGTTATCGAACCACGCACGCGAGCGTAGCTTGCGGCCGGCGGTGCCGCCGTTCTCTGCAGTCATCTTCATTATCCTTACTGGTCCGCAACGCGAACACGAGGGGCCTTCTGAGGATCGTTTTAGCACGATGAACGGCAGAGGGAATGCGCTTGGAGCAAAAAATCATACAATTGTTTTGCGTCGATCTGATTTCTGTAGCGGCCAATCTTACCGGAGTGGCGGCACCAATATCCGCTTCACGCTAAGCGGTGGTCGAGCAGGCAGGGAATCGCACTGGCATAATCAATCCTTGCCGCTTAGGGTCGCGCCGCATCTGCTGCGCTGAGGTGAGGAACAAGATTGACGGACAATGTCGCATGGATTGCGGTGGATTGGGGCACTTCCAATTTGCGCGCCTGGGCCGTGGACCATAACGGTGATGTCGCCTCGTCTTCGACTTCAGACAGAGGCATGGGCAAGCTCTCGCCAGCCGACTTCCCTGCAGCCCTTGATGCAGTAGCGACCGAACTCGGCGTGGGAGGCTCAGCGGCAGACGTTCTGATTTGCGGCATGGCTGGTGCGCGCCAGGGTTGGCTCGAAGCACCATACCTCGACGCCCCTACGGATCTGCGTGGCCTGGCAGCCGGAGCAGTGCACCCCGCGATGCCCAGCTCCGGCTTACGCGTGTCTATTCTCCCCGGCGTGTGCCAGCGCCAGGGTGGTGAAAACGTCATGCGGGGCGAGGAAACCCAGTTGCTCGGGCTCGCGTCGCTGATGCCTGGCTATGACGGGTTGGTCTGCATGCCTGGGACGCATTCGAAATGGGCGCTGTTGCACGGCACCCGGATCGAGCACTTCTCGACCGCAATGACCGGCGAAATGTTCGAACTTCTCAAGACGCACTCCGTGCTCCGCCATTCGCTCAACGGTCCGCTCGATGGGCCTGCGCGGGATGAAGGCTTCAGCGCCGGTGCCGAAGATGGGCTGTCAAAGCCTGCAGACCTATTGGGCCAGCTGTTCCGTGTTCGAGCAGCATCCTTGCTTGCCGGCCGCGGACCGGATTGGTGCGCCGGGTACCTTTCCGGCCTTCTGATTGGGACGGATATTGCGGCGAACCGTAACCGGATCGGCACGGATGCAGTGCCGCTGATCGGATCGGCAGGCCTGGCCAGGCTCTATGAACGGGTTCTGAACATGGCCGGAGTCAAAGGGCAGCCGGTGGATGCGACCGATGTCGTGCTGGCCGGACTTAAAGCCGCGCGAGCTGCGGCAAACTAGGAAATGACAATGGATCATCGCCATATCATCGCGATCCTGCGCGGCATCACGCCCGAGGAAGCCGTGCCGATCTGCACAGTGCTGGTCGATGCAGGCATCACTCTCATCGAGGTGCCACTCAACTCTCCCGACGCTGTCGACAGCATCGGTCGCGCCGCGTCAGCGCTTGGCGGTCGTGCCGAGATCGGCGCTGGCACGGTGCTCACCGAAGAAGATGTGCGCGCCGTGGCGAGTGCCGGTGGCACCTTCATCGTCTCGCCCGACACCAACCCGGCTGTTATTGGCGAAACAGCGCGGCTTGGGCTGAAATCCTACCCCGGCGTCTTTTCCCCCACCGATGCCTTCGCCGCTATTCGTGCCGGTGCCACCGGCCTTAAATTCTTTCCGGCCGAAGTGCTTGGCGCCAAGGGCATCAGGGCAATGAAGGCAGTGCTGCCGCCTGCCCTGCCACTCTACGCCGTCGGTGGGGCAAACCCCGACAATTTCCATGAGTTCTTCGACGTCGGCTGCGCCGGCTTCGGCCTCGGCACCTATATCTTCAAGCCCGGCATGAGCGCCGACGACGTCGCCGAGCGCGCGGCGCTTGCCGTGGCGGCATATGACAAAGGACGTCCGCAATGACCCAGACTGCGCAGCTTCTTGTGGACAGCCAATGCGCGCTTGGTGAAGGCCCGGTCTGGCACGTCGAACGCCAGCAACTCTTCTGGGTCGACATCAACAACAAGGAGCTCTTTGCCGCTTCTGCCGATGGCGAAATCCAGCAAAGCTGGGCTTTTGACGAGATGATGGCCGCCATCGCCATCGTCGATCGTGACACCTTGGTGCTCGTCGGCGAAACCGGCCTCAAGCGTCTCGACCTGCAGTCCGGCGCCGTCGAGCACTTCTTTGATCTCGAGCGCGACGTGCCAACCAATCGCGGCAATGACAGCCGCGTTCATCCATCGGGCGCCTTCTGGATCGGCACCATGGTCAAGGACGAAGGCCCAAAGGACGGCGCCGTCTACCATTACCTGGCCGGCAAGCTGCAGCGGATATCGCCGATGCCGCCATTCCGAACGCGACGAGCTTCACTGCTGATGGTCGCCGCGCCTATTGGACCGACACCCCGACCAGTCGCATCCTGACCCGCGAAACCGACCCGCAAACCGGCCTGCCGCTCGGCGACTGGACGCTGTTTGCCGATACTTCGGATCTACCCGGACATCCGGACGGTGCCGTGGTCGACAGTGAAGGTTACCTGTGGAACGCCCGTTGGGGCGGCTCATGTGTCATTCGCTTCTCTCCTGATGGCAGCGTCGATCGCACTATCGACGTTCCGGTCAGCCAAGTCACCTGCCCCGCTTTCGGCGGCCCTGACTTGAAGCGCCTGTTTCTAACCACCGCCAACAAAAACCTGTCGCCTGAACAGCTGGCCGAGGAAAAGGTCGCCGGCGGCATCTTCTTTATCGACCTCGATGTTGCCGGCTTGCCGGAAGCCAAGATCAAACTCTGAGTTGACCCAAATGAACCCCGCGATCGGCGTCTGCTACTACCCTGAACACTGGCCCGAGGACTGGTGGGAAATCGACGCCGCATGCATGGCCGAGGTCGGCATCAAGGTCGTGCGGATCGGCGAGTTTGCTTGGTCGAAACTCGAGCCGACACCAGGCGACCTGCAGCTCGACTGGATGATCCGAGCGATGGATGTGCTTGGCCGTCACGGCCTCCAAGTCATCGTCGGCACACCCACCGCAACGCCTCCCCGCTGGATGATCGACAAGCATCCGGACATGCTCGCAGTTGACGGACAGGGCCGGCGAAAGGGCTTTGGCTCACGCCGCCACTACGACTTCTCCCATCTCGGCTATCGCGAAGAGTCCGCTCGCATCACGCGCATCCTGTCCGATGCCTTGAGCGGCCACCCTGCCCTCGGCGGCTGGCAGACCGACAACGAATATGGCTGCCACGGCACTACCTATTCCTATTCTCCGGCCGCCTTGGACGGCTTCCGGCTCTGGCTGGAACACAAGTACGGGACGATCGAGGCGCTGAACGAAGCGTGGGGCACGGTGTTCTGGTCGATGGACTACAATAGGTTCGATCAGATCGAGCTGCCAAACCTGACTGTCACCGAAGTCCTGCCGATCCACGATCTCGACTTCCGGCGCTATAGCTCAGACCAGGTCGCGGCCTTCAACAAGGTTCAGTACGACATCCTCAAGGCCGCGCGTCCCGACCTTCCGGTGATCCACAATTTCATGAGCCGCTACACCGAGTTCGACCATTATGACGTGGCCGAAACCCTCGATGTCGCCAGCTGGGACTCCTATCCGATCGGCCATCTGGCGGTGAGCGACGAACCGGAAGAAACCAAGCGCGCTTATCTGCGCCAGGGCGATCCGGACAACGCCGCATTTCATCACGATCATTATCGCACTGTCGGCCATGGCCGCTGGTGGATCATGGAACAGCAGCCCGGCCCGGTAAATTGGGCGCAAGCCAACCCCGATCCCCTGCCCGGCATGGCACGTCTTTGGGCATGGGAGGCCTTTGCACACGGTGCGGAAGTGGTCTCCTACTTCCGCTGGCGTCAGGCACCCTTTGCACAAGAACAAATGCATGCGGGCCTGCATCGTCCCGATCGCGAGCCGGCTCCCGCATACTTCGAGGCCAAGCAGGTCGCCGAAGAACTTGCCGCCACCGGTATTGGCGGCACGGCTGCCAAGGGCCGCATTGCGCTTGTCTTCGACTATCAGAGCGAATGGGCTTGGGATGTCCAGCCGCAAGCAGCCGGCTTCAAGCACGGCACGCATGTGCGGGCGCTCTACGCCACCTTCCGCAAGCACGGGCTCGACGTTGAAATCCTGTCCCCCAAGACCAAGACCTTCGACGGCTTCGACATCGTTGCCATCCCGGGTCTTTTCGCCTGGACCGATGAATTGCGCGAAGCGATCAGCAATTTCGATGGACATCTGCTGCTCGGCCCGCGGACGGGATCGAAGACGCAGAATTTCTCTTTCCCCGCGCGGCTTGGACCCGATCTTCCGCAAAACCTGCTCGACCTCAAGGTCGCGCGCGTCGATAGCCTTCCCCTGGCATCGAAGTGCCGGTAAAGGGCGGCGGCTCGGCCCGCCTCTGGCGCGAAAAGACCGAGGGCGGTGCCGAAATCATCATCGAGGACGTCGAAGGCGTGCCCGTGCTGGTCTCGCAGGGCAAGGTCTTCTACCTCACCGCCAGCGGCGATCGGGCCCTGATGCAGCGGGTCGCCGACTACCTCATCGCCGAGGCCAACATACCGGTCCTCACCATTCCGGCAGGCGTTCGCTGCCGCGTGCGCGGCGGCTTCCGCATCTATGTCAACTACGGTGCAACAGCCCAAGTGCTGACCAAGGCGGATGACGAAACCGCCTATGTTGTCGGCGGCGCAGATATTGCTGCGGCGGGGGTCACCGTGGCGAAACTCGCCAAGGCCGGGTAGAATTGGGGATAGCCGGGCGAACGTCGAACCGCCCGGCATTTGTGTCCCAATGCAGCCAGTGCACTCCGCCGTAGCAGTTCGGACGGACCGATATAGACACCATCCGGATTGCAATTTTCCGGTGCATAGACGCGGGCAATCACCAGGTCATGCGCGCCACAATCCTCGGCAAAGGCCGCAGCATTCGCAACGATCGCTATCGAATAATCCGGCGTCTCTACGATGCAGCCAAGACTGTCGCACCGCACGCCGCTATGCACCGCGGCGATCTCCGTCTGGTAGTTTTGGCTCCAGACATCGACAGCAAAACTTCCCGTCCGGCCCGTCGCCAGCGCCATGCCGTCTCCATCCCGAACCGCAACGGCTTGCGTCGTGTCCGAGATCAGGACGTCGGGACGTGAATCGAAACCCAAGGTAAGGATAAGCGCAGCCGCCACAGCCGGACCCAGTAGGCGCCACCGGTTTTCAAAAAGGAAAACCACGCGAGGGCGCCAAGGCCACAGACAATCGTCCAACCGGAAAGTAGCGGGTTACCGGTTATGCCCGCGCTCCAACCGGCCACGAGCTCAGCAACATCGACCATCCGGTCGATACCCCACCCCATGAGCAGTAAAGCCGGTGCTTCGAGGTTAAACGGCATCAGCAGCACGGAAAGAGCGCCAAAGGGCATGATCACCAGCCCAACGAAAGGCAGGGCCAGCACATTGCCCACGACGCTGAGCGGCGATGTTTGCTGGAAATGATACGCCGAAAACAGAAGCGTAGCCGCGCCCGCGATAAGACTCGTCCAGCCCGTAGCGACTACGGTCCGAACAATCCGGCCAACGCCGCCAGTCGCAGCATTTCCCCAGCGCTGAGGCATTTCATAAATGCCGATCAGCCCGACCACGGCGGCAAACGACAGCTGAAAGCTGGGGCGGAAGACGCTGGCCGGGTCGATCAAGATGATCAAGATCGCCGCGATCGCAACATTGCGCATGGTCAATGCCCGGCGGCCTGCAAGCACGGCACCAAAGATCAGAGCCAGCATCAGCGTCGACCGGAATGCCGGCACGTTGTCTACGCCGCCTGCCAGCAGCAGGTAGAGAAACGCTGCAATGATGCCCGCGACCGCGGCGATGTGCTTTGCCGGCCAACTCACCAGCAGCGGTATTGACGCCAGCAACAGGCGAACCAGCCAGAACACGCCTCCGGCGACGATCGACAGGTGAAGGCCGGAGATGGAATAGATGTGAGCGAGGCCCGACGCAGCCATCACATCTCGGATTTCGTCGCTGATGCCGCTCTGGTCGCCGACGACCATGGCCTTGCCGATTGCGGCAGTGTCGTCGTCGAGCACCGCATCGATGCGCGCCGCGATGCGGTCGCGCAACGCTTGCACCTGCCGGCCCAGATTGGCTGCCTCCCCTTCCACGATCCGCTCCACAGAGCCAATAGCGGAACCATAGGCACCGATGCCGATAAAGTAGGCGTGAAACTGGCTATCATGCGCCCCAGGCAATATAGGTCCGGGAATGGGAGCCAGCCGAAGTTCGGCCCGCATTCGGTCGCCAGGTTGCAGATCGACATCGGCAGGCAAGAGCAACCGCGCGCGGCGGATATCGACAGGGCGCGAGTCGCCGATTGGTAGAAGACCGGAGGCCACGAGGCGCCGCTCCTCGCCATCCGAGGAAATGATCTCGTCAACCTGCGCCTCGTAAATGCCATAGGCCGGGTAGGCGAGCATGGATGTGCCAAACAAGGCGGCATGGATCGGCAGCAGGCAGAAGCCGAGCCAGAGCGCCGCGAGCTGCGTGGCCCATCGGAGCTGGCTCAATGACCGCTGCCAGAGAGAAAGCGCCAAGGTCCCCAGCGTCAGCGCCGTGCCAAGCGCAAACAGTTCCGGAGCAGGCTCATTGGGGAGCACGGCATAGATCGTTAGTCCGGCGATAAGGCTGAACGGCAGCAGAACAAAAAGCCGGCGATTGTCCGTTGCCTTGAGGAGCGCCTGGCAAAAACTTCGGGGCAGGCTCCAGACTGGCGACGCGGCCACGGCATTGGGCGGCCATTGTCGACGCGCCCTGCAGGCCGCACCCTCCAATGTCTGCTCACCTGACGTCACGCATGCCCCCGCCCTTGCGCTCACCCCCGCCTATGCTACACACGGCCCGCCCATCCTCATATCCCCGGTTTTCTATGTCTCAGGTCGTCACCCGCTTTGCCCCGTCTCCCACTGGGTACCTCCATATCGGTGGCGCCCGTACGGCTTTGTTCAACTGGGCATTTGCGCAGAACCAGGGCGGCAAGATGCTGCTCCGTATCGAAGACACCGATCGCGAGCGCTCCACCGAAGCTGCTGTCACGGCGCTGATCGACGGCCTGAAATGGTTGGGCCTGGAATGGGACGGCGAGCCCATCAGCCAATTTGGCCGCGCTGCCCGGCATGCCGAAGTGGCGCACGAACTGGTCAAGATCGGCCACGCTTATTACTGCTACTGCTCGCCGCAGGAACTCGACCAGATGCGGGAAGAAGCGCGCGCCGCCGGTAAGCCGCCGCGATACAACGGTTTTTGGCGCGACCGCGACCCCTCCGAAGCGCCGGAAGGCGTGTCCCCGGTCATTCGCATCAAGGCTCCGCTGTCGGGCGAGATCGTGGTCAAGGATCACGTGCAGGGCGACGTGGTCTTCAAGACTGAAAACCTCGACGACTTCATCATCCTCCGCTCGGACGGCACGCCGACCTATATGCATGCCGTGGTGGTCGACGACCACGACATGGGCGTCACCCATATCATTCGCGGCGACGACCACCTCACCAACGCGGCCCGCCAGATCGTCATCTACAATGCCATGGGCTGGACCGTGCCGGAGATGGCGCATATTCCGCTGATCCACGGTCCGGATGGCGCCAAGCTTTCAAAGCGCCATGGTGCCTTGGGGGTCGAAGCCTATCGGCAGATGGGATACCTGCCCGAAGCGCTCCGCAACTATCTTGCGCGTCTTGGCTGGAGCCATGGCGACGAAGAAATCTTCTCGACCGATCAGCTCGTCGAGTGGTTTAGCCTCGAAGCGCTCAACAAGGGTGCGGCGCGGTTCGACTTCGTCAAACTCGAAAACATCAACGGCCACTACATTCGCGAGGCCAAGCCGGACTACCTTTACGCCATCATGGTCGACACCGCCCGTGAAGTGGGACGCGACGTCGATGTCCAAGGCCTCACCGCCAACATGGACACCGTTCTTGCCGCCCTGCCCGAGCTTCAGCCCCGCGCCAAGACGGTGCTGGAGCTGATCGACCTTGCGCAGTTCATCTATGCCGTGCGACCCATCCAGCCGGACGCCGCCGCCGCAGCTTTGCTGACTGAAGAGAGCCGGGCCGTGCTCCGCAGCGTTGCCGAAACGTTAGGGGGCCTTGCTGAATGGTCAGTTCCGGCGATCGACACGGCCATGCGTGCCTTGGCTGAAGAAAAGGGCCTCAAGCTCGGCAAGCTGGCGCAGCCGCTGCGCGCTGCGCTGACCGGACGCACCGTTTCTCCGGGTATTTTCGAGGTCATGGTGCTGATCGGGCGCGATGAAAGCCTCGCTCGACTCGGCGACCAGACCGCCGCCTGACAACGGAAACAGCACATGCCGCCGCGTGGCCGATAGATAAGTCGTACTTACCTATTGGTTGCTTGGTGTGGCCAAGACCTGATACCTCTCACATCGATAATCGGCGCTTTCCTAGCGCCGGCCGGCGCCCGGACAAGTCTGTCCCTTCCCTCGGCGCCCGGGGCAAATCGAGGAGAGCCTAATGACCGATAAAGTCGCCAAACTCGTCATCGGTGACCAGACACATGAATTCCCGATCCTGAGCGGATCGGTGGGTCCAGAAGTGATGGACATCCGTTCGCTTTACGCCAAAACGGGGCTGTTCACTTATGACCCGGGCTTTACCTCGACTGCCGCTTGCGACAGCGCGATCACCTATATCGACGGCGACAAGGGCGAATTGCTTTATCGCGGCTATCCCATCGAGCAGCTGGCCGAGAGCTCCAACTATCTCGAAGTTTGCTATTTGCTGCTGTATGGCGAACTCCCCGACGCCAAGGCGTTCAAGGAATTCGAGCAGCTGGTGACGCGCCACACCATGGTGCACGAACAGATGCACTATTTCTACCGTGGCTTCCGTCGCGACGCGCATCCGATGGCCATCATGACCGGCGTGGTCGGCGCCATGGCGGCATTTTACCATGACTCGACCGACATCAACGATCCGCAGCAGCGCGAGATCGCCTCGATCCGCATGATCGCCAAGATGCCGACCATTGCGGCCATGGCATACAAATACTCGGTCGGCCAGCCCTTCGTTTATCCACGCAACGACCTCGATTACGCATCAAACTTCCTGCACATGTGCTTCTCGGTGCCCGCCGAGGAATACAAGGTCGATCCCAAGATCGCCCGCGCTATGGACCTGATCTTCACGCTCCATGCAGATCATGAGCAGAATGCGTCGACCTCGACGGTGCGTCTCTCCGGCTCCTCGGATGCCAATCCATTCGCCTGTATCGCTGCAGGCGTCGCTTGCCTTTGGGGTCCGGCACATGGCGGCGCCAACGAAGCCGCGCTCAACATGCTGCGCGAGATCGGCACCGTCGATCGCATCCCCGAGTTCATCGCCCGCGCCAAGGACAAGAACGATCCGTTCCGCCTTATGGGCTTTGGGCACCGGGTCTATAAAAACTTCGATCCGCGCGCCAAGGTCATGCAGCAGACCGCCAAGGAAGTGCTGAGCATTCTAGGCGTCGAGAACAACCCAACCCTCCAGGTGGCCCAGGAACTCGAGCGTATCGCGCTTGAAGATCAGTACTTCATCGATCGCAAGCTCTACCCGAACGTCGACTTCTATTCTGGCGTGATCCTCGACGCGATCGGCTTCCCGACATCCATGTTCACGGTGCTCTTTGCCGTGGCCCGTACGGTGGGCTGGATTTCGCAGTGGAAGGAAATGATCGGCGATCCGCAAAAGAAGATCGGCCGTCCGCGCCAGCTCTACAACGGCGCCACGGCCCGCGACTACGAGCCGATCAACAACCGCTGATTGCGCCAAAGGGAGAGGATCTGCTCAGCTGGGTCCTCCTTCCCATGCGGCGGCTGCCCCGCCTCCATAAGTTCTGCAAGCTCGCTAAAGGCATCCACTTGTGCCTGGCGGGCTTTTTTGTTGCCGATGAGATCGAGCAAAGTGGTTCCGACCATTTCACTCGACAGATCGCGAGACACCAGCTCCGGCACCACGTTTCTGCCAAGGATGATATTGGGCAACGAAACGGCCGGCTTTCCAAGCCTCTCGAAGACACGCGCCTGATGAGCGTCGAGGGCGTAGATAACGGCCATTGGCACGCGGGCCATAGCCAGTTCCAGCGTCACCGTGCCTGAAACGCAGACGGCCGCTATGGCTTTGCTGTAAAGCTGCTGTCGCTTTACACGATCGTCTACCAAGGTCACCGCCGTCGGCCAGCTCTGGATTTCCTGGGTAAGTCGGGCCCGCAAACTGGGCAGAGTTGGCAGCACCAGCTCGGTGACATTCGGCTGTTTAGCGAGCTCCAGTGCCAGTTCCCTCATGATGGGCAAATGACGCCGCAGTTCCCCTCCCCGGCTGCCGGGAAGCAAGATCAGCGGTCCGCTATCGTGGACCTCGCCGGTTTTCGAACTCTCCCCCAAAGAGGGATGGCCAACATAGACGGTTGGTGGCCCCCAAGACGCTCCATGACCGACGGCTCGAAAGGAAGGACGGCGAAAACGGCATCGAAGAGCGGCTTTAGCCTTGCTGCCCGTTCCGGATTTCGAGCCCAGACCGAGGGCGCGACATAGAGGATGAGCGGCTTGCTATAGCCTCTTGAGCGCAGGCGCCGAGCGAGGAGCTTGGAAAAATCCTGAGCATCCACGAGCACGACAATGTCCGGTTGCGCCCGCAGGATGGCGCGCGCCGCTTGCTCCAGGCGCCACAGCAATCGCGGCAGGTTCAGAAGGACGTCGGTAACGCCCATCACCGCCAGGTCCGACATAGGAAAGAGCGGATGGAGCCCCTGCCCCTGCAATTCGTCTCCGCCCACGCCAGAAAGCTCGAGTGGAACGCGCTGTTTCAACCGCCTGACGAGATCAGCCGCGATGCGATCGCCGGAGGGTTCGCCGGCCAGGATGAAGAGGCGCAGCGGCGTGCTCATTGCGCCCTATTCGGCTTCTTGCCCGTTGCGCGGCAGAAGGATGGGGCGATCACTGGCCTCGGCAATGAAACGGACGACGTCCTGCACCAGGAAATCGTCTTTGAACAGCTCCGCTGCGTCTTCCACCCGCTCGCGCAAAGTGCCCTCGCTCGCAAAAATCTGGCGGTAGGCAGCGCGCAGGCGATGGATCGACTCGCGTTCGAAACCGCGACGCTTCAGGCCAACAAGATTAAGACCCGTGAGGTGAGCGCGATTGCCGATTGCCATGCCGTAAGGAATGACGTCGCCGTCGACCATGGATTGCGCGCCGATAAAGGCATGCGAGCCAATGCGGCTGAACTGGTGGATCACGCAAGTGCCGCCAAAAATGACATTGTCGCCGACGTGAACGCGTGGCCGGCAATGCCAACGTAATTGGCCATGATGACATTGTTACCCACGATTGCGTCATGGGCAACATGGGCATTTGCCATGATCAGGCAGTCATTGCCGATCTTGGTCAGCATGCCGCCATTTTGCGTACCAGGGTTGATAGTGACGCTTTCACGGATCGTGCAGCGTTCACCGATCTCGAGGCGCGAGTCCTCGCCGTGGAATTTGAGGTCCTGCGGCTCGTGGCCAACCGACGCGAAGGGGAAGATCCGCGTGCCCTTGCCGATGACCGTATTGCCTTCGACGACAGCGTGGGAGACGAGCTCGACGTCATCGCCGAGAACGACATTAGGACCGACGATGCTGTAGGGCCCGATGCGAACGCTGCTCCCGAGCCGCGCGCTTTCCGAGACGATCGCCGTCGGATGGATACTCGCGTCGCTCAAGATTCGGCCGGCACGATCATTGCGGTGATTTCCGCTTCGGCAATGATGTTGCCGTCGACCTTTGCGGTCGCCTGGTAGCGGCCGACATTGCGGCGGCGCTGAATCTTGGCAATGTGGAACTCGATCTTGTCGCCCGGACCGGCCGGCTTGCGGAACTTGGCCTTGTCGACACCGAGCATCAGGACGATGTTTTTCCCGCCCTTGTCAGCGTCGTGCTTGATGACGATGGCGCCAGCGGTTTGTGCCATGCCTTCGATGATCAGCACACCCGGGAAAATCGGATTGCCCGGAAAATGGCCGAGGAAGATCGGCTCGTTATAGGTGACGTTCTTGATGCCGACGGCAGACTCGTCGGTGTCGATGTCGACGATGCGGTCGATCATCAAGAAGGGATAGCGGTGTGGAAGCGCCTCAAGAATCTCGCCGATGCTCATGGCATCAAGTTCAGTCGCCTTGGCGATGGTCTCGGTCATCCCCGCTTTTCCCCCTTGGACAGTTTCCGCATCACGGCGATTTCACGCCAGAAGTCTCTTATATCTTGCGCCGGCGCGCCAGCAAGCTTGGAGCCGGCCGGCCAGTCCTTGGTCACTGCGGCACGGCCATGGACCACCGAGCCAGAACCGATGGACATGTGTCCGGACGTGCCGACCCCGCCGCCGACCAGAACGCCGTCGCCCAAAACGGTCGAGCCTGACAAGCCGCTCATGGCCGCGATCAGGCAGTTGCGACCGATGCGGCAGTTGTGGCCGATCTGGACGAGGTTATCGATCTTGGTTCCGTCGCCGATCACGGTGTCGCCAAGCGCGCCACGATCCACAGTGCTGTTGGCGCCGATCTCGACACGATCCTGAACGATGACGCGGCCGAGCTGAGGAATCTTCCGGTTGCCACGCCCGAGGTCGAGCCAGCCAAAGCCCTCCGTACCGATCCTGACACCGGAATGAAGCACCACTTCGTTGCCAAGGTGCGCGCAATCGATGCTGCAGTTGGCAGCGATCGTGCAGTTGCGCCCGATGGTCACGCCCGGGCCAATGACCGTGTTAGCGCCAATGACCGTACCGCGACCGATTTCGACGCCTGCACCAATGACAACATTGGCGCCGATCGTAACGTCGCGCTCGATCAGCTTCTCGCCAAGGTCTTCGCGTGTGCCAGCAATGATGTTGCGGGTGCTGTCGGGATAAAGGAAGTCGAGGAGGTCGGCGAAGAGGTTGTGCGGCTTGTCGGCAACCACAGCGACGCTGGCTTCCGGCACGGCCTCGCGCAACGCCGCCGATACCACCACGACACCAGCGGTGCTGCGGCGCAGTTCCTCGATATAGCTAGGCTGGGCAGCAAGACCGATTTCATTAGGCCCCGCCAGATCGAGCTCGGCCACACCTTTAATGACTAGGTCTGGGTTTGCCAGCTGCGAAACAAGATCGGGCTGCCCGACCTGTGCCAGCAGGTTACCGAGGGCGATAGGGCCGGCAAAGCGATGAAATCGGGTGTCGACCATAAAGCCACTCAAAATACCAGAGCCGCGGCGCTACCGCCCCGCGGCTCTAAAAGTCTGTCACGCTGCTCTTATTAGAGCAAGGTCGAGATGGTGAACTGGAACAGCTGCGTCCGATCGTCCGTCGACTTGTTGAGCGTCTGCGCAACGTCGCCACGCAGCGGACCGAACGGTGAATCCCAGATCAGCGATGCACCGACCGACGTGCGGAGCGGCTGGTCGTTGCTGGTCGCAGTCTGAAGGCCGCCATTGAGGATCTCGCTGGCATCACCCACCCAACCAGCATCGGCAAACACCGCACCGGACAGGCCGTAGTTTTCCGGCAGGCCGGGGATCGGGAACTCGATTTCAGCCGAGATACCAGCAAACATCGTGGTGCCGATGAACTCGCCAGCGGCCGTCCGCGGGCCAAAGCCACGACCTTCAAAGCCACGCACCAGCTGGGAGCCGGGCGAGAAGGCTTCAACGACGTTGACGCCTTCGCCATCGAGGCTGTTGATCATGCCGGCCTGACCACGGACGCTGGCAACGATGCCGCTATCCTGGATCAGAGGCACGAAGTAACGGCCACGCGCTTCCGACTTGATCAGGTTGTGATCCCAGCCAATGTATTGCTGGCTGAAGGTCGCATAGAGACCCTCGGTCGGGTTCTTGATGTCATCGAGGCCATTCCAGGTCAGCGTATAGCCGATGAACGCCTTGTTGAATTCCTGACCATCGGCCACGAACTGCGAGATCGGACCCGTATTGTCCGTGATCACCTTGCGCTCATAGCCACCGAAGAAGCTGGCATTGAGCGAGCTGGTGAGCGGCACGCCAAGACGGAGCTGACCACCGGTCGACTGAGCACCGTAGAAGCTGCTGTCGGTCTCTTCGTAGATGCGGTGGTACGCGTCGACGCCTGCCGCCACCTTGAGGCCCATGAAGCGGGGTTCGGTGAAGGAGAAGTCGAAGGTACGGCCGCTCTGCGAGGCGCCGATGGCAGCACGCAGGTATTGGCCGCGACCAAGGAAGTTGCGTTCGGTCAGCGAGACTTCGCCCAGGATGCCGTCGCTGGTCGAGTAACCGGCCGTCGCACCGTATTCACCAGTCGACTTTTCCTCGACATTGATGTTGAGCACGATCTTGTCGGGCGCAGAACCCGGACCGGTCGTCACGTTGACGCTGGAGAAGTAATCGAGAGCCTGGATGGCCGTACGGCCCCGGATGACCATGGAGCGGTTGAAGGGGTCGCCTTCGGAGAAGTTCAGCTCACGACGAATAACGAAGTCGCGCGTCTTCTCATTGCCGGTGATGTTGATGCGCTCGACGTAAACACGAGCACCTTCATCGACGAGATAGGTGACGTTGAACTTGCCGGTGGCAACATCGCGGTCGAGACGGGCACGGACGTCGGCGAAGGAATAACCCTGAGCCGTGGCTTCGTAGGCCATGTCTTCGATCGTGGCCTGCAGGTCCTGCATCGAGTAGGTGCGACCCTGCCCGGTGCGAACCGTGCTGCTGCAGCACATCGGTGTTGAGACCGTCGATGCTGGTTTCGATACCGACATTTCCGAAATCGTAGCGCTGGCCTTCGTTCACCGTGAAGTTGATGAAGTAGCCGTTACGGGTAGGATCATACTCGGCCACAGAATTGACCTGCACGTCCGGATAGCCGCGATTGGCATAGTAGCGACGAACCAACTCGCGGTCGGCTGCAAGCTTCTGCTCGTTGTACATGTCATCGCGCAGCAGCCAGCTCAGAATGCCCGATTCCTTGGTGAGGATCGCGCCCTTGAGATTGTTGGAGCCGATGGCATTGTTGCCCGTGAAGTTGATGGCCGCGATACCGGCGCGATCGCCTTCGTTGACTGTGAAGATCACGCGGACACGACCATCCGCCACGGCTTCGGTGCGAGCGGTGACGCCGACCGACATGAAGCCTTCGCTATCATAGGCCTGACGAATGCTTTCGATGTCAGCGTTGAGACGCTGCTGGGTGTAGACGCCAGAGGCGGAGACATCGACCATCTTGAGAAGGTCAGCGTCCGAGAAGCGGCGATTGCCCTCGAACAGCACCGAAGCAACCAACTGCTCCTGAGCCTGAACTGCCACGACGCCAAGAACAGGCACGCCTGCAACCATCGGGGCCGCGCCCAGAAGGGCGATCGCGGAAACCGCGCCACGCAGCAGCTTGGTGGGGTGAGTCATATTGTTGTTTGCCTTCTGCGACCGGCCCAGGGAATCGCCATGCACAGCGCTCCCCCAAGCTAACTCCATTGGAGTGTTTTACTTTTTTTAACCAGGAACAAGGCGCCTTTGTCGACGCGGTTAGCAATTCCTTGGTCCGTTGGTATTCGTGCAACACCTCGCGAACCAAGGTTAACAAGGGGTTAGCGCAAGATGCCGAAATGCGCGAAAACCGTGTCATTGAACAAGGTGAATACCATCAGCCCCATCACCAGCGCAAACCCGAAACGGAAGCCGATCTCCTGTGTCCTCATGCTGAGGGGTCGCCCGCGGACGGCTTCGATCAGGTAGTAGAGGAGATGTCCGCCGTCGAGCATCGGCACCGGCAGGAGGTTGAAGATGCCGATGTTGAGCGACAAGAGCGCCATCAGGTTGATCAAAGCGACGATGCCAAGGGTTGCCACCTCGCCGGAAACCTTTGCGACCTTGACCGGGCCGCCCAGTTGCTCGACATCGCCGCGGCCGACGAAGAAGTCGCCGAGAAAAGCCGCCGTGCGCTGGATGATGAAGCGAATCTCCTGGACGGTCATGCCGATGGCTTCGAGCGGACCCGGCCGATAAAGCGTCACATCGGTTTCCGACACATCGCGGGTGACACCGATGCGGCCAATGCGCTGGTTGTTGCCGAAACGATCCTCTACATCGACGGCTTCGGGCACCAGCGTCAGCGTCTGGGAGGCGCCGTCGCGCTCCAGTTCCACGGCGACCTGCCGCTCCGGGCTGGTCGCGACATAGCGCTGGAAATCCTCAAAGCCACGAACGGCATAACCGTCCACAGCAAGGATGCGATCGCCGCTTTCGATACCGGCGGTGGCCGCGACCGATTCTGGCAAAACCTCGCCGATGACCGGGGGGAATAGCGGCCATAGCCGAGCAGCAGCGCGTAAAGGATCAAGAAGGTCAGGATGACATTGGCGATGGGTCCCGCGGCGACCACAGCAATCCGTTGCCACACGGACTTGTTGACGAAGAGGCGCGGCGCAAGGGCCGGATCGATCTTGGCTGAGGCTTCAGGATCCGGGACGCTGGCTTCGTTCATGTCGCCCAGGAACCGAACATAGCCGCCGAGCGGAATGGCCGAAATGCGCCAGCGCGTGCCATGGCGGTCGTTCCAGCCGACCAATTCCCGCCCGAAGCCGATCGAAAATGTCTGGATCGCTACACCATTCCAGCGTGCCACCAGATAATGGCCCATCTCGTGCACGAAGACGATGACGGTCAGTACCGCAAGAAACGGCACGACATAGGAAAGCAGCCAATAGGCGAAATCGATCATCGACAGTCCAGACACTGGCGCAGCCCGGACCGGAGCAGCGCTACCAATAAAGCAGGCCTTCAGCTACCGAGCCGAAGCCGGCATGCAAGAGACCAACGATTACCACCACGAAGACGCCAAATGTGAGGCTATCGAGACGATCCATCAGCCCGCCATGACCGGGGATAAGATCACCGCTATCCTTGATGCGGAAGTGGCGCTTGATGGCGCTTTCGGTGAGATCGCCAGCTTGGCCCAAAATGCTGATGGCGCAGGACAGGGCCAGGCCGATCCAGATCGGGGAATCGGTCAGGACGGTCCACGCGATCAGCCCCGCTCCGGTGCCGAGTGCGAGCCCGCCCAGCGCACCGGACCAGGTCTTGGAAGGAGAAATCTCTGGAGCAAGCTTTTCTCCACCGATCTGACGCCCGGTGAAAAAGGCAGCCGAATCCGTCATCCACACGACGACGCCGAGATAAACCCCGGCCCAGATGCCTGCCGTGGAGGTGTTGCGGATCAGCAGCAAGCCAGAATCAGCAGGCCGAACAACAGGATGCCTGCGGCCCGCCACAAAAATCTTCCCGCCCCATGGTTGCCGCGACCACGAGCGCAACCGCTATGGCAGCAGCCAGCCCCGCCAAGCCGAAGACCGGGTACAGCAACCCGGAAATAGCAACCAGGCCGATGATGACCATGCCCCGCGGCGTCAGCGGTGCGCGGGAGACCATGGTCTCCCATTCGCGATAAGCGCCGGCATAGACCGCACCCACCACGGCCGCAAAGAAGTAGCCGCCGAAATACAAGGCTGCGACCGTCAGTGCCACGAGGACCGCCGCGGAAGCCAGGCGTGTTCCGACATCCGACCAGGAGCGGCGGGCGGCGGAGATTGGCTCGGGAGATTGGCCCTGTGGCGCGCTCACCGTCCGACCGCCTCTACACCGCCGAAGCGCCGCTCTCTCGTCGAGAACGTCTCCAGCACCCGCCTGAACGTTGCCTCGTCGAAATCGGGCCAGTGTTCCTCGACGAAGACGAACTCGGCATAAGCAGCCTGCCAGAGGAGGAAATTGGACAGCCGCTGCTCGCCGCTGGTGCGGATGATCAGATCGGGATCGGGAGTCCGGCGGTGAAGAGAGCATTGCCGATGGCCGCTTCATCGATCGCTTCCGGCGACAGCCGACCGGCGGCAACTTCGCGCGCAAGATGGCGGGCAGCCTCAGCGATCTCGGCCTTGCTGCCGTAGTTGAACGCGACAACGAGGTTGAGGCCGGTATTGTGCGCGGTCTTGGCCTCGGCATCATCGATCAGCCGCACCAAGGAAGGTTCGAGACCCCGGCGAGTGCCGATGATGCGGACGCGCACATTGTTGCGGATCAATCGCTGCAGATCGGACGCCACGAAGCGCCGCAGCAGATTGAAGATAAAGGAGATTTCGTCTGGTGGACGGGTCCAGTTCTCCGACGAGAAACTGAAAACCGTCAGGGTGCCAACGCCGTAGTTGATGCAAAGCTCGACGAGGTTGCGGAGGGTCTTAACGCCCTCGACATGGCCTTCGGTGCGTCGCTTGCCGCGCATCTTGGCCCAGCGGCCATTGCCATCCATGATGACGCCAAGGTGCAGCGGAATGCGAAGTCCGCTGCCTGTGTCAGGCTTCAAACTGGTGGCGGGTTCCCCGGCCATCGACGCCCTCCCGGCGCGAGATCAGCGGGCCGTCTTAGACCTGCATGATCTCCTTTTCCTTCTGTGCCACAATGGTGTCGATCTCGCTTACCATTTCATCGGTGGCCTTCTGCACAAGCTCGGACTGCTTCTTGACGTCGTCCTGGCTCATGTCGCCGTCCTTCTCCGCCTTTTTCAAGGCGTCCATGCCGTCGCGACGGATATGGCGAACGGCAACGCGGGCGGCTTCGGCGTAATTGTGCGCGACCTTGGAAAGTTCCTTGCGGCGCTGCTCGTTGAGCTCCGGCAGCGGCACGCGGATGATCTGCCCTTCGCCCATTGGATTAAGGCCAAGGCCGCTATCACGGATCGCCTTTTCCACGGCATTGGCCAGCGAGCGATCCCAGACCTGTACAGACAGCATGCGCGGCTCGGGAACGGTGACCGTCGCGACCTGGCTCAGTGGCGTGCGCGACCCATAGGCATCAACCGTCACCGGCTCTAGAAGGGTCGCACTGGCACGACCGGTGCGAAGGCCGCCCAGTTCATCCTTGAGCGAAGCGATGGTCTTTGCATGCGCTGCTTGAGATCGTTGAGATTGTAGGCCATGGCCAGTCTCCTTCCAGTCGCTTGCCGGCTTGATGTGCCAGCAGGTGTGTTCGTTAAAGCGGATTGCCGACGCGCGTCGAAAGGCCCCTGCCCTCCAGAACACCCGACAAGCCCGCTTTGTCATCGAGTGCATATACGATTATCGGCATGGCGTTGTCGCGGGCAAGCGCGAATGCGGCCGTGTCCATGACCTTGAGATTTTGGCTGATGACTTCGTCATAGCTGACGGCTGTGTAGCGCGTCGCGGTCGGGTCCTTCATCGGATCGGCCGTATAGACGCCGTCGACCTTGGTACCCTTGAGCACCACGTCGCATTCGAGCTCGATGGCGCGAAGCGTTGCGGCCGTATCGGTGGTGAAGAACGGATTGCCGGTGCCACCACCCAGGACGACAACGAAGCCTTCCTCGAGCGCCTGCTTGGCATCGCGCGCCGTGAAGGTATCGGCAACGGAGGGCATGGTAGCCGCACTGAAGGGCTTGGACTTCATGCCTTGCCGGCTGATGGCATTACTGAGGGCCAGGGCATTGATCATGGTGCCCAGCATGCCCATGAGATCGGCGGTGACGCGATCGGTGCCATCCGCTGCACCTGCCATGCCGCGGAAGATGTTGCCGCCGCCAACGACGATGGCGACCTGCGTTCCGGTGCGCGCCACGTCGGCGATCTGCTTGGCAATGCCCTGGAGAAAAGGCGGTTCGATGCCGAAGGAATTGTCTCCCGCCAGCGCCTCGCCCGAAACTTTGAGCAGTATGCGCTTATAGGCAGACGGCATCGGCAAACCCCTTAGAAAATGCTTGGAAGGCCGCCGACTCCGGAGACCGGCCGACCCTATGGCAAATCAACCCTCAACAGAAGGCGAAGATGCATAAGAAAAGAAGAGATAGTAGCGCTCGATTTTATCCCTGGGGATAAAAGAGCAGCAAGCGGGCCCGGAGGCCCGCCTGCAAAAAGCTTACTTGACGCCAGCGGTAGCAGCGACTTCGGCAGCAAAGTCGGTCTCGACCTTCTCGATGCCTTCGCCCAGGGCATAACGCACGAACTGGGTCAGCTTGATCGGCGCGCCGACATCCTTTTCCGCATTCTTGATGGCGTCGGCGACCTTGGTCTCGCCGTCGATCACGAACACCTGGCTGAGGAGCGTTACTTCCTCGAAATACTTGCGCATGCGGCCTTCGACCATCTTGTCGGCGATCTCGGCGGGCTTGCCCGATTCCTTGACCTGCTCGAGGATGATGGCGCGCTCGCGGGCAACAACGTCCTGGTCCAGTTCGTCAGGCGAAATAGCCTGCGGCTGCGCAGCAGCGATGTGCATGGCAAGCTGCTTGCCGAGGGCGGAGAGAGCAGCAGCCTTGTCGCCGGTCGATTCCAGCGCCACCAGAATGCCGATCTTGCCCATGCCGGACTTGACCGCATTGTGGATGTAGCTTTCCACGACGCCATCCGAGACCGAGACGGTCTTGGTGCGGCGCAGGTTCATGTTCTCGCCGATCTTAGCGATGGCTTCGGTGAGCTCGGCGGAAACCGAGTGGCCCGTGCCGGGGAACGGCATTTCGCCGAGCTTGACGACGTCGCCATCGGCGTCGAGGGCAAGCTTGGCAACCGAGCCGACGATGTTTTGGAACTGCTCGTTGCGGGCAACGAAATCGGTTTCCGAGTTGACTTCGACGACAGCAGCCTTGGTGCCGGCGGTTGCGACACCGACGAGGCCCTCAGCGGCGACGCGATCCGCCTTCTTGGCGGCCTTGGCGAGGCCACGGGTGCGCAGCCAATCGACCGCAGCTTCCATGTCGCCATTGGTTTCGGCCAGAGCCTTCTTGCAGTCCATCATGCCCACGCCAGTCGACTCGCGGAGCTGCTTGACCATTGCAGCAGTGATTTCCATGGGTTCACCTCTTGGCGGCCCCTCGCGGAGCCACGTGTGTGTAGGGGATAGTCCGGCAGGCGGACGCGGCGTGCCTCCGCAGGAAGGCACGCCTTGACGAAAGTTAGTTGACGGCGGCTTCGCCTTCGGCCGGCAGATCTTCAGCCGGAGCTTCCGAGGAAGCGCCAAGATCGGTGCCGAGAGCGCTCGAAGAGCGGCCGATGCCGTCAAGGGCAGCGCGCGAGATCAGCGAGACATAAAGCTCGAGGGCACGCGAGGCGTCGTCGTTGCCAGGAATGGCGTAGTCGACGGTGTCCGGATCGGAGTTGGTGTCGACGATGGCGATCACCGGAATGCCGAGGCGACGGGCTTCCTTGATGGCGTTCGCTTCCTTGTTGGTGTCGATCACGAACAGGAGGCTCGGAACGTTGCCCATGTCCTTGATGCCGCCCAGGTCGCGCTCGAGGCGTTCCTGTTCACGGGACATCATCAGGCGCTCTTTCTTGGTGCGGAGCGCCAGGTCGGCGTCGCTCATCGATTCCAGTTCGCGCAGACGCGAGATGGAGTTCGAAATGGTCTGCCAGTTGGTCAGCGTGCCACCGAGCCAACGCGAGTTGACATAGTATTGTGCCGACTGCTTGGCAGCGTCGGCAACGAGCGGGGCAGCCTGGCGCTTGGTGCCGACGAAGAGGACGCGGCCGCCATCGGCGACGGTGTCGCTGACGAGCTGAAGAGCGCGCTGCAGAGCCGGGACGGTCTGCGACAGGTCGAGGATGTGAATGTCGTTGCGAACGCCGAAAATGTGGCGTTCCATCTTCGGGTTCCAGCGGTGCTTCTGGTGGCCGAAGTGCACGCCAGCTTCGAGAAGCTGACGCATGGAGAATTCTGGCAGTGCCATGATGGGCTGCTCCTTTACCGGTTGATGCCTCCACGAAGCCTTGCGACGGACGAACCGCCACCGGATGGATTTCCGCGGGGGAAAGCCTGCTTCATGTGTGAAATCACGTGCGGCACGATGCCGAACGCAGGGGCGATATAGGGGAAGGCTCCCGTTTTGGCAACCCACCATGCCCGAGCCTGCGGCAGACACAGTGCCGTGAGGCGCCGCCACAATCGTTAACGCGTCACGGAACTGCCGCAAACCGACTTACATTAATCAGGCATAGACCCGCGCCAATGACGTGGGGACAGGGGTGAAAGCCCTCAAGCAGGAGAGGATGGGCTGGCCGGCTCGCCTCTCCTGCGTTTATGTTCGGTAAGCGCCTGGTTACGCGAAACGGACGTCGGTCACCCCTTCCAGTGCCTTTATACCACCCGCCACCTCGGCGGTGACATTGTATTTGCCCGGCAGCTCAATCTCGTATTCCTTGGCGCCGCCTTCGCGGATGACCACGAAGTTGACCGTGCCATTGCCGCCGCGCTTGAGCTGGGCACTGGTGGGCGCCAGCGCCTTGGTGTCAGCCATGAAGATGGTGAGTTGGCGATTGATGCTTTCGGCGGCCCCTTCGATGGGCTTGGCGCCATTAAGCATGAGGCTGATGCCTTCGGCGCGCTCCTGGGCGCCAACTTCCAGAATGACCGAATTGCCCGGCTGCAGGATCGAGCCGAACTGGGTGATCTGCTCCGAAAAGGCGATGCACTCAAAGGTACCGCTTTGATCCGACAGGGTCAGGATCATCATCGGCGTGCCTTTACGCGTTCGCCGATCGTTACGGGATGCGATCGTGCCGGCTAGGCGCCCTGCCCCGGCGCCGTCCTTCACGGCCCGCTCGAAATCACTCCAGCGCTGGACACGGAGCTTTTCGAAGAGATCGGCATAGGCATCGAGCGGATGCGCCGACAGGTGAAAGCCGATAGCGGCCAGCTCGCGGTCGGCGCGCTCGGTGGAATTCCAGGCGGCAACACCGGTGGGCAGGCGGAAGGGTTCGGGCTCTGCCGAAGCGAACATGTTCCATTGGCCCTCGTTACGTTCGCTGGTCAGCGCTTGGGCGGTGCCAATCACTGATTCCACCGCGGCAAAGGCCACTTCGCGACGCGGCACCAGGGCATCGAAGGCACCAGCATTGACCAGGGTTTCGAGCGTGCGCTTGTTGAGGACGCGCGGATCGACGCGATGGGCAAAGTCGCCGAGATCCTTGAATGGCTTATCGCCCCGCACTTCGACGATATGCTCGGCCATGGCCCGGCCGACGCCCTTTACGGCCGACAGGCCATAATGAATGCGGTCATCCTTGACCGAAAAGACCACTTCCGAGGTGTTGACGCAGGGCGCCACGACGTCAATGCCCTTCTTGCCTGCCTCGCGGCGGAAGTCGGACAGCTTGTCGGTCTGTGCCATGTCGAGGGTCATCGAGGCGGCGTAGAATTCGTGCGGGAAATGTTCCTTGAGATAGGCCGTCTGGTAGCTCACCCAGGCATAGGCGGCGGCGTGGGATTTGTTGAAGCCGTAATTGGCGAACTTGGCCAGGAGGTCGAAGATTTCGTCAGCGAGCGACTCCTTAACACCCTCCTTTGCCGAACCCTCCCGGAAACGGACGCGCTGGCGGTCCATTTCGGCGCGATCCTTCTTGCCCATCGCGCGGCGGAGCATGTCGGCTTCGCCAAGGGAATAGCCGGATAGGAGCTGGGCGATCTGCATCACCTGCTCCTGGTAGACGATAATGCCATAAGTCTCGTCGAGGACGGTGGAAAGCGTCGGATGGGGATAGGCCACATCTTCGCGGCCGTGCTTTCGATCAACGAAGCTAGGGATATTGTCCATCGGGCCCGGCCGATAGAGCGCATTCATGGCGATCAGATCTTCAATGCGGTCAGGCTTGAGATCCATCAGGGCGCGGCGCATGCCGGCGGATTCAAACTGGAAGATGCCGTAGGTATCGCCACGGGCGTAGAGCTTATAGGTCGCCGCGTCCTCGATCGGGATCGCGTCGATATCGAGCTCGACACCACGCTTTTTGACCATGTCGACAGCGTAGCGGATAGTGGTCAGGGTCTTAAGACCGAGGAAGTCGAACTTCACCAGACCCGCGGGCTCGACCCATTTGAGGTTGTATTGCGTAACCGGCATGTCGGAGCGCGGGTCGCGATAGAGCGGCAGCAGTTCCTGCAGCGGCCGATCGCCGATGACGATGCCGGCGGCATGGGTCGAGGCGTGGCGGAATAGCCCCTCGAGCGACTTGGCGATCTCGACGAGCTGGGCGACGGTCTCGTCATCCTCCGCCATCTGCTTGAACTGCGGAACCTCATTCATGGTGCGCTCGATCGACCAGGGGTCGGCCGGATTGGCGGGCACGAGCTTGCAGATGCGATCAACCTGGCCATAGGGCATCTGCAGCACGCGGCCGACGTCGCGCAAAACGGCGCGCGCCTGCAGCGTTCCGAAGGTGATGATCTGCGCGACTTGGCTCGTGCCGTATTTGTCCTGGACGTAGTCGATGACTTCTTCGCGCCGGTCCTGGCAGAAGTCGATGTCGAAGTCCGGCATCGAGATACGTTCCGGATTTAGGAAGCGCTCGAACAGCAGGTTGTAACGAAGGGGATCGAGGTCGGTGATGGTGGTGGCGTAGGCCACAAGCGAACCGGCACCCGAGCCACGGCCCGGGCCGACGGGAATGTCATGGGCCTTGGACCATTGAATGAAGTCGGCCACGATCAGGAAGTAGCCGGGAAATTTCATCTTCTCGATGACTTTGAGCTCGAAATCGAGCCGCTCGCGATATTCGATCTCGGTCTTGCCCGGAGCGATGCCGGTGGTCGCGATGCGCTTGTCGAGCCCCTCGACCGCAATGCGGCGCAGCTCGGCGGCTTCGGCGGCCACGACTTCGTCTTCGGTATCGTGCGAGCCGGCGGCGAATTTGGGCAGGATGGGCCCGCGGGTGCGCGGCCGGAAGGCGACTCGCTTGGCGATCTCGATCGTTGAGTCGAGCGCTTCCGGGAGATCGGAAAACAGCTCGACCATCTCGGCGCGCGTCTTGAAGAAATACTGATCGTTGAGCTTGCGGCGCTCGGTCTGCGCCAGCACCGACCCACCGGCAATGGCGAGCAGAGCGTCGTGCGCTTCGAATTCCTTGGCGGTCTTGAAAAAGGGCTCGTTGGTCGCGACCAGCGGAATGCCCTTGCGATATGCGTAATCGACAAGGCGCGGCTCGACCGCGGCCTCCTGAGGACGGCCATGTCGCTGCAGCTCTATATAGAAGCGGTCGCCGAAAAGGTCTGCCAGCCGATCGAGGCGGCGGACGGCATTGGCATCCTGCCCATGAGCGAAGGGCATGTCGATGGCGCCTTCCGGGCCGCCCGAGAGACAGATGAGGCCAGTCAAGGCATCCGGCGTCATCCAGTCGAGCTTGGCGCGAGCCAGCCCATCATCGCTCTCCATATAGGCGCGGGAGACGAGGCGCGAGAGATTGGCAAAGCCGCCTTCCGACTGCGCCATCAACACGATCGAAGACTTGCCGGTCCAGGCCGCATGGCCGCGTTCGCTGATCCGCTCCTCGGCAGCGGCAAAATCGACGGCAAGCTCGACGCCGATCAGTGGCTGGATGCCTTTTTGGTCGCCTTCTCGGAAAATTCCAGCGCGCCGAATAGATTGTTGGTGTCGGCAATGCCGAGCGCCGGCTGTTTGTCTTCGGCGGCAAGCTTCAGAATCGTTTCGAGCTGCACCGCGCCTTCGAGCAGGGAGAAGGCAGAGTGGACGTGTAGATGGATAAAGCCGGGGCCGCGCATGAAGATCTCCTGATCCGACTCTGTTGGACTGAGCGCGCCGGGTCAAACCGCGCCGCGATCAATCCACAGACGATCACGCGAGGTGGGTCAGCAGATCCATCCAGGTCAGTGAGCCAATGGTGAAGGCGCTGAGGGTAACGAAGGCGGCAGCGTCCTTGATGAAATCCAGCATCTTGATCTCCCTTGTTGCTATAATGTTCTTATACGTTCCATGTTTGTTCTCGTCCAGGGATGATAACGATGATAGTGGGGGAGACCGGCATAGTGGTTAGCGTTTCGTTAGGAGAGGTTGGCCGACGTTAAGGATTCGCAGGCGTGCGAAGTGTCCGGGCAGCCCATGGGCTTCCGGTTCGAACACGGTGGGAAGCGGCTTTCGCCTCGAAGAGTTTGGGAAGTGAAGAGGCGAAAGCCGCTTCGCACGATCGGGATTTTGTGCGCACGCCTCGAGCAGCCCACCCAATGGTGACGGCGATTGCTTGATTTCGAGGCGGGTGCGCGAGTTCCCATTTCCCCAAAACCGCACGCTCACCTGGCCGGTGTCGGCATCCACGCATCCCTCCAGGCGACCCCGGACGGCCCGTCTCCCCGCCCGGCACTTCGTCGGTACCGCGTGTGTGGCGGGGATATGGGGAGAATGGCACGGGGGCTTGGGTGTGGGGATAAGAGGGATAGATCGGGAATGTGGAGGCTCCGACACCCCCTTCCGAGCTTCGCTAAGCCTAGCGGCTAAGCTGCGCTTGCCTTCCCCCTGAGGGGGAAGGTGGGACTGAGTACGTGGCACCTTCTTTTGACACTTACCGGCCTCACCTTCCCCTCAGAGGGGAAGGCAAGCAGAGCTTGGCGAGGAACGAGCCTAGCGGCGCTCGGAAGGGGGTGCCTTTCTTCCCGTTCGCAGAAAGAAAGGGGGCGGCACCCAAAGGCGGGTTCGTGCGTTATCTCCGCACAACCATGGAGACCAGAATGGCCATTGCAGATCAGATCAAGGAACATGCCGAAGTGATCGGCGCGGACGGCGTGCATGTCGGCACTGTCGACCATGTCGAAGGCGATCGCATCAAGCTGACCAAGAAGGACAGCGGCGAAGGCAGCCATGAAGGCCACCATCACTATATCTCGCTCGGCCTCGTGGCCGAAGTCGAAGGCGACAAAGTCCGGCTCTCCGCCAATGGCGATGTCGCCGTGACCTTTGAAGAGGAAGAAGACGGCAAGACCGCCTGATCCCGCTTCAAAAACAAACGAAAGGGGCGCCTGAGCGCCCCTTTTTTATTCCCCGGCCGGTGCGATCGGTTCGCCCCCTTCGGGGGCGATATCGCCGGGCTCATCGCCCTCCGGCTCGCTGATCCGTTCGACGGAAACCACCTTCTCGCCCTCGGCCGTATCGAAGATCGTGACGCCCTGGGTGGAGCGACCCTTGATGCCGATCGGCTTGTCGCCACCCACCGGCAGGCGGATGGTCTGGCCGCCATTGCTGATCAGCATGATCTGGTCGGTTTCTTCCACCGGGAAGGACGCAATCAGGTTGCCATTGCGCTTGTTGACCGCCATGGCGACGATGCCTTTACCGCCGCGGCCGGTGATCCGGTATTCGTGGCTCGAGGTGCGCTTGCCATAGCCGTTTTCCGAAATGGTCAGGATGAACTGCTCGGAGGCGCCCATCTGCGCATAGCGTTCCTGGCTAAGTTCGCCGGCGACCACATCGCCTTCGTCGCCTGCCCCGGCTTCCTCGACCTCGCCGCGCATTGCCCGGCTCATCTTGAGGTAGGCCGCGCGCTGTTCGGCATCGGCGTCGGAATGGTTGATCACCGCCATGGAGATCACCTTGTCCTTGTCGGCCAGCTGAATGCCGCGCACGCCCATCGAGTCGCGGCCCTTGAATAGGCGCACGTCGTCGACGCGGAAGCGGATGGCCTGGCCGAGTGCGGTAGTCAACAATAGGTCGTTGTTGACCGTGCAGGTCTCGACGCCGACGATCTCGTCGCCCTCGTCCAGCTTCATCGCGATCTTGCCGTTCTGGCGCACTTCGACGAAGTCGGCGAGCGAGTTGCGGCGCACGGTGCCGCGCGTCGTCGCGAACATGATGTCGAGATTGCCCCAGGAGGCTTCATCCTCCGGCAGCGGCATGATCGAGGTGATGCGCTCGCCCTGTTCGAGCGGCAGAATATTGATCAGCGCCTTGCCCTTGGCATTGGCTGCGGACAAGGGCAGCCGCCAGACCTTGAGCTTGTATGCAATGCCGCGGCTGGTGAAGAACAGCACCGGCGTATGGGTATTGGCGACGAAGAGGCGCGAAACAAAATCTTCCTCGCGCGTCGACATGCCGGAGCGGCCCTTGCCGCCACGGTTCTGCGCCCGATAGGTCGATAGCGGCACGCGCTTGATGTAGCCGGCATGGCTGACGGTAACGACCATGTCCTCGCGGGCGATGAGGTCTTCATCTTCAAAATCGGCAGCGTTATCCGAGATTTCCGTGCGGCGCGGGGTGCCGAACTGGTCGCGAATTTCCTCGAGCTCGGTGCGGATGATGTCGCGGACGCGATCGCGCGAGCTGAGGATATCGAGATAGTCCTCGATCTCGGCGCCGAGGCCATTCAGTTCGTCACCGATTTCGTCGCGGCCCAGCGCGGTCAGGCGAGCGAGACGCAGTTCGAGGATGGCGCGTGCCTGTTCCTCGGACAGGTTAAACGTGCCGTCCTCGTTGATGCGGTGACGCGGATCGTCGATGAGGGCGATGAGCGGCGCCACATCGGCGGCGGGCCAACGGCGGGTCATCAGCTGCTCGCGCGCCGTCGCCGGATCGGGCGCGGTGCGGATCAGGGCAATGACCTCATCAATATTAGCGACGGCAACGGCAAGGCCGACCAGGACATGGGCGCGGTCGCGCGCCTTGTTAAGGAGGAACCGCGCGCGCCGCGTCACCACTTCCTCGCGGAAGGCGATAAAGGCGTCCAGAATCTGCTTGAGGTTCATCAGCTCCGGCTTGCCGCCATTGAGCGCAACGAAGTTGCAGCCGAAGGAGGACTGGAGCGCGGTGAAACGATAAAGTTGGTTCAGCACCACGTCCGGCAAGGCATCGCGCTTGATCTCGACAACGATGCGCATGCCCTCGCGGGAGGATTCGTCGCGCAGGTCGGCAATGCCTTCGATACGCTTTTCGCGCACGAGCTCGGCGATCTTTTCGACCATCGCCGCCTTGTTCACCTGATATGGGATCTCGGTGATGACGATGGCTTCGCGTTCCTTGCGCACTTCCTCGATGGTCGAGCGCCCGCGCACGACAATCGAGCCGCGGCCGGTCTCGTAGGCCTGGCGAATGCCGGCCCGGCCGAGGATCACGCCGCCGGTTGGGAAATCAGGACCCGGCAGGAATTCGATCAGCTCTTCGGTCAGGATCGAGGGGTTATCGAGCACGGCAAGCGCGGCGTTGATGGTTTCGGTCAGATTGTGTGTCGGGATATTGGTCGCCATGCCGACAGCGATGCCGCCGCCGCCATTGACGAGCATATTGGGAAAGCGCGCCGGCAGAACCGTCGGCTCCTGCTCAGAGCCGTCATAGTTCTCGCGAAAATTGACGGTATCCTTGTCGAGGTCGTCGAGCAGCGAATTGGTGATGCGCTGCATGCGCACTTCGGTGTAGCGCATAGCTGCGGGCATATCGCCATCGACCGAGCCGAAATTGCCCTGGCCTTCGACCAGCATCTCGCCCATGGAAAATTCCTGGGCCATGCGCACCAGCGCCATGTAGACGGCGCCATCGCCATGCGGATGGTACTTACCGATAACGTCGCCGACGACGCGGGCCGACTTGCGGAACGGCTTGTTGTACTCGTAGCCGTTCTCGCTCATCGAAAAGAGAATACGCCGGTGCACGGGCTTGAGGCCGTCGCGCACGTCGGGCAGCGCGCGGCTCACGATCACGCTCATGGCGTAATCGAGGTAGCTCTTGCGCATCTCGTCGGTGATAAAGATCGGGGCGATATCGGAAGGCGGAAGGCTCCCGCCGCTCACGTCGTCAGGCGTATCTGTCACGTTGTGATTCTACGTTGGTTTTCGTGACACATAGATAGGTCATTTCGCGCCAGAATGCTAATTTGTGGCGGAAAAGCTGTGAATCAGCGCTCCTCATTGCCGATCAGGCGCAGAAGCGTTCCATCCTCGTCAATCAGCGCGCCGACGCGTCCGCCCCAAGCTTCAACGCGCGGGGAATGCACACGTGGCCAGCCGGTGCGCGTGTCGGCGATGCCCGCAACGAGGCAGGTCTGGTAGAACGTATCGAGATCGTCGAGCCGAAGGCAGCAGCTGAACCAGCTTGTCGCAGGATCGACATCGGGATGCGAAAAGAACTCGAGCGAAACCGTCCCGCGTTTGAGGATCATCCAGCCCTCGTCACGCCAGCTGCGGGCGAAGCCCAGGGCCGCGTAGAAGCGCTCGGTGCGGTCGAAATCGGCTGAGGGCAGATTGGGCGTCGCGTGATCCATGGGCACCTCCTGTGAAACCTTCGGGCTCCAGGGTGCTTGAACTCGGACGGCTGCGGCAAGAGAAGAAGTAGATGGCAGACACCTATCGCGCCTGGCTGCGCGGCGTTCAGACCTGGCAGGATATCGCCGTCATCGATCTTCGCGATGTCGATGGAATCGGCAAGCGGCTTCAGGTTGCGGGCCTTAAGTCGCTGGGCGAAATTGACAAGATGGACGGCTCCGACTTGCTCAAGCTCGAGGGCATTGGCGTCGGGGTTCTGCGCCGGGTGCGCGGGATCATTCGCACATGCAAGGCGGCGGAGCGCCAGCGCAAGCAGGCGGTCTCCCCTGCCGGCCTGCGCCAGCACCGGGTGTTTCCGAGCTAGCTCACCTGGTCGAAATTGCTGCGCGAGGCCTCGATCTTGGGAATGCTCTTGTTGGCCCATTCGATCAGGGTACCGAAGGGCACGATCAGCGACTGGCCGAGATCCGTCAGCCGGTATTCGACCGAAGGCGGTTTTGTGTCGAAAACCTGGCGGGCGACAAGGCCGTCGCGCTGCAGGTCACGCAGGGTTTGCGTCAGCATCTTCTGCGAAATGTCGGGTACTTCGCGATGCAGCTGGTTGAAGCGCTTGGGACCGGCTGCAAGCGTCATCACCAGGAGCATGCTCCACTTGTCGCCGATCTTGTCGAGCACGTCGCGCACCGGGCAAGGTCCAGCAGCGGGCGCAAGCACGGCTTCATTCCAGCGCGCAACGTAGATTGCGGCGGTGTCTTGACCTTCAAACATGCACTTACCTCCAGGTAACGTATTGCCGAAAAGGTGCCTCCTTTTCTTTGCCTCGACGGCAGCCTAGATAGACACTCTCTTTTCGATACTTACTCTCCCGGTTCCGGCGAGACAAGCGTCGATGCAGCCAAGATTGGATGAGACTATGACCGACTTCAGCAATTCCACCCTGCTCGTTACCGGCGCCAACGGCAATCTCGGCCGCATCGTCGTCGAAGAGCTGCTTGCCCGTGGCGCCAAGCACATCGTCGCGGGCACGCGCGACACCGCAGCACTTGCCGGCTTTGCCGACCGCGGCGTCGACGTACGCCGCCTCGATTTTGACGACGCCGCCTCGCTCCAGTCGGCCTTCGCCGGCGTCGATCGGGCGCTGATCATCAGCACTGTTGCGGCAAACCGCACCGAGCAGCAGAGCGCTGCCATTGCCGCCGCCAAGGCTGCCGGGGTTAGCTACCTCGCCTACACGTCTGCGCCAAACGCCCGTCCCAACGCGGATGCCGGCGGCATTGCCGATCATTACTGGACCGAAGTGGCAATCGCTGCTTCCGGCCTCGACTTCACCCTGCTGCGCAACCACATCTATGCCGACATGACCATCGTTGGCGCCGGTTCCGCTCTTGCCAGCGGCCAGCTCTTCGAGGCCACGGGCGGCAAGGGCCGCAACTACGTAACCCGCGCCGATGCGGCCCGTGCTGCGGCCGGCGCGCTGCTGACCGCTACGGGAAAGCAGATCCTCGACATCACCGGCCCAGCACCCGTGCAACAGGCCGAAGTCGCCGCGCTCTATACCAAGCTCACAGGCAAGCAGGTGACCGCAGTGACCCTCACCGGTGAGCAATTGTTGGGTGGCCTTCAGGCGGCAGGCGTGCCGAGCTTCATGGCCCAGCTTCTTGTCGCCTTCGATCTCGACGCTGCCCAGGGCCACCATGCCGTGGTAACCGATGCGGTCAAGCAGTTGACCGGCCGCGAGCCCGAAAGCCTCGAAGCTTTCCTTACCGCCAACAAAGCCGCCCTTGCCGGCTAATAATTCGGGGACCCGCTGCAACAGGCGGGTCCCTTTTGCTTGACCAGACATAGATTTGTTTTGCCGGTGCTGGACGCAATCCGCGCAAAACCTTAGAACCCCGCCGGATTGTCGCCTCATTTGCGAGTGGGTTTAGGTGTCTTCTGGTTCTTTTTTGAAGCGGGCTCTGGACCGCGTTACCCACAAGCGCTCCATCGGCTTCGGCCTTGAATATATTGGCCTGACGACCCTGCGGTTTCCGCGCCTCGTGGCGCTCGCAATCCTCGCCTTCTCGATCCTTGCCTTCAGCCAGATCCCGCGCGCCAATGTCGACGGCGACCTGCTGCGCGTCTATGCCCATTCCGGCCAATATTACGACGCCTACGAACATCTGTCGGAAACCTTTGGCACGTTCGAGAACGATATCTACGTTCTCGTCAACTCGCCCCGCCTCGCCGATCCTGACGTGATCGAGCAGGTGCGTAACCTCGCCTTCGATCTCGAGCTCAGCGACTATGCCGTGGGCACCATGTCGCCCTTCACCATGCGCCAGCCCACGGCCGACGGCGGCTCCGTGCCCGCCGTGCCCGAGGGCATGCTGACGGCCGACGAGGTCGCCATGGCGCTGATGAACCTGCAGCAGAACGATCCGATGATGCGCAACCTGATCACGCCCGACCTCAGCGGCGTGGTGCTGATCATGTTCCCCAATCAGGAAAAGGTGCGCCAGGATGGCGCCAAGGCGATGATCGCCAACCTGCGCGAGACCATCGCCCCCTACCAGACCGAAGACGTGCAGATCGAGCTGACCGGCCCGCCGGTCTGGAGCTCGGAAATGCTCAACGCGGCGGTCGACGACCAGGTCAAGTTCACCGTCTGGGGTTTCGGGCTCGGCTCCATCATTGCCCTCCTCGCGCTGCGCTCCTTTTTCGGTGCCATCATCGTCGCCGCGACGCCGTTTCTTGCGGTCATGTGGTCGATGGGGATCATTCTCCTCACCTTCGGCTCCTTCTCCTTTCTTACCATCATCGTCACGACCCTCGTGCTGGTGATCTCCTTCGCCGAATCCATGTTCTTCGTCTTCAACTGGCTAGCCTTCTGGCGGGACGGCATGGAGCCCAACAAGGCAGTCGATGCCACGGTCAAGCTCGTCGGCCCCGCGGCGGCGCTGACCATGCTCACCACCTTCGTGAGCTTTGCCTCGCTGTCGCTCACCCCCGGCCAGGGTATTCGCGAATTTTCGATGGCCGGCGCTATCGGCACCTTGTTGCTGTTCGTGTGCCTGATGACGTTCTTGCCGCTGCTGCTGAAATTTGCCGTGCGCATGGGTTTCAAGGCGCCACCCAAGTCGAGCATGGTGCTGACTGCCCCCTGCCCCTGGCCTGGTTCATCGCCAGCAGGTTCGGCCGCCCGGTGTCGATCGCCGCCATCGTCGTCACCGTGCTGCTGCTGATCCCCTACGCGCTGATCCAGCCGCGTTTTTCCTTCGAGGATTTTGTTGCGACCAACTCCACGGCGCTGACGGCGGCGGAGGAGATCGACAGCGGCGTCGGCGGCGTTGCCCCGCTCTATGTGCGCGTGCCGCTGACTGAGATGGACCCCAATGTCGGCCCGCAGGATTTTGAAAAAATCCGCAAGGTGCATGAGATCGTCGAGGCGCGGCTGGGCGAGAACAAGGTCATCTCTGCGGCCAGCATGACCAATTACACCGACAATGGTTTTACCCGCGAAGAGGTATTCGAGGCTGTCGGTCCGTTCATGAAGCAGCGGTTCGTTACCGACGATGGCTCGCAAGGTCTTGTCACCGGCTTCATGCCCACGATCATCGAGTCCGGTGTGTTAAAGCAACTGGTCTCTGACCTGCAGTCCGACCTGCGCGCCGCCGGCATCACCGATGCCGAGGTCGGCGGCTTCCGCATCCTCACCACCTTTGCGACCGATGACATCGTGCGCGGCCTCCAGCTCGATCTCACCATTTCGGTTTTGGTCAATCTTGGACTCATCGGCTTCGCCTTCCAAAGCTTCCGCGTGGCGCTGGCTTCGGCCATTCCCAACCTCTTCCCGGTGCTGGGCACCGAGACGTGGCTTTACTTTACTGGCCAAGGCCTGCAACTCACGACGGTGATTGCGCTCACCATCGCCTTCGGTGTGGCGGTGGACGATACCGTGCATTTCCTTTCGCACTATCTCCACTCGCGGCGAGACGAGGGACTGGCGCATCTCGACGCCGTCAAGCACACGCTGGAGCGGATCGGGGGCGCCATAGTCGCCACGACCATCATCCTTTGCGCCGGTGTCATCATCGTCACCTTCTCCGAGCTGCCGCAGGTGGCGCTGTTTGGAACGCTCTTTGTCTCGACATTGGCCTTTGCGGTGATCGGCGATCTTTTCATCCTGCCGGCGCTCCTGGCGGCAGGTGGCAAGTTCTTCCATCCGCTCGGCAAGATCGGCGTTCGCATGGCCGACGAAGACCCGACGCCAGACGATCCGACGGCCGACACTCACACCACCGGCGGGCCGGCGACACGGCCCACCTGAACAGGTGTCGCCGATCGTTCACTTTCAGGAGAATCCCTGCGCAACGCCCCGTTGAATTTGTTATGCGAGAGTCGCTGAACAGCCGGGGGCTTGTTTGCTTTTTGGAGGCGCAAAGCCAATGACCACTTTCGGACCGATGACCCGCGCCTTCGCCTTGGCAGCGTTCGTGTTTTCCGCTGGCGCGGCGGCGCCGGCCATGGCTGCGCCGGCTGACGTGGCGCTGCTAAAATCCTATGTCGGTGAGTGGCGCGGCCGCGGCGTCGTGACCGGCGCCGAAAAAGAGACCATCGTCTGCCGCCTGTCGCTGAGCGACGGCAACCAGGACAAGGTCAACTATAGCGGCCGATGCACCCTGGCCGGCACGACCCTCTCCATCGCTGGCACGCTGGCCTATGTCGATGCCAACAAGCGCTTCGAAGCGGCGATGACGTCCAATGCCACCTTCTCCGGCGTCGCCGTGGGCCAGAAGCGCGGCTCGACGCTGACCTTCAACCTGCGCGAACGCGAGCAGGACGAGGAAGGCAAGGACCTTAACATCACTGCGCAGATCAAGCTCAGCCCCGAAGCCATCCAGGTGGCATTCGATGTGGTCTATGCGGAATCCGGCGACAGTCTGCGCGCCGAAGTGCCGTTCTCGAAGTAAGCCAACTCGAAATAAGCCAAGACGTAGGCTGGCCGTGAGCGTGGCTAAAAAGCTCACGCGGCGGGCGGCCAGACCTCCGTATCGTGGTCGGGGTGTTGCCGGTTGGAGGCCCGGATCAGCGGGAGATAGCCATTGGGATCCACCGAATAGGTCGCCGACTCTCCCGGCAAATGCGCCAGTCCTCCATACCAGGCAACGCGGCTTTCGTTGCCATACTGCACGACCGGGGGAACAAGACTGGGGTTGTCAAAGCAACCGACCAGGAGCCCGATATCGGGGTAGTCTGGATAGTCGAAGATCATCGGCGTGCCGCAATCGCGGCAGAAGCCGCGGCGGGCGAGTTGGGAACTGCGGAACCACGAGATCTCGCCGCGGGTCACGAAAAACGCATGCTTGAGCACGGGACAGATCACCGCGAAGGGTCCGCCCACCGCCTTCTGACACATGCGGCAGTGACAAACATGGACGTTCTGCGGCGCCATTGTGCACGAGAACCGCACCGCCCCGCATTGGCAGCCGCCGCTGAGTGAGCCTCCTGCCGTCTCTTCCATCGCCATGTCCCCCTCCATGCCGCAAACAAAAAGGGCGGCCAAGCCGCCCCTTTCCAACTCCGTCTCAGAACGGAATGTCGTCGTCCATGCCACCGGGCTCGAAGGCCGGGGCGTTGGCTGACGGCCGGCGCCCGCCGCCGCCCTGGTCGCGCACGCCGCGGAAGCCGCCGCCTTCATTGCCGTAACCGCCACCACCCGAACCACCGCCGCCACCTTCGCCATCGCCGCGGCCATCGAGCAGCGTCAGGTTCGAGTTGAAGCCCTGCAGCACGATCTCGGTGGAATATTTGTCGGCGCCCGACTGGTCCTGCCATTTGCGGGTCTGCAGCTGGCCCTCGATATAGACCTTGGAGCCCTTGCGCAGATAGCTTTCGGCGACGCGAGCGAGGCCTTCCGAGAAGATCACCACGCGGTGCCACTCGGTCTTTTCGCGGCGTTCGCCGGTATTCTTGTCTTTCCAGTTTTCCGATGTCGCGACCGACAGGTTCACGACCTTGCCGCCGCTCGGCAGGTTCCGCACTTCCGGGTCATTGCCCAGATTGCCGACCAGGATAACCTTGTTCACGCTGCCAGCCATGGCCTTCTCCTATTCAGTCCCCGGCTCATGGCGGGAACGCTCACTTACTAAGGCGGCCACCATACAACCTGGCGATGATGGCTGCTCCTGCTGACTTGGTTTGTAAACAGGATCGTTGTTCTATCTTTGTTCCAAGTGTTAACGGGAGTCAATGGCGTGCTGCTGACAGGCTTTGTCAGCATATGCCCTGCGGCAGCTTGACCGACTCCGCATCGTTCTGGTTGTGTTCACCAGCGAAGTTGTGAGCGACGCCGTGGACCGCTATGCTGTGGCGCGGCTTGCGCGTGACCGTTGCGGCTCCTATGTGTCGGGTTCTCCCGAAGCCAAGCCCCGATCCTCTTGCCGTCGCACCCAAACGGTGCCCCGAGCCATGGACTGATATGATGAAGCCTTCCGCCAGCCAGAACCGCGAAATCATCGTGCGCGGTGCCCGCGAGCACAATCTCAAGGGCATCGACGTCAAGCTGCCGCGCGACAGCCTGATCGTGATGACGGGGCTTTCCGGCTCGGGCAAGTCGTCCCTGGCATTCGACACCATCTATGCCGAGGGCCAGCGCCGCTATGTGGAGTCGCTCTCGGCCTATGCGCGTCAGTTTCTGGAAATGATGCAGAAGCCCGATGTGGAACACATCGAGGGGCTCTCGCCGGCCATCTCCATCGAGCAGAAGACGACTTCGCGCAATCCGCGCTCGACCGTCGGCACCGTCACCGAAATCTATGACTACCTGCGCTTGCTTTATGCCCGCGTCGGTATTCCTTATTCCCCGGCCACAGGCCTGCCGATCGAGTCGCAGACCGTGTCGCAGATGGTGGATCGCACGCTCGAACTGCCGGAAGGCACGCGGCTTTATCTGCTCGCGCCGATCGCGCGCGGCCGCAAGGGCGAGTTCAAGAAGGAATTGGCCGACCTGATGCGCAAGGGTTTTCAGCGCGTCAAGATCGATGGCGAATACCACGAGATCGAGGACGCTCCTGCCCTCGACAAGAAGTTCAAGCACGACATCGAAGTCGTGGTCGACCGCGTGGTCGTGTCACCCGATATTTCCGGCCGCCTGGCCGAAAGTTTTGAGACCGCGCTGAAGCTGGCCGAGGGCATTGCCCTGGTCGAATTGGCTGACGAGAAGAACGAGGATGGCACGCCGCGCCAGATCACCTTCTCGGAAAAGTTTGCCTGTCCGGTTTCCGGCTTCACCATCGCCGAAATTGAGCCGCGGCTGTTTTCGTTCAACAACCCGTTCGGCGCTTGCCCGGTCTGCGATGGCCTCGGCACCGAGCAGAAGATCGATCCCGACCAGATCGTCCCCGACGGGTCGCTGTCGCTGCGCGACGGAGCCATCCTGCCTTGGAGCAAGACCAGCGCGCCCTATTACCAGCAGACCCTGCAGGCGGTGGTGAAGAGCTTTGGCGCCTCGACAGGCACGGCCTGGAACGAGCTGCCCTTCGAGGTCCAGCACGCCGTGCTTTATGGCACCGGCAAGACCGCGGTCGATTTCGTCTATGACGACGGCCTGCGCCAGTACAAGACCAGCAAGCCCTTCGAGGGCGTGATCGGTAACCTTGAGCGCCGCTACAAGGAAACCGAAAGCGCCGGCATGCGCGAAGAGATCGAGAAGTATATGTCGGCCAAGCCGTGCCTCGCCTGCGGCGGCTATCGCCTCAAGCCCGAGTCATTGGCGGTCAAGATCGACGGGCTGCATGTCGGCCAGGTCAGCGACATGTCGATCAAGGTGGCGAGCAAATGGTTCGTCGATCTTTCCGACAAGCTGACGCCGACGCAGTCGCAGATCGGCGAGCGCATCCTCAAGGAAATTCGCGAGCGCCTGAACTTCCTGAATGATGTGGGCCTTGAATATCTGTCCATGTCGCGCAATTCCGGGACGCTGTCGGGCGGTGAATCGCAGCGTATTCGCCTCGCGTCGCAGATTGGCTCAGGCCTGACCGGCGTGCTCTACGTGCTGGACGAGCCTTCCATCGGCCTCCATCAGCGCGACAATGCCCGCCTGCTCGAAACCCTGCAGCGCCTGCGCGACCTCGGCAATACCGTGATCGTCGTCGAGCACGACGAGGACGCGATTTTGACGGCCGACTATGTGCTCGATATCGGCCCCGGTGCAGGCGTCAATGGCGGCCATATCGTCGCCGAAGGCACGCCGCAGGACATCCTCAAGCACCCCGACTCGCTGACCGGCAAATACCTTTCCGGCCGCATGGGCATTCAGGTGCCGGCGGAACGCCGCGAGGGCAAGAAGGGCAAGTCGCTGTCGATCCGCGGCGCCACCGGCAACAACCTCAAGAACGTCTCGGTCGACATCCCGCTCGGCATGTTCGTTGCCATTACCGGTGTGTCGGGCGGCGGCAAGTCGACGCTGATGATCGACACCATGTACCAGGCCATAGCTCGCCGGCTGAACGGCGCGCGCGTCGTTCCTGCCCCCCATGAGGCGCTGACCGGGCTCGAATTCCTCGACAAGGTCATCGACATCGACCAGTCGCCGATTGGACGCACCCCGCGTTCCAATCCGGCGACCTACACCGGCGCCTTCACGCCACTGCGCGAGTGGTTCGCGAGCCTGCCCGAGGCCAAGGCGCGCGGCTATGGCCCAGGTCGCTTCAGCTTCAACGTCAAGGGCGGCCGTTGTGAAAAGTGCGAGGGCGACGGCGTCCTCAAGATCGAAATGCACTTTTTGCCGGACGTCTACGTCACCTGCGACGTCTGCAAGGGCAAGCGCTACAACCGCGAAACGCTGGAAGTGCAGTTCAAGGGCAAGTCGATCAGCGACATCCTTGACATGACCATTGACGAGGGATGCGAATTCTTTTCGGCCGTGCCGGTGATCCGCGACAAGTTCGCCACGCTGCAGCGCGTGGGCCTCGGCTATGTGAAGGTCGGCCAACCAGCGACGACGCTTTCGGGCGGCGAGGCGCAGCGCGTCAAGCTTTCCAAGGAGCTCTCCAAGCGCGCTACCGGGCGCACGCTCTATATGTTGGACGAGCCAACCACAGGTCTTCACTTCCACGACGTGGCCAAGCTGCTCGAAGTGCTGCATGAGCTGGTCGACGGCGGCAACACCGTGATCGTCATCGAGCACAATCTCGAAGTGATCAAGACCGCCGACTGGATCATCGACATGGGCCCCGAAGGCGGCGATGGCGGCGGCCAGGTCGTCGCCATGGGCACGCCGGAAGAGGTCGCGGCCGTCAAGGGCTCGCATACGGGACACTTCTTGAAGGAAGTGATGGACCGACGTCCGCATTATGCGACGCGGGCGGCGGAGTAGCCAGCGCAAGCGCCCCCACCCCACCCTCGTTCCCTCCCCCTCAAGGGGAGGGATGCGCAGGAGCTGATCCATCAATTCAGCAACGGCCGATGTTCATCGCCTCCCTACCCTTGAGGGGGAGGGATTGAGGGTGGGGTGGAGCCACAAGAGTGGAGCCTATAGCAGCCCCATCCGTTCCAGTTCCGCCGCGATCTCCATCGAATTGCCGTTCTCGTTGGCGCCCACATCGGGCGGTGCGTCTTCGGCGCGGAGATAGCGCCAGCCCTGGAAGGGGCGCTTGGGGTATGGGACGGTGCGGATCATGTCGCGCGACATGACGATGTCGCAATAATCCTTGCCCTCGGCATCGGTGAACTTGGTCAGCCGCAGGATTGGCTGGCGGCAGACGATCTGGCCGGACATGACCCAATAGATCGAGGCCGCGCCTTCCATCTCTTCGCGGCGTTTGGGCATCATGCGGGTGCGGTGCACATGCACGTCCTCGCCGTAATCGGCGTCCCACCAATGCGCACGTTCATCACGATAGCTTTCGAGCTCCTCGACGCTGGCGACGCCGACGCAGAGCTTGACCATATGGATCATGCGATGGTTCCCGGCGCCACGCGGCCCTGGATCACGTCGATCTCGTCATCATCGACGACCCATGGCTCCTGCAGTGCCTGGCTCAGCCAATCCTGAAAGGCCGGCAGGGCATAGATTGCCTCGACATAGCGCGCCGCTGTGTCCGAAACAGGAAGGTCATAGGTACGGAGCCGCGTCGCCAAGGGCGCATACATCGCATCGGCAGCGGTGAACTCGGCGAAGAGGTAAGGCCCGCCCGACCGCGTCAGCAACTCGCCCCAGAGCGTTTCGACGCGATGGAGATCCTTGCGCACCGCATCGGCATCGACCTTACCGGGATGCGAGGCCCGCAGGTTCATCGGCGCGTGATTGCGCAGTGCCGTAAAGCCGGCATGCATCTCGGACGCAGCGGCGCGTGCCAGGGCGCGGTCATATCGATCCGCCGGCCATATCTGCTTTTCCGGAAAGACATCGGCCAGATATTCGATGATCGCCAGCGTTTCGTAGACCACGAGATCGCCATCGATCAGCACAGGCACCTTGCCGGTGGGCGAGCGCTTTGCCAGCGTTTCGCGCCAGCCTTCGCCCGAAAGCTGCAGAACCTCGTCTTCGAACGGAATGTCGAAGTGGCGCAGCACCAGCCAGGGGCGCAGCGACCAGGTGGAGTAATTGCGATTCCCGATCAAGAGCTTCATCGAATGTCCTAGCGTTCAAGACGAAGGGCGCCCAGCCGTTGAGCGCCCTTCTTGTATTCACCGTCTTCTGGCGGGCATTAGCCGCCGGCTATCACGGAAACAACCAGCCCCATGGACATGAGGCAAACAGCAGTCCAACTCACAGTGTGCCAGATATTGGCCTTCGGTTGAGTTCGCATCGCTCGCTCCTTGCAGCCACTCGATCAGCCTAGAAATCCGCAACGAGGCTGACCGGTTCCAAAACGTTAACGAGAGGTCAATTAGGAAGCAAGCGCCCAATCTGCAACACCCGTAACGGTGGAAAACTCGGCTAGAACAGGCCGAACCAAAGGCCTGCAATGCCGAGGAAGGCAAAGAAACCGACGACGTCGGTGACGGTGGTGACGAACACGGCCGAGGCGATCGCCGGGTCTGCCTTGAGCTTGTCGAGCGTCAGCGGGATCAAAATGCCGAAGGTCCCGGCCACGATCATGTTGATGACCATGGCCATTCCGATCACCACGCCAAGGCCAGCATTGGTGAACCGCAGCCAGGTGATCAGCCCGATCAGGATCGCGAAAATGGCGCCGTTGAAAATGCCCACAACCATTTCGCGGCGGATCAGGCGCCGCACGCGACCGCCTTCGATTTCGCGGGTGGCCAGTGCGCGCACCGTCACGGTCATGGTCTGCGCCCCGGCATTGCCGCCCATGGAGGCCACGATCGGCATCAGGACCGCCAGCGCTACCATCTGCTCGATCGTGGCGTTGAAGAGCCCGATCACGTAGGAAACGAGCACGGCGGTGACCAGATTGACCGCCAGCCACGGCGCGCGGCTTTTCACGGTGTCAACCGTGGTGTCGGACACGTCTTCGTCGCCCACGCCCGCCATGAGGCGGATGTCTTCTTCGGCTTCTTCCTGGATCACGTCGACGATGTCGTCGATGGTGAGCACGCCCACCAGACGGCCGCTCTCATCGACCACGCCCACTTCCACCAAGTCGTAGCGCTCAAAGCTGCGCGCGGCTTCTTCCTGGTCTTCTTCGGCCTTCACCAGGACGAAGGTGGTGTTCATGATCGTGTCGATCTTGACCGAGCGCGGCGTGCGCAGGAACTTGTCGAGCGGCAGCGTTCCCAGGACCTTGTAGCCGGCGTCCACCACGTAGATCTGGTAGAATTCCTCAGGCAGATCCTGTTCGGCCCGAAGGTAGTCGATCGTCTGTCCCACCGTCCAGAATGGGGGATGGCAATGAAATCGGTCTGCATCCGCCGCCCGGCGGAATCCTCGGGAAAATCGAGGCTGCGCTTGAGCTTCAGCCGCTCGAAAGTCGGCAGTGCCGACAAAATTTCGTGCTGGTCTTCCGGCTCGAGATCCTCGAGCAGAAACACCGCATCGTCATTGCTGAGTTCGGCAACGCCGCGGGCGATTTCGGCGTTGGGCAGCGCCTCCATGATCTCGAGGCGAATGCTTTCGTCGACCTCGGTCAGTGCCGAATAGTCGAAGCGATCACCGAGCATGACCACGAGGGCAATGCGCTCGGCAGGCTCGAGCTGTTCGAGCACGTCGCCGATATCGGCGCTGTGCAGCGGCTCCATGACCAGCGCGACGTCCTCGTCGCGGCCAGCTTCGAGATAAGCACGCAGGCGCTCGAGCCAAAGCAGGCTAATCCGCCCCTCCGCCGTGCGGAAGGCGCCATCGTCCATCCCGGCTTCCGGGCCGGTCGCCATGTCGAAGTCGTCGCTCATTTGGGAGCCCTTTGCGTGTCGCATTGGTTTCGGGGGCGAAGCAAGCTGTAGCCAATCACCGCCCGATGCGCCAGACTGGGCCGGTCGCTTTTTGCCAATCGGGAGAAGGCCATGGCCGACCAGCATTTTGCCCGCATAGCACGGCTCGCCGAGGCGCGGGGGCTGCGGGAGGTGGAGCAGTCGACGAGCTACTCGACCCCTGCCCTCAAGGTCGCCGGAAATGCCTTCGTGCGCATGCTGGACGACACGACGGCCGTGTTGCAGTGCCCGGTGGACCAAAAGGTGTTGTTGATGGAAATCTCGCCCGAGATCTTTTTCGAGACCGATCATTATGTTGGATACGACGCGGTGCTCGTCCGGCTCGACCAGATCAGCGACGAGGAACTGGCGCTCAAGCTCGAAGACGCCTGGACATTCAAGGCACCGGAACGGCTGCGAAAGTAAGCAAGCCGATGTCTGACTGGGTCGACCTCGCTCGTCGCAGTGACGATCGCTGAAAGGAAAGACCTTGCGCCAAACGACCACCCTCGCCTGCCAATGTGGCCGCTTCCACGTCGAACTTAGCGGCGAACCCTTCATCACAGCCGAGTGCCATTGCAACTCCTGCCGCACGGCAGCCGGCCGGCTTCCTACGACGACACCAATTCAAGCGCCCAATGGCGGCACGCCCTATGTGCTTTACCGCAAGGACCGCGTCCGCTTCCCAGACGGCACCTCCCTGCTCCGCGCCTATCGGCTTTCGGACAAAGCCCCGACGCGGCGCACCGTCACCACCTGCTGCAACACGCCGGTCTTCGTGGAATTTCAGGGCGGCCATTGGCTCAGTCTCTACGCCAGCCTCTGGCCCGACGCGACTCGCCCGGCGATGCAGATTCGCACGCAAACAGCTGACGTGCCTGACGGCACCAAGCTCGACGATTCGCTCCCGGCAGGCGCATGACCACCGCGGGCTTTTACGGCAAGCTGCTCGCCGCCTGGATCGCCATGGGCTTTAAATCGCCAAAGCTCGACGTAAAGGAGGCTGGCGCCACCTAAAGCCAGACAACAAAAAAGCCGCCTTGCGGCAGCTTCTTGTTCGTCACTCAGGTGACTGGTGCGGTCGAGAAGACTCGAACTTCCACATCTTGCGATACAGCGACCTCAACGCTGCGCGTCTACCAATTCCGCCACGACCGCACGTGTCAGGTAGAACGCCGGAACCCGAAGGCGCCGGAGCGAGTGGGGATGTAGCAAAGCTCGTTCGTAACCTCAAGCGGTTAAATCGGGAAATCGTCTGAGGTTGTGGAGAGAGAAGAAAGGCACCCCCTTCCGAGCTTCGCTAAGCCTGCGGCTAAGCTCCGCTTGCCTTCCCCTCTGAGGGGGAAGGTGAGCGCCGAGTTTGTGAAGAGAGTGCAGCCTACCCTCCCCCTCAGAGGGGAGGGCTAGCAGAGCTTAGGTGCCTAGCACCTTAGCGGCGCTCGGGAGGGGTGACTTTCCAGCTTAGCCGAGCCGCAATACCTTTTCCGTGACCACCACCCTCAAATGCCCCTCTTCGACATTGACTTCCCCCTGCGCGATCAGGGTGCTGTTGGCATAGATGCGCAGCGGATCGTGCTCGGTGGCGTCCAGTTCGATCACCGCGCCGCGGCCCATGCGCAGCAGGTGGTGGATCGGCATGGTGGTGGCGCCGAGTTCCACGGTGATATCGACTTCAATATTGTCCAGGGTGCTCATAGATAAGGGGCTGGGCCTTGGTGCCAAAAGGCGGATTCGATGGGCTCCACAGTCGGGCAGTCGTGGTTATGGAAGTGTTAACGGCAGTGAACGAAGCGTGCCAAAATCGGTCCAAACTGTTGCGCGAAGACGGCAAGGTCGTCGAGTGGCGCATTTTTGACGTGACCCTCGACTATGAGCAGGCGCTGGCCATGATGGACGAGCGCGTTGCCGCCATTGCCGCAGGCGAGGCGCCGGAGGCTGTTTGGCTGTTGGAGCATCCGCCGCTTTATACTGCTGGCACGTCGGCGCAACCCGAAGACCTGCTCAACCCGCGCTTTCCGGTCTATCCGGCCGGCCGGGGCGGGCAATATACCTATCACGGCCCCGGCCAGCGCGTGGCCTATGTGATGCTCGACCTCACCCAGCGCGGCCGCGATATCCGTTGCCTCGTCCAGGGTCTCGAGCAATGGGTCATCGATACGCTAGCCGCGCACAACATCACCGCCGGCCGGCGCGAAGGACGCGTCGGCGTCTGGGTGGCCCGGCCCGACAAGGGTCTTGGCCGCGAGGACAAGATCGCTGCGATCGGCGTCCGGGTGCGCAAGTGGATCACCTTCCACGGCATCGCCATCAACGTCGCACCCGATCTCAGCCACTATGACGGCATCGTGCCCTGTGGCATCAGCGACCAGGGCATCACCTCGTTCGAGGATCTCGGCCTGCTGCTGACCTTGCCCGAAGTCGATTCCGTGCTGCGCCGCCGTTTCGAAGCCCTGTTCGGACCAACCGAACGGGCGCGATCCAGTCTTGCCATCGGCGCCTGAGCCGCCCAATTTGCACACCTGTCGGAATCGAGGATCTTGCGATGACATTGGATGATTTGAAGCGCCTGCTCACGCGGCAAACCTTGTTCCGGCTCGATGCGATTTTGTCGCCCAAACTGGTGCCGATCTTTTACGCCCTTGGCCTCGCCGGCATCCTCCTTTGGGCCATCAGCCACTTCTTCTTCCGCTTCGGCTATGGCTTTGGCGACGGGCTCTGGGGCATTCTCGAAATCCTGGTCTTTGGCCTGTTGAGCTTTGTCGGCCTGCGCATCCTCTGCGAGGCGCTGCTCGTCTGGTTCAAGTCGCATGAAGCGACGGGCGACACCGTCCAGCGCACGCGGCTGTCGGCTTCGCTGCTCGATGAAGTCCGCGACGCCATTCGCGATCTGGCCGAGGCGGGCGACGAGAGCGACTATGCCGAAGCCGATGAATATCTGAGCGAGGCGACCGACCCGGTGCCCTATTCGACCGGCGATACGCTGCGCGAGCCTTCGACCCAGCCCGGCGAAACCTTCAAGCCGCGCCGGACTGCCAAGCGAACGCCGCCGAATTCGATCACCTGAAACAAAAAGGCCGCCCGATGAGGCGGCCTTCGTTTTTCAAGAGGAGCTGAAAAAGCTTACTTCTTGTTGATGCTCCAGGCGCCCGGGCCGGCAAAAACCAGGTAGAGGAACACGAAGCAGAAGAGCGCGGCAGCATCGCCGCCATTGCCCACCGGCCAGAAGTTCATCGGGAAGTGGACCATGAAGTAAGCGACGGCCATCATGCCCGAAGCGATGAAGGCAGCCGGACGGGTGAAGAAGCCGATAAAGATCAAGAGACCTGCCACCAGCTCGATAATGCCGGCAACCAGCATCAGGCCCTCGGTCGGGCCCATGGCAGGAACGGGGAAGCCAAACAGCTTCTGCGTGCCATGCTCGATAAACAGAAGCGCGGCGACGATGCGCAGCACGGCGAGGGCCTGCGGCGCGTATGCGGAGAGACGATCGAACAAAGGAATGCTCCATGATGCGCGTCTGGAATCGACGCTGAACTAACCTGTGATATCCGCAAAGTGCTTGGAATTGGCTAAAATCGGGATGCACTGTTCGCTAAACGCAACATTCAAGCGCCTGCGCTTCCCGCTGCGCGAAGGTCTGCTCCGCCATCCTTGATGAGACGGTCACATTGCGTAACCGTCAGACTTTCTGTATGACGCGCCAACCTTTCCCCATTTTCGGAACGTCGTACGCGCATGAACCAGGCGCCAAAAATCGGACTCGTCAGCCTCGGCTGCCCCAAGGCGCTGGTCGACAGCGAGCGTATCATGACGACCCTGCGCTCGCAGGGCTATTCGTTCAGCCGCGACTACGGGGGCCGACATCGTTCTCGTCAACACCTGCGGTTTCCTCGACAGTGCCAAGCAGGAATCGCTCGAGGCGATCGGCGAAGCGCTTAACGAGAACGGTCGCGTCATCGTTACGGGTTGCCTTGGCGTCGAGGAAGGCCTGATCCGCGAGACCCACCCCTCGGTGCTCGCCATTACCGGTCCGCATCAGTACGAGAGCGTGGTGTCGGCCGTGCACCAGCACCTGCCGCCGGTGCCGAACCGCTTTGTCGACCTCGTGCCGGAAAGCGGCCTCAAGCTCACCCCACGCCACTATGCCTATCTCAAGATTTCCGAAGGCTGCAACAATCGCTGCTCCTTCTGCATCATTCCGCAAATCCGCGGCGATCTTGTCTCGCGCCCCGCTGCCGGCATTCTGGGCGAGGCCGAAGGACTGATCCGCTCCGGCGTCAAGGAACTGCTGGTGATCTCGCAGGACACCAGCGCCTATGGCGTCGACGTCAAGTTCGCAACGAGCAAATACCGCGGCCGCGAGGTCAAGGCCAAGTTCTACGACCTGGCCAAGGAACTGGGGCAGATGGGCGCCTGGACCCGCCTCCACTATGTCTACCCCTACCCCCATGTCGACCAGGTCATCGAACTGATGGCCGAGGGCCTAGTCCTGCCCTATCTCGACATTCCCTTCCAGCATGCGTCGCCAAACGTGCTGAAGTCGATGCGCCGCCCGGCCAACCAGGAAAAGACCCTGGACCGGATCAAGAAGTGGCGCGACATCTGCCCCGATCTCGCCATCCGCTCCAACTTCATCGTCGGCTATCCCGGCGAAACCGAAGAAGATTTCGAATTCTTGCTCGATTGGCTGGAAGAAGCCGAGATCGATCGCGCCGGCTGCTTCAAATACGAGCCCGTCACCGGCGCTCCGGCCAATGAACTCGACGGCGTCGTGCCCGAAGAGGTCAAGGACGAGCGCTTCGCCCAGTTGATGGAAGTGGCGCAGGACGTGTCGTTCCACCGCCTGCAGCAGAAGGTCGGCCGCACCATCGACGTCATCGTCGACGACGTCCGTCCGGAAGAAAACCGCGTCATTGCCCGTTCCAAGTGGGACGCGCCCGAAATCGACGGCAATGTCATCGTATCGAATGCCACCGGCATCAAGATCGGCGACATCGTGTCGGTCACGGTGACCGATAACGACGAATACGATCTGTTCGCCACGCCCGCACTGAACTAAGCAGACCTCCGCCGCTGCGCACGGAGTGATGTGACTTTTGTCCGCGCCGCCTATAGCGTGGCGCGGACGATGCTTCGGGGCTTAGGTTGGACGAGATTCTTGACGACGTGGCGGCCATCCAGCGGATCCCGGCTATCCCGGTTATCCTGCAGGTTTTGGCCAAGGCCACTGGCATGGGCTTCCTTGTGGTGGCCCGGGTTACTGCTGACCGCTGGATCGCTTGCAGCGTTCTCGACACCATCGATTTCGGCCTGAAAGCCGGCGATGAATTGCCGATCGCGACGACCCTGTGCCAGGACGTCAAAAACCTGCGCGGCTCCGTCGTCATCGATGAAGTCGCCAGCGATCCGGTTTACGCAAGCCACCACACGCCAGCGATCTATGGTCTGCAGAGCTACATCGCCGTGCCGATCACCCTGCCGGATGGCAGTATTTTCGGCACGCTTTGCGCCATCGACCCAAAGCCGAAAAAGCCCTCCGAAGCTCTTGAGATGTTCCGGCTTTTTGCCGATCTGATCTCATTTCACCTCGACGCCTCGCGCGAGCTGGACCAGTCGCGCAGCGACCTGACCCAAGCCAATGCCGATCTCGACAATTCCCGCTTCGATCTGGCGACGAGCCAGGCCAGCCTGCTGGACGCGGAGAATGCCGCCGAACTGCGCGAGCAATTCATCGCCGTTTTGGGCCACGACCTGCGCAACCCGCTGGCCGCGATCGAAGGCGGCCGCCGTGTCCTCGCCGGTCAGGTCACGGACTCCAAGTCCGAGCGCGTGCTTCGCCTAATGAGCGAAAGCGTGCTGCGCATGAGTGGCCTCATCGACAATGTCCTGGACTTTGCCCGTGGACGACTGGGTGGCGGCATCCATGTCGACCGTTCGCCCGATGCCAAGGCCGAAACCATCCTCGCCCAGGTCATCAACGAAATCAAAGCGGCCCATCCCGACCGCCAGATCGTTACGCGGTTCGACATCACCAAGCCGGTCGCGGTCGATCATGCCCGCATGGCGCAGATGTTCTCGAACCTGCTCGGCAACGCCATCACTCATGGCACCGTGTCGGCGCCGATCGTGGTCACGGCGACGACTGCGGCCGACGATTTCGAGCTCACCATCAGCAATGGCGGCGACCCGATCTCGCCCGAAGCCATGAAGCGCCTGTTCCAGCCCTTCTATCGCGGCGAAGTGCGGCCCAGCATGCAAGGTCTCGGCCTCGGCCTCTACATTGCCAGCCAGATCGCCAAGGCTCATGGCGGTATGCTGGAGGTGCACTCCGACGAGGAACAGACCCGCTTCACTTTCCGCATGCCGCTCGGTCGCTAGAACCGCCGCCTCAAATAGCGACCCAGCTTGCCTTTTCACCAATCTGTGCCACGCTCCCCTTGTCGGAAGACTCAATTTCCGAGGAGGGAACGAAAATGGGTTTTGACGGTGTAGGTTGGCTGGCCGCAATCATTATCGGCGGTGTCGCCGGTTGGCTTGCCAGCATGTTCATGAAGTCCGGCGGCGGTGTTCTGATGAACATCCTGCTCGGCATTGTTGGCGCCATTCTCGCCAGCCTTCTGTTTGGCCTCCTGGGGGTCAATTTCGGCGGCTGGCTGGGCTACCTGATTGCAGGTTTCATTGGCGCCTGCATCATCATCGCCATTGCCCGCGCGGTGCGCCGGTAAGCAAGACGACCCGGCCGCTTCACGGCGGCCGGAACTCCCGCCGGAAGAAGTTGGCGTCATCGGCGCCTTGAACAGTACGTCTTTCCAGCGCTCATTGTGCCGGTAAATTACTCATCCAGTGCAGGCTTTTAGCGCTTTACGCTCGACCTCGCCCATCGCATCAACGTCGACAACTCGACTCCTCCGATGGACCAGCGTCACCATGAACAAGCTCTTCGTCCCGGCCTTCGCCGCACTCGCTCTTGCCGCAACGCCGGTAGTGGCGCAGCCAACCGACATTCTCAACGCCTCCTACGATATCGCGCGCGAGCTGTTCGACGCCGAAAACGCCGCCTACACCGCGTCGGGCGCGACCGTCACCGTCAACCAGTCCCATGCCGGCTCCTCGGCCCAGGCCCGCGCCATCCTCGAAGGGCTCCAGGCCGATGTCGTGACCTTCAACCAGGTGACCGACGTCGAGCGCCTGGTCGAAGGCGGCTTCGTGTCCGACGACTGGCAGACCGAATTTCCCAACAATGCCGCGCCGTTCTACTCATTCCCGTCCTTCCTGGTCCGCGTCGGTAACCCCAAGAACATCAATGACTGGGGTGATCTGGCCTCCGAAGGCGTGCAGGTAATCTTCCCGAACCCGAAAACCTCGGGCAATGGCCGCTATACCTATCTCGCCGCCCGCGCCTGGGCGAATGAGGAATATGCCGGCGACGAAGCGCAGGTCGAAGCCTACCTCACCAAGCTCTTCAGCAATGTCCCGGTCTTCGAGACCGGCGGCCGTGCTGCTACCACCGCCTTCACCGAGCGCCAGCTCGGCGACGTGCTGGTGACCTTCGAAGCCGAAACGCTGGCCGTCACCAAGCTCCTGGGCGACGACCAATACCAGCCGGTCACCCCTTCGGTCAGCTTCCTCTCCGAATTCCCGGTCGCCATTGTCGATAAGGTCGTCGACGCCCGCGGCAGCCGTGATGTTGCCAAGGCCTATCTCGACTTCCTCTTCACGCCGGAAGGCCAGGAAGTCGCAGCGCAGAACTTCCACCGCGTGCAAGAAGAGACCGTCGCTGCTGCGCACGCCGAAACCTTCCCCGAAATCCGCCTCGTCACCGTCGAAGACGAATTCGGCGGCTGGGACCAGGTCGCCAGCGAGCACTTCGCCGATGGTGGCCTTCTCGACAAGGTCTTCATCAACCAGTAAGCGCAGGAACTATCAGTGTGCGCTCCCTCCCTTTGAGGCGAGGGTAGCGAAACGAGGCCGCCAGGCCAAAATAGAAGCTGGGTGGGGTGGGGCCACGGACGCGGTGCAGCGTGCGTGGCCCCACCCCACCCTCATTCCCCTCCTCCTCAAGGGGTGGGAGGCGCTAGATCTAGGCATCAAGCCGGTAGGACGCTTCAACAATGGCCCGCAGCAAACACCTGCTTCCCGGTTTCGGCCTGACCATGGGCGTCTCGCTGTTCTACATTACGCTCATCATTCTCCTGCCCATCGCCGCCATGCTACTGAAAATCGCCGGCATGGGCTGGGAAGAGTTCTGGCGCATCATCAGCTCCAACCGCGCCTTGGCTGCATATCGCATCACCTTCAGTTCCGCCCTGATCGCGACCGTGATCAATGGCGTCGTCGGCCTGCTCTTTGCCTGGGTGCTGACCCGCTACCGCTTCCCTGGCCGCCGCTTTCTCGATGCGCTGATCGACTTCCCCTTCGCCCTTCCCACCGCCGTGGCGGGGCTCGTGCTGGTCACGCTCTTCGCCAATACCGGCTGGTACGGGCAGTGGCTCGAACCCAACGGCATCAAGGTCAACTATACTCAGGCCGGTATCATCGCGGCGATGACCTTCACCTCGATCCCTTTTGTCGTCCGAGCCGTGCAGCCGGTGCTTGAAGAGGTGGATGAAGCGCTGGAAGCCGCGGCGCGCACGCTGGGCGCGACGCGCTGGCAGATTTTTACCCGCATCATCTGGCCCACCATCCTTCCCGCATTCATTGGCGGCTGCGTGCTTTCCTTCGCCCGCTCGCTCGGCGAATTCGGCGCCGTCGTCTTCATCGCCGGTAACCTGCCTGGCCTGACCGAGATCGTCTCGCTGCTGATCTTCATCCGTCTCGACGAATACAACTACGAGGCCGCCGCAGCCCTGGCCTTCGTGCTGCTGCTGGTCGCGCTGCTCACGCTGATCGCCACCAATGCGCTGGCGGCCTGGCAAACGCGCTATGTGGAAAGGGCGGCGTGATGGCAAAGCCCGCGCACCCAGCCGGCGAAATCGTCCTCATCGGCCTTGCCTTCGTCTTCGCAGCACTCGTCCTCGCAGTGCCGATCGCGCTGATCTTTGCTTTCGCCTTTCGCGAGGGTGCAGCGGTCTATTTCGCCAACATATTCGAACGCAACACGCTCCACGCCATCTGGCTAACCGTGCTGACTGCCATCGTCGTTGTGCCCATCAACATTGCCGTCGGAGCGGCGCTGGCCTGGCTGGTGACGCGCTTCCGCTTCCGCGGCCGCCAGTTGCTGATTTCAGCAATCGAGCTGCCGGCCGCGATGAGCCCGATCGTCGCCGGTGTCACATACCTCTTCCTCTACGGCGCGCAGGGCCTGTTCGGTCCGGCGCTACAAACTGCCGGCATCCAGGTGATGTTCACGCCGCTGGCCATTATCCTGGTCAGCCTCTTCGTAACCGCACCCTTTGCCGCCCGCGAACTCATCCCGCTGATGAGCCAGCAGGGCACCGAGGACGAGGAAGCCGCGCTGTCACTGGGCGCAAATGGCTGGCAGATGTTCTGGCTGGTAACGCTGCCCAATATCCGCTGGGCGCTGGTCTATGGCGCCGTGCTAACCAATGCGCGGGTAATGGGCGAATTTGGCGCTGTCTCGGTGGTCTCCGGCACCATTCGCGGCCAGACCAATACCCTGCCGCTCCAGATCAATCTCCTGTTCAACGACTTCAACGTTACCGGCGCCTTTGCTGCCGCCTCGACGCTGACGCTGATTGCCGTTGCGACGCTTCTGATCAAGAGTGTGCTGGAAAGCCGCCAGCACGCCTGAACCGCTCATGCACACAAGCCACACCATCCCCCTGCGACGCCGCCCACCGCTGACGCTGGGGGCCCGTGCCCTCGTCATGGGAATACTTAATGTCACGCCCGATAGTTTTTCGGACGGCGGCCAACACGACCATTTGGCGGCAGCCGTTGCGCATGCTCGGCTCATGCTAGCGGAAGGTGCCGATATTCTCGACATTGGCGGGGAGAGTACGCGCCCGGGTGCCGAACCTGTCGGCGTGCAGGAGGAGCTAGACCGGGTTCTGCCAGTGATCGACGCCATCCGCGCCGCAGACATTGCGGCCCCGATCTCGATCGACACCATGAAACCGCTGGTTGCGCATCAGGCCATCGAAGCGGGCGCCGACATCATCAATGACGTCACCGGCCTGCAGGGTGCGCCCGAAATGGCAGAGATCGCCGCCGTGTGCGGGGCGCCGGTCATCGCGATGCACTGGGACAAGAGCTGGACGGCAGCGACCGAGCCCCTGCCCGCCATGGTGTCGTGGTTCCGCCGGACTATCGAAATCGCAGACGCTGCCGGTGTGCCGTCGCTCGTTTTAGACCCGGGGTTTGGCTTCACCAAAACCCTGACTCAAAACTACAGCATCCTGCGACAACTGGCTGATCTGACTCAGGCTTTCCCCGAACACGCCTTGCTTGTCGGCACCTCGCGCAAGTCGATGATCGGCAAGCTACTCGACAACGAGCCGGCCGATCGCCTGCCTGGCACCATCGCCACGACCGTCCAGGGCTACGAACGCGGCGGGCACATCTTTCGCGTGCATGATGTCAAAGCCAATGCCGATGCCCTTCGCGTCGCGCAGGCAACGCTGTATGGTCCGCCCAAACGGGAAGGCCAAGCATGACCCCCTTCAGCGGCGACCGCATCATCCTCAGCGACCTTGGCTTCTATGGTTATCACGGCCTGTTCTCGGAAGAAAAATCGCTGGGCCAGCGCTTCTTCATCGACCTGCAATGCGGCGTCGATCTTTCCGGCCCGGCGCAGACCGATGCCATCGGCTCGACCGTCAGCTATGCGGCGATATACGACACGGTAAAGACCGCTTTCGAGACGCGGCGCATGCATCTGATCGAGGCCGTGGCACAAAACATCGTCGACGCGCTTTTTGCCGCCTTCGACGATATCGACTGGGTCATCGTTCGGGTCCGCAAGCCCGAGGCGCCCATCGCCATGGTGCGCGGCGAAGCAGCAATCGAACTGCACCGCGTTCGGCCCGCCTGATGGCGCGTGCCTGGCTCAGCCTTGGCGCCAATATCGGCGATCCACCCGCGCAGCTGGCGGAGGCGATGGGTCTGCTTGCGGATCACGAGCATATTGAGGTCGTGTCGCAGTCTGCAATCATCCGCACCAAGGCCTGGGGCAAGACCGATCAGCCCGACTTCGCCAACATGGCCGCCGAGATCGAGACCGACTTGCCGCCGATCGACCTGCTGCATGCCTGCCTCGATATCGAGCGCGACATGGGCCGCGTCCGGCACGAAGTCTGGGGCCCGCGCCTGATCGACATCGACCTCATTGCCTACGAGCGGCTGGAGATGGATACGGCAAAGCTCACCTTGCCGCATCGTTTCGCGCACGAACGCGACTTCGTGCTCGAGCCGCTGCGTGAAATCTCACCGCAAACGGCGGAGTGGCTGCTTAGCCTGCATTGACCGGGTGAACGACGGCCACCGCAATGTCGAACTCGACGCGGCGCTTAGCCCGGCGCTCCATGGCTTCCTCGTCCTCGCCCCAAAGCCGGACCTGATGATCTTCGTCGATATGGGCCGCAGTCCAAACCTCATCCGGCGTCATCAGCTTGTGCAGCAGCGCCAGGGCGAGGATGCCGGAACCGGTGAGGCCCGTGATCGAGACCAACGCCGTCAGCGGCAGCAGCCCCTGCCCTTCAAGAGCCTGGTCGAGCTTTTCCAGCGTCTTGGCCGGCTGCGGTTGGTGAATGATGCCGATGGTGGGTTGGAAGGCCACGTCGAACTGGCGCGCCACCTTGACCAGCGCGCCGTCCCAGACGCGTTCCTGTTCATCAACGAGGTCCTGGGGGTATCGGCGCGATAAAGCAGCAGGTCGTTGCCGGCGAATTTGATGACCTCGGCCCGAAATTCGGGGATCATCTCCGCCCCGCTTTCGACCGCCGAATTGACGAGCCGCACCATGGGCATGGTCGCCGGATCGATGAACTCGCCCTGTGCCGCCCACTCCTCCGCCATGGTCTGCGCCACGCTGAGGGCCGGCACGATCACCGGAACCTTCTTGCCCGGCGTCCGCACCTGCCGGCCGTCCAGCGTCACCGAAAATCCTTCGGCGCTGCGGGCGACATCGACCGCCTTGTAGAAGCGCTTGGGCAGCTCGACCTTGTTGAGGTGCTGCGCACGGCCATAGCCATCATTGATGTGCTTTTGGGCGTCCTCGAGTTGGTCGCGCATGGCTCAGCCCTCCTCGGGATCGGTATTCTGCACGTCAAAGCGGTCAGCGTCGAAGCCAAGGGCGTCCCAGCTTTGCCGCATATGCTCGGGCAAGGGCGCCGAAACGTCGATCTTCTTGCCGTTGCGCAGCGGGATGGCAATGCGGCGGGCGTGGAGGTGTAGCCCCTCGCCCAGACCGGGTGCTGCCTGCCAATTCTCGATGTTGAAGTAACGCGGATCGCCGATGATCGGCGTGCCGAGTTGCGCCATGTGCACGCGCAGCTGATGCGTGCGGCCGGTGACCGGCTTCAGTGTCACCCAGGCAAAGCGGCGGCTGGCCGTATCGGTGGTCGAATAATAGCTGAAGGAGTGCACGGCGCCGGGCGCGCCATTGCGCACCACCACCATCTGCTCGCCATCCGTGGTCTGCTGCTTGGCAAGGAAACAGGAAATCTCGCCCTGCCGCGGCGTCGGATTGCCGGCGACCAGCGCCCAATAGATCTTGCGGGCCGAGCGCGAGCGGAACACGGAGCCGAAATGCTTGGCTGCCGCAGCGGTCTTGGCGACGACGAGGCAGCCCGACGTATCGCGATCGAGACGGTGGACCAGGCGTGGTGCCTCGCCCTGCTTGTTGGGCAGGTTCTTGAGCAGCCCGTCCATGTGGCGGGTCGTGCCGCTGCCGCCCTGCACCGCGAGGCCATGCGGCTTGTTGAAGACGTAGAGGTCATCATCCTCATAAAGGATCAGGTCCTTGAGGAAGTTGACATCGTCCTGGTTCACCTTGAACTCGCGAACCGTGTCCGGATCGTCGATCGGTGGGATGCGAACCGTCTGGCCGTGGCTCAACCGCGTGCTGGTTTCGACCTTGGCCTTGTCGACCTTGACCTCGCCATTGCGGATCAGCTTTTGCAGGCGGGCAAAGCCCAGCTGCGGGAAATGCCGCGCAAACCAGCGATCGAGGCGCATGCCATCGTCATCCGCACCGACTGTTCTATGTTGGACGCCGCTCATGCCGTTCCGCCTCGTGTCATCAGAAGCCCGAGATATAGGCCCGCAACGCAAACCACAACCGACAAGCCGACATAGAGCAATGCCTGCGCCCACTGGCCGCGCTCGAGCAGCACCACTGTATCGAGCGAGAAGGACGAGAAGGTGGTGAAGCCGCCCAGGATGCCGACGGCAAGGAACAAGCGCGCTTCTTCCTGCCAGGCGGGCATGACGCGGGTGAGAAGACCCATGGTGATGCCCATGGCGACGGCCCCGATGATGTTGATCAGGAGAATGGCCAGCGGGAACGAGTTTTGCCAGAACCGGCTGACAACACTGCCAAAGCCATAGCGCGCCATCGCACCCAGCGCGCCGCCAAGGCCGACGAGCAAGACGGCGGGCATCAGTCTTCAGCCTCGCGCTTTGCCGCTCTCAAGCGCTCGAAATAGTCGACGCGTTTCTTGAGGTCACGCTCGAAGCCACGTTCCACCGGCTGGTAGAACTTTTGCCGCCCGAGCTTTTCGGGAAAGTATTCCTGGCCGGAGAAAGCATCGGGCGTATCATGGTCATAGATATAGCCGCCGCCATAACCCTCGCCCTTCATCAGCTTGGTCGGGGCGTTGAGAATGACCATTGGCGGCATGGGCGAGCCGGTCGACTTCGCCAGGGAAACTGCGGCCTTATAGGCTGTGTAGACGGCGTTGGATTTGGGCGCCAGCGCCAGGTAGACCACGACCTGCGCCAGCGACAGTTCGCCTTCGGGCGAACCCAGCATCTGGTAGGCGTCGCGGGCGGCAACGGCGAGGTTCAGCGCCTGCGGATCGGCAAGGCCGATGTCTTCCGACGCCATGCGGATCAGGCGGCGGGCGAGGAATAGCGGATCTTCGCCGGCATCGAGCATGCGCGCGAAATAATAGAGCGCTGCGTCCGGGTCCGAGCCACGAATGGTTTTGTGCAGCGCCGAGATCAGATTGTAGTGGCCATCCTGCGCCTTGTCATAAATCGGCGCCCGACGCTGCACGACTGTGAGAAGGCTGTTGGCGTCCAGCACCTCATCCGGCGACGCCGAGGCCAGCACCTCCTCGACCAAGCCCAAAAGGGCGCGTCCATCGCCGTCAGCGAGCGTCAAAAGCGTTGATCGCGCTTCGTCGGTGAGGGGCAACTTGTCGCCGAGAAGAGTTTCTGCCCGATCGAGCAGCTTGGCGAGGTCTTCAAGGTTCAGCGACTCAAAGCGCAATACCTGGCTGCGCGACAGAAGAGCGGCGTTTAGCTCGAAGGATGGGTTTTCGGTGGTGGCGCCGATCAGGGTCACGGTGCCGTCTTCCATCACCGGCAAAAAGCTATCCTGCTGGGCGCGATTGAAGCGATGGATTTCGTCGACGAAAAGGAGCGTACGGTGACCGGACAGGCGCTCGAAGCGCGCTTTCTCGAAGACCTTTTTGAGCTCGGCGACGCCGGAAAAGATCGCCGATATCTGGACGAAGCTGAAATCGATCTGGTCGGCGAGGAGTCGCGCCACCGTGGTCTTGCCGGTACCCGGCGGGCCCCAAAGGATCAGCGAGCCGAGACGGCCAGACGAGAGCATGCGCCGCAGCGTGCCGCCTTCGCCCAGAAGGTGGGTTTGGCCGATGACCTCGTCGAGCGTCTTGGGCCGCAGCTGGTCGGCGAGAGGACGGGCGCGGTCGGTTTCGGACGGATCGGCGGCGAAGAGGTCGGACATGACCTCTCCTTACCAGAGGCGCTTCAGCTCTGCATCACCCCACTGACGATTGCCCGGCTGACGCGGCCATCGCGCTGCAGGATGATCTGCCAGGTGCGGACGCGTTGCGAGGCAAGCTGGCTGAAGCTGGCCGCATCGCCGATATCCTGGTCGTTGAGCGCAAGGATCACGTCGTCGAGCTGCAGGCCCATGGCCTCGGCTGCCGAGCCGGGTTCGATCGCCGTGACGATTACGCCCTTGGCGTCATAAGGCAGGCCCTTGGCTTCGCTAAGCGCCGGATCGAGCTGGCGGACGGTAAGGCCATCGAAACGCGAGTCGGCACTGATCGTGGCGATGGCACTGTCCGCCGGCTGCGACGCCGCTTCCACGGTGAACGCGACCGTGTCCGTTTCACTCCCGCGCAGACGCTCGAGCTGAGCCGTCTCGCCGACCGGGCGGGTGGCAAGGCGGAAGTTGAAAGCGCTGGGGTCATCGATCCGCTGCCCGTCGACTGAAAGGACGACGTCGCCGGAGCGGAAGCCGGCGCGCTCTGCGGGGCCGCCCGGTGCGACCTCGGTGATCATGGCGCCGTGCGGGGCCAGCATGCCAAGGCTTTGGGCGATGTCGGACGTCACCGCCTGCATCTTGGCGCCAAACCATGGGCGGACGATAGCGCCGCCCGTGACGCCGGCTTCGGCAACGAGCTGCGCCATGTTGGCCGGAATGGCAAAGCCGATGCCGACCGATCCGCCGGTTTGCGAGTAAATAGCGGTATTGATGCCGACCAAGTGCCCGGACATGTCGACCAAGGCGCCGCCGGAATTGCCCGGATTGATGGCCGCATCGGTCTGAATGAAGAATTCGTAGTCGGTGGATTCGACGCCCGTGCGCGCGAGGCCGGAGACGATGCCGCTGGTGACGGTCTGGCCAACACCAAAGGGATTGCCGATGGCGAGGACCAGGTCACCGACCAGAAGCGCGTCGCTATTGGCAAAGGTGATGGCGGGGAACGTCGCGTCGCCGGGCTCGCGCACGCGCAGCACGGCGAGGTCGGTCTGCTCGTCCTCGATGACCACATCGACCGCCATTTCGCGCCCGTCATGTAGCGCAATGCGCACGTCGGTAGCGCCTTCGATGACGTGGCGGTTGGTGAGAATGACGCCCGAGGCATCGACGATCACGCCGGAGCCAAGCGATTGCGACTCCCGCGGCCGGCTCTGGAACTGCTGGCCGAAAAAGCGGGAGAAGAACGGGTCGTTCGCGAATTGCGATGCTGCCTGCTGTTCGATGCGCGTCGCATAGACATTGACAACCGATGGCGCGGCGGCCTGGACGATCGGGGCAAAGCTTAGCTGTACCTGCGCATCACTTTGTGGTGCGACCCGCTCCGCATCCGGCGCCGGCGCCATTTCGATCTGTGCCACGGCTGGCCTTGCTCCGTCCCACGGGGCCAGGGCGAAGGTGCCGCCGATGGCTAGGGCGATCAGGGCGAGAAGCGAAAAACAAGCACACGCAAAGACATGAGGCTCAAGACCGATTCAATCTGCGAGCTGCGTCGCGCAGCTCCTGTTCGGGGACCAGAGCGCTCGGATTCTGTCACGAAAATGACGCTTCTAGCGTGTTGGTTCAGCTCAGAAATAATCGTTTGCATGAGGGGTCATGCGACCCTATATGCAGCGCTCACTTTTCCGCTTTTTCCTGAGCCCGAAAGGCCAGTTGTCCAATGACTGACGAGCCGAAAACCGTCTACGCCAATACCTCTGCGCTGATCGCTGCCGAACAGCCGGATTTTCCGTCGTTCCTGTTTTCGGAACGGGAGTTCCACAAGGCGGTCAAGGTGTTCAAGAAGGGCTTTGACGGGCTGCTGACTTACGCGGTCAAGTGCAACCCTTCACCGCACATCATTGCGCAGTTGCACAAGGAAGGGCTGACGGCATTCGACGTGGCGTCCAACACCGAAATGGAGCTGGTGCGCGATTATGCACCCGGCGCCGTGATGCACTACAACAATCCGATCAAGAACAAGCGCGAGATCGAACGCGCCTATGAAGAGTTCGGCGTACGCTCCTTTACCATCGACCACCCGCAGCAGCTTGACCAGCTTGCCGCCGTGGTGTCGCCCTCGCGCGACGTGGAAGTGACCACCCGCTTCAAGGCCGGCAAGGCGCTCAAGTCCTATGACTTCGGCATCAAGTTCGGCGTCATGGAACAGGGCGCTGCCGAAATCGTCACCGCTGTCGAAAAGATGGGCTATACGCCCAGCCTCTGCTTCCATGTCGGCTCGCAGTGTGAAGACGCCTATGCCTATGAGCGGCATATCGCGGCGGCATCGCGCATCGTCGAAGAGAGCGGCATCGAACTTAAGCGCCTTAATATCGGCGGCGGCTATCCGGCCCCCTACCCGACCAGCGAAGCGCCGCCGATGATCTATTATTTCGAGACCATCGGGCAAGCCGTGCACGACCACTTCGGTGAGAAGAACAAGCCGGAGCTGATCATCGAGCCAGGCCGGGCGCTCGTGACGTCTTCGACCTCACTGCTGCTGCGCGTCAAGCACCAGCGCGGCGGCCAATCGGTTTATGTCAACGACGGCGCCTATGGCGCGCTGATGGAAGTCAAGTTCATGCATTTCACTCCGCCGGTGCGAGTGTGGCGTGGTCCGCGCATCCACGACAATGACCAGGAATTCTCCGAATTCACCGTCTGGGGCCCCACCTGCGACAGCTACGACGTGCTGCCCCAGGTCTTCACCCTGCCGGCCGATATCGACGAGGACGACTGGATCGAATTCGGCCTCATGGGTGCCTATACCCAGGCCTCGTTGACGCCGTTCAACGGCTTCGTGCGCCGCGATCAGTACTGGGTGGATGAGGTTTATACGGGCAAGGACGTGGCGCCGGAGTAAGGCGAACCGTCGATCAATTCAGAACGAAAAATTGCCGGGCATGTCCCGGCAATCTGTTTATCAAGTCAGCGCCGCTGCCAGAGCCGAGCGAGGCCTCCATCCCAATATTTGAGGGCAATCAGGATGCGCCGGTCGACAGGGGCATGGAGCACCAGGAGCTCGACCTCAAATGGCTTATCACTCATGTAGAGCGCGACGGCACGATGATTGCCATCCATCAGGAACATTCCGTCCATGCCAAGGTCATAGACCGGCAAAACCCACCGTGGCGCCTTCGAGTGCTCCAGCAACTGCACGTATTGGAGGAACGCGGCACGGTTGGCCGGGCTGAAAGCATCAAGGCTCTCGGCAATGTGCCGGACTGTCATTGGTTTGGAGAATGGATTATCGAGCGCTGTCTCAACCTTGCGCCCGACACGGCGATAGGCGGAGAACATAGACCCCAAGGCCTGACGCTCGCTGAGAAGCACACGACTGGTGTGTCCTCTCGAGGCAGGCAGCCGATCAAGATGCAGCCGCATACGGATGTCAGGCAGATAGGGGTCGAGCGCGGCCAAATCGGTCATCTCTGCACTTTAGATGACAGTTTTATGAAGGACCAGCGGAACTTCAGTTCGTCTAGCTCGCCGGCTTCGCTGGAAGCGATTTGACGATGTGGAAGCGCAGCGCACTTTCCGCTGCGCTCAGCACTGCTTCTTCTGGCGTGCGATAGGGCCGACCGAGCAAACGCTCGCCCTTGCTGCCGTCGAAATGCTTCTCGTTGCCTATGTCGTTGATGATCTGACGGATCGTGCCGTTGAACGGCACCATCAGACGGATGATCCAGTCGGGCACGGATTTTACCGTGATCGGGCGATCGGAATATGCGCTGCGCAGGATCGCGGCGACTTCGTCATAGCGCGTGAATGGGCTTGTGCAGAGATAGCGCTGGCCGATGCTTTCGGGCTTTTGCAGCGCCGCGAGATGCATGGCAGCGACGTCACGGACGTCGCTGATGGCAAAACCGATGCGCGGCATGGCTGGGGTCGAGCCGTCCAGGAGGCCGGTGACCATGCCCAGAGAAATCGAGGCTTCAGGGTCGATAGCAGGCCCAAGAATGGCACCTGGATGGATGGTTGTTAGTTCCATCCCGTTCACCTCGGCAAAGGCCCAGGCGGCGCGCTCCGCCTTGGTCTTGCCCATGCAATAGGACCAAGAGTGCCGCATGGCGGCAAGATCGGTGAAATGCGCTTCGGTGTAGATCCGTTTGCCGCTTACGTGGCCATGCCCATAGCCTACCGTGGCAATCGATGAGGTCATGATTACCCGCTTGACGCCGGCAGCATGGGCGAAGCGCAAAACCCGCTCGGTGCCCTCTACCGCTGGCCTCACGACAATATCGGGATCCTTGGGCTCGACGCCGAGAATGGCCGCAGCAACATGCATGACGGCATCGACGCCGACCATGGCTTCCGCCCAACCCCTGTCGCCGAGAAGGTCTGCCTCAACGAGCTCCAGCTGACCAGCCATGCCGGGCGCCAAGGCATCTACCGCGGCCCAGATGCCCGGCACCTTGGCCTGCCCGCGTACTGTGCCGCGGACCTCGTATCCAGCCTCGAGCAGCTGGCTGATGAGGTGCTTGGCTACAAAGCCGGAGGCACCGGTGACCAGGATCTTGCCCATCATGTTCCCCCAAACAAAAAGGCGGCCCCGGGATAACCCGCGACCGCCTCAAATCATAGCGTCACAACAAGCTTACGCTGCTGCGGCTTCATCTTCATCGTCACGCGTGAAGACCGGACCAGAGTCCTGGCCCTTGGCATCGACGTCGCGATCGACGAATTCGATCACGGCCAGCGGGGCGTTGTCGCCATAGCGGAAGCCTGCCTTGAGGATGCGGATATAGCCGCCCTGGCGTTCGGCATAGCGCGGGCCGAGCACGGCGAAAAGCTTCTGCACCTGACCTTCGTCGCGGATCTGCGAAATGGCCTGGCGGCGGGCATGGAGGTCGCCGCGCTTGCCGAGGGTGATGAGCTTCTCGACGATCGGACGGAGGTCCTTGGCCTTGGGAAGCGTGGTGACGATCTGTTCGTGCTTGATCAGCGCGGCGGACATGTTGGCGAACATGGCCTTGCGGTGGGAAGCGGTACGGCTGAGTTTGCGGCCGCGATTACCGTGTCGCATGGGTTATCTCCTAAAGGTCTTGGGCGGCGCCGGATCAGTAATGATCTTCGTAGCGCTTGGCGAGGTCATCAATATTCTCGGGCGGCCAGTTGTTGACGTCCATTCCGAGATGAAGCCCCATCTGTGCCAGGACCTCCTTGATTTCGTTGAGCGACTTGCGGCCGAAATTGGGGGTCCGCAGCATCTCGGCTTCCGTCTTCTGGATCAGGTCGCCGATGTAAACGATGTTGTCGTTCTTGAGGCAGTTGGCCGAGCGGACCGACAGTTCGAGTTCGTCGACCTTCTTGAGCAGCGCCGGGTTGAAGGCCAGTTCAGGAACCGAGTCCTGGGCCTTTTCCTTGGTGGGCTCTTCGAAGTTAACGAAGACCGACAGCTGATCCTGGAGAATACGCGCGGCATAGGCCACGGCATCTTCCGGCGAGATCGCGCCATTGGTTTCGACCTGAAGGGTCAACTTGTCCTTGTCGAGCGATTCACCGGCACGGGTGGCATCGACCTTGTAGCTCACGCGACGAACCGGCGAGAACAGCGAGTCGACCGGGATGTAACCGATCGGCGCGTCTTCAGGACGGTTTTTCTCGGCCGGGACATAGCCCTTGCCGGTATTGACGGTGAACTCGATATTGATCTCGGCACCATCATCGAGATGGCAGATGACGAGATCGGGGTTGAGCACTTCGATATCGCCGGAGACCTTGATGTCGCCGGCAGTGACCGAAGCCGGGCCCTGCTTGGAGAGGGTCAGGCGCTTGGGGCCTTCGCCGCCCATCTTGAGCGCGATTTCCTTGACGTTGAGAACGAGGTCGGTGATGTCCTCGCGCACGCCCGGGAGAGACGAGAATTCATGCAGAATGCCGTCAATCTGGATTGCCGTCACTGCCGCGCCCTGGAGCGACGACAGCAGCACGCGACGCAGGGCGTTACCAAGGGTAAGCCCGTATCCGCGCTCAAGCGGCTCGGCAACCACCGAGGCCACGCGCGCGTTATCGCTGCCCGAAACAAAGTCCAGCTTGGTCGGCTTGATAAGTTCCTGCCAGTTCCTCTGGATCGTCACGGTATGTCCTTTCAAATTAGCGACCGCAAAGGCCGCTCCGCCGCAAACACAATAGGACTCCCGGCCGCGAAGCCGGGAGGTATCCAATGGTCTAGATTAGACGCGGCGCCGCTTGCGCGGACGGCAGCCATTGTGCGGGATCGACGTGACGTCGCGGATCGAGGTGACGTTGAAGCCAGCGGCCTGGAGAGCACGCAGAGCAGACTCACGGCCTGAACCCGGACCGCGAACTTCGACCTCAAGGGTCTTCATGCCGTGTTCCTGCGCCTTCTTGGCAGCATCTTCGGCAGCAACCTGAGCAGCATAGGGGTCGACTTGCGCGAGCCCTTGAAGCCCATGACGCCCGAGGACGACCACGAAATCGTGTTGCCCTGCATGTCGGCGATGGTGACCATGGTGTTGTTGAACGAAGCGTTCACGTGGGCAACGCCAGACGTAATGTTCTTGCGTTCCTTGCGCTTGACGCGCGCGGTATCAGTCTTAGCCATTCATTTCCTCGATGGGTATCGGCGCTGCCGTAATGCCAGCAGCTCCACCACGGAAGAAACGGTGCAAGCCAAAAAGCTTGCCCCGCCCTTCCAATCAAACACCTGCCCCGCGTCTGCGGGAAACAGAGATTACTTCTTCTTGCCGGCGATCGGCTTGGCCGGACCCTTGCGGGTGCGGGCATTGGTGTGGGTGCGCTGACCGCGGACCGGAAGGCCACGGCGGTGGCGCAGGCCACGGTAGTTACCAAGATCCATCAGGCGCTTGATGTTCATCGCCACGTTGCGGCGAAGATCGCCTTCCACGACGTAGTCGCGGTCGATGGCTTCACGGATCTGGATGACTTCGGCGTCGGTCAGTTCATTGACACGGCGCTCGGCCGGAATACCGACCTTCTCGGTGATATCCTTGGCGAACTTGTCGCCGATCCCGTGAATATACTGCAGCGCGATGACCACGCGCTTATTCGTCGGGATGTTGACGCCAGCAATACGAGCCACGTCTGCTCTCCTTCATTCACACGCGCCATCGCGGCGGGTGCCTTTAAACAACAAGGGACCGGATTTCGACCCCCAACTAAGGGAGAACCGAATCCAGCCCAATGATCCATGAGACTGGTGCGGTTCTTTAAGGATAGAACCGAGCAGAGTCAACAGCCCCTGCACGGCTCGAATTACTTGCCGAGCGCGGACTTGATTGCGTCGGTGACTTCTTCGACGGGCGACATGCCGTCGACAGTTTTGACCAAGTTCTGGCGACCATAATAGTCGACCAGCGGAGCCGTGCTGCTCTGGTAGACATCGAGGCGCTTGCGGATCACGTCCGGATTGTCGTCCGGACGGTTGCTGTCCTTGGAACGCTGGATGACGCGGCGCACGAGCTCGTCGGCATCCGCCTTGAGCTCGATGACGGCGTCGAGCGCAACGCCCTTGTCCGCCAGCATGCCGTCGAGGGCTTCGGCCTGCGCGATGGTGCGCGGGAAGCCGTCGAGGATGAAGCCTGGCTTGCAGTCTTCAGCATCGAGGCGTTCGGAGACGATGCCATTGACGATGGCGTCGGAAACGAGATCACCCCGATCCATGATCGCCTTGGCCTCGAGGCCAAGCTGGGTCTGGTCGGCGATGGCCGACCGGAGGATGTCACCGGTCGACAGTTGGGGGATGCCATAGGCTTCCACCAAGATCTTGGCCTGGGTGCCCTTCCCCGCCCCCGGCGGGCCCAACAGGATCAATCTCATCGACGCTTGCCTCCACCAAGACGGGACTTCTTCAAGAGCCCTTCATACTGCTGCGCGACCAGATGGCTCTGGATCTGCGTGATGGTGTCCAAAGTCACCGTCACCATGATCAGGAGCGACGTGCCGCCAATAAACTGGCTGACGGCCAGCTGGCTGAACATAACTTCCGGAATCAGCGCCACGAAGGTCAGGTACAAGGCACCCACAACGGTGATGCGCGTCAACACATAGTCGATGTGCTGCGCCGTGCGCTCACCCGGACGAATGCCCGGAATAAAGCCGCCGGAGCGCTTGAGGTTGTCAGCCGTTTCGGTCGGGTTGAAGACAATGGCCGTGTAGAAGAAGGCAAAGAAGATGATGAGGAAGGCAAAGAGCGCCAGATAAAGCGGCTGCCCACGGCCAAGGAGCGCCGTCACGGTGGTCAGCCAGCCCGGCGCATTGCCCTGCGCGGCAAAAGACGCAATGGTCGCCGGCAGCAGCAGAAGCGAAGAGCCGAAGATCACCGGGATAACGCCCGAGGTGTTGAGCTTGAGCGGCAGATGCGAGCTTTCGCCCTGGAACATCTTGTTGCCGACCTGGCGCTTCGGATACTGGATCAGCAAGCGGCGCTGGGCGCGTTCAAAGAACACGATGACCGCGATAACGATTAGGGCCAGAAGGATCATGCCGATGCCTGCAAAGGCTGGCAGCGCCCCGGTCCGGCTGAGTTCGAGGGTCTGCGCAACGGTGGACGGCAGGTTGGCCACGATGCCGGCAAAGATGATCAGCGAAATACCGTTGCCGACGCCACGGGCGGTGATCTGCTCACCCAGCCACATCAGGAACATGGTGCCGCCGACAAGCGTGATCACGGTCGAGATGCGGAAGAACCAGCCGGGGTTGAGAACCACGCCCTGGCTGCCTTCCAGACCCACGGCAATGCCATAGGCCTGAACCATACAGAACACGACCGCGAGGTAACGGGTATACTGGTTCATCTTGCGGCGACCTGCTTCACCCTCTTTCTTGAGGGCTTCGAGGCGCGGCGATGCCGTAGCGATCACCTGCACCACGATCGAGGCGGTGATGTAGGGAATGAGGTTGAGGGCGAAGATCGCCATACGCTCGACCGCACCACCGGAGAACATGTTGAACATGCCGATGATGCCCTGCTGCGACTGCTCGAACGTCGCGCGGAAAGCGTCGGGATCGATGCCCGGAACCGGAATGAAGGTGCCCAAACGATAAACAAGCAGCGCGCCCAGTGTGAACCAGATGCGCTGCTGAAGGGCTTTCGCCTTCGAAAAGGTCGAGAAAGAAAGATTACGTGCCAGCTGTTCGGCTGCGGACGCCATATATCGCTCCTATGGCCAGGACCGGCATCGTTCGGATCGAACGCGGGACGCCGCCCCAGTCATTTATTGCGCATCGTGCGGAGCGGAAAACCGGTTGCCACTGCCCGCCCGATGCCTTGAAGGCCAGGTGCGCTCGGAGCGCACGAGGAGCATATGGGACTGCAACCCCGGCGCAACAAACCAAAAAGACGCACCCAACCTTTAGGTCGGGTACGTCCTGCCGAGTGGATTACTTGGCGTAGGGGGTCTTCTTCCAGGTCTCTTTGACCGGGATGAGGTCGAGCTTGCCACCGGCAGCTTCAATAGCAGCGGCAGCGCCCTTGGTGGCATAGTCGACGTTGAACGAAACGTTCTTGGCCGAGAAGCCTTCGGAGCCGATCAGACGCACGCCATCCTTGGGACGACGGATCAGGCCGGCTGCAACCATGGCCGCGGCATCGACGACACCGCTGGTGTCGAGCTTGCCGCTGTCGATATAGGCCTGCAGGCGGTCGATGCGGACTTCATTGAAATCCTTCGGATTCCAAGCATTGAAGCCACGCTTCGGCATACGCATGTGGAGCGGCATCTGGCCGCCTTCAAAGCCGTTGATCGCGACACCGGCACGAGCCGTCTGGCCCTTGCCGCCGCGGCCACCGGTCTTGCCGACGCCCGAACCGATACCGCGACCCACGCGAACGCGGGTCTTGGAGGAACCGGGATTGTCCCGGAGTTCATTCAAACGGGTCATGATAGCTCCCTTACTCGCCGACGACGCGGACGAGGTGCGGGATCTTGTTGATCATGCCGCGAACTTCGGGCGTATCAACCAGCTCACGCTGCTTGTTCATCTTGTTGAGCCCGAGACCGATTAGGGTCGCGCGCTGGCTCTTCTCGCGGCGATCGGCGAACCGATCTGCTGCACGGTAATGGTCTTGCCATCAGCCATAATAGTTCTCCAGGGCCCTATCAGGCTTCGACGGCAGCTTCGCCGCGGCGAGCCTGCAGTTCGAAACCTTAAGGCCGCGACGGGCAGCCACCGAGCGCGGGCTATCGACGTTCTTGAGAGCGTCGAAAGTGGCGCGGACCATGTTGTAGGGGTTCGAGGTACCGGTCGACTTGGCAACGATGTCGTTGATGCCAAGGGTCTCGAACACGGCGCGCATTGGACCACCGGCGATGATGCCGGTACCGGGAACGGCTGCACGCAGCACGACCTTGCCGGCGCCGTGGCGGCCGGTGATGTCGTGGTGCAGGGTCCGGGCGTCGCGCAGCGGCACGCGGATCATCTGGCGCTTGGCCTGTTCGGTTGCCTTGCGGATCGCTTCTGGAACTTCGCGGGCCTTGCCGTGGCCGAAGCCGACGCGACCCTTCTGGTCACCAACAACGACGAGGGCTGCGAAACCAAAGCGCTTGCCGCCCTTCACAACCTTGGCCACACGGTTGATGTGAACCAGGCGATCGACGAACTCGCTTTCGCGCTCTTGTACGTCTCTGCTCATTTTATCTTTTCCTCGCCGGGTTAGAACTGCAGACCGCCCTCACGGGCAGCGTCTGCAAGGGCCTTAACACGGCCGTGATAGATGTAGGCGCCACGGTCGAACACGACCTCGCCAACCCCGGCCTGCTGGCCACGCTCGGCGATCAGCTTGCCAATGGCAGCTGCAGCTTCGGTGGTTGCGCCGTTCGAGGTAGAACTCTTGAAGTCCTTCTCGAGGGTCGAAGCGGCTGCCAGCGTACGGCCATTCGCGTCGTCGATGATCTGGGCGTAGATATTCTTGTCCGAACGGAAAACCGACAGACGGGGACGACCAAAGGCACGAGCCTTGAGCGCCTTGCGGACACGGGCCTTGCGGCGATCCGCACCCTTTGCAGAAATTGCCATTTCCGGCGCTCCTTACTTCTTCTTGCCTTCTTTGCGGAAGACCTGCTCGCCGGCGTAACGCACGCCCTTACCCTTATAGGGCTCGGGGGACGCCAGCTGCGGATCTCGGCCGCAACTTGGCCAACCTGCTGCTTGTCGATGCCGGTGACGACGATTTCCGTCGGGGCCGGAACGGCAAGGGTGATCCCCTGCGGAGCCTGATACACCACTTCATGGCTGAAACCGAGCGAGAGCTTGACGTCCTTGCCCTGCATCGCAGCGCGGTAACCAACGCCCTGGATGGCCAGACGCTTTTCATAGCCGGCGCTCACACCGGTGACCATGTTCTGGATCAGCGCGCGGGTGGTACCCCAGGCGGCCCGAGCTTCACGGGTGTCGTTGGCCGGGGTAATGGACACGCCATTGTCCCCCTGCTCGACATTGACCTCATCCATCAGAACGATGCTGAGCTCGCCCTTTGGGCCCTTGGCCGAGACGGTACGATCATTGATCGTTACCGCAACGCCGCTTACCGGGGCCACCGGTTTCTTGCCAGTACGTGACATAATCTATCCTTGAGTCATCGTCTTGCCGCGCCTTAGAAGACGCGGCAGAGTACCTCGCCACCCACATTGGCAGCCTTGGCTTCGTGGTCGGCCATCACACCCTTGGGGGTGGAGAGGATCGAGACACCCAGGCCATTGGCAACCTGCGGGATATTCTTCACCGACGCATAAACGCGGCGGCCGGGACGGGAAACGCGCTCGATGGTGCGGATCACGCCTTCATTTTCCGAATACTTGAGTTCGATTTCGTATTCGGCAGCACCGTTCTCGAACTTGGTCTCCGAGTAGCCGCGGATGAAACCCTCGGACTGGAGAACGTCCAGCACGCGACCGCGAAGGGTCGAAGCCGGAGTCGTAACGGAATTCTTGCGACGCTCCTGAGCGTTGCGGATGCGGGTCAGCATATCGCCGATGGGATCGGAAAAACTCATCTGATGATCTCCTTACCAGCTCGACTTAACGAGGCCCGGGATCATGCCCAGGTTGCCCAGCTGACGCAGAGCGATACGGCTCATCTTGAGCTTGCGATAGTAACCACGCGGGCGGCCCGACACTTCGCAACGGTTGCGAATGCGAACCTTGGCCGAGTTGCGCGGCAATTCAGCCAGCTTGAGGCCGGCCTTGAAGCGTTCCTCGATGGGAGTGTCCTGGCTCTTGATGGTAGCCTTGAGCGCTGCGCGCTTGTCGGCATACTGCTTGGCCAGAGCGGCGCGCTTCTTGTTCTTTTCGATGGAGCTGGTCTTTGCCATTTCCTGATCCTTTATCCTTCCCCTGCCCGCTTACTGGCGGAACGGGAAGTTGAAAGCCTTGAGAAGCGCACGCGCCTCATCGTCGTTCTTGGCCGTCGTGCAGATCACGATGTCCATGCCCCAAACCTGATCGATCTGATCGTAGTTGATTTCAGGGAAAACGATGTGTTCCTTGAGGCCCATGGCGTAGTTGCCACGGCCGTCGAACGCGTTCGGGTTAAGGCCGCGGAAGTCGCGGACGCGCGGCAGGGCGATCGTTACCAGGCGGTCCAGGAATTCGTACATGCGGGTCTTGCGCAGCGTCACCTTGACGCCGAGCGGCATATTCTCGCGGACCTTGAAGCCTGCGATCGACTTGCGGGCATGCGTGATAACCGGCTTCTGGCCAGCGATCTTCTGCAGCTCGTCGGCAGCCGACTTCACCTTCTTGGTGTCGTTGACGGCTTCGCCAACGCCCATGTTGAGGACGATCTTTTCCAGACGCGGCAATTCCATGACGTTCTGGTAGCTGAACTGCTCACGCAGTGCGGCCTTGATCTTGTTGTCGTATTCGGTCCGGAGACGCGGAACGTAAGCGGTCTCAGCCATCGATCTTATCTCCGGTGGTCTTGGCGACGCGCGACTTCACGCCGTCGACAATCGAGAAACCGACGCGGCTGGGCTTGCCATTGGCATCGGCGACGGCCAAGTTCGACAGATGGATCGGCGCTTCTTTGGTGAAGATGCCGGCATCCTGCGAGGCAGTCTGCTTCTGGTGGCGGCGGACAAGGTTGATACCCTGGACCAGCGCCTTGGTTTCGGACGGAATGACAGAGAGGACCTGACCGGTCTTGCCCTTGTCCTTGCCGGCCAGGACGACCACTTTGTCGCCCTTCTTGATCTTGGCGGCCATTACAGCACCTCAGGAGCGAGCGAAATGATCTTCATGTGGTTCTTGGCGCGGAGTTCGCGCGGAACTGGTCCGAAGATACGGGTGCCGATCGGCTCTTTCTGATTGTTCAGAAGAACGGCGGCGTTCTTGTCGAAACGGATGACGGTGCCATCGGGGCGACGGATGTCGGTTGCGGTGCGAACCACCACGGCCTTCATCACTTGGCCCTTCTTAACGCGGCCGCGCGGAATAGCGTCCTTGACCGAAACGACGATAACGTCGCCGACCGAGGCGTACTTGCGATGCGAACCGCCCAGCACCTTGATGCACATGACTCGCTTGGCGCCGGAATTGTCGGCGACATCGAGATTGGACTGCATCTGGATCATGACTGGATGCCTTCTAGTTTATCGGCTGCGACCGTCATCCGGCGCGCCGACCTGAATTGTTTCTCTTACGCGGATTGCGCAGACGAAGCGTTGTCCTGGACCAGGGTCCAGCGCTTGTTCTTGCTGATCGGCGCGGTTTCCTCGATCCACACGGTCTGGCCGACCTTGGCCAGATTGTTCTCGTCGTGAGCGTGATACTTCTTGGAACGACGCACGGTCTTCTTGAGAAGCGGATGGGTGAAACGGCGCTCGACACGGACCACGATGGTCTTGTCATTGGCGTCGGAGACGACAGTCCCCTGCAGAACGCGCTTTGGCATGGATTTTTCCTTACTTAGCTGCGTTCTTTTGGCCGAGGATGGTCTTGATCCGCGCGATGTCGCGGCGGACTTCCTTCACTCGAGCCGGCTTTTCCAACTGCTGGGTAGCGCGCTGGAAACGCAGGTTGAACTGTTCTTTCTTCAGGTCGACGAGCTGATCATTCAGTTCGTCTGCGGTCTTGGCCCGCACATCACTGGCTTTCATACTCGTGTTCCTTAGTCGGCAATACGCGTGACAATACGCGTGGTGATCGGCAACTTCATTGCTCCGAGGCGAAGGGCCTCCTTTGCAACGTCTTCGGGTACGCCGTCAATCTCAAAAACGATGCGGCCGGGCTTTACACGCGCTGCCCAGTATTCCACCGAGCCCTTACCCTTACCCATACGGACTTCGGTAGGCTTCTTGGAGACTGGCAGATCCGGGAAAATCCGGATCCACACGCGGCCCTGACGCTTCATTTCGCGAGTGATCGCGCGACGCGCGGCTTCGATCTGACGGGCAGTAACACGTTCCGGCTCGGTGGCCTTGAGTGCGTACTGGCCGAAGGCGAGATCCGTACCACCCTTGGCCAGGCCATGGATGCGGCCCTTATGGGCCTTACGGAACTTGGTCTTTTTAGGTTGCAGCATAATGAACTAACCTTCTTATGCGCGTTCGCGGTCGCGGTCGCCGCGTTCACGACGCGGTTCGCGGTCACGATCGTTACGCTGGCCGCCTTCGCTGCCCTCGGTAGCACGGCGCTCATGGGCGGACGGATCGTGCTCAAGGACTTCGCCCTTGAAGATCCAGACCTTGATGCCGATGATGCCGTACGTGGTTTCGGCTTCGGCAGTGCCGTAGTCGATGTCGGCACGCAGGGTGTGCAGCGGCACGCGGCCTTCGCGGTACCATTCGGTACGAGCGATGTCGGCACCACCGAGGCGGCCACCAACGTTGACGCGGATACCACCGGCGCCCATGCGGATCGCGGTCTGCACGGCGCGCTTCATGGCGCGACGGAAGGCCACGCGGCGTTCCAGCTGCTGGGCGATGCCCTGAGCAACCAGCGTCGCATCGGTTTCCGGCTTGCGCACTTCAACGATGTTGATGTGCACTTCGCTGTCGGTGAACTTCTTCACCTTGGCGCGGATCTTGTCGATGTCAGCGCCCTTCTTGCCGATCACGATGCCTGGACGGGCGGTGTGGATCGACACGCGGCACTTGCGGTGCGGACGCTCGATGACGATCTTGGAGACCGCGGCAGCCTTGAGATCCTGCATCAGCATGGTGCGGATCTTGAGGTCTTCTTGCAGCAGCGAACCGTATTCGCCCTTGTTGGCGAACCAGCGGCTGTCCCAGGTGCGGTTGATGCCCAGGCGGAAGCCGATTGGATTGATCTTCTGGCCCATTATGCGGCCTCCTCAACTTGCCGGACGATGATCGTCAGATGCGAGAATGGCTTTTCGACGCGGGCAGACTTGCCGCGGCCACGAGCCATGAAGCGCTTCATCACCAGCGAATTGCCGACAAAGGCTTCGGCAACGACGAGGGCGTCGGTGTCCAGGCCATGGTTGTTCTCGGCATTGGCGATGGCGCTCTCGAGCACCTTCTTCACCTGGCCAGAGATGCGCTTGTGGCTGAATTCGAGGTCGGCAAGAGCCCGCTCGACCTTCTTGCCACGGATCAACTGCGCGACGAGGTTCAGCTTCTGAGGGCTGATGCGCAGCATGCGCAGAACAGCCTTAGCCTCGTTATCCTTGAGAGCGCGCTCAGTTTTTGGCTTGCCCATCTTACTTCCTCTTGGCCTTCTTGTCGGCCGCGTGCCCGTAATAGGTACGGGTCGGAGCGAATTCGCCGAACTTGTGGCCGATCATTTCTTCGGTGACGCTGACCGGAATGTGCTTCTGGCCATTGTGGACGCCGAAGGTGATACCAACGAACTGCGGCAGGATGGTCGAACGGCGAGACCAGATCTTGACCACATCGTTGCGGCCAGAGGACTGGGCCTTTTCGGCCTTCTTGAGCAGATAGCCGTCAACAAACGGCCCCTTCCAAATCGAACGGGTCATGTTTTTACCTGCCCTTCTTCAAGTGACGGCTGCGAACGATAAACTGGTCCGTAGCCTTGTTGCTGCGCGTGCGCTTGCCCTTGGTCGGCTTGCCCCACGGGGAAACCGGGTGACGGCCACCAGAGGTACGGCCTTCACCACCACCATGGGGGTGGTCGACCGGGTTCATGGTGACGCCGCGGTTGACCGGCTTCTTGCCCAGCCAGCGATTGCGGCCGGCCTTGCCCATCGAGGTGTTGGCGTGGTCCTGGTTGGACACGGCACCGACGGTGGCGAGGCACGAACCATGGACGCGGCGCTGTTCGCCCGAGTTGAGGCGAAGGATCGCCCAACCCTGGTCACGACCGACATACTGGGCATAGGCACCGGCAGAACGAGCGACCTGGCCGCCCTTGCGGGGCTTGAGCTCGATGTTGTGCACGATAGTGCCGACCGGCATGCGTTCCAGCGGCATCGCGTTGCCCGGCTTGACGTCCGCGCCGTTGAGCGAGGAGATCACCTTGTCACCGGCAGCAAGACGCTGCGGAGCCACGATATAGGCCAGCTCGCCGTCTTCGTACTTGATCAAGGCGATCCAGGCGGTGCGGTTCGGATCGTATTCGAGACGTTCAACGGTCCCGACGGCATCGAACTTGACGCGCTTGAAGTCGACCATGCGGTACGAGCGCTTGTGACCACCACCACGATGGTAGGAGGTGATGCGGCCAGTGTTGTTGCGACCACCGGACTTGGTGAGACCGACGGTCAGCGACTTGACCGGCGAGCCCTTCCAGAGTTCCGAACGATCAGTCGTGACGAGCGTACGACGGCCTTCGGAGGTGGGATTGTAAGTTTTTAGAGCCATTTTGCTGTCTCTTATCCCTTAGAGGCCGGTCGAGATATCGATCGACTGACCGTCGACGAGGGTGACGATCGCCTTCTTGACGTCGTTGCGCGTACCAATCCGACCACGGAAGCGCTTCACCTTGCCCTTGCGGACGAGGGTATTCACTGCCTTGACCTTGACCGAAAAGAGCTGCTCGATGGCGGCCTTGATGTCGGTCTTGTTGGCATCGATCGCCACGTCGAAAACGACCTGGTTTGCTTCCGAGGCCATGGTCGACTTTTCAGTCACGACCGGGCTGCGGATGATGTCGTATGCGGCAAGCTTGTTCATGCGAACCTCGCTTCGAGCGCTTCCAGCGCTGCCTTGGTCAGCACGAGCTTGTCGCGCTTGAGGATCGAAACGACATTGATGCCCTGGATCGGCAGCACGTCGATATGGGGAATGTTGCGGGCCGCCAGAGCAAAGTTCTGGTCGACGGTCGCACCATCGATGATCAGCGCGTTGGCCCATGCCAGCTTGCCGAACGTGGTCCGCAGAGCCGCGGTCTTGGCTTCGGTCTGGGCGACGCTGTCGATGACGATCAGCGAGCCGGACTTGGCCTTGGACGAGAGCGCATGCTTGAGAGCAAGGACGCGAACCTTCTTGGGAAGATCGATCGCATGGCTGCGCGGGGTCGGACCGAATGCACGGCCACCACCACGGAACTGGGGAGCCTTGCGGTCGCCGTGACGTGCGCCGCCACCCTTCTGCTTCTTGAACTTCTTGCCCGTGGCAGCGCCTTCGGAGCGGTTCTTCACGTCATGCGTGCCAGCCATAGCCTTAAGCTGCTGGTAGCGAACCATGCGGTGCAGAATGTCGGGACGAACTTCAAGGCCGAACACGTCGTCCTTCAGTTCGATCGAGCCGGCAGACGTGCCGTCGAGATTGGTTACCTGGAGTTCCATTTACTTCGCTTCTCCCGCAGCAGCGGCCTCGAACGAGCCCGGCAGGGTCAAGTTCGCGGGAGCCGGCTTCTTGACGGCGTCCTTGATCATGATCCAGGCGCCCTTGGCACCCGGGACCGAACCCTGGATCAGGATCAGGCCACGCTCCACGTCGGTCTTGACGACCTTGACGTTCTGCGTGGTGATACGGCGATCACCCATATGGCCCGGCATCTTCTTGTTCTTGAAGGTCTTACCCGGGTCCTGACGGCCACCGGTAGAACCGATCGAGCGGTGCGACACGGACACACCGTGCGAGGCACGCAGACCACCGAAATTCCAGCGCTTCATACCGCCGGCAAAACCCTTACCGATGGAAGTGCCGGTCACGTCGACCAGCTGGCCTTCGGCAAAGTGGTCGGCCTTGAAGGTCGCACCAACTTCGATGAGGTTGTCCTCATCGACGCGGAATTCCACCACGTGACGCTTGGGCTCTACCTTGGCGACAGCATACTGGCCGCGCTCGGCCTTGCTGACGTTCTTGGCCTTGGCCTGGCCTGCGCCGAGCTGCAGGGCGACATAGCCGTCCCGCTCAACGCTACGCTGGCCTACCACCTGGCAGTTTTCCAGACTCAACACCGTCACAGGAACGTGCGAGCCGTCCTCTGTGAAGATGCGGGTCATCCCCAGCTTCTGTGCGATCAATCCAGAACGCATCGGTTCTTACCTTCTTTTGGCGCTCTGCCGGGTCATGGTTTCAGAGGACCCTTTTGGCGGCAGGCGCGGATACTTGTTTGTTTAGAGCTTGATTTCGACGTCTACGCCGGCAGCAAGATCAAGCTTCATCAGTGCATCGACCGTCTGGGAGTCGGGTCCACAATGTCCAGAAGACGCTTGTGGGTCCGGATCTCGAACTGCTCGCGCGACTTCTTGTCGATGTGCGGCGAACGGTTGACCGTGAACTTGTCGATGTGGGTCGGCAGCGGGATCGGCCCGCGCACCTGCGCACCCGTACGCTTGGCCGTCGACACGATCTCGCGCGTCGAGGCGTCGAGCACGCGATGGTCAAACGCCTTGAGGCGGATGCGAATATTCTGACCGTTCATCTTCTCAAATCCTGACAAAATGGATCGCGGCGCGCTTTATCGCGCGCCGCGAATGTCTGGTGGACGTTTTACTTCAGGATCTTCGCGACGACGCCGGCGCCGACGGTGCGGCCACCTTCACGGATAGCGAAGCGGAGCTTCTCTTCCATGGCGATCGGAACGATGAGCTGGACGTTCATGTTGATGTTGTCGCCCGGCATGACCATCTCGGTGCCTTCCGGCAGCGTCACGATGCCGGTCACGTCGGTGGTGCGGAAGTAGAACTGCGGACGGTAGTTGCCGAAGAACGGAGTGTGACGGCCGCCTTCTTCCTTGGTGAGGATATAGGCCTCAGCAACGAAGTCGGTGTGCGGGGTCACGGAACCGGGCTTGCAGAGAACCTGGCCGCGCTCAACCTGAGTGCGATCGATACCGCGGATCAGAGCGCCGATGTTGTCGCCAGCTTCACCCGAGTCGAGCAGCTTGCGGAACATTTCGACACCGGTCACGGTGGTCTTCTGGGTTGCCTTGATGCCGACGATTTCGACTTCTTCGCCAACCTTGACGATACCGCGTTCGACACGGCCGGTGACCACGGTACCGCGACCCGAGATCGAGAACACGTCTTCGATCGGCAGGAGGAACGGCTGGTCAACCGGACGTTCCGGCTGCGGGATGTACGAGTCAACGGCAGCCATCAGCTCGAGAACGGCGTCGTGGCCGAGCTTGGCATCCGAGTTTTCGAGAGCGGCCAGAGCCGAACCCTTGATGATCGGAATGTCATCGCCCGGGAATTCGTAGGACGACAGCAGTTCGCGAACTTCGAGTTCAACGAGCTCGAGCAGTTCCGGATCGTCGACCATGTCGCACTTGTTGAGGAACACGACGAGAGCCGGAACACCAACCTGACGGGCGAGCAGGATGTGCTCGCGAGTCTGCGGCATCGGGCCGTCGGCAGCCGACACGACCAGGATCGCGCCGTCCATCTGGGCAGCACCGGTGATCATGTTCTTCACATAGTCGGCGTGGCCGGGGCAGTCGACGTGAGCGTAGTGACGGTTGGTCGTCTCGTACTCGACGTGAGCGGTGTTGATGGTGATGCCGCGGGCTTTTTCTTCCGGAGCAGCGTCGATCTGGTCATACGCCTTGAAGGTAGCGCCGCCGGTCTCAGCCAGAACCTTGGTGATTGCTGCAGTCAGCGAGGTCTTGCCATGGTCAACGTGACCGATGGTGCCGATGTTGCAGTGCGGCTTGTTGCGAGCGAACTTTTCTTTGCCCATCGCTTTTCTCCAATTCGTCAGCGCAAAGGCCGACTTACAGTTGAGTTTCTTAGCTTGCGCTGTTGTTAGGCGTACTTGGCCTGGACTTCGTCGGCGACCGCCTGCGGTACCTGCTCGTAGTGGTCGAACGTCATCGAATACTGTGCACGACCCTGGCTCATGGAGCGCAGCGAGTTCACGTAGCCGAACATGTTCGCGAGCGGTACGAAAGCATTCACGACCTGGAGGATGCCACGGCTTTCAGTGCCCTGGATCTGACCACGACGCGAGTTGAGATCGCCGATGACGTCGCCCATGTAGTCTTCCGGCGTGACAACTTCAACCTTCATGATCGGCTCAAGGATCTTGGGAGATGCCTTGCGCAGACCTTCGTTGAAACCAGCACGGCCAGCGATTTCGAATGCCAGCACGGAGGAGTCCACGTCGTGGTAGGCGCCTTCGGTCAGGGTGACCTTGACGTCCACGATCGGGAAGCCAATCAGCGGACCAGCCGACATCACCGACTTGACGCCCTTTTCGACGCCCGGGACGTATTCCTTGGGGACCGAACCACCGACGACGGCATTCACGAACTCAAGACCCTTGCCGACTTCGGACGGCTCGACGGTGAGCTTGACGCGGGCGAACTGGCCCGAACCACCGGACTGCTTCTTGTGGGTATAATCCACCTGAGCCGACTTGGTGATCGTTTCGCGGTAAGCCACCTGCGGCTGGCCGATATTGGCCTCGACCTTGAACTCGCGACGCATGCGGTCGACGAGGATGTCGAGGTGAAGTTCGCCCATGCCCGAGATGATGGTCTGGCCGGATTCTTCGTCGGTCTTGACGCGGAAGGTCGGATCTTCGGCAGCCAAGCGGTTGAGGGCGAGGCCCATCTTTTCCTGGTCGGCCTTGGACTTCGGTTCCACCGAGATGTCGATCACCGGCTCCGGAAACACCATACGTTCAAGGATAACCTGAGCGTTCGACGGGCAGAGCGTGTCACCAGTGGTGGTGTCCTTGAGGCCCACGATGGCGACGATGTCGCCGGCATAAGCCTCCGTGATCTGCTCGCGGCTGTTGGCGTGCATCTGGAACAGACGACCAACGCGCTCGCGCTTTTCCTTGACGGTGTTTTCCAGCATCATGCCCTGCTCGAGCTTGCCCGAGTAGATGCGGCAGAAGGTCAGCGTACCCATGTGCGGGTCGTTGGCGATCTTGAATGCCAGCATGGCCAGGGGTTCGCTGTCGTCCGCGTGACGCTCGATCGGCTCTTCCGTACGGGCATCGATGCCCTGGATGGCCGGAACGTCGCCCGGAGCGGGCAGGAAATCGATGACGCCGTCGAGCAGGGGCTGCACGCCCTTGTTCTTGAACGCCGAGCCAGCGAACACGAGGAAGAACTTGGTGTCGATGACGCCACGACGCAGCAGGCGACGGATGGTGTCGTTGTTCGGCAGGTCGCCGTTCAAGTAAGCTTCCATCGCGTCGTCGTCGAGTTGACGGCGGCTTCGATCATCTTCTCGCGGTATTCAGCAGCACGATCCTTGAGATCTTCCGGGATCTCGACGACGTCCCACTGGGCACCCAGTTCTTCGTTACGCCAGACGAGAGCGTTCATCTCGATCAGGTCGACGACGCCCTTGAACTCGTTCTCGGCACCGATCGGCAGCTGCACGGGAACGGCACGGGCGCCAAGGCGCGAACCGATCATCTCGACGCAGCGGTAGAAGTCGGCACCGATCTTGTCCATCTTGTTGACGAAGATCAGACGCGGGACGTTGTACTTGTCGGCCTGGCGCCAGACGGTTTCGGTCTGCGGTTCGACGCCGGCATTGGCGTCGAGCAGAGCAACGGCACCGTCGAGCACGCGCAGCGAACGTTCGACTTCGATGGTGAAGTCCACGTGGCCGGGAGTGTCGATGATGTTGAAGCGGTGCATCGTGCCATCGCGACCCTTCCAGAAGGTCGTGGTCGCAGCGGACGTGATCGTGATGCCGCGTTCCTGCTCCTGCTCCATCCAGTCCATGGTGGCAGCGCCGTCATGGACTTCGCCGATCTTATGGGACTTGCCGGTGTAGTAGAGGATGCGTTCGGTCGTGGTCGTCTTGCCAGCATCGATGTGAGCCATGATGCCGAAGTTACGATAGAGATTGATTGGGTAATCGCGTGCCATGGGGCGCTCCTACTACCAGCGGTAGTGCGAGAAGGCACGGTTGGCATCAGCCATACGGTGCGTATCTTCGCGCTTCTTGACGGCCTGACCACGGCCATTCATCGCATCCATGAGCTCGCCCGAGAGGCGTTCACGCATGGTGTTCTCGCCGCGCTTGCGCGCAGATTCGATGAGCCAGCGGATGGCCAGAGCCTGCTGACGGTCCTGACGAACTTCGACCGGAACCTGATACGTTGCACCACCGACGCGGCGGGAACGCACTTCGACAGCCGGACGGATATTGTCCAGGGCGCCGTGGAAGACGGTGATCGGATCCTGCTTGGTCTTGCTCTCGACGATGTCGAAAGCGCCATAGACGATGGATTCGGCAGCAGACTTCTTGCCGTCCTTCATCAGGGAATTCATGAACTTGGTGACGACCAGATCGCCGAACTTGGGATCAGGAATAACGTCGCGTTTTTCTGCGCGGTGACGACGGGACATATCTCGATCTCCTTACTTCGGACGCTTCGCGCCGTACTTGGAACGACGCTGCTTGCGATCCTTCACGCTCTGCGTATCGAGGACGCCGCGGAGCACGTGATAGCGGACACCCGGCAAGTCGCGAACGCGGCCGCCGCGGATGAGCACGACGGAGTGCTCCTGAAGGTTGTGACCTTCGCCCGGGATATACGAAATCACTTCGCGCTGGTTGGTCAGGCGAACCTTGGCCACCTTGCGCAGAGCCGAGTTCGGCTTCTTCGGGGTCGTGGTATACACACGGGAGCATACGCCGCGCTTTTGCGGGTTCGCTTCCATGGCCGGAACCTTGTTCCGCTTTGCTTGCTGGCGCGTGGCTTGCGGATCAGCTGATTAATGGTGGGCATTGCGCTCTTTCCATTGTCCAAATTTAGGTGCTGAAAGCACCAGTTCTTACGTTTCGCACTCAAAAGAGCGCTTCGGCGGTCTACACAAGCAAACCAAAGCGGCGCTCGCCCGACCCACGAAGGGATACGGCGGCGCCTCAGTTGCAGCGGACCACCCGCCCGCAAAGGCAGCAGTCATGCGCACAAGGATTTACGTCGTCTAGTTACCCGACAGTGTGTTTGAGTGTCCTGGATTCCCGCGCTAGGTGGCAGGGACCCGGTGTGACAATCACGACCGACCGCTTAGGTAGGCGCTGTTTAGAGCCGATGACTCGCCCCGTCAAGGATTCTTTCGTGAATAAATCGAGGCAGAGCCTTGCGTTTCGGCCATATCAGCCCTGAAGACGACTGGACGGTTCATTCCAAATCCGTTCGGCACTGGCCCTACCCTACTTCTTGCCGGCGCGCAGCATCTCCATCGCCTTCTCGACCCGGCGCTTGCGTGTCTCCGCCGTCTTGGCTTCGGTGATGGAGAGAACGTGTTTAGACTTGTTGCTGAACGACAAGCTGTCGAAGAAAGCTTTCGCATCCGGTTCGGTGGTCAGGATGGAGGCCAGATCCTCCGGCACATCCACTTCCCGCGGCGTGGAATCGAGTGTGAGCTCGATTTCCACCGTATCGCCGCCAGCAACACCCGACTCGGCCCGCCGCGCTGCGCTCAGTGAAACAAGGTTCTTGCCGCCCATCTGCGCCACGGTGGACCGATAGGTCAGCTTGCCGATCGTGACGTTGACCGCGGGGCGTTTGCCGCCACCAAGCTCGGCGAGCACCGCGTCGGGCACGACGATACCGGTATTGTTGCCATCGAGCAGGATCGTCGTCGTGAACTTCATGGCTCTGCCTCCGCGCCTTAAGGATAGAGCCACCTGAACCGGAAAAGCAAATGGAGCCAGTTCGGGGCTGCGCCGTTAGTCGGCCACATCCCTTGGAGACAGGTTCATGACTGACACACCCGCCATTCCCCTCAACGACGGCAACTCCATTCCGCAGCTTGGCTTTGGCGTTTGGCGGCTCGAAGAGTCGGATGCGCCACGCGTGGTGGGTGCCGCGATCGATGCTGGATACCGCCATATCGATACCGCGCAGGGATACAGCAACGAAGGTGGCGTCGGCGAGGCCATCCGCCAGTCAAGCGTTGGGCGCGACGAGCTCTTCATTACCTCCAAGCTGCGCAACGGCCATCAGGGTTATGACAGCGCGCTGCGCTCGCTCGATGAGTCGCTGCAGCGTCTCAAGCTCGACCATCTCGATCTCTTCCTGATCCACTGGCCCGCCCCCAAGCACGATCGCTACGCCGAAACCTGGGCGGCCTTTGTCGAGGCTCAGAAACAGGGCAAGGTGAAGTCGATCGGCGTTTCCAACTTTCTGCCCGAACACATTCAGCGCATCGTCGACGAGACTGGTGTGACGCCAGCGGTGAACCAGCTCGAGCTGCACCCTGCCTATCAGCAGCGCGACATCCGCGAGTTCCACCGTGACCGCGACATCCAGATCGAGTGCTATAGCCCTCGGTGGCCAGGACACCGGCCTTTTCGAAAACGAAGCGATCGTTGAGATTGCCGAGCGGCATAACAAGACGCCGGCCCAGGTGATCATCCGCTGGCATCTTCAGCAGAACCTGATCGTGCTGCCAAAATCGAGCAAACCGGAACGCGCCGCCGAGAACTTCGATGTCTGGGAATTTGTGCTCTCGGCCGACGAGGTCAACCAGATCGACCGCATGGATCGCGAGGATGGCAAGACCCTGCCAAAGCCGGAAGACAACAACCAGCTGTTCTGAGCAGTTTCATGATAAGGCTTCGGGCGCGACCCGGAGCCTTCCTTGACGACCCAATCTGTTCGCCCTGCCCTCAAGCTCCCAATCGTCGTGATCGGCGCCGGCCAGGCTGGCCTCAGTGCCGCTTATCACCTCAAACAGCTGGGCCTCGATCCCGGTCGCGACTTTCTGGTGCTCGACGCCGACGCGCATCCGGGTGGCGCCTGGCAGCATCGTTGGTCCTCACTGACCCTGACCACCGTCAATCGTGTCCATGACCTTCCCGGCATGGGCTTTGGCGACTTTGCCGGTGACGAAAGCGTCAGGGCATCGGTCGCGGTGCCGCACTACTTTGCCGCCTACGAAGAGCATTTCGGGCTCAACGTGCTGCGGCCAGCCAGGGTCAGCGTAGTCTGCGACCGCGGCGAGCGGCTGAGGATTGAAAGCGACCGGGGCTTGTTTTCCGCTCGAGGCATCATCAACGCCACGGGCACTTGGGAAAAGCCCTATATCCCACCCTACCCTGGAGCCGAGAGTTTTGGCGGCATCCAGCTCCATACCAAAGATTATGTCTCGGCCGACATCTTCGGAGGCAAGCATGTCCTCGTGGTCGGCGGCGGCATCTCGGCCATTCAACTGCTCGACGAAATCTCGCAGGTGACGCGCACGACCTGGGTCACCCGAACGCCGCCGCGGTTCCGCGAAGCCCCGTTTGATCAGGAAGCAGGACGTCAGGCCGTCGCCATGGTCGAGGAACGCGTCCGCGCCGGCCTGCCGCCACGGGCGGTGGTGTCGGTCACGGGCCTGCCGGTCACGCCTGCTATTGTCGCCATGCGCGAACGCGGCGCCCTCAACCGGCTGCCCATGTTCAGCGAAATCCTGCCGGCCGGCGTCCGCTGGGAGGATGGGACAAGGCTCGATGTCGACGTCATCCTCTGGTGCACGGGCTTTCAAAGTGCGCTCGATCACCTAGCGCCGCTGCAGCTCCGGGAGCCGAGTGGCGGCATCACCATGACCGGCCGCCTCGCCACGCAGGTGGCCAAAGACCCGCGCGTGCATCTGGTCGGCTATGGTCCTTCCGCTTCCACCATCGGCGCCAACCGTGCTGGCAGCGCTGCGGCAAGAGAGCTGACTGCATTCCTGGGACTACGCCCATAAGTTGAAAAAAGACCTCATGGTGAGCTTGTCGAACCAAGAGGTCGAGCTAGTGGAGGGTGAGCGTTCCCGACCTCGTCCTTCGACGGGCTTAGGATGAGGTCTCATTGCGCAAATAAAAAAGGGGCCCGTTCGGGCCCCTTCTCTACTCTTGTTGCCTTGCAGCTTATTCGGCGGCAGGCGCTGCGATCTTGACGGTGTTCGCCTGGCGGCGGCGCTCGTCGAGGATCAGGTCGTCGCGCTTGGTGGCGATCATCTTGGCCGAGGAGATACCGGCACCGGTACCGGCCGGGATAAGGCGGCCGACGATGACGTTTTCCTTGAGGCCTTCCAGCAAGTCCGCCTTGCCCGAGACAGCAGCCTCGGTGAGCACGCGGGTGGTTTCCTGGAACGACGCCGCCGAGATGAACGAACGCGTCTGCAGCGATGCCTTGGTGATGCCGAGCAGCACCGGGTTGGCAGTCGCCGGCTTCTTGCCTTCGGCAATCAGCGCATCGTTAAGCTCGTCGAAGTCCAGCTTGTCCAACTGCTCGTCCTTGAGCAGGCCGGAGTCGCCCGGAACCACGATCTCCACCTTCTGCAGCATCTGACGAACGATAACTTCGATATGCTTATCGTTAATCAACACGCCCTGGAGGCGGTAGACTTCCTGGATCTCGTTGACGAGGTAGCGTGCCAGTTCCTCGACGCCCTTGATGGCAAGGATGTCGTGCGGAGCCGGGTTGCCGTCTAGGATATACTCGCCCTTTTCAATGGCGTCGCCTTCCTGGAGGTGGAACGGCTTGCCCTTGGGGATCAGGTACTCAACGGGTTCAGCACCCTCTTCGGTCGGCTCGATGATGACGCGACGCTTGTTCTTGTAGTCGCGGCCGAAGCGGATCGTACCATCGATCTCAGCGATGATGGCGTGGTCCTTCGGACGGCGGGCTTCGAACAGTTCGGCCACACGCGGCAGACCGCCGGTGATGTCCTTGGTCTTGGCCGATTCCAGCGGAATACGAGCCAGCACGTCACCCGGGGCAACCTTCTCACCCGGCTCGACGGCAATAACCGCGTCGACGGAAAGGAGGTAACGGGCGTCGCCGCCACGTTCGACCTTGGCAACCGAGCCGCCACGAGCGATCGCGAGAGCCGGCTTGAGGTTTTCCCCACGCTGGTTGCCGCGCCAGTCGATAACAACACGCTTGGTGAAGCCGGTGGCTTCATCGGTGTTTTCCGCAACGGAAGCACCATCGACCAGGTCTTCGAACAGCACTTCGCCTTCCACTTCCGCCAGGATCGGACGGGTGTAGGGGTCCCATTCAGCCAGGCGCTGGCCACGGCGGACGGTGTCGCCTTCCTTGACCAGGAGCTTGGAGCCGTAGGTCACTTTGTGCGTCGCACGTTCCTTGCCTTCGCCGTCGACGATGGCGATGGAAACGTTACGAGCCATGACGACCTGGCGGCCACCTTCGACGTCGGCGAGGTTCGGGTTGCGAATCTCGACCTTGCCTTCGGCACCGGATTCGAGGAACGAGCTGTCGACCACCTGAGCCGTACCACCGATGTGGAACGTACGCATGGTGAGCTGGGTGCCCGGTTCACCGATCGACTGTGCGGCGATAACGCCCACAGCTTCACCGATATTGACCGGCGTACCGCGAGCAAGATCACGGCCGTAGCAAGCGGCACAGCACCCCTGGCGCAGGTCGCAGACCAGCGGCGAGCGGATGCGGATCGACTGGATGCGAGCCTCTTCGATCACGTCGACATGCTTTTCCTCGAGCAGCGTGCCCTTGGGAGCGATAAGGTCGCCGGTAAGCGGGTGGAACACATCGTCAGCCGTGGTACGGCCGAGAACGCGCTGGCCGATCGAAGCAACGATCTGGCCGGCATCGACGATGGGCTCCATGGTCAGGCCGCGCTCGGTGCCGCAATCTTCGGTGATGATGATTGCGTCCTGGGCGACGTCGACGAGACGGCGCGTCAGATAACCCGAGTTTGCAGTCTTCAAGGCGGTGTCGGCCAGACCCTTGCGGGCACCGTGGGTGGAGTTGAAATACTCCAGCACGTTAAGGCCTTCCTTGAAGTTCGCGGTGATCGGCGTTTCGATGATCGAGCCGTCCGGCTTGGCCATGAGGCCGCGCATGCCGGCAAGCTGCTTCATCTGTGCCGGTGAACCACGAGCACCGGAGTGGCTCATCATGTAGACCGAGTTGATCGGCTTCTGACGGCCGGTCTCCTGGTCGACCTGAACGGTGCGGATGGCTTCCATCATCTTTTCAGCGACGGCGTCGCCGCACTTGGCCCAGGCGTCCACGACCTTGTTGTACTTTTCGCCCTGGGTGATCAGGCCGTCATTGTACTGCTGCTCGAATTCTTCAACCTGCTTGCGGGTCTGGTCGACCAGCGTGTACTTGGCGGCCGGGATGACCATGTCGTCCTTGCCGAACGAAATACCGGCATCGCAGGCATTCTTGAAGCCAAGCTGCATGACGCGGTCACAGAAGATGACCGTCTCCTTCTGGCCGCAACCGCGATACACGGTGTCGATCATCTTGGAGATCATCTTCTTGGTCATCAGCTGGTTTGCCGTGGCAAACGGCACTGCCGGGTTCTGCGGCAGGATCTGACCAATGAGCATGCGGCCCGGGGTCGTTTCCACGATCTCGGTGGTCTTCTTGCCGTCGGCATCCCAAGCGGGCACGCGTGCCTTGATCTTGGTGTGCAGGGTGACGACGTTGTTGTCGATCGCGTGCTCGAGTTCAGCATAGGACGCGAACGCCATGCCTTCGCCCGGCTCGCCATCATTCATCAGCGAAAGATAGTAAAGACCCAGCACGATGTCCTGGCTCGGCACGATGATCGGCTGGCCGTTGGCAGGATGAAGGATGTTGTTGGTCGACATCATCAAGACGCGCGCTTCCAGCTGCGCTTCGAGCGACAGCGGAACGTGCACGGCCATCTGGTCACCGTCGAAGTCGGCGTTGAAGGCCGAGCAGACGAGCGGATGGAGACGGATCGCCTTGCCTTCGATCAGGATCGGCTCGAAAGCCTGGATGCCAAGACGGTGCAGCGTGGGCGCGCGGTTCAGCAGAACCGGGTGCTCACGGATGACTTCGTCGAGGATATCCCAGACTTCGGGCTTTTCCTTTTCGACAAGCTTCTTGGCCTGCTTCACGGTCGAGCTGAAGCCCTTGGCTTCAAGGCGCGAATAGATGAAGGGCTTGAAGAGCTCGAGCGCCATCTTCTTGGGAAGACCGCACTGGTGCAGCTTGAGGTTCGGACCCACGGTAATCACCGAACGGCCAGAATAATCGACGCGCTTGCCAAGGAGGTTCTGGCGGAAGCGGCCCTGCTTGCCCTTGAGCATGTCGGAAAGCGACTTCAGCGGACGCTTGTTCGCACCGGTAATGGTGCGGCCACGGCGGCCGTTGTCGAAGAGCGCGTCCACAGCTTCCTGCAGCATGCGCTTTTCGTTGCGGATGATGATGTCCGGGGCGCGGAGTTCGATCAGGCGCTTGAGGCGGTTGTTGCGGTTGATCACGCGACGGTAGAGGTCGTTGAGATCGGAGGTCGCAAAGCGGCCGCCATCCAGCGGAACGAGCGGACGCAGTTCCGGCGGGATCACCGGAATGACGGTCATGATCATCCATTCGGGCTTGTTGCCCGAAACGATGAACTGCTCGACGATCTTGAGGCGCTTGGCCAGCTTCTTGGGCTTCAGCTCGGTGGTAGACTCGGCGATTTCCACGCGCAGGTCAGCCGCGATCTTTTCGAGATCGAGGTTGAGGAGGATATCGCGGATCGCTTCAGCGCCGATCTTGGCGGTGAAGGTATCGGCGCCATATTCATCCTGGGCGTCGAGGAACTGCTCTTCGGTCAGGAGCTCGTTCTGCGTGAACGGGGTCAGGCCGGGATCGAGAACGACATAGTTCTCAAAGTAGAGAATGCGTTCGATATCCTTGAGCGTCATGTCGAGCAGCAGGGCGATGCGGCTCGGCAGCGACTTGAGGAACCAGATATGCGCAACCGGAGCGGCGAGTTCGATATGACCCATGCGCTCGCGACGAACGCGGCTAAGGGTGACTTCAACGCCGCACTTTTCGCAGATGACGCCCTTGAACTTCATGCGCTTGTACTTGCCGCACAGGCACTCGTAGTCCTTCACGGGGCCAAAGATGCGCGCGCAGAAGAGACCATCGCGTTCCGGCTTGAACGTACGATAGTTGATGGTCTCGGGCTTTTTGATCTCGCCGTAAGACCAGCTCAAAATCTTCTCCGGAGACGCGATCGAGATCTTCATCTGATCGAAGGTCTGCACCGGAACCGACGGGTTGAACGGGTCCATGACGTGGGAATGATGGTTCATCAATTCTCTCCTCTTTCCGTCGGGAGGGGCAAGGCCCGCTCCCTCAGGAAGTGAATGGGGGTAGGAAGTGCCGGATTATTCCGCCGCTTCCTGAGGAGGTGCGAGCTCCGCTTCAGCTCGGGCGTTCTCTTCGAACTCACGGTTCTCAAGCTCGACATTGAGCCCGAGCGACCGGATTTCCTTGACCAGAACGTTGAAGCTTTCCGGGATGCCCGGCTCGAACGTGTCGTCGCCGCGAACGATCGACTCGTAGACCTTGGTACGGCCGGTGACGTCGTCCGACTTGATGGTGAGCATTTCCTGCAGCGTATAAGCAGCGCCATACGCCTCGAGTGCCCACACTTCCATTTCGCCGAAGCGCTGGCCACCGAACTGCGCCTTGCCGCCCAGCGGCTGCTGGGTAACGAGCGAGTACGGGCCGATGGAACGCGCGTGGATCTTGTTGTCCACGAGGTGATCGAGCTTGAGCATATAGATATAGCCCACGGTCACCTGGCGGTCGAACTGCTCACCGGTACGACCATCATAGACGGTCGACTGACCCGATGGCTTGAGCCCTGCCCGTTCCAGCATGTCGACGATATCGGCTTCCTTGGCACCGTCGAACACCGGCGTCGCGATCGGAACACCCTTGGAGAGGTGTTCGCCGAGGCGGATCATGCCGTCGTCGTCGAGATCGGAGATGGAATTGTCGTTGGCGAACAGTTCCTTGATCTCGGCACGGAGCGGCTTGAGGTCGCCCTTGGCATGGTACTGGCGAACCATCTCGTCGATACGCTTACCCATGCCGGCGCAAGCCCAGCCAAGGTGCGTTTCGAGGATCTGGCCCACGTTCATGCGCGATGGCACGCCCAGCGGGTTGAGCACGATGTCGACCGACGTACCGTCTTCGAGATACGGCATGTCTTCGACCGGAACGATGCGAGAAACAACGCCCTTGTTGCCGTGACGGCCGGCCATCTTGTCGCCTGGCTGGATCTTGCGCTTGGTAGCGATGAAGACCTTGACCATCTTCATCACGCCCGGCGGAAGTTCATCACCGCGCTGCAGCTTGTCCACCTTGTCGATGAAGCGCTGCTCGAGCAGACGACGGCTCTCTTCATACTGAGCATGAAGAGCTTCCATCTCGGTCATGACCTTATCGTCCTCGATGGCGAACTGCCACCACTTCGAACGCGGCTGACCTTCAAAGATCGAGTCATTGAGCTTGGTGCCGACGACATAGCCCTTCGGGCCAGCCGTGGCGGCCTTGCCGAACAGCATTTCCTTGAGACGGGCATAGACGTTGCGATCAAGGATCGACTGCTCGTCGTCGCGGTCCTTGGCCAAGCGCTCGATTTCCTCGCGCTCGATGGCCATGGCGCGCTCGTCCTTGTCGATGCCATGTCGGTTAAAGACACGCACTTCCACGACCGTACCGGCGTCGCCCGGGGCACGCGCAGCGAGGTATCGCGGACGTCCGAAGCCTTTTCACCGAAGATGGCGCGGAGGAGCTTTTCTTCCGGCGTCATCGGCGATTCACCCTTGGGGGTAATCTTGCCAACGAGGATGTCGCCCGGCTGAACTTCGGCACCGATATGCACGATTCCGGCTTCGTCGAGGTTCTTCAGGGCTTCTTCCGAAACGTTCGGAATGTCGCGCGTGATTTCTTCCGGACCAAGCTTGGTGTCGCGAGCCATCACTTCATATTCCTCGATGTGGATCGAGGTGAAGACGTCCTGCATCGCGATCTTTTCGCTCAGCAGAATGGAGTCTTCGAAGTTGTAGCCGTTCCAGGGCATGAAGGCGACGAGCACGTTGCGGCCGAGGGCGAGATCGCCCAGTTCAGTCGACGGACCATCGGCGATGATGTCGCCCTGGTTGATGTGGTCGCCAACAACGACCAGCGGACGCTGATTGATACAGGTCGACTGGTTGGAGCGCTGGAACTTCATCAGGTTGTAGATGTCGACGCCCGAACGCGACGCATCGTTTTCTTCCGTTGCACGGATAACGATACGCGTTGCGTCCACCTGGTCGACGATACCGGTACGCTTGGCGACGATGGCGGCGCCAGAGTCACGCGCCACGACCGACTCCATGCCGGTGCCCACAAATGGAGCCTCGGCACGCAGCAGCGGCACGGCCTGACGCTGCATGTTCGAACCCATGAGGGCGCGGTTGGCGTCGTCGTTTTCAAGGAACGGGATCAGCGAGGCAGCAACCGACACCATCTGCTTGGGGGAAACGTCCATCAGGTCGACGTTTTCCTTGGGCGTCAGGCCGTTGTCGCCGGCATGGCGGGCAACCACGAGGTCGTTCTCAAGCTCGCCATCCTTGGTGAAGGTGACGTTGGCCTGGGCGACGTAGTGCTTGGCCTCTTCCATGGCGGAGAGGTAGACCACTTCATCGCTGAGCTTGCCGTCGACGATCTTGCGGTAAGGGGTTTCGATGAAACCGTACTTGTTGACGCGCGCAAAGGTCGAGAGCGAGTTGATCAGACCGATGTTCGGGCCTTCCGGCGTCTCGATCGGGCAGATACGGCCGTAATGCGTCGGATGCACGTCGCGGACTTCAAAGCCTGCACGCTCACGGGTGAGACCACCCGGTCCAAGAGCCGAAAGACGGCGCTTGTGGGTGATTTCCGACAGCGGGTTTGTCTGGTCCATGAACTGCGACAGCTGCGACGAGCCGAAGAACTCGCGCACGGCGGCCGCAGCCGGCTTGGCGTTGATCAGGTCCTGCGGCATGACCGTGTCGATTTCGACCGAGCTCATGCGCTCCTTGATGGCACGCTCCATCCGGAGCAGGCCAAGGCGGTAGGAGTTTTCCATAAGTTCGCCCACGGAGCGAACGCGGCGGTTGCCGAGGTTGTCGATGTCGTCGATTTCGCCACGGCCATCGCGCAGGTCGACCAGGGTGCGGACGACTTCGACGATGTCTTCCTTGCGCAGGGTACGCATGGTGTCGGGCGCATCGAGCTCGAGGCGCATGTTCATCTTGACGCGACCCACAGCGGACAGGTCATAGCGCTCGCTGTCGAAGAACAGCGACTGGAACATGGCTTCGGCAGTGTCGACAGTCGGCGGTTCACCGGGACGCATGACGCGGTAGATATCGAAGAGAGCGTCTTCACGGCTCTCGTTCTTGTCCACGGCCAACGTATTGCGGATATAGGCGCCGATAGTGATGTGATCGATGTCGAGGATCGGCAGCTCGTCAAAGCCTAGGCCAACTAGCTTGGTCAGCAGCTTTTCGTCGAGCTCGTCGCCGGCTTCGGCATAGATCTCGCCAGTCTTGAGGTTGACGAGGTCCTGCGCGACATACATGCCGTAAAGGTCTTCGTCGACGGCCAGCAAGTGGGTGAGGCCTTCTTCGGCAAGCTTCTTAGCCTGACGAGCGGAGAGCTTCTTGCCACCTTCATGAACGACGTCGCCGGTCTTGGCATCGACGAGATCGTGGGTCGGCTTTGCGCCCTTCCACTTCTCGGCGTCGTAAGGCACGCGCCAGCCCTTGTCGGACTTTTCGTAGTTCAGCGTCGTGTAATAGGTGTCGAGGATTTCCTCGGCATCCATGCCGAGCGCCTTGAGAAGCGAGGTCACCGGGATCTTGCGACGGCGATCGATACGCGCATAGACGATGTCCTTGGCGTCAAATTCGATATCGAGCCAGGAACCGCGGTACGGGATGATACGGCCGGCAAACAGCAGCTTGCCGGACGAGTGGGTCTTGCCCTTGTCGTGGTCGAAGAACACACCGGGCGAACGGTGCATCTGCGAGACGATCACGCGCTCGGTGCCGTTGACGATAAAGGTGCCGTTCGACGTCATGAAGGGCATGTCGCCCATGTAGACGTCCTGCTCCTTAATGTCCTTGACCGAGCGGGCGCCGGTCTCCTCGTCCACTTCGAACACGATCAGCCGCAGCGTGACCTTGAGCGGGGCAGCAAACGTGATGTCGCGCGCACGGCACTCGTCGATGTCATACTTGGGCTGCTCGAATTCGTAGCGCACGAATTCAAGGCTTGCCGTGTTCGAGAAGTCGGTGATCGGGAACACCGAGCGGAACACGGACTGAAGACCTTCATCCGGACGGCCGCCCTTGGGCTCGTCGACCAGAAGGAACTGATCATAGGAAGCCTTTTGGACTTCGATCAGGTTTGGCATCTCCGTGACTTCGCGGATCGTACCGAAGGACTTGCGTACCTTGCGGCGGCCGTTGAACGTGGTAGCCATGAAAGCTCCTGTTTTCGTTATGTCGTCCGGAACGAAAAGGCAGGGAGAACCTTTTCTCGGACGCGCATTTGTCTCGGAGGCAGATATCCAAAGACCCGACTATCAGCCGTCGGCGCTCGGGATATATGCCTGGCAGTCAATTCATCGGACCAAACCGATGCCGCCGATCTCGCCTCCGGTCCGAAGAGGCAGGATCACACCAGCGTGAAAAGCGACTAAATCCCCGCTCGCAGGCAAGCCCACGGCGAGGTCATCAGAGGCTTCAAGCTGCCTGCGACATCCAAAATCGTCATATATTTCCGCAAATTGTCGCCTAACCCATCCAATCGGTCCGGCGAATCGTCCCGCAAGAAACGGGAAAGCGAGATGGCACATAAAGCGCCATCTCGCCTAAATCAAGGCAGAACCTGAAATTACTTGAGGTCGACCTTGGCGCCGGCAGCTTCAAGCTTCTTCTTGATGTCTTCGGCTTCAGCCTTCGACGCGCCTTCCTTGACGGCCTTCGGAGCGCCTTCAACCAGAGCCTTGGCTTCGCCGAGACCCAGGCCGGTGATGGCACGGACTTCCTTGATGACGTTGATCTTGTTGTCGCCGAAGGAGGCGAGGATCACGTCGAATTCGGTCTTTTCTTCAGCGGCCGGAGCGGCAGCACCACCGCCGGCGGCGGGGGCGGCTGCAACCGGAGCGGCGGCGGAAACGCCCCACTTTTCTTCCAGCATCTTGGACAGCTCGGAAGCTTCCAGGACGGTCAGGGCAGACAGGTCGTCAACGAGTTTGGCGAGATCAGCCATTTGATAAATCTCTCTTTTAAGATGTTCAGTTCAAACCGGTCCCGAAGGACCAGGAGGTTACGCTGCTTCGTTGCTCTTTTCCGCATGAGCGGCCAGAACACGCGCGATACCGCCAGCCGGAGCGACGATGACGGACGCGATACGCGTTGCGGGCTGCTTGAGCATCCCGGCGAGCGTGGCGCGCAGTTCATCGAGCGAGGGCATGGTCGACAGGGCCTTGACGCTGTTGGCGTCGAGTGCGGTCTTGCCCATGACGCCGCCGAGAACGACATACTTGGCGTTCTTGTCGGCAAACTTCTGCGCCAGCTTGGGCGCAGTCATGGGGTCTTCCGCATAGGCGATGACGATCGGACCGGTAAACAGGTCCGAGATGTCCGCGTGATCGGTGTCTTTCAGAGCAAGCTTGGCAAGACGGTTCTTAGCGATCTTGACGTGACCACCGGCGCCCTTCACCTCACGGCGAAGCGACTCCAGGTTTGCCACGGTCAGACCGGTATTTTGCGCAAGGACGATCGATCCAGCGCCCGCAAGGGCAGTCTGAAGCGATGCGACAAGCTCACGCTTTTCCGCTCTTTCCACTGCTAGTCTCCACATTGAGCCCGGCATAGTCGAACCGGGCCATTGCCAATTGCTGCCCCCTGCCCTTGCGGGAAGGGAAACAACGGTTAGTGCCTGCCAACCGAGTGCCCCTGGGGGCAACTGGCTTAGGTTCGAACCGAAACACCTCGAGCCATTCGGCTCGGAATGCCTGGGTCTTCACCCCGTCTATTGCTGGCTCCGGATGGAATTAACGGCTTGGGGCCGACCGGCAGTCTGGGACAGGACTTAACGTCACCCGAAGGTGACGAGACCGGACGGCGAACCGCCCGGAATTCTTTTAGAGAGCCGTACCGGGCTCGACATGCACGCCTGGGCCCATGGTGGAGCTGACCGAAACGCGCTTGACATAGGTGCCCTTGGCACCAGCCGGCTTGGACTTCACGACGGCGTCGGTGAAGGCCTTGATGTTCTGCAGCAGAGCGTCTTCGGTGAAAGACACCTTGCCGACACCGGCATGGATGATACCGGCCTTTTCGACGCGGTATTCAACAGCGCCGCCCTTGGCAGCGCCGACAGCGCCCTTAACGTCCATGGTCACGGTGCCGACCTTGGGGTTCGGCATCAGGTTGCGCGGCCCGAGGATCTTACCGAGACGGCCGACCAGCGGCATCATGTCCGGGGTAGCGATGCAGCGATCAAAATCGAGCTTGCCGCCCTGGATGGTTTCCAGCAGGTCTTCCGCACCGACGATGTCAGCGCCGGCAGCGCGGGCTTCGTCAGCCTTGGCGCCACGGGCGAACACGGCGACGCGAACGGTCTTGCCGGTGCCGTTGGGCAGGGACACGACGCCGCGGACCATCTGGTCGGCGTGACGCGGGTCGACGCCGAGGTTCATCGCGATTTCGACGGTTTCGTCGAACTTGGCGGAGGCGCGGGCCTTGACCATCTTCACGGCATCTTCGAGGCCGTAGAGCTTGTTGCGGTCGATGCCTTCGCGGGCCTTAACAGTCTTCTTGCCAGCCATCTATCAACCCTCGACCTGGATGCCCATGGAACGGGCGGAGCCTGCAATCATCGAAATCGCGGCATCGATGTTGTCGGCGTTAAGATCAACCATCTTCTTTTCGGCGATTTCGCGCAGCTGTGCCTGCGTGATCGTGCCAGCCGAATCCTTGCCCGGAAGCTTGGAGCCGGACTTGAGGTTGACGGCCTTCTTGATGAAGTAGGTGACGGGCGGCTGCTTCATCACGAAGGTGAAGCTCTTGTCCGCATAAGCCGTGATCACGACCGGGATGGGAGCACCCTTTTCGATTTCCTGCGTGGCCGCGTTGAAGGCCTTGCAGAATTCCATGATGTTGAGACCGCGCTGACCGAGAGCCGGGCCGATCGGGGGAGACGGGGTAGCCGAACCTGCAGCAACCTGCAGCTTGACGTAGCCGGTAACTTTCTTTGCCATTTTCTATCCTCTGTTTGCCCCGGAGGGCAGTTGAGCCGTGGTTCGGTTTCCTGGCGCTTGGCAAAGCACCATCCCCTTCCACGGTTTTCCCGCGGATCGCTCCGCGGTTCCGGCTTGCGCCGGAAGTCTTCAGTGGTCGTGCTTACGCAACGACTGGATCAGACCTTTTCGACCTGACCGTATTCGAGCTCCACCGGAGTGGGGCGACCGAAAATCGAGACCTCGACCTTAAGGCGCGAGCGTTCCTCGTCCACCTCTTCGACGACGCCGTTGAAGCTGGCGAAGGGACCATCCGACACGCGGACGTTCTCGCCGACTTCGAAGCTGACGGAAGGCTTGGGATGATCCACGCCTTCCTGCACCTGCTGCAGGATCGACATGGCCTCGCGCTCCGAGATCGGCATCGGCTTGTTGTCCGCACCGAGGAAACCGGTAACCTTGGGCGTGTTCTTGATCAGATGGAACGCCTCGTCGGTCATGTCCATCTTCACCAGCACATAGCCCGGGAAGAACTTGCGCTCGGCATCGACCTTGCGGCCGCGGCGGATCTCGACGACCTTTTCGGTCGGCACGATCACGTCTTCAAACAGGTGTTCGAGCTTCTTCTGCGCAACCTTCTGGCGGATGTCTTCCGCCACCTTGCGCTCGAAGTTCGAGTAAGCCTGAACGATGTACCAGCGCTTGGCCATGGACGGGTCGCCGCTCCCAAAATCTAGATAAATGAACCGACTAGCGGATCGAGAGCATCAAGCTCACGAGAAACGAAATGACCTGATCGGCGATCAGGAAGAACAGGCTGGCCAGAAGAACGAGAACCAGAACCATGATGGTGGAAATCACCACTTCGTTCCGGCCCGGCCAGGTGACCTTACTGACTTCCGTGCGAACCTGCTGAAGAAACTGGACTGGGTTCGTGCGGGCCATGGGCAAATCTACTCGAGTATCTTGGTGCAAAACCAAAGGCCGCGCAGCTGCCCGCACGGCTAGAGACCGGCTATCTAGAGGCTTTGGATCGATATTGCAACAGCCACTCAAAAAGGAATCAACCGGACGCTCCAAATCGAAAGCGTAAAAAATTCGTTAAGCATAGGTTCCGACGCGGCGGATTTCTCTTGCGCGAAACATTGTGTTCGGCTTTGGATGAAATGTGCCCAAAACGTGGCAAGCTCTGGAGGGGGCGATGTCGTTCGAGGTCATTGGTTGCCAATTGCTGCATTTCGGCCCGCACCAGGCCATTGCTAATCGCATAACCGGCGCCGTGCGCGTCCGCATCCGTGAATATCTGCTCGGCAACGTCACCGAGTATTCCCTGGACCTCAAGGTCAAGGCGGACTGTGGTCAGGTCCCGCATGAACAGGTGCGGACCGCCCTGCTCTCTCATGCCGCCCACCAGCTCAACAAACTAAAAAGCCGCCACATCGACAAATTGCCGGTGGCGGCCGAATAGTCCGACCAGTAATCGCAACGTTGCGGTTAGTTCAGCGTTGCTGGCGGCACCGTCGCGCCCAGAGCGCTAACGCAATAGCTGCTGGAGGCAGTGCGCTCAGCCAGACCGAGATTGCACAACTGCTCGCCCAGTTCGTCAGGCAGTGTCGATGGCCCGTTTGAGCAGAGCATCATCAAAGCCTGGCGCTGCGAAGCGGTGAGATTAGTCCAATGCAGGTTCATGATGGTTCCTCCGTAGTCTCCGCCAATGCGCTCAGCCTCGACCGGGTTCCGCTTCGTTAAAAATGTTAACGCTTGCGCTCAGGAGCCTTCCGGTCGCCAGACGGTTTCGGTGCGCATGTCAGCATCCTGCACCACCACTTCGATATTGGGGTCGTTCTGCTCGCGGGCGTCCGCGATCGCCGACTCGATCGCCTCTTCGCGTGTCTTGAACGGCGCGGTGACGCTGCCGCGATAGCTGTACTGCCAAGACGAGTCTCTTAGATAAACGATGAAATGGCGCTCGCTCATCTTCTTCCTCCATGCTCGCCAGTAACGCTGAAACTGCCTTGCCGTTGCTTGCGGTGCCCCAGGGTAAGCCCCACCTGTGAAGGAACCGGGGGCCCAGCTGCCCGTTTTACCGCTGCAGCACTGCCTAGCTGCGACCTTCCAGAGTTGGTCCCCGGCCCATGCACTCCCGCTGGGGACTGACTACAGAACTTAAAATGCCAGCCAAAGCGTTAGCGTCTTGTTCGGGCGACTCGCGCGACGGGAAAAGAATGAACGACGACCGCCGACAAGCCATCCGCACCCCCACCGATCTCCACGCTGTCGTTGTTTCCAACGACGGTCTCGATCGCGTGCCGGCCCGGCTGGTTGATCAATCGATCGGCGGCGTGCGTATTCGGCTAGAAAGCGACGTCAGGATCGGTAGCGGCGGCTATCTGCTGTTCGGCAATCGCATGGAGCCATTTCGCGTCGTTTGGCAGGCAAGCCAGTCACTGGGCCTTGCCTTCACCGGTTAAGGTTTGAAAACGCCGCAACCGCCTCTTGCGTCCTTTGGCCTTTACGATTAGACACGGCCTCGCCTGAAGGGGTTTAGCTCAGTTGGTAGAGCATCGGTCTCCAAAACCGAGGGTCGTGGGTTCGAGTCCCCCAGCCCCTGCCAGGCACTCGGTCGTAGAGCGTTGCTCCGGCCAACTTTCATAAAATTCGTCCCCCAGTCCTCGCCCAACGACGTTTCATCCGCGCTCTACGCTTAGAGCCGTTGGTCGGGATCGATTGACTGCCACATCGAGGCGCGAGCAATCAGGCCATTATTTTTGGGAAGATTTGGAGCGGGTAGCGGGAATCGAACCCGCGTATTCAGCTTGGAAGGCTGCTGCTCTACCATTGAGCTATACCCGCCCATCGGGGCGAAACCGTTCCAGTCGCTTAGCGCGATCCATGCGCCACTGGCAAGAGCAGCCGGCATCAAGGACGAGAAAAGAAAGGCTTCGGCACTTTCTTTTGGGCATGTGAATCTTGGGTGTTGACACCTTTGCGACAGCCCACCATAAACCGCCCCGACGAACGCAAAAGCATTCGCTTCCTGCCTCAAAAATGTGGAGGGGTGGGAGAGTGGTTAAATCCATCAGACTGTAAATCTGACGCCTCAGGCTACACTGGTTCGAATCCAGTCCCCTCCACCACCCCCGCCTTAGCGGCTTCGAAATCCTCAGGAAAATCAGTGCAAAATGGCCGACCTCTCAGCGGTCAGCTATTCAAGATCTATGGGTTGAACTGAGCGCCAGCTCGCAACTTAGAACTTGGCGCGTAAGCCTGCGGTCAGATCCAACTGGGTGAAGGAAGCAGCCGCGCTATTGGTGCTGAACAGCGTTACCCCGCTGACCGTATCGAAAATTGCGGTGTCGCCACGCTGCTCGAATATGTGCTTCGCGCGGCCAGCCAGTGTGAGTTCAGCATTGGGTGCGAACGCGTATCCAGCATCGAGTCCCAGCTCTACGGCGGGCTGAACGTAGATGTTGTCCGTGAATCGAAGGTCACGCATCCAGTGGTCATCTGTAGTCACTGTGCCCACGACAAGCCCGCCACGCATCAGTCCGCCGACGCGGAGCTTACCGTAATATTGCTCGCCGTCGAAGCCGAGGAAGAATTCCGGCAATTGCTGGCGGTATGAAATAGCGGGCTCGCCGGGCGGGAAGGTGCCCGCCAGATCACGAAAACCGGGGCCGGAGCTGTAGACGTACGAGCCCCCGAACGCGTCCCACTTCACATCCGTATACCGGAACCCACCATGCATCCGCACTACGGCGTCGCTGACATGCGCCAGTTCGTAGCCGATCGTCGCCGCGCCAGTCAGAAAGTGCGCCAGGTTGGTATCGGGATGTTCAGACCGGTGCGTCCAGTTCTCGGGAGTATCGTCGCCTGCCAGCCAGTCGTAGTCGACCATGTGCGAAACGCCTTCGAGCGCCACCCCGCCTTCTGCCGCGACGCTCAGGCCGTAACCTAGGTCCACCGACAGGCTGCCCCGGAGGGTGGGAGCGGCACTCTGCCAGGTCAATTTACTGACCCGGTAGTCGCCAAAATAAACGAACTCATCAGCCTGAAGGTAGGTAGCGCCCAGGCTCGCACGGAGCCGAACAGTGCCATCGGCTGATGTAGCCAACTCATCCATGATTTGGATTTGAGTTGAGGACTTTGCCCAAGGATCGGGGTAACCCCAATCAGCCGCTGATGCAGAAGCGGCAGCAAGGGTAAAGGCGGCAAGCCCCAGAGGCAGTCGAGCAACCATCAGTAACTCCATCGTACTGATACGTACCCTGCCACGGTCAAAGTTAAGGGTGAGTTCACCATACTTGTTTAGACGCGGATGTTGCCAACACTCAGCATAGATAAAGGATAATGATCCAAGCACTGTCGACAGTGCTGCCGATGGCGGCGACTGTTAGTTGTTCGAAGCCTGGAGGGCCGCGTTAGCCGCCTGCAAGCCTGCGACGGCATCGCCATAACCGGTATCGGCAACCGCCTGGAAGATGCGCTTTGAGTCGCCAAAGCGGCGCAGGTGGTAGTAGCTCCAGGCGCGCAAGGTAAGAAGGTCGTTCCGCTCAGCCGCATAGACGGCACGGCGGTCGAGAAGATCGAGGGCGCGACGATAGTCGCCGATATCGTAGGCACTGGTTGCTTGCTGCGTCAGGATCGCCGTTTCGAGCTCGATGGCACGCCGATCGTTCAGTGGCGCAGAAGCCGCTGCCACAGCCGCTTCGTCCGGCAGGCCGAGCCGAATATAGGCCAGCGATTGCCCATAAGCGGCATCGCTGCGCGTCGCTTCCGAGCCTGAATGCAGCGCCCTTCCGAAGTGATCGATGGCCTGAGCCGGGCGATTGAGGTCCATGAGGCACCAGGCATGGTTGAGCGCGCCACCGGGAGAAAGGCTCATCGCCGGCACATAGCTGGCGCAACTAGCCGCCCGTGACGATGAAGCCTGTGCCGGAGCGGCCCGTGCTGGTTGCGCGACGGGAGCCGCTACTTCCCTGACTTCGACCACCTGTCGCGTCTGGCGAACCGCTTCCTGTGGGCGAACCGGGCGCGGCTCCGGCAGCGGCGGGGATGCGGCGGTAACAGTGGTCGTTGAGGTGACCTGAGCGGTCCGGCCGAACTCGGCGATACGCGTCGACCGACCAGCCCATTGCGTGCGGATCGTTTCAACGGTCGTCGCGTCGCCCAAGGCATTGGATGCCACCATCATGCCATAGGCCGCCGGCTCGAGATCCGCCTGCCAATCGAGCGCCAGGCCGAACCACTCGACCGCCGTTTGCGGCTGATCGAAATTATACGCGTACCAGCCCAGCTCCTGGGCAGCATTGGCATCGCGCGCACCCATAACGGTGTCGACGATACGGCCGAGCGTTTCTTCGGGGATCACCACCCGCGGTTGAGTAGCAAGATATGCTGCCGCGGCATCGAGATAGAGCGCCGTCAGCTCTTCGCTGTCGTCGCGATAGTCCGCCAAGGTCGCTTCAGCCGTCTTGCCGTCGCGCAACTGCAAAAGTGCCACGCCGAGCGCCTGGGCCGACTCTGCAGACGGGTCGGCTTCGAGCGCACGCTCAAACAGGCGCCGGGCCTCGTTTGTTCTATTGCGCTCCAGCTGGTAGTAACCGAGGAGCCGCAGATCCTCGCCCGACCCACTGCGCTCGGCCTCGGCTTCGAACAGTGCCACATCTTCGGCTGGCGGTGGCGTGCCGCCCTCCTCCAGCCCGGCAGCGACAGAGCGGCGAGCGAGATCGAGCCGCAGGACGGCAAATTCCGCTACGCCAGCCGCATCGGTCTTTTCCAGCGCAAAAAGCGGATCTAGTGCGTCGCGATCCAGCAGGTCGATCGCCTTCTGCATCGTCGCGTAGCGCTCGGCCGTGTCCGTGCAATTGGTCAGGACGTAGCTATAGGTATCGACGGCACGAGTGGCGTTGTCCTTGAGCGCAAAGGCTTCGGCCAGGCGCCACAGGAAATCGACATTGTTGCAGGTGAGAAGCTCGGGCGCATTTGCCGCGATCGAGATCACCGTGTCATAGGCTTTCGCGTCCGAGGCATTGCGCAGCCGCTCGCCAGCCTCGCCCAAGGTCAGGCTGCGCAGCAGGTCTTCGGACGGCACGAAGGATGGATCGGCCTGCTGCTTTTCGGCAATGGCTGCCCGAGCACCGGCAAAGTCGCCCTTGTTGAACAGCTCCCAGATGGCGAGATGCTTTGATCGGGCACGAAGTCATCGGCGAGAGGATCAGCCGGTGGCTGCCAGTCGGGATAGAGTGCGCGTAGGCGTGCAATTTCCTGCTGCAGCCGTTCCGTATCCCCTGCTGGGCGAAATAGCGCAGAGCCGTCTCGTCCACGACCGGCGACGCAGCGGTGGTTGGAGCCGTGGTAGACGGCCCCGGCTGCAACGGTTGGACCGCAGGCGTATCGAGCGTCGTTTGCACAGGTGCAGTGGCAGCCGGTGCCTGGGCCACAAGCGATGGCTGTGGCGTATCGAACATCGACGGCGCAGCCCCAGCGCCTGCGACCCAGTAAACGCCGAAGCCAGTGGCCAAAAGCAGTACGATAACAGGAAGCGCGCGCATCAGCCGGTGCCTCCCACGCAGTCCGCATGGCTGCGGCGCAGATGGTCGAGCAACAACAGCTGCAACGTCGCAGCATAATAGGACGTTGGCGACATCGTGCGCAGGTCTTCCGGCACGGCATTCCCCGTAGCAATGCATTCCATTGCTGCCTGGATCAGGCGATAGCCAGGCTCGCCAATGGGCTCGATCCGCGCTCCGGAGCGCACATTGATCTTGTAGAGCCCCGCCGCATCCGCATTGCGGCGATAGGGCCCGAGATAGGCCGGATCGATATCGGCGCGCATCATATAGAACGGGATGCGAATATTGTTGTAGCCGAATTCCGGCTCGAAATTCGGGGCCGGCTCCATTCCACCGGCGTCGAGCACCAGCCAGTCAGGCGGGATGCCCGCCTTGGACACGGCCGCACGGCGCGCGATTTCGAGACCGGTCTGATAGACGCCGTCCCAGTCGATTTCCGGATCGATCTGAGCAAATACGGGCAGAGCCTCGAAAATCCAATAGGATAGATTGAGCACGGGCCCCTGCCCATCTCCCTCAAAGCCCAGCGCTCCCGGCAGGATAGCGGTAAGCCCATCCGCCTGCACCAGCATGCTCCGCCCGACGGTGCGAACCATCGTTGTCGCCTGCTCGGTATAGCTGCTGTCGGTCCATAGCGCACCCGCCTGGTAAAGCGCATAGGCGATCAGCATGTCGCCATCGGTCGCATTATTCGTATCGGGTACATGCGGCTGGCTGTCCGGCTCCCAGCGCCAGGCCGCCAATCCATCGTCGCGCAGCATCAGCTCGGTGCGGGTGAAGCTCAAAATGCGCTCGAAAGACGGACGATCCTCGGCCAGCACGGCAAGCCAAAGGCCATAGCCCTGCCCCTCGCTATGGCTGATGCCGCCATTGGCGACGTCGACGACCCGGCCTGTGCCCTCGACAAAGGCATCGCGATAGGCCTGCCATTCACTGGCGTTGATCACCGATTGCGCAAAGGTCGGCATGATGGACAATCCTGCCAAAAGCACAGCCGCGAGGGAAACACGCGCCATCATGAGCGGCGTCCGAGCTGGGTAAGGACAAACGAGCTTGCAAGCATGAGGAGAACGGCACCGGCGGCAATTGCAGCGGCAAAGTAGAGGATATTGCCTGAGAACCAGTTAGCGGCGATCAGCCGAAGGTTGAGCAGTGAAAACGGCTGCGTTTCCACCAGCGTCATGTTGTTGGCCTGCACCACCGTCACCCCCTGGTCGGTGGGTGCAATGGCGCTGATGCGGCCCGCAATGCTGCGCCAGTTCTCGGTGATGACCAGGCGCCCGGCGCCCTCGCGCATCGCCTGCGCGTCAGCACCTGTCAAAACGGTCCAGATGCCGCCTTCCGGCCGCCGAACCTGCGACATGACCACCGCGCCAGGAGCTGCCGAATAAAGCGTGTCAGCCACAGGAAGGATGCGCAGATCATCCGGCTCGAGGCCGACGCGCTCGGCCAGCCAGTTGACCGGCCCCGACCAGATCGGCGGCGGTGCTTCGGTGGCAAATTGATCCAACACCGTGTCTCCCGCAGGCGCGACAGCCGCGGCAGCCGGAGCAACGCCGGATGCGGAGAGCACCGGCGGGCTCATCTCGCCGAGCGGCATCACCACCAAGGCATTGCGCTCCGGCGAAAGCTCGTTAGGCGACACGACATCCACCGGCAGCACCCGACCTGAGGCTGCGGCAACGCGGGACAGCATCAGCATGGCGCTGACCAAGCTGTCGGTTCCGTTGCCAACCACGATCGGCGAGGGTTGCGTGCCCGTATAAGGCCATCCCGACCCGGCCGTCACCAGAAGGTCGGGCATGGCTGCGGCGCGCGCATAGTCCGGAAAGCGCAACTGGCTGGTGCTCGAAAGCACGAAGCGGTTCGGCGCTTGGCCGGTCCAGCCGGGGCTGCAGACGCTGTCGCTTTGCGCCTGAAGGTTGACCGAGACCGCGACCTCGTTGCGGCCTGGACGAAGATTAGTCATCGGAATGCGAATGACCGTGTCGCGCAAAAGCCCGCCATCGGTCCGCAACAGCGGCGTGGCCGAGGCAATCTTGCCATTGGTGTAGATATCGATCTCGCTGCCCGGCAGCACGTCGCTCGAATAGGCGGCGTCGAGCACCAGTTCGAGCTCGCCATAACGGTAGGCGTAAAAATCGTAGGGCAGCTCGAATTGCAGCTGGCTGTAATACCGGCGGCCGTTGAACTCCATGGTCTCAACGCCGAGATCGGCAATGCTCACCGACTGCCCGCCCAACATCATCGGGTGCGGTGTCGGCAGGTCGATGCGCGGCGCTTGTGGCGTCAGCGGGGCGCTTGCCAAGAGCGCGTCGCCCGCCCGCCGGACGGCAGCCCAGTCGGGGCCCGATACCAGCAGCACATTGGCGCCATTTGCCGTCGGAACTAGCGCCGCCAGGGGACCGGCCGAAGCCTGCGCCTGCGCCGAAGCAAACTGGGCCGGCAGGGCACTCGCCGGCATCATGACCACGTCCAGAACACCGGGGTCGTAAGCGCTGCTCAAGGCCGTCGTGGTTTCGATCTGAAGCTCGGCGACCCGAAGCGCCAGGGCAAGCTGCTGTGCCAATTGCAGCCCCGCAGTGGCGGCCTGCGGATCGTTGGCTGCGCCCTGCAAAAGGCGCACCCTGGTATTGCCCTCCTGATCGACGCCCACAGCGGCAAGGTCGGCAAGCCGGGTAACGCGACCGGACGCTGGCGCATCGAACACCAGGCGCGCCGAGCCTTCCTCCAGTTCCGTCCAGAGCTCGTATGTGGACCCCACCGAGCAGTCGGTGCGGTGGCGCTGGGTGGCGCGGAAATCGACGATATTGGCCCCGGCGCGCAGCAGCCCTGCGGGCAACGCGACCGAAATAGGCGACGGCGAAGCGGACGAGGCGATGGGTTGCCGTGCAATCTCGGTGCCATTGATGCGAACGGCCAAGGCCGAGACTTCCGGCGCGACTACCAAGGCATTGAGATAGGAGAACTCGAGCCTTGCAGCCGCCCCGGCCTGCTCTTCGGTCAGGTAGACCACGACCGCACGGCTCGCCTCTTCGCCTTCGAGCCGCATCTGCTGATCGGGCAAAACGAAGCGCGTAAAGGTGGGAGCCACGACCGGCGCCGGCGCCACAGCAGCCGGCTGCGGAGTGGGCGTCGGCGCAACCGGCACCGGAATGACCAGATCGCTTTCCGGCGACATGTCGAACGGCAGTGGTGTCTGCGCCATGGCCGGCAGCGAAGCGGTAGCCAAGAGGGATGCGATGGATAGAAAGCGCCTATTCATTGGACTGCGCCTTTGCCGCGCCGAAGCGCAGGAAATATCCAAGACCGCGCCCCGTCTGGTAGAGGGCGATGCCAAGGAAGCGGAGCGTGCCCCGGATGATGCCGATATTGACCTGGCGCGACCGCTGCCGCTGCTGCCAGTTGGATGAGTTGGCATAAAGAAGGTCGGCGATAAGGCGATAATCCTGTCCCTTTTCGGTCATGTAGCGGCAGCCGAGCACGCTGCCCTTGCCCTCGGTTGAGGTGGACTGGATGTAGACCGACAGCTCGTTATGACCGCGGGTGTCCGACAGCGGCGAAAACCGCACCTTTGCCGGCATGCTTCGCGTCAGGCCCACGGTGGAACCGACGCGAATGCCAATGCCGCCGCTCGAAACATTAGTAATCAGGCCCTTCTGCCAGGTGCCGTCTGCGCCTTGCACTTCGCAACGACGCTCGACATTGACGCGGCGGCTGGCGCGAATTTCGCGCCGCTCCGACACAACGCCCAGCGCGCAACCGGCCAGGATCAGGTTGAAGATATTCCAGCCGCCCACCACCATGGTAACTTCGGCCTGGTAGGGCTCGGCGCCGATCTTGAAGACGGTCATCAGCACCGCAACGATCAGCAGCAGGAAGATGAGATAAAACGGCCGCGATAGCTCCGATAGGCGAGAGACGTCGACGTTCTCGTCCTTGGCCGTCACCTTGAAGGTCGGCTTAGTCGGATTGCGCGCCACCGAGACCAGCGCGCCGAAAAGGTGGACCGACTGGATGTATTCGTAGAGCTCGGAAATCCATGGCCAGCGCCAGCGCCCGAACAGCGAATTCTGCATGACCAGGTTCACCACCACATAGGTCAGCGTATAGGCCGCGAACTCGCCCCCGGAAGCTGTGAAGATCTGGAGATCGAAAAACAGGTAGCAGAACGGGGCGAGGAGAAAGATGATGCGCGGCAATGGAAACAGCCAGAACATCACCGAACTCATATAGGCCAGCCGCTGCACGAGCTTGAGGCCGGGCTTGAACAGCGGAAAGCTGAACAGCATGATCTGCATCATGCCCTGCGCCCAGCGAGTACGCTGGCCGATAAAGCTCGAAAATGTCGCCGGCTGCAGCCCCGCTACCAGCGGCTTGTCGACATAGACCGAGTTCCAGCCGCGGCTATGGAGTTCAATCGCCGTTTCGCAATCCTCGGTAATCGACCGCCCGGCAAAGCCACCGGTGACCTGCAACGCCTCGCGCCGCAACAAAGCCGCCGAACCGCAGAAGAAGGCGGCATTCCAGCGATCCAGGCCCCGCTGGATGACGCCATAAAACATCTCGTTTTCCGAAGGCATCACCTCGAAGGTGCGCAGGTTCCGCTCTAGCGGATCGGGGTTGAGAAAGAAGTGCGGCGTCTGCACCAGGAAGAGCTTGGGGTCCTCGCCCATATAGGGCACCGTTTCCTGAAGGAAATCGCGCGCCGGGGCATGATCGGCGTCGAACACGGCGACGAATTCGCCGGTAGAATTGGCCAGCCCGTTGTTGAGATTGCCAGCCTTGGCATGCTCGTTGAGCGCGCGGGTCAGGTAGCGGCAGTCAAGCTCGGCGCAAAGCTGCTGCAGTTGCTCGTAGCGCTCTTGTGCCACCGCCGCGGTCTCGGGGTCAGAGTGGTTGCGCTTGGCCTCGGTGCCGCCATCGTCCAGAAGCCAGACGGTGAAGCGGTCTTCCGGATAGTCCATCGCCTTGGCCGCGGCCAGAGTGCCGGCGAGAAGGTCGTAATCCTCGTTATAGGTCGGGATATAGACGTCGACGAAGGGCACCGGCTGGTCTTTTGCCAGCCGCTTCGATGGCCGTGGCGGAATGGGATTGATGACCACAAAGAGGCTGAGAAACAGCATCACGATGCAGTACATTTCGGCCAGATAGAGGATAAAGCCGAAGGTGAAATCGACCCACTGGTCGAGCGGCGGCAGGGTGCTCGTGGTGCGCCAATAAGCATAGCGCAAAACGATGATCGTGCCGAAGGTCAGCAACAGCAGCCGCCAATTGCCTTCGAGCCGCAGCGTCTTGATCACCGTCATCGCCAAAAGCAGCATGACCGCCATGACCAGATGTACCTGGACGCTCACTGGGATGGTGATCAGCAGGAAGATCGCCACGGAAATGACGAGCCAGGCGAGAATGGTCAGGACCTTATTGATTGTGGCCTCCTAATTCGCGCTGCTCGGCGGAGCCGGGACGATGACGGACGATGTTGCGGGCGGCCGCGGCACAATGGGACCGCTCGGCGTCGTCGAGGATGAGCCGCTAGCCGGAGGCGGGGGAACAATCGGCGCGCCAGCCGCTGGTGTCGGAACGACCACTGCCGGTGTCGTTGTCACCGCAGGCGTGGCCACAGCGCGGACCGTCGCTGCGCGCGGTCGGGCGGCAGGAGCGGCGACCGGTGCCGCCGTCGGGATGACCTCGGCAAAGCCTCCCGCCCCGACCGGACGGATCGGCGCATTGATGGCGCCGATCGCCAGCGGCGCGCGTCCGGGCGGGAAGAGGCTGGCGTCGAGCCGTAGCTTGTACATCACCTCGACCAGCTGCTGTTCGCTGGCGCCCTGCTGGCAAAGCTGCAGGCGAATGGTGACGGCGCCGCGGTCGATTGCCCCGGATGGCTTCAATGCCGGCGCAATCCGCTGCCAGGCATAGATGCAGGTGTCGCCATTGCCCGGCTTGCCGATGGCATAGCCGAATGGACCATAGGCATTCTGGACAAAGAACGGCGACACGGCCATGCCCGTGTTGGGCCAAGCGGCCAGCGCCTCCTCGGTGAGGTTGACCTGGGTAAAGGGAATGTCCCGTAGCCCGGATTCACTGCCATCGCTGCCCTTGCCCGCAAACGAGATGACCGACATCTTGTTTTCGCCGGCCGTGCGGGCATTGGTGGCAGAAAAATGTCCTGGCGCACGGCGTTGGTGAAAGTCGTCGAGACGACGCTGACGATAGCCGGACCACCCGGTGGCGGGATGATCACCGCACTCGAGGCGCGCACGAGCTGCGGTTCGCTCGGGGGCAATTCCTTGGTCGAGGCACAGCCAGCCAGCACTGCGGCAACGGCGATCGCCGCAGCAGTTTTCGCCACGCGACTTTGCTTCCAAGAATCACTCAGCTTTCGACCGTGCATACGAGACCGACCCCGGATATTGGCCTACTCTCTACAACCGGCCTTCTGCCTTTATTGGCGGCTTCAGAATACTTTAAGGCAAGTTAACCGAAACCTAATCGCCCTGGCATTTTGCAAACCACATTGCTCAGGGTGACTACCTAGGCTGTTGACCATCCACAAAATTCACGCGGCTGCATCGGTCCTGCCGTGAGGGCAGGCCTGTTCCCCTGCCCGCGCGCTGCATAACAACGATCATGTTATGATAAGCGACGATGAGCCTGCCGATCTCCTTGGCCCGCGAAGGATGCTCGCGACCGAGATCGATCAGAAACCGCGCCTCCGTCGAAAGCAGCGCTGCGACCTCATTCGGATTTTCGGTGATGCGAGACATCCAGCGCCACGCGCGCAGCCTCAGCACCGACTTCCGCAACCTTGCGTCGAGATCGTCTATCTCGTCCACCAGAGCCCCCTCTTTACTCCCGGGAGTGCAACGGCGTTTGGATGACCCAGTTTCGGGCAGGTTGAAGGCGTGGTTTGCAGAGAGTAAAGGCGCGGGACTGCTTGCGGATCGAAGCGGTTAGCGCTACCGCTCGGCCATGAGCTTCAACAAGTTTCCGCCCAAGCCAAAATACGATCCCGATACCGGTCCGGTATACCTTTATGGCATCCACACGGTGCGTGCCGCGCTAGACAATCGCGGCCGCATCAAGAAGGCCCTGCTAGCAACGCCAAACGCCCTGAACCGGCTTAAAGAACTGGGCGAAATCGGCAACGTCAAAGTTACCGAAACGACGCCCAAGGAGCTCGATCGCCTGCTCGGGGGCGAAGCCGTGCACCAAGGCGTGGCGCTCGAGGTCGATCCGGTGAGCCGCTTTGGCCTCGACGATATCGAAAATCCCAAGCTCGTCGTCGTGCTCGACCAGCTGACCGATCCGCACAATGTCGGCGCAATCCTGCGCACTGCATGCGCCTTCGGCGCTGATGCGGTGATCACCACGGCCCGCCATTCGCCCCGCGAAACCGGCGTCATGGCAAAGGCCGCCTCGGGCGCGCTCGACCTCGTGCCGATGATCGAAGTGCGCAATCTCGGCGACGCGCTGGAAAAGCTCAAGGCGCGCGGCATGACCGTCCTCGGCTTTGATTCCGAAGCCGAAACCACCCTCCGCCCGCGCACCGACTCGACCCCCATGGCCGTCGTCATGGGCGCCGAAGGCAAGGGCCTGCGCCAGCGCACCCGCGAACTCTGCGACGAGATGGTCAGGCTCGACATGCCCGGCCCGATCAAGTCTCTCAATGTTTCCAACGCCGCTGCCATCGCGCTCTTCGCGGCAACAGCCGGGCGCCAGTCATGAGCACGTTCGAGCCCTTCGCCATGGCCCTCCGCCTGTCCGGCGTCACCCTGCCTCAGGCCGAACTCGACATTGCGCTGAAGCAACTCAGCATTCGCTACGAGCCCGAAGACGCCGACAACAGCTTTTATGCCCAGATCGACGTCTCCGCCGATAACCCGGTCCGCGCCATCCTCGAAATCGCCGACCGCTCCGGCGCGACCATTGCCGCCATGCTGGCCGATCGTCGCATCGGCCGCGCCGTGCTCGACATTGCTTTCGATTACCCGGCCGAAGGCGAATCCATGTCGGCGCGCCTCCCCGCCCATGCCGCCGCCGCGATCGCGCAGTACGGCATCGACCTCGAATTTTCCGTTTATCTTACCGATGTCGAGGACGACGAGGAATGAGCGAGCCGCTGCGCAATTGGGCCGGCAACATCACCTTCACTCCGGCTAGGATCGCACGGCCGCGCAGCGTGGCTGAGTTGCAGGACATCGTCCGCGGCGCCACCAAGATCCGCGTCCTCGGCTCTGGCCACTCCTTCAACCGCATCGCCGATACTGACGACACTCTCGTCTCGCTAACGAACCTCGAGCGCGTCATCCGCATCGACCGCGCGGCGCACACCGTCACCGTCGATGGCGGCGCCACCTATGCCGACATCGCTGCGGCTCTGCACGAAGCCGGATATGCGCTGGGCAACGTCGCCTCCCTGCCCCACATCACCGTGGTCGGTGCGGTCTGCACGGCGACGCATGGCTCGGGCGATGCCAACCAGAACCTTGCCGCCTCCGTGATCGCGCTGAAGCTCGTCACGGCCTCGGGCGAGATCGTGTCCTACCGCCGCGGCGATGACGACTTCGACGGCGTTGTCGTCAGCCTCGGTGCCCTCGGCGTCGTTTCGGAAATCACGCTCGAGCTGATCCCCACCTTCGACATCCGCCAGAACGTTTATCTCGACCTGCCCGTCGCCGCGATCGAAACCCATTTCGACGCGCTGATGTCGCGCGCCTATAGCGTCAGCCTCTTTACCCGCTGGCAGGGCGAAATTATCGACCAGGTCTGGGTTAAGGCGCTGGGCTCAGGCGACGAACCATCGGCGGAGCTTCTCGGTGCCCGCGCTGCTGATCGGGCTTTCCACCCCATCCCCGATTTCGACGGCAGCACCAGCACTGTGCAGCTGGGCGTCGTCGGCCCCTGGTATCAGCGCCTTTTTCACTTTCCTATCGAGCAGAAAGCCTCGGCCGGCGCCGAGATCCAGTCCGAATGCTTCGTCGCCCGCGAGGACGCAAAGGCTGCCTTTAAGGCCCTCCACGCGGCGCAGGACCAGTTTTCCGGCGCCCTCTTCATCTCCGAAGTCCGTTCCGTTGCAGCCGACCAGTTCTGGCTCAGCACGGCCTATGGTCAGGACACGATCGGCTTTCACTTCACCTGGAAGCCGGAATGGGAAGCCACCATTGCCGCCGTCAAGGCAGTCGAACAGGCCCTTGCCCCATTCCGTCCGCGCCCGCATTGGGCCAAGGTCTTCACCATCGAAGCTGATGCAATCCGCGCGCTTTATCCCAGGCACGCAGACTTCGTGGCTCTGGCGAACCGGCTCGATCCGGACGGCAAGTTCCGCAATCCGATGATCGAGCAGGTCCTCTTCCGCTAGCTCAGCCGGCGTAGGCCACCTCGACGTCGAGCACCCAGGTCACCCCGAACCGGTCCTTGACCATGCCGTAGAGCGGCGACCAGCCGGCCGGACCGATCGGCTCGACAACCGTCGAACCCTCGACCAGCTTGTCCCAGTAGCCCTGGATTTCAGCGGCATCCTGGCCGCGCACCGAAACAAAGAACGGGATCGTGCCCGGCGACCAGTCCCGCTCCGGCTGCACGTCATAGGCCATGACGTGGAAGCCGGCGTCGGACAACACCTGCCCCCAGGTGATCAACTCGTTTTCGGCCGGGCTCTTCGCGCGCTGCGCCTGCTCATAGGTGAATAGGCTGACTTCGCCGCCGAAGACGGACCGGTAATAGCTCAAAGCCTCGCGAGCCTGGCCGCGAAAGTTGAGGTGCGTGGTGGTGGTGATGGCCATGTGGGATGCTCCTGTTGGCGCCGGTGATGCATCTGGTATAAACCTCCCCAACTGCCAGTTTCCGACAGTTGGACATGTCCCGCTCCGATCGCCTGTTCCGCCTGCTGCAAGCCATGCGCATGATGGCTCCACCCATCACCGCGTCGCGCCTTGCCGCGGAGATGGATGTCTCCTTGCGTTCGCTGTATCGCGACATCGAGAGCCTGCGCGCGGCCGGCGCCCGCATCGAAGGCGAACGCGGCTATGGCTATCGGCTTGTTGAAGACTATGCGCTGCCGCCGCAAACCTTCGATCGCACCGAGATCGAGGCCATCGCACTGGGCCTTGCCGAAGTCAGCCATATGGGCGATCCGGCACTCGCCAAGGCCGCTGCTTCCGTTCTGGCAAAGGTAGCGGCTACGTTACCGGACGGTCGAGAGCAGCAGCTGTTTCATGCCATTTCCCAAGTCTACCGGCCCGATGCCCGCTACACCGAAATCGGCAATGTCGAAGCGGTTCGCGAGGCGTGCTGGAAGAGCAGGCGCTCGACATCCACTATGAGGACAAGGGCGGCGCTTGGAGCGAACGCCGCATCCTGCCGCTCGCCATCGTCTACACCGACCGCGTCCTGACCGCCCTGGCCTGGTGTTGCCTCCGCAACGACTTCCGCATGTTCCACCTGGCGCGGATCAGTGCTCTCTCCAGCACCGGCGAAAGCTTTCGCCCACGTCGGGCTACGCTGCTGCGCGACTATCTGGCGCGTCTTGGCGAAGAAGCCGCTACCGCCCCTCGAGCACGTCCGCCTGCGCCGTGATCACGTCGCGGTCGAATAGACCCAAGTTCTTGGGCGCGAGCCGGACGACCGAATAGCCACGCGCCTCAAGCTCGGCCAAAAAGCCCGGCAACATGTCGACCGTGCGCTGATGAATGTCGTGGAAGAGGATGATGCCGCTGCCACGGGCATCGAGCCGATCCAGCGTTCGCGCCGCCACGGTCTCGGGGCTGTCTTTGTAATAGTCCTTGCTGTCGATATCGACATCGAGGACCACGATATTGCCGGTGAGAAGGTTGGTGCGCAAAAGCCGGTCTGCGACAGGTAGGGGAAGCGGAAAAAGGGCGAGAGCGCCTGCCCGGCGCCACCCAAAGCGTCGGCCACGGCCTGTTCGCCGCGTGCAATCTCGTTCAGCGCTTCCTGGCGGCTGACGGTGTTGAGATCGATATGATCATAGGTATGGCTGCCGACCGTATGGCCGCGCTCCGCGACCTCGCGAGCAAGCTTCGGATTGGCCTTGGCGGCCGAGCCCAGCATCAGGAAGGTTGCCTTGACGCCGTACTCTTCCAACGTGTCGAGGATGGCCGGCGTCTTGCCAGCGCGCGGCCCGTCATCGAAGGTCAGGATCACCTCGCGAGGGCGAAGGATGATCTCGGACGTGGAGGCCACCGCCAGTGTACGCCCGGCCGAGGCGCCGGTGGAAGGTATGTGACGGGGCATGGCCGACATATTTGCGTCAAGCCGCAGCTCAGCACCGCTGTCGTGATAGGACATGAGACTGGGAGACGCCGTGTCCGTTGGACTTACAGGCCTCGAGCAGCCGGTCACCGTTGCCGCCAAAACGCCGGCAAGAAGAAGCGTACGCAACAACCGCACAACAGCACCCGAAACACATCAACAACTGTGCTCGACTATTTACGGTTGTGGTTAATATTCCGCTCCCGATCGGTTAAGAACTACTTACCCGCTGCGGCGATAGCCTTTCGACCGAGAGTGTCGAGAGCGGCAAGGAAGGCCGAGCGGTCGGCAGGTCGATAGCCTGAATTAAAGCCGCTGATCTCGCCGGTTTCGCGCAGGTGTTGCTTGAGGTCACGCATCGCCAAGGCCATTCCGATCGAGGCCGGCGTAAACGGCTTGCCGGTGAAACCCAGCACATGGCAGCCCTTGTCGATTGCCCGGCTCGCCAGCGGAATGTCGGCGGTTAGAACTATGTCGTTGGGCTGCGCCTCATCAACGATCCAGTCGTCCGCAGCATCAGCACCCGCCGGCACCACCACAACCTTGACCATCGGATCGCGCGACGGCCGCACCCCGCCATTGCTGACAAAGACGACAACCAAACCAAGCCGCTCCGCCACCCGCTTGGCTTCGTCCTTCACGGGACAGGCATCGGCATCGACAAAGATGGTGGGACGCATTTCGCTCATTCAATGAATGACCCCCACCCGGCCTCCCCGTTAGTCGGGGGAGGAGCACCGCTGGTGGAGGTCGAAGACCCGAAGCTAACTCGATGCCGCTCCTCCCCCGCCTTACGGGGGAGGCCGGGTGGGGGTCGCCTCAGTAAACCACCACGCTCCGAATGCTCTCGCCCGAATGCATCATGTCAAAACCCTTGTTGATGTCTTCGAGCCGCAGCGTGTGGGTGATCATCGGGTCGATTTCGATCTTGCCATCGAGATACCAGTCCACGATCTTGGGCACATCAGTGCGGCCCTTGGCGCCACCGAAGGCGGTGCCCATCCAGGTCCGACCGGTGACCAGCTGGAACGGGCGGGTCGAGATTTCCTTGCCCGCCCCGGCAACACCGATCACCACCGACTTGCCCCAGCCGCGATGGCTGCATTCAAGCGCCTGACGCATAACCGTGGTGTTACCGGTGCAGTCGAACGTGTAGTCGGCGCCGCCGATCAGGTCGCCCCGCCGTTTGGTCATGTTGACGATATAGGGGACGACGTCACCGTCGATTTCCGTAGGGTTGACGAAATGCGTCATCCCCAACCTTTCGCCCCACTCTTTCTTGGCATTGTTGATGTCGACGCCGATGATCATGTCCGCGCCCGCCAGCCGCAGACCCTGAATGACATTGAGGCCGATGCCACCGAGCCCGAACACGACAGCCGTGGCGCCGATCTCGACCTTGGCCGTGTTGATCACCGCGCCAATGCCCGTGGTGACGCCGCAGCCGACATAGCAGACCTTGTCGAAGGCCGCCGAGGCATCGATCTTGGCCACCGCGATTTCGGGCAGCACGGTGTGGTTCGAAAAGGTCGAGCAGCCCATATAGTGGAAGATCGGCTTGCCTTCGAAGCTGAAGCGCGAGGTGCCGTCCGGCATCAGCCCCTGCCCCTGCGTCGCGCGAATGGCGGTGCAAAGGTTGGTCTTGCCCGACCGGCAGGAATAGCATTCGCGGCATTCAGGCGTGTAGAGCGGGATGACATGATCGCCCTTCTTGAGCGAGGTCACGCCCGGCCCGACATCCACGACCACACCTGCGCCCTCATGGCCGAGAATGGACGGGAACAGACCCTCCGGGTCGGCGCCACTGAGGGTGAAATCATCGGTGTGGCAGATGCCGGTCGCCTTGATTTCGATCAGGACCTCGCCGGCCTTGGGGCCCTCCAGATCCACCTCAACGATTTCGAGCGGCTTGCCAGCGGCAAAAGCGACGGCGGCGCGGGTCTTCATGGGATTCTCCTGGTCGTTTGACCTGTAGATGCCATGGACGCCGCCAATCCCGCAACCGCTAGCCGCCGCCACCCCCAAGGCTGATCAGCACGTTGACCGCTGCTGCAAGGATGATGGTGTTAAAAAGATGCGAGAACACCAGATGCACGGTCACGAGCCGCCGCATCTTGTGCGTCAGGATTTTCGTATCCGATGTCGCGACCGACGTACCCACCGTGTAGGAAAAATAGACGAAGTCGAAGCCGTCCGGGTCGTCGTCGCCCTGGAAGTCGAGGCCACCTGTGACCTCTTCGCCCTCTGGTGCTTCGTCCACCTGATAGTACTCGTAGGCGTAGTGCAACGCGCCCATGGCCTGGACGGTGAACCATCCCAGGATTACGGATGTGACGCTGTCAGCCACCTCGAACGGGTCCGGCGATTGGCCGCCACTGAGCGCCAGAAACAGCGATACCAGCGACGCTACCAGCACCAGCAGCACGATCAGGAAAATGCCGACAAGCGGCGTATCCTCCTCCCTAGCGTGCTTGCGCAGATAGTCTGCCGTCAGATGCGGCATCTTGAGAAAGGTAACGAAGAGGAACCCAATAAAGAGCCCGTTGGCGCCAAGGCTCACCGAATTCTGCGGCGTGATGAAAAACGTCACCGCAAAGGTCACGACACCCAGGATCAAGCCGACGACGAAAGCGGCATGCCGCGGCATCAATCGATCAAGGAGACGGCTCCGCTTGCGCGGCTCTTCCTGCTTTGCGGGATTGGAGGAGCGGCCGTGCGCTTCAGACTTTCGGGACCGGAACATGACGACGCTTTCGAACTGCCGGCCGTGCGCCGGCAGCACATGAACGTTCGGCCAAGCCGTTGGCTCCAATAAGCATTCTGGCTAGAGCTCAAGCCAGTCTTTTAGCTTCGCCGCCAGAGCCGCAGGCTCCGCGTCGGCGCCATGCAGCACCACTTCCGCATCGGTCGGAGCTTCGAACGGCGAGTCGATCCCCGTGAAGTTCTTGATCTCGCCCGCCCGGGCCCGCTTGTAGAGCCCCTTGGGGTCGCGCGCTTCGCAGACTTCGAGCGGTGTGTCGACATAGACTTCGGTAAAGTCGATATCGCCGGCAATCTCGCGCGCCAACCGCCGTTCATTCTCGAAGGGCGAGATGAACGACACGAGTACGATCAGCCCGGCATCGGCCATGAGCTTGGCGACTTCGGCGACGCGACGAATATTCTCGACCCGCGCGGCTTCGGTAAAGCCCAGGTCCTTGTTGAGCCCATGCCGGACATTGTCGCCATCGAGGATATAGGCGTGCCGCCCCTCGGCCGTCAGTCGCTGCTCGAGAATGTTGGCGATCGACGACTTTCCCGAACCCGAAAGCCCGGTGAACCAGACGATACGCGGCGCCTGCCCTTTCATCCGGGCCCGCACATCGCGGTTTACGTCGAAGCTCTGATAGGTCAGGTTCTGCGCCCGGCGCAGGCCGAACTCGATCGTCCCTGCCCCCAGCGTGGCGTTGCTCAGTCGATCGACGAGAATGAACCCGCCCGTCAGCGCATTGGCTGTATAAGGGTCGAAGGCGATCGGCTTGTCGGTCGCGATGGTGACGGTCGCCACCTCATTGAGGTCGACCTTGGTCGCCGCCGTGTGCTCAAGCGTGTTGACGTTGGTCCGGTATTTGAGATCCGTGATCGTCGCCGGCACCGTCTGCGCGCCGATCTTGAGCAGGTACGACCGGCCCGGAAAGGCCGGATCGTCGTTCATCCAGACGAGGCGCGCTTGAAACTGATTGGAATATTCCGGCGTCTCACCCGCATGCGACAGCACATCGCCCCGGGAGACATCCACTTCACGATCCAGCACCAGCGTCACGGCCTGCCCGGCAATCGCCCGCTCAAGCTCACCATCCATGGTGACGATGCTTCTTACGGCCGCCGGCTTGCGCGATGACGCGATAAGCACCTCGTCGCCAACCTTTACGGTCCCAGAAGCCACGGTTCCGGAAAAGCCCCGGAAATCGAGGTTCGGCCGGTTAACCCACTGTACCGGAAAGCGAAACTTTTCCGACGTCCGATCCTCGGCCACGTCGATGCCTTCGAGGTAAGGCACCAAAGCCGTACTGCGATACCAAGGCATCCGTTCGCTGGTCGCAAGAATATTGTCCCCGCGCAGCGCAGAGACAGGAATTGCCTCCAAGGTTTTGAAACCCAGCGGTTCAGCAAAGGCGCGATACTCGGCCACGATGCGGTCGAACACGGACTGATCGTAGTCCACAAGGTCGATCTTGTTGACAACCAGCACCACATGCTTCACCCCGATCAACGACAGGATGAACGAATGCCGCCGCGTCTGCGTCAGCACACCCTTGCGCGCATCGATCAGCACCAGCGCCAATTCGGAATTCGACGCACCGGTCGCCATGTTGCGGGTATATTGCTCATGGCCTGGCGTATCGGCGACGATGAACTTGCGCTTGTCGGTCGAGAAAAACGATAGGCAACATCGATGGTGATGCCCTGTTCGCGCTCGGCCGTCAGGCCATCGACCAGCAGGGAGAAGTCAATGCCTTCATCGCCTACGGTGCGATTGTGCGACTCTTTCTTGAGGCTCGCCAACTGGTCGTCGAGCACCTGCTGGCTGTCATAGAGCAGCCGTCCGATCAGCGTCGACTTGCCGTCATCGACGCTGCCGCAGGTCATGAAGCGCAGCAGCGACTTGTCGGTCTGCTGTGCAAGCCAAAGGTCGAGATCGGTATCGGGCGTAGCCATCGCTGCGCTCATCAGAAATAGCCTTCCTGCTTTTTCTTTTCCATCGAGCCGACGCTGTCGCTGTCGATCAGCCGCCCCTCGCGCTCCGAAGTGCGGGACGCCTGCATTTCCATGATGATCGATGGCAGATCAGCCGCGTCCGAGCGGATCGCGCCGGTCAGTGGATAGCAGCCGAGCGTGCGGAAACGCACCACTTCCTCCCGCGGCGTCTCACCCGGCGCGAGCGGCAGCCGCTCGTCATCCACCATGATCAGCGTACCGGAGCGCTCGACTACCGGCCGCGGCCGGGCGAAATAAAGTGGCGTAATCGGGATTTGCTCGGAGTAAATATAGGTCCAGACATCGAGCTCGGTCCAATTGGAGATCGGGAACACGCGCATGCTTTCGCGCGGATTGAGCCGCGTGTTGAACGTGCGCCAAAGCTCTGGCCGCTGATTTTTCGGGTCCCACGCATGGTTGGCGTTGCGGTGGGAAAAAATGCGCTCCTTGGCCCGCGACTTCTCCTCGTCGCGCCGCGCTCCGCCGATCGCCGCATCATACTTGCCGGCATTGAGTGCCTGCCGCAGCGCCTGCGTCTTCATGATGTCGGTATAGCGCGATGAGCCATGATCGAACGGATTGATGCCATCGCGCACGCCGTCCTGGTTCGTATGCACGATCAACTCGAAACCATAATCCTTGGCCGTCTGATCGCGAAACGCGATCATTTCCTTGAACTTGAAGGTAGTGTCGACATGGAGCAGCGGGAACGGGATCTTGCTCGGAAAAAACGCCTTGCGCGCCAGATGCAGCAGCACGCTCGAATCCTTGCCGATCGAATACATCATCACCGGCCGCTCGAAGCTCGCGGCCACTTCGCGCAAGATTTCGATGCTTTCGGCCTCAAGAGCCTGAAGGTGAGTGAGACGATTGGCGTGCACGGTCCGAGCCTCGCAAAAACTGGCCGTAGGTAGCCCCGCCCACCGGCTTCCGGCAACCCCGAAAGTGCCGGAAACGCTAGAGTTACAAGGGCTTGGGGCAAATTTGTGCGGCGACTTTGCCGCTCTTGCGAAAGCTCTCCAATTGCTGTGCGTTGGAGCCACGCCCTGATGCGTCTCGGCGCCCTACAGCAGAATAAAAGTTCTGGACAACCGCCAGCCCGAAGGTTGCCGCCTGTCACCCAACAATGCTACAGCCCAGCCCATGCCGGTATAGCTCAGTTGGTAGAGCACCTGATTTGTAATCAGGGGGTCGCGGGTTCGAACCCTGCTGCCGGCACCATCGAACCCCTTGCAACGATCAAAAAATTAGCTGCTCACTGGGGATTATTCCGTGTCGCGCGATTTGACGATTTCGTTTCAGTTTACCGCCTTGTTGAACAGTTGGTCTTGTAGGGTCATTTTAAATGATCAACTACCACTGCAGTGAATCACGATTGCAGCCGACTCACTGCGCTCGCCATATATTGCTCTTAATAATTCACACTTTCTAAGGCCGACGTGCCTAACTACTCGGTCAGAGTATGGAGGCGAGACGGATGCAAAAGGCAAGGCCGGCAACGTTTGGCAGGAAAGGGTTGGCCTCACTAAGCGTGGCGCCACCTTCGTCTCAGCAACCTAAGTGGCTGACTTGGTTAGTTGCAGGGGCTTGTGCGACTCTTTTGGGTGTAAGTGTTCTAGCCTTACACCTGTCTCTGGCCGGCACTCCAACGGCTGTTACTGGTGTTGCTGGGCTTGCGCCTACATATCCCCATACGGGTATCTGGGCCGCCAACGGTCAAACTTGTTCAGATGCGAACCTGAAATTGGAACTGGATGGCGTGAGGATGACCAGCATCTCTATCCTGGGCCGGGTACCTATTGGAACCTATTCGGTGTCCGGCGAAAACCCGCTGGTCCTGACATTTCGGAGCGGAGAGACGGTCTCTTGGGACACGACAAGTCTCGACAACTTAAAGCCTGTTTCCGTTAATCCCAGCAAGCACAGCCGGTTGAAAATGCTTACGCTTACACGCTGTTAATGAGAAGCACATTTCTAACCAAGAATTCAACAGCGGGGGCAATCCAAGGGCCGGCCGACGAACCCCAGCGCGACGGCCACGTTAATGAACATGATTTTTCTAACTTGTTTCGGCTCGGCGTTGTGCCCGTGCCGGAGTGGCAAGTTGCCGAATTCTAAAACATGAACAAACAAGGAACAAATAACCTATAACAGTTTTACCTAACTGTTCCGTAGGGCTTCAAAAACCGCTATAACGGCCCTATTTGCAGGAGCTTTCATGTCCGCAGACTTTCAGGTCGTACAGCTTCCGAATTCGTTCGAGTCGTTGGGCCTCGTGCTGGACCTCCTCTCGAAGTCAGAACCGTTCATGCTGTACGAACTCGGCAAGATAAGCGCGGCGATTAGGATGCAGCTTCGCCACCAGCACCATTTCGCGACGATCAGAGAAAAGCGCCTCTGTGGCTACCTCGGTTGGCTGCCAACGGATGCAGATATCGCAAGGACATGGTCACAGGACGATGGTCCTTTAACACCTATATTTAATCGCCCTACAGATGCTGTTGCACTCACAGTTGTCATAACTTCTGACCCTTCGCTGACCAGGTCGCTTATCAGAGCTGCACGTGATGCCAACAAAGGCAAGCGCACCTACTTCAAGCGAGAGACTGGTGTGCTTGCTGTTGGAAGAAAAAGTTCTGTGATGAATCTGTAAGCATTTCTGCAACAGGACAGACTTACCTTAACTCCGCCATTCTAGAGGTCTGGCGAAAAGTTCTAGCGCGTGGCATGTATTGGCAACATCTAGGGGACGCAGATGAAAATCGAACGCCTTATCGCTCTTGCCGCTTCAATCGCGACAATTATGACTGCAGTGCCGACGCTTGGCCAAGATCACCGCATATCTATCGAGGCCACCGGGGCGCTAGCCCTAAGCAAAAATTCTGGTGCAGAAGCTTTTGTGCTTGGTCAGACAACAGCAGACACTTTCAATCTCAGCAACATGAACGGTGGATTTGGCTCGCTGTTCGTGGGCGTACCTGTCGATACCAATTGGGATATCGGCGCTGGTTTCTCGATGACATCTCTTTCCCCTGGTAGTGGTGAGTACAGCGAGCCAGACGGCTCATTCGCAATTCCGGGCCCCCTTTCAACATTACAATCCCCGGCAATGACGGCGTCATATCGACTGACTTAGACATCACAACGATGGATGTAGAGGTAGGCTACGCTCCTGAGCTTGACGACAACCTTGATGTTCGAATCTTTGGCGGCGCCAGAGGGATGTACGCTGACAATTCATTTTCGGCGACCGAGGACAAGGCCGGCGCTTTTGACAACAGCGCAGCCATAGATAGCAAATTCTTTGGCATCGGCCCTCGCCTCGGCCTAGATCTTGCGAAGCGTTTCAGCGACACACCGTTCGGTGTATCAGGATCAGTTGCGGGGGCCGTTATTTTCGGCACAGCCAAACAAACGACAACAATTGACACAGGTGGCGGTCCGGCTACCACCGAAAGCGAAGTTTCGGAGACCGTGGTCAATCTGGAAACGTCTATTGGCCTCGACTACCACATTGCCAACAATGCGACTGTAACCATTGGGTACCGTGGCGAACACTTTAGCGATGTTAGCAATTTTCCTGGCGGTGATGCAGAAGGCATCTGGTCTCATGGACCGTTCTTAAAGGCGAAGATTTCCTTCTGAGATCTCTTTCGTTCAATAGCCGAGACTGCGCGATAAAACGTTTACTTCACTCTAAACGTCTATATCTGCGTGTGAGCACGCAGGTACAAGCATTGCACGCTTAGGCGCTGACCGTCCGGTGATCGCCGCCAAAGCGAGTAATGGCAATTAGGATAGAACGTCATCTGCCCAGTTCATTTGGCAGCGACGAGAAACAGTTGATCTAGTGACGCGGTAATAGCCTTTTGAGGTCCTCGATCGCATCCGTTTGGGGGCGGGCAAGCATGTTAGCCTCACGGCTTTCAACATTGCTGGATTTGATTCCGCAGAATTTGCATTATTGATCCAGCGTCTCGTGCGTAGTCCCCAGATTGGTTGCACCGTCCGGATCGGACGGATGGTCAACATAGCCACGCTCATGCGCAAGCTCCGCAATCCCGCCGCGAAGTTGTTCTTGGCCATGATGGCCTCCATCTTGCTGAAAGAAAAAGCCCCGCAAAAGCGGGGCATATGAAAATTTGCGACTACAGATTGCGTTTAACGTTGCCGAGGATAGCGAAATGCTTTCTTGACCCATCGTCGCTGTTCAATCATCTACCTAGCCCTGCTTTCACTCAACGACGAGCCAAGTCGCTTCGATTTTGCTCTACCAGCGTCCGGTCAACCCAAGCTTTACGCCGACAGTGCCATGCTGGAGGCCAATCGCTGCAGCCCCATCAAGGCTAAAGGTGTCGTCGATCTTCATCGCCGCTCCCGCACCGACAGCAACCTTTCCCTCAAAGACGGCCAAGTTGAATGCTGCGCCGTATGTTTTGCCAGAGGCAACCCTCGCCGTCGGCATGGCCAGGGCCACCGCGACGCCCTCCAGCGCCCGCTGCGCATCTTCCATAGCCTGGTCAATTTCGGCCTTGAGCGCGCTGTCTGCCACAATCGTCCCACCCGCGGTCGCTATCCTGGTTTGACCAGTGGCTGCATTAAGACAGGTTTCGGTGCCGGGAACATAGTAAAAGCCGGCGCCAAAGATATCGCAGACCCTGACATACTCGACTGGAGCGGCATAGCCAGATGCTGAAGCCAACGTGACGGCACATATGCCCAGCAGGATTGATCTTAAGTACACCGGGACCACCTACCAGGAAAAGTTGACGCCACCCTTAGCGCCGACAGTGCCGTATTGCAGCCCAAGGCCGACACCGCCATTTAAAGTCAGTGCGTCTGTCGCCTGATAAGCCATGCTACCGGCCACAGCGGCCTTGCCGTCAAAGCCACCCACATTGACCGCGGCAGCAAATTGCTTTCCAGCCGCTACTGAAGCTTCTGGCATAGTCAAAGCTATTGCCGCGCCTTCCAATCCGCGGTTAGCCGCCGTTTGGGCGGCTTCTGCGTCCTGTGCTAACGCTGAAAGCTCATACACGGTACCATTTGCTGTCTCGTAACGGATCTCGCCAGTTTCTGGCTTGATGCAGCGCTCTGTGCCCGGGATGTAAAAGAAGCCGCTGCCGTAAATCGGGCAAACGCGAACATACTCTATCGGCTGAGCATTTACTGAACTGGCAAGAGCGATAAAAACCGCCGCCGACGTAAGAACTAGTTTCATGAATTTCCCCATCAATACATCGCTGATAGACGCGTTCGCGAATTGTGGCAATCGTCGCCACAATCACATGACTAGGTCGTTTCTTCAGACGGGCGTCTCGCCTGGGACGCTAAGCAGCGCATGCCAACCAGATCGTTTGGCTTGTCGTCAAAAGAACCGCCTCCACGTTTGGAAAGGCCATGGCGGCCTCTATTAATGATAGGTATAAAAAGGCCCGCCAGAGGCGGGCCTTTGTTAACCGACACGAATTGATTGGTTACAGCGGAGGCAGAGGAAAACAGGCAGGGAATGGCAAGGTCGAGCCTGGAGGACACTCTGGTACAGGTGGAAACTCGGGTTCCTCAATTGGTGGCTCTGAAACCTCTGCCGGAGTTTCGAAGATCTGACTAGAAGTCTCGCCAATCAGCTCCAGACCCCGGTTCCGAGGATCGTCCTGCCGGTGACGTTCGATAAGGCTGCGATCAGTGGGAGCGCCGAAGTAGCCGCGAAGGCCGACGGTTGCCGTGATGTTGTCGCCCTTGGCAAAGCTCACTTGACCAGTGACCGAGAACGGCAGCGTATCGAACTGGTACTCCGTCGACAAGTTAAGCGAAGCCTCTTCGAGGATGTAGGAGCCGCCGATCGCCAGACGCCAGTTGTCATTGGCATACCAGGCGACGTCGCCAATGAAAAAGCCGCCGTCCAGATCATCGATGGCGAAATCATCATTATAGTCTAGGCGGGCATAACCAGCCCAAGCTTCAAGCGAGACGCGGTCAAGATAGAGCTCGCCTTCAGCGCCGACAGCGCTCAGGATATTGCCGCTGTCAGTACGGACGACACCTGCGGTGATGCCGATAAGGTACGACGAAGGATCGCGCATAAAGGCGTGGATCACGCCACCGACTGCGGTGTCGTCATCGCTGATTGAAGCCGCAGCATCGAGCTGGACACCGAAGCTGTGGCCAACAGGAATGGACACGGTACCGCCGATCGCGCCGATAAAGCTGTCCTCGCCATCGAAATCGCGGAAACCGCCAAGGATTTCAGCCTTGCCGTTGATGCCGCTCACGGCAGGAGGACCGTAACCCATTACCTCCTCTGGTGCTGGCAGATATAGATCGGCTGCAGCAGCCGGGACGATCGCAGCGCTGAGCGCGGCCATCGAAATAAGAAACTTGCGCATATGAGACCCCTCAACGATGGCATGTCATGCGCTTCGCACGGTGGATTAACAAGGCGTAAATGTGGCTGCGGCGGAAGGTCAGCCCAGTTGTTGCCGTTTTGCGCCACTTAACTCGGCGCCAGCAGCTCGACCGCCCTCTCCATATTCAGCGTATTGCCATCGTCGGATAGCGCCATCGCCTGGGTCTAATACAGCACGGCGGAGAGCGGATCATCCGAGACGAATATTCGACGGCGTAGAACCTCTGGCGCAGCTGGCATTGCCATGCCCGTTCAGCACCGCCTCAAGCTTGCCGACCTCATCGATTTCGGGCTCTAGATCGAACACTATTTGGCTGATGAAGGCTTAGACGTCCGGTCCAGGTGCTTGGCGCTCAGACAGTCAGTGGTTCGTCAGCCTAGCCTCGTTCGCGCAAGCCCCACGCCAAAGCTTCCTCTTACGGGAGCAATTGATGCACGATCATTTTAGTTATTCGAAGATAGCAACCCACGAGTACGGCGTCACGCCGCTGGCTCGCATCCGGTGGAATGGCGTTCACTTCAAGTCATCGCTGCCAATCACGAATGCTTTCTCCTTGAGTGCAGCGATGGCAAAAACACGCGGCGCGACCTCAGCGCGCCGATGTCGCTCGCCCGGTCGTCACCAAGGCAATCGTCATCGAGCACGGCTATTTTGAGACCGATAGCACGTTCGAACACACGACTGGGCACGGGTACAGCTCGATTTCAGAATTCTGCTTGGACTTTGACCTCGACCAACCTGGGTGCAGTGGGGCGAGAGGCTTGCCCTCCGCCACTTGGCTAAGCTCACCCAGGCAAACGAGGTTGACCTGATCCGATGGACACCAAAGAGGACTCACCAACCAAATTATCGCTTGGGAAACGTCCATCTTGCAGTGGACGGTGGACCGTGCTGTTGTTCTCCAGTACCTTGCCCGTGCTCGCAAAACTATCGTTGACCACCCCGAGATTCCGCCGAAGGGTGTGTACCATACCAATGGTTTAGAACGCCGATCTTCGGAACTGGCACCGCTCCTTTCTCGTTCGTGAGAAGTTGCAGCGGAGACAATCAAGATGCCCAGGTTCTTTTTTAATCATCGGACCGACGATGGAACACGTGAGATGGATATCGACGGCATCAAGCTCGACTCGCTTAACGCGGCTTTGGAAGAAGCGGCCTTTGCAGCGCAGGGTGCTGTAACGTTGGCGGATGAACCCGTGCGCGGCGAGTTCGAGATCGAGGACGAAGGGCGCGTCGTCGTCGCTCGCGTGCCGTACAAGGTGGAAGATCGCGAGAGCTAAGCGGCGTCGCTTTTGCAGCGACGACTTCCGGCCACTAGCCGATCGGCAGCGTGACCTCGAAGGCGATGCCATCGGGATGGAAGACAAGCTCCGCACTGCCCTCGCCACCTTGCAGGACTGCGCCCTGCAGCAGTTTTGTCCCAAACCCCGGCTTGTCGGCTCAAGCAAAGGCGGACCTCCACTCTCGCGCCAAACCAGATGCAGCTGATGCGCCGCGACTGCCCAGGTGATCGACACTAGGCCCTCGTCCACACTGAGCGACCCATACTTGGTCGCGTTGGTGGCAAGTTCGTGGATCGCCAAGCCCAGGCCAAACGCAGCCCGCTCGGAAAGCGTAACGTCCGGCCCATCCAGAACGAAAGAGCTGGCAGTGGTCTCGCGGAACGGCGCAAGCGCCTGACCCAGGAGCTGGGAAAGCGTGGCCTCGCCTTTCCGCTCTCCGGACAGAAGCTCCGTTACGCCCACATAGGCGCGCAGTCTTGAATTGAAGGCTTCCTTGCCTTCATCGACACTCCGATCCCGGCGAAACGACTGCTGAACGAGGCTTTGCACGAGGGCCAGCGAATTCTTGATCCGGTGCTGCATCTCGCGTGCAGCCACGGCAAGTTTTTCTTCATGAAGTTTGCGTTCGGTCACGTCCATGACGACGCCGATCGCCCGTGGCCCGCCTTCGGGTGTTGGCGCGGCCGTCTGCGCTTGGATCAAAAGCCACTTGATCGACCCGTCCGGCATCACATGCTTGACTTCGACCCGGATGCGATCGTCTCCCCGCTCTGCCGCCTGACGGCCCAATTCTTCGAGACGTTCTCGCTCACCCGGAGCATAGCGAGAGCGAAGTTCTTCCACCGTGGGCGTCGCGTCCGGCGCAAAACCGTACAGGACATTGAGCATGGGCGACGGCGCGATGCGGTCGTTGAGAATATCGAGTTCCCAGACCGCGAGTTGAGCGGCATCCAGCGCCAGCGCTAGACGAACCGACTCTTCCTTGAGCGTTCGATCGCGCTCCTCCTCGACGGTGATGTCTTCAAAAGTCCCGATATAGGTTTCAGCGCGATCTTCCCCGTTCGTGGTTGCAAACAGGGCCTCGCCATGAGCCTCGATCCACCGCAACTCCGCATCGGTTTCCCGCACGATCCGGTACCGATAGGTCTCCTTGGAGCGCACTTTGGGATCAAGGGCTGCCGCCGAGAGCCGCAAAACCTCCGGCAGGTCGGCGGGAACGATGACCTGTTTCAGTCGCTCGAAGGTGACGTCCCCCTCGGTAAAACCGAAGATGCCTCGAGCGCGTTGAGAAAATTCGAATTGATTGTGAGCGACATTCCATTCCCAAATGCCGATGCCGGAAGCCTGGAGCGCAATGTTGAGACGACGATCCGACCGGTCGCGCGCCAGCTCGGCAGCCTTGCGCGACTGATTGTCGACGATGGATCCGATATATCCCTGCAGGGCCCCGCTAGGCCCTTTGATGGGCGAGGCCGAGTCTAGCACCCAGCGATATTCTCCATCCTTGGTCCTCACCCGATATTCGGTTTGATACGGTTGGCCATACTCCCGAGCACGAACAAAGGAGTTGACGACGCCCGGCTGGTCTTCGGCATGGATCAGCGTCAGCCAGCCTTCACCCAAACCGTCGGCCAGCACCTGGCCTGTAAAGGTGGTCCAGGACCTGCTGAGGAAGGTACAGGATCCATCCAGGTTCGCGACCCAGATCATCACCGGGGCAATGTCGATAAGGCTGCGGAAATCGCTGTCTGCCGCAGTCGCGCGACGTGCTAGGTATTCAGGCACAGCGCTGCATGCTCCCTCACACCCCTATAGGTTCTTCTACATCATACGCGCCCACATTCATTAGCATGGGATGCGTGCACCGTGAATGTCGTCAGGACACCAAGGACGATGTGTCCGATTGCGTGATCAACTGCGAGACAGCGACCACGAGCTGCGCCATGGCAAACGGCTTTGACAACATGACGCTGCTCGGAACGCCGTTCGCTGCCCACTCGCCAGCGCTGTCCCCGGACATGTAGAGGACCGGCAATGTTGGGCAAAGTTCGCGCCCGACATGGGCGACTTCCCAGCCATTCGGACCCGTCCCCAGCCGGATGTCCGTCACCAGGGCCCGGAAGCGGCTGGCATCGGCCTTGAGCTCCCTTATGGCGGCAGCACCATTGGACAACACCATGGTCGCATAACCCGCGTCTGCAAGCTCGTCCTCGAGAGCAAGATGGAGCAGTGCTTCGTCCTCCACGACGAGCAGCAAAGGAGCCGTAGTCATTCAGGGCCCCTCCCAGGGACAAAATTAAAATATTCGGCCTTAACAGCCGTTCGCGAACTTATTACGCTTCGCCTGTTACGCAATCGTTTGCAACGTCAAACGACGATAAAGTTCAACATCTGTCAGAGCCGAGTAACTTAGGTTAATTTAGGCTGCTCAGAGAGGCACTTTCACAAGGTTCGCGAGAACTTGCAGGAGGCGAGACTCAGCCCGCGACGAGTTCCTGGTCCTGCGATAATTGCCAGGCGTCGAGCCGCAGACCGTTCTGATGACGGAGGCGCTGCTCGGCGAGCAGGGTAAAAGCTGGAGCGAGGAGATCAGGCTCAACCCACTTCTGCTTAAGTTCTTCGGAATAATTCCGGTCCGACATCGGCGTCTTCATGAACATGCCGGGCGTGACGGTATTGACGGTGATGCCGAGGGCTTCGCCCTCCATTGCCAGCGACTTCGCCAGGCCCTCGAGCGCATGCTTTGCGGCGCAATAGGCGGACTCGTCGGCAAAGCCTTCGATGCCGGAGCGCGACGAAACAAAGACGATAGCTCCGCCGCCATGCCTTGCCATGCTGTCCCAAACGGCGCTCGCCAGCTGGAAACCGGCCTGTAGCCCGACATTGAACGTTCGGAAAAAGCTCGAAGCTCTCATCGGCAAACGCCGTGGGACGGAGGATCGCCGCGTTGTGGATGACCGTATTGATACGACCCAGCTGCCCGAAGGTCTTGGCGATTGCGACGCTGGTTTGCGCCCGGTCGGAAAGGTCGACCTCGATGGCGATCGCCTTGGGACCGCATTGGCGCGTCGTCTCGGCCAACGAAACAGCGTCATAATCCATGAGCGCAAGGCTGGCGCCACAAGCTGCCAACCGCCGCGCGATGGCGGCGCCCAGCCCCTGCCCGGCGCCTGTGATGATGACGCGCTGCTCCGAAAGCGGTCGCGTCATGTCCGTTCTGCCGGCAGATCGACCCACGCCCGGGTCGAGGTGGACTGCTTGACGGCGTCCAGCACGCGCTGGTTTGCCAGGCCATCGAAGAACGTCGCGCCGGCGCGCAATTTGCGGCCTTCGGCAATGGCAGCGGTCAGCTCGCGCAGCGCTGCGACCACCGAGACGTTCCAGATGCCTTTGTTGAGGCCCGGCAGCGCAGCATTGGGATCGGACGCGGTAATGTCTTCAAAGCTTCCGCCCGCCTTGGCGAACATCAGCTTCTCGTCGTCATTGTCGAGAATGATCGAACCCTTGGAGCCGAAGACCTGCGTGAGATTGCCGATATTGTTTGCGGCCACGCCACTCATGAAGATCTGCGCCAGCGCCCCGCTTTGCATCTGGAGCGTAAAATACGAAAGATCATCGGCCGTTGCCGTCCAAGGCTCGCCGGTTTTCTTGTCGAGACGATCGGGAATGACCGTCAGCGCCTGCCCGACGACGGAGGCCACGGGCCCCAGCCACCAGCGCACCATGTCGACCTGGTGGCTGCCATTCGCGCCCAAGCGGCCGCCGCCATGTTCGGCAAGGCTCCACCAGTCGCCCTTCGGACGGCTCGCCGGGTCGGCCCAGGAAGCGCCGATATTGGCGATGTTGACGTGCCGGATCTCGCCCAGATCGCCATTGGAGATCATCTCGGCGACCTTGGCGCGGTTAGGGTTGAAGCGCAGCTCGTGGTCGATCATGTGGACGCGGCCTAGTGCTTCGGCCTTATCGAGCATGGCCGATGCCTCCGCCGCATCCATCGCCGTCGGCTTTTCGCAGAGCACATGCGCACCCTGCTCCAGTGCCGCGAGCGTTATAGGCGCGTGAAGGTCCGTTGGCGTCGCGATCAGCACGAGGTCGGGCGAATGCTTGTCCAGCATTTCCTGCCAGTCGTCATAGGCAGCCGGCACACCGAATTCGTCCGCCGCCGACTTGGCGCTGTCGAGCCGGCTCGAAGCCAGTGCGACCACTTCGGCCCCGTCGACATGACGCAGGGCGGGGGAGATAGGCGGCGCGGGCAAAGCTCGCGCCAACAATACCAACTTTCATTGTTCTTGCTCTTTGGTTGGAGAATTAGGCCATGGTCTTGAGACGGGGTCGAGAAAATCGCGCAGCCAGTCGCCCAGGATGTTGAAGGACAAAACGGTCAGAACGATCGCAATGCCCGGGAAGAAGGCCAGCCACCACTTGTTGGCCATGAGCTGATCGCGGCTATCGGCCAGCATCGCGCCCCAAGTGGGCACGCTGGGCGGAACGCCAAGCCCAAGGAACGAAAGCGATGCTTCCGAAAGGATCACCGATGCCACGTTAAAGGAGGCGATCACGGTGAGAGGCGCAATGATATTGGGCAGGATCGTGCGGAAGATGATGAGGAAGGTGCTGTCGCCAAGCGCACGCGCCGCCTCCACATACTCCTTTTCGCGCAAGGACAAGGTCTGCGCGCGCACGATACGGGCATAGGTCACCCACTGTCCGACGCCGAGCACGATGATGATGTTCATCACGCCCGGTCCCAGGATCACGAGAAACATGATGGCTAGAAGAATGAAGGGGAAGGCCAGCTGGATGTCGCCCAGGCGCATGATGACGTCGTCGATCCAACCGCCAAAATAGCCGGCAACGAGTCCGGCAACGACGCCGATCGTTCCACCGACCATGATGGCGCAGACGCCGACAAGGAGCGAAATCCGCGCGCCATAGAGCAGACGCGAGAGGACGTCACGCCCCAGACCATCGGTACCGAGCAGGAAAAAGGCGTTGCGCCGTCCCTCGGTCAACGGATCAGCGAGGCGCATCATGATGTCCTGCCGATTGGGATCGAGCGGCGAAATCCACGGCCCGAAAATGCCGGCAAAGACCACAAGCAGCAGCACGAACAGTGCGAGAAGCGGCCACTTCGCCTGCACCATGGACCGGAACGCGCGCCGGATTTCGCGGCGGCGATGCGACATGGGACGAACCTTGAGGGGCGCCGACGGGATAGTTTCTACCGACATGCCGGCCTCCCTTAAAGTTTCACGCGAGGGTCGATCCGGGCGTAGATCAGATCGACGATGAGATTGAGGGCGATAAACACCATGGCAAGGACGACGACCGCCGCCTGAACCACAGGGATGTCGCGCTGGTTGATGGCGTTGAACACGAGGCGCCCAAGACCAGGCCAGGAGAAGACGATTTCCACCACGACGACGCCGCCGATCAGGAAACCGAATTCGAGACCGATCATGGTCACCACAGGGAGCCAGGCATTGCGCAGCGCATGGTGGATCACCACGGCCCGTTCGCTGATGCCTTTCGAGCGCGCGGTGCGGACGAAATCCTGGCCCAGAACTTCTAGCATCGACGAGCGCACGAGGCGCGCATTGCGCGAGATAGAATAGAAGGCCACGGCAAAGCCGGGCATGATCAGGTAGTAGAGCGTCTGCGGCAGGTTGGTGAAGGCGCGAACGAAATCGCCCTGGATCAGCGGCATGATGAAGGGCACATGCCCCGAAATCGGCAGAATGCGCAGCTGCAGGCCAAAGAACATGATCATCATGATGCCGAGCCAGAAACTGGGGATCGATTGCCCCAGCATGGCCATGGTCATCACCGAGCCGTCCGTCGCGCTGCCGCGATTGAGGGAGGCAACGACACCGAGCGGAATGGCAACGATGATCGCCAGCATCATGGCAAAGATCGTGAGCTCCAGCGTCGCCGGCAGCGCATCCATCACCGCTTCAATGGCCGGGCGCTTGTAGGACAGCGAATTGCCGAAGTCGCCCTGAAGCAGGTTGCCAAGGAAGGTCAGGTATTGCTCCGGCAAAGGCCGGTCGAAACCGAGCGCCTCGCGGGTGCGCTGGATTTCCTCAGCCGTCGCGCGCTCGCTGACATAAAGATAAGTCGGGTCGCCACTCATCTGCAGCGCCGTAAACGTGATGAGCGTTACCCCGATGATGACGATGGCGCTTTGCAGGAGGCGCCGGAGAATAAAGGTCCACATTGGCGGTCGGCCCATCTAGAAAGAGGGAGGATGCGCCACGCCGGGCGGCGCATCCAGGGAGATTATTTTAGCTTGGCAGCAAAGAGCTCGATCTCTTCGTCGCGACGCGGCTTCCAGTCGATGCGGTTGGAGACGCCGTAGAAGTCGGGCTGGAAGTAAAGCTGCAGCCACGGGCCTTCGTCGTAGAAGAGCTTGAGCATGCGGTTGATCACCGGACGCGCTTCCTCGACCGTGTCGGCGTCGATGGCGAGCTTCCAGTCATCGAACCAGCGCTGGTCGGTCCAGCTCTGGTAGTTGGTGGCGCCATCGGGGGTCGAGAACAGGCTCATGTCGTAGAGCGGGTTCCAGGTAACGCCGCCCTGCCCCAGGAAGAACAGCGGACCCATCTCCTTGGTGCGCAGCAGCGGCGAATAGACCGATGCCCATTCTAGGAGCTCGACCTCCGTCTCGATGCCCACATCGTTGAGATACTGGCCAATGGCCTGCACCACGTTGGCGTCATTGAGATAGCGGCCACGTGGACCCTGGAGGCGGATGGAGAAGCGCACGCCGTTTTCCCCGCGCGGGTAACCGGCTTCGTCGAGCAGCTGCTCGGCCATGTCCGGATCATAGGGTATAGGCTCGAGGTCGGGATTGCCATTGGGCGGATTGACGAGGCTCGTCATGCGCGTGCATTCGGTGCCCAGGAGCTGGCTGCAGATGCCCGGGACGTCCACTGCATACTGCATGGCAAACCGCACCTTGGGGTCCTGGATCTCCTTGGCGCCCGGCATGCCCTCGACACCCTTGCCAAGGTTGAAGCCAACCTGCATGCGGCGGGTGCCATCGACCTGCTCGACCGTCGCCGAACCGGAATTGTTGATGGCATCGATCTGGTCGGGTGCGACATTGGTGATGATGTCGACATTGCCAGCGATGAGCTCTGCCGTGCGGGTCGACGCTTCCGGAATGATGCGCCAGATGATGGTGTCGAACGTGCCCGGATCCTTGACCTTTTCGAGCACGATCTGTGAGCCGCGATCCCAGGAGGCCACGCGGTAGGAACCCGAGCCGACGGGATTGCTGGCGGCCTCTTCGACCGTCATGGCCTCGTAGCTGTCTTTGCAGTGAATATAGACCTGCGCCATCATGCCCAGCGCCAGCGTGGTCTTGGCGGTGAGGTTGACCTTGACGTTGAGGTCGTCGACCACCTCGGCCGATTTGAAGCCCAGCGTCGTGTAGACGAAGCCCGGCGTGTTGCCGGTAAAGGCGCTGGCCTTGTCGGCCGGGCGATTGAACGAATAAGCCACGTCTTCTGCGGTCAGCGGTTCGCCGTCTTCGCAGGTCAGGTCAGGCTTGAGCGTAAACGTATAGGAAAGCCCGTCTTCGCTGACGGCGGTTTCGTCGACGAGATAAGGCTGCACCTCGCCCTCGAAGTTCACCTGGAACAGCGTCGCGAAAATATGCTTGGCGATATTGGCATTGTCGCGGCTCGAAATCTGCGCCGGATCGAAGGTGGAAGCATCGGCGCTCAGGCCCACGACAATGGTGTTGTCGGGGGAGCAGCCAGCGTGGTGGTCGTCAGAGCGGCACCCAGTGCCGCGGCAAGCGCCAAACGTGACAGTGTTTTCATGGTCATTCCCTCGTTGACCTCCCGGAAGCACTCTTTATCGCCAGCCTGTTCCTGCCGGCTTTTCCGGCACGCAGGGCTTCTCCAAACCCTGCGTGCCGGGTGGGCGTTACTGCGCTAGAGCGGTGTCGAAGAGATAGACCTTCTCGTCACGGCGCGGCTCGAAGGTCACGCGGTTGGAAACGCCGTAGAAGTCCGGCTGGAAGTAGAGCATCAGCCACGGCGGATCGTTGTAGAAGACCTCGAGCATGCGATCGATGACGACGCGGCGCTCTTCTTCGGTCGTGGCGGCAGCGATCTCTTCCCAGCCGGAGAACCAGTCGGGGTTCTTCCACTCGGTGTAGTTGGTGCCCGCATCGACTGCCGAAAGGTCGGCCATGTCATAGAGCGCGCTCCAGGTGCCACCACCCGAGCCGAGGAAGAACATCGGACCCATGTCATGCCCGGACAGCATCGGCACATAGACCGAGGCCCATTCAAGCAGTTCGACATTGGTCTTCACGCCGATATCGTCGAGATACTGGCCGATGGCGAGAGCCACGTTGGCGTCGTTGAGGTAACGGCCACGCGGAGCCTGGAAGGTGATCTCGAAACGGGTGCCGTCTTCGCCGCGCGGATAGCCGGCAGCGTCGAGCAGTTCCTCAGCCTTGTCGGGATCGTAGGGATAAGGCTCAAGCGAGGCATTGGCGTTGGGGGATTGACGAGGCCGGTTGCGCGGGTGCACTCGAAGTTGAGGAGCTGGGCGCAGATGGCTTCGACGTCGACCGCATACTGAAGCGCCACGCGAACGTCGGTCTTCTGGATGGCAGCGCCACCTTCCGAACCCGTTGCGAAGTCTTCGCGCATGTTGAAGCCGACATAGATGCGGCGAGTGCCCTGCACGGACTTGACCGCGGCAGTGCCGGAATTGTTGACGGCATCGAGCTGGTCGGGGGCGACATTGGTGATGATGTCGACATTGCCCGCGATCAGTTCAGCCGACCGGGTCGAGGCTTCTGGAATGATGCGCCAAATGATGTTCTCGAAATTGCCCGGATCCTTGATCTTTTCGAGCACAACCTGCGATCCGCGGTCCCAGGAGGCCAGGCGGTAGGAGCCCGAAGCGACCGGCGTAGCGGCAGCATCTTCAAGGCTCATCGCCTCGTAGCTGTCCTTGCAGTGAATGAACACTTCGGCGATGAGGCCGAAGGACACCGGGTTCTTCTTGGTGAGGTTGATCTTGACCTCGTTGTCGCTGACCACCTCGGCACCGTTAAAGCCGATCGAGGAGTAAACGAAGCCAGGCGTGTTGCCGGTGAAGGCGTTGGCCGGATCGGCAGCGCGGTTGAACGAATAGGCCACGTCTTCTGCGTTGAGAACTTCGCCGTCTTCGCAGGTGAGGTCGGGCTTGAGCGTATAGGTGTAGCTCAGGCCGTCTTCAGCCTCGACATAGGATTCCGCCATTTGCGGAACGATGTCGCCTTCGGGCGTGATTTCATAGAGCGTGCCGAAGATGTGCTTGGCAATGTTCGAATTGTCGCGGCTGCTGATCGCGGCAGGGTCGAAGGTCGAGGCATCGGCGGAAATGCCAACGACCAGCGTGTCTTCAGGCGGGGCGGCGTAGGCGGAAGCGAGCGGCAAGATAAGCGCCGCCGTGCCTGCCATGAGAATGTGTCTCACGGTCATGATAGGGACGTCCTTTGCTGGAGTTCAGACTGCTGGGTTTGGCCGATCTCTCGCTTCGCATGCGTATTGAGATCAGCCGGATTAATCGCTTGGCCCTGTTGCGCGGAAAGTATGCAGGCTTGAACCATGCGAAGCGAATTGAGGTGGTCGCATCCCGAGCACAGCAAAGGTGCCGTGCCGCGCAGGGCGGCGACAAAAGCGGCGAGCAAGGCGATCGCGTCATTGATCCATTGCTCGTAGGGCGGTAGCGGCACGCTGGTCAGCGCGACATCGCCATGAAGGGCATAGTTGAGGTCGCCGAACTGATCGTTCTGGATCACGACGCCCTTGGCGCATTCGCTGCGCCACTGGAAACCTGGTGCCTGCCAATTGGACTGCCACAGGCCCTGGTAGTTGACGGTGACGCCATTGGCGAACGTGATCAGCGCCGAGACATTGGCGTCGTCTCGATACATCGACCAACTCGGGTTGAAGGTCTTGCCGAAGACCGCCACCGGCTCGGATTTGTAGACATAGCGCATGAGGTCGAAGTGGTGGATCGACTGCTCCCACAGCATCGGCTGGTCCATGGTCAGCGGATACTTGTTGAAGTTCGGCCTCCAGCCATCGCGCCAGCGCTCGTAGGTGAAACGGGCAAATTCGGGCGCACCCACCGTTTGGTCCATCAGCCGCATAGCTTCCTGCGTGACCGGCAGGAACCGGAAGTTGAGGCCCACCATCAGCGGCACGCCGGCGTCTTCCGCCATCTCTACATAGCGGGCGGCAAGCTCGACGCTGTCAGCCAGGGGCTTCTCGGCCAGGATTGGCAAGCGCGCTGCGCAAGCCGCTTCCATCTGTGCCTCGCGACCGCCCGGGGCGTCGCCAGCAAGACGGCATCGGCTTCGATCTGCCCAATAAGGCTGACATCAGCCGATGCTTTGGCATCGGGCCATTGCGCCAATGCACGCTCGCGTGCCGCTTCCGACGGATCAACCAACCCGACGATGGTACAATCCGGGTTCTCGCGGATCACCCGCATCCAGAATTGCGCGCGGGCACCCAGGCCCACCAGGATGATGCGGAGAGGGCTCATCGGGCCACCTCGATGTTACGGATGGCGGCAAGTCCGTCGCGCAGCGGCGTCCAGGCATAAAGCGCTTGAAGGTCGACGCGATCGCTGCTGATCGGCAGCCGTGGCGCTTGGCCGAGCGGCGCGACGTCGACCCGGGCACCATCGACAAGGCCTGCAATCATCTCGGCCAGTGCCAGGTTGGAGACGATTTCCGCCGAAGTCAGATGCACGACGCCCGAAACCTTCGGCTCCTGGGCCAGCAGCGCATCGAGCGCACGTGGAAGATCGGGTGCAAAGGTCCAGTCGCGGCACTCCTCTGGCATCTGCACGATGATCGGCTCGCCGCTTTCGACGCGGTCCAGCCAACGCCGAACCTGCGACACGATCTTGCGCGTTCCGCGGCTGGCCTCATGTGGCCCATAGATCGGTCCGAGCCGGATCGAGATCGCGCGCAGCGTCGTCGACCCTGCCGCAGCAGTAGCACTTTCCCCTGCCCGCTTCGCCGCCGCATAAGGCATGGTCGCAGTCGGAACCGTGCTTTCCAGCTGCACGCCTTCACCATCATCGACCGAGAACACGCCCGAGGATGACATGAACACAAAGTCGGAAGCCCCATGCCCCACGGCAAGTGCCAGCGCATCTTCCAGCATCGCGACATTGGCCGCGACGTGCTGCTCCGCCGACATTCCGAACTCTTCGGGTGGCGTCGTGATCGCAGCGCCGTGAATAACAAGATCGACGGTCCGATCATAGGGCAGCACGTCTGCCGAAACCGGCGCCTCGATCAGCTCAACCCCCGCCAGTCTTTTTCGAGTCCGCGAATCGAAAGCGGCATCGAGCGCGATCACCGCGTCACCCATTGCGGCGAAGCCTTCCGCCATATGCGAGCCGACAAAGCCGCCGGCCCCCGTGATGAGAACCGTGCGGCTCATGGCGCCAGCCCCAGTTCTTCCGGCGCAATCTGGGCCGCGGAGCGCGTGTGGTCGGAGATCAGCGAGATGGCGAGGATCATGTCTCGCTTTTCGATCGCCTCAATGATCGGCGGATGGTTCTTCGCCACCGCCCTGAGGTCACGGTTGGCGCTGTTGCGCAGCGCCATGATCTGCCGAATGCGTAGGTATAGATGCTCCCAAAAGCTCAGCACCAGGCCGTGGTCGGCCAGCCGGATCAGCGTGCGGTGAAACGCCTCGTCCGCATCGTTCAGTGCTGCCAGGTCGTTGCGCTCCGCTGCCGCAAACATTGCGTCCGAATGCACCCGCAGCTCCGAAACATCCACCTCCCGCTCGACGACGCGGCGGATGGCGAAGGCCTCGAACTGCTCGCGAAGGCTATAAACCTCCTCGACTTCCTTGAGCGTCAGCGTTTTGACCCGCTTGCCCTTGTAGGGCTCGCTCTCGATCAAACCGTCCGCCTCAAGAATCTGGATCGCCTCGCGCACCGGCGCCCGCGATACCTTGAGCTGCTCCGCCAGAGCCATTTCGACGACCGGCGATCCCGGCCGCATCGATCCATTGATGATGGCCTGGCGGATGATGTCGGCCACAGACACGCGCAGCGGCACGTTTTCGATACGGGCGATGTCGCTGGTCTGCGGCTGGCTCATCATCTAGCGCGCTCCACCCGTGGCAAGCGCGGTCGCACGTTCGATCTGCGCCGCATGCTCGTCGGAGAGCTTGACAAAAGGTGGCCGCACGATGGCGTAGGCCGGGTCACTGTGTCGGCGCGCCGCTGCGGCCTTGATGGCTGGAATCAGCGGCAGGCCCTCGAAAATCTTGCGCACTTCGGTGACGCCTGCAGCGATGCCCGCCTCTTCGTTCGTCCCCAACGCGCGCATCAGCGCCACGATGTTGCGTGCGTTGACATTGGCCGAAGCACTGATGCACCCGGCGCCACCAGCCGCCACATTCTGCGGGATCAGCGCTTCGGATGCCGAATAGGTGTCGAGCTCGGGAAATGCCTTGATGACCGAATGGGTATTCTCCCAGTTACCGGAAGAGTCCTTGAGCCCGACAAACACCCCAGGATGCTTGGCCATCAGCTTTTCGATCAGCGTCAGGGTGACCGGCACGCCGGTCATCTGCGGGATATGGTAGAGATAGATCTTGAGCCTGCTGTCGCCGACAGCGTCGATAATGGCGGTAAAGCTATCGACCAGCCCGTCTTCCGGCACGCCCTTGTAGTAAAATGGCGACAAGGTCAGCGTGCCCAGTACGCCACGCGACACGGCATGCTTGGTGAGCGCGATGCTGTCCGGGAGCGCGGCACAACCGGTGCCCGGGATCAGTCGATCCGCAGCGACGCCGCTGTCGATCAGGGCATCCAGCAGCTTGATCCGCTCGCCGACGCTCAGGGAATTTGCTTCGCTGGTCGTGCCGAAGGGCGCAAGGCCATCGGCGCCATCGTCGAGTAGCGCCTTTGAGTTAGCGATAAAGCGTTCCGCATCGACGGAGAGATCGGGCTTGAACGGCGTAATGGCCGGCACAAAAGCTTGGGGGTGCGGGTCATACGCGCGGTCCTCGGGAGATAATCTGGGTGGGTTCGATGTCGACGAAAACATCGTCGTCATTGGCGCCGCGCCACATCAAGACGGCAAAGGCCCCGGCGCGATCGAGCACGCTGGCGCCGGCATGCCACACACCCTGCGCGTAGATGACACCAACAGTACCCGGCATCAGAAACGTCTTCATGCCCGCAACGTCTGGCGCCCCATCGGGCAGCGACGGCGCGACGCTGACCAGATAGCGGCTGACATCGAGCGGCACGAAGCATTGCGCCGCATGCGGATGCCGCTCGAGCTTGGTCAGCGTAAACGGCAGGCTCGCCTGCGGCACGTTGTTGACGTGGAACACCGGGGCAAGCCCCTGCCCGCCCAGCCAGTCCGAATAGAACTGGCGCTGTCCGGCTTCCGCAGGGCGATCGATCATGCTGCCAAAAGCATCAAAATCGGATGGCGCGAAGGTTTCGATGATCTCGATCATGCCGCCAACACCTTTGCCGGCATGGCCGCCCGCCAATGATCCGCAATGTCAGCGCGCCGAGCGATCCAGACATCGTCCCGGCCCGCCAGGTGATTGAGGAACTTGATCAGCCCGGCGATGCGGCCAGGATGGCCCAGCACCCGCGGATGCATGCCGACCGACATCATGCGCGGCGTCGTTTGCCCTTCGGCGGCCAGCACATCGAAACTGTCGATCAGGAACTGCGCATAATCGCCCGCGGTCTCGATGCCGCCCCCGGCCAGGAGCTTGGCGTCATTGGTGACCAGGGTATAGGGCACGACAAGGTGAGCGGTGCCGTCTACATCGGTCCAATAGGGAACTTCGTCATTATAGGCGTCGCTGTCGTAGCCATACCCGCCATGCTCGACCACAAGCCGCCGCGTATGTTCGCTCGGGCTATAGCGGCAATACCAGCCGCTGGGCGCCCGCCCCGTGCTCTGCTGGATGCTGGAAAACGCCTTGGCGATATGCTCACGCTCGGTCGCTTCATCGAGGTGGTAGTGCTCGATCCAGCGATAGCCATGCGCGACGATGTCCCAGTCGCTCGCCCCGATCGCCTGCGCCACGTTGGGATTATGTTCCAGAGCCAATGCAGCGGCAAAAATCGTCAGCGGCAGCTGCCGTTCCTGGAACAACCGGGCAATGCGCCAGAAGCCGACGCGAGACCCATATTCATACATGCTTTCCGAGGCCAGGTCCCGGCTCCCGGCCGGAACCCGTGCGGCATTGACCTCAATCAGCGCCGTCTCCGAACGCCCATCGCCATTGCCGATGGAGTACTCGGAGCCCTCTTCGTAATTGAGCACGAAGTTGACCGCCACGCCGGCATTGTTGGGCCAGCGTATGGTCGGCGGTCTGTCTGCGTAGCCTACGAAGTCGCGCATCGTTTCTGCCCCCTGTGCCCGTTAGCCTTGCGGCTGCCAGTCACGCGGTCCTTCCACCTTGTTGAAGAAGCAGCACCAGTCGCCGGTGTTGACATTGGGCAGCGCCCGCAACCCGAAGAACATGCCGTCGGCAGGCGCCACGAGATGCGCGAGCTCGTCGCCGAAGATGTTGATGATCTTGGCGAGGCTGTCGCCCTTCTTCATCGGCTTGAGGAAATCGACGCCCGGCGTCGGCACGAAGATGCCCGAGGCCGGTGCAAGCATTGCCTCCTGCTGGCCGCGCGTTGCGTCCTTGGGATAGGTCGCCTTGCCCGGATACATCTTGTAGTGGCGCAGGATGTTGATGATCGAGTCCGCCAGGTGACGAGCGACTTCGGCGAACTTTTCCGGCGATGTGGCGGAGCGGCCGCCAAGCTCGACGGTGATGCCCGTCTTGCCGATTTCCTTCATCTGCGCCATGGGCGATCCCTTGGGCAAAGTTGCTCATGATGCAGCCCCAGCCATCGCCCATGGCCATGGCCAGCTCGACCGATTCCGGCGTTTCATCGACGAAGATCGCCTTGGCGAGGAACGAGTGCGCGCCGCCCGAATGGATCGAGATTTCAAGGTCCGCGACCTTGCTCATCCATTCCGAATGCGCCCAGGCGATGCGCTCGCTGAGATAGCCGTTGGCACGGCCGGGATAGATGCGGTTCATGTCGAACGAGAACGTATCGAGCGGATTGCCGCGATTGCTGTTCTCGAAGGCCATGACGTTGAGCACCGGCACCATGACCAGCGTGCCCGAAAGCTGTGCCGGATCGACTTCCTTGAGCGCGATGCCGCAGGCCATCGGCCCTTCCGGCTCGTCGCCATGGATGGCGCCATCGACCCAGAACACCGGGCCCGGATTGACGCCGTTGACGATGACCACGGGGATCTCGACCTTGCTGCCACCGGCCAGTTCGGTAACCGGAATGATGCCGCGCACGATGGTGCCGGGAGCTGCGATCGCCGTACCGACGGTGATGGTTTTGGCTTCAGACATGCCGCTTAGATTCCCTTGAAGGCGTTGTACTTTTCGAGTTCTTCAGGCGTGTAGACCTGCATGAACTCGATCTCGATGCCGCCGGCATCGTTGTCGAGGAAAGCCACGAACCCTTCCGGATGCGGATGCGAACCATAGACGCCGCATGCTTGGCAGATGCGCAGGTCGGCGCCCTGCGCCTTGGCGTGCTCAAGCGCCTTGTCGATGTTGTCGACGGCGTAGCAGATGTGGTGCAGCCCTTCAGCGCCGCCGCGCTGCTTCATCCAGGCGTCGAAGCGCCCGCCTTCTTCAAGCGACTGGCAGAGCTGGTATTCGATGCCGCCAAGCTGAAACAGGGCGACCCTGTTCTTGGACTTTGGAAAGTCCGTGATCGTCGTTTCGGTCGGCACGTCGAGGAACTTCGAATAGGCCTCGAGCGCCTTCTTGGCATCCTTGACGCCGAAGGCCATGTGCTTGATCGAAAGAACGTTGGGATTGGTAGAAACGGACATGATGGCTCCTAGGCGGCTGGCGCTTTGCGCTCTTCGCGGATGGCATTGACGACGGTTTGGATGCGGCCCATGGCTTCGCGGATGCGTTCTACCGGCTGGGTCAGCGACATGCGGACATAGTCATCGCGATAGTCGCCATAGATCGTGCCCGGATACATCAGCACCCGGCCCTCGGCGAGCAGCCGCTCGCAGAACTCGCTGGCCGGGAGGCCCGTGCTGGCGACATCGGCATAGACGTAGAACGCGCCCTGCGGCTCGGCATAGGGAATGCCCAGGGCATCGAGCCCTTCGCACAGCGCCTTGCGCCGCTCGTCATAGGTCTTGCGCATCTCTTCGACGCAATCCTGCGGACCGGTCAGTGCGGCCAGCGCCGCATACTGGCTGACCGACGCGACCGAGATCGCAAAGGCATGGTTGATCTCGGCCATGGCGACGATCAGCTCTCGTGGACCGGCGAAATAGCCGATGCGCCAGCCGGTCATGGCATAGGCCTTGGAGAATCCGGAGAGCGTGATCGTGCGCTCACGCATGCCCGGCAGCGAGGCCACCGGCTGGATGCGCTGGTTGCCGTAGGTCAGGCGCGCATAGATTTCGTCGGAGATGACGATGAGGTCGTGCTCGATGGCAAGCTTGGCGATCTTTTCAACTTCGTCCGGCGCCGTCACCGTGCCGGTCGGATTGTTGGGGTTGATCAACACCAGCACGCGCGACTTCGGGGTGATCGCCGCCTTCACCATTTCGGCGGTGAGCGTGAAGTTGGTCTCCATGCTCATGCGGATGTTGACGACCTTGGCATCGGCCAATTCGGCGGCCTGGCCATAAGGATTGTAGCCAGGGCACGGCACGAGGATTTCGTCGCCCGGATTAAGCAACGCCAAGGCGATCACGAACATCGCATGCTGCCCGCCGGGCGTCACCACGATCTCGTCGAGCGCATAGTCGGCTCCCCATGCTCCTTGATGTTCTTGGCGATCGCCTCGCGCAGCGCCGGCAGCCCCAGCGGGTGACCGTAGTGCGTTTCGCCGCGACCAAGGGCATCCTGCCCGGCCTTGACGATATGGGCCGGCGTGTCGAGGTCGGGATCACCCCGGCCGAGCTTGATGACATCGCTGAGACCGGCCGCAATGTCGGTCATCTTGGTTATGATATGGGCGTCCTTGAGCTTGACGCGATCGGCCAGACGATTGGCATGCAGTGCTGAAGCTTCCATGATCCTCTCCTCCCCTAGAGGCTGTAAAGTTCGCTGTATTTGCCGGTGAGGTAGGCAATGTAGGGCTCGGGATCGAGCTTGCGCCCCGTTGCCTTGACCAGCAGCTCGTCGCGCGTGAAGCGGCGGCCGTGCTGGTGCACGTTCTCCACCATATAAGCCCGCAGCGGCTCGTAATTGCCGGTCGCCAGACCGTCGGCAATGGCAGCGTCCTTGCTGGCTGTTTCGAAGAGCTGGCCGGCCATGACATTTGCCGATCGTGTAGTTGCAGAAGGTCCCGATCTGGCCTGAAGACCAGTGCACGTCCTGCAGCGCCCCATGCGCGTCGTCGGGAACGTCGAGGCCCAGATATTCTTTGATCTTTGCGTTCCAGGCTTCCGGTAGGTCCTTGACCTTGAGCGAGCCGTCGATCAGAGCCGCCTCGATGTCGGTGCGCAGCATGACGTGGAAATCGTAGGTCAGTTCGTCCGCTTCGACGCGGATAAAGCCCGGCCGGCTGCGGTTGACGGCGCGGAAGAATTCCTCCGCCGTAACGTCGGCGAGTTGATCGGGATAAAATTTCTGCGCTTCGGCAAAGTTGACCTGCCAGAACTCGCGGCTGCGGCCGACCTGGTTTTCCCAGAGGCGCGACTGCGATTCATGAGCGCCGAACGACACACCACCCACGGCATAAAGGCCCACGAGATCGGTAGCGAATGGGGTACGGGTATAGGCGGGGTCGACGCCCTGCTCATAAAGCGCGTGACCGGCTTTCATGCAGCGCCCCGAACAGGCTCGCCGCCATATAACGCTCATTAAAGCGGGTGGTGATGCGGACGTCGTTGCGCGTGAACGAGACTTCGAACGGGTGCAGCGTGGTGTCGAGGCGACCGCGATTGAGGTCGTAGCCAACCTTTTGCGCCATCGACAGCGCAAATTCGTGCTGCTTGTCGACCGGATAGAAGCGCTCGAGAAAATCGAAGCGCGGCTGTTCCTTTTCCCCGATCGCCTTGACCAGCGGGATCAGCGCTTCACGCAGCCGATCGAACAACGGCTTCAAGGTTGCAACGGTCTCGCCGGGCTCGAAGCGGTACATCAGGGCATCATAGGGATGCTCTTCATAGCCGATCGCTTCGGCCATCTGGCGATTGAGCTCGACGGTCTGCTCGAGAATGGGAATGAACTGGCTAAAATCGCTTTCGGCACGCGCCTTGGCCCAGATGGCGTGACCATTTGATCCTAGCTCTGCACGCTTGCGGGTGAGCTCGGCGGGGATGGCGACATGCCAGTCGATGGCTTCGCGAACCTGCGCGACCATCACCTTTTCCACAGCTTCGTTCGGCATTGCGGCAACTTCTGCCTCTGCCTTGTCCAACTGGCTGCGCGTCTTGTCCGAAACCAGGAGGTCACGGGTCATCACGGACAGCGTCGCCAGCTGCTTTCCGCGGGTCTCATGCCCGCCGTGAGGCATCATGGTGCGCGAGTCCCAGCTCAGGATCGACTGAGCGTTGAGCAGGTCGTTCACCTGCCCCACAGTTTCCATAAGCTGCGCGTAACTCATTGATATAGCAATCTTTCTCGTTCTACCCGGCTGATTTTGCCGCTTTGTTGATCGGGTGCTTGACGACGCCCGTTCGGTATGCACATTTGTCGTTCATCAGATTGTCGACAATCTAACGAGCTAATGTTGGACAGGGAATCTGGTGGATGTCAAGCGACGGAAAAACGGGGCGTCGAAAATAGTGGAAGCGTGGAAATGAGCACCGATCTGGGGGCCTGACCTCCAATTCAGAAGCCCTCGTGGCCATGGCCGTCTGCGGCTATGTGAGCACGCCATCCCTGCGTCCGGGCCACTACACGCACTACCCGGACGGCAAGGGCGTGATCCTGCCCGGCATGTTCGGCGTGACCTACAATGCCTCCGTCGGCGACCGCGCGTTCGGCTGGGCCGGCGACCATGTCGAACCCGGCGTTTCCATCGCCCATCCCGATGAAAAGTCGGATATGGCGCTGCATTACCTCAGCTGCGTCGGCAACGAGGCCACGGTCATGACCGGCCTCGCGAAGGGCGCCAAGGGGACCGTCACCGGCGAGCACGCCCGCCTCCTCGTCGCCTTCCCCGACGACGTCAACGACATGCTCAACATCGGCGACCAGATCCAGATCGAGGCCATCGGCCGCGGCATTGCGCTCAATGAATTCCCGCAGGTCGAATTCAAGAAGACCAGCCCCAAGCTGCTCCAAGCCCTGCGCCTCTCCCGCGCCGGCAATGGCGCGCTGAAGCTGCCGGTCGCCATCGAGCTGCCGATCGAAATCATGGGTTCCGGCGCCGAGCTCAACTCCGAATATGTTGACCAGGACCTGATGAGCGGCGACCGCGCGCTGATGGCAGATCTGGGCATCGACCAAATGCGGCTCGGTGACATCATCGCCATCCGCCACGCCGATCATCACTTCGGACGCTCCTACCGCGAGGGCGCCGTCTCCATCGCCATCTGCATCCATGGCGACTCGATCATGACTGGCCACGGCCCTGGCATCATGACGCTGATGAGCTGCGCCGAGGGCGGCATCGAATTCGAGATCGACCCTACCGCCAACATTTCCAACTATTTCCGCATCGGAGCCGCCAAATGAGCATCGCGTTCAACGAAGCCGATCTGGTTGCCGTCTCCGTCGGCGGCGCCATCGCCCATCCCGGTTTTCCGGGCCTCCCCGCCGAGCCTTATCGCCTCGCCGCCGATGGCACGCCGTTCCTGCTGCCCGCCTGGGGCGGCATCGTCTACAATGTGTCCGTCGGCGATCGCGCTTTCGGCTGGGCTGCGGACTGCATCCATCCCGGCGTCTCCATCCGTGGCAGCGACGATCTCAAGAATCGTGGCCTCAACGTCTTTGCCTGCCTCGGCAACACCGCAACCGTGATGACCGGCCAGGCGCAGGGCGCCAAGGGCGTCGTTACCGGCAAGTCGGGGCGCTTTTCCGAACAGGTCATCGTCCACTTCCCCAAGAACGTCCGAAAGAAAATGGCCGTCGGCGACCAGATCCTGGTCAAGTCCTACGGCACCGGCCTCTCGATCACCGGCCACGAGGCAATCAACTGCAAGGGTCTCTCGCCGGACCTGCTCAAGGCCCTGCCCAGCAAGGTCGAAAACGGCATCCTCAAGTTCGGCGTGGTTGCTACCGTCCCGGCTTTCCTCGTCGGCGCCGGCGCTGGCCTCACCAGCGAAGGCGGCAGCCTCCACATGCAATCGACCGACAAGGCAGCGTTGGCCGAAGCCGGCCTCGATCAGCTCAAGCTCGGCGACGTCGTCGCCATCGAAAACACCGATAGCCGCTACAATCACGGCTACCTCCGCGGCGCCATGAGCATTGGCATTGTCGGCCAGACCGACGGCCCGCGCTCCGGCTATGGCCCCGGCATGACCGTCATCATGACCGCCCCCAAGGGCGAACTCGGCGCCTATGCCGACCCTTCGGCCAACATCGCCTCTCTTCTCAAGCTCGAGGCCTGATACCCGTGGCCATCTCCTGACCAATGTCGATAAGCCGAGCCTTGAGCGCTTCATGACCGAGGGCTTTGAAGCTCTCGGCCTCACCGGCGAAGACGCCAAGCTCTTTGCCGATGCGCTGATCTTTTCCGAGCTGCGCTTCCATCCCGGCCATGGCCAGGGCGTCCGCCGTCTGCGCCGCTACCAGGAACGCATCGGCGAAAAGCTTGTCGACCCGCGCGCACCGTTCGAGATCGTCAAGGAGAGCCCGGCTCTCGCGCTCGTCGATGCCCACAATGGCATCGGCACCGTCGCTGCTGCCAAGGCCATGAAGCTCGCGATCGAAAAATCCAAAATCTCCGGCATTGGCCAGGTCATCGTTCGCAACTCGACGCATTATGGCTCTTCCGCCGTCCATGCCTGCCAGGCCATGGAAGCGGGTTGCATCGGCATCGCCTATACCAATGCCGGCCCTGAAATGGCACCATGGGGTGCACGCGAAGGCGCCGTCGGCACCAATCCCTGGGGCATAGCCGCCCCCACCAATCTCGGTTTTCCCGCGGTTATGGACTTTGCCCTTACCACCGCCGGCAAGGGCATGATGCTCTGGCACTCGCGCGAAGGCAAAAAGATGCCGCTGGACTGGGCGCTGACGCCCGAGGGCGAAATTACCGACGATCCCGACGCCGCCATGAAAGGCCCCCTCCTCGCTATCGGCGAATACAAGGGCTACGGCCTCGCCTTCATGACCGACGTTCTGACCGGCGTCATCGGTGGCGGCGGCTTTGGCCTCACCCCTATGCCGACCAGGGCAAGCTCGACGTCTCCCACTCGCTCACCGCCATCGACATCGAATGGTTCATGCCGCTTGAACAGTTCAAGGCGCGCATGGGTGAGTTTGCCGAAATGGTCAAATCCCGCCAGACCCGCCCGGGCTTTTCCGAAGTGCTTATCCCCGGCGAACAGGAAGCCCGCCGCGTCGCCAAGAAATCGGCCGGCGGCGTGCCACTCGACGACGAAGTGCTGGCCGATCTTCAGGCGCTGGGCCGTGAACTCGGCCTCTCTGCCAAGATCGCCGTGCTCGGTCCCTACGAGGAGCAGCGGCTGTGACCCTGCCCACGCCCATCGTCAAACCGATCAGGCCGATGGGCGAGGAATTTCGCCTGACCGTCCGCAACGGCCTGCGCCACGCCGCTGCCGCGGGTGGCCTCGATGGCGTTCTGCTGCTGTCGCCAGCCAATGTCTTTTACGCCTGCGGCTTCAATTTCTCGGTCAACGAGCGCCCCATCGGCCTCTACGTTCCGGTCGAAGGCGATGCCAAGCTCTTCGTGCCGCTGCTCGAACTCGAAAATGCCGAGCCGGTCCAGGGCGTCACCCTCGGCATCTATGAAGAATTTCCCGGCCTCGTACATCCCGTCGTCTGGATGGTCTGCCAGTCCAAGGCCAGCCGCATCGCCATCGACACCCTCGACGCCCGCCAGATCGCGCCGCTCAACACCCTTGTCGATGAACTTGTTCTCGAAGACCTCGCCGCGCCCCTCCGCTTCCGCAAGAACGCGGCTGAACTCGAGCTGACCCGCATCGCCGCCCTTTATGCCGATCTCAGCCTCTTGCGCCTCAAGGCCGAGGCCGGCGCGATCATCAGCCAGGGCGGCACCGAACTCGACCTCCTCGCCGACTCCACCGGCTTCGCCCTCGCCACTCTCAAGCGCGACTATGGCGCCGCCTTCGCTGGCACCAAGCTCAACATCACCGCGTCCGTCCATTCCGGCCCCCGCGCCGCCTGCCCCATGGCTCCACCGGGTCCCGCAAGCCCCAGCCCGGCGACACCCTGATTTCCGGCGTCGGCTGCAGCCTCGGTGGCTACCACGCCGAAAGCGGCGTCACCCTGATCGTCGGCGACGTGAGTGCCGAACAGCGCCGCGTCATGCTGGCCATGGAAGCCTGCAACGACGCCGCCGTCGCCACCCTCAGACCCGGCGCCCGCTGCCAGGACGTCAATGAAGCGGCCCTCGATGCGCTTAAGGCCGCCGATCTGGGTGATGCCATCCGCCACCGCATTGGCCACGGCATGGGCCTCGAAGGTCACGAAGCTCCATGGCTCGCCCCCGGCGACATGACCGAAGTTGCCTCAGGCATGGTCTTTTCCAACGAGCCCGGCGTCTACCGCCCTGGCCGCGATGGCTACCGCACCATCAACACCATGCTCGTCCACCAGACCGAAGTTGAAATTCCGAGCCGCTTCCTGGCGGACAACCCGATCGATCAGCGCGTCATCGCGCTCTAGCCCAAGAGAATAAGAGACATGCCCGAACCCGCCGCCTGGAAATATACCAAGATCACCAAGCCCATGTTCGACCTCAAGCCGGTCGACCAGGTCCTCCTCGGCCGCATCATCACGGCTGTGGGCGACGAGGTGATCGAGGACGGCTTCGTCGAAGTCGCCGGCGGCAAGATCACCCGCGTCGGTCCACGCTCCGATATGGGCACGCCCAGCGGCACGGTGACCGACACCGGCGGCAAGACCATCATGCCCGGCCTCATCCAGTCGCATGGCCACCTCGCCTGGGACGGCGTGCACGAACTGAGCTGGCAGTCCATGTATGACAGCCCCGAAATCCGCGCCTATAAGGCCGCCGGTAATATGCTGAAGTCCTTGCGCGCTGGCGTCACTTTGGTTCGCGACCTAGGCGTCCACAACGCCAACCTCTTCGCCAAGCAGGCCGTCGCCCAGGGCTTCTTCCCCGGCCCACGCCTCCTCGTCTCGGGTGAGTCCATCATCCAGACCGGCGGCCACACCTATTGGGTCTGCCGCGAGGCCTCGGGCGCCGACGAAATGCGCCGGGCCGTGCGCGACCAGGTCAAGGGCGGCGCCGATCTCATCAAGATCATGGCCTGCCACGATACGCTCGAATTCACCGATGCCGAGCTCGAAGCCGTCATCGACGAAGCCCACCGCAACCGCCTGCCGGTCACCGCCCACGCCACCTACGATGCCTGCATCCGCCGCGTTGCCGAGTTCGGCGTCGATTGCGTCGAGCATGGCGGCTCGATGAGCGACGAAACCATCCAGATCCTCCTCGACAAGAAGATCCCGATCGTCACCACCTTTTCGGCCCTAGTCATGCAGGCGAAGCCCGATATCGCCCGCGCTTTCGGCATTCCCGAGTGGAAGATCCTCGAGCGTCAAAAGGCGGTCGGCGACAAGACCCGCTTCGATGGCCTCGTGCGTGCCTCCAAGGCCGGCGTGCCGATCGTCTTCGGCACCGATGCCGGCAGCCCCGCTGTCGAGCATGACCAGATCGCGCCCGAACTCGATTTCATGGTCGAAGTCGGCGTCTGCCCCAATCGCCTCGATGCACTGCGCGCCATCACCATTCGGGGCGCCCAGCTTTCGAAACTGGACCACAAGATCGGCACGGTCGAAGTCGGCAAGGAAGCCGACCTGATCGTCGTCGACGGCAAACCCGATGAGGATCTGTTCGCGCTCGAACGCGTCATGATGACCTTTATCGCCGGGAAGAGGATGCACTGATGAGCTTTCTGAACGACCACATGGCCAACCGCATCACCGAGGACGACGGCTCGTTCCGGACCAAGATGCTCGGCATTGCCGCCAACATGACCAATGTCATCGCCATGGGCCGCGGCGACCCCGATTTCCATACGCCGGCGCATATCGTGGAAGCGGGCAAGAAGGCTCTCGACGAGAACCAGCACCACTATACCGGCCCGCACGGCATCCCGCCGCTGCGCGCCGCTATCGCCGAGCACCTCAACAAGGAATACGACCTCGATTACTCCGCCGACGACATCGCCGTCACTGCGGGCGTCCAGGAATCGATCACCCTGATCATGCTGGCGCTGATTCAGCCCGGCGACGAAGTGCTGATCACCTCCCCGCGCTTCACCACCTATGACATGGCGGTCAATCTCGCCGGCGGCGTACCCGTCCCGGTCCCGACTTTCCAGAAGGACGACTTTGCCCTCGATCTCGCCGAGATTGAAAAGCGCATCACGCCCAAGACCAAGATGTTCGTACTGGTCTCGCCCAACAATCCGACCGGCGCCGTCACTCCGCCCGACGTCATCCGCGGCATCGCTGAGCTTGCCATCAAGCATGACCTCGTCATCGTCTCCGACGAGATCTATGCCAAGATCATCTATGACGGCTTCGAGCACCTTTCGATCGCTTCGCTCCCGGGCATGAAGGATCGTACCATCACGCTCAATGGCTTCTCCAAGACCTATGCCATGACCGGTTGGCGCGTCGGCTACATGGCCGCCCCCGCCGACTTCATCTCCCGCGTCACCGACACCCGTCACACGCTTTCGATCAACACCTCGACCATCAGCCAATATGCCGCTCTAGCTGCCCTCAAAGGACCGCAGGAGCCGATCGATGTTATGATCGAGGAATACAAGGCGCGCCGCGACTACTTGCTTCCCGCGCTCGACGAAATGGGCCTCACCTACGGCAAGCCCGGCGGCGCCTTCTACGTCTATATCAACGTTGCCGGCACCGGCATGTCGACGCCCGAATTCTGCGAAAAACTTCTGCGCGAAACCGGCGTCATGCTCTTCCCCGGCACCATGTTCGGCGACCATGACCCCAGCTACATCCGCATGTCGTTCCTGCAGCCGCTCGACAAGATCAAGGATGCCGTCGAGCGCATGAAGGGCTTTATCGCCAAGCACGCGAAAGCCGCCGCATGACCGACAAGCCCAACCCCGCCGAAAAGTTCGTCGGCATCCAGGTCAGCCCGATCAACTTCATCGACGAGGGCGTCGAAAACGTCCTCGACATTCTCAAGGATCGCGTCGGCGTCAACGTCCTGATGCTGGGCACGGTGTCCTGGCTTGGCCTCAAGACCGGGCGCTCAATCTCCTACAAGCTCGATGGCTGGCCCGACCACGGCGTGCCCGAACCCTTCGCCATGAAGGGCGGCGCCTACTTCCAGCCCGATCCCGCCTATTACAACGGCACCTTCATCAAGGACTATCGCGCCAAGGACCCTGAGTTCGAAGGCAAGGACATCCTCGACATGGTCATCGCCCCCGCACACGAGCGGGGCATGAAGGTCTTCATCGAACTGATGGAGCCCTTCTTCAAATATACAGGCCACGGTTCGACCAACACCGTCGACATCCCGAACCTCGCCCAGGCCATGGAAGTCGACATCTTCGGCCGCCTCGGCAGCGATCCATCGACCAGCCATCCCGATTATCGCAATTGGATCCTCTCCATGGTCGAGGATCAGGTTCGCAATTACGACATCGACGGCGTCATGTGGTGCAACGAGCGAAATTCGCCGCTCGATACGCTGATCCAGGGCGGCGCCCCAGGCGATTTCTCGACCCATGCCCGTCGTGAGGCCATGGAACGCGGCATCGATGTCGAGGCCTGCCGCCGCGCGCTCCTCAACCTCTACGACTTCATGCAGGAAGCCGCCTCGGGCAAGGAATTCGCCGACGGCGCCTTCATCACGTTCATCCGCACCTTGCTCGCCAATCCCGAAGCCTTGATCTGGGAAAAGTTCTGGCTCGAACGCAACAAGGACTTGGACCGAGAACTCTACGGCTTGGTCAAGTGGTGCAAGCCGGGCTTGAGCTTCGGCCTCAACGTCTGGAACCGCAACCATTTCAACATCTTCCGCCGCGCGCAGTGGCCTTGGGAAGAGCAGACTATGTATGCCGATTGGGTCAAACCGATCACCTACCAGCACCAAGCTGGCGAGGTGTTTACCAAGGAGCTCGGCTTCTTCCAGAAGACCATCCTGCGGGACTTCTCGCCCGACGAGGCGACGGCAGTTCTCTATAAGGTCCTGGGACTTAGCGAGGCGCCTTACGCCAATGTCATAGCTGCGGGCATGGACCCGGACACCTATGTCTTCGGCCAGTGCGCGGACGCCGTCAAAGGCGTCAACGGCAAAGCCAAGGTCTTCATGGGCCTCGGCGTCGACGCCCCGCGCACCAAGTCCGAAACTGCCAAGATGACGCCCGACATCGCCTACCGTTCGGTCATGGCGACCTATCGCGCCGGCGGCCACGGCGTGGTTCTCGCGCCCAACTACGCCAGCATGCATCTCACCAACCTTGACGGTGTCGCCAAGGCTCTTACGGAATTGGGGCTCAAATAGTGGCCGATTACGATACCATCATCCGCAATGCCGAAGTCCTCACCCCTGAGGGACTCCGCCCGGTGGACGTCGCCCTCGCAGGCGGCTCGTTCGCGGCTCTCCTCCCGCGCGGTGAGGGTGTTTCAGAGCAAACCATCGATGCGACCGGGCAGCACCTTCTGCCCGGCGCCATCGACATCCACTTCCATATTCGTGCACCGGCCTACCCCGATCGCGGCACGGTGGAAAGCGAGACGCAGGCTGCAGCCGCAGGTGGAATTACCACGCTGTTTGAAATGCCCATCTCAAAGCCCTGCTGCAACACGGCAGAGCGCGTAGAGATCCGCCGCGCCCACTTCGCCGAGCACGCCTTCATCAATTTCGGCCTCTATGCCGCTCCGGGCGATCTGACCGACACAAGCGTCCAGGCCATGGCTGCCGGTGGCATCGTCGCCTACAAGATCTTCACCACCCCCGCCCCCGCCGGACGCGACGACGAATTCTTCGGCCTGTCCTTCCCCGATGAAGCCGACCAGATGCGGGCTCTCAAGGCTGTCGCCAAGACCAACCTGCCCATCGTCGTCCATGCCGAAAGCGCGCAACTGCTGGCGCTGGCCGAGGCCGATATGATCGATGCCGACCTGGCCAATATCGACAGCCACTTGGCCTCTCGCCCCGCCATCTGTGAAGCGGTCGCCGTCGCCAAGCTGCTGCTGATGAACATCGAAGCAGGCGCCAAGCTCCACATCGCCCATGTCACCAGCGCACTGACCGTCGACGTCCTGCGTCGCTTTGCGGGCACATCGGACTTTTCCGCCGAGACCTGCCCGCATTATCTGTTCCGCACCCATGAGGACGTCCGCCGCGCCGGCGTCTTCGCCAAGATCAACCCGCCCGTGCGGCTTCAGGCCGATCAGGACGCGCTCTGGCAGGCGATCGCCGATGGCATCATTACCCATGTAACCACCGACCATGCCGCTTTCTCCTATGCGGAAAAGGTCGGCGGCGCGGGCAACATGGTCACGGCGCCTCCCGGTTCGCCCGGCTCCGAAGTGCTGGTCCCTTCTATGCTCGACGCGGTTGCGCGAGGCAGGATCAGCATGGAAAAAGCCATGGCTCTTTTGAGCGGCAACGGCGCCAAGCGCTTCAACCTGCCGAGCAAGGGCCATATTGCGGTCGGTGCCGATGCCGACCTGATCCTCGTCGACATGAACGCCAAGACCAAGATCAGCCCCGAAACACTGCTCACCTTCGCCCGCGACGTCGCCCAGCTTTACTACGGCGCCGAGTTCCAGGGCCGCATCCAGCGCACCATTGTCGCCGGCCAGACTGTCTACGATGGTGGCATAGAAGGTCGTGCAGGCTGGGGCCACTATGTGAGCCCGCCCGCGGCCGCCACCCCCGCCGATTCCCGCTTGAGTGCCTGACCCCATGACCATTCCCGTCGGAGGCCCCCAAATGACCCAGACGCTCAGCAACGAGCCACCCCTGCTCGAAGTGGATGACCTGCAAACCTCCTTCATCGTCGGGGAAGGCCAGGATGTCCGCGCCGTTGACGGCGTCAACTTCGTCGTCCGGGCCGGCGAAACTCTGGCCATCGTCGGCGAATCCGGGTCGGGCAAATCCGTAACCAGCCTCTCGATCATGCGGCTCCTGCCCAAAAGGTCGGACGCATTTCCCGTGGCACGATCCGCCTGCGCGGCAAGGATCTGGTCAGCCTCACCGATCGCGAGATGCGCGCCGTTCGCGGCAATGACATCGGCATGATCTTCCAGGAGCCGATGACCAGCCTCAATCCGGTCCACACCATCGGCAGGCAGATCGCCGAAGTGGTGATGCAGCATGACAAGCTGAACAAAACCGACGCCCACAAGCGCGCCGTGGAAATGCTCGAGCTCGTCGGCATTCCCGAACCCGCCAAACGCGCCAATCAATATCCGCATCAGATGAGCGGCGGCATGCGCCAGCGCGCCATGATCGCCATGGCTCTCTCCTGCGAACCCAGCGTGCTGATCGCCGATGAGCCCACCACCGCGCTCGACGTGACCATCCAGGCGCAGATCCTCGACCTCATGCGCAATCTCCAGCAGAAGCTGGGCATGGCCATCGTCTTTATCACCCACGACCTCGGCGTCGTGGCGGAAATGGCCAATCGCGTGGTCGTCATGTATGCCGGCCAGGTCGTCGAAACCGGCACGGTCGAGGAAATCTTCACCAAACCGCTGATGCCCTACACCTCCGGTCTGATGCAATCGATCCCCCGCATGGGCGAGTCCGAGGAAAAGGTCCGGTTGCAGACCATTCCCGGCTATGTGCCGCTCCTCACCAAGCTGCCGAGCGGCTGCCGCTTCCGCACCCGCTGCGCCTTCGCCGAAGAACGCTGCGCCCTAGCCGAACCGCCGCTCGAAGATGTCGGCAATGGCCGCAGCGTGCGCTGCGTTCGCTGGAAAGAACTGGACCTCAAGACAAAGGCCACCGCATGAGCGCCGTGATGGACACCACTGCCCCCAAAGCGCGCGACGTGCTGCTGCAGGTGCAAAACCTCAAGAAGTACTTCCCCATCAGCGGCGGCGTGCTCAACCGCGTCGTCAACAATGTCAAAGCCGTCGATGACGTCAGCTTCGACGTGTTGCGCGGCGAGGTCGTCGGCCTTGTCGGCGAATCCGGATCCGGAAAGACCACCGTCGGCCGCACTGTGCTGCGCCTTGCCGAACCCACCAGCGGCTCCATCGACTTCGACGGCGCCGACATCGCCAAGCTCCCCAAGCCCGAGATGCGCCGCTACCGCAAGCGCATGCAGATCGTCTTCCAGGATCCCTACGCCAGCCTCAACCCGCGCGAGAAAATCCGCACCGTCCTCGGCCACGCACTGGCAATGCACAACGTCGTTCCACCCTCCGAACGCGAAGACCGCATCGTCGCACTGCTCGAACAGGTGGGCCTCAGCGGCGACTACCTCGACCGCTTCCCGCATGAATTCTCGGGCGGTCAGCGCCAGCGCATCGGCATCGCCCGCGCCCTGGCCGTGGAGCCCGATTTCATCGTCGCCGACGAACCCGTCTCGGCCCTCGACGTCTCGATCCAGGCTCAGGTCGTCAACCTGCTCGACGACCTCAAGACCAAGTTCAACCTGACGATGCTCTTCATCGCCCACGATCTTGCCGTGGTCGAGCACATCAGCGACCGCGTCATCGTGATGTATCTGGGCCGCATCATGGAGATCGCCCCGACGCGCACGCTCTACCGCGCGCCCAACCACCCCTACACCAAAGCCTTGCTCTCGGCCGTCCCCAGCCCCGACATTCACGCCAAGAAAGAGCGCATCATCCTCAAGGGCGATATTCCCAGCCCGATCAACCCCCTTCCGGCTGCGTCTTCCGCACCCGTTGCCCCATGGCGATTCCCGACTGCGCCAAGATCGTGCCCGTGCTCAAGGAAGTGACACCGGGCCAGTTCGCAGCCTGCATTCGCACGGCGCCCTAAACCATTGCCGACCAGGATTTTTCGATGACCGACCTCGACGTCAAATTCGACCGCTATTACACGTATGACGAAATGACCGAGCGCCTCCGCGCCCTGGTCGCCGCATACCCGCATCTTGCCACCATGACCTCGCTGGCCAAGAGCTTCCAGGGTCGCGACGTCTGGCTCATCGAGATCAGCAATCCCAAGACCGGCCCTGCTGCCGAAAAGCCCGGCTATTACATTGACGGCCAGATCCACGCCGAGGAACACGCCACCTCCGCCGCCGCTCTTTATGCCGTCTTTCACCTTCTGACCAAGTACGGCGAAGACGAGGAAGCCACCCGCCTCGTCGACAGCCAGGTCTTCTACATCCTGCCGCGCATCAACCCCGATGGCGCCGAACTCTCGCTTGTCCCGCCCTACTACAACTGGTGTGGTAATGGCCGCTTCATGCCCGGCGCCGACCGCCTCGAAGGCCTGATCCCCGAGGACATCGACGGCGATGGCTATATCGTCTGGATGCGCGTCCCCGACAGTAAGGGCGAGTGGAAAAAAGCGCCACCAATCCGGACATTATGGTCCAGCGCAAGCCGGGCGAAGAAGGCGGCCAATACTACCGCCTTTATCCCGAGGGCACGGTGCGCAATTTCGATGGCGTCAACGTCCCCGTCGAAAAGCCCTTCGACGGCAACATGAACCGCAACTTCCCCACCCACTGGTCACCCCAGGAATATGGCGCCGGCATCCATCCGCTCTCCGAGCCCGAAGCCTTTGGCATGGCCAAGTTCATCCTCGACCATCCCAATATCTGCGGCATGTGCGCCTACCACACCCACGGCGGCATCATCCTCAGGCCGTCGATGACCAAGCCCGACACCGCCATGAGCGCGCGCGACATCAACCTCTATAAGGAAATCGGCAAGGTCGGCACCGAGCTCACCGGCTATCCCACGGTCTCGATCTACGAGGAATTCACGCCGGACAAATCCGTCGTCCGCCGCGGCGGCCTCATGGACTGGACCTATGAGGAGATGGGCATCATCTCCTTTGGCACCGAGCTTTGGGATCTCGAACGCACCGCCGGCGTCCCCAAGGAAGGCTATTACAACCTCTACCCGCGCAACGAAGAGGTCCAGCAAAAGGTCTACGACTACGTCAAGGCCAACATGGCCGAAAAAGGCTGGCGCGACTGGAAGCCCTTCGACCACCCGCAACTCGGCAAGATCGAGATCGGCGGCATGGTCAATATTTGGAGCTACCGCAATCCGCCGGGCAGCCTGCTCGAGGACATGGTTCGCCAGAACATCCTCTTTAACCTCAAGCACGCCGCAGCGGCCCCGCAGGTCAAGGTCGACGAGATCGGCGTAACGGCGGTCGGCACCGATCTCTACAAGGTCCGCGCCGTCGTCTCCAACCACGGCTACCTGCCGTCCAACCTCTCCGACGTCGCCGTCGCCAATAAGGTCGCAAAGCCTGTCACCGTCTCGATCGTCGTCGACGGCGGCGAACTGGTGATGAACCCGCAGACAGCCGATCTCGGCAACCTCGCCGGCCGCAACGAGCGGCTCTATCCCTGGTCCCCTTGGGGCCAGCAATGGACCGCCAACGGCAAGCCTGTCGAGTGGCTGGTGCGCGCGCCGCAGGGCAGCACTATCACCGTCACCAGCCAGTCCGAAAAGGGCGGCACCCATCGGCGTACACACACGCTTTGAACGAAAACGGCGGGTCATCGACCCGCCGCCTCATCCCGGCTCCTGTCCCCCACTGGCCTCCGCACCCTCAAGGTTCGGAGGCATTTTTATGCGCGGGCAAGCTCCTGCACCATGTCCCAGGCGCGGATGCGCTGGTCGTTGATGCCGCTGGCATCCTGCAGCGCCAGATGCACGAAAGCCGGCGCCAGCTCCATCGGATCCTTCCAGATCTTGCGCGTTTCTTCGCTATAGGTGACCTCGCTCATCGCCGTATGCATCGGATGCCCCGGCGTGATCGTGTTCACCGACACGTTGAACGGCGTAAACTCCTGCGACAACGATCGCGACAGCCCTTCGAGCCCGAACTTCGACGCACAATAGGTCGTTTCGTCCAGCCCACCGACCACGCCCGCATTGCTCGAAACGTTGATGATCGCCCCTGCTCGACGCGCCTTCATGCCCGTCGCCACCGCACGCGTGCAAAGGAACGGTCCGCGCAGGTTGACCGCCATCAGCCGGTCCCAGTCGGCGACGCTGACTTCTTCCACCGGCTTGAAGAAGATGATGCCGGCATTGTTGACCAGAATGTCGATCCGGCCCGCTTCCGCTTCGATCGCTGCCATGGTGGTAGCCACATCGTCGGCATCCGTCACATCCATTCGGCGCGGCCGGATGTCGCCCGCCTCTTCGGCAAGCGTCGCCACTTCCTCGCCCAGCATGTCGAGAGCGAAGACATTGGCGCCCTCCTGCGCATAAAGCCGCGCCACGGCACGGCCAAGGCCGCGCGCAGCGCCTGTCACCACCGCAATCTTGCCCGCAAGCTTCATGTCGCGATCCTTCCGCCGTCGATGACGAGCCCGATGCCGGTCACGAAGGACGATTGCTTAGACGCCAGATACAGCACCGCTTCCCCGATCTCCTCGCCCGTGCCCATGCGGCCGAGCGGCGTAATCGAGCGCCACTTCTGTTCGAGCGCTTCCTTGTCTACCGCCTTTTCGAGGTTGCGCTGGTTCATGCCTGTGTCGATGACGCCGGGATTGATGGCATTGCACCGAATGTTCCGCGCCGCATATTCGATCGCGATGACGCGGGTCATCGACATGATCGCGCCCTTCGATGCCGCATAGCTCAAGTTGCCACCAACATTGGCGAAGGCAGAAACCGAGGAATTGTTGACGATCGTGCCGCCGCCATTGCGCAGCAGCGCCGGGATGGCATGCTTGCAACCGAAGAACGTGCCCTTGAGATTGATGTCGATAACACGCTCGAACAGCGCTTCGCTCACCTCGTCAGATGGGGTCACTGGCTGCTCGATACCGGCATTGTTGAAGATCGTATCGAGCTTGCCATGGTCCGCTTCCGCCTTGGCGATCAGCGCCGCGACATCGGCTTCTTTCGAAACATCGGTTCGCAGGAAGCTGAGCTTGAAATTGCTCGCCTGCGCCTCTGCGGCGAGCTTGGCTCCGCCTTCCGCATCAACGTCGCCGACCATGACCGACGCACCTTCGCGGGCGAACAACATCGCCGTGTCCCGTCCCATGCCGCCGGCCCCGCCGGTGATGACGGCGACCATGCCCTCAAGTCTCATGCTGTTTCTCCCAAGGCCAGCGCCTCGCGTACGCGGTCTGCGCCATAGTCGCGTTCAGCCGCCGCTTTCGTGATCTTTTCTTCCCGCAGGTCCTGCGCCAAGGCAGACAAGGGGCGCTCACCCGGATCGCCAAATCCACCGCCGCCAAGCGTCTCGACGCGCAGCGTCTCCCCCTTGTTGAGGATCAGCCCAGAAGCCTTTGAGTGCAGCGCCTCTTCGCCCGCTGTTCGGGGATTGCGGAGAATACGCGTCACATTCGAAGACTTGCCGCCCGCAACGCCAGGAGCCGGAACGATGTGGGCGTCAGACCGCGCCGAAAACGTCGTGTTATCCTCGCGCACCCGGATCTGCCGCGCCATGCCCATGCCCCCGCGATGCCGACCGGCGCCGCCGCTATCCGGCACAAGGCAATATTCCTCGAGCAGCAGCGGATATTCCAGTTCCAGCGCTTCGGCCGGGAGATTGGTGGAGTTGACCGTATGGACATGCACCGCATCCATCCCGTCGCGATCGGCAAAGGCGCCCGCGCCGCCGCCCATGCTTTCGGGATAGACATAGGTCGCCTGCCGCCCTTCGTGCCATCCAGACACCGAAACGGCCGACGTTGAATCATTGCAGGACGCCATGACGCGCTCTTCCGGCATCGCCTGGTAGAGGGCTCCGAACACGGCACCACAGAGCCGATTGGAGGTTACGGCGCGACCGGCGACTGCAGCCGGCGCCTTGGGGTTGACGATCGTTCCGGGGGCGCCGTGATCCCGATCGGGTCGATAATGCCCTGGTTCGGCATCAGGCCCGGATCCAGCACGGCCTTTACGCAATAATAGATCGAAGCCTTGAGCGCGCTGTCCGGCAGGTTGATGGCGCCGCGGGCCTGCGGTCCCGAGCCGTCAAAGTCGAACGACAGGCTGTCACCGGCAATCGTCGCCGTGCAGACGATCGGCACAGGTTCGCCTGGAAAACCGTCGTCGTCCATGGCGCGCTCGAAGCGATAAACGCCATCCGGCAGTGCCGCGACCCGGTTGCGCAACCGCCGCCGCGTATAGGTGAGGATATCCTCGACGGCCTGCTCCACCGCGGGCCAGCCCATGCGCTCGATCAATTGCACCAGCATGGCGCCGCCGCGCACATTGGTGCCGATCTGCGTCCGAAGATCGAGCAGCCGCTCCTCAGGGTCACGGGTATTGTGCGCGATCAGCTCGAGTAGGTCCTCGTCAATTTCCCCGCTCCGCGCGATGCGGATGATTGGCAGGCGAATGCCTTCCTCAAAGATCGAGCGCGACGTGCCGGACGTCGATCCCGGTGTCTTGCCGCCGACATCGGCGTGGTGCGCGATGTTGCCGCAAAAGAAGCGAACCTCGCCGTCGTGATGCACCGGCGTAATGATCGAAATATCCGGCAGATGGCTCCCACCGGCAAGATAGGGATCATTGGCGATATAGGCATCGCCCGGCTGCATCGTCTCGAGCGGATAGCGCTTGAGCATCGCCTCGACTGCCCCGATCATGGCCCCAAGATGGATCGGAATATGATCGGCCTGGGTGATCAGACGGCCCTTGGCATCGAACAACGCCGTCGAGCAGTCCCGCCGCTCCTTGATATTGGACGAAAAGGACGAGCGGATCAGGATCGAGCCCATATCCTCGGCAATGGCGAGGAGGCGGTTGGAGAACACCTCCATCTGGATGGCATCGGCAATGGTATCGGTTGTCATTGGTTGGTGCTCACGATTAGATTGCCCCAGCGATCGGCACGGACCGTCTGGCCCGGCAGGATCAGCGAAGTCGCGCTCATTTCATTGATGATGGCGGGTCCGGCGAAATCCACATTGGCTGGCAAGGCGCCACGGTCGTAGATCGGTGTCTCGACCCAGCCGTTCCGGGCATCGAAATACACCTGCCGCGACCCGATCTTTGCCTCATCGAGGCTTGCCCCGCCCACAACTTCCGCCTGCGGCGCCTTCGGCACATCGCCGATCGCCTGCAGTCGCGCCGACACGAACTGAATGGCGCGGTGGCGGATATCGTAGCCATATTCCTTGGTGTGCGCAGCGTGGAAACGCTCTTCGAACTCGGCCAGATCGTCGGGACCAAGCCCGTCGCAATCGACCTTTACTTCGAAATTCTGCCCACGATAGCGAGCATCGAGCACGCGCTTGAAGCGCCGGTTTTCAGCCGGCACCTCTTCCTTGTCGAGCCATGCCTGCCCGTCCGCCGTCATCGCGTCGAAGAGTGCCAGCACTTGGCTGAGGTTTTCGGCGGTCGAATCGGCAAAAAAGCTGCGCACATAGTCCGAGCTCAGATCGGTCAACAGCATGCCGCGTGCGCAAAGCGTGCCCGGCTCGCGCGGGATGAGGATGCGCGGCAGTCCGCATTCTACGGCAACTTCGGCTGCATGAAGCGGCCCCGCGCCACCAAAGGCACAGAGCGCGAACTCGCCCATGTCATAGCCTTTTTCGACTGACACCGATCGGATCGCCCGGCTCATATTGGCATTGGCGATCTGGATGATGCCATGCGCCGCCTCTTCCAGCGACAGGCCCAGCGGCCCGGCAATGGTTTCGCGAATAACATTGCGCGCCGCTTCCAGATCGATCTGCATGCGGCCGCCAAGAAGCGTTCCCGCATCAAGCCGGCCGAGGCAGAGATTGGCGTCCGTGATCGTCGGCTCCGTTCCCCACGGCCATAGGCCACCGGCCCCGGCGCCGCCCCCGCCGAGCGCGGGCCAACCTTCATCGAACCCGCATCATCGATCGCCGCAATCGAACCCCCGCCCGCGCCGATCACATGAATATCCAGCATCGGCGTCTTGACCGGATAACCCGCCACAAGGCGCGCCGAGGTAAAAAGCGGCGTTGCATCCGCGATCAGCGACACGTCGGTCGACGTTCCACCCACATCGAAGGTAATAAGGTTTGGCAATCCAGCCGTGCGACCGATCTCGGCTGCGCCGACCACGCCGGCAGCCGGCCCCGAAACGCAGGTGCGCACCGGATTGGCATAGACCGTGTCAGCCGACATCAGCCCGCCATTTGAATGGATCGTATAGGGCTCGACCGGAATGCCGACATCGCGCACCCGGCCCCTGAACTTCTCGAGATACGCCCCCATTTTCGGTCCGACAAACGCATTGACCGCCACGGTCGACATGCGCTCGAATTCCCGAAATTCCGGCAAGATTTCCGAGGACAACGTGATGTAGGCGTCCGGCAGGATCGCCTCGACCACGGCTCGCGCCCGCGCCTCGTGCTCTGGCCGTCGGTAGCTATGGAGGAAGCAGATCGCGACGCTTTCAACGCCCATCTCCGCCAGCCTGCGAACCGCTCCCTCAAGCGAAGCCTCGTCGAGTTCTGTCAGCACCTCGCCTGCGGGCCCGATGCGCTCCACCACCTCCACGCGCCGATCGCGAGGGATCAGCACCGGCGGCTTTTCCACCCGGTAATCGTAGATCGACGGCCGTGCCTGCCGACCCAGTTCGAGCACATCGCGGAACCCCTTCGTGGTCACCAGCCCCGTGCGCGCGCCGCGACGCTCAATGACGATATTGGTGGCCACCGTCGTGCCATGGCCCAGATAGGTGACTTCGGCAGCGTCGAAGCTCAGCCCCTCCAGCATGCCCCTCAGGCCGTTCTCGATCGCCTCGGACGGGTCGTGCGGCGTGGATGGGGTTTTGTAGAAGTGGATCTGTCCGCTCGTTTCATCGAGCAAGGTGAAATCGGTGAACGTGCCACCAACGTCGACGCCAATGCGGTACATGAAAAGTCCGTGTCACTGCGAGAAAGGATCGCGCCGACTGTGCATCGGCGCACAAACCTTGTCATACAGTATACAATGAAGCAACGGCGTTCTTGTGCGTTTCCGCAAGCTAGGGTGCGATCGACACCGGGCTATGGCGCTTGGTGCGCGCGATCAGCAGCATGTGGTTTTCGAGTGCCATCTGAATGTCGGCAAATGCGGTCTCGGGAGCCGCCACCTGCGCCTCGATCCAGCTCAGAAACTCTTCATGCTGGCGCGCACTTGCATCGAGATCCTCATCACGGAAGCGCTCGAAGTTGAAGATTATCAGCACATGCCGCGCGATCGTATCCCACAGCGTGCCGACGATCGGATTGTCGGCGGCATTGCGAATGGCCCGGTGAAATTCGAGGTCGGCGATAAGCGAGTTGCGCAGGCTGCCTCCCTTGGCCGAGACCCGCATCTTGTCGATGAACTGTTCGAGGTCGCGCGGCGCACCCTTGCCCTTGCGCCAGTTCTCGATGGCATCGCGCAGGAGGAAGGATTCAAGGCTGAGCCGAACTTCCATGATCTGCTGCGTCACGTCGGCGCCAAAGGCCGCAACCCGATAGCCGCGATGCCCGCCGCCGCTGATGATGCCCTGCGCATGCAGCACCTTGAGCGCCTCGCGGATCGGCACCCGGCTGACTCCGAGCTTTTCCACCAGCGACGTCTCGACGATGCGCTCGCCCGGCGAAATGATCCGCGTCGCAATCGCTTCGGCAATGGTGTCGGCAACACTTTCGGACAAGGAGATACGCTTGGGCTGTGGCAGCTCAAACGGAACAGAATCGCCGTACACGCTCATTCTCCGAGACAGACCGACTTGAGAGACAACAGTGACTTGCTTGCTTTGTCGCGCCGAAAACTAAGCGCATCATCCACCGACACTTCACCGGCTCCTACAACATTGTGCCGGTAACACACAAGTTCAGCACGCTGCCGCCTCAACCGATGGTTTCCACCGCGGCGAAATCATCGGAGTAAATTCCAACGCTCAGAACCCCGTCCGCCGTCACCGACCCCCGATACATCCCCTCGGTATTGTGCGGCATTGCCATAGCGCCGGCCGCATCCACCGCGATCAATCCTGCCCCGGCGCCATCCGCCGTCAGATCCGCAATCGCCGCCGCCGCGGCACTCGACAAGTCATCCCCGCGATAGAGGATGCGGGCCGCAATATCTTGCGCTGTTCCCCGCCGAATAAACAACTCGCCCAGCCCCGTGCACGACACCGCCACCACGTCATTGGCCGCGTAGGTCCCCGCACCGATCACCGGCGCATCGCCCACCCGGCCGACCCTCTTGTAGGTATAGCCGCCCGTCGACGTCGCCGCGGCGAGGTTGCCGAGATCGTCCAGCGCAACCGCGCCCACCGTGCCGTGCTTTTCCGCCTCCGTCCGCTCGCGCTTGAGGAGCCCCGCCTTTTCCTCATGCGCCCGCTGCCAGTGCTGCTGCCGCAGCGGTGTGGTAAAATAGGATTGCTCTACCATGTCGAGCCCCTGCTCGCGCGCAAACTCATCGGCCCCCGTTGCCGACACCAACACGCAGTCGCTCGCCTCCATCACCCGCCGCGCCGCCAGAACCGGATTGCGGATGTACCGCGCTGAAGCCACCGCCCCGGCTCGGCGGTCGCGACCATCCATGATCGCCGCATCGAGCTCATGCTCCCCGGCAGCGTTAAGCACGGCCCCATGCCCGGCATTGAAACTTGGATGATTTTCGAGCGCCACCACGGCCGCCTGAACCGCATCGAGCGCCAACCCGCCCTGACCAAGAACCGCCCACCCGGCCCGCAGCGCGTCGCGCAAACCGTCGCGCGCCGCCTGGTGACCCTCCGGCGTTAAACTTGCGCGCGGGATGGTCCCCGCACCGCCATGAATGACAAGGCATGCCATCTCGATACGCTCGCTGATTGCTTTGCTTAAAACGTCCAGACCGCACTTTTCGCTTGCTTCGGCGACGCAGCTGCCGGACCTTGTATTACAATCATTCAAAAACCGGCGCCTGAGTCAAGCGCGCCGCGGCCTCCACAAGGACAGCATCTTTTGAAAATTTCCGACATGAACTGGATGCAGGTCGAGGCCTATCTGCGCTCCGACGACCGCGCCATCATCCCCTTGGGCTCGACCGAGCAGCACGCCTTTTTGTCCAACGCCGTCGACTCGATTCTCTCCGAAAAAGTCGCGGTCGACGCCGCCGCACCGCTTGGCGTGCCGGTCTTTCCGGTGCTGGCCTATGGCATCACGCCATACTTTGCCAACTATCCTGGCAGCGTCTCGCTACGCATGGACACCTATGCTCGCATCATCACCGACATGCTCGATAGCCTCGCCACCACGGGCTTCCGCCGCTTTCTCTTCGTCAATGGCCATGGCGGCAACAGCCCCGGCCAGACCGCCGCTCTCGAATGGCTCAACAGCCATCCCGATTGCCGCGTGCGCTGGCACAATTGGTGGAGCGCGCCGGCCACGATGGGAAAGGTACAGGCCATAGACCCTGTCGCCTCACACGCCTCCTGGATGGAGAATTTTGCCTGGACGCGCCTCCCCAATATCGGCATGCCCAGCACGCAAAAGCCGATGGCCGATCTCGACAAGCTCAAGACCGTCGGCTCCGAGGCCGCCAAGGCCATGCTCGGCGACGGCAATTTCGGCGGCCATTATCAGCGGCCGGATGAGGAAATGGACGCCATCTGGGACGTTGCCATAGCCGAAACGCGCGCGCTGATCGAAGACGGATGGGCCAAATGAGCGCGACGTTCGATTTTTCCGGCAAGACCGCCATTGTCACCGGTGCCGCGCAAGGCATCGGCAGCGCCATCGTTGCTTTCCTCTCGGCTTCCGGTGCCAAGGTCGCCGCCCTTGATCTCGATGCTGCTGGCCTCGAAAGCGCCCGCGAGGCCGGCGCTGCCCGCGTCGATGCGCTGGACCTCAGCGACCAGGCCCGGGTCGGCGAAATCATCGGCGAGATTGGCCGTGACTTCGGCAAAATCGACATCCTCGTCACCGCCGCCGGAGGCGTCCGTGGTCAGGTCGCCCAGCCACTGGAAAATGTCGGCGAGGACGTCTGGCGACAGCTCTTCGAGGCCAATGTCGATGCCGCCTTCTTCTGCACCCAGGCCGTGGCGCCGCTCATGAAAGCGCAAGGCGCGGGCCGCATCGTCACCATTTCATCCGGTGCTGGTTTACGACCCAGCCTCACCGGCATCCAAGCCTATAGCGCCGCCAAGCACGCTTTGGTCGGCCTCACCAAACAGCTGGCCCTCGAACTTGGCCCCCATGGCATCACCGTTAACAGCGTCGCCCCCGGCTTCGTCCTGTCCAATCCCGCTACGCAGCGGCAATGGGAAAGCTACGGCGAAGCCGGGCAGCAGCGGCTGATTGAAGGCACGCATATGCGGAGGCTCGGTACGCCGGAGGACATTGCCAACGCCGTCATGTTCCTATCGTCCGATCTTGCCGGCTGGATTTCCGGCCAGATCCTCAGCGTCGATGGCGGCCGCGCCTAGGCCACGGCCTTTCGCACCGCGGCGATCACAAGATCGATCTCGTCCATGCTTAGTTGCGGCCCGATCGGCAGGCCCAGCAGTCGATCGCAAAAGCGTTCGGTCACCGGCAAATCGCCACGCCCCATAGCGCGATCGGCGAATACCGGCTGCAGATGCAGCGGTGGCGCATAGGTGAGGTTTGTCGGGATGCCCATCGACCGCAGTCGCTCCGCCAGCCCAAGCCGGTCATCGCTCTCGATCACATAGTTGCGCCAGGAATGCTCATAGCCCAGCAGCGTCTGCGGCAAATCGAGCCCCAGACCTGCCAGACCCTCGGCATAACGCCGCGCCTGCGCTCGCCGCTCGGCGATCGTGCCATCGAGATGCGGCAGCTTGGCGCGCAGGATTGCCGCTTGCATCTCCGCCAGCCGTTCGTTGAGGCCATGCGTCTCGTGGTGCAATCCGCCCATCCCGGCGCCATGCATCGCATAGTGCCGGCTGCGCTCCTGCCCGTAGGCGGAAATCTTGCGCATCCGCTCCGCCAGCTCGGCGTCTTCGGTCAGCACTGCGCCGCCGCTGCCGAAACTTCCCAGATGCTTGGATGGCGCAAAGCTGAAGCAGGTCGCATGCGCCAGCGTCCCGAGCTTCACCCCTCCGATCGTCGCACCTAGAGCGAGACAAGCATCCTCTACGACCTTGAGCCCATGCTCCTCAGCCACCGCCATGATGGCGATCATGTTCGCCGGGTGCCCATAAAGATCCACCGGCAGGATCGCTCTTGTGCGCGGCGTGATGGCTGCGCCAAGCGCCTCCACATCCATGTTGCGGCTGACCGGATTGATGTCGACCCAGATCGGCGTCGCCCCGGCATGGTGGATCGAGGACGATGAGCCGATGTCGGTGTTGGCAACGGTAATGATCTCGTCACCCGGCCCGATCCCGAGCGCCAGGAGCGCAATCTTGAGCGCTGCAGTTCCGGACGCAACGGCCACGGCATGGCTGGCCCCGTTCCAGGCTGCGAACTCTTCTTCGAATGCCGGAACTTCGTCGCCCCAGTCGAAGCGTCCGCTGGCGATGACCCGCGCGATTGCAGCATCGATTGCAGCCTTGTCGCGCTGGTAGAGCCGCGGGTGATTGTAGAAGCTGACGCCGGTCATTTCTTCTGCGGCAGATAGGCGATCACCTCGACTTCCACCTTCACCTCGGGCGAACCGAGGCCGCCGATAATGATGCCGCTATGCGGCGGACGGTGGTCGCCGAAAAACTTCTTGCGCTCTGTGCTGATCGCGGCCGAGTCATTGCGGTCGGTGAGAAACACCATGATCTTGACCACGTCCCTGGGCGTCGCGCCGATATGGGCCAGGATGCGGCCAATATTGCGGTAGACCTGCGCGGCTTGTGCACCCGCATCGCCAATGCCCACCCATTGGCCATTCTCGTCGCGGGCGACCTGGCCAGCCACATAGGCGAAGTCGCCAGCGATGGAGACATGTTCGTAATTGGCGGCCGGAAAAACATCGGGCGGACTGGTGAGGACGATCTCGCGGGTCATGGCAAACTCCTTGCTGGCGACAACCTGCGACAACCAACCTTGTAACACAAGAATACAATTTTAGACGGCGGCGCGCTTTTAGGCATGCCGGGCCAAACGCCTATCTTGACAGCACCAAGCCCCGCTGCATCAATGCCCTTGTAATACAATCTTCAAATATACAGTCTTGTCGTTTTCGCCTTTGGGGAACTTGAAAGGGAATTCGTATGCTTAAAACTGTCAGCCTTTGCGCAATCGCGCTGGCCATCTCGTCAGTGCCGTCCTTCGCTCAGGACGCCGATACGCTCGTCGTCGCACAATCGGTGGATGTCGAATCGCTTGAGCCGGACATGCTCAACCAGTCCGCCTCGCTCAACATTGCCAACGCACTCTGGGGGACATTGCTCAGCGTGACACCCGAGGGCGAAATCGTGCCCAATTTCGCTGAAAGCTGGGAATGGAACGACGAAGGCACCGAGATCAGCTTCAAGATCAAGGAAGGCCTCAAATGCGAAGATGGCGAAACGCTGGACGCTGAGGACGTCGCCTATACCTTTACCCGCGCCGCTGACCCCGCCAATGCCTTCATCGGCCATACGCCGGGCTTCGTTTATTCCTCCATCGGCTTTGTCGGCGCCCGTGCTGACGACCCGACCACGGCCGTCATGCAGGTCAAGGGCTATTCGTCCACCGTTCCCGGCATGGTCGCCAAGATCCTGATCCACTGCAAAGACAGCTACGAAAAGCTCAGCGTTGAGGAAGCGGCCGTCTCCCCGTGGCCTCGGGTCCCTATAAGCTTGTCGAGTGGGTGCGCGCCGACCGTGTCGTCCTCACGCGCAACGAAAACTGGACCATGGGCGACGTCCCATTCGAAAACGTCATCTTCCGCGTCATTCCGGAATCCAGCACCCGAACCGCCGAATTGCTGGCGGGCCAGGTCGATATCGCCGTCAATATCCCGCCCGATCAGATGGAAACCGTCAATGCCACCGATCAGGCAACGGTGGTCTCCGTCGCCGGTACCCGCCGCATGTTCGCTGGCTTCAACTTCTCCGGCGCCTTCGACGGCACCCCGGCTGGCGACGCGATCAAGAATGTCGAAGTCCGCCGCGCCCTCAACATGGCCGTCGATGTCCCCACCATCTGCAAACAGCTCTTGGGCACCGATTGCGTCCGCGCCAACGGCCCGGCCAATCTCGGCGATCCGACGATCGAGCCCTACCCCTATGATCCGGACCAGGCCGAAGCCATGCTCGACGCCGCCGGCTATCCGCGCGGCGGCGACGGCGTCCGCTTTTCCGTCCAGATGCAGGGTCCGCAAGGCCGTTACCTCCAGGACGGCCAGGTGCAGCAGGCCATCGCCCAGTATCTTGGCGACATCGGCGTCGAGACCACCAATGACCTCATGGACATGACGGTGTTTTCACCCATGGCCCGCGAGCATCGCGCTGGTCCCATGTTCTTCATCGGCCAGGGCGGCGCCACCTGGAGCGCCATCTACGACATGTCGCTCTTCCCCTCGCGTGACGCCCCGGTTAACACCGGCAACTGGTACAACGAGGAATGGCAGAAGCGCTGGGACAGCCTCTCGGGCGTGCGTGACACCGCCGAAGAGCGCAAGATCGTCGACGAAATGCTCAAGATCTTCCACGACGACGCGCCATGGATCTTCCTTTACTTCCAGCCCGACTTCTACGGCATCTCCAACCGCATCGACTGGACCCCGCGCCGCGATGAAGCCATCGAGGTCTGGACCGCGTCGCTGAATTAACCAGCAGCTCTCGAAATGAAAAGGGCCGGTTCGCACCGGCCCTTTTGCTTTTATGCCAGCTCGTGGCTGACCCGATGCGTACCGCCCTTTTGCGAGACCGCGACTGCCGTCACCTTGGCGCCCGGCCCTGTCGCCTTCACCAGCCATTCCACCGGCTTGGCCGTCGGCGACCACTGCGGTCCCCAGTTCGAATAGGTGAACTTGCGTTCATTGCGCCCGGCAAGGTTGCCGAGATCCTGCGTCTGCGGATTGATGATCAGCTTGGCATTTTCGAGATCGAGCGAGATCGTCACCGGCTTTGCCACCTTGTTCTCCACCGCCACGTCCGAAAGGTTGGTCGGCAAATAGCCGTGATTGGCGACGACGGCCGAAACCTTGAACAGGTCAGCCCCCAGCGCTTCCACCTCGAACTTGTCGATCTTGACCTGCGGTGCCGCCGCGGCATGGCGCAGGTTGAAGAGCGTATTGTTGTGGCAGATCTCTTCAAGCAGCTTGCCCGGCGGATTGCGGTAGCTCCAGATATAAACCATACCGCCCACTTCCACCGGTCCAAGCTGGGGATGATCGAAGGCTTCCCAGTCGCGGAACCCCTTGTCGCCGACATTGTCCAGCACCCAGTCGAAGACCTTCTGCTGCGTATCGGCATCGCGCGGGCCAAGGTTCATATAGCCCTTTTTGTCGACGCCCGCCGTCCGCTCCATGTCCCAGAGCTCGGTCGAAAAGCAGATGATGCCCAGTTCTTCATAAACCCAGTCCTTGAGGCTCCCATGCCGGCCTTTGGTCTTGTCCGGCGTAAAATCCTCATAGGTCGAAATCACCGGATAGCCGGTGAGCCGCGTGCCGACGCCGCCGATGTCCTTATAGAGCGCCAGGTCGCGCGGGCTCATTTCCGCATCGTATTTGAGCATCGACGGCCGCAGGATGATGCCGCCATGCGTATGGTAGGCACACATGCCGCAGATATTGGGATGATCGAGCACCAGCCGCCCCATGGCCATGGCCTCGGGCTCCGAGAACGGATAATCGCCGCTGCCATATTCCCGGGGTGACCAATTGATGGGGAAGTTGCGGTTCATGTTGCCGTCTTGCTGCTGCTCGATCTTGACATGCACGCCGTCGAAATTGCGGATCAGCCCCTCGGGATAAACGCGGAAATATTCTCCGCCCTCTTCCCCCGGCTCGCGCTGCACCATGAGCCGCGGATCGCGCTCCGACTTCTTCCACTCGCCCGTCGGGTCGGGCACGCGCATGTTGACGATATAGCCATCGCCATTGACGTCCTGCGGGATCAAACCCTCGATCCGATCCTCGCCCGGCAGGTACCGCCCATTGCCGCACCAGGGGTGATAGGGCTCCTGCAGCGACAGTTCCGCCCCATCCGGATTGATGCGCGGAATGACATAGAACACCTGCGCGTCGAGCAGCCGCGTCACCTCCTCGTCCGTCCCGTAATTGGTCAGCATGTACCAGATGCCATAAAGCGCCGTTGCGCTCGTGGCATGTTCCTCGGCATGGATCTGCGCGTCGATGTAAAAGCCCGGCTTCTCCGTTCCCGGGCCGGTCTTGGGATTGGTGATCTCCATCAGCCAGACATCGCGCCCCCGATGCGACTTACCGATCGAGCTCAGCTTCGCCAGCTCCGGATAGGCCGCCGCCAACGCCTGCAAGTGCCCCGTCATTGCTTCGTAGTCGTAGTAAGTGTCGAACGCGATATCCACTTTGGCCATGTCGATCCCTGAGCTTGATGCCTGCGATCGACCCTAGCCGGGCCATTCCAGCAGGTAAAGTTTGTAATACAATCTTACACCCGCACCTTTTGCCGGTTGAGGCGTTGAGGCTGCTCGGAACAAGGAGCAGCAGCCCATGCCTGACTATCAACTCACCCTCAGCAACGGCACCAGCATCGGCTTCAGCGATGATCGCGAACTCGACGAGATCATCGAACAGGTGATCGAAGAGGGCTTCCTGCGCATCAGCGGCGAGCGCACCCTGGTCGATCAGGGCACGCCGGTGGAAGGCGATTTTGTCGCCTTCGAGAGCCATATCCTCAGCATTTCCACCTGATCCGAGAGGAGATCAGCATGACCGCCAAGATCAGTAACGGCCTCAATGACCGCCCCCGCGACGAAACCATCGCGCAAACCGGCGCCGGCCTGCCCGACGACAGCAGCAAGCCCATCGAGGTGAGCGATGCCGAAGTTGCCAAACTGCGCGAAAAGCTCACCGGGGAGATCAAGACCCCCGACATGCCCTACGATGTCGAGCACGCCCAGACCAACAAGCGCTAACGCCTTGTTTGCGACGCAGCCTCTTTCCAAAGCGCTGCGTCGCCCTCTTTCAGCGCTTCGAGCAGCGCCATCTTCTCGCGCCGGTAAACGCTCCAGAAGCTAGGATCATGCCGGGCAATGCTTTTGGTATTGTCGATCAGATCCGCCAGCTTAATCGTCTTGGCCGCGGCCGGCGCCTTGGCCGTATGCAACAGGTCCATATGTTTGCGCGTCCGCCGATTGCCGTCCTCGGGCTTTGACACATCCGTCAGCCAACTGACTAGGTCGGCAACAACCGGCCCGAACTCCGCCGCGATTTCCTCGATCGTTACCGGCGTATCCTCGACCACATCATGCAAAAACGCCGCCGCGATCATCTCCTCGCTATGCGGCACCGTCCGCACGATCTCGGCCACGGCGATCGGATGGACGATATAAGGCTCGCCCGTATATTTCCGAAGCTGGCCAATCGATCCATGCGCCGCGGCGGCAAACGCCCTGGCTCGCTCATCAAACGCGCCCATCGGTCATTTCTCCCGGATCATATTGGACCAGTAGGACATTCCGCCGACGCTCCTCGCCTCCCAGTCCTCGTACAATCTTCGCAGCCGCAAACCTTGAAGCTCTACCCCGTCGTCGAACACCAGCTTCAGATCGCCGGTGGCCACATCCAGCTCGGCGCGACGACAGATCCGCCCCGTCAGCGCCGCGCTGAGCTCGGCAATGACGTCGATCGGTGGCCCTCCCAACTCAGTCTGGTGATCAAAACTCGTCACCTCAAGCTGGCCTCCAACCAACAGGCGCCAGAACGCAAAATCAAAATCGGCGCCGTTATGGAGCGCGACATTGGCCGAGACCCAGCCGTTCCAGAGTGCGCTCGTCTCGGGATTGAACTCGCCACGCACCGAAACAACCGCACTGTCCATCACCATGGGAAAATCGGTGCGATATTCGTCCCTGATCACCACGCTACCCGTCCTCCGACACTGCGGCAAACCACGCGGCATAAGGCGTGTTCCTGGCCAAGTGCCGATTATAATCAGGTGCCCCGTCCGTCCACCAGACCGGCCCGCGCTCGCCCAGGCCATGCTTTGCCCGATCGACATCACGGCGCGCCGCAGCCTTTGCATCCGGATCCTCGGACCTCACCCGGCGCCGCGCATCCATCAGATCATGCACCAATCGCTGCCGCTCGGTTTCGCCGAGATCGGGATTGCTGGTCCGCCACAACCGACCTCGCACCACGATGTAGCGGCCGTCTGGCGTGTGAAGGACATTGTCGCAGTTCTTGCTCATGGCAAATCAATGCAGCACCGTCCGCTAAGTGCCCAATGGCTGTGGCATTTTCCCAAGATCGACGTCCGCAGGATGGACGCTTGCCGGCCGCCCTGCTAGGCAAGCGCAGTCCTTGGAGGCGGCGCGCTTGGCAGACCCCAGAATTTGCTTTGTGACCAACAATACCGCGGCCGCCAACAATGCGGCCGACCGCCTGCGCGCCCGCTATGGCAGCTGCGAGGTCGATGAAGCCGACCTGGTCGTTGCCTTGGGCGGCGATGGGCTAATGCTGCAGACCCTGCACCGCGTCATGGGCCGCAGCGTGCCGACCTATGGCATGAATTTTGGCTCGGTCGGTTTTTTGATGAACGAGTTTAGCGAGGACGGGCTGGAACAGCGACTCGCCCAAGCCCAGCGCACCCATATCTACCCCCTGTCGATGACGGTGCTCGATGCTTGCGGCCGTACCCAGTCGGCCCTCGCGATCAATGAGGTTTCGCTTTTCCGCTCGACCTATCAGGCTGCCAAGCTGCAGATCCTGGTCGACGATGCCGTGCGGCTCGACGAACTGATCTGCGACGGCGCGCTGCTGGCAACGCCTGCTGGCTCCACCGCCTATAATCTTTCCGCGCACGGTCCCATTCTGCCGATCGAGGCTGAGCTTTTGGCACTGACGCCGATCTCGCCCTTCCGGCCCCGGCGATGGCGCGGCGCGATCCTCTCCAACCGTGCCACGGTCAAGTTCATCACCCGCGAAGCCGACAAGCGTCCGGTCAGCGCCGTGGCCGACAATGTCGAATTTCAGAATGTACGCGAAGTCACGGTTTCGGAAGACCGCACCCATCGGGTGACGCTGCTGTTCGATCCCGGCACGAGCCTTGAGGAACGCGTCCTCAGCGAGCAGTTCCGCTTCTAGGCTGCGGGCAGCTGCAGCTGTGGCTCGGCTTCCACCTGCGGCACCCTGAGCAACCCGCGGCTGGTTTCCGCAAAAGCCCGCATCACGCCGCGCGCTGCCTGGCGCGCCAGAGTGACGTTCTGTGCGCTGAGATAGGCAAAAGCTTCTTCAAGTTCAGGCGGGATGTCGCCATCGTATTCGGCGATCAGCTCCTCGGTCAGCGCCGTAACCACATAGTGGCGCGCGGCAACATCGTCGGAGAGATCGGCGGTGCGCGCCAGCATGATCAGCCGCACCAGAAGCCGGCTGATCGCCGGCTCTAGCCCGCAACGGATAAAGAGCGCGTTGAGCGCCGGACGGCTGCCGTTTTCAAGCAGCACGAATACCTTCTCGCGCGATAGCTGCGCCAGCGACGCAAGGCAGGCGGAAAAGAACATCACATGCCCGGTCACCATGGCCTGAAGCAGCAGGCGGGTGTTGAGCTGGTCGCTGCCCACCAAGCCATCGACGAACTGGGAGTCGTCGCTGGCCGTTTCGCCGATAATGGTCAACGCATTGTCGGCGCCATCCCGCAGCACCCGTTCAAGCCGCTCCGGGGCCAGCGCACCCTTGACCATACGGCATTCGCGCAGGCTGGCGGTCGCGCAACGCACCAACACCAGCCGCGCCGCGGCGGGCAGGTCCGCGCGCGACAACATCGCCCCGCGCATCTTGGCATCCTCGCCCTTTGCCCTTGCCAGGCTCTCGAGCAGTGTCGCGCCGAACGGCACGTCCGGACGGCGCAACAGGGCAAGGGTCATCGCGTCCTCGTCGCGCGCCACGAGCGCCGCCACCAGGCGGAGGCTGAGACTTGGTCTTTCGGCAATGGCGGTAAGCGCAGAGACGTCCCCGCTGCGCACGATCGGCAAGAGGTCCGCATCGACCAGAAGCGGGGAATATTGCAGCACGGCACGCGAGATGATCGGGCTGTCGCCCAGCATGGCGACGATGATCGGGCGCGGCGCTTCGCTCGAATGGAGGAGGCCATAGGCCAGCGCAGCGCGAACCTTGACCGAGGGATCATCGAGAAAGCCGATCAGCGCGGCGTAAAGAGCGGCATGTTCATCGGCAGGCCCCGGTGGTCGAGATAGGCGCGGGCGGCAAGATGAGCGGCATGTCCGCGTTCATTGCTGTCGCTCGATTGCGAAAGATCCGCAAACGCCTGGTACCCGATCATCACGCTACTCCACTCAACTGGAGCAAGCCTACCGGGGAGTGTTTAAGGAACGGTTCACCATAAAAAGCTGTCAGCCCGCGAGGGTCGACACCACCAATTGTAGCGCCTGCCAAAGCAACGCCACCGCGACCCAACCTGCCGATGCAAGACCAAGCACGATCCAGCCGCGTGGCAGAGCTAGCATCTTGTCGGAAATTGCCCTGGGCTGCATCTCGGTCTCCAAACGCTACTGGCTATAGAGCTGGGTAAAGAACGGGCTTGCCGCTTCACCCGCTCCCGCCTCGCCATCCAGAGCTTCCGGCTCGGTCCGAAACAATCCGGTAAAAGACATATTCTCCTGCGAAAACCGGGATGGCAGGGGCGGCTCCGCCTCGCGCACCGTCGTCGCCCCTTCCCCGTCATCTGCTGCACCGCAAACGGCGAGGTCGCGCCTTCATGCTTGGCCACAAGCACCTGATAAACCTGCCGAATGGTGCGGGCATGTCCTGACTGGTCGTAGAAGATCGACCGGTTGGCCTCCGCCTGCCGCGGAAAAAGGTTGACCGCCACCTGATCCGGATTTTGCAGACCCGCCCGAAACATCTTCTCGGCGCCCTGGGCACCCAAAAAGTGCGCAATATAAAGCTCGCCGGGGCTCGGCATGCGACCAAAGCTGTTGCGCAGGTATTCGCCGTTTTCACGGGTAAAGGCGGCAGCCAGATCGGCGGCAATTTGAGGATCTTCGCGCAGCTTGAGGATCTGCGCCTTTACCCCGGCATCGCGCACCACATAGTCGCCGCTCGACGTCACCTCGATGCGGTCGGCATAATTGCCATAGCCCAGCCGAGGCCCATCCTGCTTCATCACCTGTAGCCAGGTGCTTTCCAGAAACTGGAAGAGACCAACGGCAGAAGACGTGCTTGCCCGCGCGCCCGGATTGAGGCTGCTTTCCCGCATCGCCGTTTGCAGCAGATAGCTGAAATCGACGCCGCTGCGATCGCCCGCAGCGGTCAAAGCGTTCGCAACGCTCTGCGGAACTGAAATAGGCTGCACACCCATCGGCGGACTTCGTTATCGAATCAGGCCTGGCCACCCTAGCACGCACGGCCCGGCGGGTCTGTTGACCAATGCGCGACCTAAGGCTGCCAATAGCTCACGACGTCTCCGAGCGCCGGCCGCGGACGGTCCTCGAGCGCGGTCTTGGCGGTCCCGATATGCACAAAGGCGACGATCCGCTCGCCCGGACGAACCCCCAGCATTTCCCCAGCCGCCGCGTCGAAGGCATACCACCGCGTCACCCAGGAGGCGCCAAATCCCAGCGCCGCAGCACCATGCAGAAGGTTGAAGGCGACATTGCCGGCCGACAGCAATTGCTCGAATTCCGGCACCTTGGGATGGTCCTGCGGCGATGAGATGACGGCGATGGTCAAAGGCGCCGGAAGAAAACGCTGCCGCTCGACCTCGAGGCTCGCCTCATCGAGCCCGGGCGTATTCCGCGCCGCGATCTCGGCAAGCTTCTCGCCCGCCTGCCGCCGCGCCTCGCCCTCGACGATTACAAGCCGCCACGGCGTGATCTTGCCATGGTCGGGAACGCGCGTCGCAATCGTCAGCAGCGTCTGCAGCTCCTCTGCCGTCGGACCGGGCTCCCCCAAAAAGGCGATCCCCGTCGAGCGGCGGGTCAGCAGATGGTCACGCAAAGTAACATTGACGGCCATGGGCGTCTCCTTGTGGTCGCCAGCCATACAGGCCGATCGATTTTCCGGCCAGTGGCCTCGTCAAAATACTGCCAAGGACAACAAGCACTGTTCAAAAACCGTCAGCTTTATGACAGAGCTTTGCGTGTCTGCCTCGGCAATCGCCCGAAGGCCGCCGATGTCTGGGAGACTGCATGCGTTTGGCAAGATTACTGGCCCTGCTCCTTGGCCTCGCCTTCACCACCTTCATCACGCCGTCCTTGACCCTAGTGACGGCGCAGGAAAACGACGAGATTCCGCCCCTGCCTCGCCCCCGTCCGGACAGGGAAGCATCGCCTTCAAACTCTGGCGCGCAGAGCACCGAGGCGACCGAAGCCATTGCCGCGCTGACCAGCGTTCCGCAGCCGGTAACGCTCACCGCCCACATCACGCCCGATGGTCCCGCCATCACCAATGGCCTTGTCTGGCGCGTGTTCGAAAGCACACCCGATGCCACTGGCGAGATGGCACTTGTTGCCAAGGCCGACACCGGCATCGCAGAGATGAAATTGCCCCCGGCGAGTACAATGTCCACGTTTCTTACGGCAACGCCCAGCTCAGCGAGACCATGTCTGTCATGCCGGGCCAGAACCAGAAGGACATCGTTCTCGAAGCCGGCGGCCTTCGGCTCAATTCCGCCGTCGCCGGCGATATTCCGATCTCGCCCGCGCTGCTCAAGTTCGACATCATGACCGCCGGCCCGGAAGCCAATCGCGTCATGGTCGCCGCCGACCTGCCCGCCAACGAGATCATCACCCTTAACGCCGGCACCTACCACATCATCTCCCGCTTCGGCAGCATCAATGCCACCGTCCGCGCCGATCTTCGGGTCGAGCCGGGCGAATTGACCGAAGCCACGCTTTACCACCATGCCAGCGAAGTCTCGTTCAAGCTGGTTTCCGAGGAAGGTGGCGAGGCCATTGCCGACGTCGAATGGACGGTCAAGACCTCCGACGGCGCCACCGTCTTCAGCGAGCGCGGCGCCTTTCCCGCCACCGTCCTTGCCGAAGGCGAATACCTCGTTTTGGCAAAACTGGGCGACCAGGTCTACAACCGCGAAGTCCAGATACAGGCGGGCAGCCCGCGCGAAATCGAAGTGCTCTCAACCATCTACTGAACTACCGCAAAATCGACGGCGCCTGACCGGCGGCCTTGGATCAAAATGGAGAATGTCGTGCTTTTGAAGTCACCCACTGCTCGTCGCCTCTCTGCCCTCGCCGGAGCCTGCCTCCTGAGCGTCGCCCTGCCCGCATTGCCCATCGTCGCCAAGGAAAAGACCAAGGCCAAGCCCGCAGCCGAAACGTCTGAAGTCGACGTCAGCTACGCCGTCTCGATCCCCACAATCGATGCCGTCGACTCCAATGTCGACGATGCCACGCTCACCGCAGTCCTCAGCGGCGAAGTCGCTGAAAACGCCGAAGCTCTGGCCGGCCTCACGGCCACCAGCATCACCGTTCCCGAGATCAAAATCACCGTCACCGGTGACCAGACCGGCGAAGAAAGCTTCACCGCCACCATCACCCTCAATGACCTCGTTCTCGAAGACGTCGTCGACGGCGTCGCCGGCGGCGTAAGTCTTTCCGGCATCGACATGGTGTCCGACGACGGCGACTTCACCTTCGGCACGCTCTCTGCCTCCGAGTTCGACATCGGCGGCGTCCTCGGCATCTATGGCCTCGTCGACGCCAGCGCGCAGACCGACCTCCAAACCATCTACACCGACTTCGAAGCCGAAGGCGGCACTCTATCCGCCGACGATCTCGACTGCACCTTCGGCCCCGTCGCCGGCGCCGAGTTCAAGGCACGCCCGCTCCAGACCTCGTTCTTTGAATTGGTGAGCATCGCCGAACGTCTCGAAGAAGACCCGGAAAACGTCGCCCCCGCCGACGTCGGCAGCTTGATGCGCATGTATGCCGACCTCCTCACCGCCTTCCAGACCTCCGAAATTACCTTCGGCGGCATCTCCTGCGATGGCGTCGATGACCAAGACGAGAATATCAGCTTCTCGATCGCTGGCATGACCATGGACGCCATGTCGCCCGGCATCTATCCCGGCATCTCCATGGACGGCCTCGACATTTCGGTCGAAGACGACGGCACGATGAGCCTCCAGAACGTCACCATAAAGCCGACGGACCTGACCGGCGTCATCGCGACGCTCGAAAGCGCACCCGACGATGTCGACAACGCCTGGTTCGAAGCAAACATGCGCGGCCTCATTCCGGCCTTCGAAGGCCTGTCCTTCGCCGGCTTCAACATCGACGTTGCCGACGAAGAAACTGAAGGCGCCCGCATCCAGGCCGATGTCGGCGCTTTCGACCTGACGCTGGGCAGCTACCTCAACGGCATTCCAACCACTGCTGAAATGTCTGCCGACAACATCCAGGCACAATTGCCGGAAGATAGCGCCGACGAAACGCTGACTCAGCTGCGCGCGCTGGGCCTAACCGAAATCGACGCGGGCTTTCGCGTTGCTGCCGCCTGGGACGAAGCTGCCTCCACCATCGAGATCCAGGAAGTGTCGGTGACCGGCGCCGATCTTGCCACCGTCAAGCTTGTGGGCACGCTCGCCAACACCACCGCCGATCTTTTCGCCCTCGACGATGATGCAGCGCTGATCGCCGCCATGGGCGTCGCGGTGAAATCCCTCGACCTCACCGTCGTGGATGCCGGCCTCGCCGACATTGTCCTCGCAGCCGTGGCCGCGGACCAGGGCGGCGATGTCGCAACCCTTCGCCCGATCTATGCCGACCTCGCCAAGGGCACGATGATCAGCCTCCTTGCCGGTGTCGCCGACGCCGCAAAGCTGGGTGATGCCGTCGGCGCCTTCATCGCCGGCACCGCGAAGACCCTGGAAATCGGCCTCGATGCCAAGGAAGAGCCAGGCTTGGGCATGGTCGACTTCATGGAAGCCGAGACCAATCCGACCAGCATTCTCAACAAGGTCAATATCTCGGCCGTGGCGAAATAAATTCGCGCCTGGTGAGGTCCTTCGGGACCTCACCAAAAACCATTGCTACCAAGCGATTCCGCATCGAAGCTTGTGTATAGCAACAGCATCCGATCGATGCCCGGAGACGCCAAAGCATGACCCCTGTCACTGTCCCCCTCATCCTTGCCGGCGGCCAGGGCACAAGGCTTTGGCCGATGTCGCGCGCGGCGCGTCCCAAGCAATTTCTTCCGCTCATGGGACCCACAAGCCTGTTCCAGCGCACGCTCGAACGCGTCAACAACGATCGCTACGCGCCGGCCGTCGTCATCACCAATTCCGAATATCGCTTCCTTGTCGGCGAACAGGCCGCCGAGCTCGGTATTCCCTTGACCAGCGTCCTGCTTGAGCCGGTGGCGCGCAACACTGCGGTCGCAATCGCCGCCAGCGCTGCCTTTGTCGCGTCGCGCTTTGGCGCCGATGCCCTGCTCCACGTCCTGCCGTCCGACCACGAAGTCGACGCTGACGCTGGCTATTGGATCGCTGTCGACGAAGCCATTCGCGCTGCAGCCACCGGCCAGCTCGTCACCTTCGGCATCAAGCCCGGTCATGCCGAGACCGGCTTTGGCTATATCAAGTCCAATGCAACGGTCGGCGGTAGCGCCCAGCGTGTCGAACGCTTCATCGAAAAGCCCGACGCGGCACGTGCGACGCAAATGCTGGACGAAGGCGGCTACTTCTGGAACTCCGGCATGTTCATGCTCGGCGCCGGCACCTTCCTCAACGAAGCCGAACGCCTGGCACCCGAAACGCACCGCGCCGCGCAAGAATCGGTCCGCGCCGCCCGCGAAGACCTCGATTTTGTCCGGCTCGAAGAAGCGTCCTTCGCCCAGGCGCCCAATATTTCGGTCGACTACGCGATCTTTGAAAAAACGGATCGCGCCGCCGTCGTTGCAGTCGAATTCCCGTGGTCTGACCTTGGCAGCTGGGACGCCGTGTGGAAAAGCGGCAATGGCGATGAAGCCGGCAACGTCGTGCAAGGCGCCGTGACCCTCTCTGACGTGTCCAGTTCGCTCGTGATCAGCGATCACGCGCATGTCGCGGTGCACGGCCTCGAAGACGTCGCCGTCATTGCCACCAATGACGCAATCTTCGTCGGCCGCCTGTCAGAAGCGCAAAAGGTCGGCGAGATGGTCAAGCGCCTCCGTGCCGACAAAGCCACCACCACGCTGACCGAAATCCACCGTACCGCCTACCGGCCCTGGGGCGGCTATGCCTCCGTGCTCAATGGCGACCGCTTCCAGGTCAAGCGCCTCTTCGTCAAGCCCGGCAAGAAACTGAGCCTCCAAAAGCATCACCACCGCGCCGAGCACTGGGTCGTGGTGCGCGGCACGGCCGAGGTCACCGTCGATGGCGTCAACACCATCCTCTCGGAAAATCAGTCGATCTACCTGCCGCTCGGCTGCACCCACCGTTTGGCCAATCCCGGCAAAATCGAGCTGGAGCTGATCGAAGTGCAGACCGGCTCCTACCTCGGCGAAGACGACATCATCCGCATCGAGGACGAATTCGGCCGCGCCTGACCGCGCACTTATCCCGCTTATTCCCACGCTTTTTCGCCAAGCCATTCTGCTCCTGCACAATCTTTGCAGGAGCAGAACATGTCCGATCCCTTCGACAACCAGGCCAGTGGCCTTGAGGCCCCGGCCTCCGGCGCCTTCGCAGTCATCCCTGACGACGCTAACCAATTGCCCACCACTTGCCGCGCACTCTATGTCGGCACCGGTGGTCTGTTGCGCGTGGAGATGAAGTGGGGCGGCGAGATCAGCTTTCACAACCTGCCGGACGGCGCCCTGCTGCCGATCCGCGCCGTCAAGGTTCTGACGGCCACCACCGCCTCCTCGATCGTCGGACTGTATTGATGCTGGGGCTCGGCGGTGGCTTCACACTGGCGGCAGGCGGCGCGATCAGCGTCGCCACCCGCACCAAACTGGGTCATGCATCGACACCCAGTCCGATCGTCGCCTGGGGCGACAGCATGACATATGGCTACCCGTCCCTTGCCGCAGCCCTGTTCGATCCGCCGCGATCGATTATTGAGCAGGCCGTAGGCGGACAAACATCGACCGAGGTCGCTGCGCGCCAAGGCGGTATTCCGATCTTGATCACGCTTCAGGGCAATGAGATCCCCGCCTTGTTGACCGCAATACCCGACCTGTCCTGGGACTTCGCGTCCGGCAGCGTACCGGCAGAATGGTCGGCTTTCAGCGCCACCGGCGCAGCCGTGCCGCTCAGCAGCGCGGGCGGTACATTGCGTGCAAACCTCGTCAACACGTCTCCCAACTTCTTCCTCGCAGGTCCACAGGTGAAGATCGGGCCCCTTGTCCTTGGCCACACCCTGCGCGTGGAATTCGACATCGTCGAGATGACAGGTATCGGACAGCTGCAGGTTGGGACTCTTTTTGGCAGTTGGACCCAGCCGGGCAGCCCGCAACTGACCATCACGGCACCCGGTAGCTATTCGTTCGAGGCGGTGGTTACCGACAACAAGGACGGTGGCCTGATCGAGCTCGGCTTTATCGTGCTCAGCACAGGCGATCTCAGCGGCGTGCTCGAACTCGCAAACGTCAAGATCTTCCGAAATTATCAGCCGGGTGATCCTACCGTCAGCGGCACCGCGCTTTCCGTGACACCTCTCAACAGCCAGGGCCCTTGGGCCGATGGTGGGCTCCGTCTTGCCGGGTCCGTGTCGGGCGTAGACGGTCAACTCGAATATGACGCCGGCGTCGTCACCTTTAGACGGACGACCCAAGGTCCAGCGCTTCCCGTCCCACCCGGCAGCCTCTTCACCCCTGACGCCGCCCGAGACTACCGGCAGCACACGGCCTGGATCTGGGTTGGCCGCAACAACGTCTCGGCGCCGGACATCATCAAGGCCGACATTGCTGCCATGGTCGTGCACCTCGGTCACAGCCGCTACCTTGTCGGTTCGATCGTGAACGGAGCAGGCGAAGGACCGGAGAGTGAAAACTTCGCCATCATCTCCGGTCTCAATGCCGACCTCTGGGCCCAATACGGCAACCGCTTCGTCGATCTGCGTACAGCGTTGTTAGCGGCGCACAATGGTTCAGCGGGTGACCTCGAAGACGTAGCAGCCGGAATACCGCCGCGCTCGCTCCGATCCGACCAGTTCCATCTCAACGCATTGGGCCAAGCGGTGATCGCTCAAGCCTTCCACGCGGCGACGATCGCGCGCGGCTGGTAAATCAAAGGTCCAAGCCGGTAACCTCCCGCAGACGCGCCAACAGGCTCGGGGCGTCTGTGCAATTTTGCAGCGCCCGGTCGAACTCCAGCACCTTTGCCCCCACCAGGAAGCGATACCAGTAGCCCTGGAGGAAATGGTAGATCAGGCCTTCCCTCCCATCCAGGAAGCCGCCCTGCCCGACATAGCGCAACAAGAAGTAGCCAGTTGCTGAAACCGCAAACGGCAGCCGGTTATAGAAGCGTTCCTTGATCCAGCGCGTCAGCTGCGCCTGGCGCGACGTGCCCCCGTGGTGCATGGCTCGATCCTCTGGCCGAAGCCCAAACCTCTGCAACAGCACATCAGCCGCCTCCCGCGTGGCATATCGGTTGTGCTTGTCCGTAAAGGCAGTCAGGTCTTTAAGATTATGGTCGGCAAAGCCGCCTGCAAAATGCACGACGCGGCCAGCGTCGACCACAATGTGCTCGTCCATCCATCTTTGCTCGATGCGTCCACAGCCGCGCCGAAACAACCGCAACATTGTCAGCGGGTAGCGTCCGCCATGCCGGATCCAGCGGCCCATGAAGATGTGCTTGCGATCAAAGGTGACACCCGTCACCTCCGCGGGCAAGGCCGGGAGCTCACGGCCTATTCGCTCGGCTAGATCGGTCTCGATGATCTCATCAGCATCAAGCCGCAGCACCCAGTCTTCCGCGATATAAAGATGATCCAGCGCCCACTGAAACTGCTTCGCCTGATTGACAAAGGGATGGTCAACAACCTGCGCGCCACTCTCCCGCGCCAGTTCCACCGTTCCGTCCGTAGACCCAGAGTCGACGACATAGATGCTGGAAGCAAACGGAATGATGCTCTGGATCGCCCGGGCAACGTGCTCTGCCTCGTTAAGCGTCAAGATGATCACGGCAACCGAGACCGTCATGCGCTTTTCGCCTTGCGCCTGCGGATCAAGCGCGCCGGATTGCCGGCATAGACGCCCCCGCCTCGAGGTCCTTTACGGTGACCCCACGTGCCCCGAGCACGGCACGCGCGCCGACCGTGACGCCCGGGCCGACAAAAGCCTCTGCCGCAATCCAGGCCTCAGCGCCAATGCTGATCGGCAGCGTGCGCAGAAGAAAATCGGGATCGTCGATATCATGCGTCCCCGCGCAAAGATGACTGCGCTGCGAAATCACGGCCCGCTCTGCGATGCTCACCGGCGCCATGCAGTAACAAATGACCCTGGGTCCCAGCGTGCTTTCGGCCGCCATGCTGAGATTTGGCGGATACCAGACCTGTGCACTGCCATAGACCTGCGCGCTCGGGTGAATATGCGCACCGAAAAGCCTGAGGATCAGGTTGCGCCACTTTCGCATCGTCGGCGGTGTCCACCGCGCCAGCACCAGCCAAGTCAGCATGAAGGCTGCGCGCAAGAGCCGATGCCGCAGCGAAAAGCTGGCCGCTTCAGGCATCTGCGAACCCAAAGACGTCGAGGTCACACTGGCGCTGCGCCGCATCATCGAAACGGAAGCGCAGGACGCGAGCCGGACTGCCACCCAAGACCGCATAAGGCGGCACGTCCTTCGTGACCACCGCACCCGCGCCGATCACAGCGCCTCGCCCCACCCTTATGCCGGAGCGAAGAATAGCGCGATGTCCAATCCAGACGTCGGCACCGATCATCGTGACTAATTGCTGCCGCCGGAATGCCAGCCGGATCGGCACACAAGGATCGTCCGTGCCATGGTCGTTACCGACGATCGAAACCTCGGTCGAAATCATGGTGAGATCCCCGACGCAGACCGGACCCGATGCAGAAAAGCCGCGTCCAATATAGCCGAACAGCCCCAACCGGCTGCCACGCGGTACGCGCGTCCCGAGCCCAAGCTGAAAACCCTCACCCACCTCCAAGCCAAAAAGCCAAGCCGAGCAAGCGTTGACCACCCGGCGCACAACCCGCTTCCAGGGCGCATCGATGCTGTCTCGACACTGCTCGATGGTCCTTTTCGAAACCACCATCGGCGCCGGTACAATGGACTTCATCACGCAACAAAACTCTTTGGCCGGGCACTACCGGCATAAACATGATCCAGAATCCTCAGCAGATACTCCGCCCCGGCCTCGGCACTGAGCCGCTGCACTGCCCATGCCCGCCGCCTCGCCCGCGCCTCCTGCCCCAGATCGCTCGCCAAGACTCTCTCGATCGCCAAGGCCAGCCCTGCCCCAGACAGTTGGCCCACCACTCCCCCTGCTGCGGCCCCAGAACGCACATCGATGCACCGACGCGGTCAGAACAAACCACCGCCGTGCCAGCCATCAGCGCCTCGCTGATCACCGCCCCCAGCCATCGTCCGTGGTCAGCGATGGCAGCACCAGCACGTCGAGATCGGCAAGATGCTGCGCCATCTCGCGCATGGGCACCGCCCCGTGAAAATGCCCACGCTCCCCCAGCGCCGCCAAACGCTCGCGTGCCATCTCCGCCAGTTTCCCAGAACCAAACACATGCCAATCGGCCGCGGTTTTCACCTGATCGATCGCATCAAGACAGAGAGGCAACCCTTTTGCCCGCTCCAGCCGACCAGCAAAACCGATCCGCGGCAAAGACCCGCGTGAACGCGCTTCCACCTCCGGGACCGGCAGAAAATACGCAAAATCAAAAATGCGCCTCTGGCCAAAACCCGTCAGTCGAAACCACCGCGGCCCATGCCGTCCCACGGCAAGAACAAACCCGGCATTTCTACGCAGATGCCGCTCGCTGGCCCAGGAATGCGCCACCCGCAGCTTGCCCTTCCAGCCTTCGAGCACGCGCGGCTCGTGCATCAAGCCAAAGCGCCGCCCATGCTTGATGCACATTTTGATGCCTTGGACGATCGCGGGCACCCAGTGCATGCCGGTAAAAATGTGCACGCTCTGCGCACTCGACCCCCGGACCAGCTCTTCGACTTCGCTCATCCCAACAGGGTTGAACAGCCGATCCTCCGCCTCCTGCTCGACGCTCCATCCCAGCTGCGCGCGCTCCGCGCCAAGCGCCCGGTCATAGATGTAGGTGACGAGCCCCACCTCCGGCTGCACCCGCAACGCCCGGTAAAGCGGCAAAAGATGCGGCGACAGCTCCGGCTGCCAAAGATGCAGTTCCCAGCCGCTTGTCATGCCGGCACCAGCCTCGTCGACGGGGCTGAAAGCGGCGCTCCCCTCTTGCTCCCACCAACGATCAACACCAGCGCAAAAAAGCAGAACGGATACTGGTTGAGGTTGATGAAGCGGTCATTAAGCATCAACAGCACGGCAAAGCTCAGCGCCATCGCCGCAAACCAAGGATCCACCTTCAAACAGCGGATCAGCGCCCGCGCGATCACCGCCCAGAAGGCGATGGACAAGATCCCATGCTGGCTGAGCCCGAACAGAAACGCATTGTGCGGACTATCGACCCCGCCGCTCTCGAAGACCGCGAGCCCGGTCCCGAAAAGCGGCGACTGTGCGAAGAGCTCCCAGCCCAGCGCCCATTGCTGATACCGCCCCACCGCGCCGGACTCGACGCCGCGGCTTGGATCGTCAATCAGCAAAACTGCGTCTAGGAGAGACGTGACGAACGTCCAATTGGCAATCAGAACAATGGCGCCCAGCAGCGGCGCCTGCACCAAAACTAGGGCAAGCCAGTTTTTCGACCAGCCGGTCACCATGACCTTGGCGACCACAACAATCCCGATCAACGCGATGACGATCAAGGCCGCCCGCGCCTGCATCAGCAAGGCGCTGTAGAAAAACACTGCCAGGATCAGCAAGGCCAAGCGCGGCCGGAACGCCACTGCCGCAGCAAATGCTGCCGCGGCAGCAATCTCGCCGCCCAGATTGGGATGCCCTCCACCCACGTAAAAAACGCGACTGCCATTGCTCGCCAGTGCCCCCAGATGCGCGAGTGCAATGTGACAAGCAGCGACCAGAAGCGGCGTGACGACCAGATATCGGCAGTAAGCCGCAACATGTTCGCGCCCCACCAGCGCCAGGGTGAGCAAAAGCGACACGGTAAAGGCGAGATACCGAAGCGTGGCAACGGCCGAAAACTGACCATGCGCCGCGTCGGTGAGCGCACCGGTCAACGTCATGGCTAGCAAGATGGAAGCGACCAGCAGGACCGCCGAACTGACGCGCACGAACCGTAAAAACGTGAGCGCCAAAACCAGCTTGGTCCCAAGCGCCAAGATCTGAATGGCAAGCGGATCGGAGCCCAGCAAATAGCCAAGCGGTGAAACACCATCGAGGAAGCCCACAAACCCCGCCAGGCGAATATCTAGTCCCCGGCCTTGCCTCACGTCCGCACCCGCCGGAGCGGCCGAAGCGAAGCGACCGGCCAAAACCTGATGGCGACGGCAGCAAGAGCAACCAACTCCGCCACCAGCACTGCTATCGCCGCAAGCTCGACGTCAGCCGTATCGCTGACAAACACATAGCCGGTCGCACCAAGACAGGCCGCAAGATACCAATAAGCAAACCGCCCCAGCTCATTGCTCGCAACCAAGGCGCTACTCGCCGACGTCCAGAGCGCTCCTGCAACGGCACCAGCGCCGAGCCAAGCAAACAGTGCTGCGTCGGCCCCAAGCGCGCCAGCTGACACCCAGTCGAGAAGCGCCGGACCAAAAACAGTCAGGGCTAAAGCGCTTGGCACGGACACTGCCAAGGCGGCACCGATGTTGACGACGAGTAGCCGGTGGCTCAGCCCATGACCCATGGCTTGCGCCCGCGTCAGTTCAGGCACGCTGGCTCGGCTCACCAGATTGGCAAGCTGCAAGGGCACCCGGCTGATCGTCCGGCTCGCCGCAAAGACCGCCACAACCATCGCTCCGCCGGTGACTCCGAGCACCACGATCATGCCCTGCAAAATCACAGCATTGGCGCCGATCAGCGAAAAGGCGGCCGCGGACGGTCGCAATAGCGGCCGAATGCTCGACCATTGAGCCTGCTGGACACCCAGTTTCAGCCAGCGCGTCCTAGGCCGCAGGCAGATAAAATAGACCGCCCCAAACAGCGCCCGGACCACCAGCATGCCAAGCGACGCCACCGCGATATCCTGACCGGACCACGCGAGGCAGAGCACCACCACGCCCTCGACCGGCGTTGCCGCATCGAGCAGAAAAGTCCCCAAGGCGTATTGATTTGTGGCGCGGTAAACGATGTTCAAAACCACCATCTGCACGACGATCAGTGCATAAAGAGCGATGAACACTATGGCGGCGAACACGGCTCCGGGGCCTATCGCCTCGAAATGGACCGTATGACCGAACACCATCACGGCGCTGATGGAGGCGATGACGATTCCAAGCCCAACCGACACCGCGGTCATAAGGCTCCACAGGCTCTGCACCAGTTGCAGCGCCCCTGCTTGATCGCCACTCACAAACTTCCGCGTCAAATCCACCGCAGCCACCGTGCCCAGCCCTGCTTCGCTGAGCGCCAGATAGGTCGGGATCGTGGTGAGGAGCAGCCACACACCATAAAGCTCGGCGCCCCAAAGTCGGGTCAGCGCCGGCAGCATCAGCAACTGCAATGCCAAGACCCAAAATTTGCCCAGCAGGTTTGCCGCTGTCCCTTGCGCGATCCTCCTGGCTACGGCACCCATCAGCGCGCCAGTTCTGCCGCATCGAGTTGCCCTTCGCTGAGGCGCGCTTCGAAGCCGGCCAGGATCGCCTGCCCGCCCCACCGGACCACCGCTCGGTTGCGTGCCGCAACCGACAGTTCCGAATAAAGCACCGCATCATCGAGCAGCCGTTCGATTGCCGCTGCAAACGCGACTGCGTCGCCGGGCGGCGTCACCAGGCCACACCCTTCTACCTCGCTGGCAAGCCCCGTGCCTGACGCCGCGGTCACTACAACCGGTCGCCCCGATGCGAGCATATTGGTGAGCTTCGAAGGCAAGACCAGATCGGCCGCCTCGGCCCGTTGCGGCAAGAGATGCACGCTGGCAAGGCCCATCAACTCGTTGAGCCACTCTTTTGGCTGCAAGTCGCGAAACTGGATGTTCGGCAGCCCTTGTGCCCGCGCTTCCAGATCCGCTCGGGCCGGTCCTTCCCCGCAGATCACGAAGCACAGGTCGAATTTATGCCGTAGCAGCCGCGCCGCTTCGACGACGATCTCGGCACCCTGCTTGTTGGCGATATTACCGGAGTAAAGCGCCACAGAAGGCGTCGCTATCCCCCACTCCTCGCGGTAGCGCGAGGGTCCCGATAACGGCCGGACCGCATCGACATCCGCCCAGTTGCGAAACTCAACGACGCGATCCACCTCGACACCTTTGCGGATCAAGAGCTTGCACATTTGTGGTGAGATCGTGCTGACGGTTTCAAAGCTGCACAGCACAAGGCGCTCGAATGCAAATGCCATCCGCTTCAGCAACCCGGTCGGCCTCAGCAATCCTGTCGCCAGTGCCGCCTCAAGCTCGAAATCCTGGACATGCAACCAAGACCCGGCCCCAGCAGCGGCGGCTGCGAGCCTTGCCAGTGGCGCCGCAAGAAGCGACGGCGCCACGCCGATCACGACCTGCGGCCGCCAGACCAGGCTCAACCAAAGCAGCGGAAAAAAGCAGCTCAGCGCAAAGCTGAGATGATGCAACACGCGCCTCGCACCCGTCGGCCGCGCGGGAATATAATGTGGCACCCGCGTAATGCGGACACCTGCTTCCGTCGATTGTGAAAACCGAAAGCCGTATCCATACATGCTGCGCCAGGCTGGATAATAGGGCTGCCCCGCAACTACACGAACCTCATGGCCCATGCCCGCCAGGGCTTCGGCCATGCCCGTCGTATAAACAGCAATGCCAACGTGTTCCGGTGCATAGTTGAGACCGTGCACCAGGATCTTCATGCTGCCCGCACCTGAGGTTGGCTCTCGCAAAACCAGCGATAAGTCGCCTCGATCCCCTCGCGCAGCGCAATGCCCGGCGCCCAACCAGCGCGCTTCAGCTTCGCGACATCAAGCAGCTTCCGTGGCGTTCCGTCCGGCTTGGATAGGTCATGTTCGATCGCGCCCCGATACCCCACCACTTCGCAAATAAGCCTGGTTAGCTCCAGAATGGAAAGGTCCTCGCCCGAGCCGACATTGACCGGATCCGCGCCGGAATAAGTCTTCAGCAACAAAACCAGCGCATCGGCGCAGTCATCGACATGGAGGAATTCTCGATGCGGCGCGCCGCTCCCCAGATCGTCAGGCTCGCCTTATTTTCAATCTTGGCAAGATGCGCCTTCCGGATCAGCGCCGGCAGGACATGACCACTGTCGAGGTCGAAATTGTCTCCGGGGCCATAAAGGTTTGTCGGCATGGCCGAAATGAAATCTGCGCCATGCTGCTTCCGATAGGCCTGGCAGAGTTTGACGCCCGCGATCTTTGCCAAGGCGTACCATTCGTTGGTCGGCTCAAGCGCGCCGGTCAGCAGGGCATCCTCGGCGATCGGCTGCGATGCATATTTTGGATAGATGCAGGACGAACCAAGAAAAAGCAGCTTTCGGACATTGGCCCGATGCGCCGCGTGGATGACATTGGCCTCGATCATCAGGTTGTCGTACAAGAAGTCGGCCGGCGCGCGGTCGTTCGCGGCAATGCCGCCGACCCTGCCCGCTGCCACGATCACCCCGTCGAGCCTGGCTCCGGAAACGAAATCCTCGACCTGCTGCTGCTGCCTCAGGTCGATCTCGGATCGCTCGGTCGTCACGATCTCGCAGTTTTCGCGCTCAAGCCGCCGGACCAGCGCACTTCCGACCATGCCGCGGTGCCCAGTGATCCAGATGCGTCTGCCGGAAAGGTCAAACATCACGCAGCATCCAGAAGTCGCAGGTCTTCTTGCACCATTTCGGCCGCCAGCGTGCGCGCACTGGTCGCATGCGACCATCCGAGCCGCTCGCGCGCCTTACTCGCATCGCCCACGATCATGTCCACTTCGGTCGGTCTGAAATATCGAGGGTCTACCTCAACGAGGCACTTTCCCGTTCGCGCATCGATCCCGCGCTCTTCGACCCCCTCGCCGCGCCACTCAAGAGGGATGCCGACATCCTCGAACGCCCATGTTGCGAAGTTGCGCACCGAAGTCGCCTCTCCTGTCGCCAAAACGTAATCGTCGGGCTTGTCCTGCTGCAGCATGCGCCACATGCCCTCGACATACTCTCGCGCATGACCCCAGTCGCGCTTGGCATCGAGATTGCCGAGGAACAGCGTCTCCTGGCGCCCGCGATGAATGGCGGCAACAGCGCGCGTGATCTTACGCGTCACGAAGGTCTCGCCCCGCAATGGGCTCTCATGGTTGAACAGGATGCCGTTCGAGGCATGTATCCCGTAGGCCTCGCGATAATTGACTGTGATCCAATAGGCATAAAGCTTGGCAGCAGCATAAGGCGAACGCGGATAGAATGGCGTCGTCTCAGTCTGCGGCACCTGTTGCGCCATGCCGTAAAGCTCGGACGTCGAAGCCTGGTAGAAGCGGGCCTTGTCGGTCATGCCGAGGATGCGGATGGCCTCCAGCAAGCGCAACGTCCCGATGCCGTCGACATTGGCCGTATATTCAGGCGTTTCGAAGCTGACTTGAACATGGCTCTGCGCCGCAAGGTTATAGATTTCGTCAGGCTGCGTGTCCTGAACGATGCGGATCATGTTGGTGGAGTCGGTCAGGTCGCCGTAATGCAGCGTGAATTGCTGATTATCTTCGTGCGGATCCTGATAGATCTGCTCGATGCGGCCAGTGTTAAACGAAGAAGATCTTCGTTTCACGCCATGAACGGTATAACCCTTGTTGAGCAAGAGCTGCGCTAGATAAGCGCCATCCTGACCGGTAATTCCGGTAATCAGCGCGACCCGATTGTTCCCCAACACGTGCCCCCACGTATTCATCCGTAAGGGTTAGTGCATCTCAAAATCTCGCTGTCTGCAATACCTCGTCACGACGAAATTTTTGCGTACGTATATTGTGTAGCAGTCGTCGGCTTAACAATATTTCCGCCTCTCCATTGCCAAGCTACGTACAAGCGCTAACATCGGCCTTGGGTGACTGGGAGCGGTCAATATGGGTGGCGAGATTGACCTTCGTTCAGCGTTCGGCTTCCTGCAGCGACAGGTTCGCCTGATTATTATCGTCTTTCTTGCAACATTGCTTGTTGCGGGCTCGGTCATCCTCACCATGACGCCGATCTACACGGCTACGGCTTTGGTTATGGTGGATCCGGCCGACAAGAACTTGCTCGACCCGCAGGCGCAGGTCGGCGCGTCGAACGCCGTCGATGCCCGCATTGAGGGCGAAGTCCTGCTGGCCAAATCCGACAATGTCCTGCTGACCGTCATCGAAGAACATGACCTCGTCAACAATCCAGAATTCCGAGCCGGCTCCGGCACCCTCTCTCAGTTGCTCGGATTTCTCCGCCTTCTTGAACCGGCAAACAACACGCCGGAGGGAGCGCAACAGGAAGCGCTCGCCAAGCTGTCGCGCATGGTCAGCGTCGAACGCAATCGGGGCACCTTTTTGCTCTCGATTTCCGTCGCTTCCGAGAACGCCGATCAAGCATCTCTCCTCGCCAACGCTGTCGCGGCCGCCTACATCGAGACCCAACTTTCCGCGAAGGTGCAAAGCACCATCGACGCCCGCGACCTTGTTCTGCACCAGCTGGGCGCCGCACGGCAGGCGGTGATCGCTTCCGACGGTTCGTTCGATCGCTATGTCGGCGACAACCTTGCGACCATTATCGAGCAGACCGGCAATCCGGAACTCTCGAGCATCAGAAGCGAAGTCGATCGCCTCGGCGCGCTGCGCATGGCCGCCGCAGCCGAGCAAGCGACCCTACAAACCGCACTGGCCAGCGGCGACTATGCGAGGATCGCAAATACATTGGCTGACCCAACGCTCACCGATCTTGAGCTTCAGGCCCGTGCATCGACCCTGATCGAAGACAAGCGCGCCGCCCTGCAGCAAATCCAGGCCGACGAGGCCGCCCAGCTGCAGGCGCTGCAGCGCGCCATCCTCGCCTCCGATCTTTCCTCCAATACGCTTGCCGAAATCTACGACCTGCAGCAACAGGCCGAGCTGGCGCGACAGCAATATGACCAGCTGCAGGCCCGCTCGCAGCAATTGCAGGCGGAAGCCACGATGCAGCTCGCCGACAGTCGCGTCGTTTCGCCTGCCCTGCGACCGGCCCATGCCAGCTTTCCCAATACCGGCCTGTCGCTGATCCTTGTGGCTCTCTCTGGGCTCGCCCTCGGGATCGGCGTCGCCTTCATCTACGAACACTTCATCGGCGGCATCACCACCGACGAGCAGTTGGCAGCGCTGGCAAAGACCAACATGGCGCTGACCATCCCGCGCGCCAAGACGCCCTCGAGCCACAACAGCGTCTCCGATCTCGTGCTTGAAGCGCCCCTGTCGGCCTTCTCGGAATCCATCCGGCGGATTCGCACCAATATCGACCACCAGCTAGCCAAAAAGAACATCAACGGTCAGGACCGGGCGCCTGTCGTTGTCGTCACCTCGACGGTTCCGGGCGAAGGCAAGACCAGTGCCGCGCTGGCGCTGGCGCAATCCTATGCCCTCTCCGGCCGCAACACGCTTTTGGTCGATTGCGATCTCCGTCGCCCCGGCCTCCACGAACATCTGGGCCTGGCGCCCTCTCGTGGACTGATCGACGCCCTAGCTGCCCAGGACCCCGGCACCGCGCTGAAAAGCGCCATGGTCAGGACGAGGACACCAAGCTGCTGGCACTCCTCGGCTCCCACCGTTCAGCCGGTGCAACCGATCAGCTTGTCACCAGCCGCAATTTCGACAAACTCATCGCCGGCGCCGCGCAAGCCTTCGACATCGTCATACTCGATACGCCGCCCCTGGGCCCGGTCGTCGACGGCCTCTACATCGCCCGCAAGGCGGACGCCGTTATCCTGCTTGTCCAATGGGCGTCCACCAGCCAGCAGGACGTTCGCAAGTCGCTGTTGGCGCTCGACAGTGCCATCGACGAGCGCAATGTGCTGATCCCTGTACTCAACCGACAAGAAATCGCCGCATCGTCCTGGCACCGGCACTATGCGCACTACTACTCGCAGGAACTCGGATAGCGAACCTCTGGATCAGCTTCCGCTGGCATAGGTGAACTCGCGGACAAGCGTTCGCGCCATGATCCTGAAATCCAGCGCCAGGCTCCAGTTCTGAATATAGGCCAGGTCGTGATGCACGCGGGCGATGGCACGGCTTCTTTCCCTGGTCGATCCCCGAAACCCGTTCGCTTGCGCCCAGCCCGTAAGCCCGGGCTTTGCCGCGTGACGCTGGGTATATTCGGGCACAAGCTCGGCATAGAGCACGTCGCCCGCGAGCATCTCAGGCACATGCGGACGCGGCCCCACCAGGGACATCTGGCCAAGAAGAACGTTCAGCAATTGCGGCAACTCATCCATGCTGGTCCGCCGCAACAGATATCCAATCGTTGTGATCCTGGGGTCATCCCCGCCGGTTGCGTAGTACCCGCCAAGTCGCAGCGATCCGCATACATGGTGCGGAACTTATACATCGAGAACAAGCGCCCGCCCCACCCCTCCCGCGTCTGCGCCAGCAGCACTGGCCCGGGGCTCGTGACCTTTACGGCCACAGCGATCGCAACCAGCGCGGGCGACAGTAAAACCAGTCCCGCGCCCGCTCCGGCGATGTCCACGAGCCTCTTAGCAAGCAATGCCCAAGGCTTTGCTCGAAGCACGACCGGCTGGCCGAGCAATAAAGTCAGGCCGCTTTGGCTATCGCCGCCTGCCACACCAAGGCGGTCTCGCCCGATCGCATTCTCCGGCAGCGCATAGTCGAACAGCGTCATGGTCCAACATCCGTCAAGCGTTGTACTGCCGGCAAGGCCTTCGGGCCGTGCAAGAAGATTAACAATGTCTTAACGGAGTAAAGTCTGCGCCAACCTAGGCGTCAATTGTAAGGTTTACTGAATGCCCCGAGCCACTTGGGCGAGAATTACTGAGTGCGTGTCAGGCAACCTCAGCTGCCGCGGTCTTGAGGCCCCATGCCAAAAGCTCCTGCGCTTTTTCGGGGCTTGACCCTTCCACATAGCACCGCAACTCGGGCGCATTCCCGGACGCCCGGAAATGCACCATGTCGCCTTCTGCCGTCGTGACCTGCAGCCCGTCGATATTGGCCATCTTCTCGATGCCATACGGCGCAAAGAGCTTAGCTGCATAATCAGCGTTGTCCGTGAGACGGCTCAAAAACGCCGCGCTGCGGTCGCTTGGAACATTTTGCAGGCGATCGGACAGAGCATGCTGGAGAGGCAGTTCCGAAACGATCACGTCGAGAGCTTTGCCGTCGCGCGCCGCAAGCCCGAGCACCGCGAGGATCGGCAGAACGGCATCGCGCGTCGCCAATTCGGGCAAGGATGCTCCCGCCGCAACAACACCTTTGCCGATAAACGTGCCCCCATTGGCCTCAAAACCGACAACGGCGCTGTCGGCTCCGGACATGGCGGCCACGACATAAGGCGAGCCGACCCTGGTGCGGATCACCTGGGCAAACGAACCCGTGCGCTCGATGCCCGAATTGGACGTGACCGGCGTCACCACGGTCTCAGCGCCCAAAAAGCGCGCCGTCAAAAGACCCAGGACGTCGCCCCGCACGAAGGCGCCGCGCCCGTCCATCAGCAGCGGTCGGTCGCCATCGCCATCGGCGGACACGATCGCATCGAGCTGATGCTCGGCCAGCCAATGGGGCAGCGGCTCGAACACAGCGTCGGAAAAGGCTTCGGTATCCACGGGCACGAAACCATCGATACGCCCGAGGCTCACCGTCTCGGCACCAAAATGGCGGAGCAGCGAATGGAGAAGATCCCGCGCGACCGTCGAATGCTCGAACACACCGATCTTGAAGCCGCTGAGTTCGCCATCTGGCAAAAGGGCCTGATAACGCGCCACATAGCGCTCAAGCGCTGCCTGTGCCTCGTCCGCAATGTCGAACTCCCGATCGGCGACGGGCTGGTCCCGCAACGCTGCCAGGATGCCGGCTTCGTCATCCTTGCTGATCTCGCCGTCCGGCCGATAGAATTTGAGCCCATTGCGGTCAGCGGGAATGTGGCTGCCTGTGACCATGATGGAAGCACTGTCTGCTGCCATGGCGTGAAGCGCCAGCGCCGGTGTCGGCAGAGTGCCGCAATCGACCGGCTGCAAGCCTTCGGCGGCGATGGCAATCGCACAATCGCGAGCGATCGCGGGGCTCGACGGACGAAAGTCGCGGCCGATGAAAACCTTGCCACTGCCAAGCAGATCATGCTTTCGCAGATGCTCGATAAAGGCCCTTGTATATCGCCGCGCCGCTTGCCCCTCGAGCTCGACCGAAAGACCGCGCAACCCGCTAGTGCCGAATTTTAGACTATTGGCCGACATGGCACCCTCTTTTCGTGATCAGTCTTCGCCCACCGGCCCGCTGCGGTGGCGCTTGATATCGGAGCGGATGGACTTGCCCAGGAGGCGCCGCTGCTGGAGGCCAGCGTCGGCCGCGTTGCGATGCGCGGCTTTGGCGGATACGCGCCTTCCTTCAGCAAAGCCACCAGGCGCGCCAGTGCCTCGGCGCGATTGAGCGGCTGGTCGCGGTGCGAATTGGAGGTGATGACGATCACCCCTCCTTGGTCATCCGGCTACCCGCCAGAGCCGCCACCCGCCGCTTCATCGGCTCAGGAATGTTGGGGGAATTCCAAAGATCGAAGCGCAACTGCACGGCGCTCGCGACCTTGTTGACATTCTGCCCGCCCGGCCCCGAACCCCGCACGAAGCTTTCATCGATCTCAGAGGGATCGATGAACACAGTCCGCGTGATGAAAATCGGTTCTGCCACAGGACCCCCACCTACCCTCCCCTGAAGAAGGGGGAGGAACCTATCGTGCTAGTGGCACCACCCATCCACTCCCACCGGCACACTCCTCCCCCCTTCTAAAGGGGGAGGTTGGGTGGGGGTCTTTCATCGCTTCCAGCGCCCGGTGAAGTACACTTCCTCATCATGGATGACGCGGCCCTTTTCGGTGGTCCGGAACTTGCCCGGACCGGCCTCTTCCACCCACTTCTTCTTCAGCATGCCGGCAAAGGTCTTTTCGCCGATATCCTTGAAGTCATCTGGGCCAAGGACATTGTCCTCGCCCAGATGATAGAGCGCCTTCATCTCGCGATTGGACGGACGTTGCGGCATCAAGCGGCCTTCTTGGCCGCGTCGCGAAGGTCCGGCGGGGTCGCTTCGGCCATCAGCGACACCAGCGCGTCCATGAAGGGCTGCACCTGCTGGCCTTCGGTGCCGAGACGGCGGACCGACACGGTGCCCTCCTCGGCCTCGCGCTTGCCGACCACGAACATCAGCGGCACCTTGCCGACGGAATGCTCGCGCACCTTGTAGTTGATCTTCTCGTTGCGCGTATCGATCTCGGCGCGGATGCCGGCGTCGCGCAATTGGCGCACAAGCTTTTCCGCATACTCGTCCGCTTCCGAAACGATGGTCGCGACGACGACCTGCCGCGGCGCCAGCCAGAAGGGCAGTTTGCCCGAGCTGTTTTCGATGAGGATACCGATGAAGCGCTCGAAGCTGCCAAGCACCGCACGGTGCAGCATGATCGGATGGTGCTTGGCGCCGTCCGCGCCTACATATTCCGCGCCCAGCCGCTCCGGCAGGTTCGGATCGACCTGCAGCGTTCCGCACTGCCAGTCGCGGCCGATCGCGTCGGTCAAAACGAATTCGAGCTTGGGGCCATAAAAGGCGCCTTCACCGGGGAAGATGGTATAATCGTAGCCGGCTGCCTTGCAGGCATTGCCGAGCGCGGCCTCGACCCGATCCCAGCTATCTTCCGAACCGATGCGCTTTTCCGGGCGCGTCGAGAGCTTGATGCGCCAGTCGGTAAAACCCATGTCGGCATAAACATGCGCCAGAAAGTCGATGAACTTCTTGGTTTCAGCTTCGATCTGGTCTGCCGTGCAGAAGATATGAGCGTCGTCCTGAGTGAATCCGCGCACGCGCATGATGCCATGGAGGGCGCCCGACGGCTCATAGCGGTTGCAGGAGCCGAACTCGGCCATGCGTAGCGGCAGGTCGCGATAGGATTTGAGGCCATGGTTGAACACCTGCACGTGGCAGGGGCAGTTCATGGGTTTCAGCGCATTGACCGTTTTGGTCTTGGCATGTTCCTCGTCCACTTCGACGATAAACATGTTCTCCTGGTAATTGTCCCAGTGCCCCGAAGCTTCCCAGAGCTTGCGGCTGACGACCTGCGGCGTGTTCACCTCGACATAACCATCGGCGCGCTGCATGCGCCGCATATAGTCCTGCAGCGCAACATAGATACTCCAGCCATTGGGGTGCCAGAACACCTGGCCAGGCGCCTCCTCCTGCATGTGGAAGAGGTCCATCTCGCGGCCCAGCTTGCGGTGGTCGCGCTTTTCGGCCTCTTCCATCATGTAAAGATGCGCGTCGAGTTCTTCCTTGCTCGGGAAAGCCGTGCCGTAGATGCGGCTCAGCACTTCGCGATTGCTGTCGCCACGCCAATAGGCGCCGGCAACCTTGGTCAGCTTGAAAGCCTGGCCGACATCCTTGACGCTGCGCATATGGGGCCCGCGGCAGAGATCCTTCCACTGCCCCTGCGCATACATCTTGATCGACTGGTCAGCCGGAATGGCGTCGACCAGCTCGACCTTGAAAGCCTCGCCCTTGGCTGCAAACCAGGCCTTGGCCTGGTCGCGGCTCCAAACTTCCTTGGTAAATGCCGCACCGCGATCGACAATTTCGCTCATCTTCTTTTCAATCGTGCGCAGCTCGTCTTCCGTGAACGGCCCGTCCGGACGGTAGAAGTCGTAGTAAAAGCCATTGTCGATCACCGGACCGATCGTCACCTGCGTATCGGGCCAAAGCTCCTGCACCGCTTCCGCCAGGACGTGCGCGGCATCGTGCCGGATCAGCTCAAGCACATCCTTGGAGCCGCTGTCGCGCGTCACGAACTCGATCTTGCCATCGGCGTCGAGCGCGTCCGAAAGATCGGACAAGACGCCGTTCCACTTCATCGCCACCGTCTTCTTGGCCAGCGACTTCGAGATTCCCTCCACGATCTCGGTGCCGGTAGTGCCGCGCGTATAGTCGCGAGCAGCACCATCGGGGAACGTCACCTTGATCGACATTTTGGAAACTCCAGAAAAGCTAAAGAGCTATGAGGCGGCCTGAATAGCATGATTTACATTCCATGCCAGCCCGAAGCCATGCGGGCATAAGAGTAGACCTCATGGTGAGGTGCAGAGCGTCAGCGCAGCCTCGAACCACGAGGTCGTGGCACTAAGCCCACCGCCCATATCCCCACGGCCGCCACCATCTGCCCGCATCCGGCAGCACTTCCGGCACCGGATCATAGCCATGCGTGCCGCCCGGCCGGCAGCGCACGACGCGCGCCAGTCCCATCCAGCCGCCAGGCCAGAACCCAAACCGCCAGATGGCGTCGCGCGTGAATTCCGAGCAACTGGGCGCGTGCCGGCAGGTCCGCCCCATGAACATCGACAGCGAGTAGCGATAGCCCGTGATCAACACGACGGCGACGGACTTGAACGGCAGGTCAACCGCACGCCAGAAAAGATCGATGACTCTTTGCATCAGCCCGCCGTCGCAACTTCCTGCTGCGACTCGATCTTTTCCAGCGCGGCAGCCACGGCATCGAAGACGAGCATGGTCGACATGTGTCGATTGGGATAGCCCCGCACCGGCTCGAGATATTTGAGATCATCCCACCTGCCCGTCGGCGGCACACCATCGCCCTTGAGCATCGCCTGCATGGCGTCGCGAACCTCGACGAACTCGGCGACCGGCGTTCCGACGATCTGCTGCGCCACGATCGCCGCCGAGGTCTGCCCCAGTGCACAGGCCGAAACATCGTGCCCATAGGCGGTGATGATCCCGCCGCGAACGACCACATCGACCTCGATCAGCGACCCACAGACCCGGCTGACCTTGCGCGCACTCGCGTCCGGCGCCGCAAGCCGCCCCGGCTGGGGGCATTTCCCGCCAGATCCAGGATCTTCTCGGAATAGAGATCGCTTAGCTCCATGGCGCCGACAATTCTGTTTCTTGTTCCGCAACTGCTCCGCTCATATATAGGAGCTCTCGTTTCTGCTGTCAGGGTAAGACCCCGTCGAAGATCCAGCGCGCCATTCGTCGCGTAGTGAGTACCGGTTGCAGGCAAGGAGCTTGACCGAATGGACGCCCGAGTGAACGCCCCCAAATCGATTACGCCCGCCAACGATCCAGCGCCCCGCCCGACCCGCGAGGAGGCCGAGGCCGCGGTGCGCACCCTGATTGCCTGGGCCGGCGATGATCCGCGCCGCGAGGGCCTGCTCGACACCCCTGCCCGCGTCACCAAGGCCTATGGCGAACTCTTTGCCGGCTACGATCTCAGCGCCAAGGACGTCCTTTCCAAGACCTTCAAGGAAGTCGGCGGCTATGACGATCTCGTCCTCGTTAAGGGCATTCCCTTCTACGCCCATTGCGAGCACCACATGGTGCCCTTCTTCGGCAAGGCCCACATCGCCTACCTCCCGCATGACGGCGTAGTTGGGCTTTCCAAGCTCGCCCGCCTCGTCGAAGTCTATGCCCGGCGCCTCCAGACGCAGGAAACCATGACCGCGCAGATCATCGACGCCATCAACGAAAACCTCGGGCCGCGCGGCGCTGCCGTCATGCTCGAAGCCGAGCATATGTGCATGACCATGCGCGGCGTGCGCGCCCACGACGTCAAGACCGTTACCCACCGCTTCACCGGCGTCTTCGCCGAAGACCGCGTCGAGCAGGACCGCTTCTTCGCCATGGTGCGCTGACGCTTCCATGACCATCGCCTTCACCGATCCCACATCGCTCGACCACGCGGCGCTCGAAGAAGGCACCGCCTTCGCTCCGCGCTTCGATGCCAACGGCCTCATCACCGTGGTCACCGTCGAAGCCGGCAGCAACGACGTGCTGATGGTCGCCCATATGAACGGCGAAACTCTCTCGCTGACGCTCGAGACCGGCATCGCGCACTACTGGTCCCGCTCCCGCCAGTCGATCTGGAAAAAGGGCGAAACCTCCGGCGAGCTGCAGGAAGTGGTCGAGCTCCGCACCGATTGCGACCAGGATTGTCTAGTGATGACCGTGCGTCAGACCGGCCGCGGCGCCGCCTGCCACACCGGCCGCAAGAGCTGCTTTTACCGCCGCGTTACCGTCGACGCGGGCGAAGCCAGGCTCGAAGACACCGGCCTGCCCCGCCTCTTTGATCCCAAAGCCGTCTACGGCTCCTGACGCCGTTCAAAGATCGGCACCAGGAAAAAGCCCGCGGCAAAGCCGCCAAGATGCGCCTGCCAGGCGACATTGATCGCCGCGCCGGTGATCATGGGGATCAAAGGCACCGCCGCGTTGAGTAAGAGCCAGATCAGCGCGAACCAGCGCGACGAGGGATGCACGAACACTTCCCTGATGCTGGCAAGCCGCCGCCCCAAAACCACCGGCTGCCCGGTTTCGGGATGGCGGGCCACGACCACCGGCTGGAAGATGAAGCGGATCGCCGCCCCCGTCAGCCCCGCGACCCCGCCCGAGGCGCCGATCAGGTAGACACCGTCATAAAGCGTCGTCACCGCGAAAAAGCCCGCCCCCGCGATCGAAGACACCGCAAAGATCGCCAGCATCGGCCCTGCCCCATAGCGGCGGGTCAGCGGCGTCGCAAAGATCACGAGCCACGCGACGTTGATCAGCAGGTGATCCCATCCGCCATGCAGAAGCGCATGCGTCACCGGCGACCAGATCAGCGGCAGGGCATAGCTGATGTCCTCCCCCGCCAGCACGAAGCGATAGGGTTGGAACGCGAACCAGTAGAGGAGCTCGATCAGACCCTCTTCGTTAAGAACAAGGGTTGATGCCAGGTGAATCAACACCATCAGCCCCGCAAGGCCGGTGACCGCCGCGGGCAGGAGAAACACCGGCTCATGCGCCGGAGGCTGCGGCGGCGTCGGCGTTTGCGCTTCTTCACTCATGCGTAATGTCCTCAAACGGCGGCGCTGCGGGCTTTGGCGTTAACTTGTCCACAAATCGCCACAGGCGTTAACCTTAACTATTCTTTAAGCGGGCTTTCCGTCCCGCCTTTTGCGATTGTCACTGCGTCGCGGGCGGACCTCAGGGGAGGTCTCCGGATCACCAAAAGCGGACTTACCCATGCAGATGCCGAGCACCAAGACGCTCTACACCTATTGGAACACGATTCGGGGTTCCCGCAGCGCGCCCGATCGCCGCGACATCGACCCGACCCGCATTCGTGAAGCGCTTGCGAACACCTTTATCCTCGAGCTCGACGATGCCGACAAGTTCAGCTTCCGTCTGGCAGGGTCGCACCTTTGCACCGCCTATTGCCGCGAGCTCAAGGGCCGCTCTTTTTCCGCGCTCTGGCATGACCGCGACAGCGACGCCATCGAGACGCTGATCCGCGCCGTCACCGAAGATCATGCCGTCGCGCTCGTGACCTTCCAGGGCACCACTGCCCTCCACACCAAGGTCAGCTTCGAAACCATCCTGATGCCGCTTCGGCACAATGGCTCGACCCATACCCGCGTCCTCGGCTCCATGTCGGCGCTCGACGAGCCCTATTGGCTGGGTGTCCAGCCGGTGATCGAACAGCGCATCACCGGGTTGCGGCTGATCTGGCCGGACGAGATCGCGGCCGAAGACAACGTGCGCGAAGTGGTTTCCAGCGTCGTCAACGACGTTGCCTTCGCCCATGGCGGCGGCGCGCCCATGGCCCTCCCGACCACAGTTTTCGGTCGCTCGGCCCGCCGATATGCCCATCTTGCCGTCATTGATGGTGGACGAACCTAAAACTTTCGGGCGGAGCTTTTGGGGCGCTTTGCAAGACCTGTTCTCACTATGTATTAACCAAAACCCTGTAACGTCGCTGTAAGTTTTTGCAGGGCGTGGAACAGGTTGACGCATGCTGAGTGACGATATCGCCGCGCCCCTCAACTCTGCCTTCTCGCTGAGCCCGGCGAGCGAACGTCGCTTCCAGCGCGTCAACGTCTCCATTCTCGGCCGCTACATGCTGGCCGATCGCCGCGAATTCCCCTGCCAAGTCCTGTCCATGTCGCCCGGCGACGCGCTGGTCATTGCCCCGGTCGCCGGCATTGTGGGCGAAAAGGTCATCGCCTATCTCGACCATCTCGGCCGCATCGAGGGCACGATTTTGAGCCAGGTTGAAGGCGGCTTCCTCATGGATATCGCCGCTTCCGCCCGCAAGCGCGACAAGATGGCGGCGCAGCTCACCTGGCTCGCCAACAAGGATCTGCTCAACCTGCCCGAGGATCGCCGCCACGAACGCGTCGTCCCGGACATTCGTCACTCCACCGTCGTGCTCGACGATGGCCGCCGCTACAATTGCAAGATCATCGATATTTCGCTTTCCGGCGCCGCCGTCGAGCTCGATGTCCGCCCGGCCATGGGCACGCCGATCACCCTAGGTCGCATGCGCGCCCGCGTGGTTCGTCACTTCCAGAATGGCGTCGCCGTCGAGTTCGCTTCGGCCCAGGAAATGCTGACCGTGGTGCAGCAAAACCTGCGCATGAACTAGCCAGACCGGCGTGGTAAACGCCGCCTGAAAACACTTGATACAATTCGCATAAAACTTGGCGCTTAGTTTTCCGAACCGCCTAAGCCGCGCCGCCTAACGTGGTCTCCATCAGGGAGACGACGAATGGCAATCAACAAGAACTGGCTGGCGGCGATGGTGTGCAGCGCGCTTCTGGCGCTCGCGGCCCCGGCCACGGCAAACGACTTCACCAACGTCGCCTATATCCAGATGCCGAAACGCCGACCTCCATCCCCGTCGGCCATCTCGAATTCTGCAAGTCCCGTCCGGCAGAATGCCAGCGCAACGATAAGGTCGTCCCGGCAACGGCGCTCGACGACACCACCTGGCAGCAGCTGGTCTCGATCAACGCCTACTACAACCAGACCATCGTCCCCGTCACCGACGAGCAGCTCTACCAGACGGCCGAATTCTGGACCTACCCGAACGGCTACGGCGATTGCGAAGATTTTGCACTGATCAAGCGCCGCGACCTGATCGCTGCCGGCTGGCACCCTCCACCCTGATGATCGCCGTGGTCAAGGAAGCCAATGGCAATGGCCATGCCGTCCTGATCGCCCGCACCGACCGCGGCGACCTCGTTCTCGACAACCAGGTTGGCTCGATCGATCTGTGGAGTGACACGCCCTACAAGTTCATCAAGCGCCAGTCGCAGTCCGACGCCGGCCAGTGGGTCGACATGCTCGACAGCCGCGACACCGTGGTCGCCACCGCCAGCACCAACTGACCAGTTCCGGACCCCGCCCCTGATAGGGGTCTGAAGAGCAAGGCCGGCCTGCGAAAGCAGCGCCGGCCGCGCTATTTAGAGCGGCAGCGATACATAAAGGCTCAAGAACAAAAGACCGGTGATGAAGGCCCAGCCAAAAGCGACAACGGCCGAGATCAAGACCGACGTCATCGATAGCGTGCCATCTTTTTCCTGGCGCCAGCCGACCTGCAGCATGATGTAGGGCCCGCACACAAAGCTCATCACCAGGTGCCCAAAGGCGCCCAGCGTTGTCTTGCCGTCCAGCCGCAGCATCGCCTGCTGCTTGGTGCGCCACTGGTAAAAGTGCGTCCCCGCGCCCGAAAGACACAGACCCACGCCGATCAAGAACGCCGCCAACAGCAATTCCTTGCTCATGATCAATCCCTCGCCAGCCGTAGCCCGACCCAAACTCTTTACGATTTGTTAAGCATATTGGCTGCCCTAATGGCTGTCATCCCCGCGAACAAAGCTTGGTTAATTCGGTCATGAGCTTTTCCACAGAGGCAGATAGCCGTTCATACGGCGCCGGCATCCCCTACAATCTTGCAGGGTTGACGCTGCTGGTTCTGCTTGTGGCTGTCGGCTTTGCCTACGTCATCGACCAGGCAGGACGCTCCGGCGGCCTCGTTGAGCCCCAGCTCGCAGACGCAAACCTCGTGCAGCAGACGATCGGCGGTCGCGAGCTCAACATTCCGGCCAATTGGTTCCGCTATGGCGAGCAGATCAAGGGCGGCTTTGCCAGCCAGGTCGATCTTAGGTTCAATCTCGATCTCTCTGCCGACGCCAAGCCGCTACCGGTCGAAGTCACCCTTCTGCCACGCAGCCGCGCAAGCGCCAGCAGCGAATTGCTGGATCGCGTTTACCTGCATCAATTTGGTTCTGGAACGAGGGAAGGCTATCCGGGGCTGGTGGGCAAGCCCATGATGGCGCGGGAAGGCTATGAAGGCGAAACCGTCTGGTACGACGCGCTCTCGCCCAATCCCTTTGTCGCCAAGTGCGCGATCGAGGTCGATCCCAGCCTTCCCGACAGCTGCCTGCGCACCATTCACCTGCAAAGCGGCATTGCCGCTGTGCTCAAGTTCGACTCCACGGCGCTGGCCGACTGGCGCCGCTTCGATGACGAACTGGCCCTTTGGTTGGGCCAGATCGGCGCGCTCTGATCAGTCGATATCTTCGAGGTCGATATCGAGGATCGACATGTTGAAGATATAGGACTTGTCGCCGTCTTCATCGTCGGCATGGATCAGGCCGATCGACTCGTCACCCAAAAACACCTCGACGGAGTCGTTGAGCTTGGCACGCGGACGCACGTCGATGTTCTTGTTGTTGAACTTCTGCTGCAAAAATTTCTGAAGCTTGATGATCTCGGGATGGTTCACGAGCACATTCCTTGGCTGTTCGGGGTGCCGGCAATCTAGTGCCTCGACCAAGGCTGGCAACCCCTGCGCACCGGTCTTATCCGGTAAAACGCCGCAGAGCCCCCTTGCGTTCGTTTCGAACCAATAGAGATGCATCTCCGCTCACGCCAAACGTGCAGGCCGCCATCAGATGAAGGTGGGCAGATCCTAGCTGACTTGATCGTAAACGAGCACCATCTGGTCCATGACCAGGGCAGGCTGCGCACAGCCGGCTTCACCGATGACCTTGGCCGGAACCCCGGCCACCGTCACCCGCGGCGGCACTTCCTTGAGCACGACCGAACCGGCCCCGATGCGCGAGCAATCGCCGACCTTGATATTGCCGAGCACTTTCGCACCCGCGCCGATCAGCACGCCATTGCCGATCTTGGGGTGACGATCCTGATCCGACTTGCCCGTGCCGCCCAGCGTCACGCTCTGCAGCATCGAGACATTGTCGCCCACAACCGCAGTCTCCCCGATAACGAGGCCGGTGCCGTGATCGAGCATGATGCCCTTCCCCATGGGAACGGCGGGGTTGATGTCGACCTGGAACACCTGGCTCGACCGGCTCTGAAGATAAAGCGCAAAATCGCGTCGACCGGCCTTGACCATGGCATGGGCGAAGCGATGCGTCTGGATTGCCTGGTAACCCTTGAAGTAAAGCAGCGGCTCGACGGCGCGATGGCAGGCCGGATCGCGCTCCATGGTCGCCGCCAGATCGACACGGGCCGCGATGCCGATCTCGGGATCGTCACGCAGCGTCTCGGCAAAGGCCTGGCGAATGAGGTCGGCAGAAACGTCTTCATGATCGAGCCGCGCAGCTAAGCGATGGGCCAGCGCTTCCTCGAAACTGTCGTGATTGAGAACCGTGGACAAAACGAGGTTGGCCAGGGACGGCTCGTTGTCGAGGATCTGGCGAGCCCCGGCGCGCACGGCTTCCCATACCGGATCTACCGATTGGATCTGCACCGACTTCTTGGCATTGCCGCTCATCTCGCCAGACTCCGCGTTTATCGAGAAACACCGATATAAGGCAGATCGTTCTTCCAAACAAAGCCTCTGCTGAGCATTTGGTTCACGAAATTGAACGAGGCGGAAATGTCCTGCTCAAAAACTCCAGCGCCGCAGCCTTGAAAAGCTTGTCCCCGGTCGCCCGCATATGGTCGCGCTTGGGGATGAGATAGGCCTCGCCTTCCGGCAAAATTTCCGCCAAGGGCTCTGGCCGGCCCGCCATTTCGTCGGCCTCGCCCACCGCCACCAGTACCGGCACGGCGATGCGCCGCACATCGGCGCGCGCCATTGGCTGACGCGAGGTTTCCATGCAAGCCGCCAGCGCCTCCCGATCCGAGCCCGTGTGATCGGCAAAAATGCGGAATTGCCGCGCCGTCGGATGCGTCAGATCGGCCAGCCCCGGCGCCCGCAAACCGGCAATGATGTCATTGCCGTCGGTCAGCCCATTGATGAGATTGACGCCCATGCCGCCCAACACCATCGCGGCCACCCGCTCCGGGTGATCATAGGCAAGGAAAGCGGCAATGCGCGCGCCCATCGAATAACCGATCACCCCGGCCCGCTCGATCCCCAGATGATCCAGGAGCACCAGCGCATCGCCAGCCATTTGCGTTGGATAATAAAGCTCCGGATCGTGCGGCTTCGCCGATTGCCCATGGCCGCGATTGTCGAGCGTGATCGCCATATAGCCCGCGCCCGTCAGCGTCTCCACCCAACCCGTATCGATCCAGTTGACTTTCCCGCTCGACGCAAAGCCATGGATCAGAAGAATCGGTTCGCCCAAGCCATGGGTCTCGTAGGCAAGTTCGAGGCCTGAAGTGGTGAAGCTGGGCATGATCGCTCCGCTGGTTGCTTGTCTGGGTTTTGCGGCTCCCGGTGACAAAAGCAAGGCCTTTGCGCTTTTCTTGGGCGATCCCTTTGGCTATGTTCAGAACGCATTCATCAAGACCCTCCAGGACCCTCCATGGCCCACGGCACGACTCCGCACTTCCACAACACCGAAGGCCTCCGCGCCATCGAAGTTGGCTCCAAGGAATTCCAGTGCGTCGGCGCCCTGCCCCCTTTGATCACCCCCATGTCTTCCTCGACATGGGCAAGGATAGCGAGATCGTTTGTCCTTATTGCTCAACGCTTTACGTCTATAAAACTGAGCTCGGTGCTGGTCATTCCAACCCCGCCTCCGCAGTCTTCGAGCCCCGCGCCGCCTGAGTCTGACCATGCCCGCCGAGGGCCGCTCCTTCATCATCGCCGGCGCTGGAATCTCCGGCCTGACCCTCGCGCTCGCCCTCGCCAAATGGGGCGCGACCGTCGTTGTCCTCGAAAAAGCCAGACGCTGCAAGAGTTTGGTGCCGGCCTCCAGATCAGTCCCAACGCGCGGTTCGTGCTCGGTCAACTCGGACTCGATGAATCGCTGACCCGCCTCAGCCTCGAGCCCGAAGCGCTCGACGTCTACCGCCAGGGCGCACGACGTCCCCTACTCAGCATGGAACTCGGCCCCATCGTGCGGCAGCGTTTCGGCTCGCCCTATGCCGTCATGCACCGCGCCGACCTCGCCGACCTCCTCTATAAAGCCTGCCGGCGCTTCGCCAATATCGACATCGTCTTCGGTGTCCGTCGGTGGGACGTCGTCTCCCACGCCCGCGGCGTCACCGTGGCCATCGACGAAGCGGACGGCCAAAGCCGCACCACCCGTGCCGACGCCTTTATCGGCGCCGATGGCGTCCATTCCCGCACGCGCCGCGACGTGCTCGGCGGCCCGCCAGCGCAATTTCAGCACCGCATCGCCTGGCGCACCCTCGTGCCCTTGAAGGCCGTTGCCGGCCAGATCCACCCCAGTCGCGTTTCCGTCTTCTTCGGCACCGGCTTCCACCTCGTCTGCTATCCGCTACCGCATCGCGGCCAAGCCAATCTGGCCCTGTTCATGCCCGCCAAGCCTGACGAAAGCACTCAGCCGAAGCCGCTACGACCGGGCCCAATCGTCGAAGAGATCCTCGACATGGCTGGCGCTAACTGGACCCCATGGCCGCTCTACACCGTCGCGACCAGCACCTGGTTCACCGGCAACATCGGTCTTCTCGGAGATGCCGCGCACGCCATGGTGCCCTTCCAGGCCCAGGGCGCCGCCATGGGCATCGAAGACGCCGCGGTGCTGGCCCCGCTTCTGGTGAACTCCCAACACGCCGAAGACGCCTTCCGCCAATTTGCCGCGCTCCGCCAGGACCGCGTCCGGCGCGTTGCCGCGCTTTCGGCACAGAACGGGCGCATCTTCCACCTGCCCTGGCCGTTAAGCCTGGCGCGCGACACGGTCATGTCCATGCAGGGCCAACGCGCCCATCTCGATCGTCTGGGGTGGATCTACGAGCACAAGGCGCTCGCCGAAGGCTCGTTCTCGTGAAGGCGCGGCCGGCCTCGCCCCTTGCTTTGGCGGGCAAGCCTGTGTCAATTGCAGCCCTCTGACGGGCGCGACAAGAAGAAGGCTCGAAGCACCGCATGCAAGCTGCGACGCGTTCCCGACTGACCCTGACCTGCATCCTGATCACGATCCTGATCGACATGATCGGCGTCGGCATCATCGTTCCGGTTCTGCCCGAGCTGCTTGAAGACCTGACGGGCGGCAGCGTGGCGCAAGCCGCAGTGATCGGCGGCTATCTCGTCTTCGCCTATGCGTTCATGCAGTTCGTGTTTTCGCCCGTTCTCGGCAATCTATCCGACCGTTACGGCCGCCGCCCGGTCCTGCTGATCTCGCTGCTCGGCCTCACCTTCGACTACCTGATGATGTCGATTGCGCCCTTCGTCTGGTACCTCTTCATCGGCCGCATAATTGCCGGCATCGCTGGCGCAGCCCTCGCGACGGCCACGGCCTACATGGCCGATATAACTCCGCCTCATAAGCGCACCCACCGCTTCGGCCTAATCGGCGCAGCCTTCGGCCTCGGCTTCATCATCGGCCCTGTCATCGGCGGCGAACTGGGCGAATTCGGCCCGCGCGTGCCCTTCTACGCCGCGGCCGGCCTCGCCTTTGCCAACTTCCTCTTCGGTTGGTTCGTACTGCCCGAAAGCCTGCCGAAAGCCTCGCGCCGCAAGTTCGATATCCGCCGCGCCAATCCACTCGGCGCGGTCATGGCGCTGCGCAAATACCCCTCCGTGCTCTGGCTGCTGGGCGTCCTGTTCTTCCTGCAGCTTGCGACGCAGGCTCTTCCGACGGTCTTCTCCTATTTCACCGTCGAAATGTTCAACTGGACCTCTTCGACCATCGGCCGCACGCTGGGCGCCTTCGGCCTGGGCTTTGCCATCAGCCAGGCCGTTCTTGCCGGTCCCCTATCCAAGGGCATCGGCGAACCCGCCGTCGGCATGATCGGCCTCCTCGCCGCAATCGCCGCCTTCGCCGGCGTCGCCTTTTCAGCCGACGTCTACATGCTTTACCTATCGATCCTTGTAGGCACCGTTAGCGGCCTTGCGCCACCGGCCATCAACGGCGTTCTGTCGCGCCAGGTGCCAGACAACTCACAGGGCGAGCTGCAGGGCGCGGTCAATGCCGCGAGCTCCCTGGCGACCATCATCGGACCACTCGCGGCAACCCAGATCTTCTACCACTTCACCACCGAGCCAGGCGCTGCCAGCTACTTCCCGGGCGCCCCCTTCCTCGCCGCCAGCGCTAGCGTCCTCGCCGCGCTGATCCTTTTCGCCGTGGCCTCCTGGCGCTTCGAGCTCGGCCGGCGCCCATCCATCGCCAACCACCCCCACGCCCCCGAAGTGCCGCCTCCAGGCCAGGTGCGCGTGCCGCCGATCGAAGACGATGATCACAATTCGTCCCGCCGCTGAGGCGGACCACGCCGACATCCTCGCCATCGTCGCCCCGGTTCTCGCTGCCGGCGAAACCTACGCCATCGACACCGATCTCGATGAAGCGGCGGTCGCGGCCTACTGGTTCATGCCCGCCCACGAGGTCTTCGTCGCCGAACTCGATGGCGCGGTGGTCGGCACCTACTACCTCCAGCACAACCAGCGCGGCGGCGGCGCCCACGTCGCCAATTGCGGCTACATGACCAACCCAAGGCGCGCGGCAAGGGTGTCGCAAAATCCATGTGCTTCCATTCGCTGGAGCGCGCCCGCGAGCGCGGCTTTCGCGCCATCCAGTTCAACCACGTGGTCTCGACCAATACCGGGGCCGTCGCACTCTGGCAAAAGCTCGGCTTCCGGATCGTCGGCACCCTGCCGAAGGCCTTCAACCATCCCGTTCACGGCTATGTGGACAGCTATGTGATGTTCCAGTCGCTGGTCGACTGAACTGCTAGCCGCGACGGAGCGTAGTGCCTTCATGGCAAAGCTCCGCTTCATCCTCGGCGACCATCTTTCCCGATCCGTCGCGGCGCTGCGGGACATCGACCCCGCGATCGACGTCGTCCTCATGGCTGAGGTCGGCAGCGAGTCGACAGTGGTTGGCTTCCACAAGCAAAAGCTCGTCTTCATCTACTCCGCCATGCGCCACTTCGCCGAAGAGTTGCGCGCCGAAGGCATCCGCGTCGATTATGTCCGCCTCGACGCTGAAGGAAACACGCAGCACCTTGAAGGCGAACTTGCTCGCGCCCTTGCCCGCCACCGGGTCGCCGGCGTCGTCGTCACCGAACCCGGTGCGTTTCGCGTTCGCGACATAATGAACGGTTGGTCGGAGCGGCTCGGCATTCCTGTCGACATCCGCGAAGACGACCGCTTCGTGTGCAGCCATGATCGCTTCGCCAGCTGGGCCGGCGATCGCAAGTCGCTGCGCATGGAGTTCTTCTACCGCGAGATGCGGCGTCTGACCGGCTTCCTCATGCAGGGCGAGTCGCCCGACGGTGGCCAATGGAATTTTGACGTCGACAACCGCGAGTCGCTGCCGCCCGACTACCAGCCCCCAAAGCGGCTCCGCTTGGAACCGGACACGACCACGCGCGAAGTCATCGACCTCGTTCGCAGCCGTTACGGTAAGAATTTCGGCGACCTCGAACCCTTCGAGTGGGCCGTTACCCGTAGCGGGGCCCTCGACGCCCTTGATCATTTCATCGCCGAGGCCCTGCCCGGTTTCGGCACCTATCAGGATGCGATGAAGACCGGAGAGCCCTTCCTCCATCACGGTCTGGTCTCGCCTTACCTCAATGTCGGCCTCCTCACCGCCGCCGAAGTCTGCGCTGCCGCCGAGCGCGCCTATCTCGAAGGCCATGCACCGCTTAACGCTGTGGAAGGCTTCATCCGCCAGATCATCGGCTGGCGTGAATATATCCGCGGCGTCTATTGGCTGAAGATGCCTGAATACGCGCAGACCAATGAACTAGAAGCGCATCGCGACCTGCCCTGGTTCTACTGGTCCGGTAATACGCGCATGAACTGCATGGCCCAGGCGATCGGCGACACCAGCCGCCACGCCTACGCCCACCACATCCAGCGCCTGATGGTCACCGGCAACTTCGCCCTGCTCGCCGGCATCGAGCCGGCCCAGATCGAATACTGGTACCTCGCCGTCTATATCGACGCCTTCGACTGGGTCGAACTGCCCAATGTCCACGGCATGGTCATGTTCGCCGATGGCGGCCTCTTGGCCTCTAAGCCCTATGTGGCCTCGGGCGCCTACATCAACCGCATGTCCGACTATTGCGGCAATTGTTTTTACAGCCCCAAGATCAAGGAAGGCGAACGCGCCTGCCCCTTCACCTTGCTGTACTGGCATTTTCTCATCGAAAACCGCCCCAAGCTCGGCGGCAATCGGCGGCTTGCCATGCCCTATCGCAATCTCGATCGCATGGATGACCGTCAGCGCGGCCTCATCGGGATGCAGGCACGGGCATTTCTCAACGGACTATCCGCCACGACCGATGAAGAACCCGAGCCGCAGCTGACGCTGGATCTTTAGCACCAGCCGTTCCCCACCCTCGATGTCATCCCCGCGTAGGCGGGGACCATCCTGAGATCTCGAGATGGGCCCCGGCCTTCGCCGGGGTGACAATCGAATGTGCGGTTACCTCAGTGGGCTGAGCCAGCCCTACTCCTCCACCACAGGAGCCGCAGCCTTGTTCTGCAACGTGCTCGGCCAGGTGCCGTGCAGGTCGCCGCCGCGGCCCTCGATCTCGAAACCATGCGCGCCGAAAAAGTCGCGCTGCCCCTGGATCAGGTTGGCCGTGCCCTGTGCCTGACGATAGCTGTCGAAATAGCTGAGCGCGGCCGAAAGGCAGACCATCGGGAATTCGCCCATAGCGGCACCGGCCACGACCTTGCGCAGGCTGGGATGAGCGTCCTTCATGATGGCGACGAAATCGGGCACGATCAGAAGGTTGGACGCGTCGCCCTTGCTATAGGCCGAAGCCATCTGGTCGAGGAAGCGCGAGCGGATAATGCAGCCGGCGCGCCAAATCTTTGCGATCGTCGCCAGCGGCAAGGACCAGCCGAACTCTTCCGAAGCCTTTGCAATCACCGCAAAGCCCTGTGCATAGGAAACGATCTTGCCGGCCAGCAGCGCCTTTTCGAGATCGTCCAGCGTCACGTCGCTGCGCACACGGTTGGGCCTGCCATAGATGCCTTCGGCTGCCACGCGCTCTGCCTTGCGCGACGAGATAGAGCGCGCTGCCACGGCGCCTTCGATGGCCGTCGCCGGCACACCCATCTGCTGCGCCACGATCGCCGACCACACGCCGGTGCCCTTCTGGCCGGCCTTGTCGAGGATCAGGTCGACAAGCGGCTTCTTGGTATCGGCATCCACGGCATGCAGCACATGGCCGGTGATCTCGATGAGATACGAGTTGAGCGGACCCTCGTTCCACTTCTTGAACACGTCGCCGCATTCCGAAGCGGTCATGCCGAGGCCATCACGCATCACGCCATAGACTTCGGCGATCATCTGCATGTCGCCATATTCGATGCCGTTATGGATCATCTTGACGAAATGGCCCGCCCCGCCCTCGCCGAGATAGGCGCAGCAGCTTTCGCCGTTGAACTGGGCAGCGATGGCGGTCAGCACCGCTTCCGCATTGTGCCACTGCTCCTTGGAACCACCCACCATGATGGACGGACCATGGCGCGCGCCTTCTTCTTCGCCGCCAGACACGCCGACGCCGAGATAGCCGATATTCTTGGGCTTGAGATAATCGAAGCGGCGCTGCGTGTCGGTATAAAGCGAGTTGCCGCATTCGATGATCGCATCGCCCGGCTCGAGATGGGGCAAAAGCTGCTCGATCATGTCGTCGACCGGCTTGCCGGCCTTGACCATGATGATGATCGAGCGTGGCGCCTTTACCGACTGCACGAAGTCAGCAAGGTCGTATTTCGGGATCGTATTGCCATCGAGGCCCTGCGCCTTGGCCTCGCTGACGAATTCGTCGATACGGCCGGGCGACCGGTTGTGCACGGCAACGGTGTAGCCTTTTTCGGCAATGTTCAGTGCCAGGTTCGAACCCATCACCGCCAGGCCGATCAGGCCGATATCCGCAGTCGCCATCAAGCAATCCTCTTCGAAAATGTCCGCGCAGGCCATGCGCCTTGTGCATAGTGCTTGGCGGGGACAATGACCATAAAGTCGTAACAGTGGAAAGACCGGATCGGGCAATTTTCGACCAATTCGGCTTGCTGGTATGGAAGCGCGGCCAAGGGTTGCGGTGCGGCTTCGGCGCTGGCTAGAAGAGAGAGGACGAGGAGAACGGCATGAACGGCAAATCCCCTTCGATCTTGGCGGCAAGCGCGCCCTGATCACCGGTTCGAGCCGTGGCCTGGGCCTCGCCATGGCCCGGGCTCTGGCCGGCGCCGGTGCCGCCGTGGTGCTCAACGCCCGTGACGGCAAAGCCTTGGGCGCCGCCGCCGCCGATCTCGCCGAAACCGGATACGAGGTTGCGGCGCTGGCCTTCGACGTCACCAGCCCTGAAAGCGTCGGCGAAGCCGTGCGGCACTGCGAAGGCGAGATAGGGCCTATCGATATCCTCATCAACAATGCCGGCATGCAGATCCGCGGCCCGCTCGAAACCTTCCGCCACGACGATTTCGAGCGGATGATGTCCACCCATGTCACCGCCACCTTCAGCGTCAGCCAGGCCGTCGCGCAGGGCATGATCGCCCGCGGACGTGGCAAGATCATCAACATCTGCTCGATCCTGACCGACCACGCCCGCCCCTCGGTCGCCCCCTATGGCGCCGCCAAGGCAGCCATAGCCAATCTGACGCGTGGCATGGCGGCCGATTGGGCCGGCAAGGGCCTCAACGTCAATGCCATCGCGCCGGGCTATTTTCGCACCGACCTCAACGCCGCACTGATCGCCGACCAGGACTTCAACGCCTGGGTCGAAAAGCGCACGCCCATGGGCCGATGGGGCGAGGTCGAAGAGCTTGGCCCCCAGCCATTTTCCTTGCTTCCGACGCTTCCAGTTTCGTCAACGGACACATCCTCTATGTCGACGGCGCCTTCACAGCCACGGTCTGACCCGGCTCGCATCATCATCGTCATGGGCGTGAGCTCGTCCGGCAAGTCCACCGTCGGGGCCGCACTTGGCCGCGCGCTTCATGCGCCCTTCCTCGATGGCGACAAGTACCATCCCGAGGCCAATGTCGAAAAAATGCGCGCGGGCACGCCGCTGACCGACGACGACCGCTGGCCGTGGCTTACGGCCCTCTCCGCCGCGCTCAAGGAAGCGGCAGACCGCAAGGGCGTCGCCGTCGGCGCGTGCTCGGCCCTGCGTAAAAGCTATCGCGACTTCATCACCCGGGAAGCCGGCGAGCCGGTACTCTTTGTTTATCTCGAAGGTTCGCGCGACGTGATCGGCGAGCGCATGGCCCGCCGCAAGCACGAATACATGCCCACGAGCCTCCTCGACAGCCAGTTCGCGACGCTGGAAGTACCCGACCCCGCCACCGAGCACGTCCTCGTCGTGCCCGTCACCGATCCCGTGGACAAGATCGTGCGCACGGTCACCGCCTCGCAGGACCACCTGCGGACGTTCAAGCGCTGGCAGTGATCACCGCGCCTCGCGCCGATCCTCGACTTCTTCCGGATCCTGTCGCCACGGCCAGCGGCCAGTGATTTCCACTTCCAGCGACAGGCTCAAAAAGTTCGGATGACGATGATGCCGGCAAGCACGGCAAGGCTTTTGAGCGTCGGTTCGATGGCAACGGTCGCAATGATGTCGGCCGCCACTAAAAACTCGAGCCCCAGAAGAATGCCGCGCCCGACATCAGCCCTGTAGTGCCGCAGACTATGGTCCTCGGCCTTGCCGCTCCGGCTGCGCTGAACATAGCGCCATGTCGCAAGCACTATGCCCAACACGATGACCAGGATCCCGCACCATTCGATGGCGCGGGTCACAAGGTGAAGAAGATCTTCGCCCAAGACGTTCATCGCTGCCTCCCAGACCCGAGCAAGCAACGCGGCAGACCGCTAGGCGATCCGCATTCTAGGATGCTTGAGGCTCACGAGGCGGAACGCCATCGCTGCGCGACAGGCTGGCATTGTAGTAGCGATCGTCGAGCGTCACTTCCTCGCCGATCCACGAGGGAATCTTGATCGCCTGATCCTCATGCTCGAGCTCGACCTCGGCGATGATCAGGCCCTCGTGCCGACCTTCGAACACATCGATCTCCCAAGTGAGGCCGCCGAACTCAAGCTCATGGCGGCGCTTTTCGATCGTATGAGGTCGCGACAGCTCCAGCAGTTCGCGGGCGTCCTCGATCGGGATTTCGTATTCGAACTCTGCCCGAGTAGCGCCTACCGATTTGCCCTTGAGCGTTATCGCCGCCTTCTCGTCGTCCCAAGTCCGCACGCGAACCGTCGCCTTGGCATTGGACGACAGATAGCCCTGCCGGATCGACCGACCTTCATTGGCAGCTTTGCGCCAATCATTATTGCAGACCAGGAACTTGCGTTCGATTTCGGTGCCCATGCTTTACCCTTTTTCCGGCAGCAGCGACCAGTAGCTCTCGAAGCGTTTCCGCAGTGCACCCGGCTTTTCGGCCGCAAGCTGGTGCCCAAGCGCAAACGCTTGCTCGCCCAGCTCTTCCTGCCTCTTGGCCACGGCAACAAGGATCGGACCGAGATCGCCCAGGTCTTCTTCTGCGGCGTTCAGCACATCCGTCAACACCGCCAGATTGTGGTGATCCCCCAGATATTCGCCCAAGTGATCGAGCGCCTTGGCCCGTGGCGCCAAGAGATCAGCCGCAGACTTGGCGAGCAGCGTCACATGGTACCAGTGGTATTTCGCCTGCTTGCGCCACTCGTGCATCGCCGTCGCGGTCTGCTCGCCCTCAGCCAAGTCGAAGTCCCGCAAGAATTGTCGGTAGGTCTTCTCCAACCCGTCGCCCACAAGATCGAAGTCATTGGTGTCGAAGGTCCACTCCTTGGCGCGATCACCGATCTTTTCGAAAATCTCGGCAAACTGCTCGAGCGGATTGTCGGTTTTGCTCGCCGCCTCGCTTCGTTTCGCCCGCGCCACGAGATATTCCCGGGCAGCCTGACTGTGTCCTGCGATGGTGAGACCATCAAGCGTCTCGACCATGACCCCCGCATCCCGCGCTCCGCCCAAAAGGTTGGCTGCGTCGCGCAGAGCCGCGTTTTCTTTCTTGAAATCCGCAAAGTTGGGCTGCACCAGCCGGAGCAAACCGCGCACCTTCTTGCAGCGCCGCCGCAGGCCATGAACGGTCTTGTCGAAGTCACCCCCTCCTTGCGCGGAGGCCAGGGCCTTTTCGATCTGTTCTCCGGCAATGGCCCGCACCTGATGCCCCGCGCGGGACCGCGACTTAAATGCAAACGACATACTTCAACCCAGTTGGATAACGCAGAGCTTAGGCACGCCTCGATGTCATCATCCAGAACAAATAAAAAGGCCGCCCCGAAGGACGGCCTATTTTTGTGCGATGCGGAAGCTTAGTGCTTCAGTGCGTCGCGGGCAGCGTCTTTGACTTCGCCGACCTTTTGCTGGATTTTGCCTTCGGCCTTGTCTGCCTTGCCTTCGGCCTGCAGACGTTCGTTACCGGTCAGACCGCCAGCGGCATCCTTGAGAGAACCCATGGCCTGCTTTCCGGCGCCTTTTGCTTCGTCCTTATGCATTTCAGTCTCCTTTGTTAGAAGTCTGACAGAAGAACGAGGCGGGCGCGCTGACGTTCCCAAAAGACATATCACAGGTTAGTTTACCACCCATGCCGCCCATGCCCACGCTCCATGACTACCAGCCACCAATGGAGCCCTATCTCGACGTCCTCCACGTCGACGACGATATCCTGGTGGTCAACAAGCAGAGCGGCTTGCTGAGCGTCCCCGGCAAAGACCCGAGCCTATGGGATTGCATCGAATATCGCGCGCGCCAGACCTGGCCCACTGCCGGCATGTGCCATCGGCTCGACAAAGACACGTCTGGCGTTCTTGTCCTCGCGCTCAACAAGCGCGCGCATGGCCGCATCGGCTCTCAGTTCGAGCATCGAAAGACCACCAAAAGCTATCTCGTCCGCGTCGCCGGGATCGTCGCCGAGGATAGCGGCCTTGTCGATCTTCCCCTCGCCACCGACTGGCTCAACAAGCCGCGCCAGCGCGTCGACTTCGACCATGGCCGCCCGTCGCAGACCCAATGGCAGGTGCTGGAGCGCGAGGACAACGCCACCCGCATGCGCCTCGTGCCACTCACCGGACGCACCCATCAGCTCAGGGTCCACATGAAAGCCATCGGCCATGTGATTCTGGGAGATGCATTTTATGCCGAAGAAGCGGAGTTCCTGGCCGCCGACCGGCTGCAACTCCATGCCGCCGAACTGGGCTTCACCCACCCCACGACCGAACAATTCACCACCTTCGTCGCGCCGGACCCGTTCTAGTCGCTTTCACCCAGGTAGCCGACTTCGATCCGCTGAAACAGCGCCCCCTCCTTCATGGTCGCGAGCCAGCGCTGAAAGTCAGCGACGTCGGCAAAACCGGCCCGTTGCGCGTCCGTCTCAGTTACATCGTCCGGGCTCATGTCGGTCACCGACTCGATGGATAAAAGCCCAACCTTGGTCTTGAGCGTCCCCCGGCCCTTACCGTTGGCCGGTTCCAGCGCCGAAAGATCAGGTCCACCTTGCCGGCCTTGATCTCTTCCAAAAGCTCCCGCTTCAGCAGCATCAGTCGAGCACCGCCGTTGCTGTGATCTCGATCCGAAGCTTCTTGGCCAACAGCTCCTTGACGACAACCGTAGCCCGTACCGGGTAGGGCTGAACTGTAAGGTATTCGCGATAAACCGCATTCATGCCCGGCGCATCGGCGCTATCGACGAGAAAGATCTGCACCATCACGAGATTGCGCAGCGTCCCACCCGCAGCCTCGAGCGCGATCTGCAGATTATCGAGACACCGCCGCGTCTGCTCCTCGATCCCGCCCGCGACGATCTCGCCGCTCACCGGATCTTCGGCGATGGCAACGAGCCACAGGTGCTTGCCGGCACGAACGGCATCGTTGATCGGCGCGGAAGAAGGGGCAATCCCGGTTTCGATACGTTCGATCATGAAGGCTCCAACAAAGAATCGGCAGGCACAATTGTGTTGCGAGAGAGCTTGTGACAAACACGGGCTACCGAGCCAAGCGGGCGTGGTGAAACTGGTAGACACAAGGGACTTAAAATCCCTCGGCTATGCCGTGCGGGTTCGATTCCCGCCGCCCGCACCAAGCCTAGCGCGGACGGGAAAAACTGTCTTCGATGCGCTCGATGATCGCGTCATAACGCACCTTGTCCGACGACGGATAGCTGACCTCGAAGCCCGAAAAGCGCTGGCCATCCCGCGAAAGCAAAACCTTGGTGTAAAAGATCAGCGGCTCGACGCCTTCGATTTCCGAGTGCGAGAACCCTGAAAGCACGAACCAGGATTCGCCTTCGGCGCGATAGGTGATCTCCCGGTTCGGATCGTCGGCAGAGAGACGGTCTGCAAAATCATCGAGTGTCAGCCCGGCAGCATCTCCCTGATAAAGATTGATCTGCCCATCGCCATCGGTCTCGAGGAAAAGCCGGGATTGCCCGTCCTCGGTGGGCGATAACTGGAACAGTCCGAATGGCAGATCCACCGAAAATCCGGTTTCCGCATCCTCGAACCGCGACCAGCCCGCGCCGGTCTGCGCCATGCTCGTGCCCGCCAAAACGAGGCTGATAAGTCCGGCTGCAAGTACCCGCTTCATCATGGCAGACCTCCATTGCTTAACCAGCAACGAACAAGGTCCGTCAAAAGCTCCGGCAATCAGTTTGTGTCCGTGACGCAGAAGCGTCCGTCGTCGCCACGCCAGATCTTGAGCCCTGCTTCACGGAACGCCAGGATGACAAGCCGCATGCTGTCGCCCTGCCCTTGCGACATCTCGTTTCCTTCGAGCCGCCGAACGGTGGAAAGCGAAATGCTGGCCTTGGCGGCGAGGATTTCTGCGGTCCAGTTCAGTAACGCGCGGCAAGCCCTGATCTGCCCGGCACTCAACACCTGCAGCCCGCTTTCGCTGGACGCAGTCGGCGGCGACACATAGTGGCTCTCCGCTGCGGCAAAGCCTCCCCAGAAAGGATCGGTCGAAAGCTCCGGCGCGAGCGGCAGCCCGGCCGCGTGTAGCGCCCGATACTGGCCGTCGCTCATCAGCATACGGCCGTCGAAACGGAAGGAGCGATTGTGCGCGACGGCGTCGCGCCAGTTATCGGGAGCCCGCTTTAGATCGTCAGGGTGGATGATGTCGCGCCAGCTAACGCCAAGCCCGTCTTTACGCATCAACTCGATCTGCTCGTCGACGCTGAAGCGTTCGATCAACCTTCCCTCCCCGTCGGCGATCCAGAAGGCGGCGTCCATCAGTTTGGCAAGGTTATAGAGCAGAGCCGTGAGGTTGCCGTTCCGGCTCTTGATCGCCTGCCCGTCGGAAACGTCGGCAGCCACGGCCACCACTCTTGTGACCGATCCCTCGCGATCGAAAAAACTGCGTGCCTGGCTACGGAGATGCCGCAACTGACCATCGGGGCGGATCACCCGGAAGCGTCGGTCGGCCTGCCGGCAGTCGGTAGCGAGCTCGTTGGCGTCTTCGACCTTGAGCCGGTCCTTGGGGTGCACGAGCTGTTCGATAAAGGTCGGATCGAGCTGCACGCCGGCAGGATTGACGCCTACCAGCTCGAAAAAACCGGGCGAGCAGTTGAGGCGTCCATCTCCCACGGTCCAGGTCCAAAAGCCGATATGCAGCGCGGTTTCGGCAAGTCTCAGCCAGTCCTCTGGCTGGCGAGCCATACGTTCGTTCATCGTCGTCTATTCCGGAAGATCCTCACGCCGCGGCCGCGACATGCCTGGTCAGATACGACAGGACCCTGCTTTGAAGTTTCACTGACTACGATTGCAAAACACGGAGTGGATCAGTCGCATTATCCGAAATTTTACGGACCGGGCGTCTGGTGAAACAATTCACCTCAGCGTCATGAGCAGAAAGAAGCGATTGGGGTGCCAGTTGCCTGCTTTTCGGCAGCGCGACGATGATAATTCGACGCGGCGCTAAGCTCTCGGACACCACGCTTTGATATGATTTGCGAACTTAACTCGAGGCCGACGTGACCATTCGCCTTTTCAATTCCACCCGCCGCATCGTTGCAGAGCAGAACCAGTCGCTTCTCGACGCCATCTCGCAATCGCAGGCAATGATCGAGTTTTCGCCCGACGGCACGATCTTGCATGCCAATGCAAATTTTCTCTCGGTCATGGGCTACGAGATCGACGAAATCGTCGGCCAGCATCACCGCCTCTTCGTTGACCCGGCGGAGGTCTCCCTCCCCGCCTATCGTCAGTTCTGGGAAGAGCTGGCAGCGGGCGCCTTCCAGTCCGGCGAGTTCCGTCGCCTCGGCAAGGACGGTAGCGAAGTCTGGATCCAGGCCAGCTACAATCCGGTCTTCGGCCAGGACGGCAAGCCGGTGCGGATCGTCAAGCTTGCCAGCAATATTACGGCCCAGAAGCTCGCCGCTGCCGATGCTGCCAGCCGGCTCGAGGCCATATCGCGTTCACAGGCAGTCATCGAATTTTCCACCAGCGGTGAAATTCTCTGCGCCAACGAGAATTTTTGCAGCGCCATGGGCTATCGCGCCGACGAAATTCTCGGACAGCACCATCGCATCTTCGTCCAGTCTGAGGAGGCTGCAAGTCCCGACTACCGAAGCTTCTGGGCAGCGCTCGGTCGCGGCGAATTCCAGGCCGCAGAATATCGCCGCGTCGGCAAGGGTGGCCGCGAAGTCTGGATCCAGGCAACCTATAATCCAATCTTCGACGCCAAGGGCCGCGTCTTCAAGATCGTCAAATACGCAACCGACATCACCGCACGCAAAATGGCGGTAAACCTGCTCGGCGCCGGTCTCGAACGGCTCGCGGGTGGGAATCTCCAGGCCAAGATCGATACCCAGTTCGAAGGCGAACTCGAGCAGGTCCGCGCTGCCTTTAATCACACCATCCAGCGCTTTGCCGAAATCGTCACCAGCCTTCGTCAGTCCTCCGGCGCTCTCCGGTCGGCCACCGGCGAAATCTTGACGGGCACCAACGATCTGGCCGAGCGCACCACGCGCCAGGCAGCGGCGATCGAGGAAACCAGCGCTGCCATGGAGCAGTTGGCCACCACGGTCAGCCAAAACGCTCAGCGCGCCGAAGCTGCCCGCGGCAAGGCTCGCGCCGTGTCCACCACCGCCGAAGAAAGCGGCGCCGTTATGGAAGAAGCGCGGCAGGCCATGGAGCGCATCTCGACCTCTTCGGCCAAGATCTCTAACATCGTCGGCGTCATCGACGACATCGCCTTCCAGACCAATCTGCTTGCCCTCAACGCTTCTGTGGAAGCCGCCCGCGCTGGCGATGCCGGCAAGGGTTTTGCCGTCGTGGCGGTCGAAGTTCGCCGCCTCGCACAATCGGCCGCCACGGCGTCTTCGGAGGTCAAGGGCCTGATCGAGCGCTCGTCGAGCGAAGTCGCCACCGGCTCGCGCCTCCTCTCCAGCGCCGCCGATCGCATCACCGCCATGCTCGACGATGTGCGCGAAAACACGAGCCTGATCGACGGCATCGCAACCGCCAGCAAGGAACAGTCCGGCGCTCTGGCCGAAGTCACGGCCGCCGTCCGCCAGATGGACCAGATGACGCAGGACAATGCGGCACTGGTGCAGGAAACCAATGCCGCCATCGAGCAAACCGAAGGACAGGCCGGCGAACTCGACCGCATCGTCGAAGTTTTCACCGTCCAGCAGGACACGCCGCCTGTGCGCCATCAGCCCGTTATTCGCTCCGCCCGCCAGTGGCGCAGCGCCGGCAATACGGCGCTCAAGGACTGGTCCGAGTTCTAGAGATCAAACCTGGTCGGGGTACTTGTCCTTGGTCTCCCCGACCAGCCTCGCCAGCTCGGAAAAGTCCGGCACCCCGGTCCCGCTCTGGTTGGCAATCGCCAGCAGTCGCGGCGCAAACGCCACTGCATCGCGCTGCGCCGAACTCAGCTCTTCCGTGCGGTAATCGCCGAGCGCCGTCTGCTCCGCCTTGCGCAAGGCCATGTCCAACTCTTCGCGCGACACGACGCCCTTTTGCACCAGCAAGTCGTTGATTGAGGCAAGGGCAAGGTAGAGCCCCCTCAAGCTGCAGATTGGCGATATTCATTTCCCGGATGTCTCCGGCTGCTGATTGCCCTGGTTCTGCCGCTGCTTGCCATCGTGAATGGCATCATTGGGATAGATGTCGTGCTTTGGCTTGCGCCCGTCCGGCGCCATCTCGTCATACCCGCCCTCATCGGACGGGTGCGGATCGTGTTCGGTCGTGGTGATATTGCCCTTGTTGGACATGGCAAAGCTCCTCTTTGCCCATCCAATCCTTGGCGCGCCGCGCGGTTCCTTTAGTCGGTACCGCCCGAAATCGGGGCCACATAGGCGACGTCGAGGTCCCACGGGAAGAAGATCCAGGTGTCCTGGCTCACTTCGGTGATGAAGGTGTCGACGAGGTCGCGCCCCTTGGGCTTGGCGTAGACGGTGGCAAAATGCGCCCCCGGCAACATGTCGCGCACGACACGCGCCGTGTTCCCGGTATCCACCAGATCGTCGACGATCAGAATCTTGCCGCCCTTGGCCGAGAGATCGAGCACCGGCTGGCTGATTTCCTTGAGCACCTTGATGCCGCTCTGACTCTGGTGATCGTAGCTCTTGCAGGCCACCGTCTCCACCGTGCGGATGTTGAGCTCACGCGCAACGATCGCCGCCGGCACCAGCCCACCACGGGCGATCGCGACCACGGCATCGAAGGTCCCCAGCCCGGCCAGGCGCCAAGCGAGCGCACGGCTATCGCGGTGAAACTGGTCCCAGGTGACGGGAAACGACTTCTGGCTTGGATTGCTCAAGGGAGTACTCCTGGGAAACAAGGCGCCGTGCTTAGCAAAACTGGGCCAAAACGCCAGTTATTCTTGCGGCAGGGCAACCCCTGCCTTTTGGTGGATATCCACAACCATCGCCCGCACCGCCGCACTGGCCTGGGCAAGCCGCGCCTCGTCCGACGAACGCAGCACAAGTTCGACCATCACCTTGTCGCGGCCCATCTGCGGATAGGAGCCCATCTTTACGTCTGGAAACTCTGCCTGCAGCGCCGCCAAAGGTCCACCGAGCGTCCCCTCGCCAACCGCGCACTTAATGCTCACCGACGACACCTTCTTGCCACCCTGAAGCGTTGGCGCCAGCGCTTCGAGCATTGCCCGCATGATCACCGGCACCCCGGCCATCACATGCACATTGCCGATGCGGAAGCCCGGCGCGGCCGAAACCGAGTTGACGATGAGGTCCGCGCCTTCCGGAATGCGGGCCATCCGCAAGCGCGCCTCGTTGACCTCAGTGCCGGTCTGCTGCCAGCGCGCCTCCAGCATGGCGCGCGCCTGCGCATTGATCGGCAGCGCCACGCCAAAGGCCTGCGCGATGGCGTCGGCGGTGATGTCGTCATGCGTCGGCCCGATGCCGCCCGAGGTAAACACATAAGTGTAGCGGCTGCGCAGCGCATTTACCGCTTCGACGATGTGGTCCATCTCGTCGGACACCACCCGCACTTCAGTGAGATCGATCCCCAGATCGGTACAGAAATCGGCCACAGCGCCGATATTGACGTCCTTGGTCCGGCCCGAAAGAATTTCGTCGCCAATGACGATCATTCCGGCGGTGACGCGGGTTTCTGGCTGGGTCATGAGAGCTTTCCTTGGGGTTGCCCACCGATGCCTTGCGGGCAAGGCCCAAGTCAAGCGAGCTTGCTCTTCCAATCGGCGCCCGCTCCCCTATTTTGCCGGGAGGAGACTGCTCATGATTACCTATGTCGACGCATCCAGCCGCGCCCGCCGCACTTCGGGAGTGATCCCGATCCACGGCGAAGAAGGCTTTGCCGGCATGCGCAAGGCCAGCGCGCTCACCGCCCAGGCGCTCGATATTTTGACCGAGTTCGTCGAGCCCGGCGTTCCCACCGCCAAGCTGGACCAGATCGCCCATGAATTTGCGCGCGATCATGGCGCCGTCCCGGCCACCATTTTCTACAAGGGCTACCGCCACGCCCTCTGCACCTCGATCAATCATGTCGTCTGCCACGGTATCCCCGACGAGCGGCCGCTGCGGGAAGGCGATATCGTCAATATCGACCTGACCCTCGTCGTCGATGGCTGGCACGGCGATTCGAGCCGCATGTATCCCGTCGGCGAAATCTCGCGCAAAGCCGAGCGGCTGATCGAAGTCACCTATCAAAGCCTCGACGCCGGCATTGCCGCGGCCAAGCCCGGAGCCACCACCGGCGATATCGGCGCCGCCATCCAGGCCGTTGCCGAAGGCGAGCGCATGAGCGTCGTCCGCGACTTCGTCGGCCACGGCCTCGGCCGCCTCTTCCACGACGAGCCCAACATTCTCCATTTCGGCACCGCCGGCACGGGCGTTCCTCTCAAGCCCGGCATGATCTTCACCATCGAACCGATGATCAATCTCGGCCGCCCGCACGTCAAAATTCTCTCCGATGGCTGGACCGCGGTGACTCGTGATCGCACGCTTTCAAGCCAGTGCGAACACTCGATCGGCATCACCGAAACCGGCTGCGAGATCTTCACGACCTCCCCGGCGAGCCTCTTCAACCCCCTCGCTGCCCGAGCTGCCGCCTGATGCCCAAGCGCCCCGACCAGCTCGGCGAGGCGCCTTTCCAGCCCTTGGACGACGACGTCGAAGCGGTAACCACACCCAAACCGGTCGATGATCACAAGGGCCACCGCGAACGCGTTCGCCAGCGGTTCCTCAAAGCCGGTGGCGAGGCCTTCGAGGATTATGAGCTACTCGAAATGGTGCTGTTCCTGGCCATTCCCTACAAGGACACCAAGCCCCTCGCCAAAGCCCTGCTGCGCGAATTCGGTTCCTTTTCGGCGGTCTTTTCGGCCAGCCACGTCCGGCTCTCAAAGTTCCCCGGCCTCAGCGCCAGCTCCGCCGCAAACCTCAAGGTCATCCAGTCCGTCGCCGCCCGTTTCGCTCGCGAAGGCATCGCCGACGACAAGCCGATCCTGGCCTCATGGTCGCAACTGCTCGACTACTTCCGCAGCCAGATGGCCTTCGAAACCGTCGAGCAGTTCCGCATCCTCTTTCTCGATAAGAAGAACCGCCTGATCGCCGATGAAGTGCAGCAGGTTGGCACCGTCGACCACACCCCCGTCTATCCGCGCGAGGTGATCAAGCGCTCGCTCGAACTCTCGGCGACGGCGCTGATCCTGGTGCACAATCACCCCTCCGGCGACCCTGCCCCGTCCTCCGCCGATATTCGGATGACCCGCGAGATCGCCGACATCGCCAAGCCGCTCGGCATCGTCCTGCACGACCACATCATCGTCGGCAAAAGCGGCCACGCCTCGCTTCGCGGGCTAAAGCTGATCTGATTTCGGCTTGTCGCGGCCAAGCAGATGGTCGATTCGTTGCGACAACTGCCGCAACCTCGGCTTCAGCCCCGCACTCGCCTTCGCTTTCACCCGCAGCGCCAGATACTGTCGATGCGCCACGCCTACAGCAAAGCCAAGGGGCGTCAGCGCCACATAATGCTGGCGCAGCGGCACCTGCACATTACACCAGTGGCGCTTCTCGTCGGTGAATCCGGCGCCCATGTCGAAGACGCGCATACCCCGATCGAACACCGTCTGCATGACCCGCAACAGGTTCTGCTTACCGGGCGACCCCGTCTGCAGCCGCTCGCATGCCGCCATCGACGAGATGAGGCAGAACATGCGTTCGCCATGGACAATGTTGTAGCGTACGGCGACGATATCGCCGTCGAGCCGCAGCGTGTGGATGCGCACGTCGATGCCTGAACCCGGGCAGAGCGCATCGCGGTAAAAGCTGATCAGCCCGTCACAAACAAACGGATCGCGAATATTCTGCGCCTTGAACCGCGCCGAGCGCTGGCGGAACATGACGTCCACCGCCTGATACGCTACTGCCGGATCGGTCACCTCTTCGAACTCGACCTTGCCCAGCGCGACCAGCCGATCGCCCTGCTGCCGATCATGCTTGCGGCGGCTGCGGCTGCGCTGCTCGCTGTCCGCCTGCTCCCAAGATGAAAAAGCCGCACGGAAAAGCGTCTCCGTCGTCAAACTCGTTCCGAGCTGATCGAAGAGCCCCTTGTGCCCACCAACCTCCGCTGGCATGGACCGCAAAAACAGAAGATCGGCGCCACCGAGCTTGCGCGTCATCGCGCGCCAGAGGTTCGCCAGGCCACTTGCGCCCATCCCAGCCAGACGCTCCGCATCCGCTACCGGCGCATAGCAGCCGACCTGCGAGCCCGGAAACCAGGTATAAACGTGCAGCCCGAACATGCGCTTGCGGTGCAGCGGCAGGATGGCGACGGCCTGCCCATCCACCTCGCCAACCACATAGCACTGATCTTCCTCAGAGATGCCGCGGTTGCTTACCCAGTGCCGGATGAAGTCGTAGCTCTGGCCCGGCGACTCGATGGGCCCGACGGAAAGGCCGCGCCAGACCTGCTCGACCTCTTCGATCCGGCGCGTGACCCGGACCGTGATCTCGGCCCGCGATCGCGTCGTAACGAGCGGCTCGACGAAGCTTCCCGTTGCCCGTGCAACGGCCTCCAAAAACTGCCACTCTCAACGTCCTCGCCCGAGATCGCTGCCGATCATCAGTGCGAGGGGTAAATCAGAGCTGAAAAAGTTCCCTGGAAACGCGGCGCTTCTGCGCACAAACCCGATGAGGGTTACCCGAAGGTTGCCAGCACCGGAAAGGTCTCGAGGAACCAGAACGAGATCCGGGTAAAATTGCCGGTCAGGAACAGCACGCCGGTCACGATCAGCAACCCGCCCATCACCTTTTCCACCACGCCCAGATGCTTCTTGAAGCCTTGGAAGAAGGTAAGGAACGGCCCGATCGCGATGCCGGCAAGGAAAAACGGAATTCCAAGCCCAAGAGAATAAAGCCCCAGCAGCGACGCACCTTCCCAAGCTGTGTCGCGACTTGCCGCCACCGACAGGATAGCAGCCAACACCGGCCCGATACACGGCGTCCAGCCCACCGCGAAAGCGAGGCCCAGGAGGAACCCGCCTCCCGGACCGGAGGCGACACCCGGACCATTATGGCGCAGCTGTCGATCCAGAAGACCAATGCGGAACACGCCCAGAAAATGCAGCCCCATCGCAATGATGACGATACCCGCCACCGGCGTCAGGATCGGCAGCAGCTGCCGAAAAACCTGGCCGAAAGCCGTCGCCGTTGCGCCCAGCGTGACGAACACCACCGAAAAACCGAGGATGAAAAACAGCGACGTCACCGCCACCCGCGCCGTCAGCTTGCCCGGCGAGCCCGCCTCCGCGCGCAGCTGGTCATAGCTCGCGCCACTCATATAGGTGAGATAGGGCGGCACCAGCGGCAGCACGCAGGGGCTTAGAAAACTAAGAACACCGGCGCCGAGCACCAATGGCAGCGAGAATTCCACGAGGATGACGCTCCTTGAACCGGCTCTGTGTAACGCCTGGAGCGCGTAAGGCAATGAGCCCGCTCGTCGCATCGCATGCTTGTGAGCCTAGCGCTCGAGGATAGCCTTGAGCGTATCGAGATCCTTCTGGACCATCCCCGCATCGCGCTCGAACTCGGCGTCGGTCATGCTACGCTCCTGCAGCAGCAGGAACGTTACCTCCGCGCCATCCCCATTGGGCATGACGCGGCTCGCCACATGCACCACTGCGTCGCCCACATGAACGTCGTGGTCGATCACGCCAAACGGATTGATCGGGCAAAAATGGATGCGAATGGCATTGCCTTCCTGCCGGGCCACCCAATAGTCGCCCTCTGGCGCAAAGTCATTGCCGAGCCCGGCCGCCCATTGCGTCATGTTGGCGGGATCGCACGCAAAAGCATAAACCTCCTGCCAGTCGCGATTGATGGTGACACTGATCGTCCGGCTCTTGAAACTCGGCATCGATTTCTCCTGCAGCTCGCACCATAGGGCCGGTGCCGACACGCGCCAAGCCTTGCCCCCTGCTCTGTCGCGCGCTAGAGCACCCCTATCCCCTCCGGCCGAGGTGCCCCATGTCCAGCCGCCCCTTCCGCATCGCGCCCTCGATCCTCTCCGCCGACTTCGCGCGGTTGGGTGACGAAGTGCGGGCCATTGCCGAGGCGGGCGCTGACTATATCCACATCGACGTCATGGACGGCCACTTCGTCCCCAACATCAGCTTCGGCGCCCCGATCATGAAGGCGGTGCGCGGCGTGACCGACAAGGTCTTCGACTGCCACCTGATGATCGCGCCCACCGACGCCTATCTCGCCGATTTCGCCAAGGGCGGCGCCGACATCATCACTGTGCATGCCGAAGCCGGTCCCCATCTTCATCGCTCGCTCCAAGCCATTCGTGGCCTCGGCAAGAAAGCCGGCGTCGCCATCAATCCCGCGACCCCCGTCTCCGCCATCCAACACATCATCGACGATGTCGATCTCGTCCTGATCATGAGCGTCAACCCTGGTTTTGGCGGCCAGAGCTTCATTCCCGCGAGCCTTGATAAAGTGCGTCAGGCAAATGCACTGATCGGCGGAAGAAGTGTTGATCTCGAGGTCGACGGCGGGGTGAGTGCTAGCAATGCGCTAGCACTTAGGGAGGCTGGCGCGAATGTTTTGGTCGCCGGCTCCGCCATTTTCGCCGGCAACGATCCCGCCACCTATGCCGCCCGCATCGCTGCCATCCGCGATGCCGCAACCTCTCGAACTGTTTAGGCTAAACCCATGATCCCGCGCTATTCCCGCCCCGAAATGGTCGCCAACTGGTCGGCCGAAAGCCGCTTCGCCATCTGGTTCGAGATCGAGGCCCACGCCACCAGCAAACTGGCAGAGCTCGGCGTCGTCCCAAAGGAAAGCGCCCAGCACATCTGGGACGTGATGAACGCCCGCAAGGCGGAATTCGGCGACTACCATTTCGACGTCGACCGCATCGACGAAATCGAGCGCACCACCAAGCACGACGTCATTGCCTTCCTAACCCATCTCTCCGAGATCGTCGGCCCCGAAGCCCGCTTCGTCCACCAGGGCATGACCTCGTCCGATATCCTCGACACCACTCTCTCGGTCCAGCTCAAGAACGCCGCCGATATCCTCATCGCCGATGTTGACGCCCTCCTCGACGCCCTTAAGCGCCGAGCTCTCGAGCACAAGAACACCATCACCATCGGCCGCTCCCATGGCATCCATGCCGAGCCCACGACCTTCGGCGTCAAGCTCGCCGAAGCCTATGCCGAGTTCGCCCGCAACCGCGCCCGCCTGGTCGCTGCCCGCGACGAGATCGCCACCGCTGCTATTTCCGGCGCTATCGGCACTTTTGCCAATATCGACCCGCAGGTCGAAGCGTATGTTGCCGAAAAGCTTGGCCTTTCGGTTGAACCGGTCTCCACCCAGATCATCCCGCGCGACCGCCACGCCATGTTCTTCGCCACCCTCGGCGTCGTGGCCTCGTCCATCGAACGCGTCGCCGTCGAAATTCGCCACCTGCAGCGAACCGAAGTGTTGGAAGCGGAAGAATTTTTCTCGCCCGGGCAGAAGGGTTCTTCGGCCATGCCGCACAAGCGCAACCCGGTGCTGACCGAAAACCTCACTGGTCTAGCCCGCCTTGTCCGCGGCATGGTCACCCCGGCGCTCGAAAATGTCGCTCTCTGGCACGAGCGCGACATCTCGCACTCCTCGGTCGAGCGCATGATCGGCCCCGACGCCACCATCACCCTGGACTTCGCCCTCGCCCGCCTCACCGGCGTCATCGACAAGCTCGTCGTCTACCCCGAAAACATGCGCAAGAACCTCGACCTGCTCGGCGGTTTGCATAACTCCCAACGCGTCCTGCTCGCGCTGACCCAGGCCGGCTACAGCCGCGAGGACAGCTACGCCGCCGTCCAGCGCAATGCCATGAAGGTCTGGGAACACCGCGGTGACCGCGCCGGCCTCTTTGCGCAAAATCTCAAGGACGATCCGCAAGTGACTCTGAGCGATGCGCAAATCGACGACATGTTCGACGACGTTTACCACCTTAAACATGTCGACACGATCTTCGGCCGGGTCTTTGGCGCATGAGGATTTCGGAAGCCGACATTCTGATCCTGCCGGGTCTCGGCGGTATCAAGCCGGGACATTGGCAGACGCGCTGGGCCAAAAAAATGGCTACCGCCGCCATCGTTGAACAGGCCGAGTGGTGGGAGCCTGAAGCCGACGACTGGATCGAGACCATCATCGCGGCATGCCGTCTCACGACGCGGCCCATCGTGCTGGTCGCGCATTCGACCTCGGTGTCTGCCGCCGTCCACGCTGCCCCGCGCCTGCCCGACAACGTCCGCGGCGCCTTCCTTGTCGCTCCCACCGATGTCGAGCTCAGCCCCGCAGCGCCCGAAGCCACTTACGTCTTCCGCCCCATCCCGCGCGACCCGCTGCCCTTCCCCTCCATGGTTGTCGCCTCCAGCAACGACCCCTACGTTACGCTCGAGCGCGCCGTGGAATTTGCCAATTGCTGGGGCTCTGACTTCCACCAAGCCGGCGAAGCAGGCCACATCAACGTCGAATCCGGCCACGGCCCCTGGCCCGAAGGCCTCCTGATGTTCACCCGCGCCTGATGCAGCGGATTTGACGGTTTCGCTGCTCCGGAAAATGGCAAAATTCTGCGGTGGCGGAATTAAATCTTCTTAACTTGAGAAGGCATTTCGGCAGGCTCATACCGAGATGGCTGATCAGGAGCCGCCGGCGGATCGAACGAGCCGCGACGCGACGACCCTTGAAGATCAGCGGATAGGGCCGCGCATCGGCCCGGCATGTCTCATGGAGACGTCATCATGCGCAAATTCATCGTTCCCCTTGCTATCGCCCTGCTTGCCGCCGCACCGGCCGCGTCTTTTGCCGCTACCGCAGCTCCCGCTGCTACCGCACAGGGCGAGCAGACAACGTCCGGAGTGATCAAGTTCTTCAACACCACGGCCCGCTCGATCGAGCTTGCTGACGGCAGCTGGTATTACATGCCCCTCGACTTCAAGGCGCCAGACCTGAAAGCGGGTGATAAGGTCACCGTGCACTGGCGCAGCAATGGCTCTGCTCATGACGTAACGAGCGTCGACCTCGGATAAAACAAAGGGGAGCCTCGCGGCTCCCCAAATTCTTTAGGCTAGCGAAGCAGCTCAGCCTTCGTTGGCGATCTGCTCGTTGGCAATATGCACCAGGCTCGCCATCTTCTGGCGAATCATGTCGTCGCCGACATTGACGCCCTTGGCCTTGAGGTCACCCGAGACCTTACGGAACACGTCTTCATCGCCAGCCTCTTCGAAGTCCGAGGCGATCACCTGTGCGGCATAGCCCTTGGCTTCTTCGGGCGAGAGGTCCATCAGCTCGGCGGCCCAGATGCCCAGAAGCTTGTTGCGGCGCGCTTCCGCCTTGAACTTCTTTTCCGCGTCGAAGGCGAACTTGGCTTCCTGGCCCTTCTTGCGATCGTCGAACCCGCTCATGGTCTCTCCCATATGGTTAGCGTGCCGGTTCCGGCAGTCGCTTTGGACATAGGGTGTTCGGTGGGCCAAATCAACGGCTCCACAGCTGGTGCGACCTCGTAGCTATGGCGCGAGTGTGGCCGAAATGCCCTTGCTTTTGCCGCCCATTCTGGCGCATGAAGCGGCCAATTCACCCCTCCTTCCCCTGGCAGCGGATTCCCCATGAACCGTCGACGCAAAATCTACGAGGGCAAGGCCAAGATCCTGTTCGAGGGTCCTGAGCCGGGCACGCTGGTCCAGTACTTCAAGGACGATGCCACCGCCGGCAACGGCGCCAAGCATGAAGTGATCGACGGCAAGGGTGTGCTGAACAACCGGATTTCCGAGTTCATCTTCTCCAAGCTCAACGATCTGGGCATTCCCACCCACTTCATCCGCCGCGTCAACATGCGCGAGCAGCTGATCAAGGAAGTCGAGATCATCCCGCTCGAGATCATCGTGCGCAATGTCGCCGCCGGCTCGCTGGTCAAGCGCCTCGGTCTTGAGCCAGGCACCCGTTTGCCTCGCTCGATCATCGAGTTCTCCTACAAGGACGATGCACTCGGCGACCCGATGGTCTCCGAGGAGCACATCACCGCCTTCGGCTGGGCCACTCCGGCCGAGCTCGATGACATCATGAGCCTCGCCGTCCGGATCAACGATTTCCTCACCGGCCTTTTCATGGGCGTCGGCATCCAGCTCGTCGACTTCAAAATCGAAGTCGGCCGCCTCTACGAAGGCGACCTGATGCGCATCGTTCTGGCCGACGAAATCAGCCCCGACAATTGCCGCCTGTGGGATATCAAGACCCGCAACAAGCTCGACAAGGATCGCTTCCGCGAAGGTCTGGGCGGGCTGGTCGAAAGCTATCGCGAAGTAGCCCAACGCCTCGGCATCCTGGTCGAAAACGACAACGCGCTGACCACCGGTCCGCGTCTCGTTCAGTAGCTTGCGGGGACTTTTTTTCATGAAAGCGCGCGTCGTCGTCACACTCAAGAATGGTGTGCTTGACCCTCAGGGCCAGGCTATCGAAGGCTCGCTCTCCAGCCTCGGCTTTTCAGGTGTTGCAGAAGTGCGACAGGGGAAGGTCTTCGACCTGGAGCTAGACGGAACCGACGTGGAGTCCGCGCGTTCCCAGATCACAGCGATGTGCGATAAGCTCCTCGCCAACACCGTGATCGAAAACTACGCGATCGAAATCTCTAATTAACGCCTCCGGGCTATATAAAATATCGCGCTCAGAAAGAGCGCAGGACGGTATTTCTATGCGCAAAACTCTTGCTCTCTCGGTCATGTTCGTCGCCTCCCTCGGCCTGCTTTTCGCAGCCTACGCATCCGTTCCCGTCTGATTGACGCTTCGGCGCCTTCATCACAGGAAGCGCCACACGCATCGGCTTGCGCCCGGCATCTTGGCTAATTTCCGACTCGCACCCTGGGATGCGCGCGAAAACGGCTGATGGGTTGCCAGACTATCGGCTTAACATAATTTACCTTGTAGCTTAGCAACGCGCTTACCAGCCGGCGAATTAGTCGCCGCACACCAGCGGCCGTTAGCATGGTCATGCACCCTTCCGCGCTAAGATGCGCCAACTGGGAGGCCATCATGCAAAACACTGGGCAGCGGCTGGATTGGGTGGACATGGCCAAGGGCCTGTCGATCTTTCTTGTGGTCATCATGTATTGCGCCGCGAGCGTGGGCGAGGACACCGGGCAGATCGGCTTCCTCCATTGGACCATTGCCTTCGCCATGCCCTTCCGCATGCCCGAATTCTTCCTGCTGTCCGGGCTTTTCCTTGGCGCAGTGATCTCCCGGCCTTGGGCCGCCTATGCCGACCGCCGCGTCGTGCACTACCTTTATTTCTACGTGCTCTGGGCCGTGATCCACATCGTCTTCAAGGAAGCGCTGCTGGCCCGCGACCCGGCCGGCGCCGGCGCATCGCTCCTATCGGCGATCGTTGAACCCTATGGCGTCCTCTGGTTCATCTATATGCTCGCCGTCTTCGGACTGGTCGGCAAGCTGCTGCACGATCTGCGCGCCTCCCACTGGACCGTTCTTGCCATCGCCGCCCTGCTGCAGATGGCCGATATTCACACCGGCAGCTACCTCGTCGACCAGTTCGCCGAGTACTTCGTTTATTTCTATGCCGGCCTCGTCTTCGCGCCACAGCTCTTCCGCCTGGCCGACTGGTCTTCAAACCACGTCAAAGCAGCGCTTGCGCTCCTCGCCACCTGGGCAGTTGTCAACGCCACAATGGTCTTCTCGCCCGGCTTCCGCATGGATCCGGTCCACATCCAGATGGGCTGGGGCGCCCTGCCCGGCCTGCATCTGGCCCTGGGCCTCGCCGGCGCCGCGGCGATCTGCGTTGCCGCAGCCCTTTTGAGCAAGCTGCCCTCCATGGCCTGGCTGCGTTGGCTCGGCTCCAAATCGCTGGTCATCTATGTCGCCTTCGTGCTGCCCATGGGCGTCGCGCGCACGATCCTACTGCGGGTCGGCATCGATGAGCCGAACCTTCTCAGCCTCCTCACCATGATCGTCGCGGTCGGCACGCCGCTGATCCTGTGGTGGCTGGTGCAGCGCACCGGCATCGGACGCTTCCTCTTCGAACGCCCCGCCTGGGCGCACCTGCCAGGGACCCAACGCGCCGCACCGGGCGTGGCCGTGCCCGCCGAATAAACAAAGCCAGGGCCGGTCGCATCCGAGACTTGCCTTTTGCCGAAGACTCACCACAAGGACGCCAAGCACCCAGACAGATATGAGGATTGACCGATGAAGGCCGCCGTCATCGTATTTCCGGGCCTTAATCGCGACCGGGACATGATCGCCGCGCTGACCAAGATCAGCGGCGAAAAGCCCAGCGTCGTCTGGCATCAGGATGCCGACATCCCCGATGCGGACCTCATCGTCATCCCGGGCGGCTTTTCCTATGGCGATTATCTGCGCTGCGGCGCCATCGCCGCACGCTCCCCATCATGGACAAGGTGCGCGAACGGGCTGCGCGTGGCGTCAATGTCCTTGGCGTGTGCAACGGCTTCCAGATCCTGATCGAAGCTGGCCTACTGCCCGGCGCCCTGATGCGCAACACGTCGCTCAAATTCGTCTGCCGCGAAGTCAAACTCGAAGTCGCCAATGCGGAAACCGCCTTCACCAGCGGCTACACCAACGGCCAGATCATCCGCTGCCCCGTCGCCCACCATGATGGCAACTATTTCGCCGATCCGGAAACGCTGGCCCGCATCGAAGGCGAAGGCCGTGTCGCCTTCCGATATGCCGAAGGCACCAACCCGAACGGCTCGATGAACGACATCGCCGGTGTCTTCAACGAAGCCAAGAACGTGCTCGGCCTCATGCCGCATCCCGAAAACCTGATCGAGGCTGCCCATGGCGGCAGCGATGGCAGGGCGCTCTTCGTCTCGGCCCTCAAGCAGGTAGCATGAGGGCTTGATGCTCGAACCGGCGCTGACATGGGCGGGATTGCTGCTCGGCCTCGCCGGTCTGGCCCTCCAGTTCACGCTCTCGGTCAGCGACATGCTGGCCAATGGCCGCGACCTGCCCGGCGCCCTGGGCGTCCTCTTCGCCTACTATACCATTCTGACCAATATCGTTCTGGTCCTGATCTACCTCTCCGAGGTGACTTCTGCCCGCTGGCTCGACCTCTTCCGCGCGCCCTTGGTGCGCGGCGCGATGGCGGCCAATATCGCGCTTGTCGGGCTCTACGTCTATTTTGTCCTGCGCTATCTTAGCGACCTCCATGGCTTCTGGTTCATGGCCGATGCCATACTCCACTATGCCGCGCCGCTGCTTTATCTCGTCTGGTGGGTCGCAACGCAGAGGCACGGTGTTCTTCGCTGGGCCAACCTGCCCCTCATGCTGCTGCCGACCCTGATCTACTTCTTCTACGCCATGGCGCGCGGCGCATGGCTGCAAGAGTACCCCTATCCCATTCTCAACGCTGTTGAACTCGGCTACGGCCCGGTCGCCGTCAACGCCCTCTACATGACGGTCTTCCTCGCCGCGCTCAGCCTTGCCGTCATCGCCGCCGACAAATTCCTTGCCCGCTATTCCCGGACAATCGCTCAATGACCCTTCGCTCCGATCCTGCCATCACGCCTGACCTCGTCGCCAGCCACGGCCTCAAGCCGGACGAGTATCAGAAAATCCTCGACCTCATCGGACGCGAGCCGACCTATACCGAGCTCGGCATCTTCTCAGCCATGTGGAACGAGCACTGCTCCTATAAGAGCTCCAAGAAATGGCTGCGCACACTGCCCACCAGCGGTCCGCGCGTCATTCAGGGCCGGGCGAAAATGCCGGCGTCGTCGATATCGGCGACGGCCAGGCCATTGTCTTCAAGATGGAGTCCCACAACCACCCGAGTTTCATCGAGCCTTACCAGGGCGCGGCAACCGGCGTCGGCGGGATTTTGCGCGACGTCTTCACCATGGGCGCCCGCCCCGTCGCCGCGATGAACGCCCTTCGCTTCGGCGATCCGAGCCACGAAAAAACCCGCCACCTCGTCAATGGCGTCGTCGCCGGCGTCGGCGGCTACGGCAATGCCTTCGGCGTGCCCACAGTGGGCGGCGAGGTCGAATTCGACGCCCGCTACAACGGCAACAACCTCGTCAACGCCTTCGCTGCCGGCCTCGCTGACACGGACAAGATCTTCTATTCCAAGGCCGAAGGCGTCGGCCTGCCCGTCGTTTATCTCGGCGCCAAGACTGGCCGCGACGGCGTTGGCGGTGCCACCATGGCATCCGCCGAATTCGGCGACGACATCGAGGAAAAGCGCCCCACTGTTCAGGTCGGCGACCCCTTTACCGAGAAGCGCCTGCTCGAAGCCTGCCTTGAGCTCATGGCCACCGGTGCCGTTATCGCCATCCAGGACATGGGCGCCGCTGGTCTCACCTGCTCGGCCGTGGAAATGGGCGCCAAGGGCGACCTCGGCATCGAACTCGATCTCGACAAGGTCCCGGTCCGCGAAACGCAGATGACCGCCTATGAGATGATGCTCTCCGAGTCCCAGGAGCGCATGCTCATGGTCCTTCATCCGGAGAAGGAACCGCAGGCCCGCGCGGTGTTCGAAAAGTGGGAGCTCGATTTCGCCACCGTCGGCAAGACCACCGACGACCTGCGCTTCCGCGTCTTCTGGCAGGGCGAGGAAGTCGCCAATCTGCCGATCAAGGATCTTGGCGACGCAGCGCCCGAATACGATCGCCCTTGGACCGAGCCCAAGATCCCGGCCGGCCTGTCGGCTACGGACGTACCGCAGATGGACGTTGCCGAAGCTCTGCTCAAGCTCGTCGGCGGTCATCATTGCTCGTCCCGCCGCTGGGTCTACGAGCAGTATGACACCCTGATCCAGGGCAATTCGATGCAGCGTCCGGGCGGCGACGCCGGCGTCATCCGCGTCGAAGGCCACGGACCAAGGGCCTCGCCTTCACCTCAGACGTCAACCCGCGCTACTGCGAAGCCAACCCCTTCGAAGGCGGCAAGCAGGCCGTGGCGGAAGCCTGGCGCAACCTCACCGCCACCGGTGCCGAACCGCTGGCGGCGACCGACAACCTCAACTTCGGCAATCCCGAACGCCCGGAAATCATGGGCCAGTTCGTCAAGGCTATCGAAGGCATCGGCGCGGCCTGCCGCGCCCTCGATTTCCCGATCGTTTCGGGCAATGTCTCGCTCTACAACGAAACCAATGGCCGCGGCATCCTGCCGACTCCCACCATCGGCGGCGTCGGCTTGCTGCCCGAATGGGAAAAAGCGTCGGCATCGGCTTTGTTGCCGAAAACCAGCCCATCCTTCTGATCGGCGGCCCGGCTGAACGCGGCACCCATCTTGGCCAGTCCATCTACCTGCGCGATCTCTTCGATCGCCGTGATGGCGACGCCCCGCATGTCGACCTCGCGGCCGAGCGCAAGACTGGCGACTTCGTCCGCAAGCTGATCCGCTCCGGCGTCGTCACCGCCTGCCATGATCTCTCCGACGGCGGCCTCGGCGTCGCTCTGGCGGAAATGGCGCTTGCCGGCGACATCGGCGCCGAAGTCACCGAAGTAACCGGCTTCGATCCGATCCGCACTTTCTTCGGTGAAGACCAGGGCCGCTACCTTGTGACCCTCAACCTTGATCCGCAGGGCGACGAAATCATGGCCCTCTGGCGCGAGGCCGAAAGCCTCGGCATCCAGGCGCCATGGATCGGCAATACCGGCGGCACGACAGTCAAGCTTGGCGACGCTTCTGCCGTCGCCCTCTCCGACCTTCGCGCGGCCCACGAAGGCTGGTTCCCCAACTATATGAAGGGCTGATCCGGCAGCGCCCAGCTTCGCCTTATGTTCGCCGCTCTTTGACGTGCTTTGCTCGTTTGCGGCGGACCTTTAGGAGAAAATGATGAAGCACAATCGAGTTTTGGCCGGTCTGGCCGCCGGCGGCATGCTGCTCGCGCCTGTCCTTGCCCTTGCGCAGGAAGTCTCGATCACCCGCTCCGTGTTTCAGGACCTGCCCTATACCCTGATCTACCCCGCAGCGCTGCAGGCCAACGGCGGCGGCGCTGATCCGGTGACGCTCAACCATCCCGATGCGCCGCTCCAATGCGACATGCGCGTGGTCCCCGTCGAGGATACGTCCTGGACCGTGGACGGCGCCCTCGCCGATCTCGACAACGCCGAAGTGGCCGCTGCCTGGGGCGATACCCTGCCCGGTTTCGCCGTCGCCAGCAAAGGCACCGTGCAATACCAGGACGCTGCAGCGCTGACCTATGAAGGTACCAGCACCGACTCGGCCATGGGCCTGCCGCTGACCCTCGTGCACACCGAAACCGTCGCCTCCGGCCGCGGCTACGTGCTCGACTGCCTCTTTGCCGCCGACCAGGCCGAACAGGCCCGCCCCCTTGTCGATTTCATCGTCGCCAATTTCTCGACCCGCGCCGATGCCGAATGCTGCATTGGCGTGACGGTGGTGGAACCTGAGCAGCCGGCCGCGCAGTAGCGGCGTGGTTGAAGGCCGCCCCTCTGCGTGCCATATCAGAGGCATAGGCCGGCTCGCCGGCAGACCACCGGGAGTATGCTATGGCAATGGACGCCACCGAAATCGAGCGCCGCATCAAGGCTGCGCTGCCCGATGCCGAGATCGAAATTCGCGACCTCGCCGGCGATGGCGATCATTGGGCGGCGACCGTAAAGTCCGAGCAGTTCCGCGGCAAAACCCGCGTCCAGCAGCACAAGCTTGTCTACGATAGCCTCCAGGGCGACATGGGTGGCGCGCTTCACGCCCTGGCTCTGCAAACGGCAGTCCCTGACTGATGGCCGGCTTGCGCGACTCGCTTGATCTCATCCGCATGGTGCGGCCCGAAGCCGGCACCAACGCGCTCGAACACGGATAATGGGCGAGCGCGCCAACTCTCTCGGCGCTGCCGAACAGCGCGTGATCAAAGCCATCGCCGGCCTCGACGCCGGCACCAATCGCGACCACTTTCTTGCCGAAGCCCGCGAAGCCGTCTGGGCCTATTTCGTCCAGCGCGAACTCATCGGCTTCCGCCGCCACACCGATGTCATTCGCGACCTCGGCATCCCGCCCGAAGTGCTGAATGGCTTGGGCGCCATGCCGCACAAGACCAAGTGAGACGGCACGCCCTTATCTCGACAATGCCTCTGTCGTGACCTATTTAATGGGCGATTTCAGCCGGCCCTTGAACCCGGACATTTTGAAAGGCTCCGCCATGACCGACATCCACGCCTTCATCGACGACAAGGTAAAGAACAACGACGTGTTCCTGTTCATGAAGGGCACCCCGGACTTCCCGCAATGCGGCTTCTCGGGCCAGGTCGTGCAGATCCTGGGCTACCTCGGCGTCGACTACGACAGCGCCAATGTGCTTGAAAGCCCCGAACTGCGTGACGGCATCAAGGCCTATACCAACTGGCCGACCATCCCCCAGCTTTACGTCAAGGGCGAATTCATCGGCGGTGCCGACATCGTCCGCGAAATGTTCCAGGCCGGCGAATTGCAGACGCACATGCAGCAGGCCGGCATCCCGGTCAAACAGACCGCCTGAGCCAGAAACATCACAGTACAGGCCCTGCTCGCAAGAGCGGGGCCTTTTCTCTATTCCGGCACGACGATATCGGCCGCGTAACGAATGTCGCGCAACGGCCGCACCCGCCGCGTCGCCTCGTCATAGTTCGGATGCGCCTTGTAGGCATCCAGCGCCGCCTGGTCGGCAAATTCGCCATAGACCACGACGTCGATCTCGTTGCCATAAAGGTCGACGCGGCTATTGCGGCTCACCTCGAACCGTAGGCTCAACGGGATTTCTGCCAGCAGGGACAGTCCATCGCAAATGGCGTCGACATGCTCGGGCGACTTTGCGGTGAAGAAAACGATATGGCGGATCATCGGCAAACTCTGTTTGGCGCAGTGTCTCGCCTCCATAGACGCAAAGGTCAATCCATCACCGTTGTTGATGGAGAGCATTCAGCAAAATCGCTTTGCGTGATGATGTCGCAGGCGTAAGTTTCGATTCCCTTTCGAGACCTCTGCCATGAGCACCGTTGCTGCCCGCCCCGCCGTTCCCCTGCCGCTGATCATCATTGCCGGCTGCATCATCGCAGCCATCGGCTTTGGCACCCGCGGTTCCTTTGGCCTCTTCACCCTGCCGATTACCGAAGATCTGGGGCTGAGCCGCGAGCAATGGGGCATGGCTATGGCCATCCAGAACCTCGCTTGGGGCATCGCCCAGCCTTTTGCGGGCGGCTTTGCCGATCGCTACGGCACCGGTCGCGTCCTCGCCTTCGGTGGCGTCGTCTATGCGCTCGGCGTTCTCGGCATGGCCTTTTCGCCCGATACGCTGACCATGACCATGACAGCCGGCATCGTCACCGGCGTCGGCATCGGCATTGCCTCCTTTGGACTCGTCATGGCCGCCTTCGGCCGCGTCGTGCCCCCAGAAAAGCGCAGCTTCGTTTTCGGCATCGCCACCGCCGCCTCCTCGGCTGGACAGTTCATTTTCGCGCCGCTCGGCCAGGGCTTCATCTCCGCTTTCGGCTGGCAGATGGCGCTGGTCTGGATCGCGGCAATCCTCCTCCTCATCATCCCCCTCTCCGCCCTGCTCCGCGGCCGCACCATGTCGGCGCCCGGCCATGCCGATCTCCCCTTCATGGAAGCACTATCGAAGGCCTGGGGCTATGGCTCCTACCGGCTGCTGGTGATCGGCTTTTTCGTCTGCGGCTTCCACCTTGCCTTCATCAACGTCCACATGCCGGCCTATCTGGTGCAATGCGGCCTCTCGCCCGAAGTGGGCAGCTGGACCATCGCCGTCATTGGCCTCTTCAACATCGCCGGCTCGCTGCTCTCAGGCTGGCTCGGCAGCCGGCTTCCCAAGCAGCTGCTTCTGGCCGCCATCTACTTCCTGCGCGCTCTCGCCATTGGCGCCTTCCTCCTGTTCCCGGTCAGCGAGCTCACCGCCTATACCTTCGCCGCCGCCATGGGCCTTCTCTGGCTCTCCACCGTTCCGCTCACCGCCGGCCTCGTCACCCTGTTCTTCGGCCCGCGCTATATGGGCATGCTCTATGGCATCGCCTTCTTCAGCCACCAGCTCGGCTCGTTCGTCGGCGTATGGCTCGGCGGCTATGTCTATGACCTGACCGGCGCTTACGATCTGGTCTGGTATCTGGGCATCATCCTCGGCCTTGCCTCGGCCGCCATCCACATTCCGATCAATGAGCGCAGCGACGATCGCTTTGGACTGAAGCCTGCTTAACTTCTATCGGCTTTTACCGATAAACGGGTTGCCAAAGCAGGGCGAGCGGTTCATGGTCCGCCCTGTCTTTTGGCCGCCCTCCTCGGCCCTTTCGAGTTTCAATCATGTCCAATCACTTGACGCGAGTGCTCTCGCGACCTGAATTCATTGCCCTTATGGCGGCATTGATGGCCCTCAATGCGCTGGCCATCGACGTCATGCTGCCTGCCCTGCCCTATATGGGCGAAGCCCTCGGCGTCGCCAACGAGAACGAACGCCAGTTCGTCGTCTCCTCCTACATGCTGGGCATGGGCATCGCCGTCCTCGCCTTCGGCCCGCTGACCGACCGCTTCGGTCGCCGGGCGCCCATGCTCTGGGGCGTCGGCCTCTATATCGTCGCCGCTGTTGCCGCCGCTTTCGTTCAGGATTTTACCCTGCTTCTGGTGCTTCGCTTCATTCAGGGCATGGGAGCGGCCAGCGTCCGCGTCATCACCACCGCCGTCGTCCGCGATCGGTATTCGGGCCGCGAAATGGCCGAAGTCATGTCGCTGACCTTCATGGTCTTCATGGCCATTCCGATCATTGCACCCGGCATCGGCCAGATCCTGCTGCTCACCGGTCCGTGGCAGACGATCTTCCTCTTCATGGGTCTCCTGGCAGCCGCCTTCTGGCTCTGGACCTTCTTCCGCCTGCCCGAAACCCTGACCGATGATCAGCGTCGCCCGCTCAGCATCGGCGGCGTCTTTGAAGGCTTCCGCATCGTCTTCACCAATCGCGTCGCCTTCTTCTACGGCCTTGCCGGCATGTTCCTGTTCGGCGCGCTCTTTGGCTTCATCACCTCGGCGCAGCAGATCTACGTCGATATTTATGGCCTTGGTGTCTACTTCCCCGTCGCCTTCGCCGCCGTAGCGGGCCTGATGGCCATATCGTCCTTCACCAATTCCCGCGTGGTGCGGCGCTTCGGCATGCGGCGGCTGTCGCATGGCGCCATGCTGGTCTTCACCCTCGGCTCAGCCATCTGGCTGACGCTCGCCATGCTCGACATGCTGCCGCTCTGGCTGTTCTTCACGCTTCTGGCCACCATCATGTTCTGCTTCGGCTGGGCCGCATCCAACATGAACTCGCTCTCGATGGAGCCCTTGGGCAAGGTCGCCGGCACGGCTGCCGCGGTCTTCGGCTTCATCCAGACCGTCGGTGGCGCGCTGATCGGCTCCTATACGGGTCAGATGTTCGACGGCACCGTGGTTCCGGTCGCCACCGGCTACTTCACCATGGGTGTGCTGACCCTAATCTGCATTCTCATTGCCGAAAAAGGTCGCCTCTTCGGCGTCGGCGAAAGCTATGCTGAAAGCGCCGAACCCGCGATGGCCGCGCACTAAGCTCCGGCCGGTCCCGGCAATTCCAGCTGGGACCGGTCCTGATAGATGTGGTCGACGAGACCCCAGCCAAGCGCTTCTTCCGGCGCCATGAAGCGATCTCGCTCCAGAGCCAGTTCCACCTCTTCGTACGTCCGTCCGCAATGTTTCGCGTAGATGCCATTGGTCAGCCGCTTGAGCCGCATCGACTCTTCGGCATGGATCATGATGTCTGTGACCTTGCCCTGGTACCCGCCGGATGGCTGATGCAGCATGATCGAAGTATTGGGCAGCGATGCCCGGTGCCCAGGCGCCCCAGCCGCTAGGATCAAAGTTGCGGCCGAAGCGGCCATGCCCATGCAAAGCGTGCCGACCGGCGCCTTGATGAACTGCATTGTATCGTACATCGAAAGCGCCGCCGTCACGACGCCGCCGGGCGAATTGATGTACAAATATATAGGCTTACCGGGACTTTCGGATTCTAAAAACAAGAGCTGGGCGCAGACCAGGCTCGCCATGGAGTCCTCGATCTGCCCGTTGAGAAAGATGATCCGCTCCCGCAAAAGTCGCGAGTAGATATCGAAGCTCCGTTCGCCACGGCTCGATTGCTCGACCACCATAGGGACGAGTTGCATCATGTCGCGCATCGGCGACCTCCTGACTGTTGATGATTGATGGTGCCTTAGGCGGCGAGCATCAGCGTTTCGGGCAACGGCTCGTTGCTGTTGGCCGCGGCCGGAGCATGGGTGAGGCGGAAAAACGTGCCGCCAGATCCGTTACCTTCGATCTCGAAGGTGACGAGGCTCTCATTGTCTGGTTCCGAGAGCCGATAGGTCAGTTCCGCCCTATCTTTTGACGCCACCAAGGTGAGCTTGGCGTCATCCGGCTTTTGCAGCCAGCGCTCGAGATATTCGGGGACGGTCAGCGCGCGCCAGACTTTTCCGGCGGCGCCTCCAAATCGGTTTCAAAGACCAGTTCGGGCGTGTCGCTCATTGGTCCATCTCCCTTAGAAGGTCCTTGAGTTTCTCGATGCGGCTCGGCCAAAAGTCGCGATAGCGCGCCAGCCACGAATGAAGCGGAGCAAAGCCTTCCGGATCGATCCGGTAATGCGCGTACCGCCCCTCGCGCCGCTCCTGCACCAGCCCCGCCCCACGCAACACCGCCAAATGCTGGCTCATCGCCGGCTGCGAAATGTCAAAGCCCTCGCGCAAGTCGGTGGCCGTCAGCTCGGCGCCGGACAGGCGTTCGAGGATGGCGCGGCGGGTTGGGTCCGAAAGGACGCGGAAAAGTTCGGCTTCGTTCATGTCGAACAGATAAGCACAGACTTATGAGTCGTGGCAAGCGCCGTTATCGTGGCTTGCTTGCTATCCCGTCTAGCCAAAGCATAGTGCTCTCGTCCCGATGCACGCCGCTGGTTCCCACATGCTTGGCATCGATCTCGGGGCCGTTTTTTATCACATGCACGATCGCCATGCCGTGCCCGCGGCCGAGGCCAAAATCGGCCTTGAGCCATTCGAGGATCTCGCCGGCCTTGATCTTGGGATCGTCGAAGCCCTTGGCCTTTGCCAGATCGACGATCTCGCGCGGCGTCTTGCCGGTCTTGGTTTCGACCGCATCGAGATAGGCTTGAAAGGACATCGGAGGCTCCCTAACTGGCGCTGCTCACAACAAGACGATCGAGCGGCACCGACTTCGACAAGTACTCAGACGACGCTGCGCGGCGCCGTCGTCAGTCCCGCAAAATCGAAGAGTTTGGGATCCAGCATGTGGCTTGGATTGATGTTGCCCAAGGCGCGGATCATCACGTCCTTGCGGCCCGGCATGCGCTTTTCGATATCGGTCAGCATCGCCTTCATCGCATTACGCTCAAGCCCATCCTGCGATCCGCAAAGGTCGCAAGGAATAATCGGGAATGCCATGGCATCCGAAAACCGCTGCAGGTCTTCTTCGGCGCAATAGATCAGCGGCCGCAAAACCTGAAGGTCACCTTCATCATTGACCAGCTTTGCCGGCATGGCCGCGAGCTTGCCGCCATGAAACATGTTCATGAAAAACGTTTCGAGGCTGTCGTCCCGATGGTGACCAAGCACCAGTGCCGTGCAGCCCTCTTCGCGGGCGATCCGATAAAGGTTGCCGCGGCGCAGGCGCGAACAGAGCGAGCAGTAGGTGGCGCCCGCTGGCAGCTTGTCCGTGACGATTGAATAGGTGTCCTGGTACTCGATCCGGTGTTCGATCCCCAGGCCCGTCAAAAACTGCGGTAGGATGTGCTTGGGAAAATTGGGCTGCCCCTGATCGAGATTGCAGGCGAGGAGCTCTACCGGCAGCAATCCGCGCCATTTGAGATCGAGCAGCAGCGCCAGGAGCCCATAACTATCCTTGCCGCCCGAAAGCGCGATCAGCCATTTGTCGCCGGGCTTCACCATGGCGAACTTTTCCAGCACCTCGCGGGTATTGCGGATCAGGCGCTTGCGCAGCTTGTTGAACTCGACCGAGCGCGGCGCATTAGCAAAAATCGGATGGGCGCCGGCCTCGCTGTCATCGACTTGTGCGGCAGGGGCTTCCATCACCGTGCTCATGGCGAAACTTTCTCTAGATCTGCTTGCGTTGCTGATACCGCCGCCACCCGCGGTTGGAAAGCAAAAGCGGGCGTGCACAACCTTACCAAAGCTTAACTTCCCGTCCTTGTTTAAACCGTGCTGTCACAGTTAGATGACGATCTCTCACGGCACCCTGGAGTCTCCCGGTGTTTCGCTCATTCTTCCCCTCCCCCAAAGAATTCTTCTCCTCGGCGCTGCTCTGGATGCTGCTGACGACGCTGATCTTCCAGTTCGCCGGCAATCCGGTGCGCTCGGTTATCAGCATCGACCGTTTCCTTGCGCCGGCAATCTGCGCGCCCGACCAGATCCCCGCGGCCGAAACACCGGTCGCTCCGGCGCCCGATGCGCTTCCAGCGCCCGAAGGCGGGCCCACATCGACCGACCCGAGCGCCCCTGCCGTTGCGACTGAGCAGGCCGCAGTTCCCGAGCCGGCGGCCACCGCAGTTGCCGCCGCCAATTGCGAGGCCGCGGAGGCTCGCTTCCTGAATGGTCCGCGCATTTGGGAATATTGGTACATCCTCCTCTGCACCGCAGCCTTCTGCGCCTTCTGGTACTTCTACAAGCGCAATCAATGGTATTGGTGGAGTGTCGTCGGCAGCTCGGCACTGTTCCTCGCCGTCTACAGCCAGGTTCAGCTAGCCGCCTTCCTGAACGATTGGCAGGGGCAGTTCTTCGACATCCTGCAGCAGGCTTTGAGCGAGCCGGGCTCGGTTTCTCCCGATACCTTCTACCCTTACGTCTGGACGCTGTTCCTCGTCCTTCTGCCCAACATCATCTTCCTTGTGCTCTTTGCCTTCTTCAACTCGCACTATGTGTTCCGTTGGCGAAAGGCGATGACCTCCTACTACATGCAATACTGGCCCTCGCTGCGAAAAGTCGAAGGCGCCGCGCAACGTGTGCAGGAGGATACGATGCGCTTTGCCTCGATCGTCGAAGATCTGGGCACGAGCTTCCTCGGCTCGCTTCTGTCGCTCGTGGTGTTTCTGCCCATCCTTTGGCGGCTAAGCCAATCAGTCAGCGAAGTGCCAATTATCGGCCAGGTGCCGGGCAGCCTAGTATGGGTCGCGCTCGTGGTTGCCGCCTTCGGCACCGCCCTGCTCTGGATCGTCGGCATTCGCCTGCCCGGCCTAAACTTCGAAAACCAGAAGGTCGAAGCCGCGCTACGCAAGGAACTGGTCTACGGCGAAGACCAAGAGACCCGTGCAGACCCGCCCAGCTTCCGCGAGCTCTTCGCCAATGTGCAGAAGAACTACTACCGCCTCTACTTCCACTACACCTACTTCAACCTGGCGCGTTACGCCTACCTCCAGGTTGCCGGCTATGTCCCGCTGCTAACGCTCTCGCCGTCGATCCTGGCGGGTACCATTACGCTGGGCATCTACCAGCAGGTTCAGAACGCTTTTGGCGAGGTGGCAACCTCGTTCCAGTTCTTCGCCCGGTCATGGACCACCATCGTCGAACTGCAGTCCATCTACATGCGTCTACACCGCTTCGAGAGCTTCATCCCCAGGGACCAGGAACCCATCAAAGAGCAACTGGGCGACGAAGCGACGATTTAGTTTGCCAACGTGGGAGGGGGCACCCCTCCCAAATCCCAGTTGCAACGCTTTGCGTGACGTTTTTCGCAGAGCAAGCGCTTTGAGAAACGGAAGCTGTGCGGCAAAACAAAAGGGCCGCCCCGAGGGACGGCCCTTTCCGATTTCAAAGCCCGTTTGGCTTAGCGCGAATAGAATTCGACGACGAGGTTCGGTTCCATCTGGACCGGATACGGCACGTCGGCGAGGGCCGGGACGCGCACGAAGGTGGCGGTCATCTTGGAGTGATCGGCTTCCACATAATCCGGAACGTCACGCTCGGCCAGCTGGGTGGCTTCGAGAACGACGGTCAGCTGCTTGGAGCGCTCGCGCACTTCGATCTTGTCGCCGATCTTGACCTGGTAGGACGGGATGTTGACGCGCTTGCCGTTGACCAGGACGTGGCCATGAGAAACGAACTGGCGGGCCGCAAACACCGTGGCCACGAATTTGGCGCGGTAGACGATCGCGTCGAGGCGCGATTCGAGCAGGCCGATCAGGTTCTCGCCGGTATCACCCTTGACGCGGGCAGCTTCGGTGTAGAGGCGCTTGAACGCCTTCTCGGTGACCGAACCGTAATAGCCCTTGAGCTTCTGCTTGGCGCGCAGCTGCAGACCGTAGTCCGAAAGCTTGCCCTTGCGGCGCTGACCATGCTGGCCGGGGCCATAGGCACGGTTGTTCAGCGGCGAGGCGGGACGGCCCCAGATGTTTTCGCCAAGACGGCGGTCGATTTTGTGCTTGGCAGAAATGCGCTTTGTCATCGCGTATCCTTTTAGACGTTAAATGGATCGCGCCCTCCTCTGCCATCCTTGCGGATGACCGACAGACTTCTTATCGAAATCCCGGGTGCGCCTATGGGCCGATCGGCCGGAATAGGTGGGCGCGTCTTAAAACCCGCGCCCGCCGAAGTCAAGCGCCGGAAGGCTTTTCCGCCGGCGCTAGCGTTTCCGCCGTGCCGTCGGCCACCATCTTGTGGTCGAGCGAGCGCTGTTCGCGCAGCCCCGGGAAGATGACGCTCCAGATCCCGGCCACGGCGATCGCACCGAACCCCCGATCACCACGGCCGCGACGGGCCCCACGAAATGCGCCACCGTGCCGGCCCGGAACTCACCGAGCTCGTTGGACGCGCCGATAAACACCGAATTGACCGCATTGACGCGGCCGCGGACCTCTTCGGGCGTCCAGAGTTGCATGATGGTCTCGCGGATGGTGACGCTGACCATGTCGGACGCGCCGACCAGCGCCAGCGCCGGGATCGACAGCCAAATGGAGGTCGAAAAGCCGAAGACCACCGTAAACGCACCGAACAGCGCGACGAAGATGAAGAGAATGCGGCCTGCAAAATTGCGGATCGGGAAGCGCGTCAAAAACAGCGCCATGGCAATGGCGCCGATACCCGGCGATGCCCGCAGGAGGCCATTGGCGATCGAGCCACCATGAAGAATGTCGGTGGCATAGATCGGCAGCATCGCCACCGCGCCGCCCATCAGCACGGCAAACATGTCGAGCGAAATGGCACCCAGCACCACCTTGTTGGAGAAGATATATCGAAAGCCACCAAGCAGCGTTTCCATGCTGGTCGCCTGTGTCGACTCACGCTTGGGCGGCGCCGGGATCAGGAGAACGGTGACCACCGCCAGTGCCAGGAGACCCGCGCCAATGCCGAAGGGCACAGGGGCGCCGAAGGTGTAGAGCACGCCACCCACCGCAGGGCCGGCGATAGACGCGAACTGCCAAGCCGAAGCATTGACGGTGATGGCATTGCTGAGCGCTTCGGGCGGCACGAGGTTCGGCGCCAGCGATTGTGCCGCCGGGCCCCAGAAAGCGCGCGCCGTGCCCAGCACGATGAGGATGCCGAAGATCGGCCACACCTCATGCGCCTCAGCCTCCGTGAAAAGGAGAAAGCCGATGGCGCAGGCGAGTTCGACGCAAAGGCAGATCGCCATGATGCGGCGCCGGTTGAAGCGGTCCGCGGTCAAGCCGGTGACCAGGATCAAAAGCAGCGCCGGCAGGAACAGGCAGAGCCCCACAAGGCCCACCAGCAGCGGTTCGCGCGTCACTTCATAGATCTGGTAGGCGATCGAAACCGACATGATCTGGACGGCAAAGCTGACCAGAAGCGTCGTCAGCCAGAAGAAGCGGAAACCGACATAGCTGAACGCGATGCGTGACTTGTCGGCGGGGACTGCGGTGCTCATTGGGGGTCTTTTGCCGGCTTCTGCCGATTGGGGTTGGGTCGCTCGTGGCGGCGATCGATCGATGAAATAACGCCGCGCAGGGTGCGGATTTCCTGGGCGGTAAAGCGCCCGCGGGTCAGAGCGGTGCGCAGATTGTTGACCATGCTGGGACGCTTGTCCGGCGTCGTGAAAAATCCGGATTGATCGAGCACGCCTTCCAGATGCTCGAAGAGCCCCACCAGCTCCGAACGCGGCGCCGGCTCGGCCAGCCCTTCGCTGAACGGCAGCGCCCTGCCCTCCGCGCTGGTGCGTCGGAATTCGTAGGCCATCAACAGCACGGCCTGCGCGATGTTGAGCGAGGCGAAGGCCGCCTCGACCGGCAGGGTGACAATGGCATCGGCCATGGCAACTTCGTCGTTGAGCAGGCCCCAGCGTTCGCGGCCGAACAGCAGCCCGGCGCCCTGCCCGCCAGCAATATGCGCCGCCATATTGGTGGACGCTTCCTCCGGCCCCAACACTTCCTTCTGCATGTCGCGCGAGCGGGCCGTGGTGGCATAAACCAGCGTCAAGTCGCCGATCGCCTCTTCAAGCGTCTCGAAGACGCGAACGCGCTCGAGCACATGGTCGGCGCGAGACGCCGCAGCGATCGCCTTTTCATTGGGCCAGCCATCGCGCGGCCGCACCAGGCGCAAATCCCAAAGCCCGAAATTGGCCATGGCGCGCGCAGCCGAGCCGATATTTTCGCCAAGTTGCGGCTCACAAAGAATAATCGCCGGCGTGGGCGCCAGCGATATGGGTTGCGAACTATCGGTGCCTGCCATGTGCCGCGATCCTTAAGGAGACCGCGGCGGCATAGCTCAAATGGCGGCGCGGGGCAAATCGGGCGTTGCGCTGCGGCGGCGGAAATCGACCACTTTCGTCGACGGGCGCCATTCGCGATCGAGAATAGCAAAATGCAGCTCTTCGTCCCACTCACCCTGGAACAGCGCATGTTCGCGATAATGCGCCTCAAGGCGCATGCCGAGCGTCTGCATCAGCTTGATGGAATGGTGGCTGCGGCCATCGCAACGAACGGTCAGGCGATGAATGCGGAACTCGTCGAAGGCCAGATTGAAGATCGTCCTCAGCGCTTCGGTCAGATAGCCCTGACCAGAATAGGCCGGGTGCAACATGAACCGCACTTCGCCCTGACCGGAGGTCGCATCCGACCAGATCAGGCAGACCTGGCCGATCAGCTGATTGTCGCCCTTACGCACCATGGCAAGGGATAGGGTATCGCCGGGACGCTGCAGGGAAACCTGGTTGCGCATCGCGCCGACGACATCGGCGACATCGGAAGAATAACGGGACTGGCGCAGGGCATAACGCTGGGCGGCAGGCAATGTGTGATAGGCGGCAACGGCTTCGACATCACCGCGCTCAAAGGGGCGAAGTTGCAGGCGGTCGGTGGCAATTGGCAAAGAAAAAGATGACATAATGGTAAGCGCTCCCAGCTGGACGGTATTCAGCCCACGTGCCCGAACGACACCAAAGCATCTAAGTTCCGTCACCAGCCGGGAATATCTTACCCCGCCTGTCGAGCCTGCCACTCGCGCAGGAGGATCGCGTAATAGAACTCCTCGTCCCACTCGCCCTTGAACACCGCATGCTCCCGGAAATGCGCCTCCCGGCGCATGCCCAGCCGCTCCATCAGGCGCCAGGATGCAACATTGCCCGCATCGCACCGGGCATAGAGGCGATGGAATTCGCCATTCTCGAAAGCAAGATGGATCAATCGCCGCGCCGCTTCGCTGGCAAAGCCCTTGCCCTGATAGGCCGGGTGAAAAATCCAGCCCACTTCGCCCTGCCGCGCCTCCGATGATCGCCAGATCAGCGAGATCTCGCCCAAAAGCACGCCATCCGCCTGGGACTCGACGGCCAGGATGATCCGGTCACCCTCCTGGTCGAGGTGCAACTGCGTCGTTCTTTGCTGCACCGCAAGCGCGCAATCTTCGCGGCTGAGCGGGGCGTCGAAGAGATAGCGGGCCACGTCTGGACGGCTGCGATAGCTATGGACTGCATCGACATCGCCGCGCGTGAACGGACGCAGGCGCAGCCGTTCCGTGGTTAGCGGATAGTCCGGTCGAATGGCCATGGCGTTCCCGTTCAGAGTGGCAACAGCTTTGCCCCTCCTAACGCCGTTGGCAAGCCGCTTGCTCCAGCCCAGCCTTCATGTCAGCCTTCCACCATGCCCAGACCAGAACTCGACCTCACTGCCCGTTGCGACTGCGGCGCCGTCACGCTGCGGGTCACGGGCAAAGCCGTCTCAATGTTTCAATGCAGCTGCGAGAACTGCCAGAAGGTTTCCGGCAGCGGCCATTCCTCCGTCGTGCTCATGCCCGCCAGCAGCACCGCACTCAGCGGCATTACCAAAAGTTTCGAGCGACCAGCGGATTCGGGCGCGACCTTCACACGTCACTTCTGTTCCGGTTGCGGCACCACCCTCCTCGCCCATTCGTCACGCGCACCAGACCTGCGCATCGTTCCGGCTGGCCTCCTTGCCGGTCAGAACGACTGGTTCTCGCCCAACCAGCTGATCTTTGCCCGCTCGCATCCAGACTGGGACCTTATCGCAGAGCAAATTCCCCGCTACTACACCTACCGGCCGGAGAAATCGTGATGAGCATGGCGTCCGAGGAACTCGCAGACCGCGTCCGCGACCTGCTGCCTCGCGGCAAAAACATTCGCGAACAGAAAATGTTTGGCGGCCGCTGCTTCATGCTCGACGGCAACATGCTGGTCGCTCCGCTCAAGGACGGATCGCTGCTGGTGCGCACTGGCAAGGACGGCATGGCATCAGCCCTGCGCCGCGAAGGCGCCAACATCATGGACATGTCCGGCCGGCAAATGAGCGGCTTCGTCCTCGTCAGCGGCGATGCCATCGAAGACGAATCCGCCCTCGGCGAATGGATCGACCTCGCCCGCGCCTTCGTCCGGACGCTGCCGGCAAAGTAACACGCCCTCGGCAAGCCCCCATGCCGAGCCCGCCTTTGCGCTTTTGCCCTGCAATGCTATACGGGCGACCGACATGGCAAAGGCCACGCATTCAGGGAGTTTTCGATGAGCAAGATCAAAGTCGCCAACCCGGTCGTCGATCTCGACGGCGATGAGATGACCCGCATCATCTGGCAGGCGATCAAGGACAAGCTCATCCACCCCTACCTTGATCTCGACATCAAGTACTATGACCTCTCGGTCGAAAACCGCGACGCCACCAATGACCAGGTGACGATCGATTCCGCCAACGCCATCAAGCAGTACGGCGTCGGAATCAAGTGCGCCACCATCACCCCGGACGAGCAGCGCGTCGAAGAATTCGGCCTCAAGAAGATGTGGAAGTCGCCCAACGGCACCATCCGCAACATCCTGGGTGGCGTGATCTTCCGTGAGCCCATCATCTGCAAGAACGTGCCGCGCCTCGTTCCCGGCTGGACCCAGCCGATCATCGTCGGCCGCCACGCTTTTGGCGATCAGTATCGTGCCACCGATTTCACCTTCCCCGGCAAAGGCACGCTGACCATCAAGTTCACCGGCGAAGATGGCCAGGTCATCGAGCACGAAGTGTTCCGGGCCCCCGGCTCGGGCGTCGCCATGGCCATGTACAACCTCGACGACTCGATCCGCGACTTCGCCTATTCGAGCTTCAACTACGGCCTCGCCCGCGGCGTCCCGGTCTACCTCTCGACCAAGAACACCATCCTCAAGGCTTATGACGGCCGCTTCAAGGACATCTTCCAGGAGATCTACGAGGCCGAGTTCAAGGAACAGTTCGAAGCCAAGAAAATCTGGTACGAGCACCGCCTCATCGACGACATGGTCGCCTCCGCCCTCAAGTGGAGCGGCGGCTACGTCTGGGCCTGCAAGAACTACGACGGCGACGTCCAGTCCGACATCGTCGCCCAGGGCTTTGGCTCGCTCGGCCTCATGACCTCGGTTTTGGCAACCCCCGATGGCAAGATCGTCGAGGCCGAAGCCGCCCACGGCACGGTGACCCGTCATTACCGCCAGCACCAGCAGGGCAAGGAAACCTCGACCAATTCCACCGCCTCGATCTTCGCCTGGACCCGTGGCCTTGCCCACCGCGCCAAGCTCGACGACAATGCCGAACTCGCCAAGTTCGCCGCAACGCTCGAAAAGGTCACAGTCGACACGATCGAAGAAGGCAAGATGACCAAGGACCTCTCCCTCCTCGTCGGCCCCGAACAGCCCTGGCTCTCCACCCTCGGCTTCCTCGACGCCATCGACCAGAACCTGCAAAAGGCCATGGCATAAGCCTCGCCTCTGTCGATAAGAAACGGCGCCCTCGGGCGCCGTTTTTGTTTGCGCATGTGCTGAGTGTTAGGCCTGCTCTAGGGTGCTCTGAGAAGGCTCACCCCCACCCAACCTCCCCTGCAGAAGGGGGAGGAGCCCCATCGCAGCCAAACCACGATTTATGACAATCACCAGCCGAACTCCTCCCCCTCCAAAAGGGGGAGGCTGGGTGGGGGTCATCTCAACTTCCCCACAACCCCGGAACCCCTGCCCGCCGCCACCATTAGCCGCAGAGAAATCCGCATTTCGGCTCTTAATCCGCAGCAAAAACACACCATATTTGGCGCATCTTTCGAGGAGTGCCCCATGTTCAGAAATCGCGGCTTCAAACTGGCCAGCCTGTTGTCGGTCTTTGTGGTCATCTTTTCCATGGCGGCCGTGGACTATGCCGAGGCACGTGCGCGCGGTGGCTTCGGCAGCCGCGGCGGCCGCACCTTTGCTCCGCCTGCCTCGACGCAGACCATCCCCGGCCCCGCAGCGCCAATCAATCGTACCATGACCCCATCCCAGCCGGGCACTGCCGCGCGCACGCCCGCCCAGCAGACGGCGCAGCCGCGCGGTGGCTTCTTCAACGGCTTTGGCGGCTCGCTCTTCCGCGGACTGATGCTCGGCGGCCTCTTCGGCCTCCTCCTGGGCACGGGCTTTGGCGGCATCGGCGGCTTCATGAGCCTCTTGTTCCAGGCCCTTCTGATTGGCGGCGCCATCTGGCTGGTCATGCGCCTCGTGCGCGGCACTAATCGGCCGGCCACCGCCAATGGTGCGCCCTATATGGGCCGCGAAGCCAACGCCACGCGACCGATGCCCAATTTCGGCGGCGGCAGCGCCACCCGCACCCCTGCGCAACCCAAGAACCCTGACGAACTCGGCATCACCAACAAGGACCTCGACACTTTCGAGCAGATGCTGGGCCACATCCAGACCGCCTATGGCCGTGAGGACTACGCCGCCCTGCGCCAGGTGACGACGCCCGAGATGATGGGGTTTCTCGCCGAAGAACTGGCCTCCAATGCCAGCCGCGGCCAGATCAACCGCCTCTCCGACATCAAGCTTCTCCAGGGCGATGTTTCGGAAAGCTGGCGCGAGGGCAACACGGAATACGCCACCGTCGCCATGCGTTATCAACTGCGCGACTGGTCGGTGGAACGCACCAGCGACCGCGTCGTCGCCGGCGATCCGGAGGTGCTCGAAGAAGCCAAGGAACTCTGGACCTTCGTCCGACAGGTCCGCGGCGACTGGAAGCTCTCGGCCATCCAGGAAGCCTGATCTACGCGACGACAAAGCGTGCCCCCGATGAAAGTCGGGGGCATTTCTTTGCGACGAGTGCGTCGTGCTGAATGAAAAAGCCCCGCCGAAGCGGGGCTTGATGTTTAGAGCAGCTCGCGGATGGCTGCGATTGCCTCATTGGCCTTGGCGCCATCCGGACCGCCGCCCTGGGCCATATCCGGCCGGCCCCCGCCGCCCTGCCCGCCAAGCGCTGCGGTCGCCGACTTGATCAGCGTGCCGGCAGCGTATTTGCCGGTGAGATCGTCGGTCACGCCGATGGCCACCGTGCCCTTGCCGTCCTCGCCCTTGAGCACCAGCACCACGACGCCCGAACCGATGCGCTTCTTTTCGGCATCGACAACGCTCTTGATGTCCTTGGCGGCGACGCCCTCGACCACGCGGCCGACAAAGGTCACGCCGTTGACGGTTTCGCCAGCGCTGCCAGCCTCGCCGCCACCACCGAGCGCCAGCTTCTGGCGCGCATCTGCGAGGGCGCGTTCGTTGCGCTTGAGCTGTTCCTGCAGTGCCTCGATCCGCTCGAGCACTTCCTGCGTGCCGGAGCGCAGAAGACCTGCAGCAGAAGAAACGATTGCCACATTGGTATTGCCGCGATGACGCGCCGCCTTTCCGGTCAGCGCCTCGACGCGGCGCACGCCGGCCGCAACGGCGCTTTCGCCGACGATTGAAACGAGGCCGATATCGCCAGTGCGGCGCACATGGGTGCCGCCGCAAAGCTCGACCGACCAGCCCAGCCCGTTGCCGGTGGGCTCGCCCATCGAAACCACGCGGACCTCGTCACCGTACTTTTCGCCGAACAGCGCGCGAGCGCCGGATTTCTTGGCTTCCTCGACACCCATCAGCCGTGTCTCGACAGGGGTATTCTGGAGAATGATGCTGTTGGCAATGTCTTCGATCTCGGCCATTTCCTGGCTGGAGATCGGCTTGGTATGGACGAAGTCGAAGCGCAACCGGTCCGCCGAAACCAGGGACCCCTTCTGCGCGACATGGTCGCCCAGCACCAGGCGCAGCGCCTCGTGCAGCAAATGCGTCGCCGAGTGGTTGGCGCGGATGGACGAGCGACGATCGTGATCGACCACGAGCTCGACCGCCTGGCCGACCTTTAACGACCCCTCGTTGACCTTGACCTTATGGGCAAAGACGCCGTGGAACTTGTTGGTGTCGGTGACGTCGGCCCGCGTGCCCTCGGCCGTGATCACGCCGGTATCGCCGACCTGGCCGCCGCTTTCGCCATAGAACGGCGTCTGGTTGACGACGACGAGACCTTCCTGTCCCGCCTCGATCGACTGCACTTCGGCGCCGTCCACCAGCAGGGCCTTGATCTCGGCTTCCGCGGTTTCGGTTTCGTAGCCCAGGAACTCGGTGGGTCCGAGCTTGTCGGCAAGGCCGTACCAGACCGTGTCCGCCGCCGCTTCGCCCGAGCCGGCCCAGTTTTTCCGCGCTTCGGCCTTTTGCTGCGCCATCGCGGCGTCGAAGCCCGCCTGGTCGACGCTGATGCCGCGCGAACGAAGGGCATCCTGCGTCAGGTCGAGCGGGAAACCGTAAGTGTCATGGAGCTTGAAGGCGGTGTCGCCGCTCAGCGTCGCGCCTTCGCCAAGGCCTGCCGTCTCGGCTTCGAGAACCTGAAGACCACGGCCGAGCGTCTTGAGGAACCGGCCCTCTTCGAGACGCACTGTTTCGGTGATCATGGCTTCGCCGCGGCTGAGCTCGGGATAGGCCTGGCCCATCTCGCGCACCAGCGTCGGTACGAGCTTGAAGATCGTCGGCTCGCTCGCACCGAGCAAGGTCGCGTGACGCATGGCGCGGCGCATGATGCGACGCAGCACGTAGCCACGGCCTTCATTGGAGGGCAGCACGCCCTCGGCGATCAGGAAGCTCATCGAGCGCAGGTGATCGGCGATGACGCGCAAGCTGCGATTGCCCGGGCCGGCCACGTCGGAATTGGTGGCATTGGCGGCAGCGGCAATCAGCGCCTTGAAGAGATCGATGTCGTAATTGTCGTGCACGCCCTGCATCACGGCCGCGACACGCTCGAGCCCCATGCCGGTATCGATCGACGGCCGCGGCAGTCCGGTGCGTGAGCCGTCGGCATGCTGCTCGAACTGCATGAAGACGAGGTTCCAGATTTCGATCCAGCGATCGCCATCTTCGTCGGGCGAACCCGGCGGACCACCCCAGACCTTGTCGCCATGGTCATAAAAGATTTCCGAGCATGGGCCGCAGGGACCGGTATCGCCCATCTGCCAGAAGTTGGACTTGGCACCGAGCCGCACGATGCGATCCTCGGACAGGCCGGCGACCTTCTTCCAGAGCGCCATGGCCTCATCGTCATCCTGGTAGATGGTGACCATCAGCTTGTCGCGCGGCAGTTCCCACTCCTTGGTGAGGAGGTTCCAGGCCAGCTCGATGGCGCGTTCCTTGAAATAATCGCCGAACGAGAAATTGCCGAGCATCTCGAAGAAGGTGTGGTGGCGCGCGGTAAAGCCCACATTGTCGAGATCGTTATGCTTGCCGCCGGCGCGCACACACTTTTGCGCCGTGGTCGCTGTCGAGTAGGGACGCTTTTCGACGCCGGTAAAGACGTTCTTGAACTGCACCATGCCCGCATTGGTGAACATCAGCGTCGGATCGTTGCGCGGCACCAGCGGGCTCGACGGCACGGCCTCATGCCCGTTGAGGGCAAAGTAGCCGGTAAAGCTCGAACGGAGGTCGTTGACGCTGATCATGCAAGGACTTTCGTGGGCGAGGACGCGCGTGACGTCCAGGTAGGAAAAACGGGGCTTTTTAACGTGGTGGCGGGAGAGGTGTAAAGCGGGGGATATGGGAATCCGGTATCGAGTACGAGGACGAAATACCCCCACCCTCATTCCCTCCCCACAAGGGGGGGAGGGAGGCGCAAGTTGGTCGGCCCCGGCCCAAATTGAAAGTTTGAAAGATGGCTGATGTTCATCGTCTCCCTCCCCCTCGTGGGGAGGGATCAAGGGTGGGGGCGTCAGTTCAGCAACGATGCTAGCAGTTACCCCCTCAAGATTCTTCATCACCTCGTCATTGGTAAAACGAAGAACGCGAAATCCATCTTGTGCAAAACACTCTGACTTCACGCGGTCATATTCTGGACCATCCTCGACGAAGTGTGAGTCGCCATCCACTTCGATCACGAGCTTCGCCCGGTGGCAGAGAAAGTCCGCATAATACGGCCCGATCTGCACCCGTCGCCTGAAGTGGTGGTGCGAACCAAGTTCACGCAGCACGTTCCACAACCTGGCTTCCGGAGCGGGCATATTTTTTCTGAGCTGTCGGGCGCGCTGCACACCCATCTCGCCACCAATAAAAACCCCCGCCGGAGCGGGGGAAGATGCATGGGATCTTTGGAGGCTTATTCGTCGCTCGTATCGTCGCCACCGGCAACCAGCAGCACTTCGCCGAGGAGGCCCGAGCTTTCGCGCACGCCTTGTTCGATCGTGGCGGCAATCTCCGGATTGTCCTTGAGGAACTGGCGGGAATTCTCACGCCCCTGCCCCAGGCGCTGCGAATCCCAGGAGAACCAGGCACCCGACTTCTCGACGATCCCGGATTTGACGCCCAGATCGAGCAATTCGCCGGTCTTGGAAATGCCTTCGCCATACATGATGTCGAATTCGACCTGGCGGAACGGCGGCGCAAGCTTGTTCTTGACCACTTTGACGCGGGTCTGGTTGCCGACGATTTCCTCGCGGTCCTTGAGTGCGCCGATACGGCGGATGTCGAGACGAACAGAAGCGTAGAATTTTAGCGCATTGCCGCCCGTCGTCGTTTCGGGCGAGCCATACATCACGCCGATCTTCATGCGGATCTGGTTGATGAAGATGACGAGGCACTTGGACTTCGAAATCGAGGAGGTCAGCTTGCGCATGGCCTGGCTCATGAGCCGCGCCTGAAGGCCGGGCAGCGCATCGCCCATTTCGCCTTCGAGTTCGGCGCGCGGGGTGAGCGCTGCAACCGAGTCGACCACGAGCACGTCGATGGCGCCGGAGCGCACCAGCGTATCGGTGATTTAGCGCCTGCTCGCCAGCATCCGGCTGGGAGATCAGGAGGTCATCGACATTGACGCCCAGCTTGCGGGCATAGATCGGATCCAGGGCATGCTCGGCGTCCACAAAGGCACAGATGCCGCCAGCCTTCTGGGCTTCCGCAATCACGTGGAGCGCGAGCGTGGTCTTACCTGAAGATTCCGGCCCAAAAATCTCGACGATACGACCCTTGGGAAGGCCGCCAATGCCGAGGGCAATGTCGAGACCGAGCGAGCCGGTCGAGATCGATTCCACCTCAATCGAAGAGGCTTCGCCAAGGCGCATGATCGAGCCCTTGCCGAAATTGCGCTCGATCTGGCTGAGTGCCGCCGAAAGAGCCTTGTCCTTATCCATCGATCCACCTTCAACAACGCGAAGCGGCGAAGCTGCCATAATGCTCTCTCCTTATTTCACGCTCTCGATGGCTTTTGCAACGAGATGACCAGCGCGGCTTATGTGCAATGTCTGTGCTGTATTTGTTCTCATTTTGTTTCGCCTCCGTCAAGCGGAATTCTGTGCTCGCCGGTGCAAATCTCAGGCAATGATCGCTTCCGATTCGAAGCTCGCGCGACGCCGAACCAAAAGTATGATTTTTAGCTGGACAGCATTGCTGCCGATGCGCTTTATGCGGGGCAAAGCCAGCGCCAAGCGAGGACCCTCAAGTGCACCTGATCCAGTTTACCGACGAGGCCGGCAACCGTGCCGTAGCGGTCACGCAAGATGGCGAAACGCGCGTCGTCACCGGGGTAAGCTCGGTCTATGATCTGGCGCAGGCTGCCATTTCCGGCACCAATACGCTGGCCGAGATCGTTGCCGCCCGCGGCCTCGGGGCCAGCGTCGACAAGGCAGCCCTCCTCGCCGAGAGCCGGCTGCTTTCCCCATCGATCATCCCGATCCGGCGCACCTCCACGTCACCGGCACCGGCCTCACCCACCTTGGCTCCGCCGCGACCCGCGACGCCATGCACAAGACCGATAAGCCGGCGACCGAACTCACCGATAGCATGAAGATGTTCCGCATGGGCCTCGAAGGCGGCAAGCCTGCGGCCGGCGAAACCGGCGTCCAGCCCGAATGGTTCTACAAGGGCAATGGTCACATCGTCGCCCGCCCCGGACACCCCATCCCCTCGCCCGCCTTTGCGCTCGATGCTGGCGAGGAGCCAGAAATTGCCGGCATTTACCTCATCGACGCCAATGGCAAGCCGCGCCGCCTCGGCTTTGCGCTGGCCAATGAGTTCTCCGACCACGTCACCGAGCGCGTCAACTACCTCTTCCTCGCCCATTCGAAGCTACGCGCCTGCTCCTTCGGTCCGGAACTGCGCGTCGGCGATCTGCCGCGCCACATCGAGGGCATGTCGCGCATCCGCCGCGGCGGAGAAGTGCTTTGGGAAAAGCCGTTCCTCTCCGGCGAGGACAATATGAGCCACACCATCGCCAATCTCGAATACCACCACTTCAAATACGACCTCTTCTGCCAGCCCGGCGACGTGCATGTGCACTGCTTCGGCACCGCAACGCTGAGCTTTGCCGATGGCATCTCCACCAAGCCCGACGATGTCTTCGAGATCGAGGAAAGCCAATTCGGCCTGCCGCTGCGCAATCCGGTACGGATCGAGGCCGACAAACCCGTCCTGGTCAGCGGGCTCTACTAAGGACAAAGGGTCGCGAAAGCGGCCCTTTTCTTTGCGCCCTAGTTCAGGTCGAGCGCGTAAGCCTTGAGCACGTCGAGCGGAACATAGCCGAGCACGGCCTGGTTGGTGGCCCGCAGGTAAACCCGCGGCGCCTTGCCCGCCTCATGCGCCTGCGCCCACCGCATCGCCACGAGGCACCAGCGATTGCCCGCAACCAGCCCGGGAAAACCGAATTCCGGGCGCGACGTCGAGAGGTCATTGCCGACGCTTTTCGAAAAATCGAGAAACGCGGCCGTCGCCTCGATGCAGACCAGGTGTACCGCCGCGCTGTCCGGCCCTGCCGCGCAATAGCCGGTGCGGAAGAACCCGGTCAGCGGATCGGTCGAGCAGGGCTGCAGCGGCTCGCCCAGCACATTGCGCTCGTTCGAGCCCTCGAAGCGCGGATGCGCGGTCACCCTAGTGCTCCTTGTCCTGCCGCTGCAGCACTTCCTTGACCTTGGAATTGATCTGGTCGAGCGAATAGGGCTTGGGCAGGAAATCGACGCTCTGGTCGTCCTCGATGTCGCGGCGCACGCTTTCCTCGGCATAGCCGGAAACGAAGATGATCTTAAGATTGGTCATCTTGCCGCGGATGGCCTTGAGCATGGTCGGGCCGTCCATCTCCGGCATCACCACGTCGGAGATGATGAGGTCGACCTTGTAGTCGAGATCCTCGAGCACGAAGAGCGCGTCCTCACCGCTATCGGCCTCGAACACTTCATAGCCGGTCGCCTTGAGCGCCCGCGCAGAGAAAGCCCGCACGCTTTCCTCGTCCTCGACCAGGAGTATTCGCTCCTGCCCCGTGAGGTCCTTGACCGGCGCCGCCGCGGCCAGCGCCTTGGCATTGACCTCTTCGACGGTGGGCACATAGCGCGGCAGGAAAATCTTGAAGGTCGTGCCGACGCCGACGGTCGAGACCGGGTAGATGAAACCCTCGGTCTGCTTGACGATCCCATAGACCGTCGAAAGCCCAAGGCCCGTGCCCTTACCCAGTTCCTTGGTGGTAAAAAACGGCTCGAAGATCTTCTGAATGATCTCCGGGCTCATGCCCGTGCCGGTATCTTCCACGTCGATCAGCACATAGTCCGCCGGCGTCATGCCATCGAACTTCAGGCTTGCCGCTTCCCCCTCGGTGACATTGGCCGTGCGGATCAGGATCGAGCCGCCATTGGGCATGGCGTCGCGTGCATTGACCACGAGGTTGATGATCACCTGTTCGAGCTGCACCACGTCGGCGCGTACCGGCCAGATATTGCGGCCATGTTCGACCGAAAGCGTGTTCTTCTCGCCGATCATGCGCTTGAGCAGCACCGTCAGTCATCGACGATCAGCGGCAGTTCCAGCACCTGCGGGCGCAGCGTCTGTCGGCGGGAGAAAGCCAGTAGCTGCCGGGTCAGGCCCGCGGCGCGATTGGCGTTCTGCTTGATCTGCATCAGTTCGTTGAAGGACGGATCGCCCGGCTTGTGCTTCAAAAGCAGTAGATCCGAAAAGCCGATGATGGCGGTCAGCAGATTGTTGAAATCGTGTGCCACTCCGCCGGCGAGCTGACCCACCGCCTGCATCTTCTGCGATTGCGCGAACTGCGCTTCGAGCTTGCGCTGGTCGGTCATGTCGAGCGCGTAGACATTGATTTGCTCCGGCGAGCCGGCGCTGGTCTCGGAGGCGGAAATATAGAGCCGCACCGCATGATCGCCCTCGACGCTCAGCACCGCATCGACCGGCTCGACCTCGGAGCGCTGCGCTGAAGCATCGGCCAACGCGCGCTTGAGCCGCTCATGGCTGGCCTCGCCGATCAACTCGTGGATCGGCCGCATTTCAAGGCTCTTGCTTTCGCCCGACCAGCGGAAGATCCGGCCAAACGGCGCATTGGTGCGCACGATCCGCCCCTGCCCGTCCAGCGTCGCGATCGCAAAGGGCGTGTCGTTGAAAAAGCGTGAAAAGCGCACTTCGGCAGCCCGCAGCTCTTCTTCCGTGTCCGGCGCGCTGGAGCGATCGAGCACCAGGGTCCGGGTTTCGCCCAGTTCGCCATCGGCAAGACGCGCCGCGCGATGCAGCAGGCGCACCGGCAAGGCGGTGCCGTTGCGGCGCACCAGGTCGATGTCGATAATCTCTGTGCGGATCTCGCCGTCGCCCCTGCCCCGCATCAACAGCGATGCGCCATCGCCGCGCACGATGTCGCGCATTTCAAGCTGCCCGGCATTGAACTCGGCCAGGTCATAGCCCAGCCAATCGGCCAGGGTCGAATTGAGATACTGGATGCGGCCCTGTGCGTCGGCGGAAAAGAAGCCGGACGGCGAGTGATCGAGATAGTCGATCGCCCGCTGCAGGTCGCGAAAGGCACTCTCATTGCTTTCGCGGTCGCGGGTAATGTCCTCGACCGACCAGGCAACCAGCGGCGTGCGCGCGTCATCCGTCTGCGGCAGCGGCCGCACCGAAACGCGATACCAGAACACCCTGCCCGCCTCGGCCTGCGATCCGCCCAGCCCGCCAGGCACGCGGATATCTTCGATGGCGCTGCGGCCATCCTTGGCGGCGCGCGACAGCCGGTAGATGGCCTCGCCCGCATCGGCATAGCCGGCAAAGAGCCGCGGCACGCTCACCGGGACGCCATTGGTGATAGCCCCGGAAAAATTGCCGTACTGATTGTTCACATAGGAAATCTTGCCATCGCGATCGGCGATCACCGCCCCAAAAGGCAGGCTGTCGACCACGGCATGGCTGATCGTGCGCTGATCCTCGGTCGAGGCAAAGCGGAACAATCCCGCGGCAAGCCCGAACAGAAAGAACACGCCAGACACGGCCAAAAGGCCGACAAAGGTCATCACCAGCTCGGTCGGGATCTGCTCCCCAAACATGGAAAACACCACCGCGGCAATGATCAGCACTGCCGCCAGAAGCACGACGCGCCACAGGCCTGCGCCGCCGCGCCCCGCGTTGAAAACGGGTTCGGGGTAATTATCCTCGCCGAGCGGCGTCGATGCCATCGTGTTCAGCTCCAGCGCGCGGGCTCGTCCCGAATCGGGACATCAAAAGAGGTCTAGCAAATGGACCGCCCCGGGGGGAGTGTGAAGCAGGATTTTCGACAGCCGATCTATGGCCACCGCCGAGCTTTGACTAAGTCTCCAACCCACGAAGACCTCATCCTGAGCTTTTCGAAGGACGAGGTCGGGCACCCCGACCTCAGTGGCTGCGACCTCGTGGTTCGACAGGCTCACCATGAGGTCTAGGAGGTGATTTAAGCGCTCGGTCGCCAGCCCCCAGCCTTGCCCTGCTTCAACCGCATCACGAAGCCGATGACCTCAGCCACAGCCTTGAAGTGCTCATTGGGAATAGTGTCGTCGATGTCCATGGCGGCAAAGAGCGCGCGCGCCAAAGGCGGGTTCTCGACGATCGGCACGTCGTTCTCGGTCGCCAGGGCGCGGATGCGCAGCGCCACGGCGTCGGCGCCCTTGGCAACGCATTTGGGCGCGGCCATGTCCTTGTCGTATTTGAGCGCGACGGCAAAGTGGGTCGGGTTGGTGATCACTACGGTCGCGTCTGGCACGGCAGCCATCATGCGCTTGCGCGACCGCTCCTGCCGCATCTGGCGCAGCTTGCCTTTGACATGCGGATCGCCTTCCTGCTGCTTGTATTCTTCCTTGGTCTCCTGGACCGTCATCATCTGCCGCTTCCACCATTTCTGGCGGACATAAAAGAAGTCAGCCGCAGCAATGGCCGTGACGACGATCAAGACGGCGATGAAGATCTTGACCCCAAGCTCCTGGAAATCCATCAGGATCGCCACCGGATCGGCGGTCATCATCGTGTCCAGCCGGTCGCGTTCGGGCCAGCACACCATGAACACCACGGTCCCGACCACGCCGATCTTGGCAAGGCCCTTGCCGAAATTGACCAGCGCCTCCATCGAAAACAGCCGCTTGAAGCCGGCAAGCGGCGAGACTTTCGAAAATTTCGGCGTCACCGGCTCGAACGACCAGACCGGCCGATGCTGCACCAGGTTTGCCAGCACGCCGCAGATCATCAGCACGACCAGCGGCGCCAGCACGAGCCCAACAACCGTGAAGGCCAGCCCGTTGAAGAAACTGCCGAAGCCCGCGCCCTCCACATCGAACTGATCGGCATTGAGCAGGATCAGCCTGAGCGACGCCCCGAGCTCCTCCCCCCCCCAGGGCGACATGGCGGCAAAGACGATAGCCGACCCCAACAGCATGAACCAGGCAGTCACCTCCTGGCTCTTGGCCACATCGCCCTTCTTATGGGCATCCTCCAGCTTCTTTTGGGAGGGGTCTTCTGTTTTTGATTCCTGTTCCGGGGCTTCGTCGGACATGAATTACCCTCGCCACATAGCAAGATGGCTCTCAAAGGCCGTGAGATACCAGCCCATCATCATCATCAGGAGCACGGCAAACAGCAGGATGCCCACGATGATATTGGCGGGCATGAGCACGAAATAAACCTGCAGCTGCGGCATCAGCTTGGCAAGGATTCCTGCCCCGAGGTTGAAGACCAACCCGAAGACGATAAACGGCGCCGACATTTGAACGCCGACGGCAAAGGCGCCCGCCACCGTCCGCACCGCCATCTGCATGGCATCTTCGAACATCAGCGGATCGGTGGGCGAAAACACCATATAGCTGTCATAGACCGCAGCCAGCGCCATGTGGTGGAGGTCCGTGGCAAAGATCAGCGTCACGCCTAAAAATGACAGAAAGCTCGCAAAGATCGCCGATTGCACCCCCGCCTGCGTCGGATCGGAGGCAAGCGCGCCGCTGAGCCCGACCTGGAACGCGACGATCGCCCCGGCCACCTGCGTCGCCATTACGGTGATGCGCACGATGGCGCCGATGATCAGCCCCACCGCCAGCTCGTGGAACATCAGCCCCGCCATGCCGCCAAGATCCTCAGGCATTGCCGGCATGATGCCGCTCAGGAGCGGAAATACGACCAGTGTAAAGGCCAGGGCAAAGCCAAGCCGCATGCGCGCCGGAATGGTCTGCTCGCCCAGAGCCGGCATCAGCATCAGGATGGCGCCGATGCGCACGAACAAGATGATGTAGGTAAAAGCGGTGGCCGGCAGCCAATCAAGGCTGAGCGTCACCTCTAGCCACCGACGATGATCATATCGACCACCTGGTTCATGTAGCCCGCCATCACCGCGCCGCAGAACGGCAGGGTCAGCAGCATGGTGATGAAGATAGCGACGATCTTGGGCACGAAGACCAGCGTCTGTTCCTGGATCTGCGTCAGCGCCTGGAACAGCGCGACGACGACGCCAACCACCAGCCCGACGATCATCATAGGCGCCGAAACGATCAACAGCGTCCAGATGCCCTGGCTAGCAATATCGAGCACTTCTGCGCCGGTCATAGGGTCAGGTCCGAAGGAATCACTAACAAAGTCCTACCACGAACTCCCAGAGACCTCATGGTGAGCTTGTCGAACCACGAGGTCAGGCACACCGTAGTCGGGAAAATAGTCCAACAGGGCATCGGCTCTATCGCCTCCCTCCCCTGGAGGGGAGGGAATGAGGGTGGGGTGGGGCCCCGGGAATGGACTTCGCAGCCCCACCCCACCAAGCTTTGCTACTGACCTAAGGGTCCTAGCGTCGCTATCCTCCGCCTCTAGGGGAGGAACAGAAGAACCCCAAATTTTAAATCGGCATCCGCATAATTTCTTCATACGCCGTGATCACCCGGTCGCGCAGCGTCACCATGCTCTCGATCGCCATTTCGGTCTCGGTCAGCGCCGTCACCATGTCGACTACATTGGCCTTGCCGCTCACCATGTCCATCGCCATGGCGTCCGAGGCCTTGCCCTGGTCGACGACACCCTGGACGTTCTGTGCCAGAATGTCGGCGAAGTTGCCGCCCGAGGCTTTCGCCGTGAGGTCCGTATTGGGCTTTGCCGCCTGGTTCATCAGGCGGCTGGCGCTATTATAAGCGTTGGTGGCGGCGTTGAACGGGGTCGAAATGGCCATGGATCAGGTCCTCGAAATTAGCCGCGCAAAGGTCGAGCGTGCGCCCGAGCATCTGCCGCGTCACGGTCACCACGTTGAGATTGGCTTCGTAGGAGCGCTGCGCTTCGCGCATGTCCACGGTTTCGATCAGCGTGTTGACGTTAGGATATTGCACATAGCCGCTTTCGTCAGCGGCCGGATGGCCCGGCTCATAGCGCGACGTGAAGTCGCTCATGTCATTGGCAAGCTTGCCGATCTCGACCACGCGGCCACCCACCTCGGCATCGAAATGCGATTGGAAGGTCGGCACGCGCCGGCGGTAGGGCTCGTCGCCCGGCGCCTTGCCAGCAGAATCCGCATTGGCAATGTTTTCGGCGATCACCCGCATGCGCGCCGTCTGCGCATGCATGCCGGTCGCGGCGATCCGGAGCGAGGAATTAAAGTCCATCTCTTACGCCCTAAACGTTCTTGCCCATGGCGACGCGCAGGATGCGGACCGACTTCTGGTAAAGCGAAGTCGCAGCCTGGTAGTCCATCATGTTGGTGGTGACTTTCATCATCTCGTCTTCGAGCGTGATGCCATTGCCTTCCGGCGTCAGTTCGAAATTGGCCATGGCTTGCGCCCCAAAAGAGCCATCGCCCGAGCTGATGGAAAAATGCATCGGCTGCGTCGCCGTCGTCGAAACGCTGGCCGAGCTCATCGCCTGCAGGCGGTCGGCAAAATCGTACTGGGCGAGGTCGCGGCCGCGATATCCGGGCGTCTCGGCATTGGCGACGTTTTCGGCAAGCAGGCCCTGCCGCGTCTGATGCCAGCGCATCTTGTCGCTCAGCGCCGAAAACACCGGCATGTCCATGAGGCCCATGGCCCGACTCCCACCGCGCAGGACGCGCTGGGCAAATCTTGCCGGGTCGTGGTTAATGGACTGTTAACGGACCCCGGTTACCGCTGCTGCCGCTCTCGCATTTTGCACAATTGTGCCATGAACTAGGCAATAAGTGCCGCAAGAGATTCGGGCGGTGGCAAGCGCCGCTTCGATCGGTTATAGGGCGTTCGCGACGGAACGCAGCGGGAGTTTTCGGCCAGTGCAATTCATCACCAGCCTTTTTGGCGGCAGCGGCAACACCATTCTGACCGTGCTTTTCGCGCTCGGCGCCGTGCTCGTCCTGATCGTTCTCGGCGTCTGGCTCCTCAAGTTCGTCTTCAACATGTCCGGCAACGCCGTCCGCGGCCGCAATCGCCGCCTGCTCGTGGTCGACACGCTGGCACTGGACCAGAAGCGCCAGCTGGTGATCATCCGCCGCGACGAAGTCGAACACCTGATCCTCACCGGCGGCCCGCAGGATGTCGTGATCGAAACCGGCATCCCGGTCATCGAGGAACAACCCGTCGCGACCCGCCGTCCCATCCCGTCCGTCCCGGTCAACCGCCCCGCCCCCAAGGCACCCCCGGTCATGGCTGAACCCGCGGCGCCAGCCATGAAGGCTGCGCCCGGTACCGTGCTCGAAGCGCTCCAGCAGGCCGGCCATACCGGCGACCGCAAGACCCGTGTCTCGCTCCGTCACACCGGCCTCCTGCGCCCGGTGACCCAGCAGGATCCGACGCTGATGGGGCAAAACACCGACATTTCAGCCGTTCAGGCTTCCGACTCAGTTAAAGAGGTCGGCAGCAATCCGGCTGAAAGCACCGCGTTTGGACACGACAGCAGCACCGAAGCCCATCGCCGCTGATCGCGCGCGCCTTAAGCGCTGGGCCCGCCGCGGCCTGCCCATTGCCATCGCCGGAGGCCTGCTTCTCGCACTGGCCGCCGGCGCCCAGGCGCAAGATCTTTCCATCGATTTTGGCGACGACACGACGCTGACCGAGCGCGCGATCCAGCTCATCGGGCTGATCACACTCCTCTCGCTCGCGCCCTCGATCCTCGTCATGGTGACGAGCTTCACCCGCATCGTCGTCGTGCTCTCGCTCCTGCGCACAGCCATAGGCCTTCAGACCGCGCCGCCCAATTCGGTGATGATCTCGCTGGCGCTGTTCCTCACCCTCTTCATCATGCAGCCCACTCTGCAGCAAAGCTATGACCAGGCCATCGCGCCTTTGATGGCAGGTGAAATCGAGTTCGCCGAGGCGTTTGAGTTGGGTGCCGCGCCCCTGCACGAATTCATGCGCGCCAATGTGCGCGACCGCGACCTCGAACTCTTTTACGACCTCACCGAAGCCGAGCCGCCCGCCGACCCTGAATCCATCGAGCTGCAGCTCCTGATCCCGGCCTTCATCATCTCCGAGCTCCGCCGCGCCTTCGAGATCGGTTTCCTGCTCTTCCTGCCCTTTGTCGTCATCGACATGGTCGTGGCCTCGGTGCTGATGAGCATGGGCATGATGATGCTGCCCCCGGTCGTCATCTCCCTGCCCTTCAAGCTGATCTTCTTCGTCCTCGTCGACGGCTGGTACCTCGTCGCCGGCTCCCTCGTCCGCAGCTTCGTTAGCTAGAGCGACGCCACTTCGGCATTGGGCTCCGTCGCATTGAGCGGCGCCAGCGCGCCCTCGCCGGCATAGGCCTGGCGGTACGATGCGAGAAACGCCTCGAGACTATCCTGCGCCGCCACTTCGGCCGCCACCTTCTTGAATTCGAGGCTCGTGGTCTGGATCGGCCCGGTGACGAAGTCGAACATCGGCCACTCCGCAGAATTCACCATCTGCTCGCCGAATTTCGCCCGCAGCCGCGACAGCCCGAAACTGTCGCTGGCCAGCACATAGCCCACCGCCGCCTTGATCAGGTTCATGCGCGTCGGCCGGTCGAGCGGCTGCCCCTCTTGCCCATTGGCATAAAGCGCCTCGATCATCTCGCCAGCCTGCGAATAGCGCCGCGCCTTCCAATTGGCGTCGATGCGCAGGAGAGCCACGTCCTGCCCATCCATGGTGCTGATCAAGTCCAGCGCCAACTGATCGCGCCCGCCATCGATCATCGCCCGCGCTTCGAGAATCCGCCGCTGCCGCGCCAGCGATTCCGGAATGCCCGGCAGCTGCGTCGCGTTAAGGACGCGGATCGCATCATGCGGCTTGCGATCGGCCAGGTAAATGACCGCGAGGTCCGCCGCGATCTGCGTCCGAGCCACCCCGCGCAGGCGATTGTCCAACTGATACTGCAAAAGCTCCGCCGCCTGCGGCAGCAGGTCCATGCGCACCAGCCGCCGCGCCAGGTTACGGATCATCTCGTCGCCTCGCGCCCCGGCGGGGTCAGATGCTGGAAATCATAATAGATGCCCAGCGCTTCCACCGGCGAAATTGCATCCGCCATACCGTTCAGGAAAAGATCGCCGAACATCGCCTGCGCCTGGTCGCGCAAGGCATTGACCGGCGGGCTTTCCGGATAATTCGACACCGCCGCCTTGACCGTCTCGAAGCCCAGCCGGTAATCGCCATTGCGGAAATAAAGCTGCGCCAGGAGCGTCTGCATATCCGCTTCCAAGGCATCGCCGCGCCACAACAGCGTCTCCGCCGAAAGCGTCTGCGTCGCCTTGGCGAGGTCCAGCCGCCCTTCCTTGTCGAGCAACAGCAGCGTGCGATAAACCGCCTCCGCCCGTGTCGGGCGCACTTCGGCGGTGATCACCTGACCATAGGTGTCCATCGCCTCCTGCGTGCGACCGGCAACGTCGTCGACGCGCGCTGACAACAGCTGGTAAAGCGAGGCATCCTCGACCCCCAGGCTTGCGTATTCCACCTGGTCGAGCAGGCTTTCCGCCAGCCCCGCATCGCCCGCTTCCACCGCGCCGCGCGCCCCGGCCAATCGGAAGCGATTACGCGCCCACTGCGGATAGCTGTCGGCAACGCTGCGCGCTTCCATGGCGTCTAGCCGGGCGCCCCGATAATCCGAGACATCGGCCCGCGCGATGGTGCGCCAGAACAGCGCGTCCACATCCTGGTTGAGCGATGCGGCATTGAGCGTGTTAAGGGCATCGCGCGGCCGGCCGGACAGAACATTGGCAATCGCCTCGGTCGACCGGATCTGCCGCGTGAGGTCCTGTGCCTTGAGGTCGGCCCCGAGCACGTCTAGCACGCCAAGCGCCTCGAAGCCAAAACGGTTCGCGACATAGTATTGTGCCAGATCGAGCCGCGCCAGGTCACGCTCCCTGCCCTCGCCTGAAGCCGCCAGCTTTTCCAGTCCATCGCGATGCTCGGTGAACGCCTTGGGATCGAGTTCCTCGAGCGCTCGGAGATCGATGAACCCGGCCCGCGATGCCTCGAGCGCTTCGGTGCCCACATTGCGCAGCGCATCGATCGCCGAAACCGTGAGCCCCCGGTGCTCGAAATCACCGCCAGCGGGCTTTCTATCGCCACATCCAGCCCGCTCGATTTAGGCTTCAGCACCAGGCCATGGACGCTGCGCAAGGCGGTAAAATCGACATAATCGAGCGTGCGCGTCACGCCGCGCGCCGGCGGATAGGCTGTCACCACCTGCAGCATGTCGCCGACCAGCGGATCGCGAAAATCATGGATGCGCCCGGGCCGTGCGATATCGGCGACCATTTCGAACGAACCCTCGATGTCGCGGCGGCGGCTCAGCGTCATTGGCTCCGTCGGCGACAGCATCATGTCGCCCAGCGACAAGACCCAGGCCATGCCCTCCGAGCCGATCGTGGCAAGCCGGTCAGCGGAAAGATCGAGCCGAACCACCTGTGTGTCGCCCGACGAGATTACCGCAAACTCGGACGCGATGGGATCGAGCGCCGAAGTATCGGCCGGCTTTTCGATGCCGCTGACCGTGTCGAACACCATCCAGACCGTATCGCCACGGCGGAACACCGCCGCCGGCGTGTCCTGGTCAAAGGGGAACACCAACCGCACCGTGCTCCCGAGCACCGAAACGAACGGCGTGATCGTCTCGGCCGCAGCGGGGCGAAGCTTGGTGACTTCCGGCTCTGCATGGGGCTCGGCATGCTCCGCTTCCGCCGCCGCAGTCGCCTCCAGCTCCGCTGGCAAAAGCTCCGGCAAGCCCGTTCCGGCAATGTCGACATCGAGCACATATTGGCTCGGCGTCACTTCATAAAAGCGCGGCTCAACGCCCTCGGCGAACATAAAGGTCGCGACGGCACCGTCCGGCGACGAGCCGGTCTGCACCGAAACGATCTCCGCCGGCAGGTCACTTAATAGCGGCGTCAGGTCCATGCCGACCGGCCATTCGAAGGCGATGGCCCCCAGCTCGCCCTCCTGGTTGAACTTGCCCTCGGTCGGTACCGACCAGTCGAACTGAAGGCGAAGGAACGTCGCGTTGCGTCCGATGCGGACACTGACCTTGGGGTCGAGTTCTGCCGCAAGCCGCGCCTTGCGATCCTGTTCCGCCGCGATCGCCGCGACGCGTGCGCGCTCCGGCCAGCTCGTCGATAATGTCCTGCGGCAGAGCCGGCGGCATGCCCTGCCAGCTGGTCGGCAGCAGGTCGATAAAAAGCTTCTCGCCCGCCTCGATGCGATTGAAGTTGAACCCGGACTTGAGGCCGATCCGCAATCCGCGCCGGTCCGGATCGAGCCGCGCCACCGAAAGATAGTTCGGCATCGTGGTGGCGACATCGGGCAACACCATGTCGATGGGGTCCTTGAACACCACCGACAAAACGCCGTTTTCGATCTTCATTTGGTAAGGCGGCAGCGCATCGAGCGATGGAAAGCTCAGGATCAGCCGGCCATAGCCGTCCTCCTGGGTGGCGAACAGCTGCCCCCCTGCTCCTGCGCGATGGCAGGCGCAATCAGCGCCAGCATGCTGGCCAATGCGGTTGCTGCAAGGACTGTTCTAGTCCGCAGCAACCCTGCCTCTATCGCAGTCTTCACCGGCCTTCTGCCCGCCCGACGCAAAATAAGACGCGTCCACAGGCGGCGCCATCCGGCACCAAGTCCTCAAGAACGCGAGGGTTACAACGCTTACGCGCCTACCCTAACGAGCCGGACTTAACGTGGTGCTAAAGGGAAACGAACACCCCCACCCAACCTCCCCTTGAGGAGGGGGAGGAGCTTGGCCGGTGACCAATCACAAATCTAGCCACAGCCACGATGCGACTCCTCCCCCTCCTTAAGGGGGAGGCCGGGTGGGGGTTTAACGCCCCTAAACCCTACTGCCCCACGATCTGCGGCAGTGCCGCAAGATCCTCGGGTGCCATGCTGTCCAGTGGGTCCTGGCTTGCCGAAGCCATGCGCACGGTCAGCTCCTGCGCCCGCACCGTATCCATTTCCGCCAGGATCGGCGCCATCTTGCGCGGGCTCATCATCTTGGCGACGCGCAGCAGCACCTCGATATCGAGCGCGTTGAAGATCTTGGCCGCGTCCTTTGGCTTCATCGTCTCATACATGGCGACAATGCCGGCAAACTGGCCTTCTTCCATCTCCTTGCGCTGCTCGACGAGCGAAGCGATCTGGTCCTCGATGCCTTGCAGCGTCTGCTGGCGCTCCTCGATCCGGGCTTCCGCGGCCTCGACCAGCGATGCACGCATCGCCAGGTCCTGCTCATAGTTTTCGAGCTCGCCGCGGCGGGTGGACAGCCGCTCCAGCAAGGCCTGCTCGGTCAAGGCCGTATCACCGGCGCCAAGCGGGGAAACCTGACCATTGCTGAGGATCTGCGGCAGGGCATCCTGCAATGGCGGGCAGTCGCCCGGCACGACAGTCAGCTCGCCATCTTCGCTCGGCTCTTCGCCCTCTGCCAGCACCGGCTTGGGGGCGCATTCATTAGCCACTTCGACGCTGTTGCTGACCGGCGCAATCGCCTCATCGGCATGGGCCTCTTCACCCTCGCCCTCGGCCGCTGGCGCACCATGTCCGCCACCGGCCTTGGTGTCGCCCACGGTCGCCGTCGCATCGTCGAGCGTCGGCGTTGTTTCTTCGATTGTGTGTTCGCCCGGCAGCGTCGGTGCTTCGCCACCCTCTGCCGCTGGCGCGGGAGCGCTTCCGCCGCCTGCGGCGCGCGCCACCTGGACGCCTGTCAGCACATAGCCGCCATCGGTCACGAGCCCAATGGTCTTGAGAACCAGAAGGGCTGCGACAGCCATGATGACGACAGGCAGCAGGCGAATGTTTTTCACGCGGCGGCCTCACGGTTGCGCACACGGGCGGAAAGCTGTTCGAGCGCCGACCGCACCTTATTGGGCTCTTCCACCGGCTCGATGGCCTGGCTGTGCCGCGCCACGCTGGTAATGCGCGCGATGCGCTCCATCAGTACGGTGCCGGCATTGACGTGGTTGGCCAGTTCGATCCCGAAACGCTCGGCTTCGTCGAGCCGCGCCGTAAGGCTGAGGTCGGCTTCGACCGCAGTCGACTTCAGTTCCTTGATCGCCTGGTTGGCAAGGTTGGTGGCGCTGACGAGGTCGGCCACCATCTGCCGCAGCACGTCCTTGTCCTGATGCAGGCGCTTGAGACGGGCGTTGAGCAGGACGCAATAACCGATTGTCATGGCCAAGAGAACGGCCACGGCGCCTTCAATAAGAAATCCAAGCGGCAGCCCGAACATCATCGTCCTTCCATCGTTTCGTCGATTGCCTCGAAGGCCGCCATGGTGACCTTGGGCGGGTTGAGCGGGCGCGTCACGCGCACCGAAACATGATTGCCGATATGGCCCATAATGGCCTCGGTGAGTTCCACATCGCCGCAGCGCAGCCGGATCGGATCGGACGGTCCGCGATCGAACATCACCGTCTGCCCGGGCGTGAGGTTGAGCAGTTTTGCCAGCGGCAATTCCTGCTCGTGCAGCACCGCTTCGATCTCGACATCGGCCTGGTAGATTTCGGTGGCAAGATGGCCTTCCCAGATCGGGTCGCGGCCGAACTTTTCACCCATGAACATCTGCAGCAGCTGTTCGCGGATCGGCTCGATCGTCGCATAGGGCAGCAGGATCTCGATCTTGCCGCCGCGATCATCCATCTCGATCCGCAGCTCGATCAGGATCGCCGCATTGCCCGGCCTTGAGATCGCAGCAAAACGCGGATTGGTCTCCATGCGCTCGAGCCGGAAATTGATCTGCGTCACCGGCTCGAAAGCGCGATGGGTATCCTCGAGGATGATCTCGATCATCTTGCGCGCCAGCGCCATCTCGATCGTCGTATAGGGCCGGCCCTCGACGCGGATATTGCCACCGACACGGCGCCCGCCCAGCAGCACGTCGATCATCGAATAGATGAGATTGCTGTCGACCGTCAGCAGCCCGTAATTCTCCCACTCCTCGGCCTTGATCACCGAAAGAATGGCCGGCAGCGGAATGGAATTGAGGTAGTCACCGAACCGCACCGAGGAGATCGAGTCCATCGTGACTTCGACATTATCGGAGGTGAAATTGCGCAAGGACGTCGTCGCCAACCGCACCAGGCGGTCGAAGACGATTTCCAGCATTGGCAGGCGTTCGTAGCTCACCAGCGCCGAATTGATCAGCGCCTGGACACCCGTCAGCTCGACATTGCCGGCCGCGCTAGCATCGAAGCCGAGAAGGCTATCGATCTCGTCCTGGTTGAGCACGCGGTCGGGACCGCCATCCTCCCCGCCATCGCCACCCTCAAGCATTGCCGCCCATTCGGCAGCAGCCGCGGCGGCAAGATCTTCCTCGGACGCCTCGGCGCTCCCCGAAGTGGTGTCGAGGTCGTCGAGCCCCCAATCGTCGCTAAGTTTATCGAGATCGCTGGGGCCGGCCATCACTGCACCAGGATTTCCTTGAACAGCACGCTTTCCACCTGCGCCGGATAGATCGAGAGGTTCACGCGCCGCAGCAGCTCTTCCTTGAGCCGATAAATGCCGGCAGAGCCTTCGAGGTCGCTCTTGCGCAGCTCGCGCATATAGACCTGAAACGCATCCACGACCTTGGGCAGGCGTGGCTGGATCTCGGTCATCATGTGCTCGTCAGCCACTTCCAACGCGACGGTCAGCTTCATGAAAGCCGGCGTCTGCCCCTCGGTCGAATTCAAATTCACCATCATCGGCGGCAGGTTGAAAATGAACGTGTCATGCACCGCGGCTGCGTCGCCGCTATGCCCATCCGTCGCCGCAGCCTCGGCGGAGCCCGAAGACGACATCATGAAAAAGAGACCAGCGCCGCCCAGCAAAACGACCACGGCCGCAGCGCCGATGATCAGGAAGAGCTTGGGGATGCCCTTCTTGGCCGGTGCTTCCGATCCGACTTCCGCTTCCGCCGCCATAGGCAAACACCCACCAATCCGGACGATTCCGGCTCCCATCCAGCTAAGGCTTGGATGGTTAACGGCTCGTTAAGATCTAGGCCAAACCGGCAGTTTTTGCCGGGCAGCTTTTGCCGCCACGTTCAAACCGCCCCACCCGACGCCGAAAAGCACTGACAGCTAAGGCATTGTTTCCGCTCAATCATCCACCTTGGCATGGTTTCTGCAAAGTAAACTGGCGAGGCGGCCGGCTTGGGGAAGCAGGCAGTCTCGAAGCCTGACACGGGGATTGTCATGATCGAGAATGCGCAGCTAATCGGCCTCAGCCGCCAGATCGCCTTGCAGCGGCAGATGGATGTGGTCGCCCACAACGTCGCCAACATCAACACGACCGGTTTCAAGGCCGAACAGATCCTGTTCGAAGAATACACCATGCCGGTCGCCCGCGACCGCACCTTCCCCACCATGGACCAGCCGCTCTCCTATGTGCAGGACTGGGCCACCATCCACGATCTCTCCTCCGGCACCGCCCAGCAGACCGGCAACGACCTCGACGTTGCCATTAACGGCGACGGCTTCTTCGCCGTCCAGACCGCCGCCGGCGAGCGCTGGACCCGCGCCGGATCCTTCGGCATCAGCAATACCGGCACCCTGGTCGACCAGTCCGGCAACCCGGTTCTCGGCACCGGCGGCCCGATCCAGTTCGGCCCCGAAGAAACCGGCATTGCCATCGGCGCCGATGGCTCGATTTCTTCGAGCGAAGGCGCCAAGGGCCGGCTGCGCATCGTCGAATTCGCCAATGCCCAGGAACTGACCCGCGAAGGCCAGAACCTCTTTGCCGGTGGCACCCCGTCGCCGCTACCGGGAGCCAGGTCATGCAGGGCTATGTCGAGCGCTCCAACGTTTCCGGCGTCGCCGAAATGGCCGAACTCATCCGCGTCACCCGCGCCTACGAATCCATCGCTTCGCTGACCAGCAAGCAGGACGACCTGCGCCGCACTGCCATCCAGCGTCTCGGCGACGCGAACGCCTAACCTCGGGGATCGGCCATGAAAGCTCTCTATATCGCATCGACCGGCATGAGCGCCCAGGAACGCAATGTCGAAGTCATTTCCAACAACATCGCCAACATGCGCACCACCGGATTCAAGCGGCAGCGCGCAGAGTTCCAGGATCTTCTCTACCAGCAGGTAACCCGCGCCGGCGCCCAGACCTCCGACCAGGGCAGCCAGGTCCCCGCCGGCCTCGAAATCGGTTCCGGCGTGCGCACTGTCTCGACCCCGCGCGTCATGAGCCAAGGCACTGTCTCAATGACCGAGCGCGAACTCGACGTCGCCATCCGCGGCGAAGGCTTCTTCCAGATCCAGCTGCCCGATGGCCGCACCGCCTATACCCGCGACGGCTCCTTCGAGCGCTCGGCCGAGGGCACGCTGGTCAATTCCGTCGGCTACACCGTCGATCCCGGCATCACCGTCCCGGGCGATGCCCGAGGCATCTCCATCGCCCCCGATGGCACGGTGGAAGCCTTTATCGGCACCGACTCTGCCCCCACCCAGCTCGGCCAGCTGCAGCTTGCCCGCTTCACCAACAAGTCCGGCCTCGAGTCGATGGGCGACAACCTCTTCCTCGAAACCGCCGCCAGCGGTGCGCCGCAGGTCGGCGTCCCCAATTCGGATGGCACCGGCGACCTGCTGCAGAACTACCTCGAAATGGCCAACGTCAATTCGGTCACCGAAATCGCCGACCTCATTGCCGCGCAGCGCGCCTACGAAATGAACGCCCGCGTCATTTCCGGCGCCGACCAGATGATGCAGGCCACGAGCCAGCTGCGTTGAGGACCACCGCCATGATCATCCGCACCATCACCGCCGCTCTCGCCTTCGCCCTGTCCGGCAGCGTCTATGCCGCCCCGACCCTGCGCGCCGAAATTCTCGTCAGCGACGCGGTCGTTACCGTCGGCGACATGTTCGACGATGCCGGCACCTTGGCCGAACAGCCCCTGTTCCGCGCGCCCCTCCCCGGCACCACCGGCAATGTCGATGTCGCCGCCGTCCGCTCCGCCACCGCCCGCGTCGGCCTCACCCAGTTCGAGGTCAATGGCCTTACCGAAGTGCGCGTCTCCCGCGCTTCAACCCTCGTCGACGAGGACCTGCTCTCGACCCTCATCGCCGATGACCTTCGTCATCGTGGCATCCTCGGCCAGGGCATGAGCGCGGATATGCTCTTCACCACCCCCGTAGAGGCCATGCAGGCCGAGGCGACCGACTCCCCCGCCCGTCTCGACAATCTCCGTTACCTCCCCGGCAACGGCACTTTTTCCGCCCGCTTCACCGTCGCCGGTTTTGATCGCCCCCTCGATCTGACCGGTTCCATCGCCATCAGCATCGAGGCGCCCCACCTCGCTGCCAACCTCCCCGCCGGCACCGTGCTGCGCCCCGAGCACGTCGTCATGCGTCCCGTTTCCGTCCAGCAGGCCGATGCCCAGGGCATTGCCAATGTCGACCAGCTGATCGGCATGGCGCTCAACCGCCAGAGCCGCGAAGGCATGCTCTTGCGCCCCACCGACGTTTCGACCCCGATGACCGTCAGCAAGAACGACCTCGTCACCATCTTTTACCGCCAGGGCCCACTGACCCTCACCGTCAAGGGCCAGGCCGTCAGCGGCGCTGCCGCAGGCGGCTCCGTGCAAGTGCTCAACCTCGTTTCCAAGCGCGTGATCAGCGCCACCGCCATCGCTCCCGGCACCGTGGAAGTCTCCACCGCCCCCATGACCGTCGCCGGCCTCTAGTCAGGACAAATCACATGACCATCGCAAAACTCGCCACCGTCCTGATCCTTGCCGCCGCACTCGCCGGCTGCAACACCACCGATCGCCTCGCCAGCGTCGGCCAGGCCCCAGTGCTGACCGCCATCGCCGACCCCACCACCACCGCCGGCTACCAGCCCGTGCGCATGCCCATGCCCGAGCCCATCGCCGATACCTATCAGCCCAATTCGCTTTACCGCACTTCGGCCAAGGGCTTCTTCAAGGACGAGCGCGCCCATCGCATTGGCGACATCCTCACCGTCATGGTCACCATCGACGACAGCGCCAAGATCAACAACCAGACCAACCGGAGCCGCGCCTCCAGCAACACTGCCGGCATGGGCGGCATTTTCGGCGCAGCCCTCACCAGCGCCACTGCCGAAACCGATCTCAACATCGACCCCTCGGCTGCCATCCAGTTTGACAGCGGCATGAACGATCGCGGCAACGGCTCGGTCAACCGCGCCGAAAGCCTCGAAACGTCGGTCGCCGCCGTGGTCACCCAGGTCCTCCCCAACGGCAATCTCGTCATCGAAGGCCGCCAGGAAGTGCGCGTCAATTTCGAAGTCCGCGATCTCATCGTCGCCGGCATCGTCCGCCCTTCCGACATCCAGGCCAACAACACCGTCCCCTCCACCAAGATCGCCGAAGCCCGCATCTCCTACGGCGGCCGCGGCCAGATCACCGACGTCCAGCAACCCCGCTACGGCCAGCAAGCCATGGACGCCATCCTGCCGTTTTAATCTCCCTGCTCCCCGGCAGGTCCCCAGGCGCAGCCTCCCCGGGCTGCGCCTTCTTTCTTTCCTCCCCCGCTCGCGGGGGAGGAAAGAAGGCACCCCTTCCGAGCGCCGCTAGGCTCCTCCGTCGCCAAGTTCTGCTTGCCTTCCCCTCTGAGGGGGAAGGTGGGCATCGAGTGTGTCGCCAAATAGCGCCCCATCCACCGCCTTCACCTTCCCCCTTGAGGGGAAGGCAAGCGAAGCTTAGGCGCCCCGCGCCTTAGCGCAGCTCGGAAGGGGGTGTCGGCCTCTCCACAGCTCCGATCTACCCCCTTATCCCCACCCCCAAAACCTTCGGCTATTCTCCCCTCATCCCTGCCACACACGCGGTGCCGACGAAGCATCGGGCGGGGAGACGGGTCTTTCGGGGTCGCCTGAGAGAGTGCGTGGATGCCGACGCCGGTCAGGTAAGCGTGCGGATTTGAGGAAATGGGAACTCGCGCACCCGCCTCAGAACCAAACAATTGCCGCCACAAATGGGTGGACCGCCCGAGGCGTGCGCAAAAAATCCCGCTCGTGCGAAGCGGCTTTCGCCTCTTCACTATACCCCCTTTCGGGGCGAAAGCCGCTTCTCACCGTGTAACCGCGACGCCGCAAGGCCGGGCGGCATAGCGGCACGCTTGCTCGCCGTTGCGCGCTATGGGACACCAGTCTCCAGTACTCTCGGAGCCACTTATGTCCTTCCAAAAACTCGATGACCTCGGCCGCCGCCTCGAAGCCCTCGAACATGCGCTTTCGATCCTGGGCGCCGACGAGGCCACCCACATGGCGGTGGGCGGAGGCGAAAAGCGCGCCGAGGCCATGTCCAACCTGGCCGGCATGTACCACGCCCAGGCCACGGCGCCCGAAATCCGCGACTGGATCGACGCAGCCCGCAACGAAGACCTGAGTGAAGATCAGGGCCTCGCGCTCAACGAACTCGAGCGCGCCTATGTCAACGCCACCTGCCTGCCCACCGACTTCGTGCAGCGCCGCACTGCGGCCACCATGCGCTCCGAACAGCTCTGGCGCGACCTGCGCGCCAAGGGCGATTGGGACAGTTTCCTGCCGGCGCTGGAAGGCGTCGTCGCCCTGGTGCGCGAAGAAGCGGCCCTCCGCGCCGAAGCCACAGGCCTTGCCCCCTATGACGCGCTGATGGATCATTATGATCCTGGCAACCGCACCGCCGACATCGACCTCGTCTTCGATGATCTCAAGAGCTTCCTCAAAACCTTCGTCCCCGAAGCGCTCGCGGTGCAGGAAGAACGCCTTGCCCGCCACCCGCGCAAGACCCTCAACGGCCCCTACCCGATCGAACGCCAGCGCGAACTTGGCCTTGCCGCCATGCGCGCCGTGGGCTTCGACTTCACGCATGGCTCGCTCGCCGTCTCGCATCACCCCTTCTGCGGCGGCGTGCCCACCGATGTGCGCATGACGACGCGCTACCGCACCGACGAATTCCTGTCCTCGCTCATGGGCGTGTTGCACGAAACCGGCCATGCGCTCTATGAGCAGGGCCTGCCGAAAGACTGGTCGCACTGGCCGCTCGGCAAGGCGCGCGGCATGGGCATGCATGAATCGCAGTCGCTCTTCGTCGAGATGCAGCTCGCCCGTAGCCCGGACTTCTGGCACTTCATGCTGCCGCAGGTCAGCCAATATCTGGGCAAAGAGGCGATCCCCGGATGGGACATCGCCGACGTGCTCAACGAGGTCAACTTCGTCGAACGCGGCTTCATCCGCGTCGATGCCGACGAAGTCACCTACCCGCTCCACGTCATTCTCCGCTACGAACTCGAACAGGATCTCGTCACCGGCAAGCTCGAAGTCAGCCAGATCCCCGAAGCCTGGGACGCCAAGATGACTGAGTATCTGGGTATTTCGACCAAGGACGATCCCAAGGACGGCCCGATGCAGGACGTCCATTGGCCGGGCGGCGCCTTCGGCTACTTCCCCAGCTACACCCTGGGCGCCATGATCGCCGCCCAGCTCGGCGCGGCCATGAAGAAGGACTTGCCCGATATGGGCGAGCAGATGCGCGCCGGCCACTTCACCGCCATCAATCAATGGCGTGCCGATCGCGTCTGGACCCAGGCCTCCCGCTTCTCGACACCCGACCTCATCACCCGCGCGACGGGCGAGCCGCTCAACGCCGACCACTTCAAGAACCATCTCCGGCAGCGCTACGGAAAATAAATGTCGAAGCCGATTTCGGCCACTCGTCTTCGTCTCATGAAGGCGATCCAGCCTTCCCCAAACAGGAGAAAGACATGCGTGTCGTCGTATTCGTCAAAGCCACCGCGGACAGCGAACAAGGCCGTCTGCCCACGACCGAACTGCTCGAAGCCATGACCAAGTACAATGAGCAGCTGATCAATGCCGGCATCATGCTTGGCGGCGACGGGCTGCAGCCCTCCAAGTTCGCCAAGCGCATCCATTTCAGCGGCTCGAACCGCTCGGTGATCGATGGCCCGTTCCCGGAAACCAAGGAACTGGTTGCTGGATACTGGATCTGGGAAGTGCGCGACATGGACGAGGCCGTCGGATGGGTGAAACGCTGCCCCAATCCGATGTTTTCAGACAGCGACATCGACGTCCGCCCCGTCTACGGCACCGAAGCCTTCGACGAGATCATGACCCCCGAAATCCAGGAGGTCTATGATCGCAACGCGTCCAGGATGTAAAAAAAAGCCCGCAGCGATGCGGGCTTTTTCATTTCAAATGCGAAAGCGCTTATTCGTCGCGATAAACCTTTTCGCGCCGCTCATGCAGCTCCTGCGCCTCAAGGCTCAGCGTTGCCGTCGGGCGCGCGTCGAGACGCGCAATGCCGATGGGGTCGCCGGTCTCTTCGCAATAGCCGTAAGTGCCATCGTCAATGCGCTTGAGCGCACTGTCGATCTTGGCGATGAGCTTGCGCTGCCGGTCGCGGGTACGCAGTTCAAGCGAGCGATCGCTTTCCGAACTGGCCCGATCCGCCATGTCCGGATGGTTCTGCGACTCTTCCTGAAGGTTCTCGAGCGTCAGGCGGCTTTCCCGCAAAATCTCGTCTTTCCAGGACAACAGCTTGTTCCGGAAGTATTCCCGCTGCCGCGGGTTCATGAACGGCTCGTTGTCGCTGGGCCGATAGTCGGTAACCTCAACTGAAGACATCAGCAGACTCATCTCCCATGCGCCCTTGGCGCGCTATATATGCGCCTGCCCTCCCTTGGGCAAGCACACAGCGCGGCGCTGCTTAACACGGCAGGACCATTGCGCAGCAGGCGCATAACGAAGACTGACAACAATTTGATGAAGCCCTGGAGCACTTATCCCCTCTGCTTCAAAGCGGAAGATAATGCCCATGTTTCGCTAGCTCCACCCGCACCCGGAGTTCTATGTCATCCAGAACGGCATCGAGACTTGGCTCGCTTCGCTCGCGCAGGGCCGACAGTTGCGTAATCATCGCTCCCAGCCGGTCCGGAGAAGCCTTGCCCACCAATAGGTCGGCCTTCATGTCTTCAAGGAGATCGAGCAGCACGGTGCCGCGCTTCACCGACTTGCGGCGGCTCTCGCGGAAATCGCCGACCGTCTGTAGCGCCAGGATCGCATCGAGCCCCGTCAATGCACTTACCGGCACCGCACTCGCCACCCGCGCTGGCGCAGCACCGCCAGCCGGCACGAAGGCCGGTCCGCTGCCTGCCTTGCCCGCGGCAGCGCGGCTCGCGACGCCGCCGGTTCGGTTAGGGCCATCGATGCGCACGAACGGACTCACTGAGCTGGACTGGACACCGGCAAAATCTGCCCATCCTGGTTAACAAGCGCTTAACCGACCCGGCAAGAACTGCAGGGCTATTATGAGGACCAAGCGAGCCGATCAATAAAAACGAGCACTAACATGCAATTAGCAACCTGGCACGCTTCTCGCATTGTCTTTCGGCAAACGGGGATACCCATGCCAAACCGCCTGTTCCGATCGCTGTTCGCTGCCACCTTGAGCGCTGCACTTCTGCTGACGCCGCTGTCCACGGCCACCGCCGCTCCGGCGCGCATCAAGGACATTGTCGATTTCGAAGGCGTTCGTGAAAACCAGCTCGTCGGCTACGGCCTCGTGGTCGGCCTCAACGGCACCGGGGACAGCCTCAACAATTCGCCCTTCACCAAGCAATCGCTGCAGTCGATGCTTGAACGCCTGGCGTTAACACCGCGGGCGAAAACGTCCGCACCGCCAATGTCGCGGCCGTCATGGTCACCGCTAACCTTCGCCCCTTCGCCACCCAGGGCTCCCGCATGGACGTTTCCGTCGCCGCCCTCGGCGACAGCGACAGTCTCCAGGGCGGCACCCTCCTCGTTACCCCCTGCTCGGCGCCGATGGCGAAGTCTACGCCATCGCCCAGGGTCCAGTGCTGATCAATGGCTTTAAGGCCGAAGGCGATGCCGCCACCGTCATTTCCGGCGTCCCCACCACCGGCCGCATCTCCTCCGGTGCCCTGATCGAGCGCGAGATCGAGTTCCACCTCGGCTCGCAAAGCTCCCTCCGCCTCGCATTGCGCAATCCCGATCTCACCACCGCGCGCCGCATTGCCCTAGCCGTCAACGACTTCATCGGTGTCCCCACGGCCGTCCCCGAAGACCCGGCTACCGTCCGCCTCACCCTGCCCCGCGGCTTTAACGGCAATATCGTCGATCTCCTCACCGACATCGAACAGCTCATCGTCCAGACCGACCAGCCCGCCAAGATCGTCATCGACGAAAATTCTGGCATCATCGTCATGGGTAAGGACGTCCGCGTCTCGAGCGTCGCCGTCGCCCAATCGAACCTCACCGTCACCATCGCTGAGAACCCCACCGTCGTGCAGCCCAATCCGTTGAGCCTCGGCGTCACCGCTCAACAGCCCAGCACTAACCTCAACGTCAACGAGTCCGCCACTGCGCTCGAAGTCATCGAGGAATCCGTGACCCTCCAGCAGCTGGTCGATGGCCTCAACGCGCTGGGCATCTCGCCCCGCGACCTCATCGCCATCCTCCAGTCCATCAAGGCTGCCGGCGCCCTCCAGGCCGAGATCGAGGTCCTTTGATGAACACCGTTAGCTCCGTCACCCCGCAGCAGACCTTGCGCATCCGCCAGCAGGCCGAAGAGCTTGAAGGCGTCTTCCTCAACATGCTGACCAAGGAAATGTTCTCCGGCATCAAGACCGATGACGAGAGTTTCGGCGGCGGCTTTGGCGAAGACACCTGGCGCGGCATGCAATCGGAACAGCTCGCCAACTCGATGGCGCAGAACGGCGGCATTGGCCTTGCCGATCAGCTGATGGGCGAAATGCTTGCCCTCCAGGAAGCCGCCAACACCAGCAAATCCATGTTCTCTCCCGCGTCCGGAGCCTATAAATGACCGCAGCCGCCCGCCTCGCCGCCCTCGATACCCTCCCTGCCGGCGATCTCTGCTCGCGTGCCGAAACGGCCCTGGCCTCCCTCGTCAACGTCATGAACCAGGAAACCATGCTCCTGCGCGCCGGCCACCTGCGACAAGCGAGCGAACTCACCCCTGAAAAGACCCGCCTCGCCCAGGAATACGTGACCTTCGCCCGCGCCATCCAGCGCGAGACCAAGCGCCTCGTCGCCGAAGCGCCCCAGCTCATGGACCGTCTCCGCGCCGGCCACGAAAGCCTCGCCACCCAGATGGCGGAAAACCTGCGCGTCCTCGCCACCGCAAGAACCGTCACCGAAGACGTCCTCACCGACGTCGCCCGCATGGTCGGCCAGAACAACCGCACCAAGACCTACGGCAAAGCCGGCCGCGTCACCGCCGACCCCGCGTCTTCCGCCAAGGGCATCGCGATTAACCGGGCCCTGTGACCTCAAATTTGAATAAAATGTTCCGCTTCTAGGGAACGAACGGGGCAAGACATCGCGCTAGTCTTGCATGGCATACGTCTATGAAGGGACGCTGCCATGCTGTTCACGACGCCACTCATTGCCGCCGCCGCGCCAAACACGAATGCTGCCACCATGTCAGCCCAGCGCGCCCTCGCCCCTGACCGCATTACGGCGCCTTACCCGGTCGACACCGACACGGCAGAGTTCCAAGACGACCATCGACGCCCGTCTGCCGCCGATCCGGCCTATGAGCCTGCAAACTCCGAAGCCCCTTTCTTTGCCGCGATCCTATCCAGCGACCAGGCGCCCGCGCCCCAAACGCCTGGCGAGATTTACACCCGCAGCCATACCGACATTTCCGAGCTGCGCCTGCGCGACCTCGAAGTCTAAGAGCCCGCGTCTCTTACCACCCGTTAACCCCGCCTAAAAAAGCGCCAGACCTGTTGCAACCCGGTGCTCAAATTAACGGATTTTTATTCGCCCCCGATCAATCTGCCATCAGTCTCAGAAGAGGCGTCAAACACGCTCGAGTATCCTAGAAAGGGAACTTGCAAATGGTAGATATCAATCTTTCCAAAGCCGTCCGCTCCAACCTCAGCTCGCTGCAGAATACGGCGTCGCTGATGGCCAAGACGTCGGACCGCCTGTCGACCGGTAACAAGGTCAACACCGCTCTGGATAACCCGACCAACTTCTTTACCGCCTCTTCGCTGAATAGCCGCGCCGGCGACCTGAACCAGCTCATGGACTCGATGGCCAACGGCATCAAGACCATCGAAGCCGCCAACAATGGCCTCACCGCCATCACCAAGAACCTTGAGTCGATGCAGTCGACCCTGCGTCAGGCCCGCCAGGACAAGTCCTTCCAGACCCAGTCCTATACCATTGACAGCACGGCGATCGGCACGACCGCTCTCAAGAACCTGTCGTTCAGCGGTGGCGCAGTCGGCGCGACCCCGGTCAATATCGCACTGAACTCCTTGGCAGGTAGCGGTGCAGCAACCGCCCTCACCGGCACGGGTGCCAACCTCACGAACTTTGCCGGTGGCAACCTTCAGGTAAACGGTCAGACCGTCGCACTGACCGGCAATTCGACGCTTCAGGCAACCACTCTTGATGGCGCTGGTGCTAGCTTCACCAACTTTGCAGGTGGCACGCTCTCCATCAACGGCTCTGCCAACATCACCATCCCGGCTTCGCAGAACGCTGTTGCGAGCACTCTGGATGGCAGCGGTGCTGTGGCGACCATCGACAACACCAACGATGGCGATATCACCATCGATCTTGGCGGCACCTTCAACAGCGGCAATCCGTTCACAGTCACCGTCGCGAACGGTGATGACGCCGATGCTGTGGCCCTTGCCATCAATACCGCCTTCACCAATGCTGGCGGCACGGGCACTCTGGCTACCAACAACGGCGGAACGCTCGAACTTTCCAGCGCTTCTGGCAACGGCATCACCGTCGCTGACGCTGCAGGCAACGTCAGCGGCACCGCAGCGGCTCTTGGCTTCGGCGCTGGCAACACCGCATCTGTCGATGGCAGCCCCGCTGTCGTCGTCAGCGCCGCCAGCATCAAGACCCAGATCGATGCTCTTTCGATCACTGGTCTGACCGTTGGCACGACCGGCGGCCAGCTCCAGCTTTCGCTGGCATCCGGCGCCGACATCACCCTGACGGGTACCGCCGCGGCCAGCGCCTTCGGCACCACGCCGTTGACCTCGACCAACGGCTCGCCGGCCTATACCGCCACTGCGGCCACCATCGCTGCAGAAATCAACGCTTCCAACGCTGGTGCTGGCCTGACTGGCGTCACCGCTGATGGTACGAGCGGTCAGCTTGTGTTCAACAGCGCAGGCGGTTCGGCCATCAGCGTCACCGGCGGTGCTCTGGCGACCTCGCTGGGCTTCGCTGCCGGCAACCTGTCGGTCGCTTCCACCGGTACGGCAGCCGCAGTCAAGACCGTTGATCAGCTGGTCAGCGACATCAACGCCAGCAACGATCTCAAGGGCAAGATCCGCGCGTCCAACGACAATGGCAAGCTGCGCATCGAGAATCTCTCGACCCAGAAGCTTGAACTTGCCGGCATCGGTGATGGCAAGCTCAACGGCTCGAACTCGACGGGCGACATTGCTGGCAACTCGGTGCGTTCGGACCTGTCCAAGCAGTTCAACGACCTGCGCGACACCCTCGACAAGCTTGCAGACGACGCCTCGTTCAACGGTATTAACCTGCTGCGCGGCGACAACCTCAAGATCACCTTCAACGAAACCGGCACGTCGGCAATCGACATCCAGTCCAAGGGCGCTCGTGCAATCAACTCCAGCAACTTGGAAATTGCGACCAGCCTCACGGCCAAGGATCTCGACACCGACGAAGGCATCGATGCCTTCATCGAGCAGATCAAGGGTGCTCTGAACTCGGTCCGTTCGCAGGCTTCGGCCTTCGGTTCGAACCTCTCGATCGTTCAGAACCGTCAGGACTTCACCAAGTCCATGATCAACACGCTCGAAACCGGTGCTGGCAACCTCACCCTGGCCGACATGAACCAGGAAGCTGCCAACATGATGGCTCTCCAGACCCGTCAGTCGCTGGCTTCGTCGACCCTGTCGATGGCCAACCAGGCCGACCAGTCGGTGCTGCAGCTGCTCCGTTAATCGGCGCCAAAAACTAATGAGAAAGGCGGGTCCATGCGGCCCGCCTTTTTTCTTGCCCCCTTCCCTTCTACAAGGCGGAGTTAAAGCGCGGGACAAAGGGGATTCGGATGGCACTCAAGGTGGAACTGAAGCCGGGCGAAAAACTGTTGCTCGGCAACTGCATCGTCACCAATGGCGATCAGCGCGCGCGGCTCTTCATCGATGGCAATTCGCCTATCCTGCGCGAGAAGGACATCCTCACGCCCGACACTGCCGACACCCCCGCCAAGCGCGTCTATCTGGCCGTCCAGCTCATGTATATTGCTGAAGATATCGGGGCGATGAAGGAGCAGTACTTCGCGCTGGTGAACGACTTTATCGCCGCGGTTCCCTCGTCTTTGGCCATTATTGACCGCATAAATAACGACATCTTAACGGGGTCATTGTACAAGGCATTGAGGTCAGCACGTGAGCTGATTGCCTATGAACAGGACCTTCTAGACCATGCAGCATCAGGCGGCGGTAGCCTATCAGGCGACAGCGAAAACAGTTGAAACCCCGCGCGATCGCGAAGCGGCTTTGCTGATCAAATCGGCTGCCACGATGCAGAACCTGCGCGACAACTGGCCTGCGGACTTCGAGGTCCTGCGCACTGGCCTGACCTTCAATCGCAAGCTCTGGACCATCTTCATGTCCTCGGTCACGCGCGAGGACAATCCGCTGAGCGCGCCGGTGCGCCAGAACATCGCGAACCTGGGCATGTTCATCCTCAACGAGACCCGCGAAATCCTCCTCGATCCCGTTGCGCCCAACCGGCTGGACCCGTTGATCAACATCAACCGCCAGCTCGCCGCCGGTCTCCGCGGCAACTGAGCAAAAAACAAAGGCCCCGCACTGCGGGGGCTTTTTCTTGGGACCTTTCTATCCTCTTAGCGGAGGAAGTTGACGAGGCTCAGCTGGCTCACCATCGAGGTCACCTGGTAGCTCGCCGTCAGCCTTGTCTGCAAAGCCAGGATTTCCATGGCGACGTCTTCCTTGCTCACCGTTTCGACGTCGCTGAGCAGGTTGTCTAGCTGGCTCTTGTAGTTCTCGTGGCGCTTGCCGGCAGACTCGAGCGAGGCGCGCGCGATCCCGAGTTCCATCGTCACCAGTTCGATAGATCCCTTTTCATTGTTGCGCCCCTCGGACAGTTGCGACTGCTGCCGGGCCGCCATGGCGTCGAAGCGTGCCTTGGCGGGATAGAGGTCGGCAGAGTTAGGGTCGCTGGTGCCGGTGAGTTCGGGATAGGTCTCGACACTCATGGACGCTAGCGAGCGCACCATCCGCAAATATCCGGCTTCATTGGCCTGCATGCCATAGTTGACGCGACCGGCATCTTCGATCGCCGAACTGACCGACTGGCGCGGATTGCCCTGCGCGTCGGTCGCGGCCTCGGTAATCGAACGCTGCATGGCTTTGTTGAAGTTTTCGGCCGTCGCTTCCGGTGTGACACCGAGGGAAAACTGACCCGGCCCGGCCGTACCGGCGACCGCCGTCAGCGTAATCTCTCGCTGCTTGCCGCCGGGTTCGCTCAGGGTGAGCGTGACTTTGTCGCCAGCAGCGGCAGTGGCGCCGAAGGTAACGGCAACATTTGCCGGATCGCCGCTGGTCAACGCCCGCGAAACACCGCCCACATTGGCCGAAGCGGTCGTGGCATTGGTGATCTGAAAGCCATGCTGCTGCGACACGGGCACATTTTCCGTCAGCGTCACCACGGCGCCATTGCGTTCCGACGTCAGCCGGCCCATGCCCGTTGCTGAGATGGCTGGGCTTTCGCCGCTATACCACATCACCGTGTCGGTCTTGCTAGCCACCCGCAGGGAGGTGGCGTTGAACGGGTCATTGCCCGCCACGCGCAACACTGGCTCGCCCGCGGCATTGAAGAAGTTCTCGGAAGCGGCAAAGGTGGAAGCCGCCGCCATTTCGCTGGCCGTCGACTTCTGCAGGCTTCCCTCAAGCGCCGCCTTGAACGCGCCTGCCGTTGCAGTGGCATCGGCGCCGATCACGAATTCATCTGTAGCAGGAGGCGATTTCGCGGTCGTCACAGCCCGCAGTGTAATCTGCGTTTCCGTGCCATCCGGCAGGGTGAACCCGAGCGTGACGCTGTCACCTGCGGCCGGAGGAGTGGTGAAAGTAAAGTCGATCTTGGCCGGCGAGCTGTTGAAGTCGGCGCTATTGCCGATGCCCGTGCCAACCGTCGAAATGGTCGAAAGCTTGAAGCCGAACGGGTGATTGCCGTCTTCGGCCAGGTTGACGACGACGCTCAGTGGGTCTGTCGTGTCGATCGCCGTATCGAGCCGTCCAAATTCGTCAGAGCCGGCATCCGCCGCCTTGCGCTCATTGACCACGGTCTTGAAGCCCGCCCTACCCCCGGCCCCGTCAAGAAGCTCCGCCGTGGTCGGCAACGGCGCTTTGTCGGTCACCTTGCCGCCAAAGATATAGCGGCCGGCAATATCGCCATTGAGCATGGTGACGACTTCGTCGAGCCGCGATTTTGAAAGCTCCGGCGCCGTAGCCATGTTGATGTTGTTGGTGCCGTATTGGCCGGGCACAGACGAATTGCGCGCCTCGCCCTCGATCTTGTCGAAACGGCTCAGCGCATTGTCGAGAAACGACAGCCGCAAGTTCACCTGCTCGATATTGGCCGTGTACCCCTCAATTGTCGACAGGCGCGAACGCACCGATAGCGACACTGGCAGGTCGCGACCCATATCGGCCAGCGTTTGCGCTTTCTGCCCGGTCCCAAGCTGCATCTGCAGCGTGGCGAACTGGTTCTGCATCTTGGAGATGACCGAAAACCCGGTCTGCAGCGGGAACATGGACTTATTGACGATCATGAGAAGCGTTCCCGTCAGGTCGAAGCGAAGAGGGCGTCGAGCAGTTCCTTGACCACCGAGATGACGCGCGCATTGGCGGCATAGGCGCTCTGCAGCTCGGTCAGCCGCGCCATTTCATCGTCGACATTGACGCCATATTCGCTCTCCATCTGCGTGGAGATGGTGTCGAGCGTCAGCTGCCGGTTCTGCTGCTGAGTAATGGCGCTGCCGATCGTCGTGCCCTGGTAATTCAGCACCTGGTCGATCATCTGTTCGACCGTGCCATTGAGCTGATAGCGGCTGCCATTGCTGGCCGGTGCCGCGCCAGACACGAAGTTCATCGATTTGAGCTGGTCGAGGATATATTCGGGCCGCTTGGCATCCCCCAGCGTTTGGCCGATATCGGTTTGCACCAAAGCGCGGTTGTCACTGAGAATGGCCGGATTGATGGCGATCCGGGCAGCAAAGCCGAGCTTTTGTGGCGGCGTGCCATCGAGATTGTTGGTAAAGGCCGAACCACCATCCAAAAACATCGGCAGTGCCAAGGCGCCGGCCTGAGTAGCCGTCGCCGTGCTGCGGGTCGTGAGCTTGGTCACCTCGATCGTGCCGCCGCCACCGGCGAGCACCGCGATCTTGCCGGCCGATGGGCTGCTCACCGCAAGGTTCGGCAGCTTGCTCTGCAACACCGCCGCTGCCGCCGATGCGTCGCTGAGATCGACCGAGATCACGCGCTGGCCGCTGGCGTCGACATAATCCTGGCCATTGGTGCTGTTGACGACCCGCACGCGCTGCTCGACGCCGTTAACGGAATAATTCAGCAGCATGTCGTTGCCGGGCTGCAGGCTGCTGACATCGGCAACAAGGCCCTTGGCGCCGGCGCCGTTCGTCACGGCACTGCCCGGCGTCGTGATGGTGGAAAAAGCGGTCGCCATGCCGGCGGCAATCTCGTCGAGCTGGTTCTGCGCCTCGACCAGTGTCTTGTCGCGCAAGGTCACCAGCCCGGCAAGCTCGCCGCCCTGCAACACGCCCTGCTGCACGAGATCGATGGAAAGCCCGGAAGGCGTCGTCAACGTCAGCGTCCCGACCTTGCTCTCGCCCGTCGACAGGCTGGCCTGCGATGTCGCCGAAAGCGAACCGGCGGTGGTGAACTTGAACGTCGACACGCCGCTATCGAGCAGTCCCACCCCCGATCGCGTCAGCAAGGCAACGGTGCCATCAGCCCGGTAATTGGCCTGGACGTCGATCACTTCGGCGACCGAAGCCACAAGCCGGTCGCGCTGGTCGAGGAGGCTGGCGCGCGCCGTGTCCGTCATGCCCAGATCGAGCATGCGCTTGTTCACCTCGTCGAGCGACACCAGCATGGCATTGGCATCGGTGACGTTGTTGGCGATGCGGGTTTCGGTTTCCTGCCGCAGCCCTTGGATCACGCCGGAAAGTTCGTTGAGCCGCTGCGCCATCGATTGCGCCGAGGCGACCACGGTGGCGCGAGCCGAATAATCGTCCGGGCTGGTGGCCAGCGCCTGCAGCGAATTCTTGAAGCTGCCGAACATGCTGTCCAGCGAACCGGCCGATCCCGGCTTTCCCAAAACACCCTGCAGCTTGTTGAGATAGGTCGCGCTGACGCTCGCCGATGCCGTGTCCGACACCTGCCGGTTGTAATAAGTCTGAAGGCTCTGACTGAACGCGCGATCGACGCCGGCCGAGCGCGCATAGGTGCTGTTGGTCGAGTTGTAGTCGATGACATTGAGCGACTGCCGGTGATAGCCCGGTGTGCCCGAATTGGCGACGTTGCGCGACAGGATCGAGATCGAGTCCTGGTTGACCCGCAATCCCGATACAGCGTTGGATAATGATGTAACCAGACCCATTCAGCGGCCCTCTTCGCCTTGGACGGCCCGGAAGTCTCCCGGGCCGCTGACCTGATGCGCTTAGCGAACCATGTTCAGTGCTTCCTGCAGCATCTCGTCGGCGGTCGAGACGATGCGGGTGCCGGCCGAATAGGCCTGCTGGGTGATGATGAGCTTGGTGAACTCGTCCGAAATGTCGGTGTTGGAAGCTTCGAGCGCGCCACCGATAATGCCCGATCCGGAAAGATCGAAGATCGGCTCACCCGACTCCGAAGTCGTCTGGTAGACGCCGCCATCGAGGCGCTTCAGCGAATTGACGCCGTTGAACTGCGCCGTCGTCACCTGCGCCATTTCGATGCGCTCGCCATTCGAATAGGTCGCCACCACGCGCCCGCTATCGGTGATCGCCACCGACAGGAATTCGCCGGCGCCATAGCCGTTCTGGTTGAGCGTCGAGACCGTCACCGTGCCGTTGACGTCGGCGAACTGAGACACGCCATTGGTGTCGTGCTTGAGCTCGACCTCCCCGATATGAACGCCGTTGACGGTGAGATTGTTGATGACATTGCTGCCCGTCCCGGTGCCCACCATCGATCCGTTCGAGTCGAACTGGTAGTTCATCCCCGTATTGGTCCAGGCGGTCGCTGCACCCGTGGCCGTGCTGTCGGAGAGGTAGAACAGGTTCCAGGTATCAGCGCCGCCAGTCGCCGCACTGTCGACCTTGGCCCAGCGCATCTGCACGTTCACCGGCGCGCCATTGGAGGCATAGACGGTGATGGCGCCGCCCGAGATGGACTGGGCCACGAACTTGTCGGCATCGGCAGCGGTGATGTTGCCAACCTTGCCGGTAGCAGCGCCGAACGTGCCGTTGATGCCCATGGCCGACGCAGCGGTGCCGCTGATGGTTGCGGGATAATAATGGTTGTCGCCGAAGTCGATCTTGATCGAACCACCCTCGAGACGCACCCGGGCGCCAGAGGCACCCACGCCGCCATTGGCCTGGAGATCGGCCTCGATGGCGGCGAGCATCTGCGCGACCGTGCCGCCGGCATTGATCTCGACTTCGTTGGTACCCGGCGTCACGCTGCCATCGGTATCAAAGCGATAGTTGCGCGTGGTGCCGCCGACGGTGACCGTCATGGTCTGCCCGTTCTGCACCAGAAGATCGGCCGGCGTGTCGGCCACATTGGCGCTGTTGATCGCGGCAGTGGAATAAGAGCCGTTCGGAAGCCCGAAGATCTGGCCTGCCGCCGTGCCTGCCGCTCGCGTGCTGGCCAGCGAGAAGGTTGCGCTGCTTGCGGCGCCGGTGAAGACTTCCATCTTGCCGTTGCGCAGCTTGACCGTCAGGTCATTGTTGCCGGTGAGCGCCCGCAACTCGGTCTGCATCGACGCCAGCGCCGTGTTGACGTCGCCATTGGCATTGACCGTCGTGCCCGTGCCGCTGGCGGCCGCGTCCGCGGTACGCACGCCGACGGGGTAAGCCACGGACATCCGGCCGGTCGCCGAGTCGTAGGTCGCTGTCGAACCGGGAATGGCAGCCTCGATTGCACTCTTCAACCCGGCCGATGTTGCCGGCGTGGGAGCGGCAAAAGGCACGGTCGTGGTGCCGATGACCAAGGACCCGCTGCGCCGCAGGCTGCCAGGTCGCCTTCGGCAATGGAGATGGTCGTCGTCGCGGCAGTCGTCGCATCGCCAGGGGTCGCATCATAGAGCGAAACCACCTGCGACGGGCTTGCATCCGTGTCGAACCGCAAATTATAGGTTTGCCCGCCGATGCCGAAAGCCAGCACGTCGCCATCGTTGATGACGGTGCGCGCATCCGCCGTACCGACAAACGTATCGCCGCTCGCCCGCGGCGGCTGCGGGGACAGCGACGTTATGACGTTGGTGCCGGTGCGGTTGGGCACCTGCGGCGTGCCCGACACGTTCGAGAACGTCCACGGCTGCAGCATTTCGCTGTTCGGAACAGTCGCCTGTAGTTGGCCGTCTTGGGCAGCTGCGGCAGGTTGGCCTGGTAGTTGATCGTCTTGGTGACGTTGGCCGGCAGGAAGGCGTTGGACAGCTTGATGACGCTCGGCACCGAGCCGGAAATATTGCCGGTGGCCGGATCGATCGGCAGACCCTTGAGGTAATAGCCCGCGCCGTTGACCAGCAGACCATCCTTGTCGATTTCGAAATCGCCGCGGCGGGTGAAGTAGTTGGAGCCGGCAAACACCGAGTTGCCGTCCGACTGGCCGACCTTGGGCTCAACCACGAAGAAGCCGTTGGTGTTGAGCGCGATAAAGGTCTCGTTGGACGAGGTCTGGATATCGCCCTGGATATTGTTGGTGCCGCGCGACTGCGCCAGCACCGCGCCCGGCACCTGCGCCTTGAGCGGAGCATCGGGGATCAGGTCGACGAAGCTCGTTTCCATCCGCTTGTAGCCGGTGGTCTGCGAGTTCGCGATATTGCCCGAAATGTTTTCCAAGGCATGGGACTGCGCCCTTAGGCCGGTCACCGCGCTGGAAAGAGCCCCATAGATACCCATCTCAAACTCCCGAAAACCCAATTCGCCCCTGAGGCGTGTTCGGGAGCAACGATGCAAATGGAGTGCCAGATTTCAGCGCATTGATATCATTGCGTTTTTAGCAATAGCGGCAAGATGTCTCGGTAGTCAGCGGCAAAACACTCCACCCACCCGGCAGTTTCTGCCGCTCGCTTGTGAAGCGCTGGCGCATGCAGTAAATCGACGGCCACCACAGGGGCAGACTAATGCTGTTTTCCAGCGTCGATGAGTTCGTCAAAGCCAAGCGCCGCGCGGTGACCGTGTTCGGCATGGCCGGCGTTGGCAAGACGCGGCTCTCCAACATGCTGCGCGCCAATAGCTGGTTCCACTACTCCGCCGATTACCGCATCGGCACGCGCTACATGGGCGAGTTCATCGTCGACAATTTTAAGCGCGAAGCGATGAAGGTGCCGTTCCTGGCCCAGCTTCTGCGCACCGACTCGATCTATATCTCGTCCAACATCACCTTCGACAATCTCGACCCGCTCTCGACCTATCTCGGCACGCCCGGCGACACCAATCGCGGCGGCCTGCCGCTTGCCGAATATCAGCGCCGGCAGGAGCAGCATCGCGTCGCGGAGATCGCCGCCCTGCGCGACGTCCCCTATTTCATCGAGCGCGCCAAGACACTCTACGGCTACGACGATTTCATCGCCGATACCGGCGGGTCGCTGATCGAAGTCATCGATCACGCCGATCCGGACGACCCAGTGGTTTCGACGCTGACGGCCCACACCGCCCTGCTCTACATTCGCGGCACCGAAAAGGACGCGAGCGAACTGGTGAAGCGCTTCAAGCAGGCGCCCAAGCCCATGTATTACCGCCCGCCCTTTCTGGTCGAGAAATGGGCCGAGTACAAACTGATCAACGGCATCATCGACGATTGCGATGTCGACCCGGCTGGCTTCGGCGCCTGGGGTTTTGAAGCCCTGCTGCATGATCGCCTGCCACGCTACCAGGCATTGGCCGATAAGTTCGGCTATGTGGTCGAAGCCTCCGACCTCGCCACTGTCCGCGATGGGGATGAGTTCGTCGACCTGATGGCGGCGTCGATCGAGAAGCGAATGCGCTAGCGCGGCCTTTCGAGGTTCGCGCCTGCTTGAATCGCTTTCTCGCTTTCCCCAGCTAAGGCTCCATCATGCCTATCAGAATTCCCGACAATCTGCCCGCCCGTAAGACGCTCGAACAAGAGGGCGTCTATGTCATGGATTCCTCTCGCGCATCGCGTCAGGACATCCGCCCGCTCGAGTTCGGCCTTCTTAACCTGATGCCCAACAAGGAGCGCACCGAAACCCAGTTCTCCCGGTTGATCGGCGCCACGCCGCTCCAGATCAACCTGACCCTGGTGCGCGTCTCGGACCATCAGTCCAAGAACACCTCCGAGGATTACCTCAAGACCTTCTACCAGACCTGGGCCGAGGTGAAGGAGCGCAAGTTCGACGGCTTCATCGTCACCGGTGCGCCGATTGCCAACATTCCATTCGAGGACGTTCGCTATTGGCCGGAAATGCTGGAAATCATGGAGTGGACGCGCACCAATGTGCACCACACCATGTTCATCTGCTGGGGGCCCAGGCGGCGCTGCACCATTTCCACGGCGCTAAACGCTACCGCATGGACAAAAAGGCCTTCGGCGTCTTCCGGCACCGGATCACTGCCCCGCGCTCGCCCTATCTGCGCGGCCTCTCCGATAGCCCCATGGTCCCCGTCTCGCGCTACAACGACATCGATCGCACCACCCTGGGCGACAATCTCGAAGTCATGATCGACAATCCTGACGTTGGCGTCTGCATGCTGGGCGAGAAGGACGACCGCGCCGTCTATTTTCTCAACCATCTCGAATACGACAACCGCTCGCTTGCCGACGAATACGAGCGCGACCGGGCCGCAGGCCTCGACACGCCTCCCCCGTCAACCTCTTCCCCAATGGCGACACCAGCGCGGACCCCGAAAACCGCTGGCGCAGTCACGCCCACTTGTTGTTCCAGAACTGGATCAACGAGATCTACCAAACCACGCCCTATCGCTTGGAAGAGATCGGGCGCTCCTCAGGTTAGCAGCTTCAGTAGCCCTCATCCTGAGGTGCGAAGCGCAGCGAAGCCTCGAAGGACGAGGGCGTGGCACATTTGATCATCCCACCCTTGATCGTCACCCTCCGGCTTGACCCGAGGGCACTACACCTGCTGCCTTGAGTCAGTGCAACGCCCTCGGGTCAAGCCCGAGGGTGACGTGCAGAGATAGACGGATGCTGGGTGCTGACCCTTTGCAAAGCCTGACCTAGTCCCTACGTTGAAGGGGTAACAGAGGACACCACGTGCCCAACCCGCCGACGACCATCGCCGACGAATTCGGCATTGCCCTCGCCAACCTCGCTGACAGCGCCACCGGCCTCCTGACCCCTACCCTGCGTCTGGGCGTCACTGGCCTCAGCCGCGCCGGCAAGACCATCTTCATCACCGCCCTGGTCCATAACCTGCTTACTCAAGGCCGCTTGCCCGGTTTCGCGCCGCTCGCCGAAGGCCGCTTCATCGGGGCCCGGCTCGCCGAATATCCCGACGCTACCATCCCGCGCTTCGCGTATGAGCAGCACTTGGCCTCGCTCACCGCCAACCCACCCACCTGGCCCGAAGGCACCCGCCGCATTTCGCAGTTGCGGATCGTGCTTCGCTTCCAGTCCGCCAAGTGGTGGTCCGGCATGCGCGGACCGGCAACGCTCAACCTCGACATTGTCGACTATCCCGGCGAATGGCTGCTCGACCTGCCCCTGCTTGGCCTTTCCTTTGCCGAATGGAGCGCCGAGGCGCTGGATCGCGCTGGCCAGCCCGGCCACGCTGCCGAAGCTGAAGACTTCCTGCGCGAGCTGGAAAAGACCGACGCCACCAAGCCCGCCACCGATCCTGATGCCGAGCGGCTGGCCCTGGCATTCACCACCTATCTTCGCCGCAGCCGCGAACACGGCGCGCTCTCCACGCTACCGCCCGGCCGCTTTCTTCTGCCCGGCGATCTCGAAGGCTCCCCGGCGTTGACCTTCGCCCCGCTTCCGCTTGCCGCCGCACGCCATGGCAGCCTTTATGCCATGCTCGAAAACCGCTTCGAGGCCTATAAGGACCGCGTCGTGCGCCCCTTCTTCCGCGACCATTTTGCCCGCCTCGACCGGCAGGTGGTGCTGGTCGATACGCTGCGTGCGCTTAACACCGGCCCAGCCGCCGTTGCCGACCTCGAGACGGCGCTGACCTCGGTGCTTGCCTGCTTCCGCCAGGGCGAAGCCAATCCCCTGCTCCGCCCCTTCTCCCGTCGTATCGACCGCATCCTCTTTGCCGCGACCAAGGCCGATCACGTGCATCACACCAGTCACGACCGGCTGGAGGCCATTCTCAATCGCCTCGTCGCCAGCGCCAGCAAGCGCGCCCGCTTCGCCGGTGCGGAAGCTGAATCCATGGCGATCTCCGGCATTCGTGCCACCAGCGAAGGCACGATCCGCGAGGGCGGGCAAACCCTGCCCACCCTGATCGGCACGCCACTCGCAGGCGAGACGCTGGAAGGCCAGACCTACGATGGTAAAACCGAAATCGCATTGTTTCCCGGTGACTTGCCGGAACGCCCGGATTCAGTTTTCGAAGACGGCACCCCCGTAGCGCTCAACTTCCTCCGCTTCGCACCGCCACAGCGGCTCGAGCGCATCGCGACCGGCGATATCGTCCTGCCGCATATCCGGCTTGACCGAGCGCTCGATTACCTCATCGGAGACTGGATGGCATGAAGCCGATCGCCCGCCCTACCGGCACCGTCTCCGAGCCCGCTGAAGCAACGCGCGCCCCGCGCGCCTTCACGCCCGACCGCGCCGAGATCGTCGAAACCGTCTTTGAACCGGAAGCGGAACCTGACCTCGTCGCGCCCCCGCCCCGCCGCATGGGCGGCTTTGGCAAGCTCCTGTGGACCACTGGCGGCATCTTGGTCTCCGCCGCTCTCGGTCTCGCAGCCGATCGCCTCATCCGCGATCTCTTCGCCACCAACGAGTACTTGGGCATCCTCGGGCTCGCCGTCCTCGGCCTATTCGTCCTGGCCGTCATTGCCCTCGTCGCTCGCGAAATCTTCGCGCTGCGCCGCCTCCGTGTCCTCGACAGCCTCAAGGAGGAAGCCGCCCGCGCTAGCATCGACAATGACCGCAAGCGTGCAGGCACCGTCACCGATCAGCTCACCACCATCTATGCCGGTCGCGCCGATCTCGCTCGCGCCCGCGAAACGTTGACAGGTCACCTGCCCAACCTCTTCGACGGCACTGAAGTCATCACTCTCGCCGAGCGCACCCTGATGGCGCCCCTCGACGCCTGCGCCAAAGCCTTGACCGCCGCCTCTGCCCGTCGCGTTGCCCTCGTCACCGCCGTCTCGCCGCGCGCGCTGATCGACGTCGCCTTCGTCATCTACGAAAGCGTCCGCCTCGCCGGCGCCATCGCTGCGCTTTATGGCGCTCGCCCCGGCTTCTTCGGCTTCTGGCGCCTCGCCGGCTCCGTGCTTGCGCATCTGGCCGTAACCGGCGGCCTCGTCCTCACCGATGGCATCGTCGAGCAACTGGTCGGCCAGGGCCTTGCCGCCAAACTCTCCGCCCGCCTCGGCGAAGGCGTCGTCAACGGCCTCATGACCGTCCGCGTCGGCATCGCCGCTATGCGCGTCGTCCGCCCCCTGCCCTTCGACACAATGCCGCAACCCACAGTCCGGGATTTCATCCCCGAACTGGTCAAGGTCACGCAGGACGCCGCCAAATAGCTAGGCCGCAAGGCGCATCTGCTCCATGCCGACAAAGCTCTCGAGCTGCGGCTTGGCAAAATAATAGCCCTGGAACAGCGCAATCCCCGCAGCCTTGAGCGTCATCATCTCGGCCTCGGTCTCGACACCCTCGGCCAGCACCACGATATCGAGCTGCTGCGCGATGCCGACGATGCCCGCGATGATCGCCTGCCGTGCCGCCGAGCTATCGATGCCGCGCAGCAATTCCATGTCGATCTTGATGAGGTTGGGCTGGAATTTTGCCAGCAGCCCGAGCCCCGCATAGCCGGCGCCGAAATCGTCCAGTGCAGTCATGAAGCCCATGCGCTTATATTCGGCAACGATATTGGCCACATGATCGGCATCGCTCATGCGCTCGTTCTCGGTGAACTCGAACATCAACCGCCGCGGGTTGAACTGCGTCTTGGCGGCAGCAGCCAGCGTCGCGCGGATACAGGCACGCGGCTCGTAAACGGCATTGGGCATGAAGTTGATCGACAGCCGAGCCATGGACGACGCCGGCAGCTTGGTCCCCGCCAGCTCGATCGCCTTGACCCGGCAGGCCTGGTCGAACACGTAGCGGTTGGCTTCGGTCACTTCGGAGAGGATCGAATAGGCCCCCTGCCCCTCGGTGCCGCGTACCAGCGCCTCGTAGCCCCAGATCTCGTGGGCGACGACGTCGACAATCGGCTGGAACGCCATGGTGAAGGCGACGGGAAATTCTTGCCCGTCTTTGCAGGCCTGGCAGGAGACGGACGCCATGACTTAACCTATGTTAGTATGGGAAAAAGCGAAATGTCCCCATTCTGCGTCCATAGGTTTTAATACGCAGCTAAGATCGCGATCACATCAGTCCTTGGCAGCACTCGGCGCCAGCGTGAGCGCCAGCCCGTCCAGGGCGTCAGAGCACAAGATCTGGCACGACAGCCGCGAGTTGGATTTGACGTCCCCGACGCTGTCGAGCATGTCTTCTTCCTCGTCGCTCGGTGCGCCCACCGCGTCGAGCCAGTCGCCATCGACATAGACATGGCACGTCGCGCAGCTCAGCGCCCCGCCGCACTCGGCCTTGATGTTGAGCCCCAGTCGCGAATGACCTCCATCACGCGCCAGCCCTCGAGCCCCTCGAGCTCATGCTTTTCGCCAGCCTGGTCCGTGACATTGATCTCATCATAAGGCGCTCCTCAACAGCGCGATGGGGATAGCGTTGTTGCCATGTGACTGCAAGGCACATCGCTCCCAATACCACCGGCTGTCATCCCCGCGAAGGCGGGGCTCCATCCTGAGATCTCAAGATGGGCCCCGGCCTTCGCCGGGGTGACAATCGAGTGTGTGGTAAGCCCTCAAGCGACCCCGAGCTTCTTCTGCAGCTTGGTCGAGCTCGTGGTATACTGGAACACCACCCGCTCACCCGGCGAAATGATGGCCTTCGCCGCCTGCGCCATCAGCGCGGCTTCATGGAAGCCGGAGAGGATCAGCTTGAGCTTGCCCGGATAATAGTTGATGTCGCCGATGGCAAAGATGCCGGGCACCGAGGTCTCGAACTTTTCCGTATCGACGACGATCGTGTTGTCGTTCAGCTCCAACCCCCAGTCAGCCACCGGACCGAGCTTCATGGTGAGCCCAAAGAACGGCAAAAGTCGCGTCGCCGGGATGGACAGATCGCCCGCATCGGTGGTGAGATGAACGTGGTTGATCTGGCCGTTCTCGCCATCGAGCTTGGCCACCTGGCCGAGCTGGAAGTTGACCTTCCCGTCCGCCACCAGTTCCTTCATCTTGTTGACCGAAGCCGGCGCCGCCTTGAACGCGTCGCGGCGATGCACCAGCGTCAGCGTCCGCACGATCGGCTCGAGGTTCAACGTCCAGTCCAGCGCCGAGTCGCCACCCCCGACGATCACCACGTCCTGGTCCTTGAAGTCGTCCATCTTGCGGACGGCATAAAACACCGACTTGTTCTCGAACTGCTCGATCTCCGGCACCGGCGGACGCTTGGGCTGGAACGAGCCGCCGCCAGCCGCGATTACAACGACCTTGGTGTAGAAGGTCTCGTCCGCATCGGTCTGCAGCTTGAACGTGCCGTCTTCGAGCTTTTCCAGCGAATTGACCATGCGCGAGAAGTGAAATTCGGGCGAAAACGGCGCGATCTGCGCCATGAGGTTATCGGTCAGCTGCTGGCCGGTCACCACGGGGAACCCCGGGATGTCATAGATCGGCTTTTCCGGGTAAAGCTCGGCACACTGCCCGCCCGCGCGGTCGAGAATATCGATGAAGTGGCATTTGATATCGAGCAGGCCGAGTTCGAAAGCCGCGAACAGACCGCAGGGGCCCGCGCCGATGACGACGACGTCGGTGGTGATCTCAGTGCTCATTCAATCTCAATCCGTTGACCGCAGGACCGGTGCCCTGCGGCGAAATATGACTAGTGCGATCCGATTATATCAGGAGACGCGGCGAAGAAAGGGGCGCGTGCCCAGCGGGATTTCGGTAACGCCGACCGGCTGGTAGAACACGGCCACTTCCGGCAAGCGGTTTTCGATCAGCGCCTGCCGGGTCGGCTCATGAACCACCACCAAAGCGTTGAAGCCGCAACGGCGCATCAGCGGAATCTGATCCTGCAGTACATCGCCCACAGCCCTGACCTCGCCGGCGAACTTGTAGCGCTCGGCCAAAAGCCGCGCCGTCGAATATCCGCGCCCGTCCGAGAAAGCCGGGAAGCGGATGGCGATCGATGCGAAGCGCGAAAGGTTGGCTTCCGCATCCTCGATCTTCTCTCCGGGTGACACCAGCAGGCCAAGCGGGTGCGGGTTCGCCAGGAACTCGGCGCGATTGGCCAAAAACACCGGCAGCGGCACATGCACATAGCGCGCTTCGGACGGGTTGGTGCCCTCTTCCCAGTCACGGAACGGGTCGGCGATGAAGGCGCCATCTTTCCAGAGCGTGTGGCGGTTGGCGGCAGTCATCGGGTTGGCGATCGCTCCACTGAAATCGTAATGGATGCCGCACTCTTTCTTGTTAAGACCGCGCCACCGTCCGGCGCGCGGATCTTCGCCCTCGGCAACGATCGAGGTGCAGGGCGCGCAGCCAATGGACTTGTAGCCTTTGGCATAGAGCGGATGCTCGGGCAAGTTATGCTTCTGGCGGTATTCGATGACGTCGGCGTCGGAAAAATAGGCTAGCGGATTGACCTTTATGCGATCGTCGCTCGTCAGCTCGAAATGCGGCAGCACGCCACGTTCCACCGTCTGGTAGCGCTTGCGCCCCGTCACCCAGCCACCATATTGCTCGGTCACCGGCTCCAGCGGCTCGGTCTTGCGGATATGGCAGCAGGAGTCCGGATCGGTTTCCCAAAGATCGCCATTGGGGTCGAAGCGCGCCACGTCATTGGGGTTCGGATGAATGGCATGGACGTTGATCAGCCCGAACTGGCGCTTCAGCGTTTCGACATAGTCCAGCGTCTCGCGGAAATGCTTGCCCGTTTCGAGGAAGTAGACCGGCATCGACGGATCGACCTGCGCCACCATATGGAGCAACACCGCCGAGTCGGCGCCAAAGGACGAGACGATCGCCAGATCCCCTGGCAGCACATCGCTCACAGCATAGCGCAGCACGCCAACGGCATCCATTTCATCGAACATGCCATTGAGCGCCAGGATCCCCAGTGCCTTGAGCTTGTCATGCGCCGCCTGAGCTGGTGCGAGTTTAGGCAGTCCCATAGAGGGCCTCCTTGAACGGAGCTTCGCCCAAACGGCGATAAGCCTCGAGGAATGTCTCCCCCTCGCCCTGCCGCTGCGCGATATAGAAATCGACGAGTTTCTCGATCGCGCCCGGCACCTGGTCCGCCTCGAAGCCCGGCCCGATGATCTTGCCCACCGAGGCATGCTCGGTGGCGTCGCCACCCAGCGTAATCTGGTAGAGCTCGCCGCCCTTCTTCTCGACACCCAAGATACCGATATGGCCCACATGGTGGTGCCCACAGGCATTGATGCAGCCGGAAATCTTGATCTTGAGATCGCCGATCTGCTTTTGCCGCTCAGGTGAAGCAAACTTGTGCGAAATCTCCTGCGCGATCGGGATCGAGCGGGCATTCGCCAAAGCGCAGAAGTCGAGCCCCGGGCAGCAAATCATGTCGGTGATGAGGTTGTTGTTGCCCTCGGCCAGCCCGTTGGCCACCAGCACGTCGTAGACGGCGCGCAGGTCCCTGACCGCCACATGCGGCAAGACCAGGTTCTGCTCATGCGTCACGCGCAACTCATCGTATGAGAACTGCTCGGCCAAGTCCGCCACGACATCCATCTGCACATCGGTCGCATCGCCCGGCGCGCCGCCAACCGGCTTCAGCGAAACCGTAACCGATGAGTAACCGGACACGCGATGCGGATGCAGGTTGTTGTCGAGCCAGCGGCCAAACGCCGGATCGATGATCGACTCGTAGGCCACATCGATCTTGTCGTCCGATCGATCGGCGAAATCGGGCGGCGCGAAATAGGCGGTGATCCGGTCGAGCTCTTCCTGTGGCAACGTCAGCACGCCGCCGCGCACTTCGGCGAACTCGGCTTCCACCTGCCCCTTGATCGACTCCAGCCCTTCCTCATGAACCAGGATCTTGATGCGCGCCTTGTACTTGTTGTCCCGACGGCCATAGCGGTTGTAAACCCGCATGATGCTTTCAAGATAAGCCAACAGGTGTTCATGCGGCACGAAGCTGTTGATCAGCTTGGCGATCATCGGCGTGCGGCCTAGCCCACCACCGACCCAAACCTCCCAGCCGGTTTCGCCCGACGCGTTCACTGCGGCCTGCAGGCCGATATCGTGGAAGCGGATAGCCGCGCGATCGTTCGGCGAGCCGGTAATCGCAATCTTGAATTTGCGCGGCAGGTAGGAAAATTCAGGATGAAGGCTCGACCACTGCCGGATAATTTCGGCCACCGGGCGCGGATCGATGATCTCGTCTGCGGCCGCACCGGCAAACTGGTCGGTCGTCACGTTACGGATGCAGTTGCCCGACGTCTGGATCGCGTGCATCTCGACGCTCGCCAGCTCTTCAAGAATGACCGGAATGTCCTTGAGCTTGGGCCAGTTAAACTGAATGTTCTGCCGCGTCGTGAAGTGGCCATAGCCGCGGTCATAGGTCCGCGCGATATGAGCAAGCTTTCGCATCTGCTTGCTCGACAGCGTGCCATAGGGCACGGCAATGCGCAGCATATAGGCGTGCAACTGCAGATAAAGCCCATTCATCAGCCGCAGTGGCCGGAACTGGTCTTCGCTCAGTTCGCCTGAAATGCGTCGTTTGACCTGGTCGGCAAACTGCGCAGTGCGGCCCATGACAAAGGCCGCGTCAAACTCGTCATATCGATACATGCCCGTCGTCTTCCAGATGCTGGCGGTCGTACGCCTGCCCATTGAGAGTAAGGGGAGCGGTGGGGCCCGCCGCCCTGATGCGTTCGCGCAGGCGCTTGGGCACGATCGTGCCGCCGGCCTGTTCAACTTCTTCGATTTCGAGGCTGATAACCCGCCCCGTCGCCTTGGTGGCGGCCAGCGCGGCATCGCGCTCCACCGTCTCTTCCTTGGCAAACAGGCGCGCAGCCTGAAGGTCCTCGACCCAATTGTTGCTGCCGTCGAGGTAAACCGTGGCGCCCGAGATCAGCTCGTTGCCGGTAAGAATTTCCATTAAGCGACCCTAAAATTTTCGGCGGCCACCGCCGCAGCATTGGCCCAGTCGCCATGAGCGACCGCCCGGCCAACCAGAATGACGGCGGGACCATCGACGAAATCGACCGCACCGGAAGCGAGCCCGCCCAGCGTTCCGGCATAGCTCGTGCTGTTCATGCGCCCGGCATTGACCACGATGCCGATCGGCAGGTCGGCCGGCGCACCATGCTCGACGAGGCGTCCGGCAACTTCGGCAGCAATGGCCTTGCCCATGTAAAGCGCCAGCGTCAGGCCTGACTGCGCCAAGGCGGCCCAATGGACGATATCGCTGTCGTCAGCGCCATGCGCCGTCGCCATCACGAAGCCGCTCGACACCGCCCGCAGCGTCACCGGCGTTGCCGTATCGGCCGCAGCCGCCAGCGCCGCGCTGACGCCCGGCACGATCTCATACTGCAGCCCGGCTTTGCGCAAAGCTTCGATCTCTTCGCCAGCCCTCCCGAACACCATCGGATCGCCCGACTTGAGCCGCGCCACGCGTTTGCCCTCGCCCGCGAGCCTAACGATCAGCGTATTGATCTGCGCCTGCGAAAACGAATGATGCCCCCGCGCTTTCCCGACGCAAATCTGCTCGGCATCGCGCCGCCCCATCTGCACCACGGCAGACGGCACGAGCTGGTCATGAACGATCACATCGGCCTGCTGCAGCAAGCGCTGCGCGCGCAGCGTCAGCAGATCCTCAGCACCCGGTCCGGCGCCGATCAGCCAAACCACGCCCTGCCCCGCGCCATGTTCGACATGCTGCATCAGGAGCGCTTCGGCATCGACATGGGGCCGGCCGACCAGATCCTCATAAAAGCGCCGCCGCGCCGCACCATCGTGAATCAGGCTCTCAACCTTGTGGCGTAACCCACCGGCAAGACCTGCGATTTTGCCCAGCCCTGGAGCAAGCAGCGCCTCGATCTGCGCCCGCACCAGCCGCGCCAGCACCGGGGCATCGCCTTCTGTCGAAATCGCGACGGTCAGCGGCGCACGATCGACGATCGACGGCGTATAAAAATCGCACTCGGCCGGAACGTCGACGACGTTGAGCGGAATGCCCAACCGTCGCGCTTCGCTCTTGGCCAGCTCGCCACTGGCACTTTCCTCGGCAACGAAGACGAGCGCAGCCCCCACTACGTCCGATGCGTTCAGACTTCGTTCATGGACGATAGCCTGGACCCCCGAGAAGTCGGCCTCGATGTGCTGTGAATAAATCTCTATCTGAGCAGTAGTCTTAGCAACCAACCGGACCTTGTTCAGGGCCTCATCGTCGCCGCCGACGATGATGATACGCTTGCCCTTGACTTTGAAGCTCAACGGAAAGGTGTTGAGAAGTCTCATGGTGTCCTACGGTCAGAGATGGGGGAACCTACGCAAATCCGCCTGTGGCAACAATGCCTTGCGCCCTAATAGCGTCTATATTCCCCCTGCCGCGGCGCGTCGGCAAAAAATTCCGTCCAAGTCATATCCCGCGCAACAGCGGCGCTAGCCCTGGCGCTTCGGCACCCGCACCACAAGCCCATCCAGCGCATCCCGCACCTTGATCTGGCACGACAAACGGCTCGAATCCTCGACGTCGAAGGCAAAATCGAGCATGTCCTCCTCCATGTTCGACGGCCCTCCCACCACCTCGCGCCACTCGGGCTCAATATAGACGTGGCACGTCGCGCAGGTGCAGGCGCCACCGCATTCGGCGATAATGCCCGGCACCGCATTCATGATCGCGGTTTCCATCACCGTCGAGCCGTTCTCCGCAACGGTTTCGATGCGTTCGTCGCTGGCCGTGATGAAGGTGATCTTGGTCATGAAGGAGCCTAAAGGTTGATGGTCAGAGGCCGAGCAGGCCTTCGAGATAATGCTTATCGATGCCGAAAAGTGTCTTCACCGCGGCAATCTTGTCGAGCGCCGCCTGCCGCGACCCGGCCCCACCCTTTTGCGCCACGATCAGATTGTTCTTTGGCGTATGTGCGTCGGACACGAACTCAAAGACCTTGGTGCGATAGCCACTGGCTTCCAGCAGCAGCGCCCGCAGCCCATCGGTCACCATCTCCGCCTGCTTTTCCAGAAAAGTCCCATGCCGTAGCAGGAAGTCGAGTTCGTCCGCCGGCTTGCCCGCCTCGATCTGCCGCCGGATCTGCTTGTGGCAGCAGGGGGCGACCGCAATCAGCTCCGCCCCGGCCTTGATACCTTGGAAGATCGCGTCGTCGGTTGCCGTGTCGCAGGCATGGAGCGCAATAACTGCGTCCGCACCACTGGCATCATAGTCGAGGATCGAACCGGGGACGAAACGAAGATCGCCAAAGCCGCTTTGCGACGCCAGCCGGTTCCCGTCCTCAACCAGAGCCCGCCGCAGCTCGACGCCTACAAGCTCGACCTTGCCGCCGAGATGTTCCGCCAGCGCGAAATCGAGATACCCTTTGCCCGCGCCCATATCGAGCACGCGCGGCTTTTCCGCCTTGATCGCCTGAATCAGAGACGCAAAGATTTCGACCATCTTGTTGATCTGTCGAAACTTATCCTGCGCATCGCTGCGGACCTTCCCGTCCTTGCCGGTGATGCCCAGAGCATGCAGCCACGGCTTTGCCGTATCGGTCAGCGCCCGGTTCTTGGCACGGTCATGCGTGGCTTCGACAGCTTGGCGGCCCTCAACTTCGATGCGCTTGATCCGCAGCTTGTCACCCTGCCGCTCGAACTGCAGGTCAAAAGCCGTCGTTTCGAGCCGAGCACTGCGCCAGGCATCAGCGAGACCCGAGGAAAGAAGAGATGCCGCTTCGTCGATCGTCAGGTTCTTGGTGATGTCCCGCGTTTTGTAGCGAAACACAAAGCTTAAGCGCTCGCCGGCCTTGATCGACACCTTACGCGCTTCCACCGATTTAAGATCGGCTTCCCCACCATGATAGCCGCCAAGCTTGAGCTTTATCAGCGACCCGTCGGCAAATGCCGCGCAAACCGCCTCCACGAACTCGCCGATGCGATGAGACGCGCTCAATGCCGTTCCTTGGTCGTCAGGAACCGGATCTTGGGCCAATCCTGCTTCGCCCGGTCTGCCCACCACGCATTCTGCGCCAGAAACACCGGAGCCTCCGTCCGGTCTTCGGCCATGTTGACCTTCTGCGCCGCGATGAAGCGCTTCAGTTCCTCCGGATCGTCGCTCTCGACCCAGCGCGCCACTTCATAGCCCAGCGTCTCGAAGGTGATAGGCACGCCATATTCCTTGGCAACGCGCGACGCCAGAACCTCGAGCTGCAGTTGACCGACGACCCCAACGATCCAGTCTGCGCCGACCATGCGGCGAAACACCTGCGTCACGCCCTCTTCGGCGAGATCGGACAGCGCCTTGCTCATCTGCTTGGTCTTCATGTGGTCCGTCAGCCGTACGCGGCGGATGATTTCCGGCGCAAAGTTCGGGATGCCCGTCACATTGATATTGGCGCCTTCGGTCAGCGTGTCCCCCACCGACAGCGTGCCGTGATTGGGAATGCCGACAATATCACCAGCCACAGCTTCCTCGGCCAACTCGCGATTGTTGCCGAAAAAGAACATCGGATTCGAGACCGCCATGTCCTTGCCCGAGCGCACGTTCTTGAGCCGCATGCCGCGCTCGAACTTACCCGAGCACAGCCGCACGAAGGCGATGCGGTCACGGTGATTGGCGTCCATATTCGCCTGCACCTTGAAAACGAAGCCCGTAACCTTCTTCTCCTCCGGCGCGATCGGAGCGGGCAGCGCCGGCTGCGGCCGCGGCTCCGGACCCCAGTCGCCAAGCGTGCGCAGGAGCTCGGCCACCGACACGCCCTTAAGCGCCGAGCCGAACAAGACCGGGCTCAGATGCCCCTCGTGAAAGGTCTCGAGATCGAATTCCGGCAACATGGCCTGCGCCATTTCGAGCGTCTCGAGCGCCGTCATGAACACGGGATTGTCGGCAAGCTCGGACACATCGAGCAGGTCTTCCAGCGCCTCGAACTCGGCCAGCGTCTTACCCTGCGGCGTCACCACGCGCTTCTCGATAAGGTCAATATAGCCGGAGAAATCGACGCCCTGCCCGATCGGCCAAAGCACCGGCGTCAGGTCGAGCGCCAGCTTGCTCTGGATTTCATCGATCAGGTCAAGCGGCGCTAGGCCTTCGCGGTCAACCTTGTTGATGAAGGTGATGATCGGAATGTCGCGCAGTCGGCAGACCTCGAAGAGCTTCAGCGTCTGCGACTCAATGCCCTTGGCCGCGTCGATCACCATGATCGCTGCGTCCACCGCCGTCAGCGTGCGATACGTGTCCTCGGAAAAGTCCGAGTGGCCCGGCGTATCGAGGAGGTTAAGCGTCAGCCCGTCATAGTCGAAGGTCATCACCGAGGAGGTGATGGAAATGCCGCGCTGCTGCTCCATTTCCATCCAGTCCGAACGGGTCGAACGCTGCCCTGCCTTGCCGCGCACGGCGCCGGCCTGCTGGATGGCGCCAGCAGCGGCGAGCAAGCGCTCGGTCAGCGTCGTCTTGCCGGCGTCAGGGTGCGAGATGATCGCAAAGGTGCGACGCAAACGAAACGGCTCGGCTGTGGACCGGGGCGCAGCCTCGGCAACGTTTATCATGGACATGGAAACTGCAAGAATCTCAGTGCCGACGCAAAGGGCGCCGCGGGACCGGTTTGATATGGGCGCTCTATAAGCTCTGGCCAAGGCCTGGTCAAACCAGCCCCTCGGGAACCGACCGACCGGCGTCGAATTAACGAGGCGCCCAACTCTCTCAGGACGCCCAATGCCCAAGCCTCAGCCGCGCGCCAGCTACCGTCTCCAGCTCAACAAGGATTTCACCTTCGCTCATGTGGAGCAGATCGCCGAATATCTGGGCAAACTCGGCATCAGCCATGCCTACCTTTCGCCGATACTCAAGGCGCGCGCCGGCAGCACCCATGGCTACGACACCGTCGATCACACGATCATCAATCCCGAGCTCGGCAGCATAGAAGACTTCCGCCGCATGGCCGGAAAGCTTAAGCAGCAGGGCATCGGCATCATTCTCGATATCGTGCCCAATCATATGGGCGTCGGCGGAGCCGACAATCCCTACTGGCTCGATCTGCTCGAATGGGGCCGTGACAGCCAGTATGCCACCTGGTTCGACGTCAACTGGGCGCCCTCCGAACCGTCGCTCAACAACAAGGTCCTCGTTCCCTTCCTCGGCTGCGCCTTTGGCGAAGCACTGGAGACAGGACGCTTGGCGCTCAAATTCGACAAACAATCGGGCAGCTTCGCCGTATGGGCAGAGGACACCCACAAGCTTCCCGTCGATCCGCGCAGCTATGGCGACATCCTGCAGCACGGCGAGACCACGCTGCAAACCCTTGCCACCGCGATCGACGGCATGATGGGCAGCCAAGAGGCCGAGGGCCTGAAGGCAAGGCTTGCAGAAGCCGACGCAGCCGAAATCGAAAGAATCGTTGCCCACCCCAATAGCGCAGGGGGCCGCGAGGACTTCGCCAAACTGATCGAGCGCCAAAACTGGCGTGCCGCCCGCTATTCGGTCGCGGCGGACGACATCAATTATCGCCGCTTCTTCATCGTCTCGGACCTTGGCGCTATCCGCATCGAAGATGAAGCCGTATTCGATCACGCCCATCGCCTGATCTTCCAGCTGGTCGAGGAAGGCCTCGTCGACGGCCTGCGTATCGACCACATTGACGGCCTCTACGATCCCAAGGGCTATGCGCTCCGGCTGCGCCAAAAATGCCCGCGCCCGATCTATCTGGTCGTCGAAAAATCCTGGCCGACGACGAACCGCTGCGCGCCGACTGGGAGGTCGATGGCACCACTGGCTACGAATTCGCTAATGCCGTGGCGCAGCTTCTGACCAACCCAAAAGCCGAGGCGCCACTCACCAGGCTTTACGAGGGTTTCACCGGCCGCACCGAAACGCTGGACGAGCTCGAACGCAAGGCCAAGCTCGAAATCATCGACTACGAGATGGCAGCCGAGTTGGACGCGCTGACCGTGCGTCTTTGCGCCCTGGCCAAGTCAAACCGCGCCACCTCGGATCTGACCCGCAACAGCATCCGCAATGGCTTGCGGCACTTCGTGGCCTCCATGCAGGTCTATCGAAGCTATGTGGATGGCTCCGAGCTTGATCCTCGCAATGCCAAAAACATTGAAGCAACTCTCGACCAGGCCCGCGTCATGGCGCCGACCCTCGACCCGGCCGTTTTCGACTTCATCGGCAAAGTCGCCACCGGCGGCCTCGTGGCCGAAGGCTATGATCGGGCGGAGGCTCTCGAAGCGGCGGGTCGGCTGCAGCAATATACCGGCCCGGTCATGGCCAAGGGTCTCGAGGACACGGCACTTTATCAATACAACCGTCTGCTGGCCCTCAGCGATGTTGGCGAAAAACCGGACCGCTTCTCTGCCAGTGTCGAGCACTTCCACACCTTCAACCAACAGCGCGCCGAGCAGGCGCCGCTCGGCATGCTGACCAGCTCCAGCCACGACACCAAGCGCGGCGAAGACGTGCGCGCCCGCATTGCAGCGCTATCGCTGATACCGGACGAGTGGGAGCAGGCGGTTCAGCGCTGGTCCGGCATGCTGGAAGCCGCAGGCGTCGGCGAAATCGATCGCAACGACCTCTACTACATCTTCCAGCAGTTCATCGGAGCCTGGCCTGCAGAGTTCGCCACCGGCATCCCGGACAAGGCCCTCGAGACCTTCCGAACCCGCAGCCAGGCCGCGATGATGAAGGCGGTCCGCGAAGGTCGCCGCAATTCCAGCTGGACAGCACCGGTCGAGGACTACGAAGCCAAGCTGGACACCGTCATTGCGACGCTTCTCGATGCCCAGGGACCGCTATTTGCAGACCTGCGCGGATTCGCGGACCAGCTCGGGCCCCTCGCCCTGCGCAACAGCCTCATTGCCGCGACGCTCAAACTAACCTCGCCCGGCATGCCCGACATCTACCAGGGCGCCGAGCTTTACGAGCAAAGCATGGTCGACCCCGACAACCGCCGGCCGGTCGACTTCGATCAACGTGAGAAGCTGCTGAACACCCTCGCCGAGCCAGAGGCCCTATTGGCAGATTGGACGACTGGCGCCGCCAAGCTCAGCGTCATTCACCGCCTGCTGCAACTGCGCAAGGAACTGCCGGACCTTTTCGCCCAAGGCAGCTACGAGCCCATCACAATCGATAACGACCCACACAACAGGGCACTCGCCTTCATCCGCAAGCATGACAATCAGCAAGTTCTGGTTGTTGCCTGGCTAGGGCTTGCCGACGAGATCGGCACTGCAAGCCTGCGCATGGACCTTGCTGGTTGGACGCCGGTCCTCAGCGAACGAAAACCGACAGGCACAAGCCTAAGCGACCTGCTCGGGCCCCTGCCCGTTGCAGTATTCCGCTCGGCCTAATCTTTACGCGGCTTCATCGGCCAGCATCCGGCTGATGAAGTCGCGCACTTCTTCCACAGCGATGCCGAGGTCGGCGATGCGCTCCGCCTTGACCGGCCGTCCGTCGCACATTTCCGCTTCCATGGCTTTTGCCTGCTCCGCAACCGACCACGCACCGACACCAGACGCCGCACCCTTGATGGAATGAAGATTGATGGCAAGATCGTCGAAGGCCGTCGCTATGGTCAGCCGCTCGTAATAGGTTTTGAGCGTCGTCTCGAACAACCGCAGAATTTCACGCTCGAGATTTTCGTCGCCAAGGCACTGCTTGGCCAGGTGCACGAGGTCGATCGGCCGCATCGGCCTATTGGCTTCATCCTGAACAGCGACTTCGGCAAAGGCTCTTTCCGCCATTCTCGGTACTCCACACACGCCTGTGGATGACCTTAGGGCTGAGCGTTTAAGACGATCTTAAGCCACGGAGCCGCCTTTATTGCCCGTCAAATCCTTAACGGTTTCCACCCGAAAATTAACCTTTGGGTAAGAAACCGTTCGGTTTGCATAAAATTGAATGTATAAATGGGCTTTGAACCAGCGCGCGGCGGCGAGGGTTGGGGGACGGTGCAGACCATTTGCATCGAATTGTTTTGTTTTGACGGTCGGGCCCGTAAGGGCTTGTCTGCCACAACACCTCCCAAAGTCCGCCTCCATGCTGCAGTGCCGACGCGAGAGTAGTAAAGAGTATGGCCAAGACCCCGACACCACAGAACGACCCGGCAGCGCTGGCTTTTTCGGCCGTCGAGGACGCTCTTAAGGACTCGGTTTTCAATCTCGATCAGCCTGCCCAGCCCGCTCCCGAAAAGAAGCAGCCTGAGCGTCGCCAGCCCGAGCCGGCCCGCTCGGAACGGCTTCGTGCCGCCGATAAGATCGCGCAGCAGGCAAGCTCGGTCGCCAACGACGATCGCATCTCGACCTCCAAGCTTCTTTACGGCCTTCAGAATCGCTCCTCGTCCACGCCGACCTGGCTGGCACTGCTGCTCTCCATCGTCTGGATCGTCGCCACCGGCATCGTTGCCTGGTTGCGCTTTGGCAGCCAGCTCAACACCGGCGCCTTCTTCGGCTCGATCGAGTTCGTGGCCACGCTCGCCATCATGATCCTGCCGGTGCTCGGCTTCTTTGCCGTTGCCACCCTCTTCCGCCGTGCCGCCGACCTGCGCAACGCCGCCTCCTCGATCACCCAGGCAGCCATGCGCCTGGCCGAGCCGGAAGTGGCTGCTGCCGACAAGGTCGCCTCCGTCGGCCAGGCCGTTCGCCGCGAAGTCAATGCCCTCGGTGACGGGCTTGAACGCGCCCTTTCGCGTGCCGGCGAGCTTGAAGTGATGATCCACAACGAGGTCACCGCTCTCGAACGCACCTATTCCGACAACGAGTCGCGCATGCGCGCCCTGATCGGCGAACTGGCCAGCCAGCGCGAAAGCGTCCTGACCAATACCGAGCGCGTCCGCGAAGCCATCACCGAGAGCCATACCGGCCTAGTCTTCGACCTCGACATGATCAGCCAGCGTATCGCCGGTACCATCGTCGAATCGGGCGGCAATCTGACCCGCGCGCTTGAAACCGCCGGCAACACGCTGACCGGTGGCTTCAGCGAACGCGCCGACAGCTTCGTCAACCTGATCGAAAACCGCACCGGCGATTTCCTCGGCGCGCTGGACGATAGCTCCAATCGCCTTGCCTCGGGGTTCGAAGACCAGACCGCTGCGATGACCCGGGCGCTCGACGCGCGCACGGCCGACCTCAACAGCGGCGTCGAAGACCGTATCGGCCTTTTGACGCGCGCTCTCGACAGCCATGTCGACAATATCGCCGCTGCGATCGACAGCCGCACGCATGAGATCAGCGCCCGCAGCGACGCCTGGGCCGGCCAGTTCGAAGATCGCGCACAGACCATTGCCGGGCTGATCGAAGCCCGCACCGGCACCCTCTCGAGCGCCCTCGACGAGCGCACCGCCGCTCTCTCCAACCTCCTGACCGATGGCGGCACCACCCTCGTCGACCAGCTGCAACTGCGCGGCGACGAAGTCGTGGCCTCGTTCCGCTCCATCGGCGGCCGCGTTGCCGACGACATCGGCGCTCGCAGCACCGAGGCAGAACTGCTGCTCGCGACCCTTTCGCGCCAGCTCGACGAATCCGTTTCTATCCAGCTCAACGCCCTCGATAGCCGCATGCAGTCGGCAATTATCGAGATCAGCGGTGCTCTCGACGACACTTCCGAACGGGCTCGCTTGACCCTGTCCGGAGCCGGCCAGGAATCGCTGGGCCTCTTCGATGCCCGGCTCAGCGAGATCACCAGCCTGCTCGACGAAAAGCTGCACGCGCTCGACAACGTCATCGGCGACAAGGGCGAAAACCTCGTTGCCCGCCTGGATCAGCAGGGCACGAGCTTTGCCGCCCGCGCCAATGTCCTTGAAATGGCACTTAACCAGGAATCTGGCCGCTTCAACGACATCGTTCTCGAACGCACGCGCGAGCTGGGCGAAGTGCTTGGTGCCCGCACCCAGGCCGTGGCCGAGACCCTCACCACCCGCACGCGGGAGATTGTCGACCAGATCGATACGCACACCGGCGCCATCGCCGAGAACCTGGACAGCCGCACCAGCCGCCTGGACCAAGTCCTCAACACCCGCGCCGCTGAATTGTCGGACGCTATCTCGACCCGCACCGCGGCCCTGGACCAGGCGCTCTCATCGCGAGCGGCCGAAGTCTCCTACGCACTGTCGAGCGGCACCGCAGCGCTCGAACAAACCCTCTCGACCCGGACGGCAGAAGTCTCCGACGCAATCTTTACGCGCACGGCCGACCTCGAACAGGCTCTTTCCACCCGCAGCGCAGAAGTGTCGGACGCAATCCTTGCACATACCGCAGCGCTCGAGGAAACCCTTGCGACGCGCGCAGCGGCCGTTGCCGATGCACTGACGGCGCGGACCGTCGACCTCAACCAGACCCTCTCTGCCGGTACGGCAGCAGTGACCGACGCCATTGCTGCGCAAACCGCCGGGCTGGAACAGACCCTCGCTCAAGGCACCGCCTCGGTCGCCGGCGCTATCTCTGCCCAAACCTTCGGTCTCGAGCAGACCCTTTCGACCCGGACCGCTGCTGTTGCCGGCGCCATCGCTGCACAGACGGCAGGCCTTGAGAACGTACTGACCACTCGCGCCGCCGAGGTCACCGAAACGCTCGCTGCCCGCACTGCCGATTTCGAGCAGACGCTGTCCGAGCGCACTGCCCTGGTCGCTGGCGCCATCGTCAGCCACACCGCTGATCTCGAGCAGGCCCTTGCCGCCCGTACGTCGGAAATCTCGGAAGCCATTACGTCGCGCACGGCCTATCTCGATCAGACGCTCGGCCTTCGCGGCGCCGAAGTCAGCGAAGCCATCCGCGTCCGCTCGCAGGAACTGGGCCAGACCCTGTCCAGCGGCACCCAGGCTTTCGACCAGGCGATCGGCAGCCGCACCCAGCGCCTTGCCGACACGCTTTCCGAACGCGCCAACTTCCTGTCGCTCGAACTCGAGACCCGCACCGGCGACATCGCTAACCAGATGGACGAGCGCGCCGTGACCCTCGTGTCGCGCCTCGACGAGCGCACCCGCGCCCTTTCCGACACGCTCTCCACCCATACTGCCTCGATCGGCGAAACCATTTCGCTGCACACAAGCGAACTGGGAGAAACGCTCGACCAGCATGGCCGCAGCGCCCGCGAAAGCATCGAAGCCTCGGTGCGGGACGTCAGCCAGACCATTGCGTCGCGGCTCGACGAAATGTCAGCCGCCGTGGCCGGCAAGGTTGCGGAGGTCAACGAAAGCCTCGGCTCCGGCCTCGACAACGCCGTGGCCCGCATCACCGATGCCGAGCACAGCGTCACCGCCCGAATCGAAAGCGCCAGCACCAGCGTCGGTGAAAGCGCGCGCCAGGCTGCAGCTCTTATCGAAACCGGTGTCACCGCCGCCCGCAACACCATCGTCCAGATGGTCGATCAGCGCCTCGGCACCCTTCCCGAGGCCATCACCGCGCGTGCCGACATCACCGCCGAGCGTCTCGCGTCCCTCAACGCGTCGATCAGCACCTCGATCGTCCAGTCCATGGCCGATCTGGAAGCAGGCGCCGATCGCATCGAAGAAACCATCGCCACCCGCATCACGGCAGCCACGGCCGCAATCTCCGACAATGTCGAGACCACGGCCAATCGCATGGACAGCGCTGTGCGCAGCGCCCTCGACCAGATCCGCATTGCAGCCGCCAACATCGACGACATCGTCTCGGTCAAGGCGCTCAACGCGGTCGATGCCATCGATGGCCGCCTTACGGTCATCAACCAGACAGTTGAAGAGCGCACCAACCAGTTCGCCAATCTCGTCACCGAGCGTTCGGCCGAACTGCAGAACGCTCTTGCCAGCCACGGCAACCTCCTGCGTGACGCGCTCAACGAAAACTCCCGTGAAGCCGAAGCCATCATGTCGGTTTCGACCTCGCGCATCCTCAACGACGTCACCAACGCGCTCAACAAGCTCAACGACGGCAACCTGCTGCTGCAGCGGGTGCTCGACGCCTCGACCGCGAACCTTGCCACACTCGAAACCGGCGTCGCCCAGCAGACTGCGACCTATGCCAACACCATGCGCGAAGCCTTGGGCCAGACCGAACAGGCCGGCCAGATGGTCACCCAGCATGTGGGCGCCCTGCAGAACACCATCCGCACCATGGTGGACGAATTCGGTTCGATCCTTGGCCGTCTCGACGCTGAGGCCTCCGGTCTCAACCAGGCTGCCAATGCGCTCGAATCCTCGAGCAGCAACGCGCTGATCAACCTCGAAGACCGCCGCGGCGCCATGGATGCACTGGCTCAAAGCTTCGCCTCGCGCGCCGACGACATCGATGGCCGCATGCGCCTCTTCGCTCAAACCATCGCCGACACCGTCAACGAGACGGAACGCCGCCTGATCGGTGCCCGTCGCGCCATGGATGAAGCTCTGCTGTCGACTGGCCAGTCGGTCACCGAAGCCCTTCAGGCCACGACCCAGACCGTAACCGACTCCTGCAAAACACGAGCACGTCGGTGTCCGAGGCTCTGCAGAACAACAGCCTTGCCGTCACTGAAGCTCTGCAGAACAACTCCAACAGCGTCAACGACGCGCTTTACACCACCAATGAGCGCTTCTCCTCAACGCTCAACGGCCAAGTCGCGCAGATGGACAATGCGGTCCAGCGCGCCGCCGAAGCCGCTGCCGCCGCCCTCGCCCAGACCTCCGCATCGGTGCGGATGGCGCTGTCCGACCAGACCGGCCAGATCAATTCCGCTCTGGAAGAAAACGCATCGCGCGTCAGCGACGTGCTTGCTTCGACCGCCGGCAGCGTCACCGATGTCTTGACCACGACGACCTCGACCCTCGCCGATACCATCGCCGACTCCACCAATTCGGTCCGCTCGGCGATCGACAATACGCGCGATAGCCTCACCGAAACGGTATCGGAAGCGACCAACACCGTTCGCACGGCTATCAGCAGCAACACCGGACAGCTCCGCCGCGCCCTGGACGAGACCACCGGCCAGCTGCGCCAGACGCTCGACGACACCAGCGGCGAAGTCACCAGCAAGCTGGGCGAGTTCAACGATGTCGCCGGTAATGAAAGCCGCCGTGCCAACCAGGCACTGCAGGACGCTCAGCAGCGCATGGTCGAGGACATGCAGCGCGCCATCGAGGAAGCCACCCAGCGCTTCGCCGACACCGCCAAGGCCATGCGCGAGACCGCCCGCGAAGTCGGCACCGAGCTTGAAGCCACGCGTGCCGAACTGGCCCGCGGCGTCAACGAATTGCCCGAAGAAACCCGCGCCAGCGCCGCTGCCATGCGTCGCGTCGTTGCCGAGCAGATCGAGGCCTTGAGCGAACTCAACGCCATCGTCCGCGCGCAGCCGGCCAGCCACGACCTGATCGACCGCCGCCCGGCCCAGCGCACCCCGACGCGCCAGCCTGAGCCGCCGGCCTACCAGTCGCCAGTGCAGCGCCAGGTCGAACGTCCGGTGGAACGCCAGGTCGAGCGTCAGCCGGAGCCGGTGCGCGAGACCTATCGTCCCGAGCCGGTTCGTCCTGCCTTGGTCGACCCGATCCGCACCCGTCCCGTCGAGCAGCCGGCCCCTGTAGCCGCTCCAGTCACAGCACCCGTACAGACGGCCCCTGCCCCAGTCGCGACGGCACCGCAGCCTCAGCCAGAGGGCGGTGGCTGGTTGCGTGACGTGCTGCGCAACGCCTCGGCCAACCAGGCTGGCGCGCAGCCGCAGACGCAGGGCCTGTCGGGCCTCACCGAAGAGATCATCCGCTCGATCGACAACAATGCCCTGGCCGATGCCTGGTCGCGCTATCAGGCCGGCGAGTCCAACGTCTTTACCCGCCGCATCTACTCGCTGACGGGCCAGAGCACCTATGATGAAGTCCGTCGTCGCGTGCAGCGCGATCCGGATTTTGCGCGCACGGCCCAGGCCTATATGAGCGAATTCGAGCAGCTTCTGAAGCGCGCCGCTGCTGGCGCCAATCCAGCTGCCGAGACGCGCGAATACCTGCTGTCCGATCGCGGCAAGGTCTACACCACCCTCGCCCACGCCAGCGGTCGCTTGGCTTAGGCGGCGCGAAACAAACAAAAAGGCCCCGGAGCAATCCGGGGCCTTTTTGTTTCAGCAGCCCGCTGAATGCTGCATTAGATTAAAGCCTTGGCTGGCCGCAGCTTTAGCGACCACAACACGCAACCGACGGCCATGAGCGCCGTGGCTGTCGAGTAGAAGAAGGCGTAGGTCCCGAAGAACTCCACCAGGACACCGAAAATCGACAGTGCCAGCATCGCGGCACCCATGCTGAGCATATTGGCAAAGCCCTGTGCTTCGGCGGCATTGGCCTCGTTGGTCCAGTTGGCAATGAAATGAACGACGCCGAAATAGCCCATGCCGAAGCTGAAGGCGTGTAGCAGCTGGGTGAAAAACAGCACTTCCACCGGCGGATTGAAGGCCATGATGGTGAAGCGCACAAGGCCGGCGAGGGCGGCGACGAGGATCATGTTGCGGGCTGAAACACGGCCGCCGAAGCGGCGCCAGGCGAACATCAGTACAGCTTCTGCGGCGGCAGCTATACCGAGCAAAGGGCCTAGAAAGTAGCTTGGAATACCGTTTTCGAACCAGACGAGAGCGGCAAAACCGCCGATTAGCGAGTTGCTGGAATTGACCAGCGCGAAGGCCAGGAGGGGGAGTATGAACCAAAGCTGAAGGCTATCCTTGAGCCGGCTCGGCGCTGCCGGCGTGACCGCTGCATCAGCCAGTGTCACCTTTTGGGTCGGTGCCCGAAACCGCGGCAGCAGGAAAGCCAAGGCGGCCCGGATCACCACGGTGACGACATAGAGCGTGATGAAAACGCCCGAGCCCATCATATTGAGCAAGAGGCCGAGCCCGCCTGCCGCAAACACATAACCCACGGTCGCCCAGGCACGGATCACCCCAAAATCAGTGCCATTGCGCCGGGTCATGCGAACGGTGGCGGCGTCGATTACCGGCGGAACGAGTCCGTTCGTGGTGCTGCACAGTGCCCAGACCAGCAGGATGCCCCAGAACTCGGAGACGAAATAGAGCGGAAGCGGTGCCAGGGCCGAGGCAAGGGAAATGTAGATCAGCGCCGTGCGCCAATCATCAAGCTTATCGGCGATGCGGCCGACAGCGATATTGAGCAACAAGAGGCACAGCGTCGGCAGCGCGTTGATCAGCCCGATCTGGTCTGCCGGGATGCCATGCTGGCTGAGCCAGATGCCCAGAAACACAGAGGACACGCCGCCCGGGACATAGACCATGAATTGATAGATAGAAGCGCGCAGCTCGGGGCTGTCCAAGCGCGAAACGGCCGATGGCATGGAAAAGAAACTCCCGGCGCGAAGCACGCCGCGTTTCCCTCACTGACTCCATTGGCCAGCGGTGGCAAGAGTCAATCGACGCGCCTAGGCGGCACTGCGCTTGGCACGCATCCGGCGTGGCTCGCCGGTCACCATTTCGGTCCAGCGGATCAGTTCGAACTGCCCGTCATGGTTCTCGACCACGGCCGTACAGCTCTCCACCCAGTCCCCGGTATTGATGTATTGGATGCCCAGCCGGTCATGCATGTCGGCGAGGTGGATGTGCCCGCAGATGACGCCATCGACCCCTGACTGCTTGGCCTCGTGCACCAGCGCTTCCTCGAAGCGGCCGATAACGGACACGGCGTTCTTGACCTTCTGCTTGGCCCAGGCGCTCAGCGACCAATATTGAAGGCCCAGGCGCCGTCGCACCCAGTTCACCGCAAGGTTGAGGCGAAGCGCTGCGTTATAGGCCCAGTCCCCTACATGGGCGAGCCACTTGGCATTCATCACCACCACGTCGAACTGGTCGCCATGGATGACGAGATAGGTCTTGCCCGTGGCCGACGTGTGCACAGTCCGGTCGACCAGCTGCACTTCGCCGAAATATGTGCCGAGATACTCGCGCAAGAACTCGTCGTGGTTACCGGGCAGATAGATGATCCTCGCCCCGGCAGTAGCCTTTTGCAGCAGCAGGTCGATCAGCGTGTTGTATTCGGAAGGCCAGTGCCAGCCCTTGGCAAGGCGCCAGCCATCGACGATATCGCCGACCAGATAGATGGTTTCGGCGTCATGGCTGCGCAGGAAGTCGATCAACTGGCCGATACGAATTGGCCGCATGCCCATATGCACATCGGACAAGAACAGCGCCCGGACGCACCGGACCTCTCGATCATCCGCCATGTACAACCGGCCTCCGCTCTATCGGACCCACTTTAACCGTTCCCACCAGCGGTGGAAACAAGGCCCGACAGGGCAAGCCGGGAGAAGCCAATTACTGCAAGCGCGCCTTAAGAGCAACGATGCGGCCGTAGCTCTGCTCGATCCTCGCGGCAAATTGCGGGTCGGCCTCGGCTTCGCTGAGGAGGATGGCAAGGATTTCGCGCGATAGTCCGGCATGGTAGTCGGCGGTGTTGGAGAAGAGCAGGACGTCCATGCCGGCCCGAACCGCCTTAGTCACGGTTTGCTCGAGCGTAAAATGATCGCGGATGGCCCCCATTTCGAGATCGTCGCTGATGACCACGCCGTTAAAGCCGAGATCGGTGCGCAGCACGCCATCGATCCAGCGCGGCGACAGCGACGAGGGTGTTTGCTCGTCACCCTCGGCATAGCCGGCGTGATAAAGGTGGCCCACCATCACCATGTCCGCCATGCCATCGGCGATCATGGCGCGATAGGGCTCAAGCTCGGCTTCGTCCCAGCTCTGGGTAATATCGACAAAGCCCTCGTGGCTGTCGGCAGTCGATGAGCCGTGCCCGGGAAAATGCTTGAGAGCCGTCACCAGCCCTGCCCCGTGATGGGCCGCGATAAAGGCCTCGTCATAGGCAACGACCACGTCCGGGTCCGCCGAAAACGACCGGCCGAACTTGGCGATGATCTGATTATTGGGATTGGTGTTAAGATCGGCCACCGGGCCGAAATTAACCGAGAACCCCTCGGCCGCAACGCCCTGTGCCATCTTCGCATAGATCGCTTCGGCTTCTGCCGGCGAATTGTCCGCAGCAATCCTTGCGGCATTGGGGATTTCGGCAAAGCCGACATCCTTGGTCAAGCGCTCGACCGCCCCGCCCTCCTGATCGAGCGTCAGGAATGGCGGCAAGGTCGGCGAAGCCTTCCGGAACAGTGCGTTGAGCTTCCGCACCGCGGGAAGGCTCGCCACATTGGTCTTGAGGAACATGACGCCGCCGAGCCGGCCGGCTTCAAGCTCTCCGGCCACCGCCTTGACCCCTGCATCGCCAACGCTGTCACCCTGGAAGCCGACGACGATCATCTGCCCGGCCATTTCCTCCAGAGTCGCGGCACTGCTGGGAACGCTGAACACGGCGGCGAGGAGAGGAATGGCAAGCAAGCGCAGCACGGGCAATTTCCTGTCTTGGTGATGGCCGCACCTTGCTCGATCAATCGCGGCATTATCATGAAGCATGGGCCGTCGCCGCGATGCGAAGGCTTCACTTGCGCGGCAGCGAGCACGTCTACCAGTCTGGGCCCAACGAAACGGGCGGTGACCTTTCAATCACCGCCCGCCTCTTGCCTATCGATTCTGCCGATTGGCGATCAAATCGTCCACGACCGTCGGATCGGCCAGCGTCGAGGTATCGCCCAGCGCGCCGAAGTCGTTCTCGGCCACCTTGCGCAAGATGCGGCGCATGATCTTGCCGGAGCGGGTCTTGGGCAGGCCCGGCGCCCATTGGATCAGGTCCGGCGTTGCGATCGGGCCGATTTCCTTGCGCACCCAGGTCTTGAGCTCGCTCCGCAACTCGTCCGAGCTTTGTTCGCCTGCCATCAGCGTCACGTAACAGTAGATTCCCTGCCCCTTGATGTCGTGCGGGTAACCCACGACCGCGGCTTCGGAGACCTTGGGATGGGCGACAAGGGCACTTTCGACCTCGGCTGTGCCGAGCCGGTGGCCCGAAACATTGAGCACGTCGTCGACCCGGCCGGTAATCCAGTAATAGCCATCCTCATCGCGGCGACAGCCGTCGCCGGTGAAGTAATAGCCTTTGTACTGGCTGAAGTAGGTTTCGACGAAACGCTGGTGATCGCCATATACGGTGCGCATCTGCCCCGGCCAGCTGTCCTTGATCGCCAGCACGCCTTCAGCCTTGGTCTGCTCCTGAAGCTTGCCCTCGGGAGACAGCACCACCGGCTGGACGCCGAAGAACGGCTTGGTGGCCGAACCCGGCTTTGTCGGCACGGCGCCCGGGAACGGCGCAATCATGTGACCGCCCGTCTCGGTCTGCCACCAGGCATCCACCACCGTGCAACGATCCTTGCCCACATGCTTGGAGTACCAGAGCCAGGCTTCGGGGTTGATCGGCTCGCCGACCGTGCCCAGGAGGCGTAGCGTCGGCATGTCGTATTTGTCGGCATATTCGGCGCCAGCACCCATCAGCGCCCGGATGGCGGTCGGCGCTGTGTGGAAAATGTTGACCTTGTGCTTTTCCACCACCTGCCAGAAGCGGCTGGCATCGGGGTAGCTCGGCACGCCTTCGAACATCAGCGTCGTCGCGCCGTTCGCCAGCGGTCCGTAGACGATATAGGTGTGGCCGGTGATCCAGCCCACGTCCGCCGTGCACCAGAACACTTCGCCGTCGCGATAGTCGAAGCTCAGCTGATGCGTCAGCGAGCCATAGACCAGATAGCCGCCCGTAGTGTGCAGCACGCCCTTGGGCTTGCCGGTCGAACCCGACGTATAAAGGATGAAAAGCGGATCTTCGGCATTCATCGGCTCAGGCGGGCAATCAGCCGAAACCTTGGCAGCTTCGTCATGGTACCAAAGGTCGCGACCAGGCTCCATGTTCACGGCGTTGCCCGTGACCTTGACCACGATGACCTTTTCGACGCCACCGACCTTGGTCAGCGCTTCGTCGACGGCTTTCTTGAGCGGAATGATCTTGCCGCCACGGCGGCCTTCATCGGCCGTGAGGATGATCTTGGACCCGCAATCGCCAACGCGTCCGGCGATCGAATCCGGAGAAAAACCGCCGAAGATCACCGAATGCACGGCGCCGATGCGGGCGCTGGCCAGCATCGCCACGGCGGTGTCGATGACCATGGGCATGTAAATGGTGACGCGATCGCCCTTTTGGACGCCATTGGCCTTGAGCACATTGGCATAGCGGCAGACGCGCTCATGCAGCTGCCGATAGGTCACCAGATCCTGCGTGCCCGGCGTATCGCCTTCCCAGAGAATGGCGACCTGATCGCCGCGCTTGTCGAGGTGGCGGTCGATGCAGTTGTAGGAAACGTTGAGCACCCCGTCCTCGAACCACTTGATCGAGATGTCGGGATACTGAAATGAGGTGTTCTTGATCTTGGTGGGAAACTTTACCCAGTCGAGACGCCGGGCCTGCTCGGCCCAGAATCCATCCGGATCGGAAACCGAGCGCTCGTAATGCGCTTCATACTGCTCGGCATTGGTATGGGTGTGTGCGACTGCGGCCGCACTCGGCTGGAATATGAGCTGCTCGCTCATCGGCTTCCTCCCTGTCTCTCCCGCCCATGCTTCTAAAGGAGCGGCACCGCCACCCGCAAGGGGTCAAACCGCAACGGCAGCATGGTGTTAACTGCCATCGCTTAAAGTGCGCTCATATCCGAGGAGCCGACCATGGCTGAAATGACCATCCGCGCCGCGACTGCCGCCGATATCGACCTCGTTTATCGCGAGTTGCAGGACGTCATCCTGTCCTCGCCGCACTATGGCGAGCGCTTCAAGCGCCACGAGGCCGGACGGCTGGACAAGACCTTTTGCGCGGGCTTCTGGCCATGGACCCCTGGCACATCATGCTGATGTGCGCCGATGGCGTGCCGGGCGGCGCCATGGTTTCGGGTCCCGATTGCGGCGCGGTTTTCCGCTACTGGAGCTGGGTCTTCCCCTCGCATCGGCAGACCAAGCTCGGCATGTTCGGCATGCGCGCATTCGACGAGCACTGGAACAACAACCGCTTCCACAAGGCCTTCACCTTCGTGCGGCCAGAGAACGAAGTCGCCCGCATGCTGCTCAAGCGCTATGGCTATCGGGAGACGGCGCTCTTGGAAAAGCACATCTTCGGCGAGGATTACCTTCTCATCGAAAAGTTCTACACCCGCCAGGACGTGCCCTATGACAGCGGCTATGTCGGCCGCCTGCAGCGCATGAAGAACCGGCTCAAGAGCCTCGTCGGCGCCTGATCACTCCGCCGGCACGGCAGCCCGGCGCGAGCGCAGCCATTGCAGGATCGAAACATCGATCTTGGCCAGTCGCAGGGCGATCAGCCAGAGCCCAACCGACCAGACCGTGATGGCGATTAGGGCCGCCAGCGCCGCCCCGGTGAGGTGCAGGCTCGGCACCAGAAGCCAATTGCCGACTACCAGCGTCGCCATGCCCAGCGCCACCGCCGGCAGGCTCGACCAGGGGCGATCGTGGATAGAGAGCACCATGGACGCAGGGCCCAGCAGCGCCCGCACCACCAGTGCGAGGCAAAGGATCGCCATCGGCCCGGCTCCCGCCGTAAAGGATGGCCAAAAATGCTGAGTGCAAAGGGTGCACCGAGCGCTACGATGATGAAGAGGCCGATCGAGACCACGCTGGCCGCAAGGTTCGCTTCCCCGACCTTGCGATGAAACGCCTGGCGATCAGCCTTGGCTTCGCTTTCGAACATGTCGGGAAAGGTCACGAAATAAACCGCGGAGACGCCGAACGAGACCAGTGCGAAGATGCGCGTGCAGACACCGAATATGGCAAGTTCTTCCGGCTGCAAGATCGTTGCGAGCAGCAGCAGGTCGATGTCGAAGAAGTAGTCCGTGGCGATGGTGATCAGCACCCAAGGCGTCGCAAAGCGCCACCAGCGCGACACTTCGGCCGGCCGCGCCGGCACGGTGTCGTCGACGCGGGACAGGGACAGCATCAGAATAGTGAAATGGCCCACGGCGATCGCGAGGTAGCCGAAAGCCACCGCCCACAGCATGGTGCCAAAGCTTTGCTGGGGTTTTGCAATGGTGAGGGCGCAGACGAAGAACAGCGTCATCATCATCATCGGGCGGAAGACGCCATCGGCGAAGAGCCCGGCATAGGGCCGCTTGATGCCGATCAGCACATTTCCGGTGACATAGACGACGGCGGCGGCAAGGCCGAGCAGCGCGACCGGCATGAAATGCTGGGCAAGCGCGCTTTCGCCCAGCCCGAAAAGTTCGAGCGCGAGCGGTCCTGCTAGGCAGAGGATCACGAACATCAGCGCCACATGGGCATAGCTGCGCATCAGGAAAGCGGTGAACTGCCGCCGATCGCCGCGTGCCCGGTATTCTGCCGCAAAATAGGTGCTGACGGTCTGGAAACCGAGCGGCATGACGGTCGAAACAAGGTTCACCACGGCCATGATGATCAAGTATTCGCCCAGGATCGCGGCACCCCAGAAGCGTGCGATGAAAGCCTGCACCAGAAAGATCAGGCCGGCCCCGAAGAGGCGGCCGCCGAAGATGATGGTTGATTGTGACAGCAGCCGGCGTGCAAGGCTCATAATCTGCTGTCGTCCAGTGTTTCCCGGGGTAGATCGGGATGAACGCCGGAGGGATGGCGGGCGTCGAGCTGGCGGCGAAGGTCGTTGACGACTTCGCGGGCGCCGAGGGCCGCGGTGCCGATCCAGCGGGCCATGGGTCGCGTGGCGTAGTTCAGCACCGGCGGCAGCGGGCGAATGACGCCGCGCTCCCCGACCATGCCCTTCTTGAACTGATGGAGGCCCGAATAACCGTCGGTGCCGCCAAGGTCATACCAATGGGCGCGCGTATGGTCGCGCAGCCAGCGGATGACCTGCCAGTGGAGAAAATAGCCGGCGCGTAAGGGCAGCGCCTGGTCATTGGTGGCGCCGTAAAGATAGGCGGCTCGTTCCCCGGCCTTGAAGATGATGGCGCCGGCGACAACCTCGCCCGCATGCCGCACGAAGAACAGCTCCGGCCGCGCCGGCTCGTCGAGCTCCATCAGGCTGTCGATGGTTTCAAAGGCTGAATGATCGCGGAATTGCTTGCGGTCGGTCATTGCCGCATAAAGCGACTTGAACTCGCCGAGCTGGCCGGGCCCTGCCCGCTCGAAAACCAGCTCGGCCTTTTCCGCGCGCTTGAGTTGCCGGCGCCAGGTCTGGTCGAAGCTGGCGCGCTGGTCGGCATCGCTCAGCCTCAAATCGACCAGGTAGCGGTCGGGGTAAGGCAAGGCGGCGCCAGGACGAAAGCCGCGGCTGCGCAGCATTCGGTACTGCTCGTTCTGCGGCGTCACCGAGGCATGCGGCAGGATGGAGAGCATCATGCCACGAGCCTCGGCATATTCGCCGACCAGCGCCTCGATCATGCCGGCATAAAGCTCGGCAGCATTGCGGGCTCGGCTGTTGGCCTGCATCGGACCCCACTTGGCGATGGCGATCTGCCCAAGGACCAGCGGCAGCTTCTGCACCATTATCAGCACGCCACCGACTACGCGGCGGTCGAGCTCGAAGAGGCGCGGCTCGAGCAAGACGCCTGGCCAGCGGATGGCGGCAAAACGATAAAGCTGTTCCTTGCAGACGCCGTCGAAGCCCGAAACGATCCGGTCGAACTCGGCACCGTCGACCTTGCGCACGGCCAAGAACACGCCGGACCGGGCCGGCGTCTGAGGCTCTGCGGTGCTTGGGTCTGAGACCAGGCCGGTAAAGGCAGTCATCACGCGTTTCCGGCTTTGTTCAGCCGGAAACTATCGAAGTGGGGTGAGCAATTTCCTATCGGCACGGGACAAATGCCGACAACATCGTCCCGTGGTTACCAAAGGCTAATGCGCAACGGCGGCGGCAGTACCCACCGCATGCGGCGTGTAGAGGAACGGAATTTCCGGGATGGTGACGAACGCACCCAGGCCTTCCAGCGTCATGCGGATGGCGACGAAGAGAATGATCAGCAGACCAATCCAGGCAATCCAGCGGTAGCGATGGAGCAGGCGCGCGATAAAGGTCGCGGCAACGCCCATCATGACGACGGAGAGCGCAAGGCCAAAGATCAGCGCTTCGAAATGGTGCTGCGCCGCCCCGGCCACGGCGAGGACGTTGTCGAGCGACATCGAAACGTCGGCGATGATAATCTGGATGACGGCCTGGCGTAGCGTCTTGCGCGGCGCCTTGCCGGCGACCTTGCCATCGGCATTGTGGTCGGCGTCGGAGAGAGCCTCGGTGGCCTGGCCTTCTTCCTCGTGCGGAACGCTGAGCTCGCGATACATCTTCCAGCAGACGTAAAGCAGCAGCACGCCACCGGCGATCAGCAGGCCGCCGCCAAGCGACAGCAGCTGCGTCGTGATCAGCGCAAAACCGATGCGCAGCACCGTTGCAGCCAGGATGCCGATGAGGATGGCGCGGCGGCGCAGGTCTGCGGGCAAGCCGGCGGCGGCTAGGCCGATAACCACGGCATTGTCACCGGCCAGAACGAGGTCGATCAGAATGACCTGAAGCAGCGAAGAAAGGAAACTCGGATCGAGACCGAACATGATTGTCCTGGGGAGGTGTCAGAATGGTTGAGAGAAGCTGCTAGCCCTCGCTTGCTTGCGCTTCAAGAGGCCGCGTGAACAAACAAGACAAAAGTTGCAGCTATTGTGTTGAACGACGGCAAAACAAAAAGGCCGCTCGGGGAGCGGCCTTCGAAAACTTGGCAAGAAGCGTAAAGCTTACTTGGTCAGCGTCAGGTTCACAGCCGATTCACGGCCGTCGCGACCGGTTTCGACATCGTAGGTGACCTTATCGTTTTCGTAGAGGCCGTCGATGCCCGAACGCTGCACAGCCGAAACGTGCACGAAGTGGTCCTTGCCGCCGGATTCGGGAGTGATGAAGCCGAAGCCCTTGGTGGAGTTGAAGAACTTAACGGTGCCAGTGTGAGTAGCCATTTTTATTTCCTAAAAGCTCGAGCCGTAGCGTAACGAGCGCTTTCCTCTGCAACATGCAAGAGGCCCTACAAACGTTCGCATTTCGATCAGTGAGCCAAGGACCGGGAATAACCCGTCAGAGGCAGCCGACTTAGGCTGAAAACGTATGATGCTGTTATGCCACCCAATCGTGGCAAGGGCAAGACAGTTTACGACCGCGGCGTGTGCATCGCCTCGCCACCGCCATGCGCCAGAATCGTATTGCGCAATTGCTTCAGAAGCGTCGCGCCGGTGAGGGTCTCGATCACATAGCCTTCGCTCTTGAGGGCCTTTTTGATCTCGGTGGTCGACCGGCATTGGCCGCTGCGGGCTAGCTCGAAAGCCCGTTCGATGGGGGTGACATGTGGTTTCATGTCATGAGCCTATAGGCAATCACATCACGATGCACCCCTAAACGGACGACCAGCCTCAGCGGCTCGGTGGTGCCGGAGGGCGGCCGCCCGGAAAACCATCCGGCGGCGGACCGTCCGGCATGCCGCCACTGCTGCGCTCCGCAGTGCGATCGACCGCTATAACCACGGACCCGGCATAGCCGCTGGCCGCGTCGCCGGCGACCGTCATCGTCTGCTGCGCCAAAGCTTCGGCGCTGTTGTCGCTGAACACCATGTCGCTCGTCAGCGAAACATGAGTCAGATTTTCCGCGCCGTTGCTGTAGCGGCTGTCCGCAGCATAGAGCGCCGCGCTTTCGGCTTCAGGCATCGCGATCTGTGCCGTCAAAACCGATGCTTCGCCGCTGATGGCAGCCTCGACGCTTTCGAACACCTCGAAATGCATATGCGGCCAGCGCCCGTCATAGCAGCCGGGAAAGATCGTGGTGAAACGCACCTTGCCGTCCGCGTCGGCCACACCGACACCGCGCAGGTAATTTGCGTCCGTCGTGTCATAGAGCGAATATTGCCCGATCGTGTCGCAATGCCAGAGATAGATCGCATAGCCCTCGAGCGGCGTGCATCCGTCGGCATCGAGCAGCGTCAATTCGAGGTTTAGTTCGGCGCCATCGGCCACCGGCGTCAGTCCGCCAAAGGAGGTGCGCAGGTCCTGCCGGATTACCCCGTCCTGGGTGAGCGCATTGACCACCTGCCCGTCTTTGACATTGGTGCCGTCTGCTGGATAAGGACCCGCGGTTTCCCAAGGCAGCGCGACGCATTCGAGCGCCGCTGCAGCGCCACCGGTCAGCGACACAAGGCCGATGCCGCCCATCAGCGTCAGCAAGCGCCGCCGCCCGATCATGCGCGGCAGGTCGTGGGCAAAACCCAAGTCATGGTCATGGTGGTGAGCGTCTTCCGACATCCCGCAATCCTTCCAAAAGCCATCCACGTCGAGGTGGACACCGGCCTTCTAGGCAAGTGCACATGACGTGCTGGATACCGGCAGATGAAAAATCGGCAATCTGTCGCAAAAGCGTCAGCGCCGATCTTTATATCAAAGAAGTGGGGAGACTTTGGTGGGCGAGCACGGGCTCGAACCGTGGACCCGATGATTAAGAGTCATCTGCTCTACCAACTGAGCTACTCGCCCAGTGCTTGGGCTACCAAAGTGGCGCCTCTATAACCAACGGATTTCCCGCTGTCCAGCGCCCTAAAAAACTTTATGTGCAAAATTTGCGAGGCACCCGGCAGCGCCTCGCAAATAGGCCAAGTCATTGGCGCAAATGATCGTAATCGCTGAGCTCAATGACATTGCTGGGGCGCGGCGGCGGTTCGGGCCGGTATTCTTCCATCAGGCCGATGGTTCGCTCGATAATATGTCGCAGCTGCCGCGAACGCTGATCGACGCCGCCTAGGATTGTCGCTGCGCGCTGCAGATGGTCTCGCGCAAGCACGAAAGTTGGGTTCACCCTGATCTCCTGAAGTCTTGGTCGCTAGGGAATCGCTGATGCGAATGACCAGCCAAGGGTGGACGGCCATGGTAGAAGAGGCCTTGCCGACGAAGCTGGCATTTATCTCAAAAGCGACCCGTGCGGCTTGTTTGCGGGGAGCCCAGCAGCGGCGGGAGTTTAGCCTGGCGCGCGGCTGTGCAGAACTGCGGGTGTTATCGCTGGCATTGAAATCGGGGCTCGCTAGAATGATCTCAGATTAACCCGGATCGCTCCCTCGTGCCCGTCCCGCCCTTTACCGCTCTCGCCGATAGCCTGCCCGAAACCGTGCCCTTTGTCGGGCCGGAAGCGCTGCAACGCCGCTCTGGCGTGCCGCTGCGCGCCCGCATCGGCGCCAACGAGTCGGGCTTCGGCCCAAGCCCGAAAGTTCAGGCAGCCATTGCCGCCGCTGTGGCTGACGTCTGGGCCTATCCTGATCCGGAAGGCTATGAACTGCGTGCCGCCCTTGCCGAACATGTCGGCATCGAGCCGGATGAGGTCGTGCTCGGCGAAGGCATCGATGGGCTGATGCAGCTTGCCGTCCGCCTCTTCATCGCACCGGGCGATCCATTCGTGACATCGCTGGGTGCCTATCCGACGCTCAACTACCACGTCGCCGGCTTTGGCGGCGTCTTCCACTATGTGCCCTATAGCGGCGTGCATGAAGACCTAGGGGCCCTGGCGCGCAAAGCCCACGAGACCGGCGCAAGGATGGTCTATCTCGCCAATCCCGACAATCCCATGGGGTCGTTCTGGCCAGCCGAGGACGTGCTGCGCTTCATCAATGCGCTCCCGGAAACTTGCCTGCTGCTGCTCGACGAAGCCTATGGCGAAACCGCTCCCTCCGGCGTCGTCACCGAGGTCGATACCGACCGGCCAAATGTTTTGTGGCTTCGCACCTTTTCCAAGGCCTATGGGCTCGCGGGCATCCGCGTCGGCTACGCGATGGGCAATCGCCGCCTGGTGCGCGCCTTCGAGCGCGTGCGCAATCATTTCGGTGTCAATCGCCTGGCACAGGCCGCCGGTCTCGCCGCGCTCGCGGATCAGGATTATTTGCGGCAGGCCGTGAATGCGATCGCCGATGCGCGGAAGCGAATCGGCGACATTGCCGAAGCCAACGGTCTGCGCCCCCTCGTTTCCGGCACAAATTTCGTTGCGGTCGATTGCGGCCGCGATGCCGCCTTCGCGAGCGCAGTGCTCGCAGGCCTCGCCCGGCAAGGCGTCTTTATCCGCAAGCCCATGACCCCAGGCCTCGATCAGCACATCCGTATTAGCGCCGGGCCAAAACGACAGCTCGACATCCTCGCTGAAGCGCTGCCGATCGCCCTCCAGGACGCTCAGTCGGCATAAATCGCGACATCGGCCCAAAGGGGCCGGTGGTTGGAGCCAAGATTGTCGCCGGCCTCCAGGGTCAGTAGCCGCGCATTGCCGCGGGTGAACATGTTGTCGATCGGCACGCCAAGTGCCCCGAGGCGCACCGGCCAGGTGGCAGCGGGCCACGGGCCGGGTGCAAGATCGAGCTGTCGGGTAAACCAGGCGACCGGCTCGGACCATGGCGCAGCGTTGAAGTCGCCCGCAATGACCATTGGCCCTTCAATCTCGCGCAGGGCGCGGCGGATGTAATAAATCTCGCCCCAGGACGCCTCGTCGAAATAGGGTTTCGAGAGGTGAAGGCCGGCGACGGTCACTGCTTGACCATCGATCGTCACGCGCGCGGTGACGAGCCGCTGCCGAAAAAACGGTGGGAGGTCCACGACCTGCGACGCTTCGATCGGGAAGCGCGACAGGAGCGAAATATCGCAGCCATCATCCGCGCAGCCTGCGCGGTACGGAAAAACCGCCGCCATCTCGTCGAGATAATCAGCGATGCCCGGCGTTTCCATCACCAGCATGACGTCTGGCGGGTCGGCCAGCACCGTCTCGACCAGTTCTGCGGCCCGATCATTGCCGGCCAGCACGTTGAAGCTCAGGAAGCGAAACTGCGCTGCGGGCTCAGCGGCAATGTCGGTGCGCCGGGCATAAAGATCCCAAACGATCAGCCCGCCATGAAGGGCACTGCCCAGTACGACCAGCAAAAACATGAGCCCGCGCCAGCGTGCGCCGAAGACCAGCGCCAACGCCGCGAGCATGAGACCAACCACGATCAGGTGGAAGCGCAGGGTTTGCAGCAGCAACTCGCCCGGCAGGCCCGGCGACAGAGACACTAAAAGGTAGACGACGGTCATGATCCCGGCCAGCGCCAGGATCCCGCCGCGAAATTCTGCCTTGCTCAGCATGCTGTGGCCCGCCGTTTCTTGAAGGCAGGCTAGACCAGCTTGGCTGGCAATAGGCAAGGGCCGGCGGGCGACAAACCCGCCGGAAAGCGCGTCAACCGGCCAGGGCGCCCTGCGCCGCCGCGCCACGCTCGATCATGACGCGGTTGAGCGCGTTGAGGTAAGCGCGCGCCGACGCCACCAGCGTGTCAGGCTCAGCCGCATTGCCCGACGCGATCCGGCCATTCATTTCGAGGCGAACATGGGCCGAAGCCTGCGCATCGGTGCCGCCGGTGACGCCATCGACGGCGTAGAGCACCAGATGCGGCGACTGCCCTGCAGCTTCCTTGATGGCGTTAAAGATGGCGTCCACCGAGCCGGTGCCTTCATAGGAGACAGCGGTTTCCTCGCCATCGATGGTGACAACCAGGTTGCATTTGTGCACGCCACCGGTCTTGCTGACCACTTCCATGTCGACGAGGCGGATGCGATCGCCGACCGAGCCGACCTCGTCATCGACCAGCGCGACGATATCGGCGTCGTAGACGTGCTTCTTTCGATCGGCCAGGTCCTTGAAGCGCTGGAAGGCTTCCTGGAAGGCATTGTCGCCAAGCTCGTAGCCCAATTCCTTCAGCTTGTCCTTGAAGGCGGCGCGGCCCGAATGCTTGCCCATGACCAGGGTCGTTTCCTTGATGCCGACGCTAGCCGGGGTCATGATCTCATAGGTTTCGGCATTCTTGAGCATGCCATCCTGATGGATGCCGCTCTCATGGGCGAAGGCGTTCTTGCCCACGATTGCCTTGTTGTACTGCACCGGGAAATTGGCCGCAGCGGCCACCACGCGGCTGGCGCGCGCCAGATGCGTCGTTTCGATATCGGTGTAGAAGGGCATAGCATCGCCGCGGGTGCGCAGAGCCATCACCACTTCTTCGAGCGCCGCATTGCCGGCGCGCTCGCCCAGGCCATTGATCGTGCATTCGATTTGCCGCGCACCACCGGCAACGCCGGCCAGCGAGTTGGCGACGGCCATGCCCAGGTCATTGTGGCAGTGGACGGAAAAGATCGCCTTGTCGGCGCCGGGCACGCTTTCAATAATGGTCTTGAACATGCGGAAATGTTCGTCCGGCACGGCATAGCCGACGGTGTCGGGCAGGTTGATCGTCGTTGCGCCGGCCTTGATCGCGGTTTCGACGCAGCGCTTCAGGAATTCGAGCGGCGTGCGGGTCGCGTCCATGGCCGACCATTCGACGTCATCGATCAGGTTGCGCGCCTGTGCCACGGTGAGGGCGATGATCTCGATGACCTCGTCCTCGGTCTTTTTCATCTGGTGGGCCAGGTGAATCGGCGAGGTGGAAACAAAGGTATGGATCCGGCCCTGTTGGGCGTGGCGCACCGCCTCCCCTGCCCGGTCGATGTCGGCAGTGATGGCGCGGGCGAGGCCTGCCACGCGCGCCTTCTTGACGTGCTTGGCAACGGCGACAACGGCCTCGAAGTCGCCCTGCGAAGCGATCGGGAAACCGGCTTCGATGATGTCGACGCCCATTTCGTCCAGCGCATCGGCGACCTGGATTTTTTCTTCCAGCGTCATGGTGGCACCTGGCGATTGCTCGCCATCACGCAGCGTGGTGTCGAAAATAAAGACGCGTTCTTTGTTGGAATTGGCAGTGGCGGACATTTTGGTCTTCCCTATCGGCCCCGAGGCAATGGCTCGCTGGACCGGACATTTTCATCTGTTCGGTTGGTGGCGCACTCCCTGACGACCCGCTCGATAAACGAGCTGCCGGTGATCAGGGGCTGATAAGAAGAAGGAGAAGCGCGGCGGGAAGCAGCAAAAGGCCAGCAGCAATTACCATCCGGGTCTGAGCAACCTGGGCTTGGGCAATTGCAATGGCTTTGGCGCGGCTGCGCTGCATGAGTACGCTCTGGTACGCTTGTCTCTGAGCAAACAATGCGCCAATCGCCGCGTCGTTGCAAGACCGGACCGGCAAAATCCGTTCGCCCTAGTCGCCGAGGTCGAGCATGCCCTCGGCCACGACCACGGCTTCGCCGCCGATGGCGCCGTGGGTCAAGAGCCCTTCCTGCTTGCGGAACTGCAGGTTGATGCGGCACGGCCGGCCCATTTCATGTCCTTGCCGCAGCACGAAGTCGGACTGGTCATTGCCCAAGGCCTGTTCGGCAAGCAGCCCGATCAGCGCCGCCGCTGCCGAACCCGTGCCCGGATCTTCACCCAGCCCCATGCCAAACATGCGGGCGGCGATGTCGTTGTCACTCTCTTCCGGCGTCAGGGTAAAGACATAGGCCGAGTTGTGGTCATGGTGGAACACGTCCGACCACATGGCGCGGTTGACCTTGATCCGCTTCAACACCGCGGCGCTGCGCACCGGCACCAGGTGGAAGGTCACGCCCGCCGAGAACACCGCCGGCTTGAACATGTCGCAGCCGATCTCTTCGGGCTCGATGCCCAGCGCCTGCGCCAAAGGCAGCCGTTCCGGCAGGTCGGCGATCCGCGCCGGCAGCCGCGGCAGCGTGAAGCGCGCTTCCCCGGTGCGGCGATCGATACGCTCGAACAGCGCCGTCACCAGCCCGACCTTTTCCTCGATCCGCAGCGCCGTGGCCTTGCCCTGCAGTCCCAAAACGACGGCAGCGCCGACCGTCGGATGCCCGGCAAAAGGCAGTTCCTCATAGGGCGTGAAGATGCGGACCGATGCGGTATTGCGCTCGGCTTCCGGCTTGCAGATGAAGACGGTCTCGGAAAGGTTGAACTCGCGGGCGATGGCCTGCATCTCGTCGTCGAGCAGGCCCGCAGCGTTCGGGATGACCGCAAGGCCATTGCCGGTCAGCGGCGTCCGCGTGAAGACGTCCAAAATCAGATACCGCAGCTTCTCAGCCATAAAAATACTCGCCCCATTCGCCGAAGCATTGAGGCTCGCCGAAGCAGCCGTCAAGCGTCAGTCGCTGAGCGCGTAGTCCGCACGGCTCTTGCCGAGGTGATCGCAAAGCGCATCCACGGCGACGCCATGATCCTTGCGACCCGGAAGGCCCGAAATCGTCAGGGTTCCGATGATCCCCGCGCCGGGAACGCGGATCGGAAAGCCGCCGCCGGCAATGACGTAATCGGCCGGATCGGCGCCCGACTGCGGCGGAAACGGCGCTTCACCGCGCTCTAGTACGAGCCGGTAGCTAGCCCGCTGGAAGCGCCGAACCGAATTGATCTTGCGCCGCACCCATTCGGCATTGTCCGAGCTGGTGCCCGGCGTCGCCGAAAAGAACAGCTGCCGGTCCCACGTACGAAGATCGACCACCAGCGACAGCCCGTCCCGAAGCGCACGCTCGCGCACGGAGGCGCCGATCGCAAAGGCCACCGCCTCGTCGAATTCCGGCAAAACCAGCTCCAGCTCCTGGCGCTTGACCAGGGCGATGTCGTCTTCAGTGCTCATGTCCCGATCCCGGCGATGGCATATGCGTCGGGAAAAACTCTAAAGCACCTAAAGCCCGATTCGAAGCGCCCTATTCCGCCGCCGGCACCTTGATGCCGTGCTGCGCATCATTGATCCGCTTCTGCTGATCGAGCCACGCCACCGCGTCGGTGGTCTTGAAGAGTTCGAGATCCTCCTCCGACCCGTCGCCCACCGGCGACATGGCTAGGTCGGTATAGGCATGACGGTTCGGATCGCGCTCGACCTTGAGTTGCTTGAGCCCAAATCGCACATAAAGCGCCGCCCAGCGCATGAGCTTCCAGCCAAGCTCGGCATAGTATTTTGGGTAGAACAGGATTGCCGGCTCGATCGGCATGCCCGAGCGGCGGTTGAGCCGCGACTTGCGCCGGATCCATCCGACTTCGAGCGGATGCACGCCCTCGATTTTGAGCGCGCCCATGAACCAGGTCGAAAGCAGCAGCACCTGGGACGTGGAAATCCTTGAGACTGCCGCCCGCCTCATGATCGTTTCGACATGGTCCAGCGAATAATAGCGGCTCCACGCATCCGCATAGACCTTCTCGAACTGCGCCTTGCTCATCGTGGGGTGAGCCGTGGTGTAGTGGTTGAGGTCGTATTTATTGAGATCGGGGTCCATCGCCACCCCTGCCCGATGCAGCTTCTGGTGGTCCTCCGAACCCGGCAACGGCGTCAGGAAGAAAAATTCGAGGATATCGACCGGCAGTTCGCGCTTCACCACATCGATGTCGTGCATGATCCGCTCAGGCGTATCGGTGGGAAAACCGAGGATATAGCCGGCATAGGTGATCACCCGCCATTTCTTCCATTGCTGCAGCATGACCCGATATTCGGTGATCTTGTTCTGCCGCTTCTTGGCGTCCTTGAGATTGGCCGGATTGACGTTTTCGAGCCCGATGAACACGCGCGTCACCCCGGCACGCGAGCATTTTTCGATGAAGCAGGGAATGCGATGGCAAAGCGTATCGACCTGGATGATGAAGTTGAACTTCATCCCCTCGACTTCCCGCATATGGATCAGCCGGTCGAGAATGGCTTCCCAATCCTTGTTGCGGGCAAAGTTGTCGTCGGTGATGAAATAGCGGTGCACGCCCTGGCTGGTGTTGAGCCGGATGATCTTTTCGATGTCGTCGGGAGATCGCCGCCGCGACTTGCGCCCCTGCACGTTGATGATGGTACAGAACGAGCACTGGTAGGGACAGCCACGCCCTGCATCGAAGCTGGTGAGGTTATAGGCCGTGCGCGACACGTGTTCGGCCGGCATGAACGGCACCGGCGTATCCTCGATGCCAGGCAGATCGTTCATGTAATTGTAGAGCGGCTTCATCGTCCCGGCGACGGCGTCGGCCAGCACCAGCTCCATCCGCCCTTCGAGCTCGCCGGCAAACAGCGATATACCCATGGCCTGAGCCTGCTTGAAGTCGGCATCCTCGCCATTGAGCATCGAGATGACGCCCGACACGTGGAAGCCGCCGATCGCCACCGGCACCCCTGCTGCTAGCAAGGGTCGCGCGAGGTCCAGCGAACGCGGAAACTGGTTCGACTGTACCCCGATCAGCATGATCAGCGCCGCATCGGCACTCTTCGCATCGGCGATGATGGCGCGAACGTCTACCTCGGTATTGGTCTCGTCGATGGTTTTGACATCGGCAGTCCAGTCCGGCCCCAGCGCCTGCTGATCAAGCGCGTTGATCACCAGCCCATAAACCGATGCCAGCGAATTGGACGGGATGGGCGAGAGCTTCCACTGAATGACATAGCCTTTGTCGTCATAGTGCGACGGCTTGATCAGGTAGAGGCACAACCGCTTAGTCATAGTCAAAGCCTCGCAAATGGAGGGTTGGGACCGTAGACGCTGCGAATAGCCTAGCAGAAATACTGTGGCTGGAAAGCAAAACGGGGGCCGAAGCCCCCGTTCCAGATCAAATATTGCAAAACTTAGTTTTTGGCGCGGTCGACCAGTGCCCCAGCCTTGATCCACGGCATCATGTCGCGGAGCTTGGTGCCCACTTCTTCGATCTGGTGTTCGTCATGGAGGCGACGGGTTGCCTTGAAGCGCGAACCGCCGGCCTTGATTTCCTGCATCCACTCGGCGGTGAACTTGCCCGACTGGATGTCATGAAGAACGCGCTTCATCTCGGCCTTGGTTTCCGAGGTGATGATGCGCGGGCCGGTGACGTATTCGCCCCATTCGGCCGTGTTGGAGATCGAGTAGTTCATGTTGGCGATGCCGCCCTGATAGATCAGGTCGACGATGAGCTTCACTTCGTGCAAGCACTCGAAGTAGGCCATTTCCGGAGCGTAGCCGGCTTCCACCAGCGTTTCGAAGCCGGCACGGATCAGTTCGACCAGACCACCGCAGAGCACGGCCTGCTCGCCGAACAGGTCCGTTTCGCATTCTTCGCGGAAGTTGGTTTCGATGATGCCCGAACGGCCGCCACCGACGCCCGAAGCATAGGCCAGTGCGATGTCATGGGCATTGCCCGATGCGTCCTGGTGCACGGCGATCAGGCACGGCACGCCGCCACCCTTCTGGTATTCGCCACGCACGGTGTGGCCCGGGCCCTTGGGCGCGATCATGATCACGTCGACGGTCGACTTGGGCTCGATGAGGTTGAAGTGGACGTTGAGGCCATGGGCGAAGGCCAGGGCGGCGCCGTCGCGGATATTGGCTTCGATGTCCTTCTTGTAGATGTCGGCCTGAAGCTCGTCAGGGGTCAGCATCATGATGACGTCGGCCCAGGCGGCAGCGTCGGCCACCGACATCACGCGCAGGCCTTCGCCTTCTGCCTTCTTGGCCGACGGCGAACCGGGGCGCAGCGCCACGACGACGTCGGTAACGCCCGAATCGCGCAGGTTCAGCACATGGGCATGGCCCTGGCTGCCGTAGCCGACAATCGCGACCTTCTTGGACTTGATGATGTTGAGATCGGCATCACGATCGTAATAAACGCGCATTGGGGTTCTCCCTCGATTTTGCGATTGTTCTAGTTGGCGGCCTTGGTCCCGTAGAGGGCCAGGAATTGGTCTGTCGCGACCTTCACATCGTCTTCGATGTTGGCCTCGGCATTGGATTGGGTCAGCGCCTTGTCGCCGAGCAGGAGACGGATCTGCACGTCACGCACGACAAGACCGAAAAAGGTGCGATAGGCGTCTTCGCTGGACGGAAAGCGCAAGAGCCGCGCATCGCGTGCGGCTTCAAGGATCGGCTTCAGGCGCCGGCGAATGGCCAGCGGTCCGTTTTCCAGAACGATCGTGCCCAGACTGTCTTTTTCCTGCGCCGCATGGGTGATCGCCGTGCGGTTGAGGGTGATCGACACTTCGCCGATGATCGTCGTCAGCAGATCGCGCGCAAAGGCCTCGAGGCTGATGCGCAGCGCCTTGACGTTGAGGTGGCTGCGATCGACGAAGGGCATGCGCACCTTGGCGGCCTGCCACTGCACGGTTGCCGTTAAGAGGCCATCGCGATCGCCGAACCATTTGTAGAGCGTTTCCTTGGAACAGGAAGCGCGCCGGGCTACCGCAGTCATGGTCAGCCCGTCTCCGTTCTCGACCAGAAGGTCGAGCGCCGCCGTCAGCACAGCCTGCTGACGCGGGGTGAACGTTTCTTCATTGACCTTTATGGCCAGCGCCATGTCGCTTCCTCAACCAGCGGCAACCGACCGCGTCGGCATCGTTGCGCTGGCGTACCGTGCGGTACGGTTAGAGGCAAGTGGATTCTTTAGAGGGTCAGGCGTCGTTCAGTTCGATCCACGCAGCACCGTGGTCGCTTGCGCCCTCGCGGGCCCGAAAATCTCGATCCACGCCGCCGCGTTTCAGCCGCTTCGCCAAACCAGGGCTGAGCAGGAAATGGTCGATGCGCAGGCCAGCATCGCGCTCGAACGAATTCCGCCAATACTTCCAGAACGTATAGATGCGCTCTTGTGGATGCAGCGTCCTGATCGCATCGGTCCAGCCCTGCCCCACAAGATCGGCAAAGGCCTCGCGCACTTCGGGCCGGAACAGCGCGTCGTCGCGCCAGCGTTCGGGCGCATAAACATCGAGATCGGTCGGCATCACATTATAGTCGCCGACCAGGGCCACCGGCAGGTCTGCATCGAGGAGGCTTTGTGCATGCGCGGCTAGGCGCTTGAACCATCCGAGTTTGTAGTCGAACTTGGGCCCGGGCGCTGGATTGCCGTTCGGCAGGTAAAGACACCCAATCAGGACGCCGTTGACCGCGGCCTCGATATAGCGCGACTGCAAGTCTTCATCGTCACCCGGCAGTCCGCGGCGTGTTTCGATCGGCTCGCTGTAACGGGCGAGGATAGCGACGCCGTTCCAGCTCTTTTGCCCATGCCAGATCGCGCCATAGCCCGCACCTTCGATCTCACGCCTAGGGAACCGCTCATCGGGAGCCTTGAGCTCCTGCAGGCAGACCACGTCTGGCTGGGTGGCGTCGAGCCATTCGAGCAGCAGCGGCAATCGCCCATTGATGCCGTTGATATTGTAGGTGGCGATGCGCACGCTAAAATCTCGGCACCACCGGTGCCGGCAACACATCGAATTGCCGCTGCAGCTGCAGATCGCGCAGCCGCTGATTGAGCAGATCAAGCTCGATACCCAGCTGCCGCCGCTCGGTCTCGACCGCCAACTGCTGCTGCAGGCAGACGATGCGCTGCTCGTTGCTGCGTATTTCGTCAGCCGTGTTCCCGACGGCAGCTGGCGGACACTGCGCGAAAGCAGGCACGGCGGTCATAAGGGCCAGGAAAATTGATGTTGAAAGCGTACGCATATCGTCACAACGAACAGACATGCGTCCGGTTCAGCAGGCATCCTTCAAGTCTCTGCCGCGGAAGGGGTGACTTCCTTGCTTCGAACACGGTACCTAGCCCGTGAACACGAGGACCTGCGCAATGCCAACTGACTCCGCCACCATGATCGGCCTCGGTGTCGCTGCCGTCGTCATCCTGTGGCTGGTGTTTTCCGTGCTCAAGAAAGTCATCGGCTTTGCCGTGCTCGCCGCAATCGTTGCCGCCGCCTATTTCCTCTGGACCAATCCGGCATTGCTGCAGCGTGTGCTGATGATGTTGCCCGGCTGAGGCCACCCTTGCACCACGAGCAGGACAGCCTCTTTTCATCGGCACTTGCCGATGGAGGGCAAAGGGCCCATGTAGGCGCAAAGACCCACCTACCCCGGAATACCAATGTCCAAGCTTTTAGCCCCACCACGCTGCGCGGCCTCACCCTGCGCAACCGCGCCGTCGTCGCGCCCATGTGCCAATATTCGGCGCAGGACGGTTTTGCCAACGACTGGCACTTCGTGCATCTGGGGCGCTTCGGCATGGGTGGCTTTGGCCTCGTCCTGCTCGAGGCAACGGGCGTCGTACCGGAAGGCCGCATCACCTATGGCGACCTTGGCCTTTGGAAGGACGAACACATCGCCCCGCTCGCGCGCATCGTCGATTTTCTCCACAGCCAGGGCGCAGCCGCGGGTATCCAACTCGCCCATGCTGGCCGCAAGGCTTCGACCTCCGTGTCCTGGAATAAGCCCGAGCACCTCGCGACCGAAGAACAGCGCCGTGCCCTCGGATATGAGCATTGGAAGCCGGTTGCGCCGAGCGCCGAGTCCAATGACCCGTCCAATCCGGATTTCCAGGTACCGGCCGAGCTCGACCATGCCGGTATCCGCCGCGTCATCGACGGTTTCGTGGCCGCAGCCGAGCGCGCCGATCGAGCCGGCTTCGATACGGTCGAAATTCACGCCGCGCACGGCTACCTGCTCAATCAGTTCCTTTCGCCCCTGGCTAATCACCGTACCGACCAATATGGCGGGAGCCGCGAAAACCGCATGCGTCTGGTGCTCGAAGTCACCGAAGCGGTTCGCGCCGTGTGGCCAGCCGACAAGCCGCTGCTCGTTCGCCTCTCTGTCAGCGACAATGCCGCTGGTGGCTGGCAGGTCGAAGACAGTGTCGTTCTCGCCCGCGAGCTTAAGGCGCTTGGCGTCGATGCCATCGACTGTTCGAGCGGCGGCTTCGCCCAGGGCCGCATCTCTGCTGCCCCGGCCTACCAGCTGCCCTTCGCCCGAGCCGTGAAGCAAGGTGCCGACATCCCCACCATGGCCGTCGGACTGCTGGGCGATCCAGAAGAAGCAGAAGCCTTCCTGGAGAATGGCGAAACCGACTTCATCGCCTTGGCACGCGGCGCCCTCGACGATCCTAACTGGCCGCTCCACGCCAATGTCGCTCTCGGCGGCGATTTCACGCCATGGCCGGTCCAGACGCGTCGCGTTTCCGACTACCACCGCGTCATGAGCGAACGCAGCAAGGCGCAAGCGGCACAATAGTGTCGCTGCACCATCTCAATTTTGCCGACATGAGGGTGTCCCTCTTGTGATCAACTGGGTCAAAGCCCAAATCACGGGAAAGGGAGAGACGCAGATGGATACCAAGGCTGCAATTCTGGCGCTGATGACCGCATGGGGCGTCGGCGCCTGCACCACCCTCCCCGCCCTGGCGCAGGACGCCGAAGAGGTCGTCGAGGAGGCGGGCGATGCCGATGGCGACAACCCGCTCCTCAATCGCGTCTGGGTCATGCAGGGCGCAGCCGACTCGCTGCCCGGCGTCATGCATATCTTCCTCGCCGACGGCACCCTGGTTTCGGACAGCTGCTGGGAAACCTATCGCCTCTCGACCTGGCAGCAGGTTTCCGACACCGAAATCTCATGGGAAGAAGACGGCATGACCATCAGCGCCGACATCACCTCCGTCAGCGATGCCGAATTGGTGCTGAACCTCAAACTGGTCGGCGGCGCCGAGGAACAGCGCTTCGCACCAGCGCAAGTGCCCTATGTCTGCCCAGACATCCCGAAGTGAGGCGGCAAGTGCTAGCAGTCTGCTAACACTTGGCTCCTAGACGTCCCTAAATGATGACCTGAGTGCCAATCTCCACCACGCGACCGGTGGGGATATGGAAATATTCCGTCGCATCGCTGGCATTGCGAGCCAGACGGATAAACAGCCGGTCCTGCCAGAAGCGCAGCATGCCCGATTTTGTCCCAAGCTTCAGCGAACGGCGTGAAAGGAAGAACGACGTCGACATGATGTCGAACTTCCATCCCAGTTTACGCGCCAGGGCCAAGGCCTTGGGAATATTAGGACTTTCCATGAAGCCGAAGGTCACGACGACGCGGAAGAACAGCTCGTTATAGGCGTCGATCGTCACCTTCTCATCGTCCGGCACGCGCGGCGAAGTCGAGGTGCGCACGGTCAGGATGACATTTTGCTCGTGCAAGACCTTGTAGTGCTTGAGCGAGTGCAACAACGCCGTCGGCGCCCCCTCGACATCAGATGTCAAGAAGATCGCCGTACCCGGCACAGTCGTTGGCTTCTTTTTGGAAAGATTGTTGACCAAGAACTCGAGAGGCACTTCGTCCCGTCGCGTTTTTTTCGGAGAGACGCGCCCGCCCCGCCATCCAGCTCCACATCAATAATGCTACCGCCAGCGCGACAACTGCCGGCACCCAGCCACCTTGGAACAGTTTTGCTGCATTCGCGGCAAAGAAACCGCCATCGATCACAGCAAACAGGAGCCCGAAGCCGATCACCGCGATCGGGTGCCACTTCCAGTTCCGCCACATCACGACGATCAGAAGCGAAAGCGTAACGATCATCACGCCCGACACGGCAATACCGTAAGCGTTTGATAGAGCTTCCGAACTTCCAAAAATCGCGACCAGCAACAGTACGCCGATCATCAGCATGGTGTTGATCTGCGGCATGTAGATCTGCCCGCTTTGCGTCGCCGAAGTGTGCTGAACCACCATGCGCGGCAGCATGTTGAGAGCGATCGCCTGCTGCGTAAGGCTGTACGTTCCCGAGATCACGGCCTGGCTGGCGATGATCGTCGCCATGGTCGCAAGAATGACGAAGGGCAGCAGCGCCCATTCCGGCTGCATTTCGAAGAACGGACTCTCGACATTCTCGACACCCTCGAGAAGCACGAAAGCACCCTGCCCGAAATAATTCAGCAGCAGGCTCGGAAATACCAGGCTGAACCAGGCGATGACGATCGGCTTGCGTCCGAAATGGCCGAGATCGACGTAGAGGGCCTCGGCGCCGGTAACCGCAAGGAAGATCGCGCCCATCACCACGAAGGCGATGCCGAAATGGGTGAACAGAAAGCCGAACCCAAGCAAGGGGTTGAGCGCCATCAACACGGCTGGATAGTTGATGATCTGCACAAGGCCCGAAACGCCCAAGGTCAGAAACCAGACCGCCGTAATCGGCCCGAAAACATTGGCGACTTTCGCCGTGCCGAAGCGCTGGACGGCAAAGATGCCGACAATGATCAGAAGCGTTATCGGCACCACCCAGCGGGTCATGCCGGGCGCCACCAGCTCCACGCCCTCGACTGCCGAGAGCACCGAAATGGCTGGCGTGATAATCGCGTCGCCGAAGAACAGCGCCGCACCCAAGACGCCAAGCGCGGTGATCCAGATTGGTGGCTTGGTAAAGGTCTTGCGCGCAAGCGCCATGAGGCTCAGCGTACCGCCTTCGCCATTGTTGTCGGCGCGGGTAACGAAGAAAACGTATTTGACCGCAACGGTCAGCGTCAGCGCCCAGACGATCAGTGACAGAAGGCCAAGAATTTCAACGTCGGTACCGGCCGCACCGGGGCGAACATGTGTCGCCTGCCGGAAGGCATAGATCGGGCTGGTGCCGATATCGCCATAAACAACCCCGATCGCGCCCAGGGTGAGAAGGGGAAGACTATTCTTTTCGTGGCTAGCCTGATGGGTCGCAACGACGCCGGCAGCAGAGCCGGCCTGATCCGCACGCGTCATGAGCTTTGGGGCTCTCGCTGGTTTGAGGCCGGCGGGGCTATACACCCGCAGGCAGTCACACACAACACGCGGGGAGCCATTTTGGTTCGCAAAACCAAAAGAGGCCGCCCCTTTCGGAACGGCCTCTCCCGGGTAAACGAAGCTTTGGAGGTCTTCGAATTCTTAGCGAGCGGACTTGGTCGCGTTGCCCCACCAGACCAGCTGGTCGAGCATGTCGTTGGCCGACGGGCCGATCGAGCCTTCGATCTCGCTGAACGGCTTGTTCTGCTGGCCGAGCGGGTGAACGGCGAAGAAGTCGCTTCCACCGATGTGGACGGCCGAGCGGGTCGAAACCATCTGCAGTTCGACGCCGATGCCGCGCAGGTGTTCTGCAGCGCGGGCAGCACCAACCGTGCCGTAGCCGACGATGCCGAACGGCTTGCGGTTCCATTCCTTGTAGGACTGGTCGAGAGCGTTCTTCAGCGCGCCGGTAATGGAACGGTTGTATTCGGCAATGACGAAGATGAAGCCGTCAAATTCGGCCAGCTTGTTCTGCCATGCCACGGCGCGCGGGTCGCTCGACGGCATCCAGAGGTTGGACGCGGCTTCGTCAAAGAACGGAAGGTCGAAGTCGCGCAGGTCGAGCAGTTCGGCGTCGATTCCGCCGTGGGCATTGGCCTTGTCCAGGATCCACTGCGCCGGCTTGTCGCCGAAACGGGTAGCACGGGTAGACGAGATGACGACGCCGATCTTGAGATTGGACATTGGAATGCCCTCCTTGGTAACAAAACGTAACTGAGGCGATATATGTGCCTGGAGGCCCTTCTCTCAAGAAGGCACTTGCTTGTCGCCCGGGATCACTCGCGTGCCCCGGTATCACTGGTGTAAGTATTGGCGAAACCTGAAGTTTCGATGATTTTAGAAACTTATCTCAGGTCATATTGAGCTTGATAAGCGGGATGAATGACGCACTGTTCACTCGCGCAGAACGAGCGATGGTCAGTTTAAGTCGCCTAGGACATCACGATAGCGACGAACGGCTTCGCTGAACCCCATCAAGAGGGCGTCGGCGGTTATGCCGTGTCCGATGGAGACCTCTGCGACGCCAGGAACCTTGGCTTGGAAGGCCGGAAGGTTTTCAAGCGTGAGGTCATGCCCTGCATTGACGCCAAGCCCGATGGCGAGCGCCGCCTCGGTTGTCTCGGCCAGAGCCGCAAGCTCTCGCTCGGCTCGCGCCGGATCGTCGAAACATGCCCCATAGGGTCCGGTAAAAAGCTCGATTCTGTCGGCACCGGTCGCTTTTGCGGCGGCGACGCCGGCCGAACCAGCGTCCGGATCGCAGAACAAGGAGATGCGGCGGCCCGGTTTATTCAGGCGCTCGATGACCGACGCCAAGAAGTCTGCCTGCCCATGGAAATCCCAACCGTGGTCGGACGTCGCCTGCGCCGGATCATCCGGCACCAGCGTCACCTGCTCCGGATCGACTTGATCGATGAGTGCGAGAAAATCTTCGCTGGGATAGCCTTCGATATTGAACTCGGCATTCGGATAGTCGGACCGCAACAGCGTCGAAAGCTCGAACACGTCAGTGCGCCTTATATGGCGCTCGTCGGGCCGCGGATGAATGGTGATGCCGCTCGCGCCCGCATCGAGCACGACGCGCGCGATACCGGTGACGCTGGGCCAGGGCAGATCGCGCCGGTTGCGCAACTGGGCGACGGCATTGAGGTTGACGGAGAGAAGGGTCATTGGCAGGTCTCGCGGCTAACGAGACCTGCCATACACCATTACATGCCTTCCGGGCCACGTCCGATCGCGGCGAGGCCGGTGCGGACCACTTCGACGAGGCCGAGCGGCGCCATCAACGCGATGAAGCTATCGATCTTGTCCGGCTTGCCGGTCACCTCGAAGATGAAGCTTTCAACGGTCGCATCGATGATATGCGCGCGGAAAGCATCGGCCAGGCGCAGGGTTTCGGCACGGTGATCGCCAGTGCCGCGAACCTTGATCAGCGCCAGTTCGCGCTCGACATAGGAGCCCTCGGCCGTGAGGTCATGCACCTTGTGCACCGGCACAAGGCGCTCGAGCTGCAGCTTGATCTGCACGAGGACCTTCTGCGTGGCGACAACGACAACGGTGATGCGACTAAGTCGCTTGTCGTGTTCGGTCTCGCTGACGGTCAGGCTTTCGATATTGTAGCCACGGGCCGAAAATAGGCCAACGACGCGGGCGAGAATGCCAGGCTCGTTGTCGACGAGGACGGAGAGCGTGTGGCGTTCGGTCTGCTGGGTTTCCTGGGTCAGGAAATAGGCCGAGCCGGTGGGCTGCAGATGTGCGTTCATGTCCGTATCTCCGCAACCGGCCTAAACCAGCTGCCGTCCCTTTTCGTCGATGATGGACCCGATATTGGCGGTGTCGGGCAGGATGATCTCGTTATGTGGCTTGCCAGACGGGATCATCGGCAGGCAGTTTTCGTCCTTCTCAACGATGACGTCGAACAGCACCGGACCATCGTAGTCGAGCATTTCGGCAATGGCCGCATCGAGTTCGGCCGGGTTCTCGCACCGGATGCCCTTGCCGCCGTAAGCCTCTGCCAGCTTGACGAAATCGGGCAGCGATTCCGAATAGGAATGCGCGTAGCGCGAGCCGTGAAGGAGGTCCTGCCACTGGCGGACCATGCCCATGCGCTCGTTGTTGAGAATGAAGATCTTGATCGGCAGGCGATATTGCACCGCCGTCGACATTTCCTGCATCGTCATCTGCACCGAGGCTTCGCCGGCAATGTCGATCACGAGCGCATCGGGATGCGCCACCTGCACGCCGACCGCGGCCGGCAGGCCATAGCCCATAGTGCCAAGGCCGCCCGAGGTCATCCAGCGGTTGGGCTTGTCGAAGTGGAAGTGCTGCGCCGCCCACATCTGGTGCTGCCCGACTTCTGTGGTGATGAAGACGTCCTTGCCCTGGGCCTTGGTGGCCTCATAAAGGCGCTGGATCGCCCATTGCGGCTTGATGGTGGTATCGGAGTTCGTGAAATTCAGCGAACCGACATCGCGCCACTTCTGGATCTGGTTCCACCAGGGCGCAATGGCTTCGGTACGCGGCTGGTTGGTCTTGGACCGCCAGATGCGGATCATCTCCTCGAGCACGCGGTTGCAATCGCCGATGATCGGGACATGAACCTGCACGACCTTGTTGATCGAGGACGGGTCGATATCGACATGAATCTTGGTGCTGTTGGGTGAGAAGGCGTCGATGCGGCCGGTGATGCGGTCGTCGAAGCGCGCGCCGATATTGATCATGACGTCGCAGTCATGCATCGCAAGGTTGGCCTCGTAGGTGCCGTGCATGCCCAGCATGCCCATCCACTGCGGGTTCGATGCCGGGAAGGCGCCCAGACCCATGAGCGTCGAGGTCACCGGGAAGCCGGTCAGTTCCGCCAGCTCGCGCAAATTTTCCGATGCTTCTGGACCCGCATTGATGACGCCGCCGCCGGTGTAAAAGATCGGCCGCTCGGCTTTGAGCATGAGGTCGACAGCCGCTTCGATCGCCTTGAGGTCGCCATCGACCTGTGGACGATAAGACTGGTGCCGCAAGGTATCGGCGTCCGGCCGATAATAGTCGCCCATGGCGAACTGGACATCCTTGGGAATGTCGATCACCACTGGGCCCGGACGGCCGGTCGTAGCGATCAGGAACGCTTCGTGCAGGATGCGCGGCAGGTCGGCGACCGACTTCACCAGATAATTGTGCTTGGTGCAGGAGCGGGTAATGCCGACCGTATCGCACTCCTGGAAGGCGTCGGTGCCGATCAGCGTCGTCGGGACCTGAGCGGTGATGCAGACGAGGGGGATGGAATCGAGCAGCGCATCGGTGAGGCCCGTGACCGCATTGGTAGCACCGGGTCCGGAGGTCACCAGCACGACACCGGGCTTGCCGGTCGAGCGCGCATAGCCCTCGGCCATATGCGTTGCGCCCTGTTCGTGGCGCACGAGAATATGCTGAACGAAATCCTGCTGGAAAATGGCATCATAGATCGGCAAAGCCGCGCCGCCCGGATAGCCGAAGATGTGCTCGACACCCTGGTCCGTAAGCGCCTGGATCACCATTTCCGCGCCGGTCATTCTTTCGGCCATTACACAGCCCTTCCCTAAGTCCTTTGCCCCTCCCAGCGGGGCCTCGCCATCACTGCGCCTCACATCCGCACCCGCGAAACAAGGCAATAAAAAGGCCCCCTTCGGGACCTGTGTTCGGCGCACCAGCTATCGCGCGGGGTTTTACCCCACGGTGCCGATGCGCCTGCATACTACGAGAATGAGTGCCCGCACTGGACCGCTCCACAAAATAAGACGGTGCATTGTTAAGAGCATTGTTTGCTCCAAGTCAAGCCGATGCTGGTCCCACCGGTTCAGACAAAATAAAACACCCGACCGGGGGCGGTCGGGTGTCTGGCGCCTGGGGGCGCAGAGCCGCAGGGGGCGCTACGGCTATTCGGTGTTAGCCGCGCGGGCAGGCCGCAATGTAGCGGTTGCCATTGGGCTCTTCGTAGACGCAGCGGTCGCGGCTTTCGCCGTAATAGCCAACAACGTTGCCAGCAGCTGCACCAGCAACGGCGCCGATGCCAGCGCCAACTGCCGTACCAACAAGGCTACCGCCGGTTGCTGCAGCGCCGATAACGCCGCCGCCAATTGCGCCAACAGTTGCACCCTGCTGGGTGGTGGTGCAGGCAGCGAGGGAAAGGGTGGTGGCGGCGATGATCAGGATCTTGTGCATGTAGTCCTCCAAAGGATGCTGATCCGGAAATGCACCGTTCACGCAAAGGTTCCGGTACAGTTTTAACTTTATTAACGCGATCGTGAGCGACGGCTCCCCGCATCGCCGCGCTTCCCCCGCGCCCTCTCTTTCGCTAGACCGGGCGCGCGAGTGGGAGAGACGACATGACCGACACCATCGCGCCGGCGGCCCCCGCGCCGACTGCCCTGCCCCAGCTTGGCTGGGCCGCGGAGTTGCGCGCCACTTTTGCCCTCGCCTGGCCGCTCGTCATTGCGCAGCTGGCGCAAAACGCGCTGCATACGACCGACGTCATCATGCTGGGCTGGCTCGGACCCGCCTACCTTGCCGCTGGCACGCTGGGCACGACCTTCTTCACGCCCTTTCTCCTTTTTGGCATCGGCGTTGTCGGCGCCGTTGCGCCCCTCGTGGCGCAGGCGCGCGGGGCAAGAAACGTCAAGGCCGTGCGCCGTATCGTGCGCCAGGGCTTTTGGGCCGGCATCCTGATCGCAGTGCTGCTCCTGCCCATCGTCTGGCAGATCCAGCCGCTTTACCGGTTTCTGGGCCAGGATCCCGCGGCCACGGCCCTGGCCGAAACCTTTGTCCATATCGTTGTCTGGTCGCTGTTCCCGGCGATCGGCATCATCGTGCTGCGCTCGTTCCTCTCGGCCTTCAACGCCACCCGCGCCATACTCCTCATCACGGTGCTTGGCGTGGTGGTGAACGCGCTGATCGCCTATGCGTTGATCTTTGGCAATTTCGGCATGCCACGCCTCGAGCTTCGCGGCGCCGCAATTGCCACGCTGACGACCAACATCGTGATGTTTATCGCCATGTTGATCTATGTTGTTCGTCACCGCCGTTTCGGTCGCTTCCACATCCTCATCCGCTTCTGGAAACCGGACTGGGGTTATTTCCGCGACATCTTCCGCATCGGCACGCCAATCGGCCTGACGGTGTTGGCGGAAGTCGGGCTCTTTACTGCCGCGGCCCTGCTGATGGGACGGCTTGGCACCGACGAGATCGCCGCACACGCCATCGCGCTGCAATGCGCGTCCATGGCCTTCATGGTGCCGCTGGGCCTCGGTGTTGCCGCAACGGTTCGCGTCGGCATCGCCTATGGCCGCGGTGATCGTGAAGCCATCCGCAAGGCCGGGTGGACGGCGTTCATTCTGGGAACGGGTTTCATGGCGATCTCGGCCCTGTCGTTCCTTCTGTTTGGCCCGACCATCGTCACCCTGTTCCTCGACCCGCATAAGGAAGCCAATCTCAATGCGCTTGGTCTGGCGGCATCCTTCCTCGCCGTAGCGGGCATTTTCCAACTCGTGGACGGCGCTCAGGTGGTCGCAGCGCATTCCCTTCGCGGGCTCAGCGACACCAAGGTGCCGATGCTGATGGCGATCGGCGGCTATTGGCTCGTCGGCCTCCCGATTGCTTATCTCTTCGGGTTCGTTTTCGAACTGCGTGGCGTCGGGATCTGGATCGGCCTTGCCTGTGGCCTTGCCTTTGTTGCCCTGCTGCTGGGCACGCGCTTTATCATGCGTGAAAAGCTGGGCCTGCTTGAGCCAAAGTCGGTCGCCTAGAGCGGCGCGCCGGCGAGACCGAGGCGGGGCCAGTCTCCCATGCGGTTGCGAAACCATGTCCGTTGCCGCTTGGCATATTGATGCGTGGCAATGGTCGCGCGTTCGATCGCCTCGTCCTCTGCCATTGTTCCTTCGAGCCATTGCCCGATCTCGGGCACACCGATGGCCTTCATCGCGGGCAATGATGGATCGAGATTTAGCGACATAAGCGCCTCGACCTCTTCGACCGCCCCGTTTTCGAACATACCGGAAAAGCGCTGGGCAATGCGAGCGCGCAGCACATCGCGCTCCGGCCAAAGGACCATGCGCTCGATCTCCCAGTCGCGGATCGGCCCAGGCTGCTGAGCGTTCTGAAAGCTCGACAGCGGCCGCCCGGTCTGCCGCTTGACTGCCAGAGCCCGAATGACCCGCTGCGGGTCGGCGACCTTGAGGCGGCGTGCGGTTTCGGGATCCTCCGCCTGCAGCAATGCCATGCGTTGAGATTCGCTCGACGCCTCGAGCTCGGACTGAACGGACCGCAAGATCTCCGGCGAGATTTCCGGCACGTCGGCGAATCCGTTTATGAGCGCATCGAAGTAAAGTCCCGTACCTCCAACGCAAATCAGCTCTCGATCCGGGTCGGTCTCACCAATGATTGCCTGCACTGCGCGAAGCCACTCACCCGTTGAAAAGCGCGTTGCGGGCGAAACGGTGCCGTACAGAGCGTGCTCGGCCAGCGCCTCGTCGGCAGCGCCGGGGCGCGCAGTGACGACGCGCAAAACATCATAAACCTGCACGGCGTCGGTATTTACGATCAGCCCGCCCGAGGCGCGTGCCCGGGCCAGCGCCAGGGCTGACTTGCCGCTCGCGGTGGGACCCGCTATCAGCACCGCACGCCTTTGGCCCGTCACCAAAATCTCCCGAAAGTCGCTGCTGCCATGCCGGTTCTTTCCCTGATCGCCAACCCTGCCGATTCCGAGCTCGATCCCGCGCTCGCCGCCATGGTGTTAGAAGCGACGAGCGGTGAACTCAACTGGCTAAACCACTCCATTGCCTGCGATATCATGGAGCCCAGGGCCGGCGACGCCTTGCAGCTGGCGCGGGACATCATCGGCAATCGTCAAGTCGATGCCAATCTGCTGCCGACCGAAGGCCGCCGCAAGGCGCTGCTGATCGCCGACATGGACTCCACCATGATCGAGCAGGAATGCATCGACGAACTGGCAGATGCCTTGGGTATCAAGCCCCAGGTCAGCGAGATCACCGATCGCGCCATGCGCGGCGAACTCGATTTTGCCCAAGCGCTCGACACCCGCGTGGCGCTGCTGAAGGGGCTCGACCGGTCAAGGATCGAGGAGATCCGGCGCGAGGCTATCACACTGACCCCTGGCGGTCGGACGCTGGTGCACACGATGAAGGCCTATGGGGCCTATACATCGCTGGTCTCCGGCGGCTTCACCTTCTTCGCCGATTACTTCGCCAAGCGGATCGGCTTCGATGAGGCGATTGCCAACGTGCTGGAATTCGATGGTGAGCAACTTACCGGCACGGTCAGCAAGCCGATCGTCGACAAGAACACGAAGAAAAACCGTTTGCTGGCACTGGTGGAAGAACGCGGGCTGAGGCCGGACCAGACCCTGGCCGTCGGCGACGGAGCCAACGATCTCGACATGATCGGTGCCGCCGGTTTCGGTGTCGCCCTGCACGCCAAGCTGGCTGTGGCAGAGGCCGCCAGCATCAGGATCGATCATGGCGATCTGACTGCGCTGCTTTATCTTCAAGGCTATAGCGAAGAAGACTTCGTTCGCTGATCGCCAGCGCGACAATCCTCTGCGTTAGATTAAAAGGGCCGGTGCAGTCTCCTGCACCGGCCCTCGATTTTATCGCACTTCGCTTACTGAGCAGGTGCCAGGAGCGGCGCTTCCGTTGTCGCCGGCGCGGTTGCTGCCGGCTCTTCAACCGGAGCCGGAGCCTCGGTCCCGACCGTCGGCTGAAGCGGCGTACCGTCATCGAGCGTCACGCTCGGCAGCGTCGTCTCTTCGATGCCCAAGCCGTCAAGCGCCGGCTCGTCGCTGCTGGCAGGCGTTTCAGGCGCCGGTGCCGGAGCGATCGGGGTGCTGAAGGTCGTGCTGGCAGCCGGGAGTTCGCCATTGGAGCCGAAGTATCGGAAGAATTCGCTTTCCGGCGACAGGACCATCGTCGTGCCCGAATCGATCAAGGCATTCCGATAGGCTTCCATCGAGCGATAGAACTCGAAGAATTCCTGGTCCTGCCCATAGGCCGCAGCAAACAGCCGGTTGCGTTCGGCGTCGCCCGTACCACGGATGATTTCGGCATCGCGGGTCGCGGCAGCGACGATTTCGACAGCCTGACGTTCGGCGATGGCGCGCAGGCTTTGGGCCTGTTCTTCACCGCGCGCCCGAAGCAGTGCGGCTTCGGCAAGACGTTCGGCACGCATACGCTCGTAAGTCCGCTCGAACACATCGGCCGAAAGATCGGTGCGAAGGATGCGAACGTCGACCACCTCGATACCAATCTGCTCGAGATCGGGACGGATGAGGTCGCGCGCTTCGGTCATCATCTGCTGGCGCTGTTCGGAAAGAGCAGCGTTGAATTCGCGCAGACCATAGACCTGACGCAGCACGGCGGCGAAACGCGTTGCAATACGATCGTCGACCACCGCGAGCGAGCCCTGGGCGCGTTCGCGGAAGAGGCGCGGATCGGCAATGCGATAGGTCAGGAAAGCGTCGACTTCATAGAAGGCACCGCCCGAAACCTGCACGCGCAGGTCGGAAATATCCTGACGCAGCAGACGGTCCTCGACGATCTGCACGCTGTCGACGAAATCGGTCGGGATCTTGAAGTAAAGACCCGGATCCTGCCGGATAGGTGATCTGGCCGAAGCGGGTGACGATGGCCTGCTCCCTCTCGTTGACCACGTAGATCGACGAGAAAAGAATGTAGAGCGCGACAAGGATGACGCCGCCAATGACATAGAGACGATTGTTCATGGCTTAGTTCCCCGCCCCCGTCGGTGTGGTGGTGGCGTTGGATCGAGCGCCAAGCTCAGGCAACGGCAGATAGGGCACGACGCCCTGGCCGTTAGCCCCTGCTCCATCAAGACCTTTTCGGACGAGCCGATCACCTGTTCCATGGTTTCCAGGAACAGACGCTTGCGCGTCACTTCAGGCGCGTTGACATATTCAGCGTAGATCGAGTTGAAGCGCTCGGCTTCACCGGTTGCTTCCTGCACCACGCGGTTGGAATAAGCAGCCGCTTCTTCGCGCTGCGCCGCGGCCTGACCGCGAGCGTCACCCAAAAGGGTGTTGGCGTAGGAGCGGGCTTCTTCCTGAACGCGGTCCTCATCCTGCTCGGCGCGCTGCACTTCGTTGAAGGCATCGGCGACTTCGGCCGGTGGCTGCGCGCCTTCGATCGAGATCTGGCTGACGCTGACGCCAAGGCCATAACTATCGAGGATGGTCTGCGTGATCTGCTGGACTTCGGCGGCAATGCCGGCCTGGTCGTCGCGGAAGACGTCATTGGCCGGGCGACGGCCGACGATTTCGCGCATTGCGCTTTCGGCAGCGTTGCGGACCATGTCTTCGGGATCGCGCACGTTGAAAAGGTATTCGATCGGGTTCACGACCGACCAGAAGACGGAGAAGCGAACGTCGACGATGTTCTGGTCACCCGACAGCATCAGCCCGTCATCGCCACCGGTGCGGCCATTGGACGGGGTCGTGCCGATCGTGGTCTGGTTGACCGTGACGTTGACCTTCTCGACGGTTTCGACCGGCCAGAGATGGAAATGCAGACCAGGCGTGGAAAGCTCGGGCTTGGGCTGGCCGAGACGCAGCTCGACGCCAACTTCCTGCGGAGCCACGGTATAGACCGAATTCAAGAGCCAAAAGGCGCCCAGAACAACGGCACCGCCGATAATCAGCCAGCGACCGCCGGGAACGCCGCCGCGGAACTGGTCGCGGCCACGATTGAGGATGTCCTCGAGATTGGGCGTGTTGCCGCCACCCGGACGACGCGGACCACCGCCACCGCCCCCACCAGGCGCCTGGCCCCAGGGACCGCCATTGTTGCGGCCGCCTCCGCCACCATTATTCTCCCAAGGCATCGCATTCCTTTCGGTGTCTAAGGGAAATTCGTCTTGGTCATATATAAGCAAGGCGCGCGCGCGATCAATGAGCGCGGGCAGCAAGCCTTTCATAGACTTTGATAATGTAGGCAGCCTCGTCCTTGGGCGATGGCACGACCTCAGGCTCGGCAACGATCTGCCAGATTTCGGGGTCGATGGGCGGGAAAACCACGTCCCCCTGGGGGCGAGATCGACATGGCTGATGTAAAGCCAATCAGCGTCTTCCAGGGCCTGCGCGTATATGTCGCCGCCGCCGATGACCATGATCTCGTCCACGCCCGCCGCCTCGGCCATCTGTCGCGCAGCGGTCAGCCCATCGCCCAGAGTATGAACCACGGTAACGCCTTCGGGCGCGTAATCCGCCTGGCGGGTCACCACGATATGCGGCCGCCCGGCCAAGGGTTTGGGAAAGGTCTCGAACTGCTTGCGGCCCATGATCATCGGCTTGCCCATGGTCGTCTGCTTGAACCAGGCAAAATCCGACGGAATGCTCCAGGGAATTGACTGGCTGGCGCCGATGACATTGTTGCGGGCAACCGCCGCGATGAGGGAAATCTTGATGCTCAAGCGCGGCTGCCCTCCAGGCGATCAGCGGACGACGTCATAGACCAGCTTCTGAATGCCGTTCGAATAGGACTTGCTGTCGACAAGGCGCAGCATCTGCTTGTCTTTGTCTGTCTCGCTGAAAAGGCGCTTACCGGCGCCGAGAAGCGTCGGGAAGACCAGAAGGTGGTAGCGGTCGATCAAGCCGGCGTCGGAGAGATTGCGCGCGAGCGTGGCGCTGCCGTGCATGCTGATCGTGCCCTCGTGTTCGGACTTGAGGGCGGCAACGTCATCGAGGCTGCGCAAAATCTTGGTGGGGCCCCAATTCTCTACCAGATCGCTGTCCTCGAGCGTCGATGAGACGACGTATTTCGGCATCACGTTATAAAGCGGGAACTCGTCCGTCATCCCCGGCCAGACAGGGCTGAAAGCCTGGTAGCTGACGCGGCCCAGCAGCATGGCCGTGGCCTCCGCTTGCTCTTCGCCCTTCATCTCGTAGGCTTCGGGAACGAAGTCGATGCCGTTGAACGTCCAGCCGCTATTGCGATAGCCCGCCTCTCCGCCAGGAGCTTCCATGACGCCATCGAGCGAAACGAAGGCCGTGCTGATCAGAATTGCCATTTATTGTCCTCTGCCTGGGCGCCGGGTTCGGCGCCTCCTGCCCTGCCGACGAACAGTGGGCGGAGACTTCGACATATTTACAAAGCGTCGAGCTGACCGAGTTTTGCGAGGGTCGGCCCTTCGATCCGCACCTTGGTCCACTCGTCCTGCATCACCCCGCCCTGTGACTTATAGAACTGGATGGACGGCTCGTTCCAGTCGAGCACCCACCATTCGAACCGCCCAAGCCCTTCGCGGACGCAGCGCTCAGCAAGGTGCTTCAGCAAAGCCTTGCCGATGCCTTTGCCGCGTAGCGACGGATCAACATAAAGATCTTCGAGCCAGATGCCGTGCCGGCCCTGGAATGTCGAATAGGTATAGAACCAGAGCGCAAAACCGACGGGCTTGCCCTCCCACTCCGCAATCTCGGCAAACACTCTGCGATCGCTGCCAAAAAGTCGCGCGCAATGTCCGCCTCGGTCGCTACGACCTCATGCGCAAGGTTCTCATACGTGGCTAGCGCCAGCACGAAATCGAGGATCAACCCCGCATCTTTTGGCCGCGCGGGACGGATGGAGAGGTGTGCTTCGCTCACTGGTCGTACCAATCGACCGGGCGAAGCAGCAGGATTTCGAGTTCCTGGTCATAGGGCGGATACCAGTCCGTCGCCGTCATCTCAAAGGTCGTGGGGCCGATCTTTTTGACGTTCTCACCGCAAAACGAGACCAGGGCCTTAGGATCTTCCTTGTCTACCGTCAGCGTAAACTTGCCGATCGGTCCGGCCCAGTTGTTGCCGGTCGACCAGATATAGGAAATCCAGTTTTCGACATAAGGATAGTTGGTCCAGCCATCTGACGGGATCGCCACCTTTTCGAGCGTCGCGACCAGGTCATCGTCGACGCAATAGCGCTTCTGGTACTCGGCAAAGCGCTGCTCGGAGTCCGGATTGGCGTCCTCCGGCATGAAGGTCGTGCCCACTGTGCCGCCAACGCTGGGGGTGTAAGTATGGACGACCTCGGACATACCGGGCGGGAATGTGGCTTCCCAGGTATAGGTGGAGCGCAGCGTCCAGGCTGGCGTATGGTCAACCTGCGGCCCGTCGCCGGCGTCGTATTCCATCCTGTCCACAAGCCCGAGATGCGCCAGCTGGGCGAGGTCTTCTTCCGGCAGCGCGTTGAGCGCATCCTGCGTTTGCTCGCCGAAAGGCGCCAAAGGAATGCCAAGAGCTTGGAGCTCGGCGGAATAATCGACATTGTTGCGGAAGGCGTATTGATGAAGCTCGGCATCGACCGGCTCGCCCGCGAAAGTCGTCTCGAAGCCGAAAAGGTTGCTGGGGTCCGGCCCTTCTTCCCGGCTGCTCGGCACGTCGGTCATCATGTCCGGGCCACCCTCGACATCGGGCATGGGGAAGGCCACCAGCAGATGCTGGTCCTGGCCGGAGGTGTTATTGAACTCGTAGACGACCTTGATCTGCGACGGCGAGACGAAGAGATGCTCGGACGCCATCTCTATGGTCTGGTTGTTGACGAAGACCAGGCCGCCCGCCTCGAGTTGTGCCGTTGTGTCATTGGCAAGAACCGGAACCGGCAGGAGGCTTAACGCTACAAGGCAAGCAGAAAGTCTCACGATCGTTTCCCCCAAGATAACAGCCGCTTGTATGGCATGCCGGATTCTCGCGCGGAAGATCAGCTGTCAAGAAAACAGCCCGAGCCTTAGACCGAAACCGCAGCCTTGATATGCGGATGTGGGTCGTAACCCTCGAAGGCAAAATCTTCGAAGACGAAGTCCTCAATGCGCTTGCGCTCGGGGTTCATCACCAGCTTGGGCAGGGGACGCGGTTCGCGCGTGAGCTGCAGTTGCGCCTGTTCGAAGTGGTTGGAGTAAAGGTGCACGTCGCCAAAGGTGTGGACGAAGTCGCCGACCTCGAGATCGCACACCTGTGCCACCATATGGGTGAGCAGCGCATAGGACGCGATGTTAAAGGGCACGCCGAGGAACGTGTCAGCCGAGCGCTGGTAAAGTTGGCAGCTGAGCTTGCCGTTGGCGACATAGAACTGGAACAGGCAATGGCAGGGCGGCAGCGCCATGTCGTCGACTTCGGCAGGGTTCCAGGCCGAAACAATATGACGGCGCGAGTCCGGCTTGGTCTTGATGCTCTCGATGACATTGGCCAGTTGGTCGATCTTGCGCCCATCCGGGGCCGGCCACGAACGCCATTGCGAGCCGTAGACCGGGCCAAGGTCGCCGTTTTCGTCCGCCCACTCGTCCCAGATCTTGACGCCATGCTCCTGCAGCCAGCGCACATTGGTCTCGCCGCGGATGAACCAGAGCAACTCATAGATGATGGATTTAAGATGCAGCTTCTTTGTGGTCAGCAGCGGAAAGCCCTTCGATAGATCGAAGCGCATCTGGTAGCCGAACAGCGAGCGCGTGCCGGTGCCGGTGCGGTCAGACTTGTCGGCGCCGTGTTCGAGAATATCGGAGAGAAGCTTCAGGTAGGGTTGCATGGCACCGCTGTCGATCAACGCGGTACTCTAATACCGCCTCTGCTACTGACAGCAGCGATCCATGCTACTGCTACAGTGGAGGCATAGGAGAGCTACGATGAGTCCGCAACTACGGCCGCTACGCAAGCGCGAAGATATGCCCGACTTTGTCCGCGAGGCACTGGACGCCAGGGGCCTGCGCGAAAATTACGACGCCCGGCCACCCTATCAGCGCAATGACTATTTGCTGTGGATCAACAAGGTCAAGCGCGAGGAGACCAAGCGCAAACACCTTGAACAGATGTTGGACGAGCTCGAAAGCGGCGGCGTCTATATGGGCATGACCTGGACCGGCGACCGCTAGGCCAGCGCGCTTTCGAACACGGTTTCGTCCCGCTCCCACTGATGGGTCTGGTCGATATAGGCGACTGCCCAGGCAAAGACCTTTTGCATTTCCATGAGGTCACCGGCCGCAATGGCGTCGGCAAGAAGGTCGTTCATTTCCATCTTCGCCGGCAGGTGCCCGAGCGGTCCGACCCGCTCGAACTCGACGCCGATCCCGGCATTGATCCAGCCGCCGACCATGCCCGCAAAATCTTCCGAAACCAGAAGGACGACAGCTCGAGGATCAGGATGGTGATCGTGTCGTTTTCCATCGCCTCGGAGCGGATCACGACGCCGCTTTGCTCGGGATGCCAGTCGGGCCCGAGCTCTTCGAGAAAAAAGTAGCCGCAATAAAACCCGCGGCAAACCTGCGGGCGAACGTCGTAGACCGTGCAGCCCTGCCCTTCGACGCAATGAAGGCACGTCGAATTGGCCGGCTTCTTGAGCTCGGGTACGCGGATGGGCGCAAAGGTGCAGCAGGCGGTGCAACCCCCGCAATTTCGCCCCTCGATCGGGGTCCAGCCTATTTTGTCGTCATCCATTTGCATGTCGTCCAACGGTCACCTATATAGGTCTTGCCCGCAAGGGATATGGCGATAAACGGTCATTGTAATAAACCCATCGGACCCGGGGCAGTACCCGGCGTCTCCACCATCTCCTCCCGAAAGGGGTGAGCCAATGGGGACGAAACAGGATCGACGAGGGCGTAAAGAGTGTGCTTTTGCTCGGTGAGGTACCACCGTTATCGGTCCGAAACTTATAGTTGCTAATGACAACAATAAGGCTCCAGTCGCTCTCGCCGCCTAAGCGGTGCTAGCATTGGGAAATTAAGTCCTCCGCCCCTAGCCGGGCGACAGGCGGGGTTCGCAGGCACCTGGCAACAGAAGCCTGCACTTCCTTTCATAGCCCATCAGCCGCTTCGCCTTTGTCCTTGAAATCTTGGGGAACGTAGGGCTGATATGGGCCGTTCGGGAATCGAAGACCCGGTAGGAGTTGCGTCATGGCCGAAGACTATTTGCGATACGACATTCTCGCCCAGGAAGCCCTGCGCGGCGTCGTGCGCAAGGTTTTGGCTGAAGTGTCGCGGACGGGCCTGCCCGGCGACCACCATTTCTTCATTTCCTTTGCCACACGGGCGCCGGGCGTACGCATTTCCGAAGAACTGCTCAAACAGTACGACAAGGAAATGACCATCGTCCTGCAGAACCAGTATTGGGATCTCAAAGTCACCGAGAGCGCCTTCGAAGTCGGCTTGAGCTTCAATGGCCAGCCGGAAATTCTGGTGATCCCCTTCTCGGCCATCAAGGGCTTCTTCGACCCCTCCGTGCAGTTCGGCCTGCAGTTCGATCCGGCCACCGCTGGCCGTGACGACGGCGAAGCCGCGGCCGATGCGGCCACGATTGCTGCCGCGGAAACCAGCGATACCCCGGCAGAGCAGCCGGGCGAAAAGGTCGTCAGCCTCGACGCCTTCCGCAAAAAGCCCTGACAGCATGGGGACCCATGGATAAGCGGTCCTTCTCCATCGCCGGCCACCGCACCTCGATCGCGCTTGAGGCAGACTTTTGGCGCGGGCTCGAAGCCATGGCCTCCGAACGAAGCATAAGCTTGGCCGGTCTCGTCCGCGAAATTGACGAAACGCGAGAAACCGCAAATCTGTCGTCGGCAGTCAGGCTCGCCGTGCTCGGCTGGTATCGGGCAAAAGCTGAGCCAAGTGCCCCTCAAAATCGACTGATTGACGCCATTGCCCATCGGCTGGTTGACCTGCGGTTGGAAATCGAAGGCACCGGGCGTAACCGTTGTCGTCGGCGCGGGAGCTGGCGTCGGCTGGGGCTCCTGCGCTTGCTGCTGTTGTAGCTCAAGGGCACGAGCCGCTTCCTCAGCCGCAATCCGCGCGGCCTCCGCCTCGGCTCGTTGGCGCTGCTGTTCGGCGATCAGGCGATTGCGCGCCTCGGCCGCCTCCCGCTGCCGCGCCTCGTCCGCAATGCGCGCTTCCTCGAGACGGTCGACCTCAAGCTCGTTCGCCCGCACCTGGATGGCAGCGACCATTTCAGTAAGATCCACCCTAATTTCAGGAGAAGCCAGCGTGCCGCCGATCGTTGTGACGATACGGGCAGTATCTGCCTGAACGAGGCCGTTGGGATCCACATAGTCGCGCGGTGTCAGAACGAACGACCCATCGAGCCCCAGCCGAGCGAGAATGAGGTTTAGGCTGCCCGCAAGGCTCCGCCCTGCCCCTCGATGATGAGGTTTGCAAGCCGAGCCGTCCCACCGGCAATGGTAAAGGCGCCTTGCGCCAGGTCGGCGGTGAAGTCGCCTTGCGAGAGACCAAGCCCGGTCAGAGTTTCAAGAGTATCGGCATCGGTATTGAGCGGGTCGTCGATGGCCGCGACTGTCGGGAACACCGAAGGCGAAAGACCGGTCGCGGCAAAATCGGCAACGGAGAAGTTGCCCTCGCCGGTCATGGCGCGCATCACATCGGCCAAGCTGGCGCCGGTGCCTTCGAACTGGAGGCCACCATCGACCAGCCCCGCAAGTCCGCTGGCGAGCGGACCGGGCGTCAGCGCATCCAGATCGACCCCGGCGAGCGTCACCCGACCCGAAAGGGTCCGGTCGGTGAGCGGTCCGGAACAGCAGAGCGTCACATTCATCGCCAGCGTACCGGCTCCGATGTCGGCCTGGAGATTCCGCAGGTTGATCGCATCCGCGTCCCAGCCATAGCTGAACTCGGTTGGGCCGAACACATCAACGCCATTGGCCGTGACTTTGCCAGCATTGATCGAAACATCGCCACGCGATGAGCGCTGCTCTGTATCAGCCGCAAGCGGCCCTTCCGGCCACGGTCCGGTCTCCGGCGCCACACCAAGCAGCGCCTCGGTTCCGAAAAAGGCTGCAGCGAGACCGCCCGCATCCAGCGCATCCGTTTCGAGCGACCCGGACCAGCTGGGCATTTCGCCGGTGCGGCCCAGCGTCAGCGTGCCGCGCACACCTTCGTTGCCGACCACGGCGGAAATATTGTCGAGAACCACGGAGGTGGTGCCATCGAAGCGAAGGGCGGCACTTGCATCCACCGCACCAAGGCTGGCGCCAGCCGCGCCCGCTAGCGCGGCTAGACCATTGCCGGCGTCGAGTTGCGCCTCCAAAGTTCCCGCACCACTGATCTGGCCGTCGGCTGCCACGGCAAGGTCGCCGAAATAGCTCAGCGACTGACCGCCTTGGCTTAAGGCCACCCGGCCCTCGAAGCCTTCCGTGGCGCTACCGTCCACAAAGAGGCTCGCAACCAGCGGCTCCGGACCATCGAACAGCACCCGATCGGCAAAGCCGAACTGTGACTGCACGGCGTCTGCCTGACCCTCTAGCGAAGCAACCAGACGGAGGTCCCCTGTCGTGAGCGCCGGCAGGCCATCCGCCATCTCGGCACGCAGATCGAAGTCCCCTTCCCCCAACGTCCCGCTCAGGGTCAAAACCTGAGCCGCGCCCGTGTCGCCATCGCTGAGCACAAATTGCAGCGCAGCCGGCCAAGCGCCGGCAAGACCCTGCTGCCACTCGAAGGGGAGACCGGCAGCCTCATAGATCAGCTCCAGAGCCGGCGAATCGGCTTCCAAGACGTCGATGTCGCCAGACCCGGTGATCCGTGGAGCGTTCAGCGCTCCGGCGATGCTTGCTTTGCCATCGACGCTCAGACCGCCCCAGCCCGCGACGTTCAGCTGGGAGAAGGAAAAAGTCTCGGGCGACCACTGCGCGTCCGCGACGAGGTCGACCGCCGGCAGGCCTAGGACATCGACACTGTCGGCCACGAGGCTGACGCTGCCATGCGGGAAGGAATGACCAAAGCTCGTATCGGCCACATTGGGCAACAGGGCCTGCAACGCTGCCGTTTGCGTGGCGCTCAGCGTGCCCAAAGTAGCCTTGCCGTCAAAGCGCGGTTCGTCGCCAAAACCGATCCGCATCTCAACCGAATGCGTCTCGCCCGAGAAGGTAAAGCGCCCCCAGTCAGCCCGAAGGCATTGCCCGCCAGCAACAGCCGGCCGTTTAGGCTGCCGGGTTGGTTAAAGAGGGGATTGTTGTCCTGCGGCTTGCGCCAAAGAGCTGACAGCGCATCGAGCCGCTGCGACGTCATCGCCAGGTCGCCCGCAAAGCCCGCGCTCCCGGCGTCGCTCGTCACCGTGCCCGAAACGCGCAGCTCCGTCTCGCCGGGAAGGTTCGCGACCGCCTGTTCGATGGCCCAGGAACGGCCATCCGTCGTGGCGTCGATCCGCACGTTGCGCAAGGCAAAGCCGCGCAGCGTCGCTTCGGCGAGATCGATACCCAGCCGTCCCGGAATAGGAGGCAGGGGCGGCGCCGAAACCTCGCTCAGCAAGCGCACGAATTCATAAGGCAACTCGCCGGGGATTTCAGTGGCATCGCGGGGCGGCAATGCAAAACCCCGCCCGAGACCACGGCATCGAAGCTGTTGCGGGTGCCGAATTGCACGCTGGCAGCGCCGGTAAGCCGGGTCGCAGCGCGGTTTTCGTCCGGCATCAGGGTGAAACCGCTGAGCACGGCGCGATCGGTCGACGCAGTAACCTTGCTCTCCAGCACCAGGTCGCCTCGGATATCGTCGGCCGCTTCCACACCAGGCGGAGCTTGGCGATAGGTCAGCGTGCCGTCAAATTTGGGCGCCATGCCAGCCGTAAGAAGTCCCTCGGCGCTGACGGAATAAGCATTGGCCACTTCCCGCAAGGATGCAGAAAGCCGCGAAATGCCTTCCGCGTCGCCCGGACCCGTGCTGAAGCGCACATCGTAGCGGCGCTCGCCATAGTCGGCGAAACCCTGAAACTGGAAGGGTCCGGTAAAGCTCGCCAATCGGAAGTCGCCGTCCACCCGCTCCGCGGCATAGACTTCTTCCGATCGCAGATCGGTCAGCCGGACACGCCCATTGGTGATCCGCGCCTGGCTCAGGACCACGCCGGCGCCACCTCCGGCAATGTCGATGCCACTGCTGAAAAAACCGCTCTCATCGAGCACCAGTTCGACCTGCGGCTGGTTAAGCGTGAGGGCGGTGACGGTGTAATTGTCGCGCAGAAAATCGACCAGGGCGAACTCGGCTTCCACGGCCTGGACGGTCGCTGCCGGGGACTCGATATCTCCGACCACGACGTCGGAGAATTCGAGCCGCGGCGTCGGCAACAGCGAAAACGAAATATTGCCCCGAATCGAAACATCGGCGCCAAGAACCCCGGTGGCCAGCTCCTCCATGCGGTCGCGATAGTCGCTCCACTGGATAAAGCGCGGCGCAATAAAGGCGCCTGCCAGCACCATGATGGCCAGAACGCCGACGATGATGTAGATGCGATTAAGCACTGTGGCCGTTCGTTTATGCTAAGAACCTGGCGCAAGTGTATGCACTTGCAGCCCTTGTGCAAGCCGGTGCCGCAGGAATTGACAGCGCGGTCCCAATCGCGCGTGACGTCCATGTGAGCGGCTGCGCTTCTATACAGGGCCCCTCGCCATCCCTATATTGAAACGAGAACAAATCAAGATTCGTCAAGGTCTGGCATGCCGCCTATCGCGGCGCCGGCCCCGGAACAAAGCACCGCATGCCCGAACCTCTTCCCCTGCACCGCCCGCAAGGCGGTCCGATTACCAGCCAACTGAAACGACAGGCCGCGCCGGCGCCGGAATATCTGGCTGGGCTCAATCCGGAACAGCGTGACGCCGTATTGACGACCGAAGGCCCGCTTCTGGTTCTGGCCGGTGCAGGGACGGGCAAGACCCGTGTGTTGACGACCCGCATCGCCCATCTCCTCAACGAGCGCAGGGCTTGGGGCAGCGAAATTCTTGCGGTGACCTTTACCAACAAGGCCGCCAGCGAAATGAAGAAGCGCATTCATGCGCTGGTGCGGACGCTCGACGGCTTACCGTGGATGGGCACGTTCCACTCCATTTCGGCCCGCATCTTGCGGCGCCATGCCGAACTGGTCGACCTCAAGCCGCAGTTCACCATCCTCGATACCGACGACCAGATCCGCCTGATCAAGCAACTGCTTTCTGCTGAGAACATCGACGAAAAGCGGTGGCCCGCGCGGCAGTTCGCGGGAATGCTGGACGCCTGGAAAAACCGCGGCTGGTTGCCGAACGACGTGCCGGTCGCCGAAGGCAGCTTCTTTGCCAATGGCAAAGCATTGCGGCTATACGCCGATTACCAGGCGCGGCTCAAAGTGCTGAACGCCGCTGATTTTGGCGACCTGCTGCTCGAATGCATTCGCCTCTTCCGCGAAAATCCGGAGGTCCTGGCGGAGTATCACCGCAAGCTGAAATACATGCTGGTCGACGAGTACCAAGACAGCAATACGGCCCAGTATCTCTGGCTCCGCCTGCTGGCGCAGGGCAAGCCTGCCCCGGAAGCCAATATCTGCGTCGTGGGCGACGACGACCAGTCGATCTACGGCTGGCGTGGCGCCGAGGTCGACAATATCCTGCGCTTCGAGAAGGACTTTCCCGGCGCCAAGGTGGTCAAGCTCGAGCGTAACTATCGGTCTACCGCCAATATCCTCAAGGCAGCCTCAACCCTGATCGCCTTCAACGAAGGCCGGCTCGGCAAGACTCTCCACACCGATATCGCCGAGGACGGCGAAAAGGTCTCGGCGACCTTTGTCTGGGACAGCGAAGAAGAAGCGCGCACGGTCGGCGAAGAGATCGAGCAGTACCAGCGCCAGGGCGAAAGTTTGAACTCCATGGCGATCCTCGTGCGCGCGCCTCGTTCCAGATGCGCGAATTCGAAGAACGCTTCATCACGCTCGGGCTGAACTACCGCGTCATTGGCGGTCCGCGCTTCTATGAGCGCAAGGAAATCCGCGACGCGCTCGCCTACCTGCGCCTCGTGGCGCAGCCGGCCGATGACCTCGCCTTCGAGCGCATCATCAATGTGCCCAAGCGCGGCCTGGGGGACTCGACCGTCAACATGCTGACCGCAACCGCGCGGCACCAGCGCGTACCGCTGCTCACCGCAACACGGCTGATGATCGAGACCGAGGACCTCAAACCCAAGCAGCGCACGACATTGCGGGCACTGGTGACGCAGTTCGACGACTGGGCCTACCGCGCCGAAACCCTGCCGCCCTATCAGCTTGTCGAGCAGATCCTGGAGGAAAGCGGCTATATGGACATGCTGGCGGCCGACAAATCCGCCGAAAGCGAAGGCCGCAAGGAAAACCTCAAGGAACTCAGCCGCTCCATGGAAGAGTTCGAGACCTTGGGCGGCTTTCTGGAACACATCTCGCTTGTCATGGACCGCGACAGCGCCGACGCCAGCGACGCCGTTTCCATCATGACCATGCATTCGGCCAAGGGCCTGGAATTCGAAACCGTGTTTCTTCCCGGCTGGGAGGATGGCACCTTTCCCAGCCAGCGCTCAATGGACGAAAGCGGTCGCGCCGGTCTCGAGGAAGAACGCAGGCTCGGCTATGTCGGCATCACGCGCGGCCGCAAGCGCGTGCGCATCTCTTCGACGCAAAACCGCCGCATCCACGGCTTATGGCAAAGCGCAGCCCCTCGCGCTTCCTCGATGAACTGCCACCGGACGCTGTCGAAGTCATCCAGACCGGCTCCTCCTACGGTGGCTACGGCTATGGCGGCGGTACCTCTACCCGCTTCAACAAGGCCGACCCGTTTGAAAGCGTCTATGAAACGCCCGGCTGGCAACGGGCCCGCGCGCAGCAGGCCACGCGCAAGGGCGGTGGGCCGCTCACCATCGAAGGCGAACTGGTGGCCCGCTCCGTCGACCTCGGCGGCCAATCCAGCGGCTACGCTCTGGGCGACCGGGTCTTTCATCTGAAGTTCGGCTATGGCGACGTCAAAAGCATCGAGGGCAACAAGCTCACCATCGAGTTCGAGAAGGCCGGCACCAAGAAGGTGCTGGAGAGCTTCGTTAAGAAGGGCTAGCGCCCTTGTACTAAGCGCAACCCTTCCCACATCCTCCGCACCAACAGGAGGATACCCATGATCATCTCGACCACGCCCACGCTCGAAGGCCGTCCGATCCGCGACTATCTCGGCATCGCCACGGGCGAGGTGATCGTTGGCGCCAATATCTTCAAGGACCTTTTCGCCGGCATCCGCGACATCGTCGGTGGCCGTGCTGGTGCTTATGAGTCGACGCTCCGCAGCGCGCGCGAGCAAGCCTATCGCGAGCTCGCCGAAGAAGCCCGGCGCATGGGAGCGGACGCCGTAGTCGGCGTCGACATCGATTACGAGGTCGTCGGCCAGAACGGCTCGATGCTGATGGTTTCGGTGTCGGGCACGGCGGTCAAGCTCTAGCCATTGACTTGGCGGCCTCTCCTGCCCCAATGGGCCCAAACCATTTCAGAGGCCGCCAATGTCCGTCGACCAGCTCTCCGTTTCGCTTACCAAGGAACAGGCCTACGCCCTTGTCGACGCCGTGGCCGAGCGCGAAGAGCTGGCGCTGACCGCCTCTGCACACGAAAACGAGGACACTGGCGAATGGGTATTTGAAGCCGCCTGCGACAGCCCGCCCGACCTTGAAGCCTTCAACGCTCTGGCGCAGCAAGTGCTGGGCGGCACGGTGCAATTTTCGGTCGAGCCGATCGACCCGGAAGTCAATTGGGTCGCCAAGTCGCTGGAAGGCCTGGCGCCGGTCACCGCTGGCGGTTTCTACGTCTACGGCAGCCACGAGACCAGACCGATCCCGGAAGGCCTGACGCCGATGCGCATCGATGCGGCTCAGGCCTTCGGCACCGGTCATCATGAAACTACGACCGGGTGCCTCGAAGCCATCGAAGCCGTGCTCGCCAGCAAAAGCCCGAGCGACATGATCGATGTCGGCACCGGCACCGGCGTGCTCGCCATCGCCCTTGCCAAGCGCACCGGCAAAAAGTTCTCGCCACCGACATCGACCCGATCGCCATCACCACGACCATCGAGAATGCGCGCGACAACGATGTCGGCGAGCTGATCGAGACACTGGTGGCCACCGGACTGGATCACCCCGCAATCGCTTCGCACGCGCCTTACGACCTCGTTGTCGCCAACATTCTTGCCGGCCCGTTGGTGGAACTGGCGCCCGGCATGGGCGTAATCACCCAGGCAGGTGGCACTGCCATCCTTTCGGGCATCCTCAACACCCAGGCAGACGGCGTGATCGAGGCCTACCAGCGATCAGGCTTCACCCTGCGCGATCACCTCAAGCGCAAGGACTGGACAACGCTGGTGCTGGAAAAGCGTTAGCTCAAAACTGCAGCTTCTTAGACCTCATGGTGAGCTTGTCGAACCACGAGGTCGCGCGAGTGGAGCATCGAGTGCCACGACCTCGTCCTTCGACTGGCTCAGGATGAGGTCTACTGAAGCTGTCGTCTGTGGAGAGCGAAAGCAAACGGCACAAAAACAAAATCCCCGAAGCAGGCTTCGGGGATCGGGGCTTGATCGTCAGCTAGTGCTGCAGCAGCCTCAGGGGCGCTTGGTTACCGCGCCGATCAGCTGGTGCTGCATGCGGTAGCTGACCTGGCGGGTGGCTTCGCGGCTCCGGGCGTCGATAAGGCCACCCAATGCGCTGCGGAAACCATTCTTGCTCTCAGTCATTTTCCACTCCATGCGACGGACAGGTCTATTGCCATCCGACATCCTCTATCTAGGCTGTTCGCGCCACCTTGGTTAGGGGGTCGCCGGCAAGCCAGCCATGCCGAAGATGCACAGCGTCCTTAACGGCTATTCACCTTGTTGCGGGCACCATGGTCACGCTCGTACTGCGCGACATAACGCTCCGCCTGACGGGTGCGGCCCTCGACGATGGCGTCGAACGCACGCTGAAAGAAATTCTTGTCCTTGTTCATTTTTCGTCTCCGCGATCCATGCCCTTAAGATAGGGTCCGGGCGCGCGTACACCAGCGCCTGAGACTCACGACAGCCATGCCCGCTGCGCATGCAAAACCCGGCCTTGCGTCAGGAAAAATCATGACCGAAACATCCTTCCTACCCGCAAAATTCCAGAGTTTTGAGGAAAAGTCCGACCCGAGCCAGGTTGCACCCCGACTGGCCGATCTGCGCGCCGCCATGCAATGGGCGCATGTCGATGCCTTTCTGGTCCCGCGCGCCGATGCGCATCGCGGAGAGTCCGTGCCCGCCAGCGAAGCGCGTCTGGCTTATCTCACCGGTTTTACCGGCTCGGCTGGCATGGCGGTGATCGGCATTAAGAAGGCCGGTCTTTTCGTCGACAGCCGCTACACGCTCCAGGCGCCGGCGCAGACCGACACCAACAAGATCACCGTTCATGAGGTCGGCCAGGGCGGGGTCAGCCCCGACATCAAGCTCTACGTGCCCAAAGGCGGCACGCTGGCCTACGATCCCTGGCTGCACACGCCCGGCGAGATCCGCGACATCACCGAAAAGCTTGCCGGTCACGCCAAGGTCGTGCCGCACGACAATCTCGTCGATCATGTCTGGCAGGACCGCCCTGCCCCTCCGGTGAGCCCGATCGAATTTTTGGGCCACAATCGCGCCGGCAAGACCTCTTCCGACAAAATAGCCGATCTGCGGGACACTCTCGCCAAGGAGGGCGCCGACGCTGCGGTGCTGACGCTGCCGGAATCGATCTGCTGGCTCTTCAACATGCGCGGCCGCGACGTGCCCAATACGCCGTTTGTGCTCGGCTTCGCCATCGTGCCAAGATCCGGCCTGCCAACGCTTTATCTCGATAAGGCCAAGATCACCCCGAGATCGAAAAGGCCTTGGACGGCATCGCCAAGGTGGCCAAGAGCACCGGCATGGCCAAGGCGCTCGAAAAGCTCGGCTCCGGCCAGAAAGCCGTCTTGGTCGATCCGCAGTCGGCGCCGGCGGCCGTTGCCAATACGCTGCGCCAGGCCGGTGCCCGCGTCATCGAAAAGCGCGATCCGGTGCTGGGCCCGAAGTCGATCAAGAACGAGGCCGAACTGGCGGGCATGCGCGAAGCGCACAAGCTCGACGGCGTGGCGCTGGCCAAATTCCTGCATTGGTTTGACGGTGAGGCGCCCAAGGGTCAGCTGACCGAGATCGGCATCGTCACGGCGCTCGAAGCTTTCCGCCGCGAGGAAGAAACCTGCGTCGACGCCAGCTTCGATACCATTTCCGGTGCTGGCCCCAATGGCGCCATCGTCCACTACCGGGTGACCAAGAAGACCGATCGCACCCTCAATGCTGGCGAAATCATGCTGGTCGACTCAGGCGCGCAGTATCTGTCCGGCACGACCGACATTACCCGCACCCTTTTCACCGGCTCGGCGACGGCAGAACAGAAGGACCGCTTTACCCGCGTCCTCAAGGGCATGATCGCCATCTCGTTGGCGCGCTTCCCGCGCGGCACCACCGGCGCGCAGATCGATATCCTGGCGCGCCAGTATCTCTGGCAAGATGGGGTGACCTATAATCACGGCACCGGCCACGGCGTCGGCGCCTTCCTCGGCGTACACGAGGGGCCGGTCGGCATCTCCTCGCGCTACACCACGCCGTTCGAGCCCGGCAATGTAATCTCCAACGAGCCTGGCTACTACAAGACCGGCGAATACGGCATCCGCATCGAAAACCTGATTGTCGTCAAGGAAGCAGAAGCCTTCTCCGGCTTCCTCGAGTTCGAAACGCTAACCCTGGCGCCGATCGACACGCGCTTGATCGATATGGATCTGCTGACGGAAACGGAACGCAACTGGCTCAACAGCTTTCATGCCCGGGTCTGGTCGGAGATCGGACCTCTCGTCGCTGGAGAGACCAAAGACTGGCTGAAAAAAGCAACGGCAGCGATCTAGCACTCAGGGTGCCCAACCTTCGTTTGTCACCCCGGTCTCCGCCGGGGTGACAATGGGCGGTGTTACTGCGCTTCCGCCTCTGCAAAAATTTCGGTCAGCCGATAAGAGAATTCATCGTTCTCGCCGGCAAGATCGTCGATCTTCCAGCTGCCATCCTCGAACACCAGGTCATAGGTGATCGCTCGAGGCTCACCGAAATTGGTGAAGCTCACATCCACCGTGGCCGTTTCGCCATCGATGACCGGCTCACCGATCTCAAAGTTGGCGATTTCGAAATCCTGCCCATCGATATAGGGGTCAAAGCTCAGCGCGCCCATCTCCCCTTCCGGCGTGTTCTCGGCGTCTGCCTCAAAAAGCGCATTCAGAGCCTCAGACCGAAACTCGGCTTCATCCTCGGAGAACTCGCCGCTGAAATAGGGTGCGTAAACCGCCTCGAGCAGCGCCTCCGGCGTGTCGAATGGCTGCGCCGCAGCAAGTCCGGTGAGGGCAAAAAATGCCACGGAGGCGAAAGCAAGAAGGCGCATCGGAAGCTCCTGAGCGAACGTTAGTTGAACCATAAGGCAAAGAGCGGCCAATCGTCGCCAAAGACGCGATTGCCATCGGCAAAATCTTGCGCATCGGCGATTGGTCCATCGCGCAGGAACGGCACGGCGCCCTGCCCCGTGAGGATGAGCACGAGATCGGTTTCCGTCGCTTCTGCAAAGTAAAGTGCTAGGTCGAAACCTTGCCGGAAACGCCAATGCGGCAGCAAGAGCTCGCCGGCAAGCACGGCGTCGACCCGGTCGAGCGTTGCGAGCCAGGCGTCGACCATCTCCTGGGTGACCCGCTGCCCCGGCACAAGTGATGTCTGGCTGGGTGATGGCACCAGTTCCAGATTGTCGTCAGTCTCGGCAAGGATCGCGTCCCAGTTGCGGCGGGATAGCGCCGGGATGGCCTTGAGCCGATCGAGCACGCCGGCAAGCCGGTCGCTATCGGTCACGGGGAAGCGCAGCATGTGGATGCCAGCGATCAGATCGGCGATGCCGGCATCGCTGTCCGCGTCCATGAACAGCGTCGCGCCCGAAGCATAGTCCGCCATGGGCAGCCCTGCCTTGGGAAAAACCCGATGCAGGTAGGCGTCATAAAAGGCATGGAAATCATGGGCCAACAGCCAATCAAGCGGCGCCGCAACAACCTGGCTATAGCCGGCGAGCCAAAGCGCATCGGCCCGATCCAAGCCGATACCTTGGGAAAGGCCGGTGACACCCTTCGACTTCTGCTTTGCCGTCAACTCCTCGGCGCCACTGCCGAACAGGGCGGCGGCAAAAGGCGCGAAGGTTTCGTCAGCCCCCGTCGTGCCGTCGCCATCGACGTCGAGCCTGACGCGAAGCGGATCGAGAACAATCACATAGTCGCCGCTCTCGCCCGCCTGTTCAAACAAATCGCGTGCCGTGTCGAGCGAGGCGATCGTTTCATCGAGCACCGTGCGCGCAGCGCCGCATAGCTTAGCGGCTGTGGATCGGGGTTGATCGGTCCGGTATCGCCTGCATCCATGGTGCCGATGCCGAAAATCAAGGCTGCCGCCGTGTTGCCGGGGACGGTCGCGCCATGCCGGTACAGGAATTGTGACAGGCGCTCATAGGCAAAGCTCAGCTCGCCCAGACCCGCGCCGAAACACGCTTCCCTGTCGTCCGCATCGCATTTGGCGGCAAACCCATCCCGTTCCTGCGCCAGGCTGCCGTCATAGGCAGCAGCGATGACGGCGTCGCCGGTTTCTCCTGCCAACGCTGGCAGTGCCAAAAGCATCAGCGCGATCGCGACCAAGCTGCGCATGGCGTTCGTCATTTGCCCACCCGCGCGAACCATTCGTCTTCGCTGATCACTTCAACCCCGTGCTCCTGCGCTTGCTTGAGCTTGGAGCCCGCACCGGGACCAGCAACCAAAATGTCGGTCTTCGCCGAGACCGACCCCGCCACTTTCGCCCCCAGTCGCTCGGCCATGGCCTTGGCTTCGGATCGCGACATCTTTTCAAGCGTGCCGGTGAAGACCACGGTCTTGCCGGCGATCTGGCTATCCGCTGAGATCGTCACCACGTAGGGGTTCGGCTTGACCTGCTCGAGCAGCTTTGCCAGCGCCTCGTTGTTGCGTTCGTTGCCGAAAAACTCGGCCAGCGCTTCGACCACGGTGGCCCCAATTCCATCGATCGAAGGGAAAACGCTCATCGGATCGGTAGCGACCGCGATCTCGCGTCCCGCCTCCTGCAGCTTTTCGACGGACCCGAAGGTGCGTGCCAGAACCGAAGCTGTCGTTTCCCCGATGTGACGAATGCCCAGGGCAAAAACGAAGCGATCAAGCTCTGGATCGCGCCGCGCGTCGATAGCGGCGAAAAGCTTGTCGAGCCCTTCATAGTTCCGGTCCTCGACGCTTCGAACATTCTTGCGGGCTTTGCCGGAAAGGGCCTCCCGCTGCCGCGCCTGCTCCTCGCGCCGCTCGGCGAAGGCGCGCTGCACGTCGGCACGCCGGTCTTTGAGCGTGAAGATATCTGCCGGTGTCTTCACGAGGTCCTTGCTGAACAAGAGCTCGATGTTTTCCGCGCCCAGCCCTTCGATGTCCATCGCGCCGCGGGATACGAAGTGGCGCAGGTTTTCCACCGCCTGCGCCGGGCAGAACAGTTCGCCGGTGCAGCGTCGGCGCGAATCTTCCTTGCCGGTCTTCTCGTTGATCTCGCGTACTGCCGGCGAGCCACAGACCGGGCAGGTTTCGGGCATGTGGAAAGGCTCGGTGCCAGCCGGGCGCTTGTCGATCAATACATCGACGATCTGCGGAATGACGTCACCGGCGCGCTGGATAGTGACGGTGTCGCCGACCCGAATGTCTCGACCGTCCCGGATCGGCAGCCCATTGCTGTCGCGACCAGCGATATAGTCTTCATTGTGTAGCGTCGCGTTGACCACGGTGACGCCGCCGACGCTGACCGGATCGAGCCGCGCAATCGGCGCCAGGGTGCCGGTTCGGCCGACCTGGATCTCGATGTCGCGAACGGTGGTCGTCGCCTGTTCGGCCGGGAATTTATGGGCAATTGCCCAGCGCGGCTCGCCAGTCACAAAGCCCCAACGGCGCTGTAGCTCGAGCTGGTCGACCTTGTAGACCACGCCGTCGATGTCATAGCCGAGTGCGGAGCGCTGGCTTTCGATGAGCTTATATTGAGCGATCAACTCTTCGGCCGAAGCCGCCCGGACCATCAGCGGGCTGATCGGGAACCCCATTCGGCAAATTTCTGCACCGCCTCGAACTGGGTCGGCGCGGGGTCGGCAGTCGTATAGCCCCAGGCATAGGCAAAGAACCTGAGGTTGCGGCTCGCCGTGATCGACGGGTCCTTTTGGCGCAGCGAGCCTGCCGCCGTGTTGCGCGGATTGACGTAGTTCTGTCCGCCAGCGGCAGCGGACCGTTCCTTGAGCGCCTGAAATTCGGCATAGGTCATATAGACCTCGCCGCGTATTTCGATCACCTCCGGCCAGCCAGCACCTTTGAGCTTGTGCGGAATGTCGGCGATGGTCCGCAGATTTGCCGTAATATCCTCGCCCACCGATCCGTCGCCACGCGTCGCGCCCTGGACAAAGACGCCATTCTCGTAGCGCAACGAGGCGGAGAGGCCATCGATCTTGGGCTCGGCAGTAAAGGCGAGATCCAGCCCCTCGTCCTTCTGGAAAAAGCGGCGTCCACGCTCGATAAAGTCGAGAACGTCCTGATCGGTATAGGCCTTGGCAAGGCTCAGCATTGGCACGGCATGCCGCACCTTGGAAAAGCCTTCGGCCGGGGCTGAACCAACCTTGCCGGTGGGGCTATCCGTCCGCACGAGTTCCGGAAAAGCGCCTTCGAGCTCGGCATTGCGGATGCGCAGGGCATCGTATTCGGCGTCGGTAATCTCCGGCGCGTCATTCTGATGATAGGCCACATCGGCGCGCGCGATAGCATCCGCAAGCCGCTCGAGCTCCACGCGGGCCGCGTCCTCGGTCAGTTCGGAAATGGGCGTTTGGGACAGGTCGGACATGGGGAGACTCGATACTTCCTGGACCTCATGGTGAGCCTATCGAACCACGAGGTGAGGCACAAAGGCTGTGCCACGCCCTCATCCTTCGACGGGCCCAGGATCAGGTCTACTGATAAGGCCCCGCCAGTATTGGCGGCAAGCCTCGCCTATCGCACCGCGCTCAGCAATTTGCTGGCAGCAGCGCGCGCTTCGTCGGTGATTTCGGCGCCGGCCAGCATACGCGCAACCTCTTCCTGCCGCGCACCGGTATCGAGTGGCCTGACATGGGTGCGCATGAAATGGCCCTCCTTGACCATTTGTTTTTCGATGAGGAGGTGCCGATTGGCGCGAGCCGCGACCTGTGGCGCATGGGTGACTGTCAAAACCTGCACCTTGCTGGCCAGGCGCGCTAGCCGGCGGCCGATCGCATCGGCAACGGCACCACCGACACCGGTGTCGATTTCGTCGAACACCAGCACCGGCGCCGAACCGCGATCCGCCAGTACCACCTTGAGTGCCAAAAGAAAGCGGCTCAACTCGCCACCCGACGCCACCTTGAGCAGTGGGCCTGCAGCAGTGCCTGGATTGGTCTGCACATGAAAGGCAATCTGGTCGAAGCCGGCCGCGGCGACGCGATCCGCATCGACCTGGTGGTCAACGATGAACCTGGCATTGCCCAGCTTGAGATCGGGCAACTCTGCCTCGACCGCCTTGCTCAGCGCCTTGGCCGCCTTCTTGCGGCCATTGCTCAAAGTGTCGGCGGCCTCCCTGTAGCGCGCCCGCGCCGTCGCCTCCTCCGCTTCCAGAGCTTTGAGCCGGCTCTCCCCGCTTTGCAGCGTTTCAAGATCGCTGTCGTATTTTGCCAAAACTTCGACCAGGCCATCCGGCGTGGTTTGATGCTTGCGCGCGGCCGCTCGCAGGGCGAACAGCCGTTCCTCAACCTCTTCGAGTTCGCGCGGATCGAAGGCCATCTCGCGCTTGAGCTCCTCAAGCGCATCCGTCGTGCGATCCAGCGTCACCAGCGACGCATCGAGCGCATCGACGATCGGTTGGAACAGCGTTGCGCCGGTATCGATCTTGCGCGCCAACCGGCGCATCAATGAAGCAAGGGCGGGCGTAGGCGCATTGGGACCATTGAGGATCTCGTCGATCTCGACAACGTCGGACGACGCCTTTTCCGCCTGCTGCAACTGCTGCCGCCGTTCGGCCAGCTCGGTTTCCTCGCCCAGGGCAGGCTTAAGCTTTCCGAGTTCCTCGACGGCATGGCGCGCATAATCTTCCGCCGCCACGGCTTCGGCCACCAGCGCCCGCTGCTCCGAAACCGATTGCTGCACCTCGACTAGCGCCGACCAAAGGTCGCGCACGGCGGCAACCGGCTTCGCCAGCTCGCCAAAAGCATCGAGCGCTGCACGGTGGGTCGCCACGTCGACCAAGGCACGATCATCGTGCTGGCCATGGATCTCGACGATCTGGCTGCCGACTTTTTGCAGCAGCGATGCTGAGACCGGTTGGTCGTTAATAAAGGCACGCGTCCGCCCGTCGGCGAACTGCACGCGGCGCAGGATCACGTCTTCATCATCGGGAATGGCATTGTCGCGCAACAGCGCCCGCGCCGGATGCGTCGCTGCAAGTTCAAGCACGGCGACGACCTGGCCGCTATCCTGCCCCTGCCGGACCAGCGATGCGTCGCCCCTACCCCCGAGCGCCAGGGTCATGGCGTCAAGGAGGATCGACTTGCCCGCGCCAGTCTCGCCGGTCAGCACGGTCATGCCGTTGTCGAGCGCTAGGTCGAGCTGGTCGATAAGAACGATATTGCGGACCGAAAGCGCGTTGAGCATGCGCGTAGCTTCCGTGGCTAACCGATGCGTCTGTCAGCCCAGCGGCCGAAACAAACACATGATATCGGAGCAGAACAAAATAGCAACGGGGTGCAAGGCGCATCCCCGAAAGAAAGGGCCCCGCGGGGCCCGTTCCATTTCCTGTCGCTGAGGATCAGCGGCGATGCGCCGCCAGCCAGCTGCCCGAATTGAGCTGCGGCGCGAGGCCCTGCTTGCCCAAAAGCTCGAAGCTGCGCTTGTACCAGTCGCTGGACGGATAGTTGTGCCCCAGCACGGCCGCCGCGGACATGGCTTCATTGGTGAGGCCGAGCAGCAGGTAGCCTTCGGTCAGGCGATAGAGCGCTTCTTCGATATGGGTCGATGTCTGCCAGGTCTCCACCACTTCCCGGAAGCGGTTGATGGCGGCGGCATACTGACCATTGCCGAGATAATAGCGGCCAACCGACATTTCCTTGCCGGCCAGCTGGTCATAAGCGACCAGCAGCTTTTCCTTGGCGTCCGCAGCGTATTCGGACTTGGGGTAATTGTTGATCAGCAGCGTATAGGTGTCGATCGCGTCGCGCGACAACTGCTGGTCGCGGGTGATGTCCTTGATCTGCGCAAAATAGGCAGTGGCCTTGAGCCAAAGGACATAGGGCACGTCCTTCCCATTGGGGTAGAGCGCGAGGAACCGGTCGGCAGCCAGAATTGCCTCTTCGAGCTGGTTGCTGCGATAGTTGGCAAACACCAGCATCAGCTTGCCTTTTTCCGTCAGCGGATCGCGCGGATGTTGGCGTTCGAGCTTTTCGAGGCTCTTGATGGCAGTCTGATAATACTGACGGTCAATATCGTCGAGCGCGCTTTGATAAAGCGAGGCGGCCGGAACGATTGGCTCTTCCTTGAGCTTTGGCGGACCAAATAGACCACCGCCGGAACAAGCCGTCAGCACGGCGGCAAATAGGCCAATAAGGGCAAACCGGACGGACCGGCTGGCGAACTGGCTCACAACGTCAAGCTTCACAAACGGCCCCGTTCAATATCATCCGCAGATGGGCGCGGCGTAGTTGGCAAATCGATCAAAACTGTGGCGCAGCGGCTCGGCTCAGCGCACCGAGCGCAGGTAGGGCTGAACCGCAAGACCTTCGGGCTGGTCGTCGAACGTATCGAATTCCAGCGTCAGGTCTTCAGCGTTGACTATCTCATAATTGGCTTCGCTGGAGAAGAGTCCGGCCAAAACGTGAGCGTTGAGCGCGTGACCGCCCTTGTAGGAGCGGAAGCGGCCCCAGATCGGCAAGCCCGCGAGCGAGAGGTCCCCGATGGCGTCGAGCAGCTTGTGACGCACGAACTCGTCTTCGAAGCGCAAGCCGCCAGGATTGAGCACGCGATCTTCATGAACGGTGATGGAATTGTCGAGGCTCGAGCCCAGCGCATAGCCGGCCTGGCGCAGGATCTTGGCATCGCGAACGAAGCCGAAGGTGCGGGCGCGAGCGACGTCTTCGAAATAACGGCGCGGCGTCCAGTCGAAGATCATGCGCTGGCGGCCGATGACCTTGGAGTCGAAGTCGATTTCGAGGTCGAGCGCCCGGCCATTATAGGGCTCGAGCGCCGCAAAGGCATCGTTATTGCGCACGGTCACCGCGCGAAGGACCTTGAGGAACTTCTTCTGTGCCGGCTGGATTTCGAGGCCGACGGCGAGGATCGCTTCGGCGAAGGGATGCGCCGAGCCATCCATGATCGGGCATTCGGGGCCGTCGAGCGTGATCATCGCATTGTCGACGCCCATGCCGGAAAGAGCCGAAACCACATGTTCAACGGTGGCGACACTGACGCTGTCACCCAGATCGAGCGTGGTGCAAAGCGTCGTGCGGGTGACGCGCGAATGATGAACCTGGACCGATTTGGAGAAGGTACCGTCGCCCAGTTCGCGCCGGATCATGTAGCCGCTGTCGGGAACGCCCGGCCCCATCGTCAGCGTCACCGGCTGCGCGCCGTGCACACCATAGCCTGAGAAGGAAATTTCACCGGCGAGTGTGCGCTGACGCGTCGATAGTCTGATCATCCTGGGCACACCCTACCGAAGTCGTATTTCACGCATCTGTTAGCTAAAAAATCTCGGCGCGGAAGCCGCGCCGAGAAACGTTCATGTCGCAGTCAGAAGCGGATCAACCGTGCTTGCGCAGGAAGGCCGGGATTTCGAGGCTGTCCTTTTGCACCGGCGCAACTGGCGCGCGGCCCTGGTTGTCGAGCGCGCCGCGGGCACCTTCGACTGGCGAAGAAACCCGCGAAGTCCTTGCGCCGCCTGCCTCAATTGCGCTTCGAGCAGCGGCATCGTCCGCCATCGAAACACGCGGTTCAGGCTTGGCTTCGACCGCTGGTTGACCGAGGTTCAGGCCGACATTGGAGGCCAGGCGCTTGAACAGGGCACGAGCATTGCGGGGCTCACCACCCTGCTGATCCTGTGCTTCCTGTGTCCGGCGCGCAACAGCCGGAAGCTCCTCGGTGCGCGGCATACGGCGCTGACCATCGGGGCGAGCAGCATGGGAGGGCACGTAGACGCTGGGAATCGGACGCTCTTCGACGATCGGGGCTTCTTCCGGTTCGGCAATGGATTCGGCGGCCGGAACGTAGGGCTCGACGAGGATGCCGTCGTCTTCATGGGCATAGGACGGGATCGCCTGCTGCGCTGCGAAAGCTTCGGCAACAGCGGCCTCGACCTGGTGGCCGATTTCTTCGACTTCGATCATGACCGGCTCTAGCACCGGCTGCGGCACGACTGGTCGGCTGGCTTCGACCGGGACGTGACGCTTAACGGATAAAGGGGTGCGCGACGCGTGCGGCTTGGCCGGCTCCATTGCTTGGACCATGGTCGCATCGGTGCCGGTGGCAACCACCGAAACGCGGATCGTGCCGGTAAGGCTCGGATCGTAGGTTGCGCCCAGGATGATGTTGCAATCGGTGTCGACTTCCTCGCGGATGCGGCTTGCCGCTTCGTCGACTTCGTAAAGGGTCAGGTCCGGACCGCCGGTGATCGAGATCAGGAGGCCGCGGGCACCCTGCATCGAGACGTCGTCGAGCAGCGGGTTGGCGATCGCAGCTTCCGCGGCGTGACGCGCACGGTCTTCGCCCGAAGCCTCGCCGGTGCCCATCATCGCCTTGCCCATGCCGCGCATCACGGCGCGAACGTCGGCGAAGTCGAGGTTGATGAGGCCTTCCTTGACCATGAGGTCGGTGATGCAGGCGACGCCCGAGAACAGCACCTGGTCGGCCATCGCGAAAGCGTCGGCAAAGGTGGTCTTTTCGTTGGCGACGCGGAAGAGGTTCTGGTTCGGAATGACGATCAAGGTATCGACATGGCGATGCAGCTCGTCGATGCCGTCCTCGGCAAGGCGCGCACGGCGATTGCCCTCAAAGTTGAACGGCTTGGTGACCACGCCAACCGTCAGGATGCCCTGTTCGCGGGCAGCACGAGCAACCACTGGAGCAGCACCGGTACCGGTACCACCACCCATGCCGGCGGTGATGAACACCATGTGCGAGCCGGAAAGGTGATCGTTGATCTCGTCCCAGCTTTCTTCGGCGGCCGCACGACCGACTTCCGGGTGCGAACCAGCGCCGAGGCCTTCGGTAACACCGACGCCGAGCTGGATGATGCGCTGCGCCTTGGACAGCGCCAGAGCCTGGGCGTCGGTATTGGCGACAACGAAATCCACGCCATCGAGCCCGGATTCGATCATGTTGTTAACGGCGTTGCCGCCAGCACCACCGCAACCGAACACGGTGATGCGGGGCTTTAGTTCTTGGATATCCGGGATCGTGAGGTTGATGGTCATAGGTGGCCTCATAGTGGCGTGGTTGGTTAAGATTTACGGGCCAATTCGTTAACCCCACCCTAACAAGTGACCGCTTTGCGTTAACTTTCCCGCAAAATGCGACAATGAGCGGTTACCGATTACGCCTTTGTTAACCAGCCACGCCTTCTCACCCGGGTAAACCTCATGGTGAGCACGTCGAACCACGAGGTCGGGCTCACCCATCGTGCCACGACCTCCCCCATCGACAGGCTCAGGATGAGGTCTACTGCTATTTAGCGCTGTTCGAGCAATCCCTGCGTGCCGGTCAGCTGCGGATTGGTGATGGCAAGGGCACTGCCGAAGACGAGCGCATCTTCCACGAGCCCGCTCGGCGTCTGACCGACCTGTCGCATTGCCGCCTTGCGCATTCCGAGCCCGATATACGAAGAGACCATTGCTGCAGCGACTGCCACAACGGCGCCGCTGACCTGCTGGCCCCGGGGCGCCAGCGCTGCCCCTGCATAGGCCGCGGTGATGGTGCGGACGCCAAGCCCGATCGGAATGGTGCGATCAGGAGCCGACTTCATCTTGTCGCCGGCCATTTCGGCGGCCGCGAAAGCCACGGCACCCGCGGTCACCACCGGATTGTGGAAAAGCTTTTGCAGCGGCAGGTCATCGTTGACTTCGCCGCGATAGGTCGCAAGGCCGATCGTGGCCAACGGGGTGATGCCGCGCTGGCCTGCAACAAGGCCGATCAGAAATGATCGAAGCATTGGTCGTTCTCCGGAAGGGTTACCGGAAGAACGGTTTCTACCCGGCTTTCGATCCTAGAAGCTCGTGCGGAGCCAGGTTCCGACCCTGGCGATGTAGCCGTCGGTGCCGGTCAATTTTCGCGAGCCGCGCGGCTCGGCATATTCCTGGTGGCAGACCTGGGGATAAACCAGCATGCCGGCGACGGTTGCAAAGGCTGCGCCCTTTGCCATTTCGGGCAGGCCGGCAATGCCCATGGGACGGCCGTTGCGAACGTTGCGCGCCAGGGTACGGCGGGCAACTTCGGGAAGGCCGGTCATTTCGCTGGCGCCGCCGGTCAGCACAAAACGGCGACCGCAGATATCCATCATCCCTGTCGCCTGCATGCGATCGCGCACGGCGGTAAGAATTTCTTCGATGCGCGGGCGCATGATGCGGGTCAGGACCGCGCGCGGGATCTGTCCAGGCGCTTCGTCATGGGAGGCGCCAACCGGCTGGATCGAAATCATCTCGCGCTCGTCCGCCTGACCCGGCAAGACCGATCCATGCAGCGTCTTGAGGCGCTCGGCATCGGCCACGCTGACCGAAAGCTGGCGCGCAATATCGAGCGTCAGGTGATGACCGCCGATGGCGATGGCATCGGCATAGACCATGTGGCCGTCATTGAAGACCGACACTGTGGTGGTCGCGCCACCGAAATCGATGCAGGCGACGCCAAGCTGGGCTTCGTCATCGACCAGCGTAGCAAGCCCCGATGCATAAGGCGTTGCGACCAAGGCCTCGATCTGCAGATGGCAGCGGTGCAGCACCAGTTCGAGATTGCGCATGGCCAGCGTTTCGGCGCTGACCACGGCGACATCGACGCTGAGCTTTTCGCCGACCATTCCCTTGGGATCGCGGATGCCTTTCTGCCCGTCCAAGGCGTAACCGATCGGTAGCGCATGGACGATCGAGCGTTCCGGACGCACGGAGCGCGAGTTCACGGCGCGCAGCACGCGAACGATGTCGGACTTTTCGACCTCTTCTCCATCGAGCGACACCGCGGCCGAAAAGGTTTCCGAGCCGAGACGGCCAGCGGTGACATTGACCAGCACAGACTCCAGCGTCAGCCCGGCCGCACGCTCGGCCATACCCACGACATTGCGGATCGCCTGCTCGGCCTTCTCCACGTCGGTGACGACGCCGCTCTTCACCCCGGAAGCTGGACCATAGCCAAAGCCGATGACCTCGGCCTGATGTGTACGGCCACGCAGGGCCTTGCCCTCGGGACGCGGCGAAAGGCGCGCGATGACGCAGCAGATCTTGGTGGAGCCGATGTCGAGCACCGCCACCAGCGTCGTCTTGCCAGGCTGCACCGGCCGGAGCCGGGAAGTCATCGCGTCCATCATCATGATTCTTTGGGGTCTTCGGGTTCTTCGGTCTTGTTGGGGCGCACCGCAACTACCGTCTCGATCCGCAGATCGATGATAGCAATGTCACGGTCGAGAAGCTGATACTGGTCCTGGTAGGAAACCAGCTTGGTCATGGCCTGCGCCACGCCCTGCTCCGGAAGCTGGATGCGCAGGCCAGTGTCGTAAAGAAGGTCCCAGCGCCGGTCGGCGATGCGCGAAATCGCGATCAAGCCGTCCTTGAGGCTGGGGAAATTTTCCATGGCGCGGATCATCACCAGGGCGTCGTCCGCCGCGCCATCGCCAATCACCAGCGGCAGGTCGCCATAGGCGCCACCGTCTTCGCCGATCTGGTCGCCATCGCCATCAATCACAAAGGTGATGCCATCGACGCGCCAGCGGGCGATCGGCTTCTTCTCGACGATATCGACCGCGACATCACCCGGATAGGTCTTGCGCACGATGACGCTGTCGACCGCTGGAAGCTCGGCGACGCGCTGCCGCGCGGCTTCGACATCGAAGGAGAGCGTAGACGTATGCGGCTGGATCCCGAGCGCATCGAAAATGTCCTGCTCGGAGGTCAGCGTTTGCCCCTGCAGCGAGATCTCGCCGATGGCAAGACCGGCCTGGGCGAAGTTACCCTGCGCGACAGTAGCGAGATTGGAGGCGGTAACACCGATCGGCTCGCGGACGGCATAGAGTCCGACGGCGCCGGCAATCAGTGCCGCAACCATCAGGCCCCGGCGGACCAGACCGCCATGCAGCACCCGAAGGCGGGTCCAGCGGTTGGCAAGGCGGCTGCGCGGCGCGCGGACGGGAACAGGCAGCGCGCGGGGATCGACCATCCGCGCTCCGGCGAGAAAAGCCTCGCTTTTTACCTGTTGCAACTCGCGTCCTCCACCAACCAGGCGCACAATTCTTCATAGGAATGCCCGGCATGGGCAGCCTGTTCTGGCGCCAGGGACACCGGAGTCATACCCGGCTGGGTATTGAGCTCGAGCAGCACCAATTCGCCGTCCTCGCCTGCCGCGTCGTTGTAGCGGAAATCGCACCGCGTCAGTCCGCGACAGCCGAGAGCTGTGTGAGCAGCCAAGCTAAATTGTTGCACTTTGTCGTAAATTTTCGGTTTCACCTGCGCCGGCAGCACATGGACGGCGCCACCCTGGCTGTACTTGGCCTCGTAGTTGAAGAAGGCCAGATCGGTGACGATCTCGGTGACGCCGAGCGCCACATCACCCATCACCGCGCAGGTCAACTCGCGCCCGGGAATGAAGCGCTCGACCATCATTTCCTCGCCGGAAGTCCAGTCTTCCCGCAGCAATTCCTGCGGCGGGTGGCTGGTATCGGCCTTGACGATGAAGACGCCGAAGCTGGAGCCGTCGGCGATCGGCTTGATGACATAGGGCGGCGCCATGACATGGGCGCGTGCTGCCTCGGCCCGGGTGACAATCGTGTGATCGGTCACCGGAATTCCGGCCGCCTTGAAGATGATCTTGGCCTGGTGCTTGTTCATGGCCAGCGCCGACGCCAGCACGCCCGAATGCGTGTAGGGGATTTGCAAAAGCTCGAGCACGCCCTGGATATAGCCGCCTTCCCCGAAAGGACCGTGCAGAGCGTTGAACGCCACGTCAGGCTTGAGCGCAGTAAGCACTTCGGCAACGTCGTGACCGACATCGACCTCGGTTACCTCATACCCGCCTTTGCGCAGGGCCGCAGCGCATCCAGCGCCGGTCATTAGGGAGACGGGGCGCTCATTGTTCCACCCGCCCATGAGGACGGCGACGTGCTTGCTCATTTTGGCTCCTCGCCGATCAGCGCGCCCAGTTCAGCCGGCAACGCCGCGGCCCACTGCGTGATGTTGCCGGCGCCAAGGCACACGACATAGTCGCCATCCTCGACCCGCGTCGCCAGAAGCTTCGCCAGCTCCTCAGGCCCGGTCAGCACCCGTGCGTCGCGGTGACCGCGGGCGCGGATACGATTGACCAGCTCTTCATGCGTGACACCCACAATCGGCTGTTCGCCTGCCGCGTAGATCGGCGCGACGATGACCGTATCGGCATCGTTGAAACAGGCGGCAAAGTCGTCGAAGAGATCGTTGACGCGCGAATAACGGTGCGGCTGCACCACGGCCACGACATCGCGCCGCGCCGACTGCCGGGCAGCGCGCAGCACCGCCGCAATCTCCACCGGGTGGTGGCCGTAATCGTCGATGACGGTGACGCCACCCACTTCGCCGGTCTTGGTGAACCGCCGCTTCACTCCGGTAAAACCCTTAAGCCCCTTGCGGATGGCTTCGGCCGGCACATGCAGCTGGTCGGCAACGGCAATGGCAGCCGTGGCATTGAGCGCATTGTGGACGCCCGGCATAGGCAATTCGAGCCCATCGATGCGCAGCTGCGTCTGGCGAATGCGGTCGCGGATCTCGACCGAGAAATGCTGCACGCCATCGCGATTTTCGAGATCGATCAGCCGCACATCGGCCTGCGGATTGCGGCCATAGGTGATGACCCGGCGATCCTTGATCTCACCCACCAACGCCTGCACTTCCGGATGGTCGAGACACATGACGGCAAAGCCATAGAACGGCACGTTCTCGACAAACTGGTGGAAGGCGTTCTTCACGCCCTCGAAGTTGCCGTAGTGGTCGAGATGTTCCGGATCGATATTGGTGACAATCGCCACGTCTGCCGGCAGCTTTACGAAAGTGCCGTCGGACTCGTCGGCTTCGACCACCATCCACTCGCCGGCCCCAAGGCGCGCATTGGTGCCATAGGCGTTGATAATGCCGCCATTGATGACGGTGGGATCGAGATTGCCGGCATCGAGCAGGGTCGCGACCAGCGTCGTGGTCGTGGTCTTGCCATGCGTACCGCCGATGGCAATTGCCGTCTTGAAGCGCATGATTTCGGCCAGCATTTCGGCGCGGCGCACGATCGGCAGGTTGCGCGCGCGCGCTTCGACCAGCTCCGGATTGTCCTTCTTGATCGCCGACGACACGACCACGACCTCGGCCTTGCCCAAATTATCGCCGCTCTGGCCGATTTCGACCGTGATCCCCATATCGCGCAGGCGCTGCACATTGGGGTTGAGCGAAGCGTCGGAGCCTTGGACGGTATAGCCCTGGTTGTGAAGAATTTCGGCAATACCGGACATGCCGATGCCGCCGATGCCGATAAAATGGACCGGGCCGATATTGCGGGGCATCTTCATGTTGTGGGGCGTCCTTCGATAGTGGTGTTTTTGCCCGAAAGCATTTCGGCGAGGTCGGCGAGTTTTTCGACGGCGCGGGGCTGGCCCATGGCGCGGGCCGCATCGGCAGCGCGCCTCAGACCGGCCGGATCACTCAACAACTCATGGAGGCGAGTGGCGAGCGATTGCGGTGAAAGCGAGGCCTGTTCGGCCACCCAGCCGCCGCCGCCCTGTTCGAGATTGAGCGCATTATACTTCTGGTCGCTGTCGAGCGAGCCCGGCAGCGGGATCAGGATGGCGGGCCGTCCGAGCACGGTCAGTTCGGCGACGGTCGAGGCCCCTGCCCGCCCGATCACCAGATGCGCATCGGCGATGCGTTCGGGCAGATCCGGAATAAAGCGCGCCAGCTCAACATTGGTGCGCGACTGCCGATAGCTCTCGGCCACCCGGTCGATATCCTCTTCACGCGCCTGCTGCACGATCTGTAGGCGATGCCGCAGCGCATCCGGCAAGAGCGCGATTGCCGCCGGCACGATGTCGGACAGCGCCCGCGCACCCTGGCTGCCGCCGGTGACCACGAGGCGAATGGGACTTGCGTCATCAAGCGCCGGATAGGCCCGGCCCGTTACGGCCCGCACCCGATCGCGTACCGGATTGCCGGTGACGATCTTTTCGAGGTTTTGCCCATCGGCAAACCGCGTCGCGGGAAAACTCATCGCCAAAATGTCGGCGAACCGTGCCAAAGCGCGATTGGCGCGCCCCATCACCGCATTCTGCTCATGCAGGATGCCCGGAATGCCGCGCAGGCTCGCCGCGATGAATGGCGGAAAGGTCGGGTAGCCGCCAAAGCCGATCACCGCATCCGGCCGCACCTTGCCCAGCAAGCCATGAGCCTTGGCAACGCCGCGCAGGATAGTGAAGCCTGCGCTCGCCATCTTCAGCGGATTGCCGCCCGAAGGCGTTGCCGCCGGCACGATATGGATCTGCCGCGCCGGAAAATCGGCACCGTAGCTTTCGACGCGATGATCGGTCATCAGCTCGACCGCGTGGCCGCGGCGGATCAATTCTTGGGCCAGTGCCATGGCCGGGAAGAGATGCCCCCGTGCCGCCTGCCATTAAAACAAAGGTTTTCATTCGGCGGGGGCTACCACGGCGCTGCGGTACGAGGGAAGGCCGGTGGTCAAACGCTCTTCCGGCTTGGTGCGGGTAAAGGCCAGCATCAGCCCCATCCCGAAGGCCACGGCGAGCATCGACGTGCCGCCATACGAAACGAACGGCAAGGTCATGCCCTTGGGCGGAATGAGGTTAAGGTTCACCGCAAGATTGATGCCCGACTGCATGGCGAACTGCACGGCGATGGTGGAAGCCGCAAGACGGGCAAAAAGGCTCGATTGCCGCTGCGCCGAGATCATGGCGCGGATGACGATAAAGCCGATAAGCCCGACCAGGCCCATGCAGAAGATGACGCCGAATTCGCCCGCGGCTGCCGAAAACACATAGTCGGCATGGGCGTCGGGGATAAGCTTCTTGGCAATGGATTCGCCCGGACCCCGGCCGAACCAGCCGCCCTCATAGAGCGAATCCAGCGCCCGATCGATCTGGTAGGTATTGCCGCCGCCATCGGGGTTGAGAAACGTATCGATGCGGCGCGCAAAGTGCGGAAAGAAGAAATAGGCGCCAAACAGCAGCCCGCCTGCCGACCCGGCAAGGCCGAAGATGATCCACCAAGAAATGCCCGACAAAAACAGCAGCACTGCCCAGGTCGCCATCACCAGCGCCGTTTGTCCAAGGTCGGGCTGCAGCAGAAGCGCTGCAACGATCAGCCCCATGATGGCAGTGGCGATCAGCCGGCCAGGCACGTTGCGATGGATCATGTATTCGGAAAACAGCCAAGCGCCGATCACCGCAAAGGCAGGCTTGACGAATTCGGACGGCTGGACCGATTGGCCCCCAAAGCTCATCCAGCGGCGGGCACCCTTGACCTCGGTACCGAAGCGCAGCGTCGCCCACAGCAGCGCCACCATGACGATCAGCGTGCCGAGCGCCGCAAATCGCGCTTGCCGGTGGTTGAGCATCGATGCGGCAAGCATCACCGGCACTGCCAGCGCGCAGAACATGGCGTGGCGGATGACGAAATGCCATTCGTCAACGCCGATACGCTCGGCCACCGCCGGGCTTGCGCCAAAGCTCAGCACCATGCCTGCGCAGAGCAGCAAGATCAGCCCGCCGAGCAGTTCGCGGTCGATCGACCACCACCATTCAGCCAGAGGCGTTTTTTCGGCGCGAGAAAACATCATCGGAAACGGCCCGGCAACTCGATACAAACAAGATCGAATTGTACCGGACCGATGGTTACCGATTTCCCAACCGGCTTGCGTTTTGCGAATCGCCCAGTGGAAAACAAAAATCCCCGGGCGCTTGGCCCGGGGACGCACTGCAGTACCAGGGAGGAGATTACTGCAGGATGGCGATGTCGCTGATGGCCCGTCGTCGACGCCCGAGATCTCACCGACCGAAGTGGCAGCGCCGGTGTCGAGGTCAACGGTATAAAGCGTCGTTCCGGCAACGAGGTAAGCGGTGTTGGTCAGATCTTCGGTGGACGAGATATCGAAGGCATAGTTGTCCGCGCCATCGATGCCGAGCTTGCCGATGGCGGCAAGCGTGCCGTCATTGGGAGCGGTCTGCTGGATCAGCGCGACGATGGTCGCGTCGATGTCGAACATCTTGGTGGCCTCGGGCTTGCCGATCGAATTGGTGTAGGCGGCGGCAACGATGGCCGGCTCTTCGCCCTCATGCATGTCGCCAGCTTCATAGGCGAGCGAACCATCGACCGTGACCATGCCGTCATCGACATTGACGCGGTGGTTGGTGCCGTCGGTCGCCATCAGGCGCAGACGGTCGGCCATCGGGTTGAAGTCGACGATCGCGCCTTCATAGCTGGGCAGCGCTTCCGAAAGCGTCGACTTCACCGTTGCCGCGCCGGTTGCAGTGTCGATGGTCACGACTTCGCCAGCCAGCGAAACGCCGTAGAGCAGCTTGTCGGCAGGGCGAACGTCGATGCCGGCCAGGCCGTCAACGCCGGTCACATCCATCGTGCCGGACACTTCAAGGCTTTCGGTATCGAACATCACGAGCGTCGTGCCGCCGACAAGGCCAACCGCCGGCGCGGCATAGGCGGATGTAGCAAGGCCGGCAACGCCGAGAACCAGGGCAGCACGCAGCGCGAGCAAGGAAGAAGAAGTCATGTGTCGTCTCCTCTGAAGGGCGCCTCCGGGGCGCGTTTACAAAGGGGTTACCCACGGGCCGATGCGTCTGGATGCAGGGGGTACAAAATTATTTTCGCCCCGCATCCGAGCGGGGCCGTTCGCGGGTAATCGACATGAAGGACGATTGCCGCCATGTTCCACCTCATGACCGACCCCAAAACTGCCGAACAGCTGATTGCCCAAATCGCCACCGGAAATCGGTCGGCGCTTGCTGCCCTGTTCGAAGGGGAGTCAGGCCGGCTCGTCGCCATCGCCCAGCGCTTGCTGAGACGGCGCGACCTCGCTGAGGAAGTGGTACAGGAAGCCTTCATCACCGTCTGGCGGCAGGCGGCAAGCTTTGACGGCAGCAAAGGTTCGGCCCGCGGTTGGCTGACCACTATCGTCAGAAACCGGGCCCTGAACCTTCTGCGCGACAGTGCCCGCATGGATTTCGAGGACAGCGAGAAACTGACCGAACTCGGTGACCGTCAGGCCGACGCGCGTGCGGCCTATGAAGCGCTTTCGATCAAGGACGCCCTCCGTCATTGCCTTGGCATGCTGGATGCGTCGAAGCGTGAAGCCGTGCTCCTGTGCTACGTCACCGGCCTCAACCATGGCGAAGCCGCCGCGTTCATGAACGTGCCGCTCGGCACGGTAAAATCCTGGGTTCGCCGCGGCACCGTTGCCCTTCAGGAGTGCCTGTCATGACCGAGGGCGATCGCGAACGCATCGGCGACTATGTGCTGGGTCTTCTGGAAGGCGCAGACCTCGCCGCCTTCGAACAACAGCTCGCAAGCGACCCCGAATTGCGCATGGCCGTCGAGCGGCTGCGCGGGCATCTGGGAAAGCTCGACGACACGGTAGAGCCCCTGCCCGCCAATCCGGCGCTTTGGGCCCGCATCGCGTCCGAGCTGGACACTCCCGTCGTAACCGCAGCACCTCCACGCGCTGCGAACGACAACCGCTGGCGCGGCTTTGCCGGCATCGCCGCCAGCCTGCTCGTCGCTTTGAGCATCGGCTACCTGGCCGGGTCCAATTTTGGCCAGGCGCCCCAGCCGCTCATGGTCGCCGTGCTGTTGACCGAGGGCAGCGCCGAACCGGCCGTTCTCGTCGAGGCCTTTGCTGATGACAGCATTCGCCTTGTGCCGCTCGAACTGGCACAAAAACCGGACGACCGCGTCTATCAGGTCTGGACACTTCCTGACCCCGAGACCGGGCCGATATCGATGGGCATATTCGAGGATCCGCAGACCATGCGCCTCGCCGGGCCTAACCTCCCTGCACCGCAAAGCGGGCAGCTTTACGAGATCACGCTGGAGCCCACCGGTGGTTCGCCCACAGGCCGGCCCACCGGACCGATCCTCGTGAAGGGCTTTGCGAAGACCCCGCTCTAGCGGAGCTTGAGGCTCGAAAGGCCGATCAGCGCCAGCACAAAGGAAATGATCCAGAAGCGGATCACCACTTGCGACTCCGTCCACCCCAAATGCTCGAAATGGTGGTGGATCGGCGCCATTCGGAACACCCGTTTGCCGGTTAGGCGGAACGACGTGACCTGGACGATCACCGAGACCGCTTCGAGCACGAAAAGCCCGCCGATGATCGCCAGCACCAGCTCATGCTTGGTCGCGACCGCAATGGTGCCCAAGGCACCGCCAAGAGCCAGAGAGCCCGTATCGCCCATGAAGATCTGCGCCGGCGGGGCATTAAACCACAAAAAGCCGAGACCCGCGCCGATCAAGGCGCCGCAAACCACCGCGAGCTCTGCCGTACCTGGAACCGAGTTCAGCAGCAGGTAGTCCGCATAATTCTGCGAGCCGACGAGATAGGCGATGAAGCCGAAACATGCTGCGGCAACCATCACAGGAACGATGGCAAGGCCATCGAGACCATCGGTAAGGTTCACTGAATTGCCCGCAGCAACCACAACGAAGCCGCCGAACAGGATGTAGAAATAGCCAAGGTTGAGCGCCAGGTCCTTGACGAAGGGAAACAGCAACGAAGTGCCGTAAGCCCCTTGCGCCAATTGCGAAATCGCAAAAGCCGCAATGCCACCGATCAGCGCTTCGAGGAACAGCCGCTGCCTCGAGCCGAAGCCGGCATGGCTCATGCGCTTGACCTTGAGATAGTCGTCATAAAAGCCGATCGCACCAAAACTCACGGTAACGAACAGCACGACCCAGACATAGCCGTTGGACAGGTTGGCCCAGAGCAACGACGAGATCAGCGTGCCCGAAAGGATCATCAGCCCGCCCATAGTCGGCGTGCCCTTCTTGGTCAGCAGGTGACCCGCCGGACCGTCTTCGCGGATCGGCTGGCCGCGGCCCTGCTTGACGCGCAACAGCGCGATCATGCCGGGGCCGAACAGAAAGACGAAGAACAGCGCCGTCACCACCGCACCGGCAGTGCGGAAGGTGATGTAGCGGAAGACGTTGAAAGCCGCGAGGGATTCGCCCAGGGTGCTGAGAAAATAGAGCATGCTGTTCTTTTGTCTCTCGTGGGCTTAGCTGTCTTTGAACCGGGCGGTCACTGCGCTGACGACGCGCGCCAGCCCGACACCATTGGACCCTTTGATCATAACAGCGTCGCCATAAGCAAGGTCGGCAATGATCGTGTCGATAGCTTGTTCGACACCCTGCGACCGGCTTGCAACAAGCCCGGCTGGCAGCGACTCCGCCAGCGCCGCGACGTGGCTGCCGACCAGGTGCACGCTCGTCGCACCTGAGCTCTGAACCGCACCGGCAAGGCTGGCATGCAGTCGATCGGCCTCGTCGCCAAGTTCGCGCATGTCGCCCAGCACCAGCACTTTCTTGCCCGATGGTGCAATGCTGCCAAACACTTCCAATGCCGCCGTCATCGACGCCGTATTGGCATTATAACTCTCGTCGATCAGCAGCAGCGGCGTGTCCGCCGGACCCAGAAGCGTCCGCTGCCCCCTGCCCGGCTGCGCCCCGAACCCCGCCAAGGCCTTGAGCGCCACCGCCGGTTCGATGCCCGCAATGCTGGCGACTGCCAGGGCCGCCGTGGCATTTGCGAGCATGTGCCGCCCGGACACACCCAGCGCCAGGGCGTGGCTCTGCCCCTCATGCAGCACGGTCGCAAAACTCTGCTCCGCCGCCGTCTGCGGATCGACGATCTGCCAATCGACGCCCCGCGAAAAGCCATAGGTCACGACCTTGCCGACGCCGGCCGCCTGGGCCGCGTCGAGCAGCAACTGGATCTGCGGATGATCGGCATTGAGCACCGCCGTGCCTCCCGGCTCCAGCCCCTCGAAGATCTCGGCCTTGGCCGCAGCAATGGCTTCGAGGCTCCCGAGCTTTTCCAGATGCGCCGGCGCGATATTGGTGATCACCGCCACATGCGGACGCACGAGTTTGCTGAGCGGCCGGATCTCATCGGGCGCATTCATGCCCATTTCGAAGACGCCGAACTGCGCCTCTTGCGGCAGCCGCGCCAGCATCAGCGGCACGCCCCAGTGATTATTGAAGCTCTTGATCGAGGCATGCGTCGCGCCCGCAGCCTCGAAGACCACTCGCAGCGCCTCCTTGGTCGTGGTCTTGCCGACACTTCCCGTCACCCCGACAATAAAAGCCCGGCTACGCGCCCGTGCCGCAATGGCCAAGTCACGAAGACCACCCAGCGCATCGGCGACAACAATTCGCCCCGGCCCCGCGCTTCGCCCCTCGCTCACCAGCGCCGCAACCGCACCATTGCCCAGCGCCGTGTCGACGAAATCATGCCCATCGAAGCGATCACCCTTGATGGCGACGAAACGCATCGGGCCCCAATTCGCGCGAGTCGATCGAGATCGAGTTGATCTCCGTCGCGACGACGCCCTCGGCGCGTCCACCGGTAGCCGCAAGAACGTCGTCGATCGTATAGAGGGGCTTTGTCATGGCTGGGGTCCGACCGCGAAGCAATGCGATGCAATACGTCGCTCGAGCGTGCGGCGGCAACCCCACCCAACCTCCCCTGCAGAAGGGGGAGGAGCGCATCGATTTTGTCCGCGATCTTGGAACAAGCACCGGCCAGACTCCTCCCCGCCTAACGGGGAGGCCGCGTGGGGGCTACTTACCCCTTCACCGCCGCTAGCACTTCCTCATGGTCGGAGAAATGCGACTTCGTCGTGCCGATGATCTGGTACGTCTCGTGACCCTTGCCCGCGACCAGCAGCACATCGCCCTTCTTGAGCGACCGCACGGCCTCACGGATGGCGGTCTTGCGATCGCCGATCTCCTGCGCACCCTTAGCGCCGGCCATCACCTCGGCACGGATCGTCGCCGCATCTTCGGTGCGCGGATTATCGTCGGTGACGATCACCACATCGGCCAGATCGCTTGCGATCTCGCCCATCTGCGGCCGCTTGCCCTTGTCGCGATCACCGCCGCAACCGAACACGACCTTGAGCTCGCCGGTGACATAGGGCCGCAGCGTCTGCAAGGCCATGCGCAGCGCTTCGGGCTTGTGCGAATAGTCCACGAAAATCGCCGCGCCGTTGTGCTCGGCCACCAGCTCCAACCGTCCCCGTGCGCCCACGAGCTCGGGCAGCGCAGCGAATGCATCCGCCTTGTCCACGCCCGCCGACATCGCCAGAGCCGCCGCGATCAGCGCGTTCGAAACCTGGAACTCGCCCGGGATCGGCAGGTGGAAATTGACCTTCTCGCCGATATGCCGCACCTCGACGCGCTGGCCATAGCCTTCCGGCTTGATCGAGAGGATCTCGATATAGGCGCCCTCACGTCCCACCGTCAGCAGCGTCGCGCTGGCGCCGAGCGCCGCAAACATGAACTGCTCGTGCTCGGGATCGTCGACATTGACGATCGCGGCGCCGCCATCGACCAGCAGATCGGTGAAAAGCCGGAGCTTGGCGCTGCGATACTCGTCCATGTCCTTGTGGTAATCGAGGTGGTCGCGGCTGAGATTGGTAAAGGCCACGGCCTCGAAATGCGTGCCATCGAGGCGTCTTTGGTCGAGCCCGTGGCTCGAGGCTTCCAGCGCCACATGGTCGATGCCCTGGGCCTTCAGCGCCCGCATCGCCTGGTGCAACGTGCGTGAATCCGGCGTCGTCAGCGCGCCCTCGATCGTGCGCTTGCTGGTCTCGATCCCAAGCGTACCGATGCTGGCGCCGGGAACCCCCGCATGGTCCCAGATCTGGCGCACGAAGGACGCCACCGACGTCTTGCCATTGGTACCCGTCACGGCAACGAGGATTTCCGGCTGCGGCTCAAACACCCGGCTTGCTGCCCGCGCATAGGCGGCGCGCACATCCTTGACGATGATAACCGGCACACCAGGATCGCCGGGCGGCGCGATGTCGGTCACCACCGCCAAGGCACCCCGATCCACCGCGCTTTGCACGAACTGGTTGCCATGCACCTTGTTGCCGGGCAGCGCGAAGAAGATATCGCCCGGCTCGATCCGCCGGCTGTCCGAGTTCAGCCCGAAAACCGCGCCCAGTCCCTTTTTCGGACGGGCGCCGGAGCCTTCGAGCAGCTGAGTGACGCTGATAGACATGAAAGTCAGAATCCTTCTGGATAAAGCTGACGGACGGAGGCCGGAACGATCTGCTGGTCCAGCGCTTCGCTGAAATCTGGCGCAATGCCAAGCATGGGCGCAACCCGCTGGATGACGCGGCCGGTAATTGCGCCGGCATTCCAGCCAGCCGTCGTGCCCGACTGCGGGTTTTCGGCCTTGGGCTCATCCACCATGATGACCATGGCATATTTTGGATTATCGAGCGGGAAGGCCGAGGCGAAGAAGTTGGTGACCTTGCTCGACGAATAGCGGCCATCCACCACCTTTTCCGCCGTGCCGGTCTTGCCGCCTGCGCGGTAGCCAAGGGCCGCCTTGTTCATCTGCGACCCCGAACCACCCGAGGAAATGGCATTGAGCCGCATCAGGTAGCGCATTGAGGCGCTGGTATCTTCCGAAATGACGCGCTCATAAAGCGGCTCCGCCTCGGTCACGCTGCGCTTGTAGAGCGTGGGCGAGATGTAATTGCCGCCATTGGCAAAAGCCGCATAGGCGGTGACCAGATGCAGTGGCGATACGGAAAGGCCGTGGCCGAACGAAGCCGTGGCGGCGCCCACTTCCGAAAAGCTGCCCGGCACGGTTGGCACGCGCATTTCCGGCAGCTCGAAGTCGACGCGCTTGTCGAACTTCATCGTGCTCAGGAAATCGCGAAACGCTTCCTTGCCCATGGCCTGCATCACGCGGATGGTGCCGATATTGGACGAGTATTTATACACTTCTGGCAGGCTGAGGATGCGGTGCTTGCCGTGGAAATCGTCGATGGTGAACCGGCCGAAGCGGACGCCATAGCGCGCATCGAACTGATCGGTGAGCTTGACCATGCCGCTGTCGAGGGCGCCGGCAAGGGTTACCGTCTTGAAGGTCGAGCCGGGCTCGAAAATACCCGAGGTCACGCGATTAAACGTATCCTTGACCAGGGCGCTGGAAGGATCGTTGGGGTCGAAATCAGGAACCGACGCCAGCGCAATGATCTCGCCGGTATGGATATCCATCATCACGCCCGCCGCCGCGATGGCCTGGTAGCGCGTCATCGCATCGACGACCTGGTCATGCATCACATGCTGCGCGCGCATGTCGATCGAAAGTTCGACCGGCGTCAGCGCCGCGCCCCGGGCAAGACCAAGCTCCTGCAAGAGGGCAATGGATTCGGTGTCCATATGCCGCTCGATGCCGGAAATGCCCTGGTTGTCCACGTTGGTGGAGCCCAAAATATGCGAAGCCTCGCGCATGCCCGGATAGAAGCGCTTGGACTCGGTGATGAAGTCGACGCCGGGAATGCCCAGCTGCATCACGGCGTCTTCGATCGCCGGCGTCAGCTCGCGTTGCACCCAGACGAACCCCTTGTCGCCGGAAAGGCGATTGCGCAGCCAGTCTTCCTTGAGGTCCGGCAGCACCGTGCGCAGCTTGCGCACCGCTTCCTCGACATCGACGATGCGACGGGGCTCGGCGTAAAGCGACGGCACTCGGATATCGACCGCCATTTCGAGCCCGTTGCGATCAAGGATCGGCGGACGGCTGGCCTGGATGACGTCGCGGGTCTGCCCTTCGATGCTCTGGTCGGTCTCGACCATCCCGAGCATGACAAGGCGCCCGCAGATCAGGCCGAAGGCCAGAAACAGTGCCAGGATCATCCAGCGGATGCGCGCCTGGGTCAGGTTGACGCGCTGCTTGCGGGCCCCGTCGAGCGCGATGGCGGGCGAAAAGTCGTCGGCGGTGATAGCCATTACTCGATGCCTTCCAGTTCAAGGATCGCGTCGATCGGATCGATGCCTTCCGCCACGGCCTGGAACAGAGCGTCCATTGCGGCGGTGTCCGGGCGCGCCGGGCGCATCGGGATGGCGGTGAAGGCGGCGAACTGCTCCTGCTTCACCGGCCCGACGGCAAGCTCCACCTCATGGCGCCGCACGATCGGCTCAACATGGCCGGGCTGGTTCAGCACCGCCCAGTCGGCCTGCAGCAGCGAAAGCTCGCCTTCCTGTTCGTGGATCTTGGCGGAAAGCGCCGTGCGCTCCGCAGCCGTGCCCTCGATCGTGAACTTGAGCCCATAGACGCCGGCCAGCATCGCGACCGAAACGAAGACCAGAACGATATTGATGGTGCGGATCATGCAACGCCCCTGATCTGCGGCACGCCAAGTCCCTGCATGGAAACGGTCCGCGCCGGCTCCGCCGTCCGAACACCGCTGCGCAACACTGCCGACCGGGCCCGTGGGTTGCGCGCCAATTCGGCCTCGCCGGATTTGACTGCCTTCGACACTCTTTGCCACCGCAACGGTTCGACAACCGCCTGCGGCAGGTGGCGCGAGGCGGCCGGCCCACCCTTGTCGGGATCGAAGAACCGTTTGACGATCCGGTCCTCGAGCGAATGAAAGCTCACTACGGCCAGAGTTCCGCCTTCAGGCAGCAGCCGTTCGGCCGCAAACAATCCTTCGACCAGTTGGTCGAACTCGCCATTGACCGCGATGCGCAAGGCCTGGAACGACCGCGTTGCCGGATGCGCATCGCCTGGCTTGCGCCCGATGGCCTTTTCGATGATCCGCGCGAGGCCCAGCGTCGTGGTTATGGGCGCCGTTTCCCGCGCCGCCACGATGAACTGGGCAATGCGCCGCGACTTGCGCTCTTCGCCAAAGGCATAAAGCAGGTTGGCGAGCTCTTCCGTCTCGAGCCCATTGACCAGATCGGCGGCACTTTCCCCCGACTGGCTCATCCGCATGTCGAGCGGCCCGTCGCGCATGAACGAAAAGCCGCGCTCCGCCTGATCCAGCTGCATCGACGAAACGCCGATATCGAGCACTACCGCATCGATCGGCCCAAGGCCGGACGCAAGCGTATCCAGTTCCGAAAACGTACCCTGAACAAAGGTGAAGCGATCGCCGAACTCGGCCGACAGCGCCGCGACATGCGGCTGCACCGACGGATCGCGGTCGATGCCGATGACATGGGCACCTGCCTCAAGCAGCGCGCGCGAATAGCCACCCGCCCCAAAGGTCCCATCGACGATGCGCTTGCCGGCCACGGGCGCAAGGGCGGCGAGCACCTCGTCCAAAAGGACAGGCACATGCGGGCCGCCGGGCGTCTCCATCTCGGGCAGCGATGACTTGCCCATATCTGCCAACACTCCACCCGGCCCGCCGACCGGTCTACTAAACTCGATCCGGATTCTGCACGCCGACGCTTAAGAATCTGTTTCCCATATGCGTTTCCACGCTGTTCATCAGCAATAGTGCGCTGGCTTTCGCATGGGATATTGCCCTGCCGCCCCGATCGGATATGAAGGCAATAAATCCGGGGACTCTGATGCCGATTACGAACCAGACTTTCGTGCGCGCCACCGCGCTCCTGCTTCTGGTCGGGCTTTTGGCTCTTCTCGGCATCATCGGCACAAATGTTTATCTGGTCGAGCGCAGCCAGGGCTATTTCGACGAAGTCATCCAGGGCCGCATCGCCCGCCGCGCGGCCGTCGATCTACGCGTCACGCTTCAGGACATCGAATCCAGCCAGCGCGGCTTTCTGCTGACGCAGAACGAGGACTATCTCGACCTCTACAATGGTGCCCTGCCCAAGGTGGACGAGCAGCTTATCGCCCTCGATCAGGTTCTGGCGCCCTATCCCCAGGCCAAGCCCTATATCGAAACGCTCAAGACCGATGTGGCCTTAAAACTCGGCGAGATGGCACGCACCATCGATCTCGTGCGTGAAGGCAATTCTGCCGCGGCCAACGCCATTGTCGATACCAATGAGGGCAAGGCGACGCAGGACGCGATACGCGGCTTCCTCGATCAGTTCATCGAAGCCGTCGACCAGAGGCTGACCGAGGGCGTCGCCAATCAGCGCAGCACCTTCAACCTTCTGCGCTGGGTCTCGATCGCCGGCGGCCTCGTCATCCTCGCCGTTGTCGCCGGCGCCTTCTGGGCGGTCATCAGCTATACCCGCGAACTGGCCCGCGCCCGCAGCACCGTGGAAGAGCTCAACACCGGGCTCGAAGAACGGGTCAAGGAACGCACCGCCGACCTCGGCAAGGCCAACGAGGAAATCCAGCGTTTCGCCTATATCGTGACCCACGACCTGCGCGCGCCGCTGGTCAACATCATGGGCTTTACCAGCGAGCTCGAAACCGGCGTCCAGGCGGTCAAGACCTATATCGAGGCCCAGCCCAAGGAAGACGCTACACCGACAGCGGTGGAAGCGCGCGAAGCGGCGCTGACCGATCTGCCGGAAGCGGTGTCCTTCATCCGCGCCGCCACGCGCAAGATGGATGGCCTGATCAACGCCATCCTCAAGATTTCTCGCGAAGGCCGCCGCCAGCTCAAGCCCGAGCCGGTCAACCTTCAGCAACTCGCCGAAGCCAGCGCCGCCGCCGTCCACCACCAGGTCGCCGACAGCCAGGGGGAGATCGATACCGACATCCGCGTCGGCCAGGTCTTTACCGATCGCCTCTCCATCGAACAGGTGCTCGGCAACCTCCTTGACAATGCCATCAAGTACCAGGACCCATCGCGTCCCCTACGCGTCTCGATCAGCGCGCGCCACCTGCCCGGCAATCGCGTCGTCATCGAAGTCGCAGACAACGGCCGCGGCATTGCCGAAATGGATCACGAGCGCGTCTTCGAACTCTTCCGCCGCTCCGGCACGCAAAATCACCCGGGCGAAGGCATCGGCCTTGCCCATGTGCGCACAATGGTGCGCAGTCTGGGCGGTGATGTTACGTTGACATCGACTCTGGGCCAAGGCACCACCTTCATCGTCAATCTGCCGCGCGACCTTCGCGGCTATCTGGGAAATGCAGCATGAACAACGCCCGTCCTGTGACCATCATCATGGTCGAAGACGATGAGGGCCATGCGCGCCTCATCGAAAAGAACATTCGTCGCGCCGGCGTCGCCAACGAGATCGTATCCTTCACCAACGGCACCGATGCGCTGTCGTTCTTGCTTGGTCCCGATGGCACGGGTCTGGTCAACAAGGGACGCCAGCTGCTGGTGCTGCTGGACCTCAACCTGCCCGACATGACCGGCATCGACATCCTCGAAAAGGTCAAAGGCAACGAGCACACCAAGCGCTCGCCGGTCGTGGTCCTCACCACCACCGACGACCAGCGCGAGATCCAGCGCTGCTACGACCTGGGCGCCAACGTCTATATCACCAAGCCCGTCGACTATGACGGTTTTGCCAATGCGATCAAGCAGTTGGGCCTGTTCTTCTCAGTGATGCAGATCCCCGAAGCCGAATAAGATCGATGCCCACCAGCACGCCCCATGTCCTTTACATCGATGATGACCCAGGCCTGACCCGCCTGGTGCAAAAGGCCATGGCACGGCGCGGCTACGATTTCGCGCATGCCGAAACCGGCGAAGCTGGCCTCGAAATGATCCGCTCGACCACCTTCGACGTCGTCGCCCTCGATCATTACCTCCCCACCGGCACCGGCCTCGACGTGCTCAAGGGCATGGAAACACTGGAAGATCGGCCGGCCGTTGTCTACGTCACCGGCTCTGCGGAAATGGCGATCGCCGTGGCGGCGCTCAAATCCGGCGCCACCGACTTCGTGCCGAAATCGGGCGCCGAAGAGTTCATGGAGCTCCTTGTCGCCTCCATCGACCACGCCATCGACCACGTCCGCCTCAACCGCGCCAAAGCCAAGGCCGAGCGGGAAGTCCGCGAAGCCCGCGAACACGCCGAATTGCTGCTTGGCGAGGTCAACCACCGCGTTGCCAACAGCTTGGCCATGGTGGCGGCCCTGGTGGGTCTTCAGAGCAACGCCGTCGAAGACCCCGAAGCCAAGCGCGCCCTTTCCGAGACCCAGGTTCGCATCCAGGCCATAGCCGGCGTCCATCGCCACCTTTATACCTCAGAGGACGTGCGCAGCGTCCACACCGGCGACTACCTCAACGGCCTTATCGGCGAACTGGAAAACACGCTCCAGGCCGAAGGGCAAACGGCCCGCCTGCGCGTCGATGTCCAGGGCTTTCCCATGCCCACCGAAAAGGTCGCATCACTGGGCGTCATCGTCACCGAACTCGTCACCAACGCGATGAAATATGCCTACACTGGCAGTGAACCCGGCGAGGTCCGTGTGCGCATGTTCCGCGACGGCACCCAGGTGCAATTGATCGTCGAAGACGACGGCATTGGCTTTTCCGGCACCGACAAACCCCAGGGCACGGGCCTCGGCAGTCGCATCGTAAAGGCCATGGCGATCAGCCTGGGCGCCCAGGTTGGCTACGGTAGCGGCCCCGGAACGCAGGTTCTCGTCAGCTTCGAGGCTTAGGGCCCGGTCCGGCTGGCCTTGTTCGGCCTTCGGACCACCGTCTTCTGCAAGCCGCCATTGCCCTCAACTTCGTGCTCCTCAGGCGACACAGGCGCCGGCACATCGCCATAAGGGTCCTTGTTCCGCTCCGCCTCGAGCTGCGCCTGGGCCAAGGCGCTCGCCTCCTCCGGCGTCCCGGAAACCAGCGCCGCGGCACGGCGAGCCGTCAGCCCAAACTCATCCGCCAAAAAGGCAACATCCTTTTCCTTGTCGGTCATTTCTCTCTCCACAACAGACGTGGCCACCCAAGGGTTTTCCGGCCTGAAAGTTGCACCGCGGTCAACCACAGTAGACTTGCAACGCCCTCAGCCAAATTGTATATACAATCAATATGGCAATCGAGTTTGACGAAGAGAAAGATCGGACAAACATCGTCAAGCATCAGATTTCCCTGGCACGCGCTGGTGAACTCGAAATCCTGACGGTCTTGGAAGACAATCGCTTCGATTATGGTGAAGTCCGATATCGAGCTTGGGGTCTAATCGATGGTGAGACCTACTGCCTCGTCTTCACATCCCGCGGTGGTGAGGTTCGTGCAATCAGCCTGCGTCGTGCCCATGAAAAGGAGATGAACCGCTATGTCTTCAAACCCGAGCTTTGACGACGATAATCCCGAATGGACTGAAGCGGACTTCGCCCGAGCCAAACCGGCCCATGACGTGCTGCCCGAAGAAGTCTTGAAATCTTTCCCCAAGACAAGAGGGGTTCAGCGTCTGCCGAAGAAAATACCAGTATCGATACGTCTTAGCCCCGAAGTGATCGAACGGTTCAAGGCTCAGGGACCAGGCTGGCAGACCCGCATCGATGAGATTCTCAAGAAGGCGGTGGGGCTTTAGAGGAAAACGCCAGTTGACCTATAAGCCGGGTTCTGTAGGGCCGCGTTGCCGCGACGTGGTGACCATTCATCTGAGGCGCCTGTCGCCAGGGCGCTCGTGCAACCAACCCGGATGATCTGGCCTCGAAACAGGCTGGGCATGAAGCCCGCGTCATCCCTATTTGGTCTTGCTCCCGGTGGGGTTTACCGTGCGGCCGCTGTTGCCAGAAGCCCGGTGCGCTCTTACCGCACCCTTTCATCCTTCCTCCGGCATGCCGGAGAGGTTTGCTTTCTGTGGCACTTTCCCTGGGGTCGCCCCCGGCGGCTGTTAGCCGCCACCGTGTTTCGATGGAGCCCGGACTTTCCTCCAACGGGCAGTTACCCACCCGCCAGCGGTCACCCGGTCAACTGGCGCGCGGATATGTGCGGGACGCATGCTGCGCCGTCAAGCGTTTACCGGGCTCGTCAACAGCGGCTGCGCCTTCGGCTTGGTCAGCGCCTGATAGGCCAGGTTGATCGCCGCCATCCGCGCCGTCGCCACATCGATCAGGTCTTCCGGCACGCCCTTGGCAATAAGCCGGTCCGGATGGTGTTCGGCCACGAGACGGCGATAAACACGGCGCACTTCGTCGGGCGGCGCATCGTGGCTGAGGCCCAGCACAGTATAGGGGTCCACCCCTCTTCCAGCATCACATGCTGGGCAGCAATCTGCTCAAAGCGCGCCTCGTCGAAACCAAAGATGCCGCTGACATCGCGCAGGTAATCCAACTCCGCCTCATGCACGAGGCCGTCAGCGGTGGCGATGAAAAACAAACCGTCCAGCACGTGTTCGAGCGTGTCCGGCGTGTCGGCGAAAAACCGAGCCACCTTGCGCGCATAGGCGTCGTAGCCGGCGACATCCTGTTTGGCTAGGTTGAACAGTCGCTCGACCTGCGGCTCGTTGCCCTTGGCGATTTCGACCGTCGCGCTAAAAGCCCGGATTTCCGAAGCAGTCACCGCACCGTCGGCCACCGCCATCTTCGCGGAAAGCGCAATCAGCGCCAAAGTGAAGGCAGCGTCGCGCCCGCCCGGCAGCCAGCTATCGGGGTCGAGAATATTGGCGAGACGTCCCGAAAGGCCAGTCCGGGCCGTAAACGAACCAATGAACCTGGTGAACTTTTGCCACCGGGCCCGGTCATCTTCGGCTTTGCGCACACAGCACAGCATGGTCGTCCTCGTCTCAGGCACTCTGCGCCGCCAATGGCGACGCAGTGCTCCGAAACAGTATCGATCTGAAATGTGGCGGTCTACCGCATGGGCGGTATTGCAGGTCCGCGCTAGTCGGAGAATGGATAATAGAACCCTTCGCCATAGGCACGCGACAGAGGCTGTACGCGCGTGCGGGGCTCCTCGTCGAAGAAGAAGCCGTCATCGTCATAGTCCGGCTCGACCACCGGCTCGGCCTGCGCGCGATTACCGCGGCGGGCCAGAAAATCTGACAGCGGACCCGATTCCCAATCTTCGAGGTCGTCCGCCGTCATCACGGCCGGAGCTTCGTCCACGATCAGAGGCGCCTGCTGCCGCGGAATGATCAACGGGGCTGCAGGAGCCTGCGCCACGGATGGCGGACGCTGGGACACCGGGGTCGGCATCGTCACCTGCTTGGGCGGAACGGCTGCAACGCTGGTCGAGGGGGTCACAGTCGCGGGCTGCATAGTCGTGGTCGTTGCCGGAGCGGTAGTCGCTGGCCGGGCCGGTACAGCCGCAACCTGCGGCGAGGCGGCTGGCTTTGGTGCAGCTGCCGGCGCAGGCGTGGTGGGACGGGCAGGCGTCGCCGCGGCGGCAGAGCTGTTGCCACTGCCACTGATATAGCTGGGAAGCTCACGACCGGATTCGATGAAACTATCGACAGCGCTTCCGCCAGCCGGGCGCGCGGCAGAAGTCGTGGCAGGAGTGGCAACGGCAACCTCGGTGGTCTTAGGCTCCGCGGCAGCAGTCGCCGGCCTTTGCGCGGTCGGCGTGGGCAAGTTGACAGCCTCATCAGCCGAATCGACCTGCACCACGGCCACCTGCGGTGGCGCGACACTCGGATCCAGCTGGCGCATGGCAAAGTCTGCGGCGGGGATGGCCACGACCAGCACGGCGCCGGCCCAGGCCAGTCCATTGGTTATGCGGCGATCAATCTGCATGAGGATCCACTGTTCCAGTTATGCCCCCGACAAGCACGCGGACATCGCGTCTTTTCGTGGCCAGAATATGAAAGGTCACCCTATCACATTTGTGCTGATAGCCTGAACAGGGGATGAACAAAAACGTGTCTAGGGCCGCCGGCCAAGCAAACGCGCCAGTGCCAACACGAGGTTCGAGCGGTTGAGCGTATAGAAGTGGAACTCCGTTACGCCCTCATCCAAAAGCTCGGTCACCTGCTCTGCAGCGACGGCAGCCGCGACGAGCGAATGCGTCTCCGGCTCATCGTCCAGCCCCTCGAAACGCTCCGCCAGCCAGTCCGGGATCGATGCCCCGCACCGCGCCGCAAAACCAGAAATCTGCTTGAACGAGTGGATCGGCTGGATGCCCGGAACGATGGGCGCCGTGACGCCGGCTTTCCGAGCACGCTCGACGTAGCGCAGGTAATCTCCATTGCTGAAAAACATCTGCGTGATGGCGCGATCGGCGCCGGCGTCGAGCTTGCGCTTGAGGTTGTCGATGTCGCTGTCCCAATCCGGGCTTTGCGGATGCTTTTCCGGATAGGCCGCGACGGAAATGTCGAAATCGCCGATCTTGCGAATGCCTGCGACAAGATCCGCGGCATTCTTGTAGCCATCCGGATGCGGCGTGAACGGATGCCCGACGCCTTCCGGCGGATCGCCGCGCAGCGCCACGATGCGGTTGACCCCGGCCTCCTGATAGCCACGCACGACGGCATCCACTTCGTCACGGCTGGCGCCGACGCAGGTCAAATGCGCAGCAGCAGGCACGCCGCTATCGGCCGTAATGCCCTTGACCATGCGAAGCGTGCGCTCCCGCGTCGAGCCGCCCGCACCATAGGTGACGGACACGAAGCGCGGCCCAAGCGGCGCCAGCTTGCCGATACTGTCCCAGAAGCGCTCTTCCATCGCATCGGTCTTGGGCGGAAAGAACTCGAACGACAGCTGCAATTCCGGGCGCTGGTCGGCAGTCTGGCGGCTGGCGCGAAAATTGTCGTCTAGCATAGTCATTCCGTCCTGTTGCGATCGCCGAGATGCCAGAGGCACACGGTCAAGCCGCCATCTTTGGTGTCGCTGGGAAATTCGCGCATGGCGAGCACATCAAGGCCGGCCAAGCCCGCCCAGCCGCTCATCTGTTCGCGCGAAAGGCCAAGGCGGCGATGCGCGTGCTCGCTGCGCAAGAATTCAAGGTCGTGCGGCGCAAAATCAACGATGAGGATTTCCCCTCCCGGCTTCAGCAAGCGACGCGCCTGCGCCAGCATCCGCCCCGGATCGTCGAAATAATGCAGCACCTGGTGAATGACGATGACATCGGCCGGGCCCGTAGCCGGGTCGAGGGCCCCGATATCGCCCAACCGCACCTGCGCATGCGCTAGACCGGCACCCGCCAGCCGCGACCGTGCCACAGCAAGCATTTCCCGGCTCGAATCGATGCCAACGCCATGCTTGTAAGCCGGCGCCAGCACTTCCAGCATGCGCCCCGTGCCGGTCCCTAAGTCCACCAGAAGATCGACGCTGCGTCCGCCCAATTCCGCCAGCACCGCAGCTTCCACCGCCGCTTCGGGAACGTGGAGCGTCTTGAGCAGGTCCCAGCTCTCGGCAACCTTGGCGAAATAATCTGCCGCAAGGGCCTGTTGCGCCCCGCGCGCTTCCACCTGCCGCGCCCGGTCGCGTCGACGCTCGGGATCGGCGGGATCGACGCGAGCGGTCAGCCATCGCGCAAGGTCCGCCCCCTGCCCGTTCGGCGCCAGCCGATAGTAGGCCCAGGCGCCTTCCGCATGGCGCTCCACAAGCCCGGCATCTGCCAGCAATTTGAGATGGCGCGAAACCCGCGGCTGGCTCTGGTCGAGGATTTCGGTCAGGTCCTTGACCGAATGGTCGCCATCGGCAAGCAAGGCCAAGAGGCGCAGCCGCGTGCTTTCGCCCGCTGCCTTCAGCACGCCCACCAAATCGCCCAAACCGCTCATCGCCACCTCGGATATAAAGAAGTCTTTATATCCCGGCTATGAGGTGGTCCAGCAAATTTTATATGTCTCAGGCGCGCGGTCGGATCGGCGCGGAGACGATCGCGCGCACGCCGGGAGCGTTGTCCTCATAGGTGAGGGTACCATCGAGCCCCTGCACCAGCGTGTTGAGCATCTTCGCGCCGAAGCCGGTGCCGCCCACGGCCCCGCTGATGCCCTGGCCGCGATCCTGCACAACAAGCCGCAGATTGTCGCGATACTGCTCGAGGCGGATCAAGGCCGGCCCGGTCGACCCGCCATAGGCGTATTTGGCAAGATTGGTCAGGAGTTCGTTGACGATCAGGCCCACGGTCACAGCACGATCGGTGCTGATCAGCATGGGCGCCAGATCGAGCGTGATCTTGTCTTCCCAGCCTGTGTCGATGGTGGCGATCAGCTCGCGGACCAGCTCGTCGAGATAGCGCGACAGGTCGATGATCTCGACGCTGTCATCTTGATACAGTCGGCGATGGGCAAGCGACACTGCCAAAAGGCGATTTTGCGCCTGGTCAAGCTGCTGGCGCGTTTCCGGCGTAGCCGAGCGCCCCTGCATTTTTAAAAACGCTCCCACCAGCGCCAGGCTGTTCTGCACGCGATGATTGACCTCGCGCATCAAGAAGTCTTTTTGCTGCAGCAGGTTTTCGTTTTCCGCCAATGTCGTTGTCAGCTCGCGGTTGAGCTGCCGGATGCGTGCATTGTTTCGCGCCTCCAGCATCAGCCGAACGATGCGCGCCGCCGATTCGACCTCAGCATGCGTCCAGTCCTTGGAGCGGCCGCTGACGCTTTCCGACCATTCCTCGAACGAGGAACGCGGCGTCAGAACCGCACCCGGGGAGTGGTCGACATTCTTGTGCGGATTGCCCGCCCACTTGACGGTCTGCAGCTTTTCAGCCCGGAACCACATCAGAATGGTCGGCACTTCCGTCGACATGGTCACGGCCAGAAGACCCGCCGCTGTGTCGCGATAGGCATCCGCACCCTTAAGCTGCGTAGAGAGCTGGTTAGTCGCAAAGGGCCGCGCAACGGCTTGCATGCGCACAAAGTCGGCGATCGAACGAACATCGACAGGATCCGGGCAATGACCGGAGGTAAAAATTTCGACGCCCTGCACCGCGGCAAAGCCATCCGCCTGCAGCAGGCGGGAGAGATCGACGCCCGAATTGCGCAGGAAGATATCGAGCCCTTCGTCGGCACCGAGCCGGCCCATAACCGCATCTTCCTGTGAGCGCAGGCGCACGCGCTCGCGATAAAGCTCGTTTTCCTCTCGCGCCTTGACCAGGCGCGCAAGGCTGGTCGCCATGGCCTGGCAAGCGAGGCGCGTATTGAGCGACAGCGGCCGCGGCGCATGATGGTGGCAGGCGATCAGCCCCCAAAGCACCCCATCCTTGACGATCGACATCGAGGCGGACGCGGCGACGCCCATATTCTTGAGATACTGGATATGCACCGGCGACACGCTGCGCAGCGTCGAATCGCTAAGATCGATCGACTTGAGATCGCTGCTTGCGCTGACGATCGGCGCTGGCTCGTAGTGGACATCGGCGATGACCCGCACCTTGTTGCGCACATAGAGCGCGCGCGCCTGTCGCGGAATATCCGAGGCGGGAAAATGATGGTGCATGAAGCTCGGCGAGTCGTCCGAGATGCTTTCCCCGAGCACCACGCCCGCATCGTCGTCCACAAACTGGTAGACCATCACCCGGCTGTAGCCGGTAAGCCGCTGGAAAATCTCTGCAGCTTCGGCGGAGAGTTCGCTGAGGCTCGTTGATTTCTCCAAGCGGCTTTCAAGCGAATCCAGCTGCGCCAGAAACCCGGCGTCCAATCTCGAGTCATCGCTCTTTTCGCTGAGCTCGATCACCAGGTGCTCGCCGCTTGCATAGGCAACGGCATCCTTCGCTTCACCCGCAAACTGCACTTCACCCAGAACGTGCACACCGGTTCGCGGCAAAAGCGGCATGATCCCCGAGCTTTGGAGGCCGAGGACGCTACCAAGCTGCTGGCCCAGCAGCCCCTCGGAAACCTGCGTCACACCGGCATAGCCGACGATTTCGCCGGAGCCCGGATGTACGATCAGCATCACGCCATAGGGCTGGATCGAGCCAGGAATATGGATTGGCTCCAGATCGCAATTGGTGAGGTTTACCTCTTCAAGCGCACTCATGTGCTGCCTCCGCATTGATGCGGAGCGCTATCTCGAACACGCGCTGCGCTGCGGCAAGCACCGCGTTTTTGTCCAGATGCGGGTCTTCGAGAACCGCCAGAAACCGCTTCCAGCGGCCATTGTCACCAGTCTGCTGCGCGAGGTGCCGCGCGCCAAAGTCAGGAGTAAAGCCGATAGCTTCTGCCCGCTTCTGCAGCAACCGAGCCCCCAGCGCCGATCCCTCCAGCACATAAAGTGCGCCGAGCTTTTCGGAACGCGTCGTCATCTCCAATGGCGCTTCTGTCGATGGGACAGCAGCGCCAAGGTCGTCAAGATCGTCTCGCAAATCCTTAACCAGCGCCAATGGTTCCCAAACACCACTGCCGGAAGCCGCGCCTTCGGTGGCAGACCGAAACCGGAAACTGCTGAGCACGAATGCCGTATACTGTTCGGCATTCGCAAATTCTCCGACAAGGGCATCCAGCTGCTGATGCGTGTGGGCGGTATGATCGCGGAGCGCGGCTCTGAGGCCACTTTGATCCATGCTCCGGCGTTCTTCCATACCACACATATCCTTTCGGCGTTTTGCGAGGTCTAGCAGAGTTTAGGGCAAAGCCGAATATCGTTTTTGCCGCAAGGGCCTAAGCCCGATTACGCACTTTGTCGCGTCTCCGAGACACCCCGCTTGCGGAACGAGTGCGCGCGCCACAGCTCGAAAATGTTCTTGGCATCGTCGGCATCCAGCGCCTCGAAGCGCGAGGTCACCATGCGCTTGTCGGCGTCGCTGGGAAGATCGCGCCACGGCAAGGTCCCGACAATGGACTCGAAGAGTTCGGGGCTCAGCCCAGCAGCGCGCACCGCCACGGTGACCGCAACATAATCCTGCGCTGCCAGCCATTTGACCACAAGTTCTGGCGCAACGCTGAGCATGACCGAGAGGGCGGCGGCCGCATGGTGACCATAGCCGAAGCGCGCAAACCGAGCCAAGGCGCGGTCATCGAGCTGCTTGCGATCGGCGAGCCCGCGCACCTGGTTATAGGCGACCTTCCACTCCTGCGCGCTGAAGCCTGCGCGGTTGCGGATGCGGTTATAAACGACCGTATTGACCTTGCCCGCCACCACGGGATCGAGCGATCGTTCGGTTTCACCGAGCGACTGCAGGATTTTTCCGGCAGCCTGGTCGATTTCGCCGCGCAAGGATTTCCAGTCGATATCGTGACGGCCACGAAGATCCGCCGCGATCTCCGCATCCCGGGTCGCCCGCTCGACCAGCTTCTCGAGGGTCGCCCGATCCAGCTCTGCACCACTATTGCGCACGAGCCGGACCACCGAAGCGGTTTCGCCATGTTCGACAATCGCCTGGCCGACGCGATCATGCAGCTCCGAACGGCCGGCGATCGCAACGCGATGGGCCTCGGACTGGCGCGAAACGATGTCGATCAGGTCGTCGTCGCTGAGCACGCTCGAAAATTCGAGCAGCGGCCGGGCGACCTCGATGTCGTCATTGGCGAGCTTGACCACCACAGTGCCGGGTGCCCGCTCCAGCGGCGCCAGGAGCTTGGCGACATGTATGCGCGCCTCAACCTCAACGAGCTCGGCCAGCTGGCACAGCACTTCGTCATATTGGGCGACCTGCTCGTCGTCGCAGCGGTCCGAGACATAGGAGAACAGCTGCGCCATGTTGCGGAACAGCTGTTCACGCTCGTTGTGGTTGGCCTCTCCATTGAGGACCCGGAACTGAGCAAACGCCCGGTGGCCTTCGTCGATTTCGCTCATAGGCATGTCTCCCGGCTTCTGCCGATCCGTTTCCGGGAGAGTGCTTTGAGACCTGCTTGTGCGGGCTAAAACAGAAAGAACAAATTTGATTAAAGTTTTAGAGGTGGCGTGGAGACCGTAAGCCTCCACGCCTTTTTACTCAAACCCGCAGATCGAAACGATCCGCGTTCATCACCTTGGTCCAGGCCGCAACGAAGTCGCGGGCGAACTTTGGCGCCGAATCCGATTGCGCATAAACCTCGGCATAGGCACGAAGCTGCGAATGCGAGCCGAAGATCAGGTCGACGCGCGTACCCGTCCACTTGCGCTCGCCGGTCTTGCGCGAATGCGAGCGGTAGAGGTTGTCATCGCCATCGACCTTTTCCCACACCGTGTCCATGGACAGAAGATTGAGGAAGAAGTCGTTGCTCAGCGTCTCGGGCCGATCGGTGAGGATGCCATGCTCGTTGACGCCGATATTGAGCACACGCAGCCCGCCCAGCAGCACCGTCATTTCCGGCGCCGTGAGGTTGAGCAGGTGCGCACGGTCGACCAGCGCTTCTTCCGGCTCCATGAAGCGGCGGTTCGACAGGTAGTTGCGGAAGCCATCGGTACGCGGTTCGAGCGCAGCGAAGGACGACGGGTCGGTCTGCTCCGCCGAAGCATCCATGCGGCCAGGCGTAAACGGCACCACGACATCGTGGCCCCCTGCCCGCGCTGCCAGTTCAACACCAACGCCACCGGCCAGAACGATGAGATCGGCCAGCGACACGATCTTTCCTTCGGCCGCAAAGTCCGCCTTGATTGCTTCGAGCTTGGCAAGAACGCGAGCCAGCTGCGTGGGCTTGTTGACGTCCCAGTCCTTCTGCGGTGCGAGGCGAATGCGAGCGCCGTTCGCCCCGCCGCGCTTGTCCGAACCGCGGAAGGTCGAGGCCGAGGCCCAGGAAGTGCCCACGAGTTCAGCAACCGAGAGGCCGGCATCGGCGATGCGAGTCTTGAGGATAGCGATTTCGCCTTCGTTGATCAGCGCGTGATCGACGGGCGGGATCACATCCTGCCAGATCAGGTCTTCCGCCGGCACTTCGGCGCCGAGATAGAGGACCTTCGGCCCCATGTCGCGGTGGGTCAGCTTGAACCAGGCGCGCGCGAAGGCGTCGGCAAACTGCTCCGGATGTTCGAGGAAGCGGCGCGAGATCTTTTCGTATTCGGGATCGAAGCGCATCGACAAGTCGGTCGTCAGCATGGTCGGGCGATGCTTGCGCAACGGATCGAAGGCGTCCGGTATGACGAGGTCGTCGGTCTTGGCCACCCACTGCTTGGCGCCAGCCGGGCTCGTGGTCAGTTCCCAGTCATACTTGAAGAGGTTCTCGAAGAAGTAGTTGCTCCACTGCACCGGGGTCTGCGACCAGGTGACTTCAAGGCCCGACGTGATGGCGTCCTTGCCGATACCGGTGCCATGCTTGCTCTTCCAGCCAAGGCCCTGATCCTCGAGGTCCGCGCCTTCCGGTTCAGCCGCGATCAACGACGGATCGCCTGCGCCATGGGTCTTGCCGAAGGTGTGGCCGCCGGCGATCAGCGCCACGGTTTCTTCGTCGTTCATCGCCATGCGTGCAAAGGTCATGCGGATGTCGTAGGCGGCCCGAACCGGGTCAGGATTGCCGTTCGGTCCTTCCGGATTAACGTAGATGAGGCCCATCTGCACGGCGCCGAGCGGCTCGCTCAGTTGGCGTTCGCCCGAATAGCGCTCGTCGCCCAGCCACGTCCCTTCCGGACCCCAGAACAGTTCTTCGGGCTCCCAGACGTCACGGCGGCCACCAGCAAAGCCGAAAGTCTTGAAGCCCATCGATTCGAGCGCGACATTGCCGGTAAGGATCATGAGGTCGGCCCAAGAAATCGCCTGGCCGTATTTCTGCTTGATTGGCCAGATCAGGCGGCGCGCCTTGTCGAGCGCAGCATTGTCCGGCCAGGAATTAAGCGGCGCAAACCGCTGCTGCCCCATGCCGGCGCCGCCGCGGCCATCGGTGATGCGGTAGGTGCGGGCGCTGTGCCACGCCATGCGGATGAAGAGACCACCATAGTGACCAAAGTCTGCCGGCCACCAATCCTGCGAATCCGTCATCAGCGCGCGCAGGTCGGCCTTGACCGCCTCAAGATCCAGCGTCTTGAACGCTTCCCGATAGCTGAAATCCGGTCCCAGCGGATCGGACTTGGCCGAGTTGTTGTGCAGCATCGAAACGTCGAGCGCCTTGGGCCACCAGTCGCGGTTGCGGTGATGACCACCGCGCTTGCTTTCGCCCTTGCCATGCTGGCCGTGATCGACCGGGCACTCGCCAGCGGAGGCGGATTGGGCGTGGGGATTAGGATCGGTCATAGTGGCTCCTTGCTGCTTTAGGCGGGTTATAGAGCCGTAGCAATCATTGGGCCAATCGATTATTCTGGGTTTACCCATAGGATAAACTTATCGTGCCCATCTCCCTTCGCCAGATGCGCTGCGCCGTTGCCGTCGCCCAAACCGGCCATTTCGGCCGCGCCGCGGAGCGCTGCGCCATGTCTCAGCCCGCTCTGTCCCAGCAAATCCAAACGCTCGAAGCGCTGTGCGGCACGCCGCTCTTCGACCGTCTCAAAGCTGGCGTGCGCCCCACCCCTTTCGGCCGCGAGTTTCTGGCACTGGCGCACTCAACGCTTGAGCGCGCCGATGCCGTCGAAGCCCTCGCCACCGGCCGCCGGGAAGCGCCCAACCGCCCCCTGCGCTTTGGCCTCATCCCCACCGTCGCGCCCTACCTCCTGCCCGAAATCTTTCCCGCGCTCACCGCCAAGCTCCCCGACCTGCGCTTCGCCGTCAGCGAAAGCCGCACGGAGATGCTTCTGGCCGCGCTCGATGACGGCACCATCGACCTTGCCCTCATCGCAACGCTTCCACCGCAGCAAGGACCAAAGCTCGAAACAGCCGAGCTTTTCGAAGATCGCTTCGTTCTCGCCATGCCCAAGGGTGAAGATGCAATGCCGCTCGCCGCCCTGCCGCCCGATCGCATCTTGCTCCTGGACGAAGGTCATTGCTTCCGCGATCAGGCCATTGCCGCCTGCCGGCTGGATGGCGAGCACCAGACCTTTGCCGCCACGTCTCTCTCCACCATCGTCGAGTTCGTCGCCAACGGCCAGGGTGTCACGCTCCTGCCCGAAATCGCGCTGCGCAAGGAAGCCAGCGACCCCCGCATCGCCGTGCATCGCCTCGGCGACCCTGGCCCCGGGCGCAAACTGATGCTGGTCTGGCGGCAAGCCACGCCCTTCGCCGCGACCTTCCAAAAGATCGCCGAAGTGATCCGCGCAACTAGACCCGCGAGCGCTGGTGCTGCCTGAAACTATTGAAGGAAAACAGCATCAACGCCACCCAGATCAGCGCAAAGCTGAATAAGCGCACTGGAGTCAGCTCCTCACCGAACAAGGTGATGGCAAGGAGAAACTGGATCGACGGCGAGATATATTGAAACATGCCGATCGTGGTCAGCCGCAGCCGCCGCACCGCAAAGCCAAACAGCAAAGCGCGGCACCGCGGTCGCCGGACCGGTCAGGATCAGCAGCAGCAACAAGGTCGGATCGGCATGAACGCCAACGCCCTTGGTCGCGACGTCATAGGCGACATAGGCAAGCGCGAAAGGCGCTGCGAGCAGGGTTTCGACAAAGAGCCCGGTGACCGGCCCCGTCTGGGCCGTCTTGCGAATAAGCCCGTAAAATCCAAAGGTTAGCGCCAATCCCAGCGCCACAAAGGGAACATTGCCGACCCCGACGGCCTGGATCAGAATGGCGATGCAGGCAATGGCGATAGCGATGCTCTGCAGCCGATTTTGCCGCTCACCCAACACCACCATGCCGATTGCGACATTGACGAGCGGGTTGATGAAATAGCCAAAACTGGCCTCGAGCACCTGCCCCGTGGCGATTGCCCAGACGTACAGCAGCCAATTGCCGACCAGGAGAATCGCCGACAGCGCGATCACCCGCATGCGTCGCCAGTCCGACAGGACGGCGACAACATCTTTGCGTTTTTTGAGAGCGCAATGACCAGTGCCAGCAGCACAAGTGACCACACCGTGCGCTCGGCAACAATCAGCACCGCCCCCGCCGGTTCCAGCGCGTGGAACAGCAGCGGCAGCACGCCCCAAAGTCCGTAAGTGAGCAGCGCCGCGATCACACCCTTTCGGGTTTCGCTCTGGTCTGGCGAAGGCTGGTTCTGGGTCATGGAAAGGCTCCGCGCCACGCCGGGCGCCCTGCCCCTCTAGCAGCGCCGGAACACGCCGCCAAATCAGAACTTTTGATTGCCAACGGCCAGAACGGTGATGACCCGGCAAACCTTTGCCGGACTCGGGCGTTTGCCTCCTCGTACGCATCACTCGAGGAGTTGCAGATGAAAAAGACCGTAACCTGGATCCTGATCGCCGACGGCACCCAGGCCCGTGTGCTTGAGCATGGCGGACCCGGCAAGGGACTGTCCACCATCAAGGATCTCGATTGGTCGATTGACGCGCTGCAATCAAAGGACATCGACACCGATGGCTATGGCCGCGGACCAACGGGGGCGCAATGACATCCGGCAACGATTCTTCCAAGCACCGCGAGGCAGAATTCGTGCGCACCGTCGCCGGTGTCATCGACAGCAAGGCCAAGGAGGGCGCCTTCGACCGCCTGGTCATCGCTGCCGCACCCATTGCCTTGGGAAATTTCCGCAAGCTTTTGTCCGACCACACGAAAAAGGCCGTTGTTGCAGAACTGGATAAGGACCTGACCAATGTGCCGACGGCACAGCTGGACAAGCATTTCGACGGCATTCTCGCAGTCTAAGAGGCCCAGGCGGACGGCATTAGTCGTCCGCCTCCTCGTCTTCCTCATCGTCGCCGCCGGCCAGCGCGTCGAGAAACTCCACGATCATCGCACTGACCAGTTCCGGCCGCTCGATGCTGGGAACATGCGCCGTGCCTTCCAGCACTGCCGCAAAAGCATTGGGCATGGTCTCGGACAAGGTCTCGTGCCGGTCGATAATGGCGAAAAATCCTCGTCGCCAACCAGCAGCAGCGTCGGCGTGTTGACGCCCTCCATGCGGGACCACGCATCCGGCCGCTCTTCTTCCTGAGTCAGTGTTGGCTTGGCGAGCGCGCATCCGTTCATGTCGAGAAAAAGCTCGCGCGCGACGCCACCAACGCGACCGCTCTTGGCGCGCGGGCCATCGAGCCATTCATGCGCCTGCACCCGGTTGAGCATGTCGCGATCGCCGCGCTCGAAGGCATCTTCCTCCGCCATCTCGATCGCCTGCTCTTCCGCCGTCGCGCTCCAGGGCGCACCAGTGATCGAGGTGCCGATCAGCACCAGCCCGATCACCCGCCCCGGATGCGCCAGCGCAAAATCGACGGCCAGTCCGCCACCCATGGAACAGCCGACAAACACCGCCGCGTGGATGTCGAAAGCGTCGAGCAGGGCTTCGAGGTCTTCAAGGTGGTTGAAGGTTTCGTCCTGGCTTTCCGTTTCGCCATAGCCGCGCCGGTCATAGGCCACAGCATGCCAGCCCACATCCGAAACGGCCTGCATCTGGTCGAGCCACATGCGCTTGTCGCAGACGCCGGCATGAAGAAAAACCACCGGCAGGCCTTCGCCCTGCTCGAGGCCGACAAGCGTCGCGCCGCCGATCTCGAACGCAAAACCCTCGCGCTGTTCGCCCGTCTCGGTCACTGCTCGAGCGCCGCGCAGAAAGTAATTTCGTCCTTGGGGCCAAACCAGCAGCCCGGGTCACCCTCGACCGGCGCGAAAGCGCCCAGTTCGTCGGGGCGCGCGCCAGCACTGGCCTGGTCTTCGATGAGGTAGCCAAAGCCTTCGTTGTTGGCCTGGTGCGCGAAGACAAAGACCTGACGGTCCGGAAGCACGAAGGATATTCCGCCCCCATCGACCGAGACGTCGCAGCTGAATGTCCCGTAACCCGTCATCGAGCATTGCCCCGGCGCAGCACCAGCCGGAGCGGCGAGGGCAAACACGGCGCTCAGCGCCACCCCGTCACCAACATCTTCATTCATTTCCCCAAAGCGGAAACCAGGGGCTTGCCCTCACTTGGGCGGACCATAGGGCAAGAACCCAAGGAAAACCAAGGGTTTTCTGAAGTTGATCGGGTCGCTGGCCGCCAGGGTGGAACTAACCGGGCCTAAAACCCGTATCAGTCACAGTTCGCTTGGTAGCGCGGTGCTTTGGAAGCACTTGGCTCGGTATCGAACCACCGGTTTCCTGGCGAGACGAATATGCCTGACCTCTTGAACCAAGTCTTACAAGCGATCTGCCTTGCCGCCATCGCAGGTGAGCATCGACTTGCCTTGACCTCAGCGCCAATCCCCTGACGCGGTGAAGTGCTGTGCCCCGCTTCTTCTTTGACACCAGAGAGCAAGACGGCAGCGTTCTGCAGGATAGTGTCGGCGTCGAATTTGCGGACCAGCAGCAGGCTTTCGAAGCGGCGCGCCACGCAGTGCGCGAAGCGGTGTTGGAGATGCCGCAGCGGCTTGGCACGCGCTTTGACATGGATGTCCGCGATGAAGCGGGGCGCTCGCTCGGCAGCGTAGGGCTGCGCTTTGTTGGCGGCGCCTTCGCCGATCCGGCAGCGGTGTTTCTCGGTTGCTAGTGCCGGCTTTGCCGCTGTCTTCGGCAGGCATCAGAGCAATACTGAACCTCGTCCCAGACCTTCTCCCACTTCTTCCGCCAGGTGAACGGCCTTTGGCAGACGGCACAGGTCTTTTGCGGCAGGTTCTTCTTTTCAACGCGCTTCAAGCTTCGACATCCCCGCCGCGACCGTCACCTTGAACGTTCGCAGGGCAGAGACGCTCCAGCACGAGCGCCGTCGCGGATGAAAAAAGACGCCCCTGCAAACCACAGGGGCGTCCAACAGATTATCGGGTCAGCGGCTTATAAGTAGCGCGCTTAGGGTTGACCGCATCGGCGCCGAGACGACGAACCTTATCGGCCTCATAGTCCTGGAAGTTGCCTTCGAACCATTCCACATGGCTGTCGCCTTCAAAGGCCAGCATGTGGGTCGCCAGGCGATCGAGGAACATGCGATCGTGGCTGATGATCACGGCGCAACCGGCAAATTCCTCGAGCGCCTCTTCCAGCGCCGCGAGGGTTTCGGTGTCGAGATCGTTGGTCGGCTCGTCGAGCAGCAAGACGTTGGCGCCGCTTTTCAGCATCTTGGCAAGGTGCACGCGGTTGCGCTGCCCGCCCGAGAGATTGCCCACCTTCTGCTGCTGGTCGCCGCCCTTGAAGTTGAAGGTCGAGGTATAGGCGCGCGAGTTCATTTCGCGCTTGCCCAGCAACAGTACTTCGTCGCCACCCGAAATCTCTTCCCAGACGGTCTTCTTGGGATCGAGCGAGTCGCGGCTCTGGTCGACATAGCCGAGATGAACGCTTTCAGCGACGGTGACCGAGCCGGCATCGGGCTTTTCCTGGCCGGTCAGCATTTTGAAGAGCGTGGTCTTGCCTGCTCCGTTCGGGCCGATGATGCCGACAATGCCGCCCGGTGGCAGCTTGAAGGTGAGGTTGTCGATCAGGACGCGATCGCCAAAGCTCTTGGACAGGCCTTCGACGTCGATGACGTTCTGGCCCAGCCGTTCGCCGGGCGGAATGATGATCTGCGCGGTGTGCGACTGGGTGCGGGCTTCGTTGACCTTGACCAGCTCGTCATAGGCTCGGATGCGGGCCTTGGACTTGGCCTGGCGGGCCTGGGGCGACTGGCCCATCCATTCCTTTTCGCGCTCCAGCACCTTGGCGCGGGCAGCGTCTTCGCTCTTCTCCTGGGCGAAGCGCTTGGCCTTGGCTTCGAGATAGGCCGAATAATTGCCTTCATAGGGCACGCCCCGGCCGCGATCGAGCTCCAGAATCCAGCCGGTGACATTGTCGAGGAAGTAGCGATCGTGGGTGATGATCAGCACCGCGCCTTCGAATTCGCGCAAGTGCCGCTCGAGCCAGGCCGTGGTCTCGGCGTCGAGATGGTTGGTCGGTTCGTCAAGCAGCAAGAGATCAGGCTTGGAAAGCAGCAGCGCGCAAAGCGCCACGCGGCGGCGCTCGCCACCTGAAAGGTTGGTGACGTCGGCATCGCCCGGAGGACAGCCCAAAGCTTCCATCGCCACTTCGACCTGCGATTCGAGATCCCACAGGTTCTGGCTGTCGATGATGTCCTGGAGCTTGCTGGCCTCGTCGGCGGTCTCGTCGGAATACTCCATCATCAACTCGTTGTAGCGGTCGACGATGTCCTTCTTTTCCTTGACGCCCATCATGACGTTGCCGAGCACGTTCAGCGCCGGATCGAGCTGCGGCTCCTGCGCAAGGTAGCCGATCTTGGCGCCGTCCGCGGCCCAGGCCTCACCGGTAAACTCGGTATCCATGCCGGCCATGATCTTGAGCAGCGTCGACTTGCCCGAACCATTTGGGCCGAGGATGCCGATCTTGGCATCGGGGTAGAAGGAAAGGTTAATGTTATCGAGCACCTTCTTGCCGCCGGCATAGGCCTTGGACATTCCGTGCATGTGATAGATGAACTGGCGGGCCATACGTCTGGGCAACCTTGAATGGGGGTGGGAGGGTTGGTGCCTATTTAGGGCAAGCGACCGCGCGGGGCAACGGCTAGGACCCTCCTCAGGAACCAAGGCCTTGGCCAAACATTCCTCTGCACCTCGAGGATCACAAACGTGTCAGAACTTACTCCGTCTCCCCAGTTGACGCGTCGCCGGGTATCAGCCTTCGAGAGCATTGCCGTCTTTGCCATAACGGCGGCTCTGCTCTATTTCGGCGCTGGCATTTTCGTGCCGTTGGTGCTGGCGATCCTCCTGGCTTTCGCCCTCAACCCGCTGGTGAGCTGGCTCGGCAATCGCTTGCACCTGCCCGATCCCGCAGCGGTGATCCTCGCCGTGCTACTGGCGCTTGCTGTGCTTGCCGCCTTCGCGCTCTTGGCGGGAACGCAGATCGCGCATCTGGCGAGCGCCCTCCCCGGTTATCAGCAGACCATCCAGTCCAAGGTCGCCGGCATCCAGGCCCAGTTCGGCAACGTGGCCTGGCTCGATCAGCTCACCAACATGATGTCCAACCTCGGACAGAACGCTCCCGAAAGCAGCGCCGCCGCGCAGGACATCGGCGACATACGGCCCATTCCGGTCACCATTTCCAATGAGCTCGGACCCTTCAACCTCCTGACCTCCGTCATGGGGTCGATCGTCGGCCCGATCGCCACCATCGCCATCGTCACCGTCTTCCTGATCTTTCTTCTGATGGGCCGCGCCGATCTACAGGACCGGTTCATACGCCTCGTCAGCGCCGGGCGCTATTCGCTCACCAACCTCGCCATCACCGATGCCAGCCGCCGCGTAGGCCGCTATCTCATCATCCAGCTGATGGTGAACACCACCTATGGCATCATCTTCGGCACCGGACTGTTCCTGATCGGCGTGCCGAGCGCCCCGCTCTGGGGCCTCTTGATCGTCCTCTTCCGTTACATCCCCTTCGTCGGCGCGCTGATCGTAGCCGTCCTGCCCTTCTCGCTTGCCTTCGCGGTCGATCCCGGCTGGAACATGCTGTTGCTGTCGGTGGGTCTCTTCCTCGTCATCGACCTCACCACCGCCAACATCATCGAGCCGCGCCTCTACGGCAAGAACACCGGCGTCTCGCCGCTGGCGATCCTCCTGTCCGCCATGTTCTGGGCGACCCTGTGGGGCCCCGTCGGGCTGATCCTGGCAACGCCGATGACCGTCTGTCTTGTCGTCATCGGCCGCCACCTGCCGCAATTCCAGTTTCTCGAAACCCTGCTCGGCAGCGAGCCCGTATTGTCCCCCGCCGAGCGGCTCTACCAGCGCATGCTCAAGGGCAATACCGAGGACGCCATCGAGCACAGCGAGACCTTCCTCGAGGAACACGGCAAGGGCACGCTGGTGACCGACGTCCTCCTGCGCACGCTGCGCCTGGGCACTTCGGAACTCTCCGACCGTCCGGAATCGCTGGCGCAGCGCCGTCAGTTGATCAGCACCTTTGACCGCGTGCTCGAAACCGTGCTGGAGCCCAGCTACACGGACCATGCGCCTGTACTGCTGATCGGTGGACAGACCGAGATCGACGAGGGCGCCGCACGACTAATGGGCGTTCAGCTCACGGACGAAGCGCTGCAGTCCAACGTCCTGCCCCCGGCGCCATCCGCCAGGAATCCATCGGCCGGCTGGACCTTACCGGCGTCACCACTCTTGCACTCGTCTTCATGGGCACCGACATTCGCGCCCAATGCCGCTACGTGGCGCGCCGCATCCGCCGCATGGCGCCGGAACTGCAGATCGTCGCCGTCGTCCTGAACCCGCTGATGGCCGAAGAAACCGCCGAGACGCTCCATGTCGACAGCGTCTTCCATGAATTCGATGCGGCCGTTGATGGCGTCGTCGCGCTGGAAGCGCCTAAAACCATGCGCCGCGCCCAGATGCAGCATCAGCCTTTCGCCGGCCTAGGGCGTGGCGACGACGCGCTCGGCCAGGAGCTCGATGCCATCGCCAAGCGCTTCGGCGTCCCTGCCGTCCTCATCAACCTCCTCGACGACGAACGCCACAGCCAGGACGAAGACGCCTTGCGCCTGACCCAGCTTGTGGTTGAGAGCAACGCGCCGCTGATCGTCCACTCCACCGAGAGCAACGACAAGGTCGGCGAAAACGCCTATATGCTCACCAACGGCATCGACCTCTATGCCGGCGTCCCGCTGGTGCTAGCCGACGGCACCAAGGCCGGCGCGCTCGCCCTCCTGGATTACGATCCGCACCCCTTCACCGCCGAAGACGCAGCCCGTTTGCAAGCGGAGGCCGAAGCCCTTGTGAGGCGCTTCGGCTAAGGAGTGCTCTAGCGAGCCTCAGTTCGCCATGGTCGACCGATGCGCCCAGCCGGTCATGCGTTTTTCCACCCAGGCCATCAGCGCATACATGGCGATGCCTTCGACGGCGAGCATCAGCAACCCCGCAAAGACCAGCGGCACGTTGAAGTTCGACTGCGCCGAGGCCATCATATTGCCGAGCCCCGAATTTGAGGCGACGGTTTCGCTGACCACCGAGCCGACAAAGGCCAGGGTGATCGCGACCTTGAGCGAGCCGAAGAAATACGGCATCGAGCGCGGCACGCCCACCTTGAGCATGATGTCGAGCTTCTTGGCCCCCAGCGCGCGCAGCACATCCTCGGTTTCCGGTTCGATGGTCGCAAGGCCCGTGGCGACATTGACCACGATGGGAAAGAACGAGATCAAAAACGCCGTTAGCACCGCCGGCACCGTCCCGATGCCGAACCAGATGACGAGGATCGGCACCAGCGCAACCTTCGGAATGGCGTTAAAACCAACCATGATCGGATAAAGCCCGGCATAGATCGCCTTGCTCCAACCGATGAAAAGGCCGATCCCCAGCCCCGCCACCACCGCGATCATGAAGCCGAGCACGGTGGTGTAAAGCGTCTGCACCGAGTTCTTCCAGATCGGGCTCCAATACTGGATGATCGCCTCGAACACCCGCGTCGGCGTCGGCAGGATCGTATGCGGCAGACCGGAAATGCGGACGCCGATTTCCCACAGCACGAAGAGCCCGATCGTGTAGAGCCAGGGTGCCAATCGCACCCAGTTCGGTTTAAAAACCGGTCGTGGCGCCGCGGCAATCGGAGTTGCCGGATCAAGCGTCGTCATGCTGCGACCCTCGCCGTTGCGATCTCGCTGTGAAGCTTTTGCACCATGTCGTTGAAGGGCTGTTCGTAGAGAAGGTCCAGTTGGCGCGGCCGTGCGAAGGGCACGGGATGTTCGGAGATCACCCGCCCCGGCCGCGCCGACATCACGACGACCTTATCGGCTAGAAACACGCTTTCGCGCAGGTCATGCGTCACCAGAACAATGGTGACGCCCTGCGCCGCATGCAGGTCGCGGATGACGCACCAAAGCTCCTCGCGGGTAAAGGCGTCGAGCGCCCCGAAAGGCTCGTCGAGCATCAGAAGTTCCGGCTCGTGGATCAGCGCCCGGCAGAGATTGGCGCGCTGCTGCATGCCGCCCGAAAGCTGCCAGGGAAACTTTTCGCCAAAGCCCTTGAGGCCGACGGTCTCGAGCAGCTTCTCGGCCTTGGCGACATACTCCGCCTTGTTGGCCCGCAGCCGGTGACGATGCCGCTCGACGATTTCGAGCGGCAAGAGGATATTTTCAAGCGTTGTTCGCCACGGCAGCATGGTCGGGTTCTGGAAGGCCATGCCCACGATCGACACCGGCTTGGTCACCTTTGCATCGGCGACGATCACCGCCCCGGACTGAGGAATATGCAGTCCGGTCGTCAGCTTCATCAGCGTGGACTTGCCGCAGCCTGAAGGGCCAACCACGGCAACGAACTCGCCGCGGTTGATCTTGAGATTGAGCCCGCTCACCGCCAGCGTGCCTGTCGGCCCGCCATAGCGCATGTCGACATTTTCGATGGAAACGAGCGGGGTCATCAGCGATCCTTACGGCAGCATGCGCTCTTCGGCGGGCGGCAGATACTGGCTGTCGAACACATCGGCACCGGTCACATTGCCCTTGAGGCCCATCGAGACCTTGAGCGTTTCGATCGACGCATCGAGACGCGCCTCGTCGATGCCGCCAAAGCCGTTCTCGACGACATAGGGCGTCTTGATGTTCATCTCATTGGCCATGGTGAGGCGCTCGGTTTCGGTATCGATGTTGAGCGTCTCATTACGCGCCAGCACTGCCGCTGCACCCGCTGCCGGATCGGCCACGGCGTCGGCAAAGCCCTTGGCCAGAGCGCGCAGGAAGCCCTGCACGGCTTCGGGGTTTTCGTCGGCAAAGGTCTCGTTGGCGAGAATGGCGTTACCGTAAAGGTTGAGCCCATGGTCGGCAAAGAGAATGGTCGAGATATCCTCGTCCGGAACGCCATTGGCCTTGAGGTTGAGGATCACCGAAAAGGCAAAGCCGAAGACGCCGTCGACATCGCCCGAGGCGAGCATGGGCTCGCGCACGGGGAAGCCGATGGATTCAAGCGTGATGGCACTGTCGTCGATACCGGCAACTTCCTTGAACGCAGCCCACTGCGCGAAGGCCCCGTCCGGCGGCGGCGCGCCGAGCTTTTTGCCTTCGAGCGATTTGGGATCGTCGGTAATGCCCTGCGACTTGCGGCCGATCACAGAAAACACCGGCTTGTCATAGATCATCATGACGGCTTTGACCGGCTGGCTCGGATCTTCGTCCAGGAACTTGATCAGAGAGTTGATGTCGCCAAAGCCCATCTGATAGGCGCCGGTCGCCACGCGCGGAATCGCTTCCACCGAGCCATTGCCGGTGTCGATGGTGACGTTGAGGCCTTCATCGGCGAAATAGCCCTTGTCCTGCGCCAGCAAGAAGCCGGCCGCGGGGCCTTCAAAACGCCAGTCCAGCGTAAACTTGATGTCGGTGGTTTGCGCAAAAGCCGGCAATGCCGAGAGCGAAATACCGGCCAGAAGCGCGGCGGAAAACAGGCGGCGAGAAAGCATGCGACGTCCCCATCATCGTTGTTGAGGGGAAATCAAACGCAGCGAAAAACAGCGTGCAAGCAAAATGCGCCCAAACAAGCAGCTAAAATTCGTATTGCTCAATGTCTAAGCAAAGTGCTGCATTTTGGTGATCAGAAAAAAAAGCAGGGCGCGAAACCGAGGTTTCGCGCCCTCCGGGGCGACTTACAAAGGAGCGTCAACCTTTGCGGCCTGCCACCGATCGGATGACGGAGGCTCTATTGGCGGTCCGTCAGAAGAAGTCCCGCGATGTCATTGCATCCGGTTCGCCAAGAGAACGAGGGAAAGGTTTGCCGGTTCCCGACATTGTCACGACGACAAAACTTGTGATCAATCGAGTGGCGACTGCAGGTGCTGGACTGCGCGAATAGCCGCCGAAGCGCGGTTCTCTACCCCGAGCTTGGCATAAACTTGCTCGAGATGCTTGTTGACGGTCCGTGGGCTTAGCCCCAAAATTTCGCCGATATCGCGATTGGCCTTGCCCCGCGCGATCCACAGCAAAACCTCGCTCTCCCGCTGCGTCAGCCCAAACTGCTGCCGCAGCGTTTCTTCCTGGCCTTTGCTCTGCATTCGCGACAGCCGGAAAAGATATTCGTCGGATCCAACCGTGCCCAAATAGGCAAACTGAAGCTGGGGGACACGCGCTGCCGCAACAGGCTCCGCGCCAAAGCCCCTCCCCCTGTGGGGAGGGGTTGGGGTGGGGGTGTCGTGACCTCGCCGCGCTCGGCGTCTGCGGATGTGCCGACACCCCCACCCTCGATCCCTCCCCTCAAGGGGGGAGGGAGGGGCAGGAGCCGAGGCCACTGGATCAAGATCGAAGCCACTGCTTGTCGCCGCGGAAAGCCACGAGCGAAACCCCTCCGACATCATTGCCTGCCGCGCGGCATCGAACCCGGACCGCTCCAGCAACCGGTTCGCCTGCGGCGTCGACCACAGCAGTGACCCATCCGCGCCGAACGCCACAAGATGCCGCCCCGCCGCATCGAGCGCAATCCGCGCACTTTGTCCCCGTCGCGCGTTGACCAGATGTACCCGGATGCGGGCGCGCAGCTCATCGACATTGATGGGCTTGGAAAGGTAATCGACGCCGCCGCTCTCGAGTGCATGAACGATATGCTCGGTCTCGGTCAGCCCGGTCATGAAGATGATCGGCACATGCGTCAGTGCCGCCATCGCTTTCATCTGCCGGCAGGTTTCGAAACCGTCGAGCCCCGGCATCACCGCATCCATCAGCACGACGTCGGGCGTAACCCGATGGACAATGCCCAGCGCAGCCTCGCCGCTGCGCGCGACAAGCACGGTTACCCCGTCGTGCTCCAGTGCAGCGGTCAGGAAGCCGAGCGACTCCGGGAGTCGTCGACCAGAAGAACGATGTCCTGTTCTTTCTCAATCCGGCTCATGGCCCACCCGCTCAAGCGTTTCGGCATAGGCATCGAAGTCGAACGCCTGCATATGCCGGCGCAGCGTCTCGACCAGTGGCTGGTTAGCTTGAACCGTGGCCAGCTCGGTCAACTTTGCCTCGATACCCCGCACATGACCGATCTGCCCCAGGCTGGCCAGCTCGCGCAAGTGCTCGACACCCGGCGACACCAGCGCTTGCGCAGCCGTCGGCTTCGCGGCCTGTTCCGCATGCAGCCATTCAATCCCCAACTGGGTGCCCAACTTGTCGATCAGCTGCGCAAGATCGAAGGGCTTGGCCAGCGTATCCGAATGCCCCGCATCCTTGCCGGTTGGATTGGCACCATCGCCGATATTGGCCGACAGCATCACGATCGGTGCCGCGACACCCCGATCGCGCAGGGCAGCGACGAGGTCCCAGCCGCTCATTCCGGGCATCCTTATGTCGACGAAGACCAGGTCCGGCGGCATGGCATCCATCAACGTCAGGGCGTTCGGCCCATCGAAGGCGGTGAGCACGGTGAACCCCAACGGCGACAGCATCTCGCGCATCAGCTCGCGGTGATCCTGGTTGTCGTCGACCACCATAATCGTGCGCCGCGGTCCGGCATAGCCGATGACCTCCCGCGCCGCGACGCGCTTGGCCGGGCGCTCCACCTTGGTCAGCATCAGTCGCGCCTGGAACCGCGTACCGACGCCGACTTCCGAGGACACGGTGATCTCGCCCCCAGAGTCTCGGTCAGCAGCTTGGTGATGGTGAGCCCCAGCCCGAGCCCGGGCGTGAACCGGTTCTTCTCCGCTTCGCCGCGCACGAAGGGCTCGAAAATATGCTCGATATCGTCCGGCCCGATGCCACTGCCACTGTCCTCGACCACGAAACTTGCCACCTGCATGCGATAGCCGACGTCGAAGCGGACATAGCCGGCGGCGGTGAACTTGATGGCGTTGGAGAGGAGATTGACGAGAATCTGCCGCAGCCGCTTCTCGTCCGTCCGCACATAAACCGGCAGGCCCTTGGCCCGGCTGTGCCGGAACTCCAGACCCTTGGCTTGCGCCTGAAGGCGGAACATGTCGACGATCTGATCCAGAAAATCCTGGATGTTGATCTCGTTGGAATAAACCTGCAGCCGTCCCGCCTCGATCTTGGAAATATCGAGGAGGCCATCGATCAGCCCGGACAAGTGCTCTGCGCTGCGGCGGATCACCTGTACCGATCCGCGCCGGTTTTCGGGCACGGCCGCGTCGCGCTCGAGGATCTGCGCATAGCCCATGACCGCGTTGAGGGGCGTGCGCAACTCATGGCTGAGGCCCACGACATAGCGCGACTTGGCCTGGTTGGCGGCCTCGGCCTTTTCCTTGGCGCGCTGCAGCTCGGCATCGGTGCGCCCATGCGCATCGATTTCCTTGAGCAGCAACGTGTTCTGGCGCGAACTCTCTTCTTCCGCCACCAGCCGGCTGTCATGCGCCAGAACCAGGAACCATGTCAAAACGCCCGCCGTCACTGCCAGCACGAAGAAGACCACCAGAAGCGTACCGCCGACCACGTCGGCCGTGTCCGGCGCCGTTCGGCTGGCGAAATAATAGATCAACCCCATGACACCGCTGAGGAAAAGGAGCGCCAGAGCCATCGACACCCCGTAGCGCCCGACCCGGCTCTGGAGCTTGGCGATCGCCCATTCCGGCAGGACGGTCGCTGCCACGGCATGCGTCTGAGCGCGGAAATGGGCATGCGGCTTGCACATGTCGTGGCAGCGCGCATCGAGCGAACAGCAAAGCGAACAGATCGGCGCGGCATAGGCCGGGCACCAGGCCATGTCCTCGGGCTCGAACGGGTGCTCGCAGATCGAGCAGGTGACCGACGGCCGCGACTGCCATGCCTTTCGCGGCTTGCGCGCCAGGTAATATTTGCCCTTCGTGGCCCAGGCGATGGTCGGCGCCGCAACGAGGCAGACCACGAGCGCGATATAGGGCGCCAGCGCCGCTGCCATCTCGCCGAAGGCGCCGAAATGGGCGATGAGCGCAATCGTGGTTGCCAGGAGCATCGAGCCGACGCCAACCGGGTTGATGTCGTAAAGATGGGCCCGCTTGAACTCGATGCCCTGCGGCGCAAGGCCCAGCGGCTTGTTGATGAAAAGATCGGCCGAAATGGTGCAAAGCCAGCTCATGGCAATGATCGAGAAAATGCCCAGCGTTTCTTCCAGCAGCCGGTAGATCCCGAGCTCCATCAGCAACAACGCAATGGCGACGTTGAACAGGAGCCAGACCACGCGGCCCGGATGGGAATGAGTGAGCCGCGAAAAGAAGTTCGACCAGGCCAGCGAGCCCGCATAGGCATTCATGACGTTGATCTTGAGCTGGCTGACAACGACGAACACCGCCATCATCAACAGCGCCAGCACCTCGTTTGGCACCATGTAGCCAAAGGCCACGGCATACATGTAGCCCGGCTCCGACGCATGCTCGGGCGCGACGCCGACCGAGAGCGCGAGGAAGGCCAGGAACGAGCCGGCGATCAGTTTGGGTGCGCCCATGACCACCCACCCTGCCCCGGCAAGGAATATGCCGAGCTTCTGCCGCCATTTCGGCGCCCCTTCCGCCGGCAGGAAACGCAAAAAGTCCACCTGCTCGCCGATCTGCGTCATCAGCGCCAGGATCACCGCCGAAGCCGCCCCGAACTTGGCAATGTCGAACGCCGCGACGCTCCCGGTCGATTGGACGCCCACGCCCTCGAAAGCGCGCCACAGGTCGAACTTCTCCCAGTCTATGAAGGCGATGAAGATGAAAGGCAGGATGTTAAGCACGATCCAGACCGGCTGCGTCAGCAGCTGGAACCGGCTGATCATCCTAATGCCATGCGTCACCAGCGGGATCACGGCAATCGCCGAAATGATATACCCGATCCAGAGCGGCAGCCCGAAGGCCAGTTGCAGGGCGCTGGCCATGATCGAGGCTTCGATAGCAAAAAGGATAAAGGTGAAACTCGCATAGATCAGCGACGTCACCGTCGAGCCGATATAGCCGAATCCGGCGCCGCGCGTCAGAAGATCGACGTCCACCCCATGGCGCGTCGCATAGCGCGAGATCGGCACCCCGATGGCAAGAATGGCGATCGACGCGACGAGGATCGCGATCAGCGCGTTGGTCGTGCCAAAAGATAGCGTAATGCTACCACCTATGGCCTCAAGTGCGAGAAAAGAGATGGCTCCGATCGCCGTTTGGCTGATGCGGTCATTGGAAAATCGCCTTGCTGACTTGGCCGTAAAGCGCAGTGCATAGTCTTCCAGCGTCTGGTCGGCGACCCAGCGATTATACTCGCGCCTGATCGGAATGATCCGCTGCCGTGCCATGTTCTTAACCAGTCCGCGGCGCTGCTCAAAAATTCGCCAAGGCCTGAATAGCACGGATTTTAAGGCTTTCCAGCCTCTCGTACCGCGCTGTTACGTCAATCGACGTATATGGCTGCGGTTAAGATCTGTCCCACTGTCCCCCAGACGCCTCCCTTGGTGTCTCGGGGCTCAACAGGTCAGAGGGACTACTCATGACATTCTTCAGCGCGAAACGCGCTCTTCTCACTGCCGCCATGGCCGGCACGATCGTCGCATCCGCCGTGCCGGTAATGGCGCAGGACGACACCATCAAGGTCGGCATCCTCCACTCGCTTTCGGGAACGATGGCGATCTCGGAAACCACGCTCAAGGACACGATGCTGTTCCTGATCGAACAGCAGAACGCCAAGGGCGGCGTGCTAGGCAAGCAGCTTGAGCCCGTGGTCGTCGACATCGCATCGGACTGGCCGCTGGCCGCAGAACTCGCCCGCCAGCTGATCGAAGTCGATGACGTCGACGTGGTCTTCGGCTGCTGGACCTCGGTCTGCCGCAAGTCCGTGCTGCCGGTCTTTGAAGAACTGAACTCGCTGCTCTTCTACCCCGTCCAGTATGAAGGCGAAGAATCGCAGCGCAACGTTTTCTATACCGGTGCCTCCCCGAACCAGCAGGCCATCCCGGCCGTCGACTACCTGATGAGCGAAGACGGCGGCTCGGTCGAGCGCTGGGTCCTCGCCGGCACCGACTATGTCTACCCGCAGACGACCAACAAGATCCTTGAGCAATACCTGCTCGACAAGGGCGTCGCGCAAGAAGACATCATGATCAACTACACGCCCTTCGGCCACTCCGATTGGCAGACCATCGTCTCCGACATCAAGGCCTTCGGCTCCGAAGGCAAGAAGACCGCAGTGGTCTCGACCATCAACGGCGACGCCAACGTGCCGTTCTACCGCGAACTGGGCAACCAGGGCATCAAGGCCGAAGACATCCCCGTCGTCGCCTTCTCGGTTGGCGAAGAAGAACTTTCCGGCTTTGACACCACCCCGTTGGTCGGACACCTTGCCGCCTGGAACTACTTCATGTCCGTCGACACGCCGGAAAATGAAGAGTTCATCTCCGCCTGGCAGGACTATATAGGCTCGACCGATCGCGTCACCAACGACCCGATGGAAGCCCACTATATCGGCTTCAACCTCTGGGTGAAGGCCGTCGAAGCCGCCCAGTCGACCGAAGCCGACGCCGTGATCGACGCTATCGTCGGTCTCGAAACCCCGAACCTGACCGGCGGCATGGCCACCATGCTTCCCAACCACCACATCACCAAGCCGGTGCTGATCGGTGAAATCCAGGACGACGGTCAGTTCTTCGTGGTCTCGGAAACCGAAGAGCTCGTCCCCGGCGACGCCTGGTCCGACTACCTGCCCGAGAGCGCCATGCTCGAAGCCGATTGGACCGCCCCGATCAACTGCGGCAACTACAACACCGAAACCAAGACCTGCGGCGCCGCTGCGCAGTAAGACCCCACCTAACCTCCCCTGCACAAGGGGGAGGAACAGCCGGTGCCAGCCATCCACAATCTACTCCTCCCCTCCTCAAGGGGAGGCCGGGTGGGGGTCTCTGGGAGACCCCTAGCCTCTCAGAACAAGGACTTAGCCACCCATGTTGACTCATCTCCGCAATCTCCTGGTGGCCGTCCTTCTCTTTCTTGCTCCTGCTGCCCAGGCTCAGCAGATCGATATTGCTGCCAGCGTCGCCGCCATGGCCGAGGCCAGCCTCAAGGAACTGGCCACCATCGTCACCGACCTCGCCGCGACCGGCGATCCCGCCGTCGTGCCCGCCCTCACCGCCCTCGGCGACGGCGACCTTTATGCCGATGAAACCACAGGCCGCGTGCTGATCCAGCGCGGCTCCACCGTCACCGATCCCGTCACGGGCGAACACGTGGAACTGGGCGCCGACGCCGACCTCTCCAAGATCCGCGTCAACAATAGCCTCCGCCGTGACATCGCCGCCGCTCTCGCCGGCATGACGCTGATGAGCGACAATCCCGCGACGCGCCTTTCGGCCGCCAACGGCTTCCTCGCCAATCCTGACCCTGCCAACATCCCCTTGCTCGACGAGGCTATTGCTGCCGAAACCAACGCGGATGTGCTGCGCGCCATGCAGAACGCACGCGCCCTCACCGTCCTGCGCGACAGCGAATCGAGCATCGAAGACCGCCAGGCCGCCGTGCCGCTCGTCGCAGGCAGCGGCCGCAACGCCATCACTATTCTAAGCTCCTCGCGCACCGATGCGCCTGAAGAACTGGTCGCCAGCATCAACGCCGCCATCGCCGGGCTCGAACAGGAACGCGCGGTCTGGGGCGCCCTCCAGAACGTTTGGTTCGGCGTCTCGCTCGGCTCGGTGCTGCTGCTCGCCGCCATCGGCCTCGCCATCACCTTCGGCGTGATGGGCGTCATCAACATGGCCCATGGCGAAATGGTCATGCTCGGCGCCTACACGACCTTCATCGTGCAACTCACCATCCGCAACAATTTCCCAGGCCTGCTCGATTATTCGCTGCTGATCGCCCTGCCCGCCGCCTTCCTCGTCACCGGCACCATCGGTGTCGGCATCGAGCGCGGCATCATCCGCTGGCTCTACGGGCGGCCGCTCGAAACCCTGCTCGCCACCTGGGGCATTTCGCTGATCCTGCAGCAGACCGTGCGCTCGATCTTCGGACCCACCAATCAGATGGTGATCGCCCCGACCTGGATGGCCGGCTCGACCGAATTCTTTGGTCTCTCCATCACTTATGGCCGGTTCTGGATCGTCATCTTCGCCCTGATCGTCTTCTTCATGCTGCTTCTGGTGCTCAATCGCACCCCGCTTGGCCTCCAAATGCGCGCCGTGACGCAGAACCGCCGCATGGCCTCGTCCATGGGCATCCGCACCCCCTTTGTCGACGCCATGACCTTCGGCCTCGGCTCCGGCATTGCCGGCCTCGCAGGCGTGGCCCTGACGCAGATCGACAACATCTCGCCAAACCTGGGCCAGAACTACATCATCGACAGCTTCATGGTCGTGGTCTTTGGCGGTGTCGGCAATCTCTGGGGCACACTGGTCGGGGCGCTGACGCTCGGCGTCGCCAACAAGTTCCTCGAACCCTATGCCGGCGCTGTCCTCGGCAAGATCCTGATCCTCGTCCTGATCATCCTCTTCATCCAGCGCCGGCCACGTGGGCTCTTCGCGCTCAAGGGCCGGGCGGTCGAACAATGAGGAACCTGCAGAGATCTGTCGGCGCCTTCGCCCCCTCCCCCTTAAGGGAGAGGGTCGGGGTGGAGGGTGGTGCAGTGGTCCACCGTCGGACCCCCACCCTCATTCCCTCACCTCAAGAGAGAGGGATGCACAAGCGCCGCTTGGCACGCGCTTTCTCGACGCCGACCGGAGTTCTACCTCATGCTGACCCAAGCCCTCTTCCGCGCCCTCGATCGCAAGGCCATCTGGGTCATCGGCATTTTCCTCGCCGTGGCGATTCTCGTGCCCATGGCTAATCTCCTGATCCCGCCCGGTCAGTTCGGTCACGTGCCGACCTACCTCGTGTCGCTGCTCGGCAAATACCTCAGCTACGCCATTCTCGCCCTCGCGCTCGATCTGGTCTGGGGCTATTGCGGCATTCTTTCGCTCGGCCACGGCGCCTTCTTCGCGCTCGGCGGCTACGCCATGGGCATGTACCTGATGCGCCAGATCGGCACGCGCGGCGTCTATGGCAATCCGGTCCTGCCCGACTTCATGGTCTTCCTCAACTGGAAGGAACTGCCCTGGTACTGGCAAGGCTTCGACAACTTCTGGTTTGCCATGGCCATGGTGGTGCTGGTGCCCGGCATCCTGGCCTTCGTTTTCGGCTTCTTCGCTTTCCGCAGCCGCGTCACCGGCGTTTATCTTTCCATCATCACCCAGGCGATGACCTTCGCGCTTCTGCTGGCCTTTTTCCGCAATGACATGGGTTTTGGCGGCAATAACGGCCTCACCGATTTCAAGGACATCCTTGGCACGCCGGTCCAGGCGCAAGCCATCCGCGCTACGCTCTTCGCCGCCACCGCCATCGCCCTGGCGCTTTCGGTCCTCGTCTGCTCGATGATCGTCAACTCCAAGCTTGGCAAGGTCATGGTCGCCGTGCGCGACGCCGAAAGCCGAACGAGGTTCCTGGGTTATCGGGTTGAATATGTGAAGCTTTTCGCCTTCACCGTGTCTGCCATCATGGCCGGCATCGCCGGCGCCCTTTATGTGCCGCAGGTCGGCATCATCAATCCCGGCGAGTTCGAGCCGGGCAATTCCATCGAGGTCGTGATCTGGGCCGCCGTCGGCGGGCGCGGCACCTTAATTGGACCCATCATCGGCGCCATCGTCGTCAATCTGGGAAAATCCTGGTTCACCACCGTCTTCCCCGAATTCTGGCTTTTCGCCCTCGGCGCCCTTTTCGTCCTCGTCACGCTGTTCCTGCCTAAAGGCATCGTCGGTCTCTGGAAGCAGATTTTCGGCAGGGCTCGCGCCGCCCACCCTGACACCACGCCAAAAGCCTCGGCCGACATCGAGCGCGGCGAAGATCCAGCCACCTTTGGCGACGCGCAACCAAGACCGGCGGAGTAAAAGCCAATGAGCAAAGCCCTCGACACCATGCTTTATCTCGACGGCGTCTCGGTTTCCTTCGACGGATTCAAGGCCATCAACAACCTTTCGATCATCGTCCAGCCTGCCGAAATGCTGGCCATTATCGGCCCCAACGGCGCTGGCAAGACCACGATGATGGACATCATCACCGGCAAGACCCGGCCTGATGCCGGCGAGGTCATGTTCGATGGCCGGACCGATCTCACCAAGCTCGATGAAGCAGCGATCGCCAATCTGGGCATCGGTCGCAAATTCCAGAAGCCCACCGTTTTCGAAAGTCACACCGTCTGGGACAATCTGGCAATGGCGCTGCGCAAGCCGCGCGGCATCTTTGCCACCCTTTTTTACTCGGCCAGCAACGAGGACGAGGCGCGGATCACGGAAATTCTTGAGACCGTCCGGCTCTTGCATCGCAAGGACGAGTTCGCCGCCAATCTCAGCCATGGCCAGAAGCAATGGCTCGAGATCGGCATGCTGCTCGCTCAGGACCCAAAACTTCTGCTGGTCGACGAACCCGTTGCCGGCATGACCGACAGCGAAACCGAAGAAACTGCCAAGCTCCTGCGCGAGATTTCTGTCACGCGATCGGTCGTCGTTGTCGAGCATGACATGAGCTTCGTGCGCGAACTTGGCTCGCGCGTGGTGTGCCTCGCCGAAGGATCGGTCCTTGCCGAAGGCTCGCTGGATCAGGTGAGCAAAAATCCTGTCGTCATCGAAAGGTATCTTGGACGATGAGCGCTGCGCTTTCGATAGACAATATCGACCTCCACTATGGCGCCGCCCAGGCGCTCAAGGGCATCTCCATCACCTGCGAGCCGGGACGCATCACAGCCGTTTTGGGGCGCAATGGGGTGGGCAAGTCATCGACCCTGCGGGCGATTACCGGCATCAACCACGTTTCAGCCGGAGCGATCACCTTCGGTGCGGAAGTGCTGAAGAAGTCCCCGCCCTACAAACGCGCCCGCATGGGCATCGGCTATGTGCCGCAAGGCCGCGAAGTGTTCCCGCTTTTGACCGTCAAGGAGAACCTCGAAACCGGTTATGCCGGACTCGCTCGAGCAGAGCGCAACATCCCCGCCTATATCTTCGAGCTCTTCCCTGTGCTCAAATCGATGTTGAACCGCCGGGGTGGCGACCTTTCCGGCGGCCAGCAGCAGCAGCTCGCCATCGGCCGCGCGCTTGTGACCCGGCCGAAAGTGCTGGTGCTCGACGAGCCCACCGAGGGCATCCAACCGTCGATCATCAAAGATATCGGCCGCGCCTTGCAATTCCTCCGCGACGAAAAGGGCATGACCATCCTGTTGGTGGAGCAGTTTCTCGACTTCTGCCGAGAAATCGCCGATGACATATACGTCATGGACCGCGGCGAAATCATGCATTCCGGCCCCGCGAGCGATCTCGACAATCCCGACGTGCGCCGTCACCTCATGGTCTAAAAACAGAAACGCCCGGCCGAAGCCGGGCGTTGGATATTCCTATGCGGAAATCCTATTACTGCAGCGAACCCGGGGGAGTCCAACCGCCTTCAATGCATTCGTCGATCGTGATGCCTTCGAGGTCGAACGTGGTCGAGGTCTGGAGGCCTTCAGCCGGCGGGGAGTCGTTGCTGCTGGTGTCGGCAGCCAGGAGTCCTCGTCATCGCTACCGGTTTCGGTATCGGTGGTCACGCTCGAGCTGGTGTTGACATCGGAAACAGTCGAGTCGTCATCAGCAACGAGCACGTCGCAGCGTGCCTGCACGGCAGCGCGATCGGCTTCGGAAACTTCGACGCCACCCATCATGGTTGCGGTAGCGGCTGCTTCCTGAGCGAAAGCAGGAGCTGCGATCATCGCAGCAGTCATGGCCAGAACGGAAACTACAGATTTGACGCGCATTTTGTATCGCCTTGTTGATTATCTCTGTGAAGAGCGTCTGCTCGACAAGAAAACGTAGGTTCATGCATTTGGTTGCCAAAAATTCTTTGCCACCGTTGGGCTTGTCGAGCCTGCAGCGCGCTCGCGGCGTCGGACGAATTTCGACGAAACAAGTCGGCGAACGTACGCGCATCGATAAACTGTTCCAGGAAGGCTGCGGCAAGATCCGCTTGCCCAACACGCACTCCCCTGCCCTCGAGGCAGTCCTGATCAACACGGCGGGGGGAATCACCGGCGGCGACCGGCTCGACTGGTCGGCCGACATCGCCGCTGGTGGTCGAGCCGTTTTGACCACCCAGGCCTGCGAGCGCAGCTATCGCTCCCTCGGCGACGTCGCCCATGTCGAAACCAGGCTGCAGGTCGGCGCCAATGCTCACCTCGACTGGCTGCCTCAGGAAACAATCCTTTTGCCAGCAGCAAGCTGCACCGCCGCCTCGAAGTAGACCTGGCGGAAGGCGCGACCCTCATGGCGATCGAAGCAGTGCTGCTCGGCCGCGACGCCATGGGCGAGGAGGCACGCGACGCCATTTTCCGCGACCGCTGGCGCATCCGCCGCGATGGCAGGCTCATTCACGCCGAGGCCACCGAACTTTCTGCCTCCGCCGCCGAACGCGACAGCGTCTCGCTCCTCGCCGACAACCGCGCCTTCGCGACGATTCTCCACGTCGCCAAGAGCAACGACGCTGCCGAAGCCATCTGCACGCGGCTCCGGCCGATCCTGCAGCCAGGCAAAATCGGCATCAGCAATAATGGCGAACGTCTTGTCATACGTGCCATGGCACAAAGCGGGCTTGCCTTGCGGCGCATGATCGTTCCACTTTTGATCGAACTCACCGGCGCAGGCAGCCTGCCGCGCCTCTGGCATCTCTAGGACAGGCCGACCGATGAACCTTACGCCCCGAGAAAAAGACAAGCTGCTGATCGCCATGGCGGCCAATGTTGCCCGCAAGCGCCTCGAGCGCGGGGTCAAGCTCAACCACCCCGAAGCCATCGCGCTGATCACCGACTTCGTGGTGGAAGGCGCGCGAGACGGCAGGCCGGTTTCCGAACTGATGGAATCGGGTGCTCACGTCATCAGCCGCGATCAGGTCATGGAAGGCATTGCCGAGATGATCCACGACGTCCAGGTCGAAGCGACTTTTCCCGACGGCACCAAGCTCGTCACCGTTCACCAGCCGATTCGATAGAGGACTTATATGTTCAAGCGCGCCCTTCTCGCTTTAGCGATTGCCGCAACCGCAACCGTGCCGGCATTCGCCCATCTCGACCCCGTCGAGCATGGTTCGCTGGCGGCTGGCTTCAGCCATCCTCTTTTCGGGCTGGATCACATCCTCGCCATGGTCGCCGTAGGCCTTTGGGCGGCCATGCAGGGCGGGAAAGCGACCTGGATCGTTCCCGCAGCCTTCGTCGCCACAATGGGTCTTGGCTTTGCGGCCGCGATCATGGGCCTCCCCTGCCCTTTGTCGAACCGGTAATTCTGGCATCGGTGATTTTCATCGGCATCGCCGTTGCCCTGGCGCTGCCGGTCCCGACTGCTGCCGTCGCAGCCTCCGTCAGCTTCTTTGCCTTTTTCCATGGCCATGCCCATGGCGGCGAGCTCGGCGCGGCCGGTGCCTGGCAGTTCGCCATCGGCTTTGCCCTTGCGACAATCCTCCTCCACGCAGTCGGGATCGTTGCTGGTCTGACGCTTGGCCGCTTCGGTGGCAAATGGCTACCCCGCATCGCCGGCGCCGCTACCGCTGTCGGCGGCCTTTGGCTTGCGACTGGCGCATGAGGAGAACAGCATGATTCCCGGAGAAGTCATTCCCGCCAGCGGCGATCTCGAACTCAACCAGGGCGCGCAGCAATTGGTGATCGAAGTCGCCAATACCGGCGATCGCCCGATCCAGGTCGGGTCGCACTACCATTTCTTTGAAACCAACGCCGGCCTGCGCTTTGATCGCGAGCCGACGCGCGGCATGCGTCTCGACATTGCCGCAGGAACTGCCGTGCGCTTCGAGCCCGGACAGACCCGCGAAGTCCGTCTCGTGCCGATCGGAGGTGACCGGCAGATTTACGGTTTCCGCCAGATGGTGATGGGAAGCCTTTGACGCTGGTCAGCGGGACCTGAAAATGGTCTAAGAGCCGGGTTTTCCAACCCGGCTTTTTTTTGATGACCGACGCACAGACACACTCCAAGGAAGCTGAGTTCAAGCAGCGCTTTGTCGCCATCCTCGATGACGTTCAACAGAACGGCCTATCGGACGGCGAAGCGATGGCGACGATCGGCATCTGGGCCCACAAAATTGCGAGCTCGCTTGGCCAGGCATCGTGGTCGGCCGTCAAAACTCAACTCACCGCTGCCACCTATGATGAGTTGCTGAACTCGTTCCAGAGCCAGGGCAATGCCTTGCATCAGCAAGGCAAGCAGAAGCAGGCCTATGCCTTGCAGGTGCTGGCTGCCTCCCTGGTTGTCGGCACGCAGCGGAGCGACAAGGATTTGGCCGCAGGCGAAAAGCTGCTCGACGCGGTTATCGATCACGCAGAGGCTCAAGCCCGCAACTTTCCGCTCCCACCCACAAACTAAACGCCGGGCACGAGGCCCGGCGCTTTAAACCTAAAGCTCGTAAGCTTTAGTCCTGGCTATAGGTATAGAAAGTCAGCGAACCGTCCTGGTCGTTGTTAAGAGCAACCACATCGGAAACATCGATCGAGTTGATCGAAAAGAAGTCGTTCAGGAACGAGTTGCCATTGAGGGCATCCTGAAGTGCGGTGATGTTGCTCGCATTGCCGTTAAGGGCATCGTTGAGCGCATTGGCGTCAAAGTTCGCTACATCTGCAATGTCGACCACTTGGACATCGCCAAGATCGGCGGCATCATTGATGTTGCCGACATCGCCAACGCTGTTATCGCCCGACGAAATGTTGGACAGAATGCCGTTGAAGTCGAGGTTGCCGATGTCGCCGGCCGAACCTGCAATGTCGCCCGCGCCCGTCAGGTTGCCGACAGAACCCGTTGCGTCGCCGCCGGTGATGTTGGTCACGGCATCGCCAACGCTACCCGAAGTGGAACCGCCGGTCACGCTGGTGACGGTATCACCAACCGATGTACCAAGGGTGCCGTCGACCGAATTGGTAACGCCTTCAACCGTGCCGGAAGCAGAGTTGGTGACGCCATCAACAGTACCTGACACAGAGTCCAAAGTATTACCAAGAACATTGGTGCTCTGGCTGTCCTGTGCAAAAGCAACAGCAGTCGTCAGGGAAAGAGCAGCAGCGGAACCGAGAAGAATTTTGTGGAAAGCGCGCATTGGCTTGTCCTCCATTTTTTCATTTTAGTTGAAAACCCGCTTGGGTTCGGAGGAGTAAGCTTCAGCGCAACTTTACGTTCCGACAGGATTTAAAACGTGATCGACTTTTTAACGCTCTAGTAACGTTGAAAAACGAACGTTTTCAGCCAGTTACCTGGTACGCAGCATGTCCACGATCACAAAATCGTCGGAGATCCTCAGGCCAAACACCTCCTCGAAACGACGTCCTGCATTAACGACGGCCTGTTCTAGCTGCGGGTAATCGCTGGCAAGTTGGGCAATATCGGCGCTTGTCGACGTGCAGGCAGTTGGACGCATCCAGACCTCCTGGCCTGAAGACAAAGTGCCGATAAGCTGCTCGCGACCGAAATCTGCCTCGACACAGGTCGCGGCCGAAGACGCGTCCTCACCGATAGCGATGCCCGCGCCGCCAGAACTACCAAGCTGACCCGCCAGGGCGCCCGCGCTGCTGACGCTTCCGGCAGGGACGGAGCCATTATTCACACCGCCGGCATTACCCACCTGTTCGGCGGACGAGCCTGACGACCCGTTTTCACGCAACCCATTACCGACTCCCACAACGGTCGCGTCGTTGACCGAAACACTGGCCCCTCCGGACGCGCCATTGTCACCGCGACCAAGCGATAACGAGCCGGAGGACTCAAGCGTGACGGAAACACTGTCCTGAAGAAGCTCGACGCTTTGCGTCTGACTGCCTTCGCCTACGACTCCCAGGCCAGGTTCCTGAGCAACAAGCGGCGTGGACAAAGCGATCAGCAAGATGGGCAAGGCGCGGTACATGACAATTCTCTAGCAGACGTAGCGCGAGGAACGGGCAAAAATGTTGGTAGTTCCGGGTTAACCCGATCACCCTCTTGCCAGCGCCAAGCGAAGCGGCCAAACTCGGAAATGGGAAGCCTTTGTCCCCGGCCACTCTTCGGGACACGTTATGCCAGCACGCATTTCTCGCGCCACCTATGCCGATATGTACGGCCCGACCACAGGTGACCGGGTTCGTCTTGCCGATACCGAGCTCTTCATCGAGGTGGAGCGCGATTTCACGACCTATGGCGAAGAGGTCAAGTTCGGCGGCGGCAAGGTCATTCGCGATGGCATGGGCCAGTCGCAGCGCACCAGGGCGCAGGGCGCCGTCGACACAGTCATCACCAATGCGCTGATTGTCGATCACACCGGCATCTACAAGGCGGATATCGGCCTCAAGAACGGCGTCATCGCCGGCATCGGCAAGGCCGGCAACCCCGATACGCAGTCCGGCGTCGACATCATCATCGGCCCATCGACCGAAGCGATCGCCGGCGAAGGCAAGATCATCACTGCCGGCGCCATGGACGCGCACATCCACTTCATCTGCCCCCAGCAGATCGAGGAAGCGCTGATGAGCGGCGTCACCACCATGCTTGGCGGCGGCTCCGGTCCGGCGCATGGCACGCTGGCGACCACCTGCACCGGCGCCTGGCATATCGAGCGCATGATCGAAAGCTTCGACGCTTTCCCGATGAACCTGGCCCTTGCCGGCAAGGGCAACACCGCCGTTCCGGCACCGCTCGAGGAAATGATCCTCTCCGGCGCCTCCTGCCTCAAGCTCCACGAAGATTGGGGCACGACCCCGGCCACCATCGACAATTGCCTGTCGGTTGCCGACGCCTTCGACGTGCAGGTGATGATCCACACCGACACGCTCAACGAAAGCGGCTTCGTCGAGGACACGATCGGGGCCTTCAAGGGCCGCACCATCCATGCCTTCCACACCGAAGGCGCCGGTGGCGGTCACGCGCCGGATATTCTCAAGGTCGCGGGCCTGCCCAACGTCATCCCTTCCTCGACGAACCCGACCCGCCCCTACACGGTGAACACCATCGCCGAGCATCTCGACATGCTCATGGTCTGCCATCACCTCGATCAGTCCATCCCCGAAGACGTCGCCTTCGCCGAATCGCGCATCCGCAAGGAAACCATTGCGGCCGAAGACATCCTACACGACATGGGCGCCCTTTCGGTCATCTCCTCCGATAGTCAGGCCATGGGCCGCGTCGGCGAAGTGCTGATCCGCACCTGGCAGACCGCGGACAAGATGAAGCGCCAGCGGGGTCGCCTCTCCGAAGAAACCGGCGATAACGACAATTTCCGTGTCCGCCGCTACATCGCCAAATATACGATCAATCCCGCTATCGCCCACGGCATGAGCCAGCATATCGGCTCGGTCGAAGTCGGCAAACGCGCCGATCTCGTGATCTGGAACCCGGCCTTTTTCGGCGTGAAGCCAGAGATGGTTCTGCTCGGCGGCTCCATTGCTGCTGCGCCGATGGGCGATCCCAACGCTTCGATCCCAACGCCCCAGCCCATGCATTACCGGCCCATGTTCGGAGCCTATGGCAAGCTGGTCAGCCGCTCGTCCGTGGTCTTCATTTCGCAGGCGGCGCATGATGCCGGTCTGCGCAACCGGCTCGGCGTCGACAAGCAATTGTTGCCCGTGTCCAACACCCGCGGCGGCATCGGCAAAGCGGCGATGAAGCTCAACTCCGCCACGCCCAATATCGACGTTCATCCCGAAACCTACGAAGTGCGTGCCGATGGCGAACTGCTGACCTGCGAACCGGCAACCGTTTTGCCGATGGCACAGCGTTATTTCCTGTTCTGATCGGCATGCACTGTCTCACTTCAGCCGCGGGCCTGTGTCATCGTCCGCGGCAACCTCACCGGGAGTCGCTCATGATCCGCACAGTCCTGCCGCTTGCCGTACTTCTTGCAACCGCCACCACGGCCTGGGCCCAGGAGGAGCCGGTCGAAGCAACGCTCGCGCCCATCGCCGTTCCGCTGACGGCCTCCTCTTCCGTGACTTTGACGCTCAGCAGCGCCACCGACATCGAGATGACCACCGCCGTCTATCAATGCGATAGCGGCGAGGTGCTTTCCGCCCAATACATCAATGCCGCGCCCAATTTCCTGGCCCTGGTGCCGGTCGAAGGCGAAGTGCACATCTTCGTCACGGCCCTCTCCGGCTCCGGCGCCCGCTATGTGTCGGGCCCGTTCGAATGGTGGAACAAAGGCGACGAGGCAACGCTGCGCGACCTGACGCAGGACGAAGATGCCGAGCCGCTTGCCACCTGCACCGCTGCTAGCAATACGCCCTGACGAAAGTTTTCTATGCTCCGCGTCTCCACCATACTTCCGGCCGGCCACAAGCGGGCCGCGCCTTTCGATCACGTTGTCCTTGAACACGACGAACGCCGCCTCCGCCGCAAAGTCCTGCGCTTGAGCAAGGGCGACGAGGTCATGCTCGACCTCCGGGAAACAACGACGCTGGACCACCTGGGCGGTCTCGAACTCGAAGATGGCCGTATCGTCGAGGTCATTGCCGCCGACGAATTCTTGTATGAAATCCGTGGCCGCGATGCCGGGCATCTGCTGCGTCTTGCCTGGCATATCGGCAATCGCCACACCCCGGCGCAGCTTGAACCGGGCCGCATCCTAATCAAGCGGGATCATGTGCTCAAAACCATGCTGCAGGGCCTGGGCGCCGCGGTCACCGACGTCACCGAGCCCTTCTTTGCCGAACACGGCGCCTATGCGCACGCCCATGCAGAAACCGGCCACGCGCTGCTGAACCGCCGTTGAGCCAGGACCTCCAAAAACTGCTGACCTGGTTGTCCCCTGCCTTCCCGGTGGGCGCCTTTGCCTGGTCGGCAGGGCTCGAGACGGCAATCGTGCAAGGGATAGTCCACGATCGGTCAACAGCCGAGGACTGGATCGGCGGCACCTTGCAACATGGCGGCATCAAGACCGACGCTATCCTCCTCGCCCATGCGCACCGCTCCTTCGCGGACCGGCAAGCACTTCAAGAACTGGCCGATCTCTGCCTTGCGCTAACCCCAGCCCGCGAGCGCCACGCTGAAACAGTGCTGACCGGAAACGCCTTCGTGCTCGCCACCGCCGCATGGCCTGCCGACCAGCCGGCGCCGCTCCCCAAACCATGCCCCTACCCCGTCGCCATCGGCGCCGTCACCGGGAGCCACAGCATTGACCTGGGTGAGACTCTGGTCGCGTTCCTGACCACGACCGTGCACAGCCAGGTCTCCGTCGCCGTACGCCTCGTACCCATCGGACAGAGCGATGGGCTGGCCATCATGGCGAGCCTCGAACCTGCAATCGCAACGCTTGCCCATCTGTGCCAGCATGCCACACTGGACGATATCGGCAGCGTCGCCTATGGCGCTGACATTGCCCAGATGCAGCACGAAACGCTGGCGACGAGGATCTTCCGCTCATGAACATGTTTGTCTCCTCCTTCATGTTCGTGGGGCTGCTGACGGTCGCGCTCGCCCATTTCGTTTGGGCGCTCGGTCGCACCTGGCCGATCCGCGACGAAAAACTGCTGGCGCAAACCGTGGTCGGCACGCCCGGCGTCGAGCGCATGCCGCCGCGTTATATTTCGTTCATTATCGCCCTCCTGGCCCTCGCCGCCGGCATCTTCACCCTCGCCCTGGCCGACCACGACAGCGGCGGAAACCTCATGAATATCAGCGGCATAGGGCTTGGCCTGCTCTTCCTCGCCCGCGGCATTGCCGGCTACACAGCTTGGTGGGCCGCGCAGTTCCCCGAGCCGATCTTCCGCCTCAACGACCGCCGCGTCTACTCGCCTCTCTGCCTTTTTCTCGGCGTCGGCTTTCTGATCCTCGTCGCCCTTCGCTTGAGCTAACCCCGGAGTTTCCATGCAAAAGAGCCTCAACGGACCCCTACGCATCGGCATCGGCGGCCCGGTCGGCTCGGGCAAGACCACGCTTTGCGAAATGCTGCTCAAGGCCATGCGCGACCGCTATTCCATGGCCGTGGTCACCAACGACATCTATACGCGCGAAGACGCCCTGATCCTCGCCCGCGTCCAGGCCATCTCCGAAGACCGCATCGTCGGCGTCGAAACCGGCGGCTGCCCGCACACAGCCATCCGCGAGGACGCCTCGCTCAACCTCGCCGCGATCGACGACCTCAACCAGAAGTTCCCCGATCTCGACATCATCCTGATCGAAAGCGGCGGCGACAATCTCGCCGCGACTTTTTCGCCGGATCTTGCCGACTTGACCATCTACGTCATCTCGGTCGCCCAGGGCGAAAAGATCCCGCGCAAGGGCGGACCGGCCATTTCGCGCTCCGACCTTCTGGTCATCACGCACACCGACCTCGCGCCTTATGTCGGCGCCAGCCTCGACGTCATGGAAAGCGACACGCGAAAGGTGCGGCAAGGACGGCCCTATGTCTTCACCGACCTGTTGCGGCGCGAAAGCCTCGACCAGATCATCGGCTTCATCGAAAAGCACGGCGGCTTCCAGGCTCAGGCAGCCGAGTAAATGTCGGCCATCCGCATGCGCAAAATGCTGGATGGTCCGCTCCCGGCTCCAACAGCGCCGTCCGGAATCTCTCTCCAGCCCTTCCCCAAAAGCGATCCGCTCCGCCTGCATGAACTGCTTGTGAGTGCTTACGCGCAAGGCGGTGGCAGCGTGGGTGATTTCGACCACTGGTTCGAACCGCTGGTCACCGATGCTGAGTTCGATCCCGAGCTCATGCTCATCGCCGTCGATGCAACCGGAAACCCTCTAGGCCTCGCACACTGCTGGACCAGCGGCTTCCTCAAGGACCTGGTTGTCCATCCCGACTATCGCAACCGAAAAATAGGCAGCTGGCTGCTCTATCAGGCATTTGCCACGATCAAGATGCGTGGATTGGACCAACTCGACCTGAAGGTGCTCGCCGACAATATTGCTGCGCGACGCTTCTACGCGCGGCACGGCATGGTCGAGGTGGCTTAAGGACGCCTACGCCACGCCCACCACATGGCTGACCAGTCGCCCCTCTGCGAAATGATGCAGCATCAGGCCCGGCGGATCGATATTGTCGCTATCCTTGCCATCAAGCCTGAGCTTGTTGGCGCGCGTAACCGACGGTGCCATGGTTGCCTGCTTCCCTGCAAAACTGGTGAACAGCGGCCGATGCACATGACCACAGGTGAGGCCCAGCACGGTATCGCCGGCAGCTTCGATCACAGCGGCCAGTTCGTCGCCACCAAAGCAGACATTGCGATCCTTGTTGTCGATGCCCGTGGGAAATGGATGCTGGTGCTGGAAAATCAGCGTCGGCACCTGATCCCGAGCAAGCTCCTGCCCGAGCCAGTCCAGCACAGGCAAGGCATCACCATGATGGGCATCTTCCACTGTCACATCGATGCCGATGACCCGGAAGCCATTCAACCCACCGATGACGTTCAATGGCCGATCCGAAGTCCAGCCATAAAGATCGCCGAAGGCCGAGCGCATCTCAACATGGTCATCCACATTGCCCGGCACCACAAAGAACGGGCACAAGACCGTCTCCAGCCTTTGCCGCACCGCTGGGTAGGTCTTGAAAAATTGCGCTTCGCACAAGTCGCCACTGACGATCAGGGCATCGGGCCTTAGTGGTCGCAACCAGTCGAGCACGCGATCGAGCCGCTCGAACCGACTGTTCGAGCCATCTGCATGAATATCGCTGAGCTGGGCAATGATCATGGTTGCTGCGGCCGAATAAGCGCGACGACAGAACGCGGCGGCAGCACGACGGTGCGGTCGCTCACCGGCACGTCGACCGCGTCATCGGACTGAAGACCGACTATCCATTCCCCTTCCGGCAGATAGGCAACGACCGGCTCTATGCGACGATTGAACCAGACCAAAACTTCATCGTCCTTGTGGCGCAGGTGCATGCCCAATACCGATCCGCCGGCGTCGTTCCAGTCCCCTTCATGCATCTCGCGATTGTCGGGGTGCAACCAGACCACGTCGCGCATCCCGTTCCGCTCCTGGCCGGAAAGGAAATGATCATGCGTGATCGCGAGATGCTGCTTGCGGAAAGCGTTGAGGGCCGCAACGAAGTCGACGAGCGCGCCATCGGCCGAGGCCCAATCCACCCAGGTTATGTCGTTATCCTGCGCATAGGCATTGTTGTTGCCGCCTTGGGTGCGGAACATTTCGTCGCCCTGCTGGATCAGCGGCGTTCCGCGAGACAGAAACAATGTGGCGAGGAGCGCGCGCACATCGCGCTTGCGCGCAGCGACAATTCCTTGATCCTCGGTCTCGCCCTCGGCGCCGCAATTCCACGAATGATTGTTGCCGTGCCCGTCGCGGTTGTTCTCGCCATTGGCCTCATTGCGCTTGTCGGTGTAGCTGACCAGATCGCGCAGCGTGAAGCCGTCGTGGACGGCCAGCATGTTGACGCCATGGCTCGGCTTGCGCCCGGCAAAATCGAAGAGTTCGGCGGAACCGGCAACCTTGCCCGCCAGCGAACCGATCTTGTACGGCTCGCCTCGCCAGAAGGCGCGCACTTCGTCCCGGTAGGTGTCGTTGTGCTCCTGAAACTCCTGCCCAAACTTGCCCACGGCGTATCCACCCGGCCCTGGATCCCACGGCTCGGCGACAAGAATGACCTGGCTCAGGACCGGATCGGCCTTGATCTTCTTCAGCATCTCGGCTTCCGGATTAAAGCCCGGATCGCGGCCGAGAATGGTTGCAAGATCGAACCGGAAGCCGGCAACGCCGAGCTCCTCCACGTAGTAGCGCAGGCTTTCGATCACGAGGCGCTGCACGGCCGGATGATCGCAGCGCAGCGTGTTGCCGGTGCCGGTATCGTTGACCAGCTGCTTTTTGCCGTCGACATCGACAAAGCGATAGTAGGTCTGCGGATCCAGCCCTTTCATCGAGAGGATCGGGCCCTTCGCATCGCTCTCGCCGGTGTGGTTGTAGACGACGTCGAGGATCACGCCGATGCCTGCCTTGCGATAGGCCTCGGTCATCGCGCGCAGGTCCTGCGGGCCGCCTAGGGCAAGACGCGGGTCAAGGGCGAAGTAGGCCACGGGGTTATAACCCCAGGCATTGGTAAGGCCCAGCGCCGGCAGATGGCCTTCGTCGATCCAGCCGGCAACAGGCATCAGCTGCACCGTATCGGCGCCAAGGTGCTTGAAGTGGTCGATGAAGCTGCGGTTGGTCAGCGCCCCAAGCGTGCCCCGGAGGTCATCGGCAGCGTCCGGATGGCGCATGGTGAAGCCGCGCACATTGAGTTCGTAGAAGAGGCCGAGCGTCTTCTTGCGCCGCACCCTTACCGTGTCGTCGTTGGCTGCCTGAACGATGGCCTTGGGCACAAGAGACGCCGTATCCACCGCCTCTTCGCGTCCGAGCCCTAGGCGTGGCGAACGAACGAAAACCCGATCGAGCTGGCGGGCGTAAGGGTCCACCAAGAGTTTGTTGGGGTCGAAGAAAAACCCCTGGTCCGGATCATAGGGCCCGTCGGCCCGCAATCCGTAGCGTGCCCCCGGTCCGATATTGGCGACCAGGCCTGCCCAAACATTGTCCTGATGAACGTCGAGCGCGAAGCGGCCGAGTTCGACATCCGTTTCGTCGAACAGGCACACCCAGATCGCCGTTGCGCTTTCCGAATAAACGGCAAAGTTAACCCCCTCCGGGGTCACCGAGGCGCCGAGCGCTTCAGTGATCCCGGCTTGGGGCACGAGTTCGGGACGCATCACGGTGCCAATCAGGTGATGACGCTTGGCTCGGTCCGGCCAGTCCGGCTCTTGATGCCGGCGAGTTGCTCGGCAATCGCAATCAGCGGCTCGAGCGCCACCTGGGTGTCGAGGTCGTGACGGCCATCGGAGGCTTCATAGCGTTCAAGATAGACGCGGAGCGTGGCGCCGACCGTGCCCGTGCCCGACAAACGCAACACGATGCGCGACCCGTCGACAAAGCCGATGCGAACGCCCTGCTTGGCACTTGTCGAGCCGTCCACCGGGTCATGGTAGGTGAAGTCGTCGGCATAGGCGACCTGCATGTCATCGCCGAGCGTTTGCCCTGGAAGCGAAGCCAGCTTGCCGCGCAGATCGTCCATCAGCTGATTGGCGATGGCGCTGTCGACTTCTTCATAGTCGTGGCGCGTATAGTAGTTGCGGCCATAGGTGCGCCAATGCTCGCGCACGATCTCGTCGACGCCGTGCTTGCGCACGGCCAGAATATTGAGCCAAAGCAGCACGGCCCAGAGCCCGTCTTTCTCGCGGACATGGTTGGAACCGGTACCGGCGCTTTCCTCGCCGCAAATGGTGACGCGGCCAGCATCGAGAAGATTGCCGAAGAACTTCCACCCCGTCGGCGTCTCGTGCATCTCGATGCCGAGCTTTTCAGCCACGCGATCAGCTGCCGCACTCGTCGGCATCGAGCGGGCAATGCCGGCAATGCCGTCCTTGTAGCCCGGCGCCAGATGCGCATTGGCGGCAAGGAGCGCCAGCGAGTCCGATGGCGTGACGAAGCGGTTCTTGCCGATGATCAGATTGCGATCGCCGTCACCATCCGACGCGGCGCCAAAATCGGGGCCGTCCGGCGTCATCAGTAGGTCGTGCATATCCTTGCAGTAGACAAGGTTGGGATCGGGATGACCATTGTCGAAAGTGGGCGACGGCGTTCCGTTGACCACCGTGCCTTTCGGCGCGCCCAGCATGTCTTCGAGAATGGCGTTGGCGTAGGGACCCGTGACCGCGGCCATGGCGTCGAAAGTCATGCGGAAGCCACCGGCGAAAAGCGCCCGTATGGCATCGAAGTCGAACAGCGTCTGCATCAGCGCCGCATAGTCTTTGACCGGATCGATGACCTCGACCACCATGTCTCCGACCTGCTGGGTGCCGATGGCGTTGAGGTCGATATCCGCAGTGTCGAGCGTCTTGAAACTGTCGATGATCTTGGTGCGGGCATAGACCGCATCGGTGATCTTTTCCGGTGCCGGCCCGCCATTGCCGATATTGTACTTGATGCCGAAATCGCCTTCCGGTCCGCCCGGATTGTGGCTTGCGGAAAGCACGAGGCCGCCAAAGGCCTTGTAGTGGCGGATGACGTGGCTGGCAGCGGGCGTGGAAAGGATCCCGCCCTGCCCCACCAGCACCTTGCCAAAGCCATTGGCCGCGGCGATGCGGATGGCTTTTTGGATCGCGACGTCGTTGTAGAACCGCCCATCGCCGCCGATCACCAATGTCTGGCCGGCAAAGCCTTCGAGGCTGTCAAAGATGGCCTGAATATAGTTTTCGACATAGTTGGGCTGCTGGTAGACGGTCACCCGCTTGCGCAGGCCCGATGTGCCCGGCTTCTGGTCGGAAAATGGCGTGGTCTTAATCGTTTGCGTCGTCATTGAGGCTCATTCCGGTCAGCGAGGCATAGAGTTGGGCATAGCGGGCGGCGCTGGTTTCCCAGCTCACATCCGATTTCATCCCGCGCCTCTGCATTTTCTTCCAGGATCGTTCGTCGGCATAAAGTTCGAAAGTGCGCCGCAGCGCATCACCCAGCGCCGGCCCGGTCGGCGGCGCAAACTGGATGCCGGTGGCGACTTCCGCCTGCATGGCGGCGACGTTGGCGTCGATCACGGTATCGTTGAGGCCGCCCACGCGGCTAACAAGCGGGATGCAGCCATAGCGCAGGGCATAAAGCTGGGTCAGGCCGCAAGGCTCGAAGCGGGACGGTACGATGATGACATCGGCCCCGCCCTGCAGCAGGTGGCTGAGCTTTTCATTGTAGCCTGTGACCAAGCCGACCTTGCCGGGATGACGCTGCGATGCGGCGCGTATGGCATTTTCGAAATGCGTTTCGCCCGACCCCAAGACCGCCAGCTGACCTCCGAGCGACACGAGATAGTCGATATTGTCTGTCAAAAGGTCGATACCCTTTTGACCGGTTAGGCGGCTGATAACGGTGAAAAGCAACCCGTTCAGCGGCTCGAGGCCGAACTGTTCCTGGATGGCGCGCTTGTTGACCTGCCGGTTCTGGATCGTGCTGGCCGTGTAGGTCTGCGCCAGCGCCGTATCGGTCGCTGGGTTCCAGGCATCCATGTCGATGCCGTTGAGGATGCCGTAGACGGTCGATGCGCGATTGTTCAACAGCCCATCGAGGCCCGAACCGAAGTCGGGCGTACGAATCTCAGCGGCATAGGTAGGCGAAACGGTCGTGACCGCGTCGGCGCATTCGACGCCCGATTTAAGATAACCGACGCCGCCATAATATTCGACGCCGTAGACCGAAAAGGCATGCGGGGGCAGGCGAAGCTGCCAGAAAATGTCGGAGCCGAAATTGCCCTGGAACGCCATGTTGTGGACGGTCATGACCGTCTTGAGCGTCGGAGACGGACCGAATTTGACATAGGCCGGGACGAGGCCCGCCTGCCAGTCGTGAGCGTGGATCACATGCGGCCGATAGCCCTCGACCAGGCCCAGGCCAAGTTCAGACGCGACCCAGCTCAGCGCCGCAAAGCGCTTCCAGTTGTCCGGCCAGTCCCAACCCTCCGGCCCCATATAGGGATTGCCGGGGCGATCAAACAAAACTGGCGCATCGAGCACGATAAGATCGAGACCGGCCACACGCCCCGCGATCAGACGTCCGGTCACCCCGAAGAGATCGTCGAAGTGAGCGACCTCGCGGCCGCCCTCCATCCGCCCGAGCACCGCCGGGTAGCCGGGTACCAGCGTGCGCATGGCAACCCCGGTCGACGCCAAGGCCCCCGGCAGCGCACCGGCCACATCGGCCAGCCCGCCGGTCTTGATCAGCGGATAGATCTCGGAGGTGACCGAAAGAACTTCGATCATCGATCGGCCAAATACCGGTTGACCATCGCTTGGGTGACCAGCGTCACGCCTTCCTCGGTGCGACGGAACCACTTGGCGTCGAACTCGGGATCCTCGCCGATAACCAGGCCCTCGGGGATCGAAACGCCACGATCGATCACCGCCTTGCGCACCCGGGCATTGCGGCCGATGTCGCAATACGGCAGCACGACCGCTTCATCGAGCACCGAATAGGAATGGACGCGAGAACCGGTGGAGAGCAGCGTGCGCTGCAGGTGACCGCCCGAAATGATGCAATCGCCCGAAACGAGCGAATTCACGGCCGAACCGCGACGCCCGTCATAGTCATGCACGAACTTGGCCGGCGGCGTAATCTCGGCATAGGTCCAAATCGGCCAGTCCCGATCATAAAGATCAAGCTGCGGCGTGATGTCGGTTAGGTCAATATTGGCTTTCCAATAGGCATCGACCGTGCCGACATCGCGCCAGTAGGACACCGTCTCGTTGCTGGAGCGTACGCAAGAGCGGGTAAAGCGGTGCGCCCAAGCCGTGCCGTTCTTGACGAGATAGGGGATGATGTCCTTGCCAAAGTCGCGGTTCGACCCCTCGGTGGCCGCATCGCGCTTGAGCTGCTCCATCAGGAACTTTGTGTCGAAGACATAGATGCCCATCGATGCGAGCGCCATCTCGGGATTGCCCGGAATGCCTGGCGGATCCTTGGGCTTTTCGACAAAATCGATGACCCGGTCGCGGCCGTCCACATGCATGACGCCAAAGCCAACCGCTTCCATGCGGGGCACTTCGAGGCAGCCAATGGTCACATCGGCGCCGGTGTCCACATGCTGGCGCAGCATGATTTCGTAGTCCATCTTGTAAATGTGGTCGCCCGCCAAAATGACGATATAGCGGGCGCCCGAATCCTCGATGATGTCCATGTTCTGGTAGACGGCGTCGGCGGTGCCGGCATACCACATGTCCTCACGCACGCGCTGCGACGCCGGGAGGACGTCGAAGCTTTCGTTACGCTCGGGACGGAGGAAGTTCCAGCCGCGCGACATGTGACGGATCAGCGAATGCGCCTGGTATTGCGTCGCCACCGAAATGCGGCGGATGCCCGAGTTGATAGCATTCGACAGCGCAAAGTCGATGATGCGCGCCTTGCCGCCGAAATACACAGCCGGCTTGGCGCGACGATCGGTCAGCTCCATGAGGCGCGTGCCGCGTCCACCGGCAAGCACATAGGCCATGGCTTCACGAGCCAGCGGCGACGGAACACGGTAATCAGCCATTCTAAAGCCCTCCTAGAATGCCCGGATTGCTCCGGGTCGTATCGGTTTCGCCGCCCTTCGACGGCTCGAATTTCAGGAACAATGTCGCAAGCGGCGGCAGATAGAGTTCTGCCTCAGCTGGCCAGTGTCGACCCTCGACCTCGTAAGCCCTGATGACACCCTGGTTTCCGGTATTGCCACCAGCATACCAACCGGCATCGGTGTTGACCCGTTCCACCCATGTGCCAGCCATGGGCATCGGCACCTTGTAATTGCTGCGCGGCACGGGCGTGAAATTGGAGATGACCAACACCGGATCCGCACCCGGCGCCTTGCGCAGCCAGGCTGTGACCGAATTGCCGTGGTCGTTGCCGATCACCCATTCAAAACCTTCAGGCTCGCAATCGCGTTCGTGCAAGGCCGGCAGGCTACGATAGGCAGCGTTGAGATCGGCCACCAGGCGCCGCATGCCCTCGTGGGCGGGAGCGTCGAGTAGCCACCAATCAAGCGAATGGGCTTCCGACCACTCTTCGCGCTGCGCAAATTCCTGGCCCATGAAAAGGAGCTTCTTGCCCGGATGCCCCCACATAAACCCAAGATACGCGCGCAGACTGGCAAACTTCTGCCAGTCGTCACCCGGCATCTTGGTCAGGAGCGCGCCCTTGCCATGCACCACTTCATCGTGGCTGAGCGGCAGGACGAAGTTCTCGCTGAACGCATAGACCAGACCGAAGGTCATGTCGTTGTGGTGGTAGCGTCGATGGATCGACTCGCGGCTCATGTAGCGCAGCGTGTCGTTCATGAAACCCATGTTCCACTTGAAGCCAAAGCCCAGGCCGCCAGCATAGACGGGGGAACTGACGCCCGGCCAGGAGGTGGATTCCTCGGCGATCATGAAGGCGCCAGGGAAGTTGCGATAAACCTCGGAATTGACCCGCTGCAGGAAGGCGACCGCCTCAAGGTTCTGGTTGCCGCCATGCTGATTAGGAACCCACTCGCCCGGCTGGCGCGAATAGTCGAGGTAAAGCATCGAAGCTACGGCGTCGACGCGAAGCCCATCGATATGAAAGACTTCCAGCCAATAGATCGCGTTGTTTGTGAGGAATGAAGAGACTTCCTTGCGACCGAAATTGTAGATCGCCGTGTTCCAGTCAGGGTGGAAACCCTGGCGCGGATCGGCATGCTCGTAAAGCGCCGTGCCGTCGAAATTGGCGAGGCCGAAATCGTCGGTCGGAAAATGCGCCGGCACCCAATCGAGGATGACGCCGAGGCCCGCTTCATGCGCAGCGTTCACCAGCCGGGCAAAACCCGCCGGATCGCCAAATCGCGCGGTTGGCGCAAAAGCCCGGTGGGCTGATAGCCCCAGCTCGGATCGAACGGGTGCTCTGAGATCGGCATGAATTCGAGGTGCGTATAACCCATGTCCGCAGCATAGGGCACGAGCTGCTCGGCGAGCTGGTCGTAGCTCATGAAGCCGCCATCGGCGCGACGGCGCCAGGAGCCCAAGTGCACTTCGTAGATGGACATCGGGGTGCGGCGCCAATCCTTCTTGGCCCGCTCTTCCATGTACTTCTGGTCCGTCCAGATGAACGGCGTCGGATCTGGCACGACCGAAGCGTTGCGCGGACGCAATTCGGCCTGGCGCGCATATGGATCGGCCTTGAGCGGCAGCACCTGCCCGTTCGGCCCAACGATTTCATACTTATAGATCGTGCCGGTGCCGAGCACGGGGATGAACACTTCCCAGATGCCCATACGATTGCGCATCGGGTGGCGGCGGCCATCCCATTCGTTGAACGGCCCAACGACTGAAACGCGCTGCGCGTTGGGAGCCCAGACGGCGAAGTGGGTGCCGTGGATGCCCTCGAACTCCATCTCATGGGCGCCCAGCTTGTCGAAAAGCCGGAGGTGACTGCCCTCGCCAATATAATAGTCGTCCATCGGCCCAAGCACTGGCCCGAATGTATAGGGGTCGAACACGTCCCATTCGCCGCCAGCATTCTTGGCGTGGTAGCGGATGGGCTGGCGATCCTTGATCTCGACCTTGGCCTCGAAGAAGCCGGCAGGGTGACGGGGATTAGGTGGCCGAGCGGCTCGCCGTCGAGCGTAAAGGCATGCAGCGTTTCGGCATGGGGCACGAAGGCGCGGAGCACTTGAGCCCCACCCACTTCATGCAGGCCTAAAAATGCGAAAGCATTGCTGTGGCGCCCCGCCACGATGGCTTCGATTTCGCGGCCATCCGCCTGCCAGGTTTCCTTGCTTACGCTCAAGCCGACACTCCCCCAGACCGGACCAAGACGGGTACCGGCAAAAACTTACAATGCGCGGGGACTGATCTTGTTCGCTAATTTCCCCGCGCCTTGAAGATATTTATCAAGTCGTCGGCACGCCCCAGATGTCCTTGGCATATTGCCTGATCGTCCGGTCCGACGAGAAGAAACCGACATTGGCCGTGTTGCGGATCGCCATGGCATTCCAGCGCGCCCGGTCCTGCCAGAGCTTGTCGACCTTGGTCTGCGCCGCGGCATAAGCATCGAAGTCGCGCGCCACCATGAACCAGTCGTGGTCGTAAAGCCCGCCGACCAAGTCGCGATAGCGGTTGGGATCGTCCGGCGAGAACACGCCCGAAGCAATCGAGTCGAGCGCTTCCCGCAAGCGCGGCGAAGTGTCGATCGCCGACCGCGGCACTTCCGAGCGGCGGCGCTTTTCTTCCACTTCTTCCGTCGTCAGGCCGAAGATGACGATATTGTCGTCACCAACCTCGGTATGCATTTCGACATTCGCGCCGTCCATCGTGCCGATGGTGACCGCGCCATTGGCCATGAACTTCATGTTGCCGGTGCCCGAGGCCTCCATGCCGGCAGTCGAAATCTGCTCGGAGAGGTCGGCCGCCGGAACAATGACTTCGGCCAGACTGACATTGTAGTTGGGCAGGAACACCACTTTCAGAAGCCCGCGTACCGCCGGGTCATTGTTGACCACGCGCGCCACGTCGTTGATCAGCTTGATGATCAGCTTGGCGTTCCAATAGCTCGGCGCTGCCTTGCCTGCGAAAATCTTGACCCGCGGCACCCATTCACGCTCCGGATGCGCCCGGATTTCGTCGTAAAGCGTCACGGCGTGAATGATGTTGAGCAACTGCCGCTTGTATTCGTGGATGCGCTTGATCTGCACGTCGAACAGCGCGTCCGGCGACACATTGAGGTTCATCCGGTCCTTGATCAGCTTGGCGAGCCGCTGCTTGTTGGCAAGCTTGACCTCAGCGAACTGCTTTTGGAAGCCCGGATCTTCCGCATGCGGCGCGAGCAGCTTGAGCTTGTCGATATCGTCGAGAAACTCTGGCCCGATCCGCTCGGTGACGAGCTTCGTCAGCGCAGGATTGCACTGCATCAGCCACCGGCGAGGCGTGATGCCATTGGTCTTGTTGTTGATGCGGTCCGGATAAAGCTTGTGAAGGTCGGCAAAAACCGTCTGCTTCATCAGCTCGGTATGCAGCGCCGAAACGCCATTGATCGAGTGCGATCCGACAAAGGCCAGCTGGCCCATGCGCACCCGGCGCCCGCCATGCTCGTCGATCAGCGACACGGCAGCCGCCTGTTGATCGGTGAAGCCGGACTTGCTGCGCGCCTCCGCCAGGATGTCGGCATTGATCTGGTAAATGATCTGCATATGCCGCGGCAGAAGCCGCTCCAGCAGCGCGACCGGCCAGCTTTCGAGCGCCTCGGGCAGCAGCGTATGATTGGTATAGCCGAAGGTCGCTTTGCTGAGCTTCCAGGCATCGGCCCATTTGAGCCCATTGTCGTCGACGAGAATGCGCATCAGCTCGCAGATCGAGATCGCGGGATGCGTATCGTTGAGCTGGATCGCGACCTTGTCGGGCAAGGAGCCGAGATCGCCATATTGCTGGAGGTGACGGCGGACAATGTCCTGGAGCGAGGCCGAGGAGAAGAAGAATTCCTGGCGCAGGCGCAGCTCCTGCCCGGCGGCGGTTGAGTCGGCAGGATAAAGCACGCGCGTGATCGCTTCGGCTTTGGCGCTTTCTTCCAAGGCGCCGATGTGATCGCCGGAATTGAACTTGTCGAGCAGGATGGGGTCGATCGGCTGCGCGCTCCAAAGGCGCAGCGTGTTGACGCGTGCGCCACGCCAGCCAACGATTGGCGTGTCATAGGCAACCGCAAGCAGATGTTCGTTGGGCCGCCACTCCTGCCGCACTTCCCCGTCAGGATCGGTGACCGGCTCGACATGCCCGCCAAAGCCCACTTCATAGGCGCTTTCGCGGCGCTCGAACTCCCAGGGATTGCCGTGAGCGAGCCAGTCTTCCGGCAATTCCACCTGCCAGCCCTCGCTCATTTCCTGCCGGAACAAGCCATGCGCATAGCGAATGCCATAGCCATAGGCCGGGATCTTCACCGACGACATGGATTCAAGGAAACACGCAGCCAGCCGCCCGAGGCCACCATTGCCCAGCGCCGCATCGGGTTCGAGATTGATCAGCTCACCCAGATCGACATCGAGGTTCTTGAGCGCCTGGTTGAGCGGCTCCATCAGACCGACATTGCTGATCGCATCGCGCATCAGCCGGCCGATGAGGAACTCAAGGCTAAGGTAATAGACGCGCTTGTTGGAGGTGCGCCACGTCTCGCGCGAACTCTCCATCCACCGGTCCATGACGCGGTCACGCACGGCAAGGATCGTGGCCTTGAGCCAGTCATGCGGGCGGGCAACGATGGGGTCCTTGCCGACCGAATAGATCAGCCGTTCAAGTATCTCCGCCTGCAGCGCTTCAACGGTTGTGGAACGCGGCTCCGGCGTGGGGGCATCGTAGACGATCGGCTTTTGCGGCATGTCGCAATCCAAAATACATAAGCGATGTTCCCCTCAGAACGGGGGCACTCTGGCACGCAAACGTGAGAGGGAAAAGCCCCCTCCCGTCAGTTCGGTTTGCCTTCTGCCAGCACTGCAGGTTCTGGCTCTTCGGTGACCCGGACGCCGCCTTCGCGCGCTTGTTCGCGGGCATTGCTGAGCAGCAATTGACCAAGCTGGCGCCAGTCTTCGCCATTGAGCTGCATCTCGAAGCGCTGCCGGTCGCGATCACGCACGCCATCGATGACGCCCTCGATCTGCTGCTCGTCCGCGCCCAGCATGCGGATCGCTTCGCCGCCGAAGGTGATGGCAGAATCAAAAAGCTCGCGATGCTGATACTCGACCCCGGCACGGATCAGCTCAATGGCATGACCGCGATCAAAAGCACGGGCCATGACACGAGCGAGCGGAAACTCGTCGCGCAACAGTTCGGCGATGCGCGTGGTCTGCACCTTGTCGTTCGTGCAGACGAGGATCAGGTCGGCGGAGCCGGCGCCTGCGGCATGGAGGATATCGAGCCGCGTGCCATCGCCGTAATAGACCTTGAAGCCGATCTGGGCGGCAGCGCGGATCATCGAGGTGTCGTTGTCGATGATCGACACCGAATGACGCAGCGCCAGAAGCGGCTGGCTGGCAATCTGTCCGAAGCGGCCGAAGCCGATGATGAGGACACGCCCGGAAAGGCCATCGGCCTTCTCCACCCCCTCGAAGGACTGCACTTCCTTGGGCATGAACATGCGCATCGGGATGATCGCAAACGGCGTCAGCACCATCGAGATGATCACCGTGGCGGTGAAGATCGCATTGGTCGGCGCATCGATCAGCCCGGCCGAGGCGGCGGTGGTGTAAAGCACGAAGGCAAATTCACCGCCCTGCCCCATCAGCACCGCCCGCTCCAGCGCCTCGCCATGGCTGGAGCGCAAGAGCCGGGCAATGACATAGATCGCGCCCGCCTTGACCAGCATGTAGCAAACGACACTGAGCGCGATGATCTGCCAGCTCGCAGCCACCACGGCGAGATCAAGCGACATGCCCACGGCAAGGAAAAAGAGACCCAGCAGAAGACCGCGGAAAGGCTCCACGTCCGCTTCGAGCTGATGCTTGAAGGTCGATGTCGAGAGCAGCACGCCTGCCAAAAATGCGCCCATGGCCATGGAGAGCCCGCTCGCCTGGAACAGGAGCGCCGCGCCAAGCACGACCAGCAACGCCGCCGCTGTCATGACCTCCCGGACCTTGGCCTGCGCCAGAAGCGCAAAGAACGGGTTCATGATCCGGCGCCCGACAAAGATCAGCGCCAGGATGGCGCCGATTGCCGCCGCGACAGCCAGGATCCGCGTCCAAACATCCACCTCGCCGGTCGATGGCGCGAGCAGCGCCACCACCGCCAAAAGCGGTACGATAGCGAGGTCTTCGAGCAGGAGGATCGACACCATACGCTGCCCGCCCGGCGTCGTCAGCTCACCGCGCTCGCCCAGGATCTGCATGACAATGGCGGTGGAAGTCAGAACGAAACCCATGCCGAAGACGAAAGCCACGGCTGGTGCGAAACCAAGCAGCATGCCGACGCCGGTGAGGAGCGCGCCGCAGACCGCGACCTGGATCACCCCGAGCCCGAAGATTTGCTTGCGCAAGGCCCAAAGCCTGCTCGGCTCCATTTCGAGCCCGATGATGAACAAAAACAAAACGACACCGAGTTCGGCCGCAGCAAGGATCGCTGCCGGATCGCGGATCAGCCCGATGCCCGATGGCCCGAGGATCAAACCCGCTGCCAGATAGCCCAGGACCGACCCAAGTCCGAATCGCTTGAACAGCGGCACGGCAATGACGCCGGCTGCCAGAAGTGCCACGATCGGCACGAGATCCACGCCATGATGCGCGGCTTCTGCCGCATGGGAAACTACTTCGCCCGCCATCGAAACCCCAACTACGCTTCGGCGCGACACTGGTGCGGCAAGGCGCTGGCGTCAAGCAAAGGGCTCGACTGGCTTCTATGCGTCAGCTTGCCGGGTCGACGCCATCGGGTGCCGTGCCGGCGGGCGGGCTCAAGCGCTCCTGCTTGCGCTTCTGGTCCTTCTCCGGCTCAGCCTCTTCTTCCATGCGGTGCTCGCGCACGGCCTGGGCCGCATTGGCCAGAAGCTCGTCCCGGTCGCTCATTTGCCGCGTCCGATAAATGGGACGTTTCGGCTTTACCGGCTTGCCGGGCAGCACATGGGCAATCACCGACTGCGCGATCAGCAGCATCGGCACGGCTACAAGGCCGCCCACCGGTCCCCAGGCCCAGATCCAGAATGTAATCGAAAGGAAAATGACGAACGGATTGAGCGTCAGCGTCTTGCCGATGAACTGCGGCGTAAAGATTTGCCCTTCGACGAAGTTGATGCTGGCGTAGCAGATCACCGGCAGCAAAATGCGAAACAGCTCCGTTTCGGTCCCAAGTCCCACCATCAGCAACACGGTGATCATCACCGCCTGCCCGACATAGGGGATGTAGTTCAGCACCGCCGCCATCGCCCCCACAGCAGCGGCGACGGCATGCCGATAGCCCACATGGCCAGCGTCACCGCCGTGCCGACGCACAGGTTTATCATCGTCACGGAGAGCAGGAAGCGGCTGACCTTGTGCTCGACTTCGCGGAAAATATGGGCCGTGCGCCAGCGCATCCGGCGCGTCACGCACATGGAAAGGATCGACACCCGGATGTGGTCGCGCGTCGCCACGAAGAAGTAGAGGCTGGCGAGGAAGATGGCGACCTGCGCGAGGATCGCCGGCGCCAGCATGGCCATGCCGGTCATGGCGCTCCCATCCTCAACCGTCACCGACACTGCCGAATCCGAGCCCAGCACCGAGCTGAACTGCTCCTGGAAGCTCGACAGCGATTCGAGCGGCTCCTTGAGGTTGGCGATCTGCTGCTGCAGCTTCTCCCAGATCACCGGAGCCCGTGCGATCCAATCGCTGAGCGGCACGGCGAAAATTACGGCGAAGCCGGCGATGACGCTCAACAGCAGCAGCACGACCACGCCTGCCGAAAGCGCCGGGGGCACGCCCCAGCCCTCAAGACGATCGGCGACCGGCCCGAACATCAACCCGACAACGACGGCCAGCATGACTGGCGCCAAAAACACCTGCCCGGCCTGCAGCGAAACCAGTAGGACCACAAAGCCGATACCGACCAGGGCGAGCCGCGCGGCATTGCCCAGAATGCGCTCAAACTGGCTTTGCGACATGTCGGCAGAAACGGCCTTGGGCACAGGCATGGGCATAGTGATCACCGACGCAGTTACTTGCGCCGAAAACGTCTCCCACCCCCAAGTGTTCCTCCCTTACAACCTGTCGACCCAGCCGTCAGGCTTGGGTAAGCTTGGCCCGAATCCTCAAGCTTTCGGAAAGCTCCATGTCGCGCAAAATCATCATCGACACCGATCCTGGTCAGGACGATGCCGTCGCCATTCTTCTCGCCCTTGCCTCGCCTGAAGAAATAGAAGTGCTCGGCATCGTGGCAGTCGCCGGCAATGTCGGCCTTGCCCAAAACGCCATCAATGCGCGCAAGGTGGTCGAGCTTTCCGGCCGGACCGACATCCCCGTCTATGCCGGCTGCGCCCGCCCGATGCGTCGTACCCTGGTCACCGCCGAACACGTCCACGGCGACACTGGCCTCAACGGCCCCGAGCTCCCCGATCCGCAGGTCCCGCTGCAAGCCCAGCACGGCGTCGATTACATCATCGACACACTGATGAATGCCGAGCCCAAGACCGTTACCCTCTGCACGCTCGGGCCGCTGACCAACATTGCCATGGCGCTGATCAAGCAGCCCGAAATTGCCGACCGCATCCAGGAAATCGTCATGATGGGCGGGGCATATTTCGAGGTCGGCAACATCACGCCAGCTGCCGAATTCAACATCTATGTCGATCCCGAGGCCGCCAATGTGGTCATGCGCTGCGGCGCGCCGATAACTATCCAGCCGCTCGACGTCACCCACATGATCCAGTCCACCCCCGCTCGCCTCGACGCGATTAAGGCGCTCGGCAATCGCAGCGGCCAAGCGGTCTACGACATGCTGACCTTCTCGGAAGGCTTCGACCTCAAGAAATACGGGTGGATCGGCGCCCCGCTGCACGACCCCACCGTCATCGCCTACCTGCTCCAGCCCGAGCTCTTCGAAGGCCGCCACTGCAATGTCGAGATCGAAACGGCAAGCGAGCTCACCGTCGGCATGACCGTGGTCGATTACTGGCACGTCACCGATCGGCCCCGGAACGCCACCTACCTGCGCAGCGGCGATGCGGACGGCTTCTACAAGCTGCTGACCGAACGGCTGGCGCGTCTGCCCTAGGCCAGCCGCACCTCCCGCTCCACCCGGATGGCTTCGATGAACGCCCGGTCGTGACTGACCACCAGGAGCGCGCCGTTGAATGCCCGTAGACCTGCCTCGACCACCTCGATCGCTCCGATATCGAGGTGGTTGGTGGGTTCGTCCAACACCAGGAGCATGGGTGGCCGCACGCCACCCAGCACGCAAGCCAGCCCTGCCCGCAACATCTCCCCGCCGCTCAGCGTACCCACGACCTGCAGCGCCGCATCGTTGCGGAACATGAACGCAGCCAGCACCGCCCGGCAATCGTTGACCGAGCTTTCGGGATTGAGCCGGCGAAAGTTGTCTACGATCGACTGGCGGCGATCGAGCAGAGCCACCTGCTGATCGAGAAAAGCCATCGTCCCGCCGATCTGCACCGACCCGGAGCTGGGCACCAGCGATCCCGTCAGAAGCCGCAACAAGGTGGTCTTCCCCGACCCGTTCGGCCCGGTGATCGCCAGGCGCTCCGGCCCGACAATGTCGAGCGAAAAGTCTTGGATGACGGGACGCTCCGGGTCGTGACCGCCACCAACTCCCTCTGCCCGCAGCACGACCTTGCCGGCATGAACGCCGCTCGATGCCAGCTTGACCGCAAACGGCGTCAGCACTTCGATCTTGGCACGTGCTTCCCGCGCCTGCACCTCGGCCGAATCCGCCTGTTTTTCTGCGAGCCGATGAAGGCCCGCAGACGTCTCTTCCGCGCGCCGCTTCATGCCGCCCAGCAAAATCTTGGGCATGTCGCCCTTTGCCGCCTTGCGCCGGCCGCCCGCATCGCGCTTGTCCTGCCGCTCCCGCGCCTCCTGCGCAGCCCGGGCGGCATCGCGTTGCTGGCGCTCCGCAATATCGAGATCGTGCTGAGCAGCCGAAAGCTCCAGCGCCTTGCGCTCGCGATAAAAGCTCCAGTTGCCGCCATAGCTCATTGCGCCAAGCCCGGTCAGTTCGACGATGGCATCCATGGTCTCGAGCAGGGCCCGATCATGGCTGATGACGATCGCCGCACCGCGCCAGCCGGCGAGCAACTCGGCCACCTCTGCCCGTCCATCGTCGTCGAGATTGTTGGTCGGCTCATCGAGAAGGATTAGGTCCGGCGCATCGAACACCAGGGCCGCCAGCGCCACCCGTGTGCGCTGCCCGCCGGAAAGGCTCGACAGCAGCGTGTCGCCGCCGACCGGCCAACCGAGTTCTGCCAACGCTGCTTCGAACCGCGTTTGGAGCGTCCAGTCCGCATCGGCCAGTTCCTCGGCAGTGGCAGTGCCATCTAGGGCGCGTTCCAGCAACGCCAGCCCCTTGCTTACCCCGAACCGGTCTGCGACCGTCTCGTCTTCGCCCGGCCGGACTTCCTGCCGCAACACACCCATGCGGCCGGTAACGTTCACCGTACCCGCCGCAGGCGCGAGTTCGCCAGCAATCAGCCGGAACAGCGTGGTCTTGCCGACGCCATTGCGTCCGACGAGCCCGGTTCGGCCGGGACCAAAACTAAGATCGAGATTGGAAAAAAGCGTCTGGCCGTCAGGGCCGACAAAGGAAAGACGCGAAATCGTCACGGAAGCAGGCATGGAAATCCCCATTGGCAAAGCAGGTCGGCATTGCGTTAGGGGTCATTTCCATTGAGGACCGTCCGGTCGAGTTGCGATGGGCCTCAAAATAATGGGCTGAGCGCCCGCGTCAACCTCGTGCTGGAAAATCACGCGACGCTTGGCTAGTGTCCGCTGCCGCTGGAGCCGCCAAATGGACCTTTTCACCCTCGTCGCCTTTACCGTCGCCTATTCCATCGCGGTGATCGTGCCCGGTCCAGGCGTCGCAGCCGTGGTGGCACGGGCGCTGGGTGGCGGCTTTCGCGGGGCCGTGCCGATGATTTTGGGCATCCTTGCCGGCGACCTCGTCTACTTCATGTTCGCCATCTTCGGCCTCGCCGCAGTTGCGGCCGTCTTCGGGCCTGTCTTCATCGTCGTGCGTTTTGCTGGCGCTGCTTACCTCCTTTATGTCGCCTATAAATTCTGGACCGCACGTCCTGGCTCGGAGCAGATGAAGCCCAAAGGGAAGGCGCCTGGCGCACCTTCCTCGCCGGCTTTTCGCTGACGCTGGGCAATCCCAAGACCATCGTCTTCTTTCTCGCCATCCTGCCCACCGTCGTACCGCTCAACCAGATGAGCCCGATCGCCTTTGCCGAACTGACGGCCATCGTCATCGTCATGCTGCTGATCATCTGCTCGACCTATGCCTGGCTCGCTTCGGCCGCCCGCGAAATGTTCAAAAGCGACCGCGCCATCAGCCGCCTTAACAAGACCGCCGGCGCCATGATGGCCACGGCAGCGGGTCTCGTCGTCTTCCAGCATTAGGCTGGGCGTCTGGCCGCGGATTTCCACAGGCTTTTTCAAGCTGATCCACTGTCACAAAACTGAAAAGCAACCGCCATAGAAGGCCGCCACAGCCGGGGCGGATGCCGCGGCTTAACCGAAATGTTCTCTTGAACAATTTCAAATTTCAGCAACAGATATGCGCCGGACGAATACGTCCTATGCAAGATTTCAGGGAGTAAGCATGTCCAAGACCGCTTTGAGCTTGTCCGTCGGCCTCGCCGCCATGCTCGCCGCAACGCCGGCTTTCGCACAGACCGAGATTTCCTGGTGGCACGCCATGGACGCCGAACTGGGCCAGCGGCTCGAGGCGATCGCCCAGGGCTTCAACGACAGCCAGGACGAATACAAGGTTGTGCCGACCTACAAGGGCTCCTATGCCGAAACGCTGACCGCCGCCATTGCCGCCTTCCGCGCCAATGAACAGCCGGCGATCGTTCAGGTCTTCGAAGTCGGCACCGGCACCATGATGGCCGCCACCGGCGCCGTGAACCCGGTCTACCAGCTGATGGCCGATGCTGGCGAAGCCTGGGATCCGTCGGGCTTCCTCGCCCCGGTCACCGGCTACTATTCGGACACAAACGGCAACATCCTCTCGATGCCGTTCAACTCCTCGACCCCGATCATGTACTACAACAAGGACGTCTTCGAAAAAGCCGGCCTTGATCCCGAAGTCGCCCCGAAGACCTGGGCTGAGCTCGAAACCATGGGCCGCCAGATCGTTGAATCCGGCGCCGCTCCCTGCGCTTTGTCGAGCGCTTGGATCACCTGGATCCAGACCGAAAACCTCTCGGCCCTGCACGACAAGCCCTTCGGCACGCTCGAAAACGGCTTTGGCGGTCTCGGCACCGAATTCGTCTTCAACGACGAGCTGCAGGTTCGCCACTGGGACAACCTCAAGAAGTGGTCCGATGAAGGCCTCTTCCAGTATGGTGGCCCGGCCGGCGCCGCCGACGCTGCGCCCAAGTTCTACTCGCAGGAATGCGCGATCTTCATGAACTCCTCGGCAGGCCGCGCTGGTGTCATCACCAACGCAACCGACTTCGAAGTCGGTTTCGCCCCGCTCCCCTATTATGACGACGTCATCGACGAGCCGAAGAACTCGATCATCGGTGGTGCAACCCTCTGGGCGCTGAACGGCAAGGCTCCGGAAGTCTATACCGGCGTCGCCAAGTTCTTCACCTACCTCTCGAGCCCCGAAGTCCAGGCCAAGTGGCACCAGGAAACCGGCTATCTGCCGATCACCAATGCCGCCTACGAACTGGGACAGGAACAGGGCTATTACGCCGAAAATCCAGGCTCCGACATCGCCATCAACCAGATTACCCGCGGCACCCCCTCGGCCAATTCCAAGGGCATTCGCTTCGGCAACCTGACCCAGGTTCGCGCCATCGTCGACGAAGAGTTCGAAGCCCTGCTCGCCGGCTCCAAGACCGCCCAGGAAGCCCTGGATTCTGCCGTGGAACGCGGCAACCAAATCCTGCGCGACTTCGAAGCCGCCAATAGCTAAGCGCTAGCCCCACCCATCCTCCCCCGCAAGCGGGGAGGAGCCGCATCGAGTGCGGCCATTCCTTCGGATCACCCACCGGCCCACTCCTCCCCCTCCTCAAGGGGAGGCCGGGTGGGGGTCCACTTCCCGAGCCGGACGCACACATGCAAACAAAGCGCACGATCTTTCCCAACAAGCTGCTGCCCTATGTCCTTCTTCTCCCGCAGCTTGCCGTGACGCTGATCTTCTTCATCTGGCCGGCGCTTCAGGCGGTCAAATCCTCCTTCGAGCGCGAAGACCCTTTCGGCTTCAGAACCACCTTCATCTGGTTCGAAAATTACACCCGCCTTTTCGCCGATCCGAACTACGTCAATTCGCTGAGCCGCACCGCCGTCTTCGCCGTTTCGGTGACCATTCTGTCCATGTGCGTGTCGCTGCTGCTCGCCGTTGCGGTCAATCGTGTGCTCCGCACCAACCGGATCTATACGACCCTGCTGGTCTGGCCTTATGCCGTGGCGCCTGTGGTTGTCGGCATCCTTTGGTGGTTCATCTTCAACCCCACCATCGGCATCCTGCCCTATATGATGCGCGGCCTCGGCGTCGCCTGGAACCCCCGCGTCAACGGCGATCAGGCCATGATCCTCGTCATCATCGCGGCCAGCTGGAAGCAGATTTCCTACAACTTCCTGTTCTTCGTCGCCGGCCTTCAATCCGTGCCGCAGTCGCTGACCGAAGCCGCCGCCATCGATGGCGCCGGTCCCTTCAAGCGCTTCTTCACCATCGTTCTGCCGCTGCTGTCGCCAACGACCTTCTTCCTGCTCATCGTCAACATCAACTATGCCATGTTCGACACCTTCGGCATCATCGATGCGACGACTTCGGGCGGCCCCAACCAGGCCACCAACACGCTGGTCTACAAGGTCTATGCCGACGGCTTCCTCGGCCTCAATATCGGCTCTTCCGCCGCGCAATCGGTCATTCTCATGCTGATCGTCATCGCCCTCACCGCCATCCAGTTCCGCTTCATCGAGCGGCGTGTTCAGTATTGAGGAGCCGATAAATGGTCGAAAATCGCCCCTGGCTCACCTTCTTCACCCACCTGGTCCTAATCATCGGCGTCGTGATCGTGGTGTTCCCGGTCTACCTCGCCTTCATCGCTTCGACCCATTCGGGCGGCGATTTCCTGCGTGGCCTCGTGCCGCTGCTACCGGGACCCAACGCGGTCGAAAACTACTCCAAGATGCTGTTCGAAGGCATTTCCACCGCCGGCGCCCCGCCGCTCTGGATCATGCTGGCCAATTCGACGCTGATCGCCATCATCATCGCCATCGGCAAGATCATCATCTCGCTGCTCTCGGCCTATGCCATCGTCTTCTTCAAGTTTCCCTTCAGGCTCCTCGCCTTCTGGATCATCTTCATCACGCTGATGCTCCCGGTCGAAGTGCGCATCATCCCGACCTTTGCGGTGGTGGCGAACCTTGGCCTCCTCAACTCCTATCTCGGGCTCACCCTGCCCCTGATTGCCTCGGCCACCGCGACCTTCCTCTTCCGCCAGTTCTTTCTGACCGTTCCCGATGAGCTGATGGAAGCGGCACGGGTCGATGGCGCCGGCCCGATGAAGTTCTTCCGCGATATTCTCCTTCCGCTCTCGCGAACCAATATCGCCGCACTCTTCGTCATCCTCTTCATCTATGGCTGGGTGCAGTATCTGTGGCCGCTCCTCGTCACCACCGACAGCCGCTATTACACCGTCGTCATGGGCATCAAGCGGCTTGCCGCCACGGCAGATGCCGAGCCGCAATGGCATCTCGTCATGGCTGCCGTCGTGCTCGCCATGCTGCCCCCGTCCTAGTCGTCATCTTTATGCAGCGCCTGTTCGTCAAAGGCCTGGTCGAAACGGAGAAATAATCATGGCCACGATCAATCTCGTCGACCTGCACAAGGACTACGGCAATTCCCACGCCGTGCGCGGCATCAACCTTTCGGTGGCCGATGGCGAACTCATCGTCCTTGTCGGCCCCTCCGGCTGCGGCAAGTCCACCCTGCTCCGCATGGTAGCCGGCCTTGAAACCGTGAGCTCCGGGCGCATCGAGATCGGCGGTCGCGATGTGGTCAAGGCCGAGCCAGCAGAGCGCGACATCGCAATGGTGTTCCAGAACTACGCGCTCTACCCGCACATGACCGTGCGCGGAAATCTCGAATACGGCCTCAAGAACCGTGGCACCCCGCGCGCCGAGATCGACCGCCGCGTCAACGAAGCGGCCGAAATCCTCGAAATCGGTCCGATGCTCGATCGCAAGCCGCGCCAGCTCTCCGGTGGCCAGCGCCAGCGCGTCGCCATGGGCCGCGCCATCGTCCGCGAGCCGGCGGCCTTCCTGTTCGACGAACCGCTTTCCAACCTCGATGCCAAGCTGCGCGTCCAGATGCGCGTCGAAATCCGCAAACTCCAGCGCCGCCTCAAGACCACGAGCCTCTACGTCACTCACGACCAGCTCGAAGCCATGACCCTGGCCGATCGGCTTGTGGTCATGAATGGCGGCCTCGTCGAACAGATCGGCACCCCGACCGAAGTCTATGACCGTCCGGCAACGCTTTTCGTCGCGAGCTTCATTGGCTCCCCGCCCATGAACCTCCTGCCGGTTTCCGCCCTCGGCAACACGCAGGGCCTAAACCTGCCCGCCGGAACCGACATGGTGGGCATTCGTCCCGACCAGATGCACCTCGAACCACGCCCCGGTGCCACTGCCCTGCCCGCCACCGCTGAACTGCTCGAACCGATCGGCGGCGAAAGCCACCTTCACCTCCGTCTCGACAGCGGCCACTCCGTTATTCTCAGTGTCCCCGGTCGTCCGTCGATCACCGAGGGCACCGCCGTCACCGTCTACATCGAGCCCGCAGCGCTCCACCCGTTCGATAGCAAAACCGGCCGGCGCACCGACGCCTGAAAGCTCCATTCATGACCACGCTTCCCCCACGCGGACCCGTTCACTCTGAGGTCCAGGCCCACCGCGGCGCCTCTGCCGTCGCCCCTGAAAACACCATCGCCGCCTTTCGCGCCGCCGCCGAACAGGGCGCCAAATGGGTCGAGCTCGACGTCGCCCTCCTGGCCGATGGCACCCTCGTCGTCATCCACGACGACACCGTCGACCGCACCACTTCCGGCAAAGGCTCGCTCGGCGATCTCACTTATGCCGACCTCGCCGAGATGGATGCCGGCAGCTGGTTCGACGCCAAATACGCCGGCGAGCGCCTGCCCACCCTCGAACAGGTAATCGCGGTGCTCGGCGACCTCGGCCTTTCCGCCAATGTCGAGATCAAGCAGCACGCCCATCACAAGTCGCTCGATCAACTCGTCGACGCCGTTCGCAGCGCCATCGCGACGCGCAGACCGGGCACCGAGATCATGATCTCGAGCTTCGACCCCGATTGCCTCAAGGCCATGGCCGCGCTCGAGCCGGATCTCGAGATGGCAATGCTCTGGGTGCAGCCGCCGACCGATTGGGAAGATCAGCTCGCCGCCATCCCGGCCCGCACTATCCACCTCTACTACAAGGCCCTAAGCATCGGCTTTCTGGAAAAGACCCGCGCCAAAGGCATAAAGGTTCGTGCCTGGACGTCGAACGACCCAGCCGAGCTTTATTCCTTCTGGGACGCCGGCCTCACCGGCGTCATCAGCGACAATCCGGCGATCTATCTCCGCTAGGTCGCGGGAAACAGCGTCCAGCGCTTGGGCCGGAAGCTGATCTGGCTGCGCTCGCCGGCGGGATGATCGAACGGCAGGTCGATCTCGACCCGGTGCGACGCGCCGCCCAGCTCAAGCTCCACGCGCCGCGTGCCGCCAACCCGACGGCTCGTGGCGACGACGCCGCGCAGCGCCGCATCGCCTTCGACCAGCTCGATATCGTGCGGCCGGAAAAAGAGCTTGGCCGGCCCCTGCCCCTCCGCCGACGAGATCCCCAGCGGCCGGTCGCCCAGCCAGACGTCACCGCGCTCCACGGTGACCGGCAGTTCGCTGGATTCGCCAATAAAGCCGAAAACGAAGGGTGACGACGGCGTGTCGTAGACCGTGTCTGGCGTTCCCACCTGTTCGATCTTGCCCTGGCTCATGACGCAAAGCCGATCCGCCAGCTCCAGCGCTTCTTCCTGGTCATGCGTAACGAACACCGTAGTGTGCCCGGTGCGCTCATGGATTTCGCGCAGCCACTTGCGCAGCTCGCGCCGCACCTGCGCGTCGAGGGCCCCGAACGGCTCGTCGAGCAACAGCACTGCCGGTTCGATCGCGAGCGCGCGCGCTAGGGCGACACGCTGCCGCTGCCCGCCCGAAAGTTGGCTCGGATAGCGCTTCTCGAGACCCGAAAGCTGCACCAGATCCAGGAGCTCCATCGCCCGGCGCCGGATTTCGCCGGCCGGGGGTCGGGTCGAGCGCGGCCGAACCTTCAGGCCAAACGAAACATTCTCGAGAATCGTCATGTGCCGGAACAGCGCATAGTGCTGGAACACGAAACCGATATTGCGCTCCTGCACGCTCTTTTCCGAAGCGTCGGTATCGCCAAAAAAATCTTGCCCGAGGTTGGACGCTCAAGGCCTGCAATGAGCCGCAAAAGCGTCGTCTTGCCCGAACCGGACGGCCCCAGCAACGCGATCAACTCGCCCGACTTGATATCGAGGGACACCTCATGCAGCGCCGGAAACCGGTCGAATTCCTTGCGAACATGCGAAACGCGTACGTCCATAATCAGTCCTGTCAGTGGCCGCGGCCGGTTGCGGCGAGTTCGTCGCCGTAGCGCCATTCAAGCGCGGTCTTCAGTATCAAGGTCACCAAGGCAAGCAAGGCGAGCAGCGAGGCCAGCGCAAAGGCCGCCGTGCTCTGATACTCATTATAGAACATTTCGACCTGGAGCGGCATGGTCGTGGTCTGCCCGCGGATCTTGCCGGACACCACGGCGACGGCGCCAAACTCACCCATGGCGCGCGCATTGCAGAGCAGCACGCCATAGAGCAGGCCCCATTTGATATTGGGCAGCGTCACGCGCCAAAAGGTCTGCCAGCCGGAAGCGCCCAGCGACAAGGCAGCCTCCTCGTCGCCCGTCCCCTGGTCCTGCATCAGCGGGATCAATTCGCGCGCAACAAAGGGGAAAGTGACGAAGATCGTCGCCAGCACGATGCCCGGCACGGCAAACAGGATCTCGATGCCATAGCTTTTGAGCCACGGCCCCAAAATGCTGCCCGAGCCGAACAGCAGCACATAAACGAGGCCTGAGATCACCGGCGACACCGAGAAGGGCAGATCGATCAGCGTGATCAGAAAGGCCTTGCCCTTGAACTCGAACTTGGCAATCGCCCAGCTTGCGGCAATGCCGAAGATGACATTGAGCGGCACGGCAATGGCCGCCACCAGCAAAGTCAGCCGAATGGCCGATTGCGCGTCGGGCTGCTGCAGCGACTGCCAGAAGACGCCAAAGCCCTGCCGAAATGCCTCGGAAAATACGGCTACCAACGGCAAGACGATAAACAGCGCCATGAAGGCAAGCCCGACCAGGATCAGTGCCCACTGAACGGCGATCGGCTCAGTGGTCGGGGAGGCGCGGCGTGCGCTAGCTGCCATAGCCATACCTCTTGCGGCTCCAGGCCTGGATCAGGTTGATGATGAAGAGCATGACAAAGGAAATCGACAGCATCACCGTGGCGATCACCGCCGCGCCGACATAGTTGAATTCCTCGAGCCGGATGACGATCAGCAGCGGCGCGATTTCGAGACGAAGGGAATATTGCCGGCGATAAAAATCACCGACCCATATTCCCCCACCGCACGGGCGAAGGCCAGGGCAAACCCCGTAAGGATCGCTGGCGCAAGGCTGGGCAACAGCACTTTCGAAATCGTCTGGAAGCGATTGGCGCCGAGCGTCGCCGACGCTTCCTCGACTTCGCGGCTGGTTTCTTCGAGAATCGGCTGGATGGTCCGCACCACAAAAGGCAGGCCGATAAAGATCATCGCGATGGTGATGCCGATCGGCGTATAGGCGATGCGCCAGCCAAGCGGCGCCACCAGTTGGCCTATAAAGCCGTTCGGAGCATAGATGGCGGTGAGCGCAATACCCGCTACCGCGGTCGGTAGGGCGAACGGCAGATCCACTACCGCATCGAACAAGCGGCGGCCCGGAAACCGGTAGCGCACCAGGACCCAGGCGATCAGCGTGCCGAAAACGACATTGATACCGGCGGCAATCAAAGCAGTGACGAAACTGGTGCGCAGCGCCGCCAGCACACGCGGGTCGGTCGCCGCCGTCCAGAAACCGCCCCAGCCCAGACCAGATGCGCGCACCACTAGCGCGATCAGCGGGATTAGGATGATCAGGCAAAAATAGGTAAGCGTAAAACCAAGGGTGAGCCCGAAACCGGGAATGACACTGGGCTGGCGTAGCCGCCACCGAACTGCCATGCATTGCTCCCCAAAAACCCCGGCCGCACCAGCGCCCGCTCAACGACGCAACACTAGCCAGCCAGTCGACTTTCTCAAGGGTGCAATCGGCAACCTTTGGGGTCGAAATAGAAAATCCTTTTGCCGAGGCAGACGCAAACGCAATCGGCGTTCATTGCTGCAGGTTAGATCCGGTTCGACCCAACCAGCACATCCTGCCGCTCTTCCGGCTCCGGCGCTTTGCCGTTGAGGTAGCAGGCTTCCTGCTCGAGCCGTGTCATCGGCACTGCACCCTGCGCCAGATCGGGTAGGCCGCCGAAAAACGCAACCTTGGCAGGCGCTTCCTCGGCGCGCTGGCCGTGCTGCTTACCGGGATCGAGAATTCCGAAAAAGAAAACCATGTCATGCTCCTTGTTGCGGGGTGGCAAAGACGTTTGCGGCCGGCTCTTTCTGAGAACCGGCCGCATCAAGATTACTGGGTCGGACCAGAGTAGATCTGGTCGAACACGCCGCCGTCACCGAAATACTTCGGCTGAGCTCCTCGCGCCAGCCACCGAAATCCTCGATGGTGACGAGGTTCACCTCGCCGAAGCGGGCATTGTCCTCTTCTGCTGCCGCTTCCGGTCGGAAGGGACGATAGTAGTTTGCGGCAGCGATTGCCTGGCCCTCATCCGAATAAAGGTATTCGAGATAGGCCTGTGCCACTTCCGTATTGCCCTTGCGCTCGGCATTGCCCGGCACCAGCGCGACCGGGGGTTCGGCGAGGATCGAGATCGATGGCGTCACGATGTCGAAGGCATCCGGCCCGAGTTCTTCTAGCGCCAGATAGGCTTCGTTTTCCCAGGCGAGCAGCACGTCGCCGATTCCACGCTGCACGAAGGTCGTGGTCGCGCCGCGAGCACCAGTATCGAGCACGGGCACATGGCGGTAGAGCTCGGCGACATATTCCTGTGCCTTGGCTTCGTCGCCGGCATTCGCATCGCGGGCCCAGGCCCAGGCGGCGAGGAAATTCCAGCGAGCGCCGCCGGAGGTCTTTGGATTGGGCGTGATGACTTCGACGCCGTCGTCGATCAGGTCACCCCAGTCGGCGATACCCTTCGGATTGCCCTTGCGCACCAGGAACACGATGGTCGAGGTATAGGGGGCATTGTTGTTTTCGAGCGTGCCGCGCCAGTCGGCCGGGATCAGGTTCGAATTGGCATCGGAAATGGCGTTGATGTCGCTTTCGAGCGCCAGCGTCACGACATCGGCCTCGAGCCCGTCGATCACGGTACGCGCCTGCGAACCCGAACCACCATGGGTCACCTGGATGGCAACGCTTTCGCCCTTGGTTTCCTGCCAATGAGCAACGAAGGCCTCGTTGAACTCGCGATAAAGTTCGCGCGTCGGATCGTAGGAAACGTTGATCAGCGTCTTGTCCTGCGCACGAGCAGTGACCGTAAAGCCGACGGCGAGCGATGCGGCAAGGGCAGTGTAGGCGAGTAGCTTGGCTGTCCGTTTCATGTGGAGCCTCCCAAAGGATGTGATGATCAAAGACTATCAAGTAAGTAGTGTTTTGAAAGGCGTGGTCTTTCGTGCCGACCATGCCCGGGAGAAAATATTTTCGCTGGCTGCCGCCATTTGCGCGACATCCGGCATCCTGTTCCGAAAAGCCGCTCGCCCACCCATGTTTCATTGCGCTTGCGCATGAATACCCAATTCACATCCGGTTCAGATCGAAGGGCTCATAAAGGCGCCTCCAGACCAGAAGGTCTTCCACCATCAGGAGATGATCATGAAATTTCGTCGCTCTCTGACGAACCTCGTAATCGGTGCCGGAGTTCTCTTTGCCACCGCCGCCACCGCCTTTGCCGCCCCGGCTGTTGCCACGGGCAGCGTCAACGTGCGTAGCGGTCCTTCGACCGGCTATGCGCGCGTCGACACCCTCCAGCGCAACCAGCTGGTTGAAGTCACCGGCTGCCGCAGCGGCTGGTGCTATATCGAAAAGCGCGGTGCCGACGGTTGGGTCTCTGCCCGCTACCTGCAGGAAGTGCGTGCCCGCGCAACCAAGCCATCGGTGAGCTTCTCGATCAACTTCGGCACCACGCCCACCGTTCGCCCGCCGCGTCATCACGACAACGACTGGCGCCGCGATCGGGATCGTGACCGTGATCGCGACCGCTGGGATGACCGCGGTGGCAACCATCGCGGCAACTACGGAAACAACAACTCTTCCGGCTTCAGCTTCCAGTTTGGCAACTAAAACGAAAAAGGCCCGCTTCGGCGGGCCTTTCCATTTCCCCTTTGACACCGTCCCCCACCCTGCTAAAGACGCCCCAAGGGCCTATAGCTCAATGGTTAGAGCCGACCGCTCATAACGGTCTGGTTGGGGGTTCAAGTCCCTCTGGGCCCACCATTTTTTGTCTTTTCCAGCCGCATCCGCATCGTTCGCGATGGCTCAGAACAATGAAGCCTGCTCGCTGGCAGCGGGGGTGACCTCATCAAGCACACCGCGGCGCTTCAATTCAGCATTGGCGCTGAAGCGCGAGTCCCCATCCCGGTCTGCGGCAAGCTCGATCAGCGACGCCTGATCGATGATCGACCAGGGCTTGCCGCGATCTCGTCCGGAGCGGACCCGCGGCAAAAGGCCGGGCTGCCGGTTCCACTCGATCATCGCTGTTGGCCCCACCACATTGAGCATGTCGCGCAGATGATGCGCAGTGACATAGGCATCGGGCATGGCTCGGTGCGCGGGCAATCCGAGCTCGTGGATCAGGCCAGCCGGCTTTCGTTGATATCGCAGCATCTGGTTGGAAAAGCCCTGAAGTTCAGGCCAGACCCTCAATGCCGATTTCCACGTGCAGATCCAGTTCGCTCCACCCGCAAGCCTTGGCGTACAATATCGCTGCTCGAACGCCGCCCGATGAGCCGCCAACGCAAGGACGCCGCCATCGGGCTGCAGGATTTCGGGCGCTATGTCCCGCCAGAAAGGGGCGTCTTGGACCCACTCATCCAGGATATGGTGGATCGCCATGGTCTGCGGGCTGATCGGCTTGCCAGGATTGACGAACCTCGCGCCGCGCTCTTCGCTGAGGTCCCAGTCGCCACCGTCAACGGACACCACGTCCTGCCAACCGATCTCGCAGACATCGGTGTTGGCGTCTCCGGCAGTTTCGAGATCTATCACGCGTATTCTGCGAATGCTCACTCACGAACTCCGGCCTCGTCTCGCACCGTAAACGCCCGCAGGACCGTATGGTCGCATGTCGATCCGAGGTGAGACAAGCGTCGCCCAATAAGAAAAGGGTGCCCTCGACGCATCGAGGACACCCTTTCGAGTTGGCCTTGAGGCCAGATTAGTTGGCTTCAGCCGCAACCACGACGCCGGGGAGTAAACCACGGTGCGATTGCTCATGTCGACGAAGTAGGCGCGATCATTGGTGTAGAAGTAGCCGTAGTTTGCGTCGCCTTCGATGACGTGCAGCGTCACATCCTCAGGGACGACATAGCCGACTTCAAGATCACCATCGATCACGACAGGCTCGGTGGGATTGAGGCGGACATAGTCTACCGAAGTGGCCTCTACGCCGCCGGCTGCGCCGATGGCAGCGCCGGTAAAGCCGCCGATAACCGCACCGATCGGACCAAAGACCAGGCCGCCGACCACGGCGCCCGTTGCGCCACCGGCCGCGCTGCCCGTTGCAGCACTGGCTTCCGCATTACCTTTGATGATTTGACCATGCGCCGAAGACAGGCTCAGCAGCGTGACGGCAACAACGGTAGCAATAGTGGTTTTCATTTTGTCCTCGCAAAGTTGAAAGCGATGACCTGATAACCTCACATCGACAATGCGGTTCCGGAGAATTATTGTTAAACTACAGTATTACTTTTTGATTACAGGCCCTGTAATCATCCCGTAAGCTATATTAACAGATTTTATATTGGAACCCGCAGCCTGGTTGGTGGTTGTCAGGGAAACAGGAGAAGTCCCATGATCGCCTTGGCAGCAATGATAGGTTCAGCAATCGTTTTTCTGGCAGGCGGTCTCTATTTGGCGATTGCGATGGGCCAGGAAGCTGCCCAGCAGACATCCGAACCGCGCGTCAGCTGAGCGCCAGCGGCAGCCTGATCTCGACCAGCAATCCACCAAGCGGCGCGGCAGCATAGCTGATCGTGCCGCCGTTCAGTTCAAGGATCTCGGTGGCAATCGCGAGCCCCAGTCCAGTGCCCGGCACGCTCTCGTCATGCCGCACGCCGCGAGCACCGAGCTTGGCCATATGTTCAGGCGCAATGCCCGGACCGTCATCGGCGACCGTCATCAACGCCACATGGCCTTCCGTTGCGCTTTGAATGACCACACTTGAACGGGCCCACTTTGCCGCGTTTTCAAGCGTGACGCCGACAAGTTCAAGCAGGTCCTGGCGATGGATGTCGACCATTAGCTCTTCGCCCAGCTCGGCCTTCCAATGCAGCATTTCCCCGCGCCCGGTCTTGCGCAGCACCGTCATGGTGCGCAGCACGGCGGTGTTGAGCGAACTGCTTTCCCGGTGCTCTCGCGACCGCGGCCTCAGGGATGCAAGACGCATCTGATAATCGACCCGGCTCGACATCTCCTGTGCCAAGTTGTCCAGCGCTTCGGCGTCGGTATCATCTCCCCGGTCGCGCAAGCGCATGGCGACGCCATGGACGGCCGCAAGTGGTGTCTTGAGGCCATGCGCCAGATCCGCCGCTCGCCGCCGGCCGCGTTCCGCGAGCGAATGACGCTCCGCGAGCAGCGCATTGACCTCATCTACCAGGGGCTGAATTTCGCTCGGAAATGCTTCCGTCATCCTCTCCACGTCCCCGCGCCGCACGTCGTCCACGGCGCTGCGAAGCCTGTTGAGAGGGCGAAGGCTCATGCGCAACTGCACCCAGGCGATGCCCAAAATGCCGAGAGCCAAAAGGCTGAACAGTCGCGCGATATCCCAGGCGAAACGCATGCCGGCTTCGTGGATCGGCTCGTGGTCTTCACCTACCGTGATCTCGAAATGCCGATCGCCCAGTTCGATCGGCCGCCGGATCATGATAAGGTGCAGGTTGTCGTCATTGGCAAAATGAAAGGTACCCGTATCCCTGCCCTGTTCGCCGCTCAGTTGTTGGTCGAACAGCGATCGAGACCGCGAAATGGCGCCTGTGTCGGAGTCCTCGATCTGCCAGTAACGACCCCCGAGCGGCGTGTCATAGCGCGGGTCCGGCAAGGGCGACCGGATCGTCGGCTGCGCGGCGTCGGGATCGATCAAGGCAACAATGCGCGTCAGCGCCGCTTCAAGATCTTCCTGAACGCTGCTTTCGAGGTTGGCCACGAAGAGTGTGTGAAGAATGAAACCGGCCAGGATGAGGGAAAAGACCACCATCGAAGCGGCAAGGCCCATAAGCCGCAGGCCAAGCGATTGCCGGTTCAATACGCGTCACCCAAAGTGTAGCCGAAGCCGCGCCTGGTCTTGACCACGTCATGCCCCAGTCGCTTGCGCAATCGCGCCACGAGCACTTCGACGGCGTTGGAGTCGCGCTCGAAATCCTGGCGATAGATATGCTCGGTAATCTCGAGCTGGGACACGACGCGCCCGCGATTGTGCAGGAGATAAGCGATGAGCCGATATTCCTGGGGCGTCAGGTCCATCGGCACGCCGTCGCTCGTCACCTGCATGGTGCGCATGTCGAGCTCGTATTTGCCAAAAACGACGCGCGAACTGGCAATGCCGCTCGATCGGCGGATCAGCGCCCGCATGCGCGCCACGATCTCCTGGGCGTGGAAGGGCTTTACCACATAGTCATCGGCGCCCGCCTCGATCCCTTCGACCCGCTCTTCCCACTGGCCGCGGGCGGTCAGGATCAGCACCGGCGTTTGCAGTCCCCCGCGCCGCCAGCGCTTTAACACGGTCAGGCCGTCCATTTGCGGCAGGCCGAGATCGAGAATGATGGCGTCGAACGCTTCGCTGTCGGCTCGGAACCACACCGTTTCGCCGTCGGACTCGCGATGCACTTCGAAGCCTGATCGGCTCAAAGCGCTCTGCAGCACCTCGGCAATTCGGTCATCGTCCTCGCCAACAAGTATTTTCAAGGTTCACTACCAATGAAGATGCCCGACTGGGCATAGTAATATTCCGTTGTGACTTTGCCGCCCGGGTTCAAGACCTTGATCGCATAGACCAGGAAGCCCCGGACGCTAAGCAATTGGGCGTCGATCATTTCACCGCCGGTTCGTGTGGAAATATCGGGCACGATACTTCCAAGGCTGACCGTTCGGCCCGCGCTGGCCGCGTCGCGCGCATCATCTTCGGTGAACTGGACTATCGCGCTGCTGCTTGCCGGACTGCCAGCACTCGGTGCCGCTGCGCCGCCCCTGCGGAAACTGGAGCACTTGGCGTGCTGACCGCATTGCCGGGCGAAACGCCAATGCCGCCGGTGCTGGGGTTTGAGGCGTTGCCGGAGCTGTTTCCATTATTTCCCGCGTTGCCATTGCCGCTATTGCCGTTTCCCGAATTGCCGTTGCCGCTGCTATTGCCGGAATTGCCGTTGCCATTTCCGTTGTTGCCGGCATTGCCGCTGTTGCCGTTTCCATTACTCCCGGCATTTCCGTTGCCGTTGCCATTGCTGCCGCCGGCACTCCCGTTGCCGTTCCCCCGGCATTGCTGGAATTGCCATTGCCGTTGCCGCTTCCACCGGCATTGCCATTGTTTCCGGAGTTTTCCGAAGAGCCGTTACCGTTTCCATTATTGCCCTGGCTCTCCGACTGGCCGTTTCCATTGCCATTGCCATTGCCATTGCCATTGCCATTCCCGTTGCCGTTCCCATTTCCGTTGCCTTGTGACCATGCAGGCGACACCGAAAAAGCCAGACAAAGCGATATGACCAGAACCCAACGCATCCGCGCACCTTATCATTTCCAAGCTGACAAACGGCTTACAGTCAGACTCACTGCTGCGTCACGGCCAATGTGAAAAGGTGATCGCCGGCGTCCATCCATGCAGGACCGCACCCCTCCGTTGAAGGCCGAATGCTCCGCCGAGCGTCACGGCGCCCATTCGGCCTTCAACGGCCCTTTCCTTTCGCAACATCGCGCGGACTACCCCACAAACGAGTGGGGAATTCGGTTTACGGCTTCTTTATTCCGCCCCTCAGTCAGCGCCGTGGCGCCACGAGGAGCAGATAAATGAACGTCCATATCCGGGCTGAAGCCCACAACATCACCCCCTTCTGGCCATCGCCATCGAAGGGCTGATCATGCGGGTCAATGGCCGCATCGTGACCCCGGAACAGGAGGACTATGACGAGTTGCGCAGCCTGTCCCTGTCCAACTGGGATCAGCGCCCGCTGTTCATCGCCCGGGTCGCCGATGCGGCAGACGTTGCCAATGTCGTCGATTTTGCGCGCCGCCATCAGCTTGAACTCGCCATCCGCAGCGGCGGTCATTCCGTTTGCGGCCACAGTGCCACGGATGGCGGCGTGGTAATCGACCTGCGCGACCTTCAGAGCCTCGACATCGATCTTCAGAACATGAGCGTTTGGGCCGGCAGCGGCCTCACCGCCGGTCAGGTCAGCGCAGCGCTCGACGAGCACGGCGTGGCAGTTGGCTTCGGCGACTCGGCCAGCGTGGGTATCGGCGGCCTCACCCTTGGCGGCGGCGTCGGCTACCTCACGCGCAAGTTCGGTCTGACCATCGACTCGCTGATCGCTGCCGAGATCGTCACCCATTCGGGCAGCATTCTCACCATCAACGAAAGCAAGCATCCTGAACTGTTCTGGGCCATTCGCGGCGGCGGCGGCAATTTCGGCGTCGTCACGCGCTTCCGCTACCGGCTCAACCCGCTGCCGCATTTCACCGGCGGCCCACTGGTCTTGCCCGCAACGCCCGAAGTTCTCGCCGGCTTTGCTGCTGCCGCAAAGGCTGCTCCCGATGAACTATCGACCATTTTGATGGCCATGCCCGCCCCACCCCTGCCCTTCCTCCCGCCGGAACTTTACGGCAAGACGGTTTTGATGGGCATGATGGCCTATGCAGGTCCGGTCGAAGACGCCCAAGAGGCGCTCGCACCCTTCCGCGCCCTCGCTACCCCGCTTGCAGATCTGGTCCGTCCGGGTCCCTACAGCATGATGTACTTGCCCGAGGACCCGACCATGAAGCCCGCACTATCAGTGCGCACCCTGTACAAGGACAATCTCGATGTTGCCGAAGCCAAGGCGATCCTCGATCGCGTCGAGCGTTGCGCCGCCCCGATGCGCATGGCTCAGGTTCGTGTTCTGGGCGGGGCGGTCAAGCGTGTCCCCGCTGAAACGACTGCCTATGGCCACCGCGACGCCGAAATGCTGATCGCCTTCCTCGCCATGGACCGCGATGCCGAAGCTGCCGCGCGCAACGATCTTTGGGCCGACGATTGCGTCGCCTCGGTCGGCGGCGGCGATGGCAGCGCCTACTCTAACTTCCTCGCCGATAAGGGTCCGGAAACCGCTAGAGCCGCCTACACCACCGGCATCTGGAAGCGCCTGCGCGAAGTCAAGCGCGCTTACGATCCGATGAACTTCTTCCGTCGCAATCACACAACATTCCGCCAGCCTGATTTTGACTGGCGACAGAAAAGCGGCGGCCCCCACGCGGAGGCCGCCGTTTTGTTTATTCGGTTACCAGCGGCGCCTGAACACCTGGTCGGCAATGCCGCGATTGCGTGACGCCGCCATGACCGGAATAAGCAGGGCATCGATCAGCCACCAAAGGCCCACAAGCGCCCAAAGAAAGCCAAGCAGGCCGAAGCTCAGAAAGCTCAAAAGCAGCACGACGCCCGAGAAGCCGAGCATGATCAACCCGCTCAGCGGCCTACCGAGATAAAACCGGTGCGCGCCGACATAGCCCAGAAACAGCCAGAGCACGTAAGCAACGAGCAGGGACTTCTTCTCAATATCGTATTGGACAGCAGCGCGGTCGTTGGTCATGGTTTCTCCTGTTGGCGACACATAAATGGTCACCCCTGCCCCGCCTTCAAGAAGCGAGCCGAAATCAATGCGCGAAGGCGACATCATCCAAGGCCTGATCCGCGGCTTGTCCGTCATCGAATGCTTTGACGAAACCCATGCCCGCATGTCGATCACCGATGTCGCCGAGCGCACGGGGCTTGAGCGCGCCACGGCCCGTCGCTGTCTCCTCACCCTCGCCCATCTCGGCTACGCCACCTATGACGGCAAGTTCTTCCAGCTGACGCCGCGCGTCCTCAACCTCGGCCACTCCTATCTGGCGACCACGCCGCTGCCCCGGCTGATCCAGCCCTTCCTCGACGAACTTTCCCACGCGACCAGCGAATCGACCTCCGCTGCCGTGCTCGAAGGCACCGACATCCTCTACATCGCCCGCGCCTCCACCCGCCGCGTCATGTCGATCAACCTCGCCCCCGGCGCCCGCCTTCCGGCCTACTGCACCTCGATGGGCCGCACGCTCCTCGCTGCCCTGCCCGCCGAGGAAGCGCGCGCCATCCTCGACCGCTCGAACTCATGGCCTACACCCCCACACCAAGGCAGACATGGCCAGCATCACGATCGAACTCGGCGTCGTCGCCGCGCAGGGCTTTGCCGTCATCGACCAGGAACTCGAAATCGGCCTCTGCTCCATCGCCGTGCCGCTGGTCAACGCCCACGGCAAGGTGGTTGCCGCCATCAATATCGGCGCGCAAACGGCACGAGCGCCGACCTCCCGCATGATCGCCCATTTCTTGCCCCTGATGCGCAAGCTCCAGGCCGAAGTGCGCCCCTGCTGCGTTAATTCTGCGTCACATAGGGCAGCCTGTTCTGTAACAGTCCACAGCCACCCAATGAAAATTGCCCGACAGATCAGTCACTTAGACTGTCACAATCCAGTCATTCAGCTGCAATAAAACTGTCGTCCAGCACTTCTATGGTCGCCACGTCCAAGGGCGGCCTCAAGGTCGGCCCGTACAAACGAATTCGTAAAGGGAAATCCCATGAAGACCGCACTTTTCGCCAGTGCAGCCGTGATCGCGCTGGCCGCGTTCGGCACCACTGCTGCCTTTGCCCAGTCGCGCGACACCATCCAGGTCGCCGGCTCGTCGACGGTCCTGCCCTTCGCCTCGATCGTCGCTGAAGAATTCAGTGCCTCCTTCCCCGAGTTCAAGACCCCGGTCGTCGGTTCGGGCGGCACCGGTGGCGGTCTCAGCCAGTTCTGTGAAGGCGTTGGCGACAACACCATCGACATCGCCAATGCCTCGCGCCAGATCCGCGACGGCGAGCGCGAAGCCTGCACCGCCGCTGGCGTCACCGACATCCGCGAAGTCCAGTTCGGCTTCGACGGCATCGTCTTTGCCTCATCTGCCAATGGCCCGGACTTCGCCCTGACCCCGCTCCAGGTCTATAAGGCAATCGCCGCTCAGGTCGTCGTCGATGGCGCCCTCGTCGACAACCCCTATACCAACTGGTCCGAGATCGACCCTTCGCTCCCCGACCAGCCGATCGCCCTCGCGATCCCCGCTTCCAACCACGGCACCCGTGAAGTCTTCCAGGAGAAGGTTGTCTCGGCGGGTTTTGAAGAAGCCGGTGCTCCCGAAGGTCTTTCGGAAGAAGAACTCGAAGCTGCCGAAACCACCTTCCGCCAGGACGTGGTCATCGAAATCTCGGGCGACTACACCGAGACCCTTGCCCGCCTCAATTCCGATCCCAACACCGTCGGCGTCTTCGGCCTGTCCTTCTACGAACAGAACACCGACACCCTCAAGGTCGCGACCGTCGACGGCGTTGAACCGACCAAGGCAACCGTCGCTGCCGGCGAATATCCGGTGTCCCGCCCGCTCTTCTTCTACGTCAAGGGTCAGCATATCGGCGTGATCCCCGGCCTTGAAGAATACGTCCAGTACTTCCTCTCCGAAGGCGTTTCGGGCGAAGGCGGTATCCTGGAAGCCGCTGGCCTGATCCCGCAGCCGGCTGAAACCACTGCTGAAATCCTCGCCTCCTTCGAAGCTGGCGCTGCTCAGTAATCTGCCCAGCGGGCCGCGTCACTCCCGGCGCAGCCCGCATCTTTTTCTTGTGCGGGGGCACATCGATGAATGCGTTGATCATAGCCGCTGTCCTGCTTGTCCTTTTGGGCGTGTCCTACCAGTCCGGCTTCGCCAAGAGCCGCGGGCTCGTCACCGCCGATGGGGTCAAGGTTCACTCCCGCCCGCAATATCACGGCTCCTATTCCGCCCTCTGGACCATGATCCCGGCACTCGCCGTGCTGCTGCTCTGGTTCTGGTTCGGCGCCGGCATCACCCGCTCCTATACCGTTGGCCTCCTGCCCCAGGACGTGCTGCTCTCGCTCGACCAGACGGGCCTTAACGCCACCCTGACGCGCATCAACGCCCTGGCCACCGGCTATGGCGTCGCCGGCGAAGTCGCCCCCTACGAACAGTCTGCCGGCGAAGCGCTGCGCTCGTTCAACTTCCTCACCTTTGCCGGCACGTTGGTCCTTGCGGTCCTCGCCGGCGGCGCCGGCTTCGTCTATGCCCGCAACCGCATCAGCGCGCGCCTTCGCGCCCGCAATTCCGTCGAGCGCGTCATTGGCCTCCTCCTGCTGGCCTGCTCTGCCGTCGCCATCCTCACGACCGTCGGCATCGTCGCTTCGCTGGTAACCGAAGCCTTCAAGTTCTTCACCTTCATCAACCCCATCGATTTCTTCTTCGGCACCGTTTGGGCCCCCAACAATGCCGGTGGCGCTGCCAACCCAGGCAAGTACGGCCTCCTGCCGCTTCTTGCCGGCACGCTGATGATCACCGCCATCGCCATGCTGGTCGCGGTTCCGGTGGGCCTCATGGCCGCGATCTATCTCAGCCAATATGCACCGCGTCAGTTCCGCGCCGTTGCCAAGCCCTTCATCGAAATCCTCGCGGGCATCCCGACCATCGTCTTCGGCTTCTTTGCCCTCGTGACGGTCGGCCCCTTCCTCCGCGATTTCGGCGCCCTGCTCGGGCTTAGCGTCAATGCCACCAGCGCCCTCACCGCCGGCGTGGTCATGGGCATTATGATCATCCCCTTCGTGTCCTCGCTCTCCGACGACATCCTCAACCAGGTCCCCCGCACCCTGCGCGATGGTGCCTATGGCCTGGGCGCCACCCAGTCCGAAACCATCCGCAACGTCCTCCTGCCCGCTGCCCTTCCCGGCATTGTCGGCGCCTTTCTTCTCGCCGTCAGCCGCGCCATCGGGGAAACCATGATCGTGGTTCTGGCCTCGGGCAATTCCCCGGTCCTGCGCGGCAATCCGCTCGAGCCGGTCTCGACCATCACCGTTTCCATCGTCAACCAGCTCACCGGCGACACCGATTTCACCGGTCCGCAGTCGCTGGTCGGCTTTGCGCTCGGCCTCACGCTCTTTGTCGTGACGCTCTGCCTCAACATCTTCGCCCTCTACATCGTCCGCCGCTTCCGGGAGCAGTACGAATAAAATGGCAACCGATACGCTCAACTCTCCCGGCGCTGCTCGCGCCCGTGCCGTGCGCTCCAGCCTCCGCCGCCGTCACCTCAGCGAGCAGATCTTCCGCGGCTTCGGCATCCTCGCCATCGCCCTCGCGCTCGGCTTTGTGGTCCTGCTGTTCGTCGACGTGTTCCGCAAGGGCATCCCGGCTTTCGTTCAGTCCAACCTCCACCTCTCGGTCACCTTCGATCCCGAGATCATCGACGTCAGCCCGGCGCCTGCCCGCAATGGCTTTGCCACCGAAGCCGAGTTCACCGCCGCAAGCCTCGCCTGGCAGCGCGAAGTGGCCCTCCTCAACTGGAACCAGGTCATAGAAGCCTCGCTGCGCCAGGCGGCTCCCGCCGGCACCGATATCGACAGCCGCACGCTCCTTTCCATTGCCGAAACCAATGCGCGTCACCAGGTGCGCGAAATGTTCGTCGCCAACCCGACCTTGCTCGGCCAGACCGTCGAGATCGACGTGCTGGCCTCAGCCAATGCCGCAAACTGGATCAAGGGCAACATCAACCGCGAACTGGGCGACGCGCAGCAGCAGCTTGCCGCCCCCGCCCGCGCCCTGATCGACACCTTTGTCGACAACGGAACCATCAGCAACGGCTTCGCCTGGTCGATCTTCACCAATGTCGATAGCCGCTCGGCACCGGCCGCCGCAGGTCTCCTCGGGGCCTTTGCTGGCACCATGTGGATGATGTTGATCGTGATCGTGCTCGCAGTTCCGATCGGGGTGGCCGCAGCGATCTATCTAGAAGAGTTCGCCCCGAAGTCGCGGCTGACCGACCTCATCGAAGTCAACATCAACAACCTCGCCGCGGTCCCCTCCATCGTCTTCGGTCTCTTGGGCGCGGCCGTGTTCATCAACTGGTTCCACCTGCCGATCTCGGCGCCCATCGTTGGCGGCCTAGTGCTGACCCTGATGACCCTGCCCACCATCATTATCGCCACGCGTGGCGCCCTGATGGGCGTCTCCCCCGCCCTCCGCCAGGCTGCGCTCGGCATGGGTGCCTCAAGGACGCAGATGGTTTTCCACCACGTCCTGCCGGTCACCTTCCCTTCCATCCTGACTGCGACCATCCTTGGCGTTGCCCACGCGCTGGGCGAGACGGCGCCGCTCCTTCTGATCGGCATGAAGGCCTTCGTCGCCTCGGTTCCGGCTACCCCGCTCGATCAGGCGACCGCTCTCCCGGTCCAGATCTTCCTCTGGCAGGGCAACGAGAACCGCAATTTCTTTGAACCCCGCACGGCCGCCGCCATCATGGTGCTGCTGGCCGTGATGATCCTGCTCAATGGCGTCGCGATCTTCCTCCGCTCCCGCCTCGAAAAGCGCGCTTAAGGAGACTTTGAAAAATGGATATGCTTGCCGGTAAGGTCAAAGTCACTTCTCAAACCCTGGGCTCCAATATGAACCCCACCGACTTCGTCGATCGTCCCATTCGCCTCACCGCGCGCGACGTCACCGTCCATTACGGTCCCAAGCAAGCGCTGCATGGCATTTCGATCGACATCCCGGATCGCGCCGTCACCTCCTTCATCGGACCCTCGGGCTGCGGCAAGTCCACCTTTTTGCGCTGTATCAACCGCATGAACGACACCATTGAAGGCGCCAAGGTCGGCGGTCGCATCGAGCTCGATGGCCAGGATATCTATGCGCCCGATCTGGACGTCGTCGAACTGCGCGCCCGCATCGGCATGGTCTTCCAGAAGCCCAACCCGTTCCCCAAGTCGATCTACGAAAACGTCGCCTACGGCCCCAAGATTCACGGCATCGCCCGCAACAAGGCCGATATGGATGAGATCGTCATCTCCTCCCTGCGCAAGGCCGGCCTCTTCGAAGAGGTCAAAGATCGCCTCAACGAGCCCGGCACCGGCCTTTCCGGCGGCCAGCAGCAGCGTCTCTGCATCGCCCGCGCCATTGCCGTCGGCCCTGAAGTGATCCTCATGGACGAGCCCTGCTCCGCCCTAGACCCGATCGCCACCGCCATCATCGAAGAGCTGATCGACGAGCTGCGCGAAAACTACACCATCGTCATCGTCACCCACTCCATGCAGCAGGCCGCCCGCGTCTCCCAGAAGACCGCCTTCTTCCACCTGGGCAACCTCATCGAGCATGGCGACACCGAAGACATCTTCACCAATCCGGTGAACAAGCAGACCCAGGACTACATCATGGGTCGCATCGGCTAACAAAGCGCAGTCAGCAAAAGTGGTCCCGGTTTTGCGCTTCGACTGCGCGACCAAAAGACCGCTGGAGGAAAGATCATGCCCAATACCGGCACCGACCACATCGTTACGTCCTACAACGAAGAGCTGCACGCCCTTGCCCAGGCCATTGCCGAAATGGGTGGCCAGGTCGAAGTCGCTATCGAAAACGGCACCCGTGCCCTGCTCAAGCTCGATCGCGAACTGGCTGACGTCACCATTATCGCCGACCAGCGCATCGACGAGATGCAGCGCAAGATCGACGACATGGCTGTCTCCATGATCGCCCGCCGTCAGCCCATGGCCTCCGACCTTCGCGCCATCATCACCTCGGTGCATGTGGCATCCGATCTCGAGCGCATCGGCGACATGGCCAAGCAACTGGCTCGCCGTTCGCTCAAGCTCGAAGGCATCAACCTCCAGCCCACCTTCTATAACGGCGTCAAGAACATGACCGCACTGGTCATGGGCCAGGTCAAGGATGCGCTCGACGCCTATTCCAACCGCGACTCGGCCGCGTCGGTCGAAGTCTGCAACCGCGACGACCAGGTCGATGCGATGCACACTTCGCTCTTCCGCGAACTCCTCACCTACATGATGGAAGATCCGCGCAACATCACCACCTGCACGCATCTCCTGTTCTGCGCCAAGAGCCTCGAACGCATCGGCGACCACGCCACCAACATCGCCGAACGCGCCTACTACCTCGCCACCGGCAAGCAACTCACCGGCGACGTCCAGCAACTGCAACGCCAGCAGATCAAGGCCTGACCACCGTCGCTGTCTGAGCTGCCACACCAGTAGACCTCGTCCTGAGCTGCCACACCAACAGACCTCATCCTGAGCCTGTCGAAGGACGAGGTCGTGGCACTCAAGTCTCCACTCGCGCGACCTCGTGGTTCGACAAGCTCACCATGAGGTCTTTACCGCGGCAGCGTCCGCCAATGGGAGAGACCAACCCATGCCCGCAACCATCCTTGTTGTCGAAGATGAAGGCGATATCGCCATCCTCCTCCGCTACAACCTTGAAGCCGAAGGCTTTCGCGTCGTCACCGCCGAATCTGGCGACGAGGCGCAACAGGCGATCCAGGAAAAGCTGCCCGACCTGATCTTGCTCGATTGGATGCTGCCGGAAATTTCGGGCATCGAGCTCTGCCGCCGCTTGCGCGCTCGCGAAGAAACCGCCCGCGTCCCCATCATCATGCTGACCGCCCGCGGCGAAGAAGAAGAACGCGTTCGTGGCCTTACCACCGGCGCCGACGACTATATCGTCAAGCCCTTCTCGGTCCCCGAGCTCGTCGCCCGCATTCACGCCCTCCTGCGCCGCGCCAATCCGAACCTCGTCACCGCCTCCCTCCGCGTCGGCGATCTCGAGCTCGACCGCACCACCCACCGCGTCCGCCGCGCCACCCGCGACATCCACCTTGGCCCCACCGAATATCGCCTGCTCGAATACCTGATGCGCCACCCCGGCCGCGTTTATTCCCGCGAGCAGCTGCTCGACGGCGTCTGGGGCAATGACGTCTATGTCGACGAACGCACCGTCGACGTCCATATCGGCCGCCTCCGCCGCGCCATCAACCGCGGCCGCGAATCCGACCCCATCCGCACCGTCCGCGGCGCCGGCTACGCCTTCGACGAACGCTTCGCCGCCGTCGCCTAAGGTGTTCCGATCACCGGCGCCCACCTTCCCCCTTGAGGGGAAGGCAAGCAGAGCTTAGGCCCAACGGGCCTTAGCGTCGCTCGGAAGGGGGTGGCGGTGTTTCCCGGAAACGTCCGCTCAGCACGCCCGACTTCATGCGCGTCTGGGACCGATCATCCGCTGGCAGCGCCCCAGCCCTCCAGCTAAACTCGCGCCAACTCTCCCGAATCGGACTTACCCCATGTCCATGCCCACCGCGCAGCGGCCAAAACCGCTGCACCTCGTCCTCGCCTTCGGCAGCGGCGTGCTTTTGACCTTCGCCGTCTTCATCAATGCCGAGGCGGGCCGCTATGGTGGCGCACTCTTTTCGTCCTGGCTGGCCCATGGCACCGGCACCATCGCCGCCATCCTGTTCCTCGCCGTGCTCTGGCGCCACCAGCGCGTCGAGGCCGCCGCGTCCGAGGCGAGGATCGGCAAGGCCCCGCTCTGGGCCTATCTCGGCGGCATCGTCGGCGCTGCAACCGTCATGTTGACCTCGACCTCCGTCAACACCCCGCTTGCCCTCGCTGGCACCCTCGCCCTCGGCCTCGCTGGCCAGGTTCTTCTCAGCCTCGCCGCCGACTTCTGGGGCCTGCTCGGCCTCCCCAAGCGCCGCCTAGACCTCCGCGACGCCGGCGCCGTCATCTTGATCGTAGCCGGCAGTCTCCTGATCATCCTATTCGGGCTCAACGCGGCATGATCGTCCCCATCATCTTCGCCTTCACCGCTGGCCTCCTCGTCATCCTCAGCCGCCAGGTCAACGGCCGCCTCTCGCTTTCAACCTCGCCGCTGATCTCGTCCTTCTGGAACCACATCGTCGGTTTCATTTTCTTGAGCCTGGTCGGCCTCGTCATCGGCGGGCTGATACCGCCCAATATCGGCGAGATCCCGTGGTGGGTCTTTTTCGGCGGCCCCATCGGCGTCATCTTCGTAGCCGCCGGCTCCTGGCTCATCACCCGGATCGGCGCCATCAACTCGACCCTTCTCGTCATCTCCGGCCAGATGGTTTCGGGTGTGCTCTTCGATTGGGCGCGCGGTATCCCGGTGACGCTGTGGGCCAGCGCGCTCGGCATCGTGCTCATCATCGCCGGCATGGCGCTGACGCAGCGAAAACGTTAGCCCTCCGCTAACAAAAACGGGGCCACGCGGGCCCCGTAGATGACGTTTTGCAAAAGATCAGCCAGCAGCAGTGTAGGCCGTCTTGACGATGGTGAAGAACTCCTTGGCATAGGTGCCCTGCTCGCGCGAACCATAGCTCGAACCCTTGCGGCCACCGAACGGCACGTGGAAATCGACACCAGCCGTCGGCACGTTCACCATCACCATCCCGGCTTCCGAATTGCGCTTGAAGTGCGTTGCATACTTCAGCGAAGTCGTGACGATACCGGCACTTAGACCGAATTCCGTATCGTTCGCAGTAGCCAGCGCTTCCTCGTAATCCTTCACCCGGATCACCGCCGCCACCGGCCCGAAAATTTCTTCGCGCGCAATGCGCATCGAGTTGGTTGCCTCGGTAAACAGCGTCGGCTGCAGGAAGTAGCCTTCATTGCCCTTCGTCACCCGCTCGCCACCGGCGGCAATCTTGGCGCCTTCCGACTTGCCGATCTCGATATAGTCGGTGTCCTGCTTGAGCTGGTTCGGATCGACCACTGGGCCGATTTCCGTCTCCTTATCAAGGGCATCGCCAACGCGAAGACCTGCGGTGCGCGCTGCCAGAGCCTCGACGAACTTGTCGTGGATGCCTTCGGTCACGATCACGCGGCTCGACGCCGTGCAGCGCTGACCGGTCGAGAAAAACGCCGACTGCGCAACGGATTCGACGGCGACCTTGAGATCGGCATCGTCCAGCACGATGGTCGGGTTCTTGCCGCCCATTTCCAGCTGGAACTTGCGGCCAACCTTGATCGAGGCCTCGGCCACGCGCTTGCCCGTTCCCACCGAGCCGGTGAACGACACGGCGTTGACATCGGGGCTGTCGAGCAAGGTCTGACCCACCACCGAGCCCTTGCCCATGACGAGGTTCAGCACGCCCTTGGGCAGGCCAGCGCGCTGGAGAATATTGACGATAGCCCAAGTCGAGCCCGGCACGAGGTCGGCAGGCTTGATGACGACGGTGTTGCCATAGGCAAGCGCCGGCGCGATCTTCCAGGACGGAATGGCGATCGGAAAATTCCACGGCGTGATGATGCCGATGACGCCGACCGGCTCGCGCGTGATCTCCACGGTAAGGCCCGGGCGAGCCGACGGCAGGATTTCACCGTTGAGGCGCAGCGTTTCGCCGGCAAAGAAGTCGAAAATCTGGGCGGCGCGTGTGACTTCGCCGATGCCTTCTGGCAGCGTCTTGCCCTCTTCGCGGCTCAGGAGTTCACCGAGCTCCGCCTTGCGGGCCAGAATTTCCTGGCTGGCCTTGGAGAGGATCGCATGGCGCTCCAGGATGCCCGAGCGCGACCAGGCGGGGAATGCGGCTTTGGCTGCGGCGATCGCCTGGGTGGTTTCCTCGGCAGTAGCGCGCGCATAAACGCCGACGACTTCCTTTATATTGGACGGGTTGATGTTCTCGATCCCGTCGGACCCGACCCATTCGCCGTCGATGAGGTTCTTGTGCAGCTCGGTCATGATGAAGCCTTTCGGGAGAATTTAGAGGAGGTTCGCGCGTGCAAGGTCGCGCATCAGGTGGCTCGCGCCATAGGTCCAGGGCGGACAAACGGTAGATAGGTTCACGCGGTTGGAAAGTGTACCCAGGCTCGGCGTCGAAATGGAAACCACGTCGCCGACCTTGTGGGTAAAACCCTTTCCGGCCCCATCGCGATCCTTCACAGGCGCGAACATAGTGCCGAGATAAAGCACCAGTCCGTCGGGATACTGATGATGCTGCCCGATCGTGGCGGCTACCAGCGATTCCGGCGTCCGCGAAATCTGCGCCATGTTGGATTGGCCTTCGAGGACGAAGCCATCTTCCCCCTCGACGCGCAGCGCGATCTCGGCCTGCTTGATCGTCTCGAGCGTGAAATCGCCGTCGAACAGCCGGACGAACGGGCCCAGGGATGCCGAGGCATTATTGTCCTTGGCCTTGCCCAGAAGAAGCGCCGAGCGCCCTTCGACGTCGCGCAGGTTGACGTCATTGCCCAGCGTTGCGCCAATGATGTCGCCCTTGGAGGTCACCAGGAGCGCCACTTCCGGTTCAGGGTTGTTCCAGCTCGATACCGGATGGAGACCCACCTCGGCGCCATGGCCCACCGCGCTCATCGGCTGGCCCTTGGTAAAGATTTCTGCGTCCGGCCCGATGCCGACTTCGAGATACTGGCTCCAAACGCCTTTCTCGATCAGCCGCGCCTTGACCTTCATCGCCGCGTCCGAACCTGGCACGAGCTGCGATAGATCGGTACCGATCAGGTCGAGAATTTCGCCACGCAGCGCATCCGCCCGCGACTTGTCGCCCCGCGCCTGTTCTTCGATCACGCGCTCGAGCAACGACACGACAAAGGTCACGCCAGACGCCTTGATCGCCTGCAAATCGATCGGCGCCAGCAGCCGCGGCAGTCCATGGCTACCGGCATAGATCGCATCGACCGGCCCAAGCGAAGTGCCCGCTGCAGTCCGCACATGCTCGGCAGCGCGCCCGCTCTCCGCAATATCGCGGACCGTCGCCATGCCGGCACTCGTGATATCCACCACCTGCCCATCGCGCACGGTCACGACGCGCGGATGATCGAAGCCGGGCACCGTCGCGCGACCGATCAGCACTCCGTCTGGGATGGAAGTCGCACGCATCGGCAAAAATCCTTGGGGCTAAGCTCAGGCCAGTGACTATCCAAGCCATCACGGCAGCGCAAGGCAAGAGAGGCAAAAATCATACTTTTTGCCAGTCCTCTCGAAGGCGCGATGTTCAACTCCGGTTCATCCGCGCCCCATTACTGACGCATTAGCCCGGGAAACGTCCCCGGGCACTTAAAGGAGTTTGCCATGCGTGCCCTCAGCGTCATCGTCCCCCTCGCCCTTTTCGCCACCGCCTTGCCCGCTTATGCCGGCACGATCTCCATCGAAGGCCGCGGCGAAGTGCGGGCCGCACCCGACATGGCGACCATCAATTCCGGCGTGACGACGCAGGGCGCTACTGCCCGCGAAGCACTTGATGCCAACACCACTGCGATGAACGAACTGCTGGCAACGCTCAAGGAAGCCGGCATCGAAGCGCGCGACATCCAGACTTCAGGTTTCTCGGTCAATCCGAACTACATCTATTCGGATGCCCGCGACTCCAACGGCTATACCTTGCCGCCCAAGATCGACGGCTATCAGGTGTCCAACTCGGTCACCGTCGTCGTTCGCGAACTGGCCGATCTCGGTTCCATTCTCGATCAGTCGGTGACCGTCGGCGCAAACACCGTCAACGGCGTGTCCTTCTCGGTCGCTGATCCGGCCGACCTCCTGAACGAAGCACGCAAGGCCGCGTTCGCCGATGCGCGCGAAAAGGCCGAGCTTTATGCCGGCGTCGCAGGCGAAACCCTTGGCGATCTGGAATCGATCTCCGAACGCCAGGATTTCGGCACGCCGCAGCCCTACCCGATGTATGCACGGGCAGATGTAGCGCAGTCGGCCGCGGTCCCGGTCGAAGCTGGCGAAATGACCTTTGCCGTCACCGTCTCGGTGGCATGGGATCTCGATAGCCGCGCCGACTAATCCACAGCCTATCGCCGCGCTCGCCTTGTTTTGGACAAACCGGAACCGGCATAGGCGAGTTCTACCTTGGGGCCGCGTCCAAACGGAGGCGGCTTCAAGCCCGGATCCCCTTCAACGAGGGGGCTTGGGCGGTGGGGGCGGACGGAACAACCGTAGTCAACCCGTCCCCACCATCTTCGCGTTGAGCGAAGGGGCGCTTAGCCCGCCAGAACCTTCCAGAGCATGTTGAGCCCCACCGCGACTAAAAACGCGGCAAAGACGTATTTGAGCGTCTTTTGGTCCAGCCTGTGCGCCAAAGCGGCGCCGAAGGGGGCACAAACCGCCGCCAGCACAGCCACCAGCGCAAAGGCCAGCAGGTTGACATAGCCCAGGCTTAGTGGCGGCAAGTCATCGACGCCCCAACCCGAGATCAAAAAGCCTGCCGTGCCGGAAACGGCGATGGCCACCCCGATCGCCGCCGACGTCCCCACCGCCTTGTGCATGGTGTCGCCAAATGCCACGAGGGTCGGCACGGTCAGCGAGCCGCCACCGATGCCCATGAGCGAGGAAATATATCCCACGATAAAGGCGGAGACCCGATGCGTCGCAGCTGATCCCTTGAGATGCCCCATCAGCCTGGTCTGGAACGCGAAGATGATGTTGGCGGCAATGACAAAGGCCATGACGGCAAAGACGATGCGCAGCACGTCGCCTGAAAACCATCCCGCCATCAGCCCGCCGATGAAGGTGCCGATGACGATAAACGGCGTCCAGAGCTTGAGCACCGCAATATCGAGCGCGCCCCGCCGGTGATGCGACCGCGCGCTCATGATGCCGGTGGGGATAATGATGGCGAGCGACGTGCCCACCGCCACATGCTGCACGACCTCCGCGTCATACCCCATCAGCAGCAGTGCATTGGAAAGCGCCGGCACGATCACGGCGCCGCCGCCGATGCCGAGCAGGCCGGCAGCAATCCCCGACACCACCCCGGTGATCATCAGCCCGACCACAAACGGCCAATAGCCGATCAACGAAGCCCAATCCATGTCCAGTCTCCAGCACGTTCAGCCGGGCCTAGCACGCATTGCCTATGCATTCGAGTTCATCTGATCCCGATCCGTCCAGTCGCCGCAATCGCGCCCGAATTTGCTTTTTTCAACCTGACGAAGCAAGGCCGGAACCAACGCCAAACACTTGCGTTCTGGGCTTCGCGGGGACTGCTGAGTAGCAGGCGCGAGGGGAGTGTTCCATTCAGGATCGGTTCAGGAACCAGCCCCAATGCTTAGCAGGCGTGTGCCAACACAAAGGAATAAAAATATGGGTTTCAAGAACTGGCTCTTAACTGGGACCAGCATCGGCTTCATGGCCCTTGCGCCGCTTTCGGCTATCGCGCAGGACGCTGATCTCCAGGCTGCCTATCAGGCTTATGTGGCCGCCCAGGCTTCTGGCGACGCCGCAGCGATCGATGCGGCAACGACCGCCCTCACCGAGCTTTGCATCGTCGGTGGCTACGGTAGCGTCAATGACTGTATCGCCGCCCTCAATGCCACTGCCCCCGCCGCTGAACCTGCACCGGTTGAAGAACCTGCACCGGTTGAAGAACCCGCGCCGGAACCAGAGCCCGCGGTTGAAGAACCCGCTCCCGTTGCGGAAGAGCCCGCTCCTGAGGCAGCTCCCGTAGAGGAACCGGCACCGACCGCCGAGCCTGAAGTCGCTCCCGAGCCCGAGCCTGTTCCAGAGCCGGTCGCCGAAGAACCTGCGCCGGTCGAGGAAGCGCCGGCAGAAGTCGCTCCCGAGCCCGAGATGGAAGTCCAGGCCGCTCCGGAAGAGCCAGCTGTCGAAGCTCAGCCGGAAGAACCGGCCGCCGCTGAACAGCCAGCTGAAGTCACTGCGACCGAACAGCCGGCTGAACCCACCGTCACCGAAGAACCTGCCGTTGCGCCCGAAGAACCTGCCGCTGCGCCTGCAGAGCCGACCATCACGGAAGAACCAGCCAACCAGGACGCTGCCCCCGCTGCCGCAACCGGCATCGATGGCCAGCTAGCCGCTGCCGTCGGTGAATATAATGCTGCCGTGGCCGAACTCTCGGCCGGTGGTGATGCTGGCGCCATCCAGCCGCGCATCGACGCTGCTCTAGCCCAGATCAACTCGATCTGTTCGACCCTCGGCTATGCCGACGCCGCCACTTGCGTTGCCGAATATGGCCTGACCCTGTCCCCGCTTCCCGAAGCTGGTGCCGCTCCGGTGGCCGACCAGCCCGTGGTCGAAGGTCAGGAAACCATCGTCGAGGAGACCACTGTTGACGGCCAGCTTGCTGAACCCGTCGAGCAGTTGCCAGAAGGCGTAACTGCCGAGCAGATCGCTCCGGTGCTCGATAGCGCCAAGGACATCGAGACCAACGTCGAAACCGGCGCTGAAACCGAAGCCCAGGGCGAAGCTCAGATCCAGGCATCGGAAACGGAAGAGGTCGCTCCTCCTCCGACCAGCGACGCTGAAGCCCAGTCCGAGGTGTTCCGCACATTTGCTGCCGAACCGATCCCTGCGGTGACCGCTGACGAAGGTACTGAAATCCAGGCTGAAGGTGACACCACCGTCAACCAGACCATCGTCAACAACTACGTCACCAACATCACCAACAACGTCGTCAACAATGGTGGCACCACCGTTGTCGACAACTCGACCAATGTGACCAACAACACGCAGGTCAACAACGTCCAGATCGTTGAAGCTCCGGTTGTTCAGGCCCCATCGGGCGACCCGATCACCCAGCTGATCGTTCAGGTCGGCGCCCAGCTGATCGTCAATTCGATCGGCCAGGATACGGATCGCTTCTACAATCCGCAGCAGGACGAGATCTATTACGAAGAGCTCTCCAACGGCCGCGTTCGTGAAGTCATCACGCGTCCCGACGGCACCCAGATCGTCACCGTGCGTAACCGCAATGGTGACGTCCTCCGTCGCTCGCGCATCACGCCGGATGGCCAGGAATACGTCCTCGCCTACTTCGACGAAGAGCGCTACGGCCAGCAGCTTGAAACTTGGTACGACCCGGGTCGTGACCTGCCGCCGCTGCGTCTCACCATCCCGGTCCAGGAATACGTGCTCGACGCCCGCTATGCTGATGAAGAAGAACTCGAAACCTTCTTCGCCCAGCCGCCAGTGGAACAGGTCGCTCGCGTCTACTCGATCGACGAAGTGAAGCGTTCGGCTCGCGTTCGTGACAGCGTCCGCAAGCTCGAAGTGGGTAACCTCACTTTCGATACCGGTGCAGCCACGATCGGCCGTGATCAGGTCCAGGGTCTCTCCGCAGTCGCCAACGCCATGCTGGCCCTGCTTGAGCGCAATCCGAACGAAACCTTCCTTATCGAAGGCCACACCGACGCCGTCGGTTCGGATATCTCGAACCTGCGCCTCTCGGACCTGCGCGCCGCAACCGTTGCTCGCGTGCTGACCGACTTCTACAACGTTCCGCCGGAAAACCTGGCCACCCAGGGTTATGGCGAGCGCTACCTCAAGATCCGCACAGAGTCGGCGGAGCGCGAAAACCGTCGCGTCACCATCCGCCGCATCACCCCGCTGGTCACCGTCGCCAACAACTAAGGCGACCTGCCGAACTTGCCGAAAGGGCCGGACAATCGTCCGGCCCTTTTACATGCGCCTTTCCGCCCACTTGCAAAGCCTTAGGGGCTTGCTATCCAGCATCGATTGCTGGAGCTCCCCATGAAGAACCTCGAAATTCTGGTCGAACGCATCATTCTCGCCAGTCGCTGGCTGCTGGTGGCCTTCTATGTCGGCCTGGGCCTCGCACTCGCCACCTATGCGCTCACTTTCTTCGTCAAGCTCTGGGACTTCGCCAGCCACTTCATGACGCTGGGAGAAACCGAAACCATCCTCAAGATCCTCGGGCTCATCGACGCGGCGCTGATCGCCAGCCTCGTCGTCATGGTCATCATCTCGGGCTACGAGAACTTCGTCTCGCGCTTCGACAATGAAGCCGAAGTGCACTGGCTCGGGCAGATCGACGCGGGATCGCTCAAGGTCAAGGTCGCCTCGACCATCATCGCGATTTCCTCGATCCACCTGCTGCAGATCTTCCTCAACGTCCCCAACTACAACGACAACCAGATCCTCTGGTATACGGTGCTGCACCTGACGTTCATTCTCTCGGCACTTTGCTTGGCCTGGATCGATAAAATCTCGAAAAAGCCACAAAAACAGGCCGACCCGGAGCTCTGAAGCGCACCTGCAAGGGCTTGCGATTCAAAGCAGATTCACGGCGGCAATCATAAATTACGGATAATCACAAGTCCGGGAACTCCTTTCTATTAACGCGCGTTTTCTTGCCAGCGTTAAACAAAGGAGCAAAAGCATGGCTACCCCCGAACGCGATACTGTTTACACCAACGACGCCAACCGCACCGTCTATACCCGCGAAAGCAACGGCACCGGCTGGTTTGTCGGCATCATCGTCGCCCTGGCTCTTCTTGCCATCGGCTATCTGGTCTTCTCGGCCAATTCCGGTCCGTCCACCACCGTTGACGTCAACAACACCCCGGCCATCGAATCCACCACTCCGATGACCGAAACCACGGCACCCGCCGCTGAAACGGCCCCGCTGACTGAAGCTGCCCCGGCAGCCGAAACGCCAGCCCTGGCCCCGGCTGACACTGCCGCTCCGGCAGCTGACACCGCTGCTCCGGCCGCCAGCACTGCTGCTCCCGCAGCTGATGCTGCTGCCCCGGCCGCTCCGGCCAACTAATACCTGGTTTCAGGTAATCCCCTCGGCCTTGGCCCCTCCCTCCAAGGCCGCTAGAGAGACCCCGGTGCCCCGCCGGGGTCTTCTCTTTGTCGCACCGCGTTGCGAACTGACCGAACGATGACCATCTGAGACTTCTGAGCCAACAGGAGCCCTCATGTTCAATATCGATCAGATTCTTAAAACCCTTCAGACCGACCAGAACGTGCAGCGCACGGCCATGACCGGAGCCGCAGGTCTTGCCGCCGGCATGTTGTTTTCGGGCAAGGGCGGAAAGCTCGTCGAAGGCGCGCTCAAAACCGGCGCTTTGGCCGCAGTCGGTGGTCTCGCCTATAAAGCCTGGCAATCACATCAACAGGCACAAGCCGGTCAGTCACAGGTCCCCGTCCGCGAAGATGCGTTCATTCCTGCCGCGGGGAGCGCGGCTCAGGAAGAGCTCGGCAAGACCCTCGTGCGCGCCATGATTGCCGCCGCCAAGGCAGACGGCCGCATCGATGCCGATGAAAAGGAAGCCATTTTCGAAAAGCTCAAGAGCATGACGCTCTCTGCTGAAGAAAAGGCCTGGGTTTTCGACGAACTTTCTACGCCCCTTGACATCAACGCCGTTGTTGCTCGCGCCGATACGCCGGAACATGCCGCCGAAATCTACGCCGCATCGCTCGTGGCGATCAGTGCCGATACCGCAGCCGAACAAGCCTATCTCGAAGCGCTTGCCATCAAGCTTAAGCTCGATCCTGCCCTTGTAGCGGAGATCCACCGTCAGGCCGGTGAAAAAGCGCCACAACCGGCCCCCACTCCGGCCTCACCCTGGGCCTACACGCCCAATGCCAGCAATGTCTGACCGCGGCCGGTAACACCCGTGTGCGCTCTTGCAGGTGTGGGCGACCCTGTCCACATCTGACGGCAAGGAGATCGTTATGGAACTCGGACTTTACTCATTCGCCGAAAATACGCCTGACCCGCTGAACGGCAACGCGCTCCAATCGCCAGCAGAGCGTCTGCGCGATCTTATCGAGGAGATCGAGCTTGCCGATCAGCTAGGGCTCGCCTTTTACGGCTTGGGTGAGCATCACCGGTCCGACTATGTTGCATCGTCGCCTGTGACGATCCTTGCTGCCGCTGCTGCGCGCACCAAGTCGATCCGCCTGTCCACCGCCGTGACTGTCCTCAGTTCGGAAGACCCGGTCCGCGTCTGGCAGCAGTTTGCCACGCTCGATCTCATCAGCAATGGCCGCGCCGAGATCATGGCTGGCCGCGGCTCCTTCATCGAGAGTTTCCCGCTCTTCGGCCTGAAGCTCGACGACTACGACGACCTTTTCGAGGAAAAGCTCGAAATGCTGCTCAAGATCCGGGAAGGCGGCAAGGTCGCCTGGCCCGGCAGCGGCCATACCAACCCCATTCCCGGCCTCGAAATCTATCCCAAGCCCATCCAGGACCCGCTGCCGCTCTGGATCGCCGTGGGTGGCACACCGAACTCCGTCGCTCGCGCTGCCTATTACGGTCTTCCCCTGATGATCGCCATCATCGGTGGACGCCCGCGTCAGTTCCAGCCACTCGTCGACCTCTATCGCCAGACTGCCGCCAAGATGGCGCACGATCCAAGCAAGTTAAAGGTTGGCGTGTCCGGCCACGGTTTCATCGCCGCCGATAGCCAGGACGCCCGCGACGTCGCCTTTCCGGCGCACAGCGCCACAATGAGCCGCATTGGTGCCGAACGCGGCTGGCCGCCCACCACGCGTGCGCAGTTCGAGTCGGGTACCACGCCGGAAGGCGCCTACTACATGGGCTCGCCGCAGGAGGTCATCGACAAGATCCTGATGCAGCACGAATGGTTCAAGCACGACCGCTTCGGCCTGCAGCTGAGCGTCGGCACCCTTCCCCATGACAAGGTCATGAAGGCGATCGAACTCTACGGCACCGTGGTAAAGCCCGCCATCGACAATGCTTTGGGCAACTGATTGGACGCGGCGCGCTACACTGACATCGTCGCGCGCCGCCGCGCCTTCTCTTGGCCGGGCTACCGAAGCTATGCCGATGCCGGCCTCGATGGTGATTGGGTTACGCCCTTTCATCTCAGCTGCAAAAGCCTGATAGGACCGGTGCTCCTCACCTATAACTTCCTCGACTCACCGACGGCGCTACGTGAAAATGCGGTGCTGCACCGGCAAGGCTATTTGCCGGATATGCCGTTCAATCGCGTTCTCGATCTCGCCCTCGCACAAGCCGGAAAGACGCGAAACGACATCTACGTCACCCATGCCTTCCACCTGCTCGCCAACAGCCGCTCCGAGCGCATCGCCACCGCCGCTGTCGATGCCTCATTCGACGCCGTCGCGCGCCATGAGCTTCTGGACCGGCCCATTATTGCCCTGGGGCAGGAAGCCGCCCGACAATGCCGCCGCCACGCTCTGCCTCATCTAGCCGTGCCGCATCTTAGCGCCCGCGGCACGTCTTTCGCCGCTCGCGCCGCAGCCTTGGCCGCGGCGCTTCAGATCACTTGCCAGAGCGCTTGATGGTCTTGATGGCCAGCGGCGGCTGACCAGACTTCTCGGAAATGGCGCGATCCTGCTCTTCGATAGCGGCGCGCGCCGGCTCGTCGCCATCGAGGCCACCAAGCAGATTGGCATCGACCTTGCGATTGGATCGCTGTGAGCCGTCCTCATAAACGATATCAAACATCACGAATTCTGAGCGGGCGGTTGGCTTCTTGGCCATGAAAAACTCCTGCGGAAAAAACAACCGCGAGCCCTGCGGCCCGCGGTTTTCGGTTGGAAACGGCGATTAGGGCTAGCGGAAAATCTGCTCGCCCTGTTCGTCGATAATTTGGCGCCCTTTGGCCAGAGCGAGCGGGATCAGATCGTCCCGCGAGGCCATGCGCTCGGCGCGAATATAGCGGTAGCTCTTGAGTTCGCCGCCAATGTCTTTTTCGATCAACCCGGCCAGCTGCAACTCGCTACCGGCCATCATCTCGATGGCCTTGATCAAAAACCCCTTGTAGGTTTCCTGATCCATGACCTTGTCGCCTGCCGGCTCGTCCTTGGCGGCACCGCCACCGAATAGGTTCTTCCAAAGCGACACGGCGACCTCCTAACGTCTGCGCGGCGGCCTGGGACGTTCCAGCTCACCGCGCTTATCCATCTCTTCCTGCAACCACAGCGGCGAGATGTCAAAATGATTGGGCCAGGTCGGCGTCCCGTTGGCCAGTTCCACCTTGCCAAAAAACGCCCGATCCCGCAGCGGCTCCGTCCCCTCACCACGCTCACCCAACATCGGCGCAGCATTGAAGGTCCCAAACGTACCGTCGGAAAACGTCACCGACAGCTTGAACGGAATGGCCGCCCGGATCGCTGTCACTTTGAGACGGGGAGCAGCCATCGGCTACTCCTAGTTATCCAGGAAACTCCGCAGCTTCCGGCTCCGGCTGGGATGCTTGAGCTTGCGCAGCGCCTTGGCCTCGATCTGGCGAATACGCTCGCGCGTCACCGAGAACTGCTGACCCACTTCTTCAAGCGTATGGTCGGTGTTCATGCCGATGCCGAAGCGCATGCGCAGCACGCGTTCTTCGCGCGGCGTCAGCGATGCCAGCACGCGGGTCGTGGTTTCGCGCAGGTTGCTCTGGATCGCAGCATCGATCGGCTGGATCGCGTTCACGTCCTGGATGAAGTCGCCGAGATTGCTGTCCTCTTCGTCGCCGATCGGCGTCTCGAGCGAGATCGGCTCCTTGGCGATCTTGAGGACCTTGCGAACCTTGTCGAGCGGCATCTGCAGCTTTTCGGAAAGCTCTTCCGGCGTCGGCTCGCGACCGATTTCATGCAGCATCTGGCGCGACGTGCGAACGATCTTGTTGATCGTTTCGATCATATGCACCGGAATACGGATGGTGCGTGCCTGATCAGCAATAGAGCGCGTGATCGCCTGACGAATCCACCAGGTCGCATAAGTCGAGAACTTGTAGCCGCGCCGATATTCGAACTTATCGACGGCCTTCATCAGGCCGATATTGCCTTCCTGGATGAGATCGAGGAACTGCAATCCGCGGTTGGTGTACTTCTTGGCGATCGAGATCACGAGGCGAAGGTTGGCTTCCACCATTTCCTTCTTGGCGATGGCCGCTTCGCGTTCGCCCTTCTGTACCTTGTGCACGAGGCGGCGATATTCGCCGACATCGAGGCCCGCTTCGGTGGCCAGCGTCACGATATCGCGCCGAATGTCCGCAATAGTGTCGGTCTCGCGCCGGGCGAACTCGCCCCAGCCCTTGCCCGCGAAATTTTCGAGTTCCCATTCCCAGCTGGATCGACCTCGCGGCCATAATAGTTTTCCAGGAAGTTCTCGCGCTTGACGCCATAGCTTTCAGCCAGACGCAGCAGGCGGCCTTCAAGGCGCACCAGGCGCTTGTTGATGTCGTAAAGCTGCTCGACGAGGCTTTCGATACGGCCGGCATTGAGCGACAGCGACTTGACGTCGGCGATCACTTCCGAACGCAGCGTACCCAGACGGGCATTGTCCGCATCGGACACGGCCGCCGCACGGTTTTCGGCGTGCCGGTCCTGCATCTCGCGCATCTTGCCATAGGCCTCGGCAATGCGATCGAAGGTCTCAACCACCTGCGGCTTGAGCTCGGCTTCCATGGCCGAAAGCGACAGGGCATTGTCGAATTCGTCGTCGTCGTCGTCCACCGGATCCTGCGGCGCTTCCGGCTCTTCAGGAACGTAATCGTCGTCTTCGCCCGAAGACGCGCGGCGCGGAGCCGGCTTTGCAGCAGGCTTGGCGGCTTCCGGCTCAGGGCGAGCCGGCGCAACTGGGATTTCCGGCGCAGCCTGCTTGGCATCGGGGCCAGCATAGGTCGCTTCGAGATCGATGATGTCGCGCAGCAGGATTTCGCCCTGGGCGAGCTGGTCGCGCCAGATGATGATCGCCTGGAAGGTCAGCGGGCTTTCGCAAAGCCCTTCGATCATGGTCTCGCGACCCGCCTCGATGCGCTTGGCAATGGCAATTTCGCCCTCACGTGACAAGAGCTCCACCGAGCCCATCTCGCGAAGATACATGCGCACCGGATCGTCGGTCCGATCCGAGCCGGACTTGGTGTTGGACGTCGAAGCCAGCGCCGTTCCGGTAGAGGTGGCGACTTCGGTGCCGCTATCTTCCTCGTCCTTGTCGACTTCGGTCTCTTCGACCTCGTCCTCGTCGACGACGTTGATGCCCATTTCGGAGAACATCGACATGAAGTCTTCGATCTGTTCCGAGCTGGTCTCGTCGGACGGCAGAACGGCGTTCAGTTCTTCATAGGTCACATAGCCGCGCTTTTTGGCGACCTTGATCAGCTTTTTGACCGCAGCATCGTTTTGATCGATCAACGGGCTGTCGTTGGAAGCCTCGGGAGCGCCGGATTCGGGCTTCTCCGTTTCCTTGCTGCTGGCTTTGTTCGCTGCCTTGGTGGCCATCTGGTACTCCTCGGGACCCGCGGGCGCCGGGTGCCGGTTGTGTCTTAGGTGGTGACAACTCAAGACAAGGTAAAGGGTTGGTCACCGAGGCGTTAACGCCGTGTGAGACCTGTTCGCTCCGATACGTCGTGGCACTGATTCGCCATAACGCAAAATCGCGCATCGTCGCAGGCCTTGAGGGTTTCCCCTAAAAACTGCGAGTTGCGCGTCCCGATAGCGAACCAAATCCTTCGATCAATGCCTCTGTGCCATCGACAGTGGTAATCTGGTTCTTGATGTCTCGCAGCCTTTCAAAGGTTTCTTCGCTCGGGTCTTCGCCCAGCGCGGCTTCGGCTGCTTTGAGCTCTCTATTTAGCTGAACTTTCTTGGTATGCAAGGCCAGGGCGTGACTTAAACCGATCTCAGCGTCCACTGCAGCCGTTTCGGCATCCACCTGCCACACGCCTTGCCGCTGCAGGCTATCGGCCATCCGGTCCAGCGCCGGCCCATGCCCCCGCACCCCAAGCGCCGACCGCAGATCTGGGGCGCTGATGTCATGGTGCCGCACGGCGAGGGCGAGAATGTCGCTCAGGACCTTTTGCGCAACCGGCGTCTCGCAATCGAGCGCCGCCAAAGCCTCGAACTTGTCCTCGACCAGCGATGGATGGTTGACCAGCGTCAGGATGATGGTTGCCTCGCGAGGGCTAGCATCCAGCACTACTCCCGACCGCAACAACCGCGAATTGCGCAAGGTGTCCGAGACTACGAGGCGCGGCGTTCCCCGCGCCGGATAACCATAGGCGCCGCTCTGCCCATAGGCGGGCTTGCCGCCACCGCGCCAACTGTCACGGCCGCCCTGGCGGATCGGCGCGAAGAACGCTTTGAGCTTTTCATCGAACGCTTGCGAATAATGGAAGCGAACCGTGGCATCCTGAATGCCATTGGCCCGCTCGCGCAACCGCGCCTGCAACGCCGCCCGCTCCTCAGGTGCATCAGGCACCAGCCCGCCTGTCTCAAAGCTCCAGATCATGTCCGACAGGCTGCGCGCCTTATCGATGACCTCGGCAAAGGCGCCCCTGCCCTGCGCCTTGATCAGGTCATCCGGATCCTGCCCTTCCGGCAGTGTCGCGATCTTGACCGTCTTGCCGGGTTTCAGATGCGGCAGGATCAGTTCCGCTGCCCGCTCCGCTGCCTTCAACCCCGCCTTGTCGCCGTCAAAACACAGGACCGGCACATCCGCCATGCGCCACAACAACTGCAGATGCTCTTCCGTCAGCGCCGTCCCCAGCGGCGCCACGGTGCCCTCGAACCCGGCTGACACGGCCGCGATCACATCGAGATAGCCTTCAACGACCACCACGGTCGCCATCGCGCACCGACTGCCGTGCCGAAAAGCCATTGTAGAGCGTCTGTCGCTTGGAAAAGAGCGGCGTTTCGGGCGAGTTCAGATACTTGGCCGGCACATCCGCCGACATCGCTCGGCCGCCGAATGCGATGACCCGCCCGCGAAAATCGGTGATCGGAAACATGACGCGGTTGCGAAACCGGTCATAGGTCAGCGCATCGCCCTCGCGGCTGGCCACGAGCCCGGTATCCACCATCGCCTGTGCCGAAACGCCGTTTGCCGCCAGGTGCTCTTTCAAGCCATTGCGGCTATCGGGCGCAAAGCCGATCCGGAATCGTGCCTGGCTCTGCGGCGATACTCCGCGCTCGAACAGGTATCCGCGCGCCCGCGCCCCGATATTGTGCGCCAGCGCCGCCTCGAAATAGCGCGTCGCCAGTTCAATGACATCGATCAGCGTCTTTTGCGCGGCGTCGCGCTGCTCGGTGCGCTCGTCGCGAACCGGCATCGGCACGCCCGCCATGCCGGCGAGCTTTTCCACTGCCTCGGGAAAGCTCATGCCCGCCTTCTCGGTCAAGAACCGGAAGTGATCGCCCGAAGCGCCGCAGCCAAAGCAATGATAGATGCCGCGCCGGTCATCGGCATGAAAGCTCGGGCTTTTTCGGCGTGAAAAGGGCAGCATGCCCACATGTCGCCCTTGCCAGGCTGCGACTTGCGCTTGTCCCAAAGCACATGCTCGCCCACCACCTGCGTAATCGGCAGGCGCTGACGGATCTCCTCGAGAAACGTATCGGAAAAGCGCATGTGTGTTATCTAGGCACTCCTGTGCCCCAAGTCATCAGAGAGAGTTTTCCACAGCCATGCCGAAGCTCGCCATGCCCATGCCAGTGCTGCTGATCCTCACCGTTGGACCAGCAGTGCTGATCGGCGCGACGCTGTGGATGGCCAATAGCCTCGTGCCGGCTTGCACGATCGCAGAGATCGAGCGCCTGCCTGCGCCGGATGGCCAATTCGATCTCGTTACCTTTTCGCGCGAATGTGGCACGACGGCGCCCAACAGCCAGGCCGCTCTTGTCCCACCCGGCGAAGAAGTGCCCTATGATGCAGCCGCCTTTTTCTCCACCGATGCGACGGCGGACCTCGATCCCCGTTGGACCGACGATGGTGTCATCGAGCTGGATATTCCTCCCGGAGCAACCGTTTTTCGACAGGACGATGCGGTCGCCGGGGTCGCCGTCAGCTATCGGTAAGCGAGCCTAGCGTTAACCCATCGCTCACCACGTCAAGATTTTTGAGCGCTGCGAAATATTTGCGTGGAACTTTTCGGCTAGAACAAAAGCGGGAAAACGACGTGCCGGATGAGTGATGATGATCGATAATACCTCACTTCTGATCGGCATATCCTTTTCAAGCGCCTCCCTGACCCTCGCTCTTCTGGTTGGCTGGCTCAATTCCCGTCGCGAAACCTATCTCATGCACGGCGCCATCGGCGTGGCGCTGATTGTCGTCGGCGTCGGCATCATGGGCTTCCGCGCCGGCCGCTATTCGCTCGAATATACGCTCCTGCCCTATACGCTCATCTTGAGCGGCTTTGCGCTCATCTACTCCGCCTCGCGGCTGTTTCGGGACGTCAAGGCCAATCTTGTGCCGGCCATTGCTGCCGGCATCATCGCCCTTGTCGTGACGGCTGTGCCTTTTTTCTGGGCTATACCGGCACGGGCACGGTCATGATGAACCTGAGCGCCGCCGCTTTGATGCTTTTATGCGCTGGTGAATATTGGCGCGGCCGACAGGATGCGCGGGTCGCCTTGCTCGCCAATGTCGCCCTTTATTGCTTCACCGCCGTGTCCTTTCTCGCCTGCGCCATGATGCTGGTGATCGAACAGAACTGGGTTCTCCGAGCCCCGGCCGACAATTGGGCCGAGGACTTCAATTCCATCATGTCGTTGGTCGGCCTGACCGGCATCGGCGCCATCACCCTGACACTGCACCACTCCCGCGCCGCCCGTCGCCACCATGCAGAGGCAAACACCGACGCCCTCACCGGCGTCCTCAACCGCCGCGCCCTCTTCACCCAGTTCGATGATGACATGGTCGTCACCGGCCTCGCCGTCGTGATGTTCGATCTCGACCATTTCAAACAGATCAACGACCGATACGGCCACGCCCGCGGCGACCTGGTTCTGCAGCAGTTTTCCGGCGTCATGCGCAGCCAGCTTCGCAGCGCCGACGTCATCGCGCGTTTGGGCGGCGAAGAATTCTGCATCATCCTGCCCGGTCTGTCGCGCGACGCAGCACGAAAGGTCGCCGAGCGCATCCGCAGCGCCTATGCCGCCCTCCAGATCCCCATCAACGACCATGGCGCGGCGGCAACCGTCAGCGCTGGCCTAGCGACCGGCAGCCCCAGCGAGACCTTTTCCTCCGTCCTCAGCCGCGCCGACGCCGCCCTCTACAAAGCCAAAAGCGCCGGCCGAAACCAGATCGCCCTGGCCTCCTTGCGCCTCGTTGCCTAAAAACCATCGGCTCTGGCCGCTCCCTCCCCTTGAGGGGGAGGGTAGCGAAGCTAGGCCCAACGGGCCGTAGCAAAGCTGGGGTGGGGTGACCTGAGAACCAGCCACACCCACCTTCGCCTCAAGCGCTCAGCGCCGCCCGAACCTGTCCGCTGACCTTCCCAAAGTCTATCCGGCCCGGATAGTCCGCCTTGAGCTGCGCAATCACCTTGCCCATGTCCTTTGGCCCCTCGGCACCGGACGTTGCAATCGCCGCCTTGATCGCTTCGGCAACCTCGTCCTCATTCAGGCCTTTGGGCAAAAACTCGTTGAGGATGTCGATCTCTTCCTTTTCGACCGTCGCCAGGTCCGCCCGGCCAGCTTGCGCATAGATCGCAAAGCTCTCCTCGCGCTGCTTGACCATCTTCTGGATCATGCCCAGGATCTCGTCATTAGTCGCCGGGCCCTTGCCGTCGCCGCGATTGGCGATATCGCGATCCTTGATCGCGGCATTAATGGAGCGCAGCGTCGCGGTACGCCGCTGGTCGCGGGCCTTGAGCGCCTGCTTGAGCCCTTCGCTGATGTCTTCACGCATGTTTACGGCTCCTTGCTATGCATTTTGTCGCCCCCATATAGGCATCAATCGGGAGCTGCGCTACTTGCGCTGCCCTCTATCGCCTTCTAAGAGGAGGCCTCAACCGACACCATTCCGCCCGCTTGGGGAAGCCTCGCGCTTCCGGTCTTGGCGCGCGGCCATGGTAAATCGAGCTTGGAGAAGAGACGTGACCGGCTGGCAAGAAACAAAACCGACTGCAATTCTGATTCTAGCAGACGGCACGCGCCTTGAGGGCTTTGGCATCGGCGCGGTCGGCCACGCCGCCGGCGAAGTCTGCTTCAACACCGCCATGACCGGCTACCAGGAAGTACTGACCGATCCGTCCTATGCCGGGCAGATCATCACCTTCACCTTCCCCCATATCGGCAATGTCGGCACCAATGACGAAGACATTGAGACGGTCAACATGGCCGCTCTATCCGGCGTCCGCGGCGTCGTGCTTAAGGCCGACATCACCAACCCATCCAATTACCGCGCTGCCGAAAAGCTCGATGCCTGGCTCAAGAAGCGCAACATCGTCGGCATTGCCGGCATTGACACCCGCGCCCTGACAGCCCGCATTCGCGAAAACGGCATGCCCAATGGCGTCGTCGCCCATGAACCGAGCGGGCAATTCGACGAAGGCTCGATCAAGGCCGAACTCAGTGCCTTCCCGGGTCTTGAAGGGCTCGACCTCGCCAAGGAAGTCACCACCGCCCAGACCTATCACTGGGACCAGTCTGGCTGGGCCTGGGACAAGGGTTTCGGCACCGTCGAAAAGCCCGATTTCCACGTCGTCGCGATCGACTACGGCGCCAAGCGCAATATCCTGCGCTGCCTTGCCGATCAGGGCGCCAAGGTCACGGTCGTTCCGGCGACCGCCACCGCCGCCGATGTCCTCTCGCACAAGCCGGACGCTATTTTCCTCTCTAACGGTCCGGGCGATCCGGCCGCCACCGGCAAGTATGCCGTCCCGACGATCCAGAAGCTGATGGATACCGGCAAGCCCATGTTCGGCATCTGCCTCGGCCACCAGCTGCTCGGCCTCGCCCTGGGCGGCACGACCTCCAAGATGCATCAGGGTCATCACGGCGCCAATCATCCGGTCAAGGATCTTACCACCGGCAAGGTCGAGATCACCTCGATGAACCATGGCTTTGCCGTCGATAGCGATAGTCTGCCGCCCGGCGTGACCCAGACCCACATCTCTCTGTTCGACAATTCCAACGCTGGCCTGGCTGTCGAGGGCAAGCCGATCTTTTCGGTGCAATACCATCCCGAAGCCAGCCCCGGCCCGCGTGACAGTCACTACCTCTTCACGCGCTTTCTCAACGAAGTGCGCAAGCAAAATGGCCTGCCAGAAAAAGCAGAGCACCCCACGCCGGCCGCAGCCGAATAAGCTCTCAAATCACAAAGGGCTGCCGAACGGGCAGCCCTTTTTCGGCTTAGTCGTAGGTGTCTTCGCTCGCACCGGCTGACGCGAAACCGGCTGCGCCGGGCTGGTCGTCCTTTTTATCCTTCTTGTCGCCAGCGTCCTTTTTCAGCAGCGAAGGGCTGGTTTCGCCTTCCTTGTGGTCGATCTGGTTCGGCTGTCCCGGTCCGGTCGGTTTGCTGTCTGCCATGAAAGCCTCCTGTCGTAGAAAGACCCCAACGGCTTTTCAGCCGCCGGGGTCCATCACAAAGGTCGGCGTCTTGTTAGACGTTGCCGGAGAACGTATCGCAGTCGCCCGGATCACCCGACTGATAGCCGCGCTCGAACCAGGATTTGCGCTGCGCCGAAGTGCCGTGGTTGAAGGTCTTAGGCACGGCATATCCCTGCATGCGCTCCTGTAGCGTATCGTCGCCGATCTGGTTGGCTGCGTTCAGCGCTTCTTCGATATCGCCATTGTCCAAAAGGTTCTGCTGGCCTGCATAATTGGCCCAGACCCCCGCATAGCAGTCCGCCTGCAGTTCCACGCGCACCGAGTAGGCATTGGCCTCTTCCTGGCTCATGCTCTGCCGCGCCTGGTTGAACTCGGGCAACACGCCGGTGAGGTTCTGGACATGGTGGCCCACCTCATGCGCCAGCACATAGGCCTGCGCAAAATCGCCCGGCGCGCCAAACTGCTGATGGAGCTGATCGTAGAAGGAGAGGTCGATATAAACCTGCTGGTCCTCGGGGCAATAAAACGGCCCCGTCGATGAGTCTGCCGCACCGCATCCGGTATTGACCGCATCGGTGAAGAGAACCACACGCGGCTCCGGATAGTCTTGGCCGGAGGCGGCAAACTGCTCACTCCAAAGATCCTCGGTTTCCTTGACGACCACGCCGACGAAATCGGCCAGCTCATCTTCGCCCTGCGCCGGCAACTGGCGCGAGGAAGCATTGGACGACGTCGGCGCCGAAGACGATGAGCCGCCGGTCAGCACATCGATCGGGTTGGTGCCCGTGGCAAACCAGATAATGCCCAGCACGATGACGATGCCGATAATGCTCGATATGCCGCCTCGGCCGCCGCCACCGCCTGTCGGGAGACGGATGCCGCCACCTCGGCCCAGGCCACCCAGACCCCCGAGGCCACCGCCCAAACCACCGCGACGCGCTCCACGCCGATCCTCGACATTGGAGCTGCGCTCCCGACCTTGCCACTTCATGTTGACGCCTTTCCGAAGTCACGAAGACGTCAGTTAAGCGCGCAGCGCCTCTCCCGGTTCCACCTATGAGGCGAGCTTTGCCACTGTCGCCCGCGCGCCTTCGTCGAAGAGGCTTTCGAGCTGCCGCAGGACCGCCTCTCGAAACGCCGTATTGCTAGCCAAATCGGTCCCGAACACTTCGCTCAGGCCCACCAGGCCGTCGAAAAGCGCCTCGGGATCGTCTCCCGCATCGGCGGCAATGGCATGCATCTTGAGTGCATGCGGATCGCGCACATCGATCTCACCGCCCTGTTCGTCGACGCCCGTCACATAGCGCATCCAGGCCGCCACCCCGAGCGCCAGCCGGTCGATGCTGTCCCCCGCCGCGAGCCGATCGCGTATCGTGCCCAGCAGCCGCTGCGGCAGCTTCTGCGATCCATCCATGGCGATCTGCCAGGTCCGGTGCTTGAGCGCCGGATTGCGGAACCGCTCCAGGAGCTGATCCCGATAGGCACCAAGATCGGTCCCTGCCATGTCGAGCGTCGGCATCGCCTCCTCGGTCATCAGCCCATGCACCATCTGCGCATAGGCCGGATCGGCCATGACCTCGTTGATATACTGGTAGCCACCGAGATAGCCCGAATAAGCCATGGTCGAATGCGAGCCATTGAGCATGCGCAGCTTCATATGCTCGAACGGCTCGACGTCTGCGACCAGCTGCGCACCGACCTTTTCGAAAGCTGGACGACCGCTTGGAAACCGATCCTCGATCACCCACTGCGTGAATGGCTCGGTCATGATCGGCCAGGCATCTTCCGCCCCGATTAGCTGCGCAACCTCATCCCGATCCGCATCGGTCGTCGATGGCACGATCCGGTCCACCATCGTCGATGGGAACGCCACATCCTTGACCCACTCCCCCAGCTTCGGATCACGCAGCGCCGCAAACCGCGTCACGATGCGCTTTGCCGTCTCGCCATTGCTCGGAAGATTATCGCAGCTCATCACCGTGAAGGGCGCGACACCCGCAGTTTTTCGCCGCGCCAGCGCCTCGACCAGCATGCCGGGAGCAGACCGGGGCTCGCTTGGATGCGCCAGGTCATAAACGATGTCGGGGTGCTTTTCGTCGAGCTCGCCGGTCGCCGGGGCATAGCAATAGCCCTTTTCCGTCACCGTCAGCGACACGATGCGAATGGCTGGGTCAGCCATCAGCGCCAGCAGCTCCTCGCGTTCGGTATTCGCATCCATGACCCTGAGAATCGAGCCGATCACCCGCGGATGCGTGCCCGCCGCATCGCACACGGCGATGGTATAAAGCCCGTTCTGCGGCTCCAATGCCTCCTTGGTGTCCGGGCGCCTGAGGCTTGCGCCGACAATGCCCCAGCTCGGATCCTCGCCCAGCAGGTCATCCACATAGACCGCCATATGCGCCCGATGAAACGCACCGATCCCCAGATGCACAATCCCCGGCGTCACCGCGCTCCGTTCGTAACCGGGCACCTTGATGCCCGCTGCAAGGGTCGAAAGCGTCTGCGAATTGAGGCGAGTCATGACGTGCTCCGGCAATTTGGCGGCACCATAGTCAAACCCCTCTTGTATGGAAGTTGCAATGGTGCTTTCGCCCGGCATATTGAGCGGCTATGGGAAGCCATTCGGGGAGGACATCGACATGGCCAGGCGGATCGTCAGCATCGGCGAATGCATGATTGAAATGAGTGGCGGCGAGGATCGCGCCTACCGCCTCGGTTATGCCGGCGACACTCTCAATACCGCCTGGTATCTGCGCGCCCTTTTAGGCCAGGACTGGTCCGTCGACTATCTCACCGCCCTCGGCATCGACCGATATTCCGGCGATATCCGCCGCTTCCTCGACGACAACCAGATCGGCACCAGCCACATACAGACCATTCATAACCGCCGTCCCGGCCTCTACATGATCCACCAGGAAGCCGGCGACCGGCACTTCACTTATTGGCGCGACACCTCGGCCGCCAAGCTGCTCGCCGACGACAAGCCCGCCCTTGCCAAGGCCGTCGAAGGCGCCGAGCTCGTTTATTTTTCCGGCATCACCCTCGCCATCCTTGCCCCGCGCGCCCGCGGCCGCCTTCTCGGCGCCATCGTCAAGGCACGCGACAATGGCGCAAGGATCGCCTTCGACACCAATCTGCGTCCGGCGCTCTGGTCATCGCCGCGCGTGATGATGGGCGTGCTCACCGCCGCCGCCAGCCTTTGCGACATTGTCCTCCCGACCCATTCCGACGAAGCGCCGCTCTTTGGCGACAAGAGCGTCGACGACACCGCCGACCGCTACCTCGAGCTCGGCGTCGAGGAAGTCGTGGTCAAGCACGGGAGCAAAGAGGCCCTAATCGCCACCGCCACTGAACGCGTCCGCCTCGCGCCCGCTCCCGGCGCCCATGTCGTTGACCCAACCGGCGCGGGCGACAGTTTCAACGGCGCCTACCTCGCCGCCCGCCTCGGAGGCAAATCCCTCCACGACGCCGCCACCGCCGCCCACCGCACCGCCGGCATCGTCATCGGCCACAAAGGCGCTTTGGTCGATCCTGGCTTGGTGCAGCAGTAGACGGGAAAGGAAAGTGCAGCGCGTTACCCATCTTATCCCCGCCTCCTCCAAACTCCCTCATACTCCCACCCATCAGCCGGGCGACGATGGAGTTGCAACGATCACCTGTCCGGCGACATTGGGGAGGGGTCTGCATCGTTACAGGATCCTGGGTCCGGGGATGGGAAATTGCGCAGCAATGCGCCCCTAACGACACCCTCTGCCAGAAAACCCGACGCTCCGAGACGGTTCTCGTCTCACAACACAAAAACTTACGAGGCGAAAGCTGTCTCGGGGCCCCATCACCTTCACCTCACCCGGAGGCTCCGCGCCGACCGGAACCTTCGCACATCCTCACGTTTGACCACCCGGTAAAAATCCGCCCCCTCTCCACCGCATCGTCATGCCAGCGTCACCTCCATTGGGCATGACCCAGCCCGTTTCCGTCGCGGCGGAAGCGCACGAACCGGCTTCGCGCCGGCATCCGCGGGAGCGCTCCAGCCCCCACGGCAGGGCATTTTACATGGAGACGATCATGAACTTCTTCCCATCGATTTCCCGGCGCAGCTTTCTTGCTGGTTCTGCTAGCATAGGCGCCATGGCCGCCATGCACCCCTTTGCCGTCCTGGCGCAAGCCAATCAGGCGCATCTGCGCATCATCGAAACCACCGACATTCACGTCGCTATCCTGCCCTACGATTACTATGCCGACGCCCCCAACGACACGATGGGGCTCGCCCGCACCGCGGCGATCATCGAACAGATCCGCGCCGCCGAAGCCGGCAACGCCGTCCTCTTCGACAATGGCGACCTCATTCAGGGCAACCCGATGGGCGACTACATGGCCTATGAGAAAGGCCTCAACCAGGGCGACATCCACCCCGCGGTCGCCGCGCTCAACACGCTGGGCTATGACGGCGCAACCCTGGGCAATCACGAGTTCAACTACGGCCTCGAATTTCTTGATCGCGCTCTTGAAGGCGCTCAATACCCCCTCGTCTCGGCCAACCTCGTGCGCGGCACCGAACTCGCCGCCAACGCGGTCGATGACGACACCTATCTCGAACCCTATCGCATCTTCGAAAAAGAACTGACCGACGGCTCGGGTGCCATCCACACCATCCGCATCGGCGTCATCGGCTTCCTTCCGCCCCAGATCCTGACCTGGGACGCCACTCACCTGGAAGGCAAGGTCGTGGTCCGCGACATCGTCGAAGCTGCGGAAGCCTGGGTGCCCAGGATGCGCGAAGAAGGCGCCCAGATCGTCGTGGCGCTTTCGCATTCCGGCATTGAAGCAGACGAGCACGTTCCCGGCGCTGAAAACGCATCGCTGCAGCTCGCCGCCGTCGACGGCATCGATGTCGTCCTCACCGGCCACCATCACCTGGTCTTCCCTGGCCCAGATTACGAAGGCATCGAAGGCGCCGACATCGAGGCCGGCACGCTCCACGGCAAACCGGCGGTCATGCCCGGCTTCTGGGGCTCGCATATGGGTCTTGTGGACCTGCTGCTCGAAGTCGATCCCGACGGCAACTGGTCGGTCGTCTCCCACACGTCCGAAGCCCGTCCAATCGTCGAGCGCGTCGACAACAAGAACGTGCCCACGGTCGAGTCGGTCCCTGCGGTGGAACAGGCCGTCGCCGAGGAACACGAGGAAACCCTCGACTATATCCGCCGTCCGGTCGGCGAAACCTCGGCTCCGCTTTATTCCTATTTCGCCCTCGTCGCCGATGATCCCTCCGTGCAGATCGTCTCCCAGGCGCAATCCTGGTACATCGAGCAGATGATGAAGGGCACCGAATGGGAAGGCCTGCCGATCCTCTCGGCTGCCGCACCCTTCAAGGCCGGTGGCCGCGGCGGTCCGGAATATTACACCGACGTCCCGGTCGGCCCCGTCGCCATCAAGAACGTCGCCGATCTCTATCTTTATCCAAACACCATCCAGGCGGTGAAGATCACCGGCGCCGACGTCAAGAACTGGCTCGAGCGGTCCGCAGGCATCTTCAACCAGATCGAACCCGGCTCCACCGACGTCGAACTCATCAACCCGGAATTTCCGTCCTACAATTTCGACGTCATCGATGGGGTGACCTACAAGATCGACCTCACCCAGCCGTCCAAATATGCCCCCGACGGCAGCGGCGAGATCAACCCCGATGCAAACCGCATCGTCGACCTCATGTATGATGGCAAGCCCATCGATCCGGCCGCCGAATTCATCGTCGCCACCAACAACTATCGCGCTGGCGGCGGCGGCTCGTTCCCGGGCATCGGCACGGACAAGATCGTCTTTGTCGGACCCGATACCAACCGCGACATCATCGTCCGCTTCATCATCGAAAACGGCACTATCGATCCCAAGGCTGACAGCAACTGGTCGCTCGCGCCGATCGGCGACACCACGGTCCTGTTTGCCACCGGTCCCAAAGCCGCCGATAAGGTCGATGATGTCACCGCTGTGTCCATCGAGACCACCGGCGAAACCAATGCCGACGGCTTCGGCATCTACCGCATCACGCTCTAGAAAGAAACGGGCGCCCTCTTGGGGCGCCCGCATCTCGATTTCTGCGTGGAAATTACTGCCCGTCGGGCACCACATCCACACTGACCGCCGGCACGTCGACATCAACGGTGCCGCCAGTCCGGGCGCCATTGCCGTTGAAGAACACCAAGTAACCGATCGCCAGAAGCGCGATCACCACGATGATGCCGACAATGACGCTGGCGCTCGAGCCACCTCGGTCGACGATAACAGTTTCACGTTCGTTCAAAGCCATCCAAGCCTCCATCAAATGTGACGAAACAACGACGAGACTTGAATGCGAGTTCCACTAGCCCTATTCGCCAAGCACCGCATCGAGACGCTCCCGCAAGGCGAAAAGCTCCCGCCGCATGGCATCAGCCGCATCGAGTCCCATGCCCGTGCCCTCGATCACCGCAAGCGGAATGGCTTCAGCCTTTGCCTGCAGCGCCCTGCCCTCGGCCGTCAATTGCACCCGGACCTGCCGCTCGTCGGCTTCGTCACGGCGTCGGGTCACGAGGCCACGAGCCTCGAGCCGCTTCACCAGCGGCGTAATCGTGCCGCTATCGAGGAACAACTTGTCCCCCAGCGCTTTGACCGTGACATCATCGCGTTCCCATAAAACCAGGAACACCAGGTACTGCGGATAGGTCAGGTCCAGCGCTTCAAGCCTCGGCTTATAGAACCGCGTAAAGGCATGCCCGGTCGAATACACGGCAAAGCACAGCATCTGGTCAATCGTCGGCATTTTGGGCGCGGCCATGTCAGCTCCAAACTTCGAAAAACAATCACACAAATTTCTCTTGCGCGCAATTGAATTGTGCGCTATGTATATCGCCATCAACCAGGAGCTTCCCCATGAGCATCAAGTCAGCCGTCTACACCGCCCACGCTCACACCACCGGTGGCCGCACCGGCACCAGCAAGACCGATGACGGTCGCCTGGAAGTCACCCTCGACACTCCCAAGGCCATGGGCGGCAATGATGGCCCGGGCACCAATCCCGAGCAGCTTTTCGCAGCCGGATATTCCGCTTGCTTCTTGGGCGCGCTCAAGGCCGTCGCCCGCGGTGAAAAGGTCAAGGTCCCCGACGAAACCACCATCGACGCTTCGGTCTCCTTCGGTGAAAACGCCAATGAAGGCGCCAAGGGCTTCAACATCGCCGTCGAACTCAAGGTAACCCTTCCCGGCTTCGACAAGGCGCAGGCCGAAGACCTCGTCCACAAGGCCCACGAAGTCTGCCCCTACTCCAACGCCACCCGCGGCAATGTGGACGTAAAGCTGACCGTCGCCTAAGTTCTGTTCTTGGTTCCCTCGCTTCCTCCCCCTTTGATGGGGGAGGATAGCGCAGCTAGGCGCAGCCGTAGCGAAGCTGAGGTGGGGGTGCGCGATGCCGCGCATTTGAGCTAATCCCGTTAAACCCGCCTCAAATCCTCGGCTCTATACTGGCTCCATCTACGGAGCCGCCATGCAAGCCGCCCTATCCCTTTCTGGCCTCACCAAATCTTTTGATCGCCCGGTCGTCCGCGGCGTCGATCTCACGATCAAAGCCGGTGAGTTCTATGCGCTGCTCGGCCCCAACGGCGCCGGCAAAACCACGATCCTGCGCATGGTCGCCGGCCTGCTCCGCCCCGACGCCGGAACCATCTCGATCTTCGGCACCGATGCCCTCGCCGATCCCGTCGGTGCCAAGCGCCTCATGGCCTGGGTCTCCGACGAACCCATGGTCTATGACCGCCTGACCCCGCTTGAATACCTCGATTTCGTTGCCGGCCTTTGGGAGATCGACGCAAGCCGCGCCCGTTCCTCGGCCAACGAACTCATCGACTGGCTCGGCCTTCGCCCCCACGCTAACGAACTCTGCGGCGGCTTCTCAAAAGGCATGCTGCAAAAGGTGGCCCTGGCCGGCGCGCTGGTCCATGACCCCAAACTTATCATCCTCGATGAGCCACTGACCGGCCTCGACGCCGGCTCCGCCCGCCAGGTCAAGGACGTGCTCCGGCAAAAGACCGAAGCCGGCGTCACTGTCATTATGACCACGCACATCCTCGAAGTCGCCGAACGCATGGCCGAGAGGATCGGCGTCATCGCCGATGGCCGCCTCATCGCTGAAGGCACCTTGGCCGAACTGCGCGCCCGCATCGGCCGCGAAACCACCCTCGAAGAAATCTTTCTCGATCTCGTCGCCCAGGGCCACGATCCTGGCAGCGAGGCCGCGTGACCTTCGCCCCGGCTTCCCTCGCCTGGTTCGCCCAGCACGAATTCCGTCTCGCCTGGCGCGACACCATCGCCATGATGACCGGCGGTCGCCGGGTTCGTCTCGCCGGCTGGATCATCGGCGGCCTCCTGGTCTTCGCCTTGATGCAAGTCATCGCCTGGTTCACCCTGCGGCCCTGGACCGAGCTTGGCATTACCATCGACAAGCCGACCCTGGTCATGGTCAGCGGCATGGGCCTTTTGTTCTGGACGGTGACCCTCTCCCAGGCCCTCGAATCCGTTACCCGCGTGTACTACGCCCGCTCCGATCTCGACCTCATCCTCTCCTCGCCCGCCTCGAGCCGTAAGCTCTTCGCCGTGCGCGCCCTGGCAGTCTGTGCCTCGACCAGTGCGCTGGGCGCCCTGTTGATCAGCCCGATCGTCATCACCTTGGTCCTCCAGGACGGCCCGCAATGGTTGTCGGCCTACCTCGTGCTCGCATCGCTGGCAGCGCTTTCCACGGCCATCGCCATGGCGCTGACCCGGCTGCTGTTCCAACTGGTCGGCCCGAAGCGCACCCGCCTTTTCGCCCAAATCCTCGCGGGTCTCGTTGGTGCGGGTTTCGTCATCGGCATCCAGGCCGCCGCCATTCTCTCCCATGAAGGCTTTTCGCGCCTCGCCTTCTTCCAGTCCGCCGACATCATCGCCGGCTCACCGGGAGAAGCCAGCGTCCTCTGGTGGCCCGCTCGCGCCGCTATGGGAAATGTTCCGCTCGCCCTCCTCCTCGCCGCGCTGGCGTTTGCAATCCTCGCAACGACCATTGCCCTGACCGCCTCAAGCTACGCTGCCCTCGCAACCTCCGCCGCAGGACTTAGCCATGTCCGCAGCCAGCGGCGCGCGTCCAGCAAGGCCTTTGCGCCGACCACCCAGCGCCAGGCGCTACGCCGCAAGGAATGGAAACTACTCCAACGCGACCCCTGGCTGCTGTCGCAAACACTGATGCAGCTCTTCTATTTGATCCCGCCGGCGCTTCTGCTCTGGATCAACTATGGCGCCGGCGAAGGCACCTATGTCGTCGTCGTCCCCGTCCTGGTCATGGCCGCAGGACAATTGGCCGGCGGCATTGCCTGGCTCGCCATATCCGGCGAAGACGCCTACGACCTCGTCACCACCGCGCCTTTGACACCGCGCACCATTCTGCGCGCCAAGGTCGAAGCGGTCCTCGCCGTCATCGCCGCGGTTATGGCCCCGCTGCTCCTGCTTCTCGCCTTTTCCTCCTGGCGAATGGCCGTGATCACAGCAGTCTGCGGCTTTGCAGCGGCGGGCGCATCCACGGCGATCCAGCTTTGGTTCCGCGTCCCCACCAAGCGCTCGATGTTCCGCCGCCGCCAGGTCGCGTCCCGTGCCGCAACCCTCAGCGAAGCCTTGTCGTCGATCATGTGGGCCGGCACCGGCGCACTTTGGGCAGCCGGTCTTCTGCTTGCGATCCTGCCGGCGATGATCGCCCTTCTGGTCCTCGGTCTCGCCCGCCTCCTTGCTCCCAGGCAAGCCTAAAGGCGTTTCCCTACGCCTGCCTTAACCAGATATCAGTCAGATTTGGCTAGGGTCGCGCCGAATTGGAGGCCCAAGTGCGGCAGATCGTACGCTGGGGTGTCGTCATTGCCGCGCTCCTTGTCCTGATTGGCCTCAGCCTTTCGGGCATGTTGGCGTCGCTGGATCGCCGGCTCGGCGACTGGCGCCTGAGCCTCGTGCCTACCCAGCCGAGCGGCACGACAGTCGTCGTCGAAATCGACAGCAAGAGCCTTGCCGAAGTGGGCGTCTGGCCCTGGCCGCGCACCATGCACGCCTCCCTCCTCGACCGGTTGATGGAGGCGGGCGTTGAGGATGTCGCCTTCGACATCGATTTTTCCAGCGCCAGTGACGACTGGGCCGATGCCCAATTCACCGCTGCGCTCGAACGCGCCGGCGGCTACGCCTACCTTGCCGCTTTTGGCCAGGACGATGGCGCCGGCGGCACCAGTTTCACGCGGCCGCTTCCCCAGTTCGCGGAACAAGCCGATCCCGTCCTCGTCAACGTTCTCCTCGATCCCACAAACGCCCGCGTCCACAGCCTGCCGATGTCGGCGACGGATGCGTTTGGCGAAGTGCCTTCGCTTGCTCTCGAACTCGCCCGCCCGGAGTTTCCGGTTCCCCCTGTCGTCGAGATCGACTTCAGTATCGACCTGAGCCGTCTTGCCCGGTTGAGCTATACCGATGTGCTCTACGGTCGCATCGATCCGGCCTTCCTTGCCGGCAAGCAGGTGATCGTTGGCGCTGGCGCCATCGAACTGCGCGATTTCTTCAACACGCCGCTCCACGGCATCCTCTCCGGCCCGATCGTCCAGGCGACCGCGGTCGAAACTCTGAAGGCCGGCCGCATTCTGAGCAATTGGGGTCACCTCCCCGGCTTGCTGCTCACCAGTTTCGGCGCCTTGATCCTTCTGCTCACCCGCCGCTCCAGCATTGCCTTCACCGGCCTTGCGCTTCTCGTCTCGGCCCCGCTGACCGAGGCCCTGGCCCTTTTCGCCTATGCCAAGCTCGACCTGATCGTTCACTCGGCCAGCATGCATGTTGGCCTGTTGCTCCTCTTCGGCCTTGCCCTCGCCGATGACGGCTATAGCCAGTTGCTCGGACGCCGCGCAGCGTTGCGGCGCCTGCGCTTTCTGGCCACGCACGACGCCCCCACCGGCCTCTACTCCCGACAGGGCCTACTCGACCGCCCCAGCAGCACGCACCCGCAAATGGTGATTGCGCTGCAGCCGCAAGGCACCGACGAGCTTCGCGCCACCTTGGGACATGACGTGGTCGAAAGACTTCTCGTGCAGTTCGCGCACCGTCTCGAGCATGCCGGATTTCCATCCCTAGCACGCATCGCTCCGTCCACTTTCGCGCTTGCCGGCGACGACAATGGCGACGCCGATCACCTGAGCAAAAAAGCGGTCTATATCACCCGCGAGCTTTCCGGCATCTATCACGTCGACGAGCATCGGCTTTATGTCGAGATCATCGCCGGCTATGCCGCCGGCCCCTTCGACCTGCCCGAGCTGATCAACCAAGCCGAAACCGCCCTCGTTCAGGCTCGCGCCAATCGCACCAACGTCCATGGCTTCAGCCCCGCCGACCACGCCGCCATGGAACGCCATCGGCGCCTCGATCGCGATCTGCGCGGCGCCATCGCCGGCGGTCAGTTGCGTCTGCTCTACCAGCCTCAGATCGCTCTTCGCACCCGCAAACTGGTGGGCGCCGAGACGCTGATGCGCTGGGATCATCCCGAGCTGGGCCTGATTTCACCCGCCGAGTTCATCCCGCTGGCCGAGGAAACGGGCCTTATCATCGATCTTGGCCGCTGGATCCTCGAAGAAGCCTGCCTCGAGGCTTCGCGCTGGCCTGACAGCATGGTCGTTGCGGTCAACGTCTCGCCCATCCAGTTCCAGCACTCCGACCTTGTCGCCGTCGTCACCGAAGCACTGCGCCGCTCCGGCCTGCCACCCGAGCGCTTGGAACTCGAAATCACCGAATCGAGCCGCGTCACCGATCCCCGCCTCGTCAGCACCACGATGTGGAGCTTGCAACGTCTCGGCGTTCGCCTTTCGGTCGATGATTTCGGCACCGGCTATTCATCACTGATCTATTTCCGCGACCTGCCCTTCGACACGGTCAAGATCGACCAAAGCTTTGTGCGCGATCGCTCCTCGCCCGACGCCGAGGCCCTGCTCGCTGCCATCATCGAACTCGCCCGCCGCATGCGCAAGCACACGGTCGCCGAAGGCATCGAAGACGAAGCGACGGCTGCGCTGCTTGAGAGACAAGGCTGCACCTATGGCCAAGGTTACTATTTCAGCCGGCCCGTGCCCGTCGAACAGCTGCTGCAAATGCTGGAGCTGGAAACAAAAACACCGGCCAGAGCCTGAGCTCCAGCCGGTGTGATTGGACGCCCTAGTTAGTGTCAGTCCTTGTCGCGTCCGCCCGGCCCATGACCCTTGCCATTGCCTGGTCCGTCGCTGTTGCCATTGCCCTTGTCGTCGTCGTTCTTGCCAGGGCCGTTGCCGTTCCCATGGCCAGGACCGCCGCCGTCCGGTCCGTTTCCGCTGCCGCTGTTGCTGCCGGGTCCGTTCCCATTGCCGTTGTTGCCGCCGGGGCCATTTCCGTTTTCGGACCCGCGATCATTGCCACGGCCGTTAGCGGGCCCATCACCTTTGCCCGGCCCGTCATCCTTATTCGGCCCGTGACCACGACCCGGTCCATCATCTTTGCCGGGACCATTGCCCTTGCCAGGGCCGTCGCCTCTACCGCGGCCATTGTTCGCGCCCGGCCCATTGCCCTTACCAGGACCGTTAGCAGCAGGCCCGTTATTGTTGCCGGGCCCGCTGTTGCGCTCAGCCTGATCTGCGCCACGCCCGTTGCCGGCATCATTGCGGCCTGCAGCAGCCGTCAACAGTTCCGGGTTCTCGCGCACGACCTCGACGGCCTCGGCCGCGGTAATGTTGCCGCTCAATACGGCCTCACGCGCCACTGCCGGCACGACTTCCCCCTGGATCATGAAGACCGCGTTCTCGGAACCGGGTCCGGACACGTCCAGCGGCCGCGTTTGCCGCGCCTCGGCCACCTGGCCCGGAGTGACATCCACCATCATCTCGTGGCTCGAGTCTTGTACCTGCACCACGCCGCGATCAACGCTGACGCTCGCCTGTCCATTGCTATAGGTTACCGTGAACTGGGTACCCTTGACCACGGCCGCAAGCACCGGCGTCTGCACCGAAAAATGCTGCACATTGCGCCGCTCGGCATCCACCGTCACGGTGCCACGCGACTGGATCACGCTGGTCATCTTCTGGTCGCCGGCATCGCGGATGGAGATTTCGGTATTTGCCGCAAGGGAGATCCGCTCCGCGCCACGCACCAGCTCGACACGTCCATTGGACTCCGTCCGGACCCTGCCGCCATCCGGAACAACCTGGCCGCGCGTCAGCGTTACCCAGTCTCCGCCCTGCATCACCGTCACGCTTCCGCGCAGGCGATCAGCAACCCAGTCATCAGCCAGAACACTCGTGCTCACCGATGCGAGCAGCACCGCAGCACACAAAATTCGAAGTGGACGCATAAAGGACTTCCCCAAAGCAGCTTCTGCCGCATGGGAACCACCTTACGTATTTGTCCTCAACCAAAGCATTTACATCCGATGCTTTAATTGTCTTTAAGTCGTCACATCAGCGGACAAGGTTAGCGCGATGTAAAAGCTCTTCTTTATGGCTTCAATCCAACGGGGACCGGTGGCGGCGCATGCAGCACGGTGATCCGCACCCGCTCGTTTGCTGCCATATAAGGATCGTTCGGGAAGAACGGCTCATCTGTGGCCCGCCCAATCACCGACTTGACGCGGTCCTCGCCCATGCCGAATTCGCCTAGGATCGAGCGAACCACATTTGCCCGGTCCGCCGACAGTTCCCACGGCCCGTAGCGCGGATTGTCATAGCGCCCGCCAGCGGCGGTATGGCCCGAAATCGTCACCTGCGCATTGAGCTGCTGCAGGATCGGCGCAATGGCTGCGATTGCCGCCCGTGTCGGCTCCAGCGGATACTTCGATCCTTCCGGAAACATCGAGCGGCCCTGCTGGTCGACGATCTGGATGTCGAGACCCTCTTCGGTTTCCTCGATCAGAAGGTTGTCCATGAACGGCGTGACTTCCGGCAGCGACTGCCAGGCCTGCTTGATGCTGGCTGCGGCGCTATGGAAAGCCTGGTTGTCGAGCGACTTGAGGTTGAATTCGCTGTCGCTGGAAGCCTGCTGCTCGCTGCCCTGCTGCCGCGCCGGTCCGCCGATCTGGATTTCCGTCGTGCCCTGGTCGGCGCTTTGCGGCGAAGCCGGCTTCGCCTCGATCACATCAGCCGACGAGCCCGACATCCGATTGCCAGAATTATCCATCGCATTGCCGCCCATCACCCCGCCGGCGCCACTGGTGGTGACGCTCAGCGCCGCCGGCGCAAAATAGTCAGCCAGGCCCTGCTTTTGCTCGGGCGTCGTCATGCTGATCAGCCAGAGCAGCAGAAAGAACGCCATCATCGCGGTCACGAAGTCCGCATAAGCGATCTTCCAGGCGCCGCCATGGTGAGCGTGCCCCTTCTTCTTGACCTTCTTGATGATGATCGGCTGATCGTACTGCGCCATGGCCCGATGTCCTTATGCCGTTGCCGGCAGGGCAGCAGTGGCGGCTTCCACCTCGACAAAGGTCGGGCGCACTTCGCTCATCAGCGCCTTGCGCGCGAACTCGATCGCCATCACTGGCGGCTGCCCGCCGATATGGGCAAGAAGCCCGACCTTGAGCGACAGGAAATACTTGGACTCGGCTTCAAACGTGTTCTTCAGCGACTGCGCAAAGGGCGAAAAGAAGCCATAGGCGACGAACACGCCAAAGAACGTACCCACAAGCGCGCCACCGATCATGTGACCCAGCACTTCCGGCGGCTCGGCGATCGCGCCCATCGTATGGATCACGCCAAGAACGGCCGCGACGATGCCCAGAGCCGGCGTACCGTCTGCCAGCGCCTGCATGGCCGAAACCATGCGCTCCTGCTCCTGATGGTGGGTTTCGAGCTCCTCGTCCATCAGCGCTTCCATCTCGTGCACATTGTTGGACCCCATGGTCACCATGCGCATGTAGTCGCAGACGAACTCCACCGCGTGGTGGTTCTTGGCGAAGGTCGGGAAGGCGTTGAAGAGGCTTGAATTGTGCGGGTCTTCGATATGCGGCTCGATGCCCAAAATGCCCTTCTGCTGCACGAGCTTATACATCGAGAACTGCAAGCCGAGCAGTTCAAGATAGGCGGTCTTGCTGTATTTGGGACCCTTGAACAGTGTCCCGAACATCGCCGGAATACCCTTGAGCACCGGACCGCCATTGGCGATGATGAAGGCGCCGATCGCCGCGCCCAGAATGATCAGGAATTCGAACGGCTGCCACAGCACTTCGATATGCCCGCCGACGCCGAGATAGCCGCCAAAAACGCAGGCAAAGACGACAAGCACACCGACGATCAGACGCATAACGCACACTCAACTTCGAACGCAGCACACGCGTCCGGGTAAAAAGCCTCGGCCGCCCCGCGATAATGCGCGGTTAGGCTTAACAGCGGGTGTATTTGATTGGCCTGCCCCTTGCCTTCCTCCGCGTTTGCACTGCTGATGACGACAGACAGTTTGCCCCACCCGGAACAAAGCCATGGCCCGTCGCCTCACTGCCCTCGCTTCAATCGTCGTGCTCGCCCTCGCCGCGCCAGCGATGGCCCAGGAAGAAGAAGTTTATGAGCGCATCGAAACCATCCAGGGTGATGCCGATGGCTTCTTCGAGCTTTTCTCGATCCTGCAGGATGCAGCCATGTTCGGCGACCCGACGACAATCGCCCAATATGCGTCCTACCCGCTGCTGGTGAACGCCAATGGCGAAAGCTACGACATTCTTGAAGAACAGGACCTCCTCGACAACTTCGACAGCCTCGTCACGCCTGAAACCATGCAGGCGTTGCTTGAACAGGACGTCGGCGACCTGACCGTCACCGACGAAGGCGTCGGCATCGGCAATGGCGCCATCTGGATCAGCAACATCTGCCTTGACGATGCCTGCTCGGATACCGAGTGGGGCATCCTGTCGATTAACAACTAAGGCTGAGGCGCCCGGTCAGCTCAGCGCAAAGTCCGGCCGCCCTTCGCCCGTCTCGCTATGCGTGTGCTCCACAAGGGGCCGGATTTCCATGCGGCCATATTGGAGAATGGGGTCGTCTTCAAAGAGCGGCATCAGCGCTTCAAGGCTTTCCGCCTCGAGCAGCAGGAAGCCGCCGACCACCTCCTTGCCCTCGCTGAATGGTCCATCCGTCGCGATCAACGCACCATCCACGGTCCGTAACGACCGTGCCGTTTCCGCCTGCGCCAGCGGCGACGCAAAGATCAGGTGCCCGCTGTCCCGCAGCTTGCGATCATGCCGGATCGTTGCATCATCCAGAAGCCTCACGTCCTCGGGCGTAAGGTGGTCCATCGCCCCGGGCTCGAAATAAACAAGTGCCATAAATCGCATCGCATTCTCCTGCTCTGCCCTTACGACGAATGAGCGGGCCGGTTTTTGCCGGCCCGCTCAGATATTTTAGATCGTGCCGCGTTCCCGGCGCACGGCCATGACTTTATCCACGTCGGATGCCGAGTGCCGTTCCTTGACGATCTCGTCTTCCGGCCCCTGCCCTGCAAGAATGATCCGGCCACGCTTCACTGCCTCACGTGCATCGAGCTGCTTGGCCCAGCGCACCACATTCTTGTAGCTTTCGACGTCGAGAAATTCGGCGGCATTATAGGCGCGACCCAGTGTCAGCCCGCCATACCAAGGCCAGATCGCCATGTCGGCAATGGTGTATTCGCTGCCCGACACATATTCATGGCTCTCCAACTGACGATCGAGCACGTCGAGCTGGCGCTTGGCCTCCATGGCATAGCGATCGATCGCATACTGGATCTTGGTGGGCGCGTAGGCGTAAAAATGCCCGAAGCCGCCGCCGAGGAACGGCGCGCTACCCATCTGCCAAAACAGCCAGTTCATCGTCTCGGCCCGCTGCGCCACGTCCTTGCTCAGGAAGGCGTCGAACTTGTCGGCCAAATAAACTAGGATCGACCCGCTCTCGAACAAACGGATCGGCTCTGCCGGGGCGTAGTCGATCATCGCCGGGATCTTGGAGTTGGGATTGATGTCGACGAAACCCGAGCCAAACTGGTCGCCCTTGCCGATATTGATGAGGTAAGCGTCGTATTCGGCGTCATGCCCGGCCGCCAGCAGCTCCTCGAGCATGATGGTGACCTTTTGCCCGTTCGGGGTCGCCAGCGAATGGAGCTGCAGCTTGTGCTCGCCGCGCGGCAGCTCGACCTCGCGCTGCGCGCCGGCGGTCGGCCGGTTGATGCTGGCAAAGGCCCCACCGTTACCCGGTTCCCACTTCCAAACTTTAGGCGGCACGTATTCTGCGTCGGACATAGCAAGACTCGCATTGTTGATCGTTCTGCCGCTTATATCGGCTATTGCCGATGGAAAACCAACCCCGCCCTGCCATTGCCAGCTAGCGCCCCTGCGGCTAAGCCTCGCCCATGATCGCAGAGCCCTTCGAAATCTTCCTTGTCGCGACCCCCGGCCTCGAAGCCCCGCTTTGCGACGAGGCGCTGGCTACGGGTTTTAGTGGCGCTAGGGTCACCGATGGCGGCGTGGTTTTCCAAGGCACCTGGCTCGATGTCTGGCGCGCCAACCTCACCCTGCGTGGCGCCACCCGCGTCCTGGCCCGGCTCACGAGTTTCCGCTCCGTCCATCTTGCCAAACTCGACAAATCCGCGCGCAAGCTGCCCTGGGCCGAGTGGCTGCGGCCCGATGTGCCCGTGCATGTCGAAGCCAGCTGCAAGCGCTCGCGCATCTACCACGACAAGGCCGCCGCCCAGCGCGTCGCCACCGCCATCGCCGAAACGCTCGGTGCCCCCATCAGCGAAACGGCCGACCTTCGCATCATGGTGCGGATCGAGGACGACCTCGTCACCATCAGCGTCGACACGACCGGCGCATCGCTGCACAAGCGCGGCTTCAAGGAAGCGGTCAACAAGGCGCCGATGCGTGAAACCATGGCCGCAATGTTCTTGGCACAATGCGGGTTCACCGGGACCGAGCCTGTCCTCGACCCGATGTGCGGCTCTGGCACCTTTCCTATTGAAGCCGCCGAAATCGCCGCCGGTCTTCTGCCCGGTCGGGAGCGCCCCTTCGCCTTCGAACTGCTTCCCAGCTTTGACGCCAAAGCCTGGGCCGCACTCCGCGCTCCCTCAGCCCCTCAAGCGCCGTTCCTGCTCTTTTACGGTTCCGACCGTGACCCCGGCGCCATCCGCATTGCCGCCGAAAACGCTGCCCGATCCGGCGTCACCGGCTGGACCCGCTTCGAACAAAAGTCGCTTGAAGAACTGACCCCGCCTGACGGTCCGCCCGGTCTCGTCATCCTCAACCCGCCCTATGGCAGCCGCATCGGGGCCAAGGGTCCGCTGATCGCCACCCACCGCACCTTGGGCGCTGTGCTCAAGAACCGTTTTGGCGGCTGGCGCGTTGGCATCATCACTGCAGACCGGCAACTGGCCGAAGCCACGGGTCTCCGCTTCGAACCCATGCTACCCCCGGTGCTCCACGGCGGCATTCGCGTCGCCCTTTACCGCGCGCAGCTCTGAGCGCCCCTATCCATACAATTTGAACCAATTGCTAACCATACTGGCAGCCATGCCGGTTTATGGCGCAACGAATGCGGCCCGGCCCACCTTTCCTTGTCGTGGATAATCAGGGGGTAGTGCAAATGGGTAAGAGCGGTCGTGTTCTCGTCGTCGAAGACGAAGTCATCCTGCTTCTTGATCTGGTCGACAACCTCGTAGATTTCGGCCTCGAACCGCTGCCGGTCACGACGGCCAGCGGCGCCGCGAGCCTCCTCGATGACTCCATTTCTGGTCTTGTGACCGATATCGAATTGCCCGGCAGCTATAACGGCCTGCAACTGGCGCGGCTTGCCGCCCGCAACCGTCCGGGCCTGCCCATTGTCGTCGTTTCCGCAGGCGTCTGCCCCGCGCACGACGATCTTCCGGCCGGCGCCGTCTTCCTTCCCAAGCCATACCGTGTCGAAGACATCGTCGCGGCACTTGAAAGCCAGCGCATCGCCCGCGCTGCCTGAAACGAAAAGGGCTCCGTTTCCGGAGCCCTTCGCTTTACTGCGCCTGCGAAACGCGAACGATCGTGGAGCTTCCCGCCTGCGGGTTTTCCGTAACCGCATAAACGGCCCCGTCGGGCCCGACCTTCACGTCGCGAACGCGCGCATCGATCGGTACGCGCTCTTCCGTGGCCACCCGGTCCCCATCCATGTGCAGGACCACGAAGGCTTGCGCAACGAGACCACCAACCAGGAATGCGCCGTCCCATTCAGGGAACTCGTCACCCTCGTAATAGGCCATGCCTGAAGGCGCGATCACCGGGTCCCAGTAATAAACCGGCTGCTCGGTTTCGGCGCTTTGCGTGATGCCTTCGCCGATCTTTTGGCCATTGTAGTTGATGCCATAGGTGACTTCCGGCCAGCCATAATTGAGCCCGGCCTCGGGCTTGTTGAGCTCGTCGCCACCCTTGGCGCCGTGCTCTACGATCCACAGCCGGCCTTCGCCATCCAGCGTCGCCGATTGCACATTGCGGTGCCCGAGGCTCCAGATCTCCGGCAAGGCGCCTTCGGTATCGACAAAAGGATTGTCCGAAACCGCCTCGCCTTCGGCGGTGATGTGGAACACCTTGCCCAGCGCGCTTGCAAGCTCCTGCGCCTGGTCGCGGATTGGCTCATCCGAACGTTCGCCAACGGTCACGAACAGCGTGCCGTCTTCATTGGGCACGATGCGCGACCCGAAATGCTTGTCGCCATCGTAGGTCGGCTCCTGGCGGAAGATCACGCTGACGTCGGAAAGCGTCGCCGCTTCCGGATCAAGCGTTGCCGCCGCGACGGATGTCCCGTTCCCATCCTCGCGCTTTTCGGCAAACGAGAAATAGATCTTTCCGGATGTCTCGAAATCATTGGCAAGCGCCACGTCGAGCAACCCGCCCTGGCCGACAAAGTCGATCTCCGGCAGCTCGCCCGTAACCTCGGTCGCTTCCCCGTCCGGCGAAACGATATGCAGCTTGCCAGCCTTTTCCGTCACCAGCATGCGGCCGTCCGACAAAAATTCCAGCGCCCAAAGGTGCGGCAGCCCCTCGGCAATCACCTCCGTGTTGACGGATGCCGGCGCCTCGGGCTGTGGTGCCGGGTCTGGCCTTCAAAGGCCGGTGTTTGGTCCGGTGCATTGGGGGAGCCGTTTCGGCTGGCGTCTGCTGGGCTGACACCGGCAGGGCGAAAAGCGCTGCGGAAAGCATGGTGCCGGCGAGAAGGCGTGAGGTCATTGTCATGGCAAACTCCTGTTGGGATTTGTCGGATAAGGACAAAGCCCACGGGCAAGCCGATCGTTGCCCCGGCGAGCATCACGATCTGGTGGCCCCCGTTCACGTCTGCCGCGAACATGGAACGCGTTCGGCCTCAAAACCCTTGTGCGGGCCACGAGTACCGAAAATTAAAACAGTAATCAGTCATGGCTTCGAGCGTAGCAGACGACCTCGCTAAATTTATCCAAGACCCCAATTTTCCCTGTGTCGGCGCCAAATCCGCCCTTGGCAAGGGACAACTCCATACCTATACCGCCCGCCAGATCGACAGCGCGTGGAACGATGTCGAAATCCAGGACCGGCTGATGCAGTTCGCCTGGGACTACACCCAGGACAAGACGCTATTCACGAGCTTTGCGGTGATCTTCGAAGGCCCGCTCGATCTGTCCGAAAAAGACTTCGAGCGCTTCATGTGGGATCGCATCCAGTCGCTCACCGAAAAAGATACCTGGCGTGGCCAGCCCGCCGATCCGCGCGTCTCGTCCGATCCCGATGACCCCCATTTCTCCTTAAGCTTTGGGGGCGGGGCGAGGCTTTTTTTCGTCGTGGGCCTCCACCCTCATGCGAGCCGCCCTGCCCGCCGCTTCGCCTACCCGACCATGATCTTCAACCTGCACGATCAGTTCGAGACCCTGCGCGAGCAGAACCGCTACGAAAAGCTGCGCGCTTCCATTCTCGATCGCGACGAAAAGCTCGCCGGCAGCATCAATCCGATGCTCGCTCGCCACGGCTCGATCTCCGAAGCCCGCCAATATAGCGGCCGCGCGGTCTCCGAAGAATGGGCCTGCCCCTATCACCGCAACGCAGCCGACAAGGCTGCCATCGACCCGCTTGCCGCCCTGGCCGAGGACCGCTGATGGACCGCATCCCCCACGCTCCGGCACGGCCTTTGAACTTAAGGCTGGCAACATTCTCACGGTCTACGATCCGCTCGGTGGCCAGGTCGGCGATCTTCTCGCCATCAACAAGGCCGACACCCGTGAGATGATCTCCTCCGGGCGCACGCTCGACTATGCCGAAACCATCTACCTCACCACCGGCAACAAGCTCTACTCGAACCGATCCAACGTCATGCTAGAAATCATCGAGGACACGGTCGGAACCCACGACTTCTTGCTGACCCCCTGCTCGGAAGCCACCTTCCGCCTTTGCTACGACAACGAGCCGCCCCACCAGGGCTGCCATGGCAACCTCCATCACGCGCTCGAGCCCTATGGCATCGCCGAAGATGATATTCCGATCGCCTTCAACTGTTTCATGAACGTGCCCGTCGATGGCGCGACCGGCAAGTTCAAGGTCCTGCCACCCAAAAGCAAAGCCGGCGACTACGTACGCTTCCGCGCCGAGATGGACCTCATCATCGGCCTCACCGCCTGCTCCGCTCCTGCCAGCAATGGCGGCACCTTCAAGCCAATCGACTATGAGGTGACGGCAGGCTAAACGGCCTTGCCGCGACCGCAATCCCTCGCCATGAGCGTCTCTCCCGGAGATGCTCATGCGCCACATTCTTTCTGCCGCCCTGCTGCTCGTCCTCGCTTCCCCCTTGCCAGCGACTGCCCAAAGCGATTGGCCCGCTGAAAAATGCCGGCTCTACGAAGGCTACTGGACCGAGGCGCTGGAGCGTTTCGGCAGCGATGACCTCAACTACAATTTCATCGCCGCCAACGAGAACTTCATCGCCGCCGGCTGCTCGGAAAAAGGCACCGCCTGCCCGCGCTCGACGCAGGAGCTCGACATCGCCAACGCCCTCTCGATCCTGATGATCAATGCGGGCGCCGCCAGCACCTTCCTGCCCTTCCACTGCCCCCTCGAAAGTGGAGATTGACGCCTTCTTGGCGCAAGGCGCACTCTTTCGGGGCGAGTCCGGAACCTACGGCCATCCACGAAAGACCTTTCACCATGCTTTTGACCAGAACCCTTTTGGCCGCCACCATCACCGTGGCCAGCGCAGCCTTTGCCCTTGCTGAAACCTCGACCGACGTCACCATCCAGAACGGCAACCGCGCCGTTCCGGCCACCGTGGTCGTTCCCGATGGCGAAGGCCCGTTTCCCGCTGTTGTCATCAATCATGGCCATGGCGGTGGACGTCAGGAAAATGGCGGCCTCGGCCGCATCGCTTCGGCTCTTGCCGAACAGGGCATCCTGTCCGTGCGCATGGATTTCCCCGGCTCCGGCGATAGCACCGAGCCCTTCACCGAAGGCTACCTGTCCAACATGATCTCGGACAGCAATGCCAGCCTCGCCTATGTGCTGGAAAACTACGAGGTCGATGCCGAACGGCTCGGCATCTTCGGCTACTCCATGGGTGGACGCATTGCGCTGACCATCGCGGGCACCGCCGACCAGCCCTACAAGGCCGTGGCGCTATTGGCGCCTTCCGCCGATCCGGGCGGACCGATGTCGGTCGCCTTCATGGGCGGCCAGGCCGAATACGATCGCCTCTATGCCGAGGCGAGCGGTCCGCAGGGCTACGCCACGTACACTACCCAGTTCGGCCAGATTCAGCAGCTGAGCAAGCGCTGGTATGACGAGATGACCGCCTCCGAGCCGCTTGACGCGATCGGCAACTTTTCCGGTCCCATGCTGATCCTTCATGGCGACCAGGACACTGTCGTCCCGGCTTCGGTCGCGGAAATGGTCAAGGCTGCCTATCCCGCGGCGACGCTGACCACCATTCCCGACGCCGACCATGGCTATGGCTTTTACAGCGACCAGCCCAAAGTCACGGAAACGGTGGATACGAGCATCGCCACCTTCTTCGCCGAAAACCTCTAACGGCCTGAGCGTCCTCCCCGATGGGGAGGACGCCTTACCCCTTATCGCTGTGACACCGTTACGAGCGGGGTGATGCGGCGGACCGTAACGCGGCGGTTGGCACTTTCAGAGCGCTGGGTGTTGATCTTGAGATAGCGTTCGCCATAGCCCTGCGTTGCCAGGTTCCAAGGCGGCACCCCATAATATTCGGTCAGCGCGCGCGCTACCGCGGCCGCCCGCTGATCCGAAAGAACGAGGTTATCGCGATCGCTGCCCGGGGCGTCGGTGTGGCCCTCGATCAGGAAGGTTTCTGCCGGATTGCGATCGACCGCATCGAGGATTGCATCAGCCAGGTCCTCGAGCTTGCCGGCCTGCGAGCGCGAAATGCCGGCCGACCCATTGGCAAAGTTGAGATTGCCGATCTCCACGCGCGGCATGCTATCGCGCAGCCGGGCCGAGCGCTTGACCTCGTCGATCGTATAAAGGCGCCGCACCGGCTCCACCGGCGGCAAGCCGAAGAAGCGGATCAGATCATAGGCGTCGCTTCTGTCGTAGAAATAGATGTAGTCGTCGCGCGGCACGGCCACATAGAGCGGCGGCAGCTCATAGCCCACATCGTACCAATACATGCGCTCGTCTTCGCGATAGGCCGGATCGTACCAGGCAAGCACATATTCGTTGCCGTAAGCATCGTAATAGGTGCGGCTGATGATGTTGCCATAGGCGTCGCGGATGGTGATGACTTGCGATCCGTCTGCCGCGATCACCGAGTCCGAATAGCTGCCATCGGCATAGCTCGTATAGATCACGTCATCGGCGCCATAGGCCAGCCGGCTTTGGTCCTCGTAGTAATTGTTGACGATGACGGTGTTGTTGAACTCGTAGACCACAACACCGTCCGAGCTTTCCAGCACCTCGACGTCGTCGGGGGCGGCAAAGGCTTCGGGCGCTACGGAAAGTTCTTCGAGCACTTCGGCTTCGGCGATGGGATCTTCGAGCTCGGGCGCCGAAAAGGCGCGGGCGTTTTCGTCATCGGTCGGCACGTATTCAGGCTCTTCGGCCGCGCCGAGGTCGCTATCGTCCTTGACCGAGTCGAGCATCGGTTCGACCAGCGACGGATCGATGTCCTCCGGCAAGTCCTCGATGACCTCTTCCTGCACGCCATCGCTTTCGACAAAGGCCGTCGCGTCCGATGCCTCGGCATCGTCCTCGGTAACCTCGTCCTCGGCTACGTCATCTTCAGCCGTAGCGTCGTCTTCGGAGATCGCGTCCTCTTCGAACGTTGCGTCCTCCTCCGAGATCTCTTCCTCGTCGGATGTCGCTTCGTCTTCCGAGGTGATCTCGTCCTCGTCGACACTCACCTCGTCTTCCGAATAGACCTCTTCGTCTTCGGCAGTGAACTCATCTGCGTCCGTGGCCTCGTCCTCGAAGATTGGCTCTTCCTCGGTCGCTTCCTCTTCAAAGACAGGCTCTTCCTCGACGGTCTCGTCCTCGAAGACCGGCTCGTCCGCGCTCATCTCTTCTTCGTAGGCTGGCTCTTCTTCCTCGTAGACCGGCTCGTCCTCGTAGGCCGGCTCCTCGTAGGTAGGCTCCTCGTAGGTCGGCTCCTCATAAACCGGCTCTTCGTAGGCAGGCTTTTCGTAAGCGGGTTCTTCGTATGCCGGTTCTTCATAAACCGGCTCTTCGTAGCTTTCCTCGGCCCCGCCACTGAGGAAGCCGTTGCAGCTCTCCCAATCGTAAATGCCCGCGTCGGCGCAGGCGGCGTCGACCTCTTCCTGCGCTTGACGACGCCGGCCAGCGGCGCCACCAAAAGCGCGACCAGCGCTGTCGATCCAAGAAGTTTGCGAGCCCACTGCACCATGGAACTCAGTTTCAAAGTCATCATCGCGGATCCCCCAGCGCCAGCCGCTTTACGAACTATATGCCTGCTTATTCGAGCGCAGCATTGCCCGCTTCGATGCATTCGTCAGTGGTGAATGACGGCTCGTCCAATTCATCGCTGATCTGGCTGTAGGCGATGATGTAGAGCGACTTGCCGACCGCCTTTTGCTGCTCGGCATCATAGCCCGCATCGATCAGCGACTGCCCGGCGGCGTTATAAAGCGCCTCGCGCGCTTCGGCGATCACCTCAAGGTTTTCGGTCTCGCCAGCCGCTTCCATTTCGTCGGTCACGATCTGCAGCGCCACGGCGCACCAGCCATCGAGATAGGCCTGCTCAGAAACTTCGTCGGCGGCGATCACATCGATCGCCTCGTTCAACTGGTCTTCAGTAAACGTGGCCTGAGCCAGAACCGGGCTGGAAAAGGCAACGAGGCAGGCAGCGGTGAGCAGGAGGGAGGTGCGCATGGCGATCTCATGGAGAAAAGATGGCCACTCATAACCGAGCAACAAAATCAAAGATATGGGGCCACCCCTCTCTTTTGTGCCCAACAAGAACTTATTCGATTGAAGGTTTATTTCGGGCGTCTGGGTTTGTTCTTTGCCTCACGCGACAGCCCCTTCCCCACCCCGAAGATAATGCGTAAGCTATGCTGACCTATTTAATCGTTGGACAAGAGCAAGCATGAAGACCAGCGAACCGAACACTCTTGCCATCAGGGCCTCCGATGCGCCTCTACGCACAAAACCCTCCAACTACCCTGAGCCATTCTTCAGCCGGATGGCCAAGCGCGAAAAGCGGGTACTCGGCGATCTCTTCGGCCTCAAGAACTTTGGCGTAAACCTCACCCGGCTTCATCCCGGCGGAGAGTCGGCGCTGCTTCACAGGCACAGCAAGCAGGACGAGTTCGTCTACATTCTTGAAGGCATGCCGACGCTCGTCACCGATGTGGGAGAAAAGCAGCTGGAACCAGGCATGTGCGCCGGCTTTCCCGCGGGGGACGTAGCGCATCAGCTGGTCAATCGAACGGAAACCGACGTCGTTTACCTGGAGATCGGCGACCGAACCCCTGGCGACGAAGGCAGCTACCCTCAGGATGACCTGCAAGCTGTCATGGGCCCAAACGGCTGGGTGTTCACTCATAAGGACGGCCAACCTTATTGATGCTCGTCCAGCATAGCCGACCCGCCTTCAACCCATAGCAGCCATCGTGCCGCCACCCCTTCCCTTCCCCGTCCTCTTCGGTTAAACCGCCCACCTAACCACCATGTCCGGACTTCTTCCCCGCGCCGCAGCGCTCAGCTGCCACGCGGGTTTCGCGCGGACGGGTGTGTCCGGGCGATTCTTTCCTCGCCCGTACCCGCGTAAAACAGCCGAGCGAGCACCATGCCAAAACGTACCGACATCAAATCGATCCTCATCATCGGTGCGGGTCCGATCATCATCGGGCAGGCCTGCGAGTTCGACTATTCCGGCACTCAGGCCTGCAAGGCGCTCAAGGAAGAGGGCTACCGGATCATTCTGGTGAACTCGAACCCGGCGACGATCATGACCGATCCCGACCTGGCCGACGCCACCTATATGGAGCCGATCACTCCGGAAGTGGTCGCCAAGATCATCGAAAAGGAGCGCCCCGATGCGCTGCTCCCGACGATGGGTGGCCAGACCGCGCTCAACTGCGCGCTGTCGCTGCGCAAGATGGGCGTGCTCGAAAAGTTCGGCGTTGAAATGATCGGCGCCACCGCCGAAGCCATCGACAAGGCCGAGGATCGCGAGCTTTTCCGCGACGCCATGAAGAAGATCGGCCTCGAGACCCCGCGTTCGATGCTGGCCCACAACACGATCGAAGCGCTGCAGGCGCTCGAAGTCATCGGCCTCCCCTGTATCATCCGCCCCAGCTTCACCCTGGGCGGCACCGGCGGCGGCATCGCCTACAACCGCGAAGAATACCTCGCCATCGTCGAATCGGGTGTCGACGCCTCGCCCACCAGCGAAGTTCTGGTCGAGGAAAGCGTCCTCGGCTGGAAGGAATACGAGATGGAGGTTGTCCGCGATAAAAGGACAACTGCATCATCGTCTGCTCGATCGAAAATATCGATCCCATGGGCGTCCACACCGGCGACTCGATCACCGTTGCCCCGGCCCTGACGCTGACCGACAAGGAATACCAGATCATGCGCGACGCCTCGCTGGCGGTGCTGCGCGAGATCGGCGTCGAAACCGGCGGCTCCAACGTCCAATTCGGCATTAACCCTGCCGACGGCCGCATGGTCGTTATCGAAATGAACCCGCGCGTCTCGCGCTCTTCGGCGCTGGCGTCCAAGGCCACGGGCTTCCCGATCGCCAAGGTCGCCGCGCGCCTCGCCGTCGGCTACACGCTCGACGAACTCGAAAACGACATCACCGGCGGCGCCACCCCGGCTTCCTTCGAGCCGACCATCGACTATGTGGTGACCAAGATCCCGCGTTTCGCCTTCGAGAAATTCCCCGGCGCCGACAACCGTCTCACCACCTCGATGAAGTCGGTCGGCGAAGCCATGGCCATCGGCCGCACCTTCCAGGAATCGCTGCAAAAGGCGCTGCGCTCGCTCGAAACCGGCCTCACCGGCCTTAACGAAATCGGCATTCCGGGCCTTGGCGAAGGCGAAGACAAGAACGCCGTCAAGCAAGCTCTCGGCACTGGCACGCCACAGCGCCTGCTGCATGTCGCCGAAGCCATGCGCCTCGGCTTCTCCGACGAAGAAATCTTTGAGGCCTGCAAGATCGACCCCTGGTTCCTCGAGCAGATGCGCGGCATCGTCGACATGGAACAAAAGGTCAAGGAATACGGCCTCCCCAAGGACGCCCAGACCCTGCGCAAGCTCAAGTCCATGGGCTTCTCCGACGCCCGCCTCGCCCAGCTCGCCGGCCTTAAGGCCTCCGACGTTCGCAAGCTCCGCCACAGCCTCGAAGTGCGTCCCGCCTACAAGCGCATCGACACTTCCGCTGCCGAATTCGCCTCGCCGACCGCCTACATGTACTCGACCTATGAAGCCCCCTTCGGCGGCAAGGTCGACGACGAGGCACGCCCCTCCGACCGCAAGAAGGTCGTCATCCTCGGCGGCGGCCCCAACCGCATCGGCCAAGGCATCGAGTTCGACTATTGCTGCTGCCACGCCGCCTTCGCGCTCAGCGATGCCGGCTACGAAACCATCATGGTCAACTGCAATCCGGAAACTGTCTCCACCGACTACGACACTTCCGATCGCCTCTATTTCGAGCCGCTGACCGAAGAAGACGTCATCGAAATCCTGCTCACCGAAAAGCAGAACGGCACCCTCCACGGGGTCATCGTCCAGTTCGGCGGCCAGACACCGCTCAACCTTGCCGAAGCCGTGCAGAAGGCGGGCGTGCCGATCCTCGGCACCCAGCCCGACGCCATCGACCTCGCCGAAGACCGTGACCTTTTCTCCAAGCTCCTCAACCGCCTGGAGCTGACACAGCCCAAGAACGGCATCGCCTATTCGCTCGAACAGTCCCGCCTTGTCGCCGAGCGCCTGGGCTACCCGCTGGTGATCCGCCCGTCCTACGTGCTCGGCGGCCGCGCCATGGCCATCGTCCACTCGGCCAAGGACTTCGAGAGCTATGTCCAGGACACGCTGACTGGCCTCGTCCCGCCCGATATCCTCCAGCGCTACCCCAACGACAAGACCGGCCAAATCAATTCGGTCCTCTCCGATAACCCGCTGCTGTTCGACGCTTACCTCTCCGGCGCCATCGAGATCGACGTCGATGCGCTTTGTGACGGCAAGGACGTCTTTGTCGCCGGCATCATGGAGCATATCGAAGAAGCCGGTATCCATTCCGGTGACAGCGCCTGCTCGCTGCCGCCGCGTTCGCTGTCCCCCGAAGTCATCGAAGAGCTCAAGCGCCAGACGCGCGAACTCGCCTTCGCCCTCAAGGTCGGCGGACTGATGAACGTCCAGTACGCCTATAAGGACGACACGATCTACCTGATCGAGGTCAATCCGCGCGCCTCCCGCACTGTGCCCTTTGTCGCCAAGGTCATCGGCCAGCCCATTGCCAAGATCGCCTCGCGCATCATGGCCGGTGAATCCTTGGCCAGCTTCAGCCTGACCGAGAAGACGCTTAAGCACATTGCGGTCAAGGAAGCCGTCTTCCCGTTCAACCGCTTCCCCGGCGTCGACACGGTTCTCGGCCCCGAAATGAAGTCGACCGGCGAAGTTATCGGCCTCGACTACGATTTCGCCATCGCCTTTGCCAAATCCCAGATGGGCGCCGGCCAGAAGGTCCCGACCTCCGGCAAGGCCTTCATCTCGGTGCGCGATGACGACAAGCAGTACATCGTCGACATGGCCCGCCACCTGGTCGATGCCGGCTTCGAAATCCTCGCCACCGGCGGCACCCAGCGTTACCTGGTCGACAACAACGTCCCCTCGACCAAGATCAACAAGGTTCTCGAGGGCCGTCCGCACATCGTCGACTCGTTAAAGAACGGCGGCGTGCAGCTCGTGATCAACACCACCGACGGCCTCAAGTCGATCTCGGACAGCCGCGACATCCGCCGCACGGCGCTCCTTGCCAAGATCCCCTATTACACGACCATCGACGGCGCCCTCGCCGCCGTCGAAGGCATCGTCGCCCTCCGCGAAGGCGGCCTCCAGGTCCGCGCCCTCCAGGAATACTTCGCGGCCTGAATCGGCACGCCCACGGTTTTCCTCCTCCTCCTAAAGGGGAAGGTAGCGCCGCTAGGCCCGCAGGGCCCGTAGCAAAGCTAGGTGGGGGTCAAACCCCGACCCTCAAGGACACTCGATCGTCTCGGCCTCAGCCACCAACTGCCCATCCGAGACGCTCACCACGCTGGCGGTGATCGCTTCTTCCCCGACGCCCGATCCGCAATTGTCAAGATAGACTTCGGGCAGGTCCTGAATGACCTCGGCAACACCTTCCGCAAGCTTGACGACGCTGAGCCCCATGCCCAGCGTGCCCATGTTGTAGAAACTTCCTTCCAGAACCACTTCGTCGATGCCGTCGCCATCCACATCCACCGCCGTTATCGGTCGGGCGAAGGCAAGGTCCTCTAGGCTCCAGCTTTCCCCGGCGCGTCGTCCTCGATGATGACGATGCGCTGGTTGAGTTCAGGAAAAGGATCGCTCGCCATCGGCACATCGTCGCTGACCACATAGGCGACCTGCTCGGCACCCGCCTCGGAAAACGCGCCGCGCACCTCCCCCAGAACCACCACGCCATCGCCGATCGTCGCGGCGATGTCGGACCACTGCTCGGGCTCGGCAAAGCCAACCGCTGCAGGATCACGATAGTCGATGACGACCTGCGCCAAGGCAGGCGTAGCCAAGACAATGCTCAGCGAAACGGCAGCAATAACGGGCTTCAACATGAAATTCTCCTTGTGTGGCGGCAGCTAAGCTCGCACTCAAGGCAAGATTACGTCCGCGTGAAGAAGCCATCGACAAGCGCGAGAGCCGCCTCGACATCGTCGTCGCCGACATCAAGATGCGTCACCCAACGCTGCTGGCCGTAACGTCCGGTAATGCCGACGCCATGCTGGGCAAGATACGGCGTCAGTTGCTCACCTGTTTCGCTGCCCATATCGACCCAGACGATATTGCTGTCGGGCATCGTCACGCGCAGCGCCTCATGCCGCGCCAAGCCTTCGGCCAATCGCTTTGCCCGGCGATGATCGTCCGCCAGCCGCACCACATTGTGCTCGAGCGCATAAAGCCCGGCAGCCGCTAGAATGCCCGACTGCCGCAACCCGCCACCCAGCATCTTCCGATTGCGCCGTGCCGTGTCGATCAGGTCCTGCCGTCCCACCAGCACCGACCCCACCGGCGCCCCAAGCCCCTTCGACAGGCAGATCGACACCGTATCGAACGGCGCTACGAAACTCCTGATATCAAGCCCTAGCACGCTGCTGGCATTGAACGCCCGCGCCCCATCGAGATGCAGGCCCAGGCCATGCCGCTGGGCAATGTCGGCAACGGACTGCATATAGCTCACCGGCAGAACGCGGCCACCAAAAGTGTTCTCGAGCGCGATCACCCGTGTCGTCGCAAAATGGCTGTCGCTGCCATCCTTGATCGCACTCTCGATATCGCCGAGCGCCATCGTGCCGTCCGCCTGGTGTGCGATCGGCTGCGGCTGGATCGAGCCGAGCACTGCCGCCCCGCCCGCCTCGTACTTGTAGCAATGCGCATTCTGCCCGGCGATGAACTCATCGCCACGCCCGCAATAGCTCATCAGCGCCAAAAGATTGGACATGGTCCCGGAGCTGACAAACAGCGCCGCATCCTTGCCCAGGAGACCCGCCATTTTCTGTTCCAGCAGGTTGACGGTCGGATCGTCGCCGAAGACGTCATCCCCACGTCCGCCGCCGCCATGGCCGCGCGCATACCCGCGCTTGGCTTGGTGACGGTATCAGATCGGAAATCATGGCGAATGGCGTTCATTCTGGCCCCTTCAGATAGGCAAAATCGCGGTGCTGACGCCTCCCTCCCCTAGAGGGGGAGGGTAGCGACGCTCAGGTCCGCAAGGACCCTAGCAAAGCTGGGTGGGGTGGAGCCACAGGCTAAACTGCAGGCCGTCGCACCACAACCAGAATACCGGTGATCGGCGAGCCGCGATCCATCCTGAGGTCGGCGGTTTCATAGCGCAGGATTTTTAGCCCGGCAGCCAAAAGTGCCTCCCGTGTGGCCGCGACGCCATGGGCATAACGAAGGCTTGGGCGCAGGAAAAGCGCCTCTTCCCCGTCATGGGCTTCGAGCGAAAATGCTGCCAGCCCACCGGGCCGCAACGCCGGCACCATCGCCGCCAACACCGGCTCGATGGCTCCGCAATAGATCAGGACGTCCGCAGCAGTCACGAGATCGAGGTCTTCCCGATGCTCCTGCAGCGCAGCAACCAGTTCGGCTTTCCCCAGCCGATCGTAGATATTCTTTTTGCCGTCTCGGCGATCATCGCCGCCGAGATGTCGATGCCTTCCAATGTCTCGACACGGCTGCGCAGGCGTTCGCCCATCAGCCCGGTACCACAGCCAAGATCGAGCGCGATCGCAAACTTCGCTATCGCCAGCCGCGACATTTCTTCTTCGATCAACGTCCCCAGCAGGTCCGGAACGCGATAGCCGAGTTTGCCCACCAGCGATTGCTCGAACTGCGGGGCATATTGGTCGAACAGCGCTTCGACATAGCCGATCGCGGTCCCCTCGCCGGCCGGTCCCGCCCCATGCGCAGCAAGTTTCAGCCGCGCGCCAAATACGCCCTCATCGTCCAGCGCCTCGAGCTTTCGCCAGGCCGAAATGGCCGCCGCGACATTGCCCGCCTTGTCGTGAAAACCACCGGCAAGGTCCCATCCGCCGGCCCAGTCCGGCGCAATGTCCAGCGCCTGTTCCATCAACTCGGCCGCCGCGGCGTGGTCACCGCTTTCAGCCAGCATGCGGGCATAATCCGCGCGCCGGTCGGCGATCACGTCGCCGGAAGAATAGGACGCCTTTATCAAGACGAATGCTTTCGGAAGAACCGGCCCTGCTGGCGCGGCGCGCGGGGATTTGCCTTAAAGGCTCTCGGTTTGCAAGTAATTTGCCTGCATGCCGGCGATGTGCGTTTTTGGCTCTTCCGCCGAGAGCGTTTGTCTCTACAATGGGCGTGCTGATCGGCTCCTCCTGCCGACCCCGCCTCTGCGCCGCGTCGCCTCTCGCGAACGGCGCCCGGACCCCTCCCGGCCCGGAAACTGTAAGACACTGAACCGCTGCGCCCTCGTCAAACTATGGTTTCGACGGGTGTTTTGTCATGTGTAAACGAGATATTGATGCACCCGAAATTTCGGGTTACGCTCCCGCCATCGAATATTGCGGCCGATCGATCTAAAGACGCGAAGACCATTCGCAACTGCTGACGCCATCTTCCGATGTTTCGATATCATCTTGGTTCCGGCCGGTGCTTGGCTGGAACCGCACCAGCAGCGACTGCACGAGGGAACGCGCATCATGGCAACTGGCACCGTTAAGTGGTTCAACGGCCAAAAAGGCTATGGCTTTATTCAGCCGGACGAGGGTGGGGCGGACGTTTTCGTCCACATCTCCGCCGTTCAGCGTTCGGGCATGAATGGCCTCGATGAAGGCCAGAAGATCAACTACGAGATCGTCAAGGACAAGCGGACCGGCAAATCTGCCGCCGACAACCTGACCGCCTCCTGATCGAGACCGCAGAACGAAGAAGGGCGCGTTCTGGAGGGCGCGCCCTACTTTCTGGGCTAAGCCCGGCGCATTGCAAAGCCATGTGGACTGCCTATCTATGAGGCGCTGCCCGGCTTGACCGCAGGGCAGCTTGAAGGCAAGTTTACGCATCTCCTCGAAAACGTCGTGCGCTGCAAGCCAACGAAGTTTGGCGGGGAGTACCCATGCCGGCCGAATGGCCCAGGACATGGACAGCAACGAGTTTACCCATGTGACGCGGCCCGAAAGGCTTGCCGCGCGCATGGATTTTATTTTGCCGAACCAGGATGGAGGCAGTTTTGGACAAAGTTCCGATGACCGTACAGGGTCACAAGGCCCTCAGCGCCGAGTTTGAGCACCGCACCAGCAACGAGCGCCGCCGCATCATCGATGCGATCGCCGAAGCGCGCGCCCATGGTGACCTTTCCGAAAACGCTGAATACTCGGCCGCCAAAGAACAGCAGAGCCTAAACGAAGGCCGCATCAAGGAACTCGAGACCCTGCTCGCTTTGGCCGACATCATCGATGTCACCAAGCTCAGCGGCGACAAGGTCAAGTTCGGCGCCACTGTCACTTACATCGACGAAGACACCGAAGAAGAAAAAACCTACCAGGTCGTCGGTGACCCGGAAGCCGACGCTTCGGCCGGTCGCATCTCGATCTCGTCCCCGATCGCCCGCGCCATGATCGGCAAGGAAGAAGGCGATTCGTTTGAAGTCGCTGCTCCCGGCGGCTCGCGCAGCTACGAGATCGTCAAGATCCGCTATATCTGACGCCGGTTTCTTGGGCGTTTGCCCATTAAGCTGTGCGTTTTTGGTGCAGCAGGGCGCGGCAATAAGGCGCCGCTGCTGGTTTGCCTTGAAACTGCGCCCCTTCGGCCTTTAACTAGGGACGAGGGAGTTTTTGACCTTTGGAGAGCGTTGCGATGCACGCGAAAGTCATCATCATCGGTTCCGGCCCGGCCGGCTATACCGCTGCCATCTATGCGGCGCGTGCAATGCTTGAACCCGTGATGATCCAGGGGCTGCAGCCCGGCGGCCAGTTGACCATCACCACCGATGTCGAAAACTATCCCGGCTTTGCCGATGTCATCCAGGGCCCCTGGCTCATGGAACAGATGCAGGCGCAGGCCGAGCATGTCGGCACCCGCATGGTCAACGACATCATCACCGCTGTCGATTTCGACCACCGTCCCTTCCGCCTCCACGGCGATAGCGGCACGGTCTACACCGCCGATAGCCTCATCATTTGCACCGGCGCGCAGGCAAAATGGCTGGGCCTGCCATCGGAGCAAAAGTTCCAGGGCTTTGGCGTCTCCGCCTGCGCCACCTGCGACGGCTTTTTCTATCGCGGCAAGCAGGTGCTGGTGGTCGGCGGCGGCAATACCGCGGTCGAGGAAGCACTCTTCCTCACCAACTTCGCCGAAAAGGTCATCATGGTGCACCGTCGCGACGAGTTCCGCGCCGAACGCATCCTGCAGGAACGCCTCTTTAAGCACCCCAAGATCGAAGTGCGCTGGAACACCGAAGTCGTCGAAGTGGAAGGCACCAACATGCCGCCCTCGGTCAACGCGGTCACCCTGCGCGATCGCACCAGCGGCCGCACCTATGAACAGCCGATCGACGGCGTCTTCGTCGCCATCGGCCACGCTCCGGCAACGTCCATCTTTGCCGGCAAGCTCGACATGAAGCCAGGCGGCTACCTGCAGGTCAAACCGGGCACGACCGAAACCAACATCCCCGGCGTCTTTGCCGCCGGTGACGTTACTGACGACGTTTATCGCCAAGCCATCACTGCCGCCGGCATGGGCTGCATGGCCGCCCTGGACGCCGAGCGCTATCTTGCCGAACACGAACTTGCGGAAGCAGCGGAATAAATGTTTCTGATAAGCCATTCCACCGTCACAATTTCTGCGCGACGGTCGCTTAAGGCACTGGGAACAATAAGAGCTGGCTGAGGGGCCACGAGGGGAAACATGCTCGACTGGGACAAGCTCCGGATATTTCACACCGCCGCCGAGTCGGGCAGTTTTACCCATGCCGCCGAAAAGCTCTCCATGAGCCAGTCGGCCGTCAGCCGGCAGATCTCGGCGCTCGAGGACGACCTTGGGCTGAAACTCTTCATCCGCCACGCCCGCGGCTTGGTTCTGACCGAAGTCGGCGAACAGCTCTTCCGCACCGCCCATCGCATGCATTGGGAATTGCAGCAGGTCGAAACGCAGATGTCCGAATCCCAGGACGTCCCCACCGGCCCGCTGATCGTCACCACCACGGTCGGTATCGGCTCGACCTGGCTGAGTTCGCGCCTTGACGAATTCCTGCGCCTCTACCCGCTGATCCAGCTCGAAATCCGCCTCAACGACGCCGAGCTTGATCTTGCCATGCGCGAGGCCGACGTCGCCATTCGTCTCCACCGGCCTAACCAGTCGGAGATGATCCAGCGCAAGCTCTTCACCGTTCACAACCACTTCTATGCCAGCAAGGCCTATGTGGCCGAGCACGGCACGCCGCGTACAGCCGAAGAATTGGACAATCACCGCATCATCAGCTTTGGCGAGCCGGTGCCGTCCTACCTGGGCGACATCAACTACCTCGAGCGCATGGGCCGCTCCGATTCCAGCCCCCGCCGCGCTGCCCTGCGCGTCAACGCCATTAACGGCATGATGCAGGCCTGCCGCGCCGGCATCGGCATTGCCATGCTTCCGGCCTATGTCACCGAAAAAGAAGATGGCCTGGTCGAAGTCCTGCCCGACACCGAGCTTCCGGCCTACGAGGCCTATTTCGTTTATCCGCCGGCGCTGAAGAACTCCAAACGCGTCGGCGTCTTCCGCGATTTTCTCGTCAGCAAGGCGCGCGAGTGGAGCTTCTAGGCTCGCGCCGCTTTTCGCGTCAGCCCGCTTAATATCATATCAAGGCCGCGGCAGCCGGTCGCACCTGCCCAAGGTCCTTTGATTCACAACGATTTTTCGACGCCACATGCGCGTCGCGCATATCGGACATGCCTCACACCTGCTTGGTAATCCGATGTGCTGCCCATATATGCATCACCAGCACGGCGGATGTTTCTCCTCCCTCCCTTGCGTCCGCTGCGTTCCCTCCTGACAGATCCTGTATCTGTTACCCTTGATGGCTCCGCTCCCCTCAGCGGAGCCATCTTCTTTTCCCCTTTACCCTTCCGCTAAAACGCATGGCTGGCATGTCCGCTGGGCGATTGCTCACCGGCCGGGCACAGTTCATACATGTCCTCGTTGCTGAGGCGCGCTCCGATCTCCTCCTCCCTTCGGACTCCGCATCGCGACACCGAGCCAAGGATCATTTCCTCCTCCCTTGATCCGAGGTTCACCGGCAGAGCGCATATCCTCCTCCCTTGCGCCCTGCCCCACTTTCGACCTGGCTCCGCCGGTCATCAGGCCCCATCTCCGGATGGGGCCTTTTTTCTATGCGGTTCTGCCTAAAAAGTGGACAGCTTGTCGCTGTGCCTATTGCATAGCTCCTATGACCACTTCTCCATTGTGGACCAAACGGTCAAAATCTATATTGGCTTTGTCGCTGGTGAAGCCGCTCCGTATCCTCCTCCCTCGGACCCGCTTCTTGCGACACTGGATCGAAGCCGAATCCTCCTCCCTCGGCGACGGTCCACCGGTCTGGGCAAATCCTCCTCCCTTGCTCCGGACCATTACTTTCGATTTGGCTTCGGCCCTATCATCAGGCTCCAACTTCGGTTGGAGCCTCTTTTGCCGCCGCTTTTGCATGGCAGCTTTTCTCATTCAGCGTTTGCGGCGCGGTCAAGCCAGCACGATAGTGGCTGCAAAGCGGGTCGTGGTGCCCCGCTCCTCCAAGGTCATCGGCTCTGCCGCAGGCCTATGGCCCCGCCCCTCCCCTCGGGCGGGGCCTCTTTGTTTCTAGCGTTTGGTGGCAAACCAGATCACGTGCCGCGCTCCGCGACCTGTCGAACGCGCCCGCACCGCAAGCTCCTCAACCGCCATGCCGGTCTGCGTCAGCCGCCGGGTAAACTGCCCGTCCCGCGCCGACGACCACACCGCCAGATGTCCGCCAGCCGTCAAAGCCGCTTTCGCCACGGCAAGTCCCCGAGCGCTATAGAGCCGGTCATTGTCCGGTCGCGACAGCCCGTCCGGTCCATTGTCGACGTCGAGCAGGATTGCGTCGAACGGCTTGCCGGACTCGATTGCCGTCCCGACATCGCCCTCAAAGATTGTCACCCGTCCATCATCGAGGCTCGTTCCGTGGATCGCCGCCAACGGCCCGCGCGCCCAGGCGACGACTTCCGGCACCAGTTCGGCGACGACGATCTCGGCGCCTTCGCCAAAATGCACCAGCGCCGCCCGCAGCGTAAATCCCATACCCAGCCCGCCGATCAGCACGCGCGGCCTGGGCCGTCCGGCCAGCCGCTCCGCCGACAAGATGGAAAGCTGCTCTTCCGAGCCGCTCAACCGGCTGTTCATCAGCTCGGTCGTGCCGGACATGATCGAAAACTCGCTGCCCCGCTGCATGAGCGTGAGCGGTCCACCCCTGGCATTACCGTTTCACCGAGCTTTATCCAGGGCAGCATAAACCAACTCCGTCTCGCTTCGCCCTGCCCTACCAGCAAGCCGCCGATCGGTTCAAGCAAGCCGACGGTTACGGCGGTTCCCCTTCCTCGAGAGAATAAATTTACACGGGGTTGCTCCGACCAGCCGCTCATCCGGGAACCACGAGCGTTCCATCACATTCCCTAATCACTCGCGTGGAGCCGATGGCTGCAACGCCTTAAGAGGAGCATTTAAGATGGATCAGAACAATTCCGGTGTGACCGGTGCTGGCGGATCGTCGATCGAGCAGCAGGCCAAAAACGACTTCGCCGAAGCCAAAAGCAATCTTCAGCACGATCTGGGTTCGGTGACCGACAAGGCCAAGGAAGATGTCCAGACGCTGAAGAGCGAAGCGCAGGCCCAGGTCAGCGCCGTTGCCGATCAGGCCAAGTCCTTCGCTGGCGAGCAGGTCGAAAAGGCTCGCTCCTTTGCCAGCGAGCAAAAGGATTTCGCCGCATCGCAAGTCACCGGCATCGCTGCCGCCATCGGCAAGGTCGCCGATGAACTCGAAGGCGATCAGTCGACGACCGCGCGCTACGCCCGCGATCTGGCCAACAATCTCGGCAAATTCGGCAAGAACATCGAAGGCAAGGATGTCGATCAGCTGATGGGCATGGCCCAGCAGTTCGGCCGCAGCCAGCCGCTCGCCTTCCTCGGCGCCGCCGCGCTGGCCGGTTTCGTTGCGGCTCGCTTCGCCGGTGCGTCCGCGCACCGCGCCACCAAGTCGTCCAACACCACTGGCAACGGCAACAGCTATGGCAGCTCGACGTCCGGCTCGAACTACGGTTCCGGCTCGACTGGCTCCAGCACCTATGGCTCTGGCTCCACTGGTTCAGGCTCTTACGGTTCCGGCTCGGCTAGCTCCAACACTTATGGCTCGGGCTCAACCGGTTCGTCCTATGGCTCGGGCTCCTCGAGCACCGGCTATGGTTCGTCCTCGACCGGCTCCAGCTCCACCGGCTCCAGCTCCTTTGGTTCTGCCTCGTCCGACTCGTCGACCGGCAGCACCTACGGCCAGCCAAAGAACAATTTCTAAGGGAACGCCAACATGTCTCAAGTTAATGAAGGCCGCCCACTGGCCGAACTGCTTGGTGGTCTCGTCAGCGACATCTCTGGCCTCTTCCGCAAGGAAATCCAGCTGGCCAAGGCCGAAACCTCCGAAAAGGTCGGCGAAATCCTCGGTGGCGTCATTTCGATCGCCATCGGTGGCGTGCTGGCCCTCGGTGCTCTGGGTGTCCTGCTCAGCGGCCTCGTGACCCTGATCGCCTCGTTCTTCGTGAACCAGGGCTTGGATCCGACGCTGTCCAACGCCATCGGCGCTGCGATCGTCACCATCGTCGTCGGCATCATCGCCTACGTGTTCATCAACCGCGGCATTGCCACCTTCAAAGCCTCCAACCTCAACCTCAAGCGCACGACGGCCTCGCTTGGCCGCGACGCCGACATCGTCAAGGAGCGCCTCTAAATGGCCTACGATAGCGACAACAAAAGCGCCGCCGAACTGCAGCGCGAAGTCGAGCAGCAGCGCAGCCGGCTGGAAGACCGCATCGATCAGATTCAGGAAAAGCTGTCTCCCGGCCAGCTGGTCGACGAGCTCCTGAACTACACTAAGGGTGGTGGCGGCGAGTTCATCTCGAGCCTCCAGAAGAACGTCACCGCGAACCCGCTTCCGGTCGCTCTTCTCGGCGTCAGCCTCGCTTGGCTTATCGCCAAGCCCAGCTCCTCGCAGCCGTCCTATAGCTCCTCGTCGAGCAGCGACCGCGATTGGGACAACAGCATCAATAACCGTCGCGGCTACAGCGCCTATGAAGACGACGAGGATTATCCCGTTGCCATCATCACCGGCTCGAGCCTGCAGCGCGTCTCCAACCAGGCCGACGAATCCGGCAATCACTTCAGTGAATTTCTGGACGATGCCGGTAAGAAGTATCGCGCCGCATCCGACACGGCCGGTCGCCGCGCTGGTCACTTCATCGACGAGACCGGCAAGCGCTACAAGGGTTTCACCAATGCTGCGGGCAACCGCGTGGAAGAATTCCGCGACGAAGCCGGCAACCTCCTCGATGAAGCCACTGGTTGGGCCAACCATACCTGGCAGCGTGCCCGCGAAATGCTGCACGATGCACAGGATGCCATTAGTGGCGCCAGCCAGGCCGGTCGCTCCCGCGTCAGCCATGCTGCAGGCAGCGCTGCCAGCCGTGCTGGCAGCCTGGGCAGTCAGGTGAATGGCCAGTTGGGTTCGCTTAACGAGACCATCATCGCCCAGTTCCGCGATCAGCCGCTGGTCGCCGGTGCCCTGGCCTTTGCTGCCGGTGCAGCCTTTGGTGCTGCCCTGCCGCATACCGAGCAGGAAGATGCGATCCTCGGCGAAGCCGCCGACCAGGTCAAATCCAAGGCCGCCGAACAGGCTCACGACATCTATGACCAGGGCCGCGAGAAGGCGACCGAAGTCTATAGCGATGTCGCCGAGCGCGCTGGCGAGGTCTACAACCAGGTTAAGTCCGGCGTCACCGACGTTGCGTCGAGCATCAATTCGAATACGAGCACGAGCAACAACACCGGAAACGTGTAATAATCATCGGGCGGAGGGCTATAGCTCTCCGCCTTTTCTCGGGGGCATGAGTGACATCGTCAGACGAAAGCTTCGCCAATGAGCGTGGCAAGGGCCGGAGCGCCAATGCACCGGTGCACATTCCCCTTCGTGGCTGGCGAGACATCATCTGGCGCCTTTACAGCAACTTCAACGACAGCCGCATCTTGCTGACCGCCGCCGGCGTCACCTTCTACCTGCTATTGTCTCTCGTCCCTACCCTCACGGCCTTCGTCTCGCTCTACGGCCTCTTCAACGACCGCGCCAGCGTCTTGAACCAGGTGCAGCTTCTTGTAGGCATCGTGCCTCCCGGCGCACTTGAAGTTCTGCAGGACCAGCTGACCCGCCTGGTCGGCGAAAAGAACACCACGCTCGGCTGGACATTCCTCGTGGCGCTTGCCATTGCGCTCTGGAGCGCCAGCGCCGGGGTCAAGGCTTTGTTCGAAGCCATGAATATTGCCTATCACGAGCGCGAAGAGCGCTCCTTCATAACTCAACCTGACCGGCCTTGCCTTCACGCTCGTCGCTGCTGTCGCTGCCGTACTTGTCCTGACCGTGGTTGTGTTCATGCCCGTCTTCGTGGACATCCTGCCCGGCGAAAACGTGGAATGGGCTGTCCGCATCGGCAGCTATGCCGTCATGCTGGTCGTTATTTCTCTTCTGATTGCCGCGCTTTACCGCTGGGGCCCGAGTCGTGAACAGGCAAAGTGGCGCTGGATCACCCCCGGCACTGCGCTATCGGTCTTTGCGCTCGGTGCCGGCTCGGTGGGCTTTTCCTGGTACGTCGCCAACTTTTCCAACAACAACGCTACCTATGGTTCACTTGGCGCTGTTATCGGTCTAATGACCTGGATGTGGATTTCCACAACCCTCGTCATCATCGGCGCCGTCCTGAACTCGGAAATCGAGCACCAGACCGCCCTCGACACCACGACTGGCCCAACCAAGCCCCTCGGCAGCCGCGGCGCTTTCGTGGCCGATACAGTCGGCGCCTCTGTCCCGCACGAGGACAATGACCTGCCCAAGCTCGAACCACGAGACCGCAAGCGGGTATCTTGGGGCTCGCTGGCTTTCGCCCTCCCCGCTGCCCTCGTCATGTCCGCGACGCAGCGAAAGCAGCGCTAAAATTCTTGGGTTCGAAGTGTCGAATCCAGTGCCCCTGATCCGTCTGAGATCCGGGCAGTGGGACGCTGCATTTGGAGCTTTGAAATGAAACTGGCCGGTTGGATCCTCAGCGTGGTGGTCGCGCTTTTTCTCGCGGGCGCATCGGCGGTGCCGAAATTTATGGGACTGCAGGCGGCCATCGAGCCGATGACCGTGGTCGGCTGGCCGGTCAAATACATGGTGCTGATCGGCGCCATCGAGGTCGGATGCATGATCCTGTTCCTCATCCCGCGCACGGCCCTGCTTGGCGCAGTTCTCACCACTGGCCTCCTTGGCGGCTCCCTCGCAGCCAACCTGCGGGTCGACAATCCCCTGTTCAGCCACACCTCTTCAGCATCTATCTGGGCCTCGCCGTCTGGCTTGCCCTTTGGCTGCGCGAAGAAAAACTCCGCGCCGTCTTCCCAATCGTGCGCTGAACAGCCGGTTACGCGATTTTACGGACTGTCAGCAGTTTGCGTCTAAGCTCCGGGCCATGGCGCTCAAATTCGCGGAAGATTCGGTAAATCTGTCTGAGATCGGCTTTCTCGTGGCCGATCCCAGCGACCTATACCGCGAGCTCTTCCGTCGCCTGCTTTACGGCTTTGGCGCCAAAAAGGTCATGGAAGCCCGCGACACCCAAACCGCGCGGCGCTTGATGATCGATCGCGGCGTTGATTTTCTGATCTGCTCCGCCGACCTACCGACCCTTGGCGCGCTCAACCCGCCGGGCAGCGGCCTCGCCTTCGTCAAATCCATCCGCCTCGACACCAAGCACCCCCAGCGCGCCATCCCCATGATCATCACCATGGGCACCGCGCGCCGTGTCTCGGTGGGCCAGTCGCGCGACAGCGGCGTCAACTTCGTGCTCTCGAAGCCGGTTTCGCCTGCCGTCCTTTATGACCGCATCAACTGGATCGCCCGCAGCCCGCGACCCTTCTGGGAAAGCAAAAGCTATTTTGGTCCCGACCGGCGCTTCCGCGAAGTCGATTTCACCAACACGCCCAAACGCCGCCAGTCCGACACCACCAAAGCCGAGAGCGCCGATGTCTGATGAAGCCCATGGCCGCTTGGTCGAGATCAAGACCAAGTTCTACAACGAAGCGGTAAAGCCCGGTGGCGTCAGCCGCAGCGGCGCCCAAACTGCCGCTACGCGCTCGGTCACCGCGGTCAAGCTCCAGGTCGAACAACAGCTCGACGCCTGCGTCACCCCGCTTGCCGACGCCCTCCGCAACTGGCCCATCGCCGACATGGCCAAATCCTGCGAGCAGGCGAGCCAGGTGCGCGATCTTGCCGGCCTCGCCGACATGCACCTTCTGACCGAAGTCGCCATGCACAGCTTCGATTGCCTCGATGCCGTCCTCATCGACGGCGCCGGCATGGAACGCGCAGAAGCGGTCTGTTACGCCGATGCGCTGGTCTTCGCCCGCCAGCACCGTGGCAGCAATCTTGAGCTCTTTCGGCCCCTGCTCAAGGATCTCGAAAGCCTGACGACCCTCGTCATCCAGCGCAACAAGAAAACCGCTTAGTAGACCCGGATCGAAGATAGGTTCTTGCGCAGATAGGGGTCGATGGCCGGCTGGCTTTCGACAATCCGCTCGCAATAGGACTGGAAGAACCGGTCGCGGCAGATGGCGGCGCTGGTCGGCGTCACCACTTGGATCGAGGAAATCTGGTTGTCCCAGCCCCAAAGCGCCAGGTCCTGGAACACGTCACCCGTATCGGCGCAGAAATACTGGCCGGTGTAATTGGTGCCGGTGTAAAAGCACATCGCCCCGCCGGCGAGATCGCGCTGCGGCGCGTCGGGATCGAGGATCGGCCAATAGGGATCCTTGCCGAAATCGATCGCGCCATTCGTCGTCCAGCCGCGGCCTCCCGGACCATCCACATTGCACCAGAGCTTCTGACAACGCAGGATCTTGATCTCCACCTTGCCTGGGATCTCGCCAACGATCGCGTATTCGCTGCCCGGGCCGGAATGAAGCGTCAGCGGCGCCCTGCTCCAGCCATGGCTCCCCGACTCCGAAAGCGCCATGCCGGGTGTGGCAGGCACAAGGGCAACGATCAGGGCGAGTGCGAGAGCAAACAGCGAGCGCATGACAACGACTTTCCACAAAGCATGGCGCGAACTTAGCCGCTCAGAGCGCCCGATGCAAAAGCAAAGCGCCGCCCCATTGGGACGGCGCTCGCATAACTTAGTGCTGCGATTAACGAACGCGAACCGAAGCGCTGTAATCGTCGAGATCGCCCAGCGAGTTGGCGCCGGTCGTATATGTGCGGCAACCGCGATAGTTCTCGTCGGTGCAGATCTGAACGCTCAGGCCCGACGGATTGTCGATCGAAGAAAACGGTCGGCCCAGTCGCCAAGATCGCGCAGGCCCGCACCCTGCTCGAGGCAGAAGCTGGCGCCACGGAGGCGCGTGCGATCGTAGAAGCACACGTCTTCATAGACCGGTTGCACGACGGGCGGGCGCGGGCCCGGACGCGGCGGTTGAGGCTGCGGCTGCTGGCCGACGCCGAAGTTGATCGACGGACCACCCGGCACGTTGATGCCGAAATTAATGCCCGGCTGCTGAGCCTGGCCAGCGCCACCGCTTACATACTGGGACGATACCCAGCCATCCGGACCGGGCTTGCTGACATAGCACCACGAACCCTGGCACTGCTGCACATCCACTGCCGTACCGGCACGAGCGGTGTCGACGACGCCATAGTTCGTGCCTGGACCGGAACGCACGTTGACGTTTTGCGTAATGGTGCCGGGAGCAACCTGCGCGGCAGGCAGGAACACGACGACGGCAGCGGCGGCAACGGCAACGCCGGTAGCCAGATTGACGATTTTCTTGCGAGTTTGACGGTGCATTTTCTAGCTCCCTTTACTGGCGAACCGGCTCCGATCACCGGAGCAACGCTTGCGGCTGCCGAGCACTTTGTTTGTGACCAGAGAAACGGAGCCGGCTTCAAAAGGGTTCCGGCTGGGCTCTTCAAGTCGTAATCGCAGTTAATCGCTTGCTGGCTGAATGGGAGCTGAACGGTTACTCGGCGGCGATGGCGCGCTTCTGTCCGTTTTCATCGAGCGACACATAAACAAAACGCGCTTCGGTCACCTGCTGGCGATCGTCCAGCCGGTTGCGCCGCACCCACGCTTCGATGCCCACCGTGACCGACGTCGTCCCCACCCGTTCGATGCGCGTATAGACGCAGAGCACGTCGCCGACCTTGACCGGCGCGATAAAGGTCATGGCCTCCACCGCCACCGTCACCACACGGCCGCGCACCCGCTCGACTGCGGCGATGGCACCGGCAATATCCATCTGGCTCATCACCCAGCCGCCAAAAATATCGCCGGCCGGATTGGTGTCGGCCGGCATGGCCAGCGTGCGAATGGTGAGGCTGCCCTGCGGCCCGGTCGTGGTCTTTTCCATCATGGTCCCTTTACGGGCCAGCGGCCGACCTCTTCTTCCCAGTGCTTGCGGCAGAGGGACAGGTAGACCGATTTTTCGATCGCCACCTGGTCGCCATCCGTGAGCACGCGCCCGTTCATATCCTGCCGCACCACCATCGTGGCCTTGGCCCCGCAGGTGCAGATGGTGCGAATTTCACGCAGCACGTCGGCAATCGCCAGAAGCTCCATCGAGCCCGGAAAGAGCTTGCCCTGGAAATCGGTGCGCAGCCCGAACGCCATCACCGGAATACGAAGCCGGTCGGCCACCCGCGCCAGTTGCCAGACCTGATCGCGCGTCAAAAACTGCGCTTCATCCACGAACACGCAATCGACCTTGGATTCTTCATCGAAGTCCCGCACCGATTGATAAAGGTCATCGTCGGCCGCAAAGAGCTCCGCCGGCTCGGAAATGCCAATGCGCGACGAGATCAACCCCACCCCATCCGCGACATACAGCGAGGAGGTGTAAAGCAGCGGCCGCATGCCGCGCTCGCGGTAGTTGTAGGCGGCCTGCAGCAGCAAGGTGGACTTGCCGGCGTTCATCGCCGCATAGGAAAAATAGAGCTTGGCCATGCCGAGGGTTGTGCGCCAGCTAGGGCTCGTGTGCGAGTGCAAAACCCGACGATCCCCAACAAAACGGATCGGCGTTCAGCCTCGGTTCAGACGCAATGGGGCCTGATCATCGTCATCAGTTCGGAGCGTATCATGACCGCCATCACTCGCCTCGCCCTCGCCGCCGCCCTCACGATCGGAGCCGCCTTGCCTGCCACGGCCGCCGCGCCCAATGGCGTCTGGGAGCTCAACACCAAGGACACGCGCTTTGCCTTGCAGCTTTGCGGCGACGGCACGCAATTGTGCGGCCAGCTGGTCTGGCTCTCCGACGCCGACTATAACGAGCAGTACAAGCCCTATCTCAATAAGCCGATGGCCACCGCCCTTCGTCCCGATGGCGCCAATCGCTGGAAAGGCAAGATGCAGCTCTTCGGCCACAGCTTTCAGGGCACCATCACCGCGCATAGCGACGAGCACATGACCATGTCCGGTTGCGCCTTCCTGGTCGTCTGCAAGACCTACGAAATGTACCTGGTCGCACCATGAAAGCAGCCGCCTGTCTCGGTCTGCTCCTCACGCTCGCGACGGTCGTGCCGGCCGTCGCCAGCCCGGTCGGCACCTGGGAAATCGAAATGCGCGACTCGCGCTATGACGTCGTCCTTTGCGGCGACGGCACCCAGCTTTGCGCCACGCTGATCTGGCTGGGCAACGGCGCCGACAGCCCGAACAACCTGCCCTATCTCAACACCATGATGATCGACCACGCCCGCCAGGTCGCGCCCGGCCGCTGGAAGGGCCAGCTCAGCATCTACGGCCAGCGCGCCGAAGGCACGATTACCCAGGTCAGCAACGACCAGATCACGCTCAAAGGCTGCGTGGCTTTCGTGCTCTGCAAGACCTACCAGATGTACCGCTACGGCCAGTAGCGACCACCCATCTACCCCACCCACCGGACGTCACCCCGGGCTCGACCCGGGGCCCATCCCGAAATCTCAAGATGGATCCCCGCCTTTGCGGGGATGACAGCTGGTGGATGATTATAGGCGGTAGCTAATTCGTCGTCCGCGGCACATGCACCCGCCGCCGCGCCCAAAGCGGCGGCACCGCCTCGACCAGAAGGATCGCCGCAAAGATCAGCGCCGCTCCCGCATAACCAATCGCCGGCAACCGCTCGCCCAGGAGCCAAGCCCCGCCCAGTGCTGCAAAGAGGCTTTCCGCCGACAAGATGATCGCGGCATTGGCCGCCGGCACATGCTGCTGCCCGATGGCCTGGAAGGTAAAGGCCACCGCCGTCGACAACACCGCGGCATAGGCAAGCTCCACCCAGCCCGAACTCACAGCTTCCACGCTTGGCGCCTCGAGCCCCAGCGCCAGAACACTCGCCGCCACCCCGGCCACCAGAAAGCTGATTGCAGACACAAAGATCGGCAGGCCCGTTTCCCGCGCCACATGGCCCAGCAGAACGACGTGGAAACCCCAGAACACAGCACCGAGGGTGATCAGCCAGTCGCCAGAGTTGAAACTCGAAAAGCCCCCGCCATTGAGATAGTAGGTTCCGATCAATGCCATCGGCACCCCGACCAGGATGATCGGATGCGGCCGAGCCTTGAACAGCAAGAAGCCGATGATCGGCACGAAGAACACGTAAAGCGCGGTCAAGAACCCGCCATTGGTGGCAGTCGTTGTCGCCAACCCTGCCTGCTGCAACCAGATGCCGAAAAAGAACACGACGCTGAGCGCCACCACCAGCCACCACTGGCGAGCGGTGATAGGTCCCGGCCGGCGCCGCCGTTCAAGCAGGGCCAGCGGCAGTACCAGCAATCCACCAAGGATGAACCGCACACCGGCAAAGGTCAGCGGCCCCATACTGTCCATAGCCGACTTCTGCGCGATAAAGGCAAAGCCCCAGAACATGGTGCAGACGAGCAGCATCAAGGTCGCAAGCGGACGCGACATGGCTAGAGCTCTGCGTCCAGGGCCGCGATCAGCTGCTGGATTTCTTCCGGTGTCGTGTAGTGGGTAAAGCTCAGCCGCAAGACGCCATGCTGCGGATCGATCCCCAGCGCCTCCATCAGCCGCCAGGCATAGAAATTCCCGCCCGCCGCCATAATGCCATGCTGCGCCAAACGCTTGGCCACCACAGCGCCCGGCTCGGCATGCCGCAGTGCGATCGTGGGCGCCCGCAACTCCGGATCATCGGGGCCGATCAGGCGCACATCGTTGCGGTTCCGCAAATAGTCGAGCAGCGGTCGCCCTAGCGCGATTTCCTGCGCCCGCATCGCCGCATGAGCGCGCCGAAACGCATCCTTGCCCTCGACGGCAGCTCCGGCGATTTCGGCCACTTGCTCGAGATAATCCGCAATGCCGGCGCTCGCGGCGATCTGCGCATGGTCCGGCCCGGCTGGCGTCAGCCGGTAGCGCGGCTTGCCTTCGTTGAAGAAGTGCCCCTGGTTCGGCAGTTGCGCCGCCAGTTCCGGACGAACGGCCATCACGCCCTGATGCGGCCCGTAAACCTTGTAGGCCGAAAAGAAATAGATGTCGGCGCCGAGCGTCTCGAGGTCGGGAATGCCATGCGGCGCATAGCTCACGCCATCGACGGCCAGCACTGCACCCACGGCATGTGCCCGCGCCGCAATTTCGGCCACCGGGTTGATCTCGCCGACGACGTTGGAGCAATGCGTCGCCGCAACCAGCTTCACCCGCTCGTCCAGCACCGCATCGAGATCGGCCAGCGATAGCCGTCCCGTTTGCCGGTCCACCGACCATTCGCGCACCTCAATACCGCGCGCCGCCAGGCGTCGCCAGGCGCCGGTATTGGCCTCGTGATCCTGGTTGGTGACGACGATCGCGTCGCCTTGCTTGAGCCAGCCGCCAAAGGCATTAGCCAGCACATAGGTATTGGCCGAGGATGACGGTCCGAAATGGATCCAGTCCGCCGAAACGTTGAACGCCTGCGCCATGCGCTCATAGGCATGGTTCATCGCCTCGCCCGCTTCGATCGTCGCCGGATAAACGCCAAAGGGCTGAACCTTGGTGCGGCGATAAAAGGTGTCCAGCCGGTCGAGCACGACCTGGGCAGTATAGGAGCCACCCGCATTTTCAAAGAATGCCTGGCCCTGAAGGCTCGGCTCGGCAAAGGCGGGGAACAGCGCGCGAATGCGGGCCGGATCGAGGGGAAGCGTGGTCATGGATCGTCCGATATAGGGTGGACGATTGGTAGTCGAGCCTTGCGCAAAAGCAAACCCCGGCCGTTGCGGGCCGGGGTTGCAGTAGAGCAATTTTAGCCGCGGTTCGGCCCGCCCATCTGACGGCCGCCAGGGCCACCGTGATGCGGCCCGCCATCATGGGGTCCACGCGGACCACCACGCTCGCCGCGCTCCGGCACAAGCTGCGCCTTCTGCGCATCGGTGAGGCTGTCGAAAAAGGCCGTATACGAAGGCTGCACCGCCTGAAGCGCCGCCAACTGTGCCTCGGTCATGGCGATCCGGTTTTCAAGCCGCTCGCTCATGTCCGGCATTGCGGCAACCTCTTGCCCTTCGACAGGCGGCTGCGGACGCAGGCTCTCGGTAGCCGTTTCGAAGGTTTCGGCCGCGGCCAGGGCATCGCTCTTGAGCGTATCGAACAGCGTCTGCTGCTCGTCGGTCAGATCGATGGCGTGGCTGAGCCGCACCAGGGCGATCTCGACGCCTTCGGCGCCGCGTTCAAAGCCGAGCATGCCGCCAAAGCCGCCGCCGTGACGAGGTCCGCCGGGCAGGCCCGAAGCCGGTGGTGCCACAGTCGGCTCGGCCGGCTGCGCCTGCTGCGTGGCGGGTGCAGCATCCTGCGCCCAAACCGGCACAACGGCTGAAACGCCCAGCGTTGCCGTCAACAGAGCCACGGCTGTCTTTGCGGAAATGGTCTTCATCGTAATCCTCCTTGCATGGGATAAGTGTGGGGGTCACCGGCACAAACCCACCCTAGAGGAGGCTTCCTCGTCACGACCTTGCGACAAGGTGAAGCTTTGGCAAGCTTGGTAAGGTCAGCTCGCGATATACTCTCGCATCGCCTCGGCCTCGTGTTCAACTTCCTCGATCTTGTGCTTGACCACGTCGCCGATCGAGATGATGCCGATCAGCTGTCCACCCTCGAGCACCGGCATGTGGCGGATCCGTCGCCGCGTCATCCGCTCCATGACCTCGGCGATCTCCGTTTGACGATCGCAGGTGACGACGCCCCGCGTCATGACCGATCCGATCTGGGTAGCCAGCGCCTCCTGGGCCCCTTGCGCCAAAAGCCGCACGATATCGCGCTCGGAAAGAATGCCGCTGATCGACCCACCGGCACCGGTGATCACCACCGCACCGATATTGTGCGCATTGAGCAGCGCCACCGCATCGGCAACCGTACCGGTTTCACCGAGCGTATGAACCGCCCCGCCCTTGCTGTTCAGGATTGTGTCGACATGCATGGCCATCCTCCGCCAAAAAAGCAAAGTCTGCGCCCGTGAGGTCGAGGCTGCAATAATCACAAGGTCTAAACAAAAAAGGCCGGCGTAAGCGCCGGCCAGTTTGCGTCAAAGAGAGGCGGAGGTCACCCGCCGCGGCGCGGGGTCCACTCCGGACGCCGTTGGCGCCTCGGTTGAACCTCGACCGGAATTCTGCCGCGCAAGGCAAATCGCGCGACTTCGAACAGAAGAACCAGAACCAGCAAAGTCAGTGGCACCATGAAGACCGCCACCTGCGTATCAGCCTGGCTTGCAATGTTGGCCGCCTGGGCAGGGGAAACGCCGGCAAAAAGCGCGACCGCCGAGCCAAGGGCTACACTGGTCGTGCCGAGCACGGCCACCAGTTTGAAACTTTTGCGTCTGGATGACGTAGATGAGTGCATGGGATCGACGTCTTTCCTCGTTTCAACGAGCGGCAACTGACCACGTCAATGCGGTCCGACTGTGAAGCGTTTCGGGACGATGCCGGACCATTTGGCGGCTAAACTGTGGCAGGAGCCACCGCGCCGCGCGAACATAGGAGCCGATCATGCGCGCTGTTCTGGGCCTGGTGTTGAGTGTGTTAGCCGTCAATCCCCTCCTGGCGCAGGAGGCCGAAACGCCCTGGCGCGACGCCGTCAATGCGCAGATCGAGGCCTTCCGGACCGGCGACGCCGAGACTGCGCTTGAATATGCCGGCGCCGCCTTCAAGAACACCTATAAGGACGCCGCGAGCTTCCTCGCCGATGTGGAACGCGCCGGTTACGCGCCCATCGTCTCCTCCCGCACTCATAGTTTTGGCAGCTTCCGCGAATTCGGCGAAACCGCCGTCATCCAGATCGTCAATCTGGTGGGCCCCGACCAGAGCCTTTACGAAGCCGCCTACCAGCTCGCCAACGAGCCCGACGAAGGCTGGCGCGTCCAGGGCGTCGTCATGCGAAAGACGGAAGGGATGGGCATCTAAGCCCCCTTTTCGCCGCCCCGGCCTTTGGCTAAACCCTCCGGGATTGTTTCGGAGGCGATGATGGCTTTTCTGTCCGACGCTTTGGGCCGCGTGGCGACTTCGGCCACCATGGCCATCACGCAAAAGGCGCGCATCCTCACCGCCGAGGGTCACGACATCATCGCCCTTTCCGCCGGCGAGCCCGATTTCGACACGCCGCAAAACGTTCGTGACGCCGCCTTTCGCGCCATCAACGAAGGCAAGACGCGCTACACCAATGTCGACGGCATCGCCGAGCTCAAGCAAGCCGTGGCGCAAAAATTCCGCCGCGACAACGGCCTCGACGTCTCCGCCGCCGATTGCTTCGTATCCTCGGGCGGCAAGCAGATCATCTTCAACGCCCTCCTTGCAACGCTTAACCCTGGCGACGAAGTCGTGGTCCCCGTCCCCTTCTGGGTGAGCTATCCCGAAATCGTCCGCTTTTGCGGGGCCGAGCCGGTGTTTGCCGTCGCCGACGCTTCGACCGGCTTCAAGCTCACCCCGAAGCGCTCGAACGCGCCATCAGCCCCGCCACCAAGTGGTTGATCCTCAACACCCCGTCCAACCCCACCGGCGCCGCCTATACCGCCGCCGAGTTGCGCGGCTTGGCCGACGTGCTGCTGCGCCACCCGCAGGTCCACATCCTCACCGACGACATCTATGAAGTGCTCGTCTATGACGGCGGCAGCTTCGCCACGCTCGCCCAGGTCGAGCCGGCGCTCATGCCGCGCACCCTCACCATGAATGGCGTTTCCAAATCCCACGCCATGACCGGCTGGCGCATCGGCTATTGCACCGGCCCGCGCCCGCTGCTTGCCGCCATGACCAAGCTCCAGGGCCAGTCGACCTCCAACCCCACCTCCATTTCGCAATGGGCCGCCGTCGAAGCCCTCAACGGCCCGCAAGATTTCCTCAAGGACTGGCGCAAGGTCTTCCAGGCCCGCCGCGACCTCGTCGTCGCCGGCCTCAACGCCAATACTGGGCTCGATTGCCTCACTCCCGAAGGTGCCTTTTACGTCTTCCCTTCCTGCCAGCGGCTTTTGGGCAAGACCAGCGCCGGCGGCACGACGCTCGCGAGCGACGAAGATTTCGTCATGGCCCTGCTCGAGGAAACCGGCGTCGCCCTGGTTCATGGCGCAGCCTTCGGCCTCCCCGGCCATTTCCGCCTCAGCTATGCCGCCAGCAATCGCGAGCTCGAAGAAGCCATCCGCCGGATCCAGGGCTTCTGCGCCGGCATCCACTGAGCCGTTTACCAGGCGCTAACCACCGACGATCACGTGATTTCCCGCATAAAAATCGTCAACTCTTCCTGTGCTAAGCAGCACGCGGACGCAGGGACGAGACCATGGATTTTTCAGTTCGCAGCAAGGCGCGCGTATGGGCGGGCACGGTGCTTGGCACGCTCTTTTGCGTGACGGCCGCGACCATCGTGGACTCGCCGAATTTTGCCGGCTTCACCTCAGAAGAGCTGACCAAGGCGCTCACCATCAACATCCTCCTGCCCACCGCTCTTGCGGGCCCCCTGCTCTATTTTCTCCTCAACCAAATCCGCGCCCTGGCCCTCGCCCGCGATGAAATGGCGACCATGGCGACGACCGACAGCCTCACCGGCGTGCTTAATCGCGGCGCCTTCACCATGATGGTCGAAGCCTATCTCGCCCGCGCCATGGAAACCAAGACCGGTCCCGCCGGCTCGCTGCTCGTCATCGATGCCGACCATTTCAAGTCTATCAACGACGATTTCGGCCACTCTGCCGGCGACGATGCCCTGCGCGCCATCACCGCCCGCATCCGCGCGGCCCTGCGCTCCACCGATCTCGTCGGCCGCATCGGGGGCGAGGAATTCGGCGTCTTCCTCCCGGCCACCACCGCCGAACAGGCGCTGATGCTGGCCGAACGCATCCGCAAGACCGTCCGCGAAATCGCCTTCCCCGGCTCCGGCCAGCACCAGCTCTCGGTCAGCATAGGCGGCGTTACCTTCCACAACGAAGGCAATTACGACCGCCTCTTCAAAGTCGCCGACCAATGCCTCTATCTGGCAAAAGACAGCGGCCGCGACCGGGTCAACATGATCAACTACATTGGTCAACTGGCGGCCTGATCAGGCGCGACCCATCCCTTTTGGAGGAAAGCAGCCCAGCTCGGCAAAAGCCGTAACGAAGCTATGCAGATGTCCGGGATGAGCGCCGTGGAAGCCAAGGCTTAAACGGGGTGGGAAGCAGACAGTTAGCTTTTGGCAGGCTTCGAACTACAACAGACTTACCGCCTCAAGCTTATTCAGAACCGCAAGCAGAATGTCTCAGACTGAAGAGCCATCTATCTTCTGAAAGCAAAGGCTGCCTAGCATCGCGGCAAAAAGCTGCCTTTACGTCGAAGGCTCCACCAGCCTGCCCCAAACAGGGTCCCAGAATTTTTCATCTTCAATTCGCACGACAATGCGCTTCAGGCCCAATCGAGCCCGCCAAACTTCTGCAGTCGCGAGTGCTTGGTTCACCGGAACCGGCAAAGAGGCAATCTCGTCAACCGTCGATACGGCAGCAAAACTTCGGCCGAACAACCGTGTGATTTCCACCAACACAGCGTCGTGCAAAAGGGCAGAGCCGGACCCGAGCTTTTCGTATTCTGTCATTTAAATCCCACTCGCTGCGCGATAGTGACCGCATGCGAGGCTAAACTTTGGTCATTCCGCCGCGACGATCAGTCCGGAGAAATAGAGGGTGAAGAGTGGTCTTCCGCCCTCCTCTTCGACACGCATCTGCCAACCACGGAGGTCGAAGAACCGCGCGCCTAATTGAACTATCATCTCGGAAGCGGCCGAGATTGCTTGAGCGCGAGCTTGTTCATCGCTTTCGCAAAGAGTGCCCGAAAGATCGGGTAGATATTGGCCATCTCTGACATGAAAAAAGTATCGTGGCATGCACGTGCTCCAATTATGGCGGGAGCGCGTTGCATCTCTCAAGCACCGAGTGCCTGAAATGGACGGTGACGGACGAGAATGTAAACGCCAGCCAGACGTTCCCAACTCATTCAATATCTTAATCTAGCGCAAGTCGTCCGTTCCCGCCGACGCGCAAAGCGGACGCTCCTCGTAAACACAAAAAACCCGCCGACGCTCGCGACGGCGGGTCATAAAGCGGCCAAGAGGCCGCCGGTCTGTCAAAGAATTATTTCTGCAGCATGAGATTGATTGCAGATTCACGGCCATCGCGACCGGTTTCGACCTCGTAGGTCACCTTATCGTTTTCATAAAGACCAGAGACACCGGAGCGCTCCACAGCGGAGACGTGGACGAAGTGGTCCTTGCCGCCATTGTCCGGGGTAATGAAACCAAAGCCTTTGGTTGCGTTGAAGAATTTAACGGTGCCGTTGATGGTAGCCATTTGAATATTCCTTGAGCTCGGAGCCGAAGCAAAGCGAGCGTTGCCCTTCGCGACATGCGAGAGGGAGCATAGACGTTCGCAAAGTGGATCAGAGAGCCAAGAACCGGCATCACCGGCAAAGGCAGCCGACTTGGGCTGAAAACGTGTATAGAAACCTTATTACACGTAATAGTGGCGGTGGAAAGGCCAGATGAAAGCGAATAAAATTAATGGTCTGTCTTTTCGAACCTACTTGTAATTACTTTCGTCGCTGAGCTCATGGTTTAGGGCGTTGTGATGCAGGCGTCGGCGGCGTCGCCACAGCAAGACTCCCATAAGGAAAACTGGCACGAAGCCTGCGCCTATAGCGGCAGGATGAGCTAGGACCTCGACATCGTAGAACATGCCGAAAATCACGAGCATTAGGAATGCCAGAATAATTGCAACCAGACCGTAGGTGAACGCGGACCCCTGAGGCCGAGGGGCATACTTGTTGGCTGCAGCAATCGCCATTGTTCGTTTGTGGTGCTCTGGCACGACCGGCGTCCTTGAGCTTCCAATAAGCGATTGAAGAGGCAATTGGCGACGCGCGCCTTCAGGACAAGCCTGAATTGACGTCATGCTGGCTATCTGCTCGCAGGGCGGCTTCCACTTCTGCCATCGTGACTGAAATCGCGCTTGTCGTCCCACCGTCCACCAGCATCAACTGGCAAGAGGTACGATAGGCTTGCCACGATACGTCTAAGGGGACTTGCTCCATCACAAGATCGAACGTGCCCGGTGCATGAGCTTGAGGCATGTTGGCTAGGACAAAGCGATGTCTGAAGGTAACAGGCCGGGTTGTGACCTTCGCGATCATAGACGCTCGCCTTTGCCATCAACATTCTGGATGAACGCACGGCGCAGCGGGTACTCTTCCGAGAAATAAAGCTGGCGAATAGCATCGCCGTTGTAACGAATTTCGCTAGCCTCAATGAGGGAGCTCGATTGAACGGCAACCGGCAGTTCTTCTACGGTGAACTGGACTGCTTCTGCGAGCGAGGGAAAACGCTGATAGCGGGCCACGCGGGGCGAGCTCTGGCGGCGTCCAGGATAGAGTTCGGCTGGCGCATTGTAGTTGGTCATCGGTGTTTCCTTGAAAGAGGGCGAAATCGAGCGCCGCGGGGCGCAACGTTCATGATCCAAGGAAAGCGGCAGGAGCCGGCGGCCAAAGGCGTTTGAAACGCATGCACCTATATGGTGCGCAATAGCCGCTTTTGTAAGGCGGATGGGTAGGCTGAAGCTTAGGGAAAGCTTCTGCTAGTGTCCTTGCAAGTCCGCTAAGCTGAACGGTGACGCGGAGCACAAATGTCTGGAATGCGGGTCGACTTCAAACAGGCACCTCAATGGTGGAAAGCGGACCGGCGGCTTTCTTTTTAAAACCAAGTACCTGACCTTCCGCAGAAAGTGAGAGACGATGTCAGCTCTATTTCTTCCTGCAAAGCCCGTAAAAAATAATCGCGCCCTTACGTTCTCGATCGTCTCTTGTTCTGGCCGCGTTACCAGCCTCGCGGACGGCAAGTCGTTCCCCCGCCATATGGCTTGAGTTACCCAGTGCGCACCGTTCTCGGTATCGACGCCGCCTGGACCACGCACAACCCGAGCGGTCTCGCGCTTGCCGTCGAAACCGACGGGCGGTGGCGCTTGCATTCTGCCTTTCCGTCCTATGCCCGCTTTTATGACGATGACGGCGACCTTGGCGTGCTCGATGCCGATCGCCTTCTCGATACCGCCAAACGGCTAGCGGGTCACGAACCCGACCTGATCGCGGTGGATATGCCGCTTGCCAAAACGCTGATCAGCGCCCGGCGCGTCAGCGACAATGCCGTTTCAAGCCATTATGGTGGCCGAGGCGCGGGCACTCACAGCCCCAGCACCACCCGCCCCGGCCTTGTCGCGCTCGATCTGCTCACGGCCCTGACAATTCGCGGTTATGCTCTCGCCACCGGAAACCCGGTTGCTGGACGATCACTGGTCGAAGTCTATCCTCACCCGGCGCTGATCGAACTGCTCGCTGCCCCGCGACGCCTGCCCTACAAGATCGCCAACCGCGGCAAATACTGGCCCGCTCTCGACGCCGCAGATCGCCGCGCTGCAATCTTTGCGCAGTGGCAGCTCATCCTCGATGCCCTCGATCGCGTCCTGCCCGGCGCCCTGACCCTTCTTCCACTGCCCGACGTCACCGCGTCACTGCGCAGCCTAAAGGCCTTTGAAGACACCCTGGACGCCGTGATCTGCGCCTGGGTCGCCACCTCTATCCTCGATGGCACCGCTCGGCCCTTTGGCGACGCCGACAGCGCCATTTGGGTTCCGGCCCCTATTCCGGTGCTCTCCCAGCGCTCCGCTAGCGATCCCTCCACCGAACCCGCTCCCCAGGCGGACCGATCGTAACCATGTCCGCAGTCGTGTCTTGCTGGCCGGGCTCCGGAGGCGCACAGCAAGCCCGTTACCCGGAGCAATAATCGATCATGCGCGTTCATCGCAGCCGACGTCGTTATCGCCTTCTCGCCACGATAATGTGGCTTGGAGCAGGCATCGTGATCTTCCTGCCCAAAGATCTGCCGCAACCACCCTCGATCGCAACTGCCAGCCTCGCTGGCGAGACTTCCGCGAACTAAGTATAAAACGTAAACCATTTGTTAAAATGCAACCTAGTAACCTTTAGGATTTAGGTAAACCGGGCATTTCTCTCGTATTTTATCGGGGCAAGATCAATATCCACAGCGAAGTGGAAAGACAAAGCTTAACCAGCCCCCTAGCCGAGATAGCAAATGACAGCTCGTCCGTCTGATCTAGGTATGAACGAACCCGAGCACCACGACGACTTCGTCGACATGGCGCCATCGGTGCAAGCGCAACAGGTCGTCCAGCGCCTCACGGCCCACCGGCAGCGGCTTCACGAAGAAATCGGCCAGCTCCGCCGGGAACAGGCGGAGATCGAACAGCGTCGGGATGTGCTGCGTCGCCACGTGGACGCGGTGGAAAGCGTCTTCGCCAAAAACCTGGCCGATATCGACGCCACTTTGAAGATCTACAGGTCGGGTATTCACTCGCTCGGCCCGAGCTAAGCCAGCACCGCTACTGCCGTTAACCTTCGTCGTTAAGCTAGACGGCACAAATAGCTATGCAGAACCGTCACTTAGATGGATATCCACAACCAGTGAAAAGTTAATGCACTGGACCCCGAGGAGTTAACAATGGCTGTTCGCGTTAAGAACAATCTGGGAATCGGTGATGATGCCGGTTCGGAGGCACTGGCCGAAGTGATCGAGGCTGCCAAGCAGACTGCCCCTATGGTGCAGCGTCTCGCCTTGCACCGCGACCGCTTTGACCTGGCAATCAAGGAACTTGAAAGCGAACGCTTCGAGATCCTGTCCCGCCGGGACAATCTGCGCCGGCAGGTCGAGGCCATCGAAAGCGGCTTTGCCATGCATCTGGCCGATATCGAAGCCACGCTCAAGATCTACGAGAGCGGCATCGCCGTGCACAACCAGCCCGAGAGCTGAGCCAACAGCCTAGTTGTCGTTGGCACCGACGACGAGAAAGTTCGGCCGGCTGCGCAGCACCTTGTGCTGACGATGATCACGGGCAGCGGGTTTCACCGGCTCCACCGCACGCGTATTGCCCGCGCCGAGTTCCACGAGCGGGAAAACGGCCTTGTTGCGGGCCGGCACTGACGTGTCCGTGCTGCGCGCATTCTGGGTGGTGATGAGCGTGTGAATCATGGTTGCCCCCATTTAAAACAGAGTTAACGCCACAGATTTGGCGAAGCAACACCGGCGCTTCGACTTACCCACATCTTCGTGCTGCATGGCTGCAATTTCGTGACGATCCGCCGTCACCCTTCCCCGCGCCCTTGGCAACCGCTACACTTCGTGATCCGTTTCCTGCTGACATTGTGTGACAGAGACCCCATCTAAGGGGTCATCCGTTCATTCCCAAGTCCGATCGCGAGCGCCATGGCCCCCAAATCCACACGCCCCGGCAAAGCCGAATTTTCCATCGACGAATTCTTCGCCGAGATCGAGAAGGCCGAGGACATCCAGGCCTCAAAACCCCTTTACGCCGAGCGCATGAAAAACAAGCGCGCCCTCGATCGCGCCGATCAGGCAGCCGCCGCCGCAGCCGAGCCCAAAACCGCACTCGAAAAGCGCCGCTCCACCAAGGCCAATTACGACACCGCCACCGGCATGGCGCCCAAGGCCCCGCGCTCCAAGGCGAACTCGGTCGAACGCGTCGATTTCTCCGGCCTCGGCGAAGCTCCGCAAGCCGGCTTCAACCACATGCCCTCGGCCAAGACCGTCGCCGGCATGGTCGGCAACCCGCGCCTCAAGGCCGACATGCTCGATGCCCTCGACGCATCGGTGAAAAAGAACAAGGCCCGCAAGAACGAGGACGTTTCGGGCGCCGCCGTCGGTGTCACCGCCACGGTCAAGGCCCTCGAGCAGATCATTCTCCACGGTCGTAAGGAGGTGGAAGGCTCCGCCCCTGGATGCCGCACCGCCCCGAGCGCCCCACCAAGCGCGGCGCCTCAAAGCCCTTCCGCCTCGCCACCGACTACGTCCCCGCCGGCGACCAGCCCACCGCCATCGCCGAGCTCGTCGAAGGCGTCGACAATGGCGAAACCGACCAGGTCCTCCTCGGCGTCACCGGCTCCGGCAAGACCTTCACCGCCGCCCAGGTCATCGCCCGCACCCAGCGCCCGGCACTGATCCTTGCGCCCAACAAGACCCTCGCCGCCCAGCTTTATTCCGAGTTCAAGGGCTTCTTCCCCGACAACGCGGTGGAATACTTCGTTTCCTACTACGACTACTACCAGCCCGAGGCCTACGTCCCGCGCACCGACACCTATATCGAAAAAGAATCCACCATCAACGAGCAGATCGACCGCATGCGCCACTCGGCCACGCGCGCCATCCTCGAACGCGACGACGTCATCATCGTCGCCTCGGTCTCCTGCATCTACGGCATCGGCTCGGTGGAAGACTATACCGCCATGACCATCGACGTGCAGAAGGGCGAAAAGATCGACCAGCGCCAGCTGCTCGCCAAGCTCGTGGCCCTTCAGTACAAGCGCGGCGATACCGGCTTCGTACGCGGCACTTTTCGCGTCCGCGGCGATACCGTCGAAATCTTCCCCGCCCACTACGAAGCCGCCGCCTGGCGCGTTTCCCTCTTCGGCAACGAGGTCGAGGCGATCACCGAATTCGATCCCCTCACCGGCCGCAAGTCCGCCGACCTCACCTTCATCCGCGTCTACGCCAATTCCCACCACGTGACGCCGCGCACCACCATGAACCAGGCGCTAAAGCTCATCAAATCCGAGCTCGCCGCGCGCCTTCAGGAACTCAACGGCGCCGGCCGCTTCCTCGAAGCCCAGCGCCTCGAACAGCGCACGCTCTTCGATCTCGAAATGATGGAAGCCACCGGCTCCTGCGCCGGCATCGAAAACTATTCGCGCTACTTCTCCGGCCGCAAGCCCGGCGAGCCGCCGCCGACCCTGTTCGAATACCTGCCCGACAACGCCCTGGTCTTCGTCGACGAGTCCCACGTCACCATCGGCCAGCTCGGAGCCATGTATCGCGGCGACCTTCGCCGCAAGGCGACGCTTGCCGAATACGGCTTCCGCCTCCCCTCCTGCATGGACAATCGCCCCCTCCGCTTCGAGGAGTGGAACGCCATGCGCCCGCAATCGGTCTATGTCTCGGCCACCCCCGGCTCCTGGGAAATGGAACAGACCGGCGGCGTCTTCGCCGAACAGGTCATCCGCCCCACCGGCCTCATCGATCCCCCGGTCGAAATCCGCCCGGCCACCCATCAGGTCGACGACGTCATCGACGAGATCCGCCAGACCATCAAGAAGGGCTATCGCACCCTCTGCACCGTCCTCACCAAGAAAATGGCCGAGGACCTCACCGAATACATGCACGAACAAGGCATCCGCGTGCGCTACATGCACTCGGACGTCGACACCATCGAGCGCATCGAGATCATCCGCGATCTCCGCCTCGGCGCCTTCGACGTCCTCGTGGGCATCAACCTCCTCCGCGAAGGCCTCGACATTCCTGAATGCGGCCTCGTCGCCATTCTCGACGCCGACAAGGAAGGCTTTTTGCGCTCAGAAACCTCCCTGATCCAGACCATCGGCCGCGCCGCCCGCAACGTCGACGGCAAGGTGGTGCTCTATGCCGACAAGGAAACCGGCTCCATGGAACGGGCGCTGGCCGAAACCAACCGGCGTCGTGAGAAACAGATCGCCTATAACGAGGCCAACGGCATCACCCCGCAATCGGTAAAAGCCCGCATCAACGACATCATCGACTCCACCGCCGAACGCGACCACGTCACGATCAGCATTGGTAAAGGCAAGGACGGGAAGGAAAAGACGGTTACGGGCGACAATCTCGCCACGGTCATCAAGGACCTCGAACGCGAAATGCGCGAGGCGGCAACGAACCTGGAATTCGAGAAGGCTGCCCGCCTCAGAGACGAGGTCAAACGCCTACGCGAAATGGAACTCGACACTTTGGAAGGCGAGGTGTCGTAGCGGCCTTCTCGAATTTTCGAGACTTCGACGCATCCGACCTTCGGTCGGCAAATCGCTCCAGTGGAGCGATTTGAGTGGAGAAGGCCATGAGAGCTATGCTCGAATGGCAGGCAAGGCTCAGGGACGAGGTCAAGCGGCTGCGGGAGATGGAGCTTGATACGCTAGAGGGATCCGGCATGACTGACGCGTAGCTGCCCGCAAGTGCTCCGCAACGCATACGGATCGTCGAACTATCAAAAGTCCGTACCTAGTGTCTTTGTGGCCATCGCTTATGCGTACGATTAGCGCATTGTGTCAGCTCGACAATAATTCGCACCGTAGACCGCGTCGCTGCCGCATCGCTGAGTTCACGTCGAGACACTATATTTCTTAATTTGCTGGACCTGCCTCCGCGAATCTTCTCTCTTACCTCCGTTTTGGAGGGGGAAGACGTGTCGTCGCTTAATCTGCCAACGTATTATCAAAGTCTAAACGACAATGCGGCTGCCATACTTGGCGCACTAGCCAAAGATCAAGAATCCCTAGCTCGGCAGATCGCTTCTCACAACTTCTTAGCCGACTTCCCGGCATTAGTGTCAGCAATCCGTTCCCGACCAGAAAGTAATATGCTTTCGTTGGCCGAGAAAGAGTATCAATATGCTCTGTATGCTATCGCTACTGGGAGCTATCGACATGCTTTCGCAAGTTTGCGGTTGGCAATGGAACTCGCACTGAGTTCAATCCTGTTCTCCGCTCACGAAATTAGATACCATCAATGGTCCGCTGGTGACGCAGACATAAACTGGAATTCTATCGTGGAAGACGAAGGCATTTTCTCAAAGAATTTCATCAAGGCGTTCTTCCCAGATTTAGCCGACCAAGGCACCCAATATAGGGCAATCGCGAAAGCGGCTTATCGTGAATGTTCACAATACGTGCACGGTAACATGAAAACTCATTCCGATGTCGGGCTGGAGGTGAGGTTTCGCAAGGAAGTATTTATGGCATGGCACGATCTTGCTGAAACGTTCCACTTATGCCTTGTATTCGCCTTCGCCGCTAGGTTCGCCCTGGGTCTGGATAAGTCTCAGCTAAGCGATATTCGCCACATCTTAACCGAAAATATCGGTCAGCTGACTGGCATCCAGTCACTAAACACCTGAGGCAGAATTGAGTGACTTTTTCTTCCGTACCGAAGATCTGAAGCCTGACGAAGTTCTTGAGTACTTTGTTGAGACTCAGCAAGATCGTCAGATTATTACAGCTTTAAAGAATCGAAATCCAACCATCGTTGTGGGAAGTCGAGGGGTTGGGAAATCTTTTCTTCTGCGCGTCGCGCAGCAGGAGATGCTTGATGAACTGGATGAGGAAGGTCTGTTCCCCGTATATCTCAGCTTCGTTCGTAGTTCGCTTCTGCAATCGCCAGATTCTCAACAGTTCAAGCACTGGATGCTCGCAAAAATATGCGCCGCAACCATACGCGCATTGATGAAAGCCGGACGGCTTGCGTCAGTTCCCACTAGCGCTCAGCTTCTTGCTGGCGAAGGGCAAGTACCAGAGACCACAGCTACGAATATAGAGAAGATTGCGGACGCTTTCGAAGCGTCGTGGAAAGATCCTCAAAAGGTTATCAACACAGACTCGGTTCCTTCGATAGACGACCTGAAAATTGCGTTTGAGGACTTGTCAGACGAGCTTGGCCTAAAGAGATTTGTCCTTCTGATCGACGAGGCGGCCCACATATTCCTGCCGGAACAACAGCGACAATTCTTTACGCTGTTTAGAGATCTTCGAAGTCATTGCGTCACATGCAATGCTGCTGTCTATCCCGGAGTGACCAGCTATGGAGAAACATTCCAACCCGTCCATGACGCAACAATGCTCTCGATCGACAGGGACGTTCAGTCCACGACATATATCGAGAACATGCGGGAAATTGTCGAAAAGCAGGCCGAGTCAGGAACGCTTAAAAATATTGCGCAAAATGGTCGTAATTTTGCCATTCTTGCTTACGCAGCGTCCGGCAATCCGCGCATTCTACTAAAAACATTAGCGGCAGCACCGAAGGTTAATTCTACAGAGGTGACAAACGTTATTCGTGATTATTATAGAACGGATATTTGGGCGGAGCACTCTACGCTATCCGAAAAATATATGGGCCATCGGAGCGTTATCGATTGGGGCCGCTCGTTTGTCGAAAGCGTGATTATCCCTGACGTAAAAGCAAGAACGACGCGTATCTCGCGTCCGACAAATCTACCAGTGCATATTTTTGGCTACATAGGGACGCGCCCGCCGTTGTGAAGGAGGCGCTACGTGTGCTTGCTTACACTGGTATTGTGAATGAACAAGCTTCGGGGATCAAAGCTTCTCGCGGTGAGATTGGTACGCGATATATGATTAACCTCGGCTGTCTATTCGCGCAGGAGTCTGCTCCTACCGTGAATGCGTTTGAAATCGCATCGGAACTCACGCCCAAGCGCATGACCGAGTATGGCGCCAATCATCCTGCGTATCGCAGGCTTCTAGAACATGATGCTCAGATAGGGACGAGCAACGGCCCGTTTTCACTTCAAGCGCAAATGGAAAAGTCCATCGATGTTTTGGATATATCACCGTGGCAAAAGGAGAAACTGCTTGAGTTGGGCCTAGAAACCGTCGGCGAAGTGTTTGGTGCGACAGAAGAGAAGCTGAAAGAGGCTTTATATGTTGGAAGCAAAAGAGCGAGGCGAATGAGAAACGCTGCAGTCGCGGCGGTTCTTGAGTACCTTTCTGGATAATTACATAACGGCCGTCCCTGTTTGGAGGATGGGGAACAGAAGACGGATCTGCGCTAGCCTCTTGCCTCGCTCAAAATCTCGCGCAGCACCTCGAACACGCCCTCCGCATTCCCCAACGCATCCGCATTGCTGAACCGCAGCGCGGGAACGCCCCGGCCTCCAGAAACGCCGTTCGAGCCGCATCCGCGCAATCGCCTGGTCGAAATAGTGGCTGTCGCCATCGATCTCGACGATCAGCTTTCGCTTCTTGCAGACGGAATCCACCACATAGGGCCCGACCGGCGCCTGCCGCCGCCAATGCATCCCGGTCTCGCGCCAGGGATGAAGCACCGCCCAAAACGCCTGCTCAGCCGCCGTCGGATTGCGGCGCTAACTGCGCGCGAAGGTGATCTTGTCGGTCATGGTTCCCTCGGAAGGGACGATAGCAGAGCTGCAAGGGGAGAACACCCCCACCCGGCCTCCCCCTTGAGGAGGGGAGGAGTGGGCTCCACTCGTGGGCACCATCGTGCCACACCCCGGATGGAGCTCCTCCCCCGACTTACGGGGACTGCGATCCGGCCGCAGGCAAAATCGCCCCAGTGGAGCGATTTTAGGAGAGAAGGCCATGAGAGCTATGCTCGAATGGCAAGGGTGGGGGCCTTCGCTTCTACGCCAATCAACGCATTGCCCCGCACGCCGTCCCGCGCCACCCTGCCCCCATGCACCTCTCCAATGGCGGCCCGCCCCTCGATGACGACGACACCCACACCCCACCCTGGGGCAAGAACGGCATCGGCACCTACTTCCTTTGGGCCGCCGCCAAGAAGCGAGCTTTCGACGCGCCCTTCGACATAGCCAGACGCCGTGCCCAACGCGCGGCGATGATCGGCCTGACCTACGAGGAATACACGCTCGAAATCCTCGAACGCGGCCGCTACCTCAACGCCGCCGACACCACCCGCATCGCCGAAATCATCAGCAAGCGCCCCGTCCGCTACTAAACCCAATCTATCCCGCTTCTCCCCGCCCTGCCCCTCTGCCGCACACTCCCCGCTCCCAAGCCAGGAGTTTGCCATGCCACCCCGCCGCACGCCTATCACCCGCCGCCAGTACCGCGACTACATGCATGTGCGCGAAACGCTCGCCGACCTCAAAATCGATCTCCGCTGCCACCTCGCCGGCGAAAGTTTTGGGGGCATCGAAGCCGTGCTGGCGCGGCGGTTCATGGCCGATGCCGCACGCCTCGTGGCCCGCGAGCCCGGTGGCCGATCGCTTTACCGGCTCCCCGCTACTGGCGACATCCCGCGCGAAGCCATGCATGCGGCGCTTCATGATGTCGGCATCGCCCTCGCGGCCTTCGTTCGGGCCCATTACGACTATGAACCCGACGAGCTCTGGATCGAAGGCGAGGAGACTGGTTGGAGCGCCGACCCGACCTGAAACTTATCCCCGCGCCCGAAACCGGTGGCATCCTTCCCCCATTCCCGCCGACAACACGCGGCACCGACGAAGCGCCGGGCGGGAAGACGGGCCATCCGGGGTCGCCTGGAAGGATGCGTGGATGCCGACACTGGCCAGGTGAGCGTGCGGTGTTGGGGAAATGGGAACTCGCGCACCCGCCTCGAAACCAAGCAATCGCCGTCACCATTGGGTGGGCTGCTCGAGGCGTGCGCACAAAATCCCGATCGTGCGAAGCGGCTTTCGCCTCTTCACTACCAATTTTTTGGGGCGAAAGCCGCTTCTCACCGTGCTCCAACCGGAAGCCCCTGGGCCGGCCGGCGCTTTGGCACGTCCAAATGAAACGGGGTGCCCGGCGAACCGGACACCCCGTTGAACCGGGAACACGGGGGCGATCTGCTCCCGGCTTGTCTTGGAAAACTCTAGTTCTTCTTCACCTGGCCTGGAGCGCTATCCTTGGCCGCGCCCTCCTGCTGGCCGGGCGCAGAGTCCTTGGCCGGACCATCCTGCTGGCCGGGCGCGAATGGGCGGGCACTGTTGTTGTTGCCATTGCCGTTGTTGCCATCCCCGATGCTGGCCTGCAGCACGGTCAGCAATTCGGGCGTGATGCGAACGGCGGTGCAGACCGATTCCAGCGTTGCCGGATCCTCGATGCCGCAGACCTGGGCGGCAAAGTTGGTCGAAAGCGACACGGTATCGGGCACCTGGCCCACGCCGACATTGAGCTGGGTGGCCAGATCGGCGCGGACGCCGCTCAGTTCGATGACCACGGTGTCCTGCGCCAGCACTGCGCTCGAGGCGAGCAGGCCGGCAGCAAAAGCCAGGATGGAAAGTCTACGCATTTGGTTCTCCTCAGGAAGGACCCTCGCCCTTATAATTCCCCAAGCACAACGTTTGTTCCTGCTAAGCGATTGTTTTTGTTATGACAATTCGCTTATAGCCTTTGTCAGCCTCCCGTCAGCCACCGCGCCGGGCAACTTCCCACCCCTGGCTCGTTTCTCTCCCACTCACAAAGGAGAAGCGACCCGATGGTCAAGGAACACCACGACAACGACAAGAGCCCGGCCGAAATCCAGGATCGCATCTGGGAACTGGCCAAGAAGATCGATTTTTGCATGTTCACCACCTGGGATGGCGAACGGCAGCGCTCCCGCCCCCTCTCCGCCCGCCCGGAGCGCGAGAACCATGCCATCTATTTCCTCGTCGATGCCGAGGGTGAAAAGAACTGGCAGGTCGACAAATTCCCCTGGGTCTCCTGCGCCTGGGCCGACAACAGCAATTTCAACTACGTCGTTGTTTCCGGCAACGCCAAGGTCACCAATGACCGCGTCAAGATCAAGGATCTCTGGACCGATTTCGACAAGGCCTGGTGGGAAGACGAAAACGACCCCTCCATCCGCCTTTTGACGGTCACGCCCGAAGATGCCGAGCTTTGGGACAGCCCCGGCAAGCTCGTGTCCTTCGCCAAGATGGCCGTAGCCGCCGTCACCGGCAAGGGCCCGGAAATGGGGACCAATGAAAAGGTAAACCTCTAGTAACATCTGGCAACGGCGGGAACCAACGCCCGGAGCAAACCCTTGCAGGACACCTTTTAACCCAAGGAATCCTCCCATGCTTCGTCGCAATATTCTCGCCGCTGCCGCCGTTTTGCCCGTCGCTGCGATCGCCAGCCGCGCCTTCGCCCAGGACGCAGCCGCCCCCGCCAACGAAACCGCGCCCGCAGCAGAAACCGCACCCGCCGCCGGTGCCGCCGCCCCCGCCATGGGCGAAGCCGAAATGAACCATGCCGAGCAGACGAGCATGGTCGGCGCTCTCTCGCTCCTCCAGAGCCGCTTGGCGCTGCAGAACGCTGAAAACGACCAGGTCAAGGCATTTGCCCAGTTCGAAGTCACCGAACAGGAAACCATCGCCGACATCCTCAAGTCGATGCAGTCCGGTGCTGCCGAAGCGAGCGCAGAAGTGCCCTCCCCGCCGATGCCGACCTGATGGCCATGGTCGATGAAGCCGGCCAGGCCAAGCTCACCGAACTGCAGGGCCTGACCGGCGCCGAATTCGACAGCGCCTATGTCGCCGCCAACCTCGAAGGCCATCAGCAGCTGCTGGCCATACAGGAAGAATATCTCAGCGCCGGCACCAACCGCGAGCATGTCAACGTCACCAAGCTTGCCAAGGGCATGATCACCGAGCACATCGCGCATCTCGAAGCCCTTCAGGGCGCGCTCGGCTAATTTATTCGACGCCTGATGCCTCGGTGCTACAATCAATGGCGGCGCCCTTCAAAGGCGCCGCCACATCTTTAAGCATCAGCAAACTGGAGGCACCGCATGCATATGTTCTCACTCTCGAGTTTGCTTGCGTCGCCCAGCGAGGCAGCATTGTCGGTCATGGCCGCGTCGAAGTCTCGCCGTTCGAACCATGCTTCCGCACTTTTCAAGCTTTTGCCGCTGGCTTTCGCAGGTTGTGCCATGATCGCACCCGTTTTGGCCGCGCCGATCACCGCTCGGGTCTCCGGCGGCACGGTTGCTATCTATTCGGGCCCGAGCGACCGATACACCGTCATCGGCTATGTCGAAAATGGCACCGAGCTTCCAATCGACCGGTGCACGCAGGTCGATCGCGAATCCCGTTTCGGCGGCATTGCCGATAGCGGTCATGTGCTGAGCGGCGCCGATGCAGGTCAGTGGTGCCGCATCCCCGACTACGGCTGGGTAAGCCGCAACGATCTGGTCGGCCGTGGCTTGGTCAACGTGACGCCACCGGACTTCAGCGGCCCGGGGTGGTGATCAGATCCAGCCGCTGAGCTCGCGTCGCACCATGGCTTCGATCATGTCCATGCCGGAGGGCGAGGCGTTGAGGCACGGGATATAGGCGAACTGCTCGCCGCCAGCATGCATGAAGGTTTCCTTGCCGCCCATCGCGATTTCTTCCAGCGTCTCGATACAGTCAGCCGAGAAAGCCGGAGCAAGGATGGCCACCTTCTTCACGCCCTTGCCGGGCAGCGCTTCCAGCGTCTTGTCGGTATAAGGCTGCAGCCATTCCGTCGGCCCGAAACGGCTCTGGAACGTCACCATCAGCTTTTCCTTGGGCCAGCCAAGATATTCCCGCACCAGCCGCGTCGTCTTATAACATTGGCAATGATACGGATCGCCCTTCTTGAGGTACTCGACCGGCATGCCGTGATAGGAGGTAATCACCAGATCCGGCTCGAACGGAAGCGCTTCGACGCCGTCGCGGATCGAATTGGCCAGCGTCTCGATATATTTTGGATCGTCAAAATAAGCTGGCGCAGTTCGCACTGCGGGCTGCCACCTCATGGTTTTGAGTGCGTCGAACGCCTTGTCATTGGCCGTCGCCGTCGTGGTCGCCGAATACTGCGGATAGAGCGGCACGAGCAGGATCTTCTGGCAGCCCTCGGCCTGCATTCGCTTCAGCACGCTTTCGGTCGACGGATTGCCGTAGCGCATGGCGAAATCGACAACGATATCCTCGCCCCTAGGCGCTGCGCTAAGCTTTCGGCCTGATTACGGGTGATGACGCGGAGTGGACTTTCGTTTTTCTCGCGGTCCCAGATTTGCGCATAGGCATGACCGCTTTTTGTGGCCGGAAACTGAGGATGACGAGGTTGAGGATCGGCCACCAAAGAAGCTTGTTGGTTTCGATGACGCGAGGGTCCGAAAGGAACTCGCGCAAATAACGCCGCACATTCCAATAGTCGGTGCCGTCCGGTGTCCCGAGATTGAGCAGCAAAACGCCGATCTTCTGCTTGGGAACGGAGGGATGGTCGGGAGGAAGATGTGCGGACATGGGCAAGATTGGAAAGGTTCCAGATTGGCCGGCACCTTAACCTTTTGCGCCCACGCCGCAAGGCGGCGATGGGTCGCGTTTAAAAGGATGCGATCAACAGAAGGATACCAAAGGCTAGAACCGCGATAGCGCCGAGAAGCTCTGCCCACCAAAGCACATGCCCGGCCATCCGACTTTCGGTGCCGCCGATTTGCGCGGCCAGCCCCTTGGCCATGACGGCTAGAGTGGCAAGGGCTGCGACGGTGATCGCCGTGCCCAGACCCATCAGCAAGACAGCGGCGATCCCTGCGGCAAGCAAGCCCTGCGACAAGGCAAAGACCAGCACCACCAGCGCGCCCGAACATGGCCGCAGGCCTACCGCCAGCACGACACCCAGCTGCTCGCGCCAGTTATGCCGCAAATCCCCGGGGCCGATAGCATGGTGCATATGATGGTCCTGAGCGTGATGATCATGATCGTGGTGACCGTGGTGCTCGTGTCCGTGATGGTGATGCTCATGATGGTGATGACCAAGTCCGAAAAGCTTGCGCACCACCAGCCAGGCACCGAGCAGCGCCACAAGCGCATAGGAAACGACGCCCACCCAATGCGCAGCTTCGCCCATCGCTGTGCTGGTGAGGTTCAGCACCCCCACAAGAACGAGGACAAAGCCGATCGCCACCACCGATTGCAGCAGCGCAGATATCGCACTGAGCACGATCCCCTGCCGCAGCTGCCGTTCATTGGCGAGCACATAGGACGAGATCACCACCTTGCCGTGACCGGGCCCGGCCGCATGAAAGACGCCATAAAGGAAGCTCAAGCCACCAAGCACCCAGAATGCTGTCCAGTCAGTGCGCAGCGCATCGAGTGCGCCCGTCATGGCTCGATAAAAGTCGCGTTGCTGCGTCTGCAGCCAACCAAAAAAACCAGCCCGCGGCAGGTCGAGACCAACTTCTGGCGGCGGGCCGCCAAATGGCGCAGCGGGCGCTCGCTGCGCCATCTCGGTTACGGCCTCGACGGCCGTGGCCGGAGGCGGAGCGTCTCCACAGCCAATTACCACCACGCCCTGCGTGCCGCGCATCGCCGCGGCGAGATCGGGCGGCAGTTCAAGTACTTCTGGGCCCAGCGCATAGAGCCGTTCTTCGACCTCGCTCGACATCGGCACGGGTGATTCAAGCGTTACGACGCAATCGGCTGGAGCATTCTCGAGCGTCACGTCGCCGGCTTCGGCAATGCCGATAGCGACATAATATTCGGGATCGTAGATACCGATCTCGAACCGCGGACCCGGCGCTTCGGGCGCGACTGCAGCAACGCTGAAATCGAGCGTCACGCGGTTGTTCTCGTAGGTCATGCGCTGGTCGCCGACCGGCGTAAAGTCCACGCCGTCGCCGGCATAGGTGTAGAAGCCATAGTCGGCGAGACCGACCATGTTCTCGTCGGCCAGCTCCTGCATCTCCGCGGAGCTGACTGTGCTGTCCCCCGTCGGTATCGAGCCCCTGCACCATCCAGACCGAAAAGGCGCTGTCAAATGTCCAGCTGTTGCGCAGGCTCTCGATACGGCCTTGCGCGTCAAAGCCGACAGTCAGCTTGGCATCGATCAGGATGTGCGGATGCGCCAAAGCCGGCTGGCTCATGGCCGCAAGCAAAAGGACGGAAGCGGCAGTCCAATTCCGCCAGCGCGAAAAGCTCAACCTCTTGGGTCCTCAATGAATGGGATGGGTGGCGAACCACTCCACCAGATGGTCGATCAGCGCCCGAACCTTGCCGGCAAGGTGCCGCCGGTGGGGATAGACGGCTTGCAGCGTCTGGCCGGTCGGCAGGAACCCCGGCAGGACCGGCACGAGCTCGCCGCGCTGCACGGCAGGCTCGGCCAGATAGGAGGGCAATACGACAAAACCGAGACCCATCACGGCCGCAGTCAGCGCTGCCAAGGGGGAGTTGACGCGCAAGGGCCCGTTCACCGGCACCGAAATGGTCTTGCCTTCTTCGGTAAACCGCCAGTTCGATTGGCCCTGCAGATTGACGTCGATGATGCACGGCAGATGCCGCAAATCTTCGGGGTGCTGCGGCGTCCCCACCCGTTTCAGCAGCGCCGGAGCGGCCCCGATCACCACATGCATGTCGGCGATCTTGCGCGCAATCAGGGACGAGTCCGCCAGCGTGGAGATACGCAAAGCGACGTCGATGCCTTCATCGACCAGGTCGACATAGCGGTCCTCGAGGCGCAGATCGAGCTGCACCTTGGGGAACTTCTGAAGGTATTCGAAGATCGCGGGCGCCAGCGTCGACTCGCCAAAATTGCGCGGCGCCGAAACACGTAACAACCCGCGCGGCTCGGCGGTCTGGTCAGTGATGGTGGCATCGAGATCGTCGAGCTGTTGCAGCAGCCCCGACGCTTCCCGGTAATAGGCCTCGCCAGCTTCGGTGAGGCTCAGCTTGCGCGTCGTCCGGTTCATCAGCCGGACGCCCAGATAATCTTCGAGATCGGTGACATATTTGCTGAGCAGGGCCTTAGAGCGACCATGCTGGCGAGCCGCGGAAGAAAAGCCGCCCGCATCGAAGACTTGGACGAAGGCGCGTATCCGGGCAAGGTCCTGCGTCATGGCAATCCATAGCGTCCAGCGGGTGTGAACCGCATAACCCATCTATGTGGACCGAACAACATGGGCTCTTGGTCGTTTCCCGATTAACGATAGGATGGAAGCCGCATCGACGGCACAGAGGAGTTCGGACTATTTTCCCGCCTATGTCCAGACCTTCCCCACGATCGGCACTATACCGGTTAATCCAGGCCGGCCAGCTGGCGCATCAGGCGCTGCTCGTGCCCGTCCTCGAAAAGGGATTGGAGCCGGGTGACGACGCCGTGCTTTTCGTGTTGGGGCGATCGGGGACCACGGAAGCCGATCTGGCCCATGAACTGGGCCTTCCCCTCGAAGCCTTGTCGCTCCGCATCGAGCGGCTTGCCGAGCGGGACCTCGTGACCCGTCAGGCTGTCGGCCCGCTGCTTGAACCCGGACTTGCCCTTACCGATCGCGGCACGCGCATCCGCAACAGCCTTGCCGATCATTGGGCACAGCTCGAAGAAGCCTTGCTCGGCGAGTTGAAGCCCAAGCAACGCAAGCGCTTTGCCGCCGCACTTGGCCGCTTCGTCGACCTTCTTCGGCTCTGATCAGGCCGGGAACTCGGCCAAGCGCAGTCCGTTTTTGGCTTAATGGCTCATTCAGCTTGGGTTCATCCGGGATGAGCTTATCTGCCTTCACCGGCGGAAAACGCCACTCGCTTTCTCGGAAAGGATTACCATGACGATCCGGAAGACCTTACTCGCATCTGGTTTGGCGGGCCTGACCCTGCTGGCCACTGCCGCCACTGCCTTTGCCGCCCCTGCCGTTGCCACCGGCAATGTCAACGTTCGCTCCGGTCCGGGTACCGGCTACGGCGTTGTCGATACGTTGCGCCGCGGTGAAACCGTTGACGTTCAGCAGTGCCGCGGCAGCTGGTGCTATGTGCAAAAGCGCGGCCCCGATGGCTGGGTATCGTCCAACTATCTGTCGCGTGGCGGCGGTTGGAACGATGACGACTGGAACGGCGGCTACAACCCACCGCCGCGTCCGCGTCCCCCGGTCTATGATCCGCCGCCGCGTCCACCGCACTGGAACCCGCGTCCCCCGCGTCCGCCCCACTGGAATAACCCGCGCCCGCAGCCTTATCCGGTCTACCCATCCAACCCGGGTGCAAGCTTCTGCTTCAATGGCCCGAACGGCTACTTCTGCGCCGGCAACTAACCCACTCTTCAGCGCCGCCCCTCGGGGCGGCGTTTTTCATTCGGTCCACAGTATCATTCATGCCCGGGCAGGGCCTCCTGAGGAGTGACCGAGACTTTGCGGACGCGCTCGCGTGCCATGATCACAAGACCCGCGGCCACGATGATCGCGGCACCGACAACAAGATCGGATCGGATCGATCCACTGTCCGAAGACGAGGATGATGCTGAGAACGATGGCCCAGGGCAGCGAGAAATAGTTGAACGGCTGCACCGTGCTCGCCGGCGCCATGCTCAGTGCAAACACCATAAGCCCGTGCCCGGCGCAGGTGGTACCCATGATCAGCACCGTCATGGCAAGCTCGGTCCATCCCATCGGCTGCCAGAAAAACACTCCGAGCCCAGTCGACAGTACAAGGCCGACCACGGCGGCATAGGTCATGCTGGTGGCGGCGCTGTCCACCCGGCTGACCTTGCGCGTCAGGACGATATAGAGCGCATAAAGCGTTGCCGAGGCGAGGCCACAGAAAACACCCCAGGTCAGGGGCACGCCGCCGGGCCGCATGATCACCATGGCACCAAGAAAGCCGACGCCGACAGCCGCGAAGCGGAAGATGCCCACCTTCTCACCCAGCACGAGAATTGCGAAGAGGGTCACCAGCAGAGGATAAACAATGACGATCGCCTGCAGCTCACCAAGCGGCACCGTCTGCAGCGCCAATGCGAAAAACCAGATGTCGGCAATCAGCAGCGTGCCGCGCACAACCTGCCATAGCGGCACTTTCGATCGAAATGCCTGCCGCAATGGCGCCTGACGCGCCACGAGGAACAACGCAAACAGGGCAAAACCCCAATAGCGCATCATGGTGATCTGGAACGGCGAATAGCTCTGCACAAGAATCTTGGAAACAGCATCCTGAACGCCGAACACGGTAACGGTGATCAGCGTCAGAATGATTGCGCGACCGACATGGTCGGTCCGCTCGCTGTCTAGGGTGGTCATGATGAGACTCGTGCAGGAGAAGCAAACTGGCGCGGAGGTGTGCACCAGAATCGCTGCCTATACCTTCCTGCCACATCTTGTCATGCCTGGGAGGATAGTGAGCGCCGATACAAACTGCGCCGGATTGAAGAAAGCGCCGCAACCGTCCTATGGTTCGCCCGATGTCCAGCCCCAGCAAACCCACCGCGAATCAGTCCGAGGCCGTCGCGCTTGTCACCGGCGCCAGCGACCGCATCGGCGCCGCCATCGCCACCAAGCTGGCGTCGCATGGCTACGCAGTCGTGATCCATTACCGTTCTGACGAAGAGGGTGCCCGGTCTGTCATGAATCAGATCAGGGCCGGTGGCGGCAAGGCGGACATCCTTCAGGCAGACCTTGGAAATCGAGGGGAGCGCGCCGCCGTCATCGAGAGGGCCGCGGCTTTCTTTGGTCCTCTGACGGTCCTCGTCAACAACGCCTCGATGTTCGAACCCGACAGCGCCCGCGACGTCACCGAAGAGCTCTGGGACAAGCACTTTGCCATCCACGCCGAGGTGCCGATCTTCCTCGCCCGCGACTTCGCTGCTCAGGTCCCGGAAGGCGCCGAGGGCAATATCGTCAATATGATCGACGAACGCGTCCTTGCCCCTTCTCCTGCCTTTTTCAGCTACTATCTATCCAAATCAGTGCTCTGGACCGCCACGCGTACCCTGGCTCAGACCTTGGCTCCCACGATCCGCGTCAATGCCATTGGACCGGGGCCAGTTCTGCCCAATTCACGGCAAAGCCAGGCCGAGTTCGATGCTTCAGTCTACGCCTTGCCGCTGAAGCGCCATGCTGGCCCCGAGGCCATTGCCCAAGGGGTGTTGACGCTTCTCGCCCTGCCCGCCTTTACCGGCCAGATGCTGGCCCTTGATGGCGGGGAACATCTTGTTTTTCCGCCTGAAAGCGGACCAACCCCGCGCCTATGACCGACACAACTGCCCTGCCTCCTCCATCCGGTCCGGACGTCATCCGGGCCTTTGTTCGCACTCTCCCCAATGCACCTGGCGTTTATCGCATGCTCGATGCCGGGGGCGAGGTCATGTATGTGGGCAAGGCCCGCAACCTCAAGGCACGCGTCACCAACTATACGCGTCCCGACGGACTGGAGCTGCGCCTCCAGCGCATGATCGCTGCGACCGTCAGCATGGAGTTCGTGCGGACCGAGACCGAGTCCGAGGCGCTGCTGCTTGAAGCCAATATGATCAAGCGGTTGAAGCCACGCTTCAACGTGCTGCTGCGCGATGACAAGAGCTTTCCCTATATCCACATCGCCACCGACCACGAAGCGCCGGAGCTCACCAAGCATCGCGGCACCCGTCGCCGTCCCGGTCACTATTTCGGCCCCTTCGCTTCGGCAACCGCGGTCGGCCGCACCATCGCCAGCCTGCAGAAGGCCTTTCTGCTGCGCAACTGCTCGGACAGTTTCTATGCCGCGCGCACGCGGCCCTGCCTTCAATATCAGATCAAGCGCTGCGCTGGGCCCTGCACCCGTGAGATCAGCCTCGAAGCCTATGGCGAACTGGTCGAAGATGCGCGCCAGTTTCTGTCCGGCAAGTCCGACGCGGTTCGCAAGCACCTTCAGGCCGACATGAGCAAGGCAGCCGAGGACATGGACTTCGAGCGCGCCGCACTGATCCGCGACCGCCTTGGCGCCCTGGCGCTGGTGCAATCGCAGGGCGACGCCACGGCCAAGTCGGTCGAGGAAGCCGACGTTTTTGCCATCCACCACGAAGGCGGACAGTTCTGCGTTCAGGTCTTCTTCTTCCGTGCCTATCAGAACTGGGGCAACTATCCCTACCGCCCCCGCGCGGACGCATCGCTCTCCGACGCCGAAGTTCTTGAAGCCTTCATTGCCCAGTTCTACGAGAACCGCACCCCTGCGCGCCTGGTGCTGGTTAGCCACGAACTGGCGGAACACGGCTTGATGGAAGAGGCACTGACCAGCCGCGCCGGTCGACGCGTTTATATCGAGCAGCCGCAGCGTGGCGAGAAGCGCGACCTGGTCAATCACGCACTCAACAATGCGCGCGAAGCCCTTGGCCGGCAGTTGGCTGAAGGCGCATCCAACCGCACGCTGCTTGAAGGCGTCGCCAATTGCTTTGGCCTCGACGAACCGCCGCGCCGCATCGAAGTCTATGACAACTCCCACATCTCCGGCACGAACATGGTCGGCGCCATGATCGTGGCGGGCGAAGAGGGCTTTTCCAAAAAGCACTATCGGACCTTCAACATCAAATCCGAGATCACCGCCGGCGACGACTTCGGCATGATGCGCGAAGTGCTGACCCGCCGCTTTACCCGGCTCGCCAATGAAAGCGATGCCGAAGCCGATGAGGTCGAGGATAGCGGCATGCCGGACTGGCCGGACGTCGTCTTCATCGACGGCGGCGCCGGTCAACTCAACGCCGTGCGCGAAGTCATTGCCCAGCTCAACCTGCCCAAAGAGGTGACCTTCATTGGCATCGCCAAGGGCGAGGAGCGCGATGCGGGTCGCGAAAAATTCTTCATGGAGGGCAAGGACGCCTTCATGCTGCCGCACCGCGATCCGGTGCTCTATTATGTCCAGCGACTGCGCGACGAGGCGCACCGTTTCGCTATCGGCACGCATCGCGCCAAGCGCAAGAAAGACCAGATCAAGAACCCGCTCGACGAGATCGAGGGCATCGGGCCCACACGCAAGCGAGCCTTGCTCAATCACTTCGGCTCGGCCAAGGCCGTCAGCCGCGCGTCGCTGGTCGATCTGCAGTCCGTGCCCACCATTTCCCGCGCCATGGCTCAGCTGGTCTACGATTACTTCAATCGCAGTTGAAAAAATTGTCGAAGCCGGCCGGGCCTGCTCGTCGCTTTGGCGAAACACAGTCCGGAGAATACCGATGAAATTCCTCACCATGGTCAAGACGCTCAATCCAGAGGTCGCCAACAATCCGCCGGGCGAACTGATGCAGGCCATCGTCCAGCTCGGCATGGAAGCGGGAATCCGCATGACGGAGACCGGTGGCATGGCCTTGGCCGGCACTGTCACGACACGTAAGGGCCAGCTGGTCACCGATGGCCCCTATGCCGAAGCCAAGGAGATGCTGGGCGGCTACGCCATCTACGATCTGCCGAGCGAGGCCGAAATCGTGCACTGGACCGAACGTTTCGTCGATCTCCATAGAAAGCTGTGGCCCGTCTGGGATGGCGAGGTCACCATCCTGCGGCTCGATGCCTTCAACATGGCCATGGCGGGCTGAGATCCCCTACCAAAGTCGGGACTCGACAAGGTCCCGGCTGTCGCGCTAGCTTACCGCCATGATCAACGCCGCCACCTTTTATTGGTACTTTAGCTATCCGCTCCCGGCGGAGGCTATTGCGCGCGCGTCCTGATCCCGACAAGACCAGACCAGACCAAATCGCAAGCCAGCCGCCCGACTTCCGAGGCGGCTTTTTTGTGGCCCCTCGACCTAAAACACCGAGGACCACGACATGCTTAAATCCACCGACGACCTGCGCATCACCGAAATCAAACCGCTTCCGACGCCGATCGATGTGATGCGCCAGCATCCGCGCACCGATGCCGCGACGCGCACCGTTATTGCCGCCCGCCACGCCTTCCACAATATCCTGACCGGCCGGGACGACCGGCTCGCCGTGGTCGTTGGTCCCTGCTCCATCCACGATCCCAAGGCAGCGATGGACTACGCCCGACGCCTGGTCGTGCTGCGCGAAGAGCTCGGCGATCGGCTCGAAATCATCATGCGCGTCTACTTCGAAAAGCCCCGCACGACCGTTGGCTGGAAGGGCCTGATCAACGACCCCGATCTCGATGGCAGCTTCAACATTGCCGAAGGCCTCAACGTGGCCCGCACGATGCTGCTCGACGTCAACAATCTTGGCCTTCCGGCGGCCTGCGAATTCCTCGATATGACAACGCCGCAATACATCGCCGACCTCGTTTCCTGGGCCGCAATTGGCGCACGCACCACCGAATCGCAGATCCACCGCGAACTGGCCTCAGGCCTTTCCTGCCCGGTCGGCTTCAAGAACGGCACCGATGGCAACGTCAAGATCGCGCTGGACGCGGTACTCTCCGCCTCTCACCCCCACCATTTCCTCGCCGTCACCAAGGACGGCCGCTCGGCTATTGCAGCAACGACCGGCAATGAAGATTGCCACATCATCCTGCGCGGCGGCAAAACCACGAACTACGATGCCGCCAACGTCGAGGCTGCGGCCCTGGCCGCGACAAAGGCTGGCTTGAACCCCGCCATCATGATCGACGCCAGCCACGCCAATTCGTCCAAAGATCCGGAAAACCAGCCCAAGGTTCTCGCCGATATCGGCAACCAGATGGCGGCCGGAGATCGGCGCATTGTCGGCGTCATGATCGAGTCCAACCTTGTCGCGGGCCGCCAGGACCTGGTGGCGGGCAAGGAATTGGTCTACGGCCAGTCCATCACCGATGGCTGCATCGATTGGGACACGACGGTCACCGCCCTCAACACCCTTGCCCATGCGGTCGAGAAACGCCGAGCGGTGACCACCCAGGCCGTTGCTTGACCGGTCAATCTTTAGGGCCGTGGCACTTTACCGTGTCACGGCCTTGACCCCCGCTGCCCTTCCTGTTCTCTCCCCCATGAACCGCAATCCGCTGCTTCTCGTCCCCAATATCATCACCATCGCTCGCATCCTGGCGATCATTCCGATCGTCGCCATGGTTATGAGTGGAGACCCGACCCTGCGCATCGTGGCGCTGGTTCTCTATGTTCTGGCGGCTGTCAGCGACTACCTCGATGGCTATCTGGCGCGGGCCTGGGACCAGTATTCCGATCTTGGGCGCATGCTCGATCCGATCGCCGACAAGCTCCTGGTCGGCATTCTGATCGCCGCCCTCGCCTGGGATGGCTCGCTGTCGGCCTGGGACATGATACCCGTGACCGCCATCTACTTCCGCGAGTTCTTTATCTCGGGGCTGCGCGAGTTCCTCGGCAACAAGACCGTCGTCCTGCCGGTCAGCCAGTTGGCCAAATGGAAGACAACAATTCAGCTTGTCGCCCTGGCTGTCATCCTTCTTGAAGGCGTTGTGCCAGCGGTCGTTCTTTTGTCCGACATCCTGCTTTGGGCGGCTGGAATCATCACGTTGATTACCGGCTGGAATTATCTACGCGCCTCCTGGCCGCACCTCTCCGGAATCGGCAGATGAAGGTTCTCTACTTCGCTTGGTTGCGTGAACGTCTCAACCGCGCCAGCGACGAGGTTGCGCCACCCGCAGAGGTCCAGACCTTGGCGGATCTTGTGAGTTGGTTGCGGTCGCGGGACGAAGCGCTCGACTATGCGATGGCCGACCCTTCGATCTTCAAGCTCAGCCGCGATGCCCGCATCGTGCCCTGGGATACGCCGCTCGATGGCGCGCAGACCGTTGCTATCCTGCCGCCGATGACGGGCGGCTAAGGTGATCCGCGTTACCGCCGACGGTTTCGACGCTGGCGCAGAGGCCAACCGCTTTGCCGCGTCGCATACCGATGTGGGCGCCATGGTGACCTTTACCGGTCTTGTCCGCTCCTTGCCCAACGATCCGATCCTGGCGCTGATTCTCGAATGCTACGAGGAGCTTGCGACCAACGAATTGGCAGCGCTTCGCGAGCAGGCGATAAGCCGCTTCGGCCTGACTGACGCCGCCATCATCCACCGCCATGGACGGCTCGTGCCCGGCGAAACCATCATGATGGTGATGACCCTTGCGCCCCACCGCAAGGCCGCGTTCGAAGGCGCGCAATTCCTGATGGACTACCTCAAGACCGATGCTCCGTTCTGGAAGCAGGAAGAGACGGCGACCGGCGCCCGGTGGGTAGTAACCATGCCAAAAGACAAGGATGCGCGATCGCGCTGGATCGGTTAATAATGCGTTAACACCATCGCCGCATTTGGCGGGAGGAGTGACGCTATGGCCAAATCCTATGTTCATCCCGCCACGCTCAAGAGCTTGTCGGTGCTTCGTCCCTGGCGCACGGCCCTGGCCATCGCCTTCGATTGGGGGCTTATCGCGGCGGCGATCGCCGTTTCGCAATGGGCACAGAACCCGCTGGTCTATGCAGTGGCCGTTGCCGTCATCGGCGGCCGCATGCATGGCTTTGCGATTCTACTGCATGAATTCGCGCACCACCGCTTCATCAACGGCCGCAAGGAGTTGAGCGACTGGGTTTGCGACCTGCTTCTCCCTGGCCGATCCTGACGACTGTTGCGAGCTACCGCACCAACCACCTGGCCCATCACCGCTACACCAATACCGACCAGGATCCGGACTGGGTCTTCAAGCTGGGCAACCGCAAGTTTGTCTTCCCCAAGCAGTGGCAGGAAGGCGTGCTCGATCTCGTTGGTTATGTTCTGGTCGTGAGCTCGATCATTGACATCTTCAACATCATGGGCCGCCTGCGGCTTCTCGATAAGTCGCCGCTATCCTATCGCCTTGCGCGACTAGGCTTTTATGTCGCCATGGCGGCTTTGTTCACAGTGCTGGGCATCTGGACGGATGTGCTGCTCTACTGGTTCGTGCCTTACCTGACGGCGTTTTTCCTGTTCATGCATGTGCGCAGCGTTGCCGAGCATTTCGGCAATATGGACTATAGCCATGAGCTCGGCGGAACCCGCAGCGTGCTGCCGCACCTTTGGGAGCGGGTGTTCTTTGCGCCGCACAACGTCAATCATCACCTCGAGCACCACCTTTATCCGAGCGTGCCCTTCTACAACCTGCCCCAGCTGCATGCGGTGTTGATGGAGAACCCGGACTACGCACTCAACGCGCACAACACGCGTGGCTATACGACCGGGCTGGTGCGCGAGACCCTGTTCGGCGCTGAGCCGGGATGGCAGGGGCAAAGCAAAATGCCCGCCGAATAGGCGGGCACTTTCAAGCTCAGGAAGACGAGAAGACTTACTCGGCCGCAGCGCGCTTTGGCTGCACGGCCGAGGCATAGGCATCGATCAAGGTGCGGCACCCTTCGCCCGGCGTGAACTTATAGTCGCCGATCAGCGACACGGGGTAACTTCCGCTGCGGTGCCGGTGAGGAAGCACTCGTCGAACTGCCCAAGCTCTTCGGGCATGATGTGGCGTTCGGTGACGGTGAAGCCGTTTTCCTTGGCCAGCGCGATCAACGTCTGCCGCGTGATACCGTTGAGGAAGCAATCGGGCGTCGGCGTCGTGATGTCCTTGCCCTTGATGAAGAACACGTTGGCGCCGGTGGCTTCCGCCACATAGCCGCGATAATCCAGCATCAGCGCATCGGCAAAACCATTGGCCATGGCTGCGTCCTTGGAAAGGGTGCAGATCATGTAGAGACCAGCCGCCTTGGCTGAGGACGGAATGGTTTCCGGCGACGGACGCTTCCACTTGCTCCATTCGAGGCGAATGCCCTTGAGCTTTTCCTCGACCGAGAAATAGCTGGGCCAGACCCAGGCAGCGATGGCGACATGAACCTTGTTGTTGCGGGCCGGCACGGAAAGCTCTTCCGAACCGCGCCAGGCAACCGGGCGCACATAGGCGTCGACCAGGCCATTCTTGTCGAGTACGAGGCGCTTTGCAGCCTCGATCTCGTCGACCGAATAGGGAAAGGGCATGTCGAGCGTTGCCGCGGAGCGGATCAGGCGCTCCGTATGTTCGCGAGACTTGAAGATCTCGCCGCCATAGGCGCGCTCGCCTTCGAACACCGAGCTTGCATAATGCAGGCCATGCGTCAGCACGTGGATCTTGGCATCCTGCCAGGGTTTGAGTTCACCATCGAACCAGATCCAGCCTTCGCGCTGGTCCATCGGCACGCCGGCCATAGTCCCCTCCGAAAAAGAATGCGCCCCTGGGGCGCTTGTGCAGTCGATCATGCACTTCGGGTCGACCCTTGGCAAACCGGAACGGCTTTGGGATAAGACCTTTAGTGCGGCTATGGGGACACGATGGCACCGGACCAAAAGAATGTCAACAAGGCTGACATAAATTCCGCACAAGCCGATTGGGCCGACCTGCCGCTCGACATCATGGGCCTGTTCTTTTTCGCCTATCGCGACTTTACCGGCGACGCCGATGCCTTGTTGGAACGACAGGGCTTTGGGCGGGCGCACCACCGCGTGCTCTACTTCGTCAATCTGCGGCCGGGCATGCCGGTCGCCGACCTGCTCGATATTCTCAAAATCACCAAGCAGAGCCTGGCGCGAGTTCTGCGGCAGCTGATCGACAATGGCTATATCGAACAGCGCACCGGCGATGCCGATCGTCGGCAGCGGCTCTTGCATGCAACCGAGAAGGGCCGCCAGTTTTTTGCCCGGCTTTCGGAAAGCCAGGCAAGCCGCATAGACGCCTCGATCGATGCCCTGTCCCCGGAAGCTGCGCGCATGGTGCGGCTGTTTCTAGTCGGGATGGTAGACCCCTCCGACAGGAACGTGCTCGATCGGCTGAACCTGACGGGCAAGATATAAGCCGGATCAAGCAGGCGGGGATAAATCTAGCCGCGACCCAGTTCTTCGCTGCGCTTTCGCGCGGCATCAACAGCACGGCCGATCAAAGGTGTCAGCCCATCCTCCGCCATCAGCACCTGGAGCGCCGCGGCCGTCGTGCCGTTGGGCGAGGTCACGTTCTGGCGCAAGGTACTGGCGGGAGCCTGATCGACTTCCATCAGTGCTGCGGCACCGATCACCGTTTGCCGCGCCAGGATCATGGCGACACCGGGCTCAAGCCCCTGCTCCACCGCGGCGGCCGCAAGAGCTTCCACAAGATTAAACACATAGGCCGGACCTGAACCGGAAACGGCAGTTACTGAATCGAGATCGCTTTCAGCCTCGAACCAGACGACCCGTCCTGCCGCTGCCAGCAACGCCTCGGCAGCATCGCGCTCGTTGGCGGAAACTGCGGCACCAGCAACCGCGCCGGAAACGCCCTTGCCGATCTGTGACGGCGTGTTGGGCATGGAGCGCACGACCCGCCCGGTACGCAAGCCATCGGCAAGCCGGTCGATCGAAATGCCGGCCATGATGGACAGCACCATTGTCTGCGGTCCGACGACGCCGATCAGGCTTTCCATGACCGGTCCGATGACCTGTGGCTTGACGGCCAGCACCAGAGCATTGGGCTGGAGGCCGGCTGCCTCGGAGTAAAGAACGAGACCGTAATCTTCAGCCAGGTCCTTTGCCGCGTCACTGGGAGACGGGTCAACCAGCACCAGATTGGAGGCCGGCAGGCCGCCGTCGAGCCAACCCTGCGCCAGGGCCAGGCCCATCTTCCCGGCACCGATCAGCATGACCGGGCCGATATTGCGCAAAGAGTTCATCAGGCTTCGCCCACCGTTTCGAACATTACGTGGCTGAGGGCATCGGCAGCGGACTTGCCGGCCCAGACGACGAACTGGAAGGCTTGGTAATATAGGTCGCAGCTATCGGTCGCCGAGCGCAGCAGGGCTTCGCACTGCTGCGGCGACATCGGCGCCGCCCGTGAGAAGGTGCGAATTGCGGAACAGGACCACGCCTTCCTTGTTCCAGATGTCGAAGTGACCGATCCACAGTTGCTCGTTGATGAGGCTGATCAACTGCTTGATTTCGTGGCGCCGCGCATCGGGGACCTTGAGGTCGAAGGCGCAGGCGATATGGAGCGACTCCAGGTCTTCCATCCAATTGAAGGACACATGGTAGTCCGACCAGCCGCCGCGCACCGAAATCGAAATTTCGTCGGCGTCCTGACGCTCGAAGGTCCAGTCGTTGATGGAAGCAATGTGCTCGACCAGGTCCACCGGATGAGAAACCCGGTCGGGCTCGAATTCAATCAGGGACATCCGCTCGTTCGTCCTCGGAAGCGTTGCAAACCTTGCGGGCCAGCGGCCGGCAAACGGGGGTACGCAAGAGAACTAGCTTGCCGCAACAACGGCTTACGAATCGTCCTCCTTCGATCAACCTACACAAGGTCACTGATTCAGGGGACAAGGTGCGGCAGGGAGAGGACAATCTCCTGTGGATGATGGTGCGGCTTAAAGATTAACGCCAAATTAACAGCCCCGCTCCAGCTGTGCCGAAATGGGGCTTGCACTTGAGACCTCATCCTGAGCTTGTCGAAGGACGAGGTCGGGCACACTGTGGCTGCGACCTCGTGGTTCGACAGGCTCACCATGAGGTCTAGGGGGCTCAGATTGTTGTGGGAGGAGTCGTGCGCAGCGCTGCGATTTCCTTGCGCAGCGCGTCGATCTCTTCGCCCTGCACCTGCACCAGTTCACGCAAGGCGTCAAAATCTTCGCGCTTGACCAATTCCATGTCGTTGACGATGCGCTGGGCCTGGCTCTTGACCACGGTCTCGACTTCGCGCCGCACGCCATCGGCAACGCCGGCGGCTTCGTTCATGACCCGACCAAGGCCGTCGAAAATGCGGTTGTTCTGGTTCATCTGTCGTCTCTTCCGTGAATGTGCTCTTGCACCGATATGTAGGGCAGAGGTCCCGCCTTGACCAGAGCGGGCGAAGCGGCAATGGTCCGCGCCAGCGTCAAGGATTGTCCCGTGCCCTTTCCCAATATCGATCCCATCGCCTTTGCCATCGGCCCAATCGCCATCCGCTGGTATGCGCTGGCCTACCTCGTCGGAACGCTCTTGGGCGCCGCTTATGGCTATCGGATGCTGAGCAAGCAGCATCTGTGGCATCGTGGCCATCCGCCCTTCCCGGCCAAGGACATCTGGGACTTCGCCTTCTGGACCATGCTTGCCATCGTCATCGGCGGGCGGCTCGGCTATGTGCTGTTTTACAACCTGCCCTATTATCTCCAGAACCCCATCGAGATCATCAACACACTCGATGGCGGCATGTCCTTTCATGGCGGCATGCTGGGCCTGGCGCTGGCCGCAATCCTCTTTAGCCGCTCGAAGGGCGGCAATTGGCTCTCCTCGCTTGACCTCATCGCTTCGGTCGCAACGATCGGCATCTTTCTTGGGCGTATCGCCAACTTCATCAATGGCGAGCTTTATGGCGCCCCGGCAAGCGTGGCATGGGCCGTCATCTTCCCCACCGATCCGATGCAGGTACCGCGTCATCCGAGCCAGCTCTACGAGGCGGCTCTCGAAGGCCTGCTGCTGTTCCTCGCCATCCGCATCGCGACCCATGTCTTTTATGCATTGCGAAAGCCGGGTCTTGTCGCCGGCATTTTTGCCATCGGCTATTCGCTGGCCAGAATTCTTGTCGAATTCGTTCGCTTGCCCGATGCACATATCGGCTACCTTTACGGCGGCTGGCTGACCCAAGGCCAGGTGCTGAGCCTGCCGATCCTTTTGGGCGGCATCATTCTCGTCGCCTACGCTGCGACGCGCCGCGAAAACCCGCTGCGGCCATAGGAGCGCTGGATGAGCCAAAGCCTTAGCCTTGAAGAGCAGATCGACTTCCAGATCCGCACCGCTGGCCCGATGTCGGTCGCGACCTATATGGGGCTTTGCCTCACCCATCCGACCAAGGGCTATTACAAGGGCGCCGACCCCTTGGGCGCGAAGGGCGACTTCATCACCGCGCCGGAAATCTCGCAGATGTTCGGCGAGTTGATCGGCTTCTGGCTGGTCAATCTCTGGCAGCAGATGAACGAGCCCAAGGCTTTTACCCTGCTGGAGCTTGGCCCCGGCCGCGGCACTTTGATGGCCGACATCCTGCGCGTGGCCTGCCGGGCACCGGGCTTCCGCGACGGACTGCAATTGCGCCTGTTCGAGACCAATCCGGCGCTGATGGCAGAGCAGAATGCGCGGCTCGAGGTTTACGACCCGAAATGGCTGCAAAACTTCGACGCCTTCGATGACGGTCCAGTGCTCGTTGTCGCCAACGAGTTCTTCGATGCGCTGCCGATCCGCCAATTCGTGCGCAAGGCCGACGGCTGGCATGAGCGGCAGGTTGGGCTGGTGGATGGCAGACGCGCCTTTGGCCTGTCGCCGACGCCGATCCCCCTTCGGCGATGCCGGACGCTTTGGCCAGTGCTGCCGAGGACACGCTGCTGGAAGTCAATTTCGCCGGCGCCGAGGTGATGACGCGGCTGGCCAAGGTCGTGGCGCAACAGGGCGGCGCAATACTTGCGGTCGACTATGGCTATGCGCAAACCCGGACCGGAGAAACGCTTCAGGGGTGCGGCGGCATCAATATGCCGACGTACTCGACGCACCGGGCGAAACCGACCTTTCCGCTCATGTCGATTTCGGCGCACTGGCCAATGTTGCCCGGCGCGCTGGTCTGGCTGCCGAACCGCTGGCGACGCAGGGCGAGTTTTTGACACGGCTGGGCATCGGCGAACGCGCTTCTGCCTTGTCGCGGGCCAATCCCGGTTCTGCCGGCGACGTTCGGGCGGCGCATGACCGGCTGATCGGCAAGGACGGCATGGGCGAGCTCTTCAAGGTTTTCTGTGCGCATAGTCCGGGGCTGGCCCCTGCAGGGTTCGTGCCATGACGCCCGTCGAGACTGCGGAAACGCTGTCGGAGCTTTCGGGCATTCGCCACGGCTTTTTCGGCCGGGCCGGTGGCGTTTCCGGCGGCGAGTTCGAAGGGCTCAATGTCTCGTGGTCGGTGGGCGATGACTCACAGATCGTCGAGCAAAATCGCGAACTCGTGCGGGACGCTATCGGGGTTGGCCCGCTGGTCATCCTGCGGCAGACGCATTCGACGCATGTCGTGACCGTCAGCGGCGCGGTTGAACCGTCGAGCCTTGAAGGCGACGCGTTGGTGACCGCGACGCCGGGCCTGGTGCTGTCCATCCTTACCGCCGACTGCACGCCCGTGCTGTTTGCCGACAAGGAAGCCGGGGTCATCGGTGCGGCCCATGCCGGCTGGCGAGGGGCGGCAGAAGGGATCTTGCCAAAAACCCTCGATGCGATGGTGGCGATTGGTGCTGACCTTTCCCGTATCCATGCCGCTATCGGTCCGACGATTTATGGACCCGATTACGAGGTGGGGGACAAGTTCATGGCAGATTTTCTTGCCATCGATCCTTCAGGTGCTGCCCATTTCTCGACGCCGCCAGGCGGGCAGCCGCATTTCGACCTGCCCGGCTTTGTGGAAGAGCAGCTGCGCGCGGCAGGTCTTGCCGCGGTGGAGCGTGTCGGCTCGAGCACCTATCGTCACCCGGACCGCTACTTTTCACATCGCTACGCCACGCACCAGAAGACGCGCACCGGGCGGCAGATTTCGGTGATCGGCCTCGCATAGCTTTATTTACCGCTGCGGCTAAAGTGTCGTTGCGCCCTCCGAACCGACCCGCTAATGGTGCCGCGAAACTGGTAGGTCCCACCCCTCAGGACCAGTTGATCAAGGATTGCGCCGATGAAGCTGGTGACCGGTAACTCCAACCGTCCGCTCGCGCAGGCTGTCGCCAGCTACCTCGAACTGCCGCTCTCCGACTGCACCGTCAAGCGCTTCAACGACAAGGAGGTGTTTGTCGAAGTGCATGAAAACGTCCGCGGCGAGGACGCCTTCATTATTCAGTCGACGAGCTATCCGGCCAACGACAACCTGATGGAGTTGCTGATCCTCACCGATGCGCTGCGCCGCTCCTCGGCTCGCCGCATCACTGCCGTCCTGCCCTATTTCGGCTATGCCCGCCAGGATCGCCGTGCCACCGGCCGAACGCCGATCTCGGCCAAGCTGGTCGCCAATCTTATCGCCGAAGCCGGCGTCAACCGCGTCATCACTCTCGATCTCCATGCCGCGCAGATCCAGGGCTTTTTCGATATCCCCACCGACAACCTTTATGCCGCGCCGATCATCACCCGCGACATCCTCGACAATTATAAGCTCGACAACACCATGATCGTTTCGCCCGACGTCGGCGGCGTGGCCCGTGCCCGAGCCGTGGCGCAGCGGCTGGGAACGGATCTTGCCATCGTCGACAAGCGCCGCCCCAAGGCCGGCGTCTCGGAAGTCATGAACATCATCGGCGACGTATCGGGCCAAAGCTGCATCCTCATCGACGATATCGTCGATAGCGGTGGCACGCTGGTCAATGCGGCCGACGCGCTGCTCAAGGCCGGTGCCAAGGATGTGGCAGCCTATATCACGCATGGCGTGCTGTCGCAGGGCGCGGCGGAACGCATTGCGGCGAGCAAGCTCAAGGAGCTGGTGATCACCGACTCGATCCTCGAGACCGAAGCGGTCAAGGCCGCGGCCAACATCCGCCGCATGTCGATCGCGCCACTGATGGGCGAAGCCATCGCCCGCACCGCCAGCGAACAAAGCGCGTTTCGAGCCTTTTCGACTAGGGCAGAACGGGCAAGTCTCGCCTTGCTCCTACCCCACCTTTCCTCTATATCCCGCGCCATGAAGCGCTCGTCACCCCTGGAGGACGGGCGCGTATGCTGTTGTAGTGACGCATACACCAACCAGAATGGATGATTTCCATGGCTGCCAACAAGGTGCTCAAGGCACAGGCGCGTGAGGGAGTGGGCAAGGGGGCCGCTCGTGAGCTGCGTCGTCAGGGACTGGTTCCCGCTGTTATTTATGGTGACAAGAAGCCCCCGTCACCGTTTCCGTTGCCTACAAGGACGCCCACAAGGCGATCTATGCCGGCGGTTTCAAGTCCCACGTTCTCGATCTCGATGTCGACGGCACCGTTCACCAGGTGATCCCGCGCGACTACCAGCTCGACGTGGTCAAGGACCAGCCGATGCACATCGACTTCCTGCGCGTTTCGGGCAATGCCACGATCCACGTCGAAGTGCATGTGAACTTCATCAACGAAGAAAAGAGCCCCGGCCTCAAGCGCGGCGGCACGCTCAACGTTGTGCGTCACACCGTCGAACTGATCGCCCCGGCCAACTCGATCCCCGAAGAAATCACCGTTGATCTCTCCGGCACCGAAATCGGCGACTCGATCCACATCTCCGCCGTCACCCTGCCGTCCGGCGTGACTGCTGCGATCACCGACCGCGACTTCACCATCGCGACCGTGGTTGCTCCGTCGGCGCTGAAGTCGGCTGGCGAAGAAGGCGAAGACGCTGCTGCCGAAGCCCCCGCTTCGGAAGAGTAATCTTCGAGCCTTTCTGCTAAGTCTTGGGGCGGCCTGCGGGTCGCCCTTTTTGTTTGGAGCTCCCCAATGAAACTCCTTGTCGGCCTCGGCAATCCGGGCGGCCAGTACGAAGGCAACCGGCACAATATCGGCTTTATGGCGATCGACGCCATTGCTCGTGCCCATGGCATCGGCCCGTGGAAGACCAAGCATGGCGGCCAGATCGCGGAAGGCGTGATCGGCGGCGAGCGGGTCATGCTGCTCAAGCCACAGACTTTCATGAACAAGTCGGGCGACAGCGTCCAGCAGGCCGCGCGCTTCTTCAAGATCGACTTGACCGACATAGTGGTCTTTTACGACGAACTCGATCTTGCGCCGGGCAAGGTCCGGGTCAAGGTTGGTGGCGGCAATGGCGGCCATAACGGGCTGCGCTCGATCGACCCGCAGATCGGACTCGACTATAAGCGCGTCCGCTTGGGCATCGGCCATCCGGGCAAAGAATTCGTGACGCCACACGTTTTGGGCGATTTCGCCAAGGCCGACAAAGCCTGGCTCGAGCCGCTGCTCGATGAACTTGCGCGCCAGGTCGGGCTGCTGATCAAGGGCGACGATGCCGGTTTCATGAACAAGCTGGCTTTAGCTGTGCAGAGCGAAGGGGAAAAGAAAGGGGAAAAGCCAGCGCAAAGCCATGTGCGCCAGGCGCGGGCCGCCAAGCCCCAGGCCGAAGTGCCCAAGAGCGGACCTTTAGCCGATATGCTGGCGAAAATGTTCGGCAACAAGGACTAGGCATGCCCAAGCGTCGCCCGGCCTTACGGCGTCGCGGTGGCACGGTGAGAAGCGGCCTTCGCCCCCAATGGGGTGGATAAATGAAGAGGCGAAAGCCGCTTCGCACGATCGGGATTTTCTGCGCACGCCTCGGGCGCCCACTCAATAAGATGGTGGCCAGCGTCGGCATCCACGCACCCATCCAGGCGACCCCGGTTAGCCCGTCTCCCCACCCGATACTTCGTCGGCACCGCGTGTTGCCGGTGGGGATGAAGGGAGAGTAGCGCAGAGGGATGGGGGTGGGGATAAGATGGGTAAGTTGGCACCGACTCCCTCTCCCGTTCACGGGAGAGGGGGACCGCCGGTAGGCGGTGGAGAGGGGTGCAGGTTGGCTGACTTCGGAGTGCGGCACCCCCTCCACCACGCATTCGCGTGGTCCCCCTCCCCGCGGGCGGGGAGGAAAGTGACCGAGCTCGATATGTCAGGTATTGAACTTGAACAGCATGACGTCGCCGTCCTTGACGACGTATTCCTTGCCTTCGTCGCGGGCCTTGCCGGCTTCCTTGGCAGCGACTTCGCCGCCCAGGGTTACGAAATCATCGAAGCCGATGGTTTGGGCGCGGATGAAGCCGCGTTCGAAGTCGGAGTGGATGACACCGGCGGCCTGGGGGCGCGGTCGCCCTTGTGGATGGTCCAGGCGCGGGTTTCCTTGGGGCCAACGGTGAAATAGGTCTGCAGACCAAGAAGGTCATAGGCGGCGCGGATCAGGCGATCGAGGCCGGCCTGGTCGAGTCCGAGCGAGGAAAGGTATTCGGCCTGTTCCTCGTCGGGCAATTGCGCCAGCTGCGACTCGATTTCAGCCGAGATGACGACGACGCCGGCATCGTTGGCCTTGGCGTATTCTTCGACCTTCTTGGAGAGCGCATTGCCGGTGGCAGCGGAGCCTTCGTCGACATTGCAGACGTAGAGCGCCGGCTTGCTGGTGAGGAGCTGCAGTTCCTGGAAGGCCTTTTCTTCCTCGGCATCGCGCTTGACGAAGCGGGCAGAGCGACCTTCGCGGAGGACAGCAAGCGAACGATCGATGAGCTCGAGCGTGAGCTTGGCGTCCTTGTCATTGCCCTTGGCCTTCTTCTCGACGCCAGCGCGGCGCTTTTCGAGGCTCTCGAGGTCGGCCAGCATCAGCTCGGTCTCGACCACTTCGGCATCGGCGATCGGGTCAACGCGATTGGAGACGTGGATGACATTGGGGTCTTCGAAACAGCGCAGCACATAGGCGATTGCATCGGTTTCGCGGATATTGGCGAGGAACTGATTGCCCAGGCCTTCGCCCTGCGAGGCGCCTTTGACGAGGCCGGCAATGTCGACAAAGCTCATGCGCGCCGGCAGAATCTGCGCCGACTTGCCGATCGTCGCGAGCTTTTCGAGCCGGTGATCGGGCACCGACACTTCGCCCACATTGGGCTCGATGGTGCAGAACGGGAAGTTGGCAGCCTGCGCTGCGGCGGTGCGGGTCAGCGCATTGAAAAGCGTCGACTTGCCGACATTCGGCAGGCCGACAATGCCCATTTTGAAGCCCATGGGTATCTCCGGGAAATCGTTGCGCTCCACTTGGGTCGGAATGGGCGGGATGTCAATGCGGGCGGGCCGAGAACGCCACTCCGGCGACCCCACCCCACCCTCAATCCCTCCGCATCCAGGGGAGGGAGGCGATGAACATTAGCCTGCGCTGGCTATAATGCATCGGCTCCTGCGCATCCCTCCCCTCAATGGGGAGGGAACGAGGGTGGGGTGGAGCCACACGCAAAGACTTGTTCTCGCTTCGGGACCATGCCAAAACCGCCGTTGACGTATAGGGCAAGCCAATGACCAATCCTGTCACCATTAATCGTCGCCACTTCGAGGATCTCGCGGTGGGCGAAATCATCGCGCTGGGACACACCCATGTCAGCAAGGAGATGATCATCACCTTTGCGCGAGTTCGATCCGTTTCCGTTTCATCTCGACGAGGAGGCCGCCAAAAAGAGCCTGCTTGGCGGGCTGGCCTCAAGCGGATGGCAGACGGGGGGCTCAGTCTGCGCATGCTGGTGGATACATTTCTGGGCAAGATCGCCTCGGCAGGCGGGCTTGGGTTCAAGGACCTCAAATGGAAGACGCCGGTCATGGTCGGCGACACGATCGGCGGCACGGTGACCGTTGCCGAGCTGCGCCGCTCCGCCAGCCACCCGCAATGGGGCATCGTCACCATGGTTTTTGATGTTCGCAACCAGAAGGACAAGCCGGTGCTGACGATGCGGCTGACCAATCTGGTCGAATGCCGCGAGGTTGCGGCATGACGCGCTGGTTCGAAGATATCGTCATCCACGAAGCCTTCCCGCTCGGCAGCCATACCTTTGCCGAAGACGAGATCATCCGCTTTGCGAGCCTCTACGATCCGCAATATTTCCACGTCGATCCCGAACTGGCCAGGCACAGCCACTTCGGTGGTCTCATCGCCTCTGGCTGGCATACGGTGAGCGTGGGTCATCGCAAGATGGTGGATGCGCTCGAAGCCGAAGAAAAGCGGCTCAAGGGCCTGGGCAAAAGCCCGGGTGTTTCCGGCCCCTCGCCCGGCGTCAATGCGATGGAGTTCAAGACGCCGGTGCGGCCTGGCGACACGGTGACCTATGAGCTGGTGGTAACCGGTAAGCGCGCGTCGAACTCCATTCCCGGCTGGGGTCTGTTGTTCAACCGCATCTCGGCCGTTAATCAACGGGGCGAACTCGTCTATCGCGCGGATCTTGTCGGCTTTTCCAAGCTGCGCGACTACCGCATGCCGGCAAAGCTCAAACTGTTGCTGGCGCTCACCAACGTTCCTGTTCTCGGAAAGCTGATCAAGCGCGGCTCTTGATCAATGTGGGGCGGCTCGGCACTGTCGAGTTATGCGCCGATTCGCCCTTGTTCTCGCCCTCACCGCTCTCTCCGCAGCCCCTGCTTTCTCGCAGGCTTTTTCGGGCAATTGGAGCTGCCGCGACGCATCCACCAATCGCGTCGGCATTCTCACCATCTATGGTGACGTCTATGGCTGGGCCGCGCGCGCGGTGAACGATCCAAGCTCGGGCACCGGCACCATCACCGCCTACCAGGACGGCGTCGGCATCAATGACGGCAATCTGCGCGGCAATGGCAATATCCAGGCCGGGCGCATCATCAACGACCCGACCTATGGCTTCGCACTGCAGCTCGAGACGGCGGAAGCCATCGTCATGCTGTGTAACCCGCGTTGATTTCGCCGAGTAGACCTCATCCTGAACCTGTGGAAGGACGAGGTCGTGGCAACAACGCCTCCACTCGCTCGACCTCGTGGTTCGACAGGCTCACCATGAGGTCTCAGATGCGTTTCGAAATTGGCCGCTTGAACTTTTCCGCCAAATAGGCATTTTAGAGAGGCAAGGCCGGGCCCCTCTGGTCGTAGCGTTCTGCTGCGGCGATGTCGGAATTGCTCCACTACTCTCATGGAGAAGGTCCGGCGATGGAATCGCTTTTTGCCGCCCTTTCGGGCGATTTTCTAGGTACTCCCGTTTATTTCTGGGTCGCGTTTATCGCGATCGTTATCGCTCTTCTGGTCTTTGACCTCGGCATCCTGCACAAGGACGAGCACGAGATCGAAGCCAAGGAGAGCCTGCTGCTCTATGGCTTTTACGTTGCGATCGCCCTGGCCTTCGGTGCCTGGGTTTGGTGGCAGCGCGGCGCCGAGGCAGGGCTGGAATTCTATACTGGCTATCTGCTCGAACAGAGCCTGGCGATGGACAACATGTTCGTCATCGCCACGATCTTCGGCTTTTTGGCCATCCCCGCATCTACCAGCACCGCGTGCTGTTCTGGGGCATTTTGGGTGTGATCCTGTTCCGCGCCGTGCTGATCGGTCTCGGTGCAGCCGTGGTCAACCAGTACAACTGGGTGCTCTTCGGTTTCGGTGCTTTCCTCGTGTTCACTGGCATCCGGATGTTCAGCCACAAGGACGAGGAACCCAACCTTGACGACAACAAGACCTTCCAGTTCATCACCAAGCGCTTCCGGGTGACCAAGGAACTGCATGGCCGTGCCTTCACGGTCAAGCAGCCCGACCCCAAGACCGGCAAGATCGTCACCTGGCTGACGCCGCTAGCCGTGGCGCTGATCATGGTGGAAGTGGTCGATCTCGTGTTCGCGGTCGACTCAGTGCCCGCCGTCTTCGCGGTGACGCAGGATACGTTTATCGTCTACACGTCCAATATCTTCGCGATTTTGGGCCTGCGTTCGCTCTACTTCGCGCTTGCGGCGATGATGAACCGCTTCCGCTACCTGCAGGTGTCGCTGGCGATCATCCTGGTTCTGGTCGGTATCAAGATCTTCCTTGTGCCGCTCCACATCCACATCGATACGCTTCTGAGCCTTGTCGTGACGCTCTCAATCCTGGCGGGCGGTATCCTGTTCTCGCTGTGGAAGACGCGCAACGAGCCCAATATCAGCGCCGTCGACCATCCGGAAACCGGACAGCTCGAGCCGTAACGAAAAGCCAAAGGGCCGGTGCAAACACCGGCCCTTCTCTTTGCGACATGCGCAAAGCCAGACAGGCGTCTACGCTTGGTGATGACTTGTCCGTGGGCAATAAACTTGTGCCACCAATTTCCCCGACTCTCGCCGCAATTGCCGGTTAGCCAAGATTAAACGACAAAGGAGATCGGCATGGGTGCCATCCACGAAATCGTCTTTGACTGCGACAAGCCGGCCGAACTCGCCGCCTTCTGGGCAGAGCTTCTCGATGGCTACGAGGTGCGCCCTGCGCCGGTCGCCGGCGACGCTATCAGCGCGGCGCTTGGGCTTGAGATCCAGGACCCGACCACGGTTGTCATCGATGGCACTGGCCCCTCGATTTCGTTTCAGAATGTCGATGGACAGCGCCCGGACAATAACCGCGTGCACTTCGATGTGCAGGTGACCGATCGTGCGTCCACCGTCGAACGCCTCAAGGAAGCCGGCGCCAGCCTCGACCGCGTCTTGCCGACCTATACGGTGATGCGCGACCCCGAGGGCAACCAGTTCTGCCTCTACGATCGTCCGGCCGAAGCAGCACGCGCTGCTGCGTAACTGCTGACAATAATTGTCGTGAAAAGGTGAAACACTCGGCAGGTCCCGACAAGGAGTTCCGACATGTCCCTCACCGCTTCCTGCCATTGCGGCGCCGTCAAGGTCGAGCTATCCGCCGAGCCGAATAACGCCCATGAATGCAATTGCAGCTTTTGCCGGCGCAGCGGCGCCATCTGGTCGAATTATCCGCGCGAGCAGATCACAGATGGCCCGACGGACCAGCAGGCAATCTATTCTGCCAACGACGGGCCAAACCGCCATTACTTCTGCGCGCATTGCGGCATGCACGTCTGGGGCGATTCCCCGGACTGGTCGTCAGCGTTCAATAATGACGGTACACCGAAGGACGGCGTCGATCCGAACGTCGTGCCGGATAAGCGGTCATATCAGGTAAACCTGCGGATGATCGATGGGTTGGCGCTCGACAAGATCGACATCGAGCAGATGGACGGCCTCAACAACTGGTAAGCTGAATTTTCAGTAGACCTCATCCTGAGCATGTCGAAGGACGAGGTTGTGGCAGCGATCGTTGCCCGACCTCGTGGTTCGACAGGCTCACCATGAGCTCTTACGAAATGATGCTAGTGGCCCTCGAAGCCCATCAGGGCGTTGACCGAAACGCCCCCTCTGCGGCGAGCTTGTTGGCGCCGCCGAGGTCGGGGAGGTCGATCACGAAGGCGGCGTCCTTGACCGTAGCGCCGGTGCGGCGCAGAAGGCCCACGGCAGCGATGGCAGTGCCGCCGGTAGCGATGAGGTCATCAACGAGGAGCACCGTGTCTCCCTGCCCGACCACGTCAGCATGGATCTCGATCGTGTCGACGCCGTATTCAAGCGCGTAGTTCTGGCCGATGGTTTCGCCCGGCAGCTTGCCCTTCTTGCGGATCGGCACGAACCCGGTGCCCAGCGCGATGGCCACGCCGGCGCCGAAGATAAAGCCGCGCGCTTCGATGCCGGCGACATGGGTCACGCCCTGGCCGCGATATTGGGCGGCGATGCGCTCGACGCTTTCCTTGAAGCCTTCGGGATGCTCGATCAGCGTGGTGATATCCCGGAACAGAATGCCCTTTTAGGATAATCGGGGATCGTGCGGACGAGCGACTTCAGGTCGAGCGACATCGATGGCCTTGAGGATAGAGAACTAGGACTTGTTGCGGCCAAGCACATGCCGGGCGATGACGCCGGCATTGTAGGCGACACTGCGTGTCGTGGTAATCGCGGTTTCGCGGGCCTTGGGATTGCTGACCACGGCGGCGACGCCGGCGCGCACCACGGGATGGCGGCTGATCGTGAGGGCAGTGCTGACAACGGCTACGGCCAGGCGAACAGCGGACATCGCAATCTCCTCGAACAATTGCGCCGAATATCGTTGCTGGGGGCGGCCTTGGCAAGGGCCTCGCGCCCTTGTGGGCTCAAAAGCAAAGGGGCCCCGCAGGGCCCCTTCAAATTTTCCAATCCGAACACTTAGTGCTCGATGCCGGCCCAGATCTTGCGCTTGGTGGCCCACATCAGGGCGGCAAAACCGACAAGGAATAGCAAGACGACGAAGCCGGTCTGCTTGCGTCCGGCCAGGTGCGGCTCGGCCGTCCACATCATGAAGGCAGCGACGTCGGTCGAATACTGCTCCAGCGTTTCCGGAACGGTCTGGCCGTCTTCGCCTGGCTCATAGGTCACCGAACCATCAGCGATCGGTGGCGCCATGCCGATGGCGTGGCCGGGGAAGTAGTCGTTGTAGTACTTGCCATCCGGCAGCTCGAAGCCTTCCGGAGCCGTTTCCGGCACTTCCTCGTGGTAGCCGTTCAGCAGCGCATGGATATAGTCCGGGCCGCCTTCCTGGTAACCGGTGAAGTAGTTGAAGGCCCAGGTCGGGAACGGGTCGGAGACGCCGCGCGCCTTGGCAAGGACCGAGAAGTCCGGCGGCAGGGCACCGCCATTGGCGTCGCGGGCTTCCTGGTCATTGGCGAAGGGCGACGGCCAGCGATCGGCCGGGACAGCCGGGCGAACGCCGTCGACGGCAGTCGCGTCAGCCACTTCGTACTCGGCCGCGAGGGCCTTGACCTGCTCTTCCGAGAAGCCCGGACCGCCTTCTTCGTTGAGATTGCGGAAGGCGAGCAAGCGTGCGCTATGGCAGCTGGCGCAGACTTCGCGGAACACCTGGAAGCCGCGCTGCAGCTGATGCTCGTCATAGGTGCCGAAAATGCCGGCAAAGCTCCAGGGCTGACGCTCGATATGAGGCGTCGAGCCATGGTCCTGCGCCTGGGCGACTGAGCCGAGGCCGATCAGGGCGGCGACGGTTGCGATGATGATCTTGGTCTTGAACATGGATTTGGCCTCGATCACGCGTGTGCCTTGCCGAGAACGCTCTCGGAAATGCTGGTCGGCAGCGGCGCCGGTGTTTCGATCCGCGACAGCACCGGCAGGATCACCAGGAAGTGGATGAAGTAGTAGGCGGTGCAGATCTTGGCGAGGATCACGTAGATGCCCTCGGCCGGAGCGGCACCGAGATAGGTGAGGGCAATAAAGTTCACCAGGAAGATCAGGAAGAACCACTTGAACATCGGCCGGAAGTTGCCCGAACGAACCTTGGACGTATCCAGCCAGGGCAGGAAGAACAGGATCAGGATCGAAGCGCCGAAGAAGATGACGCCGAGCAGGCCCGAGTTAATGAAGAGGAAGTTGAAGTCGATGGCACGCAGGATGGCGTAGAACGGCAGGAAGTACCATTCGGGCACGATGTGCGACGGGGTCACCTGCGAGTTGTACATCACGTAGTTGTCCGGGTGACCCAGGATGTCCGGCGCGAAGAACGCGAACCAGACGAACGGGATCAGGAACAGGACCATGCCGAAGAGGTCCTTCATCGTGTAGTACGGGTGGAACGGCACCGTGTCGCGGCTCGACTTGACGTCGACGCCGACCGGGTTGTTGTTGCCCGGCACGTGGAGCGCCCAGATGTGGAGGGCAACGACGGCTGCGATCACGAAGGGCAGCAGGTAGTGCAGCGAGAAGAAGCGGTTGAGCGTCGGGTTGCCGACGGTGAAACCGCCACGCAGCAGCTCGAGCAGTGGCGTACCGACGATCGGGATATAGGAGAAGATGTTGGTGATGACCTGCGCAGCCCAGCCCGACATCTGGCCCCAGGGCAGAACGTAGCCCATGAAGGCGGTTGCCATGGTGAGGAGGAAGATCAAAACGCCAAGGATCCATAGGATCTCGCGGGGCGCCTTGTAGGAGCCGTAATACATGCCGCGGAAGATGTGGATGTAGAGGGCGACGAAGAACATCGAGGCGCCGACGGCATGGAAGGCCTGGATCATGCGGCCGCCATTGACGTCGCGGCGGATGTGCTCGACGGAGTCGAAGGCCATCGCCACGTTGGGCGTATAGTGCATGGCCAGGATGATGCCGGTGACGATCTGGATACCCAGGCACATCACGAGAATGGCGCCAAACGTCCAGAAGTAGTTGAGGTTCTTGGGCGTCGGGAAGTCCATCAAGTGTTCTTTGGCGAAACGGACTACCGGCAGGCGATCGTCGAACCACTTCTCGACGGCATTATTCGGCGTGTAGGTCGAATGTTCGGACATCGGATATTCCCCACTAACCGATCTGGACCAGCGTATCGCTGACGAAATTATAGGGCGGCACCACAAGGTTCTTGGGTGCGGGACCGCGGCGGATACGGCCGGCGGTGTCGTAGTGCGAGCCATGGCACGGACAGAACCAGCCATCGAAATCGCCCGATTCACCGACCGGTACGCAACCGAGATGGGTGCAGCTCGCAATCATCACCAGCCACTGTTCGTGGTCCGGCTTGGTGCGCTGCTCGTCGGTTTCGGGGTCCTTGAGGTCGGCCAGCGGCACGGCCTTGGCTTCCTCGATTTCGGCGGCGGTGCGGTGACGCACGAAGACCGGCAGACCGCGCCAGGTGATGGTCACCGACTGGCCTTCTTCGATGGCGCCGACATCGAATTCGATGGTGGCGAGCGCCAGGGTCGAGGCGTCGGGATTCAGCTGGTTGATCAGCGGCCAGACCACTGCGGCGGCGCCGACGGCGCCGACGGCGCCTGTGGCGATATAAAGAAAGTCCCGCCGGTTGGTGGATGAATGTTCGGTGTGCGTGGCCAAGGTCCGTATCCCCGTCGATCTACACTTGACGGAGCCGGCGCCCCAAAGGTCGTCCGCGCGGGCGGAATCGACCGCGGCCGCCCTCAAGCGGTCCGTCAGTTGGCCCACCTTTTGCACTGTCACCGACACTTGTCCAGTGCGCGGGCGGTGACAGCGATCAACTGCGACACTATACCCGTGCACGGCCCGGAAACCGGGCGCTTTTGCTCTGGAAAACCAGCTTGTCCCTCGACCTTGCCCTCTACCAGCCCGACATCGCGGCAAATACCGGAACATTGCTGCGGCTCGGCGCTTGCCTGGGCGTGCCCGTCCACGTGATCCACCCGGCAGGCTTTGCCATCACAAGGGCAAACCTGGCGCGGTCCGGCATGGACTATCTGGACCACGCCAATCTCGTCGAACATGCAAGTTTTACGGCGTTCGAAGAGTGGCGTAGCGGGCGGCGGCTGGTCTTGCTCACGACCAAGGCGAGCCAATCGGCCTACGAATGCGACTACCGCGACGGCGACATCCTGATGCTCGGACGCGAAAGCGCCGGTGTCCCGGACGAGGTCGCGGAGATTGCCGACCTGCGGGTGCGGATCCCGATGCAGCCCGGTTTGCGCTCGATCAATGTGGCCGTGGCAGGCAGCATGATACTGGGCGAGGCCATGAGACAGATTGGCCGCTTTACACAGCTTTCCTGAAGGTTCATTCCCCGCCATGACCCTGCCTATCGACATCGAAGACAAGAAAATCGTCGCCAGCGCCTGGTTCCGCACGCTGCGCGACCGCATCTGCGCCGAACTGGAAGCGATCGAGCGTGAGGTGACCGGCCCGCATGCGCAGATGATCCCAGGCAGCTTTCAGCGGTCGCCCTGGGACCGCGCGGCAGGTGGCGGCGGCGAGATGTCGATGCTGGGTGGCCGCGTGTTCGAAAAGGCCGGCGTTCATATCTCGACCGTGCATGGCAATTTTTCGGAAGATTTTGCCAAGCAGATGCCGGGCACCGAGGCCGGAACGAGCTTCTGGAGCTCAGGCATTTCGCTGATCATCCACCCCTGGAACCCCCATGTTCCGGCGGTTCACATGAACACGCGGATGATCGTCACCGGAAAGCAATGGTGGGGCGGTGGCGCGGATCTCACGCCGGTGCTCGATGCGCGGCGGACGCAGGACGATCCGGATACGGTGGATTTTCATGCGGCGATGCAGGCAGCCTGCGACAGGCCGGGCGTCGATTACGGTCGGCTCAAGGCTTGGTGCGACGAGTATTTCTTTCTGCCGCATCGAAACGAGCATCGCGGCATCGGCGGCATTTTCTACGACCACTTCAATACCGGCGATTGGGACGCCGACTTTGCCTTTACCCAGGCGGTCGGCGAAGCATTCCTCGATGTGTATCCGCGCCTGGTGCGGCGCAATTTCGAGAAAAGCTGGAGCGAGGCCGAGCGCGACGAGCAGTTGGTGCGGCGCGGGCGCTATGTCGAGTTCAACCTGCTTTACGATCGCGGCACAACCTTTGGGCTCAAGACCGGTGGCAACGTCAATTCGATTCTCTCGTCATTGCCGCCAGCTGTGAAGTGGCCCTGACCGGAACCACGCTCGCTGCCAAGCCGTTTCTTTAGACAGCCCAAGAAGGAGGTCTGAGATGAAACGATTTGATTCCGGCACCCTGATCCCTGGTTCCACCTGGCGCGCCGAGGCCGAGTCCGTGGCCGAAGTGGTTCGCCGGGCGGTCGAGAACCTCAAGAATTATCATGGCGAAACCGAAGTTCGGCCGGAAATGGTCGAGCGCATTAAGGAGCGCATCGTCGATGTCGATGATGGTGCGACCAAGCACTGAATGACGAAAGGGCGTCCCGCGGGGCGCCCTAAATTTTTGCGAGCAGTTCTTCGGTGGTCAAGGAAAACCCGCTCTCGACCCAGATGCGCTCCAGCTTTTCAAGAGTCGCGCCGAGGGCTGGGCCGGGCTGCATGCCCTGCGCCAGGAGATCCTTGCCGCTGACCGGCAAGGGCGAAACGGGAAGACGGCCGAGTTCGCGCGCCGCTTCCATCAGCCGCTCGCGTGGCCAGATTTCGCGGGCGGCCGCTAAAGCCAGACCTTCCACAGCATCCTCGCCATAACGATACGCAGCCCAGCCGGTCTTCCCATCGGCAAAGAGGTCGGCGGCTCGGGCAATGCTCGTGGCTGTGTCGACCAGCGCGTTGGACAGGCGCCAGTCGTCGCGAAGGGTCTCGATGCTGTCGCCTGCGAGAAGGGCAAGACGCGTCTCAAGCCGTTTTCCGCCCAGGGTTTCGTATTGGACGAGAGCGCGGAGGGCGGCTTCATCGGCCGCGATCAGCCCGATCTCGGCCATGACTGCCAGGGTGCGGGCAACGTGCGGCAGCGCCAGCATGCGGATCATTTCGCTGCCGATGCGCTCGCGCGACAGATGACTGAGCCAGCCGACCGCTGCGCGGCAGGCGGCCATACCGTCAGCGTCGAAGAGCTCGCCGCCATGGCTCGCGGAAAAGCGGAAGAAGCGATAAACGCGCAGTCCGTCTTCCTCGATGCGCTTTTCGGCATCGCCGATAAAGCGGACGCGGCCATTGAGCAGGTCCCCTGCCCCGCCCAGCGGGTCGAAAAGGGTGCCGTCGGCGAGGCAATAGAGGGCGTTGAGCGTAAAATCGCGCCGCTCGGCATCAACGAACCAGTCGGTGCCGAAAGCGACTTCGGCATGGCGGCCATCGGTTGCGACATCGCGACGGAGGGTGGTGACTTCGACCACGGTGTCATCGAGCCGCAGAGTGACGGTGCCATGTTCGATGCCGGTGGGATAGGCAGCGATGCCGGCGGCCTTGGCTCTTTGCATGACGGTGACCGGCAGGAGTTCGGTGGCCATGTCGATATCGGAATGCTCGCGGGTGCGGCCGATGAGGCTATCGCGCACCACGCCGCCGACGGCCCGCGTGCGGCCTTGATCGCCGTCGAGAGCGGCAAAAATCGCCTGCACCGCCAGGCGATTGAGCCATTCGGCATCGGTGAGCCGGTCAGGGATCATGCGGCAAGGCCCAGCGTCAGGTCGCGGAACTGGCGAGTGAGATTGGCGGTGATGCCCCAGATGCGATGACCGTCATGGTCGATCTGCCAGGTCGAATGCGCCTTGCCATTGCGACTGACACTGAAGCGACCATAGGCGGCGGAGTCGAGAATGCGGCTCAGCGGCACTTCGAAGACGGAATGCACTTCGCCCGGATTGGGCACGAAGGGGCCGCTGGGGAAGACTTCGGCGACGACGGGCGTGATCAGGTAATTGGTGCCGGTATAATAGGTCGGCATGAAACCGAGCACGCGCGCTTCTTCGGCCAGCATGCCGACCTCCTCATTGGCCTCGCGCAGGGCGGCGGCGGCCGCATCGGCATCGTCGCGGTCGACCTTGCCGCCGGGAAAGGCGACTTGCCCGGAATGGGCCCGCAGGTCCGGCGAGCGCTCGGTGTAGAGCACGGTGTGGCCTTCGGGGCGGCGGACAAGCGCGATCAGCACGGCGGCGGGGACCGGTGGGCGGGAGAATGGGGTTTCAGGCGCCCAGTCGGGCACAAGTGCGCCGGAATGTTCCGGCGGCTTCCGAAGAAGCCGCTGGGCAAGATTTTCAAGAATGTCGGTTTGATCTGGCATGTGGCCCAAATGTAGTCGAGCCAACAACCGGCGCAAGTCGGCTACGCCCCTGCCTCGAACGCCGCGATCGGGCCCTTGAGGGTTTTGGCGAGGTCCCTGTCGTCCGAAAGCAAGAGGACGCGGCTGGTGTCCACCGGGCCTGGGAACTGGATGTTGCCGGGCGTGGTGATTTCCCAGCCGAGCGGGCAGTAATAGTCCTGGTCGCCGACCAGGAGCACGAACTTGCCTTCGCCGCGGGCCAGGGCGCGCTTGCTGACTTCGCGGGCGAGGAGCTTGCCGGCGCCGCGCTTGCGGAAATTGGGGTGGGTGGCGAGCGGGCCCAGCATATAGCCCTTGATGCCGCCGACGCTGATCGGGGTCATCCAGACCGAGCCGGACGGAGTGCCGTCGACTTCGGAGATCAGGCTGAGCGACGGGTCGATTGGAAAGCGCTCGCGCACCCGGAAGGCGGTGCGCGCAAAGCGGCCTGGCCCAAAGGCAATGGCCTGCAGGTCCTCGACGAAGGCATCGTCGGCGGGTGTTGCGGGCCGCACATGGGGTTGACCGGACAGAGGGGCAGCAGCGGCCTCGGCCGCACCGGAAATGGTCATTGGGCAATCCAGAAAAGGTGCAGGAGCATTCGCGGCCGCCTTTTAGCTTCCGCATCTAACGACCAACTAGGGTCGTCGGTTCGACTGCAAAACCTTCACCATCCTGGACGCCTCCACGTCTGAATCCGCATTAGCACCAGCGCGGGCACGCGTAAACAGGAATGCGAAATGCATGGCTTCTGTGCTCCATTTGCGCAACGGATTGTTGCTTTTCTGCGCGCTTTTCCTCCGGACCTCGGAAGCCTAGCTCTTGGGCATGGCAACTTCGGCGCGCCGGGAAGGTTGACCCCGCAATGCCGACAGCAAGATGACGAGAAAGGCCCCAAGATGGGACAATTGATCGACGGAAAATGGTCGAGCCAGTGGTACGACACCAAGAATACCGGCGGCAAATTCGTTCGCTCGCAGGCCGGTTTCCGCAACTGGGTGACCGCTGACGGCGCGGCCGGCCCATCGGGCGAAGGCGGCTTTAAGGCCGAAGCCGGGCGCTACCATCTCTATGTATCGCTGGCCTGCCCCTGGGCGCATCGCACCCTGATCTTTCGGAAGCTCAAGAATCTCGAAGGGCTGATCGACGTCTCGATCGTGTCGCCGAAAATGCCGGACGAAACGGGCTGGAGCTTCAAGAAGGACGAAGGTTCGACGGGCGACCTTCTGCTCGGCAAGGATCTGCTTTGGCAGGTCTATACCGAAGCCGAGCCGGAATATTCAGGCCGCGTCACGGTGCCGGTGCTGTGGGACAAGCAGAAAAAGACCATCGTTTCCAACGAGTCCTCGGAAATCATCCGCATGTTCAACTCGGCCTTCGACGAGCTGACCGGGAACACGGACGACTACTATCCCGAGGCGCTGCGCCCGCGCATCGACGAGATCAACGCCCGCGTTTATGACGACATCAACAATGGCGTCTACAAAGCCGGCTTTGCGACATCGCAGGAAGCCTATTCCGAAGCCGTGACCAAGCTGTTTGCCGCGCTCGACTGGGTCGAGGGGCTTCTTGGCGACAATGCCTATCTCACCGGCGACAGCATCACCGAGGCCGATTGGCGGCTGTTCACGACGCTGGTGCGGTTCGACGCGGTCTATGTGGGGCACTTCAAGTGCAACCTGCGCCGGATCGCGGACTATCCCAATCTCAGCCATTATCTGAAGGCGCTTTACGAGGTTCCGGGGTCAAGGAAACGGTCGATCTCGACCATATCCGCACGCACTATTACTGGAGCCACCCAACCATCAATCCGCACCGGATCATCCCGATCGGGCCGGAGCTGGAGTTTGTCCGTTGATGGTGGGCGCGCGGTTCTAGCGCCTCCCTCCCCCGTGAGGGGAGGGACCGAGGGTGGGGGTGGTTGTGTGGTCCACTGAAGGACCCCCACCCCCAACCCCTCCCCTCAGGGGGGAGGGAGCCTGCCGTCGGCGGCTCAGTACCCCCAGACCTTCCGCTTTTCCACACCGTCGAAATATTCATCGATCCTTTGGCTGGTGGCCGGCGTTAGGCCTTCGGGCAAGGCGCGGCGGTCGAACCAGCCGACTTCGGCGATCTCGAAATTGCCCTTGTGCTCGAAGGCCTGCTGGAAGGTCGTGCAGACAAAGAAGGCGACGTGGTCGCGATTGGTGACGGAACTGGAATTGTGATAAAGCCCGAAGAGCTGCATTGCCCCAACGGGTTTGAAGCCCGTTTCTTCTTCCATTTCTCGCGCGCCGGCTTCCTCGAAGGTTTCGCCCGGGCCGACGCCGCCGCCGGGAAACTGCCAGCCCGGAATGTGGCGATGGCGGATCAGCAAGACCTTGTCGCCGTCCACCGCCATGACGCGGGCGCCAACCGTCATGCGCAGCCAGACGCCCTTGAGCGTCAAAAACACCTTGGCGCGCACGCGCTGGAAGCGATTCATCATGGGCCGGGCTCCGTGTTCAGCCTCACCGCTATCAGAGCTTGGCGCCCGACAAAATCGGCCGCGCGCACGATTGACCGTTTTCTTGATCCAATCCTTCTGGCAAAACCGCGGCAATGATTACTCTCGCCCATATTTCAGACATTCACCTTTCGCCCCTGCCCCAGATCCGCGTCGGCGATCTGGTCGGCAAACGCCTCACCGGCTATCTCAACTGGAAGCTCAAGCGCCACGGCGAGATGAATGTCGAAACCCTGGCCCGGCTCGTTGCGCATATGCAGGAGCAGAAGGCCGACTTCACCGCCGTGACCGGCGACATGACCAACCTGGCGCTCAAAAGCGAAGTGGTCCGCGCCGGCAAGTGGCTCGAAGACCTGGGTGACAGCGAACGCGTCGCCATCTGTCCGGGCAATCACGACGCCTATGCGATCGGAGCGCTCGAACAAGCGCAGGAATCCTGGGGCGATTACATGAAGGGCGAGACGCTGGAGGGGGAAGCCTTCCCCTTCGTGCGCCGCGTGGGCGAATTGGCAATCGTCTCCTGTTCCAGCGCCGTGCCCATGCCGCCCTTCATCGCGGCGGGGCGGTTCGAGGAAAAGCAGGCGAGCCGGCTGGCACGGATGCTGAAGCTTCTGGGTGACGCGGGATATTTCCGCGTCGTTCTTATCCATCACCCGCCCAATGCCGAACTACAGCACCCGTCCTTTGGCCTCCGCGGCCACCGCATCTTCCGGCAGGTGATCGCAACCGAAGGTGCCGAGCTGATCCTCCATGGCCACACGCATCGCTCCTCGATCCACCACATTCCGGGCAAGGGCCACGAAGTCCCCGTGATCGGCGTGGCGGCAGCCAGTGCGGCGCAGGGCGGGACGCTCGACGATCCGGCGCGCTACAACCTGTTCCGCATCGAAAAGGCGGGCGAAGGCTGGGAATGCACGATGCGCGAATGGGGCTTCCAACGGCTCGGCGCCGATATCGTCATGCGCATGCAGATGCGCATCTATTAGAAGCTGTCCGTCGGCTCGCCCGAATAGAGTTCAGCCTGCGCCGCATAGGCACGTTGATAGGCTGGGCGGGCTTCAGCGCGGGCGACATACGCTGCCAGGGTCGGAAATTCGGCAAGCAGCCAGGTGTCGGCGCGCCTTAAGACCATCACCATCATCAGGTCGCCGGCGGTAAATTCGCCTTCCAGCCAGTCGCGGTCGCCAAGATAGTCCGCCAGTTCCTTGAGACGCACACGGATCCGGTCCTCAAGGAAACCAAAGCGCGCCGGACTGTGCCAGGGCTGTCCCGGATCGGTGAAGTCGGCTTGTTCGCGTTCGACGATCGGCGGTTCGACGGTGCTCAGTGCGGCAAACATCCAGGTGATAGCGCGAGCGCGAGCGTGGGGGTCGGTCGGCAACAGCCCGGCATGCCGCTCGGCGATGTGAAGGATGATGGAGCCGGACTCAAAGAGCGTCTGCCCGTCTTCTTCATAGGTCGGAATCTGCCCGAAGGGGTGTTTGGCGCGATGATCGGCCTGCTTCATCTGCTTGAACGAAACGAGCTCGACCTCGTATGGCTGGCCAACCTCTTCGAGTGCCCAGCGCACCCGCGTGTCCCGCGCCATGCCCTTGCCGCCGTCGGGTGACCATTTGAATGCGGTGATCTTGGGGGTCATCATCGTCTCCATTGTCGTTACCTTGAAGACGAACGATAATGAACCTCTCAGACATGGAGGCCACCATGAACAATGCCAGTGACCGCATCCGCAAAACCAGCGTCGCCAGCGTCTATGTCCACTATGTCGCCAAGGCCGAGCGCCGCGGCCGGACAAAGGCGGAGGTGGACGAGATCTTCGGATGGCTGACCGGCTATAGCCAGGAGCAGCTGGAACGGGTGCTGGCGGAAAAGATCACGTTCGATGAGTTCTTCGCCCAGGCCCCGCGCCTTAACACGGCACGCTCCTTGATCACCGGCGTGGTCTGTGGCGTTAGGATCGAGGAGATCGAGGATCCGTTCATGCGCGAGGTCCGCTATCTCGACAAGCTCATCGAGGAGCTCAACAAGACCCGGCCGATGTCCAAGATCCTGCGGGCGCCGGCGGAGGCTTAGCGGCACCCCTCCCACCTTCGGGGCAAATCACCTATATGGATGCGACAGCCAGCGAGTGCCCCGTGACCGAATTCTTCCGCATCGAGCGTCCCTATTTCGACCCCGCCGCTAGCGAGGCGCGCTTTTTCTATAGCCTCAACGATCTGAGCTTTACCGAAGTCCTGACCTTTCCGACGGGCCCGGACCTTGCGGCATCGGAAAGCGCTAGCTTTGAAAAACTGCTGGGCCTGACCGCGCTGGTGCTGGGTGTGAGCTACTTCAAGTTGCGCGCGCCGCTCAGCATCGAGGCGCCGGAGATCCCGCTGACGGAGGCGGAGCGGGCCTTCGTCATCGATGTCTACGAGAATGGCCTGGGTGAATTTTATGCCCGCAACGAGTTGGCGCGGTTCGGCAAGTTGACGCTTTCGGCGCCGGACGATGCTACCCCGCGCAAGGAAGCGATCAGCCTGCCCGAACGCACGCTGTTGCCGATCGGTGGCGGCAAGGATTCGCTGGTCAGCGTCGATCTCCTGACCCATACCGGCGTGCCGTTCACGCCTTTTGCTGTCAATCCCAAGGGCCCGATCCTGTCTTCGGTCGAGGCTATCGGCACCGAACCGGTTTATGTCACCCGCACGCTCGACCCCGAAATGATCCGTCTCGGCAAGGAGCCGGGCTTCTATAACGGCCATGTGCCATCTACGGCGATCAACTCCATGATCGCGTCGCTTTGTGCCCTGCTGTTCGGCTACGACCAGATTGTCCTTTCCAACGAGCGCTCGGCGAGCGAGGGCAATGTGGTGTTCGACGGCCGCGAGACCAATCACCAATATTCCAAGTCGCTCGGTTTCGAACTCCTGATCGGCGATACGCTGAGCAATGCGACCGGCGGAGCGCTCAAGTATTTTTCGCTGCTGCGACCTATTCGGAAGCGCGCATCGCCTCGCTTTTCACCAAGGAGCGCAAGTTCGATAGCGTCTTTTCAAGCTGCAACCGCAATTTCCGGCTGACCGGACACGATGGTGCGCTTTGGTGTGGCGACTGCCCCAAATGCCATTTCGTTTTCCTGATTTTTGCGCCTTTCATGGCCAAGGATCGGCTCCTGCGTATCTTCGGCAAGAACCTCCTGGACGAGCCCAGGAACGAGCATTCGTTCCGCGAACTGGCGGGGCTTACCGGTCAGAAGCCTTGGGAATGCGTGGGCGAAATTCTTGAAGCCGCGGCATGCTTTTATACGCTCAGCCGCCATGCCGATTGGCATGAGGATGCGGTGGTAAAAGCGGTGAAGGCCGACCTTTTCGCGCAATACGGCGAGGAAAAGCTGCAGCTGGCCATGGCCGAATGCCTGACCGACAGCCACGATCATCACATTCCGCCGGCCCTCGCCGCCAAGGTGGCCGCTTATGCGGTTTGACGCGCCGGTCCTTCTATATGGCGCAGGGCGCGAAGCGGCGTCCACCCGCGCTTTTCTTAAAGCCACGCAGCAGGAGCTCAAGGTTTTTGTGACCGTCGACAGCGGCACGGCGGACATCGCCGATGCCGAACCGATCGCGCCTGCCGAGCTTCCTTCTGCCATTGCCGAGCGCCGCTTCGGCACGATCGTCAAGAGCCCCGGGGTTTCGCTCTATAAGCCGGTATTCGAAGCCGCGCGAAACGCCGGCATCGCGATCACCTCCAATCTCAACCTGTGGGGCGCCACCTACCGACACGGCCGCACCGTGATCGCCATCACCGGCACCAAGGGCAAGTCGACCACGGCAACGCTGACCCACCTGATGCTGGCACGCTCGGGCATCGATGCGGGCCTTGCCGGCAATGTGGGCCTGGCGCCGCTCGATATCGCCGACAAGCATGCCGTCGTGGTGTTCGAGCTGTCGAGCTACCAGACCGCCGACATGAACTTCCTGCCCGATATCGCCGCGCTCACCAACCTTTATCCTGAGCATGTGGACTGGCACGGCAGCGTCGAGCGATACTACGCCGACAAGCTCCACCTCGTCGATCGCGACGGCAGTTTTGCTGTGGCGCTGGGTGCTGCTGCGCGCGGCAATGCGCTGGTGGCCCACGCCGTACGGGACCACCGACGGTTGCTGCGCGACCTCACACCCGAGGAAGAGCGCGCGATCGAACACGCCGCCAGTCACTCTCGTTTGCGCGGCGCGCACAATCTCGACAATGCCCGGCTTGCTGCGCAGATTGCGCTGGGCGCGGGCGCCACGCTTGATGGCATTTTGCAGGGCATTGCGGCCTTCCGGCCGCTGCCGCATCGGCTGGAGGAACATGTCTTCGGCATCATGACCGTGGTCAACGACTCGATCTCAACGACGCCGGAAGCCACCAAGGCGGCGCTGGCGGCCTACCCTGCCCGCCGCATCGCGCTGATCGCTGGTGGCCATGAACGGCAGCAGGACTATGCCGAACTGGCAACGCTTCTGGCGCAATGCGGCGTGACGACATTGGCGACCTTGCCGGTGACCGGTGCCCGGCTGGCCGAGGCCTGCCGCGAGGTGGCGCCGGACATCGAGATCATCGAGGCGCCCGATCTCGACGCTGCGCTGACACAGCTGGCGCAGCGCCGTTCGCGCTTTGACACGATCATTCTGTCGCCGGGTGCGCCCTCCTACAACCAATTCAAGAATTTCGAGGAGCGCGGCGTGCTGTTCGTCCAGCGTTGCAAGGACCTCTTCAGCTAGAAGCTGCTGTTGAGCACGGCGGGCGGCAGTCCCGCGCCGAGCAGGGCCGTGCGGATGTCGCGGATCAGCGTTTCATCGGTTATGCGCTTGCGCAGCTGGGTCAGGATGCCATTGGCGCGAAAGCCCGGCACTTCCAGCACCCGCGGCAGATAGCTGGCGACGAGCTCCTGATTGGCGATGGCCCGCGCCGCCATGACGGTGAGAATCGGCCCGAGCTCACGATCGGCTTCGGCGTAGCCGCGCGCATAGATCGAAGCGACGCTGAACTTGCCGTCGCGCAAGGCCTTGAGGGCGGGCACGATGAGATACCATGACGGCGGATTGGGTGCGCTATTGATGGCAAGGCTTGCAAGCGGCTCTGCGTCGCTGAGCTTGCCGATCAAGGCGAGATGGCGGGCCCGTGCTGCCAGCGTATCGGAATTGGCAGGATTGAGTTGGAGCGCCGAACTATAGGCCGCCTCGGCCCCCAGATGGTCGCCGATCCGCTCGAGATGGCGCGCGCGTTGCTCCCACACAAAGCCTGACAGCGGCGATGCCGCGACTGCGGTGACCAGCGCATCGCCGGCGAGGGCCTGGCGTTGACCCTCCTCCAGCCCCACCGCGGCAAGCCCCACCCCTTCGACCAGAAGACTGGCTGACGCGGCTAGTGCCTGCCCGGTGTTCCGTTCGGCCTCAGGCAGGGCGGCATAGCAGCGGTCGGCACGTTGACCGGCGCCAGCGCTGCCGAGTTCGCGCCAAAGGTCGAAGAGGACACGGCAGAGGAAGAGGCTCTCCCGGCCGTCAAACGACGACGTCTCGGTCAACATCGCGCGGGCTTCGCGATAGAGCGGACCGCGTGGACTGCCGAGCGCGCGGGACAGGACGCCGGAGACGTCATTCAGCAATTGCGGGTTTGCCGTTTCCTCGGCTGTCGTCGAGACGGCCTTGCTCCAGACCACGATATTGCTTTGCTCTTCTGTGAGAATGGCGCTGAACTGCAAGCCGCCCGCTTCGCGTCGCACGATGCCGCTCAGCACATAGTCTGCGTTGCTGGCGGCTCCATTGTCTCCATAAACGACACGCAGGGTTTCGAACTGCTCGAGATCGGTGACGAGTTCGACCGCCAGACCGGCCACGAGCCCGATATCGGCATTGGCACCGGTGAGGTTTTGCAGCTCCATGACCGATATGAGCGGCGGCTGCAGTGGATGCGCCCGGTCGACCATTTCCGCTTGCCGGAGGTAGATGAAGAGGCCGAGAATCAAGGCGACCGAAACGGCAGGGACGGCAGCAAGCGTTGTCCAACGGGCCCGGACGCTGCGTCTGATCGGCGGCTTGGGTGGCTCCACGGCAGCAGGAGGGGTAACCTGCTCGATCCGCACGAGGTCTGGAATATAGCGGCCGGTTGGCAGCTGAATGCGGATGGTCTCACCTGCGCCGGGGCCTTGGTAATATTGCTCGAGCAAGGCTCTGAGACGCCGCGCCTGTACGCGGACGATCGGATCGCTCTGCGGGTCGAAATCCGGCGACCGTCCGAAGACGTCGACCGCGATGGCATAGGCCTTTATGGCCTGCACCTCGCCACGAAGCTTTTTCTCCACGATGTATTCGAGGAACCGCGAGAGCTGTGGTGAGCGGGCGATGTCCGGCCATGCCAAGAGCCGGCTCAGGGCCTCGGAAACCTCCTCCTCTGTTGGGCCGACATCGGACACGACACCATCCCTTCCTCCCCACCATAACGAGCGTTTTACATGTAAAGTGCAAGGCCTGCTTACATAGCGTTACCCAGCTTTCTCTTCCCTTGGACGGCAATCGTGCCCATACGCAGCGTGTCGATGTTGCGGTCGACAAACCAGCGCTTCTAGGCCCAGCGCTGTTTCTCCCCACCTTTGTCGCTTCCAGTTTCGGGCGCCGTCCAGCCCACCGAGTTGGCATGCGAACCTGCGTCCACAGGCAGCATGCCTCCGGCGGAGAGAGATGCTGCGACGGGTTTCGGCCCGGTGCATTCCCAAGTGTCTCTCTCTGCCACTGAATACCGGCGATTTGCACCGTCGCCGGCGATCGTACGGGTTTCCTCCTGGCCCGTGCAAAAGAGCACGACTGCAACCCCTCCCTGTTGCGGTCGTACGGGGGGAGAAGCATTTCGCGACTGCCGCATGTCCCTCTCGGCAGCTTGCGGAACTACACCTGCTTCTCCCCGCGGCTCGCGTGAGATCCGTCATCGGCATGGCCTTTGCGATGCAGCCTGCGATGAGCAAAGGCGCGTAGAGACGCCAGCACCAGAACCGCGAGCAGAGCCGTCGCTGCGGCGACCACATAGTGGCCGAGCGCCGTGGCGAGACCGACTGCCCCCGCCAGCCACATGCCGGCGCCCGTCGTCAATCCTTGCACGCCTCCGCCATCACGGAAGATCGCGCCGGCCCCCAGAAAGGCGATGCCTGCCGTCACGGCCTCAACGGCACGGATCGGATCGGCCTGCGAGCCGGTCGCATCGCCAATGGTGTGGAAGATTTCGAAGGCAAGAATGGTGAAGAGCGCGGCGGCTACCGCGATCAGGATGTGGGTCCGAAGCCCTGCTTCTGCCGTGTTGATTTCACGCTCGAAGCCGATGATGCCGCCCAGCACGGCAGCGATGGCAAGCCTGATGAGAATGATGTGGGTTGGGAGATAAGTCTCGACCAAGCCCCAGCTATTGCCCACTTCCATGATCGAAATCCGGGTTCATGACGCTTTGGTCACAACCCGGATCATCGACCACGGTTCCGACCTTTGCCCTTAGCTAGGGTTGGGCTGCATCGAGGTATAGATCATGAAGATGATGGCAAAGAGCACCACCACGCCGACCAGCGAGAAGATCAACACGCGCAGGTTCATCTTGCGCGGACTGGCCTGTCGCACTTCGGTCGTGTTCTTGTTGGGATCGTAGGTTTCCATTGTGACGCTCCGGGTAAATATCGGAAAGGGGAACGTGCGCCGATTGCCGCGGTTCCGTGCCGCCACTTGACGCAGCCCCTGGCACAGCCGAGTCTCGAACTTGTCCTTTTCCGAGTGGTGCCATGATGCGTTCCGAGCTGTTGACCAAGATGATCATGGCCGGTCAAGGCAAGGTGCCGGCCGATCTCGTTATCCGCAATGTCGGCCTGCTCGACGTCATCACCGGGACAATCACAACCACTGACATCGCCGTGGTCGGCGATCGCATCGTCGGCACGCATGCGCATTACGATGGCGCGACCATCATCGACGGCACCGGACGCTTCGCCGTGCCGGGCTTCATCGACACGCATCTGCATATCGAGTCCTCGCTGGTAACGCCCCTCGAGTTCGACCGCTGCGTGCTGCCGCATGGCGTGACCACGGCGCTTTGCGATCCTCATGAGATCGCCAATGTGCTGGGTGCCGAAGGCATCCGCTATTTTCTCGACTGCGCCGAGCGCACGGTCATGGATGTGCGGGTCAACCTTTCTTCCTGCGTGCCCGCAACGCCGTTCGAAACCGCCGGAGCGCGGCTCGAGATCGACGATCTTTCGCCCTTCCGTGCGCACCCCAAGGTGGTCGGCCTCGCAGAAATGATGAACTTTCCCGGCGTGCTCAATGCCGATCCGGGGATCATGGCCAAGCTGCTTGCCTTTCAGGACGGCCACATCGACGGTCATGCGCCGCTGCTGCTCGGCACCGCGCTCAACGGCTATCTTGCCGCCGGTATCCGCACCGACCACGAGGCGACAAGCGCTGCGGAAGCGCGCGAAAAGCTCGCCAAAGGCATGGCAATCCTGATCCGCGAGGGCTCGGTCTCCAAGGATCTCGAAGCCCTTGGCGAAATTTTAGACGAAAACACCTCTAGCTTCGTGGCGCTCTGCACCGACGATCGCAATCCGCTCGACATTGCCGAGGAAGGGCATCTCGACTCATCGATCCGCCGGCTCATCGCCATGGGCCGGCCGCTGCACCACGTCTATCGTGCCGCCAGCCACTCGGCCGCGCGCATCTTCGGTCTCAAGGATCGCGGGCTTCTCGCGCCCGGCTGGCGTGCCGATATCGCCATCCTTGACAGTCTCGAGGATTGCCGCGTTTCTCACGTCATCGCCGCCGGACGGCTGGTGACGCCTGAACTGTTCAACACACGGGAGGACGTTGCGCCGGTCGGGCTGACCTCGATGAAGGCCAAGCCGGTCAACGCCGAGGTTTTCGTCACCGAAGCCAAGGCCGGACAAAACCGTGTGCCGGTGATCGGCGTCAAGCCCGGCCTGATCTTGACCTTCCGGGAAGAAGCAGCGCTCGCCTTGAACGAAAAAGGCTTGCAGCCGGACCTTCAAGCCGACGTCATCAAGGTTGCCGTTATCGAGCGGCATGGCATCAATGGCAATATCGGCCGCTCCTTCGTCACCGGCTTTGGTCTCAAGCGCGGCGCCATCGCGTCGTCGGTGGGCCACGACAGCCACAACATCACCGTAGTGGGCACCGATGACGCCGACATGGCGCTGGCGGTCAATCGGTTGATCGAAATGGGCGGTGGCTTTGCCGTGGCGGATGGCGGCTCCATCACCGCTGAACTGGCTTTGCCGATCGCGGGTCTCATGAGCCTCAAGAGCTTCGAGGCGGTGGCGCACGACCTCGAACACCTGCGCGACGCCGCCAAGGCACTCGGCTGCGTCCTGCCGGAGCCGTTCTTGCAGGTCGCGTTCCTCGCCCTCCCCGTCATCCCGCATCTCAAGATGACCGATCGCGGACTGTTCGACGTCGACAAGTTCGACTTCGTATGAGCCTCTCCTCGCTCTATCTGGCCTGGCAAGAGGACCTGCCGCGCCGACTGAACGGCGTGCGCAAGACGCGCGGCATAAGCCTTGCCATGGCCGATGGCGTGGTGCTGAAGACCGACCATTATGCGCCCAAGGGCGTGGGGCCGCACCCGACCATCCTGATGCGCCTGCCCTATGGACGGCGGGGTTTCGGTCCGATCGCCGAGGCCTATGCCGAGCGTGGTTTTCACGTCATCATCCAGGCCTGCCGCGGCACCGAGCGCTCCGGCGGTGAATTCGACCCCTTTGCCAACGAGCGCGCCGATGGGCTCGCGACATTGGACTGGATCAAGTCGCAGCTTTGGTTCGATGGCCGCATCGGCCTCACCGGCCCGAGCTATCTCGGCTATACGCAATGGGCGATCTCGGACGCCCTGCCCCCGGTGTCGGCGCTGGCGGTAAAAGTCACGACCGCCGATTTCCGGCCTGTCGTTTTTCCCTCCGGCGCCTTTCAACTCAATCTTTGGCTTTCGTGGCTGCAGGTGATCGACGGCTTGCGCAACCGTCCACTGGCGACGGCCGCCCGCATGTTTTCCGGCGATATCGAGCGGCGCACCGAACGCGCAGCGAAAACACTGCCGCTGCTTGAAGCGGACAAGGTTGTCGCAGGGCACAAGGTACCGTTCTGGCGGCACTGGTTCGGCAACGCCATCGGCAGCGACACATTCTGGACGGAGCTCGACCACCGCCATCGGCTTAACCCGACGACGCCGCCGGTACATTTCATCTCCGGCTGGTACGACTTCATGGTCGATCCGCTTTTGGCCGACTACCGGCGCCTGGTCGAGCTCGGCCACCGGCCCTATCTCACTGTCGGCACCTGGTTCCACATTGCCGAGGAGCTGCAGCGCGACAATCTGCTCGAAACCATTGTCTGGATGCGCGCCAAGCTGATGGGTGACGCGAGCGGCTTGCGCGAGAAGCCGGTGCGGCTGCACGTTTCTGGCCGCAATGAGTGGCACGAATTCGACCGCTATCCGCCTGACGGCGGCAAAGCGCAAAACTGGCGCATCGGCACGGATCGGACGTTGACCACGGGCGATGCCGTGAGCGCCGGCAGCGACCGCTACCGCTATGACCCGGCGGACCCCACTCCCAACTTGGGCGGCGCCATCTTTGCTTTTACCGGCCCCGGCGCCGTCGACAATGCAGCGCTCGAAGCGCGCAAGGATGTGGTGACCTACAGCAGTCCGGTGCTGACCGAAGAAGTGACCATGCTCGGTCAGGCCAAGGTCACACTGCGGGCCAGAGCCGGATTGCCGCATGCCGATTTCTTCGTGCGGCTCTCGGATGTCGGGGCGGACGGCATATCGCGCAACATTTGCGACGGCTTTGTCCGCCTGACGCCGGCAACACCATTGGATGCCGACGGCTGCTGGACGGTGAGCCTGCCTCTCCATGCCATGGCGCACAGTTTCCTTCCCGGCCACCGCCTGCGCCTGCTGATCGCGTCCGGTGCGCATCCACGCTACGCGCGCAATCTTGGCACCGACGAGCCGATCAATACGGCAACGACGATGGTGGCTAATGAGATCGAGGTTTTGCACCAGGGGCTGGAACTGGTGTTGCCGACTTACCGGCTGAATTAGCCCCCACCCAACCTCCCCGTAAGGCGGGGGAGGGGTTGCATCGTGCCTAGACCCAGATCGGTCCTCAAACACCGGTCGACTCCTCCCCCTTCTTCAGGGGAGGCCGGGTGGGGGTGTGCCCGCTATTGCGCCAGCTTCCCCGCTTCCCGTGCCTTGACCTTGCGCCGTGCTGCATGCAGCAGCGGTTCGGTGTAGCCGCTGGGCTGGTCGGCCCCGTGCAGCGCCAAATCCAGCGCGGCCTGGAAGGCGACCGACTGGTAGTTTTCGGCCATCGGCCGGTAGATCGGATCGCCTGCGTTTTGCGCGTCCACAACGGCGGCCATGCGCTCGAAGACCGAAGTCACCTCGTCTCGGCTGACAAGGCCATGGCGCAGCCAGTTGGCGACGGCCTGCGAGGAAATGCGGCAGGTGGCGCGGTCTTCCATGAGGCCGACATTGTTGATGTCCGGCACCTTGGAACAGCCGACGCCCTGCTGCACCCAGCGCACCACATAGCCCAGAATGCCCTGTGCATTGTTCTCGAGCTCGCGCGTGATCTCGTCGCGGCTGAGTGAATAGGGCACCTGCACCGGCATGGAGAAGAGGTCGGAAAGCGGCGGCAGCGGCTGGTTGTGGCGGCGCTTCTGCGCTTCGAAGACATCGACCTGGTGATAGTGCAAGGCGTGGAGCGTCGCGGCGGTCGGCGATGGCACCCAGGCGGTGTTGGCGCCGGAATTGGGGTGGCCGATCTTGGCATCCATCATCGCGGCCATATCGTCGGGCCGCGCCCACATGCCCTTGCCGATCTGCGCCTTGCCGGAAAAGCCGCAGGCAAGACCGATCAGAACGTTCCGATCTTCGTAGGACGCGATCCAGCGTTCGCCCTTGATCTCATCCTTGCGCAGCACGGCGCCGGCTTCCATCGAGGTATGGATTTCGTCTCCGGTGCGGTCGAGGAAGCCGGTATTGATGAAGAAGACGCGGGCGCGCGCCTGGTAGATCGCGGCCTTGAGGTTGGCCGAGGTGCGGCGCTCCTCGTCCATGATGCCGATCTTGATGGTGTTGGGCGCAAGGTCGAGGAATTTTTCGACCGAGCTGAAGATGGCGCAGGCAAAGGCGACTTCTTCCGGCCCGTGCATCTTGGGCTTGACCACGTAAATGGCGCCGGTGCGCGAATTGTTGCCCTTGTCATGAAGGGCACAGAGGGCGGTGAGCGCCGCGTCCATCAGCCCTTCGCCGACCGGCTTGCCATCGAGCAGCACGGCGTCAGTGGTCATCAGGTGCCCCACATTGCGCACGAGCAGCAGCGAGCGGCCCTTAAGCGTCAGCGGCTGGCCGTCGACATCCTTGTAGCTGCGGTCATTCTTGAGCGTGCGGGTCACGCTCTTGCCGCCCTTCTCGAACGTATCTTGAAGCGAGCCATTCATCAGGCCCAGCCAATTGCGATAAACGCCGACCTTGTCCTCGGCATCGACCGCCGCGACCGAATCCTCGCAATCCTGGATCGTGGTCAGCGCTGCTTCGACGATCACGTCGGAGAGGCCGGCAGCATGCGCCGCGCCGATCGGCGTTTTGGGCGCAATGACGAGAATGGCGTGGAGGCCATTGTGCCGAAGGACGATCTCGCCATTCTCCTCGGTGCCGCCATAGCCGACAAAAGCCGACGGGTCGCGGAGGCCGGTACGCCCTGCATGTGTGTCGACGGCGAGCATGCGCGTCTCGCCGTTCTTGACCACGTGGTAGCCGGTGACGTCCTTGTGGCTGCCGGCGGCGAGCGGGAAAGCCTCGTCGAGGAACTGGGCAGCGCGCGCGACGACCGCTGCGCCGCGAGCGGCATTATACCCCTGCCCGGGCGCCAGATCGCCGTCGCGGCTGATCACATCGGTGCCGTAAAGCGCGTCGTAAAGCGAACCCCATCGCGCATTCGCGGCATTGAGCGCATAGCGGGCATTGCTGACCGGCACGACGAGCTGCGGACCGCAAAGGCTCGATATTTCGGGATCGAGGCCGAGGGTCTCGATTGAAAAATCACCCGGCTCGTCAACGAGGTAGCCGATATCGCGCAGGAAAAATTCGTATCCCTGCGGATTGCTGCTGACCGGGCCATAGCGGCGGTGCCAATCGTCGATCTGGCCCTGGAGCTCGTCGCGCTTCGCCAGAAGCCGCGCATTGGTGGGGACGTGTTCGGCCAGCATGGCGGCAAATCCGGCCCAGAATTGTTCGGCCGTGATCTTGAGGCCCGGCAGCGCTTCTCGTTCGACAAAATCCACCAGCATCGGGTGCACGGAAAGGCCGGATTTCGTCTGATAGCTGGTCATGAATTGCCTCGATATGCGAACTGCTGCTCAAGCTTTAGGCCATTGTGGCGGTTTGTCACAACCCGCCTAAAGTGGACTTCGCCCTTGCGCCAGCCACATAGACTTCGACCACGGAGCGGTCGTCGCCCAGCGTTTGCAGCAGGAACAGCTCTTCGGCAAGGCTCGACACCGTCGCTTGCCGCATGCGCATGGTGGGGGTCGCATAGGCGTCGAGGACGACGAAATCGGCTGCGCAGCCCGGCGCGATCGAACCGATGGTCTCCTCAAGCCCGAGCGCCTGGGCATTGCCGCGCGTCGCCATGTGGAAGGACGCGAAAGGATTGAGCCGCTGGCCCCGCAACTGCAGCACCTTGTAGCCCTCGTCGAGCGTGCGCAGCATGGAAACGCTGGTCCCGCCTCCGATATCGGTGGCGATGCCGGTGCGGACGCCATGCTTGATCAACCGCTCGCGGTCAAAAAGGCCGGAGCCTAAGAAGAGATTGGAGGTCGGGCAGAAAACGGCGACAGCGCCGGTGTCGGCCAGAACGCCGGCTTCGCGATGGTTGAGATGGATGCAGTGGCCCAGCAATGTCTTGGGACCGAGCAGGCCAAAATCCTCGTAGATGCCGGTATAGTCGGCAGAGCCGGGATAAAGCTCCATGGAATAGGAGATCTCGGCGTCGTTTTCGCTGAGATGGGTCTGCACATAGGCTTGCTTATGCTCGGCCACCAGCGCCTGCGCCGCTTCCATCTGCGCGGGGGTGGAAGTGATGGCGAAGCGGGGCGAGATCGCATAAAGCCCGCGACCGACGCCGTGCCATTTTTCCAGCAGCGCCTTGCTGTCGTCGTAGCTCGATTGCGCGGTATCGCAGAGCCCTTCGGGCGCATTGCGATCCATCATCACCTTGCCGCCGATCATCAGCATGTTGCGCCGCTGCGCTTCGGCAAAGAAGGCGTCGACGGAGCGCGGATGGCTCGAGCAATAGGCGACCGCCGTGGTCGTGCCATGGCGGATCAGCGCATCATAGAAGTCGACGGCGACCGCGTCGGCATGGCCCTGCTGCGAAAACTTCTGCTCTTCGATGAAGGTATAGGTGTTGAGCCATTCGAGCAGAGAGCCGGCATAGGCCGCCATCATCTGCGACTGCACATAGTGCACGTGGAGATCGATGAAACCCGGCAGGATCAGGTGCGGCCTGTGGTCGATAATCTCGGCGCCCTGACGCTCGGTGGCGGCAAAGTCGCCGACCGCCACGACCTTGCCATCCTCGATGCTGACCGCTCCGTCTTCGAGATAAAGGTAGCTGGCTGCGTCATCGGGGCCTTCGGGCACACGGTGAAAGCTCAACACCCGCCCGCGCAGGATCGTCCGGCTCATAAAGCCGAGCCTTCGCGATACCATTCGACCAAAAGCGCCCGCTCCGCATCGGTCATCTCGGTGACATTGCCGGGGGCATGGCGTGGCTCCAGCCGGCTTGCATGGCGATCTGCGGAGCGTGGTTGGCGATCGCAACATCATTGTCGAGGATGACATTCTTGGGCGCCTGGTAGACGCCATCCCAGACCGGTTCGGCCGTGTGGCACATGGCGCAGCGCGTCTGCACCGTGAGGCTCGCCTCGGCAAAATGGGTTGAGGCCATGAAGCGCTCGCCGGTGGCGCTGGCCAATTCGGGCGTGTCAGCGCCGGGCAGTTTCGGCGAGGTCGAGAGCCAGGCGATCACCAGCATGATGACCGCGGCGGCGGCCCAAGTCCAATGCGGATTGCCCTTTCGCGCGTGGCGCGTATTGAAATAGTGCCGGATGACGACGCCGACGAGGAAGATCAACGAGGCGATGATCCAGTTCCACTGCGTGGCGAAGGCCAGCGGATAGTGGGACGAGAGCATGAAGAAGATGACGGGCAGCGTCAGGTAGTTGTTGTGGAGCGAGCGCTGCTTGGCGATCTTGCCATATTTGGCGTCCGGCACCCGGCCTGCCTTGAGGTCGGCGACGACGATCTTCTGGTTGGGGATGATGATCATGGCGACATTGGCAGCCATGATCGAGGCCGTGAAGGCGCCCATATGAAGCATTGCCGCGCGGCCGGTGAAGAGCTGCGTATAGCCCCAGGCCATTGCGGTCAGGATCAAGAACAGGACGAGCATCAACCCGTTCTGCGAATTGCCAAGCGGCGACTTGCAGAGGCGGTTGTAGACGACGAAGCCCAGGACGATCGAGCCCATCGAAATGAGGATCGCGGCCCAATTGGGCACGTCGAGGACGTTGCGGTCGATGAGGTAAATGTCGGCGCCGACATAATAGATCAGCACCATCAGCATGAAGCCCGAAAGCCAGGTCCAGTAGCTTTCCCATTTGAACCAGGTCAGATGCTCGGGCAGAAACTCCGGCGCCACCAGGTATTTCTGGATGTGGTAAAAGCCGCCGCCATGCACCTGCCATTCTTCGCCATGGGCGAGCGGCGGCAGGCTCGGCGTCTTGCGCAGGCCAAGGTCGAGCGCGATGAAATAAAAGGACGAGCCGATCCAGGCAATGGCGGTCACCACGTGCAGCCAGCGCACGGCAAACATCGCCCATTCGTAGAATATTGCCAGATCGCCCATCGTGTCCCCCTACTTCCAGCGAAATCGCAACCACTGGACCATTCCCAAACTCGATTGTCACCCCGGCGAAGGCCGGGGCCCATCCTGAGATCTCAAGATGGATCCCCGCCTGCGCGGGGATGACATCGAGCGTGTGTGAGTTTTCGCGATTACCGAAACCTCACAGAAAAGTGCGGGCCAAGACCCGCCCCCTCACTCATTCATCCAACCACCATCAAGCCGGCGGAATGACGCCTTCGACATACCAGTCCATGCTGAGGAGCTCGGCATCGGTCAGGGTGACGCCGGCGGCGACGCGTTCGGTGCCGGTATGGTCGTTAATCGGGCCGGTGAAGATATGGAGCGACCCATCGGCCTGGCCGTTCTTGACCGCTTCAGCGGCAGCCTTGACCTCTTCGGTGACCTTGGGGCCATAGGCGCCGATCTCGACTTCGCCTTCCTTGATGCCCGGCCACACGTCCTGGCTCACCCAGGTGCCGTCGATGACGGCCTGAGCGGCGGACGCATAGTGCGGGCCCCAGTTGTCAATGATCGAAGTCAGCTGGGCATTGGGCGCAAAGGCGCTCATGTCGGCACCCTGGCCGAAGCCGCCGACGATGCCACGCTCTTCGGCAACCTGGAGGGCGGCCGGACCGTCGGTGTGCTGGGCAATGATGTCGATGCCCTGGTCGATCATGGCGCGGGCAGCGTCGGCTTCCTTAGCCGGGTCGTTCCAGGTCGAGATATAGACTGGGGTGATGGTGAATTCAGGGTTGATCTTGCGCGCGGCGAGCACGAAGGCGTTGACGCCCATGACCACTTCCGGGATCGGGAACGAGCCGATGTAACCGGCCTTGCCGGTCTGGCTGAGGTGGCCGGCAATGGTGCCGCAAACGGCACGGCCTTCATAGAAGCGGGCGTTGTAGGTGCCGACATTGTCGGAGCGCTGGTAACCGGTGGCGTGCTCGAAGCGGACGTCCGGGAACTGCTGGGCAACCTTGATGACATAGTCGCCATAGCCGAAGCTGGTCGCAAAGATCAGCTTATGGCCGGACTGGGCCAGTTCGCGCAGCACGCGTTCGCAGTCCGGGCCTTCCGGCACGTTTTCGACGATGGTCGGTTCGGCGACGAGGTCACCGAGCTGGTCCTTCATGTACTTGGCGCCGGTAGCATGACCAAAGTTCCAGCCATTGTCGTTGACGGTGCCGATCAGCATGAAGCCGACCTTGAGCGGTTCAGTCTGGGCGAAGGCGCGCGAACCGAGCAGCGGCAGGGCTGCTGCGGCAACGCCGGCCTTGAGCATTGAGCGGCGGCTAAGGGTCATCATTTTTCTCCTGAATGACGGGTTTTATCGATCAAAGCCATCTTTCCTCGTGGCTTCAATTTGCGGGCAGGAACGGCTTGCCGAGGCAGGCCGGTGCATTGGTTGAGGCATCGCGGCGGATCGAGATCAGCACCAGGACGACAACGGTGGCAAGATAGGGCATGGCGGCCCAAAGCTCGGCCGGAATGGCGGAAAGCGGCCCGCCGCTGGCCTTGGCATAAAGCTCCATGGTCATGACGAGGCCGAAGAGGTAGGCGCCAGCGAGGAGGCGGAACGGCTTCCAGCTGGCAAAGACCACCAGCGCCACCGCGATCCAGCCGCGGCCGCCGGTCATGCGCTCAGCCCATTGCGGGGTAAGCAGCAGCGGGAAACAGGCGCCGGCAATGCCTGCCATGGCGCCACCGAACATCACCGCCATATAGCGCACGCCGATGACCGAATAGCCGATCGAGTGGGCGGACAAATCGTTCTCGCCAACGGCACGAAGGATCAGCCCGGCGCGGCTGCGTTTTAGGAACCACCAGACGCCAATCACCAGCGCAAAGGCGAAATAGACCAGCGCCGAATAGCCGAACAGCACGCGCCAGATGGGGTGGCTGGCCAGTTCGGCGGGGAACAAGGGGCCGAGCAGTGTCACCGGCCGTGCCGAATAGCCCTGCCCCGCCAGTGCCGAAAAGCCGGTGCCGAAGATGGTGAGCGCAAGGCCCGTGGCGGTCTGGTTGGCCGAAAGGCTGAGGGTCAGAAAGCCGAAGATCAGCGACGAGGCGACACCGGCTGCAGCCGCGACGAGGATCGCCAGATAATGGTTGCCGGTAAAAAAGGTAACAAGAAACGCCGTGATCGCGCCGATCAGCATCATGCCTTCGACGCCCAGATTGAGGACGCCGGATTTTTCGACCACCAGCTCGCCAAGGGCCGCGATGAGGATCGGGGTGGAGGCGCCGACCACGGTGACGATGATGGCGATCAGGAGGTCCGTGCTCATGCCCGCGCCTCCGCTTGCGGCGTGACGCGGCGGATGCGGTAGCGCACGAGGAGGTCACCGGCGAGAAGGAAGAACAGCATCATGGCCTGGAAAACGCCCGTCGCTGAATTCGAGAGGCCAATGGACGTCTGGGCGATTTCGCCGCCGACAAAGGTCACGGCGATGACGAGCCCACCAAAGATCACGCCCAATGGATCGAGGCGCCCGAGAAAGGCGACGATGATGGCGGTAAAACCGTAATTGGTGGGAAAGCCCGGTACCATGCGCTGGAACGGGCCCGACACTTCGAGCGCCCCCGCCAGGCCGGCGAGGGCGCCGGAGACCAGAAAGGCGAGCCAGATGGTGCGGTTTTCGGAAAAGCCACCATAGCGAGCGGCATGCGGTGCGGCGCCGACAACGCGCATCTGATAGCCGAAGACCGAACGCGACATCACGAACCAGGCGACCAGCGCCACGATGATGGCGATCGGCACGCCGGCATGAACGATGGTGCCCGGAAGGATGTTGGGCAGAAGCGCGTCGGCGGCAAAGCGCCTGGTTTGCGGAAAGCCCATGCCCATAGGGTCCTTCCAGGGGGCGCGGACAAGATAATAGATCGCCTGCACCGAAACATAGGTCAGCATCAGCGAAGTGAGGATTTCGTTGACGCCGAGCCGCGTGCGCAGCAGTGCGGGAATGGCGCCATAAAGGGCGCCGCCCGCCATCCCTGCCAGGATCATCAGCGGCAGGATCCACCAGCCAGTCATCTGGTAGGTCGCCAGCGCCACCCCGGTCGCGGCAAGCCCGCCGACCACATACTGGCCCTCGGCACCGATATTCCAGACATTGGCCCGGTAGGCGATGGAAAGTCCGACGCCGATGATGATCAGCGGCGCAGCTTTTACGCCGAGGTCCTGCCATTTATAGGTGTTGGTGAAGGGCGTGATGAATATTTCGCGCACCGCGCCGACGCCATCAAAGCCGATCAGCGAAAACAGGATTGCGCCCACGATCATGGTGAGGAGCACCGCGACGATCGGCGTGCCGTAGAGCATTGCCTTGGAAGGTTCGCGGCGCTTTTCGAGGCGAAACTGCATCATGCCGCTTCCGCCCCATGCACGCCGCCCATCAGCAGGCCGATTTCTTCCACGCTCACATCCTTGACCGGCCGCGCGGGGCTCAGCCGGCCCATATTGATCACCGCCAGCGTGTCGCTCAAAGCACGCAATTCGTCGAGGTCCTGGGAAATGACGACAATGGCCGAGCCGGCGGCCGCAAGATCGACCAGCGCCTGGTGAATGGCGGCCGCGGCGCCGGCATCGACGCCCCAGGTCGGTTGGCTGACCACCAGAACCGAAGGCTTCTGCAGGATTTCGCGACCCATGATGTATTTCTGGAGATTGCCGCCCGACAGCGACCCGGCCATGGAACCGGGGCCCAGCGCCTTGACGGCAAAGTCGGCGATGACCTTGCCGGTATAGGTTTTTGCGGCGCCGCCATTGATGAGGCCCATCACCACCATGCCGAGCCGGTCACGGGCGGTGAGCACCGAATTGTCGGAGAGCGAAAACTCGCCCACGGCCGCGTGGCCATTGCGCTCTTCGGGCACGGCGCAGAGCCCGTTGCGGCGGCGTTCGGTCGTGTCCATCATGCCGATGCCGAGCCCGTCGATGGTGATGGCTTCGCGATCATCGCCGCGGATTTCACCGGAAAGGGCGTCGAGCAAGGCGTTCTGACCATTGCCGGCAACACCGGCGATACCGAGGATTTCCCCTGCCCGCACGGTAAAGCTTACGCCGTCTACGGGCACGTCAAAATGCCCCGCCTTGACCGTCGAAAGTTGGCTGACCACGAGCTTGGGCGGGCCGAAGGTGCGGCCTTCGGCCTTGACGATGTCCTTAAGCCCCGTGCCGATCATCTTCTCGGCCATGGAGCGCGATGTTTCCTGCTTGGGGTCGCAGGTATCGACCAGCTTGCCGCCGCGCAGGATCGTCGCCGTATCGCACAGGGCTTTGATCTCGTGCAGCTTGTGAGAAATATAAAGGATCGAGCACCCTTCCGCTGCGAGCTTGCGCAAGACGGTAAAGAGCTGCTCCACCTCCTGCGGCGTCAGCACCGAAGTCGGCTCATCCATGATCAGAAGCTGCGGCTCGAGCAGCAGCGCGCGCACGATCTCGATGCGCTGCCGCTCACCGACCGAGAGCGTTGCCACGGTGCGGTGCGGATCCAGAAGGAGGCCGTATTGGTTCATCACGGCGCGAATGCGCGCCTCGAGCTCGCGCGACGGGATCTTCGAATCCATGCCGAGCGCGATGTTCTCGAGCACGGTCAGCGCCTCGAACAGCGAAAAAATGCTGGAACACCATGCCGATGCCAAGCTTGCGCGCGGCCTTGGGGTTGGGCACGACGACCGGAGCGCCATTCCAGCGGATTTCGCCGGCATCGGGCTGCATGATGCCGTAGATCATTTTCACCAAGGTGGATTTGCCCGCACCGTTTTCGCCGAGCAGCGCGTGGATTTCGCCGGGCTTGACGCTGAACGACACGTTGTCATTGGCGAGGACGCCGGGAAACCGTTTGGTGATGCCGCTCAACTCGAGCCGATCGGGCATATCAGATACCACTCGTCACCCCCAGAGCGCTGGGGGCGGACACTTGCCCGGCAGATGCTTCCCGGCTCCCAACATGGACCATAATCTCGGCGGCGGCTAGTGCGGCAATAACCGGCGGGCGTTTATCCCCAAGCCCTTGCGCCCCAATCGGTAAAATCAGCCGATCAAGGCTCTGGCGGTCGCCGCCCTGCTCCAGATACCAGCTCGAAAACTTGGCCCGCTTGGTGGCCGAACCGACCATGCCGACATAGGGCGCGTCGCTGCGCGCCAACGCCTCGCCGGCAATCAGGAAATCGAGCGCGTGATCATGGGTGAGGATCACGAAGGAACTGCCAGCGGGCGCGGCACGGACAATGGCTTCGGGCATGGCGACGCGGTGGCGCGCGATCGTGGGTGGCAGCAGATCGAGTTCTTCCTGTCTTGTGTCGATCACCTGAAGTTTGACCGGCATGAGGGCGAGGATTTTGGCGAGGACGCGCCCGACATGGCCGGCCCCGAAAAGGTAGACATGCGGAAGACCTGCGTCTTCGGCCGCGGCGCGGGCAAGAAGGTTGCTGCGCAGCGCTTCATCGGCAAAGCGCAGGGTCACGTTCACCCGGCCCCCGCAGCACTGACCGATCTCGGGACCGAGCGGCACGTCCATGGCTTCTTCGGCACGACCGTCGGCGATCAGCCGCCGGGCATGCTCGATCACCATATATTCGAGCGCCCCGCCACCGATGGTGCCCAGCGTTTGTGTGGGGCCAACCACCATGAACGTGCCCTGCTCGCGCGGCGAGGAGCCACGGACGGAGGTCAGCTCGCAAGCGATGGCTGCGGGGTTGTCGGCAAAGAAGGTGGCGAGGGTTTGAGGCGTCACAAAAATGCCCCCCACCCTTGATCCCTCCCCACAAGGGGGAGGGAGACGACAGAACCGAGATGGCCGAGGCTAGCGCATCCCTCCCCTTGTGGGGAGGGAATGAGGGTGGGGATAGGAGAGCCGCGATCCCCGTTATCACCCCCGCACCCCCGCATCCGCTCTACCGCCATCAACACCCGTTCAGGCGTGACCGGGGTATCGAGTTGTGGCGCTTGCCGGTATTCGGCGACGCTGGCGACGGCCATGCCGAGGGCCTCGACGACGCTGATCGCGAGGACGAAGGGCGGCTCGCCCACGGCCTTGGAGCGGCCGATGGTCTGCTTGGTGTTGACCGACCAGTCCACCAGTTTGACGTTGAAGATCGGCGGCACGTCGGACGCGAGCGGGATCTTGTAGGTCGAGGGCGCATGCGTGCGCAGCTGCCCCTTGGCGTCCCAGACCAGCTCTTCGGTGGTCAGCCAGCCCATGCCCTGGATGAAACCGCCTTCGATCTGCCCGAGATCGAGCGCCGGGTTCAGCGATTTGCCGACATCGTGGAGGATGTCGACGCGGTCGACGGTATATTCGCCGGTGAGCGTATCGATGGTGACTTCGCTGACCGAGGCGCCATAGGAATAGTAATAGAACGGGTTGCCCTTGCCGGTCGCGCGATCCCAGTGGATTTCCGGGGTCTTGTAGAAGCCGGCGGCGGAAAGCTGCACGCGATTGAGATAGGCGGATGCGGCAAGCTCCGCGAAACCAACGAATTCGCTGCGCACCTGCAGGCCACCCTGCACCCAGACGCAGTCGGACTCCTGGGCCTGGTAGAGCGCCGCCGCGTGGGCAACGAGCCGCTCCTTAAGCTGGTCGCAGGCATTTTTCGCGGCCATGCCGTTAAGGTCGGTGCCCGAGGAGGCGGCTGTCGCCGAAGTGTTGGGCACCTTACCGGTCGAGGTCGGCATGATCTTGACACTGTCGAGATTGATCCCGAAGGCATCGGCCACGACCTGGGCCACCTTGGTATGGAGCCCCTGCCCCATTTCCGTGCCGCCGTGATTAAGGTGGATCGAGCCATCCTTATAGATATGCACCAGCGCACCGGCCTGGTTGTACCAGGTGGCGGTAAAGCTGATGCCGAACTTGACCGGCGTCAGCGCAATGCCTTTTTCAGGATCGAGCTGGTGCGATTGTGCTCGATGATTGCCTGCCGCCGCGCTTGGTAGTCGGACGAGGCTTCGAGCTCGTCGACGATACGGGCGATGACATTGTCCTTCACCACCTGGTGATAGGGCGTCACATTGTCAGTGTCGGTGCCGTAAAAGTTGCGCTTGCGGATCTCGAGCGGATCGACGCCCAGCGCATAGCCGATGTCCTCGACCCAGCGCTCTGCCATGACCCCCTGAGGACCGCCAAAACCGCGAAAGGCGGTGTTGGAGACCGTGTTTGTGTAGAGCGGCTCGGACTTCACGCGAACGGCCGGATACCAATAGGTATTGTCGACGTGGAACAGCGCGCGGTCGGTCACCGGGCCGGAGAGGTCCGAAGAAAAGCCGCTGCGTGCCGCAAGGTTGGCCTCGACGGCAAGGATCTTGCCACTCTCGTCATAGCCCACGTCGTAATCGATGACGAAGTCGTGGCGCTTGCCGGTCGCCTGCATGTCGTCGTCGCGATCGGGGCGGATCTTGCAGGCGCGGTTCCACTTCTTGGCGGCGAGTGCAGCGACGCAGGCAAAGAGATTGCCCTGCGTTTCCTTGCCGCCAAAGCCGCCGCCCATGCGCCGCACCTGGATGGTGATTGCATTGTGCCGGACGCCGAGCACTTGGGCGACCATCAACTGCACTTCGCTCGGATGCTGGGTCGAGGAATGGACCAGCACATCCTCGTCTTCGCCCGGGATGGCAAAGGCGATCTGGCCTTCGAGATAGAAATGGTCCTGGCCGCCGACGCTGACCGAGCCCTTGGCGCGGCGCGGGGCTGCAGCCATGCCGGCCGCGACATCGCCGCGCTCGAGTTTTAGCGGTTCGGTGACGAGCTTGCGCTCGCCGGCCTGGGCCGAGCGCACATCGGGAAGCCAGTCGAGGTCGCGATACTCGACCACCGCCAGATGCGCCGCGCGCCGCGCCTGGTCGCGTGTTTCGGCGATCACGGCAAACATGGGCTGGCCCCAGAACTGGACCTTGCCCTGCGCAAAGATCGGCTCGTCATGCTTATGGCTGGGAGAGACGTCGTTTTCGCCGGGAATGTCGTCAGCGGTCAGGACGCCGATCACGCCCGGGGCGGTCTTGACGGCGGAAAAATCGATCGAGACGATCTCGGCATGAGCGCGGGTCGATAGGCCGAGATAGGCATGCATTGTGCCGCCCGGCTCAGCCATGTCGTCGATGTACTCGGCCGTACCGGTCACATGCTTGGGGCCGCTGTCGTGCCGGGTGGCCGTGTGGAGTACGGCGAGGTTGATGGGGTCGGCGTGCTTGTTCATGCCACCTCCCGTTTCAACCGCTCACCCTGACCCTGCGTTTCGAGGAAGAAGCGCTTGAGGAGGTTTTGCGCGGCCTGCAGCCGGTATTCGGCCGAGGCGCGCATGTCGGTGATCGGCTGATAATCTGAGGCAAAGGCCGGGATGGCGGCTTCCACCGTTGCCATGGTCCAGGGCTTGCCGATCAGCGCCGCTTCCACCGCCTTGGCGCGTTTGGGCGTTGCCGCCATGCCACCAAATGCGATGCGCGCCATGCCGACCATGCCGGCATCGTTGACGAAGACGCGGAAGGCGCCGCAGAGCGCTGAAATGTCCTCATCGCGGCGCTTGGAAATCTTATAGGAGGCGAACTTTTCGCCCGCCGGCAGCAGCGGGATGGTGACGCTTTCGACGAACTCGCCCTTCTGGCGATCCTGCTTGCCATAGGCGAGGAAGAAGTCTTCGAGCTTGATCTCGCGGCGATGGTCGCCCCGGCGGAGGCTAAGCTTGGCGCCGAGCGCGATAAAGGGCGGTGGGGTGTCGCCGATCGGCGAGCCATTGGCGATATTGCCGCCCAGCGTACCCATATTGCGCACCTGCTCGCCGGCAAAACGATGCCATTGCTCGGTCAACTGCGGGAAATTGGCTTCGATCACCGGCTGCGCTTCTGCATAGGTGACGCCGGCGTAAAAGCGCACTTCGCTGTCGTTGTCGGCGATGCGCTTCAGTTCCTGCAGATGATTTATAAAGATCACCGGGCCGATGCGGCGCATGAACTTGGTGACCCAGAGCCCCACATCGGTCGAGCCGGCAACGATCCGCGCTTCCGGATGCTGCTCGTAAAGCTGCGCAAAATCGTCGAGGCTGGCGGGGATGATGATCTGGTTTTCACCCGAGCCGATCTCGACCCGGCGTCCATCGTTGAGCGCCTTGATCTTGCTCTTGACCGCGATTCGCTCGGCCCAGAGCGGATCAGCCTCGGGGGCACCATGCTCGGAGATCGACTGCGCCGCGCGGATGATCGGCGCATAGCCGGTGCAGCGGCAGAGATTGCCCTGCAGCGCTTTTTCCACGGCGCGACGGGACGGGTTCGGATCGCGCATCCAGAGCCCATAAAGGCTCATGACGAAGCCCGGCGTGCAGAAGCCGCATTGGGAGCCATGATGCTCGACCATGGCCTGCTGCACCGGATGAAGATTGCCGTTCTCGCCGCGCAGATGCTCGATCGTGACGACATGGGTGCCATGAAGGCTGGCGACGAAACGGATGCAGGCGGTGACCGCGTCATAGATGATCTCGTCGCCCATGAGCCGGCCGACCAGCACGGTGCAGGCGCCGCAATCGCCCTCGGCACATCCTTCCTTGGAGCCGCGCAGGCGGCGGTCAAGCCGCAGCCAATCGAGCAGCGTCAGGTCCGGCGCGACATCGGTCAGGCTAATTTCCTGGCCATTGAGGAGAAAGCGGATGGCGTTGGCAACCTCGACCATCAGCTGCCCCGATAGGTGGAATAGGCAAACGGGCTGACCAGGAGCGGCACGTGGTAGTGGCTGTCTTCGGCAATGGTGAAGCGGATCGGCACGACATCGAGGAACGGCGTTTCGTTCTCGATGCCGATGCGCTCGAAATACTGGCCCACGTGAAAGCGGATTTCGAACTCGCCCTTCTGGAACTGCTCGCCCTCGAGCAGCGGCTGGTCGACCCGGCCGTCGGCATTGGTATAGCTGTCCGCAATGTGGTGGGTGTGATCGCCATGCACATAGTGCAATTCCAGCCGCATGCCGCGCGCCGGCTTGCCGTGCATCGTATCGAGCACGTGGGTGGTAAGGCGTCCCGCCATGCTGCTGCTCCTCCGTCTACAATCACGACACTAGCGTAACAGCGGCGCGCCGCAATGCCCAATTTTTACCAACTGGTCCACTTTTGCCCATCTTGTGATCGAGCGCGCTGTGGCTACACTTCGCGTCATTGATCCGACGAGGCAATGATGAACCGCTACCCCCGCAACATGCACGGCTATGGCCAGACCCCGCCCCACGCAAACTGGCCCGGCGGCGCCAACATCGCCGTGCAGTTCGTGCTCAATTACGAAGAGGGCGGCGAGAACAATGTCCTCCATGGCGACGCCGCCTCCGAAGCGTTTCTGGTCGACGTGCTGGGCGCGGCGCCCTGGCCCAACCAGCGCCACGCCAATGTCGAATCCATGTACGAATACGGCGCCCGCGCCGGCTTCTGGCGGCTGCATCGCCTCTTCACCCAAGCCAATCTGCCGGTGACCGTTTATGGTGTCGCGACGGCATTGATGCGCGCCCCGGCGCAGCTCGCCGCCATGCAGGAGGCCGGTTGGGAAATCGCGTCGCACGGCCTTAAATGGGTGCAGCACAAGGACATGCCACCCGAAGAGGAACGCGGGCAGATTGCCGAGGCCATCCGCCTCCACACCATTGCCACCGGCGCGCGCCCCAGGGGCTGGTACACCGGACGGTCCTCGCTCAACACCGTCGACCTCGTCGCCGAAGCGGGCGGCTTTGCCTATATTTCCGATACCTATGACGACGACCTGCCCTATTGGAAGCTGATCGCCGGGCAGCCGCAGCTCATCATTCCTTATTCGCTTTCCACCAATGACATGCGCTTCGTCACTGGGCCGGGCTTCGACAATGGCGAGGAATATTTCACCTTCCTCAAGGACACGTTCGACTGCCTTTATGCCGAGGGCGAAGCCGGCGCGCCCAAGTTGATGTCGCTGGGCCTCCACTGCCGCCTGGTCGGCCAGCCGGGGCGCTTGCAGGGGCTCAAGAAGTTCGTCGAGTACATCCGGGGCTTCGACAAGGTCTGGGTGCCCACCCGCTTGGCCATTGCCGAACACTGGGCGGCCGAACACCCCTATCAGGCACCAGAAGTTTTCCCGAGCCAGCTCGATAAAGATGAGTTCGTTCGCCGCTACGGCTCGATCTTCGAGCATTCTCCCTGGATCGCCGAGCGGGCCTGGGACGGCGAGATGGGACCGGCCAATGACACCGCGATCGGTCTCCATTTCGCCCTGCGCACGCAGTTCCGCATGGCAACGCCTGAAGAACGTCTGGCCGTGCTGCGCGCGCACCCCGACCTGGCGGGAAAACTCGCCGCCGCCAAGCGGCTGACGGCAGAGTCCACCGCCGAGCAGGCCTCGGCCGGCCTTGATCACCTGACCGACGAGGAGCGCGAAACCTTCACGCGCCTCAACACGGCCTATGTGGAAAAATTCGGCTTCCCCTTCATCATAGCCGTCCGCGATCACGACAAGGCATCGATCCTCGAAACTTTCGAACGCCGCATCGCCAATACCGCCGAGGATGAATTCGCCACCGCCGCCGCACAGGTCGAACGCATCGCGCTCCTGCGGCTCAAGGCAATCCTGCCATAGGCCTCGTGTCGCGTTATTTGTAGAAGCCGGTACGGATATTGATCCCGTGCTCGAGAAAGACCTTCATGCCGCACAACATGCCGGTCCAGCCCTCGCAATTGCCATAGGATGACTTGAGCCCGCCCGGGGTCTGACGCCAGCCACTCTCGGATATGGTCACCAATGTGCGCCCGTCTTCAAGACCGGTGAATTCCATGGTGACCGTCGTCTTGTAGCCCACCGGCTGTGGCGTTTCGCCCGTTGTGCTCGGCTCGGTGGCCTCGCTGGCATCCCACTTGAGAACGATCTTCTGGTCCGGCACCACTTCCACGACCTCGACCGGGAAGGCACCCGGAAAATCGTGGAAATCCCACGTCACGGTCGCCCCGGTTTCAAGCCGCCCCACGGCCTCGCCGGTGGTGAAATAGCCTGACAACTGCTTGGGATCAGCCACCGCTTCGAACACTTCATGCACCGGTTTGCTGATCCGCCCCGATACCCGGAATGCCAGGTTCAGGTCCTTATCCTTGGACGTCACTGCACGCATGTCGATCTTCCTCCAACTTGACGGGTCGGACAATATGTTATAGTTTCATAACATGTCAACCGACGACGCAGACGACTTGATCTTCAAGGCCCTTGGCCACCGCGTTCGGCGGCGCATTCTCGATCATCTGAAGACCGAGCCGCACACCACCGGTTCGCTCTGCGCGCTGTTCCCCGACCTCGACCGCTGTACCGTGATGCAGCATCTGGGCGTGCTGGAAGAGGCTGGCCTCGTCATTCCCGAAAAGCGCGGGCGCGAGCGCTGGAACCACCTCGACGCCCTCCCCATCCACGCCATCCACGAACGCTGGATCGGCCCCTATGCGGCCTACGCAGCATCGATGTTGAGCAAACTGAAGAAGACGGTGGAAGCGGAGGTGTCTTAGAGCCGTCCTTTTCAGTAGACCTCATCCTGAGCCTGTCGAAGGACGAGGTCGTGGCATAGTCGTTTGCCCGACCTCGTGGTTCGACAAGCTCACCATGAGGTCTCCGATGCATCGATGCGTGACAACGATGCTGGTGACGCTTAGTCTTTGGCAAAACAACAAGTTCGGTCCTCTATGCCCTACGCCTCCCCTTCCGCCGGCCTGCCGCCGCAGATGGCACTCCATACCGGCCGCGCCGTGTTTACCGAGGCCTATGCCGTGATCCCGCGCGAATGCATGCGCGACATCGTCACCTCTTACCTGCCGCATTGGCGGGAGAGCCGGGTCTGGATCATCGCGCGCCCGCTCTCGGGTTTCTCCGAGACGTTTTCGCAATATGTGGTCGAGGTTGCGCCAGGGGGTGGCAGCGAGCGGCCCGAGATCAATCCCGACGCCGAAGGCGTGCTCTTCGTGGTTGCGGGTTCGGTGACGGTCACCGTCGAAGGCCAAACGCATCACCTCAAGGAAGGCAGCTATGCTTTCCTGCCGCCCGGCAGCCATTGGACCCTCGCTAATCGCACGACGGAGTCGGCGCGCTTCCATTGGATCCGCAAACGCTATGAGAAGGTCGACGGCATCGACTTGCCGCCCGCCTTCGTGTCGAGCGACCAGGACGAGCCCATTCGCTGGATGCCGGACACCAGGGACACCTGGGGCACGACGCGCTTCGTCGAACCCAGCGATCCGCGCCACGACATGCATGTCAACATCGTGACGCTCGAGCCCGGCGCCGTCATTCCCTTCGAGGAAACCCATGTCATGGAGCACGGCCTTTATGTGCTTCAAGGCAAAGCGGTCTATCGGCTCAACCGCGACTGGGTCGAGGTCGAGGCCGGCGACTTCATGTGGCTGCGCGCCTTCTGCCCGCAGGCCTGCTACGCGGGACCAGAACGGTTCCGCTATCTGCTCTACAAGGACGTCAACCGCCACGCCAAGCTGCCGTTCTGATGATCGACCGCATCCTCGCCATCGAGCCACTGACCGCCGAGGCCTTTGCCCCCTTCGGCCAGGTGATCGACACTGCCGGCGCGCATCACTATCCGATCAACAATGGCATGACCGAGCGCTACCATGACCTCGCCCGGGTCGAGCTCGGCGGCGTTCATGCGCGGCCGCTGATCTCCATTTTTTATGGCCAACCCTATGCACTGCCGCTTTCGCTGACGCTGGTCGAGCGCCACCCCTCGGCAGCCAGGCATTCTATCCGCTGGACAGCGCGGAATGGTTGGTGATCGTGGCCGAGGACGATCACGGCAGCCCGACCCGGCTTCGCGTTTTCCGACCGGCGCCAGACCAGGGCGTCAACATTGCCATGAACACCTGGCATGGCGTCCTGACAGTGCTGGAGCGGCCCGCGCGCTTCCTCGTGGTCGATCGCGGCGGCGACGGAGTTAATTTGGAAGAACATCACTTTGCCGAGCCGTGGCTCGTTAAGCCTTAACGGCGCTTCGCCTCGCAACCTTCGCATGGCTACGCTATTTTCCTCCCAACCTTCGGGGAGACGTGCATGCGGTGGTCGAGACTGATTGGCATTATCGTCGCGCTGGGCCTCTTCGCTGTGCCGGCTCTCGCCCAGGCACGACGTTGACCGGAACCGTCACCTATAACGAACGCATGGCGTTGCCACGCGGCGCCTTCCTGCAGGTCAGCCTCGTGCGCCTGCCCGGCGGTCAGGCTGTGACCGGCGCCGCCGCCGCCATCCCGGCCAAGGGGCAGCTGCCGATCGCCTGGACGCTCAACCTTCACGACGGTGTCGCCACGGATAGGGCCAGCTACGGCATCCTCGCCGACATTGCCGTGGGCGGCCGCGTTCTGTTCCGAACGACCCACCCCGTGCCGGTGGACGTGGGTGCGGAAAGCCCGACTGCCGTGCTGGTCCGCTTCTCTCCCGATCCGGAGCCTGACGCCGTGGAAGTCGAAACTTCAGCCGCCCCCGGATGGGTTGATCGATCAGTTATGGACCGTCACCAGCATCGGCGGCCGGCCTGTAACCGGCACGCGCCCGCTGACGCTTTCGATTGCAGCCGATCATCGCGCCGGCGGCAGTGCCGGCTGCAACAACTTCTTCACCGAAGCGACGATCGACGACAGCAAGCTTCATTTCGGCCCCGCCGCCGCGACCCGCATGGCCTGCGCGACCGCGATCGCGGACCAGGAAACCGCATTCCTCGCCGCTCTCGCTGCCGTCGGCGGCTACGAACTGGACAGCACCAGCTTGCGCCTTCTCGATGCGGCAGGCATACCGCTGATCGGCTTGATACGCGCAGCGGAGTGATCGCTTGGAAACGCCGGATCTGATCGAACGCCTTCTCGACGTCATCGAGAACAGCATCGCGCCGGTAACCGCCGACGGTGTCGCCCGCGGCAACAAGCTTTTCGGCGCCGCCATCCTGCGCAAGTCCGACCTTTCGGTCGTGGTCGCTGAAACCAATAACGAGATCGAAAATCCGCTCTGGCACGGCGAGATGCACGCCATCAAGCGCTTCTTCGAACTGCCGGCGGCGGAACGCCCTGACGTCAAGGACTGCCTGTTCCTCGCCACGCACGAGCCCTGCTCGCTCTGCCTGTCCGGCATTACCTGGTCGGGCTTCGATAACTTCTATTATCTTTTCAGCCATGCCGACAGCCGCGACAGCTTCGCCATTCCCTACGACATTCAGATCCTCAAGGCCGTCTATGCCGTGCCCGAACCGGAGACGGGCCTGGTGTCGGCGAACCGCGATCTCTACAACCGGCAAAACCAGTTCTGGACCAGCCATAGCCTCCAGCAACTGATCGCAGGGCTGGACCGGGCGCATAAGGAATTGCTCCTCGCCCGCGTCGACGATCTCACTGCGCTTTATCGCGATCTGTCGGCGACCTACCAGAAGAGCAAGGGCGGCAAGGGCATCCCGCTGGCCTGAGAGCCGAACCTTCCGCCGTCTTTTGCGTTCCCGTTGGGTTCACAGCACCAAACGGGGAAAATCCGCCATGTCCAACGTGATGTCGCCAAACGCTGGCGCGGCACCATTGCTCGCCGTCTTTACCGATTTTGACGGTACGCTTGTCGAGCTGGCGGAAACGCCCGACGCCGTGGACGTGTCCTCCGAATTGACCGATCGGCTCGATCGGGTGATCAACGATTTCGACCATGCCTTTGCCGTGCTGACCGGACGCGAGATCGTCGACATCGACCGCTTCTTGTCGCCGCTGCAGGTCGCCGTTGCCGGTGCCCATGGCGCACAGCGCCGCCGCGCCGATGGCACGATCGAAGCCATGGATGAGGACGTAAGCGCGACGGCAGAAGCTATTGCGGCCGCGCTCGAGCCATTGGTCGAAGCCAATCCGGCGTTGATCCTCGAGCCCAAGGATGGCTCGGTCGCCCTTCACTTCCGCCAGGCGCCGGAGCTTGAAGGTGTGTGTCATCTGGCGATGCAGGAAGCGCTGCACGATCATCCGCATTTTACGCTCGTCCCCGGCAAGATGGTGCTCGAGGCCCGTGCCGTGGGACTCGACAAGGGCGCAGCCCTCCGCGCCTTCATGCAGGAAGAACCCTTCGCCGGCCGCACGCCGATTTTTATCGGCGACGACCGCACCGACGACGAAGACGCCTTCCGCGCTGCGCAGGAACTTGGCGGCGTCGGCATCAAGCTTGGCGCTGGCGAAACTGCCGCGCGTCTGCGCATCGCCGATGTCGCCTCGGTTCATGCCCTGCTGCGCGGCCTGGGTGACATGGCCCAGAGCGGTCATGTTCCTGAGCCGCTGCTCACCGACACCGCCCACTAAGAATAAGGAACCCGTTCAGCATGAGCCGTATCGTCGTCGTATCGAACCGCACGCCCGGCAAGGGGCCCGTTGCCGGCGGGCTTGCCGTGGCCTTGCGCAAGGTGTTGAGCGAACGAGAAGGCTTTTGGTTCGGCTGGTCCGGCAAGCTCAGCGAACAGCCGGCGCGCGAGGCCCACTTCGAGGACGTGGATGGCATGCAGGTCGCCAAAATCGACCTCACCCGCGACGATCACCACGCCTATTACGCCGGCTTTTCCAATTCCATCCTCTGGCCCAGCTTCCACCTTCGGCTCGACCTCGCGACGATCGAAGCCACTGGTACGAGGGCTACCGGCGGGTGAACGGTCAGTTCGCCCGAGCATTGTTGCCGTTGCTCAAGCCCGACGACATCGTCTGGGTGCATGATTATCACCTGATCCCGCTGGCCTCAGAATTACGCGCGCTTGGCGCCCGCAACCGGATCGGCTTTTACCTCCACATTCCCTTCCCCACAGCCGACGCGCTTTACGCCATTCCCAACCATGGCGAGCTGATGCGCGACCTGTCGCGCTACGACCTCATCGGCTTCCAGGCCAATCGCGACGTCGCTGCCTTCCGAGAATTCGCCGAACACCAGGCTCCCTCAACCTTCGGCGGCCTCAACACCAAGCACATCGACTTTTCCCGCACCGAGGTGGAAGCCTTCCCCATCGGCTCGGACCCGGATGCTTTCGCCAAACTCGCCATCAGCCCCGCCGCGACCAAGATGGTTCACCGCATGAAACGGGCTTTGGGCGAGCAGAACCTGATCCTGGGTGTCGACCGCCTCGATTATTCCAAGGGCTTGCCGCAGCGGGTCGAGGCCTATGAAAAGCTTCTCGCCAACAATCACCGCTTCCGCCGCAATGTGCACATGCTGCAGGTGGCGCCGCCCTCGCGCGACACAATCAAGGAATATCAGGAAACCAGCGACCAGCTCGACGCCATTTGCGGCCGCGTCATGGGCGAGTTCGCCGAACCCGACTGGGCGCCACTGACCTATGTGAAACGCGCTTATGGGCAGCCGAGCCTTGCTGGACTTTACCGCCTCGCTCGTGTTGGCCTCGTGACCCCGCTGCGCGACGGCATGAATCTCGTCGCGCATGAATATATCGGCGCCCAGAAGCCTGAAAACCCAGGCGTCCTGGTGCTGTCGCGCTTTGCCGGCGCTGCCGAAATTTTTCCCGAGGCCCTGCTGGTCAACCCCTTCGACACCGACGAAACCGCGGAAGCCCTGCGCATGGCGCTCGACATGGACCTCGACGAACGCAAGAGCCGCTGGCAATCGCTGGTGCGCGGCCCGCACCCACAATGTCGACGACTGGGCCATCAGCTTCCTCGACCGCCTCGCGCCCGCTGACAAGGACAAGTCCTCAACGCGGGATATCTTGTATCTGGCCTCGGTGGCCTGATGTATGATCACATGCAGTATGGAGGCTTGAATGGCCAAGAAACTGCTCGTCACAGCGATGTGGGATCAAGACGCTGAAGTCTGGGTCGCAACGAGCGACGACATTCCAGGACTTGCAACAGAGGCACACACCCTGGACCGGCTGTTGGAACGGGTTGTCGCGGTTGCTCCCGAACTCCTCGATGACAACGCTCACCTGATCGACCCCAAGCCGCAGCCTGGTGAAACCTTCGATATCTGCATCATGTCGCAGGTAACGATGACTGCCAGCCAAGCGGCCTGATGGTCAAAGGCTTTTATGCGCAGATCGTAGACGCGCTAAAAGCTGCCGGTTGTGAGTTTCGCCGCAGCGGCAAAGGCGACCATGAGATTTGGTATAGCCCCATTACCAATCGCACGTTTTCCGTCGACCGTGGCAGCCTCTCAAGGCACACCGCCAATGCCGTTATGAAGCAGGCCGGCATCAACAAACATTTCTAAAAGAAAAGGGCGACCCGCGGGCCGCCCTCCAATCCTTACGCTTTTACCGCAGCGCGTTTGGCGCGGCCGGCTTCGCGTTGGGTCTTGCTCCAGCGCGGCTTGCCGTCGGCGGCTGGCTTGGCGCGGGCGCCGTCGGCCTTGGGCGCACCGCCCTTGGTGCGTTCGCCACCGGGACGCGGGGTGTTGAACTTGCGCGGATCCTTGGGCTTGGGGTTGCGCGCGGTGCGGGCGCCGCCCGGGGCACCGGCAGAATTGCGCGGCGCGCGCGGCGCCTGCACTTCTTCGACGAGGTTGACGTCACCCGACACCGGCAAGGTGCGGCGGATCAGCTTTTCGACGTCGCGCAGCTTGCTCTTTTCGGTGCCATCGCAGAGCGTGATGGCAATGCCCGAAGCGCCGTTGCGGCCAGTGCGGCCAATGCGGTGCACATAGTTTTCCGGATCGTCGGGCAATTCATAATTCACCACATGGGTAATGCCCTGCACGTCGATACCGCGTGCCGCAATGTCGGTGGCGACAAGGATGCGCACCGAACCGTTGGCAAAACCCTTGAGCGCAGCCTGCCGGGCATTCTGCGACTTGTTGCCATGGATGGCAGCTGCTTCATGCCCGTCGATGGCAAGGTTTTTGGCCACGCGATCGGCACCATGCTTGGTGCGCGAGAAGATGATGACGCGCTCCATGCCTTCCTTTTCGTCGGCAAGGAGGTCGTTCAAGACGCCACGCTTGGCCTTCGAACCCGACATGATCACGCGCTGGTCGATCTTGACCACGGTCGAGCCCTGCGGCGCGGCCTCGACCTTGATCGGATCCTTCAAGAGCGTCTTGGCCAAGTCCTCGACCTCTGCAGCCATGGTGGCCGAGAACAGCATGGTCTGGCGGCGCAGGCCGATCTGCTTGGCGATCGCGCGGACAGGAGCGATAAAGCCCATGTCGAGCATGCGGTCTGCTTCGTCGAGTACCAGCCAGCGCGTTTCGTTGAGCTTGATCTTGTTGTCGTCAAGGAGGTCCTTCAGACGGCCCGGGGTCGCGACCACGACGTCTACGCCCTTGGCGATCTTTTGCACCTGATGGTAGCGCGAGACGCCACCGAGGACGAGCACGGTGTCGAGCCGCATCTTGGAGCCGGCGAACTTGCGCAGGTTTTCTTCGATCTGCACGGCGAGTTCACGCGTCGGCGCGAGGATCAGCGCGCGCGTCGTCATCGGCCGCGGACGGCCGGTCAGTTCCATCAAACCAGCAAGGATCGGCAGGCCGAAGGCGGCCGTCTTGCCCGAGCCGGTCTGGGCGATGCCCAGCATGTCCCGGCCCTCGAGCAGCTTGGGGATCGCCTGGCTCTGGATCTTGGTGGGCTCGGTGAAGCCGCCGGCAGTCAGGCTGTCGGTGAGTTGGGTCGGCAGGCCGAGCGAAATGAAATCGGTCATTGGTGTCTTTCACATTGCGCCAAACGGCGCGTGCGCCCAGCCGATGCGGCGGGCGCGACTTCAAAGATGCAATCGTGCGACGGGATGATCGCGCGGGTGCTGGCTCAAACCCGGACCGCGCTCCACTGGAGGGGGTATCCGGGCTGACTTCGCCGCTCACCGCTTGAGTAAGAAGAGAAGTCCATCGGCGGTCATGGTGCCGCGACGTGTGGCTGATATGGGGGAGTTGGCGGCAAAAGGCAAGGACGGCGGTGCATGGGTGCTGTGCAGCAAGCTTTTTCGGCCACCAGCTGTCACCCCCGCGAAGGCGGGGGCCCATCCTGAAATCTCAAGATGGGTACCGGGTCAAGCCCGGGGTGACAGCCGGTGATAGTTGGAGCAGCTCAGCTAAATCCCGCCATACCAATCATATCCCACATCCTCCCAATACCCGCCCTTGCCCTGGCCAAAGGGCGACAGGTCATCCACGAGTTCGATCGTGTGCAGGTATTTGGGCTGCTTGTAGCCAAGTGCCCGCTCGATCCTCAATCGGATTGGGGCGCCGTTGCTCACCGGCAGCGGCTGGTCGTTGAGGCCATAGCTCAGAATCGACTGCGGATGGTAGGCGTCCACGAGGTCGGAGCTGGTATAATAAAGGATATCGCCCGACAGCGTGCGCTGGATGTTGTCGTAGCAATGGTAGACGGCAAAGCGCGCGGTCGACTTGACGCCAGCCTGGTCCAGCAGCGGACCGAGCGGCGTGCCGGTCCATTTGGCGATGCAGCTCCAGCCTTCCACGCAATCGTGCCGCGTGATCTGCGTGCGCGCCGGCATATTGCGCAGCTCAGCCAGCGAGAAACTCACCTCGCGATCGACCATGCCTTTGATGGTGAGGCGATAGGGCTCGAAATTGGCCTGCCGCAGGAACATATATTCGGGCGTCGTCGGCTCGGTCGAGCCATTGGGCTTCATGCCCTGCCGGATTTCGCTCTGCCCATATTCCCGCGCCAGAACCTGGTCGCCGATCAACGCGCGCTGCGCCTTGTAGGTCAGCACATTGGCCTGCTCGATCACATTGCGCACCGGATTGTCGCGCTGGCCCAGAAAGTCGAACTGGTTGCAGCCCGATACCATCAGGCCTGAACCAAGAGCTGCCGAACCGGCAAGAAAGCGCCGGCGATTGATGATCAGCTTGTTCATGGGCGATCTCCTTCCTGGCGGGGCGTGCCCGGGCTGGTTCGATACCAGCCCGTGATCATGGACCGAAGCTCATTGATCGGACCGGCAAGGACGACCATCAGCACGTGGACGATGAAGAACAGCACCAGGAGGACCATGACCCGAAATGGATGGTGCGCGCCGTTTGCCGTCCGCCAAAGACATCGAGCAACCACGGCCAGGATGCGTTCATGCCAGGGCTCATGGTCAGCCCGGTGAGGATGATCAGCGGGAAAAGGATGAAGAAAACGGTAAAATAACTCAGCTTCTGCAGCGGCGAGTAGACGCGCCGATGATGAAATCGAAACCGAGCATGGTCGACGACATCACGGCCCAGGCCAGTGACGTCGCCGCCGCGCGGAATGATATCGCGGCGCAAGTGGCCGTTAATGAAGCTGGCCAGAAACCAGATGAACAACGCGGCGACAAAGATCCAGCCGAAAAAGAAATGCAGCACGCGCCCGGTCGCAAGATCGCGGAACGAGGGGATGGTCACCGCGCCCGGAAAACCCTGATAGGCCGGTTTGTCGGCCGTGCCGCTCATGCCGAAGACGCCGGTCGTGTCGAAAGTCTGGCCGAAGATCGTGGTCTGGCCGCGCGGGCCATCGGGCGTGTTGACCGGCGCCATGCGCAACACGGCATTGTCGAACTCAAAACCCGATTGCTGCCCGACATAGAGCGCTGGATGGGCATTGAAGATCTGCAGGCCAGTGAGCAGGAGGAAGAACAGGCACACGACCCATACCCAATGCGTCACGCGCGTCCAGATCGACTGGCGATACACCAGCGGGCCGCGCGTCGGCGGCAGTCCAGTCGTCTCGGTCATCTTCCCCCTTGGGCTTGCTCTGCCTTAAGCTACGGTAGCGCATCGGCAAATGGCTCGCCATCACGGCAATTTTTCTTCTTGCTGCACAACTCTCTATTCGGCATCGCTTCCCGAGGCGTTACGTGCCCTCGCATTTTCGTGCGCGCCGTGTAACTTCCCTCCTCATGCGGGCGAATAAACAAACAGTGCAGGCAGATGCGACCGAGACGAGGCTGCGCGGGCTGATGCGTGCGTCACTCGACGGCGATAAGGCTGCTTATCGGCGTCTGCTCGCGGATCTCGCGCGCTATCTGCGCCCCTATTTTCTGCGGCGGCTCACCCCCGCCCACCAGTCGCACGCGGAGGACCTCGTGCAGGAAACTCTGCTGGCCGTTCATACGCGGCGTATGACCTATGATCGCAATCGGCCCTTTACCGCCTGGCTGCATGCGGTAGCGCACCATAAATTTGTCGATCATGTCCGCCGCTCGTCCATCCGCCAAACCGTGCAGCTCGAAGACGATGCGCCAGTTTTCGCCGAGGACCTCAGCGGTAACGCGGCCGACCGGCACGACGTGGATATCGTGCTCGGGGTGTGACGGAGCGGACAGCTGATCTCATTCGCGAAACGCGCCTCGAAGGCCTTAGCGTTGCGGAAGCCGCCGCGCGACACGGCATGACTGAGACAGCCGCCAAGGTCTCCATCCATCGTGGCCTCAAGGCGTTGATGGGCCGGTTCGGAGGCGCCAAATGAGCGAGCAGATGATCGACCGGCTTGCCGCCGACCTGACGCCGGTGCCGCCGCGCGCGATGGAGCGCCGGCTGTTGATGGCGCTCATCGCTGGCTTGGCGCTGACGGGATTGCTGACCTTCGTCGTCTTCGATCTTCTCTTAGGTCACGACCTGGGCGCTGCCTGGGGCAGCACCATGTTCTGGGTCAAGGCGGGATATGCACTGGCCTTCGGTCTTCTGGGTCTTGGTGCCGCACCGGCGCTCGCTCGTCCCAATGGCCGCATTCGCTGGCCGCTGGTCGGCGCCGCGGCGCTCGTGCTTATGGCTGTGGGCATGGGCAGCATGTTTTGGAGCCAGACCGGCTACGACATGCCGACGCTGATGGGCAGCACCGCTCTGCTCTGCCCCTGGCTCATCGCACTGACGGGCCTGCCGCTCCTGACCACGCTTCTGATGGCCTTGCGTAGCATGGCGCCACGCTCGCCGAGCATGGCGGGTCTTGCTGCTGGCCTTTGTGCCGGGGGACTGGCCGCGGCGAGCTACGCCATCTACTGCGGCGAAACGGGCATGATGTTCATGGCCGTCTGGTATTCGCTAGGGATCGGGATTGTCGCAGCGTTGGGCGCCGCTCTCGGGCGCTGGCTGCTGCGTTGGTGAGACCCTCGGGACGAGCCCGAGGGTGACAGGGGTCGCTTTTAGTCGGCCAGGGCCTCGGCATAGCGTTCCGAGACTTCGTCCCAGTTCACCACATCCCACCACTTGGTCAGGTATTCGGCGCGACGGTTGTTGTAGGTGAGGTAATAGGCGTGTTCCCAGACATCATTGCCGATCACGGGCGTGCCCTTGACCTCGGCCACGTCCATCAGCGGATTGTCCTGGTTCGGCGTCGAGGTGATTTCGAGTTCACCGGCTTCGTTGACGATTAGCCAGACCCAGCCCGAGCCGAAGCGTGCAGCGCCGGCGGCTTCGAAATCGGCCTTGAACTCATCCATCGAGCCATAAACGGCGTCGATTGCACTCGCCAGTTCTTCGCTCGGCTCACCGGACTCGGCCGTCGGCCCGATGATTTCCCAGAAGAAGGTGTGGTTCCAGTGACCACCTGCTATTGCGTACGCCCGTCGGCTGGGTGCCGGCAGTGGCGACGAGTTCCTCGACTGTTGCGCCTTCAGCAATGTCACCGGCTTCAACGGCCTTGTTGAGGTTATCGACAAAGGTCTGGTGATGCTTGGAGTGATGCAGCTCCATCGTCTGCGCGTCGATGACGGGCTCGAGCGCGTCATATTCATAGCCGAGCTCGGGCAGCGTGAACGCGGCCTCCTGTGCAGAAACCGGCAGCGTGAAAGCGGCGACGGCCAGGGCAGCGATCGCAGGCGTAAAGGTCTTCATCAGGGTGCTCCTTAACGGGTGTTAAGGCAGAACCCGAGGATACCCATGCAGTTCCGACATCGGCTGCGGCGAGCCGATGACGTTTTCGTTGGAGGGGAGCGGGATGCGGCTTGGCTTATTCGTCGCGCGCCGCCCAGTTCATGCCGCGGCGCATGATGGTGGCCATGTTGGAATTCTCGAACTCCTTGGCCGCGTGCCCAAGCGTCATGTGGAACACCTTGCCCGCGCCATGACGCCGCTTCCACACCACCGGCATGGTGACGCCGTCGATCCAGCTTGCATGCTCGCCGGTAAAGGTTGTGGTCGCCAATACCTCGTTGGAGGGGTCGACATGCATGTAATATTGCTCTGACGTATAGGGGAACGACTTGATCCCGGCCATGATCGGATCGTCGGGCTTGGTCACGTCAACCGTATAGTCGATGATGTTGCCGGGATGAGCCACCCACTGGCCGCCGACCATGAACTGGTAGTCCACCGCTTCGCGGAAGGCGTCGCTCATGCCGCCATGGTGACCGGCGAGGCCAACGCCGCCCTGGACGGCTTTGGTCAGGTTTTCGACCTCGGCCTTCTCGATCTTGCTCATGGTAAAGATCGGGATGATCAGCGACAGATCGTGGATGGACGGATCGGCGAAGGCTTGGGTCTCGGTGGCCATGCGCACCGAGTAGCCGTCCTCATGCAGCCAGCGCCGATAGATGGCGGCGCATTCCTCCGGGTCGTGACCTTCCCAGCCGCCATAAACGATCAAAGCACTGCGCATGAGCTACTCCCCGCAAATCAAACGCGGCGGAGAATACTCTACTCGAGCGCTATTGAAAGCGCTCAGTTCCGCTCGAACTGCACCTTGAGACGGGGCCCGACTTCAAAAGCCCAGAGCTTGAGAATGACGAAGTTGAGCCCCGATGTGAGCCCCACGATAAGGATCGAAGCCGCTAGGCTCGGCAGACCCATCACCCCGTGAAACAGCTGGCCGAAGAGCGTCGCCAGAACCAGCGCCAGCATCTGCACGGCGATGTAGCGCGGCAGCGCATCGCGATGGGCGGCCACCGAGCGGAAGCTGAAGCGGCGGTGCAGGAGATAGACCGGCAGGATGAAGCCGGCATAGCACCAGGAACTGACGACCCAGGCGTCGATCCGCGGCAAGAGCGCGATCAGGAGGCTGCTGAGAGCGACAAAGCCGAGCGCTCCGCCGCCACCGATGACGATGAACGACAGCAGGCTGCTTTCGGGCGCCCGAACCGGACGCGAGGTTTCGGTCTCGCGCATCAGGCTTTCGAGGGCAAGGCTCATGGGTGGGATCTGCTTGGGGTTCGCCGGGTCGGTGGCTCATAGCAGTAGCACCCAAACCCTTGCACCCGTCTTTACGCCTGCACGCCCTGTTCGACATGCAGGGCTTAACGGTTTGCACCAGCCTGTTGCCAAATCGCCCCAGCCCTTTGCGCTGTCATAAATGTCTGCTTAACTTCCTGCCGGCACTGCCCGGCAGCGCCGATACGAAAGCAAACAAGGGACCACAGGGATGAAAAAGATACTGCTGGGCGCCACCGCGCTCACGCTCTGCGCGGGTTTTTCCACCGCCGCCCAGGCCGAGTTCACGCTGAACATCCTCCACATCAACGATTTCCATTCGCGCTTCGACCCGATCACCGGCACCGACAGCAATTGCGATGCCGAGACCGATGCGGCGGGTGAATGCTTTGGCGGCATCGCCCGTCTCAAGACCATCATCGACGATACGCGCGCCGGCTATGCCGACGGCAATTCCCTGCTGCTTTCCGCGGGCGACAACTTCCAGGGCTCGCTCTACTACACGACCTACAAGTCCAAGGTAGTCTCCGACTTTTTCAACCAGATGGGCTTTGACGTCGTCGCCACCGGCAACCACGAATTCGATGACGGCCCCGAAGAATTCATGAAGTTTATCGACGCCGCCGAATTCCCGATCATCGGCGGCAATTTCGATGTCACGCGCGACGAAAACCTGCGCGGCAAGATCAAGGGCTCGATCGTCCTCGATATCGGCGGCGAAAAGGTCGGCATCATCGGCGCCACCACCGAAGACACGCCCGAAATTGCCTCGCCCGGCCCCAATGTCGAATTCACCGACGTCATCCAATATGTCCGCGGCGCCTCCGAAGCGCTGGACGCAGCCGGCGTCAACAAGATCATTCTGCTCAGCCACATCGGCTACACCGTCGACCTCGAAGTCGCCGCTGCCCTGCCGCTGGTCGACGTGATCGTCGGCGGCCATTCGCACACGCTGCTGTCCAACACTGCCGAAGGCGCCGCCGGCCCCTACCCCACCATGGTCACCAATCCCGATGGCGTCGAAGTGCCGGTGGTTCAGGCCAACCAGTACGGCAAGTATCTGGGCGACATTTCCATCACCTGGGATGACGACGGCGTCGTCACCAAGGCCGAGGGCGAACCCTTCCTGATCGACGCGTCCGTCGAGGCCAACGAAGACTTCACCGGCCAGCTCGCCGAACTCGCCGCCCCCATCGAAGAAGCCATGAGCGTCGTGATCGGCACCGCTTCGGACAATCTCGAAGGCAGCCGCGAAGTCTGCCGCGTCAAGGAATGCTCGCTCGGTAACCTCCTGGCCGACGCCATCCTTGATCGCGTCAGGACCAAGGCGCCGACATCGCCTTCCAGAACGGTGGCGGCATTCGCGCGTCCATCGACGCCGGTGAAATCACCGTTGGCGAAGTCATTACCGTGCTGCCCTTCTCCAATACGCTCGCGACCGTCGACATCTCGGGTGCCGACGTCATCGAAGCGCTGGAAAATGGTGTCTCCGACGTCGAAAACGGCGCCGGCCGCTTCTCCCAGGTCGCCGGGCTGAAATACAGCTACACCCTGTCCAAGCCAGTCGGCGAGCGTGTCAGCGATGTCATGGTCAAGGGCGAAGGCGACGAGTGGGTGCCGATCGACGAGGAAGCCACCTATACAATCGTGACCAACAACTATGTGCGCGGTGGCGGCGATGGCTTCGAGACCTTTGCCGAAGGCGACAATCCTTATGACTTCGGCCCGCCGCTCGAGCAGGTCCTGGCCGAATACATCGCCAAGCAGGGCGGCGAAGTAGCGCCCTATCTCGACGGTCGCATCACCGTCCTCGACTGATCCCGTATCGAAAAATGCGAAGGGCGCCCGCAGGCGCCCTTTCTGCTAGACCGCGCCGATGGCGGTCACGACCTGTTCGGGCCGCCAGGGCTTATGAATGAAGCTCGCATTGTCCGGCAGCTCGCCGGCAAAGGGTTTGCGGCCCGCCGAAACCACGATGATGCGGATATGCGGCCAGATGGCGCGAACGTGGTTGGCCAGTACCATGCCATTGCGCGTTCCGGGCATGTTGACGTCGGTGATCAGGCCGATAAAGGCATCGCCCGCCCGCTCCAGAATGCCCAGGGCCTCGGAGGCATTGGCCGCTTCCCAGGCCTCGTAGCCATTCTCGCGGATCAGCTCCGCCATATCCATGCGCACCAGCGGCTCGTCATCGACAACAAGAAACGATTTCGTATTTTGAACTTGCATAGGGTGGGTACTCAACATCGATGATGCTCAAAGCTTGCAATCTCCTGACAAGGCGAGAGGTTCCCCGTCACACTGTTCACTTCGCCGGGGACTTCTGAGCGCCGACCCATACATCGGCGCATACCGGACATAGGCGCATCGGCAATTGGCCACGGCACCGCCGGTCGCTAGCTCTAAGGGCAACAAGGAGCCCTCAAATGACCCTCGCCCTTCCCGCCGCAGCCGCCACCGGATCCATACGCACCCTGCTTCGCTTTGAAGGCTTAAGCCTGCTCGCCTTTGCCGTTGCGATCTACTTCATCTTCGGTGGCAATCCCTGGCTCTTTGCGCTTTCGTTCTTCGCGCCCGACCTGAGCTTCATTGCGTATCGCTTCGGCCCAAGAGCGGGCGCCATCGCCTATAACGCCGTACATTCCTACCCCCTGCCCCTTCTTCTCGCAGGGCTGGGCTGGCTTTCGGGCACTCCGCTGCTCTGGCAGATTGCCCTGATCCTCGCTGCCCATATCGGCTTGGACCGCAGCCTGGGCTATGGCCTCAAATTTGCAGCGAGCTTCAACCAGACCCACCTCGGTCCCGTCGGCAAGAAGGCCTGACGCGCAACAAAAAGCCCGCCGAAGCGGGCTTTTCTTGTCAGACAGCGTGTTCCATCTTGTCGCGATCGGTGACCGTCGCCAGGTCCAGAACCTTCTGGATATTGGTAGCGTGGCGGAAGCTGGGCTCGAGATTGTGGCCCGAGCGGCAGGCTTCGATGAAGCGCATGTAATTAGTCGGGACGGTTTCGGGCTCGACCTCGGTCCAGGTGCCGGTTTCGGCATCGTCCCAAGGCAGGTGCGCAGCTTGCTCCAGTCATGCCGGTGCTGCACTTCCACCGAACCCAGTTCGCCATAGATGCGCAGGCGCAATTCGTTGAGGTGGCCGGTAGCCCAGCGCGTCGCGTGGATGACGCCCAGCGCGCCGTTTTCGAGCTGCGCCGTCATGGCAAAGCTGTCATTAGCGTCGAGATCATATTCGCCGATCTTGTTGTTCTCGGCTTTCTCGAACGTCTCGAGCCGGCAGAACACCTTGGAAAAATCGCTGCCGGCGCCATAGGCGGCAAAGTCGAGAATGTGGACGCCGATATCGCCGAGCACGCCGTTGGAGCCGTGCTTCTTGGACAGGCGCCACAGCCACTGCGACTCGGAGCGCCAGTCGCCCCAGGCCTTGGAGACCAGCCAGCTCTGGAGGTAGCTCGCCTCGAAATGCTTGACCTTGCCGATCTGCCCCGACTGCACGATCTCGCGCGCCTTTTGCAGCTGCGCGACATTGCGATAGGTGAGGTTCACCATGTTGACGAGACCGGCAGCCTCGGCGGCCTCGGTCATTTCCATGGCGCGTGCATGGTCGGTCGCCAGCGGCTTTTCGCAGAACACATGCTTGCCGGCAGCGATAGCCGCCATGGTCGTCGGATAGTGCACGCTGTCCGGGGTGACATTGGCCACCGCATCGAACTCGCCCCAGGCGATTGCCGCATCGAGCGAGCCGAAACCGCGCTCGATATTATGCGTCTGGCAGAAAGCTTCGACGCGCGCCGGATCGACGTCGACGCCGCCCGCCAAGGTCACGCCTTCAATCGCCGCAAAATGCTTGGCATGCTGGTTGGCCATGCCGCCGGTACCCAGGATCAGGATACGCATCGTCTTTTATTCCTTAGGGGGACAATTGCCCGCTGCTTTATCACCGCGATGCACCCGCGCAAGCGGGATTTCCTGCATCGTGACCATGCGAAAAGAGGCTCCCCTGCGGGAGCCTCATGAACGCTCGGATCAGCTCTTTACCTGACCAGCATGTTCGGAAGAACTCAGCTTCGCGCCGCGCTCTTCGATCTTTTCGATCGCTTCGGCTACCGGCGTGTTCGGCGCCTTCATCAGATGGGCATGGCGGTCGCCGTTATAGGCCCAGTTGACCGCATTGCGCAGCACCTTGCCGACATTGGCGTCGTGATAGGTCGGGTAGGTTTCGTGACCGGGTCGGAAATAGAAGATATTGCCGGCGCCACGACGATAGGTGAGGCCCGAGCGGAACACTTCGCCGCCCTGGAACCAGGACACGAGCACCGTTTCCAGCGGTTCTGGCACGGTGAAGGGCTCGCCATACATTTCTTCGTATTCGAGCTCGAAATAGGGCGGCAGGCCCTTGGCGATCGGGTGACCCGGATTGACCACCCAGAGACGTTCGCGTTCGCCTGCTTCGCGCCAATGAAGGTTTGCCGGCGCGCCCATCAGCGCCTTGAAGACCTTGGAATGGTGACCCGAATGGAGAACCAGGAGCCCCATGCCCTGCCAGACATGCTGCTGCACGCGCTTGACGACTTCATCGTCGACCTTGTCGTGAGCCGCATGGCCCCACCACAACAGCACGTCGGTCTGGGCGAGGACGGCATCGGTCAGCCCATGCTCGGGCTCCTGCAGCGTCGTGGTCTTGATTTCGAGATTGCTGTCTTCGCTCAACAGCTTTGCGATCTGGTTGTGCATGCCGTTGGGATAATTGTCGGCAACAACCTTGTTCTTCTGCTCGTGGACGTTTTCGCCCCAGACCAGGGTACGGATCGGCATTGGTAGTCTCCTAAGATGAGGACCCCCAGGAAACAGGAGGAGGGGTGGAGGGTCCGGTTATCTTCGTGGCAGCCCCGTGAAAACGGGAACCCCGCTTTTCAACAGAGGTTCCCGCCTGAACGGCATGCCACGTTTGAACGAAAAGCTGGCGGCTCAAGACCGCCAGCTCGAACAATGGGTTAGCGCATCGGCTTGCCGGCGCTGTCGAAGCGATGGATCTTGTCCGCCATCGGCGAGATCTGCACGACATCGCCGCTCTTATAGGTATTGACGCCATCGAGCCGCACGACCACCGGCTCTTCGGTGCCCATTTCGAGATAGACGTAGGAGTCGGCACCAAGGTTTTCCGTGTGGATGACCTTGCCGCTCCAGGTGCCATTTTCCGGCACGATGGTGATGTGCTCGCCGCGCACGCCGACCGTTTCGGCACCATAGGCGGCAGCCTTGTCGCCGGAAATGAAGTTCATCTTGGGCGAGCCGATAAAGCCGGCGACGAACACCGAATTGGGGTTTTCGTAGAGCTCCATGGGCGTGCCGACCTGCTCCACCAGACCATCGCGCAAGACGCAGATGCGGTCGGCCAGGGTCATGGCTTCCACCTGGTCATGGGTCACGTAGATCATCGTGACATTGTCCATTTCCTCATGGAGCTTGGCGATCTCGATACGGGTCGCGACGCGTAGCGCGGCGTCGAGGTTCGACAGCGGTTCGTCGAAGAGGAACACTTTGGGGTCGCGGGTGATGGCGCGACCGATGGCGACGCGCTGGCGCTGACCGCCCGAAAGCTGCTTGGGCAGGCGATCGAGATACTGGCGGATCTGCAGCATGTCGGCGGCGCGCTCGACGCGGCGGCGGATTTCTTCCTTGTCCTTGCCCTTTTCGAGCGTCAGGCCGAAGGCCATGTTCTCGTAGACTGTCATATGCGGGTAGAGTGCATAGGACTGGAACACCATCGCGATGCCGCGCTTGGACGGCGCCAGGTCGTTGACGCGCTGTCCGTCGAACAGCATGTCGCCGGAGGTGATTTCCTCAAGACCCGAGATCAGGCGCAACAGCGTGGACTTGCCGCAGCCTGACGGGCCGACAAACACCATGAACTCACCCTTGCGCACATCGAGGTCGACACCCTTGATGACGTTCACGGCGCCAAAGGATTTCCGAACGTTGCGAAGCTCAATTGCAGCCATTTTGCCTAACCCTTGACGCCGCCGGCGGTGAGACCGCTGACGATTTTACGTTGGAAAACAAGCACCAGCACCACGAGCGGCACGGTGACGATGACGGAAGCGGCCATGATCAGGCCCCATGGAATTTCAAAGCGCGACCCGCCGGACAGGAGCCCGATGGCGACCGGCACGGTGCGGGTGGCGTTGGACGAGGTGAAGGTCAGGGCGAACAGGAATTCGTTCCAGGCCGAGATGAAGGCGAGCAAACCTGTAGTCACCAGAGCCGGCCACATCAGCGGCATGAACACGCGGGTGATGATCACCCAGGGCGTTGCGCCATCGACGATCGCCGCTTCCTCGATCTCGACCGGCAGGTCGCGCATGAAGGTGGTCAAAACCCAGACCGTGAAGGGCAGCGTGAAGATCGTGTAGGAGAAGATCAGCGCCCACGGCGTGTTGTAGATGCCGAGGAACCGGATCAGTTCGAAGAGGCCGGCGAGAACCGCGATCTGCGGGAACATCGAGACCGCCAGGATGGTCATCAGCAGCAGCGAACGGCCGCGAAAGCGCACGCGGCTGAGCGCAAAGCTTGCCGTGACGGCGAGGAACAGCGCCAGGATCACGGTCAGCGAAGCGACAAAGACCGAGTTCAGGAAATTGCGCGGGAATTGGCCGCCGGGGCTGAACAGCACTTCGCGATAATTGCTGAAGTCGAACGAGGTCGGCCAATAGGAGATGCGGAACAGGTCCGTACCAGATTTGAAGCTCGTGATGATCGCGTAATAGAACGGGAACACCGCGATCACGACGATCACCGCCACCAGGAGGTAGAACAGCGCCGACTTGGTCAGCTTCCAAAGATTGATGGTGCTGCCCATCAGCGATCTCCCCGTCAAAGTTCACGCGGCCGAGCCAGATGTAGAGGATGGTGAAGAGCGCGATGATCACGAACAGCAAGGTCGACTGTGTCGAGCCTTCCGCGAAATTATCGAACTGGAAAAGGTTTTCCTGGCTGAGCACGCTCATCGTCTTGGTGGCCGCCGAATTGGGCGTCAGCACATAGATGAGATCGAAGATGCGCAGGGCATCGAGCACGCGGAAGATGATCGCCACCATCAAAGCGGGGCGCACCAGCGGCAGGGTGATGCGGAAGAACTGCTTGATCGGGTGGACACCATCGATCTCGGCAGCCTCATAGATGTCCTTGGGGATCATCTGCATGCCGGCAAGGATCAGCAGCGCCATGAACGGCGTGGTCTTCCAGATATCGACCACCAGCACGGCCGTCATCGCCGTATCGGCGGAAGCGGTCCAGGCGACCTTCTGGCTCAGGAGACCGAGCCTGATCCCGAGGTCATTGATGATGCCGAGCTGGTCGTTAAGCATCCAGCTCCACATCTTGGCGGAAACAATGGTGGGAATGGCCCAGGGGATGAGGATGGCGGCGCGAACGATGCCACGTCCCTTGAACTCGGCATTGAGCACCAGCGCCACGATCATGCCGAGCACGGTTTCCCAAAGCACCGACCAGAAGGCAAAGCGCACGGTATTCCAAACCGCATTCCACCAGGCGGGATCGGCCAGCACCCCGCGGAAACGCACCTGGCCCGAGCTTTCCAGAACCTGCCAGCGCAGGTAGTTACCGAAGCCCACCCATTCGGCGCCGTAAAGATTGTTCAGCGAGGCATCGGTGAACGAAAACCAAATCGAGCGCAGCAGGGGCCAACCGGCCACGACCGCCAGCGCAATCATCATGGGAAGGAGGAACCAGCGGGCGGCGCGCACGCGCTGCTGCATAAGTTCGGACCTGGCCCTCCTCACGGGCGGCGCAACGGGTGACGCCAATGCTTCGGTGGCCATGTGCTTGTCCCCTCCCAGGATCGACAATGGCAGGCGGGCAGCAGGAAACCTGCCGCCCACGCCGCCGGATCGTGACGCTTACTGCAGCAGGTCCTGGAGATCGGCCTCGAGAACTTCGAGGTTCTCGGCAGCCGAGCCATTGCCCGAAAGCGTGTTGTGGACGGCGGACCAGAACAGCGACGAGGTCTCGTTGTAGTCGGCCTGGGTCGGTGCGGACGGACGCGGCACAGCGTTCTGGAAGATTTCCTTCCAGTTCGGGATGATCGGAGCGGCTTCGGCAATCTCGGCGTCGTCATAGAGCGCTTCGATCGTCGGCAGGTTGGTCTGCTCGATGGCACGAACCTTCTGGATTTCAGCCGAGGTCAGGAACATGGCGAGTTCGATCGCGGCGTCCTGGTCTTCCGAATACTTGGAAACGGCATAGTTCCAGCCGCCAAGCGTTGCAGCCGAACGGGCTTCCGGGCCTTCGCCGGCTGGGAGCGGCGCCACGTCGAACTTGCCGGCAACGGCAGAGTCCGAAGCTTCGCCCAGCGCATAGGCATAGGGCCAGTTGCGCATGAACACGGCATTGCCGAGCTGCCAGACGCCGCGCGACTCTTCTTCGCCATAGGCGAGGACGCCTTCCGGAGCGATGGTGCCGATCCAGCTTGCAGCTTCCTCGAGCGCTGCCACAGCCTGCTCGTTGTTGATCGAGATGGTGCCGTCCGCTTCCACGATCTGGCCGCCGCCATAGGACTTGACCCATTCAAGGGCGTCGCAGGTCAGGCCTTCATAGGCATTGCCCTGGAACACGAAGCCCCACATGTCGGGGTTCTCGGCGCGCTCGCCTTCCATGATTTCGGTCGCGGTTTCACGCAGCTCGGTCCAGGTCGTCGGCACTTCCTTGCCGTACTTTTCGAGCAGATCCTTGCGGTAGAACAGGGCGGGCGCGTCGGTATAGGCGGGCAGCGCAACGAGCTGGCCGTTGACGGTCTGCGACTCGATGATCGAGGGGAAATGGTCCCCGATGACATCGGCGGCAGCGGCCGACAGGTCGACGAAGTGCTCGGCCAGCTGCGGCGCCCAGATCACGTCGGTCGTATAGACGTCGATGTCGGTATTGCCGGCGGCAAGCCACAGGCGATACTGGCCAAACTGGTCGGTGGTCGACGAGGGCATCGGCACCACGGTCACGGTGTGGCCGGTCTCGGCGGTAAACTTTTCGAGCTGCGCCTGCAGGAACTGCAAGCCATTGCCGGTGTCGCCGGACACAATGGAAAGCTCGGCTGCCTGGGCAGCGCCGCCCACCAGCGTCACGCTGGCCAGCATGCCGACGATCAGTTTCTTCAGAGTCATTAAAAACCTCCCAGTGAAATCATGCACGGGAGAGGCATGTGCGGACGGTCCCGGCGCCTTGCGCCTGACCTCTTATCCTCCCCCGCCAAAGCCCCTAACCACCGGTTGATGCCCGAGGTTTTAAAGCGCTTTGAAGAGAAAAGAACCAGAGGGTCGATTTTCTGTCAAGCGGCACCGGCTCAGATTTTTAAGATATGCCTGTGCGAAAACCTGAAATATACCACAAATCAAAGACTTACGAAAGCAGAAGCAATATGGGCGTTAACTTTTAGCAACTTGCGCTTGAGGTACGCACCTCAGCACAAGGGACAAGCGTCTGCCCTCTTGCGCGAAAATTTGAAATCGCTTTGAATGCCGCAAATGGAGGAGGGAGCGCGCTCGACCCGCAATAGGGGGAGCCGCCTGTTTTGACGGCAATGTTGAAGCGTAAAGGAGGTTCCACCTTCCTGCTCGACGCGCCGCCAGAACCAAAACGCGCATGAGACTGAAAGATCTCGCCGAGCATCTCGGCCTGTCGCAAACCACTGTGTCCCGGGCGCTGAACGGCTATCCGGAAGTCAACGAAGCCACGCGCCGCCGCGTCTCCGATGCAGCCGACGCGCTCGGCTATCGCCCCAATGCCAGCGCCCTGCGCCTGGCCACCGGCCGGGCCGGCGCCATCGGCCTCGTGCTGCGCGGCGCCGATGAGCTGGGTCCGCACATGTCGGAGTTTTTGTCCGGCGTCGGCTCGCACATGGCCGCGCAGGAGATCGACGTGCTGGTCGCGACGGTTGCCAGCCATGCCGAAGAACTCGCCGCCTATCGCCGTCTGGCGGCGAGCCAGAAGGTCGACGCGGTTATCCTTCATTCGCCGACGACACGCGATGAACGCGCCGAACTGCTGCTCGAGCTCAAGATTCCCTTCGTGCTTCATGGCCGCACCGAGATCGGCCATCCGGTCGCCTGGCTCGATATCGACAATGCCGGCGCCCTCGAACGCGCCACCTCGCATCTTCTCGATCTTGGTCACCGCCGCATCGCCCTGCTGAACGGTCTAAGAGGGCAAACCTTCGCCGAACATCGCGAACAGGGCTATTGCGCCGCTTTCGCCGACCGCGGGCTCACGCCGGACCGTGGCCTCATGGCCAACGGTGTGTTCACGGACGAAGCCGCCTTTCGCACGGCGCAAGCCATGCTCGCCCGGCGCCCTGCGCCGACCGCCTTTCTCGCCGGTTCGATGATGACGGCGCTTGGCGTTTTCCGCGCCATCCGCCAGGCCGGCCTCGAACTGGGCACCGACGTCTCGATGATCGCCCACGACGACGTCTTTCCCTATCTCAATGCCGACAACATGTACCCCACCATGTCGACCACGCGATCCCCCATCCGCCAGGCGGGCGCCAGGATCGCAGACCTGATTACCCAAGTGCTTGCCGGCAAGCCCCTCGAAGAAGTGCACGAGCTATGGCCCGTGGAACTGGTGCTGCGCGAAAGCTCGACCAGGGTTCGTGAATAGGACGACACCCCCTTCCGAGCGCCGCTAGGCTCGTTCCTCGCCAAGCTCTGCTTGCCTTCCACTCTGAGGGGGAAGGTGGGCACCGAGTTCGAATATCCACCGCACCCACCCTCCCCCTCAGAGGGGAGGGCACCGAAGCTTAGCCAACGGCTTAGCGTAGGTGGGAGGGGGTGACTTTCTCTGAAACGCTTCGTCATCCCGCTGTCACAGCAGCTTCATCTACCCGTCACGCAGCCGCAATACTCCCTCGCCATTCGCCCGGCACCAAGACCTGAGGCGAACGTCATCAGGGAGTCATAACCATGACCTTCAAGTCCGCGCTCACCGCTTCGGTCTCGCTTCTGAGCGTGTTGAGCCTTTCTGCCCCCGCATTCGCCCAGGCCGACCTCGACGCGCTCTATGAAGCCGCCAAGGCAGAAGGCCAGCTCACCACAATCGCCCTGCCCCACTCCTGGTGCAACTATGGTGGCGTGATCGAGGGTTTCAAGGCCAAGTATCCCGGCATCACCGTCAATGAACTGAACCCCGATGCCGGTTCGGCCGACGAGCTTGAAGCCGTTCGCGCCAATATCGGCAATAGTGGCCCGCAGGCGCCCGACGTGCTCGATATCGGTCTCGCCTTCGGCCCCCAGGCCAAGGACGAAGGCCTGCTGCAGGCCTATAAGGTCTCGACCTGGGACGAAATCCCCGACGATGCCAAGGATGCCGACGGCTTCTGGTATGGCGACTATTACGGCGTCCTCGCCTTCGGCATCAACAAGGACATCGTGACCGGCGAGAACCCCGATTCCTGGGCCGATCTGCAGAAGGACGAGTTCGCCAATTCTGTCGCTTTGGCCGGTGACCCGCGCACGGCCAACAACGCCATCATGTCGGTCTATGCCGCCGGTCTTGCCGCAGGCGACCAGGCTGGTGCAGCACAGGCTGGCCTCGAATTCTTCAAGGCGCTCAACGACAAGGGCAATTTCGTCCCCGTCGACGCCGAAGCCGCCGCCATCGCCCAGGGCACGACCCCGATCGCCATCAACTGGGACTACAATCTCCTCGCCGCGCGCGACAACATGAACGGCAATCCGCCGATCGACGTCATTGTTCCCGCCGATGGCGTCGTGGCCGGCGTCTATGTCCAGGCCATCTCGGCCCATGCCCCGCACCCCAACGCGGCAAAACTCTGGATGGAATACCTTTATTCCGACGAAGGTCAGCTCGGCTGGCTCGAAGGCTACTGCCACCCGATCCGCTTCAACGCCATGAGCGAAGCCGGCACCCTGCCCGCCGACCTGATGGCAAAGCTGCCGGCCGCCGACAACTACGCCAAGGCCGTGTTCCCCACCATCGAAGAGCAGAACGCCAACAAGGCCACCATCACTGGCGGCTGGGATTCCACCGTCGGCGCCAGCGTCCAGTAAGCCGCTAGAACCCAGGTCTGGTGCATCCCTCCCCCTTGAGGGGAGGGACCGAGGGTGGGGGTCCATCAGTGAGCCACTGCACCACCCCCACCCCAGCCCTCCCCCTCAAGGGGGAGGGAGCGCCATCCAGTTCTGGCCGCTACCTAACCACACTCACCACTCCCACCCTCCCCCTTGAGGGGAGGGTACCGCAGCTTAGGTCCAACGGACCTTAGCGAAGGTAGGAAGGGTGTGTCGGCCTCTTAACAATCACGAAGTCCCAAGATGTCGACAGCCAAAACAAAACGCAGCATCCCCTGGGACGCCCTCGCCGTCGCCCCCTTCCTCCTCTTCGCCGTCCTCTTCCTCTTCCTGCCCACGCTCGGCATCATCTCCGCCGCCTTCACCGATCGCGCCGGTAGCTTCACCCTCGACAACATCGCCGGGCTCTTTTCCCCGCAAATCCTCTCCGCCTACTGGATCTCGATCCGCGTCGCGGGCACCTCCGCCATCCTCGGCACGCTGATCGGCCTTGCCATCACGCTCGCCATCATTCGCGGCCGCCTTCCCTCCCCGCTACGCTCCGCCGTCATGACCTTTTCCGGCGTCGCCTCCAACTTCGCCGGCGTGCCCCTGGCCTTCGCCTTCATCGCCACGCTCGGACGCCTTGGGCTTGCGACCATCATCCTGCGCACCGTCTTCGGCATCGACATCTACCGGTCCGGCTTCAACCTCTTTTCCTTTTGGGGCCTCACCATCACCTATCTCTATTTCCAGATCCCGCTGATGATGCTGACCATCGCGCCAGCGGTCGACGGGCTTAAGAAAGAGTGGAACGAGGCCGCGCAGACCCTGGGCGCCACCACCTGGCAGTTCTGGCGCTATGTCGGCCTGCCCATCCTCTGGCCCTCGGTGCTCGGCACGCTGTCGCTGCTGTTCGCCTCAGGCTTTGGTGCCATTGCCACAGCCTGGGCACTGACCGGCTCCAACCTCAACATCGTCACCGTCCTGCTCTATAACCAGATCCGCGGCGATGCCCTTCAGAACCCCGGCCTCGGCGCCGCGCTGGCGCTCGGCATGATCGTCGTCACCTCGATCGCCAACATCATCTATCTCGTGGTCGCCGCCCGCGCCGAAAGGTGGATGAAATGAGGGGCCAAAAATTCTGGGCCTGGCTCATCTTCGGCCTCGGCGCCGCCTATTTCATCATTCCGCTGATCGCCACCTTTGAATTTTCGCTGCGCATGCGCCGCGGCGAATATAGCTTCGATGCCTATGCCTCGGTATTTAGCGACCCGCAGTTTGCCGCAAGCTTTGGCTATTCGATCGTCATCGGCCTCTTCACCATCGTCGTCGGCATTCTGGTGGTCGTGCCCGCGGTCTACTTCGTCCGCCTGCGAATGCCCTGGCTCCGGCCGTTCATGGAATTCGTGACGCTCTTGCCGCTGGTCATCCCCGCACTGGTCCTGGTCTACGGCTATATCCGCCTCTACGGCTCGAGCTCGTTCCTGCCCTTCACCGGCTCGGTGCTAGGCACCGACGTGCTGCTCACCTGCGCCTATGTGACCCTCGCTTTGCCCTTCATGTATCGCGCCGTCGACAACGGCATGCGTACCATCGACATCGGCACCCTGACCGAAGCCGCGCAAATCGCCGGCGCCAATCAGCTCCAGATCATCGGGCAGATCATCCTGCCCAATATCCTTGTCGCCATCCTCTCCGGCGCCTTTTTGACCTTCGCCATCGTCATCGGCGAATTCACCATCGCTTCGCTGCTCAACCGCCCGGCCTTCGGCCCCTACCTCGTCGGCATTGGCACCAACCGCGCCTACGAGCCGGCGGCGCTCGCCATCATCTCCTTCATCATTACCTGGGGCGCCATGGGCATGATCAACGTGCTCGGCCGCTTTGCCCCCGCACCTCCGTCCGGACCGACTGACATGGCCGCCTTTCTCGAAATCGAAAACCTCGTCAAAACCTTTGGCACCAACACGGTGGTCAAGGGCGCCAGCTTTGGGTTCGACAAGGGCGAGTTCATCTCCCTGCTCGGCCCCTCCGGCTGCGGCAAGACCACGATCCTGCGGATGATCGCCGGCTTCGAACGCCCCTCCTCTGGCGCCATCCGCGTCGATGGCCGCGACATCACGCAGCTCAAGCCCAACCAGCGCCAACTCGGCATGGTCTTCCAGGCCTATGCCCTCTTTCCCAACCTCACCGTCGGCGACAACATCGCCTTCGGTCTCAAGATCGCCGGCATGCCCGCCGACCAGCGCCGGGCCCGAGTCGAGGAAATGCTCAAGCTCATCGGCCTGCCCGGCTTCGAAAAGCGCTACCCCTACGAAATGAGCGGCGGCCAGCAGCAGCGCGTCGCCCTTGCCCGCGCTATCGCCCCCAAGCCGCGACTTCTCCTGCTCGACGAGCCGCTTTCGGCGCTCGACGCCAAGATTCGCGTTTCGCTGCGCCAGGAGATCCGCGCCATCCAGCAGGACCTCGGCATCACCACCGTCTTCGTCACCCATGATCAGGAAGAAGCGCTCTCGATCTCCGACCGCATCGTCGTCATGAATGCGGGGGCATCGAACAGCTCGGCACGCCGCACGAAATCTACAATCGGCCGACCAGTCGGTTCGCGGCGACTTTTGTCGGCCACCTCAACCTGCTTCCGGCCGGCCTCTTTCCGCAGGGCGCAGTGGCAAACGCTAGCAGTGTGCTAGCACTTCGGCCGGAAATGCTAAGCCTCACACCAAAAAGCGGCACCGATTTTGCGCTCCCGGCGACGATTACGGACGTCAATTTCCTCGGCGCAGTGGTGCGCCTCAATGTCGACCTAGCCGGCACACCGGTTCATATCGATACCTTCAACGACCAGTCGACGCCCCCTCCCGCGGCGATCAGGTCACCGTCCATATCGCCTCGCGCGACCTTCTGGCCCTGCCCAACTAGTGCCTTGCGGCCTCCACAATAGCGGCCTACCAAGGCTGAGCAGTTGAGGAGGATCGCATGACCAATCCATTCGTCACCACCGCCTGGCTTGCCGAAAACCTCAGCAATCCCAACGTTGTCGTGGTCGATGGCTCCTGGCACATGCCCACCGCCAGCCGCAATGCGCAGGCCGAATATCTCGACGGCCACATCCCCGGCGCGGTCTTCTTCGACATCGACGGCATCGCCGATCCCACCACCGACCTCCCCCACATGCTCCCCGCCCCCGCAGACTTCGAGCGCGCAGTCGGTGCGCTCGGCATCTCCGAGACCATGACCATCGTCGTCTATGACGAAGTCGGCCTGCAGAGCGCCCCTCGCGTCTGGTGGACCTTCCGTACCTTTGGCGCGAAAAATGTTTATATATTAGAAGGCGGTGGCCCCAAATGGCGAGCCGAGCGCCGCCCCATCGAAGCCGGATTGGTCAGGCGCGAGCGCGTCGATTTCGACTCCGACTTCGATCCCGATGCGGTAACGCATTTTGAAGCCGTCGCCGAAACCAGCCGCACCCGCTCGGGCCAGATCGTGGACGCGCGCCCGGCTCCCCGCTTCCACGCCGAAGTTCCCGAACCCCGTCCGGGCCTCAAGGGCGGCCACATCCCCAATAGCCTCAACGTCCCCGTCGGGGTCCTGAGCGAAGGCGGAATACTGAAGTCGCCTGGGGAACTTAGGACCATTTTCGCCGACCGCGGCGTTGACCTCACCAAGCCGATCGTCACCTCCTGCGGCTCCGGCATCACTGCGGTGACGCTTGCGCTTGCCCTAGAGCAGGCCGGCGCCAAAAACGTCGCCGTCTATGATGGCTCCTGGACCGAATGGGGTGCCCACCCCGATGCCGAAATCGAGAGCTGATGGCGTTTATTACGACATTGTAAGTGTGCGAAGCCACCAACCGCTGCTAGCCTTCCGGCACCTTTTCTAATCTGCTCAGAGGTTTGGCTTGATCCGGCAGTTGTTGGCCTCACTCCTTATTCTGATTGCCGCCGGTGTGGCCTGGCTTTTCCTGGTCCCCGGCGCGCCCGAAACGCTGGCCCGGGCCGGGATCGTCCTGCCCTTCGGACCGGCCGCAGAGACCGAGACGGCACGCGCTCCGGGTGGACCGGGCGGCGGTCCGGGAGGCCCCGGTGGCCAGCGCTTTGGCGGCGCTCGCGCCAACAATGTGGTCACCACCGAAGTCGTGATGGCCACCATCAACGATACGCTGAGCGCCATCGGCGAAGGCACTCCTGCCCGCTCCGTCACCGTCGTGGCGCCAGCCGCCGGCACCCTGGCCGAGGTCCTGGTACGACCGGGCCAGACGGTCGAGGCCGGCGATGTCATCGCCCGCTTCGAAGCCGAGGCCGAGCAGATCGAGTTCGAACAGGCCCGCCTTGCTGCCGAAGACGCCACCGCGACGCTCGAGCGCACCTCCGGCCTTGCCAGCAGCAGCCTCGTTGCCGCGACCGCCCTCACTGCCGCCGAACTCGCCAACGCCAATGCACAACTGGCTTTGCGCAATGCCGAATTGGCCCTGGAGCGCCGAACGATAACCAGCCCGATCGCAGGTGAGGTCGGCCTCATCCGGGTCACGCCCGGCAACTACGTTCCAGCCCAGACCGCGGTCACCACGGTGGACGATACCTCCACCATCCAGATCGATTTCTGGGTGCCGGAACGTTATGCCGGCCAGCTCAATACCGGCATTTCGGTCAACGTCGCCGCCGTCGCGCTGCCTGGCCAGAGCTTTACCGGCGACATCGCGGCCATCGACAACCGCATCGATCCCGCCAGCCGCACCATGCAGGTGCAGGCCGAAATTCCCAATCCCGATGGGGTGCTGCGCGCCGGCATGAGCTTTGCCGTTTCCGTCGCCTTCCCCGGCGAACAGTATCCGGCAGTCAATCCCCTGGCCCTCCTGTGGTCGGCCGAAGGCTCCTACGTCTGGGCCTACCAGGATGGCAAGGCCGCCCGCGTCATGGCCGAGATTGTTCAGCGCAACAGCGACGGCGTTCTGGTGCGCGCCGATCTCGAACCGGGCGACGCCATCATCACCGAAGGCATCCTGCAGTTGAGCGAGGGTGCTGCCGTTACCGTCCTCGATGGGCCGGGCGCCGGCGAGACGCAGCAAGCCGGGCAGCGTCCTCCCGCCGCCCCGCAGAGCTAGGAGAGCGTCATGTCGATCGCGACCAAGAACGAACGTGGCGGCACCTTGGCGACGCTGTTCGTGCGGCGCCCCGTCATGGCGATCGTCATCAACGCCCTGATCATGGTGGCCGGCCTAGCCGCCCTGCTTGCTGTGGAAGTGCGCGAACTGCCCAGCGTCGAAAGCCCGGTGCTGTCGATCTCCACCAGCTTTCCCGGCGCGGCTGCCGAAACCGTCGATCGCGAGATCACCGCCACGGTTGAAGGCGCCGTTGCGCGTGTGCAGGGTGTCACCGCAATCTCCTCGAGTTCATCCGTGGGGTCGAGCCGCGTCACGCTCGAATTCTCCGAGTCCACTAATCTCGACATCGCCACCTCCGACGTGCGCGACGCCCTCAGCCGCGTCACCCGCAGCCTGCCGGACGGCGCTGAGGAGCCGACGATCTTCAAGGCCGACAGCGATGCCCAGGCCATCATTCAGCTCGCCGTGACCTCCGACACCGTCAGCGTCGCCGAACTCACCGAAGTGGTGGAAGGCGTGGTCACAGAGCGGCTCGGCTCCATCGAGGGCGTGGCGGAAGTGCAGGTCTACGGCACCCGCGCCTCAAGCTTCGAGATCGACGTCGATCCGGTCAAACTCGCGAGCCGCGGCCTCACCGTCGCCGATATCCGCAATGCCGTTTCGACAATAGCGCTCGACGCCCCGGCAGGATCCATCAACGGCCCGAACCAGAACATTTCCGTCCGCGCCATTTCCGAAGTCACCGAGCCCGCCGATTTCGAGCGCCTGCCCGTCGGCGACGGCCGCACCCTCCTGGGTGACGTCGCCACCGTTGTCTTCGACGCCGCTGCCAGCACCTCCTCGATCGATTCGCGCCGATGGCAAGCCCGGCATCGGCCTTGGCATCGTGCGCCAGGCGCAATCGAACACCATCGCCATTTCCGAGGCCGTTCACTCAGCGGTCGATAGCCTCAACGAAACGCTGCCTGCCGGCGTCAACGTGGTCATTTCCAGCGACGAAGCCATTTTCATCGAAGGGGCACTGCACGAGGTCGAGGTGGCGCTGATCGTCTCGCTGGTCGTCGTCATCATCATCATCTACCTCTTCCTGCTCGATTGGCGAGCCGTCATCGTGCCGGCCATTTCCATGCCCATTGCCCTGCTCGGCGCCGTCGCCGGCATGTATGCGGCGGGCTTTTCGCTCAACATCATCACCCTTCTGGCGCTGGTTCTGGCCACCGGTCTCGTCGTCGACGACGCCATTGTCGTGCTCGAAAACATCGTTCGCCGCAAACATCTGGGCGCCGGCCCCGGGCCGCCGCCGTGCTCGGCACGCAGGAAGTGTTCTTTGCCGTGGTCGCCACGACTTTGACCCTCGCCGCCGTCTTCATTCCCCTGTCCTTCCTTGATGGGCAGACCGGCCAGCTCTTCCGCGAGTTCGGTTTCACCCTCGCCATCGCCGTGCTGCTTTCCTCGGTGGTCGCCCTGTCGATGGGCCCGATGATTGCGTCACGGTTCTTGAAGGACGATGCCGGCAAGCCCAAGCGCGGCAGCATCTTCGGTGCCATCGGCCACGCTTTCGGGGCCGTTTATCGCGTCACGCTGGGCGTTGCGCTGCGCAATCCGGTGGTCGTGCTGCTGATCGCCGTGCTGTTTGCCGGCTCCGCCTATTTCGTCTTCGGCGATTTGCGCCAGGAAATCACCCCGCCCGAAGATCGGTCCGTCATCAACGTCGGCGTTTCCGCCCCAAACACGGTGAGCCTTGATTTCGTGCGGACCCGCCTTGGTCAGGTCGAAGCCATGCTGCAGCCCTATATCGATAGCGGCGAAGCCACGTCGCTTTTCGTGCTCTCTGGCTGGGGCAATGGCGGCAACATGACCCTGAGCCTTGCCCCTTGGGACCAGCGCGATCGCAGCCAGCAAGAAATCGCGACCGAAATTACCGCGCTCATGGCGCAGGTTCCCGGTGTCCGCGCCTCGGTGCGGCAGGGCAATAGCCTCGGCATTCGCGGTGGTGGCTCAGGCCTCCAGTTCGCCGTCGCCGGTTCCGACTATGACGTTCTGGCCGATACCGCCGACACCATTGCCGAAGCGCTCGAAGCCGACGGCCGTTTTGGCCGCGTCAGCGTCAATTTCGACACCACCCAGCCACAGCTGACCCTGACCGTTGATCGCGCTCAGGCCGACGCCTTGGGTATCGACATCAATGGCCTCGCCACCACCATGCAGGCCATGATCGACGGCGCCGATGTCGGCAATATCTTCATCAACGACACCAGCTATTCGGTGCGGATGGTCTCGACCACCAACCCGATCAACGACCCCCGCGATCTTGAGTCCCTCTTCGTGCGCACCGGCGATAGCCGCTACGTGCCGATGTCGACGATCGCCACCATCGCCGAGTCCGCCGTGCCGCCTTCCCTGCGCCGTGAACAGCAGCGCCGCGCCGTCACCGTTTCGGCAAGCCTTGAAGAAGGCCTGGCGCTGGGCGATGCCTATGCGCAGCTGCAGCAGATCGCGGCGCCTATCCTGCCCGAAGGCACGTCGCTCCTGCCGTTGGCCGAGGCCAAGACCCTGGGAGACGCCAACAATGCCCTGCTGCTGACCTTCGGCTTTGCGCTGATCATCATCCTTCTGGTGCTGGCCGCACAGTTCGAGAGTTTCTGGAGCGCCATCATCGTCATGACTACCGTCCCCTTCGGCGTGGCGGCAGGGCTCTATGCCATTCTCCTGACCGGCGGCAGCCTCAACATCTTCTCGCAAATCGGGCTCGTTCTCGTGGTCGGCATCATGGCCAAGAACGGCATCCTGATCGTGGAATTTGCCAACCAACTGCGCGACCAGGGCCGATCTGTGAGCGAGGCCATCGAAGAAGCGTCCAACATTCGCCTCCGGCCGGTGATGATGACCATGATCGCCACCATTCTGGGCGGCGTGCCGCTGGTCCTTGCCTCCGGCGCCGGTGCCGAAGCCCGTGCCGCGCTTGGCTGGGTCATCGTGGGCGGCCTCAGCTTCGCGGCCATCTCGACGCTCTATTTGACCCCGGTCGCCTATACGCTGCTCGCCCGCTTCTCGACACCCAAGGTCGAAGAAGAAGCCCGGCTCGAACGCGAACTCGACGCCGCCAACGCGCAGCCAGAGCCGGCTGAGTAGTCAGCCGGCATAGCCCACCCAGCCGCGAAAGCCAAAGGCGGCGTAGAAGAGTTCAATACCGGTGAAGCCGGCATCCTTCAGCAGAGCGACGTCGTCGTCCGGCGGAACAATCGGCAAAATCTCGAGCATTCGCTGTCGGCCGTTTTCGAGCATTACGGGGTCCATGCCGTTCGATGCGCTGAAGGCCGCGTTGCGCTTCGACCAGCGCTGGCGGCTGTCCTCATCCTGATCGTAGCTCATATGCGCCAAGACAAGGGGCGCGCCTGGCGTCAGCCGACGTTGCAGCTCACGAAGGGTTTGTATCCGCTCGTCGCGCGGCAGGAAGTGCATGACCAGGAGACAGGTCGCGCCATCGAACGGTCCCTCCGGCGCAATGTCGATCTTGCCTTCGTGGAGGCTGATGCGATCGGACCAAGCCATGGTCGCTTCTCGCGCGGCATCCAGCATTTTGGCCGATGGGTCGACCCCGTCGAAGCGCCATTGGGGCTGCGCCTCGGCGAAGGCCGAGAGCTCCATTCCCCCGCCTGCGCCTAATACCAGCAGGCGGCCAGTCACAGGCACGCGCTCTTCAAGCAAAAGGCGCATCATCCGATGTAGGCCCGCCAGCCCCGGCACCTGCTTCGGTGGACCTTCGGCATAGCTGTGGGCGATGTGATTGAAGGACGTCATTCGCAACTCCAATATATGTAACTTACATAGTTACACAACGGCGTTGGCGCAAACAAAAAGGCCGCCAGGTTTCCCCGGCGGCCTCGTTTCGAAGAGCCCGACTGATCAGGCCGACTTGTTCTTGTTGTAGAGGTCGAAGAACACGGCGGCGAGCAGCACCACGCCCTTGATCATCTGCTGGAGGTCGATGTTGATGCCCATGATGGACATGCCGTTGTTCATGACGCCCAGGATAAAGGCGCCGATCACGGCGCCCGCGACCTGGCCGACACCGCCCAGCGCCGAAGCGCCGCCGATGAAGACGGCCGCGATCACGTCGAGTTCGAGACCCTGGCCGGCCTTGGGCGTCGCCGAGTTGAGGCGGGCCGCATAGATCATGCCGGCAAGGGCCGCGAGTGCACCCATGATGGCAAAGATGTAGAAGGTCACCCGCTCGGTCTTGATACCCGAAAGCGAGGCAGCCTTGAGGTTGCCGCCGATCGCATAGATGCGGCGGCCAAAGGTCAGGCGCTTGGTCAGAAAGACGAAGAACGCGACCAGGACGCCCATCACGACAAGGACGTTGGGCAGGCCGCGATAGGTCGCGAGCATATAGGCAAAGAACAGGACGAGCGCCGTGATGACGACGTTCTTGATGATGAAGAGGCTGAACGGCTCGACGTCATAGCCACGCGACTTGCGGCGCGAGCGGGTCCGCATCGAGAAGATGATCATGGCCAGGATGCCGATTACGGCGATGACCATGGTCGTGGTGTGGAGCGTCACGGCTGGGACGGCAGCGACAGCAGCGACGCCGTCGCTGGCAGGCACCGCAGCCACAGCCGGCGAAAGCACGGTCGGCCCGATCACATCGGGGATGAAGCCAGCCGACAGCAGCTGGAATTCAGCCGGGAACGGACCAACCGACTTGCCGGCGAGAATGGCGAGCGACAGGCCTTTGAAGATCAACATGCCGGCCAGCGTCACGATGAACGCCGGAATGCGATAGTAAGCGATCAACCAGCCCTGCGCCGCGCCGATCGCTGCACCGACCACGAGACAAATGGCGCCGGCGACGAAGGGATTGGCGAGGAAGGCAAATTCGGGCGGGAAACGCCAGCCGACCATGAGCATGGCGGCAAGAGCACCCACGAAGCCCGAGACCGAGCCGACCGAAAGGTCGATATGGCCGGCGACGATCACCAGCAGCATGCCCAGCGCCATCACGATGATGTAGCTGTTCTGCAGGATGATGTTGGTCAGGTTCACCGGCTTGAAGAGCACCCCATTGGTGAAATACTGGAAGAAGATCATGATCAGGATCAGGGCCAGCAGCAGGCCATAATCGCGCATATTGGCGCGCAATGCGCCGATGAGGGTCATTTCGGAGCCCTTGGCCGGGGCGGTGATGGCGCCGGTCGGTGCAGTTTCGGTCGTCATGATGCTTTTCCTTCAGCGCGCACGATGGAGCGCATGATCTTCTCCTGGCTCGCCTCACTGGTGGGCATCTCGCCCACGATGCGGCCTTCGTTCATTACATAGAGGCGGTCGGTGATGCCAAGCAGCTCCGGCATTTCCGAGGAAATGACGAGGATAGCCTTACCCTGAGCCGCAAGTTCGTTGATGATCGTATAGATTTCGTACTTGGCACCCACGTCGATGCCGCGGGTCGGCTCGTCGAGGATCAATACGTCAGGATTGGCGAATAGCCATTTGGACAGAACGACCTTCTGCTGATTGCCACCCGAAAGATTGCCCGTCGTCTGGTAGACGCTCGACGAGCGGATATTGGTGCGCTTGCGATAATCGTTGGCCGCATCAAGCTCGGTCAGGTCATCGATCACGCCCATCCGGCTGACGCCGGGCAGATTGGCAAGCGTAATATTGTGCTTGATATGATCGATCAGGTTCAGACCATAGGTCTTGCGGTCTTCGGTTGCGTAGGCAATGCCGTTCTCGATGGCGTGGCCAACGGTCGAGACATCGATCTTCTTGCCATGCATGAGCACCTCGCCGGTGATCTTCTGGCCATAGGACTTGCCGAAAAGGCTCATCGCGAATTCGGTGCGTCCCGAGCCCATCAGCCCGGCAATGCCCACAACCTCGCCCTTGCGCAGGGTGATGTTGATGTTCTTGATCATCTGCCGGTCGCGGTGCATCGGGTGGAACACCGACCAGTTCTTGACCTCAAGAATAGTCTCCCCGATCTGCGGCACGCGCGAGGGATAACGATCGTCGAGCGAACGGCCCACCATCAGCGTGATGATGCGGTCTTCGGTGATCTGGTCGGTATCCATCGTCTCGATGGCGCGGCCGTCGCGGATGACGGTAACGCGGTCCGCGACACGGGCAATTTCGTTCAGCTTATGGCTGATGATGATCGAGGTAATGCCCTGCTTCTTGAACTCGAGCAGCAGGTCGAGCAGCGCCTGGCTGTCCTTTTCAGACAGCGACGCGGTCGGCTCGTCGAGGATCAGCAGCTGCACTTGTTTGGACAACGCCTTGGCGATTTCTACCAGCTGCTGCTTGCCGACGCCGATATTGGTAACCAGCGTATTGGGATCTTCGGAGAGCCCCACCATGCGCAGGAGCTTGCGCGCGCCATCGCGGGTCTCGTCCCAGTCGATCACGCCGCTCTTGGCCTGCTCGTTGCCCAAAAAGATGTTTTCGGCAATCGAAAGCATGGGAACCAGCGCCAACTCCTGATGGATGATGACGATGCCCTTGTGCTCGCTGTCGCGGATCGAGCGGAAATGCTGCTCTTCGCCGTTGTAAAAGATCTGCCCATCATAGGAGCCGTGCGGATAAACGCCGCTCAGCACCTTCATCAGCGTGGATTTTCCCGCGCCGTTCTCGCCGCAGATGGCGTGGATCTCGCCCTCGCGCACGTCCAGATTGACGTCCGAGAGCGCCTTTACGCCGGGAAAGGTCTTGGTGATGCTGCGCATCTCCAGAATGGTCTTGGTCATGCTGACCCTGTCACTCCGTTGACCTCGCTGGAAACACCACCATGAGGCCGTTGCAAAATTTCAAAAAGGGCCCCGCGTCGCCGCGGAGCCCCGATCGTTGAGCCGAGCAGTAATTACTGCAGGTCTTCGGCCTTAATGTACCCCGAGTCGACAACCAGTTCCTGGTAGTTCGTTGCATCGACCGAATAGGGGGTCAGCAGAACCGAGGGAACAACCTTCACGCCATTGTCATAGGTGGTGGTGTCGAGGCCTTCCGGCGTGCCGCCGGTGAGGAGGGTGTCGACCAGCTGAGCGGTGCGCTGAGCCAGTTCACGGGTGTCCTTGTAGACGGTCGAATACTGTTCGCCGGCAATGATTGCCTTGACGGACGGTGCTTCGGCATCCTGACCGGTGATGATCGGCCATGCGAGGTCAGCCGAACCGTAGCCAACGCCGCGGAGCGACGAGATGATGCCGCGCGAGAGGCCATCATAGGGAGCCAGAACGCCGTGGACGCGGGTGCCGTCCGAGTAGTTGGCGGAGAGGATGTTGTCCATGCGAGCCTGGGCAACAGCACCGTCCCAGCGCAGCGTACCGACCTGTTCCATGCCAGTCTGGCCGGACTTGATGACGATGTCGCCAGCGTCGATCATCGGCTGGAGAACCGACATTGCGCCGTCATAGAAGAAGAAGGCGTTGTTGTCGTCCGGCGAACCGCCGAACAGTTCGACGTTCCACGGCTTGTCGTCGGGGAAGCGTTCTTCAAGACCCTGCACGAGGCTGTTGGCCTGGAGCACGCCGACCTGGAAGTTGTCGAACGTGGTATAGAGGTCGACATTGGGGGTTTCGCGGATCAGGCGGTCATAAGCGATGACCTTGATGCCGGCATCGGCAGCCTGCTGCAGCACGGCGGAAAGCGTGGTGCCGTCGATCGAGCCGACCACGAGAGCCTTGGCGCCCTTGGTGACCATGTTTTCGATCTGCGAGAGCTGGTTGGCAATGTCGTCTTCTGCGAACTGCAGGTCGACGGTGTAGCCGAGGCCTTCAAGAGCGGTCTTGAGCTCGTTGCCGTCCGAGATCCAGCGCAGCGACGACTGGGTCGGCATGGCGATGCCGATCTGGCCCTTGTCCTGGGCGAACGCGCCTGCAGTCGCGGTGGCCAGAACGGCACCTGCGGTCAGCAGCGTCGCAATTGTTTTAAGAACCTTCACGTCTCGACTCCCTTAGATTTTTCGAGATGGTTGTTGTGGTCTTTTGGGGTGAAGCAGGTCGAGCTACGCAGCCGCAGCCAGAAGAAGCCGGGAACACCAACCAGATCGGTTGATTTCAAGCGACCCGAACTGGTCGCGACATGAACAGCGGATGCCCCAGGGCCCCTCGCCATTCGCAACTGCATGAATTCCTCCGGCGTAAACGGCAGCGTGCCGCCATGGACCTCCCAAGCCCATGGCGCGGACGCTAGGATAATCAGATACGTCTGTAAAGCCGCATCTCATCCGTTTGACTAATTTTCAAACACCAAATAATCAGCCCTACCCCGTTGTCGGGGCGCTAAGCCATGGATATGGTGCGCGTCTTGTATGGGAGTGCGGATCAAGAAGCGCCGAACAACGGTGACGGTCCGCCAAAAGGTATCTGATACCTTTGGGAGCAACTAAACCTGAAATGAGTGACGTACGGCAGGACCAGTCCAGCGCCGCCAGCGTGGTTGCGGATCATCTGGCCAATGCGATTTTGACTGAGATGACGCCCGGCACCAGCCTGCCCAGCGAGGCCGAGCTTGCCAGCCAATATGCCGTCAGCCGGTTGACGGTTCGTGAAGCGGTAAAGCTGCTTGCCGGGCGCGGCCTGCTGGAACTCTCCCGCGGCAAGCGCGCGACCGTGCGCGAACCCGATGGCAGCGCTTTTTCAGATTTCCTGGCCTCGATGATGCGCAGCGATTCCAAAGGCCTCTTCGATCTCGTCGAAGTGCGCCTGTCGCTTGAAGTACAATCGGCGACCCTCGCCGCCAAGCGCGCCAGCCGCGCCGGCCTCGCTGCCATCGAAAATGCCCTCCAGGGCATGCGCGACGCCGCCGCAGAACCCGATGGCGAAACCCGCTTCCACGATTTCGACGTCGGCTTCCATGAGGCGGTCGTCCTGGCCAGCGGCAATCGCGTTCTTGGCTATCTGTTCGAGGCCATGGCTGGGCCCTTGCGCGAAGGCATTGCCATCAGCCGACACGGACACACCAATCGTGGCCACACGCTGAGCGACACGATCGACGCTCACCAGCGCATCCTCGACGCTATCCGCTCAGGCAATGCGCGCAGTGCCGGCGAAGCCATGCGGCTTCATCTCAAGGACACCGAACGCGACATCCGCACGGCGCTTTCGAGCATCGCCTCGTCGCCAAGCTGATGGCGCTATTCATTGCCGCCAAACCCGTCTAAGCTTTGGACGGGAAGTCAATTTGTGGCCTGAAACGAGCGACGCCGCTGCATGTCGATCAAAGCCGCTATCTATCACCTCACCCACTACAAATATGATCGCCCGGTTTATCTGCAGCCGCAGGTCATCCGCCTGCAACCGGCGCCGCATTCCAAGACCAAGGTCCTCAGCCATTCGCTCCGGGTCAGCCCGTCAGAGCACTTCGTCAATTTGCAGCAGGACCCCTATGGCAATTACCTGACGCGCTTTGTTTTTCCCGAGCCGGTGACCGAGCTCAAGATCGAAGTCGATCTCGTCGCCGACATGACGGTCTACAATCCGTTCGATTTCTTCGTCGAAGAGAGCGGCGAGACCTGGCCCTTCGATTATCCCGACGACCTGCGCGACGACCTTTCGATCTACCGCAAGGCCGAACCCGCCGGGCCGCTGCTGCAGCAGTTTCTGGACGGCATCGATCGTTCGCCCAAGAACACCGTCATCTTCGTTTCCGAGCTCAACGCCTCGATCCAGCGCCATGTCGATTATATCGTGCGCCTCGAAACTGGTGTCTGGACGCCGGAAGAAACGCTGGGCAATGCCAAGGGCTCGTGCCGCGATTCAAGCTGGCTGCTGGTCAACGTCCTGCGCCACCTAGGCTTTGCCGCGCGCTTCGTGTCCGGCTACCTGATCCAGCTCAAGCCCGATCTTGTCTCGCTTGATGGTCCGGCGGGCACCGATCATGATTTCACCGATCTTCATGCCTGGTGCGAAGTCTATCTTCCCGGTGCCGGCTGGGTGGGCCTTGACCCGACATCGGGCCTTCTCACCGGCGAATCGCATGTGCCGCTCGCCGCGACGCCGCACTATCGCAATGCCGCGCCGATTTCGGGCTTTGCCTCCTATGCCGAGGTCGATTTCGCTTTCGACATGAAGGTGACGCGTGTGGCCGAGCATCCGCGCATCACCAAGCCTTTTTCGGACGAAAGCTGGCAGCGCCTCAATGCTCTGGGCAAGAAGGTTGACGCGGTACTGGCCCAAAACGATGTCCGCCTGACCATGGGCGGCGAGCCCACTTTCGTCTCGATCGACGATTTCGAAGCCGACGAGTGGAATGCCGGCGCAGTCGGTCCCACCAAGCGCAAGTTGGCAGACCAGTTGATCCGCCGCCTGCGCGAGCGCTTCGCCCCTAACGGCATGCTGCATCATGGCCAGGGCAAGTGGTACCCTGGGGAAACTCTGCCGCGCTGGACTTTTTCACTCTACTGGCGATTGGACGGCAAGCCCGTCTGGAGCGATCCGGCCTTGATCGCCCAAGAAGGCGTCGAGACTGGCGCCACGCAGAATGACGCCCGTCGTTTCCTTGAGGCGTTTGCGCGCAACCTCGGCATTACCGGCGAGACCATTGCCGAAGCTTATGAAGATCCTGGCGAATGGTTGCTCAAGGAGGCCAACCTCCCCGCCAATGTCGACCCCGCCAATTCCGAGCTCGCCGACCCCGAAGCGCGCTCCCGTATTGCCAAGGTGTTCGAACGGGGCCTGACGACGCCCACCGGCTATGTTCTGCCCGTGCAGCGCTGGAACGCCATCGCGTCGAGCTCGTGGCTAACAGAAACGTGGAAGACGCGGCGCGGCAAGCTGTTCCTCGCGCCCGGCGACAGCCCGGCCGGCTATCGCCTGCCGCTAAGTTCGCTCAAGCACCTCAAATCCACCGACTTCCCGCATGTCGTGCCGCTCGATCCCGGCGCGCCGCGCGCTCCCCTGCCCGATCCACAGGCGCCCCGCACCCGCCTTGCAGCCGATCCGCGCGCCCAAGCAACCACCGGCTTCACTGCAGCCACGGTACAGCAGGATGTCACTGAACAGGTGCTAAGCGAAATCGAAGGCCAGGTGCGCACGGCCGTGACGGCCGAGTTGCGCGATGGAAGGCTCTGCGTCTTCCTCCCCCGGTCGAGAAGCTCGAGGATTTTCTCGAACTGGTGGCCGCTGCCGAAGCCTCCGCGAAAGAGATCGGCCAACCGGTTCACCTCGAAGGCTACGGCCCGCCGCACGATCCGCGCCTCAACAACATTCGCGTCGCGCCCGATCCGGGCGTCATCGAGGTCAATATCCACCCGGCTTCCAGCTGGGACGAATGCGTCACCACCACCGAAGCGGTCTATGAAGAAGCCCGTCAGTGCCGCCTCGGCGCCGACAAGTTCATGATCGACGGCAAGCATGTCGGGACCGGCGGCGGCAACCACGTCGTCGTCGGCGGCGCTACGCCGCATGACAGCCCATTCCTGCGCAGGCCGGACCTCCTGAAATCGCTGGTGCTGCATTGGCAGCGCCACCCTTCGATGAGCTACCTGTTTTCGGGCCTCTTTATCGGCCCTACCAGCCAGGCGCCGCGCATGGACGAGGCCCGCCACGACAGTCTCTACGAGCTCGAAATTGCCATGGCGCAGATCCCGGCGCCGGGCGAAGGCGAAGCGCCCCTGCCCTGGCTGGTCGACCGCCTGTTCCGCAACCTTCTTACGGACGTCACCGGCAATACCCACCGCGCCGAAATCTGCATCGACAAGCTCTACTCACCCGATGGCCCTACCGGCCGGCTGGGACTCGTCGAGTTCCGCGGTTTCGAAATGCCGCCCAATGCGCGCATGTCGCTGGCTCAACAAGTGCTGATCCGGGCGCTTATCGCGCGTTACTGGAAAAGCCCGATCGCGGGCGACCTTACCCGCTGGGGCACTGCCGTGCATGACCGCTTCATGCTCGGCACTTTTGTCTGGCAGGATTTCCTTTCTGTCCTCGCCGATCTGCGCGAACACGGCTTCGACCTCGAGCCCGAATGGTTCGCCGCCCAGCTTGAATTTCGCTTTCCCTTCTGCGGCGAAGTCGAAGCCGACGGCGTCAAGCTCGAACTGCGCCAGGCGCTGGAGCCATGGCACGTCATGGGCGAACAGGGCGCCATCGGCGGCACCGTGCGCTTCGTCGATAGCTCGGTCGAGCGCCTGGAAGTCAGCCTCGAAACCGCCAATCCGGCCCGTTATCGCGTCGCCTGCAACGGCCGCCAGGTGCCTCTGCACCAGATCGGCTCCCGCGCCGTCGCCGGCGTACGCTTCAAGGCGTGGCAGCCCGCCTCCGGCATGCATCCGGTAATGCCGGTTCATGCTCCGCTGATTTTCGACATCTACGATACCTGGACCGGACGGGCCATCGGCGGCTGCACCTATCATGTCGCCCATCCCGGCGGCCGCAACTACGAAACCTTCCCGGTCAACGGCAACGAAGCCGAAGCCCGCCGCCTCGCCCGCTTCGTGCCGCACAACTACACCCCCGGCACCTACTCCCTGCGCGCCGAAAAGCCTGCGGACGAGTTCCCGCTGACCCTTGACCTCCGCCGCCCCGCGCGGTTCACGTAAAATCCATGACGACGCGACACCTGCCCTCCCGCGGCAAGCCCCCGGCCGGTCCCGGCATCATTGCGGCTTACCAGCTGCTGCCCGGCGTGCCGGATGAAATGATCGACCCGTCCGGTGCCCTGCGTCCGGGCTGGGACAAGCTCATGGGCGCCTTCGATGCGCTTGGCCCGATCGAACTTGCCGCCCGCTTCGAACGCGCGGACCAATATCTGCGCGACGCCGGCGTCTTTTACCGCAAATATGATGGCGCCGAGGGCAAGGAACGTGCGTGGCCTTTGGCACATATTCCGCTCCTGATCGACGAAGCTGACTGGCTCCGGATCTCCAGCGGCCTTACCCAGCGCGCCGAGATGCTGGAGCGCATCGTCGCCGATATCTATGGTGACAATCGCCTCGTGCAGGAAGGCCTGTTGCCGCCTGAACTGGTTGCTCAGAACAACGAATTTTTGCGCCCGCTTGTCGGGGTCAAACCCGTCAGCGGCAATTTCCTCCATTTCTGTGCCTTCGAACTCGGCCGCGGACCGGACGGCAATTGGTGGGTCTTGGGCGATCGCACCCAGGCCCCCTCGGGCGCCGGCTTCGCACTGGAAAATCGCGTCGCCACTACCCGCGCTCTCAGCGACATCTACGGCACACTCGACATCCATCGCCTGGCGGGCTTCTTCCGCGGTTTCCGCGATGCCCTCTTCGCCCAGGCCCGCCCCTCCGGCGGCCGCGTCGGCATCCTGACCCCCGGCCAGCTTAACGAAACCTATTTTGAACACGCCTATATCGCCCGCTATCTCGGCCTCATGCTGCTCGAAGGCGAGGACCTCACGGTCGAAGACGGTCAGGTCATGGTGCGCACCGTCGCCGGCCTCAAGCCGGTCAGCGTGCTCTGGCGCCGCGTCGATGCCAGCTTCGTCGACCCGCTGGAGCTGCGCTACGACAGTCATATAGGCACTCCTGGCATGGTCGAGGCCCTGCGTTCCGGCTCGATTTCCATGATCAACGCCCTAGGCACCGGCATCCTCGAAACCCGTTCACTTGCCGCCTTCATGCCCCGCCTCAGCAAGCACCTGCTCGGTGGCGCCCTTGAACTGCCCGAGATCGCCACCTGGTGGTGCGGCCAGCCCGCCGAGCGCGACTACGTGCTCGACAATTTCGATGCTCTGATGATCGGGCCCGCCTTCTCTACGGCTCTGCCCTTCGACGACCTGCGCGGCACGGCGCTCGGCGCCAGCATGACCCCGGCGCAAAAAGCGCAGCTCAAGGATCGCATCGCCAGCAACGGCGCCGACTATGTTGGCCAGGAGCCGGTGCAGCTCTCCACCGCTCCGGTCTATGTCGACGGCAAGCTCGAACCGCGCCCCATCACCCTTCGCGTCTATGCGGCGCGTACCGGGAATGGCTGGACCATCATGCCTGGCGGTTTTGCCCGCGTCGGCTCGACGGCCGACACCTCGGCGATCAACATGCAGCGCGGTGGCCACGCCGCCGACGTCTGGGTCATGTCATCGGCACCAGTGGAGCAAGTGTCGCTTCTGCCGCGCGAGGGTGAAAAGCTCGTCCGCAATTTTCCGGGCAGTCTGCCCAGTCGCGCCGCCGACAACCTGGTCTGGCTCGGCCGCTATGCCGAGCGCTGCGAAGCCACGGTTCGCATCCTGCGCGCCTACAATGTCCGCCTGGCCGAGCTCTCCAAGCCCGACCTGCCCATTCTCAAGCACTGCGCCGACTTCCTCGACAGCATTGATGTCGATGTCGCCGAGGCCATGCCGCAGGGCCTCCTGGCCTCCATCGACAGCGCCGTGCACAGCGCCGGTCAGATCCGCGACCGCTTTTCGCCCGATGGCTGGCTGGCGCTCAACGACCTGCAAAAGACCGCCCGACGCTTTTCGACGCGCATTGCGACCGGTGACGATTCCACCCGCGCCATGACCGTGCTGCTGCGCAAGCTGGCCGGCTTTTCCGGTCTTGTGCACGAGAACATGTATCGCTTCGCCGGCTGGCGTTTCCTTGAAATCGGCCGCCGTCTGGAACGCGCCATCCAGATCACCCGTGCGGTCAGCTGCTTTACCGCCTCTGACGCCCCCGCCGGATCGCTCGAAGTGTTGCTCGAAGTGGGCGACAGCGTCATGTCGCATCGTCGCCGCTACTCGGTAAGCGCGGGCACTCAAAGCGTCGTCGACCTTCTGGTGCTTGATCCGCTGAACCCGCGCTCCGTCCTGTTCCAGCTTACCGAACTGCGCACGCAGGTAGAAACCCTGCCCGGCGGCATCGAGGATGGTCAACTTTCGCCTGTAGCCAAGGCCGCTCTTGAACTCCATACCGCCTTGATGATCGCCGAGCCCAGCGACATGAATCCCGAACGTCTCGATGCGCTCGCCAGCGAAATTTCGAGCCTCGCCAGCCTCATCGCCATGACCTATTTCAGCTGATCCGATGCTTTACGATCTTCGCTTGGCGCTTCAATACGATTACGACGCCCCGGTCCATGGCGGCCGTCACCACATCCGCGTCGCACCCGCGACAGTGCCCGGCGTGCAGCGCGTCGTCGCCGCCTCTCTGTTCTTTGATCCAAAGCCGGACCGCCAGACCGGCTTCATCGATTTTTTCGGCAACTCGGTCACTTCCATCATCATGACCGAGCCGCATGACAAGCTCGACATCCGCTTAACCGCAAGAGTGCTGGTCGAAGACCTCCACGCGCCCGCCGACCTGTCGCCTCGCCTCGACCAACTGGCCGGTGAAATCGCGCGCTATTGGTCCGTCGAACCCGACAGCCCGCAGCATTTTCTGGCTCCCTCGCCGCTGGTGCAGATCGTTCCGCAAATCGCGGCCTACGCGATCGAGGCGACCGCAGGCCAGCCCACCGTGATGGCCATCGCCAGAACCCTCTGCCTCGCCATTCACCGGGACTTCGAATACGACCCCAAAGCCACCGATGTGGAAACCCGGCCTGCAGAAGCCTTTTCCTTGCGCAAGGGCGTCTGCCAGGACTTCGCGCATGTCATGATCTCGGGACTGCGGGCCATGGGCATTCCGGCCGGCTATGTCTCGGGGTTCCTGCGCACCAATCCTCCTCCCGGCAAGCCGCGCCTCGAGGGGGCCGATGCCATGCATGCCTGGGTGCGAGCATGGTGCGGTCAACATCTGGGCTGGGTGGAGTTCGATCCGACCAATGCGATGATCGCCGGCGCCGACCATATTTCCATCGGCCACGGCCGAGACTACGCCGATATTTCGCCTATCGTCGGCGTGCTCAAGACCCATGGTTCGCACGTGACCAAGCAGTCAGTCGACGTATTGCGCGTCGAATAAGGCGCAGCGGAACCAAATAAGGCAACGTTCGTTTTCCTGCCACGCAGCCTTGGGCTGCCAGGAAGGTCCGGGCCTAACCGGGCTGGCAGGGGTAAACAGTGAACCACGTCGATATCCGCTCACTCGAAGATGCTGGTCGTGCCACCGTAGTGTGGGACAACGAAATCTTCGACACCCCCTCCCGTTTCAGCGACATGGCCATGGCCTTGCTGCCCGCCTCGCTGATCCTGGCCGCCGCCACGGCGCTCATGCTTGCATTGCTCTAGGGTCAGAGCAGTCCAAGACCTTAGGAGGGTCATATGACTTTGGGTACTATTCTTCTCATCATTCTGGTTCTGCTGCTGATCGGCGCCCTGCCGAACTGGGGCTACTCGCGTGGCTTCGGCTACTTCCCGTCCGGCATCCTCGGCGTCGTGCTGGTGATCGTTCTGATCCTGGTATTGACCGGCCGCATCTAGCGAACACCGACCAAGTGGGCTGGCTCGCTTATTGCCGCTTACGCCCAATCAATCGACAAGTCTGAACTTGTCGTCCTCTACGCCCCGGCAGGCATCTCGTCTGTTGGGGCGGTTGCATGAGATGTTCGCCGGCTCTGCTTTAGTAGCCGCGTTCGTTCAAATCCATAAGGAGCGTCATTATGGCCACGACCAATGAAACCGCAAACGCCAACCGCAAGCCTGCCGGCGCCCGCGTCGCCGCCGACATCGAAAATGCAGTCGACAGCGCCGTTGAATCGACCCGCGAAGAGCAGCTTGAGGCGCAGGTCGCTCAGCTGCAGAACGATCTCAAGTCTATTACCCATACGCTCGCCAAGCTGACCGAGAACCGTGTCGAAGGCGCCAAGGAGTATGCGAGTGCTGAGTTTCGCCAGCTCAAGCGCCGTGGCCAGCACGTTCTGGAGGATGCGCAGGGCCAGGCCGAGGAGTATGAACAGCAGCTCAAGGACACCATCCGCGAAAAGCCGCTGACCGCCGTGGCGACTGCCGTTGGCATCGGCTTCGTTTTGGCCCTTCTGACCCGGCATTGATCATGGGCTTGCTTGCCCCGCTTGCGGCGCTGCTCGGCCTCGAGGTCGGCAGCGTCGTCAATCGCGCAAAATCGGCCTTTGCCCTTTATGGGCTTATGGCGCTGTTTTTGCTGCTGGCGCTGATCTTCCTGCTGGTTGCAGGCTACCTCGTTGTTGCCGCGTATCTCTCGCCGATCATCGCCGCACTGCTGTTCGCAGGCGTCTTTCTTCTCTTAGCACTGGTGCTCTATATAGCCACCCTGGTCGGCCGCCGGCGGCAAGAACGCGAAGCTGCAGAGAAACGCCGCTCCACCGAAGCCGGGGCGTTCTTCTCGACAGCGGCGATTACTGCCCTGCCGATGTTGGCAAGGTCGCCGATGTTGCTGCGGATTGGCCTGCCAGCCGCCGCGATTGCAGCCCTTACCTTGCTGCGCGGCAACAGCAAGAACTAGGGCGCTGCTCCCACAACCTGGAGCGCTTCGGGATGCAACTCGAAGCGGACCTCCCTTTCCAGCGCGATCAATTCGCCATCGACCACCGCATGTGCGCCGCGCTTTCGCTGCGGAAATCGCAAGGTCAGTCGCGGCACTTCGTATTCGCTGACACGCGCATTGTCGCGCCAGCGCCCTATGACGACATCGAGGCCCAGCGTCAGCATCTCGTTGGTCGTGACGCTCTCCGCCACATAAACGCCCAGCAGCCCGCTATCGAGTCTCGCCGCGACCGGAATAGGCGCATTGTTCAGCGGGTTGTTGGAAATGATGATGCCAGAGGCGGTCTGCGAAATGCGCCCGATTGGCCCATTGAGTTCGACCTCGAAGCGCGGCGGATTGACCACGGCAGCAGAGATGGCGCGCAGACTAGCCATCATCTTGCCCATGCGGCTGCGAAAGATCATGCCATCGCGGATACGCACCAATCGGGCATGAACGCCAACACCGAATTGATGCACGAACGGGCGGCCATTAGCGGTAGCGATATCGATCTTGCGCACCTTGCCCTGGGCAATCGTCTTGAGCGCCTCCTTGAGCTCTAGCGGCATGCCGATCGCGCGGGCGAAAAGGTTCATCGTTCCGGCGGGCAAGACACCCAAGGGTTTGCCGCTTTTGAACGCCACTGTCGCCGCCGAAGAGATGGTGCCGTCCCCGCCTGCCGCAATGATGACATCGACATTGGCGTCCGCTGCCGCCTGTTTCAGTTCGCCGGCGACATCGCTGCCATCAACGATATGGACGTCGAGAACCTGACCTGCATCGGCGAAAATCTGTTTGGCCTCGGCGGCGAACGCTTCAAGATCCATGGTCCGTAACGTGCCGCCGTGGCGATTGAGAATGGCCCTGAACCGCATGCTAGCGCTCCACAGGGGCCGCGGGGGCCCGGCTGAGATTGGGAAGCTTTATGCTGACGGTCAGCCCTTGGTCGCCAGCCGTATATACCGGCTCGCCGCCGAATTGCGCCGACAGCTGCCGCACGATGACAGAGCCCAAGCCGTTCTCGCTCACAGCATGATCGGCCGCGAGGCCGACACCGTCGTCGGCAACAGTAAGCGTTACGACGCCTGCGTTGTCTCGGTTCAGACGAACCGTGATCGTGCCTTTGCGATTGTCGGGGAAGGCGTGCTTGAGCGCGTTGGTTACCAGCTCGCCAAGGAGAATGCCAAGAGTAGTGGCGTCGCGGGCACTGACATTGATGGCGTCGATCTCGCCAATGATCGAAACCCGGCGCTGGTTGGTCTGCGTAGCGCTGATGTCGTCGAGAACCGCCTGCAAGAATTCGTCCGCACTTGCCGATTCAAGATCACCACCCAAGCGCAAACGTCGATGGGCAGACGCGATCGCATGGACGCGCAAGCGCGCCGCCTCGAGTGCCACCTTCACCTCGTCCGATCGCACCCGCATCATCTGCAGCGCCAGGAGCGATGACACGGTCGCAAGCGAATTGCCGATGCGATGATTGGCATCCTGCAGCAGCGTTTCGACGCGCTGCCGTTCGCGCTCGGCATGGGCGCGTGCCTCCTCGATGTCCCGTGTGCGTTCGGCGACCTCGGCCTCGAGCGCTTCGTTGAGCCCCACAAGACCGCGCTGCCGCTGCGCCAGGTCGCTGACCTGCCGCTGCGCCCGGCTTAGCAGGGCATAGGCCAGGATCGCAGCGGCCAGAAGCGCGGCGATCAGTGCCCCCACGAGACCAACGCGGGTCTGGTCAATCGCCCGATTGCGCGCCTCGAGCTTTTGGTCTTCTTCGGCAATGAAGTCCTCGAGCGTTTCGCTGACTTCAGACATCAGGCGCGCACCCATGCCCGATGCCACAAGGCTCTGCGCCTCGTCCTCGCGCTCTGCCTGGACAAGCGCCACCGTGCGGGCCATTTCGGCCATCTTGCCGGATATGTCCCCTGCAATGCTCCGAACTCGGCCGGTCTGATCGACATCGTCGGCGGTCATCTGCAACAAAGCCTCGACGCGCTGGTCGATGCTCGAAACGGCCAACCGATAAGGTTCAAGGAATTCGGGATTTTGCGTCAGGAGGAACCCGCGCTGGCTGGCCTCGGCCTGGCTTAAAGACTGGCTGAGTTCTCGCGCCACGTTACGGACGGCGTAAGTCTCAGTCACGTCCCGCAACTGCCGGTCGATGCCCTGCATCAGCGTCAGCGCCGAAAAGGCGGCAAGGCAGATGAGGCCAAGCGAGATCCAGATAGCGAGACGGCGCAGCGTAATCCGCGACCGTCGGGTCTGCTCAAATCGCGTCGCGTGATCCAAGGGGATGCTCATTCTGCCCGCCATGCTGAATGAGAAAGCCATTCGCTGTTCTGCGTCATAGGGTTAATGCCTATGACCAGTGGCGCATTTGAGGCAAAGCTGAGCGATAACGAACAAAATGCCCGCCTTGAAAAAGGGCGCCCCGAAGGACGCCCTTGATTGTTATACGAGGTGGTTCCCGGAGGTCACCTGCGCCGATACGGCGTCAGGGCCATAATCGGACTCGCCGCTGATCTTGAGCAGCTCGGTCAGCCTCGAGCGCGCCCGGCTGACGCGACTTTTCATCGTGCCCACGGCGCATTCGCAGATTGCCGCCGCTTCCTCGTAGGAGAAACCGGAAGCGCCGATCAGAATGACCGCTTCACGTTGATCGTCCGGGAGCTGCGATAGGGCTTTCTTGAAGTCCTCGAGATCCATCGAGCCATATTGCGACGGATGCACCGAAAGGCGCTCGGTAAAGGCACCATCGGTGTCCTGCACTTCGCGGCCACGCTTTCGCATCTGGCTATAAAATTCGTTGCGAAGAATGGTGAACAGCCAGGCCTTGATATTGGTGCCCATCTCGAAGCTGGACTGCTTCGCCCAGGCCTTCATGACGGTGTCCTGGACAAGATCATCGGCCTTGTCATGCTTGCCGGTCAGCGAAACGGCAAAGGCGCGCAGGCTGGGTAATGTCGCGAGCAATTCGCGCTTGAACGAGGTTCCCTCGGCGGCCATGGTTTATTCCCCGGTCCGCTTGGAACGAGAGCCCGTCTGCGCCATTTCAGCACTGTCGAGCTTTTCCAAAAGGTCGAGAAGTTGATCAGGAACCCCCTCGTCTTGCACGGCGCCATATAGTGCGCGCAGACGCGAACCGATGTCCGTGTTTGGACCCAGTCCTTCTTCAGCCCGCCCCGCTTGCATGCGCGTGCGGTGCTGGCCCACCCCGTTGTCTTTCGTCATATTCTGCTTGACCGATCAGTACCAATGTCAACCTTCAGGCCGCAAAATGCGGCTCGCGCAAGAAAAGTTCCACCCGCAGGAACTTTTCTTGATAATCACCGTTGGTGGTCGTTGCGGCATCGAAAACCGCAAGCGTCATTCTGGGAGATAGCGTCTATGTCTTTGTCTACGCGGATCGCGCCGCACCTGCCCTATCTGCGTCGTTTTTCCAGGGCTGTAACGGGATCGCAGACATCGGGCGACGCCTATGTAGCGGCCACGCTGGAGACCCTGATCTCCGATATCAGCCTCTTTCCCGAGTCTTCGAGCGACCGCATCGCTCTTTATAAGCTCTTCTCTGCTCTATTTTCTTCGTCTGCCGTAAGCGTTCCGGAGCCGGCATCGAGCTTCGTGTGGGAGCAGCGTGCCGCTGCAAACCTGGCCAACCTCTCGCCGCGTCCGCGTCAAGCCTTCCTGCTCGTCGCAGTCGAGGGTTTTACCCATTCCCAGGCCGCCGAAGTTCTCGATATCTCGGAAACTGAATTCGCCGGCCTTCTCGACCAGGCTTCGAACGAGATTTCGCGCCAGGTCGCGACCGAAATCATGATCATCGAAGACGAGCCGCTGATCGCCATGGACATCGAGCAGATGGTGGAAAGCCTTGGTCACAAGGTCGTCTGCATTGCCCGCACCCACAAGGAAGCGGTGACGCTCTTCAACCAGACCCAGCCGCGCATGATCTTGGCCGACATCCAACTCGCCGACGGCTCGTCCGGCATTGATGCCGTCAATGACATCCTCAACACCCATTCGGTGCCGGTGATCTTTATCACTGCATTCCCCGAGCGCCTTCTAACCGGCGAACGCCCGGAACCCACCTTCCTTGTGACCAAGCCGTTCAACCCGGACATGGTCAAGGCGCTGATCAGCCAGGCGCTGTTCTTCGACGAAGGCTCGCGCGCCGCCGCGTGAGGCTGCAGCAAACGATTAAGTAAAAGGCCGGTTCTCCACTGGCCTTTTTTGTTAGACGGAACTCTGTGGCTTCACGCGGCGTTGATCAGCCAAATAGAATTCATGGAGCTTCCCATGCTGTATTATGCACTCGTCTTCCTCGTCATTGCGCTGATTGCCGGCGTTCTTGGTTTCGGCGGCATCGCCGGCGCATCCGCTGGCATCGCACAGATTCTGTTCTTCCTCTTCCTCGCCTTCCTGGTGATTTCCCTGGTCATCGGGCTGTTCCGCAGAACCTAGGCCCCTCCCTCCGAGAGCTCTGCGCACAGGGCGGTGCTTCGGCACCGCCTTTTTCTATGGGCCAGGCAGCACTTCGTCGATCTTGCCGCTCCACCGATAAGCCAGAAGTCCGATCCATTCCCGCACGGCAATACCCGTGACCTGGAGATTAAGCAACGGATTGGCAATGTCGAAGCCAAATCCCTCTCGCCCCGTGCTGCGATAGTCGACCGGCCAAGGAACGACATCGACCCCCATCTTTCGGAACAAGCCGACCGATCGCGGCATGTGGAAGGCGGAGGTAACAAGGATCGCCGGTCCGTGTCGTTCAGCAATCAAGCCAGCAGTGAGTTGCGCATTCTCGTCGGTGTTGCGAGCCTGGTCCTCCAGCACCAGCCGTTCCGGAGGGATACCCTGCTCGAGAAAAACCGCCGTGCCGAAGCCGCTTCGGTCTCGCCCTCAGAGATGATCGTCCCAATCCCGCCGCTGAAGATGAGCGGCGCGTCCGGATACCGTCGCGCCAGAACCAGCGCCGCCGTCATCCGGTCCCCCGCCGCGTTGAGCTCGGTCACCCCTCGCGCGCCGCCGATCCGGCTTTGCGTCGCGCCACCAAGCACGATGATCGATGAGATCTGCTCCGGGCCTGCCTGCCGCGGGAAACGGTTTTCAAGCGGCTGGATCAGCACCGAACCAAGGCTCGTGAACCCAACCAGCAACACGGTAAGCCCTGCCAGACCTTGCGCCACAATCGCCAGTCGCCGACGGGCCATGATCGACAACACCACTCCCACAGCGATCAGCAGCAAGATGACGCTGAGCGGCTGTGCCAAGGCCCAGAAAATCTTGGAGAGGTAGAAAAACATGCGTGTACCCAACTGCGTGTAAGACCCTGAGCGGGCCGTTTTTCGCTTGCTATATCACCGGCTTCTGTTTTTGTGGCCAATGGTCAAGATCGCCCATCAAGAGGCGATTGCCGGTTTAAATATGCCCGCATCGGGCCATGGTGAGCATGACGCACGCTGAACCCGTCCCTTCGGGTCCATTGCCGGTTGTCGAACTGCGCGATCTGCACAAGTCCTTTGGCGCTCTCGAAGTGCTCAAGGGCATCTCGTTTACCGCGCGCGAAGGCCAGGTCATCTCGCTGATCGGTTCGTCTGGCTCCGGCAAGTCGACGCTCTTGCGCTGCATCAACATGCTGGAAGTCCCCGATCGCGGCGACGTGCTGATCGACGGCGAGGCCATCGCGCTGACCGGCGAAGGCCAGCGGCGCCGCGTCGGCGACGAAAACCAGATCCGCCGCATCCGTTCCGAACTTGGCATGGTGTTCCAGAGCTTCAATCTTTGGGCCCATATGACGATCCTCGAAAACGTTATGGAAGCGCCGCTGATCGTCCAGAAGCGCGCCCGCGCCGAAGTCGAGGCCGAAGCACGCGCCATGCTCGACAAGGTCGGCATCGGCGCCAAGGCCGACGCTTACCCGGCGCAGCTGTCCGGTGGCCAGCAGCAGCGCGCGGCCATCGCCCGGGCACTCTGCATCAACCCGCGCGTGATGCTCTTCGACGAGCCCACCTCGGCGCTCGATCCAGAGCTCGAAGTCGAGGTGCTCCGCGTCATCAAGCTCTTGGCCGACGAAGGCCGCACCATGGTGCTGGTCACCCATGACATGGAATTTGCACGCTCCGTGTCGGACCAGGTCATCTTCCTCCATCAAGGCCTCATCGAAGAGCAGGGCACGCCGGACGAAATCTTCGGCGCCACCCGTTCCGCCCGCCTCAAGCAATTCCTCAATGCAGCCAATCATGGCTGACCTCGGCGTCCAGCCGCGACCGCCGGGCGCTATTAAAAATCAATCAGAACGGAGACTGAAATGAAAAAGATCATGCTGGCCGCCACTGCTGCCCTGGCGCTGGGCACTCCAGCCTTCGCCCAGGAAACCGTACGCATTGCCACCGAAGGCGCCTATGCGCCCTGGAATTTTATCAACGACGCCGGCCAGCCCGATGGCTACGAAATCGATCTCGGCAGTGCCATCTGCGAAAAGGCCGAACTCTCCTGCGAGTTCGTCGTCAATGACTGGGATTCTATCATCCCGAACCTGCTCGCCGGCAACTACGATGTCATCATGGCCGGCATGAACATCACCGAAGAGCGCCTCCAAACCATCGCCTTCAGCGACGAATATTTCCCGCCCGATCCGTCCCGCTATGTTGCCCTTGCCGGCACCGAGATCGACTTCGACAATCTTTCGGGCGTCCGCATCGGCGTCCAGGGCGGCACCATCCAGGCCGGCCATGCCGAGGCCGAACTTGCCGCCAACAACACCGTCGTTTCCTTTACCACCGCCGACCAGGCCGTAGCTGATCTTGCCGCCGGCAATGTCGACGTGATCTTCGCAGACGGCGCCTATGTCGATCCCATCGTCACCGCCTCCAGCGGCTCGATCGAATATGTCGGCCCCGATGTCCTCATCGGCGAAGGCATGGCCGCGGGTCTTCGCAAGGAAGACACCGACCTCAAGGCCAAGCTCGACGAGGCGCTGGCCGCCCTCAAGGCTGACGGCACCGTCGACAAGCTGATCGCAGCCCGCTTCGAAGGCCGTGGCCCCTACTACGCCCAGTAATGACCAAGGCTCCCGGTCCCAGGCCGGGAGCTCCCCAAAGGGGCCTCGATGACCGACGACATCGCTTTCTGGTTGGGCTACCTCACCAATGGCAAGCACCTTGCCTGGTATGCGAGCTTCCAGTTCACCATCTTTGCCGCCGTCGTCGGCGGAGCGTTCGCGGTCATCTTCGGTCTCCTTGGCGCAACCCTAAAGAATTCGCGGCTTCCGCCGCTTCGGCTGATCGGCACGCTTTACTCCTCGATCGTCCGGGGCGTTCCCGACGTCCTCTTCTTCCTGTTCTTTCCCCTCGCCTTCGAGCAGACCGTGGAATGGTTCGTGGCAACGCAAATCTGCTCGCCCGAAGCGATCGCGGCGCAAACCGCTGCCTGGCCGCCTTGCCGCGAGGCCAACTGGCTCCTAGGCAGCTTTGAATACCTGATGCTGGCAAGCGTTTCGCTGGGACTCGTTTATGGCGCCTTCGCCACCAATGTCATCCACGGCGCCATGCGCTCAGTGCCTGCCGGCCAGCTCGAAGCTGCTCGCGCCTATGGCATGAGCGCGAGCCAGGTGCTGTGGCGCGTCCACATACGGCAAATGTGGGTCTATGCCCTGCCCGGCCTCTCCAATGTGTGGATGCTTTTGGTCAAGGCTACCTCGCTTCTCTCGCTGCTGCAGATCGCCGACATCGTCCTTTGGGCCGACCGACTCGGCGCGCCGAACTTTTGCCGACTGTTGGCATGGTCCACGACGATTGGCGCTGGCGCTACTACCTCGTCCTCTTCGTCTTCTACATCCTGGTGACCTGGCTCTCCGAACGCGCCTTCGATGCCCTGATGCGCCGCGCCGGTCGCGGCATGCTGAGCGAGGCGACCACCTGATGGACGGCTTCTTTAACGACCTGTCGCTGATGGCGCCGGCAGTTCTCTTCAATATCTATTTTGCCGCGGTTTCGATCCCGCTCGGCTTTGTCTTTGCGGTGTTTCTGGCGCTGGGCAAAGCTTCACCCAATGGCCTCATCAATCGCCTGTCGCGCTGCTACATCTATGCTTTCCGCGGCTCGCCGCTCTTCATCCAGTTCTTCATGTTCTATTCGCTGGCGCTGTCGCTGAACCTGGCATTCTGGAAACCATGGGGCGTCTCCGGCTTCGTGCTGCATCCGCTTTTTATCGGTCCGCTGGTCCTGGTGCTCAACACCGCAGCCTATACCGCCGAAATCTTCTACGGTGCCCTGCGCGCCGTGCCGCGCGGCGCCATCGAAGCCGCGCAAGCCTATGGCATGAGTCCAGCCCAGCAATTTCGCCGCGTCACTTGGCCCAACCTCATTCGCCTCGCCTGGCCGGCCTACACCAATGAAGTGGTGTTCCTGTTCCACGCCACCGCCATCGTCTACTTCGCCCTGCCGGTCGTCGGCAGCCAGAAGGACCTGATGATTACCGCGAAGGACCTGGTCGAGCGCGACTTCAACACCTACCTCCACTTTTCGGTGGCAGCGCTCTACTTCCTCGCCGTGTCGCTGGTGATCTTCTTCCTTTTCGGTCTGATCTACAGCCGCCTCATGCGCCACCTCCCGGCGCAACCAAGGATGCGCTGGGCACCAAAGTGGATGCGGTGAAGAGCCCCCTTCCGAGCGCCGCTAGGCTCGTTCCTCACCAAGCTCTGCTTGCCTTCCCCTCTGAGGGGGAAGGTGAACCCGGTAAACTGGGCAATATTGTGCGACACATTCGATGTCACCTTCCCCTTGAGGGGAAGGCAAGCGAAGCTTAGGCGCGCCGCGCCTTAGCGTAGCTCGGAAGGGGGTGTCGGCGCCTCAGCATACTCGGTCTTCTACCTAAGCCCGAACTCCGCATGCTCCAGTGCGGTCATCACCCCGCGCAACTCCGCCAGCCCCTTCATCCTTCCGATCGTCGGATAGCCCGGCTGCGAGCGGCGGCCGAGGTCGTCCATGATGTCCTGTCCGTGGTCGGGGCGCATGGGGATCTGCCAGTCGGCACGACCTTCGTCCTTGCGACGGCGTTCTTCGCGGATCACGGCAGCGATCACTGCCACCATGTCGGTATCACCGCCCAGATGCTCGGCCTCGTAGAAGGAGCCGGCTACGTCATCGGTGTCCCGCTTCACATTGCGCAGGTGTAGGAAATGGATCTTGGGAGCGAATTGCTCGACGATGGCCACAAGATCGTTGTCGGGCCGCGCGCCAAGCGAACCGGTGCAGAAGGTCATGCCATTGGCCGGACTATCGACCGCGTCGAGGATCGCCTTGTAGTCCGCGGCCGTCGACATGATGCGCGGCAGGCCGAGCAGTGCGAACGGCGGATCGTCCGGATGGCAGCAAAGCCGCAACCCCAGGTCTTCGGCCACGGGCACCACCTCTTCGAGAAAGGCCACGAAATGATCGCGCAGCTGCTCGCGGCTGATGGCGCCATATTCGTTGAGATGGCTCTGCACATCTTCGAGCGACATGGACTCGGTCGAGCCGGGCAGCCCCATGGTGACGTTGCGGGCGAGCTGCTTTTTCTCGTCTTCGCTCATCGCATCGGCACGCCGGGCAGCCTCGTCGGCAATGGCATTGGTGAAGTCTGCCGCAGCGCCGGGGCGCTTGAGAATATGGATGTCGAAGGCGGCAAAATCGTTGATGTCGAAGCGCATGCACGAGCCGCCATGCGGCACGGTCCAACGCAGATCGGTGCGCGTCCAATCGAGCACCGGCATGAAATTGTAGCAGATGGTCTCGATGCCACTGTCCGCCAGATGCCGCATTGAGATCTTGTAGTTGGCAATATGCTCGCGCCAGTCGCCCTTCTCCTTTTGACATCCTCGCTGACCGGCAGGCTCTCAACGACGTCCCAGGTGAGGCCGGACGGCGAACCATCCTTGCGCGTGGCGATCTCGCCATGGCGCTTGGCGATCTCCTCTGGCGTCCACACCACGCCATTGGGCACATGATGAAGCGCGCTGACCACGCCAACGGCGCCGGCCTGGGTGATGTCGTCGATGCTGGTGAGGTCCTTGGGGCCGAACCAACGCCAGGTCTGTCGCAAGATATGTCTCCGTTCAGGAATGGTATGTGTCAGGGATTGGCGAGTGCCAGAAGGTTGTCGACATGGCAGGGCGTGCCGGCCCGGCACCAGCAGGCAAGGTTCTTGCCGCCTAATTTGGCGCGGATGTCGTCGCCAGAAGGTGGTGCCCGATCGGCCTCGAACTCGCCGAGCAGCCAGCGCCGATGCCGGTCGACGGCCTCGGCCTGCGCCGCATCCCGGTCGAGCCCCGTTTCAGCGGCGACCGCATCCACGCTGAAGGGATTGCCCCATGGCCCCGGCCGCGCCACCGACTGCGCCGGCAGGCCATTGAGCGCGCGCGAGGTCGCTTGCAGATCGAACCCCGCCTTGCGCGACAAGACGATCCGCGCCGGCCTCATCTGCGCATGTTCCGGTCATAGACGAACTTCGGCATTTCCCATTTGAAGGCGATGGCGAGGACGCGAAGAGCAAACCCCAGCACCATGGCGAGAATGGCCATCAGGTCCTGCTGCACGCCACCGGTCAGGCCCAGATAGTAGACGATGCCGGCAATCATCGAGACGCTAGCGTAAAGTTCGCCCTGGAAGATCAGCGGAATGTCGTTGCACAAGACGTCGCGCAGGATGCCGCCCGCCGTGCCCGTTACCATGCCGGCAACGATGACGATGATCGGGTGCACGCCTGCTTCGATGCCGATATTGCAGCCGATGACGGTGAAGACGACGAGCCCAAGCGCGTCGAGCAAAAGGAACGGCCAGCGCAGCCGCTCGACCAGCCGCGCCAGGGGAATGGTCAGCAGGGCCGCACCGCAGACCAACAGCAGCACGTATGGATTGGCGACCCAGACCAGCGGATAGTGATCCAGCAGGATATCGCGCATGGTGCCGCCGCCCAGCGCCGTCACGCAGGCGATCAGGCAGACGCCGAACCAGTCCATGTTGCGCCGGCCGGCGGCCAGCGCCGCAGTCATGGCCTCGGCGGTGATGGCGATGTAAAAACCGATAAGCAGCATGCTCTATTTCCGCGATATCGGCCTTTAGCCTAGCACGACCTCAAGGTCGCCGCAGCCTAGAGGAAATCGGCGCGATGGGGCGTGAAGACGTCAACGAGACGTCCTTTCTCCAGCGCCACGACGCCATGTTGCAGCCCTGACGGCACGATGAAGCTGCCGCCCTGGCGCACCAATTCGGTAACGCCATCGATGGTGACCTCGAACGAGCCTTCGGCGACATAGCTCACCTGGATATGGGGGTGGCTATGGAGCGCGCCGACTGCGCCCTTTTCGAAGCCGAACTCGACCTGCATCAGCTCGGGCGTATGGATCAGCACACGGCGGGTATTGCCAGGAGCCAGCTCGGTCCAGGCAGTCTCATCGGGCTGGGCGAAGAATTTTCGTTCAGTCATCAATTACCTCGCGAGCCAGCCGCCATCGACGGGGACAACGGCGCCGTGCATGTAGTTGGAAGCGGGTGCGAGAAGAAACACCACGGCATCCCCGATATCGCTCGGCACCCCCAGCGCGCGGCCGGAATGCGCCCGAGGATCGAGGCCGAGCGATCCGGATCGTTGCGCAGGGCCTCGGTATTGTTGGTCTCGATATAGCCGGGCGCCACAGCATTCACATTGATGCCCTTGGCCGCCCATTCATTGGCGAGCAACCGCGTGATGCCGAGCACGCCGCTCTTGGACGCCGTGTAGCTCGCGACCCGAATACCGCCCTGAAAACTCAGCATCGAGGCAATATTGACGATGCGCCCCTGCCGCCCCGCCTCGATCGCCCGCTTGCCAATCGCCTGGCACAGGAAGAACATGGTCTTGAGATTGACGTCCATGACGCTGTCCCAATCGTCTTCGGTGAACTCCACCGCATCGACGCGCTTGATGATGCCGGCATTGTTGACCAGCCCGTCAATCGGACCGTGTTCCGCCCAAGCGGTTTCGAACATCGCCTGCGCCGCCGCCGTCGAGCCAAGATCGGCGCGCAGCTCGACAAACTCAGCGCCCTGCTCCGCCATCAACGACGCCGTTTGCTCCATGCTGGAGCGGCCAACGCCGATGACCTTGCCGCCAGCCCGGCCGATCGAAAGGGCGATGCCCTGCCCGATGCCGGTATTGGCGCCGGTGACCAGCACGGTCTTGCCGGAAAGGCCGAAAGCCGAAAGGTCCATCAGCGCAGCTCTTCCATCGGCACCTTTTCGGCGTCGGTGTAATCGATATTGTCGCCGGCCATGGCCCAGATGAAGGTGTAGGCGCCGGTGCCGGCACCGGCATGGATCGACCAGGGCGGGGAGAGAATCGCCTGCTCGTTGCGCACGATCAGGTGCCGCGTTTCGGTCGGCTCGCCCATCAGATGCATGACGAAGGCATCGGGCTTGAGGTCGAAATAAAGATAGGCCTCCATGCGCCGGTCATGGACATGGGTGGGCATGGTGTTCCACACCGAACCGGGTGCAAACTGGGTAAGACCGACCACCAGCTGGCAGCTCTTGAGGCTGTTGGTGTACTGGTAGATCGAGCGCTCGTTCGCCGTTTCGGCGCTGCCCATGTCGAGGCGCTTGGCGCCCGACTGCTGCAACAGCACGGTCGGGTGGCTGGCATGGGCCGGCGCGCTGAGGAGATAATACTTGGCGCCCTCACCGGCAAAATGGACGTCCTTGGCGCCCATGCCGATGTAGAGCATGTCGCGCGAGCCGACGGCATGGTCCGCGCCATCCACCGAGATCGTGCCAGGCGCGCCGATATTGACGGCGATCAGCTCGCGGCGATCAAGGAAATTGGCAGTGCCCGTCGGCTTGATGGTTTCAAGTGCCAGCGCTGCGCCGGTCGGCACCGCACCACCGACGGCCATGCGGTCGTAATGGGTATAGGTCCAGCACACCTGGCCGTCCACGAACACGTCTTCGATCAGGAAATTTTCCCGCAGGTCGTCCGTCCCCATGGCCGAAGCCGCGATCGGGTCGATAGCAAAGCGGATGTCGAAATCGGTACTCATGAAAAGGTCCTAGTTGGTCTTGTTCTGGTCGGCCAGCCGGGCGCGATAACGATCCTGGCTGCGGGACAGATGCTCGCGCATCGCTTCGCGCGCGCCGTCGGCGTCGCGGGCGGAAATGGCATTGAGAATGCGGCGGTGCTCTTCGTGGAGGCCCACCTGGTATTCGTAGGTAAGGACGCTCTCCGTGCCCCAGGGCGAGGCGACGTCGCACGGGATCGTGCGGCTGCCCAAGGCGTCGAGCACTTCGAGGTAAAACGGGTTGTTGGTCGCCGCGGCGATGGCCCGGTGAAAGGCAAAATCGGTCTTGCCGGTCGGCGTCCCCTGCTTGAGCAGACGGTCGAACTCGTTCCAGCTTTCGTAGATCGCCGCCACCTGGCTGGTGCTGTGCCGTTGCGCGGCAAGTCCTGCGGACTCGATCTCGATGCCCATGCGCACTTCGAGAACATTGAGCGCGACCGAAATCTTGTTCGAGCGCTCGCCGGCGATTGCGGTAAAGGCCGAGGTGGGCTGGGCCATGACGAAGACGCCGGCGCCCTGGCGTGATTGCACCATGCCGTCGGCAGCAAGCGCCGCAATCGCCTCGCGCACCACGGTCCGGCTGACGCCGAAATGCGTGGTCATCTGCGATTCTGTCGGCAGCTTCTCGCCGGGAGCGAACTCGCCGGCCCCGATGCGCTTGCGCAACGCATCGACGACCAATTCGGCAAGTTTGGGCTTTCGTGTCGGCGCCGGTGACGCATCGAGCAAGGACATGGCGCTACTTGAACTGCGCCGGCAGCCACAGCGACAGCGCCGGAATGTAGGTGACGAGGCCGAGCACGATGATGCCGGCAAGGTAGAACGGCCAAACGCTGCGCATCGCCGTCCAGATCGATATCTTTCCCACCGCAGCGGCCACGAACTGCACCGGTCCCAAGGGCGGCGTGTTGAGGCCGATGCCGAGATTGAGGATCATGATGACGCCAAAATGCACCGGATCGACGCCGAACTGCTGCACCATGGGCAAAAAGATCGGCGTCGTGATGATGATCAACGGGCCCATATCCATGAAGGTGCCGAGCAACAGCAGCATGACGTTGATCAGCAGCAGCACCAGCAACGGGTCCTGCGTCAGGTTGGAGATGAGATCGGTGAGGATCGGCGCAACGCGCAGATAGGCCATCAGCCAGCCGAACGAGGCCGCTGCGCCGATGATAAACAAGACCATGGACGTGGTGCGGACGGCACCCATGACCGAGTGGACGAACTCGCTCCAGCTTAGCGAGCGGTAGACCAGGAGCGTTACGAGGAGCGCATAGATGACCGCGATGCAGGAGCTCTCGGTCGCCGTGAAAATGCCCGAGCGCACGCCGCCGAAGATGATGACGATCAGCATCAAGCCCGGGATCGAGATCAGGAGATACTGGAACGCCTTGGCAAAGCCTGGAAACGGCTCGGTCGGGTAGCCGCGCTTCACGGCCACGATATAGGCGGTGATGCTCAGCGCCACGGCAAGCAGCAGGCCCGGAATGATGCCGGCAGTGAAGAGGTCGGCGATGGAGATGCGCCCACCACCGGAGAGCGAATAGATGATCATGTTGTGGCTGGGCGGGAGCAACAGCGCGATCAGAGCAGCCATCGAGGTGACGTTGACCGCATAGTCGGCGCCATAGCCGCGCGCCTTCATCTGCGGGATCATGATGCCGCCAACCGCTGCCGCTTCGGCAACGGCGGAGCCGGAGATGCCACCGAAGAGCGTCGAGGCGGCGACGTTGACCTGGCCCAGGCCACCCCGGACGTGGCCGATAACGGCCCCGGCAAACTGGATGATGCGGGCCGCGATGCCGCCGCGCATCATGAGGTCGCCGGCGAAGATGAAGAAGGGAATGGCTAGCAGCGTGAAGCCGGCAAGGCCCGAATTGAGCTGCTGGAACACCACCATGGCCGGGCGGCCGAGATAAACGATGGTGGCAAAGCTGGCGATGCCGAGGCAGAAGGCGATCGGTGTGCCGACCATCATGAGGACGGTAAAGACGCCGAAAAGGATCCAATATTCCATGGCGATCAGGCCTCGGTCACAAGTTCAGCAGGCGGCTCGTCGACGGGCTCACCCGCGAGGCGCAGCAGCATGCGCTCGAGCGAATAAAGGCACATCATGAAGCCGGAAATGACGATGGGGAGGTAGGTCATGGTCTGCGGGATATGCAGGACCGGAATGGTGACGCCCCAGCCGCGGACGGCGAGCGTGCCGCCATAATAAACCATGCCGGCGGCAAAGGCGAAGACGGCGAGGTCGCTGATCGTGCGCAGCACGCCTTTGGCGCCCTTGGGCAGCACGTAGATCAAGACGTCGAACCCCATATGGAAGTTCTCGCGAACACCGACCGCCGCGCCAAGGAAAATGAACCAGCTCATCAGGAGGATGGCGGTGCCTTCCGTCCACGATGGGGAGGCGTTGACGACGTAGCGCATGAAGACCTGGTAGGCCACGATCAAGGTCATGACGACGAGGCCCACGCCGGCAATCCACAAAGCGGCATTGGCTGTGGCGCGCAGAACGGCGCTGACGGGCAAGAGCCACTGTCTCACGAAACGTACTCCGGAAGGAAAGACCGGGCTGACCAAAGCCAGCCCGGGAAAGATCAGCCTTCAGTGGCCTGGATGCGGGCAACCAGGTCCTGCAGCGCCGGGTCGGTGACATACTTGTCGTAGACCGGCTTCATGGCATCGATGAAGGGCTGCTTGTCGACCGTGTTGATGGTCGCGCCGAGCGCTTCCACGGCAGCCTTGGATTCAACTTCCTTTGCCGCCCAAAGCTCACGCTGGATCGCCACCGATTCCTTGGTTGCTTCACGCATCGCGGTCTGGTCTTCCGGGCTCATCCCGTCCCAGACGATCTTGGACACGACCAGCACTTCGGGAACCATAAGGTGTTCGTCGAGCGAATAGAACTTGGCGACTTCGGCGTGGCCGGCCGTGTCATAGCTCGGATAGTTGTTCTCAGCGCCGTCGATAACGCCGGTCTGGATACCCGAATAGACTTCGCCATAAGGCATCGGCGTGGCGTTGCCGCCGAGCGCGCCGACCATGTCGACGAAGATGTCGGACTGCATGACGCGGAACTTCATGCCGGCCATGTCTTCGGGCGAAGTGATCGGCTTGGAACTGTTGTAGAACGAGCGCGAGCCGCCGTCGTAAAAGGCAAGGGCAACAACATCCACGGCGTCGAATGCAGCGAGGATTTCTTCACCGATCGGGCCATCCAGCACATTGTGGAAGTGGTCGGCCGAGCGGAAGATATAGGGCAGCTGGGTGACGGTTGCAGCCGGCACCTGGGTGCCGAAGGCGCCGATAGAGATGCGATTGAGATCGATGACGCCGAACTGGGTCTGCTCGATCGTGTCGGCTTCGGCGCCAAGCTGGGCCGAGTGGAACACTTCGACCGAATAGCGGCCATCGGTCTTCTCGTTCAGCAATTCGCCGAACTGTTTGACCGCTTCGACGGTCGGGTAGCCATCGGGATGGGTGTCGGACGAGCGCAGCACCGTCTGGGCGCTGGCCGCCGAAATCATAAGGCTGGTCGTGACGACGGCCATAGCCGCCATCTTAGGCAGATGGAACATGGTGATCCTCCCATTATGTCCTCGAGCAGCTGGTTGTTCCAGCTGCAGCAGTGGCTCACGGCCCTGCCCGGCACCCGATTGATAGCAATCAGGTGCCTTGGACAAAACTGGTATGGAAGTTCCAAAGACAAGTCAACATACAAACCTAGAGGAGTTGTATGATGACTTTTCGTCGTGCCCCCTAGATGTGGATCGCCCCGTCGCCGAGGGAAAGCGCCGCTTCGCGAATGGCTTCCGAAAGCGTCGGATGGGCATGCGTGGTGCGTGCCAGGTCTTCGGCCGCGCCAGAGAATTCCATCAGCGTCACCAGCTCATGGATCATCTCGCCGGCATTCTTGCCTACGATATGCGCCCCCAGCACACGATCGGTTTCGACATCGGCAAGGATCTTCACAAAACCCTGCGTAGCGACCATGGCCTTGGCGCGACCGTTGGCGGTGAAGGGGAACTTGCCGATCTTGTAGTTGATGCCTTCAGCCTTGAGCTCGTCCTCGGTCTTGCCGACGGACGCCACTTCCGGGTTCGTATAAACCACGCCGGGTATGGCCTTGTAGTTCACGTGACCCGCCTGGCCCGCCAGTATCTCTGCCACGGCAATGCCTTCGTCCTCGGCCTTGTGCGCCAGCATCGGCCCGACGATCACGTCTCCGATCGCGTAGATGCCATCGACCGAGCTCTTGTAGTGAGCATCGACGCGGACGCGGCCGCGCTCGTCGAGCGCCACGCCGGCAAGTTCGAGCCCTAGCCCTTCGGTGAACGGCTTGCGACCGATGGCGACCAGCGCAACCTCGGCCTCCAGCACCTCCGCCTCGCCGCCCTTGGCCGGCTCGACGCGGAGTTTGAGCGAACCATCTTCGGCGCGGTCGATGCCGGCAACCTTGCTCGAAAGCTTGAACTCCATGCCCTGCTTTTGCAGCATGCGCTGGAACTGGCGCGCCACTTCGCTGTCCATGCCGGGGAGGATGCGGTCAAGGAATTCCACCACGGTCACTTGGGCGCCAAGTCGCATCCAGACCGAGCCGAGCTCAAGCCCGATCACACCGGCGCCGATGACGACCAACCGGCGCGGAACGCTTTCGAGGTTGAGCGCGCCGGTCGAGGTCACGACCTTCTTCTCGTCGATTTCGATTCCGGGCAGCGATGCGGAGACCGAACCGGTGGCGATGACGATGTTCTTGGTAACGATCTCGGTCTGCCCGCCCGATTGCGGCGTCACCAGCACCTTGCCGGGCGCCGGGATCGAGCCGATACCGCGGAAGACGGTGATCTTGTTCTTCTTGAAAAGGTAATCCACGCCGCCGACATTGGACGCCACCGTATCGGCCTTGTGCACCATCATCTGGCGCAGGTTGAGCTGCGGCGTCGGGATATCGATTCCCAGGTTCTTGAAGCCGTGGCTGGCTTCCTCGAACAGCTCCGAGGCATGCAGAAGCGCCTTGGAGGGAATACAGCCGATATTGAGGCAGGTGCCGCCCAGCGTCGCCCACTTTTCCACCACGGCAACCTTCATGCCCAGCTGCGCGGCGCGGATCGCAGCGACATAGCCGCCCGGCCCTGAACCGATGATGGTGAGGTCGAATTGGTCTGCCATGGTCTCTCGAGCCCTTAGAAGTTAGCGCTGCTGTGCCAGCGCGACGCGTACGGCCAACGCCAGGAAGGTGATGCCGGTGATGCGGTTGAACCAGCGGCCGAAACGGAAAAATCCCTGCCGCACAGAAGGCGTCGTAAAGAAGAACGACACCAATGCGAACCAGGCAAAAAGCATGATGCTCATGCTCGCGACATAGATGACCTTGACGTCGCCCGGCGTATGCACCGAAACCAGCGAGGTAAAAAGCGCGAGGAAGAACAACACGGCCTTAGGGTTGAGCAGATTGATCAGAAAACCCAGCGCAAAAGCGGCCATGTCGCCGCGCTTGGTCTCGACACCCTCGGCAACGACAGGCGGCTGCGGGGGCGGGCTGCGCAGCGCTGCAATGGCGAGCCAGACAAGGTAGGCCGCGCCCAGCCACTTGAGGATGTTGAACAGCAGCAGCGACTGCCCGACGATGACGCCGACGCCGAGCAGCGTATAGGTGCCATGGACGAGGATCGACGTGGCAATGCCCGCGGATGTGAAAAGCGCCGCACGGCGATCATGGACGACCGACTGGCGCAGCACCATGGCAAAATCGGCGCCTGGAATGACGGCATTGATGCCGAAGGCCAGCATCAGGCCTAAAAATTCGAACCAGGGAAAGCTCATGGCCGCACCACTCAAACGAAGCGGCCAAACCGTTACACCTTATGACCCAAAGCGGCAATGCGCCGCCCGGCAAGCGGCCATGCCTAGAACGCGACGCCGATAAACATGAGCAGGAGACCGATCAGCGAGAGCGTCCAGATGCTTGAGCGCAGCTGATTGATGTCGATGAAATAGGCCGGCAAAAACGCGACCCGCGCCCAAAACCAGATATGCGCGCCCCAGACGGTAAGATTATCGGAGCGCCCCGAAAGTTCGGTGGCGAGGGCTAGGGCGAGGAAGACGCCATAGGTTTCAAGAAAATTGGCGAGCGCCCGCTGGCCACGCTTGTTCCATTTGTTGGGCGGTGGCGGATCGATGTCGCGCTGGGTATTGGCATAGCGGAAGCCGAAGTCCAGCCGGAACAGCATGGCCTGGACGCCAAGGTAGATCAGGCCCAAAAAAGCACTCCAGATCACATAGGTCAGCTCGACGCTCATGGCGATTCCTTGTTGCGTTCGAGCACCTTAGCACGGGCCGATCAGGAGGCGGAAATTTCCTGGGCGCGCTTCAGCACCTCGGGCAATTGCTTGTCGATATCGAGGCTGCCGGCCTCGACCTGTTCGAGAAATGTGCGGCAGAAAACGTTCTTGTCGGCAGACTGGTTGTAGGCGGTCATGATCTGCGTGCCGCCATAGGTTTCCGCCGCTTCCAGTTCTTCTTCCGAGCTACCGCCGAGGCGGGCGATGACGCGGTCGGCCAGGTCTAAGTAGCTGATATTGCGGAGGTACCAGTTCTTGGAGGCTTCCTGGAATGCCGGGTCAAGGCCGGTGGTTTCGTAGCAATGGGTGGTCATCACATCGACGATGGCCGCCGAGCCGTGAAAGGCCATGAGCTCGCCGACAAGGGTCGGATCGGCAGCATCCTGTGCATAGACGGGCAGAGCGAGAAGGCTGAAAACGGTGCCGGCTATCGTCAAACGTCGCACTGAATTCTCCTGGATTATTCCAGCCTTGTCATAAGAGCTTCAAGTGCTAACAGACTGTTAGCGTTTGCAGCCACGCCGATGAGAAAGCCGTGAACGAAGAGGGCCCGCCGAAGCGAGCCCTCAACAAGATCATGTTTGTGGCGATCAGAGATCGAGCACCAGGCGCTCGGGCGCCTCGAGCGATTCCTTGACGCGTACCAGGAAGGTCACCGCTTCCTTGCCGTCGACGATGCGGTGATCGTAGCTCAGCGCAAGATACATCATCGGGCGGACGACGATCTGGCCGCCAACGACGACCGGGCGCTCCTGGATCTTGTGCATGCCCAGAATGCCCGACTGCGGCGCATTGAGGATCGGCGTCGACATCAGCGAACCATAGACACCGCCATTGGAGATGGTGAAGGTGCCGCCCTGCATGTCGGCCATCGACAGCTGGCCATCGCGCGCCTTCTTGCCGAGATTGCCGATTTCCTTTTCGATCTCGGCGATCGACATCCCATCGGCATTGCGCACGACCGGAACGACGAGCCCCTTATCGGTGCCGACGGCGACGCCGATATGGGCGTATTGCTTGTAGATCAGGTCATCGCCATCGATCTCGGCATTGACGGCCGGGATTTCCTTGAGGGCGTGAACCACGGCCTTGGTGAAGAAGCCCATGAAGCCAAGCTTGACGCCGTGCTTCTTCTCAAAGAGCTCCTTGTACTGGTTGCGCAGGTCCATCACCGGCTTCATGTCCACCTCGTTGAAGGTGGTCAGCATGGCGGCGGTGTTCTGCGCATCCTTGAGGCGGCGGGCGATGGTCTGGCGCAGGCGGGTCATCTTGACCCGTTCCTCGCGCGAGGCATCATCGGCGGCGACGGGCGACCGCGCAGCCTTGGGCGCTTCGGCAGGCTTTGCCGCAGGAGCCGAAGCCGGTGCGGGGTTGTAGAGCTTGGGCGCGCCCGCGGTATCGAGCGCCTGTGCCGGCTGCGCCGCGGGAGCGTTAGCCTGAGGACGCAAAATCGACGCCAGGACGTCTTCCTTGAGCACCTGGCCCGACTTGCCCGAACCGTTGATGTCGGCGGCGTTGAGGCCGTTTTCGTTGATCAGCTTCTGCGCCGACGGGGCGGGAGCGCGGTCGGTGGCAGCAGGAGCCTGCGGCGCTGCAGAAGGCTGGCTGGGAGCAGGCTGCGGAGCGGGAGTTGCGGCCGGGGCGGAAGCGGCGGCACCTGTTCCGCCACCGATGGCGCCGAGGAGGGCATTGACGTCAACGGTGTCGCCCGGATTGGCGGCGATGGCTTCGAGCACGCCCGAAGCCGGGGCCGGCACTTCGATCGTCACCTTGTCGGTTTCGAGCTCGACGATGGGTTCGTCGGCATTGACGGTGTCGCCCACCTTCTTGAACCACTGGCCGATCGTGGCTTCGGTAACGCTTTCGCCCAGGGTCGGGACACGGATTTCAGTCGACATGAGTTTGTCCTTGGTTCTTGGGGCTACTTGGCGAAGGCTTCGTCCAGGAATTCCTGGAGCTGTGCGAGATGGGTGCGCATCAGGCCGGTTGCCGGCGAGGCGGCAGCCTTGCGGCCGACATAGTGCACGCGATCATTGGTGCGGCCCATCTGATCGAATACCCACTCGATATAGGGCTGGACGAAAGTCCATGCACCCATATTGCGCGGCTCTTCCTGGCACCAGACGACGTCGGCATTGGGGAAGCGGCTGAGCTCGTCGAGCAGGGCCTTGGCCGGGAACGGATAAAGCTGCTCGACGCGCAGGAGATAGACATCGTTGATGCCCTTCTTCTCGCGATCTTCCAGGAGGTCGTAGTAGACCTTTCCGGTGCAGAGGACGACGCGGCGGATGCGGGCATCCGGCACGAGGCGCGTCGTGGTCTTCGGCACGCCGGGGCTTCCGCATCGTCCCAGAGGAGACGGTGGAAGACGCTGTCCGGGCCAAGCTCCACAAGACCCGAGATTGCCCGCTTGTGCCGCAGCAGCGACTTGGGGGTCATCAGGATCAGCGGCTTGCGGAAGTCGCGCTTGAGCTGCCGGCGCAGGATGTGGAAATAGTTGGCCGGCGTCGTGCAGTTGGCGACCTGCATATTGTCTTCGGCGCAGAGCTGGAGGAACCGCTCCGGACGCGCGGAGGAGTGCTCCGGGCCTTGGCCCTCATAGCCATGCGGCAACAGCATCACGAGGCCCGACATGCGGAACCACTTGCGCTCGCCCGAGGAGATGAACTGGTCGATGACAACCTGCGCGCCGTTGACGAAGTCGCCGAACTGAGCCTCCCAAAGCGTCAGTGCCTTCGGCTCTGCCAGCGAATAGCCATATTCGAAACCAAGCACCGCTTCTTCCGACAGCATTGAATTGATGACTTCGTAGCGCGCTTGGCCGGCATCGAGATTGTTGAGCGGCGTATAGGTCTTGTTCTCGACCTGCTGGTCGTTGAGCACTGAATGGCGCTGGCTGAAGGTGCCGCGTTCGACGTCCTGGCCCGAGAGGCGTACGGGATGGCCTTCGGTCACGAGCGTGCCGAACGCCAGGGCTTCCGCCGTCGCCCAGTCAATCCCTTCGCCGGCCTCGATGGCGCCGAGGCGATTGTCCATGAAGCGCTTGACGGTCTTGTGGGCGTTGAAGTCTGCCGGGACCTGCGTCAGCTTGGTGCCGATTTCAACGAGGCGGTCGAGCGCCACGCCGGTTTCGCCACGGCGCGGGCCTTCCTGATCGGCAGGCTTGAAGTCCTTCCACTGGCCATCGAGCCAGTCAGCCTTGTTCGGACGATAGTCCTGGCCAGCCTCGAACTCGGTCTCGAGCTTGGCTTTCCAGTCGCCCTTGAGCTGGTCGACATCGGCCTGGCTCACGGACCTTCGGTGACGAGCTTTTCCGCATAGATTTCCAAAGTGGTCTTGTGCGACCGAATCTTGGAATACATTAGCGGCTGGGTGAAGCTTGGTTCGTCGCCTTCGTTGTGACCGAAACGGCGATAGCAGAACATGTCGATGACGACAGGCTTGCCGAACTTCTGGCGGTACTCGACGGCAACCTTGGCCGCAAACACGACGGCTTCCGGATCGTCGCCGTTCACATGGAATACCGGTGCTTCGATCATCTTGGCGACGTCGGTCGGGTAAGGCGAGGAGCGCGAATACATCGGCGAGGTGGTGAAGCCGATCTGGTTGTTGATCACCAGATGGATCGACCCGCCCGTGCGGTGACCCTTGAGGCCCGAAAGCCCGAGGCATTCGGCAATGACGCCCTGCCCGGCAAAAGCGGCATCGCCATGGATCAAGAGCGGCAGGACCATGGAGCGGTCCGGCTTGCCTTCAACGGCGACGTCGACAAGCTTGTGCTCGGGTGAAATGTGCTGGTCCTGCTTGGCGCGCGACTTGCCGAGCACCACCGGATCGACGATCTCGAGATGGCTCGGATTGGCTGTCAGCGACAGGTGAACCTTGTTGCCGTCGAAGTCGCGGTCGGAGGACGCGCCGAGGTGGTACTTGACGTCGCCTGAGCCCTCCACGTCTTCCGGATAGAAGGCGCCGCCCTTGAACTCGTGGAAGAGGGCGCGATGCGGCTTCTGCATCACCTGGGTGAGGACATTGAGACGCCCGCGGTGAGCCATGCCGAGGACGATGTCCTTGATGCCCAGGGCGCCACCGCGCTTGATGATCTGCTCGAGCGCCGGGATCGCCGCTTCACTGCCATCGAGGCCGAAGCGCTTGGTGCCGGTATACTTGACGTCGAGGAATTTCTCGAAGCCTTCGGCCTCGACCAACTTGTTGAGGATCGCCTTCTTGCCTTCGGCGGTGAAGGTGATTTCCTTGTCCGGACCCTCGATGCGCTCCTGGATCCACTGCTTGGCTTCGGGATCGGAGATATGCATGAACTCGATGCCGACAGTGCCGCAATAGGTGCGCTGGAGGATGGCGAGCATTTCCGGGATGGTTGCGTATTCAAGACCCAGAACGTTGTCGATGAAGATCTTGCGGCCATAATCGGCATCGGTGAAGCCGTAGCTCTTGGGATCGAGCTCGGGTGCCGGCTCGTCGGACTTGAGCTTCAGCGGATCGAGATCGGCATGGAGGTGCCCGCGCATGCGATAGGCGCGGATCATCATGATGGCGCGGATCGAGTCGCGCGTCGCCTGCAGCACGTCCGCAGCAGCCGGGGCAGGCTTGCCTTCGGCAGCTGCCTTCTTGACCGCGGCCTTTTCGGTCTTCAGCGCCACCTGGCCCCAATCGCCATCGAGCGCGCTGACCAATTCACCCGCTTCCGCCGGTGGCCAGTCCTTGCGGCCCCAGCTCGGGCCCTCTGCGTTCTGCGCCGCGACGCCATCGGCATCATCGAGCCGGGCGAAAAAGCTCGACCAGGTCGCGTCGACGCTGGAAGGATCGGTTTTGAAGCGCGAATAGAGTTGTTCGATGTAGTCGGCGTTCCCCCATAGAGGAACGAGGTCAGCAAGAACGTGTCGTTCTTTTCCTGTCGTGTCATCGCTTGTGTCGCAGGACTTTCTCGCCCTGCCATCCTTCTCAACGAACCGGCCGAAGCTGGTTAAAAGCGGTCATCCAAGTGGGGCGAATATTGACCGCGTTTCCTTTGTATCTTGTTAAGACTTGCGGCGCCCGCCGTGGCACCGCGGCTCACTTGATGGTCATGGATTCGGCTTAGGGCCAAACCGTGTCAGAAGAGCGACCGAAGGGTCGCAATGGGAGTTTTCCGTCTAGGCTGAACTAACGCAGTCACCCCCTCCCTACCTGCGCTACGGCCTCGCGGCCTAGCTTCGGCACCCTCCCCTCTGAGGGGGAGGGTGAAGAGGGTGTTTGTTCGGCCACCTGCGCCCACCTTCCCCCTCAGAGGGGAAGGCAAGCGGAGCTTAGCCGAAGGCTTAGCGAAGCTCGGAAGGGAGTGCCTTCCTTAGCCGCGCAAGACCTCAGCCAAGGTCGCGCCAATCCGGGCCGGGGACGCCGAGACCTTGATCCCAGCCGCTTCCATGGCTGCGATCTTTTCTTCAGCGCCGCCCTTGCCGCCCGAAATCACGGCGCCGGCATGGCCCATGGTCCGGCCGGCCGGTGCGGTGCGGCCGGCGATGAAACCAGCCATAGGCTTCTTGCGGCCGCGCTTGGCCTCGTCGATCAGGAACTGGGCTGCGTCTTCCTCGGCAGAACCGCCGATTTCGCCGATCATGATGATCGACTTGTGGTGGCTTCGTCGGCGAGAAACATTTCGAGCATGTCGATGAATTCGGTGCCCTTGACCGGATCGCCGCCGATGCCGACGGCCGTTGTCTGGCCGAGGCCTTCATTTGTGGTCTGGAACACGGCTTCATAGGTAAGCGTGCCGGAGCGCGAAACAATGCCCACCGAGCCCTTCGAGAAGATCGAGCCCGGCATGATGCCAATCTTGCATTCTTCCGGCGTCAGAACGCCCGGGCAGTTCGGCCCGATGAGGCGCGACCTGGACTTTTCGAGCTTTGCCTTGACGCGGACCATGTCCATGACCGGCACGCCTTCGGTGATGCAGATGATCAGCGGGATTTCCGCGTCGATCGCTTCCTCGATGGCGGCAGCGGCGCCCGGAGGCGGCACATAGATGACCGAGGCATTGGCGCCGGTGCGTTCCTTGCCTTCGGCAACGGTCGCGAACACCGGCAGCTGTGCGGTGACGTCGAGCGAGGAGGTCCAGGTTTCGCCGGCCTTCTTGGGGTTCACGCCGCCCACCATCTGAGTGCCGTAATAGGCGAGCGCCTGTTCCGTGTGGAAGGTGCCGGTCTTGCCGGTCAGACCCTGCACGAGAACCTTGGTGTCTTTGTTGACGAGAATAGACATTGGGTTTCTTTCTTCTGGCGGGTCTTAGGCAGCTTTGCCGACGGCAGCGACGATCTTCTGCGCGGCATCGTCGAGGTCGTCGGCGGAAATGACGTCGAGGCCCGAATTGTCGAGGATGGCCTTGCCTTCCTTGACATTGGTGCCTTCGAGGCGGACGACCAGCGGCACTTCGAGGCCGACTTCCTTGACCGCAGCGATCACGCCTTCGGCGATCACGTCGCAGCGCATGATACCGCCGAAGATGTTGACCAGAATGCCCTTCACGGCCGGATCGGCAGTGATGATCTTGAACGCCGCGGTGACCTTTTCCTTGGAAGCACCGCCACCAACGTCGAGGAAGTTGGCAGGCTCGGCGCCATAGAGCTTGATGATGTCCATGGTGGACATGGCAAGGCCCGCGCCATTGACCATGCAGCCGATATTGCCGTCGAGCGCCACATAGGCGAGGTCGTATTTGGACGCCTCGATTTCCTTGGCATCTTCTTCGGTCAAGTCGCGCAGTGGCTTGAGCTCTTCATGGCGGAAGGCGGCATTGTTGTCGAAGCTCACCTTGGCGTCGAGGACGCGCAGTCGACCGTCGGTCATGACGATCAACGGGTTCACTTCGAGGAGGCTCATGTCCTTTTCGGTGAAGGCCTTGTAGAGGATCGGGAACAGGGTCTTGGCGTCGTCGGCGGCAGCGCCGTCCAGCGCCAGGGCGCCGTTGATCTTGGCGACATCGGCGTCGGTGACGCCGGCGCTCGGATCGATGGCGACAGTGATGATCTTGTCGGGCGTGTGCTCGGCCACGGCCTCGATGTCCATGCCACCTTCGGTCGAGACCACGAAGCTCACGCGCGAGGTGGCGCGATCGACGAGGAGCGAGCAGTAGAGTTCGCGCGCGATGTCGGCGCCGTCTTCGATATAAAGGCGGTTGACCTGCTTGCCGGCATCGCCGGTCTGCTTGGTCACGAGCGTATTGCCCAGCATTTCGCGGGCGTTGGTGACCACATCCTCGACCGAACGCGCGAGGCGCACGCCGCCCTTGGCATCGGCGCCCAGTTCCTTGAACTTGCCCTTGCCGCGGCCGCCGGCATGGATCTGCGACTTGACCACGTAAAGCGGGCCGGGCAGCTTTTTCGCCGCAGCTTCAGCCTCGTCGGCCGAGGTGATGGCAACGCCTTCGGCAACCGGCGCGCCATAGCTCTTCAAGAGCTCTTTGGCCTGGTGTTCATGGATGTTCATTCAAATCCCCTTGGGTGGGCAGTCGCAACCGGACGTTTCTGGAGGCCGGAAAGGAAGAAGCCGCTGGCGAAACCAGCGGCTCGGAATGCGTTACGCCAGCTTCGGCGCGATCTTTTTACAGGCCTCGATCAGGCCCTCGACGGCCGCAACCGACTTGTCGAAAGCCTTTTGCTCGGCGGAGTTGAGTGCAATCTCAATGACCTTTTCCGCGCCACCGGCGCCGATCACGACCGGCACGCCGACATAGGTGCCGGAAACGCCATACTCGCCGTTGAGGTAGGCGGCGGAGGGAAGCACGCGCTTCTTGTCCTTGAGGTAGCTTTCGGCCATGGCGATGGCGGAAGCGGCGGGCGCATAAAAGGCCGAACCGGTCTTGAGCAGGCCGACGATCTCGGCGCCACCGTCACGGGTGCGCTGCACGATCTCTTCGAGTTTTTCCTTGCTCATCCAGCCCATCTTGACGACGTCCGTCAGCGGAATGCCGGCAACGGTGGAATAGCGGGTCAGCGGCACCATCGTGTCGCCATGGCCGCCGAGCACGAAGGCGGAAACGTCTTCGGTCGAAACGTTGAGCTCTTCGGCGATGAAGTGGATGAAGCGCGAGCTATCGAGGACGCCAGCCATGCCGATCACCTTGTTGGCGGGCAGGCCGGAAAACTTCTGCAGCGCCCAGACCATGGCATCGAGCGGATTGGTGATGCAGATAACGAAGGCGTCCTTGGCATATTTGGCAATGCCGGCGCCGACCTGTTCCATGACCTTGAGGTTGATCTCGAGGAGGTCATCGCGGCTCATGCCCGGCTTGCGCGGCACGCCGGCGGTGACGATCACGACGTCGGCGCCTTCGATATCCTTGTATTCGGACGTGCCCTTAAGGTTGGCGGAAAAGCCCTGGGCCGGCATGGACTGCGCAATATCGAGCGCCTTGCCGGGGCCCACGCCATCGACGACGTCGAACAGAACGACGTCACCGAGTTCCTTCTGTGCGCTCAAAAGGGCGAGCGTGCCGCCGATCTGACCTGCACCGATAAGGGCGATTTTCTTGCGCGCCATGAAGCCTCATCCCGTAACTGCGTTGAATTGGCGCACCTCTTAACCTTGTCGGTGTTGAGGGGCAAGTGAACCCTTCGTCTTAAGGACCATTTGCCCCTTGCCAAAGAGCGATGGGGCAGTGCCGGACGGGCAAGTCAGACGGAAGTCGACACCGTTTCGCGCAAGCCCTTAGCCAGGTACTCTTCAGACTGCATCTCGGTGAGGCGCGATAAGGTGCGCTGAAATTCGAAGGCGGTCTTGTCGTCATCCCCCAGCTGCTCGAGCGGAACGGCAAAAGATGCGGCAAGCTTGACCCCACGATCGTAGAGGCTGTCGATCAGGAGGATGAAGCGTTTCGCCGCATCGGAGTTGGTGCGATCCATCTGCGGAATGGCATCGATCAGGATCGAGTCGAACTGATGCGCGATGCGAACGAAGTCGCGCGTACCAAGCGGCTTTTCGCAGAGGTCGGCGAAGCGGAAGCGGGCGGCGCCCATCGCCGTCAGCGGCACCGGGATCTGGCGGCCAATGCTTTCGACCACGCCGGGAGACCCCTGCTCTCCCCGGTCAAGCGCAGCCATAGCCGGTCCATGGCGGCGGTAACGTCCGGGCCCGTGCCAAAGACATAAACCTGTTGGCCGGCAAATTTCAGCCGACGGTAATCCTGGGTAGAGGGCAGGTCGGCGACGACGGTTTGTTGTTTGAGGAGCGCGATAAACGGCAAAAATAGTTGCCGGTTGAGCCCATCCTTGTAGAGCCCGTCGGGCGGCACGTTCGAGGTCGCGACCAGGGTGACGCCGCCCGCAAAAAGCTTGCCGAACAGGCGGTCGAGCAACATGGCATTGGTGATGTCGTGGACGTGGAATTCATCGAGGCAAAGAAGGCGCAGACCCGATCGCAGGATGGGCTTGACCACCGCTTCCACCGGATCGGCATCGTCCCCTTTCGCCGACTTGCGGAACGCAGCAATGCCGGCATGAACCTCGTCCATGAACTCGTGAAAATGTACGCGCCGCTTTTCCGCAAATGGCACTGCGGCGAAAAAGAGGTCCATCAGCATGGTTTTGCCGCGCCCGACATCGCCAAAAAGGTAGAGACCAAGAACCGGCTTGGGCTTGTCGAAGAAGCTGAGGAGGCCCGTCCGGGGCTTGTGGGCAAGAAGATCGGCCAGCACGCGGTCGAGCTCGGCGGCGGCATCACGCTGGGCTGGGTCAGGCGTCAGCGCGCCGCGGGCAACCAGATCGTCATAAGCGGCGCGGACGGCTTGCTGTTTTGAACCGGCCAAGAAGAGACCTCATCCTGAGCCTGTCGAAGGACGAGGGCGGGAACACGATAGCTTCACGCGCTCGACCTCGTGGTTCGACAGGCTCACCATGAGGTCTCTGGGACATGCGCGAAGAGCTATTGGACGTCAACAGCCGCAAAGAAAAAGCCGGCCCATCGGACCGGCTTCTTCAATTCTTAGCGGGCCATCGAAACGGCCTGGCCGCCGCTGATGGTGCCGATGTAGCGGCCTGAGCTCGGGGCAAGGAAGGCAGCGATATTGCCGTTATCATCATAAAGCTGCAGCTGCGAACCGACCTGCTGCCAGCCGGTGACCGACGCGATCTGCGGCACGGTGCAACCCGGAGCCGAGGCGCGGTAATAATTCGTGCCGGTCTTGGCCGTAAGCGGCAGGTTGAGGCGGCACGTTGCGCTGCCCGCCACCACGTTCCAGGCGCCTTCTGGACCCGAGGAAACGCCGGTCGCCATCGGTGCGCCCACCGTGGTGATCGAGCTGTTGCCCGAAATATTGGTGCCGACAGTGGTTGTGGTCGCGGCAACCTGGGTGCTGGAGCCGATCGGCGGCAGGCTCGACGTGGACGAGACTTGCCCACCCAGAACCGGATTGCCGGAAAGGCCCGGAGCCGGCGTGCCGGTTGCGCCGCCGAGGGGCGGCAAGGAGCCGGTCTGCACCGTGGAATTCGGAACTGCTGCTGCCTGGGGCGCTGTGCCGACGACATTGAGATTTGCCGTATTGGTCCGGCTCGTGGGCGAACAGGCGGCTACCAGAAGGGCAATGGCCGCCAGGCCCGCGATGGATGAAGCGCCGCGCTTCCAATCCTGCATTGATCACTCCTGCCATCAAAGGCTTAAGGGACATTAACACTTGTGGCAGCATATAACGCGAGGCCGCTGCCAGGTTCAACCGCCCATCCCGCAATCGTGGCCGTCTCACACCATTGTGGCCGGATTAGGGGCCGGCGGCTCCATATTCTTCAAGAGATCACCCACGAGAAGGGTTGCATCCGCCACCTCCTCTTCCGGCACCTCGATGGTGAAGCCATCCGGACCAAACAGGTTTGGCACCCCCGGCAGCCCGCCTTCGCGCAGATCGAGCGGATGAAAGCCATGCGCCCGCAGGGCAACAAGCAGCACGCGGGCAACGGAAGTGTCGCGAACCTGGGCGACGGGGGCAAAGCGCATGAAGTCTCCTTGAGTTGAAACGATGGTGGGCAAGCTTCAGCAAAAGTGCAAGTCGTTCAAATGCAGGTAGCCGGTCCCCCGCCTCGGTCGCTTAAGGGGAGGTGGCCACCGATGCGAAGGGGCAAGGTCGACATCTCAGGAAAACACAGCCGCGTGCATGGCTTGCCAAGCTGTCACTGAAATGTTGCATTAAACCAAAGCGATGCCAGCCGATTTGCGGCACGCGGGTCCGCCGGGAGACGCCATGGGCGCCTATATCATCCGCCGTATTTTGCTGATGATCCCGACCGTCTTCGGCATCATGGCGGTGTCGTTCCTGATCACCCAGTTCGCCCCCGGAGGCCCGGTCGAACAGGCTTTGGCCAATCTTTCGGGCCAGAACGTATCGCTGACCGAACGCGTGACCGGCGGCGCAAGCGGCGATCTGGGAGGCGTGCAGCAAGCTCCAACCGGCGAAAGCCGCTCGACGTATCGCGGCAGCCAGGGGCTTCCACCCGAACTCGTCGACCGCATCGAGCGCCAGTTCGGCTTCGACAAGCCGCCGCTCGAGCGCTTCTTTTCGATGATCGGCAATTACCTGCGCTTCGATTTCGGCGAGAGCTATTTCCGCGACATCTCGGTCATCGACCTCGTGCTCGAAAAAATGCCGGTCTCGATCTCGCTCGGCCTCTGGATGACGCTGATCGCCTACGGCATCTCCATTCCGCTCGGCATCGCCAAGGCCGTACGGGATGGCTCCCGCTTCGATGTTTGGACCTCGACGGTCATCATCATCGGCTATGCCGTGCCCGGCTTCCTGGTCGCCATCGCCCTGATCGTGCTTTTGGCCGGCGGCTCCTTCTGGCAGATTTTTCCGCTGCGCGGCCTCACCTCGCCCGGCTGGGCCGCTTTTCCCTGGTGGCGGCAGATCCTCGATTATTTCTGGCACCTGGTCCTGCCCATCATCGCCATGGGCCTCGGCGCCTTTGCCACCGCGACGCTCCTCACCAAGAATTCCTTTCTCGACGAGATCGGCAAGCAATATGTCACCACCGCGCGCGCCAAAGGCTTGAGCGAAACGCAGGTGCTCTATCGCCACGTCTTCCGCAACGCCATGATGCTGGTGATCGCCGGCTTCCCTGGAGCCTTCGTCGGCGTCTTCTTCGGCGGCTCGCTTCTGATCGAAACCATCTTCTCCCTCGATGGTCTGGGCTTGCTCGGCTTCGAAGCCGTCGCCAACCGCGATTATCCGGTGGTCTTTGCCACACTCTACATCTTCTCCCTGCTCGGCCTGATCATCGGACTCGTCTCCGACCTTGCCTATATGTGGGTCGATCCGCGGCTCGATTTCGAAAGCCGCGACGTATGACGCTTTCCGCGCTCAATCGCCGGCGCCTCGCCAATTTCCGCGCCAACAAGCGCGGCTGGTGGAGCTTCTGGATCTTTCTCGTGCTGTTCGTCCTGACCTTGGGCGCCGAGTTCATCGTCAACGATCGGCCGATCCTCGTCTCCTATAATGGGGAACTGCTGTTTCCCGCCTTTGTGGACTATCCGGAATCGACCTTTGGCGGCTTTCTCGCTGAGACCAACTACCGTGATCCATTCATCGCCGACGAGATCGCCGCCAAGGGCTGGGCCCTTTGGCCACCGGTCCGCTTCTCCTATGGCACGGTCGATGGCTATGTGAGCTTTCCGGGTGCCAATCCACCAAGCTGGCTTCTGACCCGCGAAATCTTCTGCCAGCGCTATCCCCAAGGCAGTGCCGACCCGAACTGCCACGCCGGCAACTTCCATTACCTGGGCACCGACGATCGCGGCCGCGATGTACTGGCGCGCCTGATCTACGGCTTTCGCATCTCGGTGCTTTTCGGCTTCATCCTCACCATCATCTCGTCCGTGGTCGGGGTCGTCGCCGGTGCGGTGCAGGGCTATTTCGGCGGCTGGGTCGATCTTATCGCGCAGCGATTGATCGAGATCTGGACCTCGGTTCCGGCGCTCTACCTGCTTCTGATTATCTCTTCGGTCATCGCCCCCAGCTTCTGGGTGCTGCTCGGCATCCTGTTGCTCTTTTCCTGGGTGTCGCTGGTCGGCATCGTCCGCGCCGAGTTCCTGCGCGCCCGCAACTTCGAATATGTCACGGCCGCCAGGGCACTGGGTTTTTCAATCGCATGATCACATGTGGCGGCATCTCCTGCCCAACGCCATGGTCGCGACCCTTACATTCATGCCCTTTATCCTCTCGGGCTCGGTCGCAACCCTGACCTCGCTCGATTTCCTCGGCTTCGGCCTGCCCCCGGCTCCCCATCTCTCGGCGAGCTCCTCGCGCAAGGCAAAAACAACCTCCAGGCCCCCTGGCTCGGCCTCACCGGCTTTTTCACTATCGCCATCATGATGACCCTCCTCGTCTTCATCGGCGAAGCCGTCCGCGACGCCTTCGATCCCCGAAAGACGTTCCGATGAGTTATGCTATGCTCAGGGCTGAAGGAGACGTGCCATGAACAGAATAGTGCGGCAGCATTATCCCGTCGAAAAGCTGCCTGAGGATTTGCGCGAGCATTTCCCGGACGCCGAGGCGGTGACGGTTTCAGTACTTTCCGAGCCAGCGCAGCCATTCATTCACTCTGGAGACAAGCCAAGACTCTCCCTAGACGAAACCTTCGCTAGGCTCAGATCAATACAGCAGCGTTCGATGGAGAACGGCGGTGGCGTGACCGCTGAAGAGGCTGTTCGACGAGTTCGCGAACTTCGAGATGAGTGGGGCGATTAGTGCCTTTGCATATATATCTCGACACCAACATCATCATTCGCATGTTTGAGGCCCGGGACCACGACGATGTGGCCAAGTACCTGCTAGATGTTTTGATAGCTTCGAACGCTTCAGCTCGAAGTTCCATTGTCACAAGCCAGCTGGCACTCGCTGAAGTCCTGGTCCATCCGATTCGAGATGGAAACCAAGAACGGCAGGAAGATTATTTGTGGTTACTGGGCGAGCACAACGCTTGGATCGACACTGTGCCAATCCAAGCGAGCATTCTGATCGAGGCAGCGCGCCTTCGAGCAACTTCTAAGCTCAAGCTTCCTGATGCGATACACTTGGCAACAGCTACTCTCTATCAATGTGAGATTTTTCTAACTGAAGATTTAGACTTCAGAGCGGCAACAAACATCGACGTTGTTAGACCTGACCAAGACGGACTAGCACAACTCTCTGCTCGTCTCGAATTTCGATGACCGCGCTGCTCTCCGTCCGCGATCTCACCATCCGTTTTGGCGCCTTCGAGGCGGTCAAGAGGGTGAGCTTCGACATTGCTCCTGGCGAAACCCTTGCGCTGGTGGGGGAGAGCGGGTCGGGCAAGTCGGTGACGGCGCTTTCGGTTCTAAAGCTCTTGCCGCCGTCGGCGTCGCTCAGCGGGCAAATCCTGCTCGATGGCAAGGACCTGGTTACGGCATCCGTTCAGCAGCTGCGGAGCGTCCGCGGCAATGGCGTGGGCATGATCTTCCAGGAGCCGCTGAGTTCGCTCAATCCCGTGCATACGGTTGGCCGGCAGATCGGCGAAACCCTCGCGCTGCATCAGGGCCTGCGCAGCACGGCCGCGCGCAAGCGGGTTATTGAACTGCTCGATGCGGTCGGCATTTCCGACCCAGCCAGCAGGCTCGACGACTATCCGCATCAGCTTTCCGGCGGACAGCGGCAGCGCGTCATGATCGCGATGGCACTGGCCAACGAGCCCAAGCTTCTGATCGCCGACGAACCGACCACCGCCCTCGACGTGACGGTGCAGGCGCAGATCCTCGATCTGCTCAAGAAGCTGCAGCGCGACATGGGCATGGCGATGCTGTTCATCACCCATGACCTTACCGTGGTGCGCAAGATCGCCGACCGGATCGCGGTGATGAACCGGGGCGAGATCGTCGAAACCGGGCCGGTGGAGACCATCTTCGGTGCGCCGCAGCACGCCTATACGAAACACCTCCTCGCCTCGGCACCGCGTGGCGAGCCGCCGACGCCTCCCGTCGATAGCTCTCCAATTCTTGAGACCAAGGACCTTAAGGTCTGGTTTCCGATCCGGCGCGGGCTGCTGCGGCGAACGGTGGGACACATCCGCGCCGTCGATGGCGTCGACCTTACCCTTAACCGCGGCGAAACGTTGGGCGTGGTGGGAGAAAGCGGCTCCGGCAAATCCTCGCTCGGCTACGCCCTCCTCCGCCTCATCCCTTCGACTGGGCGCATCGTCTTTCTGGGCCAGGATGTGCAGGTACGCTCCTGGCGCAGCTTGCGGCCGCTGCGCAAGCATATGCAGATCGTCTTCCAGGACCCCTTCGGATCGCTCAGTCCGCGCCTGTCGGTCGGTGAGATCGTCGAAGAGGGCCTGCGGGTCCATATGCCCAAGCTGACCCAGCCCGAACGGGAAACCCGCGTCGGCGATGCCCTTCGCGAAGTAGGCCTCGATCCGGCCACCGCCATCCGCTACCCGCATGAATTTTCCGGCGGCCAGCGCCAGCGCGTGGCCATCGCCCGGGCCCTTGTGCTGGAGCCCGACTTCCTGGTTCTGGACGAGCCGACTTCGGCGCTCGACGTCTCCATCCAGGCGCAGGTCATAGACCTTTTGCGGGCGGTGCAGGCGCGGCGCAATCTCAGCTATCTCTTCATCAGCCATGACCTGCGCGTCGTGCGCGCCCTGGCGCATCGCCTAATCGTCATGCGCCACGGCGTTGTCGTCGAACAGGGCAAGAGCGCCGAGATCTTCGCCGCGCCGCAGCACGCCTATACAAGTGAACTCCTCACCGCTGCCTTCAGCAACAGCGCACCATTGTCGCCGCCACCCGATGCTGACTAGACTGACGCCAACCACCATTCAGGAGCCGTCATCGTGAAGCTCTTTCTTGCCCAAACCCTACTCGCCGCCTCGCTGGCCTTTGCGTCCCCTGTCCTGGCGCAAACGCCGGTCGACACCTGGTCGAACTCCTTCCAGCTCGAGGGCCAGCCCAAATACGGCCCCGACTTCACCCATTTCGACTATGTCAACGTCGATGCCCCCAAGGCTGGGCGCGTGCGGCTTGGCGACATGGGCGGCTTCGACACCTTCAATCCGATCCTGCCCAAGGGCGAAGCCGCTGGCGGCATCGGGCTGATCTACGAAACCTTGCTGGTCCCCTCCTCCGACGAGGTCGGCACCTATTACGGTCGTCTCGCCGAAGGCCTCAAGATCGCGCCGGACTACAGCGCCGTGACCTTTCGCATCAATGCCGATGCGCGCTGGCACGATGGCGAGCCGGTCACGGCCGAAGATGTCGTCTGGACCTTCAACAAGCTGATCGAGGTCAATCCGGACCGCGCCCAATATTATGCCGACATCACCTCGGCCGAAGTCACCGCGCCCGGCGAAGTCACTTTCACCTTCAAGAACAGCACCAACCGCGAACTGCCGCTGATCCTGGGACAAATACAGGTCCTGCCGCAGCATTGGTGGGAAGGCACGGACGCCGAGGGCAACCAGCGCAATATCGCCGAGTCGACGCTTGAACCGCCTCTGGGCTCGGGGCCATACCGTCTGGCAAGCTTTGATGCCGGCCGCACCATCACCTATGAGCGCGACGAGGACTATTGGGGCCTCGACCACCCCACCCAGGTCGGCCACAACAATTTCAACACCTACCAGATCGAGTACTTTCTCGACCTCACCGTCCAGTTCGAGGCCTTCAAGGGCGACCAGTTCGACTGGTGGAGCGAAAACCAGGCCCGCCGCTGGGCCACGGCCTATGACTTCCCAGCCGTCAAGGACGGTCGCGTCATCCAGGAACTCTTCCCGCAGGACTACAACGACTCAGGCGTCATGGTCGGCTTCGTCATGAACCTGCGCCGCGACAAGTTCGCCGATCCGCGTGTGCGCGAAGCGCTGAACTATGCCTTCGACTTCGAAGAGCTCAGCAACACCCTCTTTTACGGCCAGTATGAGCGCATAGACAGCTTCTTCTTCGGCCTGCCGTTTAAGTCCTCCGGCCTGCCAGAGGGCGAAGAACTCGAAGTGCTCGAAAGCGTGCGCGACCTCGTGCCTGCCAAGGTTTTCGATACGCCCTACACCAATCCGGTTAGCGGCGATCCAGCCAAGCTGCGCGAAAATCTGCGCACGGCCGTGGGCCTGCTCACCGAAGCCGGCTATCGGCTGGAGGGCAACCAGATGCTCCAGCCTAACGGGCAGCCCTTCACCTTCGAAATCCTGCTCAATGGCGCGACTATCGAACCCGTGGCGCAGAACCTCGTCACCAACCTGGCGCTGATCGGCATCCAGGCCACGATCCGCACGGTCGATAGCCCACAATTCATCAACCGCGCGCGCAGCTTCGACTATGACATGATCTATTCGGGCTGGTCGCAGAGCTTCTCGCCCGGCAACGAACAGCGCTTCTTCTTTGCCTCCTCGACCGCCAATGAAGAAGGCGCGCAGAACTATGCCGGCCTTGCCGATCCCGGCATCGACGCCCTGATCGAAAAGCTCATCGTCGCCGATGATCGAGAGACCCAGGAAGCGGTCACCAAGGCGCTGGACCGGGCCCTTCTGGCCCAGCAATTCGTAATCCCCGCCTATACGCTCCGCACCACCCGCTCGGCCCGCTGGGATCGCTTCAGCCACCCCGAGAATCTGCCAGAGTTTTCCTCAGGGTTTCCCACCATCTGGTGGTGGGACGAGGCCAAGGCGGAAAAGACGGGCGGAGCGCTTTAGAAGGGCGTTTGCTCAGAGGCACCCACACCCCTGCCTCCCCCTGCAGAAGGGGAGGAGCTCGGCCGGCGGGCGGGCTACGATCCAGCCACATGCATGATGGGACCCCTCCCCCTTAAGGGGGAAGTTGGGTGGGGGTCTTCAGCCCCTCAATAATCCTGCTCGAAGAATACGCCGACGCTGGAATTGCCATCCGCCCCGACGGAACCCTTGATCGTCAGGTCGTCGGTCGCATCGAGGTTGATCGTCACCTTGGACTGTCCGCCCGAGCCTGCGGTCACGCCGAGATAGACATTGTCCTGAAGGTATGTCCCCGCCTGCACCCCGACATTGCCGGCGTCGTCGGTGACCACATCGAGATCGGCCAGGCCCGCAGCGCCACGTAGTCCATCCACGAGCCCGCCACCGCCGCCTCCGCCAACCAGCTCCGCCGCAGCCGCAGCCAGACGCGCGAGTTGCAGCGGCGAAAGCTCGCCCATCGAGCGGTTGAAGATCAACCGGCTCAGCACCTCGTCCTGCGGCAGGTCGGGGTTGGAGGTAAAGGTCACGTCGGGTTCCGAGACACGGCCGGCAATGGTTACGAAAACGGTGATGCCGTCGCCCTCGGTGCGCGCCACGAAATAAAGCTGCGGATCGAGGTCGCCCAAAGGGTGACCGTACCGGTCTCGAAATCGAGGCGTTGGCCGAGCACGTCGAGCCGTCCCCGCAGCAGCGAGAAGGCACCAACCGGCTGAATATTGCTGATCGTGCCGGTAAGCCGCACCTGTCCACCGACCTCGGCATCAAGACCACGGCCGCGCACGAAAATCTGGTTGGGGGCGTTTATGGTGAGGTCGAGCTGCAGCTGCGAGGACGAGCCGCCGCCCGTGCTGCCCGTGCGGGCATTGATGCGCGCGCGGTTGAGCGTTTCCTGCACCGGACGGGGAGTGCGAACATGTTCGACCTCGATCAGCGGCGCACCGCCGCCGAAGCCTTCCGGCACGGCTACATTGGCCTCTTCGATCAAGACCTGGCCTGACAGTAACGGCGAGCCCGTGATCGGTCCGGTGAGATTGAGCGCACCCGAAAGGGTCGCCACGAAGATCTCGCCATCGGCATAGCGGGCCGAGTTGATGTTGACTTGGAGATTGGCCGGCAAGCCGTCGCTCAGGCCCACCGTGCCCTGCGCGGAAATGCTGCCGCCGGTCGCAAGATTGGCGCGCAGCGTTTCCACTGTCGCAGTGCTGCCGTTGAGCGACACGCGTCCGTCAATGTCTGTGAGGCGGAGATTGAGCTCCGGATCGACATAGCCGGCGCCCGAAGTACTGACGGCTCCAGCGAACTGCGGGTCAGAAAGTGAGCCGCTGATATTGGCGTCAAAGCTGGCCGTACCGGAGAAAACGCCGCCACGATCGAAAACGAAACGGTTCGCGAGGGCCAGCGGCGCAGAGCCGTTGAGCGATACGGCCAGCGGCCCACCATCGAGCGGCACGCGTCCGGAGCCGGAAACCGACAGTCCGCCAATGCCCTGCGCGCTGATGCTGTCGAGCGACACGGCACCATTGGCATAGCCACCGGCAGCCGAAAGCGACAAGGGCGCGATGCCGAAGCTGCTGATTGCGCTGGCACTTACCCCGTTCGCCTGCGCCTCGAAACGCACCTGCGGAGCGGAGGCGGCACCAGAAATGGTCGCCCGGCCGTTGACGGTCCCCGCGAGACCCAGGTCGGGCGACACGGCATTGGCGATCGACAGCGGCAGCTGCGCGATGTCGACAACAATGTTGAGTTGCTCACCCGCCGTACCCGTCGCCGTAACGCTTCCCGAACCGACATTGAAGCGGATGGCATCCAGCGAAACGCTGTCGCCGCCGACCACCAGGGCGGTGGGATTGGCAAGACGAGCGGAAAGCTGGCCCTGCACCAGATCGGCGCGATTGAGCGCCAAACGATAGCCGCCCTCGACGGGGCTCAACGCGCCGGCAAGATCGACATCCGTTCCGGTGGCAAGGCGCGCCCTTGCATCGAAGTTAGTGGTGTCGCCGCTCTGGCTGGCCGTTGCGGCGAGCGTTTGGATATCGACGCCGCCCGCTGAGACATTGCTCGCGGTTGCCGTGCCATCGATCGCAGGCACGCCGAAAAGGTCGGCAATCGCGGCTGTAACATCGGCGCGCCCGACTGTGATGTCGTTGACGCGCAGGTTCGTGGCATCGGCGGTGATGCTTGCAGCCTGCGTCTCGCCCTCCGGCGTCAGCGTGACCGCGGCATCGATGGCGCCAGCGGCATCCGTCAGCAGCATGGCAGCGGCCAGCGACACGTCCGAAGACGTGACCTCGAGCCGGCCATCCAGCAATCCAGTATCCACGGCGCGGCTGACCGCACCGGTGAGGCGCGTGCCGGCGATCTCGAAGCTAATGCCGGACAGCGCCTGCTGCAGGTCGTCGGTTTCAATATGCGTATCAAGCGTTGCCCGGTTGCCATCAAGCATGGCGACACCGGTGACATCGCCGCTGATGTCGCCATCCAAAAGATTGGCAGCAACGCCGATCTGCGCGTCGCGCAGGGTGTAAACGGCGAGACTCCCACTCGGCACCTCGGCATCGAGCACCAGTTCCAAAGGCGCGTCCGGCGCCGTGGAGCGGGCCGAACCGCGCACCGAAAGCGCGCCGCTGGCCTGGTCGGACAAGAGCGCCAGATCGGCCAAATCGAGGGCAATGGCAAAATCGGCGACGTCGCTGGCAAAAGCGCCATCGGCGGTAAACTGCACCTGCTCGTTGCTTATGACGAAATCGTCGGCACTGATGCCTGCCGTCGTACGGGCGAGGCGGCCCGACAGCGTCACGGTGCCTTCCAGCAGCGCATCTGCAGTGGCGTCGTCGACCGTCAGGTCCGTGCCGGTGCCGTCGAAGTCGAGATTGAAGCCGCCAGTCAGCGGCATGATCTGCCCGGTCGCGGCAAGGCTTAGGGCACCGGTCAGGTCACGACCGGCAAGCAGCGAGAACGGCGCGATATTGTCGGTCTCGATCTCGATGCGGCCGTCGAAATCTGTGCCGTCGATCGTGCCCGCCAGCCCTGCCGTCAGCGCTTCGCCGACGATGCGCAACTGCGCGAGCTCGATGGGCTGGCCAGCGTTAAATACACCGGCAATGCCGAGCCCGACGCTGTCACCTAGCGCCGCTTCCACGCCTTCATCGGCGCTGATGCCGGCAAGCGTGCCGTCGCCATTGAAGGTGACCATGCGGGTGGCGGCGTCCTGAAGGTTCTGCGCCACGCCGCCGATATTGAGCGCCAGCGTGTCCGCCGCGAAGCCGGCCGTTTCGAAATCATCGATCGCCAGCGTGCTCGACCACTGGTCGCTCGCATCGGTGCCGAACCGGATCTGCAATTGTGCCGACTGCACCGTGTTGAGCCCCGGCGCCGGCAAGGTCACGCGACCGCCGTTGGGATCAACTATCGCAGCGGACAGATCGAGCCGCGACAAGAAATTGTCCGCCGTGGTCGATGCGCTGGCAGAAAGATCGAGCTGCCCGCCATTCAGCGTCAGGCTCGATATTTCGACGCCACCGACATCGAGCACCATGGCCTCGGCCGCAAGCCGCGTGTCGGCGCCGAAGAATGGCCGGTACTGCTCCGCAACGAGGGTCGAAAGCGGACCGCCGAGATCGACGGACACGCCATAGCCACCGGGCTGCTGGGCGATGGAGGCGGTGCCCGCCAGCGCTTCCTGGTCATTGGCGAGCAGGCGCAGTTGCGCTTCAAGATCGGAGACCGGCCCCTGCCCGTCCAGCGTCAGCTGCACCGCCGGGCGGCCCTCGATATTGAGGAGATTGGCGATGACGCCATTGGGCGGCTCGACCAGTGACAGGCCAAGATCGAAAATCTGGGTTTCGTTGCTGAAGGCGACGTCGAGGTCGAGCGTGCCGCCGGGTCCGTCGAGACGGACGATATCGAGCGCGGCATCGAGATTGCCGCCTTCCAGCGCCAGCGAACCGGCGAGAGATTTCCGAGCCGAGGCCAAAGACGTCTTCGCCAAAACGAACGGAGGGCACAGCGAGCTCGCCGATCTGGATTGCGACCGGAAATTCCGGAATCTCGAATGTTCCCGCCTCAGGCGGCGGCAAATCCACAGCACCTTCCACCGGAATGGCATTGCGCACATATTCGATGGATTCGGCACGCAGCGAGTTGACCTCGAGACGCCCCAGGAATAGCGCCGCCTGGTTCCAGTTGAGGCTGGCATTGTTGACGCGCAGCCAGACGCCTTCGGCGTCCGAGATGGTGATCTCGTTGATCGAGACATTGGAGCCCAGCACGCCATCAATGTTGGACAGCCGGATCTGCCGCTCCGGCGTCGACAGCCGGTCCTCGACGAAATTGGTCAGGAAACCCTTTTGCTCTTCATTGCTCATGTCCTGCGCAACCAGCGTCACGGGGACGGCGGCGGGTGCGAGCAAAAGCGCAGACAAAGAAAAACTGCATGCGGCGAGTCTTGGGGAAAAAGCGCCGCATCAGAAGGCCTGCCCTATGCCGGCATAGATCGCGTAATCGGGATCACCCGGCTTCTTGTTGAGCGGAATAGCGACATCGAGGCGCAAGGGCCCAAGACCAGTATTGTAGCGCACGCCGATACCGGCGCCGAGCCGAAGGTCTTCAAGACCAGGGAACACGTCGGCCGCCACATAGCCGCCATCGACGAAACCGACGACGCCGATATCCTCGGTCACCTTCGCCCGCGCTTCGATCGACGCTTCGAGCAGATAACGGCCGCCGGTGACGACGCCATTGCCATTGTCGACGCCGATGCTCTTGTAGCCATAGCCGCGCACCGAACCGCCGCCGCCCGCAAAGAAGAGCTTATCCGGCGAAATTTCTTCGAGCGACGGCCCGAGCAGCGCACCACCCTTGAGGCGGCCGGCCAGCACGAAGGCATCGTCCTCGCCGAAGCCGAAATAGGTGCGGCCTTCAGCCACCACCTGCAGTCCCGGCTTGCCATAGATGAAGTCGTAATAGGGCTCGACATTGCCGGCGACGTAAAAGCCTTCGGTGGCATCGAGCGCATTGTCGCGGCCATCGAAGATCACGCCGGCATAGGCGCTTGCCGTGGCGAAATCGCGCGTGCCGAACACGTCGTCGAAACGGGAGCGCTTGGCGCCGACGCCACCTTCGAAGGTCAGGTCATCGGTATAGAACCAGGTGAGCCCCAGCCGTCCGCCGGCCGAGGTTTCGGTATAGGTCGGATAGATCGTGCGCTCCGCCGAAACCGTTGCGACGAGGTCGACGTCGGGATGGTAAAAGCCCGGCTTGGTGAAAGTGCCACCGACGAAATAGTCGAACTGGGCCGTGTCGACCGGATAAGCAATGCTGGCGATACGCGCATCGAGCCGCAGCCGCTCGGCCTGGCCGAAAAGATTACGCCAAAGGTGAAAGGCTTCAAGGCCCAGGCCATCGACGGTGGAATAGCTGGCGCCAAAGCCATAGCGGCGGCCGGGAAGCTCATCGACGATGAGATTGTAGGGAAGCAAGCCGTCGCTGCCGATGCTTTCGGCCGCTTCCAGCCGCGCCGCGCGAAAAACTTCGAGCCGGTCGAGACGCCGTTGCGCCCGCTGGATGTCGTCCGGATCATATTCCTGACCCACGGCAAGGCCAGTCTGCTGGGCCACGAATGCCGGATTCATCCGCTCCGTGCCGCTGACGGCGATCGGGCCGAAGGCAGCCAGGCGCCCTGGATTGACGACGATGGTCGCAGCAACGGTGTTGGTCGCATGATCGGCAACCACGTCGCGGCTGACGATATCGGCCTTGGCATAACCCTGCTGCCGCCAGGCATCGAGCGCCAACTGTTCGGCCCGCAGGATCACGGGCGAACGCGCCACTTCGCCGATGCCGAAGCCGCGCACGGCCGGCAGGTCGACCTGATCGTCGGGATCGCTGGTCGGCGGCGCCTGGTTCTGGATAACCACGTCGCTGAAGCGGAACAGCGGCCCGGCACTGACCGAAATCACCACATCGGCCGGCTTGGGCAGCCGCGTGTCCGGCGCAAGGTTGGCCGCTTCCACGCCATTGATGCGAATACTGATGGCGCCGCCGTAATAGCCTTCGCCATAAAGCGCGGCGAGCATGCGGCGATAGTCGCCACGCGCCTTGGCGATCAGCCCGGCCGCGCCCGACGCCGGCCGTTCCTGGTCGGCAAGCAGGGAGGATGCGTTGCGCACCGCATTTTCGGCGGCGCCGCCTTCGCTGGCGCTGAACGTCACCGAATAGGGCTGCGGATCGGCGATCACCGCCTCGGCGTCCCGATCGGCCTCGTCTTCGAAAAACTTGACCCCGAACAGCTCGAAGGCGGCAGCCGGAACGGTTGTCACGGCCAAAGCCGCAGCAATGCTCAAGGCACCAATACTTGTAACCAAACGCACGCTTAGCAGTGGTCTCATCCTGCCCTTTTACACATCAACCAAACCGGGCTGAGGTGATGATTGCCCAGGGGGCGGAAAGATAGTGTTAAGCTTGCCGCAAGCTTACGGCGAGCCCCACCTTGTGGTGGCAAGTTTAGGGCGAGCGTGCCGCCGCGCCCACCCCTAATGCCCCAATTGGGCAAATGCGCTGTGGATCGTGGCCGATCGGCAACGGAGCTTGACGGCGACAAGGGCGCCGGTTCACCCTTGGTCGTTCGCTTAGACCCCCAGGTTATCCCCATGTATTCGCTGCTCGATCCCAGCCGCTTCGTCGTCTTCATCACCGGCGCAACATCCGGCTTCGGCGCTGCCGCTGCCCGCCGCTATGTGGCCGCTGGCGGCAAGGTGATCGCCACCGGCCGGCGCGAAGACCGGCTGGTACAACTGCGCGACGAGCTGGGTGCCGAGAACTGCCACATCATTGCGCTCGATGTGCGAGACCGTCACCAGATGGAAGCGGCGATCGCCGCCATCCCCGCGCCCTTCGACGCTATCAACATCGTGCTTGCAAATGCTGGCCTTGCCCTCGGCATCGGTCCGGCGGCGGAAGCCAGTCTCGACGATTGGCAGACCATGATCGACACCAATGTGTCGGGACTGGTTTATACCGTCCGCCTCCTGCTTCCCGGCCTCATCGCCCGTGGCGGCGGCCATGTGGTGACGCTGGGCTCCGTCGCCGGCGAATTCGCCTATCCCGGCGCTTCCGTCTATGCCGCCAGCAAGGCCTTCGTGAAGCACTTTGCCCTCGCCATCCGCTCCGATCTTCAGGGCAAGAATGTCCGCGTCACCGATATCGAGCCCGGTCTGACCGAGACCGAGTTCTCGGTCGTGCGCTTCAACGGAGACGAGACGAAGGCCAACAATGTTTATAGCGGCACCAAGCCGATGACCGCCGAGGACATCGCCGAGTCCATCTTCTGGGCCACCTCGCTCCCCGAGCACGTCAACGTCAACAAGATCCAGTTGATGGCCACCACCCAGGCGATCGGCGCCTTCGATATCCATCGCGAAAAATAGGCCGCCATGCAGCCAGTGCATTGGAAAGCCGCAACTTTGTGTTTTGCGTCAGGGTGAGCCCGCATTATTGTAGCACCATGCCCCAAGCTCCAGACACCATCACCCGCAATCTCTGGCATGTCGTTGCCGCCACCGACGAGCTGCGCATCGGCCTCGTCGAAACTACGCTCCTCCTCGATACGCCGCTGGCACTGACGCGCGGTATCGATGGCGAGCCGGTGGTCTGGTTGCGCAGCGACGAGCAGAATGGCGACGAAATCGATGCCGAAACGGTTCTCGAGCGCCTGCCGGTGCGCACCGCCTATGGCTATACCTGGACCTGCCTCGGCACGGCGCCAGCCGCGCTTTTCCCGATCCCCGAATTTGCCGAACCCGATCGCGTCAACATGAGCTGCGGCTCGATCGCCATCCATGTTTCGGCACCGCGCGCCGTCGAGAATTTTCTCGACATGGGGCATTTTCCCTATGTCCACACCGACATCCTCGGCTCGGAACCACATACCGAGGTCAAGGAATACGACGTCGAGGTGTCCGAGGAACGCGACGAGGTTCTGGCCACCAAATGCCGCTTCATGCAGCCGCGTGCCGCAAAGTCCGCGACCACGGCGATGGAAGTTGAATACGTTTATCGGGTGCCTCATCCCTTCTGCTCGGTGCTCTATAAATCCTGCCCGGAAGACGAAAGCCGCCGCGACGTCATCGGCATTTTCCTCCAGCCGATGACCGAAGAACGCTGCCGCGCACATCTCCTGCAGTCGATGATCGATTCCACCTCGACCATCACCGATCTGCGCCGCTTCCAGCAGACGATCTTCGGCCAGGACAAGCCGATCCTCGAGAACCAGTACCCCAAAAAGCTGCCGCTCGACCCGCGCTCCGAAACTCCGATCCGCGCCGACAAATCTGCCATCGCCTACCGCCGCTGGCTCAGCCAGAAGGGGATCACATATGGGGTGATCCCGGTCGCGAGTTAAATGAACCAAGACCTCATAGTGAGCTTGTCGAACCACGAGGTCGCAGCCACGGAGTGCCCGACCTCCTCCTTCGACAGGCTCAGGATGAGGTCTTGAAAGCATCGCATCGCCCCGTACGCCAGGGCGACGAGTTGTACTAAAGAGATCGTGGCGCGATCCAACTCTTCGGATCTGATCGACATGCCCCTCAGCCTCTCGGACCCCGCCTGGTACCCCATCGCTTCAAGCGATGACCTGCCGTTTCGTCATGTCTATCAGGGTCAGCTGCTCGGCCGCGAGCTTGCCGTCTGGCGCGCCGATGACGGCAACGTCAATGTCTGGGAAAACCGCTGCCTTCATCGTGGCGTGCGCCTTTCCATCGGCATCAACGAGGGCCAGGAGCTCAAGTGCCAGTATCACGGCTGGCGCTATGCCAATCGCTCCGCCGGCTGCACTTATATCCCCGCCCACCCGGCTGACGCGCCGGCCCGCCGCATCGAAAACCGCAAATATCCAGTGCGTGAAGCCTTCGGCCTGATCTGGTCCGCCGCCAATGACGACCAGCCCTTTTCGCCGTTCGAGGGTTCCGAAGGTCACAGCTGGTTCGCCCTGCGCCCCATCCCTGTCACGGCGACGCCCGACGATGTTGTTGCCGGCCTGATGCGCCTTGCCCCCGACGATCAGCCCGCCGACATCTTGCCCAACCTTGCCGTAAAGCTCGGCAGCGCCATTTTCTTCGTCCAGCCCGTCGATGCCGACCGCTCCGTGATCCGTGGCCTCCTGCCCGAACAGCCCGCTGACGAGATCACCACCCTCCGGCACTACAATGAAATGCTGAGCAAGCTGCGCGACCGCCTGGAGCGCGCTGCCGCGAAAAACCTGCGCCCAAACCGCTCGAGCCCACTTACGAAAAAGTCTCGGTCGAACTCTCGACCATGCCCGACGTCGCCGTACCGCGCGGCAACACGCTCAATGTCGTCGTCAAGCGCAAGTGGCAGTCGGGCGATGCCGTCATCGGCTTTGAACTGGCCGATCGCGACGGCAAGCACCTGCCGACCTTCCAGCCCGGCGCCCATATCGACGTCCACCTGCCCAATGGTCTTGTTCGCCAATATTCGATCACCAACGGACCCGGCGATCTTTTAAGCTACGTCATCGGCGTCAAGCAGGAGAGCGCCTCCAAGGGTGGCAGCAAAATTCTGGTCGAGACCGTGCGTGAAGGCGACGTGCTCGCCATTTCGGAGCCACGCAACAATTTTCCGCTCCGCCGCGACGCGACCCGCACGCTGCTGATCGCCGGCGGCATCGGCATCACGCCGCTCCTCTCCATGGCGCGCTTTCTCGACAAGTCCAGCCTGCCCTATGAGCTCCATTACTTCGTCCGCAACGGCGACACCGTCGCCTTCCAAAGCGAGCTCGAAGTGTTGCACGGCCGCGTCGATACCCATGTCGGGCTCGGTCGCGAGCTGGTCAAAGCCAAGGTTGCCGAACTGCTCGGCCCCTATCAATTTGCCAACCACGTCTATATCTGCGGCCCCGGCTCGATGCTGGAAATGGTGCAGGAAACGGCAACCGCTCTCGGCTGGCCCGACGAGGCAATCCACTTCGAATATTTCCAGAACACCAAGCCGGTCGACGCCTCATCGGCCTTCGACGTGGAACTGGCCCGCTCGGCCATGACGCTCCATGTCCCCGCCGGCAAGACCATCCTCGAAACCATGCGCGACAATGGGCTGACCGTCGCTTCTTCCTGCGAACAGGGCGCCTGCGGCACCTGCCTCACCGGCGTCATCGAAGGCGAAGTCGACCACCAGGACGTTTATCTCAACAGAAGCGAGAAAGCCTCCAACACCTGCATCATGACCTGCGTCAGCCGCGCCAAGGGCGAGCGGCTGGTGCTGGATATCTGATGCTTTGGCAGTTTGACGGCACAGGCCTATCCCTCCCCTCCCCTTGAGGGGAGGGGCTGGGGGTGGGGGTCCATCAGCGGACCACGCAATCACCCCCACCCTCGTTCCCTCCCCTCAAGGGGGAGGGAGGCGCATACTGTTGGCAGCGGCGTTATGATCACCCTTTACGACTTCGAACTCTCCGGCAATTGCTACAAGCTGCGCTTGCTGATGAGCATCCTCGGCCTGTCCTATGACATCGTCCCGGTCGACTATTTTCCGGGTCGCGAGAACCGGGCCGACTGGTTCTTGCGCCTCAATCCGTTTGGCCAGCTGCCGGTGCTCAAGGACGACGATCTGGTGCTCGCCGATAGCGGCGCCATCCTCGCCTATCTGGCCAAAAAGTATGATGCCAGCGGCCAATGGTTTCCGGACGATCCGGCCATCACCGCCGAAGTGCTCCGCTGGCACGGCATTGCCGATGGCATCACCGGCAGCTCCGCTGCCGCCAGGCTGGCGCTGAGCTATGGGCACGACTACGACATTCCCCGCGCTCAGCGCGAAGCGCACCGCATCTTCCGGTTGATGGACGAGCATTTGTGGTTCGGCGAAAAACAGGGCCGCGACTGGCTTTGTTCACCCGCGCACCCAACCACCGCCGACATCGCCTGTTTTCCCTATGTGATGCTCTCGGAAGAAGGCGGCATCGCCCGCCAGGACTACCCAGCCCTCCGCCGCTGGACCGACCGCGTCCGCCGCGTGCCGGGCTTCATCGTCATGTCCGGCATTTTTCCGGCAGGGCGGGCACTGTCATAAAGCAACCCGCCAAAGGCGCATTCGTTGGTCTGGTCAGTAGAGGAGTTGCCCATGACCGACCGCAACGAGACCACCGAAGCCAATGAAGAGGCCAACCGCGAGTTCAACAAGGGCGGTACGGTGCCTTGGACCAAGCCGGAAGAAGCCGAAACCATTCAGGACGTTAACGAGGCCGCCGATGCCGAATTCAACGGCGAAGATGTCAAGCCCGGCTTCGGCAATCGCGTCGGCGGGCTCAGCGGCCCGTCCGACTAATCGGTGGGCGGATAAGGGTGTTCACCACCCTGCCAGTCGCGCACGGTAAAACAGCCATCGCCGCCACGGACATTGGCGGCGTTGATCGGCGCCTTGCCGTGGCCCCCGGGAATATCGAGCACGTAGACAGGTTGGCAAAGGCCAGAAATCCGGCCTCGCAGCGCTGACACCAGTGCCTGTCCTTCCTCGATGCCGAGGCGGAAATGCGCCGTACCCGGCGCAAGATCCGGGTGGTGCAGGTAATAGGGCCGGATGCGGTTTTCGACGAAACCGCGCATCAGCGCCGCCAGCGTTTCGACACTGTCATTGACACCACGCAGCAGCACCGTCTGGCTGATCAGCATCACCCCGGCTTCGATCATCCGATCGAATGCCGCCGTCGCGGCTTCGGTCAACTCGCGAGGATGGTTGGCGTGCACGGCAAGATAGGTGGTCTTGCCGCTGGCCTTGAGCGCCGCGATCATGTCGGCATCGATGCGCTCGGGCTCGACCACCGGCACGCGGGTGTGGAAGCGCACGATTTTGACATGCGGGATCAGCGCCAGTCGCTCGGTTATGGCGCGTAGCCGTCGCGGCGACAGCACCAGCGGATCGCCGCCGGTAAGGATCACTTCCCAGATTTCTTCGTGCGCCGCGATATAGCCGATGGCTGCGTCCAGTTCCGCTGGCGTTAGCGTCCCCAACCCCTGCGGGCCTACCATTTCGCGGCGGAAACAGAAGCGGCAATAGACCGGGCAGACATGCACCGCCTTGAGCAACACCCGATCGGGATAGCGGTGGACGATCCCCTCCACCGGCGAATGACTGAGATCCCCAATCGGGTCCGCCCGCTCGTCCGGGGTGGTCAGCAGCTCTGGAGCTGTCGGCACGAACTGGCGGGCAATGGGATCATCGGGATCGTCCGGGTCGATCAGCGCCAGCATGGCCGGCGTGATTCCGACGGCATATTTTTGCGCGACGGCATCGAGCGCCGGATCATCGTCCACCAGCCCGGCGTTGCGCAGCGCGTCCACGCTTTTGATCGCCACGGTCATTCCGCCACCGGCGCCCACAGCACCGCCTCGATCCGCTGCGCACCTGTCGCCAGCATTACCAGCCGGTCGAACCCCAGCGCCACGCCGCTCGCTTCCGGCATTAAGTCGAGAGCCTGCAAGAATTCTTCGTCGATCGGATAGCGCTCGCCATAGATGCGCTGCTTCTCTGCCATCTCCGCCTCGAAGCGCCGCCGCTGCTCACCCGCATCGGTAAGCTCGCCAAAGCCATTGGCCAGCTCGACGCCGCAAACATAGACCTCGAACCGCTCCGACACCCGCCGGTCCCCGGCACCCGCCGCGCCAGCGCCGCTTCGCATGCCGGATAGCGGTCGAGCACCGTGACGCGCCCATTGCCCAATTCGGGCTCCACCTTGTCGACCAGGATCTGTGTAAAGAGATAGCTCCAGCTGCGATCCTCCGGCACGCGCATGCCCGCCGCCGTCATCTGCGCCGCCAGCGCCTCGCCATCGGGCACGCCATCCTCGTCCATCGTTGCCAAAAGATCGACGCCGGCAAAGCGTTGGAAAGCATCGGCAACGCTCAGCCTTTCGGCCGGCGCATGCGGATCGCACTCCCGCCCGCGAAAACCGAAGCGTTCGGTCATCGTCGTTGCCGCAGCGATGCGGATCAGCTCGAGCACATCCTCGATGATGCGGTCGTATGGCTCCCCAGCCCGATACCATTCGAGCATGGTGAATTCCGGATGATGCAGCGCCGACCGCTCCCGGTTGCGCCACACATGCTGGAGGCTGGCAATGCGCGTTTCGCCCGCTGCCAAGAGCTTCTTCATCGTAAATTCCGGCGAAGTGTGGAGATACATTGCCTGCCCCACCCCGTCATTGCCGATCATCTCCGTTTCGAAGGCATGAAGATGGGTCTCGTTGCCCGGCGACCGCACGAGCCCCGGCGGATCGACGATGATGAAGCCATTGTCCAGCATCCACTTGCGCACGTTGATCTCGAAGCGCGCCCGCGCCAAGAGGGCCGGCCGACGATCGGCATGGCGATGCGGATGCCACCAGGGCGTCTCCGCCGATGCGTTGGACTGGTTCATGGGGTTTCTTGCGGTCCGGTCTGGCGAAAGGGCGCGGAATACTGTATCGGGCCCGTCACGAAACGAATTTCGGCGCCCGGTTGGCTCTGCCTAGACCGCGCCAGCACTTGGAACAAGGAAGAAATATGGTCAAGGTCATCGCCTCGTCCCTGCGTAAAGGCCATGTGGTCGAGCAGGATGGCAATCTGCATGTCGTGCTGACGGCCGAAAACGTCCACCCCGGCAAGGGCAATTCGGTGACGAACGTCACCATGCGCCGCATCTCCGATGGCGTGAAGGTGATCGGCCGCTGGCGCACCGTGGAAATGGTCGAAAAGGCCGATGTCGATGACCGCGTCTACGACTACCTTTATTCCGACGGCGAAGGCCACCACTTCATGGAGCCCGAAAACTACGAGCAGCTCGTGGTGGGCGACGACGTCATCGGCGACCAGAAGGCCTACCTCACCGACGGCATGAAGGTGCACCTGATGACCCATGAGGGCATCGCGCTCTCCATGGAACTGCCGCAGCGCATGACCTTCGAAATCACCGAGACCGAGCCGGTGGTCAAGGGCCAGACCGCCTCGTCTTCCTACAAGCCTGCCGTGCTCAACAACGGTCTCCGCGTCATGGTCCCGCCGCACATCGACGCAGGCACTCGCATCGTTATCTTGACCGAAGACAACTCGTACGTCGAACGCGCGAAGGACTGACATCGGGGTAGCCCCCACCCAACCTCCCCGTAAGTCGGGGGGAGGAGCTCGATCGAGCCCAGCCTCCCGGCGGCACTCCTCCCCCTCCTGAAGGGGAGGCCGGGTGGGGGTCACAAAAAAACGGGCCCGTCTGGGCCCGTTTCCATTTCAGCTCTCGTCCAGCGTCCGACCCGCCTCGCGCCAGTTTTCTTCCCACCGGTCGGGCGGCGTTCCTTCCGCCAGCCAGCGGTCGAAGGCTATGCGACGCTGGTGCATCGCCTTGGCGCGCAGCCAGTACTCGACTGCCCGGCCTTCCGGCCGACCATCCTGTTCCCAAAGGAAATAGGCGGTCTGCCGGATCTGCTCTGCGACAGCGGTGTTTTTCTGCATAGCCCAAACGCTCGGTCGGAAAACCTTATTCGGCAGCTTCCAGATTGACCGACGACTTGGCAAGCGTCGAAAGCTTCTCGTCGGTCGCTTCTTCTTCCTTGAGCGTTTCGAGCAGCAGGTTCAGCGCCTCGGTGTGGCCAAGCTGCTTGGCCCATGTGGCCAAGGTGCCGTAGCGGGCCATTTCATAATGCTCGACAGCCTGGGCGGCAGAGATCAGGCCGGCGTCGAGAGCCTGCGTGCCCTCGTATTCTTCCATGATTTCCTTGCCTTCCTCGATAATGCCGAGGATGGCGTCGCAAGTCTTGCCGCGCGCAGGTTTGCCGATCAGCTCGAACACCTGCTGCAGGCGCTCGACCTGATGCTCGGTTTCGGCAAGGTGCTGCTCGAAGCCGGCCTTAAGCTCGGGGGACTGCGCGGCCTTTGCCATCTTGGGCAGGGCTTTAAGGATCTGGCGCTCGGCGTAATAGATGTCTTTGAGCGTATCGAGGAACAGGTCGTCCAGTTGCTTTTCAGCCATTGTCTTTACTCCGGAAAATTTGTTGACGCTGGCAAGCAACGGCGCGCACCAAGCGAGGTTCCGCGCGCGCCGTAAAGAGAATCAGCCGCTTAAAGGAAGCGCTGGCTAAGCCATTCCATCTGTTGCCGATCCTGGAATGGCCCACCTCCTTCATGATTGTTGAACTCGTATTCCACCATGGTTTTTCGGTGCCGGCGAAGGCCTTGAAGGCCGCATAGACAGTGGAAGGCGGGCAGACATCGTCCATCATCGCCACCGAAAAAGCGCCGCCGCCTTGCTCTGGCGTGCAAAGCAGACGCCATCGAAATAGCGCAGCGTTTCATGAACGGTTTGCGCCTTCTCGCGATGCTGGGCGAGGAAGCGAACGATCTCGAGATAAGGGTCGCGTCCGGCAACGCGGATGGCGCGAGGAAAGTCGCAGAGGAACGGCACGTCGGGCATGACCGCCTTGATGCGATCATCGATGCCCGCGACGGCGAGCGAAATGCCGCCACCCTGCGAACCGCCGCAAACGGCGACGCGCTCGGCATCGACGAAATCGAGGTCGATCAGCGCATCGACAGCCCGAACGCCGTCAGTAAAGAGGCGCCTGTAATAGTAATCGTTGCGATCCAAGATGCCCTTGGTCATGACGCCGGGGATCTGGCCGGTGCTGCCAACGGGGTCCGGCGTCGCGCCGGTGCTCCAGCCGCTCCCCTGCCCGCGCGTGTCCATGCGGAAATAAGCAAAGCCGGACACGGCCCAATGCAGCCCCTCATGCGCAAAGCCGCGGCCGCCGCCATAGCCCACATATTGCACGACCAGCGGCAGCTTCCCGCTGCGCTCCCGGGGCAGCATCAGCCAGCCCTTGACCGGGTGCCCGCCGAAGCCGGGGAAGGTCACGTCGAACACCTCAACGAGCTTGAGCGTCGTCTGAGCCGGCACCATGCTGACCTCGCCGCCCAGGGCACGAGCTTCGGCAATGGTCGAGGCCCAGAACTGGACGAAATCGGCAGGGGTTTGCACCGCACTTTCGTAGGTGTCGATGGCGGGGTGAACGAGATCGGGAAAAGGCAAGGCGAACTCCGGCGCAATAGTCTCTTTTCGAGAGTGGCTTGCGCTTTCGTCGCCGTCCAGCCCTAAGCGAACTGGCCCTGGTCGAGCCCCCGGATTTGCGCTAGCACCGCGGCTGCATCGCTCGGCTTGCCGCCCTCGATGGCGCGCGTGAGCTGGTTGAAGAGCACAGCCGACTGCTCGCGATAGGCCGCGCCAGCGAGCGCCTTGTCCCGTGTCAGCGCCAGCGCCAGGGTCAGTTCGACCACTCCCAGCACCGAGCGCAGCAAGAGATCGTGCCCGGCATCGGCGATCACGGCATGGACTTCGAGGCATGCCAGACCGAACTGCTCGATGCTGTCGCCCGCCGTTTCCATCTGGTGCACCCAATATTTGAGCAAGCGCACCTGCTCTGCCGTGCGGTGCAGGGCGGCCAGTTCCACCATCGGCGTTTCCATCAAGGTGCGAACGCGGAAAAGGCTCTGGTAGAAGGCTTGGTCGGCCGGCGCATCGAAATGCCAGGCCAAAAGCTGAGGGTCGAAGTAATTCCAGCGGCTGCGCGGGGAGACGCGGGTCCCGACCTTCGGCCGTGCCTCGACCAGGCCCTTGGCTTCCAGCGTCTTCAGCGCCTCGCGCAAAACAGTGCGGGAAACGCCATACTGCTCCATCATCACCGCATCGCTGGCCAGCACCGAGCCGATCGCAAACTGCCCGGTGACAATGGCATGGCCGATTTCGTTGATGACGAAGGTGTGGAAATTCCGTGCAGCACGTCGCCCGGAAAGGGAACGGATAAGGCTGCCGGTCTCGCTCATTTAAGCCCTTCTGGAGCGAGCCGCACCCGGCTCGCCCATCGTCTTAGGACGACTTGTCTCCCGGTGTCGATGCGGCAAAGATGAGCCGCTGCAACACAATGAACAGGAACAGGAGCCCGCCGATGACGATCTTGGTCCACCAGCTCGAAAGCGTGCCGTCGAAGATGATGTATGTCTGCACGAGGCCCAGGAGCATGACCCCGATAAACGTGCCGAGGACAAAGCCATAGCCGCCGGTCAGCAAGGTGCCGCCGATAACCACGGCGCTGATCGCATCGAGTTCGACGCCCACCGCTGCCAGCGGGTAGCCAGCCGAGGTGTAGAGCGAGAAGACGATCCCCGCCAAGGCTGCCAGCACCGAGGACAGCATATAGACGCCGACGGTCGTGCGGGCCACCGGCACGCCCATCAGCGACGCCGAGGTTTCGTTGCCGCCCAGAGCATAGACATAGGAGCCGAACTTGGTGCGATGCGCCACCAGCGCGCCGATGATGAAGATCGCGACCATCAGGAGGCCGATAAAGCTCAGGCGGCCACCGCCGGGGAGGCGGATCGTCAGCTCCGAGATCCAGCTATAAAAGTCGTGGTTTACCGGAATGGAATCGCGGGTAATGACCGAAGCGCCGCCGCGAGCCAGGAACATGCCGGCGAGGGTGACGATAAAGGCAGGCACCTGGAGATAATGGATCGCCAAGCCCATGATCGCGCCAAAGGCTGCCGCGATTACGAGCGCCAGTGCGAAGGCCGCTAGCGGATGCCAGCCGGCCAGCGAGATCAGCACGGCGATAAGAACGCCGGTAAAGCCGATTACTGCGCCGACCGAAAGGTCGATACCCCCGGACAGGATGACAAAGGTCATGCCCACAGCCGTGATACCCAAAAAGGCATTGTCGGTGAGGAAATTGCCCAGCACCCGGGTCGAGAACATGTTGGGGAACTGGAACACCGCCAGAGCATAGGCGATGGCAAAGATCACCGCCGTGGCGACGAGCGGACGAAGCGAGCGGCTCATTTGCGCGCCTCCGCCTTGGTCAAGCGCACCGGCACGAGACGGGTGGCGAGCGGCGATTGGATGATGAGCACGATAAAGATCAGCCCCGCCTTGACGATAAGATTGAACTCGGGCGGAAAGCCGGAGACGAGGATGCCGGTATTCATGGCCTGGATGATGATGGCGCCGACAACGGCCAGCGGCACCGAAAAACGCCCGCCGAGCAGCGACGTGCCGCCGATGACCACCGCAAGAATGGCGTCGAGTTCGAGCCAGAGACCGGCATTATTGGCATCGGCGCCGCGAATATCGCCGGCAACGATGATGCCTGCAACGGCAGCACAGAAGCCCGACAGCCCATAGACCAGGAACAGCAGCATGCGACTGCGAATGCCGGCAAGGCTTGCGGCCGCCCGGTTGACGCCCACGGCTTCGATAAAGAGGCCCAGCGCGGTGCGGCGGATGATCATCGTCACGACGATCATCAGGACCAAGGCAATCACCGCCGCCATCGGCAGGCCGAGGAAAGAGCCCGTGCCGATAAAGATCAGCAGCGGATCGGTGAAGGTGACGATAAAGCCCTCGGTAATGAGCTGGGCGATACCGCGACCGGCAACCATCAGCACCAGGGTGGCAATGATCGGCTGGATGTCGAGCACGGCGACGAGGAAACCGTTCCACAAGCCGCAGACCAGCCCGACCGCCAGCGCTGCGATTACGGCGACCGGCGCGGGATACCCTGCCACCACCATCGTCGCCGCCACCGCTCCGGCGACGGCCATGATCGCTCCGACCGAAAGGTCCACGCCCTTGGTGGCGATCACCCCGGCCATGCCGATGGCAAGGATCGCCACCGGCGCGCCGCGATTGAGCACGTCGATCAGCGAGCCGAACAGACGGCCGTCCTGCCAGGTGATGCGGAAGAATGGGGGAAACAGGAACCAGTTGATCAGCAGAACGCCGGCCAGCGCCAGGAGCTGCGGGCTGGCGAGCGTGGAAACGACGCGGCGCATCATGCCGGTGGACCTTCGCGATGGTTGGCGATCGCCTGGACGATGACGCCGGGATTGATGTTTTCGCCGGAGAGTTCGGCCACGAGCTCGCGATCGCGCATCACCACGATGCGGGTCGAATAAGCGACGACCTCGTCGAGCTCGGAAGAAATGACAACTAGCGCCAGGCCCTCGTCGCGCAGCCGGTTGATGGTGCGCACGATTTCCGCATGCGCGCCGACATCGATACCGCGCGTCGGCTCGTCGAGGATCAGGAATGTCGGATCGGTCGCGAGCCAGCGCGACAGGATTGCCTTTGCTGATTGCCGCCGCTCAGGAGCTTGATCGGCATGTCGAGCGACGCCGCCCGGATATCCATGCTCTCGCCGAAGCGGCCGGCAATCTCGAGCTGCTCGTCGCGGCTGAGCGCACTGAACCAGCCCAGCTTTCCCTGGAGCGCGATGACGATGTTCTCGCGCACCGAAAGGTCGCCGAAAATGCCCTCGACCTTGCGGTCCTCCGGCAAAAAGCCAAATCCCTTGGCGATCGCATCGGTCGGCCGCGAAATATTGGCCGGCTTGCCGCTGACCGTAACCGTGCCTTCATCGGCACTATCGGCACCGAACATGATGCGCGCCATCTCGGTACGGCCGGAACCGAGGAGGCCTGCGACGCCGACCACCTCACCCTTGTGGATGGTGAGGTTGAACGGATGCACGCTGCGCTTCTTGCCATAATTCTTGAAGTCGAGCAGGACCTCGCCGAGCGGCCGCGCATCCTCGACGCCGGTAGCGCCGGAAAAAGCGACATCCTTGCCCAGCATCAGCCGCACCACATCGGTGCGTGTCGTGCCATCCAGCGTCCGCGTCTCGATCAGCTTGCCGTTGCGCAGGATGGTGACCCGGTCGGCGATGGCAAAAACCTGGTCGAGGAAATGTGTGATGAAGACGACGGCGAGACCGCGCGCCTTGAGGTCGCGAATGATCTCGAACAGGCGCTCGACCTCATTGCGATCAAGGCTGGCCGTGGGTTCATCGAGGATTAAAACCTTGCCGGAAAGCTCGACGGCCCGGGCAATGGCCACGATCTGCTGCACCGCCACCGAATGGGCGCCAAGCTCGCTCGCCGGATCGAGATCAAGCCCATAGCGCCTCAGCACTTCGCGCGAGTCGCGCTCCATCTTGCGCCGATCGACGAAGCCGAAGCGGGTAGGCTGGTGACCGAGGAAGAGGTTTTCCGCGACCGAGCGATTGGGCAGGAGATTGACCTCCTGGTAAACCGTGCCGATGCCGTATTTCTGGGCATGCTGGGGATTGTCGAGTGTCACCGCCACCCCGTCGGCCAATACCTGCCCGCCCGTGGGCTGGTAAGCGCCGGTCAGGATCTTGATCAGCGTGGATTTGCCCGCGCCATTCTCGCCCAAAAGTGCATGCACTTCGCCGGGCAGCAGGCCGAAATTGACATTGTCGAGTGCGACGTGATTGCCGAAGACCTTGACGATCCCGCGCGCTTCCAGCGCGTAAGACTGCTCGCCCATCGCCCCCTCCAAAGCGTAAAACGAAGGTCACCCCCACTCGAGCGGGGATGACACCATGCGTGAGTTGAGGACGGCTTAGTAGCCGAGACCCTTGCGGCGCTCGTATTCGCCCTGCGGATCGTTTTCGGCGGTGTAGAGCTTGGACTCGGTGATGATGAACTTTTCCGGTTCCGTGCCGTCGGCCCAGTAGGCAGCCAGGGCGTCGAAAGCCGGGCCGGCCATGTTCGGGGTCAGTTCGACAGTGGCATTGGCTTCGCCGGCCGCGATGGCGGTAAAGATATCCGGGACGGCGTCGATCGAGACCACCTTGATGTCGGTGCCAGGCTTGAGGCCGGCATCCTTGATCGCCTGGATGGCGCCAACCGCCATGTCGTCGTTATGGGCGTAAACCGCGCAGATATCGGCGCCGCCATTGGACGACTTGAGGAAGGCTTCCATGACTTCCTTGCCCTTGGCGCGGGTGAAGTCACCGGTCTGGCTCTGCGTGATCTTGATGTTGGAGGCCGAAGCAATGCCTTCTTCAAAGCCCTGCTTGCGATTGATGGCCGGGCTCGAACCCACGGTGCCCTGCAGTTCAACGACGTTGCAGTCTTCGCCGGCAACGGCATCGACCAGCCATTCGCCGGCGACGCGGCCTTCGAGGACCTGGTCCGACGCGATCGAGGTCAGATAGAGATCTTCCGGTGCATCGACGCCGCGGTCGAGCAGCACGACGGGGATCTCGGCTTCCTTGGCTTCGGTCAAAACGTCGTCCCAACCGGTGGCGACAACGGGGGCAACCAGGATCGCGTCAACGCCCTGGGCGATAAAGCCGCGGATCGCCTTGATCTGGTTTTCCTGCTTCTGCTGCGCGTCGGCAAACTTGAGGTCAACGCCGCGGGCTTCGGCTTCCGAACGGGTGACCGAAGTCTCGGCAGCGCGCCAACCGGATTCCGAGCCGATCTGCGAGAAACCGATGACCTTGCCGCTCAGGTCGGCCTGGGCGAAGGCAGCGGTAGACAAGGCGGTAGCGAGGCCTGCCGCGATGGCAAGCTTGGTGATGATGCTCACAATGAAGTCCTCCCAAAAACCGCCGGGCGTTTCGCTTCCGGCAGTGGGAGGACGCTACATAAAGTACTATTATATGTAAAGTGGCTTCGTGCGGCGTGGTCGCAGCACTCTGATGAGCCGTTATTTTGCCCCAGTAGCCTCATCCTGAGGCGCGGAGCGCACGCGTAGCCTCGAAGGGCGAGGCGTGGCACGATCCTGGCCACCCGCCCTCGTGGTTCGAGGCTACGCTACGCTTCGCACCTCACCATGAAAGCTCCGCGGCGCCGGAACCTTAGCCCGCAACCGTCGCCCGAAAATGCTCCAGCACCTTGGGCCCGTCCACTTCCGTGCAGATCGTTTGCACCGGCCGGCTGGACCAGGCCGGGTCGCCACCCTTGCGCGTTTCCGGCATCTGCGCCGTCTGTCCGGTTGCCAGGCCCTCGGTAATGGTCACGATCGGCCCGCGCCGGGTCTCGAACCATTCGGGATGCAGCGCATAGGTCACCGCCAGAAGATCGTGCCCGACCACGCCATTGATGCCCATGATGTTGTTGTAGAACTGGGCATAATGCTCGCTCATCTTAGCCAGCAACTCGCCATTGGCGCCCACATCGCGCGACAACGCGGCGAGATAGTCCGTGTCCAGGACGATGTCATGGGTCACGTCGAGCCCCACCACGACCACCGGCCATTCCGCCGCGAACATTTCGTCCGCCGCCACCGGGTCGCCATGGATATTGGCTTCCGCCAGCGGCGTGACATTGCCGCTCCGGCCCTTGTAGCCGAAGGCGCCGCCCATGATGATGACCTGCTTGACCTGTTTTGCAATGCCCGGCTCGGCCCGCAGCGCCAGCGCCAGATTGGTCATGCGACCCACGGCGATGATCGTCACCTCGCCCCGATTGGCCTTGATCGTATCGATGATGAACTGGCTCGCCACCCGCCTGTCGAGCCCGCTGCGGTCGACCTCGGGAATGTCGATATTGCCAAGTCCGTCGTCGCCATGAACAATCGCCGGCTCCTGCTTCTTGACGCCGTCAAGCGTTTCGCCGGCGCCCTGCACCACAGGTGCCGAAATGCCGAATCGCTGGCGCAGATAGAGCGCATTTCGCGTCGTCTTCTCGATGCTGGCATTGCCGACCACCGTCGTGATGCCGAGCAGTTCGATTTCGGGCAGCTTGCTAAGGTAAAGCAGCGCCATCGCATCGTCGATGCCGGGATCGGTGTCGAAAATCACTTTCATCGTTCTGTCCATCTTCTAGAATAGCTCTTGTTGCCCTTGGCCCTAGCACGCGCCCGCTTGACTATCGACAATTTTTGACCAAACGATCAAATATCGAGCGGAGGGACGGCATGCGGTTCGGTTATAAGGCATCGGCGGAACAATTCGCCCCCAATGATCTCCTCCATTTCGCCGTCGAGGCCGAACAGGCCGGCTTCGATAGCGTCTGGGTCTCCGACCATTTTCAGCCCTGGAAGCACACCGACGGCCATGCGCCGTTTGCGCCGGGCTGGATGTCTGCAGTGCTCGCGCGCACCGAAAAAATCGTGCTCGGCACCTCCGTGCTGACGCCGACGTTTCGGCTTCATCCCACCGTCGTGGCCCACGCCTTTGGCACTATGGGCGCCATGTTCCCCGGCCGCGTGATCCTCGGCGTCGGCACCGGCGAGGGCCTCAACGAAGTGCCCGCCACCGGCATCGAATGGCCCGAACTCAAGGAACGCTCGGCCCGCCTGCGCGAGGCCGTCCGGCTGATCCGCAAGCTCTGGAGCGAGGATCGCGTTTCCTTCGAAGGCGAATACTACAAGACCGTCAACGCCACGATCTATGACAAGCCCGCCGAGCCCGTGCCAATCTACATCGCCGCCGGCGGCCCGCTCAACGCCAAATATGCAGGCCGCGCCGGCGACGGTTTCATCTGCACCTCGGGCAAGGGCGCCGAACTTTATACGCAGGAACTCCTGCCCAATGTCGAAATCGGCCGCGCCGAAAGCGAACTCAAGACGAAACCCTTCGAGCGCATGATCGAGGTTAAGGTCTCCTTCGACACCGATGCCGATCGCGCCCTCAACGACACCCGCCACTGGGCCGCGCTTTCCCTCTCCGCCGAGGAAAAACACTCCGTGCAGGATGCCGAGGAAATGGAACGTCTCGCCGACGCCCTGCCGATCGAGCGCGTCGCCAAGCGCTGGATCGTGTCCTCCGACCCGGACGAACACGTCGCCAGGATCCAGACCTATATCGACTACGGCTTCGACCATTTGGTCTTCCACGCCCCCGGCCCCGACCAAAGCCGCTTCCTCGATCTCTACGCCCGGGAGATCCTACCGAGGCTGCGGAAATGACTGCCCGTTTTTCCGTCTGGGGCATTACCGGCATCCCGGAAGTTGCCGCGGGTGACGACCTCGTCGCGCTGATCGCCGATGCCGTCGCCGGCCAGGCCGAAACCGACCCGGACCTCGCCCTCCAAACCGGCGACATCCTCGTCGTTACCTCGAAGATCGTTTCGAAATCGGAAGGCATGCAGGTGCCTGCCGCCGAGCGCGAGCGCGCCATCGCCGAAGACACCGTTCGCGTCGTCGCAGAACGCGTCCATCCCGGCGGCACGTTTCGCATCGTCGAAACCCGCCAGGGCCTCGTCATGGCCGCGGCCGGCATCGACATGTCCAATGTGCCCGAAGGCACGGCCCTGCGCCTGCCGCTCGATCCCGACGCTTCCGCGCTCGGTCTTTGCGCCGGTCTGCGCCAGCGGCTTGGCATCGACATCGCCATCATCATCACCGACACTATCGGCCGGGCCTGGCGCGTCGGCCAGACCGATATGGCGATCGGCGCCGCCGGCCTGCAACTGACCGACGACCTGCGCGGCGCCGTCGACGCCAATGGCCGCCCATTGCACGTGACGCAGGCCGTCATCGCCGATGAGATCGCCGGCGCCGCAGACCTCGTCAAAGGCAAGACCAGCAACATACCCGTTGCCGTCGTTCGCGGCCTCGGCCGCTACGTGCAGGGCCTCGACGCTCCTGGCGCGCGGACCCTGACCCGCACCGGCGACGATGACATGTTTCGCTTTGGCTCCGCCGAAGCCTATCGCCTCGGCTACCAGGCTGCGCTGGCCGAGCTCAAAGCCGCATCCAAGCAGCGTCAGGACTAAACCCATGCGCTTCGCCGCCCTCGCCTTCCTGCTGCTCAGCACGCCTGCCCTGGCGCAAACCACCTATCCGCTGACGATCGACAATTGCGGCACGAGCGTCACTTTCGACGCTGCCCCCGAGCGCGCCGTCGCCATCAAGTCGACCGCCACCGAACTCCTGCTGTCGCTGGGCCTTGCCGATCGTATCGTCGGCGTCGGCTTCCAGGACGGGCCGCTGCCGGAAGCGCTTGAGACCGGTCTGCCGGTGCTTTCCGACAAGCTCCCCAGCCAGGAAGTCATTCTCGAAACCGAACCCGACTTCATCTATGGCGGCTGGGAAAGCAATTTTGCCGCCGACGGCGCCGGAGAACGCCCAACGCTCCAGCAACTCGGCGTCAACACCTATGTGGCGCCAGCCGCCTGCCGCTCGATCAAGCCACCCAAGCTCACCACCGACGTGCTGTTCGACGAATTCCGCGAAATGGGCCACATCTTCGACCGTGATGCCGATGCCGACGTGCTGGTCGAGGGCCAGCGCGCAATGCTCGGCCGGATCGAACCGCGCGGCGAAGGCCACACCGCCCTCTGGTATTCGTCGGGCACCAAGGCTCCCTATGTTGGCGCCGGCAACAATGCCCCTGCCATGGTCATGGAGCTCTTGGGCCTGGAGAATATCTTTGGCGACGTCGACGAGGGCTGGATTTCCGCAAGCTGGGAAGCCGTGGTCGACGCCAATCCCGATGTCATCATCCTCGTCGATGCCGCCTGGAATTCAGCAACCCAAAAAAACAGCTCCTCGCCGAAAATCCGATCACGCGCGAACTCGAAGCGGTCAAGAACGAGCGCTACCTCATCATCCCCTTCCCCGCCTCCGAAGCCGGCGTCCGCACCATCCCGGCCGCGATGGACATGGCCGAGCAGCTTGCTGCACTCAGCTTCGCTCAATGACCAAAAACCCCCACCCAACCTCCCCGTAAGGCGGGGGAGGGGCAGATCGCTGTTTTTGGCTCGATCTGTCCCCACCCACCAGCAGGCTCCTCCCCGCCCTACGGGGGAGGTCGGGTGGGGTCTTCACCTCAAACACGGTTCATCGATGAACCGCGCCACCCAACCCGCCCTCCTAACCTTCCTTCTCATTCTTAGCGCCCTCCTCGCCGTCACCATCGGCCCCGCCGATATCACCCCTGCCGAAGTCTGGACCTCCATCCTCCACCACATCGGCCTCGCCGACGCCCCCGCCTCGCGCCTCCGCGACGCCATCATCTGGGAACTGCGCCTCCCCGTGTCCTCGTCGCCATGGCCACCGGTGCCGGCCTCGCGCTGTCCGGCACGGTCATGCAGGCGCTCACCCGCAATCCTCTGGCCGACCCCTATCTCCTCGGCCTTTCCTCAGGTGCTGCCCTCGGCGCCGTGCTCTTTCTTCTCGCCGGTGCGTCGCTTCTGATGCCGGTCGGAGCCTTCCTCGGCAGCCTTGGCGCCCTCCTTCTCGCCCTTGCCATCGCTCGCCTGCTCGGCGGCGCCACCCCTCACGCGCCATCCTTGCCGGCATCTGCATCTCAGCCTTGGCGACTGCCGCGACCTCGTTCCTGATCTTCTGGTCTGCCACCGGCGACAGCTATCGTGAAATCCTGAGCTGGCTCATGGGCTCGCTTTCCGGCGCCCTCTGGTCCGATGCCGGTCTCGTCGGCGTGGCCCTGCTGCTCGGCGCCCCGGTCATCCTTTTCAATGCCCGCGCGCTCGATGCCTTTGCCTTTGGCGACAGCGCCGCCGCCGCTCTCGGCATCGACGTCCCGCGCCTGCGCTGGACCCTGCTGGCCGCCACCGCCCTCCTCACCGGCATCATGGTGTCGATCGGCGGCGCCATTGGTTTCGTGGGCCTCGTCGTGCCACACATCGTCCGCCTCGTGCTCGGCGCCCGCCACCGCCTGCTGCTGCCGCAAGCCATGCTGGTCGGCGCCCTCTTCATGCTCTGGACCGACACCGCCGCCCGCACCCTGTTCGACCCGCGCGAACTCCCCGTCGGCATCATCACGGCGCTTCTCGGCGCGCCGATCTTCCTCCTCATCCTCCTCCGCTATCGGAGAGTCACGTGAGCCTCCGCGTCGAAAACCTCTCCGTCAACAAATCCAGCAGGCCCATTCTCTCGGGCGTCAGCTTCTCCGCGCCCACTGGCGCCGTTACCGGCCTCATCGGACCCAACGGCGCCGGCAAATCCACGCTGCTCCAGGCTCTGCTGGGTCAAACCACCGCAACTGGCACCGCCCATTTCGGCGAGCATGACCTCCCCCAATTGAACCGGCGCGATCGCGCCCGCCTCGTCGCCTATGTCGAGCAATCCGCCTCCACCGAAGAGCGCCTGACCGTCCGCGACGTCGTTGCCCTCGGCCGCATCCCCTTCGAGCCCGCCTGGCAGGCCGAGCCCTCGCCGGCGGACGAGGCCATCATCAATCCGCTCTCGTCGAAACCGGCATGACCGCCTTCGCCGACCGCCGCTTCTCGACTCTTTTCGGGGGCGAGCAGCAGCGCGTCCACCTCGCCCGTGCGCTGGCGCAAGAGCCGCGCCTGCTTCTCCTCGACGAGCCCACCAGCCACCTCGACATTCGCGCCCAGCTGCAACTGCTCTCGCTTTTGCGGCGCAAAGCCGAAACCGGCACGACCATCGTCCTCGCGCTCCACGACCTCAACCTCGCGTCTCGCTACTGCGATCATCTCGTCGTTTTGGCAAACGGTCATTTTATTGCCGAGGGGCCACCGCACATTGTGCTCACATCCGCGCTGATGCTCTCGGTTTACGGCGTCCATGCTCACCTCGGTGACAGCAAAGACCCGCTCAGGCCCCTCATCGTCTTCGACGACGCTGCACCGAATCCCGATTGACAATCGCCGTGCCGCCGCACAAATTTTGATCGACTGGTCAAATTTTTGACGGTGAGGGGAAACATGGAATTCGGCATTACCTTCAAGGGCTTTATCGAAGCGGATCGCGCGCGCTACCTGGTCCGCGCCGCCGAATATGCCGGCTTCTCCTATTGCTGGTTCTATGACAGCCACATCCTCTGGCGCGACTGCTACGCCGCCATCGCCATGTGCATGGAACACACGCAAGACATGCGTTTCGGCCCCCTCGTCACCAACCCGGACGTGCGCGACTGGTCCGTCGCCGCCTCGATTTTCGGCTCGCTTTCCAAGCAATCCGGCGGCCGCTTCGACCTCGCGGTCGGCCGTGGCGATAGTTCCATGCGCGTCATGGGAAAGAAGCCCGCGACCCTCAAGCGCGTCGCCGAATTCATCGACAAGACCAAGGCCATGGTCCGCGGCGAAGAGGTCTCCTACGGCGAAATTCCCGCTGCCGTGCAATTCCCCTGGGCGGTCGGTCACGACATGCCAAGCTGGATCGCCGCCTACGGCCCACTAGCCCTTAAGACCGCCGGCGAAAGCGCCGATGGCGTGGTGTTGCAGATCGCCGATCCGGGGCTCTGCAAGTGGTTCACCGACCAGTGCATCGAAGCCGGCCAGTTGGCCGGCAAGGACATGAGCAACTACCGCTCCATGGCCGCCGCCCCCGCCTATTTCGGCGACAAGAAGCGCGCCATCGAGAAGGTCAAGTGGTTTCCGGCCATGGTTGGCAATCACGTCGCCGATATCGTCGAAAAATACGGCTCCGACAGCGACAAGGTCCCGCAAAGCCTCACCAGCTACATCGAAAAACGCCGCGGCTACGACTACTCGAAGCACGGCCAGGCCGATAATCCCTATCTCGATTTCATCACCGACGACGTCGTCGAAAGCTTCTGCGTCCTCGGCGAACCGGACGAGCACATCAGCAAGATCCACGCACTGGAAGCCGCCGGCGTAACGCAGTTCAACATCTACCTCGACAGCGGCGACGAAGAAGAAATTATCGCCGGTTACGGCCGGCATGTGATCCCGGCGTTCCGGTAAGTTAAGGCCCCCTCACCCGGCCTACGGCCGACCTCTCCCAAGGGAGAGGTGCCGCTCCGCGGCGTTTGGCACTCCGACCTCTCCCTCCGGGGGAGAGGTCGCCGCGAAGCGGCGGGTGAGGGGCCTTCCTCAGCCCCTCAATCGTCCTCGACGAACACTTCCTTGCGCTTGCGCCGGATCGAGGGCAGCACCGCGATCAGCACCGCCGCGACAGCCAGCCCCAACAGCGTCGCCGAGATCGGGCGCTCGATAAAGATCATCGGATCGCCGCGCGAGATGATCATGGCGCGGCGCAGATGCTCTTCCAGCAGCGGCCCGAGCACGAAGCCGAGCAGCAGCGGCGCCGGTTCGCAGCCGAAGCGGATCAGCAGGTAGCCAACGAGCCCGAAAAAGGCGATGGCGTAGATATCGTAGATGTTCTGGTTGATCGAGAACGTCCCGATACAGGCGAAGAGCACGATCGCCGGAAACAGCACGCGATAGGGGATCGACAGCATCTTCACCCACAGTCCCACCAGCGGCAGGTTGAGGATGACGAGCAGGAGATTGCCGATCCACATCGAGGCGATAATGCCCCAGAACAGCGCCGGCTGTTCGTTGATGACGTTCGGGCCGGGCGTAATGCCCTGGAGAATAAATGCCCCGATCATCAGCGCCATCACCGGATGCGCTGGAATACCCAGCGTCATCAGTGGAATGAAGCTTGTCTGCGCCGCGGCATTGTTCGCCGATTCCGGTCCCGCCACGCCCTCGATCGCCCCCTTTCCGAACTCTTCGGGGTGCTTGGAGAGCCGCTTTTCCGCCGAATAGGAGGCAAAAGACGAAAGAATATGTCCGCCACCCGGCAGGATGCCGAGGATCGAGCCGAGGCCCGTGCCACGCAGTATCGGCCCGATAATGCGGCGGATATCCTCGCGCGTGAGGAACAGGTTGGTGACCTTCTTTACCCCCACTTCGCGCTCGGTCTCGTTTTCGAGATTGCGCAGGATTTCGGCGATGCCGAACACACCCACCGCCACGGCGACGAAGTTAAGACCACCGAACATTTCGCGGACGCCGAAGGTGAAGCGCGGCGTGCCGGTATAGATGTCCTGCCCGACCATGCCGAGCAACAGCCCGAGCACAATCATCGCCAGCGCCTTGAGGATCGAGCCATGCGCCAGCGCGATCGAGACCAGGAGCCCCAGGACGATCAGCGAGAAATATTCCGGCGCCCCGAAATTGAGAGCCGCACGCGCGAGCGGTGGTGCAAAGGCGGCAAGGATAAAGGTCGCGACAGAGCCGGCGAAGAAGGAGCCGATGGCGGCCGTTGCCAGCGCCGCACCCGCCCTGCCCTTGCGCGCCATCTGATAGCCGTCGATGGCGGTCACGGCTGACGAGGATTCGCCCGGCAGGTTGATGAGGATGGCGGTGGTCGAGCCACCGTACTGGGCGCCGTAATAGATGCCGGCGAGCATGATCAGCGCCGTTTCCGCATTGAGCGAAAAGGTGATCGGCAACAGCATGGCGATGGTCGCCGTCGGACCGATGCCGGGAAGCACGCCGACCAGCGTCCCCAGCAACACGCCAAGAAAGCAATAAAGGACGTTGAACGGATCGAGCGCGACCGAAAAGCCGAGCGAAAGCGATGAGAAGAGATCCATGGCTCAAGCGCCTCCAAACTGCAGCCAGGGTCCGACCAGCGGGATGATCATCCCGAGCCCCACGACGAAGATCAGGTAGCAGAGCACGCAAAGCCCGATCGCGATGACCAGCGAGGACAGCACCGAATTGCGCGTGCTCGACATGGCGACGGCAAAGGTCGCAATGGTGACGGTGGGCAGAAAGCCGAGGCCGCGAACCGTCGCTGCAAAGAAAAGGATCGTGCCCAGCACCAGAACAAAGCCGCGCCACGGCCAGGGCGGCGCTGCATCGTCCGCGCCCTTTCGCAGCCCCTGCGCAGCCACTGCCACGCCAAGGCCACGAGAATGCCGCCCAACAGCACCGGCATGAAGCCTGGGCCCATGCGGAACGGCGTACCGAATTCGTATTTGAGCGCTTCGATCGCAAAATAGCTGCCGAAGGCGACAAACATCGCCCCCGCGGCAAGATCGTTCCGCGAAACATTGACGGCCATGTCTTCCTCCCGAAGACCGGAATGGAACGGGCGCCGGTGAGCGGCGCCCGCCTTATTGTGCTTACTGAGCCGAAACGCCGGCCGCCGAGATGACCTCGCCCCAAAGGCCGATCTGGCTTTCGAGCTGTGCCGCGAGCGCTTCGGGCGTCGCCTGGTCGGCGGCGACCGGCGCGGTGCCCAGTTCGGCAAAGCTGTTGGCAACGCTTTCATCGGCCAGGGCAGCCTGGAGCGATGCGGTCAGCCGTTCGATGATCGCCGGATCGGTGCCAGCCGGAGCGTAAAGCCCGTGCCAGACGGAGAGGTTGAAGTCCGGCACGCCGCTTTCGGCCAGGGTCGGCAGGTCAGGCAGAATGGCGACGCGTTCCGGGGTCGTCACGGCATAGGCCTTGATCTCACCGGCCTGGATCTGGCTCGTCGTATTGGTGGTCTGGTCGCACATCATGTCGATCTGGCCGCCCAAAAGATCGGTCATGGCCGGACCGGTGCCCTGATACGGCACTTCGGTCATCTTGACCTCCAGCGCATCCTGCAGCAGCAGGCCGCAGAGCTGGCTGGCAGCACCGATACCGGCATTGCCATAGGTGATGTTTTCGCCGTTTTCCTTGATGAAGGTGATCAACGCACCAATATCGGCCGGCTCGAGATCCTTGCGGGCCACGACGGTCATCGGCACTTCGGTGACAAGGCCGATGGGCGCAAAGTCGGTCACCGGATCGAACGGCAGGCTGGCATAAAGCGCCGGCGCGGTCGACATGCCGATATGGTGCAGCAAGAGCGTATAACCGTCATTGGCTGCAGCTGCGACCTGGCCAGCGCCAAGCGTACCGCCGGCGCCGCCGACATTCTGTACCACGACCTGCTGGCCCAGATCTTCGCTCATCGCGGCGGCGACAAGGCGGGTCACGGTGTCGGTCGGACCGCCGGCGGCGAAGGGCACGACGATGGTGACGGGCTGGCTGGGATATTCCTGGGCAAGGGCTATGCCGGTAAGTGCCGATACGGCGACGAGGCCTGCCGCGAGTTTGGTGACGATGGATTTCATTATGTTGTCCTCCCAAAAGGTTGGCCCATTAGGGCTGGACCGAGCTTTGCAAAGCTCGTGCCAAGTTCGAAACGCAAGGCAGATATGCATTTGCCGCGCAGCGTGTTAAAACTTTTGGCAAGAACTTGCCTGCGCCACTCTGCGCCTTGGCGAAATCTTGCCAGGATCGCGCATTTGATACGAGCCATGCTCAAGTTTCGACGTCGTCAGCTGACCTTCACGGCCGTCGGGCTTGCGGTCGTCGCTTTGACCTTTTGGGTCGTCTTCGAAGTGACCCTGAGCGCCGCCGTGCGCAGTGCTGGCGAAGGTGCGCAGCGGCGGCTGACGCTCTTCGATCGCACGCTGGAAGCCATCATCGAGCGCTTCCATTATCTTCCCGTCGCCATCTCGCAGGCACCCGAAAGCCGGGCAGCGCTCGAGCGCCCCGATGACCCTGCCGCCGTCGAAGCGGCCAATGGCTATCTGAGCAAGCTCAACGAAACTGCCGGCGCTGGCGAAATCTTCCTCATGGAGGAAAATGGGAGCGTCGTCGCCGCCAGCAATTGGTGGACGCTGACGAGCCTCGTGGGCACCAATTATTCCTTCCGCCCCTACTTTGCCGATGCGATGGAGCGTGGCCGAACCGAGTATTATGCCTTCGGCATATCGACGAGCGTCCCAGGCTACTTCCTGTCGCAACGGGTCGATGGTCCCGACGGCCCGATGGGTGTCGCGGTCACCAAGATCAACCTCGGCGAGATCGAAGCCACCTGGTGGCAATCGGGCGAGCTTATCGGCATCACCGACATCAACGACGTGGTGATCCTCTCCACACGTCCCGATTGGCGCTACCGTCCCCTTCAGACCATCCCCCGGTCGCAGTTCGCCGGCATTTCGAGCCAGCAGCGCTATGGCGAAAACGGCGTCGACAATACCGGCATCATCACCGATCGTTGGTTTTCGCGCGGTGCCGAATTTGCCCTCCTGTCCGGTAACGATCCCGAAACCTCCGGCTACTTCGTGCTGCGCGAACTCCGCCTGCCAAAGCACGGCTGGAAGCTCCTCTCCCTGACACCGTTGTCGCCGCTTTATGGCGGTGCCCTCACTATGGCCAGCGCGGCGTCACTCGCCTGCGCGGCGCTGCTCCTGATCCTCGTCCTGTTCGAACAGCGACGCCGGCTCGTGGCACAGCGGCTTGCCGATCACGAGCGGCTGGAACAGCGCGTGGCGGAACGCACCGAGGATCTGCATGCCGTCAACGAGCAGCTCCGCGCTGAAATCGCCGACCGGGTGCGGGCGGAACGGGCCGAGCGCGAGGCCCAGCATGGCCTTGTACAAGCAGCCAAGATGGCAAGCCTTGGCCAGGCACTGGCCGGGGTCGCCCATGAAGTCAGCCAGCCCGTCGCGGCGCTCACCACTCATCTTGCCAGCGCGCGATTGATCGAGCAGCGGCGCGGCACGGGTGAACTCGGCCCCATCATCGGCGCCATGGACAAGGTCGTCGAACGCCTCGCAACGCTTACCGGTCACCTCAAGACCTTTGCGCGCAAGGAAACGCTTGTGGCCATGGAGGCCGACATCGGTTCTGCCATCGCCAATGCGCTCGACCTCACTGACCACCGCCTCCGCCAGGTTGGCGTTGATATCGAATATCGCCGGCCACGCCCTCCGCTCGCCGTGGCCGCCAACCCGGTCCATCTCGAGCAGGTGCTGATCAACCTCATCGCCAACGCCGCCGATGCGATGGCCGAAACGCCGCTGCGGGTGCTGTCGATCGGCGTCACCGATCGCGACGGCCACATAGAAATCGCCGTGACCGATACCGGCACCGGTATCACCGCATCGGATCTCTCGTCCCTCTTCGATCCGTTCTTCACCACCAAGCCTGCCGGCAAGGGCCTCGGCCTTGGCCTCTCCATTTCCTATGGCCTCGTACGCGACAGCGGCGGCACCATCACGGCCCGCTCTTCTCCCGGCCAGGGATCGACCTTCACCATATCCCTGCCCACGGCCTTTTCTGCCGCCACACGAGTATCCGCATGACCGAGCCTTCCGTCCTGATCATCGACGACGAAGAAATGGTGCGCACGGCGCTCGATCAATGGCTGCGCCTCTCCGGTTTTGCCACGGCCACGGCCGCCAATGTCGGCGAAGCCATGACCGTGATTGACGACAGGCATCCCCATGTGGTGCTGACCGACGTTCGCATGCCCGGCCTCTCGGGCCTCGACCTCCTGCGCTCCATCAACGAGCGCGGCCTCCCCACCGAGGTGATCCTGATCACCGGCCATGGCGATGTTCCCATGGCCGTCGAAGCCATGCGCGCCGGCGCCTTCGACTTCCTGCAAAAGCCCTATGTGCCGGATCAGCTTGTCGCCTCCATCAGCCGGGCCGCAGAACAGGCACGGCTCAAGCGGGAGCTGGCGGATCTGCGCCGCAAGCTCGATGGCGGCGAAACCGAATTGGCCACCCGCCTCGTCGGCTCGTCCCGCGTTATGGAAGAACTCCGCCGCTCTGTTCTCGAGCTGGCCTCGATCCCGGCCGACATCATCGTCCTGGGTGAAACCGGGACGGGAAAGGAAGTCGTTGCCCGCTGCCTTCACGACTTTTCGCCGCGGGCCAAAGGGGCCTTCGTCGCCGTTAACTGCGCCGCCATTCCCGCTGAACTCATCGAAAGCGAACTCTTCGGCCACGAGAGCGGGGCCTTTACCGGTGCTGGCGGGCAGCGCATCGGCAAGTTCGAATATGCCAATGGCGGCACGCTCTTGCTCGACGAAATCGAGTCCATGCCACTTTTGGCCCAGGCCAAAGTGCTGCGCGTCATCCAGGAGCGCGTGGTCGAGCGGCTGGGCTCGAACCGGCAGATCCCGCTCGATTTGCGCATCATTGCCGCTTCCAAGGTCGACCTCGCCGCCGAAAGCAAAGCCGGCCGCTTCCGCGCCGACCTTTTCTATCGTCTCAACCTCGCCGAACTGCATCTGCCGCCCTTGCGGGATCGTGGTGATGACAGCGTCATCCTCTTCCACTACTTTCTGGCCGACGCTGCCCGCCGCTTTGGCCGACCCGTGCCCAATCTGCATCCGGCCGACATCAGCGCGCTCCTCTCCCACCCCTGGCCCGGCAATGTGCGCGAGCTCAAGGCCGCAGCCGATCGCTTCGCCTTAGGGCTTGGTGCGACAGGGCGCTCGATCGGCGACATCATCGGCCAGCGCGCGCCCTCATCATCCGGCGAAAGCCTGGGCGATCGTCTCGCCGCTTACGAACGCCACCTCATCGAAGCCGAACTCGACCGCCATCAGGATTCCATCGCTGCCGCAGCCGAAGCTCTGCAGGTGCCGCGACGCACCTTGGCTGAGAAGATGACCAGGCTTGGTGTGCGACGCGATTTGGCAAAAGGTTCCGCCAATTAAACAATAAATATCTGCTTTTTGCGCGAAACTGGCGAGAAGAAGCTTCCGTATCTCACGTTGTCCCAAGCAAGACGGGACCAAGATTTAAACAGGAAGGAACTCCCAATGATCTCCATTCGTGCTCTCTCTGTCGCTGCCGTTCTTAGCTTTGGCGCCCTGTCCGGCGTTGCTTACGCTCAGGAAAACCCCGAAGTTGGTGGCGCTCCGATGTATGCCGACAAGAACATTGTCGAAAACGCCGTGAACTCTGCTGACCACACCACCCTGGTTGCTGCCGTGCAGGCCGCCGGCCTCGTCGAAACCCTCTCGGGTGAAGGTCCGTTCACTGTTCTCGCTCCCGTCAACGCTGCCTTTGAAGCCCTCCCGGCCGGCACCGTCGACACCCTTCTCCTCCCCGAGAACAAGGATCAGCTGACCCAGATCCTGACCTGCCACGTGATCCCGGCTCGCGCTCTGTCGACCGACATCGTCTCGATGGTTGAAGCCGATGGCGGCGAGCATGTTGTCGACACCGTCGGCGGTTGCAAGCTGACCCTCAAGGCTGAAGGCGGCAACGTCACCGTGACCGACGAAAACGGCACCGTTGCCAACGTCACGATCCCGGACGTCATCCAGTCCAACGGTGTGATCCACGTCATCGACGCCGTCCTGACGCCGAAGATGTAACCAATCACCGCGCCACAACGAATGGCGCAGTGAAGGAGGTCTTGCCGCCCGCCGGCAAGACCGATGCGCGACCCCAGCGTTGCCCTCGCGTTTGGCGGGACGCGTCTTTCGCCCAGTGTCGTCCGGCTCCGTGCCGGACGGCGCCGGGTTTTTCTTTTAACGGGAGAGAGACCCATGACCATGACTCGCCGCACCCTGCTTGCTTCAGGCGCCGTTGCCGGCCTCGTCGCCGCGCTCGGCCTTAACCGCGCGACTACCGCTGCGGAAGGCAATTTCCCCTTCAAGCTCACCGATGCCGAATGGAAGGCCAAGCTCGATGGAGCGGCCTATGACGTGCTGCGCCACGAAGGCACCGAGCGCCCCTATACGTCGCCCCTCAACGACGAGCACCGCGCCGGCACTTTCCATTGCGCCGGCTGCGATCAGGCGCTCTTTGCCTCCGAAACCAAATTCGATAGCGGCACGGGCTGGCCAAGCTTTTACACCTATATCGATGGCGCGATCGGTACATCGGTCGATGAATCCCTGTTCATGACCCGCACCGAAGTCCATTGCAGCAATTGCGGTGGCCACCAGGGCCATGTGTTCGAAGACGGTCCGCAGCCGACTGGCCTCCGCTACTGCATCAACGGCGTCGCCCTGCGCTTCGCCGCTGCCTGATCTTTCGGGAACCTCACCGGGGCGGGATCATTGGTCCCGCTCATTATAGGAGGATTTCCAATGTCCCAGAACAGCACCAAAGACCAAGGCTCCAAGGCCGATCCGCAGCTCGACAAGGTCGATGCCGGCGGTCACCTGGGCGGCACCGATTTCGGTCAGACCCCCGATGCAAAGACCAAGGACACGCGCGAAGGCGGCGACAAGGCCCGCCCGAACAACGGTTCCAATTAAGCGCGATTGAAAGCGCCCGTTATTGCCTTTAGGTGAGGGGCAGATCCACCAGGCTGCCCCTCATGAAGCTCACCATTGTCCAGACCGGCGCCGTCCCGGCCCACCTCCAGCCGCAGTTCAACGATTATCCGCTGATGTTTCGGCAGATGTTCGAAACCACCGGCGAAGGTCTGAGCTTCGATGACGCCGATGCCCGATCCGGCCGCCTGCCCGACCCCGCAAACCTCGAAGGCATCGTCATCACCGGCTCACCCGCCGGCGTCTACGAAGACCACGACTGGCTACCACCCCTCCGCGATTTCATCCGCCGCGCCTATGATAATGGCACGCCCATGCTCGGCGTCTGTTTCGGCCATCAGATCATGGCCGATGCCCTGGGTGGCGATGTGCGCAAGTCCGAAAAAGGCTGGGGCCTCGGACGCCACACTTACCGGATCGAGAGCCGCCCCGGTTTCATGGGTGACGCACCGGCGACCCTGTCCGTCGCCTGTTCGCACCAGGATCAGGTCCTTACAGTGCCTCCATCGGCAGACGTCTTACTCGCCTCCGACTTTGCCCCGCATGCCGGCCTCGTCTATCGGAACGGCCGCGCCATGAGCGTCCAGCCCCATCCCGAATTCGACGACGCCTACGCCACCGCACTCGTCGAAATGCGCCGCGAAAAGGCGCCGGAAACGGTCATCGACGCCGCGCTCACCTCGATGCAGACGCCGTCCGACTCGCAAAAACTCCGCGCCATCATCCGCAACTTCTTCGACAGCACGCGGTAGCGCCACTGTCGCAGTAGCCCTCATCCTGAGGAGCGAAGCGTCTCGAAGGACGAGGGTGTGGCTCTGGTTTGCTTCTCAGCTCGCCAACAGCAGCGCGATCTCCGATCGCAAGTGCCCAAGCCCCAGATTCTTCTCGCTCGACGTCTCGATCACATCGGGATGCGCCGCCGGACGCTTGGCAATCGCCTGCTTGGTCAACGCGATGACCTTCTCGAGTTCCGTCGCCGACGGCTTGTCGACCTTGGTCAGCACCACCTGATAGCTCACCGCCGCCCGGTCGAGCTCGTTCATCACCGATAGGTCGTTGTCCTTGGGCCCATGGCGGCTATCCACCAGCACATAGACGCGCCGCAGCGTGGCGCGGCCGGTAAGGTACTGGTGCACCAACTTCGTCCAGGCCTTGACCTTGGGCTCTGGCGCCTTGGCATAGCCATAGCCTGGCATGTCGACGATGCGCAGAGGCTCGCTCTGCGACTCGAAGATATTGAGCTCCTGCGTCCGCCCCGGCGTATTGGAGGTACGCGCCAGGCCCGACGTGCCGCACAGCGCATTGATGAGGCTCGACTTGCCGACATTGGATCGTCCCGCAAAGGCGATCTCGAGCCGATCTGGCTCCGGCAGGTCCTTGATCGACACGCAGCCCTTGGTGAATAGGAACGGCCGCGCGAACAACAGGCGCCCGCGCTCGATAATGTCGGTGGGAAAATCAGGCTGGCTCACAGGGGCCCCCTTTTACGAAAAGGCCCGCCGGAAGGAGCGGCGGGCCCGAAGGATCAGCTCTTGGTCGTTTCGACCGGTTTCGGCTTGCGCCTGAAGCTGCTCATGATGTTGCCGAAGAGGTTCACCTCGGCACCATGCCGCTTCATGATGAACCACTGCTGCGCGATCGACAGCGTATTGTTCCACGCCCAGTAGATCACCAGACCTGCCGGGAACGTGCCCAGCATGAAGGTGAAGATCACCGGCATCCAGTTGAAGATCATCTGCTGCGTCGGATCCGGCGGTGGCGGATTGAGGCGCATCTGCACCCACATGGTGATGCCCATGATCACTGGCCAGACGCCCAGGTGGAGGAAGGAACCGATGACCGGCAGGACCGTGGGATTCCACGGGATCAGGCCGAACAGCGTGAAGATATTGGTGGGATCGGGCGCCGCCAGATCCTGAATCCAGCCGAAGAACGGCGCATGACGCATTTCGAGGCTGATGAAGATAACGGTGTAGAGCGCGAAGAACACCGGAATCTGGATCAGGATCGGCCAGCAGCCGCTCAGCGGATTGATCTTTTCCTTGCGGTAAAGCTCCATCATCGCCTGTTGCTGGGCCGGACGGTCGTCCTTGAGCCGCTCCTGGATCGCCTTCATTTCCGGCTGCACGCGACGCATCGCGGCCATGGAGGCATAGGAGCGGTTGGCCAGCGGGAAGAAGATGGCCTTGACGATAATGGTCACGGCAAGGACGGCGAGGCCGAAATTGCCGAGCAGGGCATAAAGATTGACCAGCGCCCAGTGCATCGGCTTGGTCAGGAAGTGGAACCAGCCCCAGTCGATCAAGAGCTCGATGCGATCGAAGCCATAGGTCTCCTGGTAGCCCGCAATGACGCGATCTTCCTTTGCGCCCGCAAAGACGTAGGATTCATGGCTGACGGTGCCGCCCGCCGGCACGACGACCGGCTGCGTTTCCACATAGTTGGACTGGAACACATTGGTGCCCGCCGGCGCCGAATAGGCGAAGCGCGCATTGATGCCGGTACCCGGCTTGGGCAGCACGGCGGTCGCCCAATACTTGTCGGCGATACCCAGCCACCCCGTCGTCGAGGCGAAGTCGACCTGTTTTTCGTTCTGCAGGTCGCCATACTTGCGCGACACATAATTGTTGTTGCCCAGAACGCCGATCGGGCCTTCATGCTGGATGAAGAAGTTCTGGACCTTGGGATTGCCGTGGCGAACGACGCGCGAATAGGGGAAGAGCGCAACGTCGCCAGCGCCCTGGTTCTCGACAGTCTGCGTGACGGTGAAAAGATAGAAATTGTCGACCGCGATGGTGCGGCGGAAAACAAGGCCCGCGCCATTGTCCCACACCAGGGTCACGGGCGTTTCGGCGCTAAGCGTCGTGTTCGCGCCTTCCACGGCCCAAACGGTCTGCGCATCGGGAACGGCAACTGCGTTGCCGGATGCAGCAAAACCCTGCTCGATGAAGTAAGCGTCCGTGAGGCCTGCAGGCTTGAGCAGGGTGATGATCGGGGACTGCGGATCCACCGTTTCGCGGTAATTCTTGAGCTGCAGATCATCGATGCGCGCGCCGGTGAGGTTGATCGAGCCCTCGAGGTCGGCGGTCGAAATGGTCACGCGCTGGCTGGCAGCAAGAGCGCTCTCGCGATCGGCAAAGGTCTGGCTGGCAGCATCGGCGGGCGCGGTCGCAGCCGGCGTCGACGTCGTGCCATCGGCATTGACGGTCGGCACGGCCAGCGGCTCTGTTTGAGCCTGGGCAGCAGCGGCTGCGGCGTCGCGGGCGGCAGCCTGTTCCTGGGCGCGCTGCAATTGCGGGCCGGCAACAAAGAACTGCCAGCCGAACAGCACCAGCATGCTGAGCACGACGGCAAGGATGATGTTGCGATTGTCAGATTTCATCGGTCATGCGTTCCGTTGGCCGCGGCCAGGAGATGGACGTTTGCCCGCGGCTTCATCATGCACGCGGGATATAAGGCCGCCCAAGTCGGCGACGAGTTTGGCGAAGGGCAGGCTCAAGGCCTCGCGTCGCGCCAGCAGCACATAGTCATGTCCGGGCACAAAGTCACGCGCGCATGCTGCCGCAGCAGCGCGCAGGCGCCGTTTCATTCGGCTGCGCTCGGGCGAATTGCCGACTTTTTGGTAACTGTGAAGCCGACGCCGGCATCGGGCGCATCGACGGCAACCGCCTGCAGCCCAAATGCAGAACGCCCGGCGCGATTGCCCCGGGCGGCCTTGGTAAACTGCGCGCGCCGCTTGAGGCGGCGCAATTGGGCTTTGCTCGTGGGCTGTTCGGCCGTCATCCGGCCAAAAATCCTTAGGCCGAGAGCTTCTTGCGGCCGACCGCGCGGCGGCGGTTCAAAATGATACGGCCATCCTTGGTCGCCATGCGGGCACGGAAACCGTGACGGCGGGCACGCACAAGCTTGGAGGGCTGGTATGTACGCTTCATGTCATCAAACCGCGCTTGGCACGGTTCCTCTTAATGCTGCTGCAAAATTGCAGAAATAATCATGGTGGCGGGCAAGCCGCGCCGCCTTCGGGTTGGTGCGGTCTATAGGGAAAAGCAGACCCCAAGTCAACGCACGTCAGCCAATGTCGCAGCCTTTGCGCCAGAGTTGTAAAGGCCGCCGTTCCCGCCCATAAGTGCACAACTTTTCCCAAGCTCCTAGCGGATATGGCTGAACTTCTTAGACCCGATCTTTGCATTGTCGGCGCCGGCGCCTTGGGGATCGATCTGGCGCAACATGCGCGACGCCTTGGCGCCGAGGTCGTTCTGGTCGACCGTGGCGCGACCGAACCGGGCGACGCATCGGAAAACGCCCTGCGCCTTGCCCGCCTTCAAGCGATTGCCGCCCGCGCCCAAGCATCGCGCCGCGGTGCTGATTTCGGCCTTTCCGCATCAGAGCCCAAGATCAATCTTCGCGCCATCCAGGAGAATATCGAGGCGCTGCTGACCCAGCTTGCCCCGGCCAACAGCACCGAGCGCCTCGGCGCGCTCGGTATCGAGATCCGGCGCGGCGAGCCGCGGTTTTCCGACGCTCAAACCCTTGTTGTCGGCGAAACACAGATAAAGGCCGCCACAACTATCCTCGCGGTCGGCGCCACGCCCTCCGCTCCCGCCATTCCGGGTCTCGACCGGATCGGCGCCTTCACCACCGAGTCGATTCTCTCTTCCACGCGCAAGCTCAGCCACCTTCTCGTTATCGGCAACGATGCTTCGGCCTTCGCCCTGGCGCAGGTCTTCGCGCGGCTCGGCTCGGACGTGACCATCGTCCCCCAGGGCCCTGCCCTGCCCGGCTTTGATCCCGAGACGGCGTCCATTCTGCTGCAACAGCTGCAAGCCGAAGGCATCGCGATCCTGGATGGCGGTAGCGTTTCTGCCATCCAGCCACGATCGCAGGGCACTGGCGCCGTCGTTGATCTTCCGTCCGGCGAACAGAAGTCGCTCGATATCTCCCATGTGCTTGTGGCCATGGGCGGCACGGCGGATCTGCAGCCGCTCGATCCTGCTGCTGCCCGCATTCAGCCCAAGCGCGATGGCGCAGCCCTGGTCACCGGCGATCTCGGCCAAACCGCCAATCGTCGCATCCGCCTCGTCGGGGCCGCTTCCGGCATTACGCAGTGGCACCACGCCCAGCGTCACGGCCGCGCCGTGGTCGATGCCGTGCTGGGCGCAGCAGCAACCAGGCTCCCGCCGCAACCGCTTCTCGTCCTGACCGATCCGCCACTGGCCCAGATCGGGCGATCGACGGCAAACACCGAGAAACTGCGCCCCGGCAGCGGCATCTTCCGCGCCAGCTTTGCCGAAAACCCCGCAGCGCTCGCCACCAATCAGGGCCAGGGGCTAGTTAAAGTTTTGACCGGTCCCAATGGCACGATCCTGGGCGCCAGTATCGTCGGCCCTGGCGCTGCGGACATGGCTGCTGTTCTGGCGCTGGCGATGGAACAGGGGCTGTCCTTGGCTAAACTGGCGCAGCTGTCGCTGCCCCATCCGAGTCTGATGACAACCATTTCCGAGCTTGGAGCAAACTATCTGGCCACTCGTCCCGTTTCACCCTGGGCGGCACGGCGTCGTGCGCTCCGCCGCATCATCCCGCTCTAGGGACTGACAAGGCTTGAGGCCTGGCCGAGGATCGAGACGGACATGAAAGCCCCCAACGTCACGAAAAACCGCTTCTCCGGCCTCTCCTACAAGCTCATCGCCACCATTATCGGCGTCATCCTGCTGGTCGAAATCGTCATCTACTTCCCCTCTCTGGCGAGCTTCCGCACCACCTGGCTGCAGGATCGCCTGCGCGTTGGCGTCGTGGCCGCCCGTGTCCTCGATGCCGTGCCCGATGTCCTCGCGCTGCCGCGAAACCTCACCGACCGGCTCCTTGGCTCGGCCGGCGCCGACGCCATCGTTTATCGCCGCGAAGGCCAAAGCCAGCTGATCGAGCGCACCGAACCGGTGATGCCCGAGCGCGTCGTCACCGCCGATCTGCGTCAAACCGATCTCGGTTCGCAGGTCATGGGCGCGCTCGACACGCTGTTTGCCGGACCGGGCCGCACCCTGCGCATCGTCGGCGAAGGCGATAACGATGAAGCCCTTGTCGAACTGCTGATGCCGGAAAATCCGCTGCGCCGAGACATGATCGATTATTCGCGAGGCATCATCCTCGTCTCCTTCGGCATTGCCGCGGTCACCGCCTTCGTTCTTTACATGCTGGTCAGCACCCTCTTCCTCGACCCGATCCTCCGGGTCACCAACAACATGCTGCGCTTCCGCAAAGCGCCGGAAAACGGTTCCCTGATTCTGTCGCCCTCCACCCGCCGCGACGAGATCGGCATCTTGGAGCGCGAACTTTCCGCCATGGAGCAGGACCTTTTCTCCATGCTGCGCCAACGCCGGCACCTTGCCGATCTCGGCCTCGCCGTCGCCAAGATCAATCACGACCTGCGCAACACCCTCACGTCGGCACAGCTGCTCTCCGATCAGGTGGCGACCCTCGACGATCCCAAGGTGCAACGCCTCGCGCCCCGCCTCGTCACGACACTCGACAAAGCCATCGGCTTTGCCCAATCCGTCCTAGACTTCGGCCGCGAAGCCACCGCACCCCCAAAATTTGCGCCGGTCATGCTGCACGAGCTGGTCGAAGACGCAGCCCTTGATGCCCGCGCCGCCGGCAATCCCATGCTGGATTGGAAAAACGGCGTTCCCGAAGAGCTCGAACTCGAAGCCGATCCCAGCCAACTCGGCCGCGTCTTCGTCAACCTCATGAAAAACGCGCGCGAAGCGCTCGAAGCCTATTCGCGCGAGGGCTTTCAAGGCCGGATCGCCGTCGAAGCGCAAACGAGCGACGCCGAGGTCATTATCTCGGTCATCGACAACGGCCCGGGCCTGCCGCCCCGTGCCCGCGACAATCTTTTTGTTGCCTTCGAAGGCTCCGCCCGCTCCGGCGGCACCGGCCTTGGCCTTGCCATCGCCCGCGAGATCACCGAAGCCCATGGCGGCGCGCTTGCCCTGGGCGAAAGCGACGTCGGCACGCGCTTTGACATCACCCTGCCGCTTCATCGTCCACAGCTTTGAGAGCCTGATGACGAATTTGCGTCACCCGCGCTTGCAATAGGGGAAAGTGCCATGTATGGGATGCCTCGCTTCAGGCAGTTGAGCGTTTCCGCCGCTTCCTGAACCCGCCGACACCATCGGCAATGCGCGCCCGTAGCTCAGCTGGATAGAGCACCAGACTACGAATCTGGGGGTCAGGAGTTCGAATCTCTTCGGGCGCGCCATTCCATCTCGCCAATTTTAATCGGTGCGGGCCGCATCGCCGGCGTGCCGATGAAGGCTTAGCCGATGCTTGGCCACCTCCCACTTATGCGAGACAGCCGGACGCTGTGATAATGCACGGGCAAAGACTGCTTTGACCTAGCCGGCCATTTTTTCGAGGCACTCGTTAATTCCGGTTTCGCCGACGATCCGCCCAATCTAAGCGACACGGGCGGCGGCGATGAGGTCGGGCAGCTGCTCTTTCCACTTAAAGGCAAGCGTCGTGATCAAGCTGATCGCAGGCTGCTTCCCTTCTTCCCACGCAAGTTTTGAGCGCTGTTCTCCGACGCCCAAGAATTGAAATGCAGCAGAACCTCTCACGTGTCACTAATGCTGGGAGAAGGCCGCACTGGGCAGTATGGGGGATGGCATGAAGAAGTATTATTCACTTGGAGTCGCAATTTTTGCCGGTCTGACTCAGCCAGCTGCGGCAGCAAGCGTTGCTGAAGTCATTGGAGACTTCCCCGCGCTGGTAGGTCAGGAAGTTGAACTAGATTGCGTCATCAACCGAGCTCAAGCCGAAAGCCTCTATTGCAATACTCCTGCAGCGCGCGACCCTCTACATCTACGTTGACGGGCCATCGATGAACTCGACCGATCTTGCGCAGGCTCGATCAGAATGCTCCGGGAACATGCCACGGACTGAATGTACGGCGACGCTGGTCGGCACTGTCGCCGCCAGTTTCGGTTCCCCCATCATAACGAACGGCAGCATAATCTGGACCGGCGGATCGAGCGCGGCAAATGCAGGCGGACGCGGCGCGCCAGCCCTTCAAGAGGGTGAATACGCTTGTTATGGGAATGGATCGCAGGTGCTTGCCGGCTTGGGGTTCATCGCATCAGCTGATGGCACTTACACCGATTTGGATCACACCACGGGCGGCAGCTACTTTGTTGAAGGTTCCGAGGTGTTCTTTGTTGGTGGGCGTCTAGGGGGCGAGACAGGGCGAGAACTTGACGCCGTCGGAAGTTTTGTCATCGGCGACATGGCTGTTTGTGAGCCTTGGTAAGGTAAAGTTTCTTCGGCCAATTGAGTTCGCAGCGGATACGGTCTCTCGGCAGCCTTCCAGTCTCTGAACGATTGGAATGGCAGCCGACGTGGAGAACTCAACTGATGCGCCCGCTAACGAATAGTGACGCACGATCATCTTTATGCGCACATCGTGTCGCCGGTTTTAAAGCAGCGTTAGCTGCCCAGGATGACCCTACCCTGCAGCCTGGCTTGATAGATGTGGAGTACCGACGAAGCGGTGAGATGGTTTACGCTTCATCAACCCGGCTTCACGACAGTGCAGGCATCTTTAGCAAAAGGAGCTGCCATGAGTGACGCTGGTATTGCCGGGGGCGCATCCGCTCGTTCGTTGAACGTATCGAGCACATCGAAGCCGAGATCGCCGACCTCAACGAGGGCAAGAAGGAAGTCTTCGCGGAAGCAAAAGGCGAGGGGTTCGACGTCAAGGTGATCAAGGAGATCATCAAGCTCCGCAAGCAGGATCAGGACGAGCGCGACGAACAGGAGACGCTCCTCGACCTCTACATGAAGGCAATGGATAGCGCCCCCGCGGAAGAGCAAGCGCAGGCAGCATGACCGGGATGCGCTGGGCTAACAGCAGCTCGGCGCGCCATCCCGGCTAGTCAGCAAGCCCTCGCTTTCCCGAAAGCACACATGACCTGCGCGCCCAGCGCCGGTCTCAAGTGAGCGCAAACAGCGCTCACTTTGTAACACAATCTTATTGCTTAGGCCGCAGCTTTGATTTTCAAAGCAACGGTGCCTTCGATTCATGCCCTCACGTCGTCAGGTTTTGGCCGGGCTGGCCGCTCTCCCCTTGATTGGCACGTCCCTGCCATCAACTGTCGTGGCTGAGACGCTTCGCCCCGAACGGCGTCTGCTTGGCGCATGCGCTCGTATCGATCAGATCGAGCAGGATGCTGAACTGGCTGCCTGCGTGGCGTCGCAGTTCAGCTCGGTCACGCCCGAAATCCATCTCAAATGGAACTCGGTGGAAAACAAGGAAGGCCAGTTCTGGTTCGGTCCGGTCGACCGCCTGATCGCCTTTGCGCAGCGCAATGGGCAGCGCGTGCACGGCCATGCCCTCATTTGGGAGCAGAGCACGCCCGATTGGGCTCTGCATCAGCTGCGCCGCGATGGGGATTGGGGACTCGTCGAGCGCCACATCCATCGCGTCATGGGCCGCTACCGGGACGTCATTGGCGACTGGGATGTCGTCAACGAGCCGATCGACACCCAGAACGGCAGGAACGGCCTGCGCCGCAACACCTTCCAGCAGGTCTTTGGCTCGAATTATATAGAGCGGGCGCTTGAAACCGCCCATGAAGCGGCGCCACAGGCGCGCCTGCTGCTCAATGAATATGGCTTCGAATACGACAACTATGTCGAGGTGGAGAGGCGCGCCGCCTTTCTCTCATTGCTGCAACGCCTGCTCGACCAGGGCGTGCCGCTCCATGCCGTAGGCATCCAGGCCCATCTCGATCTCGGCAAGGGGCCGATCCCGGCGCGCGATGTCGCCGATTTCTTGCAGGCCATTGCCGATATGGGCCTCGCGATCCTCATCACCGAGCTCGACGTCAAGGAGCGCGATTATCGCGCCACGATCGCGGAACGCGACATGCGCGTCTCCGACGAGGTGCGGCGTTATCTCGATATCGCCCTGACGCAACCGGCGGTCGAGAGCGTGACGACCTGGGGCGTTACCGATCGCCATTCCTGGCTCCAGGTGGAGCGGGGTGACCAGGTCGACCCAGAGCGCTTCGGGTCGGCCGCGCCCAATCGCGGGCTGCCCTTCGACAGCGACCTTCGTCCCAAGCCGATGCATGTGGCGTTGCAGGACGCAATTGGACAAAACCAACAGGCGCTGCGCCGCTAGACCACGAGCTTATTGCCAGCGAGCTCGGCCATGCTGGTGGCGCTGCGGTCCACCGGCTTGCGCGCCGTCGCCACCCAATCGATCAGTTCGCGCATGCCCTCTTCGAACTGGCGCTGCGGTCGCGCGCCGAACAACTGTTCGAGCTTGGTGATGTCGGCGAAGCAGTGCCTGATGTCGCCGACCCGGTACTTACCGAGAATTTCGGGAGCGATGTTCTTCTTGAGGAGCCGCGCCAGCGTCAGGGCGATCTCGTTGACGGTAATTGCCTGGCCGCTGCCGACATTGCAAATTTCCCAGACTTGCTGGTCATTTTCGAGAACCGTCGCGAAAGCATTGGCAACATCGAGCACATGGACGAAGTCTCGCTTCTGCTCGCCGTCCTCGAAGACCAGCGGGGGTTGGTCATTGAGGAGCCGCGCAATGAAGATCGCCGCGACGCCGGTATAGGGATTGCCCAAGGCCTGACGCGATCCGTAGGCGTTGAATAAGCGCAGAGCCACTGTAGGGATGCCGAGGGCTCTTCCGACGGCGAGAAACATTTCCTCGTGGTCTCGCTTGTTGACGGCGTAGATCGATGCCGGCTGCAGCAGTTTGGTTTCGCGTGTCGGTACCGGCTCGAGCTCTGCGCCATTGTCGCTGAGCTCCCACTCGCGGCGGGCCAGTTGCTCATGGCTGCGCAGGGTCGGGGTTACATTTTCCCGGTTGGCGAGGGAGCGGTATTCGCCCTCTCCGTAAATGGACATGGAGGAAGCCACGGCCATGCGGCGGACCTGATGATGTCCCTTGCTCAGAATTTCCAGCATGATCGCGGCCGCCATCGCATTGTTGCGGGTGTAATCGACGATGTTGGTCATGCTCTGCCCCACCCCCACCGAGGCGGCGAGGTGGGCCAGATGGGTCACGCCATCAAGGCTGGCGGCGAAGACGCCGTCGTCGAGTATGTCGCCCTTGATCCTGCGGGCCCCAGCATTGAGATAGACGGGCCAGCCATCCGCATCGAGATCGGCATCGCCATGCACCTGTGGCATCAGGCAATCGAGCACGCTGACCTCGAAACCGCGGCTGAGCATGGTATCGACGAGGTGCGACCCGATGAAGCCGGCGCCGCCGGTGATGAGGACGTGACCTTTAGTCATGGCACTTACTCCTTAAAACAGTCAGGCGACGCGCCCGAAATCGGCAATGGTGGACGGAACCGCTTGCGCGGCAGCGGGGGCTTCCAGCGCGACGCCGCGCTCGGTGTCGCGAACAAGCGCGTGGTTGGCGTCGCGCTTTTCGGTGCGTTCCCACACGAGGCCCTCGTCGCGCAGATACATGCGAAAGCCGATGACGATGGGGATGAGCCAGAGCGTCCACCAGATCAGCAGCGAAACCGGGTTGATGCGGAGGAGATACCAGGCGCGGTCGCGTTTGCGCGGCAGGACCAGCTTGCTGCGGCGCCAGATGCGCAGATAGAGCGCCGATGTGCTCGAGAGGAAAAGGGTGAGGTTGAGCAGCGACAGCTGCAGCATCCAGCCAGGCAGGATCTGCTGATCGTTGAGGCTGCCGATGATTGCCCAGACACCAAGCGGCAGCCCGAGAGAATTCAGCGACAGCGAGAGGCAGGGCAGGAAATTGAACCAGGCTTTTATGCGGGCAGCGCGGGGCATGCCCATGTCCCGCAACGGACTTCCCAGGCTCTGGAAGAAGCCGGCAACCCAGCGTTTGCGCTGCGTAATACCTTCGGCAAAGGTGACCGGCACTTCCTCGATCAAGGGGTTCTCAATAATGCCGATGCGCTTGCCATTGGTCCAAAAGCGCATGCCGACCTCGGGATCTTCGATGGTGAGCCAGGGGTGAAAGCCACCCAGCGCCAGAAGGTCCGAGGCCTTGAAGAACAAGCCCTTCCCCAGGACCCAATAGGGGTGGCGCCCGTGGGCCGACAGATGCGGATATTTCGAGCCGTCCCAGGCCATATGGTCGAAGCCATGCCAACTAGCGGCGAGGCTTGTATTGAGATTGCCGGCAATATTTTGCGCCTGCAGCACATCATAGTGGCGCATCCCGGCCGCCGCAGCGAGGAAATGATCGGGCGGCGGGCAGGAATCCGCGTCGATATAGTTGACCAGGAAGTCGCCATATTCGATCAGCGCATCGGCCATGTTGTAGAAGGCGTAGATGAGCTGGCGCGTCTTCTTGGGTGGCAGATCGCGATTGAACGCCCGTCGCCCGCGATGCCACCAATAGGCCTTATCGGTGGCGGTCCAGGCATCCCACACCACCTGCCAGCTGGAATGCGTAGTGGGCGGAACGCGCAGGATCTGCAGAAAGGGAAAATCCTGCGCTAGGCGCTCGAGGCTGGCGACGGTTTCGGTGTCGTCGGCATTGGGAATGGCCACGACCCGATAACGGTCGGTCGGGTAATCGAGACGGGCCAGCGATAAAAAAGTCGTGCGCATCGTCGCCTCGAGTTCCTTTAGAACCGGATAAAACAGGATGATGAACGGATACTCCTCGCGCGGCAGGGTCCCGGCCTCACGCGTATCCACCCAATCGACAGGCCGGGTAAAAAAATAGAGGTCGAGCACGAAGGTCAGAAAATAGGCGATCTGGGTCAGGCCGAAGAGGCCGATCAAGGCTGCGCTTAAAAGGTCGTTGGGGATTGCCATGTCGAGGTCACTCCGGGAAGGCCGGTGCGATCGTGGGCAGCTGGATATGCCCGGCGATCGGCGGCCGCGGCAGCGGCTTTCCATTCGCCTTACGGCGTCGTGCGCGCACCGGAATGAGCGGTTCGGCAAGTGCAGATGCCGGAAGCGGCATGGGTGTAGGCACCCGCCCATCGGCTGGCCGGCCGATGGCTGAGACGGTAAAGCCGGCGGCTCGCAATTGCTCGGGATCCAGCGCGTTGCGCATGTCGACCACGAGGCGCGTGCGCACGAGGTCGGCCAGTTGCGCAGCATTAAGGGAAGCGAACTCTTCCCACTCGGTCATCACCACGATGCAGTCGGCATGCTCGGCGCAGTCATAGGCATTGATGGCATAGTCGACGCCGGCCAGCATGGTCCTGGCGTGTTCCATGCCCTCGGGATCATAGACTTTAATTTTGGCACCGGCATGCTGGAGCGCACTGACGAGGCCAATGGATGGGGCGTCGCGCATGTCATCGGTATTGGGCTTGAAGGTAAGGCCGAGGATGGCGACGGTCTTGCCGAAGACGTTGCCGCCCATGGCAGAGATGACGCGGCGCGCCATGGAGCGCTTGCGCGCCTCATTGGTGGCAATCGTGGTTTCGACGAGGCGCAGGTTGACGGCCCAATCCTGCGCAGTGGCAATCAGCGCAGCCGTATCCTTGGGGAAACACGAACCGCCATAGCCCGGACCAGCCTGGAGGAACGCCCGGCCGATGCGCCGATCCAGGCCGACGCCGTTCGCGACATCGTTGACGTCGGTGCCGATCGCTTCGCAGAGATCGGCAATCTCGTTGATGAAGGTGATCTTGACGGCCAGAAAGGCATTGGCTGCGTATTTGATCAGTTCCGCCGCTTTTCGATCCGTCGCCAGGATCGGCACGCCGAACCGGGTGATCGGATCGTAAATGGCCTGGAGCGTCTTGAGCGGCGCGGCAAGATTGCAGCCGAGGACGATCCGGTCTGGCTCCATGAAGTCGCGAAGAGCGCTGCCTTCACGCAAGAATTCAGGGTTGGAGGCGACGTGCAGATCGAGGTCGGGGCGCCGCTCGCGAATGATACGCTCAATCATGTCTCCGGTGCCGACCGGCACTGTCGATTTGGTGACGACCAGCAGCTTCTGGCCAGCCCGGTCGGCAATTTCTCTTGCCACGGCATAGACATAGGTCAGGTCGGCGCCGAAACCGTTCTTGCTCGGCGGCGTGCCGACGGCGATGAAGACAGCATCGATGTCGTTACCAAGCTGGGGGATCGCAGAAGCAAAGCTGAGGCGACCGGCATGCAGCATGCGGCCAACCATCTGTTCGAGCCCGGGCTCGAAAATCGGCACCGCTCCAGCATTGAGCGCCTCGATGCGCGCCGCATCGGTATCGACGCAGACGACGTCGTGACCGAGCTCTGCGAGGCACGCTCCCGACACCAGGCCCACATATCCGCATCCGACGACGACCAGGCGCATTTCGAAAAGTCCTTCATTCAAAGTTTAGTCGCGTGACAAGTCGAAGCTCGACCCGCTGGGGCCGGCTGAGGCAAAAGTTGAACACTGCTGTTGGGCTAGCGCGCGATCGGAACCACGGGCTTGGGCGTGAGCTTGACCGGAAGAGCGACAGGCGTGGCTTCGGGCAGGTCGATGACCTGTTCTGCGGGCCATCCGGTTGCGGGCGGCACGGCCACTGCCATGTTGGTGCTTTCGTAGATCGGCATCAGGCCCGCCTGGTAGTCCAGCAGCTGCAGCTTATCGCCATTGAGAAGCTTGAGGTCTGCTGCCACGATCTCGAGGCCGTTAACGGTGATGGCATCGACAAAGAGATTGCGGTCCCGCCCCACTTCCTCATCGAGATATTTGTCATTGGTGAGGATGACGCTGATCTCGCCATCTTTGCGGAACTGGCTTTCCGGAACGGCGAACTCGAATTCCTGCAGGTAGCTGCGCGGCTTGGCATTGGCGAAGAGCCGGCCGGTTTCGCCAGTGTCGATCGCCTTATCCAGCACGCCCGAGCCGATAACCTTGCCATCGAGGCGAAGTTCGAATTTGGGCGGGCCATCGAAGGCCTCTCCAGCCAGCGAAAGCTTGATGGTGGCGTCGGCAAGTGCCGGTGCGCCCGAGAGCAGAGCTGCAGTAAACCCCACCGAACATAGTTTTGGATTGCCCAATCCATCGCATCCACCGATCCGCTATCTAAATCTAATCCGCTCAATTGCTTCAGCGGTTTACAGATATTGAGAGCGATCAGTATTATTGGATAGGCAATACAAGGAACTAATTCTGGATGACTAGGATTTTGGCGGGTGCGTGGCAAATACCGGCCCAAGATCACCCGAACGGTTGATCTGGATCGGCAAAGTCGGCGGCGCTTCGAAGCGGGCGACCAGATCGGCAAAGACTCGCTGCGTATTGGAGGATGGTCGCACACCCAGTTCGCGCATCAGCTGGCGCTGGCAGCTTTCGTAGAGAGCTTCGAATCGCGAGCGGTTTCCATGCATGGCGGCATGGGTCATGAGGCAGCAATAGGCCTCCTCATTGCAGGCATCGAGCTCGATGGCCTTTTGGGCGCAGATCACCCGCGCCTCTTCGGAGAGAGCGCTGTTGGGCGAAATCGCGGCACTCAGCCGATCGGCGCAACGGTTCCTCAGGATCTCGCGCTGCTGCGCCAGCCATTCTTCGAACTCGCTGCCGGAGTCGGGGAGGTCAGCCAGCAACTCGCCCGTATAAACCGAGCAAAGGTCAACGGCAGCCTGCGGGGACGGGCTGGCAAGCAGTTCCAGCAAGGACAGGAGGTCGAAGGCGACCTGGCTATGGTTATCGATGAAGACGGCGGAGAAATTGCTTTCAAGGAACACAAAGCCATGGCTGTCCTGAAAGTGGCGGCTGCGGGAAAGTGCCTGGCGCAGATTGGCGGCAGCCTTGGAGTGATCGACATCGGGCCAGAGCACACTTCCCAGACGTTGGCGCGAGGCTGCCAGTTTCTGCCCGGAAAGGGCGACGAAGGATGCCAGGCGGAAGAGGCTCGAGGGCGCACCGGACACGACCCGGTCATCCAGAACCACCCGGCAACTGCCCAAGACGCCGATACTCAACCGCGGCATCGTTTCCTCCTTTACACAACACTACTGGAGAAAATGCTTATATGGAATATACGGTCCGACCTGTATAAGTAGGTTAGTAATTTTCTAAATTGTTGATGCTTATATTTTCTTGATTCCGGCCACCCGAATAAAGCGCCACAATTCCTGATTTATGACAATGATGCTGTCGATCGTTTTGGCCAGCTTTTCTATCTCCAGATTGTCTACTTCCTCGAGCTTCCCATACTTGATCTCGTCGCCGAATTCGGCGATCCGCATCAATTGGGTACTCTCAAGCTCTCCGTTCTCGTCGAAATCGAAAATGGAGTGATTGTATTTGTTACGGATTTTTCCCTCAAGCTTTAGTCGCGCCGTAAGGTCGAGCACGGCGGTCCGGTCACTCGCCGCAGTGGCACTCATCTTGGCGAGGCGCTCCACAAGATCGAGACGAGCCCTCGTGGTGTTGAGGGTCAGAAAGACGATGATCGCGGCTTCCTTGCTGCACTGCATCAGGTAGACGATCAGATAGATCAGAAGGCTTTCCGTGTTGGTCCAGCAATAGTTCAGCTTCCCGATCATGGGGAGCAGAACTTCGATGCGGCTCACGAGGGGCGGCCTTCAAGCTGCAGCGGACGAAAGCTGCGCCGTTCGCGCACCGACAAGGGCGGCGCCAATTTGCCCGCCCGCAAGGCAGCTGCCGCCTGCGTCCGGTTTGTCACCCGCAGTTTGGTGATGAGGTTATGGACATGGACCTTGACCGTGTGTTCGGACAGCGCCATGCGATCGGCAATAAGCTTGTTCTGATAGCCTTCAGACAAGAGTTCGAGCACCTGGCGTTCGCGCGGCGTCAGGTAAACGCTGCCACCTGGCGGCACCGGCTTTGCCGGCTCTTCGAGGGTGACACTAGGCGGAGCCGCGATGTCGGCCCTGTCGCCTTCGTCGGGACGATGTGCGCGGCGCGAAAAGGCGGGGGATAATATTCACCGCCCTGGACCAGGAGCGACAAGGCGGCCAGCCACACTTCAAGCTTGAGCTCGAGCGGCAGCAGGCCCTGGATCTCGTTGTGTTCAAACAGAGTATCGCATTTGGAGCCTTCGCGATCGCAGGAACGCATGACGAGGCCGAGAGCGCTGTCGGGAAACTGCTTCCTTGAGAGCGCTACGGCGTCCGCGCAATCGGCTTCGGGACCAAGGTCCAGCAACACAAGGCTTACGAGCGATGGCGTGCTGGCTGGATCGGGCAGCTGTTCGACGAGGATGACCTGATAGGCAGGCAGATAGGCCCGAATGGCTTGCACCAGCCCTTGGTGCATGGCGCCCTGGCTCGCCCAAAAGATGATTGTGCCTGGCGTTGTCTCCGTGGCCGCACGATTGCCGCCTGCTACTAGATAGGGAGAAGTAATCATCCTTGACCTCCGGTTGCCGCATCCCCCGCAAAAGCTGCAGGGATTAGGCCGTTAATAAAGCGTTAACACCGGGGGCGTGACTGCGCCGTTACGCGGGCGTGATAACGCAGTGACCAAAGTCGTTCTAAAGCAAAAGACATCTCGCCTCTCCGACACTGAGGGTCCAGCCGCGATCCTTCCAAGTCCATATTCTAGCAACGCTTTCGTGCCCGGCCATACCGCGGCATTAGCTCGTCGAGCGATCATGGGATTAGATCAAGGCGCGCGGCCTAGCTCCAAGTATTGTCTTATGTCGCGATAGTTCCGCAAGCAATCTGGCAGCGGCTTCCCGAGTTGCGGAAGTATCGGGCGAATCTGCCAAAAGCCTTGTTGGAAATGTATTGAGGCTGGCCACATTCGCTCCATTCAACAGGAGCACTCTGAAATGTCTGAAAAGAATAACAACTACATGCCGGAAAACGCCTTCAACGATTATTCCAGCTCCAACCAGCAGGATAACTCGTCGACGGACTCCGGCAACGACAACTCGGTATCCGACAGCGGCAATGACAATTCCTGGTCGGTGTCCGATAGCGGAAACGACAATTCCAGCTACACCAAGGACAATTCCGTCACTGATAGCGGAAATGACAACTCGACCTATACCGACGACAATTCAGCAACGGACAGTGGCAACGACAATTCGGTGTCCGATAGTGGCAACGACAATTCGTGGTCTGTGTCGGATAGCGGCAATGACAATTCCAGCTATACCGACAACGACGACAATTCCGTCGCTGACAGCGGCAATGATAACTCGAGCTATACCGACGATAATTCGGTCACCGACAGTGGCAACGACAACTCGAGCTACACCGACAATGACGACAACTCGGTCGCCGACAGCGGGAACGACAATTCCAGCTACACCGACAATGACGACAACTCCGTCTCTGACAGCGGCAACGACAATTCGTCCTATGTCGCGGACTCGGGCAACGACAACTCGACCGATGTCGATGTGACCGTCTCCGACTCCGGGAACGACAATTCGAGCTACACCGACAACGACGACAATTCGTCCTATGTCGCCGACAGCGGCAACGACAACTCAGTCACCGACAGCGGCAACGACAATTCCAAGACCTGGCAAAACCAGCAAACCTTCAGCTGGGATGCCTCGGCAACGGATTCGTTCAACAGCGACGACGACACCACCAACTCGCACAATTCGGACGACGACATTTCCGATAGCGGCAATGACAATTCCGATAACTCGGACAATTCGGATAATTCCGACAACTCGGATAATTCCGATAATTCCGACAACTCGGACAATTCCGATAACTCGGACAACTCCGACAATTCAGTCCACGACTCCGGCAACGACAATTCGCAATATACCGTGTCGGACTCGGGTAACGACAACTCCACCCGTGACTCGGGCAACGACAACTCGTCGACGTCCTACGACAATGCCTTCAACGACGGCTCGGATCACTCGATCGACAATGCGATGAACGACAGTTCCGAGCATATCAATGTCGATATCGACTCCAACATCCAGGACGCCTTCAACTCGAGCGACGACAACAGCCAAATCTCGGACGCCTTCAATGACTCGAGCACGAGCTTTGGAAGCATCGACGTTGACTTCGACAACGTCTTCAACGGGGCTTTTGGCGGCGACGGCGACGGCAATGGCTTCGCCTTCAACCAGGTCGCCGATATCGTGGACAATGACTCGCTGTCCGGCGTGACGCAGTCCAACAGCGGCAATTTCCAGCTCTATGCCAATGCCGCGGAAGCAACGCTGGACGCAGCAGGTAGCAGTGCCTGGGACGGCATCGGCGGCGACGTGACGGCGGTTGCAGATGCTCATGCCACGGTCAGCGGCTCGGCGTTCAACCTCGACATCGTGCTCGGTGCCAACCTGCAGCAGAACGCGGTCGACGTGACCGTGGTCGGCGGCGGCATGGACAACGACATCACCGACTCGAGCGAACACCACTAGTTCCGACCTCCAATCGGCAAGCCGGTCTGCGCGCCACGGCGCGCAGGCCCATCCGTCACGCGAAATGATGCGGACGGCAAACAGGGAGGGTCGCGGTGTTTGTGCCTAGCGACAACATTTCCGAAGTCATCGCGCACTTCATCGGGTGCTTTGAGATTCGCGTCGACGAGATCCGCATGCGGCACGCCTATGAAGAATTCTTTCGCGAACAGGCCGTGCCCCGCTCGGGTCCGATCGAGCACATCACGCCCGGCTTTTTCAACTGCTCGATCTGGAGCTCTACAGCCCGGGCGTGCGCTATCGCCCCCATGCCGAGCCAATCGACGGCCAAGCCAGCCTCTCCCGAAGCGAAATACGTCTAGATTATCCCGATCTGCCGATGACGCTGCACTGGATGGCGCAGGCACTGCCTTGGCCGTTCTTTGCACATGGCACGGGTGACAGCGAAATCATCCATCTCGGCCGCGAGCCCGGTTCGGTCATGCTGTCTGCCAATCAGGTCATGCTGATGGACGACAATGACGTCATCGTCCTGGGCAGCATCAAGGTCGGCACAGTCGACTTTCTCGCCGATGCCGCGCCTATGTCGGCCTTGCTGGCCAGCGCCCTTGCGGTGTCGGAGGCTTTTGCCAGCATCGAAGCCCCTGCCGATACTGCGGCCATACCCGATTTCTTCGCCTCGATGCACTCGGCCATCCACATGGTGGAAACGGCAATGGGCAGCGATGGGACAGTGCTGACAAGCGCCACCCTTGTCGAGACCACTGCCACGTTGACCAGCACCACCACGACGGTCGTGGGCCCCGCCATCGAGGGCATTTATGTGGATGGTGCGCTCACCACCACGGCGCCGAGCCTCTTCGACCTTTTGCCACATCAGCTGCAGGAAGCCGTGACCGAGCCAGAACCGTCTACTGGCCCAGTGCTCACGATCGACCCGAACGACGTTACCATGACAGTCGAAAGCGGAGCCAACATGGTGGTCAACGAGGCCATCATCGTCAATGCAGGCTTGTCAGCCACATTCATGGCCGTGGTCGGCGACTACCATTCGATCAATGTCATCATCCAGACCAACGTCTATAGCGACAATGATATGATCGACACTCGCCTGCCGGGGTCAGCGGCCAATAGTGCGGACGTGACCAATGCGCTCAACGTGGCCGTCTTTGCCAGTGAGCTGCGCGACAACGCGGCGGTGATGGCAGAAAAGCACCCCGGAACCATGCCCCTTCACTGGCAGGTTTCGGTGGTCGAGGGCGACCTCGTTTTTCTCGACTGGATCACCCAATATAGCTTCACCACCGACAGCGACACCCATGTGCTGACGGCGATTGGCACGACGACCACGATCACCAGCGGTGAGAACCTGGGGCTCAACAGTGTGTCGTTCGAAAATCTGGGGCACTACTACGACCTGATCATCGTCGGCGGCAGCCTTTACGACGGCAATTTCATCATCCAGACCAACGTGCTCTACGACAATGACATGCTCGCCATGCTGTCGGGCGCGATCGAGGACGGCTCGGTTTCCACCGGCGGCAACCTTCTCTGGAACAGCGCAAGCATCCTCAATATCGGTGCCGGCAATGTTTCGTCGGGATTGCCCGATGCTTTCAGCCAGGCTGCCTCGTTGCTCGGCGCCGGCGATTATTCCATGCCCGACGGCGTAGCCCAGAATGGCATGTTCGAAGGCTTTGCCGGGCTGCGTGTCCTTTACGTTGCCGGCAACCTTTATGACCTTCAGTCGATCCAGCAGGTCAACGTCATGGGCGATGCCGACCTCGTCGCCCTCTATGAGGATGAATTGCTGGCCGACGCGGCCTCGCCCGATTGGAGCATCAGCACCGGCTCCAATGCCCTCCTCAACCTCGCGACCATCGTCGACTACGACTCGGTGGGCAGTGACGTCCATGTGGGCGGGCAGATCTATTCGGACGCGATCCTGATCCAGGCCGACCTGATGGCTGGGAGCGACGCCGCTCCCGTGGGGGACGACGCGCTGGTGAACGAAGTCATCGCCTTTCTCGACATCGACTTCGTCGACCCCGGTCCCACCGAGGCCGACCATTCCATCGTGCCCATGTCCGATGGCCCGAGCGTGGACGTGATGCAGTCGGTCCTCGCCTAAATCTTCATCCCGACGGCCGCAGCAGTGAGCGCAATCCGTGACTCTGGAATTGAAATTGAACCCTTCCAATGCCGTGCGGCGTGACAACTCCGCTCCAGCTTCCATTGCTGCACAGAGCAATGTCGACCTGGCCATGACCGCGATCGACGAGGCAGTCGCCAAGCTTCAGAGCATGGCTGAAGAAGAGGCCATCCGCCAGCGCGATGCGGCACAAGTCGACGTTGCGCCATCCGAGCGGATTCCCGAACCTCGCCCAGTGCGACCAGTCATTGTTGCCAGCCAGCCGCAAGCTGAACCTCGCCTCGATCCGCCCGTCCGTCCATCGCCCGAACCTCCGCTGCGGTCGGAGGCACCTTGGCCGGACCCGCAACGACAAGCAGAGGCAAAGGTCGGACCGATCCTCGAGGCGGATCGTGGACCGCTGAAATCGCCATCGCCGCCCTCGGAGCGTGGAAATAATGCCCCGCCCACGCGCGACAATGGCGGCGGGGGAGTGGTGGCGGGGGCAGCTCGTTTCACAAACGCGCCGAGATGCCCAATTTTGCCGAAAGCTATCAGCGCGGCGTCAGGGCCGTCCGGCACAATCTGACGATGGTCATGGCCTTCACGCTGGTGATCAACGTGCTGGTGCTCGCCATTCCCATCTATCTGTTCCAGATTTCGGATCGCGTGCTGACCAGCCGATCCCTCGACACGCTGGCCATGTTGACCATTGTCGTGATCGGCGCCGTCTTGCTGCAAACGACGCTCGATGCCGTCCGGCGCTTTATCCTGATGCGAACGGCGGTCGAGGTGGAAGTCCAACTGGGCGCACCGATCCTGAGCGCAGCGGCGCGCGCTTCGCTCAACGGCAATGGGCGGGAATATCAGACGCTGGGGGACCTCCAGCAATTGCGCGCCTTCATCACCTCGGGAACGCTGCTATCCTTTCTCGACGCACCGCTGGCCCCCATCTTCCTTCTGGCAGTGTTTTTGATCCACCCGCATCTGGGCTTCATCGTCGTCGCCGCGTCGCTGTTGCTGCTGATCATTGCCACGGTCAACCAGCGCATGACGGCAAAGCCCTTCGCCGAGTCCAATGCGTTTCTGAGCCGGGCAACGCTCCATCTCGACTCCATGTCGCGCAATTCCCAGATCATCAACGCCCTCGCCATGATCCCCGAAGCTGTGCGTATCTGGGGCAAGGACACCGCCCTCTCGCTACGTTCCCAAGTCCGGGCGCAGGACCGAAACATCGTTTTTGCCACCTGTTCCAAGCTGGTTCGCCTCCTGACCCAGGTCATCATGCTGGGCTGGGGCGCCTTCCTTTCCATCGAAGGGCAGATGACGGGCGGCATGGTGATCGCCGCTTCGATCATCGCGGCCCGCGCCTTGACCCCGATCGAAGGCGCAATCGAGGCTGGCACAGCTTCATCCAGTTTCGCGCCTCGTTTCAGCGCATTCGCAGCCTGCTGCAAACATCGCCGTTCAACTTCGAGCGTCTGCTGCTGCCCAGTCCCAAAGGCCGGCTCGACGTCGAGCGGCTGCTCTTCGTGCCGCCGCCGGCCAAGAAGGTGATCCTCAACGGCATCTCCTTCTCCCTGATGCCCGGAGAGTCTTTAGCGGTCATCGGCAATTCGGGCGCCGGCAAAACCACGCTGGGCAAGATGCTCGTCGGCTCCATCCTGCCCACGTCGGGCAGCGTGCGGCTCGACCTGATGGATCTTCGCAACTGGGATCAGCGCCAGTTCGGCGAAAGCATCGGCTACCTGCCCCAGGACGTGCAGCTCTTTCCCGGAACGATCAAGGCAAATATTGCCCGCATGCGCGAGGACGCCAGCGACAAGGACATCTTTGAAGCGGCGGTACTGGCCGACGTGCACGAGCTTATTGCCTCGTTCCCGCAAGGCTATGAAACCTTTGTCGCGGCCGACGGCGCCCCGCTTTCGGGTGGCCAGAAACAGCGCATCGCCCTGGCGCGAGCATTTTTGGCAACCCCAAGATGGTGGTTCTGGATGAACCCAACTCCAATCTCGACAGCCAGGGCGAGCAGGCGCTGGCCCGAGCGATCATGCATGCCAAAAAGCAGGGCATCACCGTCGTCACCATCACCCAGCGCCCTTCCCTGCTCAACTGCGTCGACAAGATCATGGTGCTCAACAACGGCACCGTTTCGATGATGGGGGCACGCACCGAAGTGATGCAGGCGCTTTCCAAATCGGGGCAGAACCCGACGCAAGGGTCGCAAAAACTTTCTGAAGGAGCTTAGCCATGTCGCTGGTAGGCGCTGCCCCAACACTCGAATGGTATGCTGACGTTCCGCGTTCGATCCGCAAGCACACGCTGGGCGGACTGGTGCTGGTGGTAACGCTCTTTGGCGGCTTTGGCCTTTGGGCAATGCTTGCGCCTCTGGCTGCAGCCGTAATCGCGCCGGGCAGCTTTGTTGCGACCGGCGAAAACAAGATCGTGCAACACCTCGAGGGCGGGATCATCCAGGCACTTTTGGTGCGCGAGGGCGACACTGTGGTCGAGGGGCAGGACCTCGTGCAACTGGACGAGACCGCCGCGCGCGCCAATGCAAGGCAGATGCTCTTGCGCAGTCTTCGTCTCGAGGGGATCATGGCGCGGCTCAAGGCGGAATCGCACGGGCTCGAAACCTATATTCCGCCTCCCTCGATCCTGGCCGGGCTTGCCGACCCCGAAATCAAGTCGATCAACGACAGCCAGGCCGACAATTTCAAATCGTCGCGCGCCAAGCTCGAAACCCAGCTCGGCGTCCTTGAGCAAAATATTGCGGCGCTCGAATATCAGCGCAACGGCAGCAATGCCCAGATCGCCTCCATGCAGGAGCAGCGTGATCTTCTGGCGGAGGACTACGAGCGTCAAAGCACGCTTTTGGCCAGCGGCCTCGTGACGCGATCGGCGGTCAATGTCTTGCAGCGCGCCATGGCGGACGCGGATGGCGATATCGCCCGGCTGCAGTCGGAGGTGCAAACCGCGGACGCACAGATCATGCGCTTTCGCCGCGAAATGGACCAGGCGCGCGACACCGCCAAGCAGGCGGCGCTCGATGAAATGCAAAGCATCGAAGCCGAGTTCGACGCCGTGCGCGAACAGATCCGGCAGGCGGACAATGTATTGAGCCGCACCACGGTCAAGGCCCCGGTCTCGGGCACGATCGTGCGCATGTATTACCACACCGCCGGCGGGGTCATCGAAAGCGGCAAGGCAATTCTCGAAATCCTGCCATCCGACGTGCCGCTGATCATCGAAGCGCAGATCCCGCGCATGCAGATCGATGAAGTGCACAAGGACCAGGTGGCAAGCGTGCGGCTCAGCGCACTCAACCAGCGCACGACGCCGATGCTGGAAGGCAAGGTATACTATGTTTCGGCCGACGCCATTGCCGAAGGCACCGGCGCCGCCGCATCGGAGGTTTATATCGCCAGGATCAGTGTGGCCCCCGAGCAGCTTGCCCGGGTCCGCGGCTTCACGCCCACGCCCGGCATGCCCGCCGAAATCCTGATCCAGACGCACGAGCGCACCTTCTTCGAATATCTCAGCAAGCCCATCACCGACAGCATGAGCCGCGCTTTCCGCGAGTACTAGTTGCGGACATCTGTCGTCAGAAGTTGGGTTTTAGGCTCTGAGCTCTCGGTGCTTGCCTAAGCGGCGCCGGCGCCAAGATTGCACATTGATATCCTAAGCAGACATATTATATGTGCACTTATGAAATCCAGCTCTCCACATGGACAGTTTCGTCAGCGCATCCCGCTTGGCTACCTCGTGCACGACCTGGCGCGCTTGATGAAGCGCCGTCTTGATAATGAGGCCAGGATGCACGAGATCACCTTGCCGCAGTGGAGAGCCATGGCCCATGTGGCCGACAAGGCAGACATCAGTCAGTCTGCGCTGGCCAGTGCCCTCGACACTGATCCGATGACCATTTCGGGTGTGCTGGACCGGCTCGAAAAGAACGGCCTGATCAGCCGTAAGCCTGATCCGGCCGATAGCCGGGCCAAGCTGACGCAATTGACCCCAAAAGGGGCCGAGCGGCTCGAGCTTGCTCGCCGTTTGGGCGCTGAAATGTATGAAGCCGCGCTCGCCGGAATTTCGAAAGACGACGTCGCAGTTGCGGAAAAAGTGCTGCGGCAGATGCAGCAAAACCTGACCGGCCAGACGACCGCGTCCGAGGATTGATAAAGTGAATACACGCGTAGAGAACCCCGACCCTCAGACCAGCCAGAGGGTGAGCCTGCCCGTCGAAGGTGCGACCGATATCGCCGCGGCGACTATCCCGGCCAAGAAGAAGCGCAACCCTTTGCGCTTTCTTTTGATGGCGGGCGTTCCTGTCCTGCTGCTGGGTGGCGGAGCATATTTCTATCTCACCGGCGGACGTTACATCGACACCGACAACGCCTATGTGCAGCAGTCCAAAGTCTCGATTTCCTCGGACGTGGCTGGCCGCATTGTCTCGGTTGCGGTGGCCAACAACCAATCGGTCCACGCCGGCGATGCTCTCTTTACCGTCGATCCGGAGCCATATCGCATTGCGCTGAGCCAAGCCGATGCGGCTCTTGCGAGCGCGCGTGTCAATGTCGAGCAGTTGCGCGTCGGTCTCGCTGTCGCGCAGGCAAAGCTCGATGCGGCACGATCCACCCTCGACATTCGCCAGAAGGACTGGGACCGCAAGCAAGCGCTACGAGACCAGGGCGTGACCGCAGAGTCGAGCCTCGATGATGCGCGCCTTGCCCTGCAGACCGCGCAGAGCACCGTGGCGCTCGAGGAACAGGATGTCGCCAGCGCGACAGCTGCTCTCGGCGGCAATCCGGAGATTGAAACCGACCAGCATCCAGCGGTTCTTGCTGCCATAGCGGCGCGCGACAATGCTGCCCGCAATCTCGACAAGACCACGATCCTGGCGCCGGCCGACGGCATCATCAGCCAGGTCGCCAGCCTCAATGTCGGCCAGTTTGTTGCCATGGGCTCCACCATCGCAACCTTGGTGGAAACCGAGCGCACCTGGGTCGAAGCCAACTTCAAGGAAACCCAGTTGACCGGTCTTGCCACCGGCATGCCTGTTGAAATCAGTGTCGACGCCTATCCGGGTCTGGCTCTTGCCGGCCATGTCGACTCGATCGGCGCCGCAACCGGCGCCGAATTTGCCCTCATTCCCGCACAGAACGCCACCGGCAATTGGGTAAAGGTCGTTCAGCGCATTCCCGTGCGCATTGTTCTGGACGGCGGCGACAGCGACAAACTGCGCGCCGGCATGAGCGCCGCGGTCAAGGTGGATACCCAGCCCGAAGGGGCGGCTTCCTGACATGGCCGAACCTGCTGCGGTGTCAGCGCCTGCCGTCATCGTCAAAAGCAAGGGCCTGCTGACCGCCGCGATCATGGTGGCCGTGGTGATGCAGGTGCTCGACACCACCATCGCCAATGTCGCCCTGCCCCACATGCGCGCCAGTCTTGGCGCGTCGCAGGACGAGATCAATTGGGTGCTGACCTCCTATATCGTCGCCTCCGCAATCGCCACGCCGCTGACGGGCTGGGTGGCTGATCGGCTGGGTCGGCGGCGGCTCTTGCTGGGCGCGGTCGTTGGCTTTACCGCGGCGTCCCTGCTCTGCGGCTTGGCCGCAAACCTGACGCAGATGGTGCTGTTCCGCATCGTTCAGGGCATGTGCGGCGCCATGCTGGTGCCATTGGCCCAGGCAACCATGATGGACATCAATCCGCGCGAAAAGCTTGGCCAGGCCATGGCCATTTTCGGCGCAGGCATCATGTTCGGGCCGATCATCGGGCCTACCCTGGGCGGCTGGCTGACCGAAACCTTCAATTGGCGCGCCGTGTTCCTGGTCAACCTGCCGGTGGGCATACTGGCCTTCGTCATGCTCTTCGTGCTGATGCCCGACACGATCATCAAAGTCCGCAAGTTCGACTTCTTCGGTTTCGGCATGCTGGCCCTGGCAGTGGCCTCCTTGCAGATGCTGCTCGACCGCGGCCAGGGCGTCGGCTGGTTCGAGTCTGCGGAAATCTGGCTTTATCTCCTGCTCTCCATTTCCGGACTCTGGGTCTTCACCGTCCACTGCCTCACCGCGAGCAACCCCTTTATCGACATGGCGATGTTCCGCGACCGGAACTTTGTGACCGGCCTCGTGCTGATCCTGGCAACAGGCATCACGCTTTTTCGGGCCTCGCCCTCCTGCCCCCAATGCTGCAGAACCTGATGGGCTTTCCGGTGGTGGAAACCGGCATCCTGATGGCTCCACGCGGTATCGGCACGATGGTGTCAATGATCCTGGTTGGCCGCCTGGTGTCCAAATACGATCCGCGCATCCTCATTGTCGGCGGGACGCTGCTGATGGGCTATTCGCTTTACATGATGACGCAATTCGACATCGTCATGAGCACCAATCCCATAATGCTGTCGGGATTTTTGCAGGGTGTGGGGATGGGCTTCGTTTTTGTGCCGCTCAACTCTTTGGCCTTCGCCACCATCGCCCCGAAATACCGGGTCGATGCCACGTCCATGTTCAGCCTGGTCCGCAATGTCGGCCAGGGCGTCGGCATCTCACTGGTCACCACGGTGCTCGCGCAGATGCAGGTGGTCAACTATGGCGAACTGGCATCGCGTTTGACGCTCGATTCCGGTCCGCTACGCGACTTCGCGGCATCGCACGGCGGTTTTGCCAATATCGCCGGTTCATTGAGCGGGCTTGTCACTCAGCAAGCGGCCATGCTGGCCTTCCTCGATGACTTTTGGCTGATGATGGTCATAACCTTCGCCTCGCTGCCAATCGTCTTCCTGCTGCGCCGCCCAGCCAGAACTGAAAAGCCCGATCCAGCGCATATGATGTCGGAGTAACGCTGCGCCTCTTGTTCGTGCCAACATCGCATGGCCGAGCTGATTGCCGAGGCGAGCGAAGCGGCTCAATAAGCATCCGCTTGTCTTCAAGAGCTGGCGGGATCGCCGGCTCTTCTTAACATAGATCAGGAACTTCCTGGCCTTCGAACGATTGTGGCGTTGTTTCCAGCTGGATCAGCGATGCCCAATCTTCTTCATCCTGTCATTGCGATTCCGGCGCGGAATGAAGCCGACCGCCTGCCGCGCCTGCTTCGGGCGCTCGACCATCAGGATTACGCTTCCGCCGCGACACCCCTTCAGCTGGTTCTGGTTCTCAACAACACCACCGATGGTTCGGCTGCAGTTGTCGCCGAACTCACCCCGTCGCTAAAGCGGCTTTCCGTCAAAATCGTCGAAGTTGCCTTCGAGCCCAAGGACGCCCATGTCGGCTCGGCACGGCGCCTGGCGATGGAATTGGCAGCCTCGCTGGTCGGCGCCGAGGGCGTCATCCTCACCACCGATGCCGATGGCGCTCCTTCTCCCGACTGGGTGAGCAAGAACCTCGCAGCGATCGACCGCGGCGCCGACATCGTCGGCGGACGCATAATCGGCGATCAAGCAGAAGAAGCAGCGCTGGGCGCCGGCTTCCAAACTCGCGCAGCAAAATACGCTCGCTACGCCGCCCTCTCCGACGAACTGGCCTCCCTCGTCGACCCCATCGAGCACGATCCCTGGCCCCGTCATCAGGACCATACCGGCGGCAGCATTGCCGTGCGCGCCGATGTCTACCGCGCCGTCGGCGGCCTTCCCGCCCTTCCCTTCCGCGAAGACATCGCCTTCGTCGAAGCCGTCGTTCGCGCCGGCTATCGCCTCGTTCACCCCCAGGACGTCACCGTCACTGTCTCCGCCCGCACCGTCGGCCGCGCACCGGGCGGCATGGCCGACTGCGTCCGCACCTGGGTCGAAGACGAAAACGCCGGCAAGCCGATCCTCGTCGAGGCGCCAGCAGACATTCTCGCGCGCCTTCACCGGCGCAGCACCATCCGCCACCGCCCAGACCTTGCCCAAGGCGAACGCCTGCGCTTGCTTGAGCTCGAAACCGGCCTCGATGCCCTGGGCACGATCCAGATCGAAGCCGCAACCGAAATCCTTCGATCCATGATCTTGGAGCTCACGGAGCAGCGCAATGCTGCTTGAGCGGCAATTGACCGACACGTCCGGGCTTGCGGACATCCTCGCCCGATATGCACCAAGCCACGACAAGGATGGCAGCTTCCCCGCCGAAGCTTTTGCCGAACTTGGGCGCCGCGGCCTCCTCCGCACCCCGCCCCTGGGCGACATCAAGGAGCTCCTCGCGCTCCTCGTAGAAATCGGCCAGGGCGACCTCAATGCCGGTCGAATCTATGAGGGCCACGTCAACGCCGTGTGGCTGGTCGAAACCTATGGCTCCCGCCAAACCCGGGAAATCGCCCGCAAGGCGCTCGACGGCGGCGGCATCTTCGGTGTCTGGAACACCGACCTGCCCCGCAATCCGCTCGAACTCAACGACAATCACCTACAGGGCAGCAAGAACTTCGCCTCCGGCGTCGATGGCCTCTCCCACGCCATCGTCACCGTCACACGAGACGACGCCCGCCACATGATCCTTGCGCCCCTCGACGGCCTCCCTGTCGACCGCTCCTGGTGGAAACCCGTCGGCATGCGATCCTCCGGCAGCCATGTCGTCGATTTTACCGGCCTTGCAGTCGAGGACAACTTCCGCATCGGCAGTCCCAACGACTACATCGCCCAGCCCTGGTTTTCTGCCGGCGCCCTGCGCTTCCTTGCCGTGCAGACCGGCGGCGTGAAGTCCGTTTTCACCATCGCTCTCGATCATCTCACCAAAACCAACCGCGCCGAAAACCCCTTTCAGGCCCACCGCATTGCCCGCATGGCCGACGCTGTCGAAACAGCTCTGCTTTGGCTCTCCCGCTGCGCCGATCTTTGGGCGGAAGCCAAAGAGCAGACAACACCGGAGAGCGCCGCCAAGCTCCTCGCCAGCGTCAACGCCGCCCGCGGCGTCGTCGAACGCAGCGCCCTCGATGTCCTGACCTTCGCCGAACAGGCCATCGGAGCCGCCGGCATGATCGCGCCCCATCCTTTCGAGCGCGTCATGCGCGACCTCCGCACCTATCTGCGCCAGCCCAATCCCGACGGTGCCGCCTCGGCCTTTGCCGGCGCGGTCGTCGCCGGGGAGTGGCAACCCATGATGCTGGGTGTGACCAAATGAGCCAACTGCTACTTGACGACATCAAAGGTCCCATCCTCGTCATCGCGCCCCATCCCGATGACGAAACTCTGGGCTGCGGCGGGCTCATCGCCGCCGCCACTGCTGCCGGTAAACTGGTGCACACCGTCTTTGTCACCGACGGCTCCTCGTCGCATCGCAACTCACCGACCTGGCCCGCCGACCGCATCGCCCAGCAGCGTCAGCACGAGGCGGCGGCTGCGCTTGCAGCGCTCGGCGCCGGCAACCAGCCGCGCACCTTCATGGCCCTCAAGGATGCCGCCATGCCGCAGCCGGGCGCACAGGGCCACGCCGACGCCGTCTCAAGTCTTGCGACCCTGGTCCGGAACCTTAAACCTGACCTCGTGCTCGTTCCCTGGCGCCGCGATCCCCATTGCGACCACCGCGATTCCTGGTCGCTGATCACCCATGTGCTCGCGCAGACCGCAATCGCTTCCCGCGTCCTCGAATATACGATCTGGCTCGACGAACTCGGCGCTCCCGAGGATTTCCCGGTCCCCGGCGAGGTCACCGAGTTCACCTTCTCCGACCCCGAAATCGTCGCGGTGAAACGACGCGCCATCGCCGCGCATGCTTCCCAGCTCGGGACCCTGATCACCGACGACCCCGATGGTTTTCATCTTACCCCGGCCACGCTCGACCGCTTGATCCGTCCGGTCGAAATCTTCTGGCAGGCATGAGCAAACGCCCCATCGACATCCATGGCTTCGAAGCCAAGTTCCGCGACAATAGCGATCCCTGGAACTACGAGGCTTCGGCATTCGAGGCCTATAAGCGCGGCGTCCTGAGACGCGCCTGCGGATCGCGCCTCTATGGCCGAGGCCTCGAGCTTGCCTGCGCCAATGGTGAAACCACCAAGATGCTCGCCAACTTCTGCCTCAAACTTCTCGCCGTCGATGGCTCGAAAACTGCCGCCCAGACAGCCCGGGACCGCACCCGCCACCTGTCTAATGTCGAAGTCCTCCAGGCCCTCTTGCCGCAAGACATGCCACGCGGCCCCTTCGATCTCATCGTCATCTCGGAACTGCTTTATTACCTCAAGCGCCACGACCTCGACGAAACCCTCCGTCTCTGCGCCGACGCGCTTGCCCCCGGCGGCAGGATCGTCTGCCTCCACCATGTCATCCCCTTTGACGACGTTTCCGTGCCCCCGCGCATGGCACAGGACCGAGCCAATACCTATCTTGGCCGCCGTTTTCGCAAGCTGATCGACGCGCCGCATGGCCGCTTCAAAGTCAGCGCCTTTCAGCGTCCCCGACTTCGAGTGGCGTCCGCGACCTAGGTCAAAGCGTCACGCAACAACCTTAAAGTCTTGTCATCTTCCAATTCGCACACAAAATGCGACATGGTGAGCGGGCCTGGGTCGGCCGGCGGATGCGAGAGGATGCGGGGATGAGCAGCGCACACGAAAAGCCGGTTTGGGCACAGAGCCGGCGCGAAAAGCGCAATGCCGAGCGCGTCGCACAGGGCCTCAAACCCAGGCGCCGCATCTGGCCCTGGATCATCGTGCTGGCGATCGTCGCCGCTGTCGCGGCCTATATCTTCCTCAATCCCGCGCCCGCGCCGGTCGAAACGGTCGCTGCCGAAGAACCAGTCGTGGTCCGGCAGATTCGCCAGTCCGAAACCGCGACGCTTGCGCCCGCAACGCTGCGCGAAACTGTAAAGGTCACCGGCACACTGGTGCCCGCCCAGCTCTCCGACGTCGCCTCGCAGGCCTCCGGCCGCGTCATGGCCGTTCTGGTGCGGCCTGGCGATACCGTCAACGAAGGCGATGTGCTTGCCCAGATCGACCGCGCCGCGCTCGAGCTCCAGCTCAATCAGCAGCGCGCCACCGCCAGCGCCACCCGCGCCCAGTTCGAATCTTCCCAGCAGCAGCTTGAGCGCACCGAGCAACTCGCAACCCAGGGCCTTGCCAGCTCCTCCGTACTCGAACAAGCCCGTTCCGCCACTGCCGCTCTGCAATCGCAGCTCGATGCCCTGCAGACCGGCGTCGACACCGCTGCGCTGGCGCTCGATAATGCCACCGTCACCTCGCCCCTCTCCGGCGTCGTCGCGTCGCGCTCCGTCGAGCCCGGGCAAACCATCCAGGCTGGCACGCCGCTCTTTAATGTCGTCAATCTCGACGAAATGGAGTTCCAGGCGGCCGCCTCGGTCAATTCCAGCGCCTTGGTCAGTGCCGGACAATCCGCCTCCGTCACCGTCACCGGCCTCGAGGGTCAGCAGTTCACTGGCGAGGTCTCGCGCGTCAATCCGGTCGCGCTCACCGGCACCCGTACCGTGCCCATCTATATCGAGCTCGACAACAGCAATGGCGCCCTCCGCGGCGGCATGTTCGCCACCGGCAACATCACGGTCCTCGAAGAAGCCGGCGCCATGGCCGTCCCCTCCTCCGCGCTGCGCGAAGATGCCGAAGGGCAATTCGTCCTCGTGCTCGACGGCGAGACCCTGATCCGCAAGCCTGTCGAGGTCACGCGCGAGTGGAACCGCGGCAGTCTGATCCAGGTGTCGGGACTTGCCGAAGGCGATGTAATCGTCGCCGCCGCGCTCACGGAGCTTCAGCCCGGCGAGCGCTTCGCGCTGGTGGAGGGCTGATCCATGTTTTTGACCCGCATCAGCGTCAATCATCCCGTGTTTGCGACCATGATCATGGTCGCCATCATGGTTTTCGGCATCTACTCCTATCAGCGCCTGCCGATCGAACAGCTGCCGGACGTCGATTTCCCGGTCGTTGCTGTCGTCGTCAGCTATCCCGGCGCCTCCCCGGAAGCGGTGGAAGTCGACATCGTCGAACCGCTTGAAAACGCCGTCAACACCATTGCCGGCCTCGATACCATCCAGTCCACGGCTCAGTCTGGCCAAGCCCTGGTGGTGATGATCTTTGATCTTGAATCGAGCTCGGCCGAGAAGATCCAGGAAGTGCGCGACAAGATCGACCCAGTTCGCGCCGACCTGCCCGAAGGCGCCGGCGACCCGCAGATCCTGCGCTTTGATCCATCCGACCTGCCGCTCTTGTCGCTGGCGGTGAGTTCCTCGACGCTTTCCGCGCGCGATCTCACGGCGCTGACCGAAGACGTCATCGCCACCCGCCTTTCCAACATCAATGGCGTCGGCAGCGCCACGGTTGTCGGCGGCGTGCCGCGCCAGCTCAATATCGAGATCGATCCCGATCGCCTTGCCGCCTTCAACATCAGCCCCAGCGCGGTCGTTCAGGCGCTCCAGGCCGCCAACCGCGATCTTGCCGCCGGCTCCATCACCCAAAACTCCATCGTTCAGTCGATCCAGGTGCTTGGCCGGCTCGAAGACGAACAGGATTTCTACGACGTCACAGTCGGCAACCAGGGCGGCCAGCCCGTCACCCTGCGTGACGTCGCCACCATCGTCGACGGCACCGGCGAAGCCACGAGCCTGGCTATCCTCAACGGCCAGCCGGCACTTGCCATCGACGTGCTCAAGACCCAGGGCGCCAACACGGTGGGGGTCGCCGAGCAGATCCGCACCACCGTCGCGCAGCTTGTCGCCAATGAACTGCCTGAAGGCGTCGACATCGAAGTCGTCGTCGACAATGCCGAGCCGGTCGAAAACTCCTTCCACGCCGTCCAGAACATGCTGATCGAAGGCGCCATCCTCGCCGTCGTCATCGTCTTCCTGTTCCTCAATTCCTGGCGTTCGACCGTTATCACCGGCCTTACCCTGCCGATCTCGATCATCGGCACCATGATCGCGCTCAATTTTCTGGGTTTCACCCTCAACATGATGACGCTGCTGGCCCTGTCGCTCGCCGTCGGCATCCTCATCGACGACGACGCCATCGTCGTGCGCGAAAACATCACGCGCCACCTTCACATGGGCAAGTCTCACCGCCAGGCGGCATTCGACGGAACCAACGAGATCGGCCTTGCCGTCATGGCCACGACGCTCTCGATCGTTGCGGTTTTCCTGCCCGTCGCCTTCATGGACGGCATCATGGGCCGCTTCTTCCTCCAGTTCGGCGTTACCGTCTCCGTCGCCGTGCTGATCTCGCTCTTCGTCGCCTTCACCCTCGACCCCATGATGTCGAGCGTCTGGTACGATCCCGCCGCCAACCCCAACGTCAAGCGCGGTCCGATCGGCCGTCTGATCAACCAGTTCGATCGCCTATTCGAGTGGATCACCGACGGCTATCGCGGCCTCATCCGCCTCAGCCTTAAATTCCGCAAGACGGTGCTCTTCATTGCCCTCCTTTCCTTCGTCGGCAGCCTCTTCCTTTTCCCGCGCGTCGGCGTTGAGTTCCTGCCCGTGACCGACAATGGCATCTTCACCGTTTCGGTGGAGACACCTGCCGGCTCGACCAAGGAAGCCACCGCCGCTAAGATCCGGCAGGCCGAAACCGTCATCCGTGCCTATCCCGAAGTCGAACGCACCTATTCGACCGTCGCCGGTGGCCTTGCCTCATCGGGCGCAAACAGCGGCACCTTGACCGTCACCATGGTCGACAAAAGCCAGCGCGCCGTCACCCCTGAAGAGTTCATGCCAGGCATCCGCCGCGCCCTTGAAGCCATTCCCGGCGCCATATTCCAGGTCTCCGCGGCCTCCGGTCTCGGCGGCGGAAGCGGCGCCCCGGTGTCGGTCACGCTCTATGGCGACAGCTTTTCCGTCCTCGGCCGCCTTTCCGACCAGCTCCAGGCCGAGCTCGAAAACATCGACGGCCTGATCGACATCACCTCGAGCCTCGACAAGGCCCAACCGGTCGTCGGCATCCAGATCAATCGTGATTTGGCCGACAATCTGGGCGTCTCCATGAACCAGATCGCCACGACGCTTAGCCCGCTGATCAGCGGCCAGGAAGTTGCCAACTGGACCGCTCCCAATGGCCAGGTCTATGACGTCGTGGTCCGCCTGCCCGAAAGCATGCGCAACGATGTCGATGCCATCGGCAACCTGCCCATCGCCCAGTCCGGCGCCACCGGTTCCGCCGAGATGATCACCCTCGCCCAGGTGGCGCAGGTGGTCGAAAGCGTGGGCCCCGCCACCCTCAACCGCCAGGACCTGCAGCGCGGCGTCACCATCGAGGCCTATCTCGAAGGTATCGAACTGGGCTCCATCTCGCCCCAGCTCCAGATCGCCGTCGACAGTCTCGACCTGCCGCCCGGCTATCGCACATCGCTCGGTGGCGATGTCGAGCAGATCGCTGAGACCGGTGCCGCCGTCGGCTCCGCTCTTCTGCTTGCGGTCATCTTCATCTACCTGGTCCTCGCTTCCCAGTTCGGCAGCTTCCTCCAGCCCATCGCCATCATGGGCTCGCTCCCTCTTGCGCTGATCGGCGTCATGGTCGGCCTTCTGGTCGGCGGCTCGACCCTCAACATGTTCTCCGCCATCGGCTTCATCATGCTGATGGGTCTCGTGGTGAAAAACGCCATCCTCCTCGTCGACAACGCCAACCAGCACGTGAAAGACGGCTGGAACCTCTACGAGGCCCTTGTGGAAGCCGGCGCCACCCGCTTCCGCCCGATCATTATGACCACGCTCGCCATGATCTTCGGCATGCTGCCATTGGCGCTGAACCTTCACGCCGGCAGCGGCGAAAACGCGCCCATGGCCCATGCCGTGATCGGCGGCCTCATCAGCTCGACCGCGCTGACCTTGGTCGTCGTCCCAGTTCTCTTGACTTATATCGACAGCTTCTCGGCCTTCACCCGCCGCTTCCTGCCCAAGGCGCCGGACGACGCCCATCACGAGCCGGAAGTAAAGCCTGCCGAATAAAAGCTGGCGCGACCCTCAGGTCGCGCCAAGCAGTACCGAAACGAAGATGCAGAAGTCGACGGCAAAGCCCAGCGACAGAAACATTGCCAGCCCTCGCGCGTGCCGCCGCCGGGGCGTGAGTTTGACCTCGCGCTGTTCCTCGGGATAAGCCGTGGCGCGCGCGCCGCCGGCCTCGTCATCCGTGCCCAGCGGCGCGGTTGCCGGATCGGGATAGCCGACCTTCTCCCCGGTCTTGCCACTATCGATATCGGCTCGAAGCTGTTCGCCGCTGATGCTCATGTTGGCTCCTTACGCGATGCCCTTGCCGCCGGTGACGCCGAACACTTCCCCGGTTATGTAGCTGCCTTCCTGCGAGGCCAGCAGCACATAGACCGGCGACAATTCCACCGGCTGGCCCGGACGGCCAAAGGCGCTGTCCTGTCCAAAGGTCTTGACCTTTTCCGGAAACTGCCCGCCGCTCGGCTGCAGCACCGTCCAGAACGGCCCCGGCGCCACGGCATTGACCCGAATGCCCTTCTCGATCAGTTGCTCCGCCAATGCCTTGGTGTAAGCCACGATCCCAGCCTTGGTGGTCGCGTAATCGAGCAACTGCGCCGAAGGCTCATAGGCCTGGATCGACGCCGTGTTAATGATCGAAGCCCCCGCCGGCAGATGCGGCACCGCCGACTGCGTCAGCCAGTGCAGCGCATAAAGATTGGTCTTCATGGTTTTGTCGAAGTCATCACTCGTGACTTCCGCCACCGACTTGCGCGCCTGCTGCCGCGCCGCGTTGATGACCAGGATATCGAGCCCACCCAACTTTTCGACCGCATCGGCGATGATCTGCTTGCAGGTTGCTTCGCTGGTGACGTCGCCCGGCATTGCAAAACCCTTCTGCCCCGCCGCCTCGATCAGCTTGATGACCTCGTCGGCGTCGGACTGTTCATCCGGCAGGAAGTTGATGGCGACATCGGCGCCCTCGCGCGCATAGGCGATGGCCGCGGCGCGCCCGATCCCCGAGTCACCGCCGGTGATCAGCGCCTTGCGGCCCTTGAGCCGTCCGTAGCCGACATACCTCGCCGTGGTCCGGCGCCGGCTCCATCTTGCTGACGAGGCCGGGACGCGGCTGCGGCTGCTCGGGAAACGGCGGCTCGGGATATTGGTGGCGCGGGTCCTGCATGCGCAAACGATCGGACATCGGTGTCTCCATTCTGTTGGAGAGCCAATGCATTTCCGTCGGCAAGCGTTCCTAATTCAGACAGCTGGCGCTGGTCCGAGCGCCTCCCTCCCCCTTGAGGGGAGGGACCGAGGGAGGGGGTCCATCCGTGTGCCACAGATCACCCCCACCCCGCCCTCCCCCTCAAGGGGGAGGGAGCCAAGGTTCAGTGCAAGCCTAGCTCCGCAGGCCCGACCAGGCCGGGTCCGAGGCGAAGCTGTCCGTCGAAATGCTCTGCGCCTGGCGGCCCCAAATATCGACGCTCATCAGGCGCGGGCCATCATTGCCACCCGGATCCTGGAAGAACATGATGACGCGGCCATTGGGCGCCCAGGTCGGGCCTTCCGCGTGGAAGCTCGAATACAGGAGGCGTTCGCCCGAGCCATCGGGGTTCATGACGCCGATATGGAACTGCCCGCCCGACTGCCGGGTAAAGGCGATCAAATCGCCCGTCGGCGCCCACACCGGCGTCGAATAGCTGCCCTCGCCGAAGCTGATGCGCTGCGCATTGCCGCCGCCCGCACCCATCATATAAATCTGCGGCGAGCCACCACGATCGCTTTCGAAAACGATGCGGCTGCTGTCCGGCGAATAGGACGGACCGGTATCGATCGCCGCGCCGGAGGTCAGCTGCATCGGCTGCCCGCCACCGGTCGAGACGGCATAGATATTGGTCGAACCGCCCTGCTCTACCGAAAACGCCACCGTGCCGCCATCGGCCGAAAACCGCGGCGCAAAAGTCATGGCGCCGACATTGGCGAGGCGCTGCTGCGCCCCTGTCGCCAGTTGCAGCAGGTAAACCTGCGGATTGCCGTCGACGAAGTTCATGTAGGTAAGCAGATCGCCGCGCGGCGAAAAGCGCGGCGTCAATGCCATCGACGAGCCATCGGTAAGATAGCTCACATTGGCGCCGTCCTGGTCCATGATGGCAAGCCGCCGCGTGCGGTTGGCCTTGGGACCGCTCTCGGCCACATAGGCAACGCGCGTATCGAAATAGCCCGAGCCGCCGGTCAGCGCCGTATAGATCGCGTCCGAAACGATGTGGGCAATGCGGCGCGCCGAGTTCGGATCGGTCGAATAGCTGTTGCCGACCACCTGCGTTCCCGCCCGCGTGTCCCAGACACGAACCGACGAATTGATGCTACCGCCGCGCTCGACATTGCCCATCACCAGGGCATCGACATTGACCGTCTGCCAGGTGGTAAAATCCGGCGTCGCATTCGGATCGCCGACCTGGAGCGGCAGCCCCGATGGATCGAGCGTCGTGAACAGCCCGGACCGCTGCAGGTTGTTGCGAACGATCCCGGCAATTTCGGCGCCGAAGCTTGGGTCCGACGACGAGAAATTGGGAATGGCAATCGGCAGCGGCCGGAAGGTCGCGCCCTCCACCGTGACGTTGAGCTGGGCAAAAGCGCGAGGCGCGAAAGCGAGCGCCAGGCCACCGGCAAGGCCGAGCTGCAGGGCGTTGCGCCGGGAAATAAGGGTCATTTCGGTCTCCAAGTCGTGGGCCTTGCTCGATCTTCTAGCGAGCAAAGGCGGCGAATTTGGTCACGGACGCAACGTGACGTTGATGTTCTGCCACTGATCGTAAGTGGCGGCGGAAAGCATATTGTAGGGGCCGCAACCGGCCACGGCGCTGAGCGCCTTCTGCGCGACGAAACTCAGTTCCGGATGGCTCAGCGAAATGAGCCGCGGCACGTCGGCGAGCGATCCATCCTGATTGAGCCGGACATTTACCGCAACCTCGAGCCCCGGCACCTGCTCATTCGGCAGCAGGTTCCAGCACCGCTTGATGGCCGCGATAAAGGCGCCGATTTCGGTCTGGCTCAACGTTGCCGAAGTGCCTCCGACATCGCCCAGGGTTGGCGAACCGCCCTGCCCCGTCGTCGCGCCGGTTGTCGGCGCATTGTTGATGAGGTCATTGACGAGGTCCGCCAATTCACTTGCATCGGTGTTGGACTGGCTCGGCTGCGGCTGCTGTGCAGCTTCGGCCGCAGCCGTCGCCGTCTCGCGCTGCTCACGTTCGCGCTGTTCCCGCTCGCGCTTTTCGCGCTCTTCCCGTTCCCGCTCTTCCTTTTCACGCTCGGCGCGCTGCGCCACGGCGGTACGCGCTTCTTCTCGTATCTGCTCAAGATTGGCAGGACGCGACGTCGGCATCGCGACATTGACCTGCCGCGGCGGCTCAGTGGTGGGCTCCGGCGTCGGCTCGGGTGTTGGTTCGGGCGTGGGCTCTGGCGTGGGTTCCGGGGTCGGCTCCGGAACCGGCTCAGGCTCGGGTGTCGGCTCCGGAACGGGCTCGGGTTCCGGCGTCGGTTCGGGTGTGGGCGCCAGGTCCGTGGGCCGGCTGGTCGGAGCGCCGGGACGATAGGGGTCGGCTCCGGCACGGGTTCGGGCTCTGGCAGCGGTTCTGGTTCCGGCTCCGGGGCAGGTTCAGGCTCGGGTTCGGGCACAGGCTCGTCTACCGGGTCCGGCTGCTGCTCGGGCGCAGGCGCGGTCTGCGTCACCGGTGCAGGCGTCGGCGTATCGGCCGGCGATGGCGTGACCTGGTTTTCCTGCGTATTGCCGGTCGGCTGCGCCAGCTGCGCTTCCTGCTCGCTTTCGACGATCGATGGCGTCTCGGTTTCCACCACTTCGCTATCGAGCTGGCCGGCACGCAGGCTGGCAAACTCCTCGATCGGCACGAGGTCCACCGAAATGGACTCGACAACAGGCGTCATCGGCTCGGTCGATCCCAGGGTGATGAGACCGATCGACAGCACTGCCACGTGAGCAACAATGGAAGCCGCAACGCCCGTCCGCATGCGCCGGGCCTACTGTTCGCGCTCGGTGACGAGCCCGATCTTGGTGTAGCCTGCCGCCGACAGGAGGCCCATGACGCGCATCACCGTGCCATAGTTCGATGTCGTGTCGCCGCGGAGGTAAATGCGGTCTTCAACCGTCGCCAGATCGCCAACGGTCGTGATGAGGCTCGTCTCGTCCACCGGCGTCTCGTCGACGAAGATCGCCCCGTCCGGCGTCACCGCAACGGTGATCGGCTGCGTCTGGCTCGGCAATTCGCCAGCCGAAGTGCGTGGCAAATCGACCGGCACGCCGGCCGTCATCATTGGCGCTGCCACCATCATGATGATGAGCAGCACCAGCATGACGTCGACCATCGGCGTGATGTTGATTTCGCTGATGACGCCACCGCGCTTGCCGCGGCGCCGGCCACCGCGACCGCCGCCCCGGCCTCCACCGCCGCTTGGTCCACCCATGCCCATCTTAGCGGTTCCGCGCTTCGAGCTGGCGGGAAAGGATGGTCGAGAACTCGTCGGCAAAGCCTTCGAGGCGCCCGATCATCTTGCCCGCATCGGCAGAAAGCTTGTTATAGGCGATAACCGCAGGAATAGCGGCAACAAGGCCGATCGCAGTCGCAAACAGCGCCTCGGCGATCGGGCCGGCGACCACGGCAAGGTTGGTGTTCGAGGACGCGGCGATATTGGTGAAGGCGTTCATGATGCCCCACACCGTGCCGAAAAGACCGATAAACGGACCCGCCGACCCGACGGTCGCGAGGAAGCCGAGACGCTTTTCCAAAAACTCGCTTTCACGCGAAATAGCGACATCGAGCACCTTATCGAGGCGCTGCTGCATGCCCACGAAGCTTGCCGCATTCTGCTCGTGGCTGCGCTTCCATTCCTTCATGGCCGCGACGAACACGGCGCCCAGCCCGCCCGATGGCTTTTCGGACTGCTGCTGGTAAAGCTCTTCCAGCGATTGCCCGGACCAGAAGGTGCGCTCGAAACGGTTCATCTCCGCCTGGCTGCGGCGATAGGCAATGGTCTTGTCGATGATGATGGCCCAGCACCAGACCGATGCGGCAAGGAGGCCGAGCATCACCGATTTGACCACGAAGTCGGCCGCCCAGAACAAGCCCCAGATGGAAAGGTCCGCATGCGGAGCGGCCGCCGCAACTGCATCCATTGTTTCCATGTCGTGATCCTTAGTCCGGCCATGCGCGGCCCCGTCGAGGTGCGATGGAGCCCAAATCTGTTCAAATTAAGAGAAATTCCCCGCACCCACGGGCGTTGACGACCCTGTGTCCGGCAAACTTGCCTTTGCCGTGTTTATGGTCACCAAGAGGTTAAGAAAAAGATTCCGCACCGATCACGGGCGGTTGAGCTTGGCCCGAAGATCGGCCGGCAGGCGCGCCGGCCCGCCGCTTGTTTTAATGGCCACCACCACCACGCGGGCCCGCGTCAGCACCGTGTCGGCACGATAGATGCTTTGTGCCAGCGTCAGCCGCACACCGGAATTTTCGACGACCTCGGTCGTCACGGTCAGCAGATCATCGATGCGCGCTGCAGCGACGAAATCGAGCTCCATCGTCCGCACGGCAAAGGCGATTCCCTGTTCGGCAAGTTCAGAGTGATGGATGCCCAGATCGCGCAAAAACTCCGTGCGGCCCCGCTCGAAGAACTTGAGGTAGGCCGCATGATAGACATTGCCGGAAAAGTCGGTGTCTTCGTAATAGATGCGGACGGGAAGAATGTGCTGACTCACGCGCCGCGCTCGTCATGAACGATATGGGTGTGGCCAGCCGGCAGATCGCGAAGTAAGGCTGGCAGGAAGCGCGGCACGAGGTTGAACGCTTCCAGCTCCACACCCTCCAGCGGCAACCAATGAAACTGGAGCTCATGGCCTTCGTCCCGGCGCTTGAGCCAGGGCGACCGGCCATCCGACCCCTGACCGGGCAAGGTCACGCGGTAAAAGAAGCCGAGCTCGTGAAACTGCTCGCCTTCGCGCTCGTAAAAACTCTCCGACGTCGCCAGCATCGGCCCGACCTCGGCCGGAAGCGCCAGCTCTTCTTCGATCTCCCGAACAAGGCTCAGCCGGCTGTCTTCCCCCAGCTCCACCCGCCCGCCGGGCAGCATGCAATAGTCGTCATCGGCCTCGCGGCACACGAGAACATGCCCCTCGGCGATGATCACCGCTGCGACGCGATAGTTGAAGCGCGTGCCATTGATCGGAAAGCTGATGACGTGACGCGCGCTCACTCTTCGCTTTCCTCGAAGAGGCTCGCCTGCATGCCCACAAATCCCTGCGGCACCACCTTGCCCAGATGCTGGAAGGCGATGGCCGTCAGCATGCGGCCGCGCGGAGTACGCTGGATGAAGCCCTGTTGCAGGAGATAGGGCTCGACGATCTCCTCGATCGCATCGCGCGGCTCACTCAGTGCAGCCGCGATGGTCTCGATCCCCACCGGCCCGCCATTGTAGAAGTCCGAAATCGTCGTCAGATACCGCCGATCCAGCTGATCGAGCCCGCGCGCATCTACATCGAGCCGCAGCAGCGCCTTGTCGGCCAGCTTGCTGTCGATCTCCGATGCACCGTCCACGGTCGCAAAATCGATGACCCGGCGCAGCAGCCGCCCGGCAATACGCGGCGTGCCCCGCGAACGGCGGGCAATTTCGAGCGCCCCGTCAGGCGCCATCGGCATGTTCATGAGCCGCGCGCCGCGCGTCACGATCTGCACCAGCTCCTGCGGCGTATAAAAATTGAGCCGCACCGGAATGCCGAAGCGATCGCGCAACGGCGTCGTCAGCAGCCCCGCTCGCGTCGTTGCCCCCACCAGCGTGAACTTTGCCAGATCGATCCGCACCGACCGCGCCGCCGGCCCTCGCCGATGATGAGGTCGAGCTGAAAGTCCTCCATCGCTGGATAGAGCACTTCCTCGATCGCCGGATTGAGCCGGTGGATTTCGTCGATAAAGAGCACGTCCCGCTCTTCGAGATTGGTCAAAAGCGCCGCAAGATCACCCGCCTTGGCGATCACCGGACCCGACGTTGCCCGAAAGCCGACGCCCAGCTCCTTGGAAATGATCTGCGCCAATGTCGTCTTGCCCAGACCCGGCGGCCCGACAAACAACACATGGTCCAGCGCCGTCCCGCGCTTCTTGGCTGCCTCGATGAAGACCTCGAGATTTGCCCGCGCATCGGCCTGTCCGACAAATTCGGAAAACCCGGACGGGCGCAGCGCGACGTCGAGCGGTTCGTCGCGACCGGCAGCGGCAGAGGTAAGATCGGTCAAATGCTCAATTCCCTAAGTCCGAGCCGGATCAGCTTTTCCGTCGCCGCATCCTCGCCTTCCTTGGCCACGACCCGCGCCAGCGCTGCCGACGCCTGCGCACTCGAATAGCCAAGATTGGTCAGCGCCGAAACCGCATCGGCCACATTGCTGGTCGCGACACCCTCGCCCAGCGCCGTCTGCAGCCCCAGCGTCCCCGCATCGATCCCGCCGATCGCCGGCACCTTGCCCTTGAGCTCGGTGACGATGCGCACCGCCAGCTTCGGCCCCACCCCATTGGCGCGCCCGACCATGGCTTTATCCTGCAAAGCCACCGCGCTCGATAATTCCGACGGTCTCATCACCGACAAAATGGAAAGCGCCACCCGCGACCCCACGCCCTGCACCGTGGTCAAGAGATTAAACCAGCTTTTCTCCGCCTCGCTGGCAAAGCCGTAAAGCCGGATCAGGTCCTCGCGCACAATGGTCTCGATGAACACCACCGCCACCTCGCCAACGCGCGGCAGTGCCTGCAGCGTGCGCCCCGAGCAGAACACTTCGTAGCAAACCCCGCCGCAGTCGATCAGCACCCAGTCGTCGCCGAAGCTGTCGACCATGCCCTTGAGCTTGCCGATCATGCATAGGCTCCCATGCGCTTGAGCGAGACCCGGTGATGCACATGGCAAATCGCCACCGCCAGGGCGTCGGCGGCGTCGGCACCCTTGAACTGGGCGGTCGGCAACAGCGTGCGCACCATCAGCTCGACCTGGTTCTTTTCCGCATGGCCCGTGCCCACCACGGATTTCTTGACGAGGTTGGTCGCATACTCGGCGACATGGAGGCCATGCTGCGCCGGCGTCACCAGCGCCACTCCACGCGCCTGCCCCAGGATCAGCGCCGAACGCGGTCCGGCATTGACGAAGGTTTCTTCCACCGCCGCCTCATCGGGCCGATGCTCCATCAGCACCTCGGCCAGCCCCGCCGCCAGCGCTACCAGCCGCTCGGCCAGCGCCCCATCCGTCGGTGGCGTCACCGTCCCGGCGGCAACAAAACTCAGGCGATTGTCCATGGCGTCGACCACGCCCCAGCCGCATCGCCGCAGCCCTGGATCGATGCCGATGATTCGTACGCGTTTGCTCATGGTTCAACCTTTTAGCGGGCCCATCTCTCCCTACCAAGACCAAAGTGAACAAACCGGCAACAACTACAGCTTTTAACGCACTCGCTAAATTTGCACGGATTCGGAAAACCACTCGTTGAGACGACGCACCTAGCGTCCTCCCCGGGAATGCACGACATCGAGGGCAACATGGACAAGACGCGTCAGACACGTCCAGCGACGACTCCTGCTACTCTTCAAAATCAATTACTTAACCGATGGAGCGCCGTTCACACTCGCTTCACCTTACTCCGATCATTAACGTCGCCCTACCACGACCAGGACTGCTTCCGCGCCGTTGGGGTTTTTACAGAGCCAGGAACCGCCACTCCGTAAAATCCACGCTTCGGCTTCTCTCGAAACAGCATAGGTCCACCATGACACATTCGAGGAACTTCGCCCCCTTAACACCTGGAAAAGCGTTCGTCGCTGGACCCTGCTGGGGCCGATAGGGTGCGTCTTGGCATCGATCAGCTTCAACCATTGGATGCTGCAGGATTACGCCGACGACGTGCGGCTGCGGGTGATGATCAGTTCCATTGTCCTCCCTGTCATCCTGGGCGTGCCGCTGTTTTATTATTTCAGCAGCAAGGTGCGCAGCCTCTCCATCGCCAATGCCCGCCTTGGCCGCGTCGCCCGCACCGATAGCCTCACCGCCTGCCTCAACCGTGGCGCCTTTACCACCAAGGTCAGCGACTGGCTGCGCGATCCCACCCATGCCCCGGCCGGCGCGCTGCTGATGATCGACGCCGACAATTTCAAAGCCATCAACGATCTTTACGGCCACGACCAGGGCGACGAAGCGCTGACCCTGATCGCCCGTGCCATTCGCGCCGTGCTCCGCAATGGCGACCTGGTCGGCCGTATGGGCGGCGAGGAATTCGCCGTCTTTCTCCCCGGGGTCAACAAGAAGCAGACGCTCCAGATCGCCGACCGCATCCGCCGCTCGGTCAACCTCGCCGTCTTCATGCCCGATGGCGAACAGCGCGTTCTTTCCGTCAGCATCGGCGGCGCCGTTTTTGAAAACCGCACCAAATTTTCCGAACTGTTCCGGCTCGCCGACCAGTATCTTTATGGCGCCAAGAATGCGGGCCGCAACACGTCCAACATCGAAGAAGTGATGGACGAAGCCCCCATCGACCTGCGGCGCATCGCGTAAAAAAATCCCCGCCGGAGCGGGGATCTTGCGAGCGTTTGTGAAACTTAGCCGGCGAGTTTTGCCGCGTCTTCGTCGCTCATGTCGAAGTTCGAATAAACGTTCTGCACGTCGTCGTCTTCTTCCAGCGTCGAGATCAGCTTGAGCAGCGTCGCGCCCTTTTCGGCATCGATCGGCGTCTCGTTCTGCGGCTTCCAGATGGCCTTCACCGACTCGGCTTCGCCCAAGACCTTTTCGAGGTTCGCCGCCACTTCGGCCATGGCCTCGAAGCTCGTATAGATATAGTGCCCGTCTTCGTCGCTCTCGACGTCGTCGGCGCCCGCTTCGATCGCCGCTTCCATCACCTTGTCTTCGGTGCCGGCGGTTGCCGGATAGGTGATTTCGCCGACGCGGTCGAACATGAAGCCGACCGAACCGGTTTCACCCAGCGCGCCGCCATTCTTGGAAAAATACGAGCGCACATTCGACGCCGTGCGATTGCGATTGTCGGTCAAAGCCTCGACGATGACGGCCACGCCACCGGGACCATAGCCCTCATAGCGGATCTCGTCATAGTTTTCGCTTTCGCTGCCCGATGCCTTCTTGATGGCACGGTCGATATTGTCCTTGGGCATGGACTGCGAGCGCGCATTGGTCACGGCAAGACGAAGGCGTGCGTTAAACGCCGGATCGGGCTGGCCCATCTTGGCCGCCACGGTGATTTCGCGCGCGAGCTTGGAAAACACCTTGGAGCGCGCCGCATCCGACTTGCCCTTGCGGTGCATGATGTTCTTGGCGTGTGAATGGCCTGCCATGGGGGACCTCTAGCGAGATTTTTGTTTTTCGGCGCCGCTTATAGGGGGCGGCTCGGGGAAAGGGAAGCTAGGCGGGAAAATCCGGCAGCGCCTGCGCCAGGACACCACCGACCCGCACCGGCACGACATGGCGCGCGAGCCCGGTGCGTGGATCGGTCTCGACCGCCACTCCACAAAGCGTGGCTTCGCCCTCGGCCGGCGAAAACCGGCCGTTCGGCAGTCCGGTCAAAAAGCGGTTGAGCGGCTCCTCGTAATCGGTGCCGATAATGGAGTCGAAATCCCCGCACATGCCGGCATCCGCCATCAGCGCCGTGCCGCCGCGCAGGATGCGGTGGTCCGAGGTCGGGATGTGCGTATGCGTGCCGACGACCAGGGTGGCCCTTCCATCGAGGAAATAACCCATTGCCTGGATTTCGGATGTCGCTTCGGTATGAAAATCGACGATCACTGCATCGGCCTGTTCGCCTAGCGGGCAAGCGGCAATCGCAGTCTCGACCGCCCGGAACGGATCGTCGATCGGCGGCAGGAACACGCGGCCCAGCGCATTGACCACCAGCACCCGGTGCCCATTGCGACCCTCAGCCATCATCGCGCCGCGCCCCGGCGTGCCCGGCGCGTAGTTGATCGGCCGCACCAGCGTCGTTTCGCGCTCGATATAGGACAGCGCCTCGCGCTGGTCGAAGGCATGATCGCCCAGCGTCACGATATCGGCGCCGGCGTCGCGAAGCCCCCGGAAATGGCCCTCGGTCAGACCCTTGCCATGGCTGGCATTTTCGCCATTCACCACGACGAAATCAAAACCATAGGTGGCGATCAGGCCCGGCAGGCGTTCGGCGACAGCGTCACGGCCGGCTCGGCCCATGACGTCGCCTAAGAAAAGTAGCTTCATGCGGACTGCTCGAAAAAGCGAACGCCGGTCTCGGTGACAACGGCATCGAGCGGTAGGTCGTGTTCCTGCCGCGGGACATGGGAAAGCTCCTGGGCCGCAAAAGCGAGGCCCACGAGAAGCGGCTTGCGATCCAAGGCGGCAAGGGTCCGGTCATAATAACCGCCGCCATAGCCGAGCCGCGTTCCCCTATGATCAAAGCCCAAAAGCGGCATCAACACGAGGTCGGGCACGGCGCGCGGCGCATGATCGGCCGGCGCCATGGTGCCGAAGCCGGCTTCGTAAAGCGGCGCATCAGCCTCCCAAACCCGCATTTCCAGCGGCCCTTCGCTGCCCACAACGACCGGCAGGACGACGGCCTGTCCGCTATCCATCAGCCGCACCAAGATGGGCGTGCAATCGAGTTCGTCGCGAATGCGCCAATAGCAGGCAACGACATCCTCTGGCGCAAAGCTCACCGTGTCGAAAAAGTGGCCGGCCACGGCGCGCGCGGCATCGGCGCGAAAGTCATCGGAAAGCGCAGCCCGTGCCGCATGGGCCTTGCGGCGCAATTCGGCCTTTTCTTGTTCCGCTGCCGTATCCGCCATCTGCCCTCGAAGGAATTAAGCGCCGCCCTGGCCGTGGGACATGCGATCCCGGGAACCTACTTTCGTAGGTGGGCGCCGTATGTCCAAGCCCACGGGCCTGGTCAGGGACAGCTCCCTTAGGATCGATTAAGGCCCCGGGGATATGTGAGTCCTCACGCGCCGGGCAGCAAAGGAGATATAGGCTGTTCGAAGCCGCCTGCAAAGACCGCTCGATCACTTCGCCTGTGATGTTTTCCCGAATGCGCCTGTCAGCTAGGATGCGCCATGATGTTGCGCTTCCTCACAGCCGTTCTGGCTTTGCCACTGCTGCTCGTCGCGGCCCCGTCCGCCGCCGAGGAAGAGCGGAAATACTGTCATGACCTCGACGACAATCCAATCTGTATCGCCGAAGGCAGCTATCTCGCCGATACCTGTGCCGCCATCGAGCGCTATGCCTCCCATTACAGCCTCCCGCCCGACTATTTTGCCCGCCTGATCTGGCAGGAAAGCCGCTTCGATCCGGCAGCCATCAGCCCCGCCGGCGCACAAGGCATCGCCCAGTTCATGCCGGGCACGGCGGCTCTGCGCGCACTGCGCAACCCCTTCGACCCTGCCGAAGCCCTCGAACGTTCGGCCGAATACCTGCGGGCACTTGAGCTCAAATACGGCAATCTCGGCCTTGCCGCCGCAGCCTATAATGGCGGCGAAGGCAAGGTCAGCCGCTACCTCGCCGGCACGGGCGGACTTGCGGGGGAAACCCGCGCCTATGTCTCGATCGTCACCGGCCGCCCGGTGGACAGCTGGACCAGCGACACAATTGCCGAAGCCGACTACACGCTCTCGAAGGAAAAGCCCTTTGCCGAGGCCTGCATCGACATGGCCAGTGCCGCACCCATGCCCGAATTCGGACCGGAGCCCGGGGCGTGGCAACCCTGGGGCGTGCTGATCGCCCAGAACTTTTCGCAAGACATCGCCCGCAGCGCCTTCGACCGCGCGCAATCGCGGCATCCCAATCTTTTCGCCGACCGCCCGCTGCTCCTGGTCACCGTACGCAACCTCAGCATGGGAACCCGCCTGCGCTATTCCGCCCAGGTCGGCTTTCCCACCCGCAACGAGGCCCAATCCTTCTGCAACAAGCTTCTCGAGGCTGGCGGCAGTTGTATCGTCCAGCGCAATGGCACCTGAATGCCTAAATTAGATCCTGCCAGTTTTGTCGCGCGTGCAGGACGCGGAGGATGACGACGTCGTCGATATCGACAATGTAGAGGATATGGTGGCGCCCACATGGAAAGAGCCGCAGGTGCAATCCATCGACTTCGTGCGCTGGCGCCATCATGGGGTGGGCATCGAGGGTCTCGAACGCCTCAACAAGGCTGAGTTCGTATCGAGCAGCCTGCTTTGCACCGAACTGTCGTGTGCCTTCAGCGACGATCCACTCTAGATCCTCTAGAGCATCCGGCGTCAGGATCCACACGCTTACGATGCCATTTGCTGCTTGATCGCCTCTTCCCTGATCCTTTGCATGTGATCAAGTAACTCCTCGCGGGTCATTTTCAGGCGCCCCCGGGCAAGGGCCGCTTTGGCGACGCGGCCAATATCTTCCAGCTGACCTGCTCGCTCCTGCTCGCGGCGCACCAGGTCACGCATCACATCACTGCTGTTGGCGTAGCGCCCGGTGGCGACTTGCTGTTCGACCCAGTCCTTCATTGCGTCGGGAAGCGAGATATTCATCGTGGCCATAACGATCTCCTTGAACCGATCATGGCACACTTTGCCAATCTTTGCCAATCACGGCAGCGGCGATGTCTGATCCAGAGTCTCAGCCACGCTATCCAGCACCTTCGCCGCGTCGTTGAGCTTCTTGGCGAAAGCCGCCTCGGTGCTTTCCAGCTCCGCCGCAATCTCGTGTCCCGCTTCGGTCAGCTCAGCCACATGCGCTTCGAGCTCCGCGATCCGCCGCTCGGCGGCGGCGAGATCATCCACCACGGCAATGCCCGCCATCACCGTCAACCGGTTGTCGCCGATCTCGCCGACCGCACCCTTCAGCCCTTCGACCTGTTCGTTGAACCGCTTGGCCAGCCCGATTAGATGCCCCTGCTGCCCCTCCTCGCAGGCCATGCGATATTTGCGTCCATTGATCTCGACATTGACCTCGGGCATTTAATTCTCCGCCTTCTGCAACACCGAGCGCACCGTTTCCATGGCTTCCACCAGCCGGCGCGACACTTCATGCGCGCTGTCGTCGAGCCGCTTTGCACGGGCCGCGGTCTTGTCGAGCTCGGTGGCAAGGCGCGACCGTTCGTGGATCAGCCGCTGCGTGTCGACCTCGATGCGCTGATGCCGCGCCTGGCGCGCCGCAAGCTCGCGCAGGCTCGTATCGAGCCGCGCTATCGCCCGGTCGAACCGGGCAGAGGCTGCGCCCAGTGGGTCTTCATGTTCCGTCTCACTCATGGCCACTACTGCCCTCAAGACGCTTCGATATGAAGCGGTGCAAGCCTGCCCCAGCCGCCCCGCCAATGCAACCGCATCCGGCGGGCAGGCCCCGGAAATCGGGCTCCCGCCGAACCGCTTGCGGGCTTGCCGTGATTGACAGGCAATCCGAACCTGTTATGCCGTAACCCGCCTTTGGGAGGAGGCCGCGAGCCGGCAACTCCTCACGTTTTCAGCCTGAGAAAGAGTGGCCGCCAATGACCAACACCGCCCAGCAGAATGACCTGGCCAATGCCATCCGGTCCCTTTCCATGGACGCGGTCGAAAAGGCCAATTCCGGTCACCCCGGCCTGCCCATGGGCTGCGCCGATATCGCGACCGTGCTCTTCACCAAGATCATGAAGTTCGATCCCGCGAACCCCTACTGGGCCGATCGCGACCGCTTCATCCTCTCGGCCGGCCACGGATCGATGCTGCTCTATTCCTCGCTCTACCTCCTCGGCTACGAGGACATGACCATCGATCAGGTCAAGAACTTCCGCCAGATCGGCTCCAAGACCGCCGGTCACCCCGAATTCGGCCACGCCACCGGCATTGAAACGACGACCGGCCCGCTCGGCCAGGGCCTTGCCAATTCGGTGGGTTTTGCCGTCGCCGAAGCCAAGCTCGCCGCCGAATTCGGCGCCGACATCGTCGATCACCACACTTTTGTGCTGGCCGGTGACGGATGCCTCATGGAAGGCATCTCCCAGGAAGCCATCTCCTGGCCGGTCACCTCAAGCTCAACAAGCTGATCGTCATTTGGGACAACAACAACATCACCATCGACGGCAAGGTCTCCAATGCCGACTCGACCGACCAGATCGCCCGCTTCAAGGCGGTTGGCTGGAACACGATCGAAATCGACGGCCATGACCAGGACGCCATCGAAAAAGCGCTCAACGACGCCAAGGCCTCGACCGATAAGCCGACCCTGATCGCCGCCAAGACCACGATCGGCTTCGGCGCGCCCAAGAAGGCCGGCACCGAAAAGGTCCACGGTGCCCCGCTCGGCAGCGAAGAGCTGGCCGGTGCCAAGGCCGCCCTCGGCATTACCTACCCCGCTTTCGAAATCCCCTCAGCCATTCTCGACACCTGGCGCGCGGCAGGCACCCGCTCGCAGAACCTGCGCGGCGAATGGGAAGCCCGCCTTGCCGCCAACGGCAAGAAGGACGAGTTCACCCGCCGCATATCCGGCAAGCTCCCGGCCGATTTCGCCCAGGCCATGGCCGACTACAAGCGCAAGCTCGCCGAAGACAAGCCCAAGGTCGCCAGCCGCAAGGCCTCGCAGATGGCATTGGAAGTCATCAACAAGGCCGTGCCCGAAACCCTTGCCGGTTCCGCCGACCTCACCCATTCCAACCTCACCAACACGCCCGAGACCCTGCCCTTCCAGGCCGATAATCGCCTCGGCCGCTACATGATGTACGGCATTCGCGAGCACGAAATGGGCGCGGCCATGAACGGCGTCGCGCTCCATGGCGGCCTCATCCCCTATGGCGGCACCTTCATGGTCTTCACCGACTATGCCCGCCCCGCCATTCGCCTATCGGCCCTGATGGAACAGCGCGTCATCTATGTCATGACCCACGATTCCATTGGCCTTGGCGAAGACGGCCCGACCCACCAGCCGGTCGAACACCTCACCGCCCTCCGCGCCATTCCCAATCTCCTCGTCTTCCGTCCGGCCGACGCCATGGAAACCGCCGAGTGCTGGGAGCTGGCGATGCAAGCCCAGCACCCCGCCATCCTCGCCCTCTCGCGCCAGAACCTGCCCGCCGTTCGCACCGAATATTCGGACGAAAACAAGTCCGCCAAGGGCGCCTACACCCTCCTCGGCCCCGCCGACGCTGACGCCGTGATCTTCGCCACCGGCTCGGAAGTCGCCATCGCCGTCGAGGCCCAGAAGCAACTCAGCGAACAGGGCGTCTCCGCCCGCGTCGTTTCCGTGCCCTCCATGGAGCTTTTCGCCAAGCAGTCCGACAGCTACCGGGCCGAAGTGCTCGGCTCCGCCAAGGCCCGCGTTGCGGTGGAAGCCGGCATCGAAATGAGCTGGAACAAGCTCTTGGGCGATCGCGGCCGCTTTGTGGGCATGCATTCCTTCGGCGCTTCCGGCCCGATCGATGCGCTTTACGAACACTTTGGTATTACGCCCAAGGCCGTTGTTGAAGCTGTCACCGCGCAGTTGTAAGAGACCGCTGCCTCCCCTTCCCCCTCCCCTCCTAGGAGCGAATAACCATGGCAGTTCGCGTCGCCATCAACGGCTTTGGCCGCATCGGTCGCAACATCCTGCGCGCCATCGTCGAGTCCGGCCGCACCGACATCGAAGTCGTGGCCATCAACGATCTCGGCCCGGTCGAAACCAATGCCCACCTGCTGCGCTATGACAGCGTGCATGGCCGCTTCCCGTTCGAGGTCGTGGTCGAAGGCGACGTGATCAAGACCCACGGCCAGACCATCAAAGTCACCGCCGTCAAGAACCCGGCCGAACTGCCGCATCGCGATATGGGCGTCGATATCGTGCTCGAATGCACCGGCATCTTCACTTCCAAGGAAAAGGCCTCGGCCCACCTCCAGGCCGGCGCCAAGAAGGTCATCGTCTCCGCCCCCGCCGATGGCGCCGACAAGACCATCGTCTACGGCATCAACCATGCCACGCTCGGTAAGGATGACATCGTCATCTCCAACGGCTCCTGCACCACCAATTGCCTTGCCCCCATGGCCATGGTCATGAACGAGCTCGTCGGCATCGAAAAGGGAATGATGACCACCATCCATTCCTATACCGGTGACCAGCCGACGCTCGACACCATGCACAAGGATCTCTACCGCGCCCGCGCCGCGGCCCTCAGCCAGATCCCGACCTCGACCGGCGCCGCCAAGGCCATCGGCCTCGTCCTGCCCGAGCTCAAGGGCAAGCTCGACGGCATCTCGATCCGCGTGCCGACCCCCAACGTGTCGCTGGTCGACCTCAAATTCGTCGCCAAGCGCAGCGTCACCCCACAGGAAGTCAACGACGCCCTGATCGCCGCCGCCGATGGCAAGCTCAAGGGCGTGATGACCTATACCCATCACCCCTGGTCTCGAGCGACCTCAACCACGACCCCCACTCCTGCACGATCCTCCTCGACCAGACCAAGGTCCTCGACGGCAATTTCGTGAACATCATGGGCTGGTACGACAACGAGTGGGGTTTCTCTAACCGCATGCTCGACACCACCGTCGCCTTCGCCGCCACGCTGTAAATCAAGGGGCGCCGCAAGGCGCCCTTTCTGTTTGCGCCTCACAGCACACCCCTGAGACCTCATGGTGAAGCGCGTAGCGCAAGCGCAGCCTCGAACCACGAGGTCGGGCACCCCGCACTTCCGCTACCCACCGGCCTCATTCCTCTGAGACCTCATGGTGAGGTGCGAAGCGCAAGCGCAGCCTCGAACCACGAGGTCGGGCACCCCGCACTTCCCCACACTCGATGTCGCCCCGGGCTAGACCCGGGGCCCATCCTGAGATCTCAACCTGGGCCCCGGCCTACGCCGGGGTGACAGCCGGCGTCTGTTGATGCATCGTGCGTCCCTCATCAAAGACACCCCCATGCTCAACCGCTCCATCCGCTGGCAAGGCCTCGACCTCAAGACCCTAGAACACGCCCACATCGTCGATGGCCGTAACACCCACATTCGCGGCACCATCATCGGCCCCGATTTTGGCCTCTTCTATCGTCTCAAACTCGATGAAAACGCCCACACCCGCTCGGTCCGCATCGAGCGCGCCGATGGCCAGGTGCTCGAACTCTTTTCCGACGGCGCCGGCACCTGGTCCGACGACCGCGCCGAACCCATCCCGGCGCTACGCGGCTGCATCGACGTCGACATCTGGCCCACCCCGATGACCAATTCCCTGCCCATCTGGCGCACCGAATGGACCGACCAACCCACCCGCTTCGCCATGGCCTGGATCGACGCCACGACCCTGAAGTTCAAGCGCTCCGAACAGATCTACACCAAACTCGACGCCACCCACTTCCGCTTCCAATCCGCAGATTTCGAGGCTGTGTTGACGGTGGATGCGGATGGGCTGGTGACGGACTATCCGGGGCTGTTTGTCGTTGAGGTATAGGGAGGTAAGCGGCGGCCAGATTGGCCAGATTGGAGTGAAGGCGCATACTCGCAGCTAAATTGCCGGTTGGAACAGCAGCATTGCGCGACCGGTAGACTGAGGACCGCAAATTATTTGCAGCTTTTGGACTAAGGTACATGTCGCCCTAGATCCATATCCAAATACGGGTTTCAATCCTGCACTTGACCATTCCAAACCTGGCACTTCTGCTGCACATTTCGCCGCTAAAAATTCCACGACTTACCCATTTGCTTTGTCGGATGCCTCGGCTGAAACGACTGGAGCGGGTGGGTAGGGACTCTGTTGCGCAACAAACGGCTGCATCAGCAAGGGTCGACGTCCATGTAGGACATCAATAAGTCCTTTGCGTATCAGCCGCTGCTCGAAATCGTCGTCATTCCATCCTTGAGGGATATAGTTCCCTTCAAATATATCGATCTGCTCAACATGGAAATCCAGAGCCTTCGCGATCTCAGAGATAAGTTTTGTTAGCAGCAGATCTCGACGCTGCTGAAATTGCGATTGTATTTGCTCAGAAGCCTGAGAGGGGTAGGGCTCGCTAAGATTCTTTAAGTACTCCCGCCAAGCTTTAAGAACTGCTTGTTCTGCAACAAACTCAATTTCGACAAGATTAAGCGCCCCCACGTGCTCGATATGTATCGGCAGCCGTCTCGTGCGCATAAGCGTGCGGAAAATAGCCATCTGCCGATCGCGCACTTCCTTACGATTATCGGACAGCCGAGTAACAAAGATGGCAATAAGGGGCCCAAGAATCGCAGCAACTGCCGTTACGACAGCAAACCAGTCAAACCCTTCGTTCATGGCAGGTCGCGAAGTTTTTTGAAGATGGCATTCACTGGGCCAAGGGGGTGTTAAGCGCGACCGTTTGACCGTTAGCGAAAGTTGCCGCGACATTCGCTTTGATGTTCTGGCTGTGGGGCGCAGTTAACGTTTGCCCAGTTACAAGGGTTGTTCCCGCAGGGACGGTCAAGATAATATCGACCATGATAGTATTGTCTGGCTCACTCTTGTAAAAGCCATCATAGACGCCACCAACCACGTCCGCTCCGGCTATGGTACCTTCGCGCAGAACTAAAACAGCGTGACCGAACCCAATTTGTCCGGTGTAATACACCGCATAAAATCCATCCATCCACTTAGCTCCAAGTATTGGGCTTACACACCTTGGATAAACATAAAAGATTCGGCCTGAGCGGTCTCAAGGATACAGTTTTTGTCGACAGGTTTCGTACGAAACCATCAGGTTGTCATTTCCAGCTTAGCGGCGGCGTAGATGGACCTTGCCGCGGCCGTGGGTAGAGCAGCGCCTAGCGGCTTTGGGTATTCGGCATTCCAGTTGGATCGAAGACGGCGCAGCTGCGGTAATGTAGCTTTTGGACTAGCGGCCTAATGGGCGAGACGTGTTATCAAATGTTTACGGCCTGTAGCGACGTGGTTCCGATCGCTTAGCACAGCTTCAGGCTAAGATTTCCCGGTCCCCGCGATTTGTTTGCAGTACGCTACTAAGAAACTCCGCGCGACCGTATCCGCTTGGCAGAACTGATCAACACTAGGTCCGCCGGACAACCATTCTTTGAACGCCGCTGGCTTGTCCTTGCCAGGGTGACTGAGATTACTTGAACGAAAGCGATATAATTTCACGGCTTGATCTTTTACGGCATCATCTAGCGCTAACTTGGACGAAACCACTGCAATTGACGGAAGCATATTGATCAGTCCAATATTGCGAAGTTCCGTTGACGCTTCCCGAATGGCGTCTGGCTTGTTGGCTCGTTTTGAAAGCGTGTCAGCAAAATCCGCAGCGAATTTCCGCTCCTCCAGTCGGATAGCGTCTGCGCGCTCCCGGCGTATCGAGGCCATCACACCAGTGACTATCGATTCAATACAGAGCACGTAGTGCTGGAGTATCGAACGTTGTAGCGGCTTCGCACCAGCCGTGCTTTGTAGCTGCCAAGCGGTTAGCAAATGAATATATGCGTTCTCGGCAACGGAATCCGTCTCAATAATATTGAAAAGTGCTCTAGCGCCGGTCAGATCATTTTCTGTCAGAGGTTCCGGTTCGTAGAACATCGCAATATTGGCTGTCTGCGACCAAGCAGTAACTTCTTGTTGCTCGCCGACGCGCCGGAGTATACGCAACTCTGTGCATGATATCGCCTACCAGGAACTGACAGGCTTAGAGCTAGTAGCAATCTATCGGCGATGCGCTGTGCAATGTTAGACGCTTCGTCAATGTTCTCAGCCTCCACGTCGATCTGGAGTCGATGGCGGCTTTGAACCTCGTCCCGTGGCGGATACGCAATAACTTGAGAGTCGAGCGAAGCCGCCATCTGTAAGACAGGAGGTCTTCTTTTCTTCGCGTCCTGAAAATCTTCCTCAGATAATGGTGCAAGAAAAATACGGTCCGTAAATCGAAACTCAGAAACAGGGAGTTTGGGGCCGGTCACAATCCACCACGTCTGCCATTGCTGGGGAGATTTTAGTGTTTGAGGTGACAACAATGTTCTCCCTGCCTGCGAACCACGCAGTGAGCAATTCTGTTAATAGCTGACCAACGGCGCCGCTAGCAATATTTTGGGCTCATCTGCGAGTTATTGTGTCCGCTTTTGCTGACTATCGATGAGGTAGTTTGACCGCAAAGGAGTTGAAGCCGACCCTTCTTATCCCCCTTATCCCCACCCCCAAAACCTCCGCTAATCTCCCCCATCTCCGCCAGACACGCGGTGCCGACGAAGCATCGGGCGGGGGACGGGTCTTTCGGGGTCGCCTGAGGGAGTGCGTGGATGCCGACGCCGGCCAGGGGAGCGTTATGGCGCAAGGAGATGGGAACTCGCGCACCCGCCTAGCGACCAAAACGATCGCCGTCACCCACTATGTGGGCCGCCCGAGGCGTGCGCAAAAAATCCCGATCGTGCGAAGCGGCTTTCGCCTCTTCACTACCAACTTTCCGGGGCGAAAGCCGCTTCTCACCGTGCCCAACCGCCCCGCCGATTCGGCCGGGCGGCGCCTCCGCACGCCCTCTTTTTAATGGGTCCCCGCTTCCACCCGCTTTGCCACTCTGCTACCCCACGGGAACGCCCAACACCGCCGGAGGACAAACCCGTGAGCCAGAGCTTCAAGACCCTCGACGAACTGGACCTTTCCGGCAAGCGCGTCCTCCTGCGGGCCGATCTCAACGTGCCCGTCGCCGATGGCAAGGTTACTGATGCCACCCGCATCGAGCGCCTCGTCCCCACCATCCGCGAAATCGTCAAGCACGACGCCAAGGTCATTCTTCTGAGCCATTTCGGCCGCCCCAAGGGCAAGGTCGATCCCGAATTCTCGCTCGAACAGGTCTGCTCCGCCATTGCCGACGCCACCGGCCACCCGGTCGGCTTCGTTGCCACCGACTGGGTCGATGTTTCGGCCGCCAAAGAGGCCATCGACGAAGCCCCGGCCGGCTCCGTCCTCGTGCTCGAAAACACCCGCTTCCATCCCGGCGAAGAAGAGAACGATCCCGACCTCGCCAAGCTCATGGCCAGCCTCGGCGACGTTTATATCAACGACGCCTTCTCCGCCGCGCACCGCGCCCATGCTTCGACCGAAGGCCTTGCCCATCTCCTGCCCTCCGCCGCCGGCCTTGCCATGCAGGCCGAGCTCGAGGCGCTGGAAACCGGTCTCGGCAAGCCGAAAAAGCCCGTCGTCGCCATTGTTGGCGGCGCCAAAGTCTCGTCCAAGATCGACCTCCTCGAAAACCTCGTCACCAAGGTCGATGGCCTCGTCATCGGCGGCGGCATGGCAAATACCTTCCTCTTCGCCATGGGCTATGGGGTCGGCAAGTCGCTCTGCGAAAAGGATCTTGCGGACACCGCCCGCCGCATTCTCGACAAGGCCGATAAATCCGGTTGCGCCATTATCCTGCCGGTCGACGCCGTCGTGTCCTGGCACTTCAAGGCCAATTCCCCAACTCGCCTTTACGGCGTCGATAGCATCGACCCCGATGGCATGATCCTCGATATCGGCCCGCAATCGATCGAGCGCATCAATGGCGCCATCGACGATGCTCACACCGTTGTCTGGAACGGCCCGGTCGGCGCTTTTGAAATGACGCCCTTCGATGCCGGCACCGTCGCCATCGCCAAGCACGTCGCCAAGCGCACCCATGATGGCCATCTCGTCTCGGTCGCCGGTGGCGGCGACACCGTCGGTGCCCTCGCCCATGCCGGCGTCAAGGACCAGCTCACCTACGTCTCCACCGCCGGCGGCGCCTTCCTCGAATGGATGGAAGGCAAGCCCCTTCCCGGCGTCCAGGCACTCAAGAAGTAAACTTTCGTATTATAATCGGAGGTATAATCGAAAGCACGGTGACGAAAGTCTAAGGTCGGGTCCTAACCCCCGAGGACCTCGATGACCAAGTCGCTCAATGCCATCGCCCAAAAACTGATGACCCCCGGCATGGGCATCCTTGCTGCCGACGAGTCCGAAGGCACGATCGGCAAGCGCTTCGACAAAATCAGCCTGCCCAACACGCTGGATCTCCGCCGTGACTATCGCGAGATGCTGTTTGGCGCCACTGACGCCATGCGCCAGTATATTTCCGGCGTCATCCTCACCGAGGAAACGCTGAAACAATCCGCCGCCGACGGCACCCCTTCCGCGCGATCCTCGCCGATGCCGACGTCATCCCGGGCATCAAGGTCGACCGCGGCGCTTTCCCGATGCCGGGCGAAGCCGGCGAAAAGATCACCGAAGGCCTCGATGGCCTCCGCCAGCGCCTCGCCGCCTATGCCGATCTCGGCGCCGGCTTTGCCAAGTGGCGGGCCGTGATCACCATCAACGACATCGCCCCCACCCGCAATAATATCCGCGCCAACGCCCATTCCCTGGCCCGCTACGCCATGCTCTGCCAGGAAGCCGGCATCGTCCCCATCGTCGAGCCTGAAGTCGTCGGCGATGGCGAGCCGGGCAACCACTCGCTCGAACGCTGCGCCCAAGTCACCGGTGATGTGCTCGAAAACGTGTTCAAGGAACTTCGCCTCGCCGGTGTCGACCTGGCCGGCATGCTGCTGAAACCCAACATGGTGCTCCCCGGCGTCAACTCCCGCGACCGCCCCACCGTCGAGGAAGTCGCCCAGCGCACCGTTGCCGTGCTCAAGGAACACGTTCCCGCCGCCGTCCCCGGCATTGCCTTCCTTTCCGGCGGCCAGACCGACGAGGAAGCCACCGCGCACCTTTCGGCGATGAACCGCATTCCTGGCAAACCCTGGCCGCTGACCTTCTCCTATGGCCGCGCCCTCCAGAACGTTGCCTTGCGCACCTGGGCCGGCCGCCGCGAGAATTTCCCTCAGGCCCGCCAGGCCTTCGCCCATCGCGCCCACATGAATTCCCTCGCCGCCACCGGCGAATGGACCAACGCGGTCGACCGCGCCGCTTAAAGCCTTTCCGACGCTCCCAACGTCGCAACGACGCGCGCCTCCACCGGGGCGCGCGTCTCTTCTTGCAGCCATGGCCCCGGCGCCCTATTGAGGTCCGTCCCTTTGTCGCCAAAATCCGCTCATAGGGAGCAACGCGTCGACGCATAGGACGGCCATGGCCCCCAGCTTTATCTGATTACTCCGGCTGACCCCGATCTCGAGCGCTTCCCGCGCCAACTGATGGCCGTGCTGACCGGCCCCGAAGTCGCCGCCCTCCTGGTCCGCCGCGGCGACATGGACGACACTGCTTACGCTGACTTCGTCGAACGTCTCGTGCAGATCGGCCAGGCCGCCGGTGCCGCGGTTATCGTTGAAGACGACGTCGCCCTCGCCCGCCGCGCCGGCGCAGACGGCGTCCACGTCACCAATGGCGGCGCCAAGGCCCTCCGCGTCGCCATCGAAGCCCTAAAGCCCGACGGCATCGTCGGCGCGGGTGCCATCACCTCCCGCCACGACGCCATGAGCTTTGGCGAACTCGACGTCGACTACGTCATGTTTGGTCCCCTCGGCGGCAAGCGCGATCCGCAGGCATTCGAACTCGCCCAGTGGTGGGCCGAAACCTTCGAAGTCCCCGCCGTCCTCTCCGATCCCGACGCCGACGTCGCCGAAACCACAAAGCTCGCCACGGAATTCCTCGCCGTGTCCGATTGCGTCTGGTCCACCTCGGACCCAGTTTCCACGATGGCTGCCTTTGACCGCGCAGCTAAGGAAGCGGCATGATCCGCCCCCTGCGCCTCCTCGCAGTTTTGGCCGCCCTCGCCCCCTTGCCAACCCTGGCGCAGGACACGCCTGCCGAACAGATCAGCGCAGAAGTGCTCGGACCGCGCGCGCCCGTAGATTATGCCTTCGGCGCCTTCCAGCGCGGCTATTACCTCACCGCCTTCGAACTGGCACTGCCCCGCGCTGAACAGAACGATGCGGCAGCGCAAACGCTGATCGCCGAAATCTACGCCAAGGGGCTGGGCGTTCCTGAAAACCACGAGCGCGCCGCCGGCTGGTACCAACTGGCCTCGCGCAACGGCGACCGCCTCGCGACCTTTGAACTCGGCATGCTCTACCAGGCCGGCCTCGGCGTCCCCAAAAGCCGCGAACGCTCCGCCGAGCTCTTCAAGGCCGCATCCGACGCCGGCTACGTTCCCGCCAAATACAACATGGCGCTGCTCCACGTCGAAGGCATCTATGCCGAGCCCAGCCTCGTCACGGCCGCCACCCTGATGCGGGAAGCCGCAGACGCCGAGCTTCCCGAAGCGCAATACGACTACGGCTCGATGCTGCTTGAAGGCGCCGGCGTTGCCCCCAACAATGCGGAAGGCGCCCGCTATATCGAACTTGCCGCCCGCCAGGGCCTAACCGACGCGCAGGTCGATTTCGCGACCCTGCTCTATCTCGGCCAGGGCGTTGAGCGGAACGTCGAGGACGCCGCCCTCTGGTACGGCCGCGCCGCCGAAAGCGGCAGCGCCGTGGCGCAAAACCGCTATGCCAAGCTCCTCGCCGTCGGCGAAGGCATCGAGGCGAACCTTGAAGATGCTGCCATGTGGCGCGCCCTTGCCCGCCGACAGGGTCTCGTCGATCCGGACCTCGATCGCCTCCTGGTCTCCATCCCCCGAGACGCTGGCGCGTGCCGAAGAGCGTGCGCGCTTCTGGCCATCGACGCCCCTCAACATCGAAACCGTTGCCACGGTGCCAAGCGTCGCGCCGGTCGAGGGACCAGTTCTGCCCGCCCCGGTCGATCCCGAAAATGCGCCAAGCCAGGTGGTCGACCCCGCCGAGGGGACCGCTGCCGAAACGGCGCCTGCCGCACCCGCAGAGCTTCCGCCAGAGGAACCCGCAGTCCAAGACCCTTGAACCGCAACCGCATCTGGGGCAATAAGCCCGCCACACATCAATCCAGCGGCGGAGCCAGGCTCCATGCAAGCGGGCAGCGGAACACGCCGCGCTCGTTGGGCCGCATGAGCTAGCGAGCACTCATCATGGCACGGTCAGCCCTTCTTAACGTCATGGTCAATGCCGCCATCAAGGCCGGCCGCTCCCTGTCCAAGGACTTCAACGAAGTCGAAAATCTTCAGGTCTCGCGAAAGGGTCCGGCCGATTTCGTGTCCAAGGCCGACCTTCGCGCCGAGCAGATCGTTTTCGACGAGCTGCGCAAGGCCCGCCCCACCTTCGCCTTCCTCATGGAAGAAGGCGGCGAGGTCTCCGGCACCGATGGCCAGCATACCTGGATCATCGACCCACTCGATGGCACCACCAATTTCCTCCACGGCATTCCGCTCTTTGCCGTCGCGATTGCCCTGCAGCGCGGCGAAGACATTGTGGCTTCGGTCGTCTTCAACCCGATCATGGACGAACTCTTTACCGCCGAAAAAGGCGGTGGCGCCTGGCTGGCCGACCGCAAGCGCCTGCGCGTTGCCGACCGCCGCCACCTCTCCGACGCCGTGATCTGCACCGGCATCAAGACTCAAGGCACCGCCAACGATACGCTGCAGCTGCGCCAGCTTGCCGAGATCAACCCCGCCGTCGCCGGCATTCGCCGCTCGGGCTCGATCTGCCTCGACATGGCCTGGCTCGCCGCCGGCCGTTTCGACGGCGTCTGGGAAGCTGGCCTCAAGCCCTGGGACGTGGCGCCCGGCCAGCTTCTCGTCAAGGAAGCCGGCGGCGTCGTCACCGACTTCGCCGGCGCGCAGGGCTCGGTGTGGAACGGCCAGATTGTTGCCGGCAACGAAACCCTTCAAAGCCAGTTGCTCAAGGCTCTGCGGCCCATCCAATAAACACGACCTCCGGCTCCATCCCCTCCCTCCCCTTGATGGGGAGGGTAGCGAAGCTTAGCCGAGAGGCCTAGCGAAGCTGGGCGGGGTGGGGCCCGACGTCTCAACAGCCGTGACATCTGCCTACGTTAACCTTTTCCATTGTCACGCCAATCGCCCGCCTCTACTCTTCGCCCCATGATTTGCCGCACCAAGGGCGACACGCAAAGACGATGACGCAAGGCTACGATCCCTACCATCTCGCGACCCCGTCCGTTTACCTGGTCAAGATCATCATCTTCCTGGTGCTGGTGGGGCTCGTCGCCGCCATCTTGTTCACCAATATCGTCACCTTCTTCTGGGCCAACCCGTTCATCAACTCGATGATCTTCTTTGCCCTGGCCATCGGCATCTTCCTCAGCTTCCGCCAGCTCTACCGGTTGTTTCCCGAAGTCAAATGGGTGAACTCGCTACAGGACGGCAACGTCTCCAACGTTCGCCCCCCGTCCTACTTGCCCCTGTCGCCGGCCTCCTGCGCGAACGCATCGGCGAAGCGGTTATCACGCCTTCGTCCATGCGCTCTATCCTCGATTCCGTGGGCAATCGCCTCGATGAAGCAAAGGACACGTCGCGTTACCTCACCGGCCTTCTGGTGTTCTTGGGCCTCATGGGCACGTTTTACGGCCTTCTCGAAACCGTCAGCAGCGTTGCCGGCGTCATCAACGCGCTCGATGTGTCTGCCGGTGACACGGCTTCGCAGTTTTCCAGCCTGCGTGAAGGCCTTGCCGCGCCGTTGGCCGGCATGGGCACCGCCTTTTCGTCCTCGCTCTTCGGTCTTGCCGGCTCGCTGATTCTGGGCTTCCTCGATCTCCAGACCAGCCAGGCGCAGAACGCCTTTTATACTGATCTCGAAGACTGGATGACCTCGATGACCGAGCTCGATCATCCGGTCAGCGCCATGCAGGCCAATGCCGGCGGGCCAGACATGACGGCTGCCATCGAAAAGCTCGGCGCCAATATGCAAAACCAAAACTCGAGCCAGAACGCCATTCGCGCCATGGCCGAGCTGGCCCGTGGCATCGACGGCCTGGTCAAGCATATCCGCACCGAGCAGGACGACCTGCGCGCCCATATCAACGAGCAGGGCGAAACCAATCGCAAGCTGCGCGACCTGATCCAGGCCATGCTTAACGAAGCCGATAACGAGCGGCGGAACTGACCTATGCCGGGCGCCCGCTCCCGCCGCAGGCAAGAGGCCAATTACTGGCCCGGCTTCGTCGACGCCCTGTCGAGCCTTTTGCTCGTCATCATCTTCATGCTGTCGCTGTTCATGCTTACCCAGTTTTTCCTGGGTCAGGAGCTGCAAGGCCGCGATACTGCCCTTTCCCGCCTCAACTCACAGATCGCCGAGCTGACCGACCTGCTGCAGCTCGAACGCGCAAATTCCGATGACCTCACCTCCCAGTTGGCCTCGCTGACGGCGACGCTTGCGGGCGCTGAAGCTGAGAACGATGATCTTGCCGGCCAGCTTGCCGGCATCGGGGCGGGTCTCGGCGATCGGGATGCCACGATCTCGGGGCTCGAGTCGCAACTCCTCGCCGCCGAAAGCCTCTCCGACGAAGCCAATGCCCAGGTCGCGTTGCTCAATCAGCAGCTCGCTGCCCTTCGCACGCAGATCAGCGCCCTTGAATCCGCCCTCGAAGCCTCGGAATCTCGGGACAGCGAGTCGCGCACGCAGATCGCCGACCTCGGCCGCCGCCTCAACCTCGCCTTGGCGCAGCGTGTGCAGGACCTGTCGCGTTACCGCTCCGACTTCTTCGGCCGCTTGCGGCAGATCCTCGAAAACCGCGCCGACGTCCGCGTCGTCGGCGATCGCTTCGTGTTCCAGTCCGAAGTTCTGTTCAACCCCGGTCAGGCTGAAATCACCCAGGAGGGCCTGCCGGGGCTCGATGCGCTTGCCGATGCAATCCTCCAGTTGGAGAAAGAAATCCCGGACGACATCAACTGGGTGCTGCGCATCGATGGCCATACCGATGTCCGCCCGATCAGCAATGCCCGCTTCCCCTCGAACTGGGAATTGTCAGCCGCACGCGCCATCTCCGTGGCCCAATATCTCGTCAGCCGCGGCGTTGCACCGGCCCGTCTCGTTGCGGCAGGGTTTGGCGAATTCGCACCACTCGATCCGGCCAACACGGAAGAAGCCTACCGCCGCAATCGCCGCATCGAGTTCAAGCTAACCGAGGGTTGACCCGGCTCACTTAACCTTAACGTGATCGCTCCTGCTTACTGTGGCCGAAACGTTACGTCACAGAAAAGCCCGGATTTCGGCCACACCCGCGCCCCAATAAGGCAAGATTAACCATCCTGGCAAACCGGGCCTTAAGATTAAGCGCGGTAAATGCTGCGCTTAAGATTGTTGCCTTTATGGAGCCGCACGTGGTCCTCCCCGCCCCCTCAATACCGTTTTGCGCGCTGTCGCGATGATGTTCTTTGTCGTGTTTGTTGCTGCTTGTTCGCGCAGCGCATCCACCGATCAGGTCGGCATGACCGGCGTCGGCAATACCGGCGCCGGCACTCCCGGCAGCCAGCAGGAATTTATCGTCTCGGTCGGTGACCGCGTCTTCTTCACCACCGATTCGAGCTCGCTCACCACCGAAGCCATGGCCACTCTCGACAAGCAGGCTCAGTGGTTGAACCAGTACGGTAACTACCGCATCATGATCGAAGGCCATGCCGACGAACGCGGTACCCGCGAATACAACATTGCCCTTGGCGCCCGCCGTGCTTCGGTCGTCGTCAACTACCTGACCTCGCGCGGCGTCAATGCTCAGCGTATCACCAGCCAGTCCTTCGGCAAGGAACGTCCGGTTGCCATCTGCAACGACATTTCCTGCTGGAGCCAGAACCGCCGCGCTGTGACCGTCGTCCAGTAAGCGTCCCTCAGCTTCGCTGGAACCAAGCGCCCGGAGCCACAAAATGGCCCGGGCGCTTTCTTTTTGACTTGATTGCTCTTTATCGCCGAACGCCGAACACCCATCTGCTGATGATCAGCAACTCCGGAGGCCGGCTTGATCGCAAATCCTCTCGCAAGAAAGGGCCGCGCCGCCTTGTGCGCGCTGGCCATGGCCTTTGGCGTCGGTGCCCAGGCAACACTCGCCCAGACCTCCCTGCCCCCAGGCGAACTTGGTGGCCTGACCTTCACCAACAGTGACCGCATTCTTGTTGCCCAGGCCGACAGCGCCCAGTTGATGGTGCGCGTGCAGCAGCTCGAAGAGCAGATCCGCTCCCTAAACGGGCAAATGGAAGGCCTGACCTTCCAGATGACCCAGATGCAGGAAATTCTCAATCGCCTGCAGGAGAGCAGCGCGGCTGCGCCTGCTGCCGTGCCGGCGACCCCAGCCACCGCCTACGATGCCGCTCCAGCGACGGAAATTCCGACGCAGGGCGTCCAACCTCTTCCCGGCGAAGCCGAGTTCGATCCAACCTTCGATGATGGCTCTGCTGAGTCTGGCGACCCGCTGGTCGGCACCAATGCCGCAGGCGGCGTTGATCTTGCCACCGGCCAACCGCTTGATCTCGCCTATGACCCCACCGCCAATGCCAGCGGCAATGCTGACGCCGATGCGCAGTTTCGCGCCGGCTATGAAGCTTTGGTCGCGGGCGACTACGCTTTTGCCGACGACCAGTTCGGCCAATTCATGGAACTTTACCCAGATAGCGCGCAGCTCGTCGACGCCGCCAACTGGCGCGGCGAGGCGCTGATCGCCCAGTCCTCCTATGCCGAAGCCGCCGATGTTCTCGTCGAAGCCTATCAAAAAGCGCCGGACCATCCGCGTGCACCCGATATCCTGATGAAGCTTGGCATCTCGCTGGCCGGCGTGGGTGAGCGGGAAACCGCATGCCGCACTTTCTCCGAAGTCGGCACCCGCTACCCCGATATCATCCCCGCCTTCCAAGCCCGCCTCGCCGAGGAAAAGGCCAAGGCCGAATGCCCGCCAGCCTAACGCCCGACCTAGGGGACCGTGATGTGCTGGCGCGCCTCTTCGCGCCAGCCGCAAACCAGCCGGCCATCGGCCTTGCTGTCTCTGGCGGCGCCGATAGCCTAGCGCTGATGCTCCTTGCCCATGGCTGGGCATCCAGCCTCGACCGTCCACCCAAGCTTTTCGTTTATAGCCTCGACCATGGCTTCCGCCCCGAAGCGCGCGACGAAGTTGCCATGGTCCTCGACATTGCAGCGTCACTCGGCATCCCCGCCCGTGGCTTGGCATGGGTCGGCGAAAAGCCGCAGACCGGCTTCCAGGAGGCTGCCCGCCAGGCGCGCTATCGCCTGATCGGCGACGCCATGGCTGCAGACGGCGCCACCCTGCTGCTGACCGCACATCATCGCGCCGACCAAGCCGAAACCGTGCTGATGCGTCTCGCTCATGGCAGCGGAATCGAGGGCCTCAAGGCGATGACGGCGCGCTCGACGGTAGAAGGCGTGCCCATGTTCCGCCCGCTGCTCGACGTCGAGCCCTCAGCCCTTGCGGCGATCGTCGACGCTGCGGGTCTCACCCCCGCCCGTGACCCCAGCAACGACGATCCCGCCTATGAACGTGTCCGTTGGCGTCAGCTGTTGCCGTCTCTTGCCGCAGAAGGTCTCGATAGCGCCGCCCTGGCCCGTTTCGCCACCCGCATGGCCGAAGCCGATGCCGCGCTGGCCCAGGTCACCGATCTCGCCTTCGCGCAGATGGTGACGCTAGACGGTTTCGGCGCTGCCTCCCTCCCCCGCGACACCTTTGCCGCGCTCAGCCCCGCCATCGGCCGACGCGTGTTCGGCCGCGTGCTCAACATCGTTGGCGGCCGACAAAAGCCCCGCGCTCTCGGTCAGGTGGAGCGCCTCTACGACCAGATCCTCGGCAACGATCTCCTTCGCGCCGCCACGCTGCTCGGCGCCGTAACCCGGCTCAAGGATGACCACATCGTCGTTTCACGCGAGCCCGGGCGCGCCCTCCCCTCCGACGCCGCCCTGCCCCCGGGCAGCCAGCTTGTCTGGGACCAGCGTTTCCTCATCACCAACACGTCGAACGAAATCGGCCTCACGGCTGCCGCCGCCGACCACCTGCCGCGTCACCGGCTTGAGGACGTGCTGGGCTTCAAGGTCACGTCGCCAGCCGAAGCCATCCGCACAGCGCCGCTGGTCCGTGACGCCGAAGGCGGCATGCTGGCGCTGGGCGGCTGGTCATTCGATGAACGGGTTAAAGTCGAGCTTCTGATCGACTAGATCTGGTGCACTTCGCCGGACGCAACGATCGGGCCGGTGGGAACACCGGCAGGCGCGCCGCCCTTGGGCTCGAGCGTGATCGCCAGCACCGAACCTTCGCCCCAGCCTGAAAGCACGTTTTCGCTCAACGGAACCGAGGAGCGCTGGTTGACCGGAATGACACCCATCGAAATGGGGTTGCCGCCACCCTGGATCGCCCAAAGCTCGAGATCCCGATCATCCACCGGTTCGCCCGAAAGCGCCGTCAACCGCACCGTGCCGGCGCCATCGTAAAGCGCCACGAACTGCACGTCGCTGCCCTCGGCCTGCAAGGCCGCAACCAGCTGCGTCGTCAGCGTCGAAACATCCTGGCGCGGCTCCAACACATTGATGCCAACCGCCAGAATTGCAACCGCCAGCGCACCCGCAGCCAGCCCGCGCCAAAGCATCAAATTGTCGAACCACGAGGCCTTGCGCTCAGCGCCGAACAACCGGCTCTCGATCCGCTCGATCACCCGCGACGGTGGCGCAGCTTCATCATAATCCGCATCAAACGACGAAAACCGCGCCGTCCAGAAATCGCGCTCCGCCATCAGCCGCGGATCGGCTTCGATCAGACGCTCGGCGCGCCGGTGCGCTTCCGGCCCGAGCAGGCCCAGGACGTATTCGGCCACCATTGTGTGGCGCTCCTCGTCCCGGTCTATACCACGCTCGTCGCTCATGCCGTCAGACACTCTCTCAGTTTGATTAGGCTGCGCCGCAGCCAGGTTCGCATCGTATTCAAGGGCACAGCATAGCGCTCTGCCAATTCCTCATAACTATAGCCGTCAAGGTAAGCACCCTTTACGGCCTCTGCCCGCTCCGGCTCCAGCTGAGCCATGCAGGCCTCGATTCGCTGCCCATCCTCGCTGGCACCCACCAGCGTTTCCGGACTTGGCCCCTCGTCGGCGATTTCCATCGCCTCGTCGAGCTCCTGGCTGGCCGGCCGTCTTGCCCGCACGATATCGAGCGCATGATTGCGCGCCACCGCCACGAGCCAACTGATCGGACTGTAGTTGCCGGCAACGAACCGATCCGCGCGTTGCCAGATTTTGACATAGACTTCCTGAATCGCCTCTTCGGCTTCCGCTCTGTCCCTCAAAATACGGAGCACTACGCCGAAAAGTTTCGCGCTGGTGCGGTCATAGAGTGTGCGGAAAGCATTGCGATCGCGCAGCGAACAACGCGAGATAAGGTCAGCGATATCCGCGCTGGCGGATGACGTTGGCATGTGGGATTGCCCTCCCGGATATCGAGCATAACGCATCGGGCGCAAAAAGGGATCATCCCGCCTTGAAAATGTCGGCAAAGACGATTTCAACCACGCCCGAAATGTTTTAGATCGCTTTCACCCCCGCGGCCACCAACCGGAGCTCTCCCCGCCCATGTCCAACGACGCCTCCGAGACTGACCGCTTCAGCCATGATGCCGGCATCCTGGCCCAGGCCCTGCCCTATATGCAGCGCTACGAGGGTAAGACCGTCGTGGTGAAATATGGTGGCCACGCCATGGGCGACCAGAAGCTCGGCCAGGCCTTTGCCCGCGACATCGCCCTGCTCAAGCAGTCCAAGGTCAATCCCATCGTCGTCCACGGCGGCGGCCCGCAGATTGCCTCGATGCTGAAGAATCTCGGCATCGAATCCAAGTTCGAAGGTGGCCTCCGCGTTACTGACCAGCGCACCATGGAAGTGGTGGAAATGGTCCTCGCCGGGTCGATCAACAAGGAAATCGTCGCCCTGATCAATGCCGAAGGCGAATGGGCCATCGGCCTTTGCGGCAAGGACGGCAACATGGTCTTCGCCAAAAAGGCCGAAAAGACCGTCCGCGACCCCGGCTCAAACATCGAGCGCGTGCTCGATCTCGGCTTTGTGGGCGAGCCCGTCGAAGTCGACCGCACCCTGCTCGACCTTCTGGCCCGCTCCGAAATGATCCCGGTCATCGCCCCGGTCGCTCCTGGCCGCGACGGCAATACCTATAACATCAATGCCGATACCTTTGCCGGCGCCATAGCCGGCTCGCTCGGCGCCAAGCGCCTCTTGTTCCTCACCGACGTACCCGGCGTCCTTGATCGCGACGGCCAGCTCATCCCCGAGCTTTCGGTCCGCGAAGCCAAGTCCCTGATCGCCGATGGCACCATTTCGGGCGGCATGATCCCCAAGGTCGAGACCTGCCTCGAAGCCCTCGACAACGGCGTAGAAGGCGTCGTCATCCTCAACGGCAAGCAGCCGCATGTGGTGCTGGTCGAACTCTTCACCGAATTTGGCGCCGGCACCCTCATCGTCCGCTAACGGTGCCAACGACATTAATGAAAAGGGCCGCCCTCGGGGCGGCCCTTCGTGTTTTAGACTTCGACCAGCGCCGGCTGGGCCGGTGCACCCTGCCCATAGGCCGGTGGCTTGGGCCGCCGGAACAGCGGCGCCATCAGCAAGACCAGCGCGAAGCTACCGACCACATACCAAAGCGCCAGCGCCGAGGCATGCGAGAAGGCGGCATGCGGGGCCGAGCCTGCAGCAAACGCATTGCCGAGATTGGTGAAGAAGATCTGCCCGATAATGGCCACGCCGAGCGCACCACCCACCTGCTGGAAGGCCTGCAGCGCGCCCGAGCCCGAACCGGCATCGCGCGGCGGCACATTGGCCAGTACCAGCTGGAACAGCGACGAGAAGCCAAGGCCAAGCCCGACACCGGCGATCAAGAGCGGCGGCAACAGCGCCCAGTGATCGATCATGTCGGTGACGCCTTCGATATAGAAGTGCATCCAGCCGATGCCGATGACGAGAAGCGCGCCGGAAAGCGCCAGCCGCGAGCGCAGGTAGTGAGACCCGAACCGCCCCGCAATTGCCGATGCGATCAGGACACCCACCGAAAACGGCGTGTTGGTAAGCCCCGATTCAAGCGGCGTGAACCCGAAGCCGCCCTGCAGCAACAGCGAGATCACCATGAACATGCCCGGAATGCCCGAGGCAAAGACGGTGGTGACGAAGGCGCCGAACATGAACTGGCGATTGGTGATGAGGTCGAAATTGAGAAGCTGCGGCTGCCCGTCCTTGGCGCGATTGCGCGTCCAGAACACGAAAAGCGCGATCAGCACGATCCCCGCCGCCATCATGGCGAAAATCCACGGCGCCCAGTCATAGGCACGCCCCTCGACGATCGGAAACACCAGCATGACGATGCCGAGGCCGAACAGGACGATGCCGACATAGTCGTTCTTGAGCTCGGCATGACCCGGCAGACGCGGGATCAGGAACCAACCTGCAACCACCGCGGCAATGCCGACCGGGATGTTGACGAGAAAAATCGGCTGCCATTCGAGGCCGAAAAGATTGGCCGAAATCAGCACGCCGCCAAGAATCGGGCCGCAGACCGAAGCAAGGCCCGCAGACAGACCGAACAGCGAAAACGCTTGTCCCCGTTCCTGCGGCGGAAAGGTCACCGTGGCGATCGCCAGCACCTGCGGCGTCATCATCGCACCGGCAAGGCCCTGGATGATACGGGCGACGATCAAGAACTCGATGTTCGGCGCCAGACCACAAAGCGCCGAAGCTGCCGTGAAACCGGCAACGCCCCAAAGGAAGAGCGTCGTGCGCCCCACAATGTCGCCCAACCGGCCGAACGGCAAAAGCCCCAGCGCAAAGGCCAGGATATAGGCGGCGACCACCCATTCGATCTGGCTGTCGGTGGCGCCCAGGCTTTCGCGCATCGAAGGAAGCGCCACATTGACGATGGTGACATCGATCAGGTTCATGAAATTGGCGATCAAAAGAACGAACAGCGACAGCCAGCGGCGCGGATCGGGTGGAGTGGCCGTTTCGGCCGCAAAAGTGGACATGGGAAATTTCCTCGAAAGATGCGTGCGGCTGAGGCGAACCGGAGCGGCAAGAAACGCGCGGGGTTTGTGCGCCTCCTTTTGCGCACAATCAAGCCACGCAATGGCGCCGACCGGTGCCCTCTGATCACATCGCCCATGCTGATCGGCTCGGTTGACATTTCCTGTCAGCAGGCGTCCATCACCGCAAAATCTGGAGCACCGCCATGACCGACTATGTCAAAAAGATCCTGACGTCCTCGGTCTACGACGTTGCCGAGCAGACCCCGCTCGACAGCATGGAACTGCTGTCCACCCGGCTTGGGCATGACATCCTGGTTAAGCGCGAGGATCTTCAGCCGGTCTTTTCCTTCAAGATCCGCGGCGCCCATAACCGCATCGTCCATCTCACCGCCGAAGAGCGCGCCCGCGGCGTTATCTGCGCTTCGGCCGGCAATCACGCGCAGGGCGTTGCCCTGTCCGCCAGCCGCCTCGGCATCCGCTCCGTCATCGTCATGCCGACGACGACACCGGTGATCAAGGTCAATGCCGTGCGCCGCCTTGGCGGCGAAGTCGTGCTCTTCGGCGACGGCTTCGACGCAGCCCGCGCCCACGCCTCGATCCTTGCGGAGCGCCATGGCTATGTCTTCGTCCACCCATTCGATGATCCCGATGTCATTGCCGGCCAGGGCACGGTCGGGCTCGAAATCATGCGCCAGCACCCCGAGCCGATCGGCGCCATCTATGTGCCCGTCGGCGGCGGCGGCCTCGCCGCCGGCATCGCCAGCTTCGTAAAATTTTTGCGCCCCGAAATCCGCATCATCGGTGTCGAGCCCGAAGAAGCCGCCTCGATGAAGGCCGCCATTGCAGCCGGCAAGCCGGTGCCGCTCGACCAGGTCGGCCTCTTTGCCGATGGCGTCGCCGTGCGTCAGGTGGGCGAAGAAACCTTCCGCCTCTGCCGCGACCTCCTCGACGACATCATCACCGTTACGGCCGACGAAATCTGCGCCGCCATCAAGGATATCTTTGATGACCATCGCGCCATCACCGAGCCCGCCGGCGCCCTCGCCCTTGCCGGCCTCCGCCGTGACATCGACAACGGCACCGCGCCCGATGGCGCCCTGATTGCCATCAACTCCGGCGCCAACGTCAATTTCGACCGCCTGCGCTACGTCGCCGAGCGTGCCGAGATCGGCGAGCGCGCCGAGGCGCTCCTCGCCGTCACCATCCCCGAGCGGCCCGGCTCCTACCGCGCCTTCATTCGCCTCCTTGGCGCCCGCGCCATCACCGAGTTCAACTATCGCTTCGCCCCCGGCAACAGCGCCCGCATCTTCGTCGGCATCAAGCTCGGCAACGGCGACACCGAAAAGCGCGAGATCATCGACCTCCTTGCCAGCAACGGTCTCGACGTCACCGACATGACCGACAACGAAGTCGCAAAGCTCCATGTCCGCCACATGGTCGGCGGCCGCGTCGAAGGCCTCCGGGACGAGATGATCTTCCGCTTCCAATTCCCGGAGCGGCCAGGCGCCTTGCTCAAATTCCTCGAAGGGCTGAACGATGCCTGGAACATTTCGCTGTTCCACTACCGCAATCACGGCTCCGACTATGGCCGCGTCCTGGTCGGCATCCAGGTGCCGGAAGAGACGCGCGAGGACTTCTTTGCCCACATCGATGCCATCGGTTTTCCTTATTGGAACGAGACCGACAATCCCGCCTATCGGCAGTTCCTTGATCGCGAATAATCCCCACCCAAACGGGGGCGACTTCATTCTGAAATAAACGGCATCTACACCACCTGACGTATTTCCGCCCCGAACCCATTGCAATTGGTCGGGTGTGGAGCAATTTGCATTGATCGTCGGCCTTTGGGGTGCACCAGGGGCGCAAATCTACAAATAAAGGGAAAGAAAAACATGATCCGGACCACCAAGACCGCCGGCCTGATGCTTGCTAGCGGCCTGACGACACTCGCCTTGATGCAGCCCGCTTCCGCGCTCGAAGCGCAGGCTTTCATCGATCGTTTCGAGGCCGTCTACGCGGTCATGGGTTATGAACTCGATTTCGGTACCGCAACCCTCGACGGCGATACCATCACCGTCGATGGCGTCACCGTCGGCTTTGCCGGCACCGAAGAAGAACCCACCACTTTCGATACCGAGCTGACCTTTACCGGCGTCGTCGAGAACGAAGACGGCAGCTATTTTGCCGAGCAGCTGACTGTGCCCGATATCGATACCGAATTCGCCTCCGATCCGGTCGGGCATCTTTCAGTCACTGGCATTGTCGCTGAAGGCCTCTGGCTGCCGCCGGAAGACGAATATAGCGCCGAAAACCTGCTGCAGACCGTTGATCGCGTTGCCACCGGCCCGCTGGTCGTCAGCCGCGATGGCGCTGAAGTCGTGCGCTATGACGGCCTCGATTACTCCTCTGAGTTCGGCTACGCCGATGACGACGCGCTTGAGTCGGTCAACTCGAAGTTCACCGTTTCCAATATCTGGGCCGATCTTTCCACCGTCGGCGAAGAAGAGCCCGAAGCCGGCGCCGTGATCGAGTCCCTTGGCCTCACCGAGATCAAGGGCAATATCAGCCAGGCCGGCACCTGGACCCTTTCCGACGGTCGCCTTGCGCTGACCGAGTCGGTGATGGACTTCGAAAACATCGGCAAGCTCAACTTTACATTCGATATCCTGGGCTTCACCCCCGCGGTGCTCGACAAGATCTACGCGATGAACGCAAGCGACATCGACCCGACCACCGAAGAAGGTCAGGCCCAGCAGATGATGATGGGCATGGAAATGGCGCAGGCCCTCTCCATCGCCAGCGCCGATATCCGCTATGACGATGCCGGCCTTGCGCCCAAGCTGCTCGACCTCTTTGCCGCCCAGTCCGGTATCGATCGCGCCGCTTTCGTCGAAGCCATCAAGCCTGTCGTTCCCGCCATGATGGCCGACCTCAACGCCCCTGCGCTGGTTGATCTCATCGTGCCGGCCGTCAACGCCTTCCTCGACGATCCGCAGAGCTTCGAGGTTGCCGTCGCTCCGGCCTCGCCCACGAGCTTCCTCGTCTTGGCTGCCGCCGCCGCCAACCCGGCTGGCCTGATCCAGGCTCTGGGCCTCACGGTCACCGCCAACCAGTAATCCTGATGGGGGCCCGGCGATGGGCCCTCACTCTTTTGGCAAGCAGATGAAGCCTTCACTTTTTTCTGGCATGGTCGCCCTATGACCGCCCTGCCCCTGCCTCGCTCCAGCTTTGATCACGTCACCGAATGGGTGTTCGACCTCGACAACACCCTCTACCCGCGTGAATGCAATCTCTTCGCGCAGATCGACACGTTGATCACCAACTACGTGATGGACGTCACCAAGCTCGATTTCGCCGCCGCCCGCGACCTGCAGAAGGGCTACTATCGCGACTTCGGCACGACGCTGAACGGGCTCATGCATCGGCACGAGATCGACGCCGACCATTTCCTCAATACCGTGCACGCTATCGACTACACCCCGGTCGCGCCGCATCCCGAACTCATCGACGCCATCACCGCCCTGCCCGGCCGCAAGTTCATCCTCACCAATGGCGATGTGGGCCACGCCCGCAACGTCCTGATGCGCCTCGGTGGCGACCATCTCTTCGAGCATGTGCACGACATCCGCGCCATGACCTTCGTGCCCAAGCCGCACCGCGAAGCCTATGACGGCTTTTTCCAGAAGCACGCCATCGACCCCACCCGCGCCGCCATGTTCGACGATCTCGAAAAGAACCTCGTCGTCCCGCACGAAGTGGGCATGTCCACCGTCCAGGTCGTCCCCCAAGATGGCTTCCTCCACGACCAGGTGGATTCATGGGAGCTCGGCCGCTCCACCGGCCCCCACGTCCATCACATCACCGCCGATCTCGCCGGCTTCCTCCGCAACCTGCCCTGACTTTCTTCACCCTCCCCTTGAGGGGAGGGTAGCGCAGCTTAGCCGAAGGCTTAGCGAAGCTAGGGAGGGGTAGGTTCCGCCCCCTACATATTATTCAGATGAAAAATATTACCGTCCGGGTCCTTGAACCAGGCCATCTTGAACCCGCCACTGCTGTGAATGCCATCGGCAAAGTCCATCCCCTCATACTGCTCGAACCGCACGCCCTTCTCGCGTAGCGCCACAACGATCGCGTCGATCTCCTCGCCAACGCCCCACACCACCGCATTGGCCTGGTTGGTCCCGGCAAAGTCCGAGACGTAAACGACAAGACTCGTTTTCCCGGTGCGGAACTCCGCCACCTGCTCGTCCTGCCCGTTCACCTGCTCAAGCCCCAGCACGTCGGCATAAAACGCCTTAGCCCGCGCCAGGTCCTTCACCGCCACGATTGCGGCACTGTCTTTGTCCTTAAGCACCTTCGTTCTCCTCAAAGAAGATGAACGCCCGCCCATTCAGCGCGTTGCAACCGCACCCTATTCCCGCCGACCCTTGCGCGCACTACATTGTCCTCATGACCGATCTTCCTGGCCGCCGTCCGCCGCCAACTCCCGACAGCACCCCAACTTTCCGCGAGCGCCTCGAAAACCTGCGCCATCTCGGACGCCTTGTCGCGCAGATCTGGCGCACCAGCCGCCCGCTGACCGCGGCCTCCATCGGCCTTCGCGTGGTCGCCGCCTTCCAGCCCGTTGCCGTGCTCTACGCTGCCAAGCTGATCGTCGACGAAGTCGTCCGCCTCACCGCGCTCGAAGCCCCCGGCCCCTCCATCCTCGACTGGTGGAATGCTGGCCTCCTCGAACACATGCTGCTCTTGCTGCTGTTCGAATTCGCTTTGGTGCTCGCCAACGACGTCATCGCGCGCGTCACCGGCCTCGTTGACTCCATCCTCTCCGAGCTCCATTCAATCAGGTCAGCGTCGAACTCATGGCCCACGCGGCCAAGCTCGACCTCATGCATTTCGAATCGGCAGAATATCAGGACCGCCTCGAGCGTGCCCGCCGCCAGGCCGCCGGTCGCAATGCGCTCCTCAGCCAGATGTTCGGCCAGGCGCAGGACATCCTAACCGTCGCCACGCTCGCCGCCGGCCTCTTCGTCTACGCGCCCTGGCTGATCCTTTTGCTGCCGCTGAGCTTCATTCCCTCGATCTGGGGCGAAACCCGCTTCAACACCCTCGCCTATATGATGAGCCGCTGGCGCACTCCGGAGCGGCGCGAACTCGAATATCTCCGCCACATCGGCGCCAGCGCCGAAACCGCCAAGGAGGTCAAGCTTTTTGGCCTCGGCGACTACCTCATCACCCGCTTCAAGTCCCTGGCCCACGCCATTTACCTTGAAAATCGTCACGTCACGACGCTGCGTGCCACCTGGGGCTCGGTCTTTGCCGCCATCGCCAGCGTCGCCTACTATGCCGCCTATGCCTATATTGTCTGGCGCACCATCACCGGCGAATTCACCCTCGGCGATCTCGCCTTTCTCTCCGGCTCGTTCCTGCGCCTCAACGGTCTATTCCAGCGCATTCTCCTCGGCTTCACCGCCATCGCCGGCCAGTCCATGTATCTCGACGATCTCTTCTCCTTCTTCGAGATCGAGCCCACCATCCTGGCTCCCGCCAACCCAAGCCCCTTCCCCGCGCCCATCACCCAGGGCATCCGCTTCGAAGGCGTCGGCTTCAAATATCCCGAAACCGAAAACTGGGTTGTCCGCGATCTGAGCTTCACCCTCGCAGCCGGCGAAACCCTGGCGCTGGTCGGCGAGAACGGCGCCGGCAAGACCACCATCGTCAAGCTCCTGACCCGCCTCTACGATCCCAGCGAAGGCCGGATCACCGTCGATGGCGTCGACCTCAAGAGCATGACGGCCAACGAAATCCACCGCCATGTCGGCGTCATCTTCCAGGATTTCATCCGCTACAGCTTCACCGCCCGCGACAATATCGGCGTCGGCCGCATCGAGGCCAAGGACGACCAGGCCCGCATCGAAAGCGCCGCCGAGCAGAGCCTTGCCGATGACGTCATCGACAAGCTGCCGCAAGGCTATGACCAGCAGCTCGGCCGACTCTTCAAGCAGGGCCGCGACCTTTCCGGCGGCGAATGGCAAAAGGTCGCCATCGCCCGCGCCTATATGCGCGATGCCGAGCTGATCATCCTCGACGAACCCACCGCCGCCCTCGACGCCAAGGCCGAGGCCGAAGTCTTCGCCCGCTTCAAGGGCCTCGCCGCCGGCAAGACCGCCGTCATCATCTCGCACCGCTTCTCGACCGTGCGCATGGCCGATCGCATCCTAGTCCTCGACAACGGCGCGATCCTTGAAGCCGGCAGCCACGAAGAACTGCTTGCGCTCGGCGGCCGCTATGCCGAACTCTTCGAACTGCAAGCTGCAGGATACCGCTGATGGCGCTGCCCGAAGACAACCACATCACCGTCATCGCCGAGACCTACCGTCTCCTCGGCGATCCGACCCGCCTCCGCGTCCTCCTCACCTGCCTCGAAGCCCCAATCGCCGTCGGCGACATCGCCAAGGCAACCGGTGCCAGCCAATCCCTCGTCAGCCACCACCTGCGCCTGCTGAGAGCCGCTCGCCTCGTCCGCGGCACCCGCAAAAACAAGCAAGTCTTCTACGAAGCCGCCGACGAACACATCGCCCGCATGCTCACCGACATGGTCGCCCACGCCATGGAAGACGGGGAAGCCGACGACGACTAGCCCTCTTTCTTTCCTCCCCCGCCTGCGGGGCTTCGAGCCGGCCGAAGGCAAAATTGCTCCAGTGGAACAATTTTAGGAGAGAAGGCCATGAGAGCTACGCTCGAATGGCTGGGGACCGCCTACAAGGCGGTGGAGGGGGAGCCGCTTTCGCAAACACCTTTCGATCAGCCTTGACCCTCATATGAATACATGTTCATATATCCTCCCACTTGAGGACCACGATGGCGCACGACCACATACACGATCACGGCCATCACGATCATGCCGACCATGATCACAATCATGCCGGCCACAGCCACGCCCCATCGGTCAGCGCCAGCAACGAACGCGCCGTCCTCATCGGTCTCGTGCTTACCGGCACCTTCATGGTGGCCGAAGTCTTCGGCGGCGTACTCTCCGGCTCGCTTGCCCTGATCGCCGATGCCGGTCACATGCTGACCGACACCGTCGCCCTTTTCCTCGCCTGGCTCGGCTTTCGCCTCGGTCGCCGACCCGCCGACGCACGGCGCAGCTTTGGCTATTCCCGCCTCGAAGTGCTCGCCGGCCTCATCAATGCCCTCAGCCTTTTCGCTCTCGTCGGCTGGATCGCCTACGAAGCCGTCCAGCGCTTCTTCCGGCCCGAGGAAGTGCTTGCCGGTCCAATGCTGGTCGTTGCGGTGATCGGCCTCGTCATCAACCTCCTCGTCTTCCGTATTCTTTCGAGCGCCGATGCGGATCACGTCAACATTCGCGGCGCCCTGCTCCATGTGCTCGGCGATCTCCTAGGCTCGGTCGGCGCCATCGTTGCTGCCGCAATAATCTGGCTCACCGGCTGGATGCCCATCGACCCGATCCTTTCGCTGGTCGTCAGCCTCCTCATCCTGCGCAGCGCCTGGGCGCTCCTGACCCGCACCTTCAACATTCTGATGGAAGGCGCACCCGAAGGCGTCGAACCCACCGCTTTGCGGGACACGCTGCTTGCCGCCGTGCCGGGCCTCGCTGGCGTCGGCCACCTCCATGTCTGGTCATTGTCCTCGGGCCAGGCCATGGCAACGCTCGACATCGCTTTGCAACCGGGCGCCGATCCGGCCCAGGTCACCGCGCAGACCCGCTCGGCGTTAGAGGCTGAAAAGATCAGCCACGCCACGATCGAGATCGATTGGTCCGGCGCCTGTGCCGGCTGCCCCGGTCCGGTCTCCGCTCACCCCGCGTGAGCGGCAGCCGCGAGGCCTGCGGCGCGGCCGGTCGCAAACGACGCCGTGAGCAGATACCCACCCGTCGGTGCCTCCCAATCCAGCATTTCCCCCGCCACGAAGACGCCTGGCAATGCCCTCAGCATGAAGCGCTCGTCCACCCCGGCCCAGTCGACACCCCCTGCCGATGAGATCGCCTCCGCAATGGGCCGCGGCCGCGCTACCGGCAAAACCAGCGCCTTTACAGCCGCCGCCAGCGCATCGGCGCTCATGCCCGTCGCGTCCGGCAAAAGCTCGCGCACCAGACCCAGTTTCACGCCATCGAGCCCCGCCCCTTGCGCAGCCTGTTGGAGAAACTTGCCTTAGCCGGCTGCCGCCCTAAATCCTTGGCCAAACGCTCCACGGTCCGCCCCGGCACAAGATCGAGCGTCAGCGCCGCCGCTCCACTTTGTTCCAGCGCATCGCGCAATGCTGCCGATTGGGCATAAACGAGGCTCCCCTCGATGCCCCAGCGCGTCACCACGAACTCGCCCGTCACCCCGTTTGCTGTCACCGCCTTGACCGGCTCGCCCGCATAGCGCTCAGCAAAGACCGGGCTCCAGTCCACCTCGAACCCGATATTGGCCGGCCGGAACGCCGACACAAGGACGCCCCGCTCTTGCAGCCACGGCACCCAGGACGCGTCCGATCCCAGCCGCGGCCAGCTCGCGCCACCCAGCGCCAGCACCACCGCGTCGAACCGCTCCTGCTTTCCGCCCTCGAACACCAGGTCGTCGCTCGCAAACCCAGCCCAACGCCAGCGCGTCCGGATCTCGACGCCCTGCTCCGCCAGCCGAGCCAGCCAGGCCCGCAACAGCGGCGACGCCTTCATCTGCTTGGGAAAGACGCGGCCCGACGACCCCACAAAGGTCTCGATTCCAAGCCCAGCACACCATTCGCGCAATGCCGCGCCATCAAACGCATCCAGCGCCGCATGCAGCCGTTCGCCTGCAACCCCGAAGCGGCCGCGCAGAAGCGCATGCTCTTCGCCATGGGTGATATTAAGCCCCGACTTGCCCGCCATCAAGAACTTGCGGCCCACAGTCGGCATGGCGTCGAACACCACCACCTTGGCACCTTGCGCCGCCGCAGCCTCGGCCGCCATCAGCCCGGCCGGTCCGCCTCCGATAATGCCGATGCGGCTTTGGCCCATGAATAAACTCCGTTTCGCCTCGCATAGCCCAGCGCTGCGCCCGCGACCAGAAGTTAAGCTTCGGATAAGACCTGTGGCCTAACCTTGCCGATCACGGGCGAGGGTTTTCTGCAATGCGCGTGCTGATAGTCGACGACAGCCGATCGAGCCTTGCCTAATCGGCGCCATCGTCCGGGAAACGGTGAGCGGCGAGGTCGAGCTTTGCCTTAACCCGATCGAGGCCCTCGAGCTTTGCGACGATACCCAGTTCCACCTGATCGTCGTCGATCACATCATGCCCGAAATGGACGGCGTCCATTTCACCGCCGCCCTCCGCGCCCGCCCAGCCTATCGCACCGTGCCGGTCATCATGGTGACCTCCGACAGCGACAAGAATGTGCGCATCGAAGCCATCAAGGCTGGCGCCACCGACTTCCTGCACAAGCCATTTGACGCCACCGAGCTGCAGGCGCGCGTCGCCAATCTCCTCGCCCTCCGCCAGGCTCAGGTCGAGCTGGCCGATCGTGCCCTTTGGCTGACCCGCGAAGTCGAGCGCGCCACCGCCCACCTTCTCGCCCGCGAAGAAGAGATCATTGATCGCCTCGCCCGCGCCATCGAATATCGCGACGGCGGCACCGGCGAACATGTGTCCCGCGTCGCCCAGATCAGCCAGCTGATCGCTGAAGGCATCGGCCTCGGGCCCGATCGCTGCCGCATGATCTATCTCGCCGCGCCGCTGCACGACATCGGCAAGATCGGCATTGCCGATGCCATCCTCTCCAAGCCCGGCAAGCTGACCGACGGCGAAATGGCGGTGATGCGAGAGCATGTCACCATCGGCGCCCGCATTCTCGAACAAGGCGGCTCCGACCTGATCCGCACGGCCGAACTGATCGCCCAGAGCCATCACGAAAAGTGGGACGGCAGCGGCTACCCCGACCAGCTATCCGGCACCGATATCCCGATCGAGGCCCGCATCGTCGCCATTGCCGATGTCTTCGACGCCCTTTGCTCCGAGCGTCCTTACAAACCTGCCTGGCCCATCGAGAAAGCCTATGCAGAAATAATTCGATCGAGTGGCAACCATTTCGATCCCGCGTGCGTTGCCGCATTTCGCGGCAAATGGCCAGAAATAAGCCGAATCATGCAGGCTGAACAGCCAAGGCAAGCTGTCGGCTTCTAGCCGCAGGTTTTCCGCTAGCTCTTTGCCGACAGCGATAATCAATCAAACAGTATTCGCCGCCCTGATCTTTCACGATGACTCCGAGTCATCGCGCGAGGATTCAGTGCGCCCGAGAATCGATTCACGCACCCTGTGAATCACGCCTGCCCGCACCTGATCTACTCGCTCAGTATAACTGACGCTCCAGCACTCAAGCCTGACACAAATAGTGTCAGCGTAACCATCGGTTAAATAGAAGATGCCATTCTAGATACTAAGCCGGATGGGAATACGGCGAAGTCATTAGATGATGTCCAGCATAGTGAGCTGCGCTCCGCGATAACATTTTCGCCTACCGCTTCCCAGTATCTCGTTCTCGGTAGAGACCACCTTATGTCCCCCTAGTACTTTACTTAAGGCCATAGCCATGGCCGGTACAAGACCGCATACCCTTGTCCTTTCGGGTGATGGCAGCATCAAATCCGCCGCCGAGATCGCCTTGAGCCTCAAGCAGGCGCTCGCCGCGCACGATCACATCGAGATCGACACGCAGGCTTTGACCGCCGCCGACCTCACCACGGCGCAATCGCTGCTCTCCGCCCGTGCCAGTGCCGCAGCCGCCGGCAAGACGCTCTCTCTTCTCGCTCCGCTCGGACCGCCCCTGCGCTCGATCCTTAACGCCGCAGGCTTTCTCGCGCCGGCACAGCCACATCGCGCCTTCTGGGCCGCATCTTCAGACCATGCATAGGGACGTTATCGCATGAGCAAGACCATCCTCACCATCGATGACTCCGCCTCCATTCGCCAGATGGTCGCCATGACGCTGACCGGCGCGGGTCTCGAGGTCATCGAAGCCGTCAACGGCGCCGATGGCTATGACAAGGCCGTGGCCAACACCGTCCATGCGGTCCTGACAGACCTCAACATGCCCGTCCTCAACGGCATCGAGTTCATCAGGAAATACCGCCAGCACCCCTCCTCCAAGGGTATCCCGATCATCCTCCTCACTACCGAGTCCGACGAGGACCTGAAGCGCCAGGCCAAGGAAGCGGGTGCCACCGGCTGGATCGTAAAACCCTTCAAGCAGGACCAGCTCCTCGCCATCATCAAGAAGGTCACCGGGGCATGAACATCGCCGACCCCACCGAAACCTTCCGGCAGGAGGCGCGCGAGCTGCTTGACCAGCTCGAAGCCGGCCTCCTCGATCTCGAACAGGACCCGTCCAATTCGAGCCTCATCAACTCGACCTTCCGCGCCCTCCACACCATCAAGGGCTCGGGCGCCATGTTCGGCTTCACCGCCGTCGCCGAATTCGTGCACGAGTTCGAAACCGCCTTCGACCGCGTCCGCAAGGGTCAGAGCCAGGCCAATACGGCGCTGATCGGCATTGCCCTCGACGCCAAGGACCACATTCACCGCCTGATCGAAACGCCCGAAGCCCATATCGCCGGTGGCGCCGAAATCCTCGCGGCCCTGCGCATCGTCGTCGATGGCGGCACACCCGCTCCAGCCGCAAAGCCAGCTCCGGCAAAGAGCGAACAGCCCGCTTCCGCCGCCAAGACCTGGCGCCTCGTCTTCTTCCTCCCCGCCGATGCCCTGATCTACGGCACCAATCCCCTGCTGCTGCTCGAAGAGCTGGCGCAGATCGGCCCCTGCACCATCACCGCCCTCACCGACCGCGTGCCGGTGCTCGAAAGCCTCGACCCCGAGGTCCCCCATATCGGCTGGCAGGTCGATATCGTCGCCGACGATCCCGCAGCCGCCATCGATGACGTCTTCCTGTTTCTGCGCGACAACATGGAACTGAAGCTCACCGAGTTGGCGACCGATGAACCCATCGTCGAAGTCGCGCCCGAACCCGTTGCTCCGCAACCCAGGCCGCTCATCGAAAAACCCGAAGCCATCGAGCGCCCCGCCGCCACCTCGCTTCGCGTCCCCGCCGAACGCCTCGACGAGCTCATGGACCGCGTCGGCGAACTGGTGATCGCCCAGGCCCGCCTCAGCCAGATCGCGGCCCTTAGCTCCGACACCGCGCTCAAGACCATCGCCGAAGAGCTCGAACGCCTTTCTTCCGGCCTGCGCGACACCACGATGGGCATCCGCATGGTGCCCATCGGCACGCTCTTCTCCCGCTTCCGGCGCCTCGTCCATGACCTCTCCGCCGAACTCGGCAAACCAATCGAATTCATTACCACCGGCGAAGACACCGAACTCGACAAGACCATGATCGAGCGCCTTGCCGATCCGCTGGTCCACCTCATCCGCAACGCCGTCGACCACGGCCTCGAAAGCGCCGACCGCCGCGCCGCCGCCGGCAAATCGGCCAAGGGCACCGTCCGCCTCTCCGCCGTTTACTCCGGCGCCGAAGTCGCGATCTCCGTCTCCGATGACGGCGCCGGGCTCGACACCGCCCGCATTCGCGCCAAGGCCGAGGAAAACGGCCTCATCACCGCCGACACCAAGCTCACCGAGCAAGAACTCTATCAGCTGATCTTCGCCCCCGGCTTCTCCACGGCGAAGGAAGTGACCTCGCTTTCCGGCCGCGGCGTCGGCATGGACGTGGTCAAGCGCACCATCGATGGCCTGCGCGGCACGATCGAACTTTCGACCGTCCCCGGCCAGGGCACGACCGCAACCCTGCGCCTGCCGCTGACCCTTGCCATCATCGACGGCATGCTCGTCCGAGTCGGCAAGGGCCGCTACACCATTCCTCTCGCCGCCGTCGAAGAATGCGTCGAGCTTCCGGAGAACGCCGCCGCTCATGCCAGGGGCCGCAACTTCCTCGATATCCGCGGCAGCCTCGTCCCCTATCTTCGCCTGCGTGAAGTCTTCGCCACCCCCGGTCCCGCCGAACTGCACCAGAAGGTGGTCATCGTCTCCTCCGGCGAAGGTCGCGTCGGTCTCGTGGTCGATCAAATCATCGGCAACAATCAGACCGTCATCAAGCAGCTCTCCAGGCTTCACTCCGGCATCAAGTCCTTCTCCGGCGCCACCATCCTCGGCGATGGCACCGTCGCCCTCATCCTCGATACGGCCCATCTGGTCGCTTCCGGGCAGTCCTATGTCGATCGGACCATCGAAGGGAAAGCCGCATGACCGCCGCCGCGCCCATGACGGCGCTGACCATCCGCCTCGAAGACGAGCTTTTCGCCGTCGAAGCCTCCAAAGTCCGCGAAATCCTCGATCTCGTGCCGGTCACCGAAGTGCCGCACGCTTCGCCCTTCGTCAGCGGCCTCATCAATGTCCGCGGCCGCGTCGTGCCGCTCGCGGATCTGCGCGTCATGTTCGGCATGGCGCAGCCCGAGCCCGACGAAGACACCCGCATCGTCGTCATGGAATTCGATCTCGACGGCGAGCCCATGATCGCCGGCATCCTCGCCGACAAGGTCCATGACGTCACCGACATTGAGTCCGCCTCCATCGAGGAAGCTCCCAAGGTCGGCATGCGCTGGCGCCCCGAATTCGTTCGCGGCATCGGCAAGCGCAATGGCGGCTTCATCATCATCCCCGATCTGGGACGAATTTTCGAAACACAAGGCGGCAGAAGCGCGCCCGCAGCAGCATCAGAAGAAAGGTCTGCATCGTGAGACTGACTATCAAGGCAAAATTGGCGACGGTGTTCACCGTTGTCGTCGCGCTTTCCGGCGCGAGCATGTTCCTCGCCATCCAGAGCCTGGGAAAGCTCAATGACTCGCTGGGCACCATCGTCGATGTGCGCGCCGCCAATACCATCGCCATGTCCGATGTGCAGACCTCGCTCGAAAGCGTCGGCTCGCGTCTCCGCGCCATGATCATCACCAATGACGTCGACGTCATGACCGAGCAGAAGGCGGTCATCGATCGCACGCTCTCGACCATTGCCACCACGGTTGACCAGATCGATGGCAACATTGCCGATCCCACGGTGCGCCAGCAGTTTGCCGATTTCCAGCTCAAGCTCGATCAATATAGCGCCATGATCCCGGAGATCGAGGCACTGACCGTCCAGAACAGCGATACCGTTTCGCTGGCCATCTCCCGCTCGGAAGGCAGCGATGCCCTGGGGCAGGTCGAAGAAACCATGGGCACTCTCAAGACCGCCCTTGCCGCCCGCGCCACCGCTGGCGAACCAGGAGCCTTCCTCGCCTACCAGATGGCGACCGACAGCTTCCTCACCATGACCGACATCTTCCGCCAGCAGCGCAACATCCTGCTCGCCGCCAACGACCCCGAACTCCAGGACAAGTGGCACGCCGACTATGTCACCGGCCTTGCCAGCATCAACGAAGCGCTTCCGGTGCTGCAGCGGGCCATGCCCATGGGCGAAATGGCGCTCTTCAACGATGCGAAGTCCGCTTACGAAAACCTCGTCCTTGCGATGAACAAGGCCGTTGATGTCGCCCTGACCAAGTCCGACTACAACGCCAATGTCTTGGCCGATGAAGCCGCCACCATCCGCACCGCCGCCGACGATCTGCTCGACTCCATGGTCGAGCGCAACAAGGAGCTGCTGCAGGAAGCCGACACCGAGGCCGACGCGCTCTACAACCAGTCCATGATGCTGCTGATCGCGCTTCTGGTGGGCTCCGCCGTCCTCGCTGCCATCGCCGCCACCTGGATCGTCCTCTCCATCTCCCGTGCCATGTCGAGCGCCGTGCGCCTCGCCAACGAAGTGGCCGACGGCAATCTTTCTGCCACCGCTTCGGTCAAGGGCGACGATGAAGTCACCGACCTCATCAAGGCGCTCAACGCCATGACCACCAAGCTGCGCGAAGTGGTGAGCGAAGTCACCGCCGCTACCCGCAACGTCGCCGCCGGCTCCCAGGAAATGTCCGCCACTGCCGAACAGCTTTCCCAGGGCGCGACCGAACAGGCATCCTCCACCGAAGAGGCTTCCGCCTCGATGGAAGAAATGGCCGCGACCATCAAGCAGTCGGCCGACAATGCGTCCCAGACAGAAAAGATCGCCCGCCAGTCCGCTGCCGATGCGATCGCCTCCGGCGAAGCGGTGACCAACGCCGTTACCGCCATGCAGACCATTGCCGAAAAGATCATGGTCGTGCAGGAAATCGCCCGCCAGACCGACCTCCTCGCGCTCAACGCTGCGGTGGAAGCCGCTCGTGCCGGCGAACATGGCCGCGGCTTTGCGGTCGTTGCCTCCGAAGTGCGCAAGCTCGCCGAACGGTCGCAGGCCGCTGCCGCCGAGATCTCGACGCTCTCCGGCACCACGGTCAAGGCTGCCCAGTCCGCGGGCGAAATGCTCTCCAAGCTCGTGCCCGACATTCAGCGCACAGCCGAACTGGTGGAAGAAATATCCGCCGGTTCGCGTGAGCAGAATGCCGGCGCGGCGCAGATCAACACCGCCATCCAGCAGCTCGACAAAGTCACCCAGCAGAACACCTCGGCTGCCGAGGAAATGTCGGCGACCTCCGAGGAGCTCGCGAGCCAGGCCGAACAGCTCCAGTCCGCCATCAGCTACTTCCGCACCGATGCCTCGGCATCGTCCACGGTCGCAGCCATCGTCGACAAGCCCGCCAACGATCTGAAGCGCGCCATCTTCGCCCAGGCCCCGCACATGGCGCCGCGCAAGAGCGGCAAGCCGAAAATGGCAACCGGCGGCGGCTTCGACCTCGATCTGGGCAGCGACGGCGACGACCTCGACAGCGAGTTCACCCGCCGCTCGGCCTAGAACCTGTAGGGATGCGCCAGCTTCCCCCCACCGCGTATCACCCCGGCGAAGGCCGGGGCCCATCCTGAGATCTCAGGATGGATCCCCGCCTGCGCGGGGATGACATCGCGGGTGAGGAAGCAGCCAGCCCATACCGAATACGCAGCGCCAACAGGGAACAAACATGCCCGAACACACTCAATACGTGACCCTCGGCGTCGCCGGTGAGCTCTTCGCCGCCCCGGTCAGCAAGGTCCAGGAAATCCTCGACATGCAGCCGATCGCCCGCCTGCCGCGCGCGCCGAGCAACCTCCTTGGAATGATCGACGTCCGCGGCCAGGGCGTTCCGGTCCTCGATCTGCGCCAGACCCTCGGTCTCCCCGATGCGCCCGACACGGAAAACACCCGCATCGTCGTCCTGACCGTCAATGGCCCCGTCGATCCCGTGACCCTCGGCCTCCGTGCCGATCGCGTCTACGAGGTCACCGTGCTCGATAGCGACGCGCTCGATCCGCCGCCCGCGGTCAGCGCCAGTTGGAGCAACCATTGCATCCTGGGCATCGGCCGCCGCAATGGCGCCTTCGTCACCGTCCTCGACCTCGATCGTCTCCTGGGCGACATGCCCGGCCTCGCCGCCGCCTGACCGGAGTTTGCCGTGACCGCCCTTGCCCGCACCCTGACCGACACCGACGACGATCATCTGAGCCTTGCCGATTTCAACCGCATCTCGGCGCTGATCGGCAGCGAAGTCGGTATTCGCCTGCCCCCAGCCAAGCGGCTGATGGTCGAGGGCCGCCTGCGCAAGCGCGTCCGCACGCTCAAGCTCGCAAATCTCGGCGCTTACGGCGACTACCTCTTCCGCAAGGGTGGGCTCGACAGCGAACTGCCCTTCCTGATCAACGCCGTCACCACCAACAAGACCGACTTCTTCCGCGAGCCCGAGCATTTCGAAATCATCGAAAAGCTGCTGCTGCCCGAGCTGATTTCAAGACGAGAGCGCAATCCACTGATCAAGGTCTGGAGCGCCGCCAGCTCCACCGGTGCCGAAGCCTACACCACTGCCATGGTCCTTGCCGACCAGGCCGCCCAGCGCCGCGACTTTCGCTTCGCCGTCCTTGGCACCGACATTTCCACCGACGTGCTCGAACAGGGCCGCACCGGCGTCTACCCCGCCGAACTGATCGCCCCGGTCCCACCCGGCATGCAGTCGCGCTACCTGATGTTCGCGCGCCGCCAGGGGAACCGCCCCGAAGTGCGCATCGTCCCGGAACTCCGCCGTCTCGTCCAGTTCCAGCGCCTCAACCTCATGGCCGAAAACTACGGCATCGACCGCGACGTCGACATCATCTTCCTGCGCAATGTGCTGATCTATTTCGACAAGGTCGATCAGGCCAAGGTCATTACCCGCCTTGTCGGCCATTTGCGACCCGGCGGTTATCTTCTTCTTGGTCATTCGGAGTCCATGATCGGCACGTCGATCACCATGCGGCAGATCGCGCCGGCCGTGTTCCAGAAGATTTGAGCTCGCCATGACCAGTTCAGGCAAAAAGATCCGCGTCCTTATCGTCGACGACAGCGCTTCCGTGCGCACCACCCTCAGCGACATCATCGGCTCGGACCCGGACCTCGAAGTCATGGGCACCGCCGCCGATCCCTATATCGCCGTCGAGCGCATCCGCCAGGAAGTGCCCGACGTCATGTTTCTCGATATCGAACTTCCCCGCATGGACGGCATTACCTTCCTCAAGAAGATCATGTCGCAGCGACCCATCCCGGTCGTGATCTGCTCCAGCCTCGCCCAGGAAGGCTCCGACACCGTCATGCAGGCGCTCGAAGCCGGCGCCGTCGATGTCGTCGCCAAGCCGCGCATCGACACCGCCCAGCGCCTCCAGGATTCTCGCATGCGCATCTGCGACGCCGCCAAGGGCGCTGCCCACGCCAGGATGCGTGGCGTCAAGCGCGAGGCGCCGGTCCCGACCGCGGATCTCAAGGTCGAAGCCAAGCTCAGCGCCGACGAAATCCTGCCGCCTCTCTCCGAGCACCGCCGCCAGAGCCTCATTGCCCGCATGCCGGTCACCGATCCGATCGTCGCCATCGGCGCCTCGACTGGCGGCACCGAAGCCCTGCGCGAAGTGCTCGAAGCGCTCCCCGCCAACAGCCCGCCCATTCTCATCGTCCAGCACATGCCGGAAAAATTCACCTCCGCCTTCGCCCGCCGCCTCGATGGCACCTGCGCCGTCCGCGTCAAGGAAGCCGAAGACGGCGATCTGGTTCAGCCAGGCCAGGTGCTACTCGCCCCCGGCAATTTTCACATGCTCCTGGTCCGCAACGGTTCGCGCTACACCGTCAAAATCACCGATGGCCCGCACGTCTCGCGCCACCGCCCCTCGGTTGACGTCCTCTTCCGCTCCACCGCGCAGGCCGCCGGCGCCAATGCGCTTGGAATGATCCTTACCGGCATGGGCGACGATGGCGCCCGCGGCCTCCTCGAAATGCGCCAGATGGGCAGTCCCACGCTCGCGCAGGACGAAGCCTCCTGCGTCGTCTTCGGCATGCCCAAGGAAGCCATCGCCCGCGGCGCCGCCTCCCGCACCCTACCGCTGGGCAAGATGGCGGCCGAAATCACCACCTTCGGCCGCCGCGCCGCCCTGGGAGCCACGGCATGACCGAAATCGACCCCGCCCGCATTCATCGTCTGCTTGAGGACCTTGCCCGCCCGCGCGAAGCCATCGAGAACGCCTTCGTTTCCGTCGGCGCCCGCCTCACCGAAGGCGCCGCCATGCTCAACACCCTGAGCAAGCTCTTCGATGCGCTCCCCACCGCCCTTCAGGGCAGCGAGGTCGAAGAAGCCGTCGAACATCTCCGCGCCGTCGCCACCCGTGCCGCCACTCTGTCGGACACCTTCGCGCAGGAAAAAGCCGACCTTCAAAAGCTCACCGAAGTCGTCGCTGCCGCCAACTCGCCGATCTCGGACCTCCGCCGCACCGTCAAGATGATGGGCATTGTCTCGGTCAATGCCCGCGTCACCGCCGCCGGCATCGTCGGCGACAACGAAGACTTTGCCGTCTTCACCACCGATATCGCGACGCTTTCCGATAGTGCCAGCCGCACCATCCAGGATTTTGCCCAGGTCTATCGCCAACTGACCACTGAGGTCGATCGCGCCGCCGCCCAGCGCGCCCGCTTCGAGGCGGCCCACGCGCACACCCTCACCGGCCTCGCGCAAAGCCTTGCCGACACCATCGGCGCCATTGCCCAGCAACGCAGCGCCGCCGTCGACAGCAGCGCCGAAACCGGCCGCATCTCCCGCCAGATCGTCGGCCGCATCGGCAACGCCGTTATGGCCCTCCAGGTCGGCGACGCGACCCGTCAGCGCCTCGAACATGTCGAAACCGGCCTTGCCCGCCTCGCCGATCTTGCCGCCGGCACCTATGACGGCGACGACCTCCCCGCCGCCATCGCAGCCCTGGTGACGCTCGAGCAAAGCCAGCTCAGCGAAACCGCCACAAGCTTCCTCCACGACGTCGCCCTCGCCGATGATGCCGTCGGCGAGCTCGCAGCCGACGCTGGCACCATCATGTCCCGCAGCCGGGACTTTCATGGCAGGGACGGAGCCAAAAACTCCGCCATCGCCAGCCTCAATGCCCAGCTGCGCGCCGCCGTCACCATCCTCAAGGATTTTGAAGCCGAGCGCGGCAAGCTCGAAACCGTCGCCAGCGCCGTCGAAGGCACGGTCCGTATTCTCCTCGAACACGTCGAGGCGGTGCAGGAAATCGAATACAATATGCGCCTCGTGAGCCTTAACGCTGCCGTCCGCTGCGCCCAGCTCGGCCCCCGCGGCGCCTCGCTCACCGTCATCGCCCAGCAGCTGCGCGAATTGACCACCCAGACCGTGGTCGCCGCGGAAGCCGCCATGCGCCAGCTCGATCAATCGGCAGCCCTCGCCGGCGCCTTCGCCTCGGCCGGCGACAACTCGGCCGTCGGCGCGCTGGAGGATCAGGCCAATCTAGCGCTCGAAATCCTCGGCAAGCTCGATCAGACCATCGCCGCGGCCCTGGGCAAGCTCAATACCGATGGCCCCAAGGTCATCACCCTTTTGCAAACCGCCGAGCGCAGTCTTTCTGGCCAGGCAGCCCTCGCCGAAACGCTCGACGACATCGCTCTCGGCATCGCCGGCCTCACCGATGCCCCGCTCCCCACCGAGCTTTCACCCAGCCTCGACGCCCTGCTCGAAACCCTGCGCAAGACCTATACCATGGAAGCCGAGCGCCAGGTCCATGCCCGGCTCTTCGGCCAGGTCATCGCCGCGGCTCCTGCCAATGAAAACGGCGGCGAAGCGGAGGACGACCTCTCCGATTTCATGCTTTGAGGAACGTCACCCCGTGCCCTTCATCGCCGTGTCCGGCTCGCCGCTGAGCTCCCCGGTAAGGTCCTCGGCTTCGAAGGAAAGCTTGAGCTGCGTCCGGTTTTGCTCGTCCACCACATACATGTCGTAGCGCCCCGTCTGCCAAAGCTTGAAACCCTGGTCGCGGATCATCTCTCCCGCAACGCGGATAGCCTCCGCCTTGACCCGATCGAGCGCGTCGATTTCCATCCCCTCGGCATCGGGAAGAAACTCGCCATTGACCACGTGGAAGAAATACCTCGGCATTTTTGGCTCCGTTCCTGCCATGCGCCAACGGCGCTTTAAGCGGGAAGTTGCCTCCCACTTCCGTTCCGCTGCCATATGGGTATGTGTAAGTGGGAGCGAGTAGGAAACAGCTGCGTTGCTTCTTGGCTAAATCGGAAAACACCATGGCTTCCATCACCTCTGCCACTCAGCCGCTTGCGGCCAAGCTTCGCGAATACGAGGCACTTTCGCGCGAAGAAGAGCAGGTTCTTGAATCCGCTGTCTCAGCCATCCGCGACATCGACATCAATCAGGACATGGTGGTCGAGGGCGAATCTCCCGATCACAGCACTTTGCTGCTGAGCGGCTATGCCGCCCGCTACAACATGACCGCCGATGGCCGCCGCCAGATAACCGCCGTCCATATTTCAGGCGACTTCGTCGACCTCCACAGCTTCCTGATGCGCCCCATGGATCACAGCATCGTCGCGCTGACGCCCTGCCGCATCGCCGTCGTGCCACACACGGCCCTGACCCGCATCACCGAAACGCAGCCGCATCTCACGCGTATCCTCTGGCTTAGCACCGTGATCGATGGCGGCATCCATCGCAAATGGGCCGTCGCACTCGGGAGCCTCCAGGGCCACCAACAGCTCGCCCATCTCATCTGCGAACTCTACCTTCGCCTTAAGCAGGTCGACCTCACCGACGGCTGGACGTTCCAGCTGCCGCTGACGCAGACCCTCCTCAGCGAAGCGTTAGCGCTCTCCACCGTGCACACCAATCGCGTGGTGCAGGTTCTGCGCAAGGAAAACGTCATACGCTGGGAGCGCGACCAGATCACTATCCTCGATTGGGATCGGCTGGTCGAAATCGCGGAATTCGACCCCATCTACCTGCGTGCGCCGCGTCTCCTGCAAGAAGGCCAGTCCGCCGCATAAAGACCGCCACCCGGATCATCCGGGTGACGGCTAAGTCTTCGATCAGACCAGCGGCTTCAAATTGGCCTCGATCTGCGCCCGCCGGCTTTCGAGGAATGGCGGCAGCGACAGTGTTTCGCCCAGGCTTTCCATCGGCTCGTCGGCCGCAAAGCCGGGGACGTCGGTCGCGATCTCGAACAGAATGCCGTTTGGCTCGCGGAAATAAAGCGAGGTGAAGTAAAACCGCTCCACTTCGCCCGACGAGCGAATGCCGAAGCTGTTCACGTGGCGTACCCATTCGCGCAAGCTGTCCTGGTCCGGCGTACGGAAGGCGACATGGTGCACGCCACCCGCTCCGGGGCTGGCGCGGCCCAGCGTTGGGTCGACCACGACATGAAGCTCGGCTGCCGGACCGCCCGGACCCATCTCGAACACGAAGGTTTCGCCATTGCGTTCGCGCGCCGGATAATGCCGCACCTGCCGCATGTTCATGACCCGCGTCAGCATCGCCTCGGTCGGTTCGAGCTTGGGCACTGAAAGCGTAATGGGACCAAGCCCGACGATCTGCTTATCGGCCGGCACCGGCGACTTCGCCCACGGCACGACCTTGCCGGCCGGATCGACCACCAGCCGGAAGCGCTGGCCCTCGAAATCCTCGAAATCGAGCGAAAGGTGGCCATTGCGCTCCTTGATGGCGCTGGTGCCGACATTGTTGGTCTGAAGGTGTTCCTTCCACCAATTGAGCGTTTCTTCGCTGTCCACCCGCAAGCCGGTCCGGCCCACCGTGTGATTGCCGCGCTTTTCCCGCAGCGTGTCGAAATCGAAAAAGGTGAGGTCCGCGCCGGGCGAGGCAACGCCATCGCCATAGAACAGGTGATAGGCCGTGGTGTCGTCCTGATTCACCGTCTTCTTGATCAGCCGCATGCCCAGCGTCTGCGTATAAAACTTGAGGTTCTGCGGCGCATCGGCAGTCACAGCCGTCAGATGGTGGATGCCGCCAAGTTCAAGGGTCATTTGGAAATCTCCTCGTGCGGCGCAATGGGCGCCGTGTTCGAGTGGAATGTAGGGCAGAAGCGGCGGGCGAGATACCACGCTAATCACAACGGATTGGTGCCGATCCTTGAACAGCTTGCTCCAGCTTGGAACCAAAATACCGAACGGCGCTTTTTCTGACATCACGTGGGGAGGGCGCGGATGGCGAGACACATATCCTTTTCAACCTGGCTGTTGCGGCTGGCGCATGGTTTCCTGCGCGCCGTGCCGATAACGGCCTTCACCATGGCTCTGGCAACCGACATTGCTTATGTGCGGACCTCGAACCTGCTCTGGCTGCATTTTTCCGAGTGGCTGCTGCTGGTCGGCATTGTCGGCGTCGGCTTTGATCTCTTGCTGAGCCTCATCGAATTGCCGGTCCGCAAGCTGCGCCCCGCCTGGCCCGCCGTCTTGATGGGCGTCGTGATTTTCGTTCTCGCCTTCATCAACAATCTTGTTCACACCGCCGATGGCTGGACCGCCGTCGTGCCGATGGGCCTGACGCTGTCCGCTGCCACGGTTCTGGCCATGCTGCTGACCGCCTGGCTTGGCCGGGAGGGCGAAATCCATGCTTAAGCGCTTTGCATCCACCCTCGTTCTTGGTGTCGGCACCGCGACCCTGCTCACAGCCTGCAGCAGCGAACCTTTCGACACCGCCTCGCAGATCGGTGCCGATCCGGTTCTGCCAGCCCCGGAACAGCCCCTCCTGCCCGATCTCAAGGTCGCCGAAGTTGTCGGCTGGCAGGACGGCGAGACGCCGACTGTGCCCGAAGGCCTCGTGGTCACCGCCTATGCGCAGGACCTCGCCAATCCGCGCACCGTCCACACCCTTCCCAATGGCGACATCCTCGTCGTCCAGTCCAAGGCCCCTCCCGGCAAGCCGGTCGAGCGCCCAAAGGACATCATTCGCGACTTCATCATGTCCATCGCCTCGGGCGGCGGTGGCGGCGAACCGCCTCCGGAAACCAATCTCATCACCCTGCTGCGAGACACCAATCGTGATGGCACGATAGACGAGCGCTTCGACCTTTGCGTGACCTGACCTCGCCGTTCGGCGTCGCCTGGTACGAGGACACGCTCTATGTCGCCGCAGCCGATGCCGTCCTCTCCTACCCCTACGCCCTGGGCGATACCGAGATTACTGCCGAACCCACAATCCTCTCTCCCCTCCCCGGCGGCCCAATCAATCACCACTGGACCAAGGATCTGGCGCTGAGCCCTGACGGGCAGTTCCTCTATGCCTCTGTCGGCTCGAACTCCAACGCCGCCGAGCGCGGCATCGAGGCCGAAAAGGGCCGCGCCGCCATATGGCAGATCGATCGCGAAACCGGCGCCTCGCGCGTCTTCGCTTCCGGCCTGCGCAACCCCAATGGTCTCAACTTCCACCCGGACACGGGCGAGCTCTGGACCGTGGTCAACGAGCGTGACGAACTCGGACCCAACCTGGTGCCCGATTACCTGACCTCGGTGCAGGAAGAGGGCTTCTATGGCTGGCCCTATAGCTACTACGGCCAGAACGTCGATCCGCGCGTTTCCCCGCCACGTCCCGATCTCGTCGAAACCGCCATCAAGCCCGACTACGCGCTCTCGAGCCATGTCGCCGCCCTCGGTCTCGCCTTCACCGACGACAGCGCCATGCCCGAACAGTATCTCAACGGTGCCTTCATCGGTAACCGCGGCAGCTGGAACCGCGATCACTTCAACGGCTACAAGGTCATCTATGTGCCCTTCACCGACGGCAGGCCCTCCGGCCCCGCGATCGACGTCGTCACCGGCTTCCTCGATGGCGACAACGCCCGCGGCCGTCCCGTCGGCCTCGCCATGGACGGCACCGGCGCCCTCCTCATCGCCGACGACGCCGGCAACACGGTCTGGCGCGTCGCTGCCGAAGGCGGCACCGCCATTGCCGAAGTGATCCCCACCGACCGCGTGACCCCGCCCCCTGCGGCCGCTGAAGCCCCCGCTCTTGCTCCGGCTACGGACGCAACCCCAGCCGCTCCGAGCGAAGGCACCCCGAGCCACCCCAAACCGACATCGCCCCCGCCGTCGGCCCCGAAGACGGCGCCCCCACCCCTCCGACACAATAGCCACCCCCTCCCCACCCCCAATCTGACTCCTCCCCCTCCTAAAGGGGAGGCCGGGTGGGGGTCTCTCCGGCAACTGGGGCCTCTCTCCTCTCCGTTCAACATTGTGATGTGCAATCCCCTGCTTCATGTCCTAAACACAGAACAAAGGACGAACGATGGTAGCTCTCACACTCACGCGAAAACTCGCGATTCTGGCCGACGCCGCCAAATACGACGCCTCATGTGCGTCAAGTGGCAGCGAAAAACGCAACAGCGCCGGCACCAAGGGCATCGGCTCGACCGAAGGCAGCGGCATTTGCCACTCCTACGCGCCCGACGGTCGCTGCATCAGTCTGCTCAAGCTGTTGCTGACCAATTTCTGCATCTACGACTGCGCTTATTGCATCAATCGCTCGTCTTCCAACGTGCAGCGCGCCCGCTTTTCCGTCGACGAAGTCGTACAGCTCACCCTCGACTTTTACCGCCGCAATTACATCGAAGGGCTCTTCCTTTCGTCAGGCATCATCAAGTCGCCCGATCACACGATGGAAGAAATGGTCCGCGTCGCCCAAACCTTGCGCGAAGTGCACCTCTTTCAGGGCTACATTCACCTCAAGGTCATCCCCAATGCCAGCCCCGAACTGCTGGCCGAAGCCGGTCGCTGGGCGGATCGCCTGTCCACCAATATCGAGCTTCCCACAGATACGGCGCTCGAGCACTTCGCGCCCGAAAAGCGTCCAGCGGAAATCCGCACCGCCATGGCCCGCCTGCGCGGCAAGCTCGATGAAGCCAAGCCCGAGGGCAAGCCGAAGGCCAAGCCGCAAAAATTCGCGCCCGCCGGCCAATCGACCCAGATGATCATTGGCGCCGATGCCGCCAACGATTCCGCCATTCTCACCCGCGCCGCCGGCCTCTACTCCGGCTATAACCTCAAGCGCGTCTACTATTCCGCTTTTTCGCCCATTCCCGATGCCAGCTCCAAGCTGCCGCTGCGGCCACCGCCGCTGATGCGCGAGCATCGCCTCTACCAGGCCGATTGGCTGATCCGCTTCTATGGCTTCGATGTTCCCGAAATCGTCCAGGGCGGCGAAAATGGCGATCTCGATCTTGCCATCGATCCAAAGCTCGCCTGGGCTCTCAAGCAACGCCAGAGCTTCCCGGTTGACGTCAACCGCGCCGACCGCGAAATGCTGTTGCGCGTCCCCGGCCTCGGCATCAACGCCGTCGATCGCATCATCCGCTCGCGCCGCCACCATCGCCTAACCCTAGCCGATGTCGCGCGCATGACCGCTTCCATCGATAAGGTCCGCCCCTTCATCGTCACCGGTGACTGGTCCCCGGCGGCGCCATTGACGATCAACGCCTCCGCCAGAAGCTGACGCCGCAGCCCAAGCAACTCTCCCTTTTTTGATGCGGCCATCCGTCTCGAAAAGCTCAACGATCTCGACGAATGGCGCGGCAAGGCTCGCCGCCTGCTTGCCGCCGGCATGGCGCCGAGCCAGATCGTCTGGCGCACCGGTTCGGACGAGAATGGCCTTTTCGAAGGCGGCGACGAAATGCTCCCCACCCCGGACGGTCCAGTCGGCACCGTCCCCCGCCAATTCATGGAGCTCGCCGCCGGCGTTATCCAGCATTCCGATCCGGAACGCTTCGCCCATCTTTATCGCGTGCTCTGGCGCCTGCAGCAGGACCATCAACTGCTCTCCAATGCCGGCGACAAGGATAACAGTCTGCTAGCACATATGGCGTCTGCGGTGAGGCGAGACGCCCATAAGATGAAAGCATTTGTGCGGTTCCGCTCCGTTTTTGAGAAAGAAACGGAACGCTTCATTGCTTGGTTCGAGCCCGACCACTACGTCCTCGAAGGCACCGCCCCCTTCTTCGCCCGGCGCTTTGCCGGCATGAATTGGGGCATCGTGACCCCCTACTCAAGTGTTTGGTGGGACAGGGAAAATCTGAGCTTCGGCCCTGGCGGCCGCAAGTCCGACGTTCCCGCCGAAGACGCCGTCGAGGACGACTGGAAGACCTACTACGCCTCAATCTTCAATCCGGCCCGCCTTAAAGTCTCGATGATGAAATCCGAAATGCCGGTCAAGTATTGGCGCAACCTGCCCGAAGCAGAACACATTGCTCCTTTGATCCGCAACGCTAAGGCGATGGGGCAGGACATGATCGAGCGCGCCGCCACCCAGCCCCCGGCCCATCACATGCGCCGCGAGGCCCGCAAGCCCGAACCCCAGCAAATTGGAGAGATTACCTCGCTCGCCCAAGCCCGCGAGGCCGTTCAATCCTGCCACCGTTGTCCCCTCTACGAGCACGCGACGCAAGCCGTCTTTGGCGAAGGTCCGGAGCACGCCGAGGTCATGTTCGTCGGCGAACAGCCCGGCGATCAGGAGGATCTGGCCGGCAAGCCCTTCATCGGTCCCGCTGGACAAGTGCTTGACGCGGTTATCGAAAAAGTCGGCATCGACCGCAAGCGCGTTTATGTCACCAATGCCGTAAAGCACTTTAAGTTTGAGCCTCGCGGCAAGCGCCGCATCCACCAGCGCCCCGATGGCGGCGAGGTTCAGGCCTGCAAATTCTGGCTCAATCTCGAAGTCGAATACGTCAAGCCCAAAGTCATCGTCGCCCTTGGCGCCACCGCCGCCCAGTCTCTACTCGGGAGAGCCAGCGTCACCATCGGCAAGATGCGCGGCGCGCCCATCCAGATGGAGGACGGCACCGTCCTCTTCATCACCAACCACCCCTCCTACCTGCTCCGCATCCCCGACGCCGAAGGTAAGGCCCGCGAACGCGCCAAGTTCGAAGCCGATCTCGTCATGGTCCGCGAGGCCATCGCCGCCTTGGAAAAAACGCCGTAACGCTTGACAGTGTTGGCCGCCAAAACTAAATCACCCTCATCGGCCAAAACCCGATCAGCCTTATGGCGGAGTAGCTCAGTTGGTTAGAGCAGCGGAATCATAATCCGTGTGTCCCCAGTTCAAATCTGGGCTTCGCTACCAATCAAACCCCGGGAAACCGGGGTTTTTGTTATGTCGCTTGGGCGAAGTAACCCAAGTTAACGCGCCGTAGACCAACAATCTCGATATCGGCAAACGAATAAATCGGGCGTAACGCCTCGCTGTTAGCATCCGGCCACAACCCGAAGGCCAATGATGCGTATCTCTCAAAAGCTCGTCCTTGCAGTCCTGCTAGCGACATCGTCGGTCCCCGCGATCGCCGACGACTGGCACGTGGTGAGGCTGAGAGGCACGGTTCTGCACCTTGAAGACGGCGCCTGGCAGAAGCTCTCGCGCGGTGACATCGTCTCGGACGACCGCATCATCAAGTCGCTCAATGGGCGGGCCAGGTTCCAGCGGAACGATGAGGTGGTCGAATTGTCCACCAACTCGATGATCCAGATCATGGACAAGACCGGGCGCGATTACACCACCGTCGTGGGTCATGAAGGCTCCGTTTCCTTCGATGTCGACGCGCGCAACGTCTACCATTTTTCCGTCGTCACGCCGCATCTGGCAGCCGTGGTGAAGGGCACGGCGTTTTCAGTCACCGCCGGCCCCGCAACTTCTACACTAAGCGTGACGCGTGGCATCGTGCTAGTCGAAGACACGCAATTCGGCCAACAGATGAGTGTGACCGCAGGCGAGCAAGTCGAAGCCGGAGGGGATAGGCCCGCGGTTCCCACCGCAGTCAATCAGCCTGCCTCACCACCAACAATCGATACACCACCGGCAGCCAACGCACCCCAGTCACTGGAGCCCGCCCCATCCGAGACCGTGGCGGAGAGCCTGGTCTCCAATTCCTCTTCGTCGTCGGTGGCAGAAGTCGAGGCACCTCCCTCAGGGCTGCCTCTACCGCCGCAAGCCGCCCCACCGTCATTGAACCCACTCCAACCGGTAACAATACCGACCCCGACGATTACTCTCCCGGGCATCACTCTCCCGGTGGTCACCTTGCCTGTGATCACGCTTCCCGACCTCATCCCTCCGGCGATACCCTTGCCTGTCGTGACAGTACCGACGCCGGGAGGATGTGACGACGAGGACGATGAAGATGACTGCGACGACGATTGATGAGTCCAAAGCAGTCGCGTCTACAATCAAAAGTTTTTATTCGGGAACAGAAGAAAATCTGTTCCCGCAATGGATCGCGATCTGAAAACGCTGCGTTTATCGCCTCAAAATCAGCTGCTTAAGGCACTGAGCATTGTAAGAGAGGTCGCCATGAACGCTCGTCATTTCGTGATTTCCAGCTACCACGCCGCCGTCGCCGCCGCCAATTACTACACCCAGCGCCAAGACCACATCACCGCCGAACGATACTGGCGCAATGCCAACAACTGGCGACGCTACGCCTGGTCAAACGGCTTCGACGTCCCGAGTGCTTGATTAAAGACCCCGAAATTCGGGGTCTTCTACTATTGACCTTCGACGTCCGGCTTCAACAAACTCGCCGTCTCGACCAGCCTGATGAACTCCGCCCGATACCCCGCCGCGTCCGCGCCACGTCCTGCCCGGGCCAGCGCCTCGATCTCGTCCCAACGCATCGCCGTGCCATAAGCACTGCCCCTGAGTTTCTGCCCAAAGGCCGCGACCGCTGCCGCGAACTGCGCATCGACACCCGCATCCGCGATATCGTCATAGACCACGTCTGCCGTGACCGGCACTTCGATCAGCTGGCTGACCTCGCTGTCCGGTAGTTTGAAGCGCATCTTCAAGAACGCGATCTCGTCCGAGCCTTGTGGCGCCGCCGTTTCGCCATAGCGCAGCGGATCGACCTGCCCTTCACCCACCGGGGTGATCTCGTAGAGCGCCGTCACCGTCGTCCCAGCGCCGACGTCCCCTGCATCCACGGCGTCATTGTTGAAATCCTCACGGTTCAGCGCCCGCGTTTCGTAGCCGATCAGCCGGTACTCCGACACGACCGCCGGGTTGAACTCGACTTGGATTTTTACGTCCTTGGCAATGGTATGGAGCGTGCCGCCGATCTCCTCGACCAGCACCTTCCGCGCTTCGGCAAAGCTCGAAATATAGCTGGCATTGCCGTTTCCATTCTGCGCCAGCGCCTGCATGGTCGCATCATCGAGATTGCCGCGCCCGAAGCCGAGCACCGAGAGCGAGATGCCGCTGGCGCGCTTGCCGGCAATGAAATCCTCGAGCGCCTCCGGATCGTCGATGCCGACATTGAAGTCGCCGTCGGTCGCAAGAATCACCCGATTGGTGCCTTCCGCGATCCGCGCCTCTTCGGCGAGGCGATAGGCCAGCTCGATCCCTTGCGCGCCCGCCGTGCTGCCACCGGCCCACAGCTGGTCCAGCGCGGCAAGAATTTTTGCCTTCTGATTGGCCCCGGTCGGCTCCAGCGCTACGCCCGCGGAACCGGCATAGGCGACGATCGACACCGTATCGTCATCCCCAGCTGGTCGAGCAGCAAGGCAAAGGCGCGCTTCAACAGCGGCAGCTTGTCCGGCTCGTCCATCGATCCCGATGTGTCGATGAGAAACACCAGATTGCTCCTGGTGTCGGCCACCGGCGGCTCGAACCCCTTGATGCCGATCTGGAGGATTTGCGTCTTCTTGTTCCAGGGCGTCGGAAAAACGCTGACGGTCGGACGAAACGGCGCATCGGCGCTCGCCGCCGCGGGGTAGTCATAGGGAAAATAGTTGATCAGCTCTTCGATGCGCACCGCATCGGGCTCGGGCACAAAGCCGTCCTCCAGCATACGGCGCATATAGGAATAGCTTGCCGTGTCGACATCGATCGAAAAAGTCGAAACCGGCTCCTCAGCCGCAATTTTTAAACGCTGCTCGTCAAAACGCTTAAAATTGTCGCCGGACGGTTCGGTGGCCTGTGCCGGCGGCATATAAGCGCCACTCTCCTTAGCCGTGACGCTCGGAACGGCAGGCATCGGTGCCGCAAATTGTTCCATCGCCGGCGCACGCTGCGCCAGCGCAGGCGCCGGAGCAACGGGCATCGGCGGCGCTTCGGAGGCGAGACTATCCGCGGCGCTGTTCGTGGCCGCTTCCGCTTCCGCCATGGGCTCGGCGATCGGCTCAGACGCCGTTGTGGATTGCTGCGCAATCGCCGGCAATTCGGCCTCGGGAACCGCCAACTGCTGCCCAGCCCCACCCACCGGCGTCAGCGCCGTCGAATGGTAAAACTGCCAGCCAACCGGCAGCAGCAAAAGCGCGACAGCGGCGGTCGCGACGGGAACACGCATTTCCATGATCGAAATCCTTTTGAGGGACGTGATGATGGATTTTAGACGCGCGCCAAAACCCCTTTCTTTGGCCGTTTCTGCAGATTTTTGCGCTGCTTCGAACGCGACCTGCCCGGCCGTGAGAGCACGCTGGCGCGCATCTTCGCTCGGTACCTGCGGTGCACCGCGCAAGTCGGTAAAGGGATCGTGGTCTTCGGGAAAGCTCATAGCAGCCCCCTCAAGGTCTTGCGGGCTTCGTGCACATGAAAGCCGACCGTGGCTTCCTTGATGCCCATGATGGTGGCGGCCTCGGCATGGCTGAGCTCTTCGGCATAAACCAGCAGCACGGCGTCGCGCTGCTTTTCCGGCAATCGCCGCACCGCATCCCAAAGCTGCCGATTGGTTGCCGAAGCTTCCTGTTCCGCCGCCTGATCGCCGGTAGAAACATCCGCAAACGCCTCCGCATGCCGCCCACGGCGGTTGCTGGCGCGCTGAAAGTCGCGAACCGCATTGAGCGTGATGCGATAAACCCAGCTCGAAAAGGCGCTTCGCCCATCGAAACCGGCAATCGCCGAACCGAGTTTGACGCACACATCCTGCGCAATATCCTCGGCATCGCTGCGATTGCCGCACCAGCGAAACGCCGCCCGATAGATCAGATCATAATGCCCCGCCAGGAGCGCGCCGAACGCCGCCCCGTCGCCGCGGCGCGCGCGCCTCGATCAGCGCCTGCGTCGGCGCGTCGGCGTGTCTTGGGGGTGCGGCGGTCAGTCCCAACACTTGGTGCATGCGCTTGTTGGCTCAAAGGGCTATTCTACCCTAAGACGCCGCTGCCGACCCCTTCCTTTGGGTGGCCGGCAAAAGAATTCGAGGCCCAGATGACCGACGACCCCAAAGGCCCCTTCGGCCTCAACCGCACCCGCATTTTCCTTCTCGGCATGGGCGCGCTGGTTCTGCTCATTACCGTATCGATGATGCTGGGCGGCCTCGGCGACTACAACGCTCTCAAGGAAGCCTCCAATGCCGCGAGAAATCCAACGGCGGAACAGCTCGGCGGGAACTAGGGCAAAGCCATCAGTTCTGGCCCTCCCTCCCCTTGAGGGGGAGGGTAGTGGAGCTTAGCCGTCAGGCTTAGCGGAACTGGGTGGGGTGGGGCAAAAACACCAGGGCGCGGCCCCACCCCACCCTCAATCCCTCCCCTCAAGGGGAGGGAGGCGATGAACAAGCACATCGCGCGTCTTTTATAAACAGAGGCCTCTCGGGAAATGGGTCCGAACGGCGGACAAGGGCCGAACTACTAATCCTTCCTAGACCTCATCCTGAGCCTGTCGAAGGACGAGGTCGCAGCCACGAGTGTCAGTGAGCCCGGCCCCATGATTCAACGAGCCCTCCACGAGGCCCCATAGACATCAAGCCACGAGCGCCTGCGGCACGGCCTCGGCGATAAATCCGCCGCCCAGCACTTCGCTGGTCGCCGAGTCATCGGTGTAGAACACGCAGGCCTGTCCCGGCGACACGCCATATTCGCCGCTGACCAGCGTCACGAACACCTGGCCGCCCACCATCTGAATTACTGCCGGCTGCGGTCCGCGGGTCGAGCGCACCTTGACCTCAACCGGCGCGCCGTTGCCCGACGCCGCCTCCGCCAGGGGCATGGCGCCCAGCCAGTTGACATCCCGTAGCCGCACCGTGTGCGTCTTCAGCGCCTCGCGCGGACCGACCACGACGCGGCCGGTCTTGTGCTCGAGCTTGACCACGTAAAGCGGCTCGCCCGCCGCGACCCCGAGGCCTTTACGCTGGCCGATCGTATAATGAACGATGCCCTCATGCGTGCCGAGCACGCGGCCGTCGAGATGCACGATCTCGCCCGTGGCCAGCGCCTCGGGATGCATCTTGCGGATGATGTCGGCATATTTGCCCTGCGGCACGAAGCAGATGTCCTGGCTGTCGTGCTTTTCGGCAATCTCGAGCCCCATTTCGCGCGCATGCTCGCGCACCATTGCCTTGCTCATGCCGCCCAGCGGAAAGCGCAGAAAATCGAGCTGGCTCTGCGTCGTTGCGAACAGGAAATAGCTCTGGTCGCGGTCGTTATCGACCGGCCGGAATAGGTGCCGCCGACCGTCTTCGCCCAGCCGCGTCTGCACATAATGGCCGGTGGCCAAGACGTCGGCGCCCAGCTCCTGCGCCACCGTCATCAGGTCGACGAACTTTACGCTCTGGTTGCAGGCAATGCAGGGCACCGGCGTTTCGCCCTGCTGGTAGGCATTGGCGAAGGGCTCGATCACCGCATTCTTGAAGCGCTCTTCATAGTCGAGCACGTAATGGGGAATGCCCAGCTTCGCCGCGACGCGGCGGGCGTCGTGGATATCCTGGCCCGCGCAACAGGCGCCCTTGCGGTGCGTCGCCTCGCCATGATCGTAAAGCTGAAGGGTGACGCCGACCACCTCATAGCCTTCCTTGGCAAGGAGGCCGGCAACGACGGACGAGTCCACGCCCCCGGACATGGCGACAACAACGCGCGTGTCCTCTGGGCGCTTGGCGATATCAAGCGAATTCAGCATTTCCTGGGTATCCGGTTGGGGTCAAGGGCCAGCGGCTACGATGTGCGGGCGTTTTACGCTGCCAAGGGAAGCCTGTCCACCGCCCGGCAGCTTTTGCCGAGAGGGCGGCAGGGATGACCGCATGACGGCAACTGAGCGTCACCCCTAACCGCCAACCCTTTGACGACGTTTACAAATCGAAACTGGCAAGCCACTTGCATCGCTGATGGGGAATAAGTTTGTCCGAGGATGCCCATCGTGGCTTCACACCTGACCGTTATCAGCCCCGCCGCCTCGCACGCCTTTTCGGTGCTGCCCGGCTCTGCGCCGCAAGCCGCCACCGCCGGCAACGACGCGCTCGGCCTTTTTGCCGCCCTGCTCGGCAATACCGCGCCGGAAGCTGCGGCCCCGACGGGCCAGGTCACCCTTGACAGCGCCATTGGCAACGTTTTTGCGCTCGGCTTGGAAACAGGGGCTGGCGAGCCGGAGGCCGAGGCACAGCCGGACATAACCGCCGATCCGGTTGCCGCGCCCGTCATGGTCGCCAACCCGGCGCCAGTCCTCGATCTCGTCGAAGCCTTGGGCACGCTTAAGGCCAGCCTCGATGCCGGCCAGCCGCTTGATCCCGATCTCCTGAAACAAGTCGATACGGCGCTCACCGGCTTGGCCGATGCGCTGGGGCTCGATCTCGCGACCCTCCCCGTCCCCGAGGATTTTGCCGCCCTCCTCGAAACCGGCGCCGAAGATACCGGCCTCGCCGGTGCACTGACCCAGCTTCTGGCGCCGCTGGCACAATCCATCGCCGTCGCGAGCAAGGCCGACGATGCTGTGTCGATCACCGGCGAAGCGGCCGCTCTCGCCAAGCTCAAGCAGATCGGCGACAAGCTTGGCGCCATGCTTGCGGCGCTCGAGGCCGATGCCGTCCCGGACGAAAAGCTCGCCGCCATCGGCATGCCTCCGGGCCAGCCTGCCTCTGCCGAAATCGAACAAGCCCTTTCACGCTTCGCCGCAGGCCTCGCCAGCGCCGAGGTGCCGCAGGAACCCGAGCTTGCCCTTCCGGCACTGAAACTCACCGAGCCGGTGCTGGCCGGAAAGACCGCCGAGACAGCGGAAGCTCCAACTCCAGCCGCCAAGCTCAGCGACCCACTCGAGGCCGCGCCAAAACCCGAAACTAAAGCCGATCAACCGGCAGATCCGGCCCCCGCGACCGCGTCGAAGCGCGCCGCGAACCCGCCAATCCCCAGGCCTTCGTTGCGCCAGCAGCAAACGAGCCAGCGCCTGTCGACCCACAGGCCAGCCAGCAATCCGCAACGCCCCGCATCGATTCCGCCGCCACCACCCGCGTCGTAACCCAGCCCGGCTACCAGACCAGTCAGCAGCAGCTCAACCTGCCGCAAATCGCCTTTGAAATGGCCCGCCAGGTCGAGGGCGGCAATACCCGCTTCCAGATCCGCCTCGATCCGCCCGAACTTGGCCGCATCGACGTGCGGCTCGAAATCGACAATGCCGGCTCCGTCAGTGCCCGCCTCACGGTCGAAAAAGCCGAAACGCTCGACCTCATGCAGCGCGACCAACGCGGCCTCGAACGCGCCCTGCAGCAGGCCGGCGTCGACGCAGGCAAGACCAATCTCGAATTTTCGCTGAAGCAGAACCCCTTCGCCGGCCAGCCCGGCATGGGGATGGCCAGAAGGGCCAGAACACCGGCTACGGCACGGCCAATGACAATGGCAAGCCAGTCGACGAAACGCCCGAGCCCACGCCCACCGTCAACCTTTATCGCGGCACGCTGCAAGCGCGCGGCGTCAACATCATCGCTTAGGGAGACCCTTGATGGCCATCGATAGCGTCGGCGGCGCCGCAACCACATCCGGCGTCAGCAATCTCTCCCGCTCCACCATTGCCGACAATTTCGATACCTTCCTGTCGATCCTGACGACGCAGCTCAAGAACCAGAACCCGCTCGATCCGCTCGACACCAACCAGTTCACCCAGCAGCTGGTGCAGTTCACCGGCGTCGAGCAACAGCTAAAGACCAACGACTTCCTCGAAGCGCTGCTGCTCAATACCCAGAACGGTTTCCGCGCCGATGCCGTGAGCTATATCGGCAAACAGGTCACCGCCTCGGGCAAGACCGGCGAGCTCAAGGACGGCGGGGCCATGTGGGCCTATACCGCCGATGCCAACGTCGCCAACGCCACCGTCACCATCAAGGACGCCAAGGGCAACACGGTCTACACCGAAAACGGTGCGCTCAAACAGGGCCCGGGCAATTTCCTCTGGGACGGCATGGGCTCGGACGGCAACAAGAAGCCGGATGGGGTTTATACGATCGAGATCAAGGGCACCAACCTTTCGGGCAAGGAAGTGGCAGTCTCCACTTCCTCCATCGGCACCGTCACCGCCGTCGATTTCTCAGGCACCGAACCCATGCTCACCGTCGGCAAGAACAAGGTCGCCCTTTCCGACGTCACCGACGTCCGCCTGCAGGCCACCACCACTCCGTCCACCGGCTCCGGCAGCTAAGCCCGGCAATCGCCGCTGTAAGCTTTGCCCTCCCCGCACATGTTGGGAGGGGTGACCCCTTTGGCCGCGCCCATGCCAAAGTGATCAAAATTCTCCTTCATTCTTAACCTGTTGTAAGTTTCCCCTTGAGGGTTTTTTAAGCCCGTTCGGCTACGCTCCAAGCCATGGTCAGGTTTGAGTAGTGAGTAGAATGACCGTCCAGATGCGTCCACGCGTGAAGTACGTTATCGGCCCGGATGGAAGTCCGCTGACGATCGCGGATCTCCCGCCAGCCAATACCCGCCGGTGGGTTATCCGGCGCAAGGCCGAAGTCGTCGCCGCAGTCCGCGGTGGCCTCCTCAGCCTTGAAGAAGCCTGCGAGCGCTACACGCTCAGTGTCGACGAATTCCTCAACTGGCAGGCCGCCATCGACAAGCACGGCCTTGCCGGACTGCGGACAACGTGGATCCAGCATTACCGCGAAGGGTGAGAAGCGGCGGGCTTGCCCGATAAATTGCTCCAGTGGAGCAATTTAAGCTTCGAACGCCCTGAGCCTTGCGAAGGGCTGGTAGCCGCCTTGTGTGAAAAGAAGGCCCGCTGGAGCAATCCGGCGGGCCTTTTGTTGCTTTGGGAATCCGGAAGTCTCTGCCCAACCCCGATCGAACTCCTCCCCGCCTAACAGGGGAGGCCGGGTGGGGCCTGCCTCACCCATAGTCCTCCGGCATCCACCGCGCCCCCGCCTCTCGCCCGCGCAGCCGCTCGTAGTACTCCCGCACCGCCAAAAACTCCCGCTTCTCGAACGGCGTCTTGAACCAGCGGTGACAACTCAGGCCCACCGCGATATCCGCCACCGAAAACACCTCGCCTGCCAGAAACGGCCGCCCCTTTTCGAGTTCCCTCTCCAAAATCCCCATCGTCCCCGTCCAGCGCCCGATCGCCTCCGCGATCTTGTCCGGATCGTCATATCCCGGCATCCGCCGCAACAATCCCGGCACCACATAGCCCCAGGATGGATTGAGCTCGCTCGCCTGCCAACCCAGCCATTGCAGCGCCAGCCCCAGCGCGCGCCGATCCTCCGGCAACAGCGCTCCCCGCGTCTGCGCGAGATAAACGAGCAGCCCGTTGCTCTCCCAGAGCACGCTGCCGTCGTCCTCAATCAGCACCGGAACCTGCCCGTTCGGGTTCAGCGCCAAAAACTCCGGCACCTTCGGATCACGCCCCGGCAATCCCCAATCCTCCCGCAAATAAGGCTCGCCGATCTCGTCCAGCGCCCAAAGCACCTTGCGCACATTGATCGACGTCACCCGGCCCAGCACGCGAACCATCAAATTCCTCCTCGTCAAGCCCGGCAATTTCTGCCGCAATTAGCATTCTGCAGCCGATAGTTAAGACAATGTTTACCATCCGCTAGGTAATTTTTGCCCACTGGTTTGTGGGCCAACACACGCCGGTGTCCGAGACGAGAGTGGGGCGCCTGGTGCGCGGCCACGAAACCAGAGTGACGGCGTGGAAAGTCTAAGCAACCTCATTAACCGGATCGGCATGCCGCGCATCGCCGCCATGGTGATGGTCGCCGTGCTCATGCTGGGTTTCTTTGGCTTTTTGATCATGCGCAGCCAGACGCCCAATCTTGCTCCGCTCTACTCGGGCCTAAGCCTTGAAGACAGCTCGGCCATCCTCACCGAGCTGCAGACCCAGTCCATCCCCTACGAACTGCGTGGCGACGGCGACACCATCCTCGTCCCCCGCGACCAGATCACGACCCTGCGCATGTCGCTGGCCAGCGAAGGCCTGCCCACCAGCGGCCAGGTCGGCTACGAAATCTTTGACCAGCAATCCACCCTGGGCGCCACGAGCTTCGTCCAGAACATCAACAATGTTCGCGCCCTCGAAGGCGAGCTGGCCCGCACCATCTCGTCCCTCACCCGCATCAAGTCGGCGCGCGTCCACCTCGTCCTGCCCGAACGCGAGCTCTTCCGCCGCGAACGCAAGGATCCCTCCGCCTCGATCGTCCTGTCGGTCCGTGGCGAACTCTCCAATGGCGAAGTGCGCGCCATCCAGCACCTCGTCGGTTCCGCCATCGAAGGCCTTTCGCCCAGCCGTGTTTCCATCGTCGACGACCAGGGCAATCTCCTAGCCTCCGGCACCGGCCAGGACGAAGCCGGCATCATGTCGGCCCAGGCCGACGAGCGCACCCTTGGCTACGAAAACCGCCTGCGCACGCGCCTCGAAGACATGCTGGCCAATGTCGTCGGCGCCGGCCGAGCCCGCGTCGAGGTTTCGGCCGAGCTCGATCTCAACCGCTCCACTGTCACCGAAGAGCGCTTCGATCCCGAAGGCCAGGTCGTTCGCTCGACCCAGACCAGCGACACCGAAAACGTGACCGGCGCGGCCAACGGCCAGGTCAGCGTCGCCAACGAACTGCCGGGCGCCTCCAACGCCCCCGGCACGGCGACCGAACAGGGCACCCTCAATTCCGAAACCGTCAACTACGAGATTTCCAAGACCACCCAGACCAACATCACCGAAGCCGGCGCCCTCAAGCGCCTCTCGGTCGCGGTCGTGGTCGATGGCGTCTACACTGACGATGGCGCCGGCAACCTCACCTATACGCCCCGCACCGCCGATGAAGTCGCGCAGATCCTCGCGCTCGTGCGCTCGGCCGTCGGCTATTCCGCCGATCGTGGTGACAGCGTCGAAGTGGTCAACATGCAGTTTGCCGAGCGTCCGGACCTGGCCATTGCCGGCACCGACTCGGGCGCTGGCCTCCTCGATTTCACCCGCGACGACATCATGGATGGCGCCGAGATGGCGGTGACTCTCCTTATCGCATTGGCACTCGTCTTCTTCGTCATGCGGCCGCTCCTCAAGAAGGTTCTCTCGCCCGAACCGAAGCCGCTGGCTTTGCCGGTCGCCGCCGAACTTGGCCACAATGGCGTGGTCGGCGCCGATGGGCGCCTGGTCGAGGTCATCGTCGAGGACGAACCGAGGGACAAAACTCCTGCTTGGGTCCAGAATGCCAAGTCGATGGGCGAAACCCAGCTCCAGACCCTCAAGACCGTCGGCACCCTGGTTGAAGAAAACCCCAAGCAGGCCGCGCTGATCGTGCGTGATTGGCTGGGGAGCGCAGCGTAACCGCCATGTCCCTGATCTCCCAGTCTCCCGATGCCTCCCTTGCACCCCTGGGCGCCCAGCTTCAGGTCGGTGGCGAAAATCGCCTGCTCAAGGGCGACGAAAAGGCAGCGGCGCTCCTCCTCGCGCTCGGTCCCGATTACGGCAAGCCGATCTTTGACGAACTCGACGAACTCGAGATCAAGCAGCTTTCCCGCGCCATGGTTCGCCTCGGGCCAATCACCCAGGAAATGCTCGACGACCTGATGATCGAATTCGTCACCACGATTTCGTCCAATGGCTCGCTCTCAGGCAATACCGACACGACCGAGCGCCTGCTCCTGAGCTTCCTCACCCAGGATAAGGTCGACGCCATCATGGAAGAAATCCGTGGACCGGCCGGCCGCAACATGTGGGAGAAGCTCTCCAACGTGCAGGCTGATATTCTCGCCGCCTACCTCAAGAACGAATACCCGCAGACCATTGCCGTGGTCCTTTCCAAGATCGCCACCGACCACGCTTCGAAGGTCCTCGCCGTCCTGCCTGAAGAACTCGCCATGGACGTCGTGCAGCGCATGCTGGGGCTCGATCCGGTGCAAAAGGAAATTCTCGAAAAGATCGAGATGACACTGCGCACCGAATTCATGTCGACGCTCAATCATTCCAAGCGCCGCGACAGCCACGAGCAGATGGCCGAAATCTTCAACAGCTTCGATCGCCAGACCGAAGCGCGCTTCATCACCAATCTCGAAGAGTTCAATCGCGACGATGCCGAGCGCATCAAGGCGCTGATGTTCACCTTCGAGGATCTCGCCAAGCTCGAAACTTCCGCCATCCAGACGCTGCTTTCCAAGCTCGACAAGCGCGACCTCGCCTTGGCCCTCAAGGGCGCCAACGAAACGGTCAAGGAAAGCTTCTTCTCCAATATGTCGGGCCGCGCCGCCAAGCTCTTGCAGGACGACATGGCCGGCATGGGTCCGGTGCGTTTGAAGGACGTCGACGAAGCCCAGACCCGCCTCGTCGCCACCGCCAAGGACCTCGCCGCCAAGGGCGAAATCCTGATCATGAAGTCCAAGTCCGACGATCAGATGGTGGCGTAACCCATGGCCGCCCCTGCCCGCTTCCTTTTCGATCTCAACATGGAGCACCGCCCCGGCCGCGTGTCCGCGCCACCGGTGCCGACCATCCCCGAAGACGTCGTTGCCCAGCTCGTCGCCAATGCGCGCCAGGAAGCCTATGCCGAAGGCATGCGCGCCGGCGAGCAGAACGCCTCCGCCATGGCCGCGCAAACCATCGCCGCGGCTTCGGCAACGCTGGCGACGCAGACCGCCCAGTTGATGGCCGCACTCGACGAAGCGCGCGACAGCAATCATCGCGAATCCGTGGACCTCGCGGTCACCGTCGGCCGCAAGCTTGCCCTCCATCTCGTTGCCCGGCACCCGCTGACCGAACTGGAAGCTCTGGTGCGCGAGTGTCTCCCGAGCCTTGATGGCGTGCCGCACCTCGTTATCCGCTGCCACCCCGACCTTGCCGACGCCATCCGCGAAGCCGCTACCGCGCAAATGGCCCATGCCGGCTTTGCCGGCCGTCTCGTCGTCATGGGTGATCCCGATATTCGTCTTGGCGATGGCCGGTTCGAATGGGTCGATGGCGGCCTCGTTCGCGACATCGCCGAAACCTCCAAGAACATCGATCGCCAGATCGCCACCTACCTTGCCGCGCGCTCCAAAGGCGCCGCTGCCGCACACCACGCCAAGGAGCACGGCTGATGAGTGCCGAAAACGAAGGCTTTGGCCTCGACGAAATGGCTGCCCCCGAACGCAGCGGGCAGGAACACTATGTCGAAAAGACTGCCGCCGATCTTGAAGCGGTGTTCGACGTTCCGGTGCGCGTTTCGGTCGTCCTCGGCCGCACCAAGATGCCGGTCTCCCACCTTCTCAAGATGGATGCCGGCACCGTCATCGAACTCGATCGCCAAGTCGGCGAAGCGGTCGAAATCTTCATCAACGACCGCCTGGTCGCCCGTGGTGAAATCGTGCTGGTCGAAGACCGGCTCGGCGTCACCATGACCGAAATCATCAAGCCGCAGTGAGGGAGAACTGATCATGCGTCTGCTCATCATCGGAGCCCTCGAAGGCCAGCTCTCCACCGCAACCAAGATGGCCATGGACGGCGGCGCCAAGGTGGCCCATGCCCCCTCGATCGAAATTGCCCTCGCCGCCCTCCGCGCCGGCAAGGGGGCCGACCTGCTGCTCGTCGACGTGATGATGAACATCTCGGGCCTCATTGCCGGGCTCGAAGCCGAGCGCATCGCCGTGCCGGTCGTCGCCTGCGGCGTTGAGACCAATGCCGCCGCAGCCGTGAACGCCATCCGCGCCGGCGCCAAGGAATATATCCCCCTGCCGCCCGACGCCGAGCTGATTGCTGCCGTCATTGCCGCCGTTGCCCGCGAAAGCTCGGACTTTCTGTATCGCGACCCCGCCATGGAGCGCGTCGTCAAGATGGCCGAGCAGATCGCCGGCTCCGAAGCCTCGATCCTTATCACCGGCGAGTCGGGCACGGGTAAGGAAGTCGTCGCCAAATACGTTCACGCCCGCTCCAAGCGCGCGTCGAAAGCCTTCATCTCTGTCAATTGCGCCGCGATCCCGGAAGCACTGCTCGAATCCGAGCTTTTCGGCCACGAAAAGGGTGCCTTCACCGGCGCCGTCGCCCGGCGCATCGGCAAGTTCGAGGAGGCCTCGGGCGGCACGCTCCTGCTCGACGAAATTTCCGAAATGGACGTGCGTCTCCAGGCCAAGCTCCTGCGCGCCATCCAGGAACGCGTCATCGACCGCGTTGGCGGCACCAAGCCCGTGCCCGTCGACATCCGCATCCTTGCCACCTCCAACCGCAACCTCAACGAGGCCGTGCGCGAAGGCAGCTTCCGCGAAGACCTCCTTTTCCGGCTTAACGTCGTCAACCTGAAGCTTCCGCCCTGCGTGAACGGCCCGGTGACATCATTGCCCTGTCCGAGCATTTCGTCGCCAAATACGCCAAGGCCAACGGCATCCGCCGCGCGCGCTCTCCGCAGAAGCCCGCAATGCGCTGGTTAAAGCCCCTGGCCGGGCAATGTGCGCGAACTGGAAAACACCCTCCACCGCGCCGTGCTGCTTTCCTCCGGCGACACCATCGGCACCGAAGCCATTGTCCTGCCCGACGGCATGGGCCTCGCCGAAGCCGCCCGTGCCACCTCGCCTGCCATGATGGCCGCGCAAACCGCCGAGGCCATGAACCGCGCCCTCGTCGGCCGCACCGTCGCCGATGTCGAGCGCGACCTTATCCTCGACACTCTCGACCATACCTTCGGCAACCGCACCCATGCCGCGACCATCCTCGGCATCTCCATCCGCACCCTGCGCAACAAGCTCAACCAATATGCTGACGAAGGCACCCATGTGCCCGAACCCGGCGAACGCCGCGCGGTGGCCTAGGCCTTAGATGACCGACCTCCCGACCAGCAGCCGGCCCGGCTTCAAGCTCCCCACCTTCGGTCAGGTGAGCGCAACCCTGCGCTCGGGCGACATTGCCCTAGCTGCTGGCGTCATGGGATTGATCGTCATCCTGATCGTCCCAATGCCCGCAATCATTGTGGACATGCTGCTGGCCATTTCGATCGTTTTCTCGGTCATGATCCTGATGACCGCACTGTTCATCCAGAAACCGCTCGAATTCTCGGCCTTCCCGACGGTCCTGCTGATCGCCACCATGCTGCGGCTGGGCCTCAACCTCGCCACCACGCGCCTGATCCTCGGCGAGGGCCACAACGGAACCGATGCTGCCGGCCACGTCATCGAAGCCTTCGGCAATTTCATCACCCGCGGCAATTTCGTGATCGGGATCGTGATCTTCATCATCCTGGTGATCGTCAACTTCATCGTCATCACCAAGGGTTCCGGCCGCATCGCCGAAGTCGCCGCCCGCTTCAGCCTCGATGCCATGCCCGGCAAGCAGATGGCCATCGACGCCGACCTTTCAGCCGGCCTCATCGACGAAGACACCGCCAAGAAGCGCCGCGCCGAACTCGAAGGCGAATCAGCTTTCTTCGGGAACATGGACGGTGCTTCCAAATTCGTGCGCGGCGACGCCATCGCCGGCCTCATCATCACCTTCATCAACGTTTCCGCCGGCATGCTGATCGGCATCATGCAGGAAGGCCTCTCGGTCCAGGAAGCCGGCAACGTTTATACTCTCCTTACCATCGGCGACGGCCTCGTTTCCCAAATCCCCGCGCTGATCGTCTCCACCGCCGCCGGTATCCTCGTCTCCAAGTCCGGCGTCACCGGTGCCGCCGACAAGGCCCTGTCGCGCCAGTTCACCGGCTATCCGCGCGCCCTGGGCATGAGCTCCGCCGTCATGGGCGCCCTCGCCTTCCTCCCCGGCATGCCCTTCATCCCTTTCATGGCCCTCTCCGCCGGTGTGGGGTACCTCGCCTGGCGCGCCACCGGAAGCAAGCAGGTCCGGCAAGTCGCCGAAGCCGCCCAAGAACTAGCCAAGAGCGCACCTGCTGCCGCCGCCCAGCCGGCCGAACCGCCGATCACGGATGCCCTCAAGATCGACGATCTCAAGCTCGAGCTCGGCTACGGGCTCCTCAGCCTCGTCAAGGAAGACGAAAACGGCTCCGATCGCCTCACCGAGCAGATCAAGGCCCTGCGCCGCCAGCTGGCGCTGGAACTCGGCTTCGTCATGCCGCCCGTGCGCATCCTCGACAACATGCAGCTCGAGCCCAACGACTACAAGGTCCGCATCAAGGAAGTGGAAGCCGGCTCCGGCCAGATCTACGCCAACCAGCTCATGGTCATGGACCCCTACGGCAACCAGATCGACCTGCCGGGCCACCACACCACCGAGCCCACCTTCGGCCTTCCCGCCACCTGGATCGAACCGGCCTTGCGCGACGAAGCCGAACTGCGCGGCCTCTCGATCATCGACCCCTCGACCGTCATCTCGACGCACCTCACCGAAGTGCTCAAGGCTAACGTCGCCGATCTTTTAAGCTACGCCAACGTCCAGAGCCTCCTCACCGGCCTGCCCAAGGACCAGCAAAAGCTCGTCGAGGACATCGTCCCGAGCCAGATCACCGTTTCCGGCCTCCAACGCGTCCTTCAGGCGTTGCTCACCGAACGCATCTCCATCCGCGATCTTTCGACCATCCTCGAGGGCATCGCCGAAATCGCCGGCTCCGGCCGCTCGGTGCAAACCATCACCGAACACGTCCGCGCCCGCCTGTCCCGCCAACTCTGCGCCGCCAATCTCGGCCCCGACGGCAACCTGCCGCTCCTCACCCTCTCTCCGCAATGGGAACGCGACTTCGCCGAAGCCATGATCGGCGATGGCGAAAACCGTCACCTCGCCATGGCGCCATCAAAGCTCCAGCAATTCATCGGCGCCATCCAGCACGGTTTCGAGCGCGCAGCACAGCAGGGGAACTCCCCGTGCTGATCACCTCGCCCTCGATCCGCCCCCATGTCCGCTCCATCATCGAGCGCTTCCGCCCGCAAACGGTGGTCATGAGCCAGAACGAGGTTCACCCGCGCATTCGCCTCAAGACGGTCGGCAGCGTCTAGGGCTCTCTGGGATCTAAAGCAGCCCTCATCCTGAGGTGCGAAACAAAGTGCAGCCTCGAAGGATCAGGGCGTGGCACCAAGGTCAGATCGGCAGCCCGCCCGGCACCGTCGGCGGCAGGTCGAGCTTGGCGGCTTCCGATGAAATATCGACCTCTTCCTCCTCGGCTAGCTCGCGTTCGGCATCATGCCAGAATTCCTGGTCGCGCCCGTCCGGCTGCCCAGCCTGATCCCAAAGCTGATAGGCCCGGTCGCGGATTTTGGCTTCGTCTACACGCATGGCTTCCTCCCTTGCTGTTGGACGGAAAACGCACCGATCACAACGGAGTTGCGCTGGAACGGGCTTGTGACTGCCCGCGTTGTTCCGCTTGGCTTTTGGGGGCGCGCTTATGCGACTTTTTCCTGCGATCACTGCGGCAATACGATCTATTTCGAAAACGCGGTGTGCGAACGCTGCGGCCACGCCCTGGGCTATGCGCCGCAAGCCAATGCACTTGTTTCGCTGACCGAGGACAGCGGCGCCTGGACCAGCCCGGCCCTGCCCGGCGAACGGCTGGTGTATTGCGCCAATGCCGAACACGCCGCCTGCAACTGGCTCGTGCCCGAGGGCGGCGAGGCCTATTGCGCCGCCTGCCGGCATAACGAGATCGTTCCCGATCTTTCCAACCCCGAAAACCTTCTGCACTGGCAAAGCATCGAGCGCGCCAAGAAGCGCCTCATGTATTCCCTGATCCGTCTCGGCCTGCCGCTGCAAAATCGGGTCGAAGACCCCCAGCACGGCCTTGCTTTCCGGTTCCTCGCCGATGATCAGACCGTTCCGGTTATGACCGGCCACGAAAACGGCATTATCACCATTTCGCTCGCAGAAGCGGACGACGCCGAACGCGAACGCCGTCGCACGCAGATGGGCGAGCCCTATCGCACCATGCTTGGCCACTTTCGCCACGAGATCGGCCACCATTATTGGGACCTCCTCGTCGACAACAAGCCGAGCCTTGACCGCTATCGCCAGCTGTTCGGCGATGAACGCGCCGATTATGGCGAAGCGCTCAAGACCTATTACGCCAATGGCGCCCCCGACGGCTGGTACAACACCCATATCAGCGCCTATGCCACCGCCCATCCGTGGGAGGATTTCGCCGAAAGCTGGGCGCACTATCTCCACATCGTCGATACCGTCGAAATGGCTGCCGCCTACGGCATCCGCGCCCGCCCACGCACCGGCGACGAAAACCTCGCCATCCCCCGGTGACCTTCGACCCCTATATGGCGCCCGATATGTCGACCATCATCGACAACTGGATCCCGCTTTCCAGCCTCATCAACAACCTCAATCGCGCCGTCGGCCAACCCGACGCCTACCCCTTCATCCTCAGCCCGCCCGTCATCGAAAAGCTCAGCTTCATCAACGACCTCGTCCACCAGGCCCCCGCTCTGGACAAACTGGCAGAACTCGAAGCGGCGGAAGCCTAGCCACCGTCTGAAAGACGTGGGAGCAGCTTTACTCGCCAAACCCACCGCCCCAACTCCTCCCCCTCCTGAAGGGGAGGCCGGGTGGGGGTCTCTTCAACACCCCCGAAGCCCATGTTCATCGTCTCCCTCCCCTTGATGGAGAGGGACCAAGGGTGGGGTGGAGCAACACGCGCAAAACTTGGGTTTTCAACCCGACCCCCACCAACTAAAACCCCGCTCATGACCGAGCCAGCCATCTTCCCCGTCCCCGTCTTTTCCACCCTCTGCAACGCCGCCTTCGCCCTACGCCGCGAAGTCTTCGTCTGGGAGCAAAAGGTCCCTGAAGAGGAAGAAAATGACAGCTATGATCTCACCGCCACCCACTTCGTGGCCATCCTGGCCGGTGAGGTCGTGGGCACGCTGCGGCTGATCGAGCAGCCTGAGCACGTCAAGATCGGCCGCGTCGCAGTGCGCCAGGCGTTCCGGGGCCGCGGTGTCGCCAAAAAGCTGATCGCCGCTGCCATGGCACACGCCCACGCCAATGGCCAAAACCGCTTTTACCTCACCGCCCAGTCCGACAAGCTCGAGTTCTACGAGCGGCTCGGCTTTGTCGCTTTTGGCCCGGAATTTTCGGACGGCGGCATGCCGCATCGCGCCATGCGCGACTATGACAAGGCAACCGCGCGCCTCGTCGATTAATCCTGCGTTAAGCCATTAACCCGGCCGGCACTGGTCTGCCATCAGAACTGCGCTATTGTCCTGTCGTCAGCCAATTTGCGCGTCCCATGCCGCGCGCCAAGGCAACAAAGCAGCGCCGGGCACTGATCGGGCGCGCTGGAAAAAATAACCCCAACAATGGGGAGGCGAAAAAGGCCGGCTCTGCAGAAATGCGGAAGCCGGCCTTTTGATTTCGCTTTTGCAGACTGCTCAAAAAAGCTGCGGAACACCTTCGCGTTTGATCGCGTTGAGCAGTCATCAAAGGGGCCATACGGCGCGCGACCGGCAAGTTTTGCGCCGCATGGCCCTGTTCACCGCAACGATGAACCTTTGGAGCCTACTATGATCCGCACGCTTCTGACTAGCACGGCAATTGCGCTGGCCCTCGGCACTGCCGCGATCGCACAGACCCCTGCGACCACCAACGAAACTGCCCCTGCCAACGAGATGGCTCCAGCCAACGAAATGGCCCCCGCCAACGAGATGGCTCCGGCCAATGAGATGGCTCCGGCCAACGAAATGGCGCCGGCTAATGAAATGGCCCCTGCCAATGAAATGGCTCCGGCTGGCGATGCGATGGCTCCTGCCACCGACACGACCACCACGGCCGCTCCGACCCGCACCCCGACCAGCATCGCAACTGGCTATACCGCTGGTGAAGGCGACGCCATTGCCTCCGAAGTTCTCGGCGCCCCGATCTATTCGAGCGCTGCAGACGACGCTGAAGAAATCGGCACCGTCAATGATCTGGTCCTGTCCGCTGACGGTGACGTCCTCGCCGTTGTGATCGGCGTCGGTGGTTTCCTCGGCATCGGCGAAAAGAACGTCGCCATCGACTTCTCGGAAATGACCTACGAGATGGCTGCCGACAACACCATGCGTTGGGTGCTGCCGACCACTGCCGAAGCCCTGACTGCCGCTCCGGATTTCGTCTGGGAAGACCCGGCTGACGCCGCCGCTGCCGACGCAGCCAACACCGGTGCAATGGCTCCGGCTGGCGACGCAATGGCCCCCGCTGCTGACCCGGCAATGGCTCCCGCTGATCCGGGCGCTGTCTCCGAAACGCCGGCTGCCAACCCGGCAACTGCCCCTGCTGATGGCGCCATGACCACCGGCATGATGCCGCGCGAAGGCTACAACACGATCGAACGTGATGCCCTGACTGCCGAAAACCTCGATGGCGCAACCGTCATCGGCCCGGACGGCGAAGACATCGCAGAAGTCGAAGACCTCCTGCTCACCCAGGATGGCCAGATCGACGCCATGCTCGTCGACTTCGGTGGCTTCCTCGGCATCGGCCAGAAAACCGTTGCTGTTGCCCTCGACAACCTCGAGTTTGCCTCCAACGAAGGCGGCGACATCGTGATCTACAGCGACTTTACCCGCGAGCAGCTCGAAGCCCTGCCCGACTACGACGAAGCAACCTACGCCACCACCCCGGCAATGCGGGCGACCGACATGTAATCGGCTTTAGCCGAAAAACGAAAGGCCCGCTTCGGCGGGCCTTTTTATTACGATCATGACGATACAAAACCAACTTAGCCACGGTGCCATTTCCTTCTTAAGTGGCAATGTTCAGAGCTGACGCACGATGTGCTTGTTCATCGCCTCCCTCCCCTTGATGGGGAGGAAATGAGGGTGGGGTGGAGCCAAACCTTCTGACTTATGTGCTCCAGCCGCACCCCATCCAGATGCGCAAGCCCTGCCGGCCAGGCTTAGCTACCCTCCCCTTCAGGGGAGGGCCGGAACCGACGAGTTTGATCAAGAGAGCGTCCAAACTGAACGGTCCCTTTTAGGGGCAAGCGAAGCTTAGCCGCCAGACTTAGCGGAGACAGGATGGGCATGTACGCACGAGCAGCAACTCCTGCGCCAGCCTACCGCCGAAACCGCAGTCGAGCCACTTCGTCATAGCCCTCCTGCTCCAGCTTGCTCTGCTCGTCCTTCTCGCGCTGATGCTCGCGCTGATCCAGAAGCTCGACCTTCTTGAGGTCTTCGAGCGCTTCCGCCAGCGCGTCCTGCGCGGCCTCGAGCTTGCTCTTCATGTCATTGGCCGACGCGAGAAGATTATCCCGCCGGGTCAAGGCCGCCTTGGCAAAGGTGGAGTAAGCAAAGTGGGCGACATCGGAAATGCCGGTCTTGGTGTGCTCGATCTCGATCTGCTGGTCGAGTTCGGACGCCATGCGCTCGAAGTCGGCCACCATCATTTCGATCTGCATGACCTGGCGGCGCTTTTCGTCCACCTGGAACTTCTTAAGCCGGATAAGGCTCTCGCTGCGCGATTTCACGACCTGTACTCCTTACACACCAAGTCAGTCCGGAGCCGCCAATACACAGCGCACTCCATCAGGCCCCCGCATCCGCCTCGGCGATGATCGAAGCGAGCACGGCATAGCCCTCTCCGATCGTCGTCGTCTCGTCCCGCCGCTGACCGAGGAAACCCTCGAGCTTTGGGTAGATGGCGATGGCGCGGTCCACGTTCGGATCTGACCCTTTCCGGTAAGCCCCCAGCCGGATCAGCTCCTCCATGTCCGAAAATAGGGACATGAGTTCCCGCGCCCGCGACAGAGTGGGCCGGACATGGTCCGGAACGCACCCTGGCATGGTCCGCGAGATGGACCGGAGCACATTGACGGCAGGGTAGCGTCCCCGCTCGGCAATACCGCGCTCCATCACAATGTGCCCATCGAGAATACCGCGCACGGCGTCGGCAATGGGCTCGTTGTGATCATCACCTTCCACCAAAACGGTAAAGAGACCGGTAATGGAGCCCGAATTTGGCATGCCCGGACCGGCCCGTTCCAACAATCGTGGCAATTCTGTGAAAACCGTGGGCGGATATCCCTTGGCCGTGGGCGGTTCGCCGATGGCCAGCCCGATCTCGCGCTGCGCCATGGCAAAGCGGGTCAACGAGTCCATCATGCAAAGGACGCGCTCGCCCTGGTCGCGGAAGAATTCCGACAGCGCCATCGAGATATAGGCCGCCTGCCGCCGCATCAGCGCCGCTTCGTCCGAAGTGGCGACGACGACAACCGCCCGGGCCAGGCCCTCCTCACCCAAATACTCCTGGATGAATTCGTGCACCTCGCGCCCGCGCTCGCCGATCAGGCCGATCACCGAGACGTCCACATCGGTATTCCGAGCCAGCATCGACATCAGCACCGATTTACCGACACCCGAGCCGGCAAAGATGCCCATGCGCTGCCCCTCGCACATGGTCGTAAACGTGTTGAGGCACCTTACCCCAAGCTCGATCGGCTCACCCACTCGCGTGCGGTCATGCGCCGCCAGCGGCGACTGCCGTAGCGGGTATGACACCGCGCCGCGCAGCAATGGTCCCTTGCCATCGATCGGCTCGCCATTGGCGTTGACAACCCGCCCCAGCCACGCCTCGGATGGATTAACCGATCCGTCGTGGCGCCGGAACACCGCCCGGCACCCGAGCCGCACCCCGCCCAATTCGCCGAACGGCAAGCACAGCGCGTGACCATCGCGAAAACCGATAATCTCAGCCGCGAGGTCTCGTCCGTCGGTTGCTTCGATCATCACGCGTCCACCGACGCGCAGCTCGCGCACCGGGCCCACGATTTCGATGAGGAGGCCCTGGACCGATTTGACGCGGCCGAAGACTTCGACGTCTTCTATGGCGTCGATGGCGGAGATCAGCGCTTTCATTCAGGATACGTTCATCAAAGGGGTCCAGGACTGCCCGTTATGGTTTCCGGGCCACCGTCGAATCGAATCGGATGGTAACCGATCGTTAACCGAAATGCCTTAACGACGATGATGATCGGCGAAATGCGCCATGCGTTTCGGCCATCCAAAAACCCCCACATTTCCGCAGAATGCTTGAGTCCGCAGAGTCGCTTGGAGGCGCTTCTTAATGTATTGCATTAAGATTTTTTCGGCCAGTTTTACAAGCATTTTCAACAAGTTAAACTTAATTCACCTTACCGCAGTTTGCGTATTGCGGATCGGAATTAAACTTTGTTAACTAATCGGGCTTAGGCTTTGATCATATCCAGTAGGGTTGGAGCGATAGAGGCAATTGGCCTTGCTTCTCGCGGGTTCCAGCAGGAACGAATGACAAGGGGAATATAATGCGGGTACTCCTTATTGAGGACGATAGCGCCACGGCGCAGAGCATCGAGTTGATGCTCAAGTCCGAAAGTTTCAACGTCTACACCACCGATCTTGGTGAAGAAGGCGTCGATCTCGGTAAGCTCTATGACTACGATATTATTCTGCTCGACTTGAACTTGCCCGATATGAGCGGGTACGAAGTCTTGCGCACGCTGCGCGTTGCTAAGGTGCAGACGCCAATTCTTATCCTGTCCGGCCTTGCCGGCATCGAGGACAAGGTCCGCGGTCTCGGTTTTGGCGCCGACGACTACATGACCAAGCCTTTCCACAAGGACGAACTCGTGGCCCGCATCCACGCCATCGTCCGCCGCTCCAAGGGCCATGCCCAGTCCGTCATCTCGACAGGCGATCTCCTTGTAAACCTTGATACAAAAACCGTCGAAGTGCAGAGCCAGCGCGTGCACCTCACCGGCAAGGAGTATCAGATGCTGGAGCTCCTTTCGCTCCGCAAGGGTACCACCCTCACCAAGGAAATGTTCCTCAACCACCTTTATGGCGGCATGGACGAGCCGGAACTGAAGATCATCGACGTCTTCATCTGCAAGCTCCGCAAGAAGCTTTCGGTCGCTACTGGTGGCAAGAACTACATCGAAACCGTCTGGGGTCGTGGCTATGTGCTTCGCGAACCAGACGAAAACGAGACCTACAACGATAAGGTCGCCTAGGCCTTTCGAGCTGATGCTCCTTAAAAACCCCGCGCCGCAAGCGCGGGGTTTTCGTTTGAGAGCCCCGGAACCACCGGCACAAGCGCCACGTTCTGCCCTTAGAGCTTTTGGGGGTTTTGCTATGCCGAACATGTCGCAGCGCCTGCGCGAACCGCTGGTCCTGACTATTCTTGTCCTTGCGATCGCCGGGTGGCTGGCCTTCCTTGCCGTCTGGATCAATAGCTCGGGCCAGTCGAGCAATCTCCAGAACCAGGTCTCAACCCTGACCAGCGAACGCGACAGCTTGCGCGGTGACCTCACTCTTCGCGAGCAGTCCGACGGCGCCCTCGCCGATGTCGAAGCCGAACTCGCGACTCTTCAGCAGCAGCGCGACGAAGCCGCCGCTGCGCTCGAAACCGCCAACACCGATCTTGATGCGCGCCGCAGCGAACTGGACACCACCACCCAGGATCTTGCCACGCGACGCTCGGAAGCCGGCGCCTTTGAAGAAGATCTTGCCTCTGCGACCGCACAGACCGAAGAGCTAGCTGCGCGCCAAGCTGCACTTCAGGCCGAAATCTCTAGCTCGAACCAGCAATTGCTGGACGTCGGCACGCGTCTTGAAGAAGCGCGCCGCCAGGAAGAGACCGCCGCTGCCAGTCTTGCCAAGATTGCCGAGGAAGCCGCCGCCGCTACGGCAAGCTTGGCCGAGACACAGTCGGAGCTCCAGTCATCGCGCAACGAGTTGAACACCGCTCAGCAGGAGCTGGCCGACAGCAGCGCCCAGACGGAAGCTGCTCGTACGCAGGTTGCCGACCTCCATGCGCAATCCGCGGAGCTTGAGGCGCGTCAGGCTCAGTTGCAGAACGACGTCAACGGTTATCAGGAACAGCTCACGATCCTGCAGCCACAGGTCGAAGAACTGACCGCCACGCTGGCGCAGCGCTCGAGCGAACTCCAGAACGTCGAAACAGAGATCGCCCGGTCCGTGGCTATCCCGGACACGGAAACTTCCTCAACCCAGGTTGGCACCATCTACAGCGTCGGCGCGGAAGGCCCTGCCCGCGGTCTTTCTTTGACCCTGAATGACGATGAAACGTTTGAACTCCGCGATCGCATCAACCGCACGGTTACGGGGTCCTACACTCTCTCCCAGGACGAACTGGTTCTTTCCGACGCCAGCGGTCGCCTCGGCAACGCCACCTTCCCCATGACCTGCCCGCTTGAACAGGACGAAACCGGCTTCACCATCGGGGAAGCAGCCGATTGCCCATTAACCGGCCTCCGCTTCGACCGGGTCGAACCCGAAACGGCAGAATAGTAGAGCGGCGCTTCGGCGCCGCTTTCGTTTGTGTCGAACCCTCTGCCCTCCAATCGTCACCACGATGCCACTTGACGATTGCAGCCGAGGCTTGATGTTCTCTCCTCTGTCTTATGTTCGAAGAGAACAATCTCATGAGCGACACGACTTTGCGCGATCGGCGGGAGACCGATCGCGCCATCACCACGTCTGGCGCGTCGAGCAGGCACGCGTCATTGCCAGCCTGACCCGAATGGTGCGCGACATTTCGCTGGCCGAGGAACTGGCGCAGGAAGCGCTGATGGCCGCTCTTCGCTCCTGGCCGGATACCGGTGTACCCCGCAACCCAGGCGCCTGGTTGATGCAGACCGGCAAGCGCAAAGCCATCGATTATTTTCGCCACCGCAAGATGGCCACCGCCAAGCTCGAAGAAGTCGGCCGCACCATGGAGGAGGAGGTGCCTGACACCGAAATCGCCCTCCACGACGCCCTCGACGACGATGTCGGCGACGATCTCCTGCGTCTGATCTTCACCTCCTGTCACCCGATCCTGCCGCCGGAATCCCGCGTCGCGCTCACCCTGCGCCTCATCGGCGGCCTAACCACAGAGGAAATCGCGCGCGCCTTCCTGGCCCAGGACACAGCAATCGGCCAACGCATAGTCCGCGCCAAAAAAACCATTGCCGATGCAGGTGTCCCGTTCGAAGTGCCTCGCGGCGAAGAACGAGAGGAACGCGTTGCCTCGGTGCTGGGCGTCCTCTACCTCATCTTCAACGAAGGCTATTCGGCCACTGCCGGCGAGGACTGGATGCGCCCTCAGCTCTGCGAAGAGGCGATGCGCATGGGCCGCACGCTAGCCCAGCTGATGCCCAATGAACCTGAGGTGCATGGCCTTCTGGCGCTCATGGAAATCCAGCATTCCCGCGTTCGCGCCCGGACCAATGCGAAGGGAGAGCCGGTTCTGCTGATGGACCAGAACCGCGCGACTTGGGACCAGCTGATGATCCGCCGTGGTCTTGATGGACTGGCCCGCGCGCAAAATCTGGGCGGTATCGCTGGACCCTATACGCTCCAGGCCGCCATTGCCGCCTGCCACGCCCGGGCCAAAAAACCCGAAGACACCGACTGGAACCAGATCGCCGCCCTTTACGGGCTCCTTAATCAGGTCACGCCCTCTCCCGTCATCGAGCTCAATCGTGCCGTCGCCGTCTCCATGGCTCAAGGCCCTGAGGCCGCGCTACCCATTGTCGAGAAGCTGCGAACCGGCAAGGCGCTGGAAAACTACCACCTGCTTTATGGCGTTCACGGCGATCTCTTGCGCAGGCTTGGGCGCCACGAAGAAGCCAACGACCAGTTCAGAAAAGCTGCTGGACTTACCAAGAACGAACGGGAACGAACCTTCCTTTTGGGAAGGGCAGCGGAGCTTACAGAATAAAAGGTCAGGCCGCCTTCAGCGTCCCGACGTCGAACTTGCGCTCCAGCACCTGGCGGTCGAACGGCTTCATCATATAGTCATCTGCACCTGATTTCAGCGCCTGGGCGATGGCGCCAATATCGTTCTCGACCGTGCAATAGATGATGCGAGGCGTTTCGCCGCCGATATAGCTGCGCAGGAGTTTTAAGAACTCTAGCCCGCTCATGATCGGCATGTTCCAGTCGAGCAGGATCGCGTCCGGCATGGCCAGCCGGCACTTGTCCATGGCTTCCTGGCCGTCTTCGGCCTCGTCCACCGTATAGTCGAGATCCTCGAGAATACGCCGCGCCACTTTGCGCACCACGCTGGAATCGTCGACGATGAGGCAGGTCGGCATGGCAGCGGGCCCCGAACAAACAAAACTGGTCCGACTATGCCGGACCAGTGGTTCGGAAATCGTTACGGCAATGTGTCTATTCGGCGAATTACGCCTGCGCCTTGGGCGTGGCTGTGAAGAAGAACCGCTCGTTTTCGAGCCCGATGGCGATTTCCATGTCGGTCATGCGCGCGAGGAGGCCGGTATAGAAGGGCTGGATGCCCCGTGCGTCTACCGCGCCCTCCTCCGGCATGCCGGAAAGGAGCCCTGCCGAGCCGGAGGGCACCAGCGTCCGCTGCCGCTTTTCAGGATCGGACTTGGAGCTGAACTCGAACTTTTCCTCGCCAGCTGGGCCGGAAATCTTGGCCGATACGACGCCGCCACGCGGAACCGAACCGGCTGCGATCAGCAGCATGTTCATGAACAGCTTGGCCTTGTGCTTGGGCAAAAGGATCAGCGGCACATCCCATTCGAGGTCGGCCTTCTCGATCTCGAACAGGATGCGCGCGACGCGCTCGCACTCGCGCGTATCGATATCGGTGCCGGCGGTCGAAGACGCGCCATAGGCCAGGCGGGCGAATTCAAGCTTGGCGCGGCTCTGCTTGGCGGCGCTTGCGATCAGGTCACGCGCCCCTTCCGCCATTTCGCTTTGGTTCGGATCATCGAGCACTTCGAGCCCGTTGCCGATCGCGCCGATGGGGTTGATCAGGTCGTGGCAAACCCGCGAGCACAACATGGCGGCAAGGTCGGTCGCCTTGAGCTCGATAACGTCCATGGGCTTGGTCTCCGAAGGGCAAGGGAATCAGTTGAAGGGACAATAAAGCGGCTTTGAATGCGGCACTACCGGGTCGAGAGCGATTTGGACAAGACCTGCCAATGCTCCTGTCCCCGCAGCGCCGCCGCATCTGGCGCCAGAAGAAAGGCTTCGCGATTGGCGGCAGAATAAAAGAGATAGAGCCGCTGTTTATAAACGGCATAGATCAGCGGATCGGCATCGGAAACAAAACCGCGTGCCATGCTCATGGCGCCATGACCGCCATATTGCGGCGCATAGATTTCGGGCTGTTTTTCGAACACGTCGCGATTGGCTTTGTTGGCGAAAAGCCAGGGCGCGCCCATCCACACCACTTCATAGTCCGGCTTTCCCGGCAGCGGTGCATCTTCGGTAAAGTAGCTCACCGGATCCATGCCGCCGATCGCCAGCCCGGTCAGCGGATCGGCTTCGACCCAGCTAACGATTGATTGCGCCTTTACACCGTTGGCGGCAACTAGTCCGAAAAGCGGCAGCAAGACGGCGATCATGGTTAAGATTTGTTTAGAGGTTTGCGTCATGATCCAGGCCAGTGATCGGCTGCCGATGCGCTCATTGTGGCGCGCAAGACCTAAGGTCTTCCTAAGCAGGCTGGTACCAAGGGGAGATCGAACCATGCTGAAAAAGATCGCACAGCTTTTAGGCGTCGTGCTTGCTCTGGCAATGCCCGCCGCGCCGGCAATGGCCCAGCAGGGCGGCTCCCTGACCGACACCTTCTCTGGCGAAGAGATCATCAACAACGGGCAGGAATTTTTCGGCTCCGCCGCCCAAGGCCTCGCCTCGGTGGTCGAACGTGCGGTGAGCCAATACGGCCAGCCCAACGGTTATATTCTCGGCGAAGAAGCAGGCGGCGCCCTCTTCATCGGCGCGAAATACGGTGAAGGCACGCTCTACACCCGCAATGCCGGTCAGTTTTCGATTTACTGGCAGGGTCCCAGCATAGGGCTCGATATCGGCGGCGATGGCTCCAAGGTCATGATGCTGGTCTACAATCTGACCTCGATACAGGACATCCTGGGCCGCTATCCCGGCGTCGACGGTTCCGCCTATGTCATCGGCGGGGTCGGCATGACCGTCACCAAGCGTGCCAACGTCATTGTCGTTCCCATCCGCTCCGGGGTTGGCGCGCGTCTCGGCATCAATGTCGGCTACCTGAACTTCACGGCCGAACCGACCTGGAACCCCTTCTGACGCTACAAACGTCTGCTACCTTGATCCCCTTTGGGTTGGGCGCATGCATTAGGGTTAATCTTTCTCAAACCCAGCCCTTCCCATTCTTTGCTGCAAATATCGAACTCGCTCGGTATAAGGTGGCCCTGTTGCCGCCGGAGTTCGCTCGATGCTGATCGAGAACATGATGTATTTCGCACTGGGCCTGCTCGTCGCAGGGCTGGTTGCGCTCGTGGTCATGCCGGCCGTCTGGAAGCGCGCCGTGCGCCTCACAAAGCGCCGCATCGAGGCTGCCACCCCGATCACCATGGCCGAGTTCCGCGCCGACAAGGATCAGCTGCGCGCCGAGTTTGCGCTATCCACCCGTCGCCTCGAGATGAATGTCGAGACCCTGCGCAAGCGCCTTGCCGAGCAGTTGGGCGACGTCAATCAGAAGCGCACCGATCTGGGCGCGCTCAAGGCTGAACGCGAAAAGCACCTCGCCATCGTCAGCGAACTCGAAAGCCGCGAAGTCGAGCTGCGCGCCCGCATCCTCGAACTTGAAAAAGAAGGCGCCGATCTTGCGCAGCGCCTGCGCAAGCGCGACCGCGAGGTCGAGACGCGCACCGAAGAAATCGAAGCCCTGCGCAATTCGCTGCGCGGCGGCCTTGCTGCCGCCACCAAGATCGACGGCCTCTCGCTTTCCGGCACCTATGACGAAGACATCGATCACCTCACAACCGCTTTGGCCATCGAGCGCAAGCGCGCGGCGTTCCTCGAAGAACAGGCCAATAGCCTGATCACGCGCCTGGAAAGCTCGGACCGCCGCAGCGCCGAGGCGACGGCCGCCATTGCCCAGATGCGCGATGCTCTGGCTGGTCGCGATCGCCAGCGGGAAGACGAGCGGCAGGAACTCGTCGCTGCCGAAGCGCGCATTGCCAGCGCCGAAAATCGCCTCAACGCCCTTCTTGCCGAAACATCGGCCACGGTCGAGCGCAGCGAGGGCCGCGTCGAGCAACTGCTTGCCGACAAGCTTTCGATGGAAGACGAGCTCGAAACCCTGCGCGCCAAGGTCGGTAATGTGGAAGCCGGTATCATGGCTGATTGGGAAAGCGAGCGCTTCGAAGAAGCCTATCTTCGCGAAAAGCTAAACGACATCGCCGCCAGCGTTTCGCGCTTGGTCTATGCCGTCGACACCGACAGCAAGCCCACTTCCGGCGCCGAAGAAAGCCTCTTCGACCGTGTCCAACGCTTCGCCGACGATGGCGAAGGCGCAGAGGTCATGCCCGCGCCCGCCAATAACGGCCGCGGTAAGGTCTCCGACCGGCTACAGGCGCTCAAGGAAATCCAGGGGCGCTGACGCCCCTACTCTGCGCTGATCTGCACGGTTCTTACCAGCGCGCCCGTGCCCTGATCGAATACTGCCAGCACCACGGCACCTCCTGCTCGATAGGTCACCTGCACCAGCCCATCGAGATTAAGCGCCGACACCACTTCGGCTCCTGCGGGAATGATCACGCTTTCGGCCACGACTTCTGGCGGGCGGTCGCGCATCACGCGATAGACAAGCGCAAAGCCAATCGCCATAAAGCCCAAAAGCAGGATGCCGATCGAAATACCGAACGAGCGCCGCGCTCTTCCCAGCAATACCCGCGCTTCCGGCGTGAGTTCCTCAGCCTCGGCGGGTTTATTTGGTTCAGGATTGCTCATGGCCGACGATACCGATCTCTTGTTCGAGGGCGAGCCCATCGAGGTTGTTGTCGACGAAACGCTGGCCGGCACAAGGCTCGATGCAGCCCTGGCCCGCGCCCATGACGTCCTCAGCCGCAGCCGCCTCAAGGACCTGATCCTGACCGGCGCCGTCACTGTGGACGGCAAGCCCGTCGCCGAACCCAACTATCGTCTCAAGACCGGCGAGACAATCGTCCTTCTTGCCCCACCGCCCGAAGATGCAGAGCCCGAACCTGAAGATATCCCGCTCGATATTCTTTACGAGGACGACCAGCTTATCGTCATCAACAAGCCCGTCGGCATGGTCGTGCACCCTGCCCCCGGCTCACCCAACGGCACGCTGGTCAATGCACTCCTTTTCCATTGCGGCGAAAGCCTTCAGGGCATTGGCGGCGTCAAGCGTCCCGGCATCGTTCATCGCCTCGACAAGGACACATCTGGCGTCATGGTCGCGGCCAAGACCGAAAAGGCGCACAAGCATCTGGCGGCCCAGTTCGCTGACCACGGCCGTACCGGCCCGCTGCATCGCGCTTACACGGCCTATGCCTGGGGCATGACCCAATCGGGGATGGGCACCGTCGACGCGCCGCTAGGCCGCGACCCCGGCAACCGCCTCAAGCAAGCCGTGCTCAAGCAGGGCCGCGAAGCAATCACTCACTACAATGTCGAAGCCCGCTATGGCGGGGAGGGCTGGGACCTTACGCGCATTCAGTGCCAGCTCGAAACGGGTCGCACCCACCAGATCCGCGTTCACATGGCCCATATCGGCCACCCGCTCGTGTCCGACCTTCTCTATGCGCCCGGCTTTGCCACCAAGATCAACAAGCTCCCCGCCGATCTTGCCCAAACGATCCGAGACCTCGGGCGCCAAGCGCTTCACGCTGCCGAGCTGGGCTTCGAACATCCCACCACTGGCGAGGAGATGATGTTCGAAGCCGACCTGCCCGACGATCTTCAGGCTCTCGAAGACGCGCTCGAACCATTCGATCGTGCGGCAGCACGATAGACTCACACCCTCGTGTTTGAACTTTTGTCCCATCTATCGTATTATGCCGATGAATAATCCGGCGATCTGGATGGAACCGAAGCTTTTCTTCTGCATTGAAGCGAGCTTGGCCTCTTAAAATCGCCTAATTGCAACCTATATGATGATCGTCTGTCACTGTGCCTTCATGGACAGTGAGAGACGTTCCGCCCGCACTTTGCGGGGGAAACCCAAAGGGGGTGCGTCCATGGCCCAGTCCAATCTTCCCATTCTCTCGTCCGAAGGCGGCCTGTCCCGCTATCTGCAGGAAATCCGCAAGTTCCCGATGCTGGAGCCGGACGAAGAGTTTATGCTTGCCAAGCGCTACAAGGAACACGCCGATCCTGGCGCGGCGCAGAGGCTGATCACCTCGCATCTGCGTCTCGTCGCCAAGATCGCCATGGGCTATCGCGGCTACGGACTGCCCATTTCCGAGGTAATCTCCGAAGGCAATGTCGGCCTCATGCATGCCGTCAAGCGCTTCGAGCCCGATAAAGGCTTCCGCCTTGCAACCTATGCCATGTGGTGGATTCGTGCTGCCATCCAGGAATACGTTCTGCGCTCCTGGAGCCTCGTCAAGATTGGCACGACCGCTGCGCAAAAGCGTCTGTTCTTCAACCTGCGCAAGGTGAAGGGCCAGATCGCGGCGCTTGACGATGGCTCGCTTCATCCCGACCAGATCAAGCAGATTGCCACCACTCTTCGCGTGACTGAAGAAGACGTGGTCTCGATGAATTCCCGCCTTTCTGGCGATGCCTCGCTTAATTCGCCCATGCGCGCTGACGAAGGCTCTTCCGAATGGCAGGACTGGCTGGTTGACGATACGCCAGACCAGGAAACCGCTTTGGGTGAAACCGAAGAGTTTTCCGAGCGCATGGGCATGCTCAATACTGCCATGGATGTGTTGAACGAACGCGAACGCGCCATCTTCCAGGCCCGCCGCCTCCAGGACAACCCGGCAACGCTTGAGGAACTGGCGCAGCAATACGACGTCAGCCGTGAACGCATTCGCCAGATCGAAGTGCGCGCCTTCGAAAAAGTGCAGGATGCCGTGCAGCAAGCGGCTCGCACCAACTAAATCGTTGAAGGTCTTCAAAACGCCCCGGCCACGCGCCTGGGCGTTTTATTTTGCGCCGGGCCGATGCATCTATCCGCCCTCACCCTGCATTAACCCCGCGCGACATAATGACTGGACGAGGCCGGCCGAACAGGCGAGGCCTTGCCCTTGTAACGCCCTATTGCGGGGCTTACATCTGGGCCACTAGCGTCGCTTTGCGCGGCCTCTTCCTTCCGGGACAGGATTGATGAACGGAAATTTCCGCAACTTTGCCATTTGGCTGGTCGTCCTTTTCATGCTGATGGGCCTGTTCCAGGTCTTCCAGTCGTCTACGCGTTCGATTTCGATCGCCGAGAAAAGCTACAGCCAATTCGTCACCGACATTGATGCGGGACGAATTTCCGCCGTCACCATCACCAACAATATCGTCTCTGGCCAGCTCAACGATGGCAGCCGTTTCGAGACCATCATTCCAGATGGCGCCGATGTCATCACGCGCCTTGAAGATCGCAACGTCGCGATCACGGCACGCGCGCCGGAATCGAGCCCGTTCTGGTCGATCCTTCTTTCCTCCTGGTTGCCGTTCATCGTCATCATCGGCGTCTGGTTCTTCTTTATCCGTCAGATGCAGGGTGGGGGTCGTGGCGGCGCGATGGGTTTTGGCAAGTCGCGCGCGAAGCTCCTGACCGAAACTCAGGGCAAGGTGACGTTCGAAGACGTTGCCGGCGTCGACGAGGCCAAGCAGGACCTCGAGGAAATCGTCGAGTTCCTGCGCGATCCCGGCAAGTTCCAGCGCCTTGGCGGCCGTATCCCGCGCGGTGTGCTGCTTGTTGGTCCTCCGGGTACCGGTAAGACGCTGCTCGCCCGCTCGGTTGCCGGCGAAGCCAATGTGCCGTTCTTCACCATTTCGGGCTCTGACTTCGTTGAAATGTTCGTCGGTGTAGGCGCCAGCCGCGTCCGCGACATGTTCGAACAGGCCAAGAAGAATGCGCCGTGCATCATCTTCATCGACGAAATCGACGCCGTCGGCCGCCAGCGTGGCGCCGGTCTCGGAGGGGGTAACGACGAACGCGAACAGACCCTCAACCAGCTCCTCGTCGAGATGGACGGCTTTGAAGCCAATGAAGGCATCATCCTGATCGCCGCGACCAACCGTCCCGACGTTCTCGACCCTGCCCTCCTCCGTCCCGGCCGTTTCGACCGTCAGGTCGTCGTGCCCAACCCGGATGTATCGGGCCGCGAAAAGGTGCTCAAGGTCCACGTCCGGAAGGTCCCCCTTGCTCCCGACGTCGACCTCAAGGTTCTGGCCCGCGGTACACCCGGCTTCTCCGGTGCGGATCTGATGAATCTCGTCAACGAGGCGGCCCTGATGGCCGCGCGCAAGAACAAGCGCTTCGTCACGCATCAGGAATTCGAAGACGCCAAGGACAAGATCATGATGGGCGCCGAGCGCCGCACCATGGCCATGACCGATGACGAAAAGAAGCTGACTGCCTATCACGAAGCGGGCCACGCCATCATCGCGCTCAAGGTTGCCGGCATCGACCCGATCCACAAGGCTACCATCATCCCCCGTGGCCGTGCGCTTGGCATGGTTATGACCCTGCCCGAGAACGACACGTACTCGTTCAGCCGCGAAAAGGCCCTGGCGCGTCTCACCATGCTGTTCGGCGGCCGCGAGGCCGAGATCATCAAGTTTGGCCCGGCCAAAGTCACATCGGGCGCTTCTGGCGATATCCAGATGGCAACCTCCTTGGCGCGCTCCATGGTCATGGAATGGGGCATGAGCGAAAAGCTCGGCCGCGTGCGCTACAAGTCCAATGACCAGGAAGTCTTCCTCGGCCATTCCGTGACGCAGTCGCAGCATATGTCCGACGACACGGCCAAGATCATCGACCAGGAAGTGCGCAAGCTCATCGAAGATGGTGAAGCGTCGGCCCGCGACATCCTCACCACCTACCACGATCAGTGGGAGGCAATTGCTCAAGCGCTGCTCGAGTTTGAAACCCTTACCGGTGACGAGTTGCGCGCGCTGATGGATGGCAAGCAGCCGGTTCGTCCGGAAGACAGTGGTCCGTCGGCGCCGAAGGCCTCCGGAGTCCCTTCTGCTGGCAAGTCCGGCAAGAAGCGCCCAGATGCCCCGCCGGAGCCGGGCCTCGAGCCGCAGCCGGAAAGCTGATCTGCAGTTTTACTGCTCAGAACAAAACCTCCTCCCTGTTCAAGGGAGGAGGTTTTTCTTTGTGCCTCTGATTTCGGTATAGAGCAGCTACCGTGGCCTTGCCGCCTGATCAGTCCGTTAGTCGCCGGAAAGCGTTGATCAGCCGATCCGCATTATAGGGCTTGGGCACGAACTCGGCCTGTGCCGGAATTTCATCGAGTTTCACATGCTTGTAGCCGGAGGTAACGACGATCTTGATCGGCGGCCAGCGATCGCGAACGGCTGCTGCCAGCTTGATGCCGTTCATCGTGCCGGGCATGTCGACATCGGTAAACACCAGCCGCACATTGAGATTGTTGACCAGGATCTTGAGCGCCTCATCGGCATTGGCGGCTTCGAGAACCAGAAAGCCTTCTTCCTCGAGGCGATCGACGATGGCCATGCGGACCAGTGCTTCATCTTCGACAACCAGAACAATGGGTTTGGAGTGAGCCATTCTCTACGCCCTCTTTGCCAGGTTCTGGTCAGGCGTGACACAGCCTGTGTCCGAGCGGAGCACGCAGAGAAGACCTTCCGGCCGATATTCGACGCTGACCTTGCCCTCGAAATCCGCTGCCAGCACCTTGGTGATGAGACGCGAACCAAACCCGGTTCGGCTCGGCACCACCACAGGAGGCCCGCCGCTTTCAGCCCACTTGAACAGGAACACCGGCTTCTCACCCGCCGGATCAAACTCCCAGCTGATAAGCACCCGGCCCTCAGACGTTGAAAGCGCGCCGTATTTGGCAGCGTTGGTCGCAAGCTCGTGGATGGCCAAAGCCATAGACAGCGCCTGCTTGGGATTGAGGTCGATCTCGATGCCCTCAAGCGTGACGCGATCTTCGGACGGTATGTGCGGCGCCAATGCACCCTCGACCACATCGCGCAACGATGCCGTCGTCCAGGTACTGTTGGTCAAAATGTCATGGGCCGTCGCCAGCGCGCTGAGGCGAGAGTCGAACAAGGCGCGTCGATCCGCAATATCCTCGCCGCGCAGGGTCTGCGATGCGATGGCGCCCACCATCGCAAGGCTGTTCTTGATCCGATGCTGCAGTTCACCCGTCAGCGTATCCTGCACCGACATCGCTTCACGCAGCGCCAACTCCGCTCCCTTGAGATCGGTGACGTCGTTTCCTTCGACGAAGATGCCCGTGATCTGACCAGCGTCGTCATACATGGGCTGATAAACGAAGTTCAAAAAGCCCTTCTGCAGCGGACCATCCGGAGTTTGCTGCAGGTCGATCTCCATGCTGCGGCCGATAAAGGTCTGGCCGGTGCTATAAACGCCATCGAGCAACTCATAAAAGCCCTGACCCTCGATCTCGGGCAGTGCTTCACGCACGGTCTTGCCGATCACGTCGCGATGGCCGATCAGTTGGCGGTAAGCCGCATTGGTGATTTCGAAGCGATGCTCCGGGCCGTGCAACACGGCCATGAAGCTCGGCGCTTTTTCCAGCAGGGCGCGCAGGCGATCGAGCTCGCGCGTCCTGGACTTCGCCGCAACCACCTCGGCGGTAATTTCGAGCGCCGTACAGAACATGCCGGCGACCTGGTCGTTTTCGTCATGCACCGGCGTATAGCCAAAGGAAAAATGCGTCTCGACCGTGCGCCCGTGCCGCACCATCTGGAACTCGATGTCGTCCATATAGGTCGGAACACCGGCATAGGCGGCATCCATGATCGGCCCGACATCGGCGATGATGTCCGCCCAGACCTCGGCAAACGGCTTGCCCAGAGCCCAGGGGTGACGATTGGTGCACATGGGTGCATAACCATCGTTGTAGAGCATGGTCCGGTCTGGACCCCAGGCAATGAACATGGGCTGTTGGGAGGTCAGCATCACCTGCACCAGAGTTCGCAAGCTTCCTGGCCAGGTCGCGGGAGCACCAAGCGGCGTGGAGGTCCAATCATAGTTCCGGATCAACTCCCCAGTTGCCCACCACCAGCCAGAAACGTCGTCTCCGGAGAGGTGCCCACCAAACCATCACGGGACATCGCGTGCATGTTCCATATCCAAGTCAAAGAGTCGGCTCGTTGTTCGAGGAAGCAGGCTTTCTCGTCAAGATAAATCACTGTGTGGCTCACTGAGCGCCTCACCGCCCAGCCGCTAACCCTTCCGTTTAAGCGCCCCTTCAGCTATTGCAGCGAAAAATGGTATTATCCCAAGACAACCAGTGAACCGAGGTCGGCGATGGTCAGGAAGTATTTTGGCACCGATGGCATCCGCGGCCTCGCCAATGGCGACAAGCTCACGCCCGAACTGGCGCTTAAGGTGGGCATGGCGGCCGGCACGAAATTCGTGCGCGGCGATCACCGCAACCGCGTCGTCATCGGCAAGGATACCCGCCGTTCCGGCTACATGATCGAGCAGGCCCTGACCGCCGGCTTTACCGCCGTGGGCATGGACGTTTATCTTCTCGGGCCGATGCCGACACCCGCCGTCGCCATGCTGACGCGCTCGCTGCGCGCCGATCTTGGCGTCATGATTTCGGCCTCTCACAACCCTTACGAAGACAACGGCATCAAGCTCTTCCGTCCCGACGGCTACAAGCTCTCCGACGAGATCGAACTTGAAATCGAAGGCCTGATCGACAGCGACATGTCGCGCCATCTGGCTAAGGGCAAGGAAATCGGCCGCGCCCATCGCGACGAAGAAGCACGTACCCGCTACATCGAATATGCTAAGCGCACCCTGCCCCGGAACATCGACCTTGCTGGGCTCCGTGTGGTGCTCGATTGCGCCAATGGCGCTGCCTATAAGGTCGCGCCGATCGCCCTTTGGGAGCTTGGCGCCGAAGTCTTCACCATTGGTGCCGAGCCCGATGGCTTCAACATCAACCACAAGGTCGGCTCGACGGCTCCCGAGGCGGTTGCCGCCAAGGTCAAGGAAGTGCGTGCCGACATCGGCATTGCACTCGATGGCGACGCGGATCGCGTCATCATCATCGATGAAAAAGGCCATGTGGTCGATGGCGACCAGTTCATGGCCGTCATCGCCGAAAGCTGGATGGAGCGGCAGATGCTCCAGGGTGGCGGCATTGTCGCGACCATCATGAGCAATCTCGGCCTTGAACGGCACCTGACCAAGCTTGGCCTGACACTCGAACGCACCCAGGTGGGCGACCGCTATGTGCTGGAGGCGATGCGCGACAAGGGCTTTAATGTCGGCGGCGAACAGTCCGGCCATATCATCCTCTCGGACTTCACCACTACCGGCGATGGCCTTGTGGCCGCCTTGCAGCTGCTTGCCGTACTGAAACAGAAGAACGTCCCGATTTCCGAGATTTGCTCGCGCTTCGAAAAGGTGCCGCAGCTTCTGCGTAGCGTGAAGTTCAAGTCCGGCAAGCCGCTCGAGCACAAGCAGGTCATGCAGGCCATCGCCGATGGTCAGGCCATGCTCGGCAATGGCGGTCGCCTGGTTGTGCGGGCCTCGGGCACCGAGCCCGTCATCCGCGTCATGGGCGAGGCCGATGATGCGGTCCTGGTCGAAACCGTGGTGTCTCAGGTTGAGGCGGCCATCAAGCAGGTTGCCTGATCATTCCGAATATACCGCATGGATGAAGTAAGACTTCAGTAACCAAATATTTTCCACGGAGGTTAGGGTTAAACAGCGTGGTTAAGCGCGTTTTAACAAGTTTCCTTGATATTGGCTGCAATCGACTGGTGTCGTGGCAACCAAAGGAACTTCTTAATGCGCAAGCTTACGCAAGCAATGCTGGTGGCAGGAGCCACTCTTATTGCCGGCTCCGCAATCGCGGCCGACATGCCTTACTATCCGCCTGTAATCGAAATCCCTGATGTCGATTACGGCGTTTCGGGCTCTTTCTACCTGCGTGGCAGCGCCGCCGGCAACCTGATGTGGGCACCCCGGGTCGTGCATCCGGAAGCCACTCCAGGCTTCTTCCCGATCGATCGCTACGGCTATGGTTATTCTGTCGGTGCTGGCGCAGGTTTCGAAACCGGTACTGGTCTTCGCGTTGACGGTACTGTTGATTTTCTCAACAACGAGGGCATGGGCGTCACCATTCCTGCTGGCACGACTGGCGTCACCCCAGGCGTACATACGCTGTCGCTCCGCTCTACCATCATTCTTGCCAACGCATACTATGACTTCGCTCTCGGCAACGACGGCTACGGCGCTGCTGGGGGTGCCTTCGGTTATGTCGGTGCCGGTGCCGGTGTCGCCTTCAACGACTTCATCACCAATGGCCCTGGCCCTGCTGACACCCGCACCAAAAATACCAGCTTTGCCGCAGCCGGCATGGTCGGCGTTGGTTACGACTTCGGTCAGGTCGTCGCCGACGTCGGCTACCGCGCGCTCTACATCAACGGCCTGCAGAACTCGGAGGCCGCTGCCCCCTACTTTATCGACGACAACTTCGTCCACGAAGTCCGCGGCACGGTTCGTTACCGCTTCAACTGATCCGGGCGTGGCGGACCGCCACATCCGCCAGAGCTAATCGATTGGGCCGGTCTCAGAACGACACCGGCCTTTTCGTTAGGCCGCAGTCACGCGCCAGATGACATCGCCCACGTCGTCGGCAACCAATACGGCACCATCGCTTGCCAGCGCCACGCCGACCGGCCGCCCAAACGAGAATTTTTCGTCCGAGGACAGAAAACCGGTCAGGATCTCGCGCGGCGTGCCGACGGGCTTGCCGTTTTGGAATTCCACGAAGGCGACGCGATAGCCGGACAGCTTGGAGCGGTTCCAGGATCCATGCTGGCCGATGGCCATGCCGGCGGAAAAGCCCGGCAACGTGCCTTCGGGTAGCCAGCAAAGTCCGAGCGACGCGGTATGTCCGCCCAGAGCAAAGTCCGGCTGGGTCGAGCTGGCGACCTTGGCTGCGTCCTGCGGCACGCGATCGTCGACGATCCGGTTCCAGTAGCTATAGGGCCAGCCGTAAAGGCGCCGTCCGCAACCGAAGTCAGGTAGTCGGGGGCGTTTCGTCACCCAGACCGTCGCGCTCGTTGACCACGGTCCACAGCATGCCACCGACGGGTTCCCAAGCCATGCCGACAGGGTTTCTGAGGCCACCGGCAAAAATCCGCGACTGGCCGCTTGCAAGATCGAGCTCGTGGATGCAGGCGCGATTTTCTTCCGCCGCCATGCCGTGGTCGCCGATATTGCTGAGCGACCCCACGGCGACATAAAGCTTGCTGCCGTCGGCGCTAGCGATGAGGTTTCGCGTCCAGTGGCCGCCGGGAATGAGGTCCATCAGCTTGCGGCCGGGCGCAGTGATGCGGGTTGCGCCGGCCTCATAGGGATAGGCCAGCACCGCATCGCTGGCGCCGACATAAAGCGTCGAGCCGATCAGGGCGATACCGAAGGGCTGCCGCACCCCTTCGATCAAGGTGTGACGTTCCTCCGCCATGCCGTCACCGTCGGCGTCGCGCAGCAATATGATGCGGTTGGGGCTGGTCCCAGAGGCACGCGCCCGCTTCATGGTGGCATGCATGGCATGGTCGAAGACAGTGCTTGGCTTGCCCTCCTCGCCCATCGATTCGGCGACCAGCACATCCCCGTTCGGCAAAAGGTAGATGTTGCGCGGATGGGTCAGGCCCTTGGCAAAGGCATTGACCTTGAGGCCGGGCGCAGCCGTCGGCTTGTGGTCGCCCTGCCAGCCCATGGCTGTGGGCATCTTGAGCGTCGGAATTTTTCCTTGCGGCTTAGGGCCGGGAATCGTTGGCGCCGTGCCATAGGCCGGCGGTCGCGGTCCATCGCCCGCATGGCGCACGGCAACGGCAGCGCCTCCGACAAGGGCCACGAAGCGGGCGAAAAGCGAATTGTCGGTCATCACGAAGTCCACTCAAGAAAAATGCTGCCGCACGCTAGAGCGTTTGCACTCCCCGCCTAGTGCTAGCGGCATGATTTTACCTGTACATTCAACGCTGAACGGCTTTCGCAAAGAAGATTTGTTCACGTTTAGTTCACATCGATAAGCGACAATCGTTCTTCACCGTTAACTTATGTGATAGGGCCCATTCTCCCCAGGCAATAACGTTGCTGCTAGGGGATTCATGTTTTGACACAGACGACTAGCCGCGACCTTCGAGTTCTCATCTGCGACGACGAGTTCCTGTTGGCCATGGATATGGCGCAGCAGTTCGAAGCGCTTGATGCCGAGGTCGTCGGCACCGTCGGCAAACTTGCCGAGCTGCGTACTGTGCTGCTTTCCGATCAGTCCACTGCCAATGCTGCCGTGCTGGACATCCAGTTCGCCGATGGCGAGGCCTACGAGATCATTCCCTTGCTGGAAGAGAAAGGCCTAGCGGTTGCCATCGCCAGTGGCTATGGGCCCGAAGAGCGACCCGATCGCTTTGCCCATATTCCATGGGTGACCAAGCCCGCCAATGCCAGCGATCTATGCTCGGCCTTATGCGCCAGTCTTGACGCGCGGAGTGCCAGCCAGCGTGTCTAACTTTGCCGGCACCCTGCTCGGCAACGATCCTGTCGAGCGCTTCCTGCACCGTCTGTCCTTGTTCGAGCCGCTCGACGCGGAAGCGCGCGACGCTGTGCGGCGATCGATAAATCGCGGACCGTTGATCCCGCCACTGCAAGAGCTGCAGCCCGACGCCCTTCAAGACGTCTCGGTGCTGCTGAGCGGCTGGATTTGTCACTTCCGCCTGCTCGGCAATGGGCGGAGGCAGATCACCACCCTGGTGGTGCCCGGCGATTTTGTCGACTTTGGCTTCCTTGTCGGCACCGTCTCGAGCCTTCAATGCGTCACCACCGCGCATAGCCAGATCGGACGCATCCGCACTCGGGCTTTCGGTAAGCTCGCGCTCCAGTTTCCCGCGCTTTTGCGGGCCAGCCAACGCGCCGCCGCGGTTGATGCCGCGATCGGACGCGAACGCATCATCAGCCTCGGCGTCCGCACCGCAGCCGAACGGCTGGCAAGCATTTTGTGCGAACTCTGGTTTCGCCTGTCGGCAATCGGCCTAACATCGGCCGAAGGCAGCTACGACCTGCCCATGACGCAGGCCGAACTGGGCGCCGCGGTGGGCCTTTCCACCGTGCACGTCAACCGCACGCTCCAGAGCCTCCGTCGCACCGGCGCGATCAGCCTTCAAAGCGGCAAAGTGTGGATCCGCGACCTCGAAAAACTCACCGCCCTGGCAGGCTTCGACCCCGCTTACCTGAGCCTTCAAGCCTGATGTTTGCCGCCGTGTCCTTTCGCGCATCAAAGCGACGGCTCATTAACCCAAGTTAGGGGCAAGCCGATTTGGCCATGTTAGGATTTTCCTTCAGACAGGATAGTTCATTGCCAACATTTAGAGTCATCGATTTACGAACCGGCATTGTCGAGCCTGAGCTCAAGATCGAAGCCCGTTCGCCTGAACAAGCCGCCGAGAATGCGCTGGGCCTCAAGCTCGTCCGCTCCGGACATGCGCGTAGCCTTGTTTGCCGCGTCTACTGGGACGATGCGAACAACACCAATATGGTCCGCCTTTACACAACGGTCGCTCAACAGCACGGCTGAGCGGCCAATCCAACCCACCTTCAACATCCCCATTGACGCCGACCCCTCCCCGGGCGTATTTCCCGCCTCAGGACATCTCGCCCTAACGCGAGACGCATAGGCCTGGGAGGGCCGCTGAAGATGGCTGAAATGCCCCCAACCGCACCGGCGGTCAAACCGGCTAACCCCAATTTTTCGTCGGGTCCATGTGCCAAGCGTCCAGGCTGGACGGTGGATGTGCTCGCCAATGCGTTGACTGGTCGTTCGCACCGCGCCAAGCCCGCCAAGGCGCGCATCCAGGAAGCCATCGACTTGACGCGTGAACTGCTCGAAGTTCCCGCCGACTATCGCATCGGCATCGTCCCCGCGTCCGATACGGGCGCCGTCGAAATGTTCCTTTGGAGCGCCCTCGGCGCCCGCGGCGTCGACATGTTGGCCTGGGAATCCTTTGGCGCCGGCTGGGTCACCGACGTCCAAAAGCAACTCAAGCTTGCCGATTGCCGCGTCCTCGAAGCTTCCTATGGCGAACTGCCCGACCTGACCCAGGTCGACTTCACCCGCGACGTCGTCTTCACCTGGAACGGCACCACCTCGGGCGTCCGCGTGCCCAATGCCGACTGGATCCCGGCCGATCGCGAAGGCCTCACCATCTGCGACGCGACATCCGGCGCCTTCGCCCAGAAGCTCGACTTCAGCAAGCTCGATGTCGTCACCTTCTCCTGGCAGAAGGCGCTCGGTGGCGAAGCCGCGCACGGCATCCTGATCCTCTCGCCCCGCGCCGTCGAACGCCTCGAGACCTATAAGCCCGATCGCCCGCTGCCCAAGATATTCCGCATGACCAAAGGCGGCAAGCTGATCGAAGGTATCTTCAAGGCCGAAACCATCAACACCGTTTCGATGCTCTGCATCGAAGATGCGATCGACGCCATGAAGTGGGGACTTTCCATCGGCGGCCTCAAGGCCATGCAAGACCGCGCCGACGCCAACTTCACGGTCCTGTCCGACTGGGTCGCCAAGACCCCATGGGTCGAGTTCCTCGCCAAAAACGCCGACCAGCGCTCCAACACGTCGGTCTGCCTTTCGATCACCGATCCGGCCGTGACCGCGCTTGACGACGAGGCACAGGCAGCCTTCGCCAAGGCCATCGTCGCCCGCCTCGACAAGCTCGGCGTCGCCTATGACTTCGGCTCCTACAAGGACGCTCCGGCAGGCCTGCGTATCTGGGCTGGCTCTACAGTTGAAACCTCGGACCTCGCGGCGCTGACGCCATGGCTCGACTGGGCCTTCGCCGAAGAAAAAGCCGCGCTCAAGATCGCTGCCTAAAACTTAGAACCCCCACCCAACCTCCCCTGCATTAGGGGGGAGGAGCAGATCGAGCGCTTGGCAAGAACGTGCCAGACACTCGGAGCCACCCCTCCCCCACCTTATGGGGCAGGCCGGGTGGGGGCCTTCTCCCACACACACATTCCAGGACTCCCGCCATGCCCAAAGTTCTCGTTTCCGACAAACTGAGCCCCACCGCCGTCCAGATCTTCAAGGACAATGGCGTCGAGGTCGACTACCTGCCCGATCTCGGCAAGGACAAGGAAAAATTCCTAGAAGCCATCGGCCAGTATGATGGGCTCGCCATCCGCTCGGCCTCCAAGGTGACCGAAAAGATCATCGCTGCCGCGACCAATCTCAAGGTCATCGGCCGCGCCGGGATCGGCGTCGACAATGTCGACATTCCCGCTGCGACCAAGAAGGGCATCATCGTGATGAACACGCCCTTCGGCAATTCCATCACCACGGCCGAGCACGCCATCGCCATGATGTTCGCCCTGGCCCGCCAGCTTCCGGAAGCCGACGCGTCGACCCGCGCATCGAAGTGGGAAAAGAACCGCTTCATGGGCGTCGAAGTCACCAACAAGACCCTCGGCCTGATCGGTGCCGGCAATATCGGCTCGATCGTTGCCGACCGCGCCGTTGGCCTCAAGATGAAGGTTGTTGCCTACGACCCCTTCCTGACGCCAGAGCGCGCCCAGACCATGGGTGTCGAAAAGGTCGAGCTCGACGATCTCCTGGCCCGCGCCGATTTCATCACGCTCCACACCCCGCTGATCGACGCCACGCGCAACATCCTCAATGCCGAAACCCTCGCCAAGACCAAGAAGGGCGTTCGCATCATCAACTGCGCCCGTGGTGGCCTGATCGACGAAGACGCGCTCTACCAGGCGCTGAAGTCCGGCCAGGTCGCAGGCGCGGCGCTCGACGTGTTCTTGCAGGAACCTGCGGAAAACAATCCGCTGTTCGAACTACCCAACGTCATCTGCACGCCCCATCTTGGCGCTTCCACCACCGAAGCCCAGGAAAACGTGGCGCTCCAGGTCGCCGAGCAGATCTCGGCCTACCTGATGACGGGCGAGATCACCAATGCGCTGAACTTCCCCTCGATCTCGGCCGAAGAGGCCCCGCTTCTCACCCCTGGGTCAAGCTCGCCGAAACCCTCGGCTCCTTTGCCGGCCAGCTCACTGAAACGGCCATTACCGGCATCAAGATCGAGTTCGAGGGCAGTGTCGCCCAACTCAACACCAAGCCGATGATTGCTGCCGCCATCAATGGCGTGCTCAAGCCCTCGCTGGGCGACATCAACATGGTTTCGGCGCCCCAGATCGCCAAGGATCGCGGCATCGTCGTGGAGACCACCAACCGCGACCAGCAGGGCGCTTATGAAGGCTATATCCGCCTGACGCTCACCACCGAAAAGCAGACCCGCGCCATTGCCGGGACGCTCTTTGCCAATGGCAAGCCGCGCATCATCCAGCTCAAGGACATCAACATGGAGGCCGAACTGACCCCCTCCATGCTTTATGTCACCAACGAGGACAAGCCAGGCCATATCGGCCGGCTCGGCACCCTCCTCGGCACCCTGGGCATCAATATCGCCAACTTCAACCTCGGTCGGGCTGAAGTGGGCGGCGATGCCATCGCGCTTCTCGCCATCGACGGCACGCTGACTGAAGAACAACTCCGCCAGATCGCCAAGCTCGAAGGCGTCAAGCAGGCCAAGGCGCTGCGCTTCTAAACTGCATCCGCGAAACGCAAAAAGGCGGCCACGCGGCCGCCTTTTTCATTTGTGCCCTTAGCTCGGCTCAAGCCCTGCGCTTGATGAAGAGATTATAGAGCACCACGATCAAGGCCAGCACCAAGAGAAGATGGATCAACGCGCCGGCAACCTTGAAGGCCAAGCCGATCGCCCAAAGCGCCAGAAGAATAACCGCAATCGTCCAAAGCATCGGCCTGTTCCAATCAACAACTGAATACTAGCAGAGGAATGATCGGAACGTCTGATTGTTCCGGGCTTCAGCGCCGCGCGGCCCACTCGGCCAGTACGATGCCGCTGACGATGATTGCCGCTGCCAGAAAATGATAGGGCTGCAGGACCTCTCCAAGGATCAGCACCGAGCCCAACGTGCCGAAAACCGGGATCAGATTATGGCTCGGCGCGGCACGATTGGGACCGACCAGCTCGACGCCACGCGCATAGGCGACCTGGCTGAACATCGAGGGAAAAATCGCGACATAGGCGATGACGGCCCAGACGGTCGGCGAAGCATTCCCAAGGCTCGCCACTTCTCCCAGCCCACCGCCAAACAGTGCCAGCATGATCAGAGCCGAAATGGCCGCCCCGGTAAAGCTTACGGCCATGAAGCTCATAATGTGCACCTTGGGCCGGAAGCGCAGCGCCAGGGTGTAGCCGGTATAGGCAAGGCAGGCCAGAATGACGAAACCGTCGCCGATATTGATGTCCATGGTCAAAAGGCGCAGCGGCTCACCGTGGGTTGCCGTGAGGATGACGCCGGAAATTGCAAGGATCACGCCCACGATCTGCAACACCGTCGCGCGGACTTTGAAGAACAAGAAGTTGGCGCCCAGGATCAGCATGGGCAGGGAGGCCTGCTCGATCGCCGAATTGACCGCGGTCGTATATTGCAGACCCACATAAAGGAAGGCGTTGAACAACGCATAGCCGACGATGCCGAAGGCCATCAGCGCCGGCCAGGCCCGGCGCACGACGGGCCAGTCTGTGCGCAAGTGTCTAGCAGCGAACGGCAAGATGAAGGCCGTCGCGAGGACGCAACGGCAGGCCAAAAGTAAAAACGGGTCGATCTCACCTGCCACGAGCTTCGCCGCAACCACGTTTCCGCCCCAGAAAAGCGGCGCCAAAACCAACAGCAGATAGGGTTGATCCAGCAGACCGGCGCTTTTGCCGCGAATTTGGTGGTCTTGCGGCTTTGTCATCGTGGCCGGTGTGATGTAAGGACAGTCCGACTTAACAGTTATTCGGCCGCAATCCTACCCGACAATCTTGGCCGAAGGGTTAGTCTTGAGCTTGGCTGGGTGCGGCTCCTTGAGCCAGACCTGTGGCGCATCCACACGCGATGCAGCCTCTTTGGGGAAGACTGAAATATGGCGAATGTGGTTGTCGTCGGCTCGCAATGGGGCGACGAGGGCAAGGGCAAGATCGTGGACTGGCTTTCGGAGCGCGCCGATGTCGTCGTGCGCTTCCATGGCGGTCACAATGCCGGCCATACCCTGGTCATCGATGGCGTAAGCTATAAGCTGGCGCTGCTGCCCTCCGGCCTCGTCCAGGGCAAGCTTTCCGTGATCGGCAATGGCGTCGTCGTCGATCCGCACCACTTCGTCGCCGAAATGGAAAAGCTGCGCGGTCAGGGCGTCAAGATCACGCCAGAGGTCCTGCGCATCGCCGACAATGCGCCGCTGATCCTGTCGCTCCATCGCGAGCTCGACGGCATCCGCGAAGACGCCAACGCCGGGCTCAAGATCGGCACCACCCGCCGCGGCATCGGCCCGGCCTACGAGGACAAGGTCGGCCGCCGCGCCATCCGCCTGATCGACCTGAGCGAACCCGATACGCTCATGCCCAAGATCGAGCGGCTGCTGACACACCACAACGCGCTGCGCCGCGGCATAGGCCTCGTCGAGATCGAAGCGCAGACCATCTACGACGAACTGATCTCGATCGCCGACCAGATTCTGCCCTTCATGGACCAGGTCTGGCGCGTGCTCGACGACAAGCGCAAGGCTGGCGCCCGTATTCTCTTCGAAGGCGCGCAGGGTGCTCTGCTCGACAACGATCACGGCACCTATCCCTTCGTGACTTCCTCCAACACCGTCGCCGGCACTGCTGCCGCCGGCTCGGGCCTTGGCCCCACCGCCATCGGCTATGTGCTCGGGATCACCAAGGCCTATACGACCCGCGTCGGCGAAGGCCCCTTCCCTTGCGAGCTCGACGACGAGATCGGCCGTCATCTTGCAACGGTCGGCAAGGAAGTCGGCGTCAATACCGGCCGCCCGCGTCGTTGCGGCTGGTTCGACGCGGTGCTGGTGCGCCAGACCGTCAAGACCTCCGGCATTACCGGTATTGCCCTCACCAAGCTCGACGTGCTCGATGGTCTTAAGGAGATCAAGGTCTGCGTCGGCTACGAACTCGATGGTTCACGCATAGATTATTTGCCTGCCTCAATGGGAGCACAGGCGCGCGTTAAGCCGATCTACGAAACGCTTGAGGGCTGGTCGGAAACCACGGCAGGGGCGCGCTCCTGGGCAGAATTGCCGGCCCAGGCCGTCAAATATGTTCGCTATATCGAAGAGCTGATCGGCGCGCCGGTTGCGCTTTTGTCGACCAGTCCGGAACGAGCAGACACGATCCTGGTCGTTGACCCATTCCAAGATTGAGAAATTTTGTTACAACTACGCTGCAAGAGTGAGTACCGAGTAGCTGATGGCGGATTATAGGGAGTTGCTGCGCCGAGCCATCTCGGCGCTGCCGGAGAACAACGGGGCTGCGCGGCGCGCGGTCTACGAGAAGGCACGCACGGCTTTGGTTGGCCAGTTGCGGGCCATCAATCCTCCCCTCCCCGCCCGCGACATTACCCAGCACCGCCTGCAGCTCGAAGACTGTATCCGCCAGGTCGAGCAGGAAGCCAGCGAAGCCGTGATCAGCCTTGGCCGTGAGGGCCAGGCCGCTGCCCGGCCGGCCTTCACGCCCCGACCCGCACCCGTTGCGCCAAAACCTGTCGTCGAGCCCGAACCCGATCCGGTCCGAGAGCCGGAGCCCGAGGCGATTGCCGAACCCGAACCGGCGCCTGACCCGGTCGTGATCGAACCGATACCGGAGCCGGTGCAAGTCGCGCCGGAGCCAGTGCCGGTCGCCAAAGCGACGCCTGAGCCCGAGCCTGAACCGCCGGTGGCGGAAGAGCCGCCAGCAACGTCGATCGAAGACATCATCGCGCAGGCGGCTTCCGTCAACGCGCCTCCCGAACCCGAACAGCCCGCCGTCGTTCCACTGGTTGAGACCAAGCCGGAGCCTAAGCCGGGCCGCTTGTCCTTCTTCTCGCGCCGCGAAACGCCGCCTCCCGCCGTCGCGAACACGGCAGCCATAACCTTCCCGCCTGCATCCAGCGCCTCGCGCCTTGAGTCCACCTTGGGCAGCACCGCGCTGGCGCGCCAGCCGGCGTCCGAGCCGGTCATAATCTCGCCGCCGCTGCCGGCCGAGCCGGCATTGTCGAGCGTCCGCGAAGTCGACCTTGAAAACGACGAAGCCAAGGAAGCCGAAGGCGCCATCGAACGCGCCATCGAAACTCTGGATCGCGAAGCCCGCGGTGAGTTTGCCGAGCCCCTGCCCGAGCGCAACGATCCGGCGCCAGCAGAAGCTGACGCTGTGCCGGAGCGACCGGAAGATGCCGCTTTCGCTGCTGCAAATGCCGAAACGCGCTCCGGTGCGGGTCTCACCATTTTCCTCGTGGTCTTTGCCTTGCTGCTCGTCGGCGTCGGTGGCGCCGGTTTCTGGGCCTGGCGGGAAGGCTTTGTCGATCTAGACCAGATGTTCGGCAGTGGCACGCCGACGGTCACCGAACAGGCGCAGGTCACCGATCCCGTCGTGCCGACCATGGACACGACGGTTGCCGACACCACGGTCGGCGACGAGGGCGCTGCCGGTCCGGGCAACACAGCCACGACCCAGGCCAATGAGCCCACGGCAGCCCTCGAAGGCCTCGAAACCGACGATCGTCTCGAGCCGTCCCCCGAGCCCGTCGTCCCCACCGGCACCGAAACCGTGATGCCCTCGCTCAATGGCGAAACCAAGTCGGAAGAGCGCCTCTCTGGCGCCGACACGACGATCGCTGCCACCGACGATCCGGCAGCCAGCGTCAATCCGGTCAATCTCGCCGGCAATCAGTCGCTGCTGCTCGAGGCCTCGGCCGATGGCCAGAGCGGCGCCGTACCGTTCTCGGGCACGGTCGACTGGACCGAAGGCACCGACGAGATCGGCGCCCCGACCCTGGTCGGCGAAGCCAGCATTCCAGCGCGAAATCTTGGCGTCTCGATCACCATCCGCAAGAACAACGATCCGGTCCTGCCCGCCAGCCACTTGATGGAAATCAGCTTCGACGTCCCCGATACCTTCATCGGCGGCTCGATTGCGACTCTCGCAGGCGTCCTGCTCAAGGACGAGGAATTGGTGCCGGGCACGGCCCTTGAGGGCGCCGCCGCCCGGGTTGTCGGCAACTCCTTCCTCTTCGCCTTGAGCGCCTCGGAAGAAGATGTCGCCACCAATACCGGCCTTCTCGACAGCCAGCGCTGGCTCGATCTGGCCGTGGTTTACGGCACCGGCCGCAATGCCATTCTCACCCTTGAAAAGGACGAGGATGCCCAAGTCCTGTTCGACCGTGTGCTGACGGCGTGGCGGAGCTAAGCGGCGTCGCTTAGCCTTTTGTCCACGATCCGATAATGACGGCTGGCCAAGGCGGCAATGTCGTCAGCATGGTGGCTGACAAGCACCGTGTGCCAGCCGTGACGCCTGCTCAGCTCACCGACCAGCGTCCGCACCGTGCCGCGTGTTTCATCATCGAGCGCCGAAAACGGTTCGTCCAGCAGCAGCACCGGACGATTGCGCAACAGAGTGCGCGCCAGCGCCACGCGCTGCTTCTGGCCCCCGGAAAGCGTCGAGGCCGGGCGTCCACCCAGCCCGCTTAGTCCCACTTCCACTAGAGCGGCGTCCACCTTTTCCCTTCCACGCTCGCCGCGAGGCATGCCGAGCTCGACATTTCCAACGGCGCTCAGATGCTCAAAGAGATTATCGCTCTGGAGCAGCAACGAGACGGGGCGGTGTTCAGGCTGAAGCGGCAGAAGGTTGGTGTCGTCCAGCGTCAGCGCTCCTTGGCTCGGCTGGAGAAATCCCGCAAGAAGATCGAGGAGCGTCGATTTGCCGGAGCCGCTGGCGCCGGAAATAGCCGTGACCTGGCCCGCCGTGGCCTCGAAGCTGAAATGGTAGGGCTCATCTTCGGGCCGATATCTGAATTCCAGGTCACTGGCGCGGAGCATGGGCAAGCCTTTCGATGAGGCGCGGCAGGCCGACAAAGGCCACGATGGTGCCGATCAGGAGGATGGCAGCGATGACGGCGGCATCGTTGTTGCGATAGGAGCCGAGCGCTCGATACATCAGCAAGGGCAGGGTCTGAAAATCCTGCGTGCCGAACAGCGCGATGACGCCCAGGTCCCCGAGGCTGAAGCAAAAACTCAGCGCCAGCATCAAGCCGATATCGCGTCCGAGCAGCGGATATTCGATCCGCGCGAACTGAGCCCATCCGGACATGTTCAAGCTGAGCAAAAGCTTGCCTTTTGTGCGCGCGATGGCGTCGAGCGGCGGCGCCAAAGTCGCCATGGCGAAGGGAAGTGCTAGCAGACTGTTGGCACAAATGACCACGATTGGTGAAACCGCCCCGAGTGGCAGGCCGAGATTGCGCACGAGGAGAAAAAAGCCCAGCGACAACACCACCGACGGCACCGCGAGATAGGCATAGGCCGGCACGCCGAGCAGCGTGCGAGCAACACTGTTCGCCGCAGCCGCGCGCCCAAGGGCCAAGACGAGGGCAAGTAGCAGTGTCTGAACGGCGGAAGCCGCGCCGATGCCGATGCTGGTGGCGGTCGCCTGCCAAAAGCTCGGCTGTGCGATGACGCGGCCAAAGCCACCCACGACCCCATCGACCAGCACCGAAAGCAGCGGCAAGGCAAAACCGAGCACCGAAAGAGCAAGCACCAGCCATTGCAGCGCCCGCGCGGTGCGGTTGTCCGACCACGTCGGCTGCGCCGAGCGACCGAGGGCGGTCGGTACGGCAGTAAACGCCGAGGCGAGGACGATGACCGCAGCGCAGATTGCCATTTGCGTCAGCGCCAAGCGCACAGCGCCGACCAGGTCGAAGTCGAGGCGAACGGCGGAATAGATGGCGACTTCGAGCGTCTGGTTGGCTGGTCCCCGCCGAGCAACAAGACGATCGGGAAACTGGTGAAGGCCAGAAGGAAGATAATGGCGCCCAGTCCCGGCAACGAGCCGCGAAGCGCTGGCCAATCGATCAACCAAAACCGCTGGCCGGCGGACAAGGCAAGCGACTGGCCGACCTTAAGGCGGTTCGCCGGAATGGCGTCGAGCCGGGCCAGGAGGATGCGGGCGGCAAAAGCACCGTCGAGAATGACATGGGCAAGCAAAATGCCGCCGAGCCCATAGGCGGGGCTTTCAACGGTGATGCCGAAAAGAGCATTAAGCGCGTGGTTGATCCAGCCATTGCGGCCCCAGATCGACAGGAGCCCGAAGGCGACAACCATTCCCGGCGTAACGATGGCGGCGGCAAAGAGGCCGACAACAAGATCGCGGCCGGGGAAGCGCAACCGGTTGAGCGCCCAGGCAAGCCCGATGCCGACGATCAAGGACAGGCCCGTGGTGAGACCGGCCTGGAGCGTCGTCATGCGCAAAAGGTGCGGGATGTCGATGCGGGACGGCGCAACGGTGCCGGTCGCCGCCACAAAGATCGCCCACAGCACCGACGCGATGAGCACGGCAATGGCAAGGGACAGGATGGCAGCGGTGGCGATGCGGAGGGGACGGCGAGGGAGGGTCAACGGTCACCTCCCGCGCCAGTGCTAGCGACCCCACCCGGCCTCCCCTGCAGAAGGGGAGGAGCACGCCGGTGTTTATCCGCGATCGCGCCCAAAACGCGATGGCACTCCTCCCCCGACTTACGGGGAGGCTGGGTGGGGGTTCTTCCACGACCGACATGAAACCCGAGCCTACTGCACGGCCGCCAGCATCTCGTCGATCCAGGCCCCGGAGTTCGCGATGATCTCCTCTTCGCTCAGGGTCAACGTCTTCGCCGGCTGCGGCAAGTCGGCGAAGGACGGATCGAGATCGGCGCCGAGGTCGACAACGGGGAACATCCAGTTGGTCGTCGGGATCGCTTTCTGCCCCTCGGGCGAAGCGAGATAAGCGAGAAATTGCGCGGCGAGCTCGGGCTGGTCCGAGCTTTTCAAGATCCCCGCCACTTCGATCTGCGGGAAATGCCCTTCGTCGAAGAGCGCCGCCTTGATCGTGTGATCACCCTCGTCAAAGATGTGGTAGGCGGGCGAGGTCGTATAGGACAAGACCATGTCCGCCTCCCCCTCCAAAAACAGCGAATAGCTCTCGCTCCATTCGCGCGTGATGGTCAGGATATGCGGCTTGAGCCCGGCCCAGATTTCCGGGGCGCGGTCGCCGTAAGCGGCCTTTACCCAGAGCAGGAGGCGTCGAGGCGTCG
>NZ_JAALFG010000003.1 GCF_011058215.1 Devosia aurantiaca
GCGTCGTGTTCCTGGGTCAACTACCCATCAACCTCAATGACCGCGCCACTCGTCATAGCCGCTGGCAGAACGTGCCAACAGCAAAAGCGTGGCTTGTGAGCTCCGGAAGAACTAGACCTCTACTTCGTAGTCGATCACCTTGTTCGCCACCGCTCAGTAGCGTTGTTCCCTGTTTGCCGATCCTTGATTGTTAAGGTGGCTGCCACTCTTTTCCCCGTTCTAGCTTACATCGAGGTTGTAAATTGACGCACTACTCCATGTTTTAAGTTTATGCACCTGTACGCATCGACGCTGCGTCGCTTCTCCAACGTACTCCTGCCGCTAGGCCACAGCGTCAGCGTTGGCCACGACCTGCGCCAAGCTGAAATTCCGGAACACTTCCGTCCATAAACGACGATAAGGTTAGCACTAGTAGTTCGTCAGTCGCCATCATTCCATGCGGCAACGAAGCCGTCTCATCGTGCTCATGCTGTTTAGGTGCGAAGTTCCAGAGGTATAAGGATCGTGTGGTCGTCATACCCATCGGCATCAACGAGCCCTCGCAGCAGGTGATTTCAGGTTGCCGGTGGACTAGTCTGCTCGCTAGGCGATTCTTCCTGTTCGTAGGAGCCTTTCGCTATTACAAAGGCTTGAATATACTGCTAGAAGCCGCTCAGAACGCTCCATTCTCTGTAGCTATCGCTGGGGCAGGCTCAATTGAAGCGGAACTGAAGGCTCAAGCCACTAAGCTCGGGTTAAGCAACGTGCACTTTCTCGGCCAAATAAGTGGCGATGAAAAAACTCTTCTGCTTAACAATTGCTGCGGTGTGGTGTTTCCGTCCCACTTGCGCTCAGAAGCGTTCGGGGTATCACTTGTGGAAGGAGCAGCCCACAGCAAACCACTGATCTCAAGCGAGATTGGAACCGGTACTAGCTTCGTTAACATCCATGGCGAGACGGGTCTCGTTGTTAACCCGAGCGATTCTGCAAGCTTGCGCGGAGCCATGATCAAGCTTTGGTCTGATGACCAACTTGCGGCTGTGCTCGGCAAAGGTGCCCGCCGGCGTTATGAAGCCCTCTTTACTGCGGAGCGCATGGTGGATGGATATATCGATCTTTATCAAAAGCTCCTTGATCGCTCTCCCATAGTGGGATCATGCCCGAATTAGCTCGGCGTATCTGCCGCTGCGTTTGACTTGGCCGTCCGCTATTTCGATTATGTGCTCGCAGTTGCGTAATGTAGTCAATCGATGCGCAACCATAATTACAGTAACGTCATCTGAAAGTCCCTCGAGGGCGGCGATCAACGCCGCTTCTGTGTAGTTGTCGAGCGCGCTGGTTGCTTTATCAAGGATAATTACCTCGCTACGTTTGTTAAGCGCACTGGCTATGCCAATGCGCTGGCGCTGTCCGCCGGAAAGCCGCACCCGCGCAATACCACCACGTTCTGGAGCGGTCTTCTCGATGACATCAGCCTTTGGAGCCGGGTTCTGACCGCCGCTGAAATCATCAGACTCGCCAGCGGCATGGCTGGCAATTGTATCCGCTAGGATGCTGGAACATGCTGGCATACAGGGGAAACGATGGTTCTTGGATCGACTGGCAGGGCGAGCCGCGTCCGCTCAATGGCGAAGGCGCTTAGGAACTGCCGCGCAATGCCGGCTACACCTACAGCTGGCAGCGTCTGCGCGCGTTTGGGCTCTATCGGGTTGAGCAAAGCAAAATTCCGGCCGGCAAGCTGGTGACGGCGCGGTCGCTCGAAGATCAAAATGGCCGGCCGCGCGAGGTGCTGACACTCGATGATGCGCCGATCATCGTGGAGCCATATCAGGTCTATCGCTCCACCTTCATCAGCCGGATGGAGTTCGATCCAGAGGCCGGGATTGATGAGGTCGCCAAGCTGGAGGCTATGCTGAATGGGCACGGGAACGCAAAGCTGCGCTAGATGTTCGACGCCGTCGAATATTCGTCGGCGATGATCCGCTCCTTGCAGTGCTGCATTGGACCGTGGCGATGGCCCTGTCGGCAGATTGCGTATTTCCCAATATGCAGAGGGCCGACAAGCTGCTGGCGCCTCGAGCGTGAGAACGCTTAACCACGATTGCACCGGTATTTAAATCTACCACTGCTGCGGTAATTTAGACCTTTGGCCGCTGTTGTTCGTTTGGGTATAGAGCGACCTGCGTCATCAACTGTGACCAGGCGACATAATCGCCTGAATTAGAGCTCGCTCAGCCATTTGAGTAGCCATCAGGATGTTCCTCGAAATGAGTTTTGAGATATTTTGATCGCGATAAACTGAAAGTAGCTTTCGAGCCATCTTATGGGGTGACACGAGGCTAATACGCTCGGCATAGACGTAGAAGTCCCTTGCGTTAAACATTGAATAAAGCAGTTCTTTCTTCTTCTCGCTCAAAGTGTTTTCGGCGTACTCGGTGCCCAAGCCCACGCAAAACGCGGGAACACCTTCCCTCCATGCATTTATGGCGCAATGATAAGTATCGGTAACGACTAAAGCACAATTGGTTATCTGCTCTAGCTTTTGCTGCAAATTGACCATGGGCGGCATGTCAGTCTTCTCGAGCCATCGAAGATTTACGATTTTGCTGAAGTTGCCGTCTTTTCGGATAGCGCTTACTAAGCGGTCCGTTCGAATGCGAGCTAGGTGAGAGTTAGCTATCCCTCTTCCAAAAGAGTAGCCGATCTGTGACGCATTCGCTTGAAGCCTTCCAGAGGGCTCAAGAAGAAAGGAAGCATCTACACCGAGCGTAGCGCCGCGCGCACCATACATCCGCGCAAAGGCGGCAGATACTGGATCGCGCGTTAGGACCAACCGAGCTTGGCTGTAGAGTCTTTCGACTGCGGATCTATACCGATGGTCCCAATCGTCACAGGGGCCATTGATGTAAAGAGAACCACCGAAACAAATTGTTCTGTCTAAAACAGTACTAGGCTGACCTTCCATCATTAGACACTTATAGATTGTGTTCTCTATCTCATCAGTTTGGCGCCCAGGGTATTTTTGCTTAACGCTGAGCGTCACGTCAGTGTGGAAGTGTCTAGAGTGCAAGAAGTCGCCCCAAATAAGAACCACGTCGTATTCGTGATATGATACGCGGACATTGAGTTCGCGATACGTTCTTGTCGAAAAAGTGCTTTGCTCGGGCGCCTCTAAGGTTTCGCCTCCGATCATGCTGAAGTAAGTCACATCCGCGTCGATGCCATTGCGGGCCAACATCTGCGGTAGTGCTGCATCAACGCTCAGCATTCCAGGATTCGATTTTGGCAGCGCACAGAGGGCCGCAATCTTTATTCTGCGCAAATGTTAAGCTCCACATCGGTTGGTTGGCCGCATATTAGTGGTCGAGTAGCCCGACTCAAGCCTAAGCGCCGTTAACTCGCAGCGTACTAGACTGCACCGTCGAGGTTCAGCAACTAGGAGCACCTAATGAGCACGATGGACCTTGCGCTCATGATGGGCGACGGCTTGAACTACTAGTGCTAACCTTATCGTCGTTTTATGGACGAGTGTTCCGGAATTTCAGCTTAGCGCAGGTCGTGGCCAACACTGACCCTTTCGCTGGCCTAGCGGCAGGAGTACGTTGGAAGAAAACGGCTGCAGCGGAAATCGATGGCGTACGGAGTGCATAAACTTAAAAAACATGGAGTAGTGCGTCAATTTACAACCTCGATGTAAGCTAGAACGGGGAAAAGAGTGGCAGCCACCTTAACAATCAAGGTTCAGCAGAACGGGAACAACGCTACTGTGACGGTGGCGAACAAGGTGATCGACTACGAAGTAGAGGGTCTAGTTCTTCCGGAGCTCACAAACCACGCTTTTGCTGTTTGGCACGTTCTGCCAGCGGCTATGACGAGTGGCGCGGTCATTGAGGTTGATGGGCCAGTTGACCCAGGAACACGACGCGCAGCTCAAAAGTTTTCCGAGACTTGGGAGCTATGGAGACCCGGGCAGTTTAAGCGCGTGCAGGTAGAAGCTCAGCGCAACGCACCCCCTGCGTCGCCAGGCCGGCGCAGGGACTTGGCAATGTATTCGGGAGGTCTCGATTCTTCTCACATGCTGCTTCGCCTGGGACGCCGTCCACAAAGAGCGTGCGCGCTAACGGTTCAGGGTTTGGACTACGGGGTGGATGCGGGCAAATCGTTCAACTCGCTTAAAAAGAAGATTGAGCCGTTCCTCGAGCACCTTAACTATGACCAAGTCGTAGTGAGAACGAATGCTACCGCCATAACTGCCAGCGGCAGACACTCCTATGCGCTTCGTCTCATGGGCGCAGCGTCTATTCTCTCGGGCGTTTTTGAAGAGGGGCACTTCGCGGCAGATTGCACGCATGCGCAGGATATGTTGACGTTTCCTTTTGGCCTAAATCATATCACGAACAAGTATTTTGAGACAGACGATATCGTTCTCCGGCCGTTAGAAGAAGACGTTACCCGGAGCGAGAAGGTGGCATTGGTCGCGACAGAGCCAATCGCACTGAACGCGATCTCCTTTTGTCCCGACCGCAGCGTCGCACCTTACAATTGTGGGCAATGCGAAAAGTGTGTGCGTACTAAGATGATGTTCATGGTGGAAACCGGGGCGATACCACCGATTTTTGTCGACACCAGCTTCAATGCACACACCCTTGATACACTTAAGCTGGATGACTCCAAAGTGGCGCTCTTTTTGTTGAGGCATATCAGCGGGCGCGCGCTGCGGGTGTTCTGGACAGGGTGCCTGGACTCGAAGCGAGATTTGCTCGTCAATTTACCCCAAGACCAAAAAAGAAAAGATTGAGCCGCGTGGTGCTTGATGCCCTGCCGACACCTTTGGGCAACACGGTCCGCGGTTTAGTGCGGCAATATCGGATGCGTTCTTAGTGTCCACGTTTTGCCCAGGTAGGGCCGCGGCCTCTGGTTTGTGCTGCCAGCGCTGCTCGTGATCTTCGACCTTTGAGGCGACGCTGTTCAGGTTCGGGCCAAAACACGCTTCTGTATGAAAGTAGCCGGGTAAAGCACTCTCGTTTTGCAATGATTGTCGGGAAGAGTCTCTGTTCTTGTCGCAGTCGATAATCTTGTCGCAGTCGATAATCTTGTCGCGTCGCTGGGTTTCGCACTCGATAATGCGCACCTAGGTCTGCCACTTTGAATCGCTTGAAATTCAGAGGCGGCAGAGACGGCCCGGATGGTAGAGCGGTATCTCGGCTCACCGAGCGGTCGCGCGATGGACCATGCCATGCTGCTGATCGGCTTCTCATTTGTGCTTGGAATCTTGGCGAGCATCGATATCGTTGCGAGAGCAACAGCAGTGATGCGAGCGACCGCACTGCAGCCAAAGTATTAATTTCAGATGGACCGCGTGGTCTTAAAGTTCGTGAGCGCAAAGTTTCCGGGCGGCCTACTAAAGATCGGCGTCAGCGACGCGACCGACCAGGCACTTATTGCTGATGATTGAGCCGAGATGGCGGTCATTGGCCGCTAACGACTAAAGTTAGAAAATTCGGCCTCTATCTAAAGTATCGAGTTCAGCCGTTGCGCGATTGCTTTCATTTCTAAGTAGGCGCATGAAAGCGTGTCTTATGCAGGATTATCAGGCAATATGAATAACGACGACGAGGCGGCTCTGATCACGATCGCCATTACCTGCTTCAATGCACAGGACACCATTGAGCGCAGCATCCGCTCGGCTCAAGCGCTCGACTGGCCGAAACTGGAGCTTGTGGTGGTCGATGATGGATCGACAGACGGCTCATTGGCGCTCATACAGCAGATGGCGGCGTCGGACAACCGCATCCGTGTCGTGTCGCACGATGTAAATCTTGGTACCGGCGCAACGCGCACACGTCAGATCCGGGAAGCACGTGGAGAGTTTATAGCAATTCTTGACGACGACGACGTGTGCCGGCACTCCCGGCTTCGGGACCAAGTTGCCGCCCTGCGTCGTGCCGAGCAGCAGTCGGGCCTTCCATTGATCGCTTGCTATGGGTCTCGCCATATCATTGGGAAGACCCGCAACCCACGTGGCGCTGCGATCGCGAGTGATGGAGAGGTGATGCATGGGGAAGCCGTCGCCCTTGCTATTCTTACCGGGCTTCGGCCACCTGCAGGCCGGATGGGTCGATACGGCTTCTGCACCCTCTTTGCGCGGCGATCAACTTTCGTAGCGGTAGGCGACTTTGATCCGCTGTTGCGCCGCCACGAGGATACCGACTGGAACATTCGTCTTGCGCTTATGGGCGGCGGCTTCATCGGCACTCCAGAGATCGTACTGGACCAATATGTCACGCCCACTCCGGACAAGAACGACAAACTGGTGCATGATTTAGGGCTTGCGTTGCGCAAGAAACACCGAGCATTCCTCCAGTCGCGCGGCATGTATCAGCTGGCGCTGGCGAGGGAGAAAATGAATTACTTCAGCATTGTCGGGCCAAAATGGCGGTCTCGCCTTGCTGTGCTCCAAGCCTTTGTTGTAGCCCCGCACGTCATTTTGCCGGAATGGCTTAACGCTAAAAAACGGCAATTGAAAAGCCGCGCAGAAGCGTGAGCAACAGCGTGTTGTTCCACTTTGTTCACGGTGTAGGAGTTGGCACCTTGTGACCTGCGAGGAAGACGCCCGTGGCTATGACGCACAGCCGAGATAAGATCGAGAGCCTCACGCTTGGCGACCTGGACGGCGACAATCGGTTGTTTTTGGTACGGCGCAATCTCTGGCGCCGCACTAGCTACTTTCTCGCGAGCGATCTGGCGCAGGTGTACGGCAATACCACCAAGATGCATGCGGTGTTTACGGCGTGTCGAAGTGTCGGCGCTCGGAGTTTCAATTCGTTGGCATGCACCTGCCCAACCCTGATGACGAACGCAAGCTCAAGGTCAAGCGACCGAGGTGGTGCGTGTCCAACCGTGGCGCGAGGTCCTTTATGTCGATCCTCTGCGCCAGCCGCAAACGTCGCGGGAGTTAATTGCAAGGTCGACTGTGGGTGGTGACCTCCCGCATTTTACCGTCTGTGTCGGGACGAAAAAGCCGGACCTCCTAAAAGAGGCCCGGCTTGATTGGTCGGAGTAGAGTGATTCGAACACTCGACCCCCTGCTCCCGAAGCAGGTGCGCTACCAGGCTGCGCTATACTCCGTCAGGACCGCGAACAACGGATCGGCCTTGCGGCCTGTCGCGATGGGCGGCTTTATAGCCGCGGTACGGCCCCTGTTCAAGCGGCTCTGACAACCTTTTCGCCGAGTGCCTTGGTCGTGTTGCGAACGCAAACCAAACCGTGTAGGAACCGCGCCAGTTGGGGTGTCGCCAAGTGGTAAGGCACCGGTTTTTGGTACCGGCATTCCTAGGTTCGAATCCTAGCACCCCAGCCAGATTTCCCCCAGATTTGAGTTTATCGGCTTTCGGCTGGTCTGTGTGTTCACCCCAGCCGTTCGGCCATGAAGTCGCGCATTGACTGCGGACGGCGGCCGATCAGCCTGGCGAGCGTTGGATCGACTGGGGCGAATTCGCCCGCTCTGGCTGCACGATAATAGCCCATCATGATCGCTGTGCGTTCGGCCGAGGCACCCGATGCCTCTGCGGACTTTAGCATCTCGTCATCATCGAGTTCTTGGCGCTCTAGGGGCTTGCCGAGGATGGTTTGAGCGATCTGCGCAAGATCTGCGACATCGAGCGCCTCTGCGCCGGTAAGGGGCGGGGTCGGGCCGTCGAAGAGTTCTGTGCCGGCCAGAAGCCTTGCGTCTGCGGCGGCGAGATCGTCATGTGTGGTCCAGGACACTTTGCCATCCACAGGGGCAGCGAGGACCCCAGTGGCGAAGCCGCGGGCATTCATGGCGAGTGCGCTGTCGGCGTAAAAGCCATGGCGGAGCGCCGTCCATGGGAGACCGGATTGGGCCAGCATCTCTTCGGTGGCGGCGTGGGTATGGGCCGGCGGGAAATGCGAACTTGCGGAACTGGCGATCTGGCTTGTGTAGAAAATGCGCTCGACGCCCAGTTCCTTCGCCACGGCGATTGCCCTGGCATGTTGCGCCAATGGGTCGCCGCCGCTGGCAGCTGCATTGGACGACACGAGCAGAAGCCGTTTCGCCCCGTCCCAGGCACGACGCAGGCTCGCAGCATCCTCATAGTCGCCCCGGCGCACGCGTATGCCGGCGCCGTCGAGATCGGTTGCCTTGGCAGGGTCACGAACGCTGACGCCAATCTGCTCGGCCGGGACGAGCCGCAGGAGGTTTTGCACGATCTTGCGCCCGAGTTGGCCCGTCGCACCACTGATGATGAACATGTCTGTCTCCTTGTTGGAGATAACCTTACTGTTCTTGGATGCGTTGATAATTCCACTGCCCGAGAATAGGCTGTTCTCCATGAAGAACAGCCAGTCTACGGACCAGCTCAAGATTTTTTGGCCGTGCTGGACTGCGGCGGCTTTCGAGCGGCGGCGCATCGGCTCGGCACGGTGCCGTCGCGAGTCAGTACCACCATATCGCGGCTCGAGGCAGACCTGGGTGTGCCGCTGCTTCTTCGCTCGACCCGAAGCGTGCGGCCCACGGAGCAGGGCCAACGCCTGGCCGACCAGATCCGCCCCTTGTTTCAGGGCATCGAGGCGGCCGTTTCTGAAGCGGCCAATTCCATGGCGACCGTGCGCGGAAAACTTTCGATCAATGTTCCGGGTGCCGTGGTTCCCGATATTTTGCCGCCGCTGATGGCCGAATACCGTCGGTTGCACCCCGAGGTCGATGTCGAGATCGTCGTCGAGAACGATCGCGTCGACATCATCGCGGCAGGGTGCGATGCCGGAATCCGGTATGGCGCGCATCTCGACAAGGACATGGTTTCCATCCTGATCGGGCCGCGCACCCAGCAGATCGCCCTGGCGGCGTCTCCCGCTTATCTTGCAGCGAATGGCATGCCTGAGGCTCCGGACGATCTCACAGGCCATGCCGGCATTCGCTACCGGCTGCCTTCCGGCACGATGCTCGCCTGGCGGCTGCGGCAGGGTGATGACGTCGTTACCGTTGAGCCGCGATCATCTCTGGTGCTCGATGTCGACGCCGGCATCGCCGGGCTTGCTTACGCCCGCGCCGGGATGGGTATCATCAGCGCCTTTCGGAACTGGTGCGAGCGTGACTTCGAGGCTGGTACGCTGGTGCCTATCCTTGAAGCGTGCTGGATGTCGCTCGATGGTCCGCGCCTTTATTATCCAAGCCGCTTCGCCGGGGCGCCGCTGCGCGCCTTCATCGACACCTGCCAGCGCGTCAGTGCGCGCGGCTGACAGTCGGCCTACTTAGCTACGAGAGGTTTTAGAGCCTCGATGACCAGGCGATGATCTTCGACATTGGGCAGGCCGCTGACTGAGGCGGCGCCGACGACGCCGACATTTTCGATAAAGATCGGCACGCCGCCGCCGCTGGCGGCGAAATCTTCATGCGGAAGGCGATAGCGGGCGTGAAAATCGACGCCCTGAGTCTCGCACAGGAGGCGCATGTAGAGCGAGCTATGGTGGAAGCGCAGCGCCACTTCGCGCTTGCGACGGACCCAGTCGAGATTGTCGGGTGTCGAGCCTGGCATGAGGGCCAGGAAAACCGGGGTCGCGCCATGGGTAACCTCGATGCCGATCGGCAGCTTCTCTTCAGCCGCGCGCTTCTGGATCGCGGCGCCGATCTGCCATGCTGTCGCATAATCGAAGCTTTTGAGCGCGATGGTGGCTTCTTGGGCCAGAAGCTCTTCAAGTGTGGGCGTGGTCACGGGCAAGGTCCAAGGTGGGTCAGGTGATGGAATAGCCGCCATCGACCACAAGGGTCGATCCGGTCACGAAGGACGCGGCGGGAGAGCAAAGGAAAAGCACGGCATTGGCCACTTCCTCAGGCTGCCCCCAGCGCTTGAGCGGCGTGCGCGCGAGGATCGGCCCGGCGCGGCTCTCGTCATCGCGCAAGGGCTGGGTCAAGGGTGTGGCGATCCAGCCGGGAGCCACGGCATTGACGCGGATCGCGTCGGAAGCAAAGGCGATGGCCAGAGACTTGGTCAACTGGGCGACCCCGCCCTTGCTGGCCGAATAGGCCGGGACGAGACCGCCGCCGAAGAAGGACAGCATCGAGGCAAGATTGACGATGCTGCCCGAGCTTGCGGCGAGCAGGGGACGCGCGGCGCTGCACATGCGCATCGTGCCGTTGAGATTGACGTCAAGCACCTGCTCGAAAACGGCAGGGTCAAGTTCTTCGCCACGCCGGATCATGCCGGCGCAGTTGACGAGGATGTCGAGGCGGTCGAAGCCGGAGATGAGGCTCGCAATGGCAGCGCCATCCCGCACATCGAGCACAGACAGCGTGGCTGTGGCAAAGTCTGCGTCGTCGGCCAGGGCGTCGAGTTCGCGCTGGCTGACGCCAGTCGCCGTCACTTGCGCGCCACTTCGGAGAAAGGCGCGGCTCACTGCTGCGCCGATGCCGGATGTGCCGCCGGTCACCAGCACGCGCTTACCGAAGAACCAGTTTTGCGACCAGCCATAGTCCATAACGTCAGCGGATGAACTGGTCGACATAATCGGCTCCCAGCCCCACGCTCTCGTAATGGGCGCGGCACATGTCGATCTTGGTAAAGACGTCCTCGTAGCCGATATGGGCGTTTTTCTCGTCGAGATAGACCATCGAGCCGGTGATATTGAAGAAGGTAATCATTTCCTCGACATCTTCGGGCACGAGCAGGGTGTGGATTTCGCCAGGCGGCTCGAACACGTAGGAGCCGGTCTCGGCGACCCAGTCGTGCTCGCGATAGTGCCAGCGGCCCTTGATGACATAGCCATGAACGGGATTGGGATGGAGGTGCCGCGACAAGACGCCGGAGCGGCGCACGCGCAAGAGATTGCACCATTGCCCGACCAGGGTGTTGAGCATCAGTGGCCGAAACCACACGCCTTCCGCCTGCGGCACCCACACCCGTTCGTCGTCGGGGATCGCCTTGACGGCGATTTCCGGCGGGGCGAGGGGGTGGGCCGACCCGTTCATGGTCTTGTACATGGCGATCTCAGCCCTGTGCCGGCTGGGCCGCGCGCCAGGCCTGGTACTCGTCCTCGACCTCGGCTGTCAGCGGATAGTATTTGCGAAGGTCCGCGCCCTGCGACAGCCGATAGCGGGCGAACTCTTCCCATTCGGCATGCTTGCTGGCTTCCCGGATCAGCTCTTCGGCCATGGCGACGGGAACGACGACGACGCCATCATCATCGGCGACGATGATGTCGCCCGGCATGACCAATGCGCCGCCGCAGGCGACCGGCACATTGACGGCAAAGGGGATGAGGTTGGTCTGGGCATGGTAGTTGGGCGTCACGCCCTTGACCCAGATGCCGAGATCAAGCTCGGCCGCCTTGGCGGAGTCGCGGATGCAGCCATCGACGACGACGCCGGCGCCACCACGCCCGGCCAGATAGGTCAGCATCATCTCGCCAAAAATGCCGCTGCCCATGTCGCCGCGGGCATCGACCACGACCATGTCGCCGGCCTGGGCCGGGTAGAGCACATGGCGATGCAGCTGGCGTTCGGGGTTTTCATATTCGTTGGAGCCGTAAAGGTCCTCGCGCTTGGGCATCATCTGCAGGGTCAGCGCAGGGCCGGCCACGGAGCGGCCGGTCTTGAGCGGACGCGGCCCATGGATCTGCGCGTCGCGAATGCCCATGAGGCTGAGTTCGCTGCTGGCGGTGGCGGTGCCGATGATGGCCAGGGCATCGCAATGGGCGCGTGGGGGACGGCTGATGTCGCGGATGTCGGAGGGAGATTGCACGAGGAGGGGCCTTTCAAAAGAGAGGAAAAAGGGCTCAGACCCAGCCGCCATCGGCGATGTAGTTCTGTGCGGTTATGGCGCTCGCATCCTCGGAAGCGAGAAACAGGGTCAGCTTGGCGATGTCGTCGGGATAGATGCGGCGCTTGAGCGATTGGCGCGCATTGCGTTCGGCATCGGCCTCGGGTGTCAGCCAGAGTTCGAGCTGGCGCTTGGTGATGATCCAGCCCGGCGTGACGGCATTGACCCGGATATTGTCGGGGCCAAAATCGCGGGCCAGCGAGCGCACCATGCCGATTACGGCGGCTTTGGAGGCGGTGTAGATGGGCATGCCGCCAAAGCCGGCCATCCACGAGATCGAACTCATGCAGATGATGGCGCCGCCACCGGCCGCTTTCATGTCGGGCAGCACGGCCTGGCTGGCAAAGAACTGGTGGCGCAGATTGACGGCGATGCGGTCGTCGAAATAGTCGGGCGTTACTTCAGGCGCCGGGTGGCGCTCGTCGTGGGCGGCATTGTTGACGAGGACACCGATCGTCCCAAGCGCTTGGCGGATGGTTTCGATGCCGGACTGCAGCGCCTGGACGTCGCGCAAGTCGAGATGCTCGAAATAGACGGTCTTGCCCGCTGCGGTCAGCTCCTCGGCGAGGGCCGAACCGGCCGCGTCGTCGATATCGACAAAGCCGACACGCGCGTCCTGGTTGGCGAAGCCGCGCACGATGGCTTCGCCGATGCCGCTGGCGCCGCCCGTGACCAGCACCACTTTGCCTGCCAGATCTGGATAGATGGCCACGCGCCCCGCTCCTACTGGGTCCGGCTTATGCGCAAGCCGGTCTTGCCATCGAAGAGGTGAATGCGCTGCGGATCGAGCGTCACATGCAGCATTTCACCTGGCTGGGCGGTGACGCGCTCGCGGAAGACGCCGACGACGTCATGGCCGCCAAGCCGCATCGCCACCTGGGTTTCCGAGCCTGTTGGTTCGACAGTGATGATTTCAGCGCCGATGCCATTGGGATCGATGACGAAATGCTCCGGGCGAATGCCCAGCGTTACGAGCTCGCCCTCGATGTTGGATGGCGCAAAGGGCAGGGGGATCGTAGTGCCGTCGGCGGCATGGAAAGCTCCGCCCGAAAGCTTGCCGCCCAAGAGATTCATGGAGGGTGAGCCGATAAACGCGGCGACAAAGAGGTTGTTCGGGAAGTCGTAGAGTTCTAGCGGCGTTCCGATCTGCTCGACGATGCCGTCATGCATGACCACGATCCGGTCCGCCATGGTCATGGCCTCGATCTGGTCGTGGGTCACATAGACGGTGGTGGTCTTGAGGCGCTGGTGGTTCTGCTTGATTTCGGAACGCATCTGCACGCGGAGCTTGGCGTCGAGATTGGACAGCGGTTCGTCGAAAAGGAAGACCTTTGGGTCACGCACCATGGCTCGGCCCATGGCGACGCGCTGGCGCTGGCCGCCCGACAATTGGCGCGGATAGCGATCGAGATAGGGCTTGAGGCTGAGCATGTCGGCAGCGACGGACACGCGGCGCTGGATCTCGTCCTTGGGGGCGCGGCCAAGCTTGAGCGAGAAGCCCATGTTCTGGGCGACCGTCATGTGCGGATAGAGCGCATAGCTTTGGAACACCATGGCGATGTCGCGTTCCTTGGGATGGAGCGCGTTGACGACGCGGCCGTCGATCGCGACTTCACCGCCGCTGATCTCCTCGAGGCCTGCCAACATGCGCAGCAGGGTGGACTTGCCGCAGCCCGACGGGCCGACCAGCACCACGAACTCGCCATCGGCTATGTCGATCGAGACGCCATGGAGGATCTCGACCGCGCCATAAGACTTGCGGACATCGCGAATTGAAACCGAACCCATCTGAATTTCCTTTCGAATGCCGTCAGTCGTCCCAGCGCGGGGACTTGGCCGGATTGATGTGGCGATAACCGCGATCGATGCCGCGGATGGCGTGCATGTGCGCTTCGGAAAGCGTCACACCGGTCGCTCTGAAATTGTTCTCGAGATTTTGCGGCTGCTCGAGGCGGGAATGACGATGTGTCCCTCTGCCATGAGGAAGGCGAGCGCCACCGCGCCGGGCGTCGTATCCAACTCCCTGGCAATTGCCTTGAGTGTCTCGTCCTCGGCCACCTGGCCCTTGACCAGGGGTTGGTAGGCCGTGAGCTGAAGCCCGGCCGAGCGTGCATAGTCCCGCAGGGTCGGCACCTGCAGCCAGGGGTGAATTTCGACCTGGTTGGTGGCAAGCGATCCGGGGCCGAGCAGCTTTGCGGCGCGCTCAAGGTGGGCAATAGTGAAGTTGGAGACGCCGATCAGCCGGGCATGGCCATCGTCCTGCGCCCGCTTGAGCGCTTCCATATAGGTTTCGAAAGCGACGACCTCTTCCGGCACCGGCCAGTGGATCAGCAGGAGGTCCACCTGATCGACGCCGATCGTCTCGAGGCTCTTGCGAACGCTGGGCATGAAGTCGGTCGCGGACAGATTGGTATCGGCCACCTTGGTGGTGATGAAGACGTCGTCGCGGTTGAGCCCCGAATTGCGGAACGCCGCGCCCAGGGTGCGCTCGGTGTCATAGCTCTGCGCCGTGTCGAGGTGGCGATAGCCCACGTCGAGGGCGGTTTCGATGGCAGCAATGCCGTCATCGCCGGTGCGGCCGAAAGTGCCGAGGCCAAGCTGGGGGATGGGAGAATGAGAAGCCATATGACTGGTCCTTCGAATGCGGGCTCAGCCCTTGGTGGCGCCAGCCGTCATGCCGCCGACAAACAGACGCTGCATGGACAAGAAGAGGATGGCGATCGGGAGCGTCATCACCACGGAGGCGGCCATGACGGCGCCCCAGTCGGTGTTGAACTCGGTGGAGAATTCGGCGAGCCCGATCGGCAGGGTCTTGACCGAACTGTCGGTGGCAAAGACCAGCGCGAAGATGAACTCGTTCCAGGTGGTGACGAAGGCATAAACCAGAACCGAAATCAGCCCGGGGATCGAGAGCGGCAGGGTGATGCGGAAGAGAACGCCGAGGCGGCTCGCGCCATCGATGATGGCGGCCTCTTCGAGCTCGACCGGAATGGCGCGGAAATAGCTGGTCAGCATCCAGACCGAGAGGGGCAGGGTGATGATCATGTAGACCAGGATCAGGCCCCAATAGGTGTTGACGAGGCCGAGCACGCGCAGCGTTACAAAGAGCGGCACGATGATCGCGGCGGTGGGCAGCAACTGCCCGACCAGAACAAAAGACTGCAGCAGCGGCTTGCCTTTGAAGTCGAAGCGGGCAAAGCCGTAGGAGGCGAAGATGGCAAGGATCATTGCAAGGAAGGTCGAGCCCAGCGAGATCACGACGCTATTGAGGAAGTAGCGTGGAATGTTGCTCTCGAAGAGCACCGTATAATAATTGTCCAGCGTCGGCATGCTGGGCCACCAGATCGGTGGGATGGTATAGAGCTCGCGCAGCGTCTTGATAGATGAAAGACCCATCCACCAGAACGGAAAGAGGCATACCAGCACGAGCACGGCGGAGCCGATGATGATCAGCGGGACCGGCAGGCCGGTACGCTTGAGCTTAACCGTGGCGTCGCTCATTTGGCAGCTCCGGGATTGGCCGCTGTGGTGCGGATGTAGATAAAGACCACGGTGATCGCGACCGCAAAGAACATCACGGACAGCGCCGCGGCCTGGTTGAACTGCACGCTTTCAAAGGCCGTGCGGAAGATCTGGATCGGGGTGATCAGAGTGCGGTTGGCCGGCCCGCCGCGGGTTATGGCGTAGATAATGGTGATATGGTTGAGCGCCCAGATAACCAGCAACAGCGTCACCGCGATGATCACCGGCCGCACCTGGGGCAGCATGACGTACCAGACCTCTTCCCAGAAGCTAGCGCCGTCGATGCGCGCGGCTTCGTAGAGGTCGTTGGGGATCGACTGCAGTCCAGCGAGCACCATGATGGCGACGAAAGGAAACATCTTCCAGACGTTGATGGCGATCATCACCGGCATGACGGTGGTGCCATTGGTGAGCCAGCCGACCGGTTCGGCGATGAGGCCGGGGGCGGTCAGCATGTAGTTGATGATGCCGAACTCGGTATGCAGCATCCAAGCCCAAGTGGTGGCGGCCACGATGCCTGGCACGACCCAGGGGATCAGCGTTACCGAGCGAACCAGGGCGCGGCCACGAAAGTTCTGGTTGAGCAGGATGGCGGTCAAAACGCCCAGGATCACCTGGAAAAAGATCGAGCCGGCAACCCACCAGAGCGTATTAAAAAGGCGGTCGGCGTGGCGCGGGCGGCGAGGATAGTGCGGAAATTTTCGAGGCCGACATAATTGCCTTGGTTATCGGTGACGCTGAGCAGACCGGTATAGGCTATGGGGTAGGCGATCAGCAGGCCCAGCACCAAGAGGGCGGGCAAGACGAAGAGATAGCCAGTCGATTTTCTGTGCATCACATTCACCGGGCAGGAAGAAAAGCACTCCGGCTGCCGAGGCAGCCGGAGACCAGGAGCAAGGCTTTAGAGCAGGGCTTCGATTTCGGCGGCAGCGCCGTCCATGGCCGTCTGCGCGTCTTCGTCGCCGAGCAGGATACGCTGGACGCCGTCGAAATAGGCCTGGGTGATCTGCACCCAGTTCGGGTTCGCCGGAACCGGGCGGCCGAAGGGCAGCATCTGCTTGTAGACCTGGAGGATCGGATCGTCGAAGCGCTCGAGTTCCATGCCGCTGACGCGTGCCGGGAAGGTGTCGGTCAGATAGCCCTGGTTTTCGGCCTCGGCGAGGAAGCTGACCAAAACCTTGGCTTCATCGGGGTTCTTGGCGTCGCTCGGGATGACGAAGCTCCAGCCACCCAGAACGGCAGCGGTTTCCTTGCCTTCCGGATGCGGAATGGTCATCACGCCGATGTCGATGTTGGGGTTTTCGGTCTTGATCGAATTCACGTCGAACTGGCCGGCCTGATACATCGAGACGGTTTCGGCAATGAACAGGCGGCGATTGGCGGTGCCGTCGTTCTCGAGCGTCGAGGATGGCGAGAGGCCGTTCTTGTAGAAATTTGTATAGAACTCGACCGCAGCGACGGTTTCGGGGCTATTGACCAGAACTTCGGTGCCATCGTCGGAGAGGATGCCGCCGCCATTCATCCACATGAAGGGCATGGAGCGGAAAATGGTGTTGCCGACTTCACCACCACCGGTGATGGCAAAGCCGGAGCGGCCGTCCTTGGTGAGGGCTTCGGCCGCCGCGATCAGCTCATCCCAGGTCTGGGGCGGGTTTTCGGGGTCGAGACCGGCTTCGGTGAAATGGGCCTTGTTATAGATCACGGCCAGGAGTCGATGCGGTAGGGAATGCCGAAGAGCTGGTCGTTGACGGTGACATAGTCGAGCGAGGCCGGAACGTAGTCCTCGCGATCCTGCAGCACGTCGTCGAGCGGCAAGACGAGATTGTTCTGGGCATATCCGTTCACCCAGCCATGCTGGACGTCGATGATGTCGGGGGCAGCACCGGACTGCAGCGCCGTCAACACGCGCTGCGGCAGGCCATCGGTGGTGGTGATCTGCAGGTTGACGGTGATGTCGGGATTGGTTTCCTGGAACTTGGTCACCAGCTCGCGGGCGCGGGCTTCGTTGAAATTGGGCGTCCACCACACGACTTCGCCGGCAAAGGCCATGCCGCTGGACAAGGCGAGGGCCGAAACGGCACCCACGAGCCCGGTCTTGATCAAAAGCGTCTTCATACTTCCTCCCATGGCGACCGAAGCGGTCGCGGTTGCTGTGCCGATGACCCATCGGCTGAAAAAGACTCGTCGGGCTGGATGCGTGTCGCCGAGCGCGCCCGATTGGGCAAAGCCGCCAGCAACCTGGAACTCCTCCATCCGACAGCGGACCTTGTTTTCAGTCCAGTTCATATTTGAATTCTGTCAGTTCTATTATGCACTTTGGCGCAGATTGGCTTGGCTTGTCAATCACCAGACTGAAACTGCGCGGTCACGCTTGGTAGTGGCGGCCCTCGCTGCGCCCGTCGTCGAAGGTTTCGACGATCTGTCCGCGGCAGATGGTGAGGATATTTTGGAGGCTGAATGGCCCAACCCGGGTGTGCGCTTCGGAATCGACGAGCGGTCCGCTGCCGTCCATGAGCCTGAACAAGGCGACATCGGAAACGCCGCCGGGCTCCAGCCGGCCGAGTTCTGGCCGCCCCACAATGGATGCGGGGCGGCAGGTGACGCGTTCGAGGACGTCGCGCAGATCCATTCCGAGCGCCAGGAACTTCGCCATCACCGACGGCAGGTCGAGGACCGGGCCATCGATGTTATGCGCGTGAAGGTCGGTGCTGATCGCATCGGGCAAGAGCCCTTGGTCCATGGCGCGTTCGGCAATTCGGAAGGAAAAGCTGCTGCCGCCATGCCCGACATCCATCCGTACCCCGCGTTCCATGCCGTCGCGTACCGACGCGCGCAGCCTGCCAACGCTGTCGAGCACGCAGCCGCCCTGCGCGGGATTATAGATATGGGTGAGGATATCGCCTTGCCTGAGAAAGGGCATGACCTCGTCGATCGTCGGGGGCGCAGCGCCGACATGGATCATCAGTGGTACGCCCATTAGGTCGGCGGCCTCGCGGGCCAAGGGCAGCAGCATGGGGCCATTCTGGCCGCAAGCATTATTGCTGGCGCGCAATTTCAGTCCTGCAACCTCGCCACCGAACTGCTCACGCACCCGCATCAGCTCGCGCAGGTCGGCAAAGCGCCAATCGTGCAGCTCGCCCACATCCATGCTGAGATTACCCGCAGCGTGAGTGAGCCCGATATAGGAAAGGTTGACGAGGGGGATGATGCGCAATCGGCTGGGACGGATGACGTGATGGATAAACCCCTCGATCGTCGCCGCGCCGCTGCTGCCGCAATCGACCCAGGTGGTGACGCCACTCTTGGGGCCGAGCTTGTCTGCATTCACGCCTAAAAGCGTGCCGCCCCAATAGGCGTGGGTGTGCATGTCGACGAGCCCCGGCACGACTAGGGTATCGCTCGCATCGATGATGCGAGCCCCCGGCGGCACATCGAGGTTTTCACCGATAGCGGCCACTTTTTCACCGGCTAGCAGCAGGTCGGCTGATCGGTCGATACCCGAGGCGGGGTCGATGATGCGCCCGCCCCGGATCAGCAGCCATTGGGGCTCAGTGTCCAAAGGTCTGCTTGCCGGTGGCGACGCCGGTCGTGTTCATCGAGCCGTCGAACAGCGGAACATTTGTGGCTTCATAGGGGAAGCGCGCGCAGGCTTCTTCGATGAGCTCGACGCCCAAGCCCGGCGCGGTCGGCGCCAGCATGAAGCCGTTCTCGAACTGCAGGGTTTCGCGCACCAGTTCCTTGCGCCACGGCACGTCCACCGACACTGTTTCGAAGACCGAGAAGTTGGGAATGGCGACCGACATGTGAAGCGTCATCGCGTTCATCACCGGCCCGACGGGATTGTGCGGCGCGATGGGGATGAGGTGGGTATGGGCGTTGTGGGCAATGCGTTTGGTTTCGCCCATGCCGCCGGCGTGGGAAACGTCAGGCTGAAGGATATCGACCGCTTTTTTGGCAAGCGCTTCGGCAAACCGCGCGGGCTCGTAGAAGCGCTCGCCTGCCGCAATCGGCACAGGGCTATTTGCGCGCACATCGGCCAAAGCATCGATGCTTTCGGGCGGCGTCGGTTCTTCGATCCAGGTCAGGTCGTAGGGCGCCAGCGCCTTGCACATGGCGATTGCCGTGGGGACATTGAGGCGGCCATGGACGTCCAGCATTAGGTTGACGTCGGGGCCCACCGCGTCGCGCACCGCCTCAACGATCTCGATGGTCTGGCGGCGTTGCTTGCGATCCATTTCGAGATCGGCAACGTCGAACGGGTCCCACTTGAGGGCATTATAGCCCATGGCCACGGCCTTGCGGGCGTTCTCGGCATATTGCTCGGGCGTCGTCGCGCCGAAGAACCAGTGATTGGCGTAGCAGGCGATGCGGTCACGGAACTTGCCGCCCAAAAGCTCGTAAACCGGCACGCCCAGTGCCTTGCCCTTGATATCGAGCAATGCGGCTTCGATGCCGCCCAGAGCGGTACGAAAGACGGCGCCGGTGCGCCAATAGCTGTCGCGGTGCAGCTGTTCGACCAGGGCGTCGACGGCAAAGGGGTCCTTGCCGATCAGCACCCGCTCGAGCTCCTCGATGGCGGCGACGATGGTGTTGGTTTTCCATTCCAACGTCGCTTCCCCCACGCCCTCTATGCCCTCGTCGGTATAGAGTTTGACGAACACGAAATTGGTTCGCGACACATTGGCCACGAAGGTCTTGAGGGCGGTAATCTTCATTGGGCTTGTTCCGGTGAGGTCGTGGCGGCCATGGCCGCTTCCAGAATGGCGCGATAGTCCTCGGCCGAGGGCGCGCGCGGATTGGTGGGGTGGCTGTGATCGGCAAGGGCGCGTTCGATGATCCAGTCGAACTGGTCGCGGCGAACGCCCATCTGCGCAAGTCCCACTGGCAGCGCGAAGGTTCGGTTCAACGCTTCGAGCGCATCGGCAAGATCGCCGCCTTCGGCCAGTCCCATCGCTGCCTTGAGGCGGCTTAGTTTTTCGCCGACAGCGGGAGCGTTGAAGCGAAGCACAAGCGGCATCAGGATGGCGTTGAGCGTGCCGTGATGGAGTTTTAGATCCTGCAGACCACCCAGGGCATGGCTCAGCGAATGGACGGCGCCGAGACCCTTCTGGAAGGAAAGCCCACCTTGCAGCGCTCCAAGCATGACTTCGCTGCGGGCATCGACATTGCTGCCGTCGGCAAAGGCGCGTGGCAGGTTGCGCCACAGCCGGCCCGCGCCATCAAGCGCAATGGCATCGACGACAGGGTTGAAGCGCGGCGAGAGGAACGTCTCGATGCAATGCGAAAGCGCGTCGAGCCCGGTAGCTGCGGTGAGATAGGGCGGAAGGCCCAGCGTCAGCTCTGGGTCGCAGATGGCGCGGCGCGGAATAAGATATGGGCTGATGATGCCGAGCTTGCGTCCGTCGGCGAGCGTCAAAAGCGCCGCGCGCCCGACTTCAGCGCCGGTGCCGGCAGTGGTAGGGATGGCGATCATTGGTGCGACGGCAGCAGTGATCTTTTCAAGGCCACCATAAATGGCGGCATACTGCTCAAGCCGGCCTTCATGGGTGGCGAGCAGCGCCACGCCCTTGGCGAGATCGATCGGCGAGCCGCCGCCCAAGGCAACGATGCCGTCGCAATCATTGTCGCGATAGGCGACTAAAGCCGCGTCGACCGCGCCCTCGGTGGGGTTGGGCGGTGTTTCGAGAAAAGTGGCGCTTTCTTTCGGCAGCAGCGCCTCGACCTTGGCCAGAAGACCGGAGGCGGCAATGCCCCGGTCCGAAACCAGCAATGGCCGGGAAATCTTGAGCTCCGCCAGCGCTGGAGGCAAGCTTGCCAGCTCGCCCGCGCCGAAATCGATCGCTGTGAGATAGGTGATGCGTGCCATGGCTCAGCGTGCCTTGATCCGGGCGACAGCCTGCGCCTGCATGGAATTTTCGGCCATCTGCATGAGCTCGATGCGGTGGCCATCGGGATCTTCGATCCAGGTCTGCCAATTGCCGTCGGCACCCTCGACCATGGGGCGGATCATCTCGACGCCGGCGTCATTGAGCTCGGCGACGGTCTGCCTGATGTCGGGCACCTGGAGGCACATGTGGTTATAGCCCACGGCCTCGCGCTCGCTGGCACGTTCGCCTTCGCCTTCCGGAAAAACTTCGAGATACTGGTCGTCGGTAATGCGCAGATAAACCAGCCAAAGCCTGCCGTCGCGATCGAGCCGCATCATTTCGGCAAAGCCCAACTTGTTGACGTAGAAATCGAGCGTGCGACCAATATCCTTCACGCGGATGGCGACATGGGTAATGGCGGAGACTGTGAGCATGAAACGAACCTTTGACGCCGCGCCCTCGGCAGCTGGACGGAAAAGCGGTGCCATTCCGGTCGGAGCGCAATCTGATCTATCTGCAAATTCCTCGAAGGCGACGTTGCGCCGAAGTGGTCGACCCTTTTCGATCAATCCAAATATGAACTTTGACAGTTCACATTCTCATGCTAGTGCAGGACGATAAAATGTCAACCGCGGACGATGCCTTGATCAGCGATATCGACACGAGCACGACCAACAAGCACACCATTCCGGTCATCGACCGAATGATGGATTTGCTGGCGGCGCTCGAACAGCGCGGCTCGGGGATGACGATCAGCGATTTGACCGCCGTCCTGAAACAGCCCCGAACCTCGGTCTATCGCATCCTCAACACGCTGCAGCTGCACGACGTGGTGCGGCGCGACGATGCGGGCGCCTACCATCTGGGCGCACGGCTCCTGACGCTGGCCTCGCATGTCGCGTCGCGGGCCAGCGAAATCGACCTCGTGGCGATCGCCCAGCCCTTGCTCGACCAATTGGCGAGCGAGCTGGGGAGGGGGTCAAGCTCAGTGTCATCGACAATGAGGGCATTCTGGTTCTGGCCGCCGCGCAGGGACGGCGCGAATATGCGCTGACCGTGGCGCCGGGCCAGCGCATGCCCATTCATGCGGGGGCCGCCAGCAAGCTGCTGCTGGCCTATCTCGAGCCGGAAGAACTGGCGCGCTGGATCAGCCGGCCGCTCAGCGCCTTTACTGCCAAGACGGTAACCGACCCCAAGCGGCTGCGCAGCGAACTAGCACGCATCCGGCGTCTGGGCTGGGCGCAGGACAAGGGCGAGAACGCCCCGTCAATCCAGGCCTTTGCCGCGCCGATCTTTACTCGAACCGGCAAGATGGTGGCCGCCGTCAGCGTTCCCTTCCTCACCGGCACCGAGGCGGGTCGCATGGAAGTTATTCGCATGGCCGCGATCGAGGCGGCTGAAAAGATAAGCCGGGCAATGCCGGCATAGAGACCCCGGGGGATCAGTTGAAGATCGTCGACTTGAAATGCGCCATTATCGGCAAGAGCCCGATCGTGCGGATCGTGACCGATGAAGGCATTTCCGGATATGCGCAGGCAGAGACCTGGAAGCCTTATCTCAAGCCGCACATCCTGGCCTTTCGCGACGCGCTGATCGGAGAGGATCCGACGCTTGTCGAGCGCGTCATGCTCAAGATCCGGCAGCGCGGTGGCTTCAAGCCTTGGGGCACTGCGGTCAGCGTCATCGAAATGGCGCTGTGGGACCTGGCCGGCAAGGCGGCCGGCCTGCCGGTGCACAAGCTGCTCGGCGGCAAGGTGCGCGACAAGGTGCGCGTTTATAACGGCTCCGTCCGTTTTCCGATGAGCGGCTACCGTCCCGAGGATTATGCCGACGACATGAAAAAGATGATGGCCCTGCCGCAAGGGTTTACCATCTTCAAGCAGCCGATCGGCTTTCATTCTGCCATGAAGCGCGAAGTGCCGAACTTTTACTACGGCGAGCCCAATGCCAGCCCATTCCACGGCGCGCTCGACCGCGGCCCGATCACCGAAAAGGGCCTGCGCCACTTCGTCGATTGCGTTGCAGCGATGAAGGAAGTGACAGGCGACAGCGTCGGCCTGGCGCTCGATTGCGGACCGGGCTGGATGCTGGGTGACGCCATCCGGCTCGCCAAGATGCTGGAGCCCTTCAACCTCATGTGGATCGAGGACCTGCTGACCGGCGACTACACGCCCTGGGTCAATGCCGGCATTTATCGCGAACTGACACGCACCTCGACGACGCCGATCCATACCGGCGAGCAGATCTATCTGCGGCAGAATTTCAAGGAACTGATCGAAACCCAGGCCGTGCATGTCGTGGGTCCAGACCCGGCTGATGTCGGCGGCATCGCCGAACTCAAATGGATCGCCGAATATGCTGACCTGCATGGCATCACCATGGCGCCCCATGGCACCGCCAATGGCGTTCTGGGCCTCGGGGCGCTGGTGCAGGTTTCGGCGACCCTACCCGGAAACTTCATCGCCTTCGAATATACCCATGGCGATCCCGATTGGTGGAACGAGATCGTTGATGGCCTGCCACCGGTCGAAAACGGCATGATCACCGTGCCCGACCGCCCCGGCATGGGCGTCGAAATCGTCCCGGAACGTGCCCGGCGCTATCTTAGCCCCGACGATCAGGGCTTTTTCGATTAGAGCGGTAAAGGCTTTGGTCTCGGTCTAGCGGATCGTGAAGCGGATCGAGGCAGTAAGGGATATGACTTGGCCTAACGACTGAGGCGGCCTCGGCAGGGGTGACGCGCGGCGGGCCGTTTCCAAAGCTGCTTGATCGAGTGCCGGAATGCCGGAGGAGCGGCTGACGCTGACGGACAGCACGGTTCCTGAGCTATCCACCGAAAGCGCTATCCCCACCACGCCTTCCTGGCCGGCTTGCCTTGCCGCCGGAGGATAGACCTTCCGGCGGTCGATTTGGCGGAGCACCTGTTGCTGCCATTCTTCGGCTGATGGGCCTGCCGCTACTGCAGGTTGTGAAGGAGCGGGCTGGGCAGCTGGTGTCCGCGGCTGTGGAGCAGGGCGTTCCGGTGTAGCTTTGCGTTCTCGGGGACCTGTGGCCGAACAGTGGCCGGTCGCTCGAGCCGCTGCCGTCGAAGATCGTCCGGCATGCTGACGGGCATGGCTATGGCCTCGCCAGGCGTCTCGACGACCGGTTCCGGCTCAGGTTCAGGCTCAGGCTCAGGCTCAGGCTGGGGCTCAGGCTCCGGCTGAGGTTCTGGTTCAGGCTCGGGTTCTGATTCTGGTTTCACCTGTTGTTCGAGGTCATCCACTGATGTCGGTTCAGCCGCCGTCTCGGGTTCGAGCTGGCGATTGGGAACGGGTTCAGATGGAGTTTCGTCTGGCTCAGGCTGCGGCTCGACCGGCTGAGGCTCAGGTTCCGGCTCGGGGGCAGGCGCCAGTTCGATCAGGATAGCTGGTGGCGCTGCCGCAATCTGGTCTCCTGCGGGCTGCTCAAGCGCGCCCGGAACCCAGGCCAAGCCGCCGACGGCAACCGCAACAACAGAGGCCGAGGCGAGCCATCGGAGCGCGTCGACAGGCGTCGTGCGCAAAAATTCTTCGGTTCCGATGCTTTCGCCCGATTGCATCACGGTGGCGCTGCCGCCCCCGTCAGTTGCTCAAGGCCCACCAGTGCGATCTTGAGATATCCGGCGGCCCGCAAAGTGTTGAGCAGATCCATGAGATCGCCATAGGCAACGGCCTGATCGGCACGCAAGAAGATGCGCTGCTCCTTGTCGCCTTCCGTGGCCTGGTCGAGCGCCGCGGCCAGCGCTTCCGCGCTAACGGCATCATTGCCGATGTCGATCCTGAGGTCGGCGCGAAGCGTCACATAGATCGGCTCATCTGGACGCGGTTGGGCAACCGCGGTCGAGCCGGGAAGATCAACGTTGACGTCGACCGTGGCGAGCGGCGCTGCCACCATGAAGATGATCAGGAGCACGAGCATGACGTCGATAAACGGCGTCACGTTGATCTCGTGCTGCTCGTCCAGGTCGTTTTCCCCACCCTCCCGGATGCCCCCAGCCATCAGCTGCGGTCCTCCGCTAGGCCGCGATAGTCGAGGTCGCGCGACACCAGGCGCTCAATGCCTGCTGCAGCGTCGGCAAGAACCTGGCGATAGCCGGCGATGGAGCGTGCGAAGACGTTATAGATGACGACCGCAGGAATGGCGGCAACCAGCCCGATCGCCGTAGCGAGAAGCGCCTCGGCGATGCCCGGCGCAACGACTGCAAGATTGGTGGTCTGGGATTCGGAGATGCCGATAAAGGCGTTCATAATGCCCCACACGGTCCCGAAAAGGCCAACGAAAGGCGCGGTGGATCCGATGCTCGCGAGGACGCCCGTGCCACGGGCGAGACGGCGGCCGGCGGCGATCTGGATCCGGGAAAGGCGCGAGGACACACGTTCCTTAAGGCCTTCTCCTCCAGCCCGATCCAGGGCATCGAGAGAAAGGCGGACTTCTTCTTCGGCTGCGGCCAGCAGGATGGCTCCGGCGCCGCGGCGCCTCCCGAGCGCCTTAAGGGCTGCCTCAAGCGTTGGTGCATTCGTCACCGCCCGAAGAGCCTGACGAGCCCGGATCTTGGCCCCAGTGAGTTCGAGAAGCTTGGCGACAAGGATGAGCCAGGTGACCAGCGATGCCACGGCAAGCCCGATCATCACCGACTTCACCACCCAATCAGCCGCCATGAACATCGCCCAGGGCGAAAGGTTGTGCGGCATGTTTCCCAACGGCGCGGCGGGGAGGGTCGACATGTCCGTCTCCTGAGCGAATGCCCGGGCGGGCATAATCAGGACGGCGAGAGCAAGCCCAAGACGGCGCAGGACGGAAGAGCGGGCAGGCATCGGGATCACCTTCGAGAAAAGCATTCACGGCCGTCGGGCGGCCGTGAATTTGGGCGTTGAAGATTTGGGCTTACCAGCTCTTGTGGACGCTGAGCGTCACCGTTCGGCCGGCGCCATAGCCACAATTGGTGGTCGTCTGGCAGCTCGACACGTAGTCGGTGTCGAAGAGGTTGGACGCCGAAAGGGCGACGCCCCAGTCGTCACGCTCGTAACGCAGGCTGGCATCGATCAAAGCCACAGCAGGCACTTCCGTCGTGTTGATATCGTCGGCCCAAGACTCGCCAAGCACACGGACGCCGGCGCCGAGCACCAGGCCTTCAAAGGCTTCCTCGAAGGCGTATTCGACGCCGAAGGAGGCGGTCAGTGTCGGGATCTGCACCGGCGACTTGCCGATCAGGGCTGCGTTGCCGCTTTCGACCACTTCGGCATCGAGCACGGTCACCGCGCCATGGAGCGACACCTGATCGAAGTTGACCTGGCCCTCGACTTCGAAGCCGAGCAGGTTGACTTCGCCGATGGCGAGTGAGCCGGCGAAAGGCGCAGCCGGATCGGCGACGGCGAAGTTTTGACGGTCAATGTTGAACAGCGATGCCGTGATGAGACCATCGATGAAGGTCGGCTCGTATTTGACGCCGACTTCCACCTGCCGGCCGCGCTCGGACGGCAGAAGCTCACCGCCAACCGTGGTGGCAATCGTGGGGTTGAACGAAGTGGCGTAGCTGACATAGGGGGTCAGCCCGTTGTCGAACTCGTAGCCAAGGCCGATGCGGCCGGTAAACGCCCCTTCATTCGACGAAACGCTCGTTCCGGCGAAGTTGTTGTCGTAGTCGATGCCGATGGCATCATAGCGTCCGTTGACGGTAGCGATGAAGCCGTTGAGTCGCATCTGGTCCTGGGCGTAGATGCCCAGCTGGCTGAGCGCGATGTCCTGATCGAGGTAAGTCGCGATCAGCGGGTTTGCGACGCCATAGGTCGGATCGAGGACATTGATTGGCGGAACGCGGACCGGGCTGCTGAAGGTCGAGTCCGAGCCCTGAACGGAGCCGAAGTCGACATGCTTGTAGTCGATGCCCGCCAGGACCTTGTGCTCCACCGCACCGGTATTGATCGTGCCGGCAATCTGGTTGTCCAGCGTGAAGGTCAGAATGTCCGTGTCGTGCTGGAAAGCGGCACGGTCCAGCGTATTGGCCGGGCTCAGATTGCCGTAGGTATAAAGGTATTGCTCGTCGAGCCCCACGCCGGCAAGCCGCGCGTTCTGGCGAATGGTCCAGCTGTCGTTGAGATCGTGCTCAGCTTCATAGCCGATCATTGCCTGACGCCGGCTATAGCTATCGAAGTTTGGATCGCCATAGTTGAGGTCGCGTGGAATGCGCACCCCGCCGGCTGCGTCGACAGCAGTGCCGACATAGGGCAGGAAGCCGGTCGAGGTGTGGTCGAGGATGCCGTTCTGATACTGACCATAAACCGTGATCGAGGTGGCGGCATCGGGCGTCCAGGCGACGCTACCGAGGACGGAACCCTTGAGATCGGACGCATCTTCAGTTTCCCAACCACCGCCGGAAACCTTGCCGGTGAGGCGATAGGCCAGCTCGCCGGTTTCGGTGCCATCGCCCACGTCGAAGCCGACATAGGCGTTGCCGAAATTGTTGATGCCAGCTTCGGTGTAGCGCAAACGTTCGCCATTGGGGCGCTTGCCGACATAGTTGATGACGCCGCCGACATTGGCACCGCCATAAAGCGCCGAGGCGGGGCCCTTCAGCACCTCGATGCGCTCGAGCAGGAAAGGCTCGATCAGAAATGAGCCGAAGCCAAACTGATAAAGCGGCAGGTTGTCCTGGAAGATGCCGGTCTGGTCGGCCTGGAAGCCGCGAACCCGAACCCAGTCGTAGTCGGCGTCCGTGCCGTAGGTCGAAGGCTGCACACCGGCGGTGTAGCGAAGCACTTCATCGGCCTTGGCGCCCGGCAGCCTGTCGAGCTGATCACGGCCAACTACGGAGACCGATTGTGGAACCTCGGAAATTGCCACAGCAAGCTTCGAGCCTGCCGTCGTCGTAACGACGGTATTCCCGTTGGCATCGGCTTCGACCACGATTTCGCCGAGCGCAAGAGGCGCTGACTGCGCAAAAGTAGCCGTACTCGTGGTAGCCAGCGCGGTTGTCGCCAAAAGGAGAGTGGTGATGGCGCGTCGCGGCATCGTAATCATTGATAAGCCCTCAGATGCCGCCTGATCGATCGCGGCCATATTGCTGAGTTCCTAAATCACCTTTTAAGGGCTGGATTGATGGTCCTTTGGGTGGATTGAACAAATCCACGTTTTCGTCACTGCCGGATAGGTTGAGCACGAAGCCAGGCGGCTGGGGTGACGCCGACCACATGCTTAAAGACGCGCGTCATATGGGCCTGGTCGGCAAAGCCGGTGGCACCTGCAATATGCGCCAGATTAGCCCCCGGCAGCAGCAGATGATGCTTTACCTGTTCGATCCTGGCCTTCATCTGCCATTGGTGCGGGGCCATTCCAGTGGAGGCCTTGAAAGCGGAACTGAAATAGGATTGCGACAGCCCCACTAGGTCTGCGAGCTCCTGCAGCTTGATACTGCGGAGGCAGTTCGCCTCGATAAACTCCGTTACATGCCGAAGCCGGTGTGCATTGAGAGCGCCGTTGCCCCGGCTGGACTCTGCTTTGATCTGGAATAATTCTGCAAGCAGAGCCGACATCAATCCTTCCCCATAAAGATCGTGCAGCGATGGCTTGATGCACTCGGCCGCCAGCATGCGTGCCAACATAAGAACCCGATTATTCTCGAACATCAGCCGCGGGGTGCTGAGCCGTTGAACGTCCAGGTTACCCGGCAGCCGCGCAACAAGGGTAGACAGATCAAAATGCAGGTCCAGATGCATCAGGCCGGTCTGATGCGAGACGTGGGACCAGATCCGATGGCCGGCAGGGATATAGCTTAACCGCCCCGCTTCTTGGAACGTCATTGGTTTCTCACCAATGCTCAGTGATCGAGGCTGACTTTCTTCGAGAACAACGAAGAGGCGGGGATGGCTCGAAAGGTATTCTCCAGCAGCGCCCTGCCGCGCCTGCACTGTCCAGACATCGGCCAAGACACCGTTCCATGACCGGGAGCGAGGGCTTTCCACGATCGAAAAGCCCTGGGTCATCGATGTCATGTTTGGATGAAACAACTGAGGTCCTCAGGCTATAACCTGACTACAGCTGTCCTCTTTTCAGAGTCAAGCAGAACCGGCTTTTCGGCGAGCCCAGCCAGTCCGCCCGAGCGTGTTGTGAACGCACGGTTTGCCCAAGAACCACGCCGTTTCTTGCGCGCTTTATTGGTTCCACAAAAGATGGAACGGTCACACCAGGCACCCGTTGGCCCCGCGGCCCAACAAAGGAGTGCCCAGCATGTTCATGCGCGTTGACCGCCTCATTACGGAGCTTCCGCCGCCCACCAAACAGGATCCGAACGCCGCAGCAGCGCTCCAGGAGCTGCTTGGGGGCAAGTACGGCGAGATGTCGACCCTTGGGAACTACATGTTCCAGAGCTTCAACTTTCGCAGCAAGGACAAGCTGCGCCCCTTCTACAGCCTCGTCGCCTCGATCACTGCCGAGGAACTCGCCCATGTCGAGCTCGTCAGCAATGGCGTGGCCATGCTCAACAATGGTCCTGATAAACCAAAGGGCGACCAGAAGCCGGGTGGCGACATCAGCAAGTCCCCGTTCGAGGCCATGCAGGACATCCGCCTTGCATCTGCCTTCCTGTCAAATGGCGGCGGCGCGACACCGGTCAATGCCAATGGGGTGAGCTGGAACAACGACTTCATCACCACCACTGGCAACGTCATCTTCGACCTGCTGCACAACTTCCACCTCGAATGCGGGGCTCGTCTGCACAAGCTGCGCGTCTATGAAACGCTCAAGGAAGACGATGCCACAGGGCGCGAAGTATGCGGCTATCTCCTGGTGCGCGGCTCCGTGCACGCCCACTCCTATGCGCTGGCTCTCAAGAAGCTGACCGGGGTGGAGATCGAAAAGATGCTGCCGTCGCCCAACATTCCGCTGAGCAAGATCCCGGAATGCCAGAAGTATCTGGATGAAGGCTCCCATCGCCGCCTCTATACCTGGAGCCAGGACGACTACAAGGAAATCTCCGGCATCTGGTCGAACGACGAAGTCGCCTTGCCGACTGACCCGCCAGGTCCGCTAGAAGTCGTCGAAGGCATGCCGGACGGTGGCAAGATGCAGCAGCTCCAGGGCGTGCCGTCGGCCTTCGCGCCGGACTATGCGCCGGAGGAATTCTACGAGATCGCCTCCAAGCTTTATAAGGCGTCGCGCTAAAGAGCGCTGGCGAGGCCGCGTGCCTCGCCTTCTCGATGGGAAGTGAGCAAAGCCCTCTTATTCGCCATCTGTTAAGGCGCTCGACCCAGAATGGCGCGTAGAGGAATCAGGCGCCGATGGCAAAAAAAAAGCAGAGCTCCAATGTGTCGGGTTGGATCATTGCCGGACTTCTAGGCGTCGTTGCCTATCAGTCCGGGATACTGGATCGGCTTGGCCAGACAGCCGCCACGGCGCAAGCATCGACCGCCCCGTCCCGGGTGATCAAGTCGGATTCCGCCTCGGCGCCGCTCAACAAGCCGCGATATGTAAATGTGGCATCACTCAACGTCCGCCACACGCCAAGCGCGTCTGGACCTTTGATCATGGCATTGCCGCGAGGCACGCCGATGAAAGTTCTGGACCGCAAGGATGGCTGGCTTCTTATTGATCTGAGCCCCACGCTAGAGGGTTGGGTTACCGAGCAGTTCACGACGGTCCAAGCCCCAAGCTAACGAGCTCGGCGTCTCTCGAGCTCAGCGAATGGCAGCCGAAGGTTTGATCGTTATGCCCGCACCTTACTTGGCAGCAGCCATGGAACGAACCACCCTAGCGATGGCATCAGGGTCATAGGGCTTGGGGAAGAACCGACTTTCTGCCGGTATTTCGTCATCGCGCACATAACGATAGCCCGACGTCACGACAATCTTTACCGGCGGCCACCGATCCCTAACCGCGGCAGCGAGCTTTAGCCCGTCCATGCCGCCGGGCATGTCGATGTCGGTGAACATGACCCTTATGTCCAGATTGTTGATGAGAATGTCGATCGCCTCATCGGCATTGGCAGCCTCGAAGACGGTAAAACCTTCGTCCTCAAGACGGTCGACGATCGCCATGCGAACCAGGGTCTCGTCCTCGACAACCAGCACCCTTTGCTTGGCAAAACCCATCACAACGTTTCCTTGGCAGGTTCAACTACAGGACCCGTTAAGACGCTCAAAGCGGGACAGCTGAGACGACATACAACCCCGTTGGGTTCGTAAAGGATGCTCACCTGTCCCGAGAAATCGGCCGGCAGCGCCCGCGTGATGAGCTTGGATCCAAAGCCTTTGCTTGTGGGCTGGGTGACCGGAGGACCGCCTTGCTCTCGCCAGGTCCATTCGAAGAGGTGCTGGCCCTCGTCACCCTGGAGGAAGTGCCAACTGATCGACACGGTGCCGCTGACGCTTTTAGCGCCCCGTACTTGATAGCGTTGGTCGCAAGCTCGTGCACTGCGAGCGACACGGCAAGCGCTTGCTTTGCCGTAAGCTCCACGTCCGGACCATCAAGTGTAAAGCGGTTGGCGTCACCGTGAGGCTCCAGAGCCGAGACAATGGTGTCCCGGAGAGGCGCGCCGTCCCAGGTGCGGTGAATAAGCATTTCATGCGCATTGGCCAAAGCCGCCAGGCGCGAGGAAAAAGCCGAGCGGCGGTCTGCGATGTCATCGCCCTTAAGTGTTTGATGCGCAATCGCCTGAACCATGGCCATCGAGTTCTTGAGGCGATGGCTGATCTCGCCATCACGAAGCTTCTGAGCCGCCACGAATTCCGCCTCATCCAGCGCGGCATGGGTCCGGTCTGCCACGGCCCTGACGAAATCTTCTTCCGTGCGTCCAAACGGCTTCAACTGGTCGTAATGGACGACCATCATGCCGGCGAGTTGTCCGTCTTCCATCAGGGGCACGTTGACAAGAGTGCGGACGCTCATGTCGAGCAGAGCGCGGGATGCCGCACTCGTTCTCGCATCCGCTTCAACATCGGTGATTATGACGCTCTCGCCGCGTTTCATGTCATCGATGAAGGAACCGTAATCCCTGAATCGGTGAAGACCAGCCAGGCTCTTCACGCCTGGCGCGCACCAATCGGCCATGATGTCTATCGTGTCCTCTATCGGGTCCACGACACCGTACCCAACCCGGCTGGCACCCAGTGCCCGCGCCAGCACTTCAGCCGCGATTCTGACAATCGTCGCGGGGTCGGTCGTAGCCCGCAAACGATCTCCGATTTCGATGAGGGCGGCTTGGCGCCGGGTCGTGAAAGACTGAACGGCATTGAGCGCAGCTTGTGCGGCAACTCGGTCCGTGACCTCCATGAACAGCACGATAAAGGTGTCAGGTCCCGTGGGCTGACAATAGCCATCATACCAACGATTGAGCGGACCGACCTGCCGGGTGAAACGAATGTCGTTGCCCGTTTCCACGACCTCAGCGAACTCGTTTACCCAAGCGTCTTCGATACCCGGGATCACGTCCCGAACGGTTCGTCCCACCACAGCCTTGGGGTCGATACCGACCAGCTCACCCCAGGCGTTGTTCACCTCGACATAGAGCCAGTCGATAATCCGGCCCTGATCGTCGCGCACAACTCTACCGACGCTTATGCCCTCGCGTAGCTGCTCGAACATCGAGCGCCAGCTCAGTTCCGAGATGAAGGTCGCCATCTTGTCGACCACCACTTCGGCGACCGAAGACAAAAGGTCGAGCTCTTCGTCGGTCCAGTCGCGCGGTTTGCTATCGATGGCAGCGAGGGCTCCCACCGTCGTGCCATCGGGCAGCCGCAGCGGCACGCCGAGATAAGCAACGACGCCAAGGTCGTCGATGGCGAGGTTGTCTTTGAGAACAGGATGCTGTCGTGCGTCTTCTACCCTGAGATACTCCTCCTCCTTGACGACATATTGGCAGAAGGAGTGGGTGAGGGGCGTTTCTCCACGCTCGGCCCAAGCCGCCGGCAAACCCCGGTGAGCAGCAAAAACCTGCTTGTCTTCTTCAAGGAGGGATACAACCGCGACAGGAACGCCGAGCACTTTTCGCAGCAGCTTGATTTGCGCATCGAACTGCTGGTTGCCAGCCGCATTCAGCAGCCCGGACTGGCGCAGCGCTTTAACGTGCATCGCGACATCCGACTTAGGGAGAGGCGTCGAAATTCGGGCAACATGAGAAGTTCCATCAGAGAGACCTTGTCTTTAACCCAGGATAAGCTGTCTGCGAAAGTCCGAGTTCATGACGTACGAGGCGCCTTTGCCCGGATAGCGGCTCGATGCTTTGGCTTCACTTGCCTTTCGAGGAGAACGCCGCCACTGGTAAATAGCTATGTCCAACTTTGCCTTTGCCTCAGGCGCGCTCGACCGCGCTGCCCATCTTCGGTCTTCCGCTACGCCACCGGATAGCATGGCGCGGGCAATGGTGTTTTGGCGCGGCAAGTTACTGGTCGACGGGAGCGGAGCCACAATGTTGGTTCCGATGGACCATCCTGCGCTTGGAGATGTCCGCGAGGCGCCATTGTTTATCGGCCTCACCAATGACGGGCCGCGCTACGCCGTCGACCTAGCCTCGTGGTCGCCGCTCGAGGATGCCACGACGATCGGCGAATTCATCGACCGCAGCGAGCAGCCTCACCCGGCCTGGCCCGAGGCCAAATTCGTAGAAGTCCGTGGCATCATGAGCGCTCTTACTCCACTCGATGGAGAGTGCATCGCGACGGCACGGGCCTTGATCTCGTGGCACGGCGCCCATGGCTTTGCGCCAACTGCGGCAGCGCGACGGCCGTCCAGGAAAGCGGCTGGGTTAGGAAGTGTGCGTCTTGCGGAACGCAGCACTTCCCACGCACCGACCCCGTGGTCATCATGGTCGTAACGCATGGCGACAACCTGCTCCTTGGTCGCGGCGCCAGTTGGCCGGAGAAGATGTATTCTGTGCTGGCGGGTTTCGTGGAGCCCGGCGAGGACATCGAGACTGCGGTGCGCCGTGAGGTTTTCGAAGAAAGCGCGATACGGGTTGGCGACGTCACCTATATCGCCTCCCAGCCCTGGCCTTTTCCGATGTCCCTGATGATCGGATGTCACGGCGAAGCCACGACGACTGACATCACGGCAGATCCCAAGGAACTGGCAGATGCGCGTTGGGTCAGCCGGGAAGAAGCGAAAACTATCCTGGCCGGTGCCCATCCCGACATTGCCACTCCTCGCCCCGGCGCCATTGCCGGAGCGCTGATCCAGTCCTGGGTGGATAGAAGCCTGTTCGGTCGCGCGAAGGCGCGGAGCGGGGCCGATGGCGCAGATGTTCGAGCCGTGCAAAGATAGAAGCGGTCACAAGACTGGGGATTTCAAAATCATGCGCGTCCTGTCCGCTGCCATCGCCGCAACACTTGCTCTTCTTGGGCCGGCCGCGGCGCAAAGCTTTGACACCCCTCAGGCGGTGATCGAGGCCCTGTATGCGCCCTACATTGCCGATGAAATCACCGACGGTTTTGCCGCCTTGCAGTCGAATAAGTTGAGCGCGCTCTACGAAGCCAAACTGGAGAGCGACGGCTACTTCGATTTCGATCCGGTCATTGTCGCTCAGGACTGGGACCTGAGCGATCTCGATATCGACCAAGTCGACGTGCAGGGCGATACCGCCACCGCGCATGTCAGTTTCGATAACTTCGGCACCCGCACTGAACTCGACTATTTCTTGGTCGACGAGGATGGCTGGAAGATCGACAATATCGTGTCGGAAGGCGAGCCATCGTTTTCACTCGTCGAGATGCTGAGCGCATCAGAGTAAGGTGAAGCGCGTAGCCTGATCGCGCTCCATTGCCGAGCAGAATTGTGCCGCCCAGTAGGCGGCACATAATTTATGCGACAAGGTAGCGTTCGGCTGGAGCGCCGTTCTGCGTACCGCCGAAAAGCTTCTGGCGCGCGGCGTCAAAATCGTCCCAAAGGTGCTGGTCATGCACCGACGGCATCGTCACCTCTTCACCACGGTCGAGGCCGGCAAGGGCTGCGTCCACCAACTGTTCGGCGGTCATGAAGACGCGCGGGTCGAAGTCGTCGATAGACAAGCCAGCCGTTCCATAAAATTCCGTAATCGTGCCGGCTGGCAGAAGTGCCTGGACGACGATGCCATCATCCTTGACCTCTTGCTGCACGCCACGGCTGAAGGTCAGCACGAATGCTTTGGTCGCGCTATAGAGCGAGGTCGAGGGCAGGGCGTGAAAGGCGAGGACGGAGCCGACATTGACGATGGCGCCCGTTTTGCGTGTCCGCATGCTTGGAAGCGCCGCGCGGGTCAGGCGCACCAAGGCATTGACGTTGAGTGCCAGCGTCGCAGCGGCATCGGCATCAGACATAACGGCCGTCGAGGCATTGGGCCCCATGCCGGCATTGTTGACGAGGAGGTCGATCGCCTCATTGCGCAAGACATTTTCAATGCGTCCGATATCGGCTTCGTTCGTCAGGTCGGCAGCGATCGTGCGCACCGAGGTCGATCCAGCCTGCTGAAGTTTTTCGGCAAGCGTCGACAATCGGTCGGCGCGGCGGGCGACAAGAACCAGGTTGAAGCCGCGGGCTGCGAGGCGCTCGGCGTAGACGGCGCCAATGCCCGAAGAGGCGCCGCTAATAAGGGCGGTTTTGGAGTAAGACATGGTCAATCCCATTAGTTGAGTACTAAACTAATAGGATCGGCGGGCTGACCTTGTCAATGGTGATGTACTCAACTATTTCTTGCGCGAGAGGTAAAGATCGATATGGCCTTCGACCCGCCGAACAAGACAGACAGTGTTGAGCCCTATGACCAGCTCAACTGCACCCATACGGCGCTGCGGCAGGCATCGAGGCAGCTGACGCAGATCTATATGATGATACGATTGCGCCGAGCGGGCTGACCTCCGCTCAGGCCATGGTGGTTTCCCGCATCGATGAACTCGGCGGCGCCCCGGGCGGCAAGGGTCCGCCGCTGCAGGCCCTCGCCAGACGCCTGTCAATCCAGATATCCGCCGTTACGCATGCGCTGAAACCCCTCGTCCGGGATGGGGTGGTCGAAATCCAGGTCGATCCTGATGACAGGCGCACCAAGCGAGCGGTGTTGACCGCACAGGGCATGAAGCAGACCCGGCAGATGTACGAACTCTGGGCAGGGGTTAATACAAGGCTGGATGCAGCGCTCGGCGCAGGTGCCGCGCAGGAGCTTCGTGCCCTTTCACGGCGTGTCGCTTCACCCGAGTTCCTTGCCGCGATGTCGCTTCGCAAATACGACTAGCCCTTAGCCAAGGTTTTCTCCAGCCATCATCGCCATCTAAGCGCATCGATCAACGCCCTCAGCGCAGGAGGGCTCTGCCGGCGGCTTGAGTGATAAAGAAAGCTGCCGGGAAAGGTCGGGCACCATTCGTCGAGCACCTGGATCAGCCGGCCGGCTGCGATGTCTTCGGCGACATCCTGCTCCATGATATAGCCCAGACCCGCTCCCGCTCTCACAGCGGCCAGGGCAAGGGCCCCGTCATTGACGATCAACGGACCCGAGGGCCTAATCTTGATGTCCTTGCCATCCTTGCGAAATTCCCAAGGCAGCAGGCCGCCCGAAGTTGCAAGGCGATAGTTGAGACAGGCGTGGCGGTCGATGTCTTGAGGTGAAGTTGGCGGCGCATTGCGGCTGAAATAGTCGGGGTCGCCACCACCACGGTACGCAGATCCGGGCCGACACGGACGGCGACCATGTCCTTTTCGACCGTCTCGCCAAAGCGGATCCCGGCATCGAAGCCTTCGGCGACGATGTCGACCAGCGCGTCATCGATACTGACTTCGACCCTCACATCCGGATGCGCCAGCAGGAACGCCGGCAGCCTGGGTTCGAGGATGGTTTGCGATACCCAGGCGATGGTGGTGATGCGCACCAGGCCCGACGGGCTGTCGCGCCATTCGCTGAGGCCCGACAATCCTTCGCTGATAGAAGAAAGGGCAGGTTGGAGAGAGGCGAGCAGGTGTTCGCCCGCGGGAGTCGGGGACACGCTGCGGGTGGTCCTTGAGAGCAGTCGGACGCCCAGACGCTTTTCCAAGCCGCGCATCGCATGGCTTAGTGCGGAGGTCGACATGCCAAGAACAGATGCCGCCCGCGTAAAACTGCGCTCCCGCACGATAGCGTCGAACAAGGCGAGATCGTTGAGCGGCATGCGGTCCATTGTTGCAATCTGCTCACAAGCTCATGCGACCCGCAACGGCTAATCACGTTGTCTCGGCAGACTTACGTCTTGCTTCAGAACAGGAGAGAATGATGAGCCTTACTCAATATCGCACCCTTGGCGCTTCGGGCCTTGTGGTCAGCCCTCTCGCCCTCGGCGCCATGACATTTGGGGCCGGCCGCTGGGGTGCCGATGAAAACACTTCCCGCGCCATCTTCGACACCTATGTCTCTGCGGGCGGCAATTTCGTCGACACGGCCGATATTTATTCCGGCGGTCAGAGCGAAGACATGCTCGGACGCTTCGTCGCCGAAGCTGGTCTGCGCGATCGGCTGGTCGTCGCTACCAAATCGGGCTTTTCGCGCGAACAGGGAACCGCTCTGGCGGGCGGCAATGGCAAAAAGAACATTCGCGCTGGTATCGAAGGATCGCTGCGCCGCCTCCAGACGGACTATATCGACCTCTACTGGATGCATGTTTGGGATCGCACCACGCCGGCCGAGGAAGTGCTCGGCACCCTCAGCGACGCGGTGCGGGCAGGCAAAATCCTTCACTACGGATTTTCCAACACGCCGTCCTGGTACGTGGCAAAGATCGCAACGCTTGCTTCTGCCCATGGCCTGCCAAAGCCGATCGGTCTTCAATATTCTTGTTCACTGATCGATCGTGGCATCGAACTCGATATCGGACCGGCCGGTGCCGAATTCGGATTGGGTCTCGTGCCTTGGAGTCCACTCGGTGGCGGGTTGCTCAGCGGCAAGTATGGACGCGAAATGCTGTCGCGCGCCGATCAGGCTCCAGCCATGCCCGACAATGCCAGCGATACGGGCGACGCTGGCAGCAACGGTCGACTAAATGGCGACAACCCGTTTGGCGGCATGCTGTTCACCGAGCGCAATTTCGATATCGTCGATGCGGTCCGCGAGATCGCGACCGAGACCGGAAAGTCCATGGCGCAGGTCAGCCTCGCCTGGGTGGCGGCTCGGCCCGGCGTATCGTCTGTGCTGATTGGGGCCAGCCGGCCGGACCAGCTCACGCAGAATATCGCTTCGCTTGACGTGCACCTTTCGGATGACCAACTCCAGCGGCTCGAAAGTGCGACCGCCCTGCCGCTATCGAGCCCCTACTTCATCTTCAAGCTGCCGCGCGCTGGCCTCTTCGGCGGCAACGAAGTCACGCCCTGGAGCAAGCTGCCGCACTGAACCTAGGAGGGGAGCCACGGCTCCCCTCTCGCCTTCAAACCGATCGCAAAAACTAGGCGCGCTCTTCCCAGATCTTGGCGATCTCGATGATGGTCCGGACCGCGCGGTCCATGTCCTGGTGGCTGATCCATTCGAGCGGCGAGTGGAAGGCGTGACCGCCCGCAAAAATGTTCGCCGTCGGCAGGCCCATGAAGGAAAGCCGAGAACCGTCCGTGCCGCCGCGAACGGGCGCGCGCCTGGGGGTCATGCCCGCGCGGCGAATAGCTTCTTCGGCATTGTCGATGATCTCGGGGTGCCGGTCGAGCACCTGCTTCATGTTGCGATACTGTTCGACGGTTGAAATTCGGTAGCTGGAGCCCGGAAAATCGGCCAGAACCGCTCGCGCGATGTCATCGACCATGTCGCGTTTCTCGGTCAGCCCAGCGTCCTTGAAATCGCGGACGATGAGCTTGACCGTCGCAGCCTCCATCGAGCCGGTGACCTCGGTGGGATGCACAAAGCCGTCAATGCCATCCGTGCCCTCCGGCGATACCTCATGCGGCAGGCGCGCGAGGATTTGGCCGGCGATCTTGATCGCGTTTTCCATGCGGCCCTTGGCAAAGCCGGGATGCATGGCAACGCCCGTGATCTCGAGCGTCAGAAGATCGGCGGAAAAGGTCTCGTCCTCGACCGAACCCGCAGTGCCGCCGTCCATGGTATAGGCGAAACGCGCGCCGAGCTTTGCAAGATCGACCTTGTCCACCCCGCGGCCGATTTCTTCGTCGGGCGTAAAGAGCAGTTTGATCGTGCCATGCGGAATGGACGTGTCGCGAACAAGCATCTCGGCTGCGGTGACGATCTCGGCAATGCCCGCCTTGTCGTCAGCACCCAGCAGCGTCGTGCCATCGGTGGTGACGACGTCATTGCCGATCTGGTTGTCGAGCTCGGGGTGGTCGGAGGTGCGGATGATTCGGCCAGAATTGCCAAGCGTGATATCGCCGCCCTGATAATCACGGTGGAGCTTCGGCTGCACATCCTTGCCGGTAAAATCCGGGGCCGTATCCATGTGCGAACAAAAGCAGATAACCGGCACATCCTTGTCCGTGTTGGCAGGGACGGTGGCATAGACATAGCCATGTTCGTCGAGATGGGCGTCTGCAAGCCCGATGGACTGCAATTCCTCGACCAGGACGCGACCGAGATTCTTCTGCTTTTCCGTCGACGGCTGGGAGGGTGAAGCGGCATCGGATTGGGTATCGATGACGACATAGCGGAGGAAGCGGCTCAAAACGGTGTCGGTCATGGTTAATCCGGGCAGGGCAGGGAGGTCCGAGGCATAACATCATGAGAGGGCCGCCGGCTACCGTTCAGCGCCGAACTCGGCGGCCGTAATCAGCCGCCCCAACGTACTGCGACCGAGCGCAGCCATGCCTGGATGTGTGTCCCGATAATACCACACGAGACCCATCGCCTGCTCGAAGGCCCATCCCGCGCCGCCACCACTCGGCGTCATCACATCCAAGCTGGGCTCTCAGCACCTCGCGCCGAGAAGCATCGAACAGGTGCCATGCCGCCACCAAATCGAGCGCCGGATCGGCGGGACCAAAACTTCCGCCATCGAGCACGCCCACCAATCGATCTCCTTGGACAAGCAGATTTGCTGGAATGAGATCCTTGTGACACATGGCGAGCGTTTTCGCCGCCGGCAGCGCCCGAAATTGCTGCCAGAGGCGCCTCAAGGGAAGCACGTCGAGTATAGCCTCGCTCTGTTGCAGGCAGGTCGCCATCCAGCCGTCATGGTCGCGAAGCTTGCCGCCACGACCGGAGCCACTGAATTCACGTCCGTCTATATTGGCCCGACGCAAGGCGGCAATCAGATGCGCAATGTCCGAAGCAAAACCTCCGGACGAACTCAGTCCCTGCGGGGTGGCTGTGTTGCCGGCGACCCACGATTGCATGGCCCAGTGCATAGGATAGCCATGGCCCGGCCGCCCAACACCGATCGGCTGCGGTGTGGGAAACGGGCAGCAACGCGAGAGTTCATCCAGGGCTGACGCTTCCCGACGCAAGGCATCGCGGCAGACCTCTGCATCCACGTTTCGCAAAGGAAAGCGTGCCGATGCGCGCTGCCCTATTTGGAACACGGCATTATCCGTGCCCTCCTCCAGTGCGCGAATCGGGTCGTCACTATAGTCTGGGAATTGCTCGCGGATCAGCCGGGCAGCCGTGGCTTCGTCGATGCGCACCTCGTTGTCATGCAACACCTTTATCCACACCACCTTTTCCTGCTTGCACGGCAAAAACCCTTCCCCTATAAGGCCCGTGGCTCACAGCAAGCGCTGCAAAAGCCCGATGCCCAGATAGCTCAGTTGGTAGAGCAGCGGATTGAAAATCCGCGTGTCGCTGGTTCGATTCCGGCTCTGGGCACCATTTCCCTCACAAATCGCTGCTGGTCATTTGAGTGCTAGCACAAATGTCGCTATGGCGCTCGATGACGCCCTCCGAGTGCTGGCCTCTCGTCCGCATTCCATATTGCGTCACGCTACCGCTTTGAGTAGGTTGCGCCCTGTTCAGCCGGGGTAACCCCCGCCTCACGGATGCACCCGTAGCTCAGCTGGATAGAGCGCTGCCCTCCGAAGGCAGAGGCCACAAGTTCGAATCTTGTCGGGTGCGCCATTTTCTTTCCTTTTGCCTCATTGCCTTCTAGGTCCTCAGAAAGCGCATTGGTTTAGGATAGAGCCGCAACTGGTGTATACGATCGCCGTGAGGTACACAGTCGAGTGCTCAGCAACAAGCTGGAGAAGCACCGTTCTAAGGAGTTCCAATGAGCAGAAACACCATCATCGGCATTGTCGCGATCGTAGCACTTGTGCTGATCGTCGTCCTATTCATGAACAACCGTGGCGATAGCGACGTTAGCGTTACCACCACCACTCCGGCAGCAACGACGACCGAAACACCGGAAGCGACGCCTGCTCCGGAAGCCACGACAACAGAGACGACTACTACACCCACGACCCCAAGCACATCCACGACTGCGGCGCCCAGTACAACTCCGGCACCAGCGACCACTTCTGAGCCAGCGACCTCATCGACCGAGGCCCCTGCAGACAGTACCCCTGCGTCTACGTCAAACACGACCTCACCTTCTTCCAGTGACACCACAGCGCCGGCTGCACCTACAGCACAGTAAGGTTTGTCAGCTTACAGTGAATTGTTGAAGGGCTCACTTCGGTGAGCCCCTATTTTATTGGGATTAACCTTGACCAAGCTAACCAAGCTTAAGTGCAAGCTGATTAAGCTTGTGCGCCGCCCTTGCCATCCCAATTCATGCGGCGCCGTGTACTAGAATTTATAATTTAAATCGTGCGACTGGCCATACTTAATTTAACGGCAGAAAATAAAGTGGCGGTTCTCGATCGCGGCCCCTACGGCTGCTCTTCCAACAGCTTGCGCAGTTTTAACTTCGATTCTGCTAAAGATGGTCTTTCAGGAGCAGGGTAGGGTAGCAAGGCGACGTTACTGGAATGCGTCGGTAAGCTCACGTCAGCTACACCACCAGCAGTGATCCTACCGGCTTGGGGCGGCAACATAGATCAGGCGGGACAAATCCGGACGGTATATAGCATACGCTTGCTATGACTTTTCTGGAAAGATATCCACGGCCCGCGGCAAGTGACGTATCTGCGTTGATCAAACCCACTCAAGGACAACTTCATGAAAATTGCCATCATCGGCGCAGGCTATGTTGGGCTTGTGACTGGAGCCTGTCTAGCTGATTTTGGGCATACTGTTTGTTGTGTCGATAAGGATGCTGCGAAGATATCATTGCTGAAAAGGGGGAAGTGCCGATCTACGAGCCTGGGTTGGGCGAGCTCGTGGCTAGCAATGTTGCAGCTGGGCGGCTTTCTTTCGAAACTGAACTTGAACAGATTGTGTCGACGGCAGAAGTTATTTTCATCGCCGTAGGCACGCCGAGCCGTCGTGGCGACGGCCACGCTGACCTTTCGTACGTCTACGATGTAGCGCGGGAGATTGCTGGGTCTCTCCGAGGGTTTACCGTTGTTGTAACGAAGTCCACTGTCCCGGTAGGTACGGGCGATGAAGTCGCCCGGATCATTGCAATGGCTAGCCCACTGGCTGATGTCGCCGTGGCTTCAAATCCTGAATTCTTGCGGGAAGGTGCAGCGATCGATGACTTCAAACGCCCAGATAGGATTGTTGTTGGCGTTGAAGATGATCGGGCGCGCGAAGTCATGACGGAAGTTTATCGGCCGCTCTACCTGAACCAAGCTCCGATGCTTTTCACCACTCGTCGTACCGCGGAACTTACCAAATATGCGGCTAACGCCTTTCTGGCATTGAAGATTACCTTCATCAATGAGATGGCCGATCTCTGCGAGGTCGCAGGAGCGGATGTCCAGGCCGTCGCGCGCGGAATGGGTCTCGACAATCGTATCGGTGGCAAATTTCTTCATGCCGGACCGGGCTATGGTGGATCTTGTTTTCCTAAGGATACGCTAGCGCTGGTCAAGACAGGGCAGGACTTCGACCGCCCGATGCGTTTGGTTGAAACAACGGTCGCGATCAACGATCAGCGAAAGCGCGCCATGGCACGAAAAGTTATTGCCGCCTGCGGCGGTGAAGTGCGCGGCAAGACCATCGGTATTCTCGGCCTCACCTTCAAGCCAAACACAGATGATATGCGAGAGGCCCCGGCACTTGACATCATTCGTGGGCTTCAGGACCGCGGTGCGAAAATCTCGGCATTCGATCCGCAGGGGATGAAGGCGGCCGCCGGGATGGTGAGTGATGTTCAATTCGGATCCAGTGCCTATGACGTTGCGGTCGGAGCCGACGCCCTGGTCTTGGTAACCGAATGGAATGAGTTCAGGTCACTGGATCTCGATAGACTCAAAAACGAAATGAGGGTTCCTGTCCTTGTTGATCTTCGCAACGTCTATGAACCTCATGAGGTCGCAAGTAGGGGTTTTTCCTATTTCAGCATAGGGCGCTCCAGCGAAACCGAGGCCGCGCGTACTGCGGCTGCTGAAGAGTGATTCGCTCGATTATGGTGAAGGGCTGAGGCATGAAGGCTTTTATAACAGGTACGGCCGGTTTTATCGGCTTTCATCTCGCCCGTCGGCTGCTGGAGCAGGGTCATGAGGTCGTTGGGTTTGATGGCTTTACGAACTACTATGATCCGGCGTTGAAGCGTTCACGCGTCGAGATCCTCAAGCAGTATCCACGCTTTCAGCAGATCGAAGCCATGCTAGAAGATGCTTCGGCGTTGGATGCTGCAATCCGGGCCGCCACAGCGGAAACGGTGTACCACCTCGCCGCTCAGGCGGGGGTTCGTTATAGTCTGGACCATCCGCAAAGCTACATTAAGTCTAACGTCGTCGGCACCGCCAACTTGCTTGAAGCGCTACGGCGCACGCCACCCAAACACTTCATTTTCGCTTCCACCAGCTCTGTCTACGGAGGCAATACCAAAATGCCATTCGCAGAGTTGGATCGAGCGGATTCGCCAGCCTCGCTTTATGCGGCTACGAAAAAGTCGTGCGAGGCAATGATCCATTCCTATTCGCACCTCTTCAGTATTCCATCTACATGCGTCCGATTTTTCACCGTCTACGGCCCGTGGGGCAGGCCAGACATGGCGCTATTCAAATTCACCAATGCAATATTAAGTGGAAAACCGATCGACGTTTACGGCCACGGCCAGATGCGGCGAGATTTCACTTATGTCGATGACCTCGTCGATGCAATGCTTCGACTAGGTGAAGCATTGCCAGTTCGAGGTGCGCCGGTTTCGGGTGATAGCCTGTCCGCTATAGCGCCCTTCCGAACAGTCAATATTGCTGGTGGACGGCCGACCGAATTGATGGATTTCATCAAAGCCATCGAGACCGTTATCGATCAAAAAGCTGAACTGAATCTTATGGAGATGCAGGCCGGCGACGTAGTGGCGACAGAGTCTGACACCACTCTGCTGAGGAACCTGATTGGCAGTGTGCCCGAGACCAGCCTGAAGACTGGAGTCGCCTGTTTCATCGAATGGTATCGGGCTCGTTACCTCACGGGCACAGCATGAACAATACGAGTGGCGGATGCGCATCGTATATTTAAGCCCATACAACCACAATGGTGCTCATTCCGGGCTACGCGTTCGCACCGAAAATATCTGCAAAGCACTTGCGGATCTGCCAGATACGGAGGTTATCTGCCTCTCGCCTTGGCAACCACCCGAGGGAGTAAGGCATAGATACGTGTCGCTCGATTGTGGCTGGATGCGACGATTGCTGCTGTTGCCAGTCCTCAATATCAAGCTGCAAAAGATGCGGCCCGATCTCGTTATTTCCGAAGCGCCGCTGGCCGATCTCTTTGGGTAGGTTCAAGAGCATTCACGTCATTCACGATGCGAAATTTGCTACAGTCCATGGGCGCAGGGGGCGGCACTTGGTTTTTGGCTGCACTGGCTGTCAGCGAGGATGGCTGATCGTGTGATGACTGTTTCGAGAGCAGAACGGCACCGGATTGCGGTCGCCCTTAAAATTTCTACGGCTAAAATAGTCGTGTCATATAACGGCATAGCTCCATCTTGGCTCACTCCGTTGCCGGAAAGCCAGACTTTTGCCTACGACTTGATCTACGTTTCTAATTTTGTTCGTCATAAAGGTCATCGGCGTTTTCTCGAGGCCATCGCTGGCACTCGTTGGCGCGTGTTGTTCGTTGGTGCGGACTTCGGAGAACGCGCCAACATTGTTCAATATGCACAGCGACTGGGCATAGATCTGACCATACGGGAGGGTCTCACCCAGGAGGAACTCATAGCAGAGTATGACGCGAGCCGGATTTTTGTTTTTCCTTCTGAGTTGGAAGGCTTCGGCATTCCTTACATTGAGGCCCGCGCTCGCGGTGTGCCGGTGATAGCGCAAGATCTTCCAGTTTTTCGCGAGCTACAGGAGCTTGTTGGCGGCAACCTTGTTGATTTTGACAAGCCTGACCAGCTCAAAGATGCTCTTTCGAAGTCACTTCAAGAGCCGCGTTCCCGCCCCGATCTTGAGCCCTTCCTTTGGCCGAAGCTAGCACGGGGCCTTCTAACAAACCTTCTGCATTGACGTTTAACTCAAAGAACCGTTCCGGTTGCTTCAATTAGGACCAACTCCCAACGGTCGAAGCAGAAATCCTCACGATAACGCTCCATTGAACTTGCCGCAGCACGTCCCATCTCGGCACGACGTTCATGCGCTTGCATCAGTACTCTGAGTGTCGCGGCGAGATTGTGCGCATCTTCGTTGCCGGGTGCCAGCAGCCCAGTTCGACCGGTCTCAATTAGGTCGGGAACCCCAGCGCAGCCTTCAAAGCCAACTGCCGGTAAGCCGTGCGCTAGTGCTTCTGCTAGTGCGTTCGGAAAGCCCTCCCAGCGCGCTGGGAGACAGAAGAGGTGCGCTGCTGCATATTCGCTCTCGACGTCTTTTGCGCTCCCGGTAACGACGCACGACCTCGCAGCAAAGGCCGCTCCTCGAGCATTGTTTCAAGGGCTACTCGGTCCTCGCCTTCGCCAACAATGCGGAGGTCCCAGCACTTGAACTCTTCCGCCAGTTCGCCAAATGCCTCCAGTAGCGCAGAAAAGTTCTTCTGAAAGCTCAGGCGGCCAACGGAAAGTAAAGTGTAGCGCCCCGCTGCATTCGGCTGTGCTGGGCATGCCAGCCTAGCGGCCGAGCGAACCGGGTTTGGAGTTTCTACAATCTTGCGCCGCAAATACGGTGGGTAGAAGTTGCGATAGCGACCGAATTGTACCGTGATACGTTTGGCAAGCCTGTAGGAGAACAGCTCGATCTGCTGCTTGCGCCGGCTGCCGACGTGCTCGTACATTGTCGGAGACGTCCGCTCAGCCACGATTACAGGAATGCCTGTGGCCAGCGTTGCGAACGCGAGCATGCGGAAAGCACCGCCCTGAAATGCCACAATCACGTCTGGACGGAAATCCTCCACCAGACGCCGAACCTTTTTCACACGTTTCACCCGCAAGCCCAAGCTAGCGCGCCGGGCAGGATTCCCCATGTCCAGCTTGAACCACTTTAGTCGTTCGTCCATCGGATAAAATGCCTGGGCGTCTTCATGATCCCAGCTGAACAACGCAACTTCGTGCCCGCGACGCACCATCTCGTTCATGATCGTAATGATCTGCCGCTCCACGCCACCAGCCATATTGTGCATGGCGCGAGCCGAAAACATCATCCGCATCTTAGCTCTGCGCTCTCATGCGTCGCTCATGGGCGAGGCGCTTTGGGCCTGTGGCCAGAATATGCTTGGTTGCCATCAAAGGATTGACCAACCAGATGCGCAAAAATTGCAGCGCAAAACTCAAATAGTCCCGTTTGAAATGGTAGTACCGCAAGACCGGCCAGTTGCGCGCGAGGTGATAGCGCCGGATCGAACGAAGATAGTCGGTATGTTTCTCAGCAAGCGCAATCTCGGCATCGCGATTGCGCTCGTAGCTTTTGTCGGCTCCCGTCGTGGCATGCTGCAAGAAGAGCGTCTCCTCGGTACCAATAAACCAACCTCCCGCTAGTGCCAGCCGAATAGCCCAATCGAGGTCTTCCACCCTCCGCAGCGCCGGATCAAAGCCGCCGACCTGCTCAAACAGTGTCGTGCGAGCCATCAGCATGCCTGCCCCCGTCCCCGTGCCATAGTCCCAGCCCGCGACGGTATGATGAAACAGCATCCGATCGGCCATGGCCGGCCCATGTGGACGAATGTCTCGCGCGCCAACCGCCGGCAGGAGCTTGCGATAACCATTAGGATAAAGACGCTCCCCCCGGCATAGCAGGCAACTGGCAAACCGCCATGCTGCGCCTCGAACTCCTCGATCGCCTCAATCTGTCTGCGCACCCGTTGCGGCAGGCTTTCGTCGTCATCGTCAAAGAACACGATGAAGTCGCCACGCGCTCCGGCAAGCAAGGCATTGCGCGCTACGGAAGGACCGCCATTTGCGGCAAGACGGATCAGCCGCGCCCGTGGCTCTGCTACAATCGCAGCCTCCACCACCGCCGCTGAATCATCGATCGAGGCATCGTCGACGATGAGCACTTCGATCTCGGGCCAATCCTGCGCCAGCGCGCTGGCAATGGCGCGGCCGATCGTGTCCCGCGCATTGAAGCAGGTGATGCCAATGGTTACGCTCTGGTTCTGGCTCATGATCCCTTGGAGGCGTCGGGCGGCCTGGTATGAAATTTGGAAAAGGCGCGATTGCCCTCAAGGTTCGGTAAGGCAAGCCGCAGCCTTTGCCAAGTCAGACGCGGATGGCACAGCGCCGCTCCCGCCATGCGCAAGGCGAACCGGAGCCGGTGCCGCGCCAGCCAGTGGTACTTGCTGATCACCCAGTTTCGGCAAAACCGATAGTGTCGCGCAGTATCGAACACGGCCCGATGCTTGTCGATCAGCATTAGCTTATAGACCAGTTCCCCCTCAAGCGATTTGTCCGAGGTCAGCGTCAGCGTCTGCGTCACCAGCGGCTCGGCGATCCCGACGAAATGCCCACCCATCAGCGCCAGCCGCACGGCGAGATCCGTGTCCTCGTTGCGCCGGAAGTCTGGGTCGAACCCACCCAGCGCCCGATAGGTTTCGGTCCGCGCCATCTGCGAGCATGTCGCCACCGCACCATACCCGTCCTCGAGCGGCTCCCCGCCAAGATCCGCCGTGCCACCGCAACCCCGTGCGGCGCCAAAACTCCCTCGCGCTGCCCCATGGTCGGTTCGATCCGTGTGCCCCCTGAAGCAGGACCTGTCGCCGCGCCGTATGGCAGATCACCGGTGCCCCATCGGCAGACTGCGCCTCGTAGTTGAGAATGCGCTCCAGCTGCCGGCGCACGCGATCGGGGGCGCTTTCGTCGTCATCGTCGAAAAAGCAGATGAACGCGCCCCGCGCTTCTCGCACAATCCGGCTCCGCGCCGAGCCAACGCCTTGGTTCGTCTCCTGCCGAAAGGCACGAATTTCCTTATGAGACGCGGCCAGGCGCTGTAAGGCGTTCCAGGTTCCGTCCGTGGAACCATCGTCCACGATCACGATCTCAATGCCAGGCCAATCCTGACGCAGTGCACTGCTCACCGCACGTTCAATGCTGTTTTCAGCCTGGTAGGCGGTGGCGCCGATTGTGATGAGCGGCGTCATGGCGCCCGTCCAGCTCGCCGCTTAAAATAGGCCGGCATCAGTTGCGGCGCTAGCGCATAAGCCAGTGCCCGGTAAAAGCCGCGCCTAAAATTGCACTTTTGCTGCCCCAAAAATCAGACCTCGCAAACATTCGCGACGCTTGGTAGAGGCCACGCTGCTTGAGATAGGCATGGTGCTTGTCGCGCAGCAGCAAAGCATAATGCAACGGCTTGGAGCCAGATTTGTCGACGCGCTGCGTCAGGTATTGAGTGATCAATGGGCGGTTAACAGAAATAAAATGAGCCCCGACTAGAGCGGCGCGTATAGCATAATCTTGCTCCTCGAACCTTCTAAACTTTTCGTCGAAGCGCCCGACCGCCTCAAATGTTGTCCGACGCGCCATCATGGTTCCGCTGCCCATGAGTCCAAACACGAATTGTTCTCCGCAGTCTGGCAGACCGAGAACATGATCAGCAACGGCCGGCCCAAAAGGCTCTGGTGAAGCGTTCCCAATTGCTGATTTGACGTGGACGGGCGAATTCTCGCCTTTTATGACCAGACGTTCGGAATAGCAAAACACCAATCGCGCTCCGCTTGCTGCTTCGTAAAGTAACGTGCGTTCAACCTGCGCACGAATTCTGTCGACCATCGCCACATCGTCGTCATCGAGGAAAGCGACAAAGCATCCCGATGCGTTTGCGATAATGGTGTTTCTAGATGCTGCTACTCCCTTGTTGGTGCTATGCCGAACAAGTTTAATGCGGCTATCCATAGCCGCCAACGCACGCAAGGTATCCCAGCTTCCATCGGTCGATTGGTCGTCTACAACAACTATCTCAAGATCAGACCACTCTTGATGTTGGGCACTATTTATAGCCCTCAATATAGTATTTTCTGAGTTATAGGAAGTTATTCCCAGTGTAACAATCATGATTAATTGTTCATCAATTGAAAGAGTAAGAATTCATAATTTAATAGGCCATTTCTGTGTGATCAGATTGTTTTTATTATTGGTATACCAGAGATCCTTGTAGTCTCTATAAGATGAAGTTTTGTTCCTATATGCAGTGCAGAATAATTATAGAAAGTAAAACTGCTCCAATTGATCTAGAGGAATGGAATATTCAGACGAATTGATATGAATTCATAGTCTAAAATTGAAGTGTTTTGGAGATGTTGTGCTTTTTAATTTTTCTAAAAAGCGGGTTCTTAGGTGGGGGAATCGGGGGATCTCCTAGCGCTACAGAAGAAAGATCCAACTTAGCTTGAGACATCTAGCGTAGTCGCGAAGCAAGTGCGCTGGGCCAGGCTGCAAAGGCGTATGATCAGAGGGCGCGGGCTCTTAAATGCGCGATTGGCCCATGTAACGTGGTCCATCAGCGACCTTTAGCTTTCGCCACGTAAGCCAAGCAGTGGGAGGTGCTGTGGCGACTAGCGGAGCAGCCTCAGTTAATGTGTTGTTCAAGCTCGGCCCAAGTCCCGCGTCGAGCTATCCGGCCTTTGTCGAGAACAAAATTTGGTCGCATGACATGACTGTGGTCAAGCGATGCGCGATCATAATTACAGTTTTTTGCGACCGAATTCCTGCGACCGCATCCATGACAGATCGCTCTGTTGAATGATCCAGCGCGCTTGTGGCTTCATCAAGCACGAGCACGTCTGGATCGTGGTAGAGCGCCCGAGCAATCCCTATCCGCTGACGTTGCCCGCCGGAAAGGCGGACCCCGCGATCTCCTACTTCCGTCTCGTATTTACGCGGCAGATCCGCGACGATGAACTCATGCAGGTTCGCCAAGCGGGCGGCATGTTCAACGGCAGCCATGTCAATTTTGTCGGGCGCTATGCCCAGAGCAATGTTTGCAGCAATGGTTTCGTCTGACAAGAAAATCTGCTGCGGCACATAACCGATCGAGCGCTGCCACGAGCGGACATTATCCGGGGTTATCGGAACGCCGTCCACCATTACCGTGCCACTCTTTGCCTCCAGCAGTCCCAAGATTAGGTCGACGAGAGTGGATTTACCCGCGCCTGTCGCGCCGACCAACCCCACGGTAGAATGTGCCGCAATGCTCAGCGAAATGTCGGTCAGCGCCTGCCGTTCGAGGCTAGGATAGGCAAAGCTGACTCCCTTAAGAGTTATCTCTCGCTTGAGGGGGAGAGTCGGCACTGGCTTAAGATCGTTGGTGTTTTGGGTATCGACCAGATCGTTACAGAGTGCATCTAGCGCTGGTCCCCCAAAGCGCAGTGAGACTATCGCTTGGTACAGCCCCTGGATCGCCGGAAGCAGTCGCAGACCGGCAAAGGCGTAAACGGCCATCGTCGGTAAGGCTGGTGAAATCTCCTTCTGCACGAAAAAGTAAGACAATGATTACAGCCAGCACGCCACCGATGCCTATGAGCTCCAGCATATGGCGCGGAACCTCGCGCACGAGGTTGAGCCTGCTGAGAAGTTTTGAGGATTGCAATGACGCTTTCTCGAAGCGCCTCAAATAACCGCGTTCCAATCCTCCGACTTTGACCTCTTTGACTCCCGCGAGCACTTCCTGAGCGATACGATACCGCTCCCGATTAGCGGCGATCCGCTCTGTGCCGATGACGCCGAGATAGCCACGAACGGCGAAATAGACCAATCCATAAGCCCCGACGATCCCCACTAACGCAATTGCCGCTACGGTCGGATCAACGATCACTACAACTGCGATAAGAAAACTGGAGACAATGACCTTGGAAACAAATTGCAGGGCCGGGATCAAACTGCCGTTAATGACCTGTTCCACCTCGGATAAGACGGTCTTGCCCATATCGGCGGTGTGCCGGTTTAGAAAGAAGGTATAGGGACGTCTAAGATACGATCCGAGCAGCCGAACGCTTAGCCCGTGGCTGCGAGAATAGGCATAGCGCAATAGCCCATAGCTGGTGAAGGCAGTAAATACCGTACGCAGCACGATGACAGCGAAGACGCCAAGCGAAAGGAAAATAAAGAACGTGTTGAGGTTGGTAAAACCTAACGTCTTATAGGCAGCATTGAGCCAGGTATTACTGTACACGAGGCTTGAATCCGATAGCACCGCAATCAGTGGAAAAATTGACGCAACCCCGGCCATTTCCACCACGCCCAACACCAGCATCATGGCTAGCAGCAACAGTGCTTGACGTTGTTCGCGCGGTTTAAGCAAGGCGCGCAATTTTTGGAACGTATCCAGCAAGACACTGTCTCGGCTTCTGTGGAGGGTGGCGCCTTCATATGCCGCTCGCTACGGTGGCACAAGCGTTGGCACGTCTGGTCAAAGAGATTGCAGGTTGCGGCCGCGCATCATTGCTCGGTGTGAATGTTAGTGCATTCTGGCGACATACGGCTGCGGTAGGACCAACATGGCGGAAGGCAGGATATAAGTGAGCGCTTGGATTTACTGGGTCCCGTTTGTTGCCTTTGCGGCACTTTCGTTCGCACCGCAACGGTTCCACCGGGCCTGGTTTTCGGCTGCTGCCATCGTCCTCATCGTTTATGTAGGCCTGCGCCACGAGGTTGGTGCCGATTGGGGCGCCTATATCGCGATGATTGAGCGTGCCGGAACAAACGGACTTACTTATAGCCTCAGAGACACCGATCCCGGCTATGCGATGCTCAACTGGCTGGGCGCCAATGGCCTTGGCGGCATCTATTTCGTCAACCTCGTATGTGCAACTCTCTCCGTCATTCCTTTAGTCATTTTTTGCGCCACAAGGAAAAATCCCGCACTCGCACTGTTGGTCGCGGTACCGTACCTGATTACTGTGGTCTATATGGGGTATACGCGTCAGGGCGTAGCCGTAGGCTTCGGCATGCTGGCAATCCTAGCCGTTGAGCGCCAGCGGATAGTCTGGTTCTTATGCGCGGTGACCGTCGCGGCCCTTTTTCACAAGGCTGCTGTCTGCCTGTTCGTGTTTTCGCCGGCCTTGTTCGCCGGCCGCCTGGATCGGCCATATCTGGCCCGGGCCATGGGCATCGCCCTTTATGCCCTCGTGCTCACCATGGTTTTGCTTGGCTATGAGGCTGCGTTCTTAAGCCAAGAGTACATCTTGGCCACAGGGGATGCCCCTGGGCCAGGCGTGGCGGAAGCCGGCTTGCGCTCCGAAGGAGCGATTGTGCGGCTTGCGCAGGCGGTCGTAGCAGTGGCTGCTTTCATCCTCATTGCCTGGCGCACGCGGCTTAAGCCCGCCGAGCTGTGGCTCTGGTCCATCGTCTCCTTCGCCATCCTCGCCCTGTTCGTCCTTGCCTTTTACCGGTCCACCTTAGCAGACAGAACCGCGCTGTTCTTTCTCCCGCTGCAGCTCTACGCTTTTGCCACCCTGCCAAGCCTTTTCCGGCGTCCGCTTGCTCTGTTCGCGCAGATTGCGATCATTTCCTGCTTCGCCGCCTCGTACTGGGTATGGCTTACTTATGGCAGCGATGCCGACAAATGGATCCCTTACAACTCGGCGATGGGGCAACCTGTGCTTGTCGCTCGGGAAAGTTCCCAATAATGCTAGCGGTCTTCTAACTAACTCTGCCAGGATGCTACACTTTTGATTCCTCGTCGCTTCGCGATCCTGAGCAATAACGCGTTCTCACTGCTCAATTTTCGCGGCCCCCTGCTCGCTGAAATTGCTTCACGTGGTCACAAGGTCTTCGCCCTCGCTCCGGATATCACTCCCGCAATGAAATCTGAATTGCGGGCATTGGGCGCCGAGCCTGTAGAAGCAAATATATCGCGAACCGGCCTAAACCCCATTCGAGACATCCGAGATATGCTCAGGCTTGCGCGCATTTTGTCTGATCTCAGACTTGATGCCGTCCTGAGTTTTGCAATAAAACCCGTGATATACGGAACCTTCGCCGCCCGCATGGTAGCAGTGCCGCACCGCTACGCGCTGATTGCCGGCTTGGGTTATGCTTTCGGCGTCGAAAAAGGTTTCGGCCTTAAGCGTCGGATCGTACATCAGACGGCTAAAGCGCTATACAAATTGGCTCTGGCGCAGGTCAGTTCCACATTTATGCAGAACCCTGACGATGTGGAAGACTTCGTGCGCTTAAGAATTTTGCCTCGAGGCAAGATGGTGTTGGTCGACGGTACAGGCGTTGATCTAGAAGCTTGGCCTATGCTTGCACCTCGGACCGACCGTGTCACTTTTCTCCTTGCCGCTCGGTTGCTTTCGGAGAAGGGTGTGCGCGATTACGTCAATGCGGCTCGTTTGGTGAAGGCGAAATTTCCAACAGTCCATTTTTTGCTTTTAGGGAGCCTCGACACCAATCCGGACGGGATATCCCGGTCGGAGGTTGACCGCTGGGTTGGGGAGGGATTGGTGGAGTGGCCGGGGCACGTTGATGTTCGACCTTGGCTTGCACAGTCCAGCGTCTTCGTCTTGCCATCCTACTACCGTGAGGGCATTCCACGATCGATCCAGGAGGCGCTGGCAAGCGGACGGCCTGTAATTACGGCGGATACTCCTGGCTGTCGAGAAACTGTTTTGAACGGAATCAATGGCTTTCTTATTCCACCGCGCGCGCCCGAAGATCTGGCAGCGGCGATGCAGCGCTTTATCGACAACACCGACCTTATCGTTGACATGGGCCAACAGAGTCGACTAATCGCGCAGTCACGATTTGACGTGCACCAGATCAATGCGCGAATGATCGAAGTGATGGGGCTTTAAAATATCTCCCCGTAGGAGCAGTGGATGCCGCCAAAGCGCTCCCGGAGAACGCCCCCTGATTATCCAGCCCGCAATCTGTCCTATGTGACAAAGTTAGGCGGACGAACCCGAAAATATAAATTTTTCCGGCAACTCAGGACCTTTCGCATTCCGGTCCTGTTCGCAATCCTGCTGCAGGCGCTTGTATACTACTCGGTGTTTTCACGCCCTGGTCGAAGTGACTGGAATAACTTCGCTCTTGCGGTGGGAGTTATCGCTCTTGTTCCAATAATTTCCGCGGCCGTTTTGACGGCTCTCCGTCGTCACGAAGCGCCGGTCGTTATTTCCACATTGGTCTGCACCGCTTTGTTCAGCGTGGCGGTCAGTGCGTTATCTGCCCTAAGAGTTCCGGTGAGCTATCAAGGGCTGGCGTTATGCTTACCGATAGCCATAATTCTGACAGCTTACGCTAATGTGCGACGTCACCGTCAGGTTGATGATAATGTCGCGCTGGCGCCGTTCACGCGTGCCGAAGAAATATCACAAGAACTGCACGGCGTTCCAATTCTGCCGGGGCCGGAAGCTGAGCTAGAAGGCACAGAGGTCCTGCTGATAGACCCTCTGGAGCACCACAGCCACGTTTGGTCAAGGCTTCTTGCCGACTGCTACTTGGGTGGCGTCGAGGTTATGTCTTGGACGCGCTATTTGGAAGAGAAGCGAGGTAGACTTGATGTAACGAGCTTCGACACCACGCATCTTTCCTATAGTCCAAGTCAGCTAATCTATGCGCGGATGAAGCGTTTCCTCGACCTTGGTGGTGCTTTTGTTACGCTTCCGCTGACTGTGCCTATCGCTCTAGCCGTTGCCGCGTACATATTTTTGCGTGACGGCGGCCCAGTCATCTTCGTGCAGATTAGGCGAGGATATGGCGGGCGTCGTTTCCGCATGTATAAGTTCCGAACCATGTACAAGGGTACGGGCGGTGGCTCGACAGCTGTTGGCGATAGTCGGATTATTCCAGGATGCAAGTTAATCCGGAAGCTGCGCTTCGATGAGCTTCCGCAAATAATGAACATTATTAACGGCGACATGAGTCTAATTGGTCCTCGTCCCGTGGCCGAATATGTCGCCAGAAGTAGCGAAGCAGCTGAGCCAAAATACGCACTTCGTACGCTTGTTCTTCCGGGGATCACTGGATGGGCACAAGTCAGTTCCGGCTATGCGGCAAATACGAGGGAAGAGATCGAGAAGTTATCTTATGACCTCTACTATATAAAACACCTCTCCCTCGATTTAGATTTGTTGGTGCTGTTTAAGACTATAAGAACCGTCCTACTAGGCCATGGGGCAAGATAGAACCGATTTAAGTTATAACATCAGTTCGTTGGCATTGTTTCAGTCACTTCGCGACCACGCATAAGACGTTCGGGCAAGCATCCCGCATGAATGTTCAGGCCTCGCGTATTCTTCCAGGAGCAGGCTAATTAGGTCGAAACCCCTGTAGAACGGTTGATCACGCTGGTCATATATTGTTTGGCTGCCTGCATGATTCCGCTCCCGGTGGGGGTCAGCCGTCCATGCTCTTCTACGACGCTTAGCCCCGCGAAGAAGTTGGCAGCATCCTCGGATTGTGCGGCTAACGCAAAATCACGTTCCTTTTCTGTCAGGACTTCCGAGGCCAGCAATTTCGACAACGCCCAGTGCATTCGCGCCGAAACAAAGGTCGCGTGATAAATTCCTTCCATAGGCCGAGGGTCGACGCGAAGCGGTGACGCATACAGCTCGTCGTCGTCGTTTTCTGTTAATGCCTCTTCCACCGTCAGCCCGAAAAGGAGAGTATGCGCTGCTTCATGCGCGACCACTTCCATGACCTGGATTTCGGTATCGTGGAATGCAGGATTTAGGAACAGCGCACCCCAAAGCTGGTAGCTCGAGCCTCCGTCAAATACATATTCCGCGTCGGCCTCGCCAACCGCCAAGACGATCTCGGACAAGAGTCCGCGAATTTCCGCAATCATCTCGGGCAAGACAGGTTCGAAACGATCGAGTGTTGCAACGAGCTTTTGCTTGAATTGTGCAGCCATCTCGTCGGGCGGCTGAAGAAAGCTGAAATTGACCGTCGGGTCCGTCGACATGCCACGTCGGTAAAGCTCTGCCTGGCCTGAAGTCCATTCGTCTTCTATTGCATGGACCTGAAGCCCTGACGATACTGGTTGTTCGCTAACGAGACGATCAAACAAGTGCCCGGCTTGGGTGTGGTCATCATCATCGATGGCGTCCACCAACTGATAGTAAAGACCGAAGAGCGTCGCCCCATACCGGGTAACCGAAATATTCTCTACAAGACGGTTCAGTGAAACGGCATCGAAGTCGATCTGTCCCAAGCACTGCTGGCTAATATAATGAAGGCTTTGTGCCAAGCTGACATGCATAGCACGATCCAGCGCATTTGCCCGCGTTCCGGACGGCTCGAACTGAAATTTCATCATTGAAACCTGAAGAATTGGAGGTGACTTATCGTCACCTCCTGACTGACGTCAGTCGACTACGGGCTAAATAGAGCCGACTTTGCCACCGATTTTAGCGCCGAACTTGGCGCGACCGGGTTTGAAACCGACTTTGCTGCCGATCTTGGCGCCGGAGCGCTGGGTACCGACAAGCTTGAAGCCGAGAAGTTTTGAATGGTCGAGAGAGATCATCTATTCCTCATGTGGTCATGTGTTAGATAGGATGAAGGGAGTCCAGGGGCTCAGAATTGATTACCTTCTTATCCACCAGAAGTCACCGTCACCATATCGAGCATGTCAGCGAAGAACTTGGAAAGCAACTTTTTCGCGTGAGGACCTATGATTGGTTGCTCTGGCGAAAGGTTTTGCCGCTCGGAACTTGGATTTTCACCGATTGTGAGAGGCTAAGTTGCTGGGAGCTCGAAATTACTTGTAGGTATGCAACGGCTTTGGAGAAAGCAGGGGCCAGGTTAATTAATGACCCGCGCACCTTTCTGCCGCGCGGTAGTCTCCTGAAGGCGCTGCTTCGCACGCAAATAAATTCATTCTCGGTGTGGCGGCCGGTGGACGGAGAGCAGGCAACTCGCTTTCCGGTGTTCCTGCGGACCGAGTCGGCACACCGGGGAGCGCTGAGTGAACTACTTCATAGCCAGCCTGAGATCGACCGAGAGTTGTCTCGGTTGGTAGCCCAGGGATTTCCGTTACGGGACCTTTTGATAGTCGAATTCAGGGCGCAAGAACTTGCCGAATTGCCGGGAGCCTTCCGAAAACATGCCGCCTTTATGGTGGGCGATGAATTGATTGCCGGTCCGCCGGTCACCGACACCACTTGGCATGCCAAGTTCGGCGCACCGGGAGTAGCGACGGAGGAGCACTACCTTGCCGACCGCGAAGACAGCGAGTCGATGCCGCACAAGGATACATTGCGACGAGGATTTGAGATCGCAGGCGTCTCGTTCGGGCGCATGGATTATGCGATCGTCAACGGTGTCCCCGAGATTTACGAGATCAACACCAACCCTCATATAAGGGCGCTCACGAAACACCACAGCAAGGTTCGTCTCGAAACTGTGGCAGCGTCCAATCGAAGCGTCGTCGAAGCTGTCCGGGTTCTTGATCGACCATCACCCCAAGCGCGGATTGATGTCGACCTTCCCCGTCTGGCGCGATCTTGGAAAAGCCGCCTGCAATTCAGCCGGTGGCAGCCATGACTGGGCACGAAGAGCAAACCCTGATCACGATCGCCATTGCCTGCTTCAACGCCCACGACACCATTGAGCGCAGCATCCGCTCGGCTCAGGCCCTCGACTGGCCGGCACTAGAAATCCTAGTAGTCGATGATGCATCGACGGACAAATCATTGGCGCTGGTCCGACAACTATCGGCGTCGGACAATCGCATCCGTGTTGTGGTGCACAATATAAACCTCGGTACGGGCGCAACGCGCACGCGTCTGGTCCAGGAGGCGCGAGGAGAGTTCATAGCCTTTCTCGACGACGACGATGTGTGCAGACCTTCCCGGCTTCGGGACCAAATCTCGGCACTGCGCCGTGCCGAGCAGCAGTCGAGCCTTCCTTTTATTGCTTGCTACGGCTCACGCCGGATTATCGGGCAAACTCGGAACCCTCGTGGCGCCGCCATCGCGAGCGACGGAGAGGTGCTGCAGGGCGAGGCAGTCGCCCTTGCCATCCTCACCGGCTTGCGCCCATCCACTGGCAGGATGGGCCGTCACGGTTCCTGCACGCTCCTCGCTCGTCGCGGAACGTTCATGGCCGTCGGTGACTTTGATCCGCTGTTTCGGCGTCATCAGGATACCGACTGGGCCATTCGCCTTGCGCTGATGGGCGGTGGCTTTATCGGTACGTCAGAAATAGTGTTGGACCAGTATATCACGCCGTCGTCCGACAAGAACGACAAGCTGGTGCATGACCTCGCTCTGGCCTTGCGTAGGAAGCACCGGATTTTTCTTCAATCGCGCGGCTACTACCGGCTGGCGATCGCCAGAGCCGAGATGAATTACTTCAACAGCGCCGGCCCGAAATGGCGGTTTCGCTTAGCCGTGCTCAAAGCCTTTCTCCTAGCCCCCACGTCATTTTGCCGGAATGGCTGCGCGCTAAAGACCGAAAGTGGCGTGGACGCCTCGATGCTCAATAAAGCGACACCTTAGTCAAGCAATTCGAACGTCACCTGGCATCTTTGGCCGGCGGGCAGGGCGCCTTCCGCGTTGGAAAGTTCGAGGCGGATTCCGAGGGTGCTGCTGGCGGCATCGAAGACGGGGTCGACGACAGTGACCGTTCCAACTTCCACGGTGCCGCTCGGCTGTTCCAAAGCCACATTGCCTTTGTCGCCCACCTTGATCTGTCCATAAAGTTCGGACGGCACGTAGGCTTCGACATAAAGCGGATCAGTCTGGACGATGGTCATCACCGTACTATCCTGCCGTACATATTCGCCGACCTGCACCGACTGGGAGAGCACGAAACCATCCAGAGGACTAGTTATGGTTCGCAGCGACAGCAGCTCGCGTTGGCGTTGCAGCTCAAGTTCGGCAAGGCTTTGGCGACGTTGCTCGGCAGCCAGATCATTGCGAGTGATGTCGACCAGAGCTTGAAGCTCGTCGATCCGCGACTGTGTGACCGACCCCGAATCTAGGAGGGACCGTGACCTCTGAGGTTAGCTTCGGCCAGTGCCAGCCGCGTTTGCTGCGATTCAACCAGTTCATCGGCTTCGGCCTGGGCTTGAGCAACCGCCACGTTCGCTTGCTCGATCGTCGCATCGAGCCGCGCCAAGACTTCACCTTTGGCTACCTTGTCACCGCGTCCTACTAAGGCTTCGCTCAATAGCCCGGTGACGGTGCTGCCGATTTCTACGCGCTGCGCCGGTTCGGTGACGCAATCGAGCGTCAAATCCTCGGCAAGGGACTCACCAGACAGGAGTAAGAGCATCGGAAAAAGAGGGCGCGCTTCATTCCGCCCGCCCTGTGAATGCGAGCGTTTTTGTCTGCATTTCGTCCGATTTTAAAGGTCGCGGCGCATGCCGGCATGGATTCGTTCGGTCCGCCTTTGTGCAAATCGCAGCAGCCACCGCGCGAAAGCTTCGCCTGAAAACGGGCGTATCGTTGCTTCCGCGGCCCGCAACAGGCCGGAGAGTGGAAAATCCATCAGAGGGTCTTCCAAGGACAAAATCGCCTGAAAACACCCCTTCTGGCCTTGGCGTCCGCTGCGGCCGGCAAGCTGGTCGTCGATGCGCCGGGCTTCGTGGCGGTCGACCATCAGAACATGTAATCCGCCGAGATTTTCCACGCCTGGCGCCAGCGAAATGTCGGTACCTCGTCCGGCCATGTTCGTGGCGACAGTGATACGTCCGTGCTCTCCAGCACGCGCCACGATCGCCGCTTCTTCGCCATCTTGGGCGGCGCTTAGGACCTCATGCGGCAATCCGGCTTCTGCGAGACGTTTGCTGGCAGCGTTGGAAGCTGCCACTGAGCGGGTGCCCACAAGAATGGGTACTCCACGTTCATGCAACTCCCGAATCCGGGCAATCGCCACGGACCACTTGGCCTCGGTGGTTTGCAGAACACGATCGGTCAAATGGATGCGCTGCACCGGTCGATGGGTCGGGATGCGAACAACCGGTAGTTTGTAAACGGACCAGAGCTCGCTGGCCACATGCTGGGCGGTGCCGCTCATGCCGGACAGATAGCGGTATCGGCGGAAAAAGCGCTGATAGGTCATTCGTGCTATGGTGACGCGGCGCGGAGAAGGCGTGCAGCCCTCCTTGATCTCGATCATCTGGTGCAAGCCGTCGCTCCAGGCACGATCCGGCATGGCGCGGCCGGTATGTTCATCTATGATCTGCACTTTTCCCTCGCGCACCATGTATTGCTCTCCGAGATGGAAGAGGTGCCGCGCAGAAAGGGCCTGCCGGGCCAACTCTTCGCGGACGATGACACCGCGCCAATTCTGGTCGCGATGCTTGGCATACTCTGCGATGCGTGACCGGCCCGCCTCGGTCAGGATGATGCGTTTTTCGTCTACGACTATGCTGTAGTCGACATCGACCTGCATGCTGTCCGCCAGGGCGAGGGCGTCTTTGGCAACGTCTGCAGTCACCTGCGCATCGCTCTGCCCGGAAATAATCAGTGGCGTCCTAGCCTCGTCGACCAAGACACTGTCTGCCTCGTCAACGATGGCAAAATGCAGCCCGCGCATTCTCAATTCGGCCATCCGCGTGGAGCCTGCCCGAAGTCCTTCCATCTTAAGACGAAGATTATTGCTTTGCTGCCCGAGCACAATGCGGTCGCGAAGATAGTCGAATGTCAGCTCCTTGTTAGTACAATAGGTAACGTCGCAGGCATAGGCAGCCCGCCTTTGTTCAAATGTTTGTCCACTAACCACAACGCCAACAGATAGTCCTAACGCAGCATAGATCGGCTTGGTGATCTCGGCATCTCGTTGCGCCAGATAGTCGTTAACGGTCACGACATGTACGGGCAGGCCAGACATAGCCACTGTTCCGGCAGCCAGGGCCGCAGTCAGCGTCTTGCCTTCTCCAGTCGACATTTCAGCCAAGTTTCCGCGAACGATTGCATAGGCGCCGATCAGTTGGACACCATAGTGCCGCCTTCCGCTAAGCCGTCCCGAAATCTCGCGCACCAGAGCGAACCCCTGTACAACTAAATGTTCTGGGAATCCGCTGCTGCGACGCAACGCCTGCGAAGTGTCCGCGATTGCCCTCTCGAGGTCAGCCTGATCCAGCGCTCGATATCTCTCATCATACGCATCGACCTTTGCGACAATCGATTTGAGTGCGCGAGAACGCGGCTTGGTGGTCCAGGCGATGGCATGGCCAAACAGGTCGTTCGCCACCTTGTCTAGCTTCTTCTGCGGCTTGTCTGCTTTTTCCGGATACTGGATTGGTCGAGGCAGAGCTTGGCTTGAAGCAAGTTCAGACATTGAAGGTGCTCAGGAAAATTTGCCGAAGCGAACGCAGAACGCGCCATCCGAACGCTTCCCGGCCATGATCGAACCGCACATGAACGCGGCTGCCTAAGAGAAGCGGTTGGTCATTGGTTTCCGGCACAAGGTCAAAGACGAAGATACTTTCCAGCGCTCGTGGCTGTTGACCGCTGCTGTCGATGACGACCGAGCCGCCGCTCTGCGTTGCCAGGGCTAGGCTCGGGAGATCAAATTGCGCGGCTGGCGTCGACCGCACGATTTGGGCGCGAACGCTCGTCTCTATATTGCTGGCATAACGCATTTCGATGTGATCGGTGCGATTGCGTACGATGTCCACATCGGATTGGGGTACCACGACGCGGACGCCCGGACTTTCCTCGCCGACCACGTAGCCAATGAGTTCACCTTCTGAGACGAAATGACCGACGATATCGGTGGCGTTGGGTAGTATGAAACGACCATCGAGCTTTGCCCGTACGATCAGGTCCTGTTGTCGGCGCTTAAGCGACGCCAGCGTGCCATCTAGATTACGGGTCTGCTCCAGAAGCACACCCGCCTGTACGCGGTCTGTGTAGCGCACCGCTTCATAGCGGAGCAGAAATTCTTGTCTCTGGGTCTCGAGTACGGCTATTCGAGGCGCAAGCGTAGGGTCATTAACCTCGACCAATTCATCGCCAGCTTTAACGATGGCATCAGGAGAAGCTAGCACATTAGAGACAACTCCGCTCGACGCTGCGACGACTTCGGTCCTTTGCGGAATCCATACTACGCCTTGTGCTACCGTGCCGTAAGGCGTCGGGAGAACGAAAATCAAAGCCAAGATTGCAACGACGAACGCTCCCGAAACCGAAACGGCTCGTACCCTATGATCGTGCAGCTTCGGTGAGGTGATCACATATTTTGCACCCTTGAATACCGGCAGCAGAAAAGTGCTCGCAAGGGAGAGAACGGCAAGAATGATGCCGACGAAGAAGAGCTGCGTTGCCACTAGCAGTGCGATGGTAAAACTAAGGATGGCACGGTAGAAAAACGAGATCAGCGCGTACCAAAACAGCCATTTGCGCTCTCCCTAGCTTGCGCCGGATTTTCCGCAGTCTCGTATCCAAGGAAATAGCGCTGGACCAGATACCAAAAATATTTGTTGGCACGCGCGCCTAAGTTGGGAACCTCGATAAGATCGGCCATGATGTAATAGGCGTCGAAGCGCAGCAACGGATTGCCATTGAACAGCAGAGTCGACACGCCACCTATCAGCATGATGTTGAAGGCGGCAGCCCGGGCAAACCCGGGCTCGGCATTGACCCAGAAGATCATAGCGACGGCCGCGAGGGAGAATTCGACCATGATGCCTGCCCCACTCACCACGACCCGCTTCCACTTTTCGCGGAAAGCAGTGGCTGAGGTGGCGTCGACATAGGGCGCCGGGATAAGGATCAGCATCATGATGCCAACCTCATGCACTGCGCCGCCGAACGCCTTGGTGGCGTAGGCATGCCCCGCTTCATGCAGCGCCTTGATCAGCGGATAAATGGCTGCAATGAAGACGATGTTCTGAAGGCTGAAAAGTTGCTCGCTGCCGGCGTCCGTCAGTTCCGCCCAGTGCAGAACGGCGAGGAAAATGCCCGTGCCGACGAGTGCCAGCCACCCCAAAAACGCCCAGACCGTAAACAAGGGCCGGACAAAGGGCATGGTGGCAGTAAGAAACTTGTCCGGATCGAACAGTGGTAGACGCAATGCAAGCGGATTGCGAACACGGCTCAGAAGATTTCGGCGCACGGTGGCAGCGGCGCGCTCGCCCAATTCATCGAAGTCGGGGGCATTTCGCCTTGCAAAAGGTCGGAGCTGTGCAACTGCGACAGCAGGGAAATGACTTCATCCTGCGTCGGTGGATCATCGCCGGACTTTTGGCCCACCAGGTCCCAGATTGCAGCAATGGTCCGCCGCCCGTCCATCAGCGACATCATTAGATTTGCCGAAGGCGACAGCCGGTGAAAGCGACCAGTCTGGTGATCCTGCAAGACATACCAGACCTCGCCGCGAAATCGCTGGCGATGGATTTCGGCGTGAGAACGCAGCCTTAAGCGTAGCGGCGCAACCCGATACCACGAAGCGCTGAACAGCGATGCGGCCATGGCTCAGCCCAGCCAGCGCCAGAGGTTGAGATTAATCCAGTCGAAGATGGGCATGGTCCAGATGTCTATGAGCGAACGCTCGCCGATATCAACCTTGCCGACACCGACCATGCCTGGGCGAAGACGCTCCGACGTGTCGATCAGATGGCCTTCGACACGGAACATGTTGCGGCCTTCGCTTGCTTGGGCGATGGGAATAATTTTATCGACCACTATCTTAAAGGGTTGATCGGGCAGGGCGCCAAACAACACTTCACCGGTCTGGCCCGCATCGATCTGCGCAATTTGGCGCTCGTCGACCTGCATGACGACGCGGTATCCACTCAGCGGCGCAATTTCATAGAGCACTTCGCCCCGCGAAACGGTCGAGCCGATGCGCTGGCTGAGATCGCCCGAAATAACCAGGCCGTCAAACGGCGCAACAAAGCGGGTGCGGCCGATTTGCTCATCAATAAGGCTGATCTGCGCCTCGGCTTGGTCGACCTGACTGCGCGCTATATTGACCGTCGCCGGTTGCCGAGCTGCAAGAGCCTGGTCGTATTCGATCTGGTGTTGTTGCCTTTCGGTGTCCCAGCGAAGACGTTCAAGAACAAGATCACGATCGTCGAGTTCGGCAAGCGGCTGGCCTGCTGTAACGACTTCGCCCGCGCGCACCGTCGCATCTCGCAAATAGCCGTCATAAGGTGACACGACCGCGCGGCGCACCGAACCTTCAAGCTGCGCATCGGCATTGACGCGATACATGTCCCTGGCCACCGCGAAGAATGCGACAATCGCAAGAAGGGCCGCGATGACCAGCTTGCGTGTAATGTGGCCGGGACCTGCCAGTCGCTTTATTTGATTGAAGAAGGATTCCCAGATCTTGATGATCAACCATCGATCGTTGCGTCGCTTTTCATCCAAGACGGGGCCGAGGGCCGCTCCAGCAATATCGGCAAGCTTGATGACCTCTGTACTGAAATCATGTCCGTGCCCGCGTTCGAACACGATAGCGCCGATAAAGGCGTCGACAACGAACAGCGGCACGGTCAGCACCTGTCCGCCGTGATGTTCCCGCGACAGATCGGCATGCGCAAAGGTTGCTATAGGTTCGTCAGCCGGACCAGGAAAAAGAACGAGCGAGCGCTGATCGATCGCTTCATCCATGGCAGCGCCGATGGACCGCACGAGGTTCATCTGTTTGCCGAATTGTGCAGTGTGCGAGATGGCGACGATTTTCGCCGACCCGCTGCGCACGAAGCCGATACTCACGCGCGCGCAGTCAAACCGCGCTGCCAGGTCGGTTGCAACGGCCATGGCTGCCGTCGAAAAGCGCTCGTGCTCCAGAGCGGTAACCATAAGGTCGATTGTCGTTCGGGACTGGCTGAGCTGTAAGCTATCGGCGCTGCCACGCTCCTGCCGCAACGCATCACGCAACCAGCCAACGCCCCACTGCAACTGCCGAATGGCGTTCCTGAGGTCGTCCCTGCCACCATTGGCGATACCCAGCGCAACGACCGCGGTTACTTGCCCGTCGATGATCACAGGGACAGCCACGCTGGGCGTCTCACCAGAATTGCGCGCAACCGCTCGCTGGTCGGTAGCAGCCAGCTCTGCCGTCCGAAGCAGGTCGGTGAAGACCGCGCCATTATCGGGCCAGTTGCAAAGCGTCTCAAAACCATTTGGTCGTACGACGCGGACCACGCCACGATTGACGCCAAAAATTTGTCGGCATTGCAGGGCGAGCCAGGCCGCAGACCCTTCCGCCACGGTCTGCGCGTCGGTCAAACGCTGCCACAAGGCCGGTTCCAAAACTTCCAGACGATTAAAGGGCATGGCGTCTGCCGTGCCGTTTAAGTCTTCATTCTGGTTTTGTCCGGCCATGTCGTGCCTATTCGACGTTGAGCGTTCCGTAACGGGACTCGTGCTCGCGCAAGACATTACCCAACACTGTTGCCAGGCGCTTGGCAGCGAGCGGGTGAGAATGATGCGATTGGAAAGCTCGACGGTCACGCCAGAGTCTTCAGTCACGTGCCAAGTCCGATTGGTGCCGAAAAACAAATCGACCTGCTCGCGCGTCCCCTGCACATTGACCACATTGGCAAAGTGCGTTGTCATTTGCGCGTCGAGCCATTCGAGGCCCTTGCGTTCGGTTGTTTCCGATACTGTATCTTTTTCGGTCGCTGGTGCCTTCGCCAAGTCTAACTCCCTGGAAATCAAGTGAGGCTTACATGCGCAGTAAGCCTCTCGGAACTCAATCAGAGAAACAGCAACGCGCCAAGATGTGATGAAAAGACTACAACCTTATTCGCTTGCAGCCTCAAACTTTAAAAATGGAAAACCAGACCAGCTTTGGCCGACACAGTCGATGGAAACAGTGTCGCTTGTTCTTCCTGCGTCAGGTCGACGACAAAACCCTCGGTCGTATGAGTGTAGAGTCCTTCGAGCCGCAGGTTGACATGATCAGCCAGCCGGGTCTCGAAACCGCCACCGAGCTGCACGGCAGGGAGAGTCTGCGTACCGCCGGAGTCAAAGGTAAAAAACTCAGGATTGGCCGTCGTTTCAATGACGCCGATGCCGCCCTTGCCATAAATCAGGGTATCCGGATTGGCCAGGAAGCCAACACGACCAGAGATGAAAAAGCTGTTGTCGACTGAGCCGATAAGCTCTGTACTGCCTTCCAACGGCGAATTCTGTGCGGGATCAAAAAACTGCCCACCCAGCAACTGCCAGTCCGCCTCCACACCGAAAACCAAGTCGTCGATGCGGAAATCATAACCGGCAACCACCCCGGCATTGACAAATTCGGCAGCAAATGGACCAACTGTCGCGCCTGGGGTCGTCAGGTCGAAATCAAGATCACCAAGCGTATAAGCGACATTTGCACCAATGTACGCGCCTTGCCAATCATCTTTCGAGGGCTCGGGCAGATGTGCAGTCGATGGCACTGCTTCATCGCCAAAGCGCCAACTCAGACCCGCGGTGATGGCCAGGTTGCGGGGATCAAAGGTCTCGCCATCATCCGGAATTTCGAGTTCGCGTAGAGGAAGCGTATAATTTGCTTCAACCCGACCGGTGACGTTGCCAACCAAAAACGTTTCGACACCGAGTCCGAAGCGCGCCGCCGGCAAAAAGTCTGTGGCGGTTCCATCGAAGCCCTCTTCGCCTTCAACGTAAAGCCCCACTACGCCGCCGCGCGCATAGACCAGGGTTTCTGGCGAAACGACATAGCCGAGGCGCGAACTGATGCCCAATGCATAAGTGTTGCTAAACAGGCTTCCAAAGCCGCCAGAATTAAAGGGCGAGATGTCAATGTTGAGCCAACTGGCATCGACCTCGACGCCGCCGACAAAGCGATTTCCGAAGTCATGGTCATATCCGGCATAGACGCTGAAAATGCCGTTCCTGTCGGCGAAGCTGTACTCTTCGTCTTCGATGTCGAATTCGGGAATGCCCTGCTGAACATAGCCGATCTTCGAGCCGGTCACGCCGGTCTGCACGCCGACATGAAAACCGTTCCATGACCCCGTGGCGTCAACTGCTTCCTGAGCCGAAGGCGTGCCGACAGCGGTGCCGGTCAGAAGCAGTGCTACAACCAGTTTACTTGTCGCACCAGTCATGAACAAGTTTCCCCGAAAACAACTCGTGGATAGCATCGCTTGCCACTCATGAACATGTCAAATCTGCCACAAAGCGAACAAAAGTGGACCACATCAGCAGCGGGGTTGCCGTCTAACTCTGACGAAGCCAGTGCGGCGTTCGCGCTGGTCGACGAGTTTCTTCGTACTGAAATAGAAGCAAGAGCGCTTTCTTTTGCCCTCGGTCATGGCTTGATCGACTTTTTCTTCATGTCTGCTAGGGATGCTGAGGAGCTTGCGTCTTTCCAAGAAATGGATAGGCGCGGCTTCAAGCTTGTGCTCGACCTGCTGATTTCCGCAAATGTCCTTGAGCGCGACGGAGACCTCATCGATCTTTCAGCGCGCTTTCGATCAGTGTTGGCTTACCGAGATTTACTTGAAGCCAAGATGTGGTTTGCCGCCCTGGTTGCGCCGGATGTCCATCAGCTTTTCGATATGCTGCTGACAGACGTTCCTGCCTTCATGAGGCAAGCAGGCGTGTTCGAACTTTTCCGCTACGATTTGTGCCTGGATGTCACGGAGGCCAACATTGAGGCGACGAGCCGCTGGGTCAGCTACACGACGATTTTGACTGCCCACGAGGCTCCAGCCTGTGTCGAACGTCTTCGGGATCTCAATCCGACCCGCATGCTTGACGTCGGTGGCAACAGCGGAGAATTTGCACGGCGTACGGTAAGCTTCGTCGCTGGATTGCAGGCAACTGTGTTCGATCTTCCGGTCGTTTGCGAACTAGGTCAGCGTCACGTAGCAAAGTTTGCTGAAGCAGATCGGGTTCACTTTATCCCCGGCGATCTTCGAAATGACGTGCTGCCTAGAGGCTTCGATCTTATTAGCTTCAAGTCCATGCTACACGATTGGCCGGATGATTATGCGCTTTCTTTTCTGCAAAAGGCATTTGTCGCACTTGATCCCGGTGGGTCTCTGCTGATTTTCGAAAGGGCCGAAATCGGAGTTACAGGCGAAGGTATGCCGTATTCGATGGTCGCGAACCTGGTTTTTTGCCTTTTTTCGCTCCGCCCGGCATTACACTGACTGGTTGACGGAACTCGGATTTATCGAGATTTCTTCAGAGACGGTCACTTTGGAAATGCCTTTCCATGTTTTAAGTGCTCGGAAACCGAAATGAGCCGCGTTCCCGTTATCGCCGTGTCGGGTTATCCAGGGGCTGGCAAGACAACGTTGACTCGAAACCTTGCCGCTCGTTATGGCGTGCCGGCGCTGCACTACGATGATTTTGAAACGATCACTTCAAGACGAAGTGCTGAAATCCGCGACTGGATGGCCCGCGGTTCGGATTACGACGAAATAGATCTGGGCAATCTGGTACAGGCCATCGATGACGCCCGTCGGACCAGGCCTCGGTTCGTTATTCTGGATACCTTGCTTGGCAGAGCGCATGGCGCAACAGGCAGCGAAATCGCTTTTTCAATGTGGATCGACACCACACCAGATATTGCCTTGGCTCGCAAATTGCTTCACGCCAGCGGCGAAGTAGGAGATGATCCCGCGCGGGCTTTGGACTTCGCCCGTTGGGTTACCAGTTATACGACCCACTATCAGGGTTTCATTTCTGAAACCTATCGTCTGCAGACTATGCGCGTTCGGAGCCGGGCAGACCTTATATTGCCGGCATTCGACCAAGACTCCTCCTTTTCGCAGCAGTTGCTGCCATTGAGGAGCGCAGGCTTTGACCAGCAATGATCCCTTGCAGATCATTTGCGATCTGGACTGCGACTTCGGCATCGAACAGTCGGTCAAGCTTTCCCGAAAAACGCTTAATGCCGACCGTTATCTCCTAAGTATTCATCGTGACGATCTGAAAGTAACATTCGACGAATTCATGCACCGCCTAGACGTGCCAAAGATGTGGAGGGACGATCTTAATCGCCGTTTCGAGATATCGAAGTTGATACATGTCGGGCATGAAGGCGGCACAAAACCGCTGCGCAAGCTTTACCTTGAAAACATCGACGGCGAACACGGCACTCGAGCTCTAAAGCGGAGTCACCTAATGCACTTGGCCTTGAAGTGGGACCAGACCGGGGCGGCATCTTTTACGCGCTACTGGCTCGATCCGAATGTGTTGGCGCAAGACGTGTTAAAACAGCTTAAGTCCAGCAAATGCATCCAGCCCTCTGTCAATATAGCTGAGATCCTGCTTGGTTTGGTCAAGATCAAAGGCAAAGAAGTAATGGCGTTGCGCGTAGAAGAGGAGGGGACTTCGCGCCGGTCTTGGGATTTCAATCTTTACAGGGCAGAAATCGGTGGGCTCGCTATTGCATCTTCAATCACTGATCTATGTGGCCGATACAGTATTGATAAGAAGGACCAGAATGTCTTGCTTAACACTCTCATCGGAAAGAGACTTGGACATCTTTCGGTCGGCACAAATAAATTCGGCGAGGACTTCACCACGTTCTATTTCGGCGTAAAACCCGGCAGGGAGCTTTTACGTGCCTAATGTTCTGGAATGGGCGCGGCCAAGCGATCTTTATCGCGACTATTGTCTTTGGGATTATAAGCCGATCGCGAAAACGGAGGGAAAGCTCAGACAGAGTAGCCTTCTCTGGCAGTCTTTTGAAACATTGAGCGCTTCCCCCGCGCTTCGGCAACTTGTTGAAGCGTTGAGAACGGAACTCGGCGCGTTCCAAACTGTCTGGGGCGTGAAAAAGCTTGCAGAGGGCTTTGCCTGGGAGCTCTATATTTATGATTATGCCAGGATCGACCGCCTCGCTGATATACAGCGGGTCCTTCAGACCATTGCGCCATGGGTACCCTCCACCATCACCCTGCCGACCGACCGCCCCTACTTTATGTTCTCGTTCGATATTGATGCTCAGTTGGGGACTCGCCACCTTGATCAGTTGAGCGTGTACATCGGCAATCCGGGAAGCAGTGTTTCGTCGGGCATCTGCTACCAGCTGACCGATCGCGGTCTACGGATGGACAACCTCTACTACTTTTTCGATGCCAGATCGCAATGGAAGGACATTGTCGCCAAAGTTGCATGTTCGGCGCATATAGGCCTGCGGGAAATTCCGCTTGACGCTATCCTCTGGCCGGAATTGCGCGACTGCGGCGTGATCGTTGTCGCCAACAAGAAGCACAATGACGGCGTCTACTTCTCCCGAATTACCATTGATCAGCTAATATTTTTTGCCCAGCGGCTAAACTATCCAGAACCGATCAAATCATTTCTGCGTCAAAACCGCGATCGTCTTGATCATCTGCTCTATGACGTTGGAATCGATTACCGTATGATCGAGGGCACTTTGCAAGTGACTAAGAGCGCCTATTATGGCGTCGTTTGAAGGCTGGACGGGATGGGGCTGTACGATCACAATCAATATGTCTCTTTGACCATGGAATTTCGGTGCAATCTCAAATGTGTGCACTGCATGATCGAAGATACTATGGATCGGCTCAAGCCGCAGTCGCTCGAAAGCTTCGAGGAACTTCTGGCGCACAACAGCGCCAATCGTCAATGGCGCGGCCTCGTCCTTACTGGTTCTGAAATCACACTCCGCCGCGACCTTCCTGAACTCGCTGCGCGAGCTCGGTCTGCTGGCTTTGAGCACGTGCGGATACAGACTCATGGCATGCATCTGGCACGGCTTGACTACACGCAGAAGCTAATCGACGCCGGTGTGAACGAATTTTTTGTTAGTATTGCCGGATCAAACCCGGAGACTCACGACGATATCACCCAAGTTCGCGGATCGTTTGCAAAGGCAGTGCGTGGGCTCGAAAACCTGGATCGCTTCGAAGGCGTCCAATCGATTACAAACACGGTGGTAACGGAAAAAGCTTCCGCCTTCTGCCGGACATTGTCGAGGCCTTGGCGCATGTCCGCACGCTCAAACAGATGGAATTCTGGTTCTATTTCCCAATGAGCGAAGACGACGAAAAGGGACTGGCCGCTAACCACCTTGAAGCTCTGCCGTTCCTGCGCAAGGCAATCGAAAGGGCGCGCGATTTAGGTCGGGCGGTGGAGGTCAAAAACTTCCCCGAATGCCTTCTCGCGGAACACGGAGCGCTGCTTCGCAACGACCAGCCGCAACTCTACATCGATCCTGATTTCTGGCTGGAATTCGAACGAAACGGCTTTCATCAGTGCGTCTATCGCGAGGTATGCCCTTCCAAGCAGTGCCTTGGTCTGAACACGGCCTACATCAAGAAATTTGGCTGGCAAGCGTCGCATTTATACCCAGTTGCAAATTCTTGATTGGTCCGATGTTCTATTTCAATTCCTAGTCTAAATGTGATTGGAATTTGTATAACTTCGGATTGTTCAAAAGGGCAATGTGCTGTTAATTGGGCTCGGTGAGGGGCCCAATTTTGCGTCGCATTGACGCTGTTCGTGTGCACCTCGGACTTCGTGAGTGAGGATGCATGCCTAAGCAGTTGTTGATCTATGAACGCGCCGAACCCGTTAGCCCCCAGCGCCATGGCGATCTTGCGATCAGAACCGGGAGCAATTTCAGTTTCGCGAGCAAGGTCAATTCAGTCCCGCTGATGGCAGCGGAGTTTCCGCATGCTGCTGCTGAAATGGCTGTTGTCTTTGCGGGACAAGGTGATGACATCATTCCCGTCGTTCTTCTGGGCGTGCGGGATGATGAAAATCTCTTCGTTGGCAAAGACGGCGCTTGGCAGGGCAATTATGTTCCGGCTTTCCTGCGGCGTTACCCCTTTGTGTTCTCCAGTTCCGACGACGGCGACAACTTCACGCTTTGCGTCGATGAAGAATTTGAAGGCGCTAATCGCGAGGGGCGCGGCGAGCGCCTTTTCGATAATGACGGCGAGCGTACGCAATATCTTCAGGGCGTTTTGGGTTTCTTGCAGGCCTATCAGGTCCAGTTCCAGCGTACCCAGGCTTTTACGCGCCGGCTGAGCGAACTTGGCTTGCTCGAGCCAATGCAGGCGCGCTTCACGCTGCGTAATGGCTCAGTGCTAACTCTTGGTGGTTTTCAAGCAGTCAATCGCGAAAAACTCAAGGCTCTGAATGGCGAGCAACTCGCTATATTGAATTCGCAAGACGAGCTTGAACTTCTGTTTTTGCATCTTGCTTCGTTGCGTCACTTGACGTCCACCGCCGAGCGTATCGGCGCCGGTGCCGAAGGTGAAAGCGTGGCGACCGAAGAAGCTCCAACAGCGCCAGAAACGTCACCGGCCAAATTGGACGCGTAGCACACCGACTAGATGGGGCGCCACCAGGCGCCTTATCCCGCCATACAGGAATGAACGCGGCGCTTCCGCATTGAGGGTTTAGCGAAATGGCTTTTCCGTTCGCATCCAAGGGTATCCAAGGGCGTCCAACTTCGCATAGGCGTTTGCGCCTTGCAGACGCACTCTCAGCGCGTCTTCAGCGCTTGCGCAACCGTCAACAGTTGCAACGCGAGCTTGCACAACGCGTCCGTTTGATTTTCGATCCACTAGAACCGCGACTTTTGTTGAACGGCGATTTGTCGGGCAACTCCACGGTCACCCTTAGTGCCAATCTCGATCACGACATTCTTGTTAGAATGATCGAAGAAATTGAGAAAACCGGCACAACGTCCAACGTCATTCAGAAGGTCGAGATCATCGACCAGGCCCAGGGTGGAAAGGTCCTGGCGTTTGGTAATTTGTCGACGATCAGCGGCAGTACGATCACCATTCGAGGTGGTGCCGGGAATGACGTTTTCCGCATCGACGAGGATTCGTTTGGCTCTGCGGCAATTCCCTCGGTTGCCATCGATGGCGGGGGTGGCAGCGACACTATCGTATTTGACACCTCTGACAGCGCAGAATGGCGGCTTGACGGTGCAAACGCAGGCAGGGTCGGAACTACGGTTCGTCCAACGCTGCTTACATTCTCGGAAGTGGAAAATCTCAGGGGGTCAGACGGTAACATTGACGTTTTCAAGATCGCGAGTGGCGGATCTCTATCCGGCAAGATCGATGGCGGTTACGGCGGCAAAGACACCTTTGAATATCTATCGGGCGTCACTGCAAGCAGTGCCTATGTCGGTGCCAGCGGCACCGGGTCGGTAACTCTGGGCGGTCATACGCTGAATTTCGCCAATCTCGAGCCTTTCACCATCGGCGGCGGGGTTCAGGTCGTTGATCGTTCCTCTGTCATCTCTGGTGCTACGAATAAGGACGTATTGATCGCCGCTAACGGCAATGATCTTAGCGTGACCATTAACGGTGTTGCTCAGACGATCACGCGGACCGAATCCAACGTTTGGCTTTACCTGGGCGACGCCGCCAACGTTACGACCATCTCATCACTGCCGAGCTTGTCTGGGTTTTCGCTGACCGTTGACGGCGGCGAGGAGATTGTCGTCAACTCGACTCTAAACATTTCCGGCAAGCTTGCGTTGAGCGCCGAAGACATCAACATCGGCTCAGGAGTATTAATTCAGGCTACATCGATCGACCTTCGTGCCATCGACTTTGCCTATGCTTCTATCAATGCTGGCGCGACGAACTCCGACGGCGACAATCTCGATTCCACTCTTACGGTCACCGGCCTCACGTCGGCAACTATAACAATTGCTGGTCAACTCCGCGCCACTAGTGGAGCGGTTTGGGTCTCGGCCCAAGCCGCCAACACGGTCAAGATGCACGGCCGGGTGTCCGAGAAGGTCCGGTTCATTACGACCAACCTGACCAATACTGCTACGATCAACGTTACCGGCTCGATCACCGGCAGCTCGGTGAAGGTTTCTGCCGATACCGACGTCAACGTCGACATCAAATTGACCGAAGTGCCGATTCCAAACCTGCTTGGTCTGGCGGAAATCACCATTCCGACATCGATTTTCAGTCCCACGCCCGCGCTGGGCAAAATCGTACTGCCGCAGTCGGTGATCAACTCGCTGCTATACCCAAACCATTATCAGGACGATGACGGCAATTGGCGTCGTGACAGCGACGATGTGATCGTTACAGAGTTGCCGCCTCCAGCGCCGAGCTTCAATACGTTCGACGCCGCTTTCGCAGATATTGTCGAAAGTGGTCAGGTCACAATGGACGAGATCAAGCAGATCATCGAGCTTCGCAAGAACGAGCTCAAGACTGCTTGGGGCAATCTCTTCGATTTTGACGCGGATGTCGAAGCCGACGTCAATGTCACTAACACGACGACGGTGGCGGTCAGCAAGGACGCCCGCATTTCCGGCAGTGCCGGCGCGATCGATATTGCGGCCGATGACACGACCTTCGTGCGCGATGTGCTGCAGACCGAGGTGGATTCCGTCAAGCCCAAGCTGGCGACCATGGTCGTCTTCTCGGCGATCGATTCCGACACTACGGTAAATCGCACCACCGGCGTCAGCGTCGGTGTCCCTGTTGGTGAAGCGGTGACGTCCGCGCGACCAAACGTTCTCAGTGCAACCGGACATGTCAGTGTCACCGCCAAGAGCAGTGGTGAAGTGCTGAACGACATCGTCTCGAACCAGATTGGTTCAGCAACGAACGAGGCTAACGAAACCACGACCGCACTGGTGCGGGGCGTTCAGATCGCGAACGGCGTCGGCACTTCGCCGGTTGCCAGTGTCGTCATTTTTGCGCTCAGCGACACGGCATACTCTGCGCGCAGCCTCGATTCGGAGAATGAGCTGATTGGCGCGACCACCGCCAAGCTCGAAGCGAGCAACATCTATGCCGGCTCCGGCGGGCTGACGATCAGCGCGAGCGACAAGTCGTCGGTGCTGGCGGAATCCATTCCGTTTATGCCGCCGCTCGATCCCAATGGTGCCGATCCCGACCCGACGATCAAGAAGTTCGTCGGTCGGGTGTCGAACTTCAACGAAATTCTGAAGGACACGTTGGCTTCCATCGTGTCTTCGGTCGTTCATGCCGCAGGCGACGTCGTCGTAAAGGCGAGCAACATCACGACGGTTACTGCATTCGCTGAGGCCATCCCGCAGGAAGAAGCCGAAGGCGTCGATCCCCTTGTGTCCGCACAGAAGGTCAATGCGGGAATTTTCGTCGCCAATATCGTGAACGGCTCAACCAAGGCGACGATCAAGCAAAGCGAGATCACGACGACCGGCGTGAACAGCGACGTCGTGGTCAAGGCCACGGACGACAGCTTCATCGATGCCTCGATTTTCGTAAATTTTGAGGGTGTTGGGGTTTCTGGCGCCAAGCTCAAGAAGATGCTGAAGGGCGGGGCGGCGTCGGCGGCCAGGATGGAGGCGATGAACATCATCGGCTTCCGGATCGGGCAGGGGCCGCAGATCAAGGGCAACGATCTGGCGCTGCAGAAGGCGACGCTCGATGCCTTGCTGGGGACTCAGTTCTTCCAGGATCCGACCCAGGTCGAGGTCAAGGCATCGATTACCGATAGCACGATCGTCGCAGCCGGCCTCGTGTCGGCTCTCGCGCTGTCGAAGGGCGTCGTCAACGCAACCGTCAGCAGCGCATCGACCCAGAGTGCCGATGTCGGCATTCTCAAGACCGGCGCCAAGGTAATGGGCGCAGCCCTCGCCAACAATCAGGTCAATCGCCTGGCCAGCGCCGTCATCGACGGCGGTGCGTCCAAGAAATCCGTTCGCGCCACGGGTGCACTCACCGTACAGGCGCAGGACCAGACGCTGGTCAATTCCAACGTCAAGCTGTCCGGCTCCGCGGTTGCCAGCACCGATGGTGGCTTCCACGCCCTCGAGCGCTTCCTGGAATATGGCCTGTCGGATACCATTACGAATGCTGTCACCGGCCGCGAAAGCGACAACCGCGGCATCACCATGAACACCGAGCGGACGCTGACCGACGGTGTCCGCGAGCCTGTTAAATATGGGACCAAAGTCGGTCTCGACTACGACCTCGTCACGACGCGCAAGAACCCATTGACCATTTCCCATGGCCAGGTCCTGCTGGTCTCCCAGCCGGGTAGCGTCGGCAAGCTCTATGAGTTCGTCGGGATAGGCAGCCTGACTGTCACCGATTGGAAGACCGGCGCCCCCGATTTCAGCGACACGACGAAATGGCGTGCCATCAAGGGCGAACCGGGCGATACCTACACCTATCTCGGCGCAGACCTGCCGAATCTCGACCTGCGAACCGTCGATTTCACCGACAAGAACCTCTGGAAGCCGGACCTCGATTATTCGATCCTGACCGACAAGTACAATGTGCGCTCGGTCGGCGCGGCCGTTAAGGGCCAAGTCTTCGTCCTCAACGATCTGCGCGGCGGCGCCACGGCGCTGTTGACCAATGCCAACGTGGACGCCGACAGCGTTCTCATCGACGCCAAGTCGATCGGCACGATCAACGCGACGTCCGACGTCTACAACGAAGTGCAGGGCGGGGGCGCCTTTGACGAGAAGCGCGTCCTCAAGAAGGTTGCGCCCAAGGGCGTCAAGGGCCTCATCGTCAAGAAGGTTCTGGCTGCCGGAACCACCAAGTCCCAGACCGTCATCATCTCGACCAACCTGATCCAGGGCGAAACGACGGCGAAAATCGTCAACGCCTCGGTCGGCACCTCGTCCGACAAGGTCGGCGCGGTCACCGTACAGGCCGATAATTCGTCCACCATCACCGCGAAGAACTCAGCCATCTCCATCGACGAAGGCGCCAAGAAGATGGAGGCGATGCAGATCGCCAACAACACGATCGGTTGGGAACGCAGCAACCTGCTGTTCAACACGGTCGAAACCCTGCTTGGCGATTTCGTTGAAGATACGACGCTTGCCGCGCTGCGCGAACAGACCAACTTCAACGTCGATGCCCTTATTTCGGGGTCTACCGTGTGGTCTTCCGGCGCGGTCACCGTTGACGCCCTGTCAGCCGGGCTGATCACTGCCGTGCTCGACAACAAGACGTCCGGCGCCTTCCAGTCGCTGGCCCAGACCAAGTCGTCTTCGTTGGCTCTTGCCATTTCCGGCAACAAGATCAGCAACAGCGCGACGGCCAAGATCAACCTTGGGTCCACGGTGAATGCAGGCTCGGTGCGCGTGAACGCGGCCAATTCAGCAGTCATCAGCACGCTGACCAATGTCGGCGCCGATAACAAGACGGCGACGACATATGGCACCGATGTCGTCAGCGAAATCGTAAGCGCCGTGCTCGACGATTACAAGTACACCACCAAGTCGGGAACCCCGGGCTCGGTCTCCGGCGCCGAAAAGCTGCAGTTCGGCGACAAGGTGCGCGTAGCATACGAGATCAACCTCGATGAACTGATCACACCGGACACCATCGATGTTCGCAGTGGCGATCGCATCCAGAAGAATGGTGTCCTCTACGAATACAAGGGCACTTCGCCAATTACGTCCTTCGGTACCCTGAAGTCTGCCGACTTCAGCGACACCAGCAAGTGGGCGGCGGTCAGCGGCAAGGCTGGTCAGGTCTACCAATATATGGGCGCCGACACCGATCAGGTTAACCTGGCGCTGGCGGACTTCAGCGACTTCGGTCTGTGGAAGCTGCTCAACACCGAAGCCATCGTTCCGGCTGCCTTTGCGCAGACGGCGCGCTTTTTGCCAAGTTTGGTGGCAACAAGGACGTCAAGAAGATGACGTCCACGGGCTCGGCCGCCAAGGGCGGCATTTTCGCCCGCAATCAGGTCAATGCCGACGTCACGGCGTCCATCGAGGGCGCTTCCATAACCGCGGCCGACAAGATCGACGTGTTGGCCAACCAGGTCTCGACGATCAAGGCGACCGACATCAGCGTCATCAGTTCCGAAAACGTCACGGATGGAAATTCGTCTAAGGCGATGGGCGCTGTCTCCGTCACCAACTCGGTAATGGGCAAGACCTTAGCGACGGTCAACAACAGCACCATTGCCAAGGATACCGGGGCTGGCGCGAACAACGATCTGACGGTCCGTGGCACAAATGCCGGCACCATCGAATCCACCGCACTGAGCGAAATGGCTGCTGGCGGCAAGGTCGTCAACGCCGTCATCGCCTTCAACTCGATCGGCTGGGCGCGGACCAATCTCTTCATCGATGCGGTGGAAGCCATTATGGGCGCGCCGCATATTTCCGAAGCCCTCCAGGCCGACCAGGCCTTCAGCACCATTGCGTCCATCGTCAATTCCGATGTCGACGTCGCGGGTACCGTCGCAGTCGACGCCAAGAACTCCGCGACAATCACGGCCGATACCGGTAACGAGGCCAAGCAGGAGTGGAGCAACCCGTTCGGAGTCGTGGCGAAATACGGCGCCAAGGGCATGGCGGCCGGTGCGGTTCTGGCCATGAACAAGGTCAATGCTGGGGCATCCGCGTTCATCAACAACACGGGCGCGGTCAACAAGCAGATCGAAGCGGACGAGGCTGTTTCCGTAACCTCATCCAATACCGCGCGTGTCGCCGCCGACATCAAAGTGGTTGCCACGGCCTTGCCGTCCAACACACTTGACGCTCTCAAGCAGACGGTGACTGGGGTCGCCGATCGCCTGGGTGCGGGTGACTACGATTTCACGACGCGTTCGGGCATCCAAACAATTGAGAAGTGGGACAAGGTTCGTGTCGGGCTCGAAAAGCTCAGCTTCGAACTCGATGTCACGACCACGCCCGACGCTGATCTCGCTGTGGACCTCGTCAGGGGCGACCGCGTAAAGTCTGGCTCCACCATTTATCGTTACAATGGTGGAACGGACGAGGTTACCAGGCTCACCAAAGCTGGCCAGATCAACCTGACCGACGGCAACTGGACGGCCCTCGATATCAAGGCAGGCGAGGTCTACCAGTACATCGGCGACGCCGACCTGACCGGCGTTGATCTCGGCTCGATCAATTACGACACCGGCGACTGGATCCAGTTGCGCACGTCCGACTACAAGGACATCTTCTTCCCGGCGATCGGCAACATCCAGAAGACCAACGCCAAAGCCATCGGCCTCAGCGTGTCGATGAACGACGTCCGCGGCGATGCCAGCGCTTATATCGAAAGCGCCATCGTCGACACTGATGGCGGCGACGTTACCGTCGCGGCCACCGGCAAAGCCACGATCACGGCTTATACGACGAACACTGTTTCCGCTTCGGGCGGCAGCGGCATCGACGGATCAGGGTCGGTCATCGGCTTCAGTGGCCAGATCGCGACCAACGTCGTTCTCGGCAAGACGGTCGCCAAGATTTCGGATTCCACCGTCACGTCGTTTGCCGATGTGATCGTGACGGCTGACAACAAGGCTGGCCTCGACGCGCGCCTCTATGCTTCGGCCCAGTCTGGCGCCAACGCCATTGGCGTTACCATGGCCTACAACTCGGTTGGCTGGGAAGCGCAGAACCTGCTCTTCAACACGCTCGATACCTTTGTCGGCGCACCCTATATTTCTGACCTCGGTTTTGACGGCAATGTCGGCGCCGACGCCCTCGCCTCCATCACCAAGAGCTCGATAGATGCCGCTGGTGCCATCACTGTCACCGCGACGAACGACGCCCGCATCAACTCGACGGTCAGCAATGCTGCCGTCACCGAAACCGCAGCGCTTTACGGGGCGTCCGGCGCGGCTTATGGCGCCGTAATTTCCGGCAATAAGGTTTCGGGCGCTGCTCGTGCCACCATCAACAACGCGGACTCGACCGGCAAGTCGCTCAAGGCCGGCAAGGGCATCGCGGTCACGGCCGATGATGCGGTCAAGATTTACTCCAACGCCAAGCTCGTCGTCGAAACGTCGGTGACCAATGACGGTGGCCTGACCATCGCCCAGGAAACCCTCAACGACCTGATCCCGGCCGATTACGACAACCGTCCCGATGCCGGCCTCGGCACCAAGATCCGCGATCTCAAGCACGGCGATCGCGTGCGTATCGACGATGCCTATCTCAGCAGCATTGTCATCGATCTGGGCCGCATGCTGCCGCCCTCCAAAATGCCGATCTCGGCAGGCGACAGCGTTCGCTTCGAAGACGGTTCGGTCTATACCTACAACGGCAGCCAGAGCACGATCGACCTCGAGGCGCTGGTAGAAGCTGGCCTCGATAAGCTGAACGCCAGCGACTGGACGCTGGTCGGCGGCAACAAGGGCAGTATCTACGTCTATTTGGGCTCTGACGCGCTGGGCGCGAACACCAACCTTGCCGCGACCGACTTCACCAATAAGGGTCTATGGAAAGAGGCTCCCGAAGCCACCGCACTGCTGCAGGGCGTGAACCTCACGGCCTCGCCGGCCAGGTCGGTCGGCGGCCTCATCGTCATGAATGACGTTCGCGGAGGCGCCGACGCTTCGATCAGGAACGCAACGATCCGGGACACTGCGGGTGACGTGAGCGTCGTCGCGCTTGAACGCGCGGATCTCAGCGCCAAGGTCGATAGCTCCGTTCAATCGAGTGGCGGTAGTTCCATCGATTGGGACGGTGACAAGAAGACCGGCAACGACGATAAGGCGCCGGCCGACAAGACCTCCACCACGGCACCCACGGGCACGGGCACATCGGGCGGCACCGGTTCCTCCGGTGGCACCGGCTCGAGCGGCAGCTCGTCGACGCCAGCTCCCGCAGCGACCGAAGTTACCGCGGCAGACGCCGCCAAGGGCGGCGCTGGCGCTGCTGGCGGCGAAGCGGCGAAGGGCGCGACCGAGGCCGCCAAGGACGCAGCCAAGGCCGAACCCGAAAAGAAAAAGGACGAAGAACAACCTTCCGATAAGGTGCTGTCCATCAACGGCACCATTGCGACCAATATCGTCCAGTCGAGCGCTACCGCGACGATCGATACGTCCGTCATCACCACCACCGGCGACGTGGCCGTTTCCGCCGAGAATGTTTCCGCCATCACCGCTGAAACCCAGGCCGCTGCCGGCACCACCGGCGGCGACACTGTCGGCGTCACTCTGGCGTTCAACACCGTTGGCTGGAATGCCACCAACGTTTTGTTCAACGGCGTCGACGCGCTGCTCGGCGACGACCTCATCGCCGACAATGGCTTTGGCGCACAGAACAAGGCGCGCATCAGCGCATCGATCACAAAGTCCGACATTTTGGCCGGCGGCTCGGTCGAAGTCACTGCCGACAACAAGGCGTCCATCGACGCAATGGTTGGTAACGAGTCGACTTCGCAATCGACCTCGATTTCGGGCACCGACGGCAAGGCTGTTGGCATGGTCATCGCGCTCAATAAGGTCGCCAGCGAAGCCACGGCCAGCATCGACAACACCGGCGCGACCGCAGGTTACGACATCACCGGCAAGGGCGTTACTGTTAAGGCGGCCGACGACGCATCAATCAACTCCGAAGGCTCGGTTGTCGCGCTGACGCTGATCAAGAATGATTATGGCGCCAGCATTGTCGCCAATCTCGCCAAGTCCGCGCTCACCAATTACGATTTTACCACCAAGTCGGGCACCCAGGAGGTCGACAAGAACGACCTCGTCTATGTCCATGCCGACGTAAAGCTTGCCGCGGTCAACAACAATGCGGCGACCACTATCAAGACCGGCGATCTGGTTCAGTTCGGCGACAAGCTCTATCGGTACAAGGGTACCGCCACCATCACTGCCAACACCGGTCTCACGTTGACCGATACCGCCAAGTGGACCGCGCTCAACGCAGTCGATGGTGATATCTTCATCTTCACCGGCGATGACGACACGTCGATCAACTTCGACCAATTCGTCGGTTCGACCGCGGCGATCGGTGAGACATTCCTCGAAGGCACGAACCCGACTTGGGTGAAGTATGTTGTTGGCGGCATCATCGATTTTGCCAACAAGTACCTGGTCCCCAGCCTTGCCGGCGGCAGCGCCCTCGGCGTCGGCGGTATCGCCATCCTGAACGATGTCGATGGTGGTGCTACCGCCCAGATCAAGAATGCCACGGTAACCTCGACCGGCGACGTGGTCGTCGCTGCGACGCAGGCCAGCGCCATCAAGGCCGATGCCTCTGTAGAAGTTGAAGCCACCGGCGGCACCAAGGGCACCTCGCTTGCCGTCGGCGGCGTCATCGCCACCAACAATGTCCTGTACCACGTCGACGCTCTGGTTTCGGGCAGCACGGTCACCACGACGGGTGTCAGCTCCGATCTCTCCGTCACGGCTGACGGCGAGGGCAAGATCGACGCGTCCGTCGACGCGTCGGTGATATCCAAGCAATACGCTGCGGGCGTCATTCTCGCCTTCAACACGGTGGGTCTGCAGGGTCAGAACTTCCTGTTCAACACCGTCGATGCACTGGTCGGCACCGATCTCGTCACAGCCATCTACGGCAACGAGGACACCCAGACTTCGGCGCGGATTACCGATTCGACTGTCAATGTTTCGGGCAACCTCAGCGTCGGTGCGACCGGCGCGCAGCTGATCAATGCCGAGATCAAGAACGCCGTGCGCGTCATTCGGGGCAATGCTGGCGCGCAAGATGGCCAGGCGGCCGTGTCGGTTGGTGCAACGATCGCGCTCAACCGCGTGCGCGGCGCCATCGAGGCCTCGATCGATCAGTCCGCCGGCATCATTGCCGGCGGCGCACTCTCGGTCTCCGCCATCAATGATGCGGAGATCACCGCGAAGGTATCCGGTTCGGCGGTCGCTATCGGCTACGGAATTTTTGCCGGTGCCAACCCGAAATCCGTCTCCGTTTCGGCCGTTATTGCCCGCAATGACATGGATATCGAAACCTCTGCCGCGATCGATAGGGTGGTCGATCTAGATGCCGACAGTGTCGCTGTCAGCGCAAAACAGACCGGCAAGATCAACGCGACAGCGTCTTCTGCGGCCGTTTCGGTGGCTGTCGGCAAGGAATCGGGCCTCGCCGTCGGCGTTGGCGCAACGATCGCCTTCAACACCATTCTGGGCAGCGCCACCGCCACCATCGTTGACAGCAATGTCGATGCGTTAAACGCCGTCTCGGTCTCTGCGGACAATACCGCGGACATCGACGCCAATATTCTGGCGGCAGCAGCCAGCATCGCAGGGGGCTTCACCGGTTCCGGCACCGCAGTAGCCGTCGGCGTCGCGCTCGCGTTTAACTATATCGGCTATTCCGGCTCCATCACCGATGTAGGCTCGTCTCGCTCGGCGAAGACCGAGGCGCGCATCCGCACTTCGATCGTCGATGGCAAGAAGGTCAGCGTCACCGCCACGTCCGCGATGCAGATCGACGCATCGACCGTCGCAAGGTCCGCAGCCGTCGGCGCATCGGTAAAGGCCGGCTCGACCGCAGTCGCGGTCGGCGGCGTTTTCGTCGTCAACAAGATCGCCTCGGACACCATTGCCACGATCGATGGCGGACTCTCTGGCACCTCCACCATAACAGCCGGCTCCGATGGCCTCGATGTTTCGGCCAAGGGGCAGGGCCGGATAGAAGCCCAGGCGCTCTCAGCTTCGGCCAGCGCATCCTTTGCGGGCAAGGGCCCGGGCTCTGCTGTCGCCGTCGGCGTGGGCATCAGCGCTGCCATCAACGACATTGCCGGTAACGTCAATGCGACCGTTGATGATGCCAATATTACTTCGGTCGGCAGCGTGCTTATCGAGTCCGAATCCACCACCGCGATCAAGGCTACCGGGATTGCGGCGGCGCTCGGCGTGGCCGCAGGCGGCACCAACGGAGCTTCGGTCTCTGGCGGTGGCGCTGTTGCCTACAATGCTGTGGATGTCGACACGATCGCCTTTGTGCGCGATAGCTCGATTACCCAGACCGACGCCACAAAGACCGTTACGGTCAAGGCCAACAGCGCAGCAGTTATCGACGCTTTCATCGTGGCCGCTTCGGCTTCGGTCGGACTGGGCGGCACCAATGGTGTCGGCGTTGCTATCGGTGCGTCGGTGGCGATCAACCGCATCGGCAACTGGTCGGGTACCAATGCTTCGAGTTCCGCACCCACCGGTGACGGTACACTCGCAGATGGTGCCGGCACCCAGACCCTAGCTTACCTCCAGAACACTGCTGTGGCGGCAGCCGGTAGCCTTATCGTCGATGCGACGTCGGCCGGTTCGATCAACGCCGATATCGCCGCCGTGGCGGCCGCCGTATCCGGTGGCGGTACCACGGGCGTCGCCGTCGGCGCCGCCGGCAGCTTCGCGCTCAACTTCATTGGTTCCTCGACGCGGGCCTATGCCGACAACACCGGTGGATCAAAGACCATCTCGGCAAAATCCGTCGGGATTTCTGCCAAGAGTACCACCGACATCGACGTGTTTGCCGGCTCGGCAGCAGTCGCTGCTGCATTCGGTGGCACGAATGGCGTCGCCGTGCCCGTTGGCATCTCGTTTGCGCAGAACAAGATTGGCGGCGACGTCACCGCTTATGTTCGCGGTGCAAGTGTCACCGCGACCGGTGGCGATCTCGAAATCGAAGCCGACAATCAGTCGGTTATCGAGGCCAAGGCCGTCGCCGCGGCCCTAGGTATTTCGGGTGGCGGCACAACCGGCGTCGCCGTTTCCGGCGGCGGTGCGGCGGCCTACAACGTCATCGACGTCGATACGCTTGCCTATGCCATCAACAGTTCCCTGGCCCAGTCAGGCTCCGCCAACCATGTCAGCGTCAAGGCAAACAGCGCCTCGACTATCGATGCGCTCATCGTAGCCGCCTCGGCTTCGGTTGGTTTGGGTGGTACGGACGGCGCCGGTGTCGCCATTGGCATCTCGGTCGCCATCAACCGCATCGGTGATTGGTCGAATGCCGGAACCGCTGCCGGCACCAAGCCAACCGGCGCTGGCTCGCTCTCTGCCGACAACGGCACCAAGACCTTCGCCTATCTCGAAAACACCAGCGTCAGCGAAACCGGTTCGCTCGATGTTGAAGCGACGTCAGCAGGCCGCGTGAACGCCAATGTCGCGGCGATTTCTGCTGCCATCGCCGGAGGTGGCAATTCCGGTACCGCGCTCGCCGGTGGCGGCAGCTTTGCCCTGAACTACATCGGAAGCTCCACGCGCGCCTACGCCGACAACAGTGCCGGAACCAAGACCATCCAGGCCAAGTCGGTCCGTTTCGCCGCAAGCAATACAAGCGACATCGATGTCTTCTCGGGTGCAGCGGCAATAACCGCGGCGTTTGGGGGCACCACCAGCGTTGCAGCCTCGATCGGCATTTCTTACGCACACAGAACAAGATCGCCGGCGATGTCTCGGCTTATCTCGCCAGCGTCGATGAAGTCCGCGCGACCAATGGCAGCGTCATCGTCAGCGCCACCAATGCGGCCCAGATCGACGCCAAGTCGATCGCAGCCGCTTTGGCCCTCGCTGGTGGTGGCACCACCGGCGTCGGTGTGGCCGGTGGCGGCGCAGCCGCATACAACTATATCGACACCGATGTGGTCTCCTTCGCCGGTGACAGTGCCATCGTTCAGATTGGCTCCGGCAACGCAGTAGCCGTAAGCGCGACCAGCAGCTCCGAGATCAACGCCGCCATTCTTGCCGGCAGCGCGTCCATCGCCATCGGCGGCGGTGGCCCCGGTGTTGCGGTTTCCATCGGCATGTCCGTCGCGATCAACCGCATCGGCGATTGGTCAGTGGAAGAGAAGAAGGAAGAACTCGAGGAAAAGAACAGCGACGGCAGCACCAAGAAGACCGAGACGGGCAACACGATCCCGACCGGATCTGCGACGCTGGCCGTAAATGGCGGCAACGTCGTCAAAGCTTACCTCGAAGATACGAGCGTATCGGCCCAGGGCGCTCTCAACGTTGACGCGAAGGCTCTTGGCTTCATTGACGCCAAGGTTGCATCGGTTTCCGTTGCGCTTGCCGGCGGTGCGGCGGCTGGCGTCGCCGTCAGCGGGGCAGGGGTCTATGCCCTCAACTTCGTTGCGCTGATGACCCGAGCCTATGCCGACAATACCGGCACGACCAAGGAACTGGTTGCCGGCACAATGCGCTTCAAGGCCGAGAACACGGCACGTGTCGAGGTTCTGGCTGGTGCAGCGAGCCTGGGTGGTGCCATCGGTGGCGTCACCGGCGTTGCTGCGTCCATCGGTTTTGCCATGGCGCAGAACGTCATAGACAGCAATGTCTCCGCATACCTGCTCAACGTTACTAAGGCCAAGACCACGGGTGGTCTTCTGATCGTTGAGGCGGTCAGTTCCGGTACGATCAAGGCTGAGGCCTACGCTGCTTCCGCTGCGGTTGGTGTCGGCATGGGCGGTGGCGGCATTGCCGTCGCCGGTGGCGGCGCTGCCGCAACGAATAAGGTCTCGAGCGATACGGTCGCAAATGTGACCGGTGGCCGTCTCGAAAGCACTGGCGCGATCACCGTCAAGGCGTCTTCTGCATCCACCATCGACGCCAAGATCGCGGCCGTCGCCCTGGCCGTCGGCGCCGACCTCAGCGCCGGTGTCGGTATTGCCATCGGATCCTCCGTCGCCGTCAACCAGATCGGTACCGTCGGCGATCGCAATAAGGTCGAGGCGACGCTGGAGAACGTGTCCGTCGACGCCGGCGGCACGCTCACTGTCGATGCCCTTTCTAACAACCAGATCACGGCGACCATTCTTGCTGCTGCTGCTGCGCTTAGTGGCGGAACCGTCGGCGTATCCGTTGGTGGCGCAGGCGCTGGTGGCCGCAACGAAATTGCGGTCGCAACGCGTGCCCGCATCAATGGTGACGGCACGGGTATTGTCGCTGGTGGCCTTGCCGTTTCGGCTCAGGACACCTCCAAGATCAAGGCGCTCGCGGCTGCCGGGTCGGTTGCCGCTTCGTTCGGCGCCGCTGGCGCCAGCGTAGCCCTCGGCATCGGCGCAGCGGACAATGTTGTCCGCAATCAGATCACGGCAGAAATCGTCGCCGCCGATACGCTGATCGATGTCGGCTCCGCGGGCGTCTCGCTCACCGCTCGCGACAACACGGAAATCGAAGCCGTGGCATCCGCCGCTTCGCTTGCCGTGGCCTTCAGCACGGTGGCCGTCGCCGGCTCCGGCGCAGCAGCCAAGAACAGCATTGACAACGATGTCCTGGCGCAGATTTCGTCCAGTAAGCTGGATAGCGTCGGCAACGTCATGGTCACCGCCGAAAGCATCGGCTCGATCAAGGCAAAGATAGCCGCTGCGGCAGCCGCGGCCGTCATCGTCCCCGGTGCGGGTGTCGGTGTTGCCATCGGCGTCGCCGTTGCCGTCAACGAGATTGGCGACTGGACCGATGCCGGCGAAACAGGCAACGACCCTAAGTTTGCGCCCGTCCAGGGCGTCAACGGTGGCAGTTCCTTGAAGGCCGTAATTCTTAACAGCCAGCTTGACGTCGATGGCGATGTGAGCCTTTCCGGTCGCTCGGCCCAGACCATCAAGGCGGAAGTCGTTTCAGCAGCTGCTGCCCTCGCTGGCAGTGACCTTGCGGTGGGCGTCGCCGGTGCCGGCACCTATGCCGAAAACCGTATCGCCATGCAGACCGAAGCCTCCATTTCGGGCACGTCGAACAACCGGGCAACCATCTCGGCTTCCGATATCTCCATCTCGGCGAACGACAGCTCCGACATCGACGCCCTCGTCGGCTCGGTTGCCCTCGCCGCCGCCGTCGGCTCGACTGCCGGTGTCAGCGTCGCCGGTAGCGTGGCCGTGGCGAAGAACGTCATCGACAACGATGTCAGCGCGTTTGCGCTCTACGCTAACCTCGAAGCCGAACTGATCCCGACGCACGATCCCGTCTACACGCGCGGCGGCGACGGTTCGATCGTCCACACCAACAAGCCCTCGGTCAACGCGGCAACGCCGGGTAAGATTACGATCTCCGCCCGTCAGGGTGCGACCATCGATGCTCAGTCGGCATCGGCTGCGCTCGGCGTCGCAGCCGCCAGCTTTGGTGCCTCGATCGGTGCGGGTGGGGCGATTGCCCTCAACGCCATCCTCGGCAGCACCAACGCCTTTGCCAATGGCAGCAGCCTGCGGGCCGGCGATGATATCCTCGTCCAGGCCACCAATATCATGACTATCGAAGCCGAGGTCGCCGCTCTGGCCGGTTCGGTTTCCATCGGTGGCGTTGCGGTTTCGGCTTCGCTCGGTGCCGGCGTCGCGCAGAACTTCATCGGTTACACTCTGGGCTCAGGGAATCCGCAGCAGCGCGTGCAGGTTCTGTCCTACCTCAACGACACGACCGTCGACACCTACGGCAACCCGATGTTGTCGCCACGTCGCGTTCCGACATAGACGCCAAGGTGGTTTCAGGTTCTGTGGCCGTCTCGGCAGGCTCGGTCGCAGTGTCTGTGGCGGGCGCTGGTTCCACCACCGAAAATAAGGTCGCCGTCCAGAACAAGGCCTACATCCAGAATTCCGGCATTACGACCGGCGACGTGGTCAAGGCGGCCAACGTTAAGGTCAATGCCAAGGATTACAGCACGATCGACGCCTATGCCGGCGCCGCATCATTGTCCGCAGCCTTCGGCTTCACCGGCTCGGCGGCCGTTTCGCTGGGCTCTGCTGTCGCTCTCAACACCATCGACAATGAAGTTCAAGCCTCGATCGTCGATGTCGATCAGTTGCAGGTGACCGGCGATGTCCCGGTCGCTGCCGATGGCTACATCTACCGTCCGGAAGTCACGCGGCTCAAGACCGCTGGTTATGAAACGACGGTCAACGGTCAGCGCAAGTGGGTACCGCCCGTCTATGAAACCGTCCGGCTCAACCCCGCTTACGCAACCAATTCCGGCAACCTGACGGTCCTCGCCGAAAGCGAAGCCGTCCTGACCGGTACCGTGCAGATGGCCGCCGTCGCTGCCTCCTTTGGTGGTGTGGCTGTCGCCGGCGGTGGCGCTGTCACGACCAATTCGGTGCTGTCCTCGACCGAAGCGTTCCTGCGCAACGGTACGACGACCGTAAACGGCGACGTCAAGATCGCTGCTTACGACAAGAGCACGGTCACGAGCCTTGTCGATGCTATCGCGGTCTCGGTCGGAATCGGTCTTGCCGCTTCCGGTGCAAAGGCAGAATCCGTCGTCGAAGTCGCCGTAAGCGCCAAGCTCGACAATGCCCGCCTCAACGCCACCAATGTGGTCGTCGAAGCCACTTCAACCCCTCGCGCGATCTCCGAGACCCGCGCTGTCAATGCCGGCGCCGCGGCGGTTGGTGTCTCTTTTGCTAAGTCGCGCATCAACAATATGGTCTCGGCGGAAGCCGGTGGCCCAGATATCCGCGTCAACACGCTGCGCGTTACCGCGGCCGAACTGGTCACCACCAACACCTATGCTGCCGATGCCAAGGCCCAAGGCCTCGCCGGTGGTCTGATCGGTGCCGATGCGACGATCACCGAAGCCACCAGCACCAGCGTCGTTACGGCGCTCATGACCGCAGGCAGCGTCATCAATGCGGTCCGTTCTGTCGGTGTCGCAGCGCAGAACGACAGCCGCCAGCGTGCCGTCAGTGACAGCATTGCCTTCGGCCTTGCCGCAGTCGGTGCAACCAAGGCCAAGGCCCTGTCCGCTGCCACGACCAGCGCCACAGTTGGCTCGGGCTCGACCATCAATGCCGGTTCGCTCAATATCCAGGCAACTGGCACCGACGATAACTTTGCTAAGGCCACACCGGGTTCTGTTGGCGCCCTTGCCATTGCTGCTGCCGATCTTGATACGTCGGCAACGGCGTCGACGATCGCCAAGCTCGGAAACAACACCACTGTTCGCCTGACCCGCAATACGGCTCTCGGCCAGACCGGTCAGTTCTCGCTGACTGCCGATCACCTGACCCGCGCCAACACCCAGCTCCAGACCAGCTCGTTCGGTCTGCTTGCCGGGACGGGCGCCAGCGGCGACAACCTCATCGACTCCGTTGTCCTCGCCAGCGTCGGCAACGCGGCTGACGTAAAGGCGGCTGCGATCCAGGTGCTCGCCTCCAACCGCTTTGAAAAGGTTGCGCTGGCTGGCAAGAACATCGACGGCACCGCCGCGGCCTTGCTCGCCGGTGCCGGCGCCACGAGCAAGACCGATCTGCAGCTCGTGACGATGTCGCTGATCCACGACAACGCCAAGCTTGAAGTCGAAGGCACCTCGGACAATGCCGGCGCCTTCACCGTTCGTGCGGTCAACAACATCTTCTATCGCGAAGACATCGCATATAAGAGCGGTGGGCTCGGTTCAGGCGTCTTCGTCCGCGGCGAACTCGACACCTCCGGCTCGCGCACGCGAACGGTCGATGGCCTGACCCTGACGCTCGACGATCTCAGCGCAACGGTGCGCCTGGGCGATAACGCAGCATCTGGCAACAGCAACATTTCGCTGAAGAGCGCGGGCAATATCGAACTGTCCGCCAACACACACGCCGATGCGGAAATGCACGTTTCGGTCGACAACTATGGCGGCGTCACCGTTTCGATCGCCCAGGCAGTCGTCAACCTGCGTCCGGTGAACTCGGTCGTCGTCGGACGCGGCAGCACCATCAAGGCGCTGCGTGACGTCAATCTGCTCGCCGGTATGAACTCGGCCTTCGCGCATGACAACTATCGCGTGCGTGTGTTTGCCGACACCTTTGCCGGCAGCGTCATTCCGCTCGGCGATGTCGTCACCGAATCCCTTATCTTCCAGCAGAACCTGATCACCGTGCACGGTGACAGCACCACGCGCGCCACGATTTCGGCAGGCGGCAATGTCCGCCTCTATGCCGACAAGAGCCCATTCGGGGACATCACGGCGCAGGGCAAGGCGGTCAATTGGGCCTCTGCTGTTGGTGATGCGCTGGACAAGGCGATGGGCGGCAAGGCCCACTTGCAGACGACTGGCACGGCCAAGCAGGACGCGCACGCCATAATCACCAATAACGGCCGCATCGAAACCGGCGCCAACCGCAAAATCGACCTGACCATCACGGGCATCGATGCCAACGGCAAGGTCACTTATTCCGGCGTCGGCACGGACGGTGTCACCGTGTCGGTAGTCAATCGCGAACAGCAGTCGGCTTATTTCGACGAGTTGGATGCAGCCTACGAGGCGCTGCGGGAATATTCCAACAACGTCAAGCTGCGTGATTTCTACAACTCGGAAATTACCCGCCTGACCAATCTGCTGAAGAGCCAGCAACTTGCCGTCGAACGCACTGCCGTCGATGGCGATGGCAATGTCATCTATAAGGACGGCAAGCCCGTCGTGACGCTGGTGCCCGTACGCAAGACCGTGGCGACAATCGTGGTCGCCCCGATCTTTGCCTCGGCCGGCTATATCGACCTGCGTTCGGATGTCCTGCAGGGCAGCGGCATCATCGACGCGCCCAGTGACGTCAGCGTCAAGATCGACAATACCAGCCGGTACGCCATGGAAATCCAGGGCGTCACCATTCCGGAAGATACCGGCGGCATCTTCTTCAACGGCTTCGACAAGCGCGTCCTGACCAATTCGAACGTTACCACGCAGAACAGCTCGAACGTCAGCAAGGAAAACAGCGACGGTATTCGCGCCGGCGAGCCCAACCTCGTTGCAGGCACGGCAAGCTTCTCGCTCAATCCGTCTCAGCCGACCACGACGGGTGGCGACCCGATCGTCATCATCAAGAACTCGATTGCCTCGCTGCCCACCGGCGTCACGATCTGGCCCAAGCTGAGCGTCACCGGCGCCATCGACGCGATCAACGCCCATGTCACGCTCGATACCAGCAATGGTCAGGGCGATATTCTGGTTAACGCACCGGTCGATGCCAAGACGCTCCAGATCAAGACCAACGGTCTTCTGGTGATCGATCTTCCGCCCGGCAGCGTCCTCCACACCGGCGGCAATCCGTACACCAACTGGACCGAAGGTACGGACGGCATGAGCCGCCTCGACGACAACACGGTCAGTGCAAAAATCGATGCGCGTCCGACGCTGGCTAACGCCATCATGGCTGGCCAGATATCGATCACTGCGGAGTACATCAATCTCAACGGCCTCATTCAAAGCGGGTCGGCCACTTACCAGATCGACATCAATTCCGATGTCTCGGCCGAGATCGAGACCATCAAGCGCGGTCTCGCCGATGGTTCTATTTCTGGCGGCCTCATTGAGCTGACCAAGGCCGGCGGGGTTGGCTTCAAGGCGTTCTGGGACTCCGAGAACAATCGCGTGGTCCTTCAGGAATTCCGCACGCCGGCAGGTTCGATCACTATCACTGGCAAGCTGATGAACACCGGCAACGGTGAGATCAAGGCGCTCGGCGGCTACACCAACATCGTCGTCAACAACAACACGGCACACAATGTCGTCGTGAAGCGCATCGACGTTTCCGAACGCGGTACCGGCAAGATTGTCCTGAACGATCGCTCGAAGGGCGCTGCACCTGGGCAGCAGCGGACGGATGGCGGCTATGTCCGCACGACCTATCTGACCAATGCAGACGGTACGACGTCCAAGCTGGTTGAAGATTTCATTCCGCGCGCGCAACAGCCTGCCGGCGTCGAAGGAAACAAGCCGAGCTACTCGAACGGGATGCGCATCAATCCCAATGTCGAGGCTGTTATCACCAACAATCTCGGAAGCAACTTCGGCTACTCGGGCACCTATCAGATCACCCAAGGCTGGCGTTACGGATGGTCCGTGGCGATGACCGAGCGCGAAAGTGTCAAGACCACTTATGGTACCGCAGCTTGGCTGGGTATCGACTGGCTTGCCGCGGATCCGGGTAATGTTGTCAAGGTGGAGAGGGAAGCTCTGACCCAGCCCACCTTGGTGGAAGGCAGTGACTACTTCTACATCGACACAGCAAATACGCAGCGCTACGATTTTATCAGCCAGAAGGTGACCACAAGTTCCCAGACGAGGGAAGGCAATAAGTGGGAAGTCAGCACCTGGTACGGCAAGACGACCTACTACCAGGAGATCATTGTCGAGAGCGATAACCGCACGACGGCCACGCACACGATCGAAGCGGACCGAAACGTCACGATCTCGATGATCGGGAACACGACGGCGAATGTGACGATCACTTCGACCGGTTCCGGTAGCGTCATCATCGAGGGCGGTATCCTCAACACGACCGGCAAGACCGAGATCGTCTCCAATGCCGACATCGTCGCCTCCGGCGACGCCTTGGTGCAGGGCGCGAACATTGTTCTCCAGGCTCGGGGCAATATCGGCGCCGCGGCCAGCGCACAGGACGGCGAAGTCAATGCCGGAGCGCTCAAGGTCGACATCGTCGACCAGTTCGCTGTCGATTATCGGGGCAATACGCAGGCCACGCCGACCAATGGCAAGCTGTCCGCAAGCTCGACTAACGGCAGCATCTTCCTACACGAAGTGAACGGCAACCTGACGCTCGGCACGGTTTCGGCAAGCAAGGGTGAAGTGTTCCTGTCTACCAAGACCGGCAACATAATTGCGGCCGATAAAACCACGACGCTCATCACGGCCAATACGCTGACGATGGTCGCCAATGGCAGCATCGGCACGCAGACGGATGACCTCCGCATCAACTCGTCCGCGACGGCCACCGGCCTCGTCAATCTTTCGGCGACGGGCGACATTGCCGTCATCGAAACCATCGGCGATCTGACCCTGCAGAAGGCAAAGAGCACGGGCGGTCGTGTCGAGATCGAAATCCTGTCCGGCTCGCTTCTCGATGGCGACAGCTTCGTCGAGCGTGATCTTCGCGCTGAAGAAACGCTGCGCAATGGCCTTTGGAAGGACCTGCAACTGACCAGCGGCGCCGGCGCCGCCCAGAAAGCCGAACAGGCCGTCCAGAACTACGAAAACTACAAGCGCGGCGAATACGCCCAGTACTGGAAGCTGCGCGCCAACGTCAAAAACGGCGCATACGTCCTCAGCGCTGCCGAGGAAGCCTATCTGCGAGCCAACGGCTCGGGTGACAGCGCAATCGCAACGCTGCAACAGAGCCGCTACCAGCAGTACCTCGCCTTGCACGACGTTTATGGCGTCTACGGCGACGTCTATCGCTCGGACATCAACGTGGCTTACAACCAGTACTGGACTTACAAGTCCGCCGGTTCGCTCGACGCGGCGGCGTTGGCTGATTACGACGATTTGCGCAAAATGTTCGATCGTCTCGGCGAGACCTCGAAGAACGCCAGCTTCGCTTACCTCTTCACCGATGCTGCGCTCGCCACCAGCATGCGTGCGGGCGTCAAGGTCTGGACCGAGCAGGAACTGCTCAACGCCTTCGGTGCGGGTCTCACCAAGCGCGTCACCGACACCGAAGTGGTCAAGGAAAACGCCAACATCGAGGGCAAGTCCGTCTGGATCAAGGCCTCGCAGGTCATCGGCAGCGTCCAGGTCGATACCGTCATCAACTTCTCGCCCGGCACGCAGAAGCAACTCTCCGACGCGGAGCGCATTGCCTTGGCTGCCGCCGAGCGTCAGGATATTGTCTACCTCAGCGAATACGCCACCGGCGTGAACGTGAACTTCGGCTTGGCCAATGTTGGCGGCACCTCGATGGGCACTATTACCCGTCCGGGCGGTAACTGGGACGGCTACCAGGCCGGCAGCCTCGTCTACATCAAGGGCAATACCCAGCACGCGACGGAAGATGGCGCCTACTACGTCGTCCACTCCGTCAGCGGCAGCACGCTCAACATCATGGGTGTGTTTAATGGCAAGGCGGCCGATGCCTCCTATGCGCTGTACAACGCCCTTGGCGTGTTCAACCCACTGAGCACCCAGATTGATCGCATCTCGGGCTTTGCAGCCGAACTCGGTCGCACCGTCGCGGTCGGCGAGGTTATCGAAAACCCGATGGATGCCGGCAAGTTCAGCACCACTTACAGTGCTGGTGCCGCCGTCACTGGTTCCTTCGGCAATGGCGGCTTCTACCAGGGCACCATCACGCTCGGTGCTGGCGATGTTGCCAAGGCCGGTGTCGTCGCGGGATCGAAGATCTACGTTCACGGCACTTCCAGCAATGCAACTCGCTCCGCCGACAGCGGTGCGGCCAAGATGCCGGACTACTATGAAGTCGCTTCGGTCGTGGGCGATGTCATCACTCTCAAGACTGGTCAACTGCTGACTACCGAACTGGGTGCCAACGTCCAGATCGGTCTTGTCACCATCACCCAAGTCACCCCGCCGCCGGTTCTCAAGGCCATCATCGTCGATCGTCGCGAAGATCTTGACGTCTCTGTCGAAGGTCAGCTCGATGCCGAGGCAAAGGCTGTCTACATCGGCTCTGAGCAGGATCTTAATCTCGGCCAGATCAAGGCTGGCACATTCGAGGAGGACAAGTCGACGGGACAAATCCGTCTCAAGACCAGCGGCAATATCAGCAACGTCCTGACCTCCGGCGTGAACCTTCTCGGTCGCGATATCCTTATTGAAGCGGGCCAGGGCCAGATCGGCAACAGCTCCAAGGCTGTTACGGTTAGCCATTTGGGAACAACGACATACGAGGGCGGTCTCATTGCCCGCGCAAAGTCGAGCATCTGGATGAGTGCGCCGACGACCGATCTACGGGTGGAATCCGTCTTCTCGTCTGAGGGCGATGTGTTCCTTTCGGCTCTCAACAAGTCGATCGTCGATGCCCTGGGTGGCGACGGCGCCAAGATCGTAGCCCGCCATGTCAGCCTCAGCGCGGTCAATGGCTCCATCGGTTCGCTCGGCAGCTACCTCGATATCGACATCACCAGCCCGCTTCAGGCAGCGGGAAGTGCGCTCGATCAGGCTAATGTCGGGACGATCATCGCCAATGCACGCAACGACATCTACCTCAACGAAACCGATGGCGATCTCAACGTACGCGGCATTGTTTCCACGCACGGCAATGTGGGTCTCGACGCGCTGACCGGATCGATCATCGATGCCGAATATGCCGTACCCGGAATGGACGGCGAGGTGGTTCGTCTCGGCGCCGACATCATCGGCAACAGCGTGACGCTGAACGCCTATTTCGGTATCGGTGCGCCGGGCCAGGAACTGGAAATCAACAGCTCCGCTCAGGCAGCCGGCATCGTCACCGCCTATACCGATTTCGGCAGCATTTACCTCACCGAAACGGCAGGTCACCTCAACCTCTTCCAGGCCGGCAGTGGCATGCTTGCCGGGCCGACCTTCACTTTCCTCACCGCGCTTTCGGGCAGCATCCTCAATGCCCGCGCCACGACCGAGGCCGACAAGCGTAATATCGTCTCCGGCAAGACCTACCTGGTCGCAAGCCTCGATGTCGGCGCCAGTGGCAACCGCATCGTCAGCGGCATTGCCAATGTCGAAAGCTGGTCGAAGGCTGGTAGCACCTGGATCCACAACCTGGGTGGCCTCGAGGTCGGTGGCGTTAATGCCGGTGCGCTGTTCGCAGCGCGCAGCGGTGGCTCGATCAACATCAGCGCCGCCAGCCCGATCACGGTGTCCAACAACAACTACGCGGCGACCGGCGACATCAACATCACGGCGGGCGAAGACAACGACGTCGACAACCCGGCGACTCCCGAGAACGAAGCCATTGCCGATAATGTCGTCATTAAGAAGGATGTCGTGCTGGAGGCTGCGGCCGGCAGCATCAACATCACCGCTGGCGATGACGTGCACATCGAAGATGGCGCGAAACTGACGGCGAAGGTTGACATCACCATTAATGCCGATCTCGGCACGGTGGATGGCACCGCGACCACCGTGAAAATCGAAGGTGACCTGCGCGCACAGGGCAAGATCACTTTCCAGACCGGAAACGGCAATGATACGATCCTGATCGAAAAGACGGCGCTGCTGCTGGGCAACACCTTCATCAAGGCCGGTGACGGCAACGACAAGATCGTTATCGATCAGCTCGCTTCGATGATCACCTACAATGGCGTCGACGTCCTCGACGGCACCGACGCCAATACAGCTCGTGACTTTGCTCGCGACCCGGTAACTGGTCGTCTGCTGCGCGATCGCCTCACCATCGATGGCGAAGGCGGCACCGACCACGTGCTGGTCAACGTCAATGGCGCCAGCGATTACGTGCTGACCGTCAGCGATAGCGGCGCGGGCCATGACGGCGTCGATGTCCTGCAGGTAGAAGGTCTAGCCACTGCTGACACCTTCCTGCTGCGTCACAACTTCATCGCCCACCTGCGCGACAACGGCGCCGGTGGCTACCAGGACGCCTTCGAGCGCATCAACTACGATGCTTCAATCAATGGCCGCGTGATCGTCAACGCCAATGCAGGTGACGACAAGTTCTTCGTCGACGACAATGCTGCGATCCTGACCCTCGACGGCGGGGCGGGCAATGACGCCTTCCAGGTCGGCCAGGTGTTCTCGAGCAAGCGCGATACCTTCGATGTGATCCTTTCGCAGGAAGATCAGTTCAAGACCATCGAAACCACGCTTGGTCACATGTCCTACGGCATCACCTTGCCGGCGGTCATGTTCGGCGGCATCGGCGACGACATCTTCACCATCTACTCCAACCACGCCGACCTGCGTCTCGAAGGCGAGGATGGGAACGACACCTTCATCATCCGTGCGTTCGCGCTCGCTCAGGGCATCAACGTCAAGGTCAATGGCGGTACCGGCGACGACGTCGTCCAGTACAACATCAATGCCCCGGTCGACATCGACGGGGGCGCCGGCTTCGATAAGGTCGTCGTGCTCGGCACCGAACTTGATGACGTCTTCGTCGTCACCAAGGACGGCATTTATGGCGCAGGCCTCACCGTCCGTGTCGCTAATGCCGAAGCCATGGAAGTCGACGGCCTTGAGGGCGACGACACGTTCTACGTGCTCTCGACCGACGCCAATGTCGTGACCACCATCATTGGCGGTCTTGGCAGCGACACCTTCAACATCGCAGGTGACGTAGTCGATAAGGTCGTTTCCGACGACAACGACGGCGATCGCGGCATCATCAGCCACACGGTCAGCAGCCTCGATCCGGCCTACGCAGGTCTCTTTGTCCGCGGCATCGACTTTGTCGCTAAAGGCGGTACCACGGCTGCTATCGATCTTGGTAACGGCCTGAAGGTGCGTGAGAACGCGGCTGCGGGTAGCGCCCTTTACAAGGACGACTACACCATTTCGCTGCCTGGCGCTTATAACGGCCACCCTGCCTTTGTGACCGTCTCGGCAGCCCAGGCCTCGGCCGCGCTCCGCAACATCAACGGCAAGACGGTGCTGGTCTCGCTGACCGGCAATGACGGCGATTGGCACGAAGCGCTGACCATCACCTTCGACAACCAGAACTGGACGTCGGGCGCTAAGGTCTACGTCAAGGCCGAAGGCGACACTGCCCACGAGGGTACGCTGAAGGTCGCGATCAGCCACACCGTCATCAGTGCTGACAAGGCCGTCGATGGCTTCAAGATCCAGAACGCCCTAGTGACCGTGGTTGACGACGACAAGCCAGCCATCATCATCAATGAAACCGGCAATGGCACTTCGGTTACGGAAGGGACGACCGCCGGCTCCGCCACGGGTGGCTCCGCCGACACCTACACTGTCGAACTCAGCAAGCCACCGGCTGCCGGTGAGATCGTCACGGTCGTGGTCGGTCTCCCCGCCAGTGGGCAACTGACGGCCGATCGCACCAGCATTCGCTTCGGCGCGGTGGAAAACCTCACCGCCGAAGGTGGGCCGATTTATGCCTGGAACAGCGCACAGATCGTTACTCTGACCTCGCTTGGCGACAATACGCCAGAGAACCGTGCCAGCGCACTGGTCACGCACACGGTCACCTCGTCCCTGGCCGGTTCAGATTTCGACAACCTGCCCGACGGCTACAAGGAACAGATCCTTGTCGACATCGTCGACAGCGACTCGGCTTCAGTCGAGATCATCGAGACCGAAGGCAGCACCGTGGTTTCGCAGTCGCATCAGAACGACAGCTACCAGATCAAGCTGAGCACAAGGCCCACGCACGAAGTCCGCGTCGGCATCAATGTGGATGGCAAGGCCAAGGTCTTGGTCAGCGGCAACGTCTTTGCCGATGGCAAGGGCGGCTACTATGCGCTCTTTGCCGCCGGTGCGACCGAAGCCGTCACCGTCAACCTCCAGTATGACGAAACTGCACAGGGCAACGACAGCCCGTTCCGCGAATTCGCCGTCCAGCCGCACGATGTCGGCCGCATCGCCGGACCGCTGATCATCGAGGGCGGTGCAGGCACGCAGCCGCGCACCATCACCCGCGCTGTAGCGCTGCCCGACGAAGTCAACGTTCCGCTCACCGTCGTCGTGCCTCCGGCCGGCCAGGAAGATCTCGATACGCTTAACGTCTATACCGACACCGCCACCACCGGCATGACCGGCAAGCTCACGGCTACGACCATCAACGGTCTGGGCATGGGCGGCGGCCTGCCACCGATCACTGCCGACATGGGCAACGGCGCTGCCAAGACCTTTGATCGCGGCATCACCTATACCGGTCTCCATGTTGTCGAAGTCCTGCTCGGCCAGGGCGACGATACTTTCACCATCGAAAGCACTGCGCTCGATACCATGACGGTCGTGCACGGCGGTGGCGGCAGCGACACCCTCAAGGTCAAGACGCACGACGCTTCGGGTGCCAAGGCCCTCGGTCCGATCGTGCTCTTTGGCGATACCTCCGCTGACGGCAGCCGCTACTCCTCGACCCTCGAAAAGATCAATGGCCAGGCTTTCCATTTCAGCAATCCGGGCAATGACACCATCGACGCCTCCGATGCCCTCGGCATCGTCGTGATCGATGGTGGCAGGGGCTCGGACACGCTGATCGGCGGCCAGAGCACCAACTTCATCGCGGGCGGCGTCGGCAACGACACCATCACCGGTGCAGCTCAGGGCAAGAACTGGATCATCGGCGACAGCGCTTTCAGCATCGATTATCGCGCTCGCACTGTCAGCATCGACACGTCGGCCACGATCGCGGTGCCAAACGGCAGCAATGGCGACCTCTCCGGCGACGACACGATCACCGGCGGCAACAAGTCCAACGTCATCATCGGCGATCACGGCACCATCCAGCAGGATCGTCTCGCGGGCGAAATCGTCGATCGCGTCGTCGGCGTGCTCGACATGATGAACGACCGCCGCGTCGTGCTCATTAAGACCGTCGGCACCGGCGGCGGCAACGACACCATCCACGCCGGCGACATTGCCGGCGCCGACCCGCAGGACAAGAACATCCTGATCGGCGGCGTGGGTAACGACGTCCTCAAGGCAGGCCTTGGCAGCAGCGTCATCCTTGGCGACAACGGTGAAGCGAGCTTCACCGCAGGCGTAGTCACGGCAGTTCGCAGCACCGACACGTCAGTCGGCGGTGAAGACGACATCGACGTCCTCAATGGCACCCATGTAATCATGGGCGGCTTCGGCAAAGACACCATCGATGCCGGCCAGGGCGGCAGCATCATCCTGGGTGATAGCGGCGAGGCGATCTTCACCAATGGCGGCGTCACCACCGTTCGCACCATCGCGGCTGAGATTGGCAGCGATGACAGGATCACCATTCTCAAGGGTGAGCATGTGATCATGGGCGGCGCAGGCGCCGATATCATTAAGGCCGGCGAGGGTGGCAGCGTCATCCTCGGCGATAGCGGAGAGGCGTCCTTCAGCAGCGGCAAGGTCACGGAAGTGTTCAGCATTGCCGCCGATATTGGCGGGGCCGACAGCATAACCGTTCTCGATGGCACGCACGTCATCATGGGCGGCATGGATGCCGATACCATCGATGCAGGAACTGGCAGCAGCGTCATCCTCGGCGATAGCGGCAGGGCCAAATTCACCGAAACCCGCGCCTTGATCAGTGTGGTCAGCATTGCCACCGACAAGGGCGGCGACGACCAGATCAAGGTGCTCGACGGCGAACACGTCATCATGGGCGGCTTCGGCAGCGACACGATCAACGCCGGCAAGGGTGGCAGCATCATCCTGGGCGATAGTGGTGAAGCGTTCTTCACCAATGGCAAGGTCACCGAGGTCTCGAGCATTTCGCCGGAAATCGGCGGAGCCGACAGCATCACCGTTCTCGATGGCAAGCACGTCATCATAGGCGGCATGGATGCCGACACCATCGATGCCGGGACTGGCAGCAGCGTCATCCTCGGCGACAGCGGCAAGGCACTCTTCACCGAGGCCCGCGCGCCTGATCAGCGTCGAAAGCATTGCATTCGACAAGGGTGGCGACGACCAGATCAAGGTGCTCGGCGGCGAACACGTCATCATGGGCGGCTTTGGCAGCGACACGATCAATGCCGGCAACGGCAGCAGTGTCATCCTCGGTGACAGCGGCAAGGCGCTCTTCACCAACGGCAAGGTCACCGAAGTCTCAGCATCAGCATCGCTGCCAATATCGGCGGTGCAGACAGCATCACCGTCCTCGATGGCCAGCATGTCATCATGGGCGGCATGGACGCCGACACCATCGATGCAGGCACCGGCGGCAGCGTCGTCCTGGGCGATAGCGGCAGGGCTGAGTTCACTGAAGCCCGCGTCATCGTCCGCGTCGAAAGCATCGCACCGGATCAGGGTGGCAACGACAAAATCAAGGTGCTCGACGGCAACCATGTCATCATGGGTGGCGTCGGCAACGACACCATCGATGCCGGCAATGGCTCCAGCGTCATCCTCGGCGACAACGGCGAAGCCCTTTACACGCTGGGTCTCGTAGCGACGGTGCGCACCACCGCGACGCAGCATGGCGGCAAGGACAAGATCAAGGTCCTCAACGGCAACCATGTCATCATGGGCGGTTCGGACAATGACAGCATCGAGGCCGGCAACGACTCGAGCATTATCCTTGGCGACAACGGCGAAGCGACCTTCAGTGGCAGCAAGATCGCCAAGGTCACCAGCATCGACATCCATCGTGGCGGCAACGACGAGATCACCGTCAAGGCTGGCAACCACGTCCTAATGGGCGGCTCGTTCAACGACGTCATTAAGGCGGGCAACGGCAATCACATCATCCTGGGCGATAGCGGCACGGCCATCTACAATGCCAATGGCGAGATCGACACCGTCGAAAGCCGCTATGGTGCCAAGATCATCGACACGGTCGAAGTCGTCTACGACGGCAGCGATACCATCGACGCCACCGATGGCCGCCACGTCGTCTTCGGCGGCGGCGCTGGCGATACGATCCGCATCGGCTCGGGCGAAAGTGTAGTCTTCGGCGACAGTGGCTTTGTCGACATCGACGGCACTCTGCCGAAAACGGCCTATTCGACCGACACGGATCGTGGCGGTGACGATGTCATCACCACCGGCGTGGGCGTGACTGGCAATGTCGGTTACGACGTCATCGTCGTCGGCGGCTACGGCAAGGACACGATCACCACGACTGCCGGCCAAGACATCATCTTCGGCGACAGTGCAACGCTAGAGTTCTCGATCGTCACCACTGGCAACGACCGCACGGCAGTGCTGCAGCGCGGATATACCCTGGCTCCAACCCATGGCGGCGACGACACCATCGATGCCGGAGCGGGCAACGACATCGTCATCGGCGGAACGGGCCGGGACACCATCCGCGGCGGCGCAGGCAACGATCGCATCCTCGGCGATCATGGCCTCTACGACGTCGCGCTCCCGGCCAACCAGCGGATCATTTCGATCTATGCCGGTGAAAATGACGGCGGCGCTGGCGACACCATTTTCGGTGATGACGGCGATGACATTATCGTCGGCCAGCAGGGTCGCGACATCATCGATGGCGGGGCGGGTGATGATGACATCATCGGCGGCCACAATATCGTCGGTGGTTCGGACAAAAACGAACTGGTTGACGGCAAGTGGCTGGGCGACCTTCTCATCGGCGGCGCCGGTGAAGACGTCGTACTCGGCGATAACGGACTCATTGCCCGTACCGAGATCGGCGGCACCAGCTGGAAAGATACCATCTGGCTGCGCAACCCGGTCGTGGCAGGCGTCACTTCGCTCCGTCGTGATGTCGTCACCTTCGATCATGAAGACTTCATCGGTGGCAACGACACCATCTTTGGTGACACTGGTAATGATCGCCTCTATGGCCAGCGTGGCAACGACACCATCAATGGTGGCGACGGCAACGACGACATCGTCGGCGGCTTGGGCTCCGATATTTTGAGTGGCGACGCTGGCAAGGACATCATCCTTGGCGACGAAGGTCAGATCCTGCGCGCCTTCAAGGCCGATGGATCGGCCGTGCTCGACACAGACGGCGCCTGGCATCGTGACGTCGTGCTCGAAGAAGTGGTCCGCGTCGTCGGCCTGACGTCGATCTCGTCCAACAAGGCAGGCAACCCGAACCTTGCCGCTGATCTGCTTGGCGCCGACATGCTGCTCCTGGCAGGTGCCGTCACCGACAGTGGCATGCGCATCACTGCTGGCTCGGGTGCCTGGGATACGAAGGCGATCGGTGTCGATCTCGAACCCGCCTTCGACGATATTATTAATGGGGGTGATGGCGACGACGTACTGTTCGGACAGCGCGGCAACGACACCATCAGCGGCGGCGCCGGAGCCGACACGATCTTCGGTGATCGGGCATCCAATTCCGCAGGCTTTCTCACCGACTTGCCGGCGATCATAAACGCCTTCCGCATCGTCAAGAATGACGAAAGCCAGCGTCTTGGCATCAAGCTCCCGGTCAACGGCGAACTGGTCGTTCCGGCCGTCAACCTGCTGCCATGGGAAATGACACCCTACCTGCCGCAGCTCGACGTGTTCCTCAATGCCGAGGGTCCACTGTCCGGCTTCGTCAACAAGACGACGCTGAACACCGGTTCTGACTCCAACCTGAAGGTTTTCGCCTCGCTCGTGGCCGATACCACTCGCGCCCAGGACCTGACCTTTGGCAATGACACCATCGATGGTGGCGAGGGAAACGACACGATCTTCGGCGACGATGGCCGTATCCAGGCAATCACCGAAACTGGCCTTGCCGTCATCGACAAAGAAGTCGCAGGTCTGTCGGTCTCGATGCACAATATGCTGCGTGACCTTTCGGCCATGGGCTTTGCGATCAATGCCGTTGCCGGCAATGCCAACACGACGGTAGGCATCGGGAACGACACTATCCGTGGCGGTGGCGACAACGACACTATCTTTGGCGATACCGGCACGATCATCGTTCCGTCTTCGCAGCTGGCGGTCGTCGGAACATCACCAGTGGCGGCTGCCAAGCTCGTCCACAGCTGGCTCATGGATCTGCAGACGGTGGTGGCCGACATGTCCTACACCGCCCGCGCCGGCTCCGAGACGGCGATCCGTGAATTCGCTCAAAAGCACAATCTGGGTGGCGTTACTTTCAAGTCCGGTTCGGCGCTTGCCGGTCAGCCCATCCTCCGCCCAGCCACGCACACGCTCTTGATCGGCAATGACCAGATTTTTGGCGACGGCGGCAACGACATGCTGATCGGTGATCACGGGATCATCATGATCCCCATGATCAGCGCCTCGACCGCCGCATCCTTGCCAAAACTCAGCACGGTCGAACTCAAAGGCATCAACGCCGCGCTCGCCGCCCAGGACAAGGACCTGACAAACGCACTGCGGGCGCATATCGCTGCTCATCACGCCGTTGACACCAAGCTCGGTAATGTTGGCAACTGGGTTTTCGGTGGTGGCCTTGGCTACGGGCTCAATGTGGGCAATGACCAGATCGATGGCGGTACCGAGAACGACGTGATCGTCGGTGATACGGCCGTCATCCAGCAACCGAACATGCTGGCCGTATGGACGTCCACGACCAGCAAGTCGGTTGCCGACAAACTGCAGGCAGCAATGCTCAAGACAGTCGACCGGCTCTATCTTGGCAATTTGAGCAACGCCTCGGCCCGGGCGGAGGCATGGGGTGTCCAGTCGGTCGTGTCCGATTGGTCCAGCACCGGGTCGCGTAGCGCCTGGCTGCTCGATGCTGCCGACAAGCGTCATAAGGCGGGTATCGCTCCATCCTACATCACCCTCAACTCCGACATGATTTATGCCGGTGCTGGTAACGACCTCGTCTTCGGTGACTTTGCCGCCATTATCCCGATCGTCGGCAAAACTGGCAGCACTGGAATGATTACCAGCACCCGCGTGCTGCCGATCGGCGAGACCAGCGCCACGCAGACGGCAAACCTGCGCTACGTTTATAATTTTGGCGCGCAGGGCCCGCTGCATGGGGCGGTCACTTCGGACGTCAATCGTCGCACCCCTTCAATATCGACGGAGACGTGATCTACGGCGAGGCGGGCGATGACATGATTTATGGCACGTTGGGAGACGACTACGTCGATGGCGGAGACGGCAACGACCAGCTTTCGGGCGGCAATGGCTACGATACATTTGATGGCGGTGCAGGCACGAACCTTTTCGCTTTTGACAGGACCCGCGACAAGATAGTGGGCGCCGGTAAGTCCATCGTGCGCCAGAGCCTTGACGCCGGTTCGAGCGCCTTGGTTCTGGGCAGTACTTGGATCAGCCCGCTAACCACGCGTGTTGCGACCAATGCCCAGCTTGTTGCCTCCAAGTTCAATCCACTGGGGATGAACGCAGCCAGCATCGGCACCACGCCCAAGCTTGCGTCCGGCGCAAGCGCCACGCCTTACGTACTCAAACAGGTTGCAATTGCTCCCGAATACCTCAAGCCTGCAGCGCCCGCCTTCGTAGTCGCAGCGCCGGCCACTTCTTTCGTACCAACCACGACTTCCGCTTTTGTGCCGACTATCTTCGGCATCAACAGCGACATCGTCGTGCGGGTATCGGACGAGGATGATGATGAAGGGTCAGACGACGACGTCATGTTCCTCGACGAGCTGACGAGCCAGCTCTATGCTCGACTGAAACGTGACGACGACATTGCGTTCTACGACTGATAAGTTTGCGGCCACGCCCGAAGCGTGGCCGCTTACCTCAAGACTGGACTGTTCGGCTGGCGATTTGCCGGACGGTTTGGAAAACGAAAAATAAGGCCAAGATTCTATTTTAGAATTGGGCTTTGATAGGACTTGGAAAGGGGTAGATTTTTTTTGGATACTCTGACGCAAACTGCAGTGCTGCATTGAGAAACTGAACTTAAGGCTCCTAAGCACAATTCACCAATTTATATATTTGGTTGGCCGGGTGAGTTGCTTACCTTGGAAGGCGTGTATGGTTGAGGGAAATGCTTAAATTTTCTTCACCCGCACGGTGATGAAGGTGAAGACGCTCTCTTGCAATAGTAATCACTGCTGCGCATTCACGGCGCGAAATCTACGTGCTTGCTGTTAAGACCGTTCCGTTGCTCGCGCACATGATCGACAGCGTTGCGCAACCCGGTTCGCAGCTTTCGGCGCATGCGGGCAACGGCGTTCTTGACCGGATGGAGATCGGCATACTTCCGGGGCAAGACCTGCTTGGTGTCGATATTGCTCCGTCCAACCTCCGATTGACCCTCCCTTTGCGTGCCCAGCTGCCGGCAAAGCGCCGGATCGACAAGGCTGCGGGTCAGGAGCGCGCCGGGTTCTTCGAAGGGACTATACATCGCAAGATCGATCGCCAATGTGCGCAAACGAGGATGGCCAAGTAGCTTTTCCGCTGCCGATCGTCTCAGGACATATCCGGCGCTGCCCATCGGGGTGGACCGAAAACGCCTTACGGAGAGACCCTTTTGCGTTACCTCGTGCGCCAGGTAGACGCGGGTTCGCGCCCCTGTAGTCTCGATCCGTATCAACTCTTCGCTGAAATTGCCGGCGGCTTCGAGGAAGTGTGGGAGCAAGGACGAGAGTTCCGCATCATCCTCAAGGATCAGCACCTGGCTTTCACCAGCAGCAAGCATGGTCTGCCAGACACGCTCATGGCTCATGGCGCAAGAGAACATGTTGGGGGACATGTAATTTGGCTTGAGCGGGTCGCAATAGGCCGCAACATCGCTCTCGCTTAAATCCGACGGCGTCAGCGCTTCGATCCTGGTCGCCGTCAATCCGAGCCTTGCGAACTGCTCTTCCATGAACTGGCGCCGGTCGGGGCGGCTCGCGAGATTGATGTAGTAGATCGGAAGCAAGCGTCGTCTCCTTGGCAAGGCAAGGAGCAGGTTTCATCCGCGACGCGGTAAGTCAACCAACGCTACACGCATCCATTGAATTTGGTCGGAATAACAAAATCCCCGGCCACCACAATGGCGGCCGGGGAGCTAATCGCTAGCGCAGCAGGATCAGTGACCGGGGCGCCATCGTGACTGCCTCGCCGCCCTTGACGCTGCGGTGGCCGTTGTCGGGCTGCGACGTGTCGATCTCGGCGGTCCAGTCCGATCCGTCGCCACGCGTCGGCACCGTGAACTCCACGTCACCATCGTGGGGGTTGAAGAGGACCACCACTTCCCACCAGATGCCATCCTGGTTCTGGAGATCGTCCCGCGACAGGCGAATGCCCAACGTCGTGGCGCCACCGTCGAGCCAATGCTCCTGCAGCTGTTCGCCGCCGCCCGGATTGTACCAGGTGACGCTCATCATATCGCGCCAATTGGAGCGATGGATCAGCGGCTGCGTCGCACGGATCGTGGTCAGCTTCTGGACGAACTGGTGCAGCGCCTTGGCATTGTCGTTGAGATCCCAGTTGATCCAGCTGATCTCGCTGTCCTGGGCATAGCCATTGTTGTTGCCGCCCTGCGTCCGGCTGAACTCATCACCGGCCAGCAGCATCGGCGTGCCGTGCGAGAGCAGCAGGGTCGCAAGGAAATTGCGCTTCTGCCGTTCGCGGCTCGCAACAATGCCCTCGTCCTCGGTCTCGCCTTCCGCACCGTAATTATAGCTACGGTTGTCGTTGTGACCGTCGTTATTGTCCTCGCCATTCGCCTCGTTGTGCTTCTCATTGTAGGAGACCACGTCGTGCAGGGTGAAGCCGTCATGGGCGGTGACGAAGTTGACGCCAGCCCATGGGCGGCGGCCGCGATGGTCATAGATATCGCCCGAGCCGGTGAACCGCGCGGCAAAGTCGGTCGAGGTGTGGTCGGTGTTTTTCCAGTAGTCGCGGACGGTGTCGCGATATTTGTCGTTCCACTCGGCCCAGCCGGGCGGGAAGCCACCCACCTGATAGCCGCCTGGACCGATATCCCAAGGCTCGCCAATCAGCTTGACCTTGGAGAGGGCAGGGTCCTGTCCCATGGCGTCGAAGAACCCGCCACGCTGGTTGAAGCCTTCCGGCTCGCGCCCCAGAATGGTGCCGAGGTCGAAACGGAAGCCATCGATATGCATCTCTTCCGACCAATAGCGCAGGCTGTCGGTCACCATCTGCAACACACGCGGATGGCTGGTATTGACCGTGTTTCCGGTGCCGGTATCATTAATGTAGTAGCGCGGATTGCCCGGCATGGTGCGGTAATAGGAGAAATTGTCGATGCCCTTCCAGGAGAGCGTCGGCCCCATCTCGTTGCCTTCGGCGGTGTGGTTGTATACCACGTCCATGATGACTTCGAGTCCGGCATCATGGAAGGCGCGAATGGTGTTGCGCAGCCCGTTGATACCGTTTGGACCATAATAACGCGCTGCCGGAGCAAAAAAGCCCAGCGTGTTGTAGCCCCAATAGTTGTGCAGGCCCTTGTGCAGCAGGAAGTCGTCATCGGGGAAGAAGTGGATCGGCAGCAGTTCCACCGAAGTGACGCCGGTCGATTTGATGTAGTCGATGACCTCGCGCTGCGCCAAGCCTTCGAATGTGCCGCGCAGGTTCTCCGGAACGGCAGGATGGAGCTTGGTATAGCCCTTGACGTGCGTCTCGTAGAAAACCGTTTTGGCCCACTCGATATTGGGTTTGCTGTCATTGCCCCAGTCGTAGGCGCGCGGATCGACCACCCGGCACTTGGGCATCACCGAGGCGCTGTCTTCCTCGTTGAACGACATGTCCTTGTCTTCCGCATCGGCGAGGTAGCCGAAATGCGCAGACGACCACTGCACGTCGCCGACCAGTTCGCGCGCGTAAGGATCGACCAAAAGCTTGTTGGGGTTGAAGCGATGTCCCTGTGCCGGCTCGTAGGGCCCATGCACGCGATAGCCGTAAAGCGTTCCCGGGCCGACATCGGGAAGGTAGCCGTGCCAGATTTCGTTGGTATATTCCGGCAGCGTAATGCGCTCGATTTCCGCCCCGCTCGCCTCGTCGAAAAAGCAGAGCTCGACGCGGGAGGCATAAGCGGAGAACAGCGCGAAATTCGTGCCTTCTCCATCCCAATTGGCGCCGAGTTTCGTAAAATCTCCAGGCAAGACACGTCGAGAGGATGAAGGCAGGTCGTTCATAGTCGCTCCAGGTTTGGCTGCCTAATAACCCGCTCCTCAGCCATCGAGTTGCAGTGCGTTTTTGCAGCGCCTCCATGCATCAAAGGCGTCGTGCTTTTCGTCCTCCCGCCTAGGCGCTAACAGCCCTCTCACAGACCGGTTTCGACAATCGTCTGTATCGTCTCCGCATCCCGCCGTGGTGGTGCGCCGAAGAGGCGTTTGTATTCGCGGCTGAACTGGGACGCGCTTTCGTAGCCCACCGAAAAGCCGACGTTTGCCGCTTCGGCCTGGTCCGAAACAAGCCGCCGTCGCGCCTCATGCAGCCGAATGTGCTTTTGGTATTGCAGCGGACTCTGGCCAGTGACCGCCTTGAAGCGCCGGTGGAACACCGAGACGCTCATCCCGGCAACGGTCGCCATGGCATCGATGCTCAGATGCTCGGCATAATGATCGCGGATCCAGGCCATGGATCTGCGAATATGAGCGAGGCGCCCATCGCTGCTCGCGATCTGGCGAAGCAGCGCACCCTGCGGACCCATGAGAAGGCGAAACATCAACTCGTGCTCGAAATGATGCGCCATAACGGCGATCTCTTCGGGTCGGTCCAGCAAGCCGACGAACCGTCCCCAGGCCTCCAGCAATTGCGGCCCCGCCTTGCTGACTCCAAAGCCGGTATCGGTCGGCGGATCCGGCATGCCGGACATTTCCAGGATCAGCGCGGCAATGACGGCCGGGTCGATGAAGAGGTTAAGCGCGAGATACGGCTCATCGGTCGACGCCTCGCACACCTGGCCCATGGCCGCGACTTCCGCGGCAACGATCATGCTGTGGCCGGCCGTATATTCGAGCACCTGGTTGCCGATGATGGTGCGCTTGGCGCCCTGCAAGACGAGGCAAACGATGGGATCGTAGATCAGGGCGCGCAGCCGCGTGGATCGGTCGATTTGAAAGATGCTTAGCCGGGGCAGGGCGGTGCTGTGCGGTCCGGCATGGCGCAAGGCCATGGACTTGATATCGGCTAGATCGGTCATGGTGCCATCTGGGCGCGATCACACGGAAAGGTCAATGCGCCGGCAGGATCAGGCAATCAATTAAGAGGATCGGGCATCGTCCTGAGCCAGTGCACGGTCCACAGTGTCGATAATTTCAACGAAAGGACGATCGACATGGAAAAGCGCAAATTGGGTAGCGAAGGTCTCGAAGTCGCCGCCATCGGCTATGGCGCCATGGGCTTCCACCTGGCCTATGGTTCGTCTGACGAAACCGACGGGCTCAAGACCATCCAGCGTGCCTACGAGCTGGGCGTCACCCTGTTCGATACGGCTGAGCTTTATGGCTGGGGCGAGAACGAGAAGTTCCTGGGCCGTGCGGTAAGCGGTTTTCGCGACGACATCGTCATCGCGACCAAGTTCGGTTTAACGCATGACTATGGCACCGACAGCCGGCCCGAACATATCCGCGAAGTGGCCGAGAACAGCCTTCGCTACCTTGGCACCGACCACATCGACATTCTCTACCAGCACCGCTTCGACCCCAATGTGCCGATCGAGGACGTCGCCGGCACGGTCAAGGATCTGATTGATGAGGGCAAGGTCAAATATTTCGGCCTCAGCGAAGCCGGGGCGCAGACCATCCGCAAGGCGCACGCCATTCAGCCCGTCTCGGTGCTGCAAACGGAATATTCGGTTTTTGAGCGCGACGTCGAAACCCTCTTCCCAACGCTCCACGAACTGGGTATCGGCCTCGTGCCTTATTCGCCACTGGGCCGTGGCTTCCTGACCGGCACGGCAAAGCCTGCTTCCGACTACGAGCAGGGTGATATGCGCAATGGCTTGGACCCTCGCTGGGAGCCGGGCAATTTCGAAAAGAACATGGATGCCGTTCGCCAGCTGCAACGGCTGGCCGAGGAGAAGAACATCACCCCCGCTCAGCTTGCCCTGGCCTGGCTTCTTGCGCAGGGCGACGACATTGTTCCCATTCCCGGCACGCGCAACCGCACGCGGCTCGAAGAAAATCTCGGTGCTGCCGACGTCACGCTCGAAGAAGGCGATCTGGCGCGGATAAGAGAAGTGCTACCCAATGGCAGCTTTGGCGACCGCTACAAGGGCGGCGCGCCGAAGTGGATCTGATCTAACGCATCGGACCAGGCGAGGGTGGCGGCCGCGCTGCCACCCTCGCGTGAAGGTCTTTGGACGTTCAAGCCTCCAGCAACTCGCGCAACTGCGCTGTCACCGCAAGCTCCTCCTGCCGTTCGACGATCAGGCGTCGCTCCTTGACCTTGCAGCCCTGCTTGAGCCCCTTGGCGATCTTGGCCGGGTCGTTTTCGCGGGTGGCAGTGAGCGCGATACCCAGGGGACCGGCGTCGATGCGTTCGACCCCGATCGATCCCGCAGCGATGGCCAGCCGCGTCACCGCGATCAGCTGTTCCGCTTCCTCGGGGAGGGGTCCGAAGCGATCCTCCAGCTCCTCGGCGAAGGCGTCGAGTTCATCCAGCTTGGCGATGCGCTGGAGACGGGCATAAAGATTGATGCGCACCACTGCTTCCGGCACATAGTCGTCCGGAATTCTGCCAAGGCTGCCGATATTGAGCTCGGCGGGTCGCACGCTTTCTGCTTTCTCGTTCTTGGCCTCGGTCAGGGCGCGTTCCAGCAGCTGCTGATAAAGCGCCGAGCCGATCAGATGCACATGGCCCGCCTGGTCTTCGCCCAAAAGGTCGCCGGCCCCACGCAGCTCGAGGTCGCGGGCGCTGATCTGGAAACCCGAACCCAGCCGGTCAAAGGCTTCGAGCGTCGATAGTCGCGCGCGGGTGTTCTCCGCGACTTCCTGTTCCGGATCGAGCAAAAGGTAGGCGACCCCCTGGATGCGCCCACGCCCAACTCGACCGCGAAGCTGATGCAGTTGCGACAACCCGAAGCGATCGGCACGCCACACGAGCATCGTGTTGGCGCGCGGCACGTCGAGCCCGCTTTCGATGATGTTGGTGGCCAGCAGCACATGGCCCTTGCCGTTTGCAAAGCCCATCAGCGCTGCGTCGATCTCCTGCGGCTTGAGGCCGCCATGAGCGACGGTCACCTCGAGATCGGGTACGATCCGCTCGAGTTCGACGCGAACCACGTCGATGTCCTCGATGCGAGGTACCACGACAAAGCTTTGTCCACCACGGCGGACTTCGCGCAGCAGGGCAGTTCGCGCGGTGGCCGCGTCGAAAGGCGCGACGAAGGTGCGGATCGGCCTGCGCCGGGCAGGGGGCGTTGCAAGAATGCTGACATCCTGAAGTCCAACCATGGCCGCTTGCAGCGAGCGCGGAATTGGCGTGGCGGTCATGGACAACAGGTGCACATTGGCTGCCATGTCTTGCAACTGCCGCTTGAGCTTGGCACCAAAGCGCTGTTCCTCGTCGATGATGACGAGCCCGAGTTCGGGCAGCTCGACATCCTTGCCGCTGAGCGCATGCGTCGCCACGACAATGCGGATTTCGCCGCTGCGCAGAGCCTCCTTGGTTGCCGTGGCTTCCGCGGCGCTGTTGAGACGCGACAGCGTTCCCACCTTGATGTCGGTGCCGGCAAACCGGCGTTCGAAGCTTTCAAGGTGCTGCCGCACCAGCACCGTCGTGGGCGCGATCATCGCGACCTGCTTGCCGGCAAGTGCCGCTGCCGCCGCTGCACGCAGGGCGATCTCGGTCTTGCCGAAGCCGACATCGCCGCATATCAGCCGGTTCATCGGATGGCCTGAGGCGAGATCGTCCAGCACGGCCTTGATCGCTGCCGTCTGGTCTGGCGTTTCCACATAGGGAAAGCGCTGGGCGAGCCGGTCGAAGTCCTTCTTCGCCGGCTTAAGCGTCTCGGCCTTGGCCGTGAGCCGCTCCTTGGCGAGATCGGCCAGATGCTTGGCCGCCTCGTCGATCTCAAGGCTGACCGTGGCGCGCTTCTTGTCCCAGGCATCGGTGTTGAGACGATCGAGCGTTACCGCCTCGGCTTCCGCCCCATAGCGCCAGAGCTTGCCGAAATCGGTGACCGGCACCATGACCTTGGTCTCGCCGTGGTATTCAAGCTGGATCGTATCTTCCTCGAGCTCGCCGGTCGTGACACGGGTCAGGTCGCGCAAGATGCCGACGCCATGATCTTCGTGCACCACCACATCGCCAACACGCAGCTCCAGCGGCGCGATCAGCGTGTTGAGATCGACTTCTTCGGCATGAAAGCGGCTGCCGAACACATCCGAAGCAGCAACGACGGCAAGCCCCGACTTTCTATCGATAAATCCGGCATCGAGGTCGACATCGGCCAGCCATAGGCCCGGCTCCTCTCCAACGCCCGCAAACGAGCCGGCCAATTGTTGCGGCTCGATATCGCTGCGCTTGAGCACGCCGAAAAGCTTCTTGCGCTCCGCTTCCGTGCCGCAGAGCACGACTGGGTCCGCTGCATGATCGCGCAAAAACTTGGCCAGCGCGCGCCCGGGAAACCGCTCTGCCGAAAAGCTGTCCATCGGCGCAAGGTCCGCTAGATCGGCCTCGATCGCCTTGCGCTTCTTGCATTCCGCCTTCCACGCTTTCTCGTCGAGATAGAGCCCGGTCACGCTGAGCGGATGCATGTCGCCGAACTGATCCGCCGAAGCATGCGCCTCGGTGATCTGCTCCAGCACACGCCCGATGCGCTCTTTGATCGGACCCGCCAAGATCAGCCTGGCATCCGGTAGATAGTCGAAAACGCTGGCAAGGCTCTCATAGTGCTCGGACAGCCGATGCTCCTGCCCAGGCTGACGATCTTCGGCGCGCCTGATAACCTCGGATGCTGCGCCTAGCGCTAGGGTGGCCAGTTCATCGAGCGTGCGTTGCGTACGCGGATCGTAGCGCATCATCGTTTGGATCACGCCGTCGATGTCGGTGATCCGCACCGGCTCATCCGCGTCGGCTGGGAAAATGTCAACCACATTGCCGTAAAACGCGATCTCGCCGGGTTCGTCGACCCGATCGTCCAGCGTGTAGCCGGTCTCAAGCGCAAACTTTTCCAGCGCCTCGCGGTCGAGCTTTTGGCCCTTGCTGAGCGTCATTTCGGTCGCTTGGACAACATCGATCGGCGGCAATTTTTGTATCGCCGCTTCGACCGATAACACAAGGATGGGTGCACTTTCCGAGCGAACGCACTTTCGCAGTGCCAGCATGCGTTTGCCCATGATTTCGCGGCTGGGCGGCGCGCGGTCGTAGGGGAGGCAATCCCAGGCGGGAAGGTGCACTACCAGACGGCCCGGCAGGAAACTGGCCAACGCGCGCGTTGTTTCCTCGGCCCGGCGTTCACTGGTGGTAAGATAGATCCAGCTTTGGGCTTGATCCTTTAACGTTCCGATCAGTCGGAACGCCACACCGGCGGAAGGGGGCTGCTCGCTTTGCATCGCGGTGGCCAGGTCGCTGGGCAGGCCGACGGGCTCCATGCGCGCGGTTGCAGGAGTGCTCGATTGCTGGCTGGTCATTGTGTCCGGTGGGTTAGGCGAGGTCTAGGGGACTCCCAATCGGTAACCCACCACATTGGTTGCCTCTGATGAGAAGGCAGCAAAAACACCTAAGTCAGGATGAGTGAGACTTGTGCGAGACCTTGAGCGGCTCGGGCTTTTGCCCATCGGGCAACAACACCTGCAAGCGTTCGTAGATGACCTCGGGCGTGAAGGGCTTGCTGATAAATACCGCGCCGTCCGGCATATCCCCAGGCTGAGGCCTGATCTGGCCGGATGACACCAGGATCTTGATATGCGGCCAGTCGCTGGAGCAGCGCCGAGCTAAATCGAACCCGTTTAATTCACCGGGCGGCATTTGGACGTCAGTGAACAGCAATTGAATTGCATTCCCAGCTTCCAAAAGGATTGCAAAAGCCTCGTTCACGCTTGCTGCCTCGTAAACGCGGAACCCTGCATTCTGGAGGATTTCGGCAGCGTCCATGCGTATAAAAACGTCGTCGTCTGCCACGAGGGCATAAGGCGTATAGTCGTCCGACATGTTCGCTCCGGGTGCAAGAGATCGCAAAACGCGAGCCTGACCAGAAACGATGCATGTCGAAGAAAATGGAAGTAAAAGAATTGTTTGGCGTGAGCTTTCAAAGCTCAAGCAGAAATGGCTACGAAGGCGACGTCGCCATAACAAGCGCCGCGATCATGTCCTCGTCCGAGGCCGGCTTGTTCACCCAGATCGCGTCGGTCCGATTGTCGAACGGGTCGGACGCCCCGCTCAGCATGATGAACGGAATGCTGCGCGCCTTGAGCAAGGCCGCAACCGCCTGCGTGTCACCGTCACGCACATAGGCGTCGACCACCGCAGCATCAGGCGGCGTCGTGTTGATGATCTCGATAGCGGCACGCGCCGTCGCGCAATGCAACACCTCGGCAACGCCCTGGGCGCGCATCAGCTCTTCAAGATCCATGACGAGCATCATCTCGTCTTCCAGATGCAGAACTGTTTTGAGGTGGCTAAGCTTCATTGATGATCCTGTTTCTGCCAGCAAATCATCGATGTTTTCTTGCTGCCGCGTGTAGATAGGGTGTCTACGGCCCGATGTGACTCCCAAGATCAAAAAAGCAATCACGACCGCGTCAACCGCCTTACAATTCCCTTACAGCGCCTTTGCCTAGATGGGCTGACCCTTTAGCCACTTACGCCTTGATGACGATGACCTTGGTGTTGACCGGGGTCTTGTCGTAAAGGTCGAGCATGTCCTGCGTCAGGAGGCCCACGCAGCCGCTGGTTACGCCACGGCCGATCGTTTCTGGCATGATCGTGCTGTAGATCGTGAAAAGAGTGTAGACGCCGTCCTGATAGAGGTAGAGCGTGCGCGCGCCGAGCGGATTGTTGAGGCCCGGTGCCATGCCATTAGCATAGGGTGCTGCCTCCGGCTGGCGCGCAATCATCTCCTTGGGCGGCGTCCAGATCGGCCATTCGGCCTTGCGACCGATATAGGCGTCGCCGCTCCAGAGGAACCCGGCGCGTCCGACATTGGCGCCATAGCGCGTTGCGTAGCCGTCGCCCTCGATGCGGTAGACATAATAGGCGCGCGGATCGACGATGATCGTCCCGACCGCTTCCTTGCTGTCATACCGTATCCGCTGTCGCCGGTATTTCGGATTGAGCTTGCTGAGATTAACCGCTGGGACGGGAAAGCGCTCGTTGGGCAGCGGACCATAGATGCGCGCCGCATCGGCATCACTCATGCCGCCGCCAGTGGTGGCGCATCCGGCCAGGCTCAAAGCCCCGACAGCGGCGAGACCCACGAGGAACGATCTCCTGTTGAGCCCACCGGCCTCGTTCTGCCCTGCAATCATCGCGGCTCACTCCCCAGCGCATCTGATGGCGCGACAGTGATCCCCGATGCCCAGTTTGGCAATCCTCCGCATCACGGGGCTTTGACGTATTTCCGCCAGTTGTGGTTTTCTTGAAACCCTAGCACTTCGCGCGCCTTGCGATTGGAGAGCGGCGCCTCCCATTCTCCCATGGGCCGGGTGATCGGCGAGCCCGGCGCCCACTTGCGCAAAAACGCTTCCGTCGGCTCATAAGCGGTGATCTCGTTATTGGTGGCATTGAAGACCTGGAAGCCCAGTCCATCTTTGCCGACGCAGAGATCGACGATCTGCCCGAGGTCGCGCGCGTCGATATAGCTCCAGGCATTGCGCTTGCGTGACGGCGGAACGGCCAGGAAAGCCGGGAAGTTCGCATAGTCTTCCGGCGAGATCACATTGCCGATGCGCAAGGCATAGATGTCTGCGCCATAGCGCAGGGCGAAGGCTCGCGCCGTCTTTTCATTGACAACCTTGGAGAGCCCATAGCTGTCCATCGGGTCGCTGTCGTAATCCTCTTCAAGCGGAAAGGCGTGAAAATCCTTGTCGCCCTCGGCAAAGCAGACACCATAGGTCGTTTCGCTGGAAGCGATGACGATCTTGCGAATGCCAAGCTTGGTCGCGGCCTCGATGACATTATAGGTCGAGACCACATTGGCCTTGAATGTCTCATTGTCCGGCTGGATCAGCACGCGCGGCACCGCCGCAAAATGCACCACTGCATCGATCGGCTTAGGACCTTGCCCTGTAGCAAAGCCATCGAAATCGAAATGCATCGAGAGCGCGTTGAAGACCTGGCCGCTATCGGTCAAGTCGGTGATCAGCGTGTTCACGCCTTCCATCCCGAGTGGCTTGAGATCGAGGTTGAAGACCTCGTGCCCCTGCGCCACGAGATAGGCGACCGCGTGCTGCCCGGCTTTGCCGCTGCCGCCGGTAAAAACGATGCGTTTGCTCATGGATTCTTCCTCTTACGGCATCAACTGGCCGCCATTGACCTCGATCTCTTGGCCAATGATGTACCCGGAAAGCGCCTTTGACGCCAAAAACAGATAGGTCCCGACCACGTCCTCGACCGTGCCGAGGCGACCCTGCGGGATCGTGGCGAGCGCGGCTTTGAGCTGTTCGTCGGTCGAATAGCGCTCGTGGAAGGGCGTGCTGATCACGCCCGGCGCCACAGCGTTGACGCGAATGCCGAAAGGAATGAGCTCCTTGGCCATGCCGCGCGTCACATTGGCGATAAAGGCCTTGGACGAGCCGTAGATGCCCGCACCATTGCTGGCCCCGTTCCGGGCCGCAATCGATGTCGTGTTGATGACAAAGCCGCCGCCCGCCTTCTTCAAATGCGGCACGGCCGCCGCCGTTGCCGCCAGCACCGAGCGGCCGTTGAGGTCCATGACCGCATCATAATGCTCGTCGCTCATCTCGGCATAGGTGACGCGGGCGACCATGCCGCCGGCATTGTTGATCAGGCCATCGAGCCGCCCGAAGGCCGCAACGGTGTCCTCCACCGCCTGCTTCATCGCGGACGACTGGTTTGCGTCGGCACGGATGGTCACCGCTTCGCCGCCAGCCTCGCGGATCGAAGTCGCTACCTGCTCGGCAGCATCCACGCTGGCATGGTAATGCACACCAATTTTGGCGCCCTGCGCAGCAAAGGCCTGAGCCAAAGCCGCGCCGATACCGGTCGACGCACCAGTGATCAGCACGACCTTGCCGGTAAGGTCGGGAATAACAAGTTCAGCCATATTTATCGTCCGCCCTCAAGCTTGCGATGGCGCTGGTTGATACCACCCTCGCCATAAGGATAGTCCGCCATCTGCGGCTTGCTGACGGCGCTGAGCTCAGCCAGCTCGGCCTCGCTCAGCGTCAGCGATGCGGCACCGAGATTATCCGCCAGCTGTTCCGTCGTTCGCGCGCCCAAGATCACAGAGGTAACGGCAGGCTGCGCAGCGACCCAGGCAAGCGCCACCTGCGCCATGCTGGCGCCACGGGCTTCGGCAAGATCCTGCACTGCGCCGATAACTTCCCATGTCGCCGCATTGCTGTTGCGCTTTTCGAAGGCTTCCATGCCGCGCTTGGGGTTTTCACCCAGCCGTGTCGCGCCGGTCGGCATCTGGTCCTGCTTGTACTTGCCGCTGAGCCAGCCGCCACCGAGTGGCGACCACGGAAGGAGACCAACAACGGCATCCAAGGCTGCGGGCACCACCTCATGCTCGATGTCCCGCACCAGCAGATTATACTGCGGCTGCAACGTCACCGGCGGCTGGTATCCCTGCGCCTTGGCCGTCCAAACCGCCTTGGTCAGCTGCCAGCCCAAAAAGTTGGAAAAGCCGTAATAGCTGATCTTGCCGCTTGCAATCGCGTCATCGAGAAAGCGCAGCGTTTCATCGAGCGGCGTCAGCGCGTCAAAGGCGTGCATCTGGTAAAGATCGATATGCTCAACCCCGAGACGCCTCAGCGACGCATCGAGCGCTTCGCGCAGGTTCTTGCGGGAAAGGCCGACGTGGTTTGGCCCGTCGCCCATCGGGAACCGGCCCTTGGTCGTGATCACCAGGTCGCGCAGCTGCTTGCCCTTGAGCCAGCGCCCCACGATCTCTTCCGAGATGCCGGCGCTATAAACATTGGCGGTGTCGAGGAAATTTCCGCCCGCCTCGACATATTGGTCCATCAGGCGAAACGAAGTCGCCTCGTCGGCTTCATCCCCAAACGTCATTGTGCCGAGGCAATAGGCCGAAACGACCGCCCCGCTATTGCCGAGCCTGCGATATTCCATGGAAAACTCCTCCTGACCAACCGCAAACGTTTCCGAACTCGTCCCGGTTACACGCTCCCGGAAGATTTCTCATCCTCTAGTGGAGCTTGTTCAGCGAATGCAAAGAGCTCTCTAACCATATTCTTATTCAGCGATAGTGCTTTGCCCTCCCGTCTCTAAGGTGCAAGCACGAGAACGACCTTTCGTCGCACGGAAGCACCTTGAGCCTGTCGAGCGTCCAAAGCCCGGACAAGGGAGCCACCCGGCGCATTTTGGGCGGCTTGCAAAAGCTCGCCAATCCATCCTTCCACGTCATGGCAATCCGGATCGGCGGCGCGGGTCTCGCACTCGCCGCCCAGGTTTTGGCCTCGCGCATCATGGGCGCCGAAGAGTTCGGACGCTATGCGCTCGTCCTCGTCTACCTGCTGCTATTCGGCCATTTCGCCACCTTTGGCACCGCACAACTGCTCTGCCGCCTGCTTGCCGAATATCTCGAACGCGGCGAGAGGGGCAGGGCGCTCGGGCTGCTCAATTCTCCGTCACCGCCACGCTTGGCGTTTTTTCCTGATTGTTGTCGTCATCGGTTTCGGCCTCGTCCAGGGCCCATTACCACTGCTCGAGCCCCAATACGCCTCGCTCGCCACTCTCGCATTGGCCGCCATACCGCTCCTTGCCCTCCAGGACTTTCTCGAAGCCATCGGCCGCGGCATCGATCGTCCAACGCTGGGCATCGGTCCCGTTTACCTTCTCCGCCACATCGTCATCATCGGCGGCCTTGCCACCCTGCTGACCCTAGGCTTCGCGGTCGACGCTACTACGGTCATAACACTCACCATTGCCGGCCTGCTCGCCACCATTGCCATCCAGTTCGCGCTGCTCTGGCCACACCTCAGCCTGCTTATCCGAGATGCAAAGCCCCAGTTTTCGACCCGGGCCTGGATCAAGACCGCGCTGCCCATCGCCAGCGTCGATGTTGCCGAGGTCCTCTTCGCCAATGCCGATATCCTGATCCTCGGCTTCTTCGTGCCGCCCGAAACGGTCGCGCTCTACTTCGCTGCCTCACGCCTGACACAAATCCTCGCCTATGTGCCTTATGGCGTCACTGCGGTTACTGCACAGAAATATGCGCAGCTCTCCGCCGCCAATAAGCGCGCCGAGCTGCAGGCGTTGATCCGCCGCTCCACGAGGCTCGCAACCTCCGTTGCCTTTGCCGGCGCCGTCCTCTTGTCCATCTTCGGCGGCGTGCTGCTGTCCTTCTTCGGTCCCGAGTTCACCAGCGCCCACAGCTTCATCCCGGTGCTTTGCCTGGGCATCGTTATCGCCTGCGCCCTGGGGCCGGGTGAGGATGTGTTGACCATGCTGGGTGAGGAAAGGGCATGTTCAATTGCTTTCCTTCTGGCGCTGCTCATTAATCTGGCCGTAGCGCTCTGCCTTGTACCCTTGCTGGGTCCGATCGGGGCAGCCCTGGGCGCGGTCACGGGCCTCACGGTCAGGGGCGTGCTGATGGCCTGGTTCGCACGAAAGCGGCTCGGTCTCGTCCTGCCGGTATTTGCCGGCGGCAAGAATGTGAGCAGGGGGAGCTGCACGCATGAAAACCAGTTCTGCAAACGACCTCATCGTCGAAATTCTCGACGACAAAGCCCTGAGCCAGCTCGATGCCGGGCAATGGGATGCGCTGGCCGCCAACGCGCTGGACAGCAACCCCTTCTATGCCCGCGCCTATGTGATGGCAGGCATCGAAACCGTGGATCGTGGCTCCGGCCTCCGTGCCATAGCCATCTGGAGCGCCGACCGCGAGCGTCTGCTCGGCCTCTTCCCATACCGCAACAAGACCCTGCCGCTGCCCAGCGCCGTCGCCGCCACCAACCTTTATCAGGTCTGCGGCCAGCCCCTGATTTACCGCGAGGAAGCCGACGCCGTAATCGCAGCATGGCTCGGCGCCACAAGGACCGGCCGGGCACCCAAGCGCTGGAGCTTTCCGCACCTCGATCTCACGAGCCACTTCGCCCGCCGGCTGGCCGTGCTCCAATCGGACACGTCCGTCCGCTGCCTGCCGCTGCCGCAATATCATCGCGCCCGCCTGGCGCGTCTCTCGCGCAGCTTCAAGGAGCATCTGGGCTCTGCCGTTGCCAAGAGCCGCGTCAAGGACATCGAACGTAACCTGCGCCGCCTGCGCGACCTCGGCGATCTTCAGTTCGAGCGCGCGACAAATCCCGCTCTCGTCACCAAGCGCATCGAACAATTTCTCGCCGTCGAGCATAGCGGCTGGAAGGGCAAGGCCGGCACCTCCTTCCTTTCCGACCCGCAGCACGCCCGCTTTGCGCGCAAGGCCTTCTGCCCCCATCTGGGCCACACCTCGGTCGATAGCCTCCTGCTCGACGGCACCCCCATCGCTCTCAGCGTTAACATTCGCGCGGGCGCAACGCTCTTCACGCCCAAATGCGCCTATGACGAAGCCTATCGCAAATACGGCCCGGGCCTGGCGCTCGAACACCTTGTCGTCGAAGCCTTCTACGCCGACGAAGACTGCACCGAAATGGATTCGGCGACGACCACGGACGGCCACGTCATTCAGGGTTTCTGGAACAGCGACGCCCCCATGGGCACGCTCGTGGTGGGCCCGCCGAACTGGGGCACCGACCTCATTGCCAAGGCGCATATGGCCAACCGCCTGACCCGCCAGCGTTTGAAGACCCTCAATACCGGCGCCGCCAGCCAAGTCCTTGGCCTCGCCCGCTCCTGGCACAAGCGGGCGCAGCGCTTTGCCGGCGACATGCTGATGGGCGGCGTCTGTTTCATCCACACGCTGGAAAACGCTCTCCCGCACCTCATCTGACCTTATGAAATCCTTATGCGCCGGGTCGGCCTTCCATATGGAAAGCTGATGCGCATCGGGAGCATCTGATCGGCCTCAACTCCAAGAGGCTCCAATGCTCGACCTTGCCTTTATCGCCCTCGGCGCCGGCACCCTGATCGCCCTCGCGATCTATGCCGCAGCGCTTGATCGGCTCTGAGCACCGCCATGCTCATCATCTCCTTCCTCATCGCCGTGGCCTTGGCCGTCTACCTCGTGGTGACGCTGCTGGCGCCCGAACGCTTCTGATCCGGAGCCATCATGTCCCTTATCGGCTGGCTGCAGATCGGCTTCGTGCTGGTCGCAGTCCTTGTGCTGGTCAGGCCGCTCGGCCTCTATATGGCCCGCGTCTTTTCCGGCGAACGCACCTTCCTCTCGCCCGTGCTCGCCCCAGTCGAGCGCGGCTTTTACGCCTTGGCCGGCGTCAAGCCGGAGCGCGAGCAATCCTGGCTCGGCTATGCCCTTGGCGTTCTCGCCTTCAGCACCGCCGGTTTTTTCGGCCTTTATGTCTTGCTGCGCGTGCAGAACTATCTGCCGCTCAACCCGCAGGGCTTCGCCGGCCTTGCGCCGGATCTCGCCTTCAACACCGCCGTGAGCTTCGTCACCAACACCAATTGGCAAAGTTATGGCGGTGAAACCACCATGAGCCATCTCAGCCAGATGCTGGGTCTTACGGTCCAGAACTTCGTCTCCGCCGCCACCGGCATCGGCGTCGCCATGGCGCTGACCCGCGCCTTCATGCGCTCTGGCGTCAGTGAGCTGGGCAATTTCTGGGTCGATCTCACCCGCGCCACGCTCTATGTGCTGCTGCCTCTCGCCATCGTGGTCGCACTGGCATTCGTGACCATGGGCGTGCCGCAGTCGCTCGACGCCAGCTTTGTCGCGACGACGCTTGAAGGTGCGCAGCAGACCATCGCCACTGGGCCCGTTGCCTCCCAAGAGGCCATCAAGCAGCTGGGCACCAATGGCGGCGGCTTCTTTAACACCAATGCCGCCCATCCGTTCGAGAACCCCACCGCCTTCTCGAACTATCTCCAGATCATTGCCATGCTCACCGTCTCCTCGGCTCTGGTCTACGCCTTCGGCCAGATGGTCGGCTCGCGCCGCCAGGGCTGTGCGCTGCTCTCCGTCACCGTCATCATGCTGGTCGTCAGCACCGGCGCCATCTACTGGGCCGAAAGCTTCGGCAATCCTCTGCTGACTGCCGTCGGCGTCGACCCGATGCTGGGCAATATGGAAGGCAAGGAAGTTCGCTTCGGCCAGGCCATGTCGGCCCTCTACGCCGCCGTCACCACTGGCCTCTCCAATGGCGGCGTCAACGCCATGCATGGCTCGCTGACCCCGCTCGGCGGCCTTGTGCCGCTGTTCCTGATGCAGCTCGGCGAAGTCCTGCCCGGTGGCGTCGGCTCGGGCCTCTACGGTCTTCTCGTCTTTGCTATCCTTGCTGTTTTCGTCGCCGGTCTCATGGTCGGCCGCACGCCCGAATTTTTGGGCAAGAAGATCGAAGCGCGCGAGATGAAGCTCGCTATGCTGGCCGTCCTCATCTTGCCGCTAACCATCCTCGGCTTCACTGCGGTCTCTGCCGTGGCCGAATGGGGCACGAATTCGATCCTCACGCCCGGCCCACATGGGCTCAGCGAAATCCTCTACGCCTACACATCTGCTGCCGCCAACAATGGCTCGGCCTTTGGCGGCCTTACTGCCAACACGCCCTGGTACAACACGACCCTGGGCATCGCCATGCTTCTGGGCCGCTTCGCTTACCTCGTGCCTGTGCTCGCCATCGCCGGTGCCATCGCCAAAAAACCGCGCGCTGCGGTCTCTTCTGGCACCTTCCCGACCGATCGTCCGCTCTTTGTGGGCCTCCTCATCGGCATCATCCTTATCCTGGGCGGGCTGCAATTCTTCCCAGCCCTGGCTCTCGGGCCCATCGTCGAGCACTTCGTCATGCTCGCCGGCCAGAGCTTTTAGGAACATTCCATGTCCACCAAATCCATCTCCATGCTCGACCCGGCCATCCTCGTGCCGGCCCTCGGCGACGCCTTGCGCAAGCTCGACCCGCGCCAGCTCATCCGCAACCCGGTGATCTTCGTCACCGAAATCGTGGCCGTCCTCGTCACTGTGCTCTTTGTCCAAGAAGTGCTTGGGGCATCCGGAGTGCCTGGCTTTTCCGGTCAGATCGCCCTCTGGCTGTGGCTTACCGTCTTGTTTGCCTGCTTTTCCGAAGCCGTTGCCGAAGGCCGCGGCAAGGCTCAGGCGGAGAGTTTGAAGCGCAGCAAGTCCGACCTCGTCGCCAAAAAGCTGCTCTTCCCCAACCAGCGCGACAATTACGCCTGCGAAATTATCCCCGCCACCAGCCTCAAGGTCGGCGACATCGTCCTTGTCGAGGTCAACGACCTCATGCCCGGCGACGGCGAAGTCATCGAAGGCATTGCTTCCGTTAATGAAAGTGCCATCACCGGAGAATCCGCACCCGTGATCCGCGAAGCCGGCGGCGACCGTTCGGCCGTCACCGGCGGCACCCAGGTCATCTCCGACTGGCTCAAGGTGCGCATCACCACAAAACCCGGCGAAACATTCGTCGACCGCATGATCGCCCTGATCGAAGGCGCCAAGCGGCAGAAGACGCCCAACGAGGTCGCCCTCTCGATCCTTCTAAGCGGATTGACGCTGGTCTTCCTGATCGCCGTTGTGACGCTCTATGGCCTGCCGCCTATTCCGGCACCGACCTGTCCGTCTCCGTGCTCGCGGCGCTCCTCGTGACGCTGATCCCCACCACCATTGGCGGGCTGCTCTCGGCCATCGGCATTGCCGGCATGGACCGGCTGATCCGCTTCAACGTCATCGCCACCTCCGGCCGGGCGGTGGAAGCCGCCGGCGACGTGGATACACTCCTCCTCGACAAAACCGGCACCATCACCTTCGGCAACCGCATGGCCTCCGAATTCCTGCCCGTCGCCGGTGTCGGCGAAAAGGAACTTGCCGAAGCCGTTCTGCTCGCCAGCCTCGCCGATGAAACCGCCGAAGGCCGGTCGATCGTGGCGCTTGCGAAGTCCGATTTCGGCCTTGGCGAGCCGCGCATTGTCGGAAACGGCACGACGACCATCGCCTTCTCCGCCCAGATCCGCATATCTGGCATCGACATCGAAAGCCGCCGCATCCGCAAGGGCGCTGTCGACGCCGTGCTCCGCTTTGTCGGTCTTGATCGCACCACGGCGCCTGACGACTTCACCAAGGCCGTCGAGACCATCGCCCGTTCCGGCGGTACGCCGCTGGCTGTTGCAGAAGCCGATCGCGTGCTCGGCGTTGTGCATCTCAAGGATGTGGTAAAACCCGGCATCAAGGAACGCTTCGCCGCCCTCCGCGCCATGGGCATCCGCACCGTCATGGTCACCGGCGACAACCCTGTGACCGCCGCTGCCATCGCCTCCGAAGCCGGCGTCGACGATTTTCTTGCCGAAGCCACGCCCGAGCAGAAGCTCGACTATATCCGCAAGGAACAGGTCGGCGGCCGCCTGATCGCCATGTGCGGCGACGGCACCAATGACGCGCCGGCCCTGGCCCAGGCCGATGTCGGCGTCGCCATGCAGTCCGGTACCCAGGCGGCGCGCGAGGCTGGCAACATGGTCGACCTCGACAGCAGTCCTACCAAGCTCATCGAGATCGTCGAGATCGGTAAGCAGATCCTGATGACGCGCGGCGCGCTCACTTTCTCCATCGCCAACGACGTGGCCAAATATTTTGCCATCATCCCGGCCCTGTTTCTCGTGACCTATCCGGAGCTCGGCGCCCTCAACATCATGGGCCTTCAGTCGCCGCAATCGGCGATCCTGTCGGCCGTGATCTTCAATGCCCTAATCATCGTCGCGCTGATCCCGCTTGCCCTCCGTGGCGTAAAATACCGTCCAGTCGGCGCCGCGGCGCTCCTTTCCCGCAACCTGCTCGTCTATGGCCTGGGCGGCCTCGTCGCGCCCTTCATCGGCATCAAGCTGGTGGACATGGCCGTCACCGCCTTGGGCATCATCTAGGGAGGCCGGCATGCTTACTCAAATCCGCCCCGCCATCGTCCTTTTCGGCCTGCTCTCGGCCGTGACCGGGCTTTTATACCCGCTCGCGATTACCGGCGCTGCGCAGGTCGCATTCCCGGCTCAGGCCAATGGAAGCCGCGTCATCGACGAAGGAACAATCATCGGCTCCGACCTAATCGGTCAAAATTTCAGCCAGCCGCAATATTTCTGGCCGCGCCCCTCGGCCACCGGACCGGATGCCTACAATGCCGCTGCCTCCAGCGGCTCGAACGTCGGGCCAACCGGGGCAGCATTAATCGAGCGGGTAGGGGAGGCGGTCACTGCTACCGGCAAACCCACCGCCTCCGCCGATGCGGTGACGACCTCCGGCTCCGGCCTTGACCCGCACATCACCCCCAAAATGCTGCAGCACAGGTCGAGCGCGTCGCGACTGCCCGCGGCGTTGACGCCTCGGTCATCTTATCCGTGCTCGCCGATGTGACCGAAGCTCCCGCTTTTGCTATCTTCGGTGAACCGCGCGTCAACGTACTGCGCCTTAATCTGGCGCTGGACGAGGCCGCGCCTCTCCGGAACTAAGATGGTTCGCCAAACCGAAAAAGATCGGCCCGATCCCAAGGCCTTGCTCCAGCTTGCCGCGCGCGAAAGCCGCGGCAAGCTGACAATCTTTCTCGGCGCTGCACCCGGCGTCGGCAAGACCTATGCTATGCTGGAGCGTGCTCGGGCCCTCAGGGCCGCCGGCACCGACGTGGTCATCGGCCTCGTCGAAACCCACGGCCGCGGCGAGACGGCTCGTTTGGCCGAAGGAATCGAAACTTTGCAGCGCCTCGAAAACACCGCCTATGGCGAGTTCGATCTCGATGCCGCGCTTGCCCGCCGGCCTGGGCTGCTCATCGTTGACGAACTCGCCCACTCCAACAAAGTCGGCGCGCGCCACCCCAAGCGCCACCAGGACATCGCCGAATTGATTGCCGCCGGCATCGACATTTGGACCGCCCTCAACATCCAGCATCTTGAAAGCCTCAGCGATCTCGTTGTCCGCATCGCCGGCGTGCCCGTGCGCGAAACCATCCCCGATATCGTGCTCAAGAGTGCCGACGAGATCGTCCTTGTCGACCTGCCGCCTGCCGAGCTCATCGAGCGCCTCCATGCCGGCAAGATCTACCTGCCCGACAACGCCGCCCGAGCCGTGGGTGGCTTCTTCAAGCCTGCGACGCTGACCGCGCTGCGCGAGCTTGCCTTGCGTCGTGCTGCCGACCGCGTCGACGACCAGATGGTCGACTTTCTTCGCCAAAGCGCCGTCGATGGACCCTGGGCCACCGGCGAACGCTTGCTCGTTTGTGTCGGTCCCGACCAGATGTCCGAAAAAGTCGTCCGCATCGCCAGCCGCCTCGCATCCGGCCTTAATGCCCGCTGGCTGGTCGTCTCCATGGCGCGCCCCGGCGCCGCCCTGCCGTCACCCACCGATGCCGAGCGGCTCGAAGAAAATTTGCGTCTGGCCGAGCGCCTTGGCGCCGAAACACGCCGCGAGACCGCCGCCGACTTCGTCGAAGCCATCCTGCGACTTGCCCGGCGCGAGCACATCACCCAGATCGTCATCGGCCGACCCGCCGGCCGGCGCTGGCTCCGCCGCTCCTTGCCCGACGCCGTCCTGCGCCGAGCCGGCGATATCGGTGTTCACGTCGTTCCGGGCGAGCCGCAGCCGCAGACGCGCAAGTCGCGCAAGACTTTAAGCCTTCCAGAATGGGCGTTGACCCTTGGACTGCCCTTCTTCTCGGTAGGCGCCACCACCTTGTTCGGCCTCGGCATCAACGCCCTCGTCGCGCTGCAGAACCTCTCGATGCTCTACCTCGCAGCTGTCCTGCTGTCGGCTGTGATCGCCGGGCGTTTCTCGGCGCTGCTTGCGGCCGGCCTGTCCTTTGTCGCCTACAACTTCTTTTTCATCGAGCCGACCGGCGCGCTGACCGTCGCGCAGCCGCAGGAACTATTGTCGCTGGTGATCTTCATTGCCGTGGCGCTTGCCTCAGGCCAGCTCGCCGCGCGCTTGCGCGAACAGGCTGACCTCTCCCGCCAGCAGGCGCGACAATCGCAGGCGCTGCTCGATTTTTCCCGCAAGCTCTCGGGTGCGCATGGGCTCGATAGCGTACTCGACGCCATAGCCAGCCACCTCCAGTCCAGTCTTTCCCGCTCCGTTGTAGTCTTGGCCGCAAACGAGGACGGAGAACTTGTCCCTACCTCCGCCTGGCCACCCGACCAGACGCTCGACCCAACCGAACTTACTGCCGCGCGGTGGGCCTTCGACAAACGCGAACCCGCCGGCTTTCTGACCGGCACCTTGCCGCAAGTGCGCTACCTCTTCCGCCCCATCGTCTCGGCGCAGCGAATCCTCGGCGTCGCCGCTTTGCGCATGGGGCCGGGTGACGCGCCGCTCCCCGCCGATGACGAGCGCACCTGGATCGCGCTGCTCGACCAGGCCGCCATTGCCCTCGATCGCGCCCGCCTCAGCCGCGAAAGTGCCCAGGCCTCGGTGGCGCGCGAAGGCGAAAAGGTGCAGGCCGCTCTTCTTTCCTCGCTCTCGCACGACCTGCGCACGCCGCTGGCGTCCATCACCGGCGCCATCACCACCCTTCGCCAGCTCGGCGACAAACTGCCCGCCGAAACCCGCGACGACCTCCTTCTGTCCATCGAAGAAGAGTCCGGTCGCCTCAACCGCTTCGTCGCCAATCTGTTCGAAATGACCCGCATCGAAGCCGGCATCGTCAAAGCCCGCCGCGAGCCCATCGATCTCCCCACCATTATTGACGCCGCCACGGCCCGCGCCAGGCGCCTTCACCCCGACCTTCAAGTCGAGCTCAGCATCGCGCCCGACCTGCCGCATGCCTTGGGCGATGCCACCCTCCTCGAACAGGTGCTCTTCAACCTCCTCGATAATGCCCGCAAATACGGCGGGGCCGACCAGCCGGTCGCCGTGTTCGCCAAAGCCGAAGGCAAGCTGGCCGCCATCTCCGTCACCGATACCGGCAAGGGCATTCCCGAGGCCGATCTCGAAAAGATCTTCGAAAAGTTCTACCGTCGCGCCAAAGGCGATGGCCGCCCCGCCGGCACCGGGCTTGGCCTTTCCATCGCGCGTGGGCTGATGACCGCGATGGGCGGCAGCATCAAGGCCACGAGCCCCGCCATCCGCAAGCGCGGCACCCGCTTCACCCTGCGCCTGCCGCTTGCCGAAAAGGACAGCTGATGCTGCAACGCATTCTGGTGGTCGACGACGAACCGCAGATCCAGCGCTTCCTGAAGCCCGCCCTCATCGCCGCCGGCTTCGATGTCGAAACCGCCGCCACCGCCGCAGAAGCCAAGCGCCTCGCTGCCACCCGCGCCCCCGCGCTGATCGTGCTCGACCTTGGCCTGCCCGATGGCGACGGCAAGGTCGTGATCGAAACCGTGCGCGCCTTTTCCGGCGTGCCCATAATCGTCTTGTCGGCCCGCGATGGGGAAACGGAAAAGATCGAAGCCCTCGATCTGGGCGCCAACGACTATGTCGAAAAACCCTTCGGCATCGGCGAACTCCTCGCCCGCATCCGCGTCGCCCTTCGTCAAACGCCGGCGGAAGTCACCAAGTCCCGGCTGCGCTTCGGCACTATCCTGCTCGACCTCGATCATCGCCGCGTCACCCTCGACGAAACCGAAGTGCATCTGACGCCCAAGGAGTTCGACCTTTTCGCGCTTCTTGCCGCCAATGCAGAAAAGGTCGTTACCCATCGCCAGGCTCTGACCCAGATCTGGGGCGCCGCCCATGGCGACGATGTCCAGTACCTGCGCGTCGTCATCGGCCAGCTCCGCGCCAAGCTCGAAGCCGATCCCAAAACCCCGCGCCATCTGCTCAACGAAATGGGCGTCGGCTACCGCCTGGTGCCCTAGCCTCCAACCCTTGCGGCGGAACGAAGCTTGTGGGTGGCCCGTTCGCTCTCCGACGCCACACGCAAGGACATGTTGAGATGCCCGAAGCCGTCGCGCCCGAGACGGGCACGCACACGATTTCCCTGACCATTGACGGCGCCGAGCGCTCCATCATCGTCGATCCCTGGACGACCCTGCTCGATCTGTTGCGCGGCCCGCTCGGCAAGACCGGCACCAAGAAAGGCTGCGACCATGGCCAGTGCGGCGCCTGCACCGTCTTGATCGACGGTAAGCGCATCAATTCCTGCCTGACGCTGGCGGTCATGAAGGACGGCGCCGAGATCACGACCATCGAGGGCCTTGCCACCGGCGACGACCTCCACCCCATGCAGCAGGCCTTTGTCGAACACGACGCTTTCCAGTGCGGCTATTGCACGCCGGGCCAGATTTGCTCCGCCGTCGGCCTCGTTAACGAAGGCCACGCCCATGAACGCCATGAAATCCGCGAACTGATGAGCGGCAATATCTGCCGCTGCGGCGCCTACACAAACATCGTCGATGCCGTCCAGAGCGTGCTCGACCAGACCGCGAAGGCGCCCACGCCATGATGCGTTTCAGCTATTCCCGGCCGCAAACCATCGCCGAAGCCGCAGCCGCGCTCGCTGCCGATCCTTCCGCGCAGGTCATCGCCGGCGGCACCAATCTCGTCGACCTGATGAAATATGACGTCACCCGTCCCGGCACCGTCATCGATATCAACGGCCTCGATCTTCGCGGCATCGCGGTGGACGGGGAGGGGACCCTCCACCTTGGCGCCCTCGCCGCCAATGCCGATACCGCCTACCATCCCGACGTCGAATCCGGTTGGCCGCTGCTCTCCAGCGCTATCCTCGCCGCTGCCTCCGCGCAATTGCGCAATGCCGCAACCAATGGCGGCAATATTCTCCAGCGCACCCGCTGCTATTATTTTTACGATCCCTCGACGCCCTGCAACAAACGGCGCCCAGGCTCCGGCTGCGGCGCACTAAACGGCGTTAATCGCATCCACGCCATCCTCGGCGAAAGTCCGGACTGCATTGCAACGCACCCCTCCGACATGGCTGTCGCTCTCGCTGCCCTCGATGCGGTGGTGAGGGTCGAAGGCCCCGCGGGAGAGCGGCAGATTCCGTTCGACGATTTCCATCGTCTTCCCGGCGATCGTCCGGACCTGGACAACACCATGGAGCGTGGCGAGATCGTCACCGCCATCTCCGTGCGCCCCCAAAAGTTTGGCCAGCACCACACTTATCTTAAGCTGCGTGACCGCCAGTCTTACGCCTTCGCCCTTGTATCCGTCGCCGCTGCCATCAGGCTCGAAGGCGACACCATCGACGAGCTGCGCGTGGCCCTGGGCGGCGTTGCGCACAAGCCTTGGCGCCGCAAGGATGTCGAAGGGGAGTTCGCCGGCCGTCCCGCTACAAGGCAGACCTTCGAAGCCTTCGCCGCGGCGTTGCTCGAAGGCGCGACCGGCCATGGACAAAACGACTTCAAGCTCGATCTGGCCCCCGCGCCATCGTCCGTGCCCTTGAGCAGGCACACGCCGGTACCCCGCAGGATCAGTCCGCAAAGGTGGTGTTCTGATGGCCCCCTCGGTTTCTCACATCGGCCAGCCCCGCAACCGCGTCGACGGTAGGCTCAAGGTCACCGGTGCGGCCAGATACGCCGCCGAATACCAAGCCAACGAATTGCTGCACGGCTATGTCGTCGTCAGCACCATCGCCGCCGGTCGCATCGTTGCCATCGACACGCGCGAAGCCCGCGCAATGCCCGGCGTCGTCCAGATCTTCACCCATCTCGATCGGCAGGGCGTCTCCTGGTGGGATCGCGATTGGCAGGATGACACCGCCCCTCCTGGCCACCCATTCCGTCCGCTCCATTCCGACCGCATCCTCTACGACGGGCAGCCCATCGCTCTCGTTATCGCCGAAAGCTTCGAAGCCGCGCGCAACGCTGCAGACGTGGTCCACGTCCTTTACGAAGTTGCGCCGCACCAGACCGATATCCACGCCGCCGAGGCCGACCAGTACGAGCCGCCCAAAAAGCGCGAGGGCGTGCCACCGCCGCCTGAGCCGCGCGGCGATCTCGACCAGGCACTGGCCGAGGCAGCGTTCCGCGTCGATGCCGAATACGAACAGCCCAGCGAACACCACAACCCGATGGAGCTCTTCGCCTCGACGGTCATCTACGAGGAGAACGACAAGCTCACCATCTACGACAAGACGCAAGGCTCGCAGAATGCCCAGCAGTTCGTCTCCGCCGTTTTCGACCTCGATGACGTCAAGGTGGTCAACGCCTATGTCGGCGGCGCTTTCGGCTCCGGCCTGCGCCCACGCTATCAGCTTTTCCTCGCGGTCATGGCAGCGCTCAAGCTCAAACGATCGGTCCGCCTCGAGCTTTCGAGACGCGAAATGTTCTATCTCAGCTACCGGCCCATCACACTGCAAAAGCTCTCGATCGGCGCCGACAGCAACGGCAAGTTGCTGGCGCTCAAGCATCATGCCGTGCAGGCGACGTCGCTGTTCGAGGACTACCAGGAGGCCGTCGTCAATTGGTCGGGCCTTGCCTACCAGTGCGATAATGCCGCGTTTTCGTACACGCTCTCCCAGGTCAACACCGACACCCCGGGCGACATGCGCGCCCCCGGCGCCGCCACCGGAGTCTTCGCGCTGGAAACGGCGATGGACGAGCTGTCCTATGCCGCGGGCATCGATCCGCTCGAACTCCGTCTCCGCAATTATGCCGAGCGCGACCAGAACATGGACAAGGAGTTTACCAGCAAGGCACTCCGCGAATGCTATGCCGAAGGTGCTGAGCACTTCGGCTGGTCCAAGCGCCAGCCGACGCCACGCTCCATGCACGATGGCAAGGAGCTGGTGGGCTATGGCATGGCCAGTGGTTTCTGGGATGCCCAGGTCAACAAGGCCGAAGCCAAGGTACGGCTCCTTGCTGACGGCTCGGTCGAAGTGCTGACCGCTGCGAGCGACATCGGCACCGGCACCTATACGATCCTGGCGCAGATCGCCGCCGAGGCCTTCGAAATTCCGATAGACCGGGTCAAGGTCAGCATCGGCGCCTCCGACCTTCCGACTTCACCGGTGGAAGGCGGATCGTGGATGGCGGCCTCCGTCGGCAGTGCCGTCCATCTTGCGGCCGAAGCCATCAAGACCAAGCTGATCCATCGCGCCAATCGCCACCACGAGGCTTTCCTCCCCATCGCCTCGGCCGACCTCTGCGTCGAAGCGGGCATGGTGAAAAAGACCGATGGCACCGGCCCCACCATCTCCGTTGCCGAGCTGATGCAGGCAGCCCAGTGGGATGCCGTCGAGGAAACCGGCAAGGCCGGACCCGACATGCTGCAGATGCAAAAATATATCAGCTACACCCACTCCGCCGTCTTCGTCGAAGTGCGGGTGGATGAGCAATTGGGTGTCGCCCGCGTCAAGCGCATCGTCAGCGCCATCGCCGCCGGCAAGATCCTCAATCCCAAGACCGCCCGCAGCCAGATCCTGGGCGGTGTGGTCATGGGCGTCGGCATGGCCATGCACGAAGAAGGGCTGTTCGATCACGGCACCGGCCGGATCATGAACCACAACCTTGCCGAATATCATGTGCCCGCCAATGCCGACATCGAGGACATCGAGGTGATCTTCGTCGATGAGCACGATGACAAGGTCAATCCGATCGGCGTCAAGGGCCTGGGCGAAATCGGCATCGTCGGCGTGGCAGCAGCCATCGGCAACGCCATTTATCACGCCACCGGCAAGCGCCTCCGAACGCTGCCCTTCACGATCGACAAGATCATCAGCTGAAACTAAAGGGGCCGCGGCAAAGGCTGCGGCCCGCTTGTTCTTACGAAAGCGTCGGCAGGAGCGCATCCAGCTGTTCGAACTGCTCCGGCGCGCCGTCGAGCCCGCCCTGGTTGGCTTCGAGCGCTTCCTTGCTGGGATAAGTCTCGCTGAAGGTCAGGTGCGTCTTGCCGTCCTTCTCGACGAAAGTCACCGTCGATACGGCGCCGTCCTCGCTTTCCTCATTGGACCAGACGATCCGCTCGGACGGCACGACGTCGATATATTTGCCATGGAACGCGAAGCTGGTTTCGGCGCTCTCGCCGAATTCGAGCCGATACGTGCCGCCGGTGCGCACATCCATTTCGCAGGAACGCAGCGTCGCCCCGAGCGACTTGGGCACCCACCACTTGGCAAAGAGCTCGGCATTGCTCCACGCCTTGAACACGACCCGCGCCGGCGCATCGAAGGTGCGGGTTACGGCGACCTCCGTGTCCGACACCCGTCTGACCACGGTCTGGCTATCCATTGGCTTGTCATTCATCATTCTTCTCCTGACGTTTGAGTTCTTCCACGACCCTGTCCAGCCGGTCGAAGCGCGCGTCCCACAGCCTGCGGTACTGCTCGATCCATGCCACTTCCTGCTCGAGCCGGCTGCTCCCTAGCCGGCAGGTGCGCACCCGCCCGACCTTTTCGGTGGTCACGAGGCCTGCCTGCTCGAGCACGCCGATATGCTTTTTCATCCCCGTCAGCGTCATGCCGAACTTGTCGGCAAGGTCGCTGACCGAAGCGTCGGACCGCCCGAGCTGTTCGAGCACGCCCCGCCGCGTGGCGTCGGAAAGCGCGGCAAAGGACGTATCGAAACGAGCATGCTGAAGCTGAACCATATAGTTCAGTATCGCGTTGCTCCGGACCACACAAGTGGAAAGGTCCTTCAAAGGAATTATTAGCGGCTTCTGCTTATGCTGGGCCGGGGACTTAAATCGACATGCATGCAGCGCAAGCCATTCACCTTTCGGACGTCGTCGGCGCGCTCAGCCTTGCGCTCGACATCACCGAAGGCCAGCCCGTGGGGCATGCGCTGCGCTGTTGCTGGATCGGCATGCATCTGGGCGAGCGCATCGGCCTCTCGCCCGAGGAACTCTCTGACCTCTATTATACGCTGCTGCTCAAGGACATTGGCTGCAGCTCCAATGCCGCCCGCATTTGCCGCCTCTACCTCACTGACGACCTGAGCTTCAAAGGCGCCTACAAATTCGTCGACACGCGGCTGCCGGAGGTCATGCGCTTTCTCGTGGCCCACACCGGTCGCAATTCGGGCATGATCGAGCGTTTGCAAGCCATGGTCCACATTGCCCGCAACGGCGGCGAAATCGCTCGCGAATTGGTGGAAACCCGCTGTCACCGCGGCGCCGATATTGCCCGCTCCATGCGCTTTTCCCACGCCGTCGCCAATGGCATTCTTGATCTCGACGAACATTGGGACGGCACCGGCCAGCCCCTGCGGCGCGTGCGCGAAGAAATTTCGATCTTCTCGCGCATTGCGCTTCTCTCACAGGTCGTGGACGTCTTCTTCATGCGCGGCGGCGCCTCTGCAGCGATCGCCGAAGCCCGTGACCGCTCAGGCCGCTGGTTTGATCCGGTCCTCGTCGAAACCCTTGAAAGCTTCGCCGATCGGCCTGACATCTGGGCCGCCATGCGCAGCAATGACCTTGTCGACCGCGTCAGCGCGCTCGAACCACAAAGCCTCGTGCGCGAAATTGACGAGTCCTATCTCGACGACATTGCCGCCGGCTTTGCCAAGGTCGTCGACGCCAAAAGCCCTTATACCGCCGGCCACAGTGACCGCGTCGCGCTGTTCTCCGATCTTATAGCCGAGCACATGGGCTACGATGCACCCAGCCGGCGCACCCTGCGTCGGGCAGCACTGCTGCACGATATCGGCAAGCTCGGCGTCTCCAACACCATCCTCGACAGTCCCGGCCGTCCCAGTGCCGAAGACTGGGCCGAGATCAAGCGCCACCCGGAGATGGGCCGCAACATCCTTCTCAAGATCGTGGCGCTCAAGGACACCGCAACCATCGCCGGCAGCCACCATGAACGGCTCGACGGCCGGGGCTACCCGCTCGGTCTGAAATCCCCGAGATCAACATGGAAACCCGCATCGTCACGACGGCCGACGTCTTTGACGCGCTGACCGCCGACCGTCCTTACCGAAAGGCCATGTCGGTGTCCGATGCCCTTGCCATCATGCGCAAGGATCTCGACAAGGCCATCGACCGGCGCTGCTACAACGCCTTGGTCCAAGGCCTCGACAGAATGCAGGATATCGCCGCTTAAGGCGCGTCGTCTTCGAGCTCGTCCTCGACCACCGCGTCCGGTCGATCGCCGCCGGAAGCAAATTCTTCCTTCCAGGTGCCATCGGCTTCCTCGTAGAGGATCTGCTCGTCTTCGCCGCTCAGCTGCTGGCGCTGGGCCGCGCTTTCCGCCGCCTTGTGCGCTTCGTCATGGCTGACAAAAGTCTCGGAAAACACGTCGCCGACCTTGTAGGCGAAGCCGCCATCATGCTCGACGATCTCATAGGTGACCTTGGCCATTCTTGCGCTCCTGTTGACGGCACTCTGTGGTGCCTGCCGCAGGATAATGCGCTACTGCCGACTTCGTTCGCTACTTGCCGGCCCAGGCATTCACATGCCGCAGCTGTCGCGAGCGCTGCAGCAAAAAGCCCGAAAGCAGTCCTTTGACGGTCTCCGCTGCGGGCTTCCGGCCCAGCGGCATCTCCATCACCTTGCCCTCGATCTGCGCATGAATAACATCACGCTCGACGAAGTAACTCGCCTGATAGCGATGCCCGTCCTGCTCGACCGTCACGTCCAAAACTTGGGATTGTCGTTCCATTATTAAAGTCCTCCGCCGCCACGCAAGCATGGAAGCGGAAAGCTTTAACGTCAATTAACGGACGTTAACGAATGCCGAAGAATTACAAGGCAGCCGCCACCGCCGAAGAGTGCTGCGACCGGCCCTTTACCGCCGGATTGCTCCGCAACTGGCCGGCAAACCAGGGAATGGTCATTGCCAAGCCCTCTGAAAGCGACACCCGCGGCTCCCAGCCCAGCACTTCCTTGGCCCGGCTGATATCCGGCCGGCGCCGCTGCGGGTCATCGATTGGCAAGGGCAGGTGGACGAGCCTCGATCGGCTCTCGGTCATCTCCAGCACTAGGCCCGCCAAGTCACCGATGGTGAACTCGCCCGGATTGCCGACATTGACCGGCTTACCCGGATTGGGCGCAACATTCATCAGCGCAACCAGGCCCGCCACGAGATCGCTCACGTAGCAGAACGAGCGCGTTTGCTCCCCGGTGCCATAGATCGTCAGGTCATCGCCCCGCAGCGCCTGGATGATGAGGTTGGAGACGATACGCCCATCATCCGGGCTCATGCGAGGCCCATAGGTATTGAAAATCCGCACCACCCGCGCATCGACCCGCCCCATGCGCAGCATGTCGAAACACAGCGTCTCCGACGCCCGTTTGCCCTCGTCATAGCAGGCGCGCGGCCCGGTACAGTTCACATGGCCCCAATAATCCTCGTGCTGCGGATGCTGCTCGGGATCGCCATAGACCTCGCTGGTCGATGCCTGGAGGAAGCTTGCCCCATGCTGTTCGGCTAGCTTGAGCAGATTTGCCGTGCCCACGACGCTAGTCATCATCGTGTGGATCGGATTGGCCTGATACTGCGGCGGCGAAGCCGGGCAGGCGAGGTTGTAGACTTGGTCGAGCTTGCTATCGACCGCGAAGACCTCACAAATATCCGCTTCGATCAGGCTGAAGTCGGGATGGTTGTCGAGCGCCTCGACATTGCGCGCCGACCCGGTCTGAAAATTGTCGACGCAGATGACCCGGTGCCCGTCTGCCAGCAATGCATCGCAAAGATGCGACCCGACGAAGCCGGCACCCCCGCCACCAAAACCGTCTTTCGTTCTTCGCTCATGCATTCGCCTTTCAGGCCGAGGGACGGATCGCCGATCGCTCATGGCCGAGCATGGACAAAAGCTCCCCGGCACGCGCGGTCCCGGTATGCTCGGCCAGCACATAGCGCCGTGCCGAAGCCGCCATGGCGTTGCGCTCCGAAGCCGAGGTCCGCTCCAGCGCCCGAACCACGTCGTCCGATGATTGTGCCAAGACGATCGAGTCAGCCGGGAACATCTGGTCCAGCCCCTCCCAAATATCGCTGATGACCGGCGTGCCGCAAGCACCCGCCTCAAATAGCCGAACGCTGGGCGACCACCCGGCCGCCACCATGTCGACACGCGTCACGTTAAGCGTAAATCGCTGCCGATTGTAGAACGAACGGTGCTCGGCCGGCGGGAGGTGCTCGATCCGCTCCACGTTTTCCGGCCACTCGATGTCGCTTGGAAACTGCGATCCTGCCACCACGAACCGCATCCGCGGCAGCCGCCGCGCCGGCTCGAGCAACAGCCGCTCCAGTATCGGCTGCCGATCGACGCTATAGGTCCCCAGATACCCTAGGTCCCATTCCGGTGCCTCGCCGGTCGGCCCATAGCGGTCCGCATCGACCGAACAGTAAAGCGGCAATGCCGTTTTGGCGCCGAACTCCGTCTGCAGCCGCTCCAGTGTCGGCCCGCCCGAAAACGAAAAATAGCTGTCGAATAACGGGATCTGCCGCCGCGCCAGATAGTCCTCGTCCCCGCGCACAAGCTTTGCCAGGGTCACCGGCGTATCGATGTCGTAAAAATGCCAGCTCTTGAGCTTCAGCCGCTCCAGCGCATCAATCACAGTCACCCCGTCGGGCACATAGGATCCGGCGATCACCGCCCCAGCGCTCTTGAGCTGTACCCCGTACTTCTCGATCAGCTCATCGACGCTCGTGTAATAGGCGAGCGTACAAAAATCCGGATGCGGCATGTCGCGATTATTCGCGTACCAGGGCACATCGCGCTCCAGAAACAGCACCCGCTGCCCATGCGTGCGCAAGCCCCGGATCAGCGCCCGAAACGTCGTTGCGTGCCCATTCCCCACGATGACGAGAGCGACAGCCCGACAAAGACGATGTCGTAGGGCGCGCTCATTCAGCCGCCTCCACCTGCCGCCGCTGCGCCGAGCGGAACACGCGGTCCGCATCCTCGGCGCGATGCGCATATGTATGCTCACGCAGCACCCGCTCCAGCGCCGCCGCGCCGATCTGCTTGGCCCGCTCCGGTGTCAGTTCGGCCATGATCTGGCTAACATCCTTGCCGTCCCGCGCCACCAAGATTTCTTGGTCCGGCAGGAAGAATTGCGGAATGCCTTCCCAATAGTCGGTGATGAGGCAAGCGCCCGCACCGGCCGCTTCGAACACGCGCGTTGCCGGTGAAAACCCGATCTCTGCCATGCTTTCCCGAGAAATGTTGAGCACCGCCTTAGGGGTGTTGTTGAAGGCATTGTGGTCCGCCGTCCCCACATGGCCGAGATAGCTCACATTGGTGGCCATCACCTTGTCGCCCCAGCCCGAACCACCGAGCAGGAACCGCTGCTTGGGCGTGCGGATGGCCGGCACCAGGAAGAACTCTTCCACCCGCGCTTCCCGATCCGGCAAGCGGTTCCCTAGAAACCCGAGATCGCCAGCAAACCTCGGATTCGGCTCGACCGGAAAATGCGTCGACGGATCGAGCGCATTGTAGATCGGGATGCAATCATGCGCCCCCATCGCCAGATAGGCCGCGATCACCGGCTCGCCGCCACCATAGGTGAGGACAAGGTCGATCGTCTCCAGCGCCTTGCGGAGCGGATGCTCCGAATTGGCGCGCAACTCGGCCAGGGTTGCCGGCGCATCCACGTCCCAGAAGATGCGCAAAGCATGCGGCGAGGCATGCGACAACACCTGTTCCAGCAGCAGATCGTCCTCGAAGCCGACCCCGCTCGCCTTGATGACGATATCGGCGTGGCGCGCCTCCGCCGCCACCTGCTTCAGCGCCTCGACCGTGCCTTCATAGACCACGACCTTGCACCAATCGGGCGGATCGATGTCGCGGTTTTTCTGCCGGTCGTAAACATCGGGCTCGTAGAAGGTGATGTCATAGCCCTTGGCGCTCAACGCCCGCAGCATGCCGCGATAATAGGTGGCTGCGCCGTTCCAGTAGGCGGAAAGAATGCTCGATCCATAAAAGGCGATCTTCATGGCGTAGTCTCCAGATCGTCGAGATGTGTGGTGACGCGGGCGGTGCCCACCTGACCCAGAATGCCCAGCAACTCGTCGACGCGGTGCCGGCAGGTATGGCGCGAAAGGATCGTTTCGAGGCCGCTCGCCGCCAGTTCGCGGCCGAGATCACGGTTTTCGATCACATCGCGCAACAGCCGCTGCATCTCTTCTCCGTCTTGCGCAAAGAGGAAGTCCTTGCCCGGGCGAAACAGGTCCTCGGCATCTTCCCACGGCGCCGACAAGAGCGGAATGCCGCAGGCCAGCGCTTCAAAGACGCGGATGGTGGGAATGCCCGGCAGCGACTGCACATAGGGCCGCCGCGGAATGTGCATGGTCACCTTATGCGCGGCAAAAGCCTTGGGCGCATCGGCATTGGCAATCCAGCCGCCGTAATGGAGCCCAGCGCGCTTCACCGCCACAATTGCCTCTTCTGAATATCGAACGCCCCGGATCGTCCCAGAAAGCTGGAGCGCCGCCGCCGGTTCGATCAAAAATTCACTGATCTCGGCCGTGCGCTCGTTGTCGCCCCAATTGCCGATCCAGATCAGGTTCTTCCGGCGCTCGATCTCGGGCATCGGGTGAAACAGCGCGTCATCCGCCGCCTCATGCCACGTGAACACCTGCTTGCCCCAGCCGGCATCGAGATAGCGCTGCCGCAGCGTCTCGCCGAAGGCCAGGACCCCGTCATAGTCGCGCAACTGCAGCCCGGCGATATCGCCCTCGGCCGATACCGCCCGGTGGTGGGTGTCATGGAACAAGAGGGTAAAGTTCGCCCCGCCAGCGCGTATGCGACCGATTTCCTCGACCAGCGCCGGATCGGTCCATTCATGCACGACGACCACATCGGCCTCTGCCAATGCGGCTTCGTGGTCGAAATCGGATCCATACTGTCGCGACTCGAGCTCCGGAAAGTCCGTCGCGAAGCGGTCGATTGCGGCCTGTCCCTGCGTCTCCAGCAGGTTTGTGCGGCTCAAGCATCCACCGGCTCCAGCGCCAGCGCCGAATGCCCGCGGCGTACCAGGTCACGCATGACCCCTCGCAAGAAATGCGCATTGCCGTGGTTCCAGTCCGAAACGAGCGAATGGGTGTAAAAAACAAACCGCAAAACTAGGCCCCCCGTTCATGGGCGGGCTGTAGCAGCCCATCGTATACGTCTTGCATCGCCGTCACTTGCGCATCGATCGAATACCGTGCTGACCGCGCCTTTGCCCGCTGTGCATAGTCGGCCCGCAAGTCATCATCATCCGCTAGCCGGTTGATCGCCGCTGCAAACCCCGCCGCATCATCCGGCGCCGCAAACAGCGCCGCCCCGTCCCAGAGCTCGCGATAGGTCGCAATATCGGCCAGCACCAGCGCCGCTCCGGCCCGGGCGGCCTCCAGGGGCGCCAGCCCAAACGGCTCATAGCGCGAGGGCGAAGCAAGGATTGCTGCTTGCGCCACCCTTCTGGCGAGCTCGTCATGCGGCACGTGTCCGAGCGCTTCAACGTTGTGCAGCGCCAGATGCTGCCCATTGGGTCCGTTCTGCGTTCCCGCCATCACCACCGGCCAGTTCGTCTCGGCGGCGGCAGCATCCAGCAAAGCGCCGTTCTTTCCGTCATCCCACCAGCGCCCAGCGGCAAAAACCACATGCTCCTTGGCTACCGGCTCGACCTCTAGGTTTGAGCCATTCAGCACCACCTCGAGCCCTTCGATCTCGCCGTAGCTCTGCCGCAGCATCTGCGCATGCGACTGGCTCGGCGCGATCACCGCATCCGCCGCCGTCATCCCATCGCGGTTGCGCCGGAACTGCCACTCCCAGTCCGGCGGTACTGGCGTGCCCCGAACTCCGGCAAACCAGGTCACCACGCAGGAATGCGACACAACCAGAACCGGCACGTCGAGCGTCAACCCCGCCGCTTGCGACGGCAGGTTGAGGTGCACAAGGTCGATGCCAGCGCTTTCAACGATCTCGCTCAGCAATTGCGGAATGCGGTCGAGCTGCGTCTCGTCATCGGTCGTCCAGTCGAGCGGCGCGTCCCGCCACAGCAATTGCCCGATCCGCTCCGCCTCGCTGCTTTGCGCGGGCGAGGGTTCGGGTCCGAAGCCTACAAAGGTGAAGCGATAGCCTACGCGCGACAGGCCTGCGGCGAGGTCCATGGCATAGCGCCACACACCGCCAACGGCATCGACGCTCATCAGGATGTGCCTGGCTGACTGTCCCGCCAGTGGAGCGACCAGGGAGGCAGCGTTCATGCCTGGACCTGTCGTGCCTGATCCCTCACCGCGCTTTCGCGTGCCATCAACCAATCGGCAAGATCTTGCAGCCCGTCATGCCAGTTGACACGTGCGCGCCAGCCGAGTTCAGCCTTGAGCCGGCTGGTTTCGGCAACGAAATAAAGCTGATCGCCCTCGCGCCAGGCCTCGTGCGAAACCTCGACCTTGCGCCCGACCAGCTTGCCGATCTCGGCCAGAACCATGTTGAGGCTGACCGCATTCTTTGGTCCCCCACCAAGGTTGAAGGCCCGTCCGCGAACTTTTGAGATGTTCGCCAACGCTGCCTTATACGCGGCCACCGCATCGCTCACATGCAGCACATCCCGCACCTGCTTGCCGTCGCCATATATGGTGACGCCTTCGCCGCGCAGCGCCCGGATCAAAAAGTGCGCCACCCAGCCCTGATCCTCGGTGCCGAACTGGCGTGGACCATAGATGCAACTCATGCGCAAGACGGCCGTCGGAATGTCATAGGAGCGCTGGTAGTCGAGCACGTATTGGTCGGCGACACCCTTGGAGCAGCCATAGGGCGTGCAGAAATCGAGCCGCCGGTCCTCGTTGATGCCGCGCGCGCGGATCAGCTCGTCAGCCGGCACGTGCTGCCCGTGCAGTTCGTAGAGCCGCAGGTCATCGAGCCCGCCATAGACCTTGTTTGTGCTCGAAAAGATCACCGGTGCCTTGCGGCCGGCCTTGCGCACTGCCTCGAGCACATTGATCGTGCCGCGCGCATTGACGTCGAAATCCTCGATCGGATCGACAAGGCTCGTCGTCACCGCCGTTTGCGCCGCAAAATGGAATACGGCGTCGGCCTTGGCCAGGACCGGCTCGATCGCACCAGGATCGCGGATATCAGCCACCACCACCTGCAACTGATCGCTGTATTGATCCTTGAGCCAATCAAGGTTTTGGCTGACGCCATTGCGGCTGAGATTGTCGAGGATGGTGACGCTCTCGCCGTCGCTCAGCAACGCATCGGCGAGGTTGCTCCCGATAAAACCGGCCCCGCCGGTAATAACAGTCGTCATGACACAAGGCCTCGTTCTTCCAACTGCCGCCGCATCTCGGCGCCACGGTCAACCGCTTGCGCCTCGCGCACCCATTCTGCCAACTCGTCCAGCGAGTCTTCGAGCCGGAATTGCGGTTCGAAGCCGAGCAGTTCGCGTGCTTTGGAAATATCGGCAAAGCAATTGCGGATATCGCCCGAGCGCGCCTTGTTCATGATTTCGGGTCCAAGCTCCGGCACGCCCATAGCGCGCGCCAGCATGTTGGCGATGTCGGCGATGGCATAGGCATTGCCGCTGCCCACGTTGATCACATGCCCGGCAGCCGATTTCTGCTCCAGCGCCAGCCGGAACGCCCGTGCCACGTCGCGCACATGGACGAAATCGCGCTTCTGCCGCCCGTCCTCGAAAATCATCGGCGACTGCCCGTTGATCAGCCGCGACGCAAAATTCGCCAACACACCTGTGTAAGGGTTCGATAACGCCTGGCCCGGGCCGAAAACGTTGACAGGAGCGCTACGGCATCGACGCCATAGGCTTCGCCAAAGATCAGCACCGACTTTTCCTGCGCATATTTGGTCAGCGCATAGATCGAGGCGAGGTCAACCGGCTTCTGCTCGTCGGTCGGGTAGGGGTCAGCGCCGATCCATCCTGCGCCACCGGATCCCAGCGGCTTGCCTTGATGTCGGCGCCGCGGCGCCGGATCGAGCCGGACGGGGTGCCATCCTGCGTCTGGTAGAGCCCCTCGCCATAAACGCTCATCGAGGACGCCACCACGATGCGTTTGATCGGCAGGTCGATCATCGCTTCCAGCAGCACCGCCGTGCCCAGATCATTGCCACCCACATAGCGCGCGATTTCGTACATCGACTGCCCGACACCGACTTCCGCCGCCAGGTGCACCACGCCGTCAATGCCCTTGAGCGCTTCCGTTACTGCCGCCTTGTCGCGCACATCGGCGCGGATCAGCTCCACACCATCCGGCGTCGCCGCAGCGGCGTCGCCATGCACCTGGTCGATCAGACTGTCGAGGATGCGCACGGAATAGCCCTGCGCCAGCAATTCCTCGGTCACATACCGTCCGATAAAGCCGCAGCCGCCGGTGATCAGTATCTGTTTCATGAGTGCCCCTGGAAGGTAAGTAGCTGCTCCGCCAACCATCCCTCCAAGGCCAGGTTCCAGCCACCCATTCATCCCAAGCTGGGCTCGGGAACCTCAAGTACGAACAAAGCCTTTGTTTCAGCCGCTGCACCGAAAAACTTTGGGGTCTAATGGAACTCTGCTCAACGCTGCTGGTGCGGCCAATTATTATCCCAGATTAACATTAGACGGACGGATAAGATCTTCGTAGTCGGTGTCTGCAAGCACCAAGCCCCCGACGCCTCGGGCAACAAAGAGCTGATAAGGCGCGGGTAGACCTCGTCTCGCTAGAGGTTCAAAATCAAAACCAGGAACAAAGCTCACGATTGCTCGATTGCAGCACACGCTGATCGAAAGGGCGGAACTGATGAAGATTGTTGTGTTGGGTGCAGGTTACGTTGGCCTCACCACCAGCGCCTGCCTTGCCGAACTGGGTCACGACCTCGTCTGCTGCGATATCGATGACGCCCGCGTCGAGGCCATAAACCGCGCTCAGATTCCAATTTTCGAGCCCGGTCTTTCTGAACTCGTCGGCAAGCAGGTCGCGGCCGGTCGCCTTAGGTTCTCGACCGATGCGCAAACCTACGCCGGCCGCGCCGATGCCGTGTTCCTCGCCGTCGGCACCCCTCCGACGACCATGGCAATATCGACCTGACCTATGTAGAAGCCGCAGTGTCCGGCATCGGTCCAAGCCTTCGTCCCGACACCCTCCTCGTCGTCAAGTCCACCGTGATCCCTGGCACCGCAGCCCAGCTCAAGCAACTCGTCGATGCCGTGCGTAGCGACACAGCCATCGCGGTTGCATCAAATCCCGAATTTTTGCGCGAAGGCTCCGCCATCTGCGACTTCACCGAAGCCGATCGCATCGTTATCGGCGCGGACGACGCCCGTTCCGAAGCCGTGCTGCGGGAAATCTACCGCCCCTCACCAGCCGCGGCATCCCCATGGTCGCAGGCAAAACCGTCAATGCCGAACTGATCAAATATGCCGCCAACGCCCTCCTTGCCCTCAAGATCGGCTTCATCAACGACATCGCCAATCTCTGCGAAGCCGTTGGCGGCGACGTCACTGCCGTGGCTGACGGCATCGGCCGCGACCGTCGCATCGGCCCCGCTTTCCTTGCCGCCGGCCCCGGCTTCGGCGGCTCTTGCTTCCCCAAGGACACCCGCGCCCTCGCCAGCATCGGCCGAAGCCACGGCGCGCCGCAGCCCCTGGTTGAGGCCTTGATCGATGGCAACGACCGGCGCAAGGCCGAGCTCGCCCAGCGCATCATCGCTGCCGCGCCGTCCAACGGCCGGGTCGCCATCCTCGGCACCAGCTTTAAGGCCAACACCGACGATGTCCGCGAAGCCGCGTCTCTCGTGATCATCCCGCTGCTGCAGCAGGCCGGTCTCGACGTCCACGCCCACGATCCGCAGCCCGAAGCCGGCAAACGTCAGCTGGCGGGCGTCACATGGCACGACGATCTGCTCGCCGCTTGCCGGGATGCCGACGTCACCGTCATCCTCACCGAATGGGATGAGTACCGCGCTCTTAACCTGAAGCAGCTGGCCGAAACCATGCATGGCCTTCACCTGTTCGATTTCCGCAACGTCCTCTCGGGCGAGCAGGCAGCGCGCGCCGGCCTTCACTACCACGCCATCGGCCGTCCCGATGTCTTGCCGAAGGCCAAGGCGCGCGGGCAGGGCACCGTCACCAGCCTCGCCGTTGCCGCGTCTCCCGCCTGAGCAAACCTCAAGGAGCCCTTCATGAGCAGTTCAAGCACGACCACCGATCATGACGAAATCCGCGAATGGGCCGAGGCCCGCGATGGCCATCCGGCCAAGGTCGATACCGGCGGCGAAGGCGGCATCCTGCGCATCGATTTCGGCAAGCCCGAGGACAATCTCGAAGCCATCGAATGGGACGAGTTCTTCGACATCTTCGACGAGAACAACCTGGCCTTCCTCTACCAGGACAGGACCGCCGACGGCGGCGAAAGCCGCTTTAATAAATTCGTGAACCGTGACTGAGACTTCATCCATGATCACCGACCAGCAGATGCAGGCCGCCATTGTTACTGGCCCCGGCACCATGCACGTGGAAAGCTTGCCTCTCCCCGAGCCCGGACCCGGCCAGGTCCGCATCAAGCTCGAGGGCTGCGGTGTCTGCGCCTCTAACCTCACGCCCTGGGCAGGGCCGGAATGGATGAAGTTTCCGACCGAGCCTGGCGGCCTCGGCCATGAAGGCTGGGGCTTTGTCGACGCCGTCGGCTCCGATGTTGGTGATCTTAAGGTCGGTGACCGTGTCGCCGCGCTCTCCTACCATAGCTACGCCACCCACGACATTGCCGATGCCAGCGCCGTGGTGAAGCTGCCGCCCGAGCTTGCCGGCGTGCCGTTTCCCGGTGAACCGCTCGGCTGCGCCATGAACATCTTTAAGCGCGCCCAGATTTCTGCCGGCCAGACCGTCGCCATCGTCGGCATTGGCTTTCTTGGCGCGCTCCTTACCCAGCTCGCCGTCGCTGCCGGCGCCCGCGTCATCGCCATCGGCCGTCGCCCCTTCACGCTCGATCTCGCGACCGAAATGGGCGCCGCCGAAACCATCGTCATGGATGACCACTGGAAGATCATCGAACAGGTCAAGCAACTGACAAGTGGCCAGTTCTGCGATGTCGTCATCGAAGCGGTGGGAAAACAGTGGCCGCTTGATCTTGCGGCCGAGCTCACCAAGGAACGCGGCCGGCTTGTCATCGCCGGCTACCACCAGGACGGCCCCCGGCAGGTCAACATGCAGATGTGGAACTGGCGCGGCCTCGACGTCATCAACGCTCACGAGCGCGATCCCGCAATCTACATCCAGGGCATCCGGGATGCCGTCGATGCCGTTGTCGCCGGCCGCCTCGACCCGCAAAAACTCTACACCGACCGTTTCGACCTCGCCCAGCTCGACAAGGCGCTCGATGCCACGCGCGACCGCCCCGACGGCTTCCTCAAGGCGCTGGTGATGTATCCATGACGGCTGCCGAGAAGTTGCGGATCGGTTTTCTTGGAACCGGCCGCATCGGCACCATGCGCATGCAGTCGCTGCTCGACAGCGGCCTCATCGGAGCTGCCGCCATCGCCGATCCCAGCCCGCAAATGCTCGACGCCGCGCGCGAACTCGCTCCAGGAGCCAAGGTCGTGGATGGCCTAGAGGGCCTGCTGGCCGAAAACCTCGACGGGGTCGTCATTGCCACCCCAAGCGCTCTTCATGCAGCGCAATCCATCCAGGCGCTCGAAGCCGGCACTGCTGTCTTCTGCCAGAAACCCTTGGGCCGCACTGAAGCCGAAGTTGCCGCCGTCGTGGAAGCCAGCCGCCGCGCCGACCGGCTCCTGGGCGTCGATCTCTCCTATCGCCATACAGCGGGCATGGTCGCCATCCGCGACCTGCTCCGCCGAGGGAGCCTCGGCAAGGTCTTCGGCATCGATCTTGTGTTCCACAACGCTTATGGCCCGGATAAGCCCTGGTTCTTCGACAAGGCTTTGTCGGGCGGTGGGTGCGTCATGGACCTCGGCGTCCACCTCGTCGACCTCGCGCTCTGGGGCCTCGATTTTCCCAAGATCGTCTCCGCAACCGGCAACCTCTTCAGCAAGGGCCAGCCGATCGGCCCGCATAACGACGTGGTCGAGGATTATGCCAGCGCCACGCTGACACTTGGCGGCGGGACCGTGCTCCGCTTGGCCTGTTCGTGGCACCTCAATGTCGGTCGCGACGCCATCATCGAAGCCGACTTTTACGGCACGCTAGGCGGCGCGAGCCTTAAGAACCAGAATGGCTCTTTCTTCGATTTCGGCGCCTGGCATCACACCGGCACGTCGAGCCAGGTGCTCGCCGAGCCGGAGCGCGACTGGCCGGGCGGCGCCATAATCGACTGGGCTGGAAAGCTCTCATCCGGTGCACGCTTCGATCCCGAAGCCGAGCACTTCACCGCGGTCTCCGCCGCGCTCGACCAGATCTATGGACGCTAGCCGTTCCGCGCCGATTGGCGTCCTGACCTTTCATCGTTGCATCAACTATGGCTCCTACTGGCAGGCGCGCTGCCTCGTCGAAGGCCTTATCGCCCGCGGTCACAATGCAGTGCTGCTCGACTATCAGTCATCGCGCATCGACCGTGCCGAATGGCGCGTCGCCCTCCGGCCCGCACAGGGTTTTTGGGGCGAGCGCGAGGACCGCAAGCTTTATGCGGAAAAAACGCGAAAGTTCTTCGCCGCCTTCGAGACCCTGCCGCTGTCGCGATCATTTCCCTTGGACGAACCGGAAAGAGCCGGATCCTTCGATCTGGTCGTGGTCGGCAGCGACGAAGTCTTCAACCTCCGCCACCCCTGGTTTGGCGGTGAGACGCTTTTCTATGGCGAAGGCCTACGCGCCAAGCGCCGCGCCTCCTATGCGGCCAGCTTCGGCAACCAGTCCTACGAGCTCGATCATCCCTGGGTCGAGCGCCTGCGCAACTTCGACGACGTGGCCGTGCGTGACGCCAATTCCGCTGGCATCGTCAGCAAGGCACTTGGGCTCGAGCCAGTGATGGTGCTCGATCCGGTACTGCAATTTCCCGAGATCATCGAGCCGGCACCGGTGCACGAGCGTCCGCCCTATATCGCCCTTTACGGCCACGGCATGCCCGACTGGTTTGCGCAGAAAGTCCGCGCCTTCGCCGATCGCATCGGGCGCCAGATCGTCAGCATTGGCTATCGTAACTGGTGGGCCGACGAGAGCTGGATCGACGCAGGTCCCGCCGAATTTGCCGGCTTCATCGCCAGGGCCGATGCCGTCGTGACCAACTTCTTTCACGGCTGCGTCTTCGCCATGGTCAACAACAAACCCTTCGGTACCGCACCGTCCGACTATCGTTCCAACAAGGTCCGCGACCTCGTCAACGCCTTGGATGCGCAGCTTCATCTTGTCACCGAAGCAAACGCCGACGCAGACTACGATCGCCTGCTCGGCACACCGCTGAACCCGATGATCGGTGCCCGCATCGCTACCCTGCGCCAAAGCTCGGAAAGCTATCTCGATGGCATCCTCGCCTGAGGCGCTGAGCCCCCAAGAGATCGTCAAGGGCGGTATGTGCATCGGCTGCGGCAGCTGTGTTGCGGCGCTGCAGCCTGACCGCGCTGACATGACCTTCGACCGCTACGGGCAGTACAAGCCGCAAGGCGCCTTTACGGAAGAAAGCAGCACCCGTTTCGCCCAGCTCTGTCCATTCTCCCCCAATGCGCGCAACGAAGACCACCTCAGCGCCGAACGCTTCCCCGCCGCGCCAAACCGCGACGCCCGCCTAGGCCGCTTCGAAGCCGCCTATGTTGGCGCTGTGGCCGAACCCGATTTCCGCAGCAATGGCAGTTCCGGCGGCATGGTCAGCTGGGTCGCCGCCGAACTCTTGCGCCGCGGCCTCGTCGATGGCGTCGCTCACGTTAAACCCTCAGGGGAGGGGGCTTTTTCCGCTACAGCATCTCCCGTACCCTCGATAAACTCCACGCCGGCGCCAAGTCGCGCTACTATCCGGTCGAGCTCTCCGAAGTGCTGGACCAGATCCGCGCCACACCCGGCCGTTACGCTGTCGTCGGCGTCCCCTGCTTCATCAAGGCCGTACACCTCCTGCGCGCGCAGGACGAGCTCTTCCGCACCCGCATCGCCTTCACCCTCGGTCTTTTCTGCGGCCACATGAAAAGTGCGCGCCTCGTGGAAAGCTTCGCCTGGCAGACCGACACCGCGATCGACGCCGTCGCCCGCGCCGAATATCGCCTCAAGGGACCCGAACGTCCCGCCAACTGGTACACCGCCCAGCTGACGCTCAAAGACGGCGAGGTCCGACAAAAGGACTGGTTCTACCTCGCCGATGGCGACTGGGGCGCCGGATTCTTCCAGAACTCGGCCTGCAATTGGTGCGACGACGTCCTCGCCGAAACCGCCGACATTTCTTTCGGCGACGCCTGGGTCGAACCCTATTCCTCCGATTGGCGCGGCACCAATGTCGCCGTCGTCCGCTCGCCGCTCATGCTAAAGCTGATCGACGCAGGCATCGCCCAAGGCCGTCTCGAACTCAAACCGGTGGACGCCGACTATATAGCCGACACCCAGGCCGCTGGTTTGCGCCAACGCCGCGAGGGCCTCGCCTATCGCCTCGCCTGGCACAAACGCGGTCTGCGCCCCCGCAAGCGCGTCTCCCCCAGCACCGACCTGCCATTCCCCCGCAAGCTGATCTATCGCCTGCGCTACGGCATTAGCGCCTGGAGCCACCGCTTGTTCTGGCTCTCCCGCTGCGTCAAACAGCCCCAGCTCTATCTCGGCTGGGCACGCGCCTCGCTCCAGCTATACCAAGGCTTAAGCTACGGCCGCGGTCGGCCGGGAGTCCTCGCCCGAAAGCTAGGGCTCACCAAGCGCAACGACTAGAGCGCCAGCACAGGTGACCCGTCCGGCGCCGCAGCATATGCCTGCACCTGTCGCGGCGCATACCGCTCGATCATCTGCGCACAAAACGCCGCAAATTCTTCCGGCACTTGCGGCGGACTGGTGTGGTGCGGCGCGACGCCCCGATGCTCCGGCGTAAAGCAGAACGTCACCGTGACCTTGAAGTCTTCCAGCGCTTCCATCTGCCGATCGAACCAGGCCAAAGCATCGGGCCTAAAGCTGTCGGCCCAGGAAAGTCCCGTGCGCAGATGCGTCACACCCAGCTGCTTCATCAGCCTGACGGCATCGTCGAGGCGCGGATCGAGGTAATGGAACCACTGCACTAGGCCCATTTCCGGCGTGTGCTTGGCAAACTCCTCGAGCGACGGTTTTGGCGTTCCGTCTTCTCGCACCAGGCCCATATAGAAGTGCCGGTAATACGACGAACCCTCCGCCTCGCGATGCCGGGTTGTCGCGCCCCATTCCTGCGGCAGGTCGAAGAGGCTGTACCACTGGATCCGCTCGGCATTGCCCTTGAGCAGTTCGGCGGTTCGCTGCAGTCCCCAGACCTGCACCTCTTCCGCCCCGAATGTAGAAATTCCCACCTCGCTGACCCATACCGGCAAGTCGGTCACCACCCGGATCTCATCGAGCTTTTGGGCCACTCATGGATAGACCAGAGGTTCCAGTCGAGAGGAAAGCCATGCACGGCAACGGCATTAACCCGGTCCAGCACGCCATAGCGCTTCATGCGGTTCATGAAGGACGGATCGATCGGCGAAATACCGCCAAGCACCCGGATCACCTGCGCATTGGCCTCGGCAATCGCATCTGCGGCAAGGTTGACCATCTGGCCGAACCGCACCCATTCCGGGTCGATTTCAGGATCCCAATGGGACTTGTTGTTGGGCTCGTTCCAGATCATAGCCGCTTCGATCATGCGGTGGCTCCCTTGGCTGGGTAGATAGGCTTGGCATCGTCCGACTGCGTCACGGCGCGGCAGATATAGACCTCGGCTTCCGGATGCGCGGTGATCTCGAAGCCCGCACTGCGCAACAGCGCCTCGGCCGCCGCCGCATTGGGCACGAACCAGTTGGTCGGATCGTTCGAGTAGCGCTTCTCGATGAAGTGCAGTTTGGGAAACGCCGGATCGTCGAACAGCGCCGTTTCGGTAAAGGGATAATCCTCGGCAAGCTGCGGCACCTCCGTGCTGCCGCGTTGCATGGACTGGAACACCAGAATGTCCTTGGCGACATGCTCGCGGATCAGGTCCAGCGCCAGAAGCGGATGGCGGAGGTGATAGAGGACGCCCATGAAGATCACGACATCGAACTTTTCGCCCAGCGCCCCCACGTCATAGACCGAGAGCTTGCGGAATTCGATCTCGACCCCCGCGACTTCCGCCGCAAACCGCGCCTGCGCCAGGTAGCGATCGTCGAAATCGACGCCAACCACCCGCTCGGCACCGCGCTTTTTCATCTCGATCGAGTAAAACCCTGCATTGCAGCCGATATCGAGCACCGTCTTGCCCGTAAGGTCCGCCGGAATGGCATCGGCAAACTTGCGATATTTCCGGTTCGGATAGTCGCCCAGAAAATGGTTAGGCGCCGTCCTGATGCCGCCGATCTCGATATTGTGGAACCAGGGTCCGAGTTCCTCGACCCGCTTGGCGATCTCGTCTGTCGAAAGGACCATGGGGCCTCCTATGGGGTGACTTCGTTAAGCGTGATGAGCTTGCCGCCCCAGTTGCCCACCACGATCGTGGTGATCGAAGCCGGGCTGATCTCGAAGCGCTGCCAGCTGTCGATCGGCAGGCCGAGCACATGGCCGACAATGGCCTTGATCACATCGGCATGGCTGACCAGCGCGATGCGGCGGTCCGCACCAGAAATAATTGGCCGGAGAAAACCCAGGGCTCGCTGCTGCACATCGAGCATGGTTTCGCCCGCCGGCGTCTGGCTGAGGCTGCGCACACTGTTCCACTGCTGCCAGTCCTCACGCGCGTTGAGTACCTCGAAGGTCGATCCCGACCAGTCGCCGAAATCGATCTCGTCCAGCGCCTCCGCCGTTTCGACCGCCATGCCACCACGCGCCTCTGCCACCGCCCGTGCTGTCTGCTGCGTGCGCTCTCGCGGGCTGGCGTAAAGCGCGTCAAAGCTCTCGCGCTTCATGGTCTGCCCTAGCCGCTTCGCCTGCGCCAGGCCATCGGGCCCGAGGTTGATCCCCGGCGTGCGGCCCGCAAGAAACCCGCCGACATTGTCATGCGCCGCGTGTCGCAACAGAAAGATTGTTGCCGTCACTCGGCTGCCCCGAGCATCGGCGTCTCGGTGCCCGCAATGAAATCATCGGTCCGCTGCTTGGCCTCGGCATCGGTAAACTGGCGCGGCGGCGACTTCATGAAATAGCTCGATGGCCCGATCAGCGCGCCGCCGATGCCACGATCGAGCGCCAGCTTGGCGCAGCGCACCGCGTCGATCACCACGCCCGCCGAATTGGGCGAGTCCCACACTTCGAGCTTGAGTTCGGCATTAAGCGGCACGCCACCAAAGGTCGTGCCCTCGAGCCGGATATAGGCCCATTTCCGATCCGTCAGCCACGGCACATGGTCGCTCGGGCCAACATGAACGTCGTTAGCCGCAAGCGGTACGTCGATCTGGCTCGTCACCGCCTGCGTCTTGCTGATCTTTTTGGACTGCAGACGCTCGCGTTCGAGCATGTTGAGGAAGTCGGTATTGCCGCCAAAATTGAGCTGATAGGTCCGGTCCACCCGCACGCCACGCTCGCGGAACAGGTTGGCCAGCATGCGGTGGATAATGGTTGCGCCCACCTGGCTCTTGATGTCGTCCCCGATGATCGGCAGTCCTGCCTCGGCAAAACGCTGCTCCCACTCGGGCTTGGATGCGATGAAAGCGGGAATACAATTGACGAAGCCGCAACCTGCCTTGATCGCCTGCTCGGCATAAAATTTTGTGGCCTCTTCGGAACCCACTGGCAGGTAGGACACCAGAACGTCGACGCCAGCCTTGCGCAAGTAGTCGGCCACGTCGACGGGCGGCAGCTCGGATTCGTCGACCGCGTCCTCGAGATATTTGCCGATGCCATCAAGCGTTTGCCCGCGCTGCACGGTGACGCCGGTGGGCGCCACATCGGCAAAGCGCTGCGTGTTGTTCGGCTCGGAGTAGATGGCTTCGGCGACGTCCTTGCCGACCTTTTTGCTATCCACGTCGAAGGCGGCGGCAACCTCGATATCGGCAATATGATAGCCGCCGAGATTAACATGCATCAAACCCGGCACCGGCTCGTTGCCATCCGCATCCCGATAATAGGTGAGGCCCTGGACCAGCGAAGATGCGCAGTTTCCAACGCCGACTATGCCGATGCGCACCTTTTGTGCCGTCATGTAGATGCTCCCGAACTCCTGATCTATGAAGCCAACGGCACCTCCCAAGCTTTGTTCCTGCCGGAAACGGGGGCAACTTTAATCCATGCTGGTTTTTGGGGATCTGGAGCAAAGCGAGACTGCCGGAGCGGTAGCGGGACGGGTCTCGGCCCGTCTCGCGAGATGTCGAAGGCTGCCACCGGGCCTGGAGCGTCACGCTGACCTCGTATCCGTCTTCATTGACGCCAGCACGCTCGTTCAAGCCATTGCCGACCGGGAGCGGGAGCAGCTTGGTGTCGATGAACTGAGTTCGGCTCAAGAGGCGGGAGCCGGCTTGTTGTTGTCGCTGGCAGAGGCGATTGCGGCGTCATGGAACAGCAATTTCGCCGAGTTCCCTGCCGTCGACGAAAGTGGGCTCGGGGAGCTGTCCTTGCCCGAGCAAATCCGCACCAAGCTGCCTGAAGGCTATGCCTTCTATGCCCTTTATCCCGAAAGCTACCTCGATGCCGCGCGCCGATCCGGCCTCGGACCGGACACCACCGTTATCGGCATTCGCAGCATCGGCATCGGCCTTGCGGCGATGGTTGCCGCCGCTCTTGGCGCAGCGCCCGCCATCAGCGTTCGCCCGGTCGGGCACCCATTTGATCGGCGCATCGACATAGGGCAGGGCCCCCGCGCCCGCATCCTGTCCAGCGCCGGAGCCATCGCCATCGTCGACGAAGGCCCAGGCCTCTCGGGCAGCTCGCTCAACGGCGTGGCTGATTGGCTTGTCGAAAACGGCATCAGCGAGGACCGCATCCACTTCTTCCCCAGCCACGCTGGCGATCTTGGACCCGAGGCACAACCTGCCCACAGGGCACGCTGGGCGAAGGCCCGCAAACACGTGGTCGAGTTCGATCAGCTGCTGCTTCAATCGGACCTCCTTGAGCATTGGATCACCCATACTATGGGTCCGCTGACCGCCCGCTGCGCGACCTCTCCGGCGGCGCTTGGCGGTCGCTCACCAGGTCATCGCCGCCTGCCGATCCAGCCATAGAAAAACGCAAGTTTCTGGTCGAAGCCGAAAGCGGCAAGTACCTCGCCAAGTTCGTCGGCCTTGGCGACAGCGGCGAGCATAAGCGCCTCCTTGCGCAAAAACTGACCGAGTCTGGCTTCGCACCAGCCCCCGCTAGCCTTTGCCACGGCTTCCTTTTGACGGATTGGGTTGAGTCCGTGCCAACGCCGAACTCTGGGCCTCCGACAGAGCGCGTGCTCGACTATCTCGCGCTCCGCACCACTCTGCCACCCACGGGGGCAGGCGCCAGCCTTGGTGAACTCTTCGGCATGGCACAATACAATATCGGCGAAATCCTTGGCCAAGATTGGGGCGAGACCGCAAAGCTGGCCCTTGGCGACCCCAGCCGTTTTGCTGCGCAGCCCTGCTGCACAGACAACCGCATGCATGCTTGTGAATGGCTGCATGGACCAGAAGGCTGGATCAAGCTCGACGGTCTCGACCACCACGCGGCGCATGACCTTATCGGCTGCCAGGACATTGCTTGGGACCTCGCCGGTGCAGCGGTCGAACTCGATCTCCCGGTCAACGATCTTGGCCCAGTACTCTATGCCCTTTTGGGTCGCGACGACGACCCCAGCTTCATTGCGGCCATGCAACTTTGCTATCTCGGCTTTCAGATCGGCCTCTGGACCATGGCAGCGGACCGCAATGGCCAAGATGAGCAATCCTGCATCCAGCGCCAGATTGATCGCTACACGCGCCGTGTCCGGGCTTTGTTAACTTGAGAAGGCGGAATCGGAAATTTTGCTAATCCATGTTAGCCGCGAAAGGCAGCACTTCCGGTACTATTCGGCATTCGACAGGGTGGGATCATGACCACGCACGGTTTGCTGAAAGAGAATAATCGCGGCTCTTCGGATCGTCCGCACAACACTTACACCTTTGTCGTGACGCGCCGTTTTCTGCAACTGCTCCCCGGCCGTGACCACGAAGCGGCAGCCCTCGCGGCCCTGATCGAAGGCCCATTCCAGCTTCCAAGCCATAGCGACATTCACACCGACGGCCGGCCGGCGAGCGAAGCGGTCGTCCTGCTGGAGGGGCTGGCCTGCCAATACCGGCTGCTCGACAGTGCCCGGCGGCAGATGGTGGGTTTCATCACACCTGGCGATTTTTGCGATTTCGGCTTTCTGTCCAATAGCCCAGTTCGCCAGCGCGTCATGACCCTTGGTCCGGCCACCATCGGTCGCATCGATCTGGCGCAACTGGGCAGCCTCTCTAATAGCCTGCCCAATATTATCCTTGCGGGCATGAGGGCCGCTTCCATCCAGCATGCCGCTGCCCAGGAGCTGATCGTCAGCCTTGGAACGCGCGATGCGCAACAGCGCCTCGCCCATCTCCTTTGCGAAATCTATACGCGGCTGAGCGATGTCGGATGTGTCGAGGCCGATGGCAAGTTCGATTTCGCCCTGACGCAGTCCGAACTGGGCGAGGCCTTAGGCCTCTCCAATGTTCACGTCAATCGGACCATTCAGCAATTGCGCAAGCAGAACCTGATCGCCATGTCGCGCAGCAAGGTGACCATGCTCAACTTTGCCGGCCTCGCCAAGATCGCCAGCTTCAGCCCGGCCTACCTTCGCGTGCACTAGCGCTCATCGTTCGCGCCAGAGCCCGCGCAAAAATCTCCTCCGGTTGCTCCAGCGGCGTTCCCTTGCCCGGCGTTTGGGAAGCTGGCACCGGTCGCGCCACCGGCCTTTGTGTGATCGAAATAATCTCTGCCAGAAGCGTTTTCCGGTTCAGCGGCTTTTCGAAAACGCTGGCCATCTGGAAGCGCTTGGGCATATCCGCGCGCGCAAATCCCGTCGCGAAGACAATCGGCACGCCGCGCCCGACCAGCATGTCCGCAACTTCGTAAACTGTAGCCCCATGCAGTCGAACGTCGAGCACCGCAGCGTCGAGCTTGCGATTACCGATCAGCTGCATGGCATAGAATGGTGTAGGCGCCGGACCGAGCACGGTTGCACCTTTTTCACGCAGCTCCCGGCAGATGTCGCTCGCCAGAAGATAGTCGTCCTCGACGACCACGATCCGCTTGCCGCTAAGCTCTGTGCTGCTATCCGCCATCGTCACCTCGCCCTGGCAGACTACAGCAGGGAGGAAACGACGCCTTATCGCAGGTTAAAGCATTTGAATTTAGTCTTGGCGTCAGCTGGCCTCGCCAGTTTCGCTCTCCAGCCGGTCTAAAACTGCCTCTGGCGCGACATCGCGCTTCATCTCCGCGACCTCTCGCTCCTGCATTACCTCGATCCCAAGATGTTGGGAAATCGCGTCGACCATGGCAATCAGGCGCGTCGTTTCATGTTCATTGAGGAGATTGATCTGCAGGTCGAGATCGGATCGCGCGTCGTCCTCTGCAGCCATCCGGTTCTGGTTGATGAGCACGAAGGTGGAGAGGAAAATTGCCTCCACTGAAGCGATCATAGCAAGGACCACTAGGGAGGAATCCCATGCCGGAATAAGCGGGACGAGCCCGGTATTAATCAAAATCCATCCGCCAAACAGCACCAGATGGATATAAATGAACACCATGCTGCCGGCGAATTTGCTGATCGCGGCCGCGGCTTTCTCTTCAGCCGAAGCCGCCTTGGCCTTCGACTGGCGTCGCTCGAGGATCGCCTCGATATTGCGCGTCAGCACAGGGCTGAGTTCATCCTTGGAAGGGACCGTCGGACTGCTTGTGCCGGTATTGGTTCCGATTGGCTGGGACATCTTGCCCTCTCTTTCGGACAAGCCAACGCCCCATGATCGATTTAGTGCTCTGCCTTCCGGCGCCGCTAACTCAGCCGCGCCACTGAAGGCGTTGTCAGCAAATATTCGGCGACCGACAGCGCCACCCCGACCTCGCCCTTGGGCATGCCGATACATTGATCGTCAGCATCCGTCGTAGCAAAGTAACGCCAGTTACGATGCTGCAAATGATTGGGAATCATTGCTTCGGGCCCGGTCGGCAGCACCAGCATCTGTGTCCGCTCACCCTCGTGCTCGATCTCTGAGATAAAGACGTTCACCTGCATGACGCACCTCCAATGATGCTCGATTACAGCACAAGATGCAGCGCAATGCTCTAAACTAAAGCAAGGCAAATTCGGACAATTGTACACAACCCGGCGTTAGCCAGAGTTCAGGCTACCAACGCTCTCAAAGCCCGTCTCGGCCCCGAAAGCGCCGCTGGTAATCTGCCGAGTAAAGCGCGCTTTCCCTGAACTCCGACGCATCCAGCGCGCGACCGACAAAGATGATCGCTGTGCGCTCGACCGGGTCTTCCGCAAACCGCCCCTCGATATCCGCCAGCGTCCCCCGGATGATCTTCTGCTGCGGCCAACTTGCATGCGCCACGATCGCGACCGGGCAATCGTCCCCATAAAAGGGGCGCAGCTCAGCCACCACGCGTTGTAGCGAATGGATGGCCAGGTGGATCGCCATGGTCGCTCTGCTCGCGCCGAACGCCGCCAGCGTTTCCCGCTCCGGCATCGGCGAGGCGCGCCCACTGACCCGCGTCAGCACCACGCTTTGCGCGACTTCGGGAACCGTCAGCTCCGCCGTAAGCGCTGCAGCAGCTGCCGCAAAGGCCGGGACCCCGGGCGTGAGCGTATAAGCGATCCCGAGCCGCTCCAACCGCCGCATCTGCTCGGCCACCGCGCTCCAGATCGACAGATCTCCGGAATGAAGCCGTGCCACATCCTTGTCCGCCCCATGCGCCCGCACATATTCGGCTTCGATCTCGTCAAGCGACATCGGCGCCGTATCCACCACGCGGGCGCCGGGCGGGCACCAGTCCAGCATCTCGCGGGGCACGATCGACCCGGCATAAAGACAAACCGGACAGTTCTCGAGCAGCGTCTTGCCGCGCACCGTGATCAGGTCGACAGCCCCCGGACCCGCGCCGATAAAGTGCACTACCACGGCTTGACCCACCGCCATTGCGTGATCGGCATGGCCGGCCGCCATCCCGTCATCGTGCCCACCGGCTCTGCCCGCGCCACCTGCAGTCGCGTAAGATCGCCGCCGTGCTCGGCCTGCAAGACCCGCAGTACGGCTTCCATCTCCAGCGTCACTGCATTGGCCACCAATCGTCCATTGGGCCGTAAGGCCGTCATCGCCGCCTTCATCACCCCCGGCTCGGACCCGCCTCCGCCGACAAAAATCGCATGCGGCGCCTCGAGCCCTTCAAGCGCACCCGGCGCCGGCCCCTCGACAATGCGCAGATCCGGCACCCCGAAGACCTTGGCGTTTCGTCCGATCCGCGCCAGCCGCTCTGGATGCGACTCCACCGCGATGGCCCGGCAGGAGGGATCGGCGAGCATCCACTCGATCCCCACCGATCCCGATCCGGCCCCAATATCCCACAGCAGCTCGTGCCGCCGCGGCGCGAGAGCGGAAAGCGTCAGCGCCCGTACCTCGCGCTTGGTCATTTGCCCATCATGCTCGAAGAGCGCATCGTCGAGCCCAGGCGTCAGCGCCAGAACCCGCGCACCGGGCAGCGGCGCCACGGTCACCGCGCAGATGTTGAGCGGGTCTACATTCTCGAGTTCAAAAAACTCCGCCATCTGCGAGCGCACCCGCTCCCGCGGCCCGCCCATGGCCTCCAGAACGGTAATGATCGATCGGCCGAAACCAAGCTCTGTCAAAAGTTCGGCCAGGCCTGCCGGCCCATGCTCATCCGAGGTCAACGCCAAAATCCGTCCTGTTGCATGCAGGTGCGGCCGGATCAAATCCACCGGCCGCCCATGTAGCGACAGGCTCACCACATCCTGCAACGGCCACCCCAATCGTGCTGCGGCCAGGCTGAAGGCAGAAGCTACTGGAAACACTTGCATTTCCGTGGGATCAACCCGCTTCGACAGCGTTGCTCCGACTCCAAAATGAAACGGATCACCCGACGCCAGGACACAGATTTTTCGCCCTCGCGCCGCCACGATCTGCTCAACCGAATCCGAAAACGGCGACAGCCAGGGCAGGACGCTCCCGGTGATCGCTGCGGCTGCCAGTTCTAGATGCCGCTTGCCGCCAAACACTTTATCTGCTTGGGAAATCGCAGCCCGCGCTGCCGCCGAAATCCCCTCCAGCCCGTCCTCGCCGATGCCCACGATCGTCAGCCAAGGCTCGCTCATCCCCGCGCACTCCGAGGCGAATAAATCAGCGGATCACGCCCCGGCCGCTCGATCGTCCGCGTTTCCGCCGAACCCACGATGATGCAAGTCGCCATATCCGCCCAATGCTGCTCCGCCTCCGCCAGCGGCACCACGGCAAAGCGCTCATCCGCCCGCCCGATTGCCCGTCCAAAAATCACCGGCACGCTCACCGGCAGCACTTCGCGCAACACTCGAAACGCCGCCGGCAACTGCCACGGCCTCGCCTTCGAGATCGGATTATAAAGCGCGATCACTAGTCCGGCTTCGGCCACCGCCCGCAGTCGCCGCTCGATCAGTTCCCAGGGTTTAAGGTTGTCCGACAGCGAGATAGCGCAAAAATCATGCCCCAGTGGCGCTCCCGCGCGCGCAGCGACGGCCAGCATGGCGGTCACGCCTGGCAGCACCTGCAAATCGAGTGCCCGCCACGTCGCCGGCCCATCCTCGATCGCTTCGCACACGGCGGCCGCCATGGCAAAAACTCCCGGATCGCCACCGGAAACGACGCAGACCCGCGCTCCTCCAGCCGCCGCCTCCAGCGCCGCGCGCGACCGGTCGATCTCCGCGCGATTGTCGGAAGCCACAACCCGCTGTTCCGGCCTCAACCACAAGCGGTCGAGATACGGCCCATAGCCGAAAAATACCTCAGCCTCGGTGATCGCCGCCGCCGCCTCGGGCGTCATCTGCTCCGGCTTGCCGGGACCGGTCCCCAACACCACCAACCGCCCGCTCAAGGCCGCGCACTCCAGCCGGGCACCAGCACGAGCGAGAAATAGGGCGCTGTATCATCGAGCTTTTCCGCCACCGGCATGGACAAGCCGTTCCCCATCGTGCCGCGCTCGACATAAACGGCACCAGCCAGACGGCCCGCCTGTTCTAGGGCAGCACGCACCTTCGGCAGGTTGCGCCCAAGCTTCATGATGACCACACCCTCGCTGTCGCCCAGCCGCCGCGCCAGCTCGACCTGCTCCAGCGTTCCAGGCAGAACCGTCAACACATCGTCGCCTTGCACCAACGGCAATCCGGCTGCCGACCAGCAGCCCGACATGGCCGTGATCCCGGCTATGACTTCGGTCTCATAGCGCGGTGCCAGGCGGACATGGAGATGCATGTAGCTGCCGTAAAAAAGCGGATCGCCCTCGCTCAGAACCGCTACCGACCGCCCCGCGTCGAGATGCGCTGCAACCCGGTCCGCCGCTTCGACGTAGAAAGCCTCGATCTGCGCCTTATACCCGTCCGCATGCCGGTGCATTTCTGTCGTCACCGGATAGTGGAGCGCCTCTTCGATCTGGTCCGATCGCAGGTAACCGGCGACGATCTGCCGGGCATTGCTCGAATTTCCACGCTTGGCAAAATAGGCAACAACGTCAGCCGATTGCAGTGCCTTGACCGCCCTTCAGCGTCAACAGCTCCGGGTCTCCCGGGCCGGTGCCCACCCCGAAAAGCTTGCCCGTCAAAGCCCCGGCCTCGCCAATGCGTTAAGGCAAGCCGCGGTTATGGCGCTGCCCCCGAGCCGCCCGCGCACGATGGCATAGGGCACACCATAAGAGTTCTCGGCCAAAGCATCTTTGGACTCTGCCGCACCCACAAAACCGACAGGCATCCCCAGGATTGCCGCCGGTCGCGGCGCTCCATCACGCAACATTTCAAGCAAGTGAAACAAGGCCGTCGGCGCGTTGCCGATCGCGACGACCGCGCCCTCGAGATGTTCTTCCCAAAGATGCAGCGCCGCCGCCGACCGTGTATTGCCGATGCTTGCCGCCAAAGCCGGTGTGCGCCCGTCGCGCAAGGTGCAGATGACCTTGTTCTGCGCCGGCAAACGCGCCGCCGTAACACCACGCACCACCATTTCCGCATCGCAAAGGATGGGCGCGCCAGCCATCAGCGCGCGCCGCGCCGCCTGGACAAAGCCCGGGCCAAAAACGAATTGCTCGGCCGCCTCGACCATGCCGCCCGCATGGATCATCCGCACGGCCAGCTCGGCTTCGTCCGCATCGAAGCGCGCCAGATCTGCTTCGGCGCGGATGATGGCGAAGGACTGGCGATAGATCGCATCTCCATCCTTGATGTACTCGTATTGGGTCATCGGCGATCCAGGTCGGCGAAGGCAGGGACAATGCCCGCCTCGTCAAGCACTTGCACCGGGGTATCGCCCGCACGTCCATCGATGACAAGGCCAATCCCGTCAGCCCGCCCCACGAGCGTTACATCCGCCCGCCGCGGATGTGCACAGCCTTTCCCGCAGCCGGAGACATGAAGAGATTTTCCAGGCGGCGCCTGCTTCGCTACCCGAGCAGCCAGCCGTCGCGCCGGCATGAAACCGGACGCGCAGCCATCGCTGCCGATACAGGCCGAGATGCGCAAGCGTGGGTCGTCGGAGCGGGTGATAAAGCCGAGCCTTTGGGCAGTCTCTATCAAGGCAGGGGAGGCGTTGTCGAACAACAGCATGTGACCCGGGGCAAGGCGGATGCTTTCTCCGGCGGCTTGCGCAAGCTGCAGAAGCACCCCGGCGTGCACGGCGCCGAAGGGCAGGGCGATCGGCGTCGTGGTTCCGCTCAGAAGCCGGAGTGCGCGGCCCACCCCATCCAACCTCCCCTGGAGAAGGGGGAGGAGTTCCGCCGGAGTCAGCCGCAGATCCAGCCCCAACCCCTATCAGACTCCTCCCCCGCCTTACGGGGAGGCCGGGTGGGGGCTCTCGACGACCAGGTCGCCCGCCCGAGCCTCCGGCCCGATCGCCGCCAATCTGGCCAGCGTCTCAACTGTCACCGCAACCGCCCGCCCGGCGTCACAAATCTCTTCTGCACCACGCCCGACCTGCACCGACCACAGCCCGTCGCCGACCGCCAACAACCGTACATCCGCTTTCAGCGCGGCCAGCGAGACCTGTCCGCCGCCTTCGACAACCACGCTGACCTTCGGACCCAGCAGGTACTCAAAATCTTGCACTTCTGCCCGGATCGCCTGCGCCAAATGAGCTGAACTAGCCAGCTGCTCAGGATCCTCCCCGCAATCGGCGAAACATCGATCACCAGACCCGTCTCTACCGGCACAAGTTCCGTAACTGCCGCCGCAAACGGCGCCGATGAATCCTCGCTAAGCCCCCGCACCTGAAGGTTGCCGCGCGCCGTCACCTCGACCAGGCCGTTGCCGTGCTGCATCGCAAGCCGCGCCAAGCCCGCGAGCTGGCTGGGACTCACACGCCCACCGGCAATCCGCACCCGTGCTAACAGCCCGTCGCCGGTCTGCATCGGCGCATCCAGCGTCGGGCAGGCGCCGCGCCGTGCAAAATCCACGATGTCGAGTAGATCGGCCATGCCACCGGTTTACCGGATTGGCATGCCCGGGGAACTAGCGGTGGCGCAAGAGATAGGTGTCCATGATCCAGCCATGCCGCTCGCGCGCCGCCTTGCGGGTGGCGGCGATCCGCTCCGCCACATCCCCCAGCCTTCCGGCGATCAGCAACTGGTCCTCGGTGCCGAGGTAAGCCCCCAGAAAATTTCGAGCTCCGGATCGGCTTGGAGAAACGCCAGCTGTCCATCCAGCATCACGACAGTGTCCGTCTCGACCGCGCCAAGCTGCCGCCCGGTGGTGATCAGAACCGGCTCCCCGATACGATTGAGCGCAATGCCATGCGCAGCCGTCAACGCCTGAACCGCAGTGATTCCGGGCACCACTAGAACCTCGATCGGCGTCTCGACACGCTCGAGAATGCGCAGTGTCGAGTCGTAAAGCCCCGGATCACCCCAGACGAGAAACGCCCCAGCGCCACCGTCGGGCACCTGATCGATCAGCCCGGAAAAAACGTCGGCCAGCACGCCATGCCAGTCGTCGACGCCCCTGCCATAGTCAGGTTCGGCCGCCTTCCGCCGAGGCACGGCATAGCTCAGGTGCCGTGCGTTCGAGGTGACAAACCGCGCGATGATCGTCCGTCGCACATCGGCCAGATCGGCCTTCGACGCACCCTTGTCCGGAATAAAGAGCACATCCGCCTGGTTCAGCGCCGCGATCGCTGCAACCGTTATATGCTCGGGAGAGCCCGTACCGATGCCCACGACAAGGATGGTTTTCATGCCCATCCGAATGCCATGTCGTCACCTGCGTGACAACGCCGCTCCGCGGGCTTGACCTTCCCACCTTGGAATGCGGCAGGATCGGGAACCACCAGATGGAGAACACTCATGAAGCCCGTCGTCCTTGCCTTTGCTCTTGCCGCGCTTTCGCTTCCGGCTTTTGCGCAAGACCACTCCGCACATATGGCGCCAGCCGGCGAGGAGAGCGCCGCCACTTCGGCCTATATGGACGCCAACACGCGCATGCATGAAACCATGGACATCGACTTCACCGGTGATCCCGACGTCGATTTCATCCTTAGTATGCTGCCGCACCATCAAGGGGCCGTCGATATGGCCCGGATCGTGCTCGAGCATGGCAGAGATCCCGAAGTGCGCAAACTCGCCGAAGACATTATCGCCGCTCAGGAAGCCGAGATCGCCTGGATGAAGGAGTGGCTCGCCGAGCACGGCCACGCCGAGCATTAGGCGCCCGGCGGCGATACCGAATTGCGCACGATCAGCTCGGCACGGAACAGCACTTCGCGTGATTTCGGTTTTTCGCCTGCCAGCAGGCTCAGCAGCAATTCCATGGCCGCCTCGCCGATCTTGTGGCGGGGCTGCTTCATCGTGGTCAGCGATGGCGTGACGAAGCTGGCAAAGGAAATGTCGTCGAATCCCATCACGGAAAACTGCCGCGGCAGCTCATAGCGGCGCGCGTTGAGAGAGATGATCACCCCGAGCGCCGTCGCGTCGTTGACGCACAGGAATGCGGTGGGCAGGGCGTCGCGCACGAACATCAGCTCGGCCGCCGCGCGCCCGCTTTCCGTTGTTCCGTCTCCATCGATGATCAGCCGCGGATCGACGGCAAGACCAGCGCCTGTGAGTGCCGCCCGATAACCCGCCTCCCGCAGCCGATTGACCTCTCTCCCGGGGGAACGGCCAATAAAGGCAATGCGCCGATGCCCCTGGCTGACGAGGTGTTCGGCCGCAACCCGCGCACCCTCGAAATTGTCGACACCAACAAACGGCACGTCCTGCGCGGTCACTGGCTCGTTGACGGCCACCATCGGCGGCAAGCGGTTTTCGTCCTGGCCAACGCCAAAGCCGAAGGGCAGGTGACCCGTGAACAGGATCAGCCCATCAGCCTGGTTCGAGCTGATGAAGCGCAGATAGTCCGTTTCCCGGCTCGCATCGTTCTGCGTGTTGCCGATCAGCAGCCCATAGCCGCGCTTGCTGGCCTCGGTTTCGAGACCGACCAGAATGTTGGAAAAGTTGGGGTCACCCACATCTGGTGCCAGGATCAGGATCATGTTGCTGCGGCGCATCCGCAGCGAACGCGCCATGGCATTGGTGGTGTAGCCGGTACTGGCCACCGCTTCGGTCACGCGGCGGCGCGTTTCCTCGGCCACCTTGGTCGGCTCGTTGATGGCACGGCTGACGGTTGCGATAGACACACCTGCCAAAGCAGCGACGTCCTCGATCGTAGCCAGTTTCTGGTGCTGCAATCTATGTGCCCCGCACACCTCTGGCGCCCGCGCTCGCTGCCTTTAGCAGATCGCGTCGTCCGCGCCAGACCCTCCCGATACGGTTAACCCGTTTTCCGTTTGTGTAAACCTTTACAGCATTCATGAAAACCTTTACATCATCGATCAAGGACAAAGAGCTGGGTCACCTGCCATGTCCGGGGAGGGGTTTCGAACATGTCTATCGCCGAAGGCACAACTGCGCCGTCGATCCTGTCGGCGAACCGCATTTCCAAATCCTTCGGCGAAATCCCGGTGCTGTTCAGCGTCGATTTCGATATCCGCCCCGGCGAGGTTCACGCTATCATCGGCGAAAACGGCGCGGGCAAATCCACGCTCATCAAGATCCTATCGGGTATCGAGCAGCCAACCTCCGGCACGATTGTCTACGACGGCAAGACTGTCACGCTGCCGCCCAACGGAGAAGCTGAGGCTATGGGGATCGTCCTGATCCACCAGGAGCTCAATCTTGCCGAGCACCTGACGGTAGCGGACTCGATCTTTCTCGGGCGCGAGATCAAGAAGTGGGGCTTTCTCGACCTCAACGAGATGCGCCGCCGTTCGGCCGAGATCCTTGACTCGCTTCATGTCCGGGTCGATCCAGATGCGCGCATTTCGACCCTGTCCGTCGCCGACAAGCAGATGGTGGAAATCGCCAAGGCCATCAGCCGAGATGCGCGCGTGTTAATCATGGACGAGCCCACCGCGGTGCTTTCCGTGGGCGAAACGGAGACCCTGTTCGAACAGATCCGCCGCCTCACGGCCCGCGGCGTTGCCGTCATCTTCATCTCGCACAAGCTCGACGAGATCATGGCTCTGGCTCAGTGCGTCACCGTGCTGCGCGACGGCCAGCTGATCGCCACCGTCGGCACCGAGAACCTCACGCCAGATTCCATCGCCCAGATGATGGTCGGGCGCGAGCTTTCCAACCTCTACCCGCCAAAGCACGAGCCCGATGTCGATGCGCCGATCGTGCTCAGCGTTCGCGGCCTTGTCGCCCCCGGCGTCAAGGATGTGTCCTTCGATCTGCGCCGCGGCGAAATCCTGGGCTTTGCCGGTCTTATCGGTTCCGGCCGCACCGCCGTCGCCGAGGCCATTGTCGGGCTGACCAACAAGTCGGCCGGCGATGTTTCGCTCAATGGCCAGCCGACCGCCTTCACTGATGTCGCCAAGTCTGTCGATGCCGGCCTTGCCTACATGACCAAGGATCGCAAGGGCCGTGGTCTGCTGCTCAATGTCGGCCTGCAGCCAAATCTGACGCTGCTGACGCTCAAGAAGCACCTCAAGAACGGCTTCCTTGACGGCAACAGCGAACAGCAGGCGCTCGAACGTGCCACCCGCCGCTTCGATATTCGCGCCCGCGACGCCTCGGTACGCGTCGGCCAGCTGTCCGGCGGCAATCAGCAGAAGCTGATGCTGGGCAAGACCATGGAAACCGAGCCCGACATCATCATCATGGATGAGCCGACGCGTGGCATCGATGTCGGCACTAAGCAACAAATCTACCACATCGTTGCAGCGCTCGCCGCCGAGGGTAAATCGATCATCGTCATCTCTTCCGAGATGCAGGAAGTGATCGGTCTTGCCCACCGCGTGCTGGTCATGCGCAACGGGCGCCTCGCCGGCCAGCTCGAAGGCGCCGAGATCGTGGAAGCAGAAATCATGCGGTACGCCGCAGGCATTAAGCAGGATGGGGACAATGACAACCGTATCAGCGCCTGAGGCCGCCAAGCCCAGCCGGGGCTTTCGCCTCGACCTCAAGACCGCCGGCCCGCTGATCGCGCTGATCCTGCTGGTGATCTTGGGCTATTCGCTGAACCCGCTGTTTCTGGGCGAAGGCAACGTCACCAACATCCTGACCCGCTCCGCCTTTATTGGCATCATCGCCGTCGGCGCCACTTTCGTCATCACTGCCGGCGGCATCGACCTTTCGGTCGGCTCCATGGCGGCCTTCATCGCCGGCGTCATGATCATCATCATGAACTGGGCCGTCGATGCGATGGGCGCCTCGCTCGCAACCGTCCTTTTCGGCATCGGCTGTTCGCTGATCCTGGGCGTCGGCGCCGGGTTCATCAACGGCTTCCTCACCACCAAAGCCAAGATCGAAGCTTTTATCGTGACTTTGGGCACGATGGGCATCTATCGCTCCCTGGTCACCTACTTCGCCGATGGCGGCACGCTCTCGCTGGCCGGTGATGCGCGCGACATCTATCGCCCCGTTTATTACGACAGCTTCCTGCGCATTCCTTATCCGGTCTGGGTCTTCATCTTTGTCGCCATCATTGGCTGGATCCTGATGAACCGCACTGCCTTTGGCCGCTATTGTATGGCGATCGGCTCCAACGAGCACGTCGCCCGCTACTCGGCCATCAAGGTCGATCGGGTAAAGACCTGGACCTACATTCTTCAGGGCCTCTGCGTCTCGCTCGCCACCATCATCTATGTGCCGCGTCTGGGCTCCGCTTCCGCTGCGACCGGCGTGCTGTGGGAACTCGAAGCCATCGCCGCGGTGATCATTGGCGGCACCATGCTCAAGGGCGGCTTCGGCCGGGTCGGCGGCACCATTATCGGTGCGCTGATCCTCACCGCCATCGGCAACATTCTCAATCTCACCGAGATCATCTCCAACTACCTCAATGGGGCAGTGCAGGGCGTGATCATCGTTGCGGCGGTTTACCTGCAGCGCGGCTCCTTCCGGGCCGGCCGCAAGAAGGCAGCCGAATAAGCATTCCGGCCCGTATGGGCAGGATAACCGGCGCTCGCAAAGCGCCAATTCACTTAGGGAGGACTACAATGTCTTTGAAGGCAATTGCACTGGGCCTGTTGGCCACCAGCGCTCTCGTCGGCGGCGCCGTGGCGCAGGACGAAAAGATCACCATCGGCGTTTCCATTCCCGCCGCAACGCACGGCTTCATGGGTGGCCTGAACTGGCACGCCGCCGAAGCTGAAAAGCGCCTCGAAGCTGCCAACCCCAATATCGACCTTGTCATCGTGACCGCCGACGGTCCGGAAGACCAGGCATCCGATCTCGAAGATCTCGTCTCCGTGCAGCAGATCGACGCCCTTGTCGTGCTGCCGTTCGAATCCGAGCCGCTCACCGAGCCTGTCCGTGCCGTCAAGGACACCGGCGCCTTCATCACCGTGGTTGATCGTGGTCTCACCGATCCGACCATCCAGGACGTCTATGTTTCCGGCAACAACACCGAAATGGGTGTCAACTCGGCCGAATACATGAAGACCCGCCTCAAGGAAGGCGACAACATCGTCATCCTGCGCGGCATTCCGACCGTGCTCGATACCGAACGCTTCGACGCCTTCATGGGCGCCATCGAAGGTACCGGCATCAACGTTCTCGACGATGAATTCGCCAACTGGAACCGTGACGACGGCTTCGAAGTGATGCAGGACTTCCTGTCGCGCTTCCCCGACATCGACGGCGTCTGGGCCCAGGACGACGACATCACCCTCGGCGTGGTCGAAGCCATCAAGCAGGCTGGCCGCGAGTCTGAAATGTTCGTGGTCGGCGGCGCCGGCATGAAGGAAATCATCAAGGGCGTGATGGATGGCGATGCGCTCGTCCCCGTCGACGTGCTCTATCCGCCTGCCCAGATTGCGACCGCCATGGACGTGACCGTTGCCCACTTCACCTCGAACGGCCCGGTCACCGGCTCCTACATCCTCGGTTCGCCGCTGATCACCCAGGAAAATGCGGAAGCCTACTACTTCCCCGACTCCCCGTTCTGACTTCGAGCCGTCCGTATGGGCTAATCGCTCCGGTGGAGCGACTAGAGGCGAGAAGGCCATGAGAGCTGTGCTCGAGTGGCCCCCACCGGACAAACAGGAAGGGCGCCGAAAGGCGCCCTTTCTGTTGGTCACAATGTCGCAGGAACGTCACCCGATCCTATGCATTTATCACCCGAGCTCCGGGCGACGCCCGCCTAAACCTTGGTGCCGCTGGAGCTCACCAAATCTGACATACTAGAGCTTCAAGCAGCCTCTGGCGTATACCCCGCTTCGCGGATCGCAGCCTCACCCTTTGCCCGATCGCCTTCGAAGCTGACCTTGTGGCTGTCGAGATCGATTTCGACCTCGGCGCCCTGCAGCGCGTCTTCGAGCGCGCCGCGGACCGTGCCGACGCAGTGATTGCAGGTCATGTCGTTGACGAGGATCGTATGCTTCATTGTGGGTTTCCTTGTGCAAGATCGTCCAGGATTGGGCAGTCGGGCCGGTCGTCGCCGTGGCAGCAATGGACCAGATGCTTGAGTGTCGACACCATGCCATTGAGCTCGGCAATCTTGGTTTCGAGCGCCACGATATGCTCCTTGGCAATGTCACGCACCTCGGCACTGGCGCGCGATCGATCCTGCCACAGGCCCAGTAGCGTCGCCGTCTCTTCCACCGAAAAGCCCAGCGTCCGCGCCCGCTTGATGAAGCGCAATACATGCACCTCGTCTTCGCCATAGACCCGATAATTGCTGCCCGTGCGTGCCGGCGCGGTGATCAAGCCGATTCCTTCGTAATAGCGGATCATTTTGGCGGAAACGCCGGACCGCTCCGCAGCTTGACCGATGTTCATGGCGTCACTCCGCGCAAGCGTTGGGCATTGGCGATGACGAATACCGAGCTCAGAGCCATCGCTCCGGCGCCCAGCATCGGCGACAGGAGTATTCCGAAGGCAGGGTAGAGAGCACCAGCCGCGACCGGGATCAGCACCGCATTATAGACAAAGGCCCAGCCCAGGTTTTCGTAGATGTTGCGCAGCGTCGCCCGGCTGAGCTTGAGCGCCGTCGCAACCTTGCGCAGGTCGCCGTCGAGCAGCACCACGTCAGCGCTTTCGATCGCGGCATCTGTCCCGGAGCCTACCGCGATGCCGATATCGGCCTCGGCCAGGGCGGGGGCATCGTTGATGCCGTCACCGACATAGGCAATCGTCCCATGCCGCTCGCGCAGAGCCTTGATGGCGGCAAGCTTCTGAGCCGGCAACACTTCGGCCTCGACGCGGTCGATGCCCAGCTGCCTCGCAATCGCTTCCACCGTCTGCTGATTATCTCCCGAGATCATGGCCGTTTCGATACCCATCGCATGAAGCGCAGCGATCACCGCCTTGCTGGTCGGCTTGATCTGATCGGCCACGACGATCGCTGCGGCCAGCTTGCCGTCTATGGAAGCGTAAACCGGTGTCTTGCCCTCAGCCGCCAGCCGAGCCGTGTTGAAATCGGCCAGATTGTGCTCTGCAAACATCCGCTCGGAGCCAATTTCGACCTTCCGGCCACCCACCGTCGCCGAGACCCCACGGCCCGGTTCGGACGCAAAGCCTTCCACCTCTGGCAAAACCATCCGTGCCTTTTCGGCAGCTGTCACAATAGCCAGGGCGATCGGGTGCTCGGAGCGCTTCTCGACTGCCGCAACAAAAGCCAGGACCTCGTCATGTTCATAATCATCGTCCAGGATGAAGTCCGTCAGCGCCGGCCTGCCATCGGTCAGCGTGCCGGTCTTGTCGAAAGCCACAACCTTTGCGTCACGCAACAGCTGCAGCGCCTCGCCCTTTCTGAACAACACGCCCAGCTGGGCTGCGCGGCCCGTGCCCACCATGATCGACATGGGCGTCGCCAGCCCCATGGCACAAGGACAGGCAATGATCAGCACGGCCACGGCATTGACCAGCGCGAACTGCGGTTCGAACACCAGCCAGGCAAGGGCGGTCAAAACCGCGAGCCCAATCACCATCGGAACAAACCACAGTGTGATGCGGTCGACCACGGCCTGGATCGGCAGCTTTCCCGTCTGTGCGTCCTCGACCATGCGGATGATATGCGCCAGCATGGTATCGCCACCCACCTTGGTGGCTCGAAAGCGGAAGCTGCCAGACGTGTTGAGCGTGCCGCCAATCACGGCTGCACCCGGAGTTTTCGAGACGGGAAGAGGCTCGCCCGAGATCATCGACTCGTCGATATGGCTCGCCCCATCCACAACTTCGCCGTCCACGGCGATCTTCTCGCCCGGCCGCACCACGATGATGTCGCCGACGCGCACGTCTTCTGCCGGCACGTCCATGGTAGCGCCATGCCGCTCGACCCGCGCTGTCTTGGCCTGCTGCTGCACCAGCCGGCGAATAGCCTCCCCGGTCCGACCCTTCGCCAAAGCCTCCAGCCAGCGCCCTACGAGGATCAGCGTCACGATCACTGCTGCAGCTTCGAAATACACAAAGCGCGTCTCCGCCGGCACCAGCTGCGGCACAAAAGTGACAACGCTCGAATACAGCCAGGCGGCTCCAGCCCCCAGCGCCACAAGCGAATTCATCTCCGGTGCGCCCCGCAACAAAGCGGGAATGCCATGGCGGAAGAACCGCAATCCCGGCACGAACAACACAAACGTGGCGAGCACGAAATAGACCGGCCAAAGCACGTCCATGGACACGACCGACATCAGCCACATGTGGAACGGCATATGGACATGCCCCAGCATTTCCACCGCAAACAGCGGCACGGTAGGAATGGCCGCAATGATCACGTCACGCCGCAGCGCCGCCGCATCCTCGTCATGGTGGTCATGGTCCCGCGCCGGCGCATCGGCCTGCCGGAGAGCCCCGGAATAGCCCACCTTGCGCACCGCCTCGAGCAGCGCTCCGCTGTCCCCACCGGCAATGGTGGCGCGCTCCGTCGCCAGGTTGACCGAGGCCGATTCGACGCCCGGAACCTTGAGCAGGGCGCGTTCCACCCGCGCCACGCAGGAAGCGCAGGTCATGCCGGCGATGTCGAGAGTTACTGATTGCGGGACGTGCTGGTTCATGGTTTCACCTCGTCCTCATCCATATAGACCTTCCCATTATGGTAAGGTCAAGGGTTGGGTGCAAATCGCTGCGACCAGTTGGCACAGCGACATTCACGCGTCTTATAGTTGCGACGCGCGAGGATTATTTCGGCTCTGTCACCGGAGCCAAGATGATACAGACGGTTCGCAAAGACATCCACAATTCGGACATTCCGCTGCTTTGCCAAAGTTGCGAAGCCCGGCATCAGGGCATCTGCGGCTCGCTCACGCCCGAGCAGCTCGTCGCCGTGTCCAAATCCACCCGCCGCGTTCGCCGCGCCCCGGGCGAGGAACTGATGGCTGATGCCGAGCCGATCGCATCCTTTGCCAATGTGCTGCGCGGCGTGGTCAAGCTCACCAAGGTGCTCGAAGACGGGCGGCAACAGGTCGTTGGTCTCCAGTTTGCACCCGATCTTCTCGGCCGCCCCTTTGCCACCGAGAGCCGGGTCAGCGCCGAAGCGGCCTCTGAGGTCGACCTCTGCCTCATCCCCAAGCCGGTCCTTGAATCCATGTTGACCGAGAGCGCGCCTCTGGAGCGCCGCGTCATGCTGCAGGCATTGCGCGAACTCGACGAAGCGCGCGACTGGATGGTGACGCTGGGGCGCAAAAGTGCCGCTGAAAGGGTCGCAAGCTTCCTTTATCTCATCGCGACCCACATCGATCCGACCGACGAGGGCGAAGTCACGACCTTCGACCTGCCATTGAGCCGTGCCGACATCGGCGACTTTTTAGGCCTCACCATCGAGACCGTCAGCCGTCAGATGACGAGGCTCAAGGCCGACGGCATCATCGAAATCCAAAATTACCGCCACGTGACGGTTCCAGACCTCGCCCGCCTGCGCCTTCGCTGCGGTTAGCGCAGGCGGCCGCCTCGCAGCGTGTAGATTTTGTCCACGGTACCCTCTGGCAGGCTGGCGTGGGTGACCAGCACCACGGTACGTCCCTTTGTCGCTTCGGCCAGAGTCTCGAAGAAGGCCAACTCCGTTTCGCGATCCAGCGCATCGGTCGGCTCGTCCAGCAACAGCACCGGAGCCGCTGAGACCAGCGCCCGCGCGAGACACAGCCGCCGCGCTTGGCCTGCCGATAGGGTACGGCCTGCCTCGCCGATCAGCGTATCGAGCCCCCTGGGCAAGCTCGCAACATGCTCTTCCAGTTGCGCCTTCCCCAGCGCCGCCCACAACTCTTCGTCGCTGGCATCGTCGCGCCCGATCAGCAGATTGTTGCGGACGGTGTCGATAAACACCGGACTATCCTGGCTGAGCAGCGCCATATGGGCGTGCAGATCAGCCGTGGCGAACTGGTCCACTTTCGTACCGCCTAGCGTAACCTGCCCCTGACGCGGTTCGGCAAGCCGCAGCAGGAGCCGCAGGATGGTGGACTTTCCCGCGCCGCTCGGCCCGCTTATCGCAACCCGCTCGCCAGCGCCAATCGCGAGCGAGAAATCGTCGAGTACCGGAGGCAGCGAACCGTAGCCGAAGGTGACACGATCAAAGCCAATCGAGGCGTCCGGAGTTATGACCTGGGGCTGCGTTGGTTCAGCGACAGCTGGCGGCAGGGCAGCCAAGGCTTGCAGCCGTTCCGCCGCAGCCATGGCACTGGTGGCCTTGCTGACGCTGCGCACGATCGTGCTGGTCACCTCAAAGCTCGCGAGCACGGCCAGCAGCAACCCCGCCATTACCGGCCCCTCCAGCCTACCGGCGGCCACCGCATCCAGCCCGGCGAGCAGAGTGCCGACCAGCGCCAGCGCCGCCAGCACCTGGACGGCAAAGCCACCTGCGGTCGCCAGTCCACCCAGCCGAAGCCGCTCCCCACTGGCGACGAGACCTGCCCCGGCGAAACGCCGCACCGCGGTCCCGAGCACGCCGAGCAAGGTGAGATCGGCATGCCCCGCAACGCCGTCCAAGACTTGCGCCCGCAATTCCGCATTGGCCTCGACACTCCGCCGTCCGGCATTGCGGCCAAGCACGACCATCAGCGTTGGCACAACGAGGGCAGCCGCGGCCATGGCCAAGCCATAGGGGAGGGCGGCTCCCGGAAGCAGCCAGACCATCACCGCTGTCATTCCGGCACCGACGACCACTGCCGAAACCAGCGGACCGACCGCAACCAGGAAGGCCGTGTCCAGCGCGTCGACATCAGCCGTCAGCCGGCTGACGAGGTCGCCATGGCGCAGCGAACGATCCGGCAGCGGCAGGCGCGGAAACAGCGCCGCAAATAGCCAGCCGCGCAGATCGCTCAGCAACCGCAGCGTTGCGTCATGACCGATCAGTCGTTCCCCATAGCGCGCGAGAATGCGGACGAAGGAAAAAGCGCGCACCCCAGCTGATGGAACAAAGAGGTTGAAGGCCAGCCCAGCTGTGGTCAGTGCCGATGCAGTGATAAACCACCCGGACGTCCCCAGCAGTCCGACACCCGATACAATGGTGACCAGCGACAAAAGAAGCGCCAGCAGCAATGCCCCCAGACGCCTCCTGTAGAGCGGCAGAAATGTCAGAAGAGCCCTCATGCTGCGCCCCTTTTCCGGCGAACCGGCATATCGAGCAGCCCACCACCTGCAATGCGCCAGGCCTTGTCCATGCTTGCGGCCACGGCAAGCGAATGGGTGGCAACGATCAAGGTGCGGCCTTGGGCAAAAGCAAGAATATTGCCCATGACTTCAGCCTCCAGCGCTTGGTCGAGATGCGCAGTTGGCTCATCGAGGAGGATCAAGCCTGCCTCACGCAGAAAGAGCCGCGCAACGGCAACCCGCTGCGCCTGTCCGCCGGAAAGCCCCAGCCCATCCTCGCCGATGATGGTATCCAGCCCGTCCGGCAGCGCCGCGGCAAACGGCGCCACTAAGGCCTGCTCCGCCGCCCGCTGGATGTCCCGGCGCGAGGCACCAGGGCGGGCTAGCGCGATGTTGTCGGCAATGCTGCCGTGGATCAGCCGCGGCTTCTGCGGCAACAGGAAGCTCCGGCCCCGCAGCTCCGCCTCCGGCCAATCCGAGATGGCGCGGTCATCCAATTGCACGGACCCCTCCGCCTCGCGCAGTTGCGCTAGACGCTCGAGGAAGGTCGACTTGCCCGACCCACTCGGACCAAGCAGGGCCACATGCTGGCCGGGCTTGACGCTCAACGACAGATCCTGGAGCACGGCCCGCATCCGGTCGGGCGTCCGCAACGTCAGCCCAACGAGCTCCACCCCGATTGGAGTGCCTGCTCGCGGTTCGATGTCGGCAAGCGGCGATGCAGCCTCCGGAAAATCGCCAAGCTGCGTCTCGATCTCCAGCAATGCCGCCTTCGCCGTCGCCCGGTCATGGTAATGGGCAGCCAGGAGTCTGAGCGGGTTGTAAACTTCTGGAGCCATCAGCAGCAAAAACATGCCGGTCGAAAGTGTCAGCGGCGTTGTCCGCAGCTGCAGGTAGTCGATAAAGGTGAGGCCGACATAAAGCGCAACGCCCGCGACGCCCAGCGCCGCAAAGAACTCCAGCACTGCCGAGGAGAGGAAGGCGATGCGCAGTACCCGCAAGGTACGCACCCGCAAGGCTTCGCTTGCCTGAACAATTCCAGCTGTTTCGGCCTCGGCGCGCCCAAAGAGCTTGAGCGTCAGGATGCCCCGAAGCCGATCGGCAAAGCGGCCGGAAAGATGGCTCAGCGCCTGTGCCTGCTGGTCGGTGGCAAGTTGCGCGCCCCAACCCACCAACGCCATAAAAATCGGGATCAACGGTGCGGTGACGAGAAACAGCACCCCTGCGACCCAGTCGAGCGGTAGGATGATCGCGCCGAACACCAGCGGCAAGAGCGCCGCCTGGATCGATGCCGGCAAGTAGCGCGCGAAATAGCCATCGAGCGCCTCAACCTGGTCCACTATGGCACTGGCCGAAAGTCCCGAGGCCGGCGCATCCGCATCCCGCGGCGAACGCGCCAGCCGCTGCGCGAACAACACCTGCCGAAGCTGCTGCTTGATCGCCTCGGCGCCGACCAGTCCTGCCTGTTCACCGATGGCACCGAGACCCGCCCGGACGATCAGCAGCCCTAAGATCAGCAACACCGACGGCATCAGCGCCTGGGGCGCCGCATGGTTTTCGATCGTTTCACCCAGGACATGCGCCAGCGTCCAGGCCTGCCAGACCAGAAGCCCGCCGCCGATCAGCGGCAAGATCATGGCAAGCCACAAGGCAGCCCCGCCATGCCGCTGCAAGCGGTTCAGCATCTTCCTCGATGTTTGGCCTCGGGCGGTCACGGGCGCTCCATTCAACTAACGCTTACCCTAGTCGGGTTAGGATGGACCCGCCTTGATCTGGATCAAGGTACGCTCCACCCGAGGAGCGTAGGGAAGGGCTATTGGCAGCCCCGATTCCGGCCGCCGCAACCATGGGGCATCCTAATGCCGATCGACAGTCTCGTTGTCGACCTTTCGCGATGGCAGTTTGCTGCCACCGCCATGTATCACTTCATCTTCGTACCGCTGACTCTGGGCCTTTCCTTCATGATGGCCATCATGGAAAGCGTCTATGTGATGACCGGGCGCTCGGTGTGGCGCAAGGCGACCCTGTTCTGGGGCACGCTCTTCGGCATCAACTTCGCCATGGGCGTTGCCACCGGCATCGTCATGGAATTCCAGTTCGGCATGAACTGGAGCTATTACAGCCACTATGTCGGCGACGTCTTCGGTGCGCCTCTCGCTATCGAAGGGCTGATGGCTTTCTTCCTTGAAGCCACCTTTGTGGGTCTGTTCTTTTTCGGCTGGGACCGTCTGAGCAAAATCGGTCACTTGGTCGTCACCTGGCTCGTCGCGATCGGCGCAAACTTTTCCGCGCTCTGGATCCTGATCGCCAATGGCTGGATGCAGAACCCGGTCGGCGCCCGGTTCAATCCCGACACAATGCGCATGGAGATCACCGACTTCATCGCGGTGATCTTCAACCCCGTCGCGCAGGCCAAATTCGTCCATACCGTTAGCGCTGGCTATCTCTGCGGCGCCGTTTTCGTGCTGGCCATCTCGGCGCTCTATCTCGCCAAGGGCAAGCATATTGAACTCGCCAAGCGCTCGATGGTCGTGGCGGCCAGCTTCGGTCTGGCCTCTGCCCTGTCGGTCGTCGTCCTCGGCGACGAGAGCGGCTATGTCGCGACCGAACATCAGAAGATGAAGGTTGCGGCCATAGAAGCCAGCTTCCACACCGAACCGGCACCAGCCCCTGGACGGTGCTGGCCATCCCCGGCGCAGATGGCACGCCGATCTGGCAATTGCAGGTCCCGTGGCTGGGTGGTCTGATCACCACGCGCTCGCTTACCGAAGAACTCGACGGCATCAACGAGCTGGTCGCCCGCGCTGACGAGCGCATCCGCTCGGGGCTCGTTGCCTACCAAGCGCTCGAAGAGATCCGTGCCAAGGGCGATGCTGAAGCGCGCGCTGTGTTCGAGGAGACTTGGCCCGACCTTGGCTACGCGCTCCTGCTCAAGCGCTACCGCGCTGATGTCGAGAACGCCACGGATGCGGAGATTGCCCAGGCTGCCGCCGATACGGTGCCCCAGCGTTTGGCCGCTGTTCTGGACCTTTCGCATCATGATGGGCCTGGGCTTCTTCTTCATCGCCTTCTTCGGGGTCTGGTTCTACCGTGCCTCGCGCGGCTGGATCGAGACAAACCGCCAGTTCCTCTGGTTCAGCGTCTTCACCCTGCCGCTGCCCTGGATCGCCATCGAGTCGGGCTGGTTCATCGCCGAGTTCGGCCGCCAGCCCTGGGTCGTGGAAGGCGTCTTGCCCACTTTCTACGCCGCGTCGGGCCTCACCGTGCTCGACCTCGTCCTGTCCCTGAGCTTCTTTGTGCTGCTCTACACGGCCCTGCTCATTGTCATGGTTTTCCTGATGATCCGCACCGTCAAGGCAGGTCCCAAGGACAAGTTCCTGGCGGCTGACGATGAAGACGATTTCGTTATCGCAGCCCTGCCGAAAAACCCCGTCACCCAGGAGCTCGGATCGTGAGCAGCATTCCCCTCGATTACCAAACCCTGCGGCTGATCTGGTGGCTGCTGCTTGGCGTGCTCCTGATAGGCTTTGCCATTATGGGCGGGCGCGATCTGGGCGTTGGTGCGCTTCTGCCCTTCGCGGCCCGCACCGACGATGAGCGGCGTATTCTGCTCAATCTCGTGGGACCGACCTGGGAAGGCAACCAGGTCTGGCTGATCCTGGGCGGCGGCGCCATCTTTGCAGCCTTCCCGCCACTCTATGCGGTGAGCTTTTCGGGCTTTTACCTCGCCATGCTGGTGATCCTCCTGGCGCTGATCCTGCGGCCTGTCGGCTTCAAGTTCCGCGGCAAGGTCGAAGACCTGCGCTGGCGCGCCGTCTGGGACTGGAGCCTCTTTGTCGGCGGTGTCGTTCCGTCGCTGATCATGGGCGTGGCCGTCGGCAATGTTCTCCTTGGCGCACCCTTCCACCTCGATGACACCATGCGCATCTTCTACACCGGCAACTTCTTGGGCCTCCTGATGCCCTTTGCGCTTCTGGCCGGGCTGGTCAGCGTCGGCATGATCGTGGTGCAGGGCGCTTCGGTGATTGCCGGCCGGACCGAAGGGGCCATGGCGGAGCGGGCACGAACCTATGGCGTTCTTGCCGCGCTCGTCACCGCTGCCTTGTTTGCGCTTGCCGGCTTCTGGCTTGGATTCCTTCCTGGTCACGTCGTCACCAGCGTCATTGACCCCAATAGCCCGATCAACCCTCTATCCAAGACCGTTGAACTGGTCACTGGCGGCTGGCTCAACAATTACCGGCTTTATCCCTGGATGCTCTCGGCACCTATCATTGCCTTTGCCGGCCTCGCCGTGGCGGCCATCGCGCTCCGCGGCCGAGCCCGAACTCTCGCTCTGCTCGGGTCGAGCACGGCAATCTTTGGCATCATCTCGACGGCGGGTTTGTCGCTCTTCCCGTTCTTCCTTCCTTCGGCCACGCAGCCCAATTCCGGCCTTACGCTGTGGGACGCCTCGTCGAGCCATCTCACGCTCTTCATCATGCTGCTGATGACCTTGCTATTCCTGCCCATCATCATTCTCTACACCGGCTTCGTGTTCCGGGTGATGCGCGGCACAGTGTCGACAGACAGCCTCAGCAAGAACCCCAACGCCTATTAGGAGATCTAAGATGTGGTATTTTTCCTGGATCCTTGGCCTTGGCCTCGCCTGTGCCTTCGGCATCCTCAACGCCATGTGGTTCGAGCTGCGCGAAGATCGCCGGGTCGCGCGAGAAGAGGGCGAGAAGGTCCGCGCAGACGCATAGCTCCTGACCAAATGGTCAAAAATTTAAATGCCCGCATGTCCGGCTGGACATGCGGGCATTTTGTTTTTGAAACAACACCTTACCGCATTAACCTTTGCTAAGGCTTCCTTAAAGCTCCAGCGAAAGATGAACCCTTCATGAACCCAAATGCCTATTTCGTTTGCATCGACTGCATAACGGATGTGCAGCAAGGCCAACTACTAATCACGACCCCGCCGATCTACATAGAGGTCACCAACGAAGGGGAACCGAAATGAACATCACCAAGAAGCTTGCAGATTTCGCCCGTTACCAGCGCACTATGCGTGAGCTCAATTCGCTCGACAGCCGTCAGCTGAACGATCTGGGCATCACCAAGGGCGACATCAAGAACATCGCTCGCGGCACCTACGCAGCCTAAGTTCTAAACATCGCTAAGTGTCCGATGAAGGCGTCCACCAGGGCGCCTTTTATCGTTTGGGGCGGGTAATTATCGAACGACGTCTGCCGTGACGCAATTTAAGGCCGAGACAAGATCGTCCGGCTTGATCCGGATCTGAAGGCCCCGCTGCCCACCATTAAGATAGACTTCGTCATAAAGCGTCGCCAGCTCGTCCAGCACTGTCGGCACGAGCTTGCGCTGGCCGAGCGGGGAAATGCCACCGACCTTAAAGCCCGTCAGGCGCTCGGCATCGGCAGGCTTCATCATCTGCGCTGACTTGCCGCCCAAAGCTGCGGCGAGCTTTTTCATGTTCACCTCCTCATCGGAAGGAACGATCGCGCAAATCGGCTTCCCATCGAGCTCTGCCATCAACGTCTTGAACACTTCCGAAGCAGAAACCCCCATTGCCTCGGCCGCCTGCAAACCCACGCGTTCCGCATTGGGGTCGTACGCATAGGTGGCGAGGCTGAAGGCGATCCCGGCCTTGGTCAGGGCGAGAGTTGCGGGCGTGGTCTTGGACATGACGCTGTTTTAGGCCAAGCCCGATAAACCTCAAGCGCTAGCGTTCAAGATCGAAGCGCCGCGCCCAGCGCGGGTCATCGGCAGGGTTCTCGTAATCATCGGCGCCTATATCCCGCCGCAGATGGTGGGGGAGGCGGAGCAGGTTGAGCTTGCGGCGGCGCTCCGATCCCTCATGGTCTCCCAAGGCAGGAAGGGGCAGTAGCAGTGCTAGAAAACTGGGCAAGGTGAACATGGCATTCATTCACTGGCCTTATGGTCAGTGCTCCAATCTGGTTGACTTGGACCAAATCATGCGCCTGACTGCCTGCGCATTCCAACCAAACGTCAACGGGGGTGCATAAGGAGGGTTTATGCATGACGCTACCGCCCCTGGCCGCTATCCGGGCCTTCGAGGCCGTTGCCCGTCATCTGAGCTTCACCCGCGCCGCCGAAGAACTCGGCATGACGCAGGCAGCGGTCAGCTATCAGATCCGCCTGCTTGAAGAGCGCGTCGGTACGCCTCTTTTCCTGCGCAAGCCGCGGCAGGTGGAACTGACCGCGGCAGGTTTGCGTCTGGCCCCCGAGGTTGCCCAAGCCTTCGAGCTTCTACGGAGCGGTTTCGCCCGATCGCGCGGCCAGGTCGATGGCATGCTTGCACTGAGCAGCGTTCCGACCTTTGCCAGCCAGTGGCTGGCACCCAATATCGGGCTGTTCCAGCTTGCCCATCCCGATATTGCAGTGCGGGTCGAAAGCTCGGGCCATCTTGTCGACTTCGCTGCCGAGGAGTTTGACGCCGTCATCCGCGCCACCAACCACGAGGTCGAGGGTCTGGTCTATCATCGGCTGCTCGACGCCGAGTTCGCGCCGATGATCAGCCCCAAGCTCATGGAAGAATACCAGATCCGCGAGCCCCGTGACCTGCTGCGGGTGCCGCAGATCACGCCGGACGATCCCTGGTTCATCAAGTGGCTCGAACTCAGCGGCATCGAGCCGCCAAAATTCGACGACCGGCCGTTCAGCCGCCTCGAGTCGCAATATATGGAGGCCGCGGCCGTGGCGGCGGGACGGGGATTTGCCATGATGACGCCGGCCTTCTACCCCGAAGAGATGGCATCAGGCCGCCTCGTGCAGCCCTTTGAAACCGTAGGCTGGAACGGCCACGCCTATTACCTGGTCTACCCCGAGACACGTCGCAATCAGCCCAAGATCAGGGCGTTCCGAGACTGGATCGTCGACGCAACGGCCCCGCTCCGGCAATCGCAGCGGGGGATCGCGGTAAAGTAGCGGTTGGACGAATATTGACGATAGCGCGGGGCAGTGCCGAGGCACTGCCCGTTTCCCGATCAGAAGTGGAAGTTGACGCCGACCTTGGCGACATGGGTGCCGATGGTCAGATCGTCCGGCGAACCCGCGAGAGTGCCGGCGGGCGCCTGGGTAGTGCCGAAGTCGGTATAGGCATATTCGGCTTTGACGCTGATGGCGTCGGTAACGGCATATTCTGCGCCTGCGCCGATGGTCCAGCCATAGACAGTGGTCTCATAGCGACCGGTCGTGCCGGCAGGGGTTGGAGTGGTCGAAGCGTTAATGCCGCCAGCAGCAAGGCCCAAGGTCCCGAACACCAGGAGGCGGTCGAGCGCTACGCCGCCGCGGACCTTGGCGCTGCCGGTCCAGTCGAGACGGCCATTGCACTGGAAGCCCGGTGCGCCTTCACAAGCGTCGCTGCCCTCGATGCCGCTCCAGGCAATATCGCCTTCAACACCGAGCACGAACATGTCGAACTGCGCGTTGGCACCGACGGTCGCGCCGAGCAGGCCGCCGCGTGTATCGACCGGGCTGACGGCACCGGTAGCGGCGATGAAGCTTTCAGGGCGACCACCGCCATAGCCGGCAAAAACGCCTGCGTAGAAACCGCTCCAATCGAAGCCGGCGACGGCAATGGGTTCGACAGGAGTGTCGATGATCAGATCGGCAGCGTGGGCAGCCGGCATGACGAAGGAGAGAGCAAGCAGAGAGGCGGCAACGCGCTTCATGAAATTCACCGGAGCCTGAAATATGGTGAACAACAAATGCACGATTATGGTTAATACAGTATTGAGAATAGTTTAGCTGCTGTCGCTATTTGATCTCATGCGCTTTCCGCACCGAGCGGGCCATCAGCCAGACGATGAGCACAACAAAGGGCGCCGCAATCGACAGCGCCATGGTCTTGTCCCAGTGCAAATGCGTCAGAGGCCCTGCCAGGAGATAGCTGACGATACCGAGAAGGTAGTAGCTGATGGCGATGGTAGAGAGGCCTTCGACGGTGCGCTGCAAAAGGAACTGGCTGCGCGCCGTGCGGGCGATGTTGTCCAGCAGCGTGGCGTTCTGGACCTGCATATCGACGCCGATACGCACGTTCAAGAGGCCGATGGCGCGCTCGATCTTGCTCGAAAGGACGGCAAGTCGCTGCTCGATCGCGGCGCAAGTTGCTAGCCCGGGATCGACCCGGTTGCCGATGTAGTGGGTCAACGTCGAACCCCTGTTTGTGCCGGTTTCGCGCAGGCCGGCGAGGCGGGTGTGGAGCACTTCGCCATAGGCGCGGCCGGCGGCAAAGCGATAGCCGAGCCGCTCGGAAACCTGGCCCGAGCGAACCGAGAGGCGATGGAGCGCGTCGAGCACGACCTGCGCGCCCTTGGGCGTCGTGGCCTCGGAGAGATCGCCGATTACCTGCGACAGCTCGGTTTCCATTTCGCGCAGGTCCTGCGAGGCTGCACGGGCAAGCGGAAGGCCAAGTAGGGCCATGTTGCGGTAGGCCTCAACTTCGAGCAGCCGCCGCAACAATATCGAGCGGCGGAGGGTTGTTAGCCCACCTGCCGCAAACTCGAAGCGGGTGAAGCGATCCCGATCCGGCGTGAAGTCCGTCACAACCTGACCTTTGCCATTGTCCACATCGGACAAGCAAAGGCTTGGGAGGTTGAAGGCCGGCAGGAGGCGCTCGGGGACGGTTTGATCGGCGATAACGTCGATGCGCATGGCGCCGATCAGCATGCCCTCGCCAATGGCATCGAGCCCGATATCGTCCGGCCAGCTTTCCATGTCATCGGGGCGGCGCGCCAGGTGATGGTCACGAACTCGGTGTGGAACTCCCACGTAACTTCATGATTTCGCGTACTAAAACTATATTGCCGGCTGCCGGATTGGGGTAGGGCGATGCCGTCGGCGCTGCGAAATGCAGCGAACCGTCCGAAGGCGCGGTGCATGGCGCCGGGTTCGCCCGGCATGACCAGCACCAGCCGCCGTACGCGGCAGGCCTCCGGGACAATTTCTACAGGCCTGGCATGGACTTCGTCCATGATGGCCTGGCGATTGGGGTGGTCGGGTGGAATGTTCATGGGTCTAAAAAGCGCCGCGTCGTGGCGTCTTGCAATGAGACATTCGACCACGCGTGCTTTTTTCTGCACGAGGTCCTGGACCCCTTTGATGAACGCAAGCTGAACCCACCCATCAGAGTGGGTTCAAAGGCCCGTGTGTAGGCGTAGAGCAAGCTCAACGTAGTCAGGGTATTTTTGAAATGAACAAGGCCCAGGAAAAAGTTCTCGTCGCCACGCTTTGTGGCTTGATCATCACCGCCGCCGCCGGCTTTGCCGTGCAGCCCGCCATGGCTGCCGGCTATTCGGTCGAAACGCTGGCCAAGGTCACCGGCGTCGCGCGCTGGGACAAGCTCAATGTCCGCAAATGGCCGGCCAGCTATTCGCGCAAGGTCGGCAGCTTCGCGCCCGGCGTCCATGTCTGGGTCGAGCGCTGCATCGAGGTCGAGAATAGCGCCGATTGGTGCCTGGTCGATCGCAATGGGACAAGCGGCTGGGTCAATTCCCGCTACCTGACCCAGGTCGAGGACTGAGCTCAACGCCGCCATGTTGACTTTCCGGTCCGCTCCTTGTTCGTGAAGGTAAGACCCACCGGAGATCGCCCATGGACGCCAACCCGATTCTTGCCGAGGCCGTGCGCGGCAACTGGGTTGAAAACCGTCATCGCGGGGCATTCATTATCGTCGACGACCAGGGCACGGTGATCGCCTCGAACGGTGACGTCGAGCGACCCGTCTTTCCACGGTCTGCAATCAAGTCGATGCAGGCGCTGGCGATCTTTGACCGGCACGCGACCGACAAGTTCCACCATACCACCCAGGAGCTGGCCCTCGCCTGCGCCTCCCACCATGGCGAGGACGAGCATGTGGGTAATGTCGCCCATTTTCTTGAGCGCATGGGGCTCTCGGCCGCCGATCTCGAATGCGGCGCCCATATGCCGACCAATGCCAAGGCGCGAGACGCTTTGCGCGCCAAGGGCGCCGAACCGAGTGCGTTGCACAACAATTGCTCGGGCAAGCATTCCGGCATGCTAAGCGTCGCCCTCGCCATGGGCGTGCCGACGGCGGGGTATGTTGCGCGCGAGCACGAGGTGCAGCAGGCGGTTCGGGCCGCGGTCGAATATGTGATCGGCGAAGACCTGACCGAAGATCGCTGCGGCACCGATGGCTGCTCCATCCCTACTTTTGCGGCGCCGCTGCGCAGCTGGGCCCTCGGCTTTGCCCGCATGACGACGGGCAGGGGGCTCGATGCCGGCCATGCTGCCGGTGCCCAGGCGCTGTTCGATGCCGCGACCAGCCATCCCCACCTCGTTGCTGGCACCGGTCACCTCGACACTCTGGTGATGGAGGCCTTTGGCGGTCGGCTGATGCAGAAGGGCGGAGCCGAGGGCGTCCAGTGCGGCTCGATCCGCGACAAGGGCTGGGGCTATGCGCTCAAATGCGACGATGGCAACATGGCCGCAAGTCACGCCATGATTGCAGCACTCTTGCTCAAATATGCTGACCCAACGTCAGCTCAGCGCAACGTGTTGGAGCAGTTCGCGTCACAACCAACCAGGAATGTCCGCGGCGCGATCGTGGGTGAGTTGCGGGCGACCGACGCGTTCTAGCCGCGGCGCCTGCCTGCGGCTATAAACGGGCTCGATTTGCGCAAAGGTGCCTTATGCTCGTGGACGACAAAATCTTTCTTGGCGCGAGTGAACGGCCGGAATACCTGCACCTCAAATATGCCAATCGCCATGGCCTCATCACCGGCGCCACCGGCACCGGTAAAACCGTCACCTTACAAACACTTGCAGAGGGCTTCTCGGCGGCCGGCGTCCCGGTTTTTGCCGCCGATATCAAGGGCGACCTTTCAGGCATGTCCAAGCTTGGCCAAGCCCAGGAGTGGCAGACCAAGCGCGCCGAAGACATCGGCTTCACCGACTACGCCAGCGACGTCTTCCCCACCATGTTCTGGGATCTGTTCGGCGAGCAGGGCCACCCGGTGCGCGCCACGATCTCGGAAATGGGCCCGGTTCTGCTCAGCCGTATTCTCGACCTCAACGACACTCAGGAAGGCGTGCTGAACATCGCCTTCCGCGTTGCCGACGATGATGGTCTTTTGCTGCTGGATTTGAAGGACTTACGCGCGCTGCTGGTCCATATTCAGGAACGCGGCAAGGAGATTTCGAGCCGCTACGGCAATGTCGCGGCCGCCTCCATTGGCGCTATCCAGCGTCAGCTGCTGATCCTCGAACAGCAGGGCGCCAACAACTTCTTCGGCGAACGCGCGCTCGAGATCGCCGACCTGATGCGCACCGACACCGATGGCCGTGGTTTCGTTTCGGTTTTGGCAGCAGACCAGCTGATGCAGTCGCCGCGGCTTTATTCAACCTTCCTCCTGTGGCTCTTGTCCGAGCTGTTCGAAGAGCTTCCGGAAGTGGGCGATATCGAAAAACCCAAGCTGGTCTTCTTCTTCGACGAAGCGCACCTCCTCTTCGACGACGCGCCCAAGGCGCTGATCGACAAGGTGGAGCAGGTGGTCAAACTCATCCGCTCAAAGGGCGTCGGCGTTTATTTCGTCACGCAGAACCCCGTCGATATCCCGGAAAGTGTTCTGGCCCAGCTGTCCAATCGCATCCAGCATGCGCTGCGCGCCCATACGCCGCGCGAGCAGAAGGCGGTGCGTGTCGCGGCCGAAACCTTCCGTCCCAACCCGGCCTTTTCGACCGAAGAAGCGATTACGCAACTTGGCGTCGGCGAAGCGCTGGTTTCGGTGCTGGAGGAAAAGGGCGTGCCATCGATCGTCGGCCGCACGCTGATCCGCCCGCCATCGGCTCAGGTCGGGCCCATCAGCCGGGCGGAGCGCGATGCGACCATGGCCAATTCTCCGGTCGGCGGTCTTTACGACACGGTCATCGATCGCGAGTCGGCATACGAGATCCTGGAGCGCCGGGCGCGCGACAAGCAGTTGGCGACCGAGCGGACGCAGGGTGAAGTCGAAGCCGCGCGGGCGGAGCGCGCAGCCGCGCCGCGCCGCTCGACAAGGCAAACGCCCGTGGAGGCTGCGGTCAATTCCTTTGCCCGCTCGGTGGCGAACACCTTGGGCCGTGAAATCATGCGTGGCATCCTTGGCGGCCTGCGAGGAAAACGCTGATGGCTGCGCCAGCCGGACCCGTGGTCGCCGTCTTCGCCTCGGATCGGGGCCCGGGGACCCCGAGCGCGCCAGCATGATGAGCGAATTCGGCATGATCTTCACCCGCAGGGGCGCCAGGATCGTGTGCCTTGCCGAAGATGGCATACTGCCCGTGCCCTTGATTACGGCAGCGCGCGCCGCCGGTGGCTCGGTGCAGATCATCGCCGATGCCAGTATCGTGCTGCCGCCGGCGCTGTCCGGAGTGCCGATGAGCGTTGTGCCGGATCGCGCAGAACGCCTTGCAAGTCTTGCGGCTGAGGCGTCGGTCTTCGTCGGACTGCCGGGGTCGCTTGCATCGGTGAGGGCGCTCTTTGATGCCTGGTCAAGCAGCGGGGGAAAACCCGTCGTGCTGCTCAACCGGCACAAGGCCTTCGAGGTTTTGCGCGGCTTTGCCACCGATGTGGTTGCCGCCTCGGTGCCTCACTATGATCGCAAAATCCAGTTCGCTGAAACCGTCGAGGATCTCTGGAACAAGGTCGCGGCGGTCGACCAGCGACGATAAAGATGCCTATAAGACTTCATGGTGAGCTTGTCGAACCACGAGGTCGGGCTCAGCAGTTCCTGCCACGACCTCGTCCTTCGACAAGCTCAGGATGAGGTCTACTGTGCGCAGCAGGATGAGGTCTCCAACTTAGCAACAAGACGAGGTCCACGCCGGCGTGTGCGAAGCCGGATTAGACCAGCGGTTCCATTTCGGGACGCGCGCGACGATCGGGGAAAAGCTGCACCACATTGTCGGTGACGCGGCGGTTCGGATGCGGCTGCGGCGCGCGCATGCTGATCCTGTTGCGCCGGTCGGGGCCCCTATAGCCTGAACCGGGAACGCCCACAATCGGGCGCTTCAAGAGCCGAGCCTGGATGCGCTGCAACAGGTGACGCGGCGACATTGGCTTGACCACCACCTCGTCGATGCTGGCACTGATGGTTTGTTGGCGCATGGGCGGGGTGATGGCGCGCGTGAGGGCGATCACCGGCAGTTCGCGCGACACCATGCTGGGATCGAGGCGGATGGCTTCCACCAGTTCATAGGCCGGGCGGCCATCGCGGTCGAAATCGACGACCAGCATGTCGAGCGGCACGATGCGCATATAGGCAAAGAGCTCTGCCTCGCTGTCGAAGGGGCGCACGCGCAGGCGCGAGTCTCCCGCCAGGACCATGGTGAGCACCGCATTGAGCGCTGGATTGGCGGCCAAAATAGCAATGGTCTTGCCCGCTGCAGTCACGCTCGATTCCCCTCTTGGTAAATGCTTCGTTAACACGACCGAACGAGGGATTGAATCAGTTTGTTCCAATAGGGTGAAGAGGCTGGGGGAAAACAGAAAACCCGCCGCGGTGAGCGGCGGGTTCGAACGAAGCAGAATTGCTCCAGATCAGAGCTTAGGCAGTGGCCTTGGAGTACATCTCTTCGACATGTTCCCAGTTCACGAGGTTATCGAACCAGGCTTCGAGGTACTTCGGACGCGCATTGCGGTAGTCGATGTAATAGGAGTGCTCCCAGACGTCGACGCCCAGGATCGGGTGGGCACCATTGACCAGCGGCGACTCGCCGTTTGGGGTCTTGGAAATTTCGAGCTTGCCGTCCTTTACCGCGATCCAGGCCCAGCCGGACCCGAACTGGGTGGTGCCGGCAGCGATGAAATCGGTGCGCAGCTTGTCGAAGCCGCCGAGATCGCTATCGACCGCAGCCTGCAGCTTGCCTGGAAGCGACTTGCCGCCGCCATTGGGCTTCATCCACTGCCAGAAATGGATGTGGTTGTAGTGCTGGCCGGCATTGTTGAAGAGGCCCTGGTTCTTGCCATAGCTCTCCTTGACGATCTCTTCGAGGCTCTTGCCTTCAAGGCCCGAGTCCTTGAGCAGGTTGTTGCCGTTGGTCACATAGGCCTGGTGATGCTTGTCGTGGTGAAACTCGAGCGTTTCCTTGGACATGTACGGGCCCAGAGCATCGTAGGCATAGGGCAGGGGCGGCAGTTCAAAGGTCATGGTGAGCTCCTTGGCTTGAGAAGGTATTTATAGGCGTCAGGGGTTTGGGCAACAATGTCGCCGGGAGAACTAAGCGTCCAATCCGGCGGACTTTATTGCAAAGGCATAGCACTCGGCGGTTTCCTTGAGGCGATCGAAGCGTCCCGAGGCGCCGCCGTGACCGGCCCCCATATTGGTCTTGAGGTAAAGCGGCGCATCCCCGGTTTTGGTTGCACGCAACTTGGCTACCCACTTGGCCGGCTCCCAATAGGTGACGCGCGGATCGGTGAGGCCCGCCAGGGCAAAGATCGGCGGATAATCTTGTTCGCTCACCGCTTCATAGGGAGCATAGGCGGCGATGCGTTGGTAGTCATCGGCCGACGTTATTGGATTGCCCCATTCGGGCCATTCCGGCGGCGTCAGCGGCAGGGTGTCGTCGAGCATGGTGTTGAGCACGTCGACAAACGGGACCTGTGCGATGATGCCACCCCATAGATCGGGCCGCAGATTGGCGATGGCGCCCATCAGCATGCCGCCGGCCGATCCACCCTGGGCAATGATCTTGCCTTTGGCGGTATAGCCTTCGGCGATCAGCATTTCGGCTGCCGCGATGAAGTCGGTAAAAGTGTTGGTCTTGTGCCCGCGCCGGCCCTGGCGATACCAGCGATAGCCCTTTTCCATGCCGCCGCGAATATGGGCAATGGCATAAACGAAGCCGCGATCGACCAGCGACAAGACGGAGACCGAAAAGGACGCAGGCATCGACATGCCATAGGCGCCATAGCCATAGAGCAAAGCGGGGTGGCTGCCGTCGAGTTCGAGACCCTTGCGGTAGAGCAAGGTCACCGGCACCTGCTCGCCATCCGCAGCGGTGGCAAAAAGGCGCCGTGTTTCGTAATGCTCGGGATCATGACCGGATGGCACTTCCTGGGTCTTGAGCAGGGTGCGCTCACCGGTCTCGAGATCGACATCCCAGATTTGGTTTGGCGTCGTCGGCGAGGAATAGCTGAGGCGGAACACCGACGTATCGAACTCGTAGCCGGTCGACATGCCCAACGAATAGGCCTCTTCCTCAAAGCGCACGGTCTCTTCCTTGCCAGTGCGCAAGTCGCGGGCGACGATGCGCGGCAGGCCGTCTTCGCGTTCGAGGCGGAGGAGGTGGTTTTTGAGAAGGGCAATGTCGAGGATCAGCACGCTCTCGCGATGGGGGACGAGATCGGTCCAATTCTCGGCCCCGGCATTGTCGGCCGAAACGGTGACGATCTTGTAGTCCTCGGCACCATCGGCATTGGTGCGGATGTAAAGAACGCCGTTCCGTTCATCGACATCGTATTCGCGATCGGCGACGCGCGGCGCGACAAGGCGCGGTTCGCCGCCGGTCGCGGCATCGATCAGCCATACTTCGGAGGTCTGGTGATCGTGCGCGTCGATGACGATGAAGCGGTCCGAGAGGGTCTTGCCGACGCCGACAAAGAAGCCGGGGTCCTTTTCCTCGTAGATGATCGGATCGGCGTCTTTGGCCGTGCCGAGGTCGTGGCGGCGGATGCGATAGGGGCGGTGGTTGTCGTCGTATTCGGTGTAGTAGATGGAGCGGCTGTCATTGCTCCAGACATAGGAGCCGGCGGTTTCGGCGATGACGTCGTCGCGGTCGGCGCCGGTGGCAAGGTCGCGCAGGACAATGTCGTAATATTCCGAGCCGGCGCGATCGGCGGCCCAGGCCAGGATCTGGTGCGACGGGTCGTGGGAGGCGCCCGCAAAGCCGAAATAGCCCTCGCCGGCTTCGACGTTGCAATCGAGTAGAACCTGTTCCGGCCCGCCATCGCGCGGGGTGCGCACGACCTGTGGGTACTGCTTGCCCTCGAGCATGCGCGAATTATAGGCGAAGGGTCCGTCGGGAGAGGGGACGCCGCTATCGTCTTCCTTGATGCGGCCGCGAATCTCGCGATAGATCTTGTCCTGGAGTACGGCGGTGGGCTTGCCGAACTCGGCCTCGTAAAAGGTGTTTTCGGCTTCAAGATAGGCGCGGATTTCGGCGTCCAGCGTCTCGGGCTTTTGCATCACCTCCTGCCAATTAGGGGCCCGCAGCCACGCATATGGGTCCTCGACGCGCCGGCCGTGATGGGTATGGGCGTGATCGATGCGCTTGGCGACGGGTGGCTTGGCCTGGGTCATGTGGGCTCCGAAAACTGGGTCCGACCGACATAGGCGCCAGTGACGCGCTTTGCCAGCCCCGGAAACGGTTGAAAACATCTCGATTGCTTCGCGCGATGATCTTAAGCGATTGCCCAAAAAGGGTTGTTGGGTAAGGTCACCGCGCTCGTGAGTGAATCTTCAAGGGAGTGGGGACAGGGTGGACGCGCCTTTCGACGCCGGCATTGCTCTTGTCGCCGTGGTCCCATTCGTGGCCGCGCTGCTGGCGCCATTGCTGCATCACGTCACCGGGCGCTTCAGCGGCTGGATCCTGGCGCTGCTACCAGCGGCGATCTTTGTTTTCCTGCTCAGCTTCGTCGAGCGCGTAGTCGGCGGCGAAGGCATCAGCGTCAGCTTCGCCTGGATACCGGCTTACGATCTGAATTTGAGCTTTTATCTCGATGGCCTGAGTCTCGTTTTTGCGCTGACCATCTCGGGGATCGGCGCGCTCATCATCCTCTACTCCGGCGCCTATCTTCGTGGGCATCCGCATCAGGGGCGGTTCTTTGCCTTCATGCTCGGCTTTATGGGAGCGATGCTGGGGCTGGTGCTGGCCGATAGCTTGCTTGCCCTGTTCCTGTTCTGGGAGCTGACATCGGTTACCTCTTTCCTCTTGATCGGCTTCGATCATGGGCGGCAGGCGGCGCGGCGCGGCGCGATCCAGGCGCTGGTGATCACAAATATCGGCGGCATGGCGCTGCTTGCCGGTGCCATCATCGTCAGCCAGGTCGCGGGCACGTGGGAGATCAGCGCGCTGCGGGAGACCGGCGACCTGATGCGGCAGAGCGGGTTCTATGGTCTCGTCCTCTTCTGCTTTATTGGCGCGGCCTTCACCAAGTCGGCGCAGTTTCCGCTCCATTTCTGGTTGCCCAATGCCATGGAGGCGCCGACGCCGGTGTCGGCCTTTCTTCATTCGGCGACCATGGTTCAGGGGGCGTTTATCTTCTGGCACGCATGTCGCCGGTGCTGGGCGGTACGCAGGTGTGGACCACTATTCTCGTGGTGTTCGGTGGCCTGACGCTGATCTGGGGCGGGCTTGGCGCGCTGCGGCAAACCGACCTCAAGCAGATACTTGCGCAAACGACGATCGCTTCGCTCGGGCTGCTCGTGCTGCTGATCGGGCTCAACAGCGAAGCGGCTATTGCCGCCATGATCGTCTATTTCGTGGCCCATGCCTTCTATAAGGCAGGCCTCTTCATGGTGGCCGGTGCCGTCGATCATGGGACGGGGACGCGCGACATCACCGTTTTACGCGGCCTGGCCGACAAGATGCCGGTGACCTTTATCGCCGCTGCCCTGGCGGCCCTCTCCATGATCGGCCTGCCGCTGACGATCGGCTATTTCGCCAAGGAAGAAATGTATCTCGGCCTTCTCAGCGGCGACCCGACGCAGATCGCAACGCTGATTGTCCTTGTGGTCGGCAATGCCTTGCTGGCCGGCGTCGCCATCCTGATCATGATCCGCCCCTTCCTTGGCGAGGCCGTGCCGACGCCGCGCGAGCCGCACGAAGCGCCGATCGCCATGCTGGTCGGTCCGCTCCTCTTGGGCGGGCTTGCCATCGTTGCCGGCCTGTCGCCCGAGTGGCTCGGTCACAACGTCATCGGGCCGGCAGCGCTGGCTGTCGTGGGACGGCCTGTCGAGGCCCACCTCACCCTGGCGCTCGATTTTACCAGCCTCGTCTTGTGGCTGTCCGTGCTGACATGGCTCTTCGGCATTGCCGTTTATCGTCAGGCCGATGGCGCCAGAACGGTGCTACGGCGCATCGACCATGCGGTGCGTTGGAATGCCGACACGGTGTTCGATGCGGCCATGTTCGGTCTTATCCGTTTTTCCGGAGCGGTGACCCGCTTCCTCCATCATGGCCGGCTCGAGCTCTATCTCGTCGTCGTCTTTGCCGCCCTGGCGCTTGCCCTCTTCGGACCGCTTCTGGCCTGGAGTGGCTTTGGCTGGATGGTGCCGGCATCCGATCTTGGCAGCTGGTGGAGCCGCTTCAATGTGACGTCGCTGACCTTTTATGAATGGGGCGTGGTGCTGCTCGCTGTGATCGGGCTCGTTGTCGTCGTGATATCGCCAACGCGGCTGACCGCAATCCTGTCGCTGGGCGTACAGGGAACGGCCCTGGCGCTGATCTTCCTGCTGTTCGGCGCGCCCGACCTCGCCTTCACCCAGTTCATGGTAGAGGTTCTGTCGGTGGCGGTTTTGGCTTTCGTCATGGCCCGGCTCAATCTCGACCGGCATGATGCCCGGCCCTTGGAGGATTGGCTGCGCGATGGCGCGTTGGCTCTGCCTGCGGCATCGGCGTTTCGCTGCTGCTGATGCAAGTGTTAAGCGGTACGCTCGATACACGCCTGTCAGATCTCTTCACAGCCACCAGCGTGCCGATCGCGCATGGCCACAACATCGTCAACGTTATCCTCGTCGACTATCGCGGCTTCGATACTCTGGGCGAAATCTCGGTGGTCATGGGCGCCGGCATCGCCATCATTGCCCTCATGCGCGTGCGCAAGCGTGTGGTGACCAAGAAGCCGCGCGCCGCACGCACGCGAAAGGCGGCGACATGAACACGCTGATCTTCCGCACCATTTCGCCGCTGCTCGTTTCGATCATGCTGGTCTTCTCATTCTACATTTGCCTCCGCGGTCATAACGAACCCGGTGGCGGCTTTATCGGCGGGCTGATCGCCGCGGCCGCGATCCAGGTCCTCGGCCTGTCCCTAGGCGTTCCCGAAACCCGCAAAGCCTTGCGCTTCGATCCCCTGGCCGCTGCAGGTTGCGGAGTGCTGCTGGCCGCGGTCTCGGGTCTGCTCAGCGCCTTTACCGGCTCTCCATTCATGACCAGCATCTGGGCTTATCTCCCAATCGGCGACACGGTGGTGCCGCTATCGACACCGCTGGTCTTCGACCTGGGCGTCTATCTCACCGTCTTTGGTGCGCTCACTGCCATCGGTCTGGCCCTGGCTAGCGAATTTGACGAAGAGGACCTTTGATGGACTACATCATGGCCATGCTGGTCGGTCTCTTCGCCACGGTCGGCATCTATCTGCTGCTGTCGCGCTCGGTGATCCGCATGCTGATCGGCATGACGATCCTCGGCAATGGCGTGAACCTTCTCATCTTCACTGCCGGGCGGCTGATGCGCGAAGTGGCGCCGATCGTCCCGCCGGGTCTCGAAACGCCCGAAGGTCCGATCGCCAATCCGCTGCCGCAGGCCCTGATCCTGACTGCGATCGTCATCGGCTTCTCGATGTTCAGCTTTCTTCTTGTGCTGGCCTTTCGCGCCTATCGCAGCCTCGATGCCGACGATACCGACACGATGCGGCTGGCCGAGCCCAAGCGCTCGCCGCAACCGCCGCTGAGCTACTGACCCATGGAAACTCACGCGAACGTGCCTCAAGCGATGATCGAGGGGGCGACACGCCTTGCAGACTGGGTTCTGGTCCTGCCCGTCGTGCTCTGCCTGATCGGCGCTGCGGCCGTGCTGGCGCTGCGCCGCACCCGCGTCCTGACCCTGGTCGTGACGTTGATGACGGTGCTTGCAGTCATCGCCTGCGAGATAGCCTTGCTTGTGCGCGTCGCGGGGAAGGTCCGCTGAGCATGACCATGGGCAGGTGGCTGCCGCCCTTCGGCATCAGCCTCACGGCTGATCTCTTCAGCGCCGCCTTTGCCCTCGCTGCCTCCGCCGTCAGCCTGATCGTCCTGCTCTATGCAGAGATCGACGGGGGCAGGGACAGCAAGCGGGATGATTTCCATGCCATGGTCCTGCTGCTTCTCGCGGGCGTGACTGGCGCCTTCCTCACCGGCGACCTCTTCAACCTTTATGTCTGGTTCGAGGTGATGCTGATCGCGTCGTTTGGGCTGATCGTGCAAGGCACAAAGCCCATCCAGCTCGACGGTGCCGTCAAATACGGCTTCCTCAATTTCCTCGCGACCACCTTCTTCCTGATGGCTTTGGGCCTGCTTTATGGGCTGCTCGGTACGCTCAACATGGCCGACATCATGCGGGTGGCGCCACTTGCCGATCCGGGCGCAATGGCCGGTGTCGCGGCGCTTCTGCTTCTCGCCTTCGGCATGAAGGCGGCAGCCTTTCCGGTCAATGCCTGGCTGCCTGCGTCCTACCACACGCCTTCGGCCGCGGTGTCTGCCCTTTTGCCGGCCTCCTCACCAAGGTCGGTGCCTATGCCATGCTGCGCGCGCTCGTCGCCATACTGCCGGGCAGCCGCGATCTGTTGGAACCGGCCATTGCGCTGATCGCCATCGCAACGCTGCTGACCGCGCCGCTCGGAGCGATTGCCGAAACCAACCTTCGCCGCGCCATCGGCTTTGTCGTCATCGGCGGCATTGGCGCAGTCGTGGCAGGCCTTGCTTTGCCCACGGCAGACGGCATCGCCGGATCGGGGCTTTATATCTTCCACGCGATCCTGACTATGACCGGCCTCTACCTCATTGCCGGACTGGTCGAGCGAACGACCGGCGCCAGCGATACACGGCAGATGGGCGGCATCTATGCGGCGAGCGCGCCGCTTTCCATTCTGTTCCTGGTCCTCATTTTGGCGGCCGCCGGCGTGCCGCCATTCTTGGGCTTCTGGCCCAAGCTTTTGCTGCTGCAAGCCAGCCTCGCCGATGGCGTAACGGGATCGGAGCCAAGCTGGATCGGCTTGGGGCTGACGCTGGCGCTCCTGGTCAATGCCGTCCTCACCCTCATTGCCGGCACGCGTCTTTGGGCACATGTTTTCTGGCGCAACCCTCCGGTGGATTTTCCGGTCCGTGTCGGCACGCAGCGCGAGCGACTTGGGCTCGCTGCCGCCGGCGTCCTGGTTGCTGCCGTGGCGATCGCGGGGCTTTGGCCATCGCCCTTGATGGAAGGCGCGAGCAGGGGGCGGCAGATATTCTTGATCCGTCGCGCTATGTCGACGCGACCGGGCTTGCCGAGGTGACCCCATGAGCACCAGCCTCCTCGTCGTGGTCCTGGCGCTAATCTGGGCCGCCGTCACCGGCAGCTTTTCAGGGCTCAATCTTCTTTTCGGCGGCCTTGTCGGCGCCGTGGTCGTGTCCCTGCTCCGCAACTCCCTGGTGCGCAGAAATGGGCTCAGGCGATGGCGCCGGATCGGATCGCTGGCGCTCCTCTTCGTCTACGAGCTGTTCCTCAGCGCTTTCAAAGTGGCGCTTCTGACCATCAAGCCCAATCTTAGATCGGCCTTGCGCCCCGCCATCATCGCTGTGCCGCTGACGGTCAAATCGGATGGCGAAATTACTTTGTTGGCGAACCTGATCACTCTCACGCCGGGCACCCTCAGCGTCGATGTGTCGGCCGATCGTTCGCAGCTTTATGTCCATGCGTTGACGCATGAAGACCGCGAGGCTGTGATCACGGGGATCGTCAGCGGTGTCGAGCAAAAGGTCCGGGAGGTGTTTGAATGAGCCCCGCGCTGTTCATGGATTGGGCGACAACGATCGCGCTTGCGCTTCTGGCAGCGGCCTTAATCGTGTCGGTCATCCGCATCGTACTCGGGCCAAGTCTCCCCGATCGCGTCCTCGCCCTCGATCTTCTGACCATTGTCGCCATGGGCTTTGTTGGCACCATCGCCGTCAGGACCGGTCTCTGGCTCTACCTCGATATCGCCTTGGCGCTGGCCCTCTTGGGCTTTCTCGCCACCGTTGCGCTCGCTCGCTACATCATGCTGCGCAATGACGCCGCAACCGACGGGAAGAGGCGCTGATGCTCTACGATGTTGTCGTCTATGGAAGCGGCGTGCTTTTGTTGGCTGGAGCCCTGTTCACGCTGCTCGCGGCCATCGGGGTGCTGCGTTTTCCCGATCTTTATACCCGCATGCACGCAGCATCGAAGGCCGGGGTGGTAGGCGGCGGGCTGATTCTGTTTGTCATAGCTCTTATGTCGCAGGACGCCGCTGTTGCAATTCGCGCCATCATTGGCATTATTTTTCTTCTACTGACGACACCTGTCGCAGCACATCTTCTGGCGAAAGCCAGTCTTGCTGCAGGATACAAGCCTTGGGAAAAAACTGTGGCTGACGAGACAATTACAATTGTCGCTAAACAGTCCGTTGCTGAATAACGACTAATACTTTTCGTCGACACGGGCAATTTTGGTTGCATGGCCTGCAGAACAGGCCTAGTTACCAGGCAACGCGGCTCCTCCCCAATGGCCGCCAATAAATAAGAACTGGAAGGTTGGATATGAACGACGACACCGGCGCGTTCGTGGCTGCTGATACGGACCTGATCGGTCTCAGCACCGATATTGTTTCGGCTTATGTGAGCCATAATTCTGTTAGCCCAGGCGATCTTACCAAGTTGATCGCCGAGGTTCACGGTGCATTGCGCGCGCTGCAGACAAATGAGGCGCCCGTTCAGGTTGAAGAACTCAAGCCTGCCGTGCCCGTCAAGAAGTCTATCGCTTCGGACTACATCATCTGCCTGGAAGACGGGAAGAAGTTCAAGTCGCTGAAGCGCCATCTGCGCACCCATTACAACCTGTCTCCCGAAGAATATCGGGAGAAGTGGGGCCTTCCGGCTGATTATCCGATGGTTGCTCCCAGCTATTCGGCGACTCGCTCCAAGCTTGCCAAGGACAACGGGCTCGGTCGCAAGGCCGAATAGGCCGAGAGGCACAAGCGTCCACAAAGGCCGTCCTTCGGGGCGGCCTTCTTTAGCGCGGAAAGCTGTTCAACTTATCCCCGCACCCATGGCCAAGGTCGAAGGTATAGGAATATAGTCCTATATCGACGAGGCCAGTGCCATGATGCCTACCCCATATTCCGACTCCGATCCGCTCCCGTCAGGCGCAGACGCTTCGGACCAGCGCAAGATCGAGCGGGTGATCGAACTGGTGGCGCGGGAATATGATGTTTCCAAACTGCTGATACTACATCATTCGCGATGCCGCGCCAGTGCTGCGCGGGCGCGGCAGGTGGCGATGTATTTATCGCATGTGGTGCTCGGTCAGAGCCTCGTGGATGTGGGTCGCGCCTTTGGGCGGGATAGGACTACAGTCTCCCACGCCTGTGGCTTGATCGAGGATCAGCGCGACGATCTCGAGTTCGACGCCCGGCTCGATCGTTTCGAGGCCATCCTCAATGGGGGCCAGGCATGACCACATCCCTGGGTGAAATCGCGCCTGATGCCGTTCTGCGTCTGGCGGCAGCGAGCAAGGATGGCGCGTTTCTTGGTCCGCACCATGTCGAGGCGGCGCGGATGCTGACGCGGCTGTTCGAACGATCGCGGCTGCGCCAACGCGTCACCATGTCCTATGATCCCACAAGGCTTGGCGACAAGGGCGGGGCGCCGCAGCAGGGCATGCTCGCCGATAGCGCTGCAGACGCTCGCAAGCGGCTCAATATGTTGGCGCGAGCCCTGCCGCCGGATTGCTGGACGGTGTTGACCGACATCTGCGCCTTCGACAAGGGCCTCCAGCAGGTGGAAACCGAGCGCGGCTGGCCGCGGCGCGGGGCGAAACTGGTGCTCCGGATTGGGCTCGATCAGCTGTGCATCAGCTTTGGCCTTTCCGCGGAGGCTGAGGGCGCTGACCGGCATCGGGTGGAAGGCTGGCTGGAGGAGCGTTTACCCATGTTCCAGGATGCGCCGTTAACGATGTAACGTTTGTTCATGTTTGCGGGTTTTGGGACGTGATAAAACGCCTCGAACATTGTTGCGGCCCCATGAACAAAAAGCTCCACACCATTCAGTACCTGCGTGCCATTGCGGCGCTGATGGTGCTTGCCTCCCATGCGCTGCTCTACCCCTGGCAGAGCAGACGCTGCTTTATGGGCGTCTGGGCTGGTTGGGCGTGATCCTCTTTTTCGTGGTTTCGGGCTTCATCATGGTGGCGGTGACCGGGGACGGGCGCTTCGACGCCGGCAAGTTCATGCGCCGCCGCATCCTGCGCGTCGTGCCACTTTATTGGGCCGCGACAGCCGTGGCGGCGCTGGCGGCTTTGCTGCTGCCGAGTGTGTTCAAGACCACGGTATTCGATGGTGAACAGCTGATCCTGTCGCTGTTCTTTATTCCCTTCTACAACCCGGCCTCGCACGGCTTTCACCCGCTTTATAAGCTCGGATGGACGCTAAACTACGAGATGTTCTTCTACATCTGCTTTGCCGCACTGGCGTTTCTGGGCGCCACCAGCAGGGTCTGGGTGCTGACCATTGCTTATGTTGCGCTGGCGATTATCGGCATGGTGTTCCGTCCGACCGATGCGATCCCGGCCTTCTATACGAGCTTCATGCCGCTCGCCTTCGTGGCCGGGGCATGGCTGGGCCTTGCCTATATCCGCGGTTGGCTGAGCGTGCTGCGGGTCGAGGTCCTGTTCCTGCTCGGGCTGGTCGGGGTCTTTGGGCTGTTCGAGGGCTTTTATTGGGACCGCGGCCTGGTCGAGGATCAGAGCGCCTTTGTGGGGCTGCTGTCTTTTGCCGCGTCGACGGTCGCCCTGCTGGTGGCGAGGGAGCGGCAGGTTCCGTATCTGCCGACGCTCGAGCGGCTGGGCGATGCGTCTTATTCGATCTACCTGGTCCACATGTTTTCAGTGGCGGCGATTGCCGGCGTTCTGCTGCGCATGATGGGCACCGACGATCCGGTGCTGATCTTTGCCGCGGAGCTTGCCGCGATCTTTGGCGGTGTCTTTGTCGGCTACCTAATCTATCGGGCGATCGAAAAGCCGCTGATCGGCAGGCTCCGCCGCTACGCCTAGGCGAGCGCCTTGGCTTCGTTGCGGATGCGATTGACCATGGCGACGAGGCCATTGGATCGCTGCGTCGTCAGATGCTCGCGCAGGCCCAGTTCGTCGAAGAGTCTAATGGCGTCGGTTTCGGCGATGTCGCGGGCCGTGCGGTCCGAGTAAAGCGCCAACAGTACGGCGACGAGCCCCTGGACGATCATCGCGTCGCTCTCGCCGCGGAACCGCAGTCCGGCTTCGCCGTCGACCTGTTCCGGCTCGGCCACCAGCCAGACCTGCGACATGCAGCCATTGACCTTGTTGCCGGCATTGCGCTCGGCGTCGTCGAGCCGCGGCAAAGCCTGCCCCAGTTCGATCAGATAGCGGTAGCGATCTTCCCAATCATCGAGGAAGGAAAGGTTCTCGGCGATGTCCTGAAAGGCTTGCGGCTGGGTCATATTCTCTATCTAGGCCACGTATCGCGCCTTTGCCAGTGGCCAAAGAAAATGCCGCAAGCACGGGGCACTGTGCTTGCGGCAGACGCCCGGAGGCGAAGTTCGATTAGGTGTCAGACCGGGCGGTCCGGCCGGGGCCGGGGCAACGGAATGGCAGGCTTGGCCGGGGTCGTGTGCATGGGATCGCCGGCCTGCTGAGTGTTCTGGAGGGCTGCCACGGCAAGAGCCTTGCCACCGTGGCAGACGAGTTCGGTACAGTCGATTGCAGAGATCTGCTCGGAGATGAAGGCGCCGCCTTGCGACAACGCCTCGTTGGATAGGCTTTCCGCGGTATCGCGAACATCCATTTCGGGCCGGATAAGCACGAAGGCCAAGATCAGCCAGAACGCGGAGCGCAGCAGGAACATCGGCTTCATCCCATCGCGACGGGCCTATTCCCGTTCGATGAAATGATCCTAGCGATTCCCGCTTAAACGGGTCTGTGGCAATTGCATAAAATTTGAATCAAATCGCTGGCGATTGCGGCGCCCGGGGCAACGGCTTGTTTACGCTAAACGCCAAAACCTCGCCTGGAGGGAACCGAAAAGCCCGAGGCCGCGCCATCTTAAACCCTGTCTTAGCGGTTGGCGGACGAGGTTGATCCGACAAAAGACCCGGCCATCGAACCGGGCATCCAAGACCCAGAAAGGGTCGTCCGGAGCGTTCTTTCCGGGTTTAGGGCGTCGGTGTTGTGAGTTCATTTATGCGTAGTCTCAAGGTCTTCGGAGCGAGAAACGGACGCGACCCCGCCTTGGCCGGGGTCGGCAACCGGCCCGAGCTGCTGCGCCGCAAGACCATCGGCAACAATTCCCGCCTGCTGCTTGCTGCCGGAGTTCTGGCCGTCGGCCCCGCCCTTTATGCGCTCGTCACTGGTGCACCGCTGGCGCTGCTCGTCACCTCCATCGTGCTCGGTGGCGCGCTGACGGCGCTTGCCATGCACCAGCGTGGCCAATTCGATCATTCCGCCATGGCTCAGGTCGCAACGCTCATGGCAGCCGGCCTCGTTCTGACCATTGCCGATCCGCGATTCGCAGATGCCGGCCTCGCCATGGCCTTGTTGGGTCCTGTGCTCGCCGCCCTGGTCGCGCGCAGCAGCATGCGGCGGGTCAGCTGGCTTGCCTTGCTGCCGATCATTGCCATCGCGCTCGCGAGCACGCTTCTCGGCTTGCCGGCAAATCCGCTGCCCGATGCCCAGCTGCTGCCTGCTTCAGGGCTTGGCTTTGCCATTGCTTTTGCCGTGGTCGCCTATAGTGCGCACCATATCAACAGCGCCTTCGAGGTCCACGACAAGGCGCAGATCGATGCCTATCGGCACCTCATCGAACACGTCCAGGATGCGGTGCTGCGCTTTGCTGCCGACGGCCAGGTCATGTTGGCGTCGCGTTCGGCAGAGCCCCTCTTCGGCTGCGCGCGCTACCAGCTTTCCGGCAATTCGCTGGTTGAGCGCGTGCATGTTCTCGACCGCCCGGCATTCCTCACGGCCTTTTCCGATGCCAGCCAGCTTGGCCGCAGCCGTACGATCGAGGTGCGCATGCGCCAGGACGATCCGCGTGCCGGCTCGAGCGTTCCGCGCTTTATCTGGGTCGAGGCTCAGCTTGCCCCGATCCTCGATGAGACGGCGAGCGAAGAGGCGCACGAGGTCATTGCCCTTTTGCGCGACATCACCAGCCGCAAGGACACCGAGGCGGCCATGGCCGAAGCGCGCCGCGTTGCCGAAGATGCGTCGCAGGCCAAGTCGCGGTTCCTCGCGACCATCGGCCATGAATTGCGCACGCCGCTCAACGCCGTTGTCGGGTTCTCCGAGATGATGACCAGTGGCATTGGCGGCCAGCTTACCGGCACGCACAAGGAATATGCCGGGCTGATTCACCAGAGCGGCCGGCATCTGCTCGAGGTCGTCAGCATGCTGCTCGACATGTCGCGCATCGAGGCCGGCAAATTCGAAATCCAGGCGGAGCAGATCGCCCCGGCCGATATCGTGCCCGCATGCTTTGCCATGGTCGAAACCATGGCCCAGGCCCGCAGCGTTCGCCTCCTGTCCGAGATCGAGGCCGACCTGCCGATGCTGACCGCCGACGAACGCGTATGCAGGCAGATCCTCATTAATCTCCTCTCCAACGCCATCAAGTTCAGCCACGAGGGTGGGCAGGTGTCGGTCGCCGTCAAGCGCCAGGGTCAGTCGATCAGCCTTTCGGTGCGGGATCGCGGCATCGGCATGGCGCCGGCCGCGCTCGACCGAATCGGCGAACCCTTTTTCCAGGTGCAGGACGGCCTGACCCGCAAATACGAGGGGACCGGCCTTGGCCTTTCCATCGTCAAGGGCCTGGTCGAGCTGCATGGCGGCACGTTGCGCGCCATTTCCGAAGTGGGAACGGGGACAACCATCACAGTTCTTCTGCCCATAAACGGTCCGGCAACCAAAGCCAGCGAAACTGCCGAGATCGTTCCTCTTCACCGTGAGCCTTTGGCTGCCGCCTTACCTCTATGGCAAAAAGAAACAAGAAAAGCGCAATGACGGCTTCCACCCTGACACAGCTGCCGCTGATGGCTGGCAGCGCCCTGCTTGGCACCTTGAGCCGGGCGGGGCTCTGGACTTTCTCGCGCTATATGAAAGCGCCGATGGCCTCCACCGGCATCCTGGCGATGGTGACCATGACTGCCCTGGCCGGAAGCAACGCGCTTTATTTCCAGACCGCGGAACATCCGTCTCCGTTCTTCGCGCCTGCGCACCAAAGCCTTGCCGCCGCGCCGACGCCCGTGGCGGAGCGTCCTGAGCTCGCGGAGACAGTGCCGGCCCTGCCGCCGATCCCCGCGGCGACCGAGGTGGCTGCGCCGATGGTCACCAGCAACGAGACCACCGGAAGCGTGCCGCCGCCCATGCCGGACGGACCGGTGGGCAATGCCAAGATGTTCGAAGTGCAAAAGAAGCTCTTCGAGCTGCAGCTCTTCAGCGGAAAGGTCGACGGCTATTACGGCCCCAAGACCGCCGAGGCCATTCGCGCTTTCGAGCAGCGCAACGGCATGAAGCTGACCGGCTCGACCGATGCCGCGGTGCTTGAGGCAATCCTTTCTTCGGACGCTTCCGGCCGGGTTACGCAGCCGGTTGTTGCGCAGCCAGTCGTGGCTCAGCCGCAAGCGCAGGCCGCCCCGGCGCAAGTGCAGCCGCCGGCCCCTGTTGTGCAGCAGGCTGCCCTGGCCGTGGCGCCGACCGTGCCGGTCGCCGCCGAGCCGCAGCAGGATCAGCTCGTCGCGCGCGTGCCAGGTCTGACGCGGGCCGAAGAAGCATTCGACGGCGTGGCGCAGAGTGCCGCCAGCACGATCGATTCGATCATCGCCGCTGTCGATACGCCGCGGACGACGAATGTACAGCCCGTTGCCAACCCGCCTGTGCCGAAGGCGAGCCTGCCGGTCGTGCAGAGCCAGCAGCCAATGCCGGCCCCGATCGCGCCGAGCCCTGCGACACAGCAGGCGGCAGCGCCTGTGGCTCCAGCGGTTCGCGCCCCGGCCGCAGATCCGGTGCCCTATGTCGCTCCGGCCACCGACAGCGCCCTGGTGTCCCAAATCCAGCGCGGGCTTGCGAGTCTTGGCTTTTTCCGCGCACCGATCGACGGCAAGCCGGGCGCAGAAACGGCGCGCGCCATTCGCGAGTTCGAGAACTTTCACAGCTATCGCATGACCGGTCAGGTCAAGCCCGACCTGGTCGAGCTCTTGCTCAAGGCCGGCGCCACCATCTAGAACCGTCGCACGCGACCGATAGGGTTCTTAATGGCGACGCTGCGCAGCGACCTCTGGTGCATGGCCTTTGTGCGCCGGCACAATGACTTGGGCAATATGTGCGTCATTGCCCGGCGCGGCGATCCTATTGCCGGCCAGGTCTTTATCGAACTCGACCACCTCGATGGCACGCGCTCGCTGTTCACGCCCGCCCCCGTGGTAAGCCGGGGGAGGGGGCAGGGCTGGTGTTCCAGCGTCGGTTCAGTCGGGTGGAGCCGCAAAAAGCGCGATCGGATCGCCCAGGAGGCCGGGTTCGATCCCGACCTTTGGGTCATCAGCGTTGACCTGCGCGGTGACGATCCGGGGATCGAGCTGGCAAAAGCTTAGCTCGCGCGGCGGATGCCGATGCGGGCGAGGGCCTCAATGGCCTGATCGACGACCGGATTGTGCGCCGGAGCCATCTTTTCGGTGCGGCGGCTGGTCTGGGTAAAGGGCTGGTACTGCTGCTTGGAGAGTTCCAGGAGGTTCACTTCGCCGCGCCAGGCGCTCATCAGGTAAGCCATGGATTCGGGCGAAACGGCGCTGAAGAGGCCGGCGAAGTCGGCAAGATCCTTGGAGCGCTCGCCATCGTGGCTGGTGGCGTGGATCAATACCTTGAGCCCGTCATAGGCAGTTGCGCCGAAGGCACGCAGGATCACGAAGAGCGATGCGCCGGTGACGTCGTGGGCGATCTGCCCGCAACGCACTTCGTCAAGACCGGTGATCTGCGAGAGGAGCTTGGTGACCTCGGGACGGCGGTTCTCGGAAAAGAGCTTCATCAGCGCCTTGGTCAACTCGCCTGTGGCGACCGAAAGCTGCTCGATGGTGCGCGAGATCGGCGCAGCAGGGGTTTCGCGATTGGCGAAGGCCTCGATGACCTTGACGCGGTGGGCATCGGAAAGATCGAAGAATGCCGGTGCGAGGAGCGCGGCGTCGAAATCGTCGCGGCGGCCGAGGGCTTCGGCAACAAGGTGGTCCATCTGCGCCGAGCGCGCCAGGGCGCTAAGGTAGGCGCCGCGCGGCACGATATAGGTATTGCCGGCTAGGGCGCGGTAGACCTTGCGCGAATTCATCTGGAAGAGCTTGGCAAGGACGACGTTGGAGAGGTCGGCGCGGGTCGCGAGCGTGGCGCAGGCCGGGACGTCATAGCGCGCGATGATGTCGAGCATGGTCTGGTCGGACAACTCAGCAGCGTTTTCGAGGAAGGGGATCAGGTCTTCGCCGATATTATCGACGACGAGCTTTTCCAGCGTCGGCGACAGCACTTCGGCGCGGCCAAGCATGGCGGCACCCTTGGCGCGCGCCTGCGGACCGGCGGTGGGGAAGAGGCGATTGGCGAGCGTCTCAAACTGTTCCATTTCAGGAATGGTCGGCTTGCCACGCCGAGCATAAGCGTCGCAAGCGGCGATCAGCAGCGTATTGGTGCGATCGACCCCGCCGGTTTCGATCAGCAGCTGAAAGGTTTCGTAGGGCTGAAATCCAAGCATTCTGGCGGAACCGTCGACTCGTTATCTGCACCAAATTCGATGCCAGATCACTCTTGCCGTCAATTCGTTAGCAGACTGTTAACCTTGACGACATCTTAATGGCCATCAAGCGCGAGGGGCGTCGCGCACATCGTTTTTAGACCGCTGCCCCCACTAGGGACGGGGAGCATTCGTGGCTATGGAGGCCATTTTGGGTACGCTTCTACAATTTGACGGGCACAAGAAATCTGCGGAGGCCGGAGCATCATTTACCGGCGGGGCGCAGATCCTGATTTTTACCGGGGTGCGGTACGAACGCGGGGCGCCGCCACCACCGGCAGCGGGCGTTGCCGCCAAGGGACGCAAGCGCAAGCGTGTTTGACTTTTTAGCGCTTGGCCGGCCCGTTCTTGTTGCCCTGGCTCTTGCTACGCTGAGCGGCTGCGTCGCGCGGCCAGTGGGCGATTTTGGCCGGGCGCAGCCGAGCGTTCTGCATGACGCCATCATGCCCTATGCCGGCGACCAGCTGGCGCGCGTGCGCAAGGAGCCGGTTTCCGACTTCAACCAGACCGACCAGGAAGTGCTGATGCATGATCGCACCTGGCGGTTCCTGGTGGCGGCGCATGGCAAGGACTGGATGTTCGATAGCTCGGTCGAGCTGCAGCGCACCCGCATCGGGCGGGCGCGCGATTACCAGTTTTCGCGCGACCGCTATTACACCTGGCTCAGGACAACCGAATACCGGTCGTCGCCGACGCGCTATTCGACGGTGGGTCGCCACATCCTGGCCGATCTCGATACTTTGCCCGCCACCTTCCAGTCGATCTGCGCCGTGCTCGAAGTCGATTGGCAGCGTCGGATGGCGCTGGCAGAGATCGGCGGGCTCGAACAGGGCGTCGCCGACAATGTCGCGGCGCGGCGGGCGGAGAACCAATGGCATATCGACTGGTTTGTGCGAGCGCTGACCTATCGTTACGATAGCTACGATTATGCGCTCGACCACCTGCTGGTCGAAACGCCGCATGAGCAGTCGATCAGCGTCGACGAAAGCCTGCGGCAAATGCGGCCCTGGGTGGACCGAGCAAATCGCGGCGATTTTTGCTCCGGCGCGACGGCTGTGGGGACGGGCGGCGGTGTCACCATACCGTCACGCTATCAAACTATGCGCATCGACACCGAAGTGGTCGTGCAGAAATAGGCCGGCAGGGTGACGAGCGAAATCGAGGCGGAGCGGGGCACGCCGCTTGAAGTGTTCTGGGCCTTTCTGAAGCTCGGGCTCACGAGCTTTGGCGGCCCGATCGCCCATCTCGGCTACTTCCGCGACGAACTGGTGGTGCGGCGGCGCTGGATCGACGAAGCCGGCTATGCCGATCTTGTGGCGCTGTGCCAGTTCTTGCCGGGGCCTGCATCGAGCCAGGTCGGCTTTGCGCTTGGGCTGAGGCGCGCCGGACCGCTCGGCGCCCTCGCGGCCTGGACCGGTTTTACGCTGCCGTCGGCTTTGCTTCTCGTGCTTTTCGCCTATGGCGCGGCCGCCTTGGAGGGGCCTCTCGCGCAGGGTGTGTTGCATGGGCTGAAGCTTGTCGCGGTCGCGGTGGTGGCCCAAGCGGTGCTGGGCATGGCCCGGTCGCTGACGCCGGATCGGGAGCGCGCAGCGATTGCTGTACTGGCGGTGTTTCTTGTCGTGCTCGGGGGCGGAGCATTGGGGCAGCTGGGCGCCATCGTCTTTGGCATTGTTGCAGGTCTTGTCCTGTTGCGCCGGGACGAGGAGCCTAAGACAGATCAGCTGTTTTTCCCGATTTCGCCGAAAGCTGGCCTGGTTGCAGTGGTCCTGTTCGTGGTCCTGCTGGCCGGGCTTCCTTGGCTTGCAGGGGCGGGGCAGGGCGTGGCTCTGTTCGACGCCTTTTATCGAGCGGGATCGCTGGTGTTCGGCGGCGGCCATGTGGTCCTGCCGCTTCTTGAAGCGGAAACTGTTTTGCGCGGCTGGGTGTCGCCCGATGCGTTTCTCGCAGGCTATGGCGCCACGCAGGCGGTGCCCGGGCCTCTCTTTACCTTTGCCGCTTATCTAGGTGCGGTGAGCAATGGTTTGCCCGGAGCTGCAATCGCGCTGGTGGGCATTTTCCTGCCCGGGCTGCTGATCCTCGTGGCGGCGCTTCCGTTCTGGAACACGCTCCGCCGCTGGCCGGGGGCGCAGGCTGCGATGCGCGGCGCCAATGCGGCTGTGGTCGGCATTCTGGGCGTGGCGCTTTACGATCCGGTCTTTACCAGCGCCGTCCTGACGCCGCTCGATTTTGCCCTGGCTCTCGCTGGCTTTGTCGCCCTGGTGTCCTGGAAAGTGACGCCGTGGATCGTCGTGGTCGGCCTTGGCCTCGCAGGAGCCTTGATCGGCCTAATTTGACGGCCGCGGTCCGCAGGTAATTTGCGACAGTGCTTCCTCGAACCGGGGCCGCATGACTTCGTGCGGGGGCGAGAGGCGGAGCAGAACGAAAAGTTCGTTGCTGCTGGCTTCGACGACGAGCAAGCCTTCTTCGACATCGATCTGCTGCTGGGCCAGGAGCCGCGTCTGCGCGGCATTGAAGATGCCCATTTCAACCGTCTGGCCAATGCCGTCGCGATTGGTGGTCGAATAGGTGACGATGCCCGAAGTGTTGAAGAGGGCGACCGACCAAAAGGCGTCTGGAAGGGAACCGCTGAGATAGGCGGGACCTTCCGAAAGGTCGAGGCGGCAGAGGCCGTAGCTCAGCTCCGGGTCGAGATGCAAAGGATTGGGCTGGCCTTGGGCAATGGGCGGCAAAACCAGGACACGGTTTTTCGCATCGAGCGCTGCGACGCGGGTCCAGGTGGTTTCCTCCGCCAGCAGGGGCAGGGTGAGGATGGCCACGATGTGAATGACGCCGCCTAAAAGCACGCCACCGATCAGCCAAAGCAGCGTGCGGATCATGAGCAGCCCTCGCTGGTGATCGACGGCATGACTGTGTCTGAGGAGCTGAAGCCGAGAAGGGCTGTGGTGTCATAGAGCGTCATGACGAGACTGAACGGGCCGGTGCCGGTAAGCTCAAGCCAATTGAGCGGTCGCAATCGCGTGCCGACATGGATCAGCATGGCATTGTCGACCCGAACGATCTCGCTGGAGCGCATTGCGGCGTCCGTGCCGGGCGCCGAGAGGTTGGCCCAGGTGACCGGATCGATAGCCTCAAGGGTCCAGAACGTCGAGACCGGTACCCGGCCATCGAGGCGATAGGAGCAGCGAAGGTCGAGCGCCGCGCCATCGCTGTCCTGATTGGCGATAAAGGTCAGGCCTTCGCTTTGCCCAAGCTGCAGCGCTGCTTCGCGGGTGATGTGGCCGCGCGTGTAAGGATTGGGTTGTGGTGAACCGATGTCGGGCCAGGCCGTCCAGGGGCCAAGCTGCACGGCGCCGAAGAGGCGACCGTCGGTCAGGGCATAGTAGCTAAGGCCAAAGCCGACCACGAGGGCCACCGCGATCATCATCAGGAGGCGGAGGACGAAACGCACGGGGCTCAGCTTCTCGCGACTGGGAACATAGGGGCTGGACCGGCGAACATTCGGTTACCCATGGCTATACCAACGGCTTGGGCAGGGCGAAAGCGATTCTGGAAGGAGAAGAGGTTTGGTTGGGCAACGCTTGGGGGATTATCCCACCGACTAGGGGGCTGTAATAGGGACGCTTCTGCCGATCGAACCATTGGCTCCTGCCCTCCCTCCCCATCAAGGGCAGGGGAGGCGATGATCACTCAGGTCGCGCGCTTTTTATGATTGGTGAGGCTTGGCCTCAGAGCCCCGTCGTTGCCACAGGCGTCGCAGCGTCGGCGGTGTCGGTGACCGGGCGGGCATTTGCAAGCGTGGTTTCCAGGCGCCCGGCGAGGTCGAGGAGCTTGCGCGCTGCGGCGGGCTTGAGGCTGGGGGGCGCTGGACCACTTCTTCGACTTCTTCATCCGTTGCATCGGCGATGATGGTCTGCGGCATTTCGAAGTCGATGCCGAAGACCGGCTGCACCTCGATATTGGTGTGGGCATAGGCCATGAACTTCTGCCAGGCGATGGCCGGGAGCGAGCCGCCCGTGAGGTTGTTGGTGGGGCGGTAGTCATCATTGCCGAACCAGACGGCGGCGACGAAATTGCCGGTAAAGCCGCAGAACCAGGCGTCGCGATAGGAGGTCGTGGTGCCGCTCTTGCCCAGTGTCGGCACGCCCTCGATCTGCGCTCGGGTGCCGGTGCCGCCGGTGACCACGGCGCGGAACATCTGGTTCATATAGGCGACGGTTTGTTCGGAGAGGACGCGCTCCTTGGGTGCCTCGATATCATGCTCCCAGATGACCTGGTCGTTGAGCGTGGTAAGGCGCGTGATGCCATAGGCCGGGGTCTTGAGGCCATGGTTGGCAAAGACAGCGTAGGACGAGGTCATGTCGATGACCGACACCGAGGCCACGCCCAGCGCCAGCGAGCGGGTGACCGGGTATTCTGCGCGCAGGCCCATGCGGTGGCTCAGCGCAGCGATCGGGTCGCGACCGGTCTTGATGGAAAGGGTGACCGGGACGGTGTTGAGCGACTGGGCGAATGCGCTCTGAAGGCTCACCGTGCCCTTGTAGTTGCGGCCATAATTCTGCGGGCACCAGTCGCCGATGCAGACCGGGCGGTCGGTGATCGGATCGGAGGGCGTGAGGCCGAGCTGCTCGAAGGCCTCGGCATAAACGAAGGCTTTGTAGGCCGAGCCCGGCTGGCGGGTCGAGACGATGGCGCGGTTGAATTGCGACTTGGCATAATCGGTGCCGCCGACCATGGCGCGAATGGCGCCTTCGGTATCGGTCACGACCATCGAGCCTTGCTCGACGCGATACTGCTCGCCCTGTTCGCGAATGACCGAATTGATCGCTTCCTCGGCATAGCTCTGGAGCGTCGTATCGATCGTGGTGCGGACCTGGAAATTGTTGCCCGGTGCGTTATTAGCTTCGATCAGGAGCTTGGCTTCCTCGAAGGCATAATCGAGAAAGTAGTTGGGCGAATTGATATCGGCGGTGCGATCGATGGCGGAAGCCGGGTGCCGGCGGGCAGCGGTGACCTGGCCTTCGGTGAGGAAGCCCGAGGCGACAAGGTTGGTCAGAACGAGGTTGGCACGGCCACGGGCCGCCGCAAGATCGACATGCGGCGCGTAGTTGCCTGGAGCCTTGAAGAGGCCGGCGAGCATGGCCGCTTCAGCGAGGGAAATGTCCTGCACGCGCTTGCCGAAATAGTATTCGGAAGCGGCGGTGACGCCGAAATTGCCGCCCCATATAAGCGCGGTCGAAGTAAAGCTTGAGGATCTGGTCCTTGGAATAATGCCATTCGAGCCAGACGGCCAAGAAGGCCTCGACGATCTTGCGGTTGATGGTGCGTTCCGAGGAGAGAAAGAGGTTTTTCGCCAGCTGCTGGGTGATCGACGAACCGCCCTGCGTGCCGCGCTCGCCCTGGGCATTGGTGGCAACGGCACGTAACGTACCGACCACGTCGATGCCGAAGTGTTCGTAGAAGCGTCGATCCTCGGTCGCGAGGGTCGCTTTGATCAGATAATCCGGCATCTGGTCGAGGGCGACGCTGTCGTCGGAGCGGATGCCGCGTCGGCCGATCTCGGTGCCGTAGCGATCAAGGAAAACGACAGAGTAGTCCTCGGCCTTGTTGAAGGCGCCGCGGTCGATGATGTCGAAGGCAGGGAGGGCGAGGGCGACGACCAGCACAACGCCGATGGCGGCAAAGCTGAAGGCGTCGGATAAAATCTCGACGATCAGGCGCTTGATGCCGGAAACGTGAAACCGGGACATGAAATCCTGGTAGCGCGTATAGCCGCGGCCGGCGGTTTGCCAGAATTCATAGAGCGACGAATCGAGCCAGGCGTCGGCCGCCAGAATGCCGGCCGGCTTGCGCCGCTTTTCCTTGGTGTAGAACGGATCCTGCACGTCTTGCCCCAACCCTGTTCGACCAGCTGCAATGTTGCCCCGCAGCGGGATAGAGGACAACACAATCGCTGGAATATGATTGCGTTCCCGCCCCGGCAAGCGCAAACCGGCCACAACTTAATTCAGAACGGTTTCGGATGGCTTTCTGGGAAGAAAAAACCCTCGAACAAATGACGCAAGCAGAGTGGGAAGCGCTCTGCGACGGCTGCGGTCGCTGCTGTCTGATCAAGCTCGAGGATGAGGACACGGGGACGCTGATCACCTCGGACGTGCGCTGCCAGCTACTGGACGGCAATGGCTGCGGCTGCACGGATTATCCCAACCGGCAGGCCAAGGTGCCCGACTGCATCAAGCTCGATACGGTCAATGTGCGCACCATCCCCTGGATCCCGACGACCTGCGCCTATCGCCGCATGGCGGAGGGCAAGGGGCTGGCCTGGTGGCATCCGCTGGTTTCGGGCGATCCGCAGACGGTGGTGGATGTTGGCGTCTCGATCAAGGGGCGGACCTTTCTCGAGACCGAAGTCGATCCCGAGGAATGGGAAGCCCATGCCGTGGATTGGCCGGAATACGAGCCGCCCGACCATTTGTGAGGGGGTGGTTACCGGGCGTTAACCACTCCTGTGGCCTGATCGGCACTTAGCGAACGGCCCAGGATAGGCTAGATGAACTCCATCTCAAGCGGCAAGGACGGCTTCTGGGCCCGGGTGCGCGCGGCTTTGGGCCGTGGCGACGAGGGTACGGACGCGACCGGCCGCAAGATGCTGCCGCCACAGCGGATCGACGAAGAACTGCGCAAGGGCTGGAACGAGGCCGCCGAGCACAAGGTCTCGCTCTGCGTGCTGGCGCTCGAAATGGACCTTTATGCCGAGTATTTTGCCGCCTATGGCGCTGAGGCGGTCGAGGAAAGCCTGACCACCCTCGAGGCGGCGATCAACGCCGTGCTACCGCGCCATGGCGACCTTTGCGTACGCGGCGAACAGGCCGGCTTCGTGATCGTTTTGCCCGACATGCCGCGGCTGATGGCGCGCGAACTGACTTCGCGCATCGCAGTGGCAGTGCGTCGCCAGGGCCTCGCGCATCGGGGCAGCCATGCCGGGCACGTGACGCTCAGCATGGGCCTCTGCGTGGTCAATCCCCAAGGCCCGCTCGACCGCTCCGTCCTCAGCGGCGCCACCGAGGCGGTGGAAAAGGCGCAGCGCCGCGGCATCGGGCGGCTCGAAATCGTCGACTATCGCGGCATGGACGAAAAGCGCGCCAAAGCCGCCTGACGCCGGGTTGCCACTTTTGCCCTGAGCCCTTAAGAGGTCCGTCCCCATTTTTCGGACGGACCTCATGACCCTCGCCTGCGGCCTCGACTTCGGCACGTCCAATTCCACGCTCGGCCGTGTCGCGGCGGATGGACATCCGCTTCTCGTGGCGCTGGAAGGCGAGCACCAGACCATGCCCAGCGTGTTGTTCTTCGGCTTTGAGGACAACCGCACCTATTTCGGGCGCGCGGCGGTGGCCGAATATGTGACCGGCGCCGAGGGACGGCTGATGCGGTCGCTGAAAAGCGTGCTGGGAACGGCGCTGTTTGCCGACACGACGCGGATCAAGGGCCGTCGGCTGGGCTTCGGCGAAATCATCGGCATCTATGTCGCCGAGCTTAAGCGCCGCGCCGAGGCAAGGCTTGGCGCCGAACTAACGCAGGTGGTGATGGGCCGTCCGGTGCAGTTCGTCGACGATGACCCCGTGGCCGATCGGACCGCGCAGGATCAGCTCGAAGCGGCAGTGCGGGCGCAGGGCTTTGCCGAGATCGCGTTCCAGTTCGAGCCGATTGCGGCAGCGCTCGATTACGAGCGGCAGGTGAGCGGCGAAAAACTAGCGCTGATCGTCGACCTTGGCGGCGGCACATCGGACTTTTCGTTGGTGCGGGTGTCGCCCGACCGGGCCGGCAAGGCGGATCGCTCGGGCGATATCCTGGCGACGGCGGGCGTCCATATCGGCGGCACCGACTTCGATCGATTGCTGGCGATGAGCCGGGTCATGCCCGAACTGGGGCTGGGGTCGCGGACCAGGGACGGCAAGCGCCACCTGCCGGTCGCCCCATACTACGATCTGTCGACCTGGCACCGGATCAACCGGCTTTATGACGCGCAGGCCATCCGCGACCTGCGCTCCACCATGCGCGAGGCGGTGGAAACCGAGCGGGTCGAAACCATGGTGATGCTGGTGGAGGACCGGCTGGGGCACCGGCTGGTGGGGGCGGTCGAGGCGGCAAAGATCGACCTGTCGGACCGGGACAGGACGGCCTTCGCTTTCCCGGTGCGCGAGCGCGAGATTTCGACAGCGATTACGGTGGGCGAGTTGGGCGAGGCGCTCGAGCAATCGGTGCGGCGGTTGGAAACGACGATCGCCGAAACCTTGCAGCGGGCAGGGGTGGTGGCCGGCGATGTCGACAGCCTGATCCTGACAGGCGGTTCGACCCTGGTGCCGGCAGTCGCCGGGCGGCTGCAGGCAATGTTTAAGGGCGCCGAGGTGGTGCGGACCGACGTGCTGGGGAGCGTCGGGCTGGGGCTGGCAATCGAAGCGAGGCGCATCTTCGGCGACTGAGCATCTCCCCGGCCTTTTATGCGTTAGCGATGAAGGCAAGGGGGTTCGATGACATATTTGCAGTTCAAGTTGCGCCAGCTGTTGCAGCGCATGTGGTTCTTGCCGGCGGCGTTCTCGCTGCTCGCGGTGCTGACGGTGGTGATCGCCTATATTCTGGCGCGCTATGCGCCGGACGAACTGCCTTTCGTCCTGCCCAGCAATGCCGTGCAGACGATCCTTGAAATCCTGGCATCGAGCCTGCTGACGGTAGCGGTATTCGCGCTCTCGACCGTGGTCGGTGCCTTCTCGGCCGCATCGAGCGCGACGACGCCGCGCGCCGTGCCGCTGATCGCGGGGATCTGCGCGCCCAGACCTCGATCTCGGTCTTTATCGGCGCGTTTCTGTATTCGATCGTCGGCATTATCGGCCTGTCGGCGGGGCTCTACAACGATACTGGACGGGTCTTCCTGTTCATCATGACGCTGGGCGTTTTGGTGCTGGTCGTCGCGTCGCTGATCCGCTGGATCGGCCATATTTCGGTGATCGGGCGAGTGGGCCATACGATCGGGGTGGTCGAGGAAGCGACGCGCAAATCGCTCAAAACCATGAGCGAACACCCGCTGTTCGATTGCGGGCGGCTCGATGGCGAAGCGCAAGGGCAGCCATTGAGCGCCGAGCGGCCGGGTTATGTGCAGCACTGTGATGCCAACACCTTGCAAACATTGGCGGAAGAAAATGACCTGAAGGTCAGCGTCCTCGGACGGCCTGGCACTTATGCAACGCCTGTGCGCCCCCTGATGATGGTTGAGGGTTCCTTCGACGAGGATGTCGGCAAGGCATTGCTGGACTGCTTCGTCCTTGGCGAGCAGCGGGCTTATGACAGCGATCCCCGGTTTGGATTCATCGTGCTGGGCGAGATTGCCGACAAGGCGGTCTCACCCGGCATCAACGATCCAGGGACGGCGATCATCGTCATTGATACGGTGACGCGCCTGCTGCTGGAATGGCAGGACGAGCGCAAGAGCGGCGAGAACGACCGCGTGCTGGTCGCGCCGCTGGTGCCACGCGATGTGCTGGTGGACTTCTACCGGCCGCTGGCGCGGGACGGGGCAGGGATCATCGAAGTGGTGTCGCGAGTGCTCAAGAGCCTCGAGACCGTGGCTGCGACGAAGCCGACTTTTGCCGCGGCGGCGCGGGAAATGGCGCAGGATGTGGTGGCGCGGGCGGAGGCGGCGATGACGGCGGAGAGCGATTTGCGGGGATTTGAGGGTTGTGGCGGGGTGGGTTGGAGCCAAGGATTAGCTTAGGCTTAGAGACCCCCACCCGGCCTCCCTCTTCAGGAGGGGGAGGAGCTGCATTGTGCCTAAACCCAGATAGGTGTTCTCACCGGGGACGATCTCCCTCAAAGCGGACTGTTCACATCGGACCTTCTTTGATCCGAACCATCAGTTTTGACCCTCCCTCCCCTTGAGGGGGAGGGTAGCGAAGCTTGGCCGGCAGGCCTTAGAGAAGCTGAGTGGGGTGAGGCAAAACACACAAGCTGGAAGGCGCGGCCCCACCCCACCCTCATTCCCTCCCCCTCAAGGGGAGGGAGGCGATGAACAATCCCATCGCGCAAGTATCCTGAACAGTGCCATTTAGGAGGAGGAGTCTGGCTGGTGCTAGCCCGCTGACTTACAACATCTACTGACGGACTCCTCCCCCGTCTTCCGGGGAGGCGGGGTGGGGGCGTTCGATAATGGTGTTCTTGGCACGGCCCGACACCCCCTCCCTGGCTCTGCTACGGCCTAGTGGCCTAGCGGCGCCACCCTCCCCTCAAGGGGGGAGGGTAAGGGAGTGCCGATATTCCGGCGCTAAACTTATCCCACTTATCCTCGCGTCACGGCCTTGGGCTATAGTTCAGGCATAGTCGAAGAGTTGGGTCAGGAAGCCGAGCGGATGTCTTGCCAGCGTTGGTTGCGCAGGGCGGAGGGGTCGGCGAGGGCGCAGTCGAAGCGACCTTTGATGAAGGCGTTGAAAAAGCCGGTGCGGGACGAGGCATCGCGCAGGGCTTCGAACATGTGTTCGGGCACACCAAAATATTTGTAGCGGCGGAAATTCGGGCCGAACCAGATCGAGAGTTCCTCGAGGTCTGGCTTGTAATGGATCTTGCGGATTCCTGCGGACATCGGGGTTCTCCCATGTGACTCCGCAAAGACGAATCCCGCTCGATTCCAGCCCGTTCCGGCCGCGGGATTCACATATGAGTCAACGACATGGCAGCGGGGGACGTCCGGTAGGGGCATGGCAATGGACAATGACGATCCCGAACTCGACCGCAACGGGGCGCCGGTAGCGTGGGACGAGGTCCGGCGGGACTATGAAGGTGGGCAGCTGACCTGCAACGGCATCGCGCATCGCTACAAGTTGAAACGCGACCAACTCGATAAGCGAGCAAAGGCCAACAAATGGCTTCGGCCCGGAAGCGATGAAGACATCGACCGCCGCCTGCTGATCAAGAAAGCTTTGGGTCTGCTGGAGCGGCAGATGGATGTGCTGGAGATGGGAATGAGCAATGGGAACGCCGCCGAGAGCAAGGTCTTGAGCGATCTGATACGAGACATCGACAAGCTCATCGCAATCGAGCGTATTGAAGCGCGGCAAGAGAGCCCGCTCAAAAATCGCGGTGAGATTTCAGAGCTGCGTCGAAAACTCGAAGCACGCATCAATGCGATCACCAAGGGGCAGGCATGACGCATGGTCACGCTGCGGTCCAACCTCCTTCGCGACTTCGGGCTGCTTCCGGAGGGTGAACTCAAGGACATCATGTTCAACTGGCCACTCTGGGCCATGCCGCACCAACTGCCGCCCAAGGGCGACTGGACCACATGGCTGTTGCTTGGTGGTCGCGGCGCAGGAAAAACCCGGGCGGGTGCGGAATGGGTGCGGTCGCTTGCAGAACAGGGCATCGGGCCGATCGCCCTGGTTGGCGAAACGATGACTGAAGCGGAAGCGGTGATGGTCAAGGGCGACAGCGGTGTGCTGCGCGTATGTCCGCCCTGGTTTCAACCCAAGCTTACGCAAAACGTGCTGACCTGGCCCAACGGGGTCGAAGCGCATCTGCTTCCAGCGTCGGATCCGGAGCGATTTCGTGGACCCCAGTTTGCGGCAGCCTGGTGCGATGAGGCGGCAAAATGGAGTAAGGCTGAAGAAGCGTTCGACATGCTGCAGTTTGGCCTGCGCCTGGGCGAATGGCCGCGGCAGCTGGTGACGACGACGCCGAAGCCGACGGCCCTGATCAAGCGCCTGCTCCAAGATGACAGATGCGTTTCGACGCGGGCGGCGACCAAGGTCAACCCGCACCTCGCCAATGCCTTTTTCGATGCGGTCGTGTCGCGCTATCGCGGCACGACGCTTGGCCGGCAGGAACTCGATGGCGAGCTGATCGAGGATCGCGAGGATGCGTTGTGGCAGCGCGCGATGTTTCGGCACGGTAGCGAGGGGGCGGACGGACGGGTTGTGGTGGCGGTGGATCCGGCAGTGACCGGCACATCGCGCTCCGATGCCTGTGGCATCGTCGTGGCGGGGCGGAGCGGGGAGGGCGCCGTGGTGCTGGAGGATGCGACGCTGCGCGGCGTGCAACCCACGGTTTGGGCCAAGCGCGCGGTGGCGGCGTTTCATGCTCATGAGGCAGACTGTATCGTGGTCGAGGTCAACCAGGGCGGCGATCTGGTCAAGCAGATGCTGCATGGGGAAGACCCAAGCGTGCCGGTGCGCGAGGCGCGGGCGACGCGCGGCAAATGGGTGCGCGCCGAGCCGGTGGCGGCGCTTTATGCAAGGGGCCTGGTGCGCCATGTCGAGGGGCTGACGGCGCTCGAAGACGAACTTTGCGCCTTTGGACCGGATGGCAAGGCGGACGGGCATTCGCCGGACCGGGTGGATGCGCTGGTCTGGGCGCTGACCGAGCTGGTGCTGAACGAGAGACGGCCGCGCATCCGCGGACTTTAGCGCCATTGTAGAAGAGTAGAATCTATTGTTACAAGGCGTTTACGCTGTTTCAAATGTGAGCCGCCAATGTCGATGGACGAGTACTCGTATGGATATTACCAGACCTTGCGATTAGAGGCTCGGTCAGTGGTAGTATCGGCTTTTAATAGGAAGGTGCGATCCTCCCAACACAATGCCACCTGGTCCGGGATGGCGCTAGCATCCATGGACAATGAAGCAGTGGAGTATGCTCGCATAAATTGGCCAAAGTTTTACAATGGAGAAACTCGTCAAGCTCTGCCTCACACAGTTGGGAAAAGCTCTACATGAGCTATATGCGAATTCCAGCTCATTTTAATATAGCGGTTTGGCAGACAGTTGAGGATCGAAAGGTCTTGCGCGGATTGGCTTTGGCGCGTCCATCTCACGCGAAATCGCACATCTCCGTTAACTGGCTTGAAAGAAGTTACTAGGAACCTGATTTCAAGGGAGGCGTTTTGTTGCCGATCTTGGCTTCAGTTGAGCATTATGCAAAGCTGTTAGGATGTGAACGTGTGTTGATTAAGAATGCAGTTGACCCTAATGCGTTCGCAACATATGGCTACGCGCCTTTTGACGATGCCCCCAAGGGGGCGGATTACCTCAGTAAGGAACTGTGAAATGGACAACTACGAAACGACCGGAGCGACCGTTGAACTCGGTGACGCAATGAAGGCTGGGTTCGAGGCTGCCATGGCACGCATTAAGGCCTTGGGCTTGGATCCACAAGCAAATTTAGTGGAAAGTATCGGGCAGGTAGATTGGGACAGCTGGGATGCTAGTAACGAAAACCCAAACGTCTTAGACTCTGATGGTCTAGATGGACTATACGAGGATGACATCTTGCCAGTCGCTGCGTAAATCCAAGGTTATCGATTCTTAAGGCCCGCTTACTGCGGGCCTTTTTTATTCCTCCTCATGAGTAATGCGATGCTGAACTGGATGAACCGCCTTTTGGGCGGGCGATCGAACACGCCGCGTGAAAGCAAGGCTTTTGCGGGCCACACCATGCTGACCCTGAGCCAGCTGGGGCCGGCGCAATGGAGCGGGCGCGGCTATGCCAGCCTCGTCAACCAGGGGTTCATGCGCAATCCGGTGGTTTATCGGTGCATCAGGCTAATTGCCGAGGCGGCCAACCGGGTGCCGCTCACCGTCGTGGCGGACGGGCAAAAGGTGGCCGATCACCCTTTGGCAGAGTTGCTGGCGCGGCCCAACGGCCGGCAGTCCGGCGCGGAACTGCTGGAAGCGGTTTATGCCTATCTGCAGACGGCGGGAAACGCGTATCTCCAGGCCGGGATCGTCGATGGTGCGGTGCGCACCCTTTTCGTGCTGCGGCCGGATCGAATGAGCGTGGTGGCGGGGCGCGACGGCTGGCCGGTGGCCTATGACTATAAGGCCGGGGGCAGGACGACGCGGATCTCGCAGGAGCCGCTGCCGGTGCCGGGCGTCTTACACCTGGCGCTGTTCCACCCGATGGACGACCACTATGGCATGGCGCCGCTCGACGCCGCGCAGACCAGCCTCGATATCCACAATGCCTCGGCGCAGTGGAACAAGGCGCTGCTCGACAATGCGGCGCGGCCGAGCGGGGCGCTGGTTTATTCGGCGGCGGGGGAAACCTCACCGAAGACCAGTTCAGCCGGCTCAAGGGCGAGCTGGAGGAGCAGTTTTCGGGGGCGGCGAATGCGGGCCGGCCGATGGTTCTCGATGGCGGGCTGGACTGGAAGGCCATCGCCATGAGCCCGCGCGAGATGGACTTCATCGAGGCCCGGCACGCGGCGGCGCGCGACATTGCACTGGCCTTTGGCGTGCCGCCCATGCTGCTCGGCATCCCCGGCGACAACACCTACGCCAACCTCGCCGAAGCCAATCGGGCACTCTGGCGCCAAACCCTGGTGCCGCTCGTGGTGCGTGTGGCGGAGGAACTGAGCGGCTGGTTGGGGCCCGCGTTTGATGGGGCTGAGGTGGTACCTGATTTCGACGGGGTCGAGGCACTGGCCGACGACAAGGCGAGCTTGTGGGCACGGGTGAGCGCGGCGGAGTTTTTGACGGACGCTGAGAAGCGGGCGCTGGTGGGGCTCAAATGACCGACTTGACCAAGACCATCATCGAGCGCGGCGACTTGGCGCATTTGGCGCTGTTTATGTGGGCGAGCGGGGCGAGTGCGCTCCTGGTGTGGAGTCTCAAGGAAATGGCGCAGGTGAACCGGCACTTCAACGACTTCGTGCGCGAGATTGCCGCGTTGAATCAGCTGTTCCGGAAGGAGGACTAAGACCATGGCCGAAAAGGGAAATCGCGAAGCGGCGCAGCAGACGTTTAAGCAGTTTGCGTGGAACCTGGCAGGGACGATCGCCGACCAGAAGCGGGGCGCGGCCAAAGGGCAGACGCGGCGCGGGTCGGCCGGGGGCAAGCGCTGATGGGGGCGATCCCGATCGATGGCGACGGGCGCTTTTCGGGCTATGCCAGCGTCTTTAACCGGCTCGACGGCGGCGGCGACGTGGTGTTGCCGGGCGCGTTCAGCAAGAGCCTCAGCCGAAAGCGCGGGCGCATCCGGCTCTTGTTCCAGCACGATCCCAAGGAGCCGGTGGGCATATGGGAAAGCCTGGGTGAGGACAGCCACGGCCTCTTCGTTTCCGGGCAACTGACCGGCGGCGTGCCGCGGGCGGAAGCGCTGCGGCGGCTGATCGAGGCGCGGGCGCTCGATGGGCTTTCGATCGGCTTTCGCACGGTCAAGGCCAGCCGCGAGCCGGGGACAGGCCATCGCCTGCTTCATGAGATCGACCTTTACGAAGTGTCGATCGTGACCTTTCCGATGATGGAGGACGCGCGCATCGCCGCCCCCTCACGGCCGGCGCGGCGATTGCCGCCGCCACACGACAAATCCGCAACCGATAGGGGAAACCGATGATGGATCGGATCGACGACGGCCTTGAAATCAAGGCCGGCGCAGGGGGCGATATTGCCCAGCTGTTCAGCGAATTTTCGACCGCGTTCGAGGAATTCAAGCGCACCAACGACCAGCGCCTGGGCGAGATCGAAAAGCGCGGCACCGCCGATGGCCTGCTGGAAGGCAAGCTCGACCGGCTAAACCGCGTGCTCGACGGGCACAAGGCGGCGCTGGACCGCGCGCAGGCCGAGCGGGGCCGCCCGGCAATCGAGGGCAAGGGCGTGGGCCTGCCGGATGGCGAATATAAGGAAGCGTTCTCTTCTTATGTGAAGCGCGGTGAGGAAAAGGCGCTGCAGACTGGCGTCGCGGCCGATGGCGGTTACGTCGTGCCGGCCGAGGTCGAGGGCGAGATCACGCGGCTGATGACGCATCTGTCGCCGATCCGCGCCATTGCTGGCGTGCGACAGGTGTCGGGCGCGGTCTATAAGCGTCCGATCACCGTCTCGGGTCCGCAGACCGGCTGGGTGGGGGAGACGGCGAGCCGTCCCACAACCAGTTCGCCGACGCTGGCGGAGCTGAGCTACCCGACCACCGAACTTTATGCCATGCCGGCGGCGACCACGGCGTTTCTCGACGACGCCGCGGTGGACGTGGGGCAGTGGATTGCCGACGAGGTCAATGCAGCCTTTGCGGCGCAGGAAACCACGGCTTTCGTCTCCGGCGACGGGGTCAACAAGCCCGAGGGCTTCCTTCATGCCGAAACGGTGGCGGAGGCCAGCTGGGCCTGGGGCAAGCTGGGGTATCTGGCCACCGGCCAGTCCGGCGCGCTGCCGACGAGCAACGCTTCCGACATCCTGATCGACCTCGTTTATGCGCTCAAGGCCGGCTATCGCCAGAATGCCAGCTGGGTGATGAATCGCAAGACGCAAGGCGCGCTGCGCAAGCTCAAGGATGCGGACGGCAACTATCTTTGGCAGCCGGCAGCGGCGGCCGATGGCAAGGCCAGCTTCATGGGCTTTCCGCTGGTCGAGGCCGAGGACATGCCCAACATCGCGGCCAATTCGTTCTCGGTGGCCTTCGGTGACTTCAAGCGGGGTTATCTGATCGTGGATCGCCAGGGCGTGAGCGTCTTGCGCGATCCGTTCTCCAGCAAGCCGTATGTGCTGTTCTACACGACCAAGCGCGTGGGTGGCGGCATCGCGGACTACGACGCGATCAAGCTCCTCAAGTTCGGCGTGAGCTGAGCTCTCGTAAGCCCCTCCCCCTTGTGGGGAGTGGTTGGGGTGGGGGTGCCGGCAGTTCTGCAGGCACTGAGTTCGCTGCTCTTACGACACCCCCACCCTTGATCCCTTCCCACAAGGGGAGGGAGACGACTGCACTGCCCGCGCATAACAATCCAAGGATCAAAAAACATGACGTCCTATCTCCTGGCGGGGCCCGCTGCGGAGCCGGTTTCGCTTGCAGAGGCGAAGCTGTTCTTGAAGGTCGATGATGCGGCCGAGGATGGCCTGATCACCACGCTGATCGGCGCGGCGCGGCTGCATGTGGAAGGCGTGACGGGGCAGGCAATGATGCCGCAGACCTGGCGCGTGGTATTGGACGATTGGCCGGCCAATGGCGTGGTCAAGCTGCCGGTGGCGCCGCTGCAATCGGTGACGGCGATCACGGCGACCGATGACAATGGCGGCAGCCACGATATCGCGCTTGGCCAGTTCGGCTCGGAACGGGACCGCTTGCTGGTACCCCGCGTGGTTGTCGGCATGCCGCTTCTGCAGGAGAGGGGTGGCATCGAGATCGACTATGTCGCGGGTCTGGCGACGGCGCCGCATGAAGTGCCGGCCGATCTGCGCCAGGCCGTGCTGGCGCTGGTGGCGCATTGGCACGAGCACCGCGATGCGGTGATCATTGCCGGGTCCGGCGCGGTGGTGCCGAGCGGTTTCGACCGCCTCGTCAGCCGGCACAAGCGGGTGCGGCTATGAGCGGGGACAAGGTGCCGCCGATCGGCACGCTGACCGATCGGGTGCAGCTCAAACGCCGCGAAAGCCTGGGCGATGGCGGCGGCGGGCACCGGCGCATTTATGTTCCGCTGAATTCAGTTTGGGCGCGCGTGCGCAGCCTAGCTGGGCGGCAGGGCACCAATGCCGACGGGCAGGCGGTGGCGGTGTCGCACAGCGTGGTGATGCGCTTTCGCAGCGATATTTCGGCCGGCGACCGCATCGTTTATCGCGGGCGCAACCTCGATGTGGTGAGCGCAGCCGACCTTAATGGGCGGCGGGCATATCTGAGCTGCGCCTGCAGCGAAACCAGCTTTACGGGGTAGGTCATGCACCCGATTGCAAGTCTGCAGGCGGCGCTGGTCGAGGCGCTGGAGGGCGATGCGGCACTGACGGCACTGATTGGGGCGGGTGGCGTGTTCGACGCGCCGCCGCGTGGCCGTCCGGCGCCATATCTGGTGATCGATCGGCACGACATGCGGCAGACCGATGGCGACGAGGCCAAGGGTCAGGAGCATCGCGTGCTGATCCATTGCTGGAGCGACCAGCCGAGCCGGAAACTGGCGCTGGAGATGGTCGCGCGCGTGGTGGCGGCGGGGTTGGAGGCGAGCCCGGCAGGGCTCGTGGTCACCCATGCCGAGCATATGCGGACCGAGACGGTGATCGACGGCAAAACCGGGCAGGCGAAGGCGGCGGTGATGCTGCGGTTTTTGACGGAGTAGGGGCCGGGGCCGGGGCCACCCCCACCCCGCCTCCCCCTGCAGAAGGGGAGGAGTCCGATCGAGTTTGCGGCGAGTGCGCGGCAAGCACCGAAGCAACTCCTCCCCCTCCTGAAGGGGAGGTCGGGTGGGGGTCTTTCTCAAAGGAGATCAAAATGGCGGCGCAGAGCGGCAAGGATATGCTTTTGAAGCTCGACCAGACGGGGTCGGGGAGCTTTTTGACGGTGGCGGGGCTGCGTACGCGCAGCATCAGTTTCAATGCGGCGAGCGTCGATACGACCGACCAGGAAAGTGCCGGGCGCTGGCGGGAATTGCTGGCGGGCGGCGGGGTCAAGCGCGCTTCGGTCTCGGGGTCGGGCGTGTTCAAGGACGGCGCTTCGGACGCGGCAATCAGGGCGCTGTTCTTTGCCGGGACGATCCGCAACTGGCAGCTGATCCTGCCAGATTTTGGGACCGTGGCGGGACCGTTTCAGATCGTGGCGCTGGAATTTTCCGCCGATCATGCGGGCGAAGTGACGTTCGACCTGGCGCTGGAAAGCGCTGGGGAAGTGACGTTTGTGGCGGTTTAGGCTGGCCTGACGGTTGGTCTGTCGCCTCCTTCCCCCTTGAGGGGAGGGAACGAGGGTGGGGGTGGTTTTGTGGTCCATTGATGGACCCCCACCCCCAACCCCTCCCCTCAGGGGGGGAGGGGTGCAAAAGGGCCGATAGTGCGGCGCGAGGAAAAGAATGACGAACATACATCGAGGCGAGATCGCGGCCGAGATCGGCGGCGAGCGGGTGACGCTTTGTCTGACGCTTGGGGCTTTGGCCGAGTTGGAGGCGCGGCTGGGCGCTGGTGACCTCGCCGGGCTGGCGGAGCGGTTTTCGGCGGGCAGGATTTCGGCGCGGGATCTGACGGCGATCCTGGGGGCGGGGCTGCGGGGCGGTGGCAATGGCATCACCGATGACGATCTGGCGCGGCTGACCATCGAGGGCGGACTGCGCGGGGCGGCGGAGATTGCGGTGCGGCTGCTCAAGGCAACCTTTGGGGATGGGGAATGAAGCCCTTTCCCTGGAAGAACGCGATGGGATTTGGCCTCGGCGTCTTGCGGCTTCCGCCGGACCAGTTCTGGCGCATGACGCCGCGCGAGCTGGCGTGCGCCTGGGGCGCGGTGATGGGCGAGCGGGCTGGGCCTCTGGATCGGCCGGGGCTCGAGGAACTGATGGAGCGTTTTCCCGATGGCCACTGATCTTTTTGGCGAGAGCTTCCGCGACGAGCTGAGCGACGTTTCGGTGGAACTGGGCCGCATCGGTGACCTGGCGGACGGGGTTGCGCGCTCGGTGAGCCGGGCATTTCGCGGCGCGGTGACCGATGGCAAGTCGTTCCGATCGGTGCTGGGCGATATTGCCGGCGCCTTTGCCGATATCGCGCTCAAGGCGGCGTTCAAGCCACTGGGCACGCTGGTCGGCGGGCTGGTGGAGAACCTTTTACCGCGACCAATCCGGCGCTCGGCGGGGTTACGGCCTTTGCCAAGGGCGGGGTGATCGCGAGCCCCAGTTACTTTCCGCTGGGCAAGGGCATGGGGCTGGCGGGCGAGGCGGGACCGGAAGCGATCATGCCGCTGCAGCGTGGGGCCGATGGACGGCTGGGGGTCGCGGGTGGCGGTGGCGCGGTGAACGTGACGTTCAATGTGACGGCGAGCGATGCGCGGAGCTTCACCCAGAGCGAGGCAGAAGTGAGCGCGATGCTCCTGCGGGCCGTCCGGCGGGGTTCTCGCAGCGCTTGATCTTCAGGTGATGCCGGCCTGCAAGCGGTAGATTTCTCCGCTTCCGGTGCTCACGTACCCAAACGTACGCTGCGCTCCGGTTCTCGAAATCCACCCCTTTCGGCTCGGCCTGACCTGAAGCTCCACGCGCTGTAGTGCCATACTGAGAGAAAAAGAGATGACCTTTCATCATACGAGGTTTCCGCTCGACATCGCGCTTGGGGCGCGGGGTGGGCCGGAGCGGAAGACCGATGTCGTGCAGCTGGCGGGCGGTGGCGAGCGGCGCAATGGGCGGTGGCACCATTCGCGGCGGCGCTACAATGCCGGCTATGGGGTGAAATCGCGGGCCGATATGCAGGCGGTGCTGGCCTTTTTCGAGGAAAGGCGCGGGCGGCTGCATGGGTTTTTGTGGCGCGACGGGCTGGATCATTCTTCGGGTGGAGCGGTGCCGCTGCCGACCGACCAGCTGATCGGGACCGGCGACGGGGTGCGCACGCAGTTTCAGTTGAGCAAGCGCTATGGGGCGGCGTTCGACCCCTATCTGCGGACCATCGCCAAGCCGGTGGCGGGCAGCGTGCGGGTGGCGGTCGGGGGCGTCGAGTTAAGTGGCTGGACGGTGGATGTGACCACCGGGATCGTCGGCTTTGCGGTGGCGCCGGCCAGTGGCGCGGCGGTGACGGCGGGGTTCTTGTTCGATGTGCCGGTGCGCTTCGATACCGACCGGTTGGACATCGAGCTGACGAGTTTCGATGGAGCCGAGGCGCCGAGCATACCGCTGGTGGAGATTTTGCCATGAGGGCAGTGGCGGACGGTTTTGCCGCGCACCTGGCGCAGGGCGAGACGACGACGGCGCATTGCTGGCGCGTATTGCGCAGCGATGGCGTGGTCCTGGGTTTTACCGATCATGATCGGGCGCTGGTGGTCGAGGAACGCGCTGCGCGCCGATGCATGGGTTCGATGGCGGCGAGGTGCCGGCGCGCCTGGGGGCACAGGTCGAGACGGGCGAGGTGCTGGGCGTGCTAGCCAGCGCGGCAATCGCCGAGGACGATATTTTGCTCGGTCGTTATGACGGCGCGCAGGTGGAAACCTGGCTGGTGAACTGGGCGGCGCCGGAGCAGCGACTGCGCCTTCGGGTCGATACGATCGGCGAGATCGTGCGCGAGGATGGGGTGTTTCGGGCCGAGCTCCGATCGCCGCAGCAGGCGCTGAACGCGGTGCGGGGCCGGCTTTATCAGGGGCTCTGCGATGCGGTGGTCGGGGACGCACGCTGCGGCATCGACCTGACGTTGCCGGCGCATCGGGGCACGGCGACTGTTTTGGCGGTGATCGATCCGTTTCAGGTGCTGGTGGCGGGCCTGGGCGGGTTCGACGAGGGCTGGTTTGCGTTTGGCGTGGGGCACTGGGGTGCGGGCAGGCGCGAGGGCCTGGCCGATCCGGTGCTGACGCATCGACGGCAGCCGGAAGGCGATGTGCTGGGCTTTGCCGCCAAGGTCGGCGAGTGGGTGGAGTCGGGCGATGTGCTCGAGGTGACGGTGGGCTGCGACCGGCGCTTTGCGACCTGCAAGGCGCGGTTCGGCAATGGCGTCAACTTTCGCGGCTTTCCGCATGTGCCGGGCAGCGACTACGTGCTGCGCCATCCGCGCAGCGGCGATGCCATGGATGGACGGGCGGTGGTGCCGTGAAAGCGGATCTTGTGGTGGCGGCGGCACAAGAATGGCTGGGCACTCCCTATCGGCATCGGGCGTCGACGCTGGGGGCAGGGTGCGACTGCCTGGGGCTGCTGCGCGGGGTTTGGCGCCAGCTTTATGGCGCGGAACCGGTGGCGGTGCCGGCCTATCGAGCGGACTGGCGCGGCGAGGCGGATGGGGCGCTTCGGGCGGCGGCCGGGCGGTTTCTGCTCCCCGTCGAGGGGCCGGTGGGGGGGCGGGGCAAGTGGTGTTGTTCCGGCTCGGTGGCATGAGCGAGGCGCGGCATTGCGGCATCATGGTTTCGGCCACCCGGTTCATCCATGCGCAGGAGCATCTGGGCGTGGTGGAGGCGAACCTGACCGAGGGCTGGGCGCGGCGTGTGAGCGGACGGTTTGAGTTTCCGAACATCTGAGGCTCGGCTTCCCTCCCCCTTGAGGGGAGGGACTGAGGGTGGGGGTGGTTGGGTGGCCAGCTGATGGACCCCCACCCCCAACCCCTCCCCTCAAGGGGAGGGGAGCAGTCCGATGCGCTTACCAAGATAGGAATTAGACATGGCAACTCTGGCACTTTCGGTTGCCGGGCAGTTTGTTGGCGGCGTGTTTGGCGGGCCGATCGGGGCAACCATTGGTCGGGCGCTGGGGGCGCTGGCGGGGTCGGCGGTCGACGGCATGCTGTTCGGCGACAAGCGCCAGGCGGGCGAGGCGCCGATGTTCGACGTGCGCCTGGGCGGGTCCACGGAGGGAGCGGCGATCCCGCGGCTTTATGGCTGGGGGCGGCTTTCGGGCAATATCATCTGGGCTCGCGAGCTCTTGCACCAGGTGACCGAAACGGCGGGCTCGAAGGGGTTTATGCAGCCCGAGCCCGAGAACCAGGAAGAGGTGCTGGCAAGCTTTGCCGTCGGCTTCTGCGAAGGGCGGGTGGCGCGGCTCGGGCGGATCTGGGCGGACGGGCAGCTGCTCGACACGCGCGGGCTCAACCTGCGGTTCTATCATGGCGACGAAGGGCAACTGCCGGACAGTTTGATAGAGGCGGTGCAGGGGGTGGGCAATGCCCCGGCCTATCGGGGTCTATGTTATCTCGTTGTCGAGAACCTGCCGCTGAGCCGCTTCGGCAATCGCATTCCGCAGCTTTCGGTGGAGCTTTGCCGAGTGGTGGGCGACCTCGAACCCTCCATTCGCGCCGTGACGGTGATCCCAGGGGCGACCGAGTTCGGCTATGACCCGGTGCCGCGCGTGCGGGTGCTGGGCGAGGGCGAGGGGGTGAGCGAGAACGCCCATCTCCTGCCCGGCGTCAGCAACTGGAGCTGGTCCATCGACGAGCTAATGGCGCTGTGCCCCAACCTCGAGCATGTGGCACTGGTGGTGAGCTGGTTCGGCGATGATCTGAGATGCGCGCACTGCGAGGTGAGCCCACGGGTGGAGGCGGCGGGGCGTGAGATCGAGGGCGTGAGCTGGAGCGTCGCGGGCCTGGGGCGCGGCGATGTGCCGGTGGTGTCGACGCATAATGGCGGGCCGGCTTATGGCGGCACGCCTTCGGATGCCACGGTCTTGGCGGCGATTGCCGACTTGCGGGCGCGGGGCGTCAAGGTCACGCTTTATCCGCTGTTGATGATGGATGTGCCGGCGGGGAATGGCCTGCCGGACCCCTATGGCGGGGAGGAGCAGGCAGCATACCCGTGGCGCGGGCGGATCACGGGTGCTTCGGAGGCTGATGTTGCGGCTTTCGTGCCGGGTTACCGGGCAATGGTGCTGCACTATGCATCGATCGCGGCGGCGGCAGGGGCGGATGCGCTGCTGATCGGGTCGGAGATGCGGGGGCTGACCACTGTGCGCGGGGCGGGAAATACGTTCCCGTTTGTCGATGCTCTGGTGGCGCTGGCAGGCGATGTGCGCGCGGTGGTCGGGCCGGGCGTAAAGCTCAGCTATGCGGCGGATTGGAGCGAGTATTCCGGCTATCAGGCCGCAGGGGATAAGTTCTTTCACCTCGATCCGCTCTGGGCCTCACCGCCCATCGATGCGGTGGGGATCGACTGCTACATGCCGCTCAGCGACTGGCGCGATGGCGAGGGTCACCTCGATGCGGCTTTGGCCGAGACCGGCTATGCGCTCGAATATCTCCAGGGCAATGTCGCGGGAGGCGAGGGCTTCGACTGGTTTTATGCCAGCGATGCGGATCGGCGCGCGCAGGCGAGGACGCCGATTACTGATGGGGCCTATGGCGAGCCCTGGGTGTGGCGCTACAAGGATATCCGCGCCTTCTGGAGCCAGCAGCATTTTGACCGTCCGGGTGGGGTGCGGAGCGCGACGCCGACGGCATGGGTGCCGGGGTCGAAACCGATCTGGCTGACAGAATTGGGCTGTGGGGCGGTCAACAAGGGGGCGAACCAGCCCAACATCTTCGGTGACGGCAAGAGCGCCGAAGGCGGGCGGCCGTATTTTTCGAGCGGCATGCCGGATGCCTTGATGCAGCGGCAGTTTCTGCGGGCGCATCAGCAGTTCTGGCGCGATCCGGCGAACAATCCGGCGGGGATGGTCGATACCGACCGCGTCTACCTCTGGACCTGGGACGCGCGGCCATTTCCAAGCTTTCCGGCGCTCGACGAGATCTGGTCGGATGGGCCGAACCATCGCACCGGGCATTGGCTGACCGGGCGGCTGGGTGGCGCCGCGAGCGACGAACTGATCGGGGCGATCGCGGCCGATCATGGCATCGCGGTCAAGGCGGCGCCGGCAGCGCCGCTGATCGGCGGCGTGCTGGTGGGCGGGCCGGGGACGGCGCGCGAGGCGATCGAACCAGTGCTGGAGATCACCGGTCAGAAGCTGATGGCACGGGACGGGGGCCTGGTCGGCCTATTGCGCGGTGTGGTGGTGACGCTGGAGCATGACCTCCTGGCGGAGGTGGATGCACCGGTTGTGACGCGTCGCCGGGGTGATGGGGCGGAAAAGGCCGGGCGGCTAGGGCTGGGCTATTTCGATCGCGAACGCGATTACCTAACGGCGACGGCAACCGCCTTGCGACCGGGCAATGGGCCGCTGCAAAGCCAGAGCCTGCCGATGGTGCTGGACGGAGCGGGTGCACGATTGGCCGCCGAGCGCTTGCTGGACGCAAAGGGGGTGGCTGGCGATCGCGTCGAACTGGCGCTGCCACCGAACAGGGTGGCGCTCGAACTGGGTGACCGGATTGCTTTGCCGGAACTGGCCGAGGGGCCGTTCGAAGTTACGGAAATCCGGGACGGAGCGGTGCGGCGGGTGTCGGCGACGGCGGTGGCGCGGGGAGATGCGGTGGCGACCGGAGTGGATCGGCCGCGCGGTGGCGGCGGGGTGCCGATGCCGGCAGTGGTGCCGATCGTGGTGGCAGCACATCTGCCGCCGCTGCCTGATGATCCGAACAGGACACGGCTGGTGCTGGGTGCTTTCGCCAAGCCGTGGCCGGGATCTGTGCGGGTGACCGATGAGGTGACCGGCGCGACGCTGGCAGGATTGGTGCGCCCGGCGGCGATCGGCACGGTGGTCACGGGCATTGGGGCGGGACCCCAGGCGGTTTGGGACCTTGGTTCGGTGCTCGAGATCGAGTTGCGCTCGGGGCATCTGGCCGATGTAACCGAGGCTGCGGCGCTAGCCGGGAGCAATTGGCTGGCCGTGGAAACCGATGGCGGCGGTTGGGAAGTGATCGGCTTTGCGGAGGCAGAGCTGATCAGCGCCGGCCGCTACCGGCTGACGCGTTTGCTGCGGGGGCTGCAAGGCTCGCAAACTGCGGCAGTTTCGGGCGGGCGGCGTGTCATGGTGCTGGGCGCCGGGACGGTAAGCCTGCCGGTCGAGGCGCACCGCATCGGAGAAAGCCGCACGCTCCGGGTGTTTGCCGGTGCTGCCGACATGGCTGGGCGAACATTGGTCGTCGACCTCGATCCCGGGCCGGCCCTGCCACTGGCGCCGGTTCACCTTGCGGCGGAGCGGCAGGCGGATGGGTCGGTGCTGTTGCGCTGGATGCGCCGCAGCCGTGCCGATGGCGATGGCTGGGGCGTGGCCGAACCGGGCCAGGAGTTCGGACCGGAAAGCTGGCGGGTCGAGATTTATGACGGTGTGACGCTCAAACGAACGATCACGACGGCGGAGAACGTCGCCAGCTATCTGGTTGCAGAGCAGCTCGCGGACTTCGCTGGACCGGCGGTGGCGTTCGAATTTGCCGTAGCGCAGGTCAGTCCCGTGCTCGGCGCGGGACATCGGGGAAGGGGAAGATTCAATGGCTGACCGGTTCGAGACGTGTCTCACCGAGGTGTTGAAGCACGAGGGCGGCTACTCGGATCATCCGACCGATCCGGGCGGCGCCACCAATATGGGGATCACTCGCAAGACGCTGGCGCGATGGCGGCAGGTCTCGCCCTGGACGGCGCTGCCCAAGGAGGAGGTCCGAAAGCTGGGCCGGGCTGAGGCTGGGCGCATTTATCGGGCGCTCTACTGGGAAACGTCCGGGGCCGACCGCCTGCCCACTGGCATCGATCTCGCGGTCTTCGACTATGCGGTCAATTCCGGACCCGACCGGGCCATAAAGGCTTTGCAGGCGGTGTTGGGTGTCGCCGCCGACGGGGTCGTCGGTCCGGTGACCCTTGCGGCTGCGCAGCGGGCCGATGGCACGCGCACGATCAATGCTCTTTGCGACGGACGGCTCAGCTTCCTGCGCACTCTTGCGACCTTTCCGACTTTCGGGCGCGGCTGGACCAGACGGGTCGTCGCGGTGCGTGCCGCTGCGCTCAAGGCGGTCCGGCCGATCACAATCACTAAAGGAGAAAAGACGATGGATGCACTTTCAGGCTACAAAACCTATATCGTCGCTGCGTTGATGCTGTTGGCGGGCATCGCGCAGATTATGGGTCTCGAAGTTCCTTCGCTCGAAGGCGGATCGGCCGGCAGTCTCGTGCTTGAGGCTCTAGCCATCATCTTCCTGCGGCAGGGCCTCAAGACCGATATCGGCAAAGTCTAGGGCCGAAGGGGCGGATCCGATTGGGTCCTCGCCCCATTCATGTCCCATTCAGCAACCTGCCGCTAGATTTGGGACCATGAAACTCAAAGCTCCAAAACCTTCAGCCGTGGCCGCGATGGCACTGGCTCTTGCCTTGGCACTGGCCGGTACCGGCCAGTCGCAGGCGCAGGCATGCCTCGACAAACGGCAGATTCAGGAAGCCGTCGCATCGGGTGAGATCATGTCGCTCGATGCGGTCCTGGCCTCGGCTGGCGTCGACTCCAGTACCGATATCCTCAATGTTCAGGTCTGTGACGAAGGCGGTGCGCTGGTATATGTTATCGGCGTGCTGAGCAGCGACGGACAGGCGCAGAACCTGGTGCTGAACGCACAATAGAAGCTGAACACTTGATCGGGTGGGGGCCTGAGCATTGCGTATTTTAGTTGTCGAAGACGACGCGAACCTCAATCGGCAGATCAAGGATGCACTGACCGAAGCTGGCTATGCGGTGGATGTCGCGTTCGATGGCGAGGAAGGGCATTTCCTCGGCGACACCGAACCCTATGATGCCATTATCCTTGATATCGGCCTGCCGCAGATGGACGGGCTTTCAGTGCTCGAAGAATGGCGGCGGGCGGGCAGGACGACGCCCGTCCTTCTGCTGACGGCACGCGATCGCTGGAGCGACAAGGTGCAAGGCATCGATGCCGGCGCCGATGACTATGTCGCCAAGCCCTTTCACATGGAAGAAGTGCTTGCTCGTGTGCGTGCCCTGGTGCGCCGGGCGGCTGGCCATGCGAGCAACGAGATCGTTGCCGGTGCGGTGCGGCTCGATGCGCGCTCGGGCAAGGTCACGGTGGACGGGCAGTCGGTAAAACTCACTAGCCACGAATTGCGGCTCCTGAGCTACTTGATGCATCACAAGGGCAAGGTGATCTCGCGCACCGAACTGACCGAGCACCTTTACGACCAGGATTTCGATCGCGACAGCAACACGATCGAAGTTTTCGTGGGCCGGCTGCGCAAGAAACTGCCGGACGACTGTATCCAGACCGTGCGCGGGCTTGGTTACCAGATCGCTGAAGATTGAGTTCGTTGCAGCCTGAACCTGCCAGCGGGGCGAGGGTGTCGTGGTTCAAGCGGATTTCGGATCGCTCCTGGGGCGGCCAGATGCGCAAGGGTTCCATCGCCGCGTCGCTGTTCTGGCTGACAGCCGGCTTTCTCGTGCTGGCAATGATGACGACCGGCTATTTGTTGTCGGACCTTTATTCGCGGGCACTCGATACCAGCCTTTCCGAAACGCTGGACTTTCACGTCGAGAGCCTGGCCGGCGCGCTGCTAGACACGCGCGATCCGCAGGACCCCGGGATAGCCCTGGCCGACCCGCGCTTCGAGCGGCCGCGATCGGGTTGGTACTGGATCATCCGCGACGACGCAGGGCGACTGGTCAATCTCTCGACGTCGGTGGTCGGTATTGATCTCCAGGGTGTTTCGGCTAGCGCCGATGCCCTGGGGCGCAGCACGGAAGTGGTGGATGACCCGTTCGGAACGCGCCTGCGTGTGGTGGAGCGCAGCGTGACGCTGGAAAGCGGCCGCTATGCCATCACGGTAGCCGGCAACCTCACCGAAATCCTGGAACTCGTCGAAGATTTCCGCGGCCAGGCCTTTATCGTTCTGGGCGCGGTGGGCGTCATGCTGACCATCATGAGCGCCATAGTGGCGCGCATCGCCATGCGGCCGATTTCGCGTCTCAGCACGGCCATCGAGCAGGTGCGCGAGGGTGACGCAGCCGAGGTCTCGGGCACCTATCCGACCGAGATCGCGCCGCTGGCGGAAGAGGTCAACGAGCTCTTGCGCTCCAACGCGCAGATCATTGAGCGGGCGCGCAACCAGGTCGGAAACCTGGCGCATGGCCTCAAGACGCCGATTGCGGTCTTGCGCAATGAGGCGGTGGCGCAAAAGGATGGGTTGGCGGACGTCGTTACTTCCGAAACCGAAAAGATGAGCAGCCTCGTTTCGACCTATCTCGAGCGCGCGCGGCTGGCGGCTCGCACCTCGGTGGTGGGCAAGAAGGCCGATGCGTCGATGATCCTGCAGCGCTTGACCCGGGTGATGGGCAAGATCTATCCGGGCATCGACATAGCGTTCGATACGCCCGATGCAACGCTTCCGTGGTTCCGGGGTGATGAAGCGGACCTCGAAGAGGTTGCCGGAAATCTTCTCGATAATGCCTGCAAGTGGTCGCGGGGCGCGGTCGAGGTGCGGCTGGGGAGCGAGCGCGGCGCCAAGGGGACCCAGCTGGTATTGGCGATCGAGGACAATGGGCCGGGCCTCAGCGAGGAAGACGCGACGAAAGTGTTGCGGCGCGGTGTCAGGCTGGACGAGAAAACGCCGGGCACCGGACTTGGGCTGGATATCGTCAAGGAACTGGTCGATGTCTATGGCGGCAGCCTGGAGCTCAAGCGCAGTGCGCTTGGCGGGCTGCTGGTTGAAGTACGCCTGCCAACGGCGCCTGGGAGGGCCGGCGCGGCCAGCCCTGGACTGACGCACTTTCGCCGTAATACGTCACAAGAAGCATCTGACCGATAGCCAAAGGCCCAACCGACATGAACCGCTCGACCCTCTTCGCCCTTCCCCTGTTTGCCTTGGCTCTCGCCGGTTGCTCGAGCACCGCGACCACGCAGATGGCGTCGGCACCCGTCGTTGTGCAGCAGCCGCAGCCCGTCGTGGCCCAGCCGATGGTGCCGACCTCGGCGCAAACGGTTCAGACGGCTCGCCTGACCACCAGCATCGCCAATGGCTTCGTCGACGCGTCGGCGCTCAACCAGATGACCGCCAAGGACTCCAACGAAGCCAATAGCGCGCAGTTCTACGCGCTGCAGTTCGGCCGTCCCGGTGCCCCGCGCCAGTGGGCCGGCGACAAGGGCACGACCGGTTCGGTCGCCGTCGGTCCCTATGTACGCGTGAACAATCTCGACTGCCGCGATTTTACCCATACGGTGAAGATCGGTGGCACCGATTTCGTCAAGAAGGGCACGGCCTGCCGCGAGCAGAACGGCAACTGGAACGTGGTGAACGGCGCTGCCTGACGCGGACTAAGGCCGGGCAACAAGGTTTCTTTACCTAGCCGCTATAGGGTCGAGGGCGAATAGTCCCCGTTTCCGTAGTCTTGATGAACCAGCCCGCCCAGATTGCTCGACCTGCCGCCCGTTCGGCCGCCGTTGTCCGCAAGCCGTTTTGCGGCCTGATCGATCCCATCCTGGTGGAAGGCCCGGTGGCGTTCAGTTTTGCCGGCTCGGTGGATCGCGCCGGTGCTGCGGCGGCCTGGACCTGGGTTTTGCGCGACATCGCGCCGGACCTGATCTCGGCCGAGGGCGTCGCCAACGGCGCCTTCAAGGCGGCAGATCTCGAGCCGCTGATGCCCGAACTGCTGGTGCGGATGAAGGCGGCGCTGGAAAAGATCGACGGCGACACCGAAAGCATGCGCCGCTTCCGTGCCCAGTTTGCGCGTGAACACGCCAGGGAAGAACTGAGCGTCGTGCTGGCAGCGCTGCGGGCGCGGGCGTTGCTGACCAAGGCGCAGGGCTTTGGCAAGGCCATCAACACGATCGCCGAGGATGGTGCGGTGGGCACGGCGCTCCAATCCATGCCGCTACAGGATGCGCAGATCGCGGCGCTGCTGTTTCATGCCGCGGTGGGGCAGGTGGCGAACCCGACGCGGCTGATCTCGGTGGTGATCAAGCTTTCGGGCAATGCCAGCGAAGCGGCGATTGCACGGAATGGGTTTTCGCCGCTGGTGGACGCTTATCTTGCCCACGCTCAGAACCAGCTGCAGCACCTTCAGGTCAGCGGACCGTTTGCGGATACCGACCTCGTTTGCAAAAGCCTCGAGCGTTTTCACCGGCTGGTGCGGGCATTGACGAGCTATATCGAATTCGGTCGGGGCAGCCGGGCGACGCAGGTGCTCTCGACGATCACCAAGCTGGTCTCGGACCGGATCGAACCACGGCTCAAGGAAGTCGTCACGGACCTCAACCAAGCCATGCGCCGTCCACGCGAAGGCCTTGACCGGATTGACGAAGATCGATTGCTGGCGGCGATCAACGGCATGTATTTGCTGTCGGCTGTTCGGGACAGCCGCGACTCGTTGGCGCTCAATGCTGTGTTCGACCAGGCCTGGAACCAGTCGGGGCAGGCGCTCGAAATTCACATCCAGCGCAGTCTCGACCTGATCCGCCAGAACCCCGGCGAGGCGACCAGCGGCGCGCGGCTTGATGCGGCGATCAAGATGGCCGAGATCCGGTTCAATCCCGAATATGCCGAAACGCTGAAGCGCGCTCGTGCTGCGGCTGAGCGGCGCGTCTAGCTCTCGATTTTCACCCTAACGGCGCGGCCATGGTCGCGAATGTGGAGCGGCGCGGCGGTAGCGGCTGCGGATCGCTCGACCAGCGCCATAGCGGCATTGTCGGCCTGACGCAGCACGACACCGACGGCCAGTAGCGGCTGATCGGCGTCGGCGCTGCGATAGATCAGCGTGCCAGGATCGAAGCGTCGTGGCTCATGGGGGATCAGCCGCAGGATCTGGGCATCGGCACCAAAACGGCCGGCGAGATAGGCGGGCACGTGATCAGGCTCAGGTGGTCCGGCAGCGATCGGCTGATTGGAGGCGGGTAGAGCGAGCGGAACAAGGGCGACACGCTCTTGGGCAACCACGCCGGCAGCGTCATGCGGGATGAGGCCGAGATCGACGCCAGCCGCAACCTCGGCAATGCTCAGGGCTGCGGGGCTTCGGAGAGCGCGGTGACGCCGGTCGGCCCCTTGGCCTTGGCGAAGGGCCAGCGGCGGCGGGGCGGATGCGGGCGCGTCAGCAATTGCGCACCGCTGTCCAAATAACTTTCGGTGTCGCGTTGGACCGGACCGACAGGGCAGGCCGCGTCCGGTGTTTCATAAGCCGCGTCGATCAGAGGATCTTCCACCGGATGGCGGGGGCGGCCGAGAAGGGCATCGACCGCATTGGCGCCGCTCTGGATGCAGCCGCGGCGCGTGAAGAAGCCGGCGGCGCTGCCGGCAAGCGCGATCGTGTCGATCAGGCCGATGGCTTCGAGGCGGTGGCGCGCCGGGTTCCAGCGACTTTCACCACCGGCCACGTGCCAAAGCGTCAGGTCAGGTTGCCAGCCACCGCAAACGAGAAGGCGCTCAGTGGAAAGGGCAGGGGCAGCGCTGCCTTCGAGCGCCACAGTCAGCATGGCGCCATTGCGAGACATGGTGGCGAGCGAAGTCACGGCGCCGGGGGCCTGCACGATGCCATAGGCGCGCGAGAACTCGATAAAGCGCGAGGCAGGCGACGGTCGGCTGTCGACGATGCGGGGAACGGAGACGCCGATGTCGCTGGCAAGCGTCGCGAGCCGATAGGCTGGGTTGCTGGATGTCGCGAATGCGGCGGAGCGGCCGGGCCAAACACCGAAACGGTAGGCAAGCTCATAGGCGTTTAGCGTGCCGGTGACGCCCGGCAGGCGATTGCCGGCGAAAATCGGCAAACGCTCGAGCGAGCCGGTGGCAAGGATGATGCGTGCGGCCTCGAGATCGATGACCCGGCCTTGAGGGGAGCCATCGTCCAAGTCGACGCGATGGACGCGGACCGAACCAGGACGAATTGCAAAGGCGTGGGTGGATTGCAGCACGGTGATCGCAGCGTTGGCCGAAACCTCACGCGCCAGCCGCGACATGCTTTCGTCCGGGCTGTCCTCACCCTCCTGCGTACCGAAGAGACCAGAATGTCCCCCAAGATACGGATTGGCTTCGACCAGAGTCACGCGCAAGCCCGCGCGCGCGGCAGCCAAGGCTCCCGATAGTCCGGCAACGCCAGCGCCGATGACGACCAGATCACCGGCTTGCTCGGTGGAACCGGTCGTGGCCCGCCAGGGATGGGCCAGGGCACGCGGCTTATCGAGCGCAAGGCCAAGCGTGCGGCTGGGCTGAAACAAGCGGCCGAGAGCGCCGGCGGCGTTGCCGCCAAGCGTTACGAACTCGGCGCCATTGGTGGCAGGGGTCCGGGCCATGGGGAGGGCATGCTGGGGATCGCTGACGAAACTGGCATGGCTGATCGCCGGAGCGCTTCGCAAGGAAAGGCCGAGCGGTTGATTGGCATGCTGCCCGATCGTGTCGATGCCCGATGCAAGCACGGCGCTCAGCACGGTGTCGCCGGCAAAGCCCGAGATCTGGTGACCATCGAGCTGAAATTTCAGCGGTCGGGAACGGTCGATCGCGGAGCCGGCAAAGCCGCGGCGCGTATCGGCGGGCAGGCGATTGTGCTGCGGCCTCATGCGACGCGGTCCTCAAGGTGCGGCGCGTATTCGGCGACGCTGGACGTGCGCAAGTTGCGGTTCACGAGGCGGGCGCCGAACCAGTTGGATTGATGATGCTGTGCCTCGCCCACCAGCCATCGTGCGAGGGCAGGGGCAAGGAAGACGCCGGCCATGCCTAGGTTTGCCACCACATCCGCCCCCGAGCCCGCCGCGCGCCCGACAGCAGGAGCGCCATCGTCTGTGACCAGCGCGGAGAACGCTGTCTGGCCCGCTTGCTCGACTTGCCGGTCGGCGCCGAGAAGGCTCCGCATGGAAGATGAAAAGAGCGCAAGATCACCCCGCCCGATGCCCGCGATGCCGCCTTCGGCTTGCTGCAGCAGGGTCGTTCCCTCGCCGATCTCAAGCATGACCGGCGCGGCGATCGGCTGCGTTGGCGTGGTCAGAATAGTGGCCGCTGGTTGCCGACGAAAGAGCGTCGGCCATTGTCGCAGCGGCAGCCATGCCATGATGGATTCGGCATCTGCCAAGATCGCCTGCTGCGCCTGAATCGTGTGCCCGTTAGCGTCGATCGAAGCCGATCCGTCGAGGGCGATCTGTACGCGGTCCGGCGACAGGCGTGGAACGCCGAGACGATCGAGCCATATGTCGAGTGACGGTTCGAGCACGGGTCGGTTGAGACGGATCGCATCGCGCAGCACGATACCGCTGCGGGCTCCTCCGAGTACCGATGGCGCGACCGGTTCGGCAGCGATGCGAAAGCCCTGCGCCATGTGACGAATGTGGGACAGGGCTTCAATGCCCGCGGGACTTTCAGCAAAAAGATCGGATCGACCCGGCTCGAGGCGCCGCGCCCCGCCACCTTGCCGATGATGCGCATCGTCTCGGCAACGCCCTCGGCAAGGAGGGCCCAAGTCTCGGGTCTGGTGATCGGCGCAACAGAAAGCTCGATGCTGCGGGGCAGGCGAAACCCCGATTGGCTCTCCCCGACAAAGACAACCCTGCGGCCATGAGTACTGGCCAAAAGGCCTGCCAGAAGCCTGGCGAGAGGCGTGGATCCGAAGACCGCAAAATCGGCTGGCGCGTCGCTCATGCCAGGCAAAATTCTGCGACAAGCGGCCCCTGTGGCAATGCGTCCGCCACTTCACGCTTGGTTTTAATGGCTTTCTGCCGCATTGGGCCTATAGAAAGCCATGCCTTGCCGCGCGTGGCAATCAAGCGTTTGGGGCCCATGATTTTTTGGTTGATCGCCATAGCCGTTACCGCCGTCGCCTGCGCTGCGTTGTTTTACGCGGCAGCTGGGCGCGAGGTCAACGCGGCCATCCCGAAATCGGGCGAAACAAACAACCATTTCAAGCTGCTACTTGCCGGCATCGATGCTGACGTCGCGAGCGGCAAGCTCGGCCCTGATCAGGCGCTGGCGGCACGGGCAGAACTTGCCCGCGAAGTGCTGCGCAGCAAAGGCGACCAGAGAGCTGAAGCCAAGCCGCTGAGCCAGGGTACCGTGCTCGTGGGACTGGCTGCAGTGGCCGCCTTGAGCCTGGGTCTTTACGCCGTTCTGGGACACCCCGACATGCCGGCGCAGCCGCTCGCCGAGCGCACCGATGTCGCTGCGCAAAATCTCGATCTAGACGCTGCGATCGCGCAGATCGAAACGCGGTTGGCGGCTGATCCTGGCGACGTCCGGGGCTGGACCGTCGTCGCGCCTGCCTATGTGCAACTCGGCCGCTTCGATGACGCCGCCGAGGCCTATCGCCGCGTGATCGCCCTGTCCGGACCGACGGCCGAATTGCAGACCGACCTAGCCGAAGCCTTGCTGCTTGGCGCTGGGGAGACAGGATCGGACGAAGCCTTGCAGTTGCTGCAAAGTGCTGTCGCTAGTGATCCGGCGCATGTCCGTTCGCGGCTTTACCTTGCCGCCGAATACATGCGGCTCGGTCGCTATGCTGAAGCCGTGCCGCTGTGGTCGGCCGTGCTCGACACCGCGAACGGCGATGAAGCCTGGCTTCCGGCCGCGCGCCAGGGACTTGCCGTGGCGCAAAATGATGGCGTCGACACGACAACCGAAGACCAGCAGCAGATGATCAGCGGCATGGTCACCGGGCTCTCCGATAGGCTGGCGACTGAGGGTGGAACGGTCGAGGAGTGGACGCAGCTGGTGCGCGCCTACATTGTGCTCGACGATCTCGACAACGCGCAGGCGGCCTATGATGATGCCGTCGCCGCTTACCCGGCCGCATTCGATCGTGGCGAACTCGATACGCTCGCGCTCGGTGCCGGCCTTGTTCTGAATGGAGGTAGCCAGTGACCGCACCTGCTCCCGCCCGCCGCAAGGGCATGACACGCAAGCAGAAGCGCCTGGCGGTGATCGCCGGTCTGGCTGTAGTGCTGGCAATCGCGACGGCTCTGGTGCTGACGGCGCTGCGTGACCAGATCGTGTTCTTTTATTCGCCGAGCGATGTCACGGCTCGTGATGTCGCTCCCGGTCAAGCCATTCGCCTGGGCGGCTTGGTCAAGGATGGAAGCTGGGTGCGCAGCGGGCAGGACAATACCTTTGTTGTCACCGATGGCGGCATGGACATCACCGCCCGCTATGTCGGCATCCTGCCGGACCTCTTCCGCGAGGGGCAGGGCGTCGTGGCTGAGGGCAGCATGGGCACTGACGGGCGCTTCACCGCAACCAATGTGCTTGCCAAGCACGACGAGAATTACGTGCCCAAGGAAGTGGTGGAAGCGCTCAAGGCGCAGGGCGAGTGGCGGCCGGAGGGCGGCCAGTGAGCATCGAACTCGGCCATTTTTCTCTGATCCTGGCCTTTGCCATCGCGGCCGTTTCGGCCTTGGGCGGGCTTGTGCTTTGGCAGCGCGGTGATCGGCTGGCCATGGTGTTGCGGCAGGCTTCGGTGCTGCAATTCGTGCTGGTGGCCGTGGCATTCCTGGCGCTGGTGCAAGCCTTTGTCGTCTCCGACTTCAGCCTTGCCCTGGCCGCCAACAATTCCCATTCGCTGAAGCCGCTGATCTTCAAGATTTCAGGGGTCTGGGGAAACCACGAAGGGTCGATGGTCCTTTGGATCCTCATCCTCGTGCTCTTTGGCGCGCTGGTCGCCGCCTTTGGCCGGCGCTTGCCGTCCGACCTCAGCAATCTGGTTCTTGGTACGCAGAGCCTGCTGACCGCGGCGTTCGCGGGTTTTACGCTCTTCACGTCCAATCCCTTCGAGCGCCTGACACAGCCGCCGCTGGAAGGCGCTGACCTCAACCCGGTCCTGCAGGACATCGGCCTCGCAATCCATCCGCCGCTGCTCTACGCCGGCTATGTCGGCTTTTCGATCTGCTTCTCCTTTGCGATCGCTGCGCTGGTCTCGGGGCGGATCGATCAGGCTTGGGCGCGCTGGGTGCGGCCCTGGACCATGCTGAGCTGGATCTTCCTGACGCTGGGCATCGCCATGGGCTCCTACTGGGCCTATTACGAACTCGGCTGGGGCGGCTGGTGGTTCTGGGATCCGGTCGAGAACGCAAGCTTCATGCCTTGGTTGGCCGGCACGGCGCTACTCCACTCAGCGCTGGTGATGGAAAAGCGCAATGCGCTCAAGATCTGGACGGTCTTTCTCTCCATCATCACCTTCTCGCTGTCGCTTTTGGGCACGTTCCTGGTGCGCTCGGGCATCCTCACCTCGGTGCATACCTTCGCGAGCGACCCGACGCGGGGCCTCGTCATCCTGTCGATGCTGGCGATCCTGATCGGCGGCGCTTTCCTGCTTTTTGCGCTCCGATCGTCTTCGCTGCGGCAGGGTGGGCTCTTTGCGCCGATCAGCCGTGAGGGTGCACTGATCCTCAACAACCTGTTCCTGGCCACGGCGGTGGGCGCGGTATTGGTCGGTACGCTTTATCCGCTGGTGCTCGATGCCTTGACCGGTACGACCATCTCGGTCGGCGCGCCCTTCTTCAATCTCACCTTCGGTGCATTGATGGCGCCGTTGCTGCTGGTCCTGCCCTTCGGGCCGCTGCTGCCCTGGAAAAGGGCCGATCTTGTTGCTGCCGGTCAGCGGCTGATCGGCATGGCTGCTTTGGCCATCTTCCTCACCATTCTCATCTCCGCTTTGGGCGGTGTGTCGATCTCGCTGGCGCCGCTTGGGCTACTGCTGGGCTTCTGGGTCACCTTCGGTGCTCTTGCCGAGGTGATCGAACGCGCCCGCATCGGTCGCATTCCGGCACGGGAGAGCCTGCGCCGCTTGATCGGCCTCCCGCGCTCGATCTGGTCGACCGCGCTTGGTCACTTGGGACTAGGGTTGACCGTTCTCGGCGTCGTCAGTGTTAGTGCCTGGGAAACCGAGATCGTCACCACGCTCAATCCCGGCGAGAGCACGGAGCTTTCGGGCTATATCATCGCTTTCGACAGCTTCGATCAGGTGGCGGGTCCCAACTACGTGGCCGATACCGGGCGCTTCACGGTGACCGCTCCAGGCGGTAGAACGGCGCAACTCGATGCCGAGCGCCGCACCTATGTCGCGAGTGGCATGCCGACCACCGAGGCGGCGATCCAGAGCTATGGATTGTCCCAGCTTTACCTGCAGCTCGGCGAGCCGCTGGACGACACCCACGTCATTCGCGTCTGGCACAAGCCCTACATCCTGCTGATTTGGCTTGGCGCGCTGGTGATGGCCGGGGCCGGGGTGTTGTCGCTGACCGATCGCCGCCTGCGCGTCGGTGCACCGCAGCCATCCCGCAAAGCCGTGCCGAAGGCAGCTGAATGAAGCTGCGGGTCCTTATGCTTTGCGTGCTGCTGTCATTGCCTGGTGCGGCTATGGCGCTAAGCCCCAACGAGATCCTGCCCGATGCCGCGCTCGAGCAGCGGGCGCGCGATATTTCGGCCGGCCTCCGCTGCCTTGTCTGCCAGAACCAGTCCATCGATGACAGCGATGCCGATCTTGCGCGCGACCTTCGCGTCCTCGTGCGCGAGCGCCTGGTGGCAGGGGACAGCAATGCCGAGGTCGAGCAGTTTCTGGTCGATCGCTACGGCGAGTACGTGCTGCTTAACCCACGTCTAGGACTTCACACGATCCTGTTATGGGCGGCCGCTCCTGTTCTGCTGCTGACAGGCCTTGCGGCGCTGCTGCTGGCGAGACGGAAAAACCACTCTACCGGGGCTGCCGAGTTGACGCCGGAGGAAGCCTCTGCACTGGCGGAACTCGACCGGGACGGGCCGCGGGCTTAGACCGCCGCAATCCCGCCGCCAACATTGCCAAGGTTTAATGTTGGCGCAACTTCACAGAAAGGCGGGACGTTCCATATCTCTAGGCACAAGCTGTTGAGAGCTTATCCAAGGAGACCAGTTCCGATGCGTTCGACTATCCTTACCCGTACCCGTCGTTGGCTTGGCGCATCCGCGCTCGCCCTCATGGTCGGCGTAGGCGGCGTTTCCACCGCTTTCGTCATGACCGGTCAGGCCGCCAATGCCCAGGTGCAGAACGCCGCGCAGATCGTTGTGCCGCAGGCTTCTGTCCAGCAGGGCTTTGCCGACCTCGTCGAGGCCGTAAAGCCCGCCGTCGTGTCCATTCTCGTCGAGGCCCAGGCCCCCAATGAGAGCGTGCAGCGCGGTGGCCGCAACTTTGAATTCAACTTCCCCGATCTTCCAGAAGACCACCCCTTCCGCGACTTCTTCGACCAGTTCGGTCAGGAAGGTCCGCGCGGTCCAGGCGGTCGCGGTGGGGAAGCTCGTCCGCGCCAGTTCATGGCTGCCGGTTCAGGCTTCATCACCTCGGCTGATGGCTATGTCGTGACCAACAATCACGTCGTCGAGGACGCCACCAAGGTCACCGTGATCTTTGATGACGGCAGCGAGCATATTGCAGAAGTTGTTGGTACCGACGAACGTACCGACCTTGCCGTGCTCAAGATCGAAGGCGAAGACCTTCCCTTCGTGACTTTCGAGAGCGACGACGAACCGAGCCGCGTCGGTGACTGGGTGGTTGCCGTCGGTAACCCGTTCGGTCTCGGCGGTACCGTGACCGTGGGCGTTATCTCCGGTGCCGGCCGCGATATCGGTGGCTCCAACTATGGCGACTTCCTGCAGATCGACGCTGCGGTCAACACCGGTAATTCCGGCGGTCCGGCCTTCAACACCAATGGTGAAGTGGTCGGCGTCAACACGGCCATCTACTCGCCCAACGGCGGCAATGTCGGTATCGCCTTCGCCATCCCGGCGCGTACGGTCAAGCAAATCGTCGATCAGCTGGTGACCAACGGAACGGTGACCCGTGGTTATCTCGGCGTTTCCATCCAGGACGTGTCCAAGGACATCGCCGATAGTGTCGGTCTGCCTACCCCAAGCGGCGCGATCGTTCGTGAACCGACCGCAGATGGCCCGGCAGTCGCTGCTGGCATCGAGTCTGGCGACATCATCCTTAAGGTTGATGGCGAAGACATATCCGATGCCCTCGACCTCAGCCGCACCATTGGCAGCAAGTCCCCGGACTCGACCGTGGAACTGACCCTGTGGCGCGATGGTGCCGAAACCACCGTTTCGGTCAAGCTCCAGGTTCTCGACGAGACTGCCGCCGCTCCCGAGCAGCCTGCGGAACCGACCCCGCCGGAAGCCATCCCTGAAGCCGCAACCAGCCTCGGCATGACCGTCGTTCCCAATGGTGACGGCTCGGGTGGTCTGCTGATCCAGAGCGTCGAGGAAGACACTCCGGCAGCCCAGCGTGGCCTCGCAACGGGCGACGTGATCCTTGAAGTCGACAACACTCCGGTCGCTTCGGCCGCCGAATTCGACCAGGCTCTGGCCGGCGTTGAAGGCAAGGGTCTGAGCACGGTGCTGCTCAAGGTGTCGCGCAACGGTGACGTCCAGTTCATCGGCCTGCCGATCGAAGAGTAAAGATCCTTGCGGCCCCGAACTTCGGTCCGGGGCCGCAATCTGTCTGCCATCACAGCGGAGCGTCGGCCGTGAAGATCTTGCTGATCGAGGATGATCGAGAAGCCGCCAGCTATCTCATGCAGGCGCTGGACGAAGCCGGCCACGTTACCCACCATGCCGCCGATGGCGAGAGCGGCTATGCAATGGCCTCCGGCATGGACTACGACGTCCTTATCATCGACCGCATGTTGCCGCGTCGCGATGGTCTTAGCATCGTCGAAAGCCTGCGCGCGGAAGACGACCAGACCCCGGTCCTCATTCTATCTGCGCTTGGCGAAGTCGACGACCGCGTGACCGGCCTCCGCGCCGGCGGCGACGATTACCTGACCAAGCCATATGCTTTCACCGAACTTTTGGCGCGCGTCGAAGTCCTCGCCCGTCGCTCCAGCCCATCGGAGGCGGCAACCAATTACAGCGTCGGCGGCCTGTCGCTCGATCGCCTCAGTCGCAAGGTCGAGCGCGATGGTGAAACGATCCTGCTGCAGCCACGCGAATTCCGGCTCCTGGAATACCTGATGAAGAATGCCGGCAAGGTGGTGACGCGCACCATGCTGCTCGAAAATGTCTGGGATTATCATTTCGACCCCCAGACCAACGTCATCGACGTCCACATGTCGCGTCTACGCTCCAAGATCGACAAGGGTCATGCCAGCCCATTGCTGCACACCGTGCGTGGCGCCGGCTATATGATCCGGGACTAAGCTCGTGAGCCGCTTCGCGCAGGTCTGGCGCACATCGACGGTCCGGCTGACGGCGACATTCATCGCCATTTTCATCGTTTTCGCCATTCTGCTGATGGCCTTTATCGGCTGGCAGTCGAGCATCCAGATCCAGCGCCAGCAGACCGACGACATCGATCGCGAAGTGCGCCAATTTCAGCGTATCGAGGCCAACCAGGGGATCCGCGCACTGGCTTTTGCCGTCGGCCGCCTGTCGAGCAATCCGGGTCCCGGCATCTACTTCCTTGGCGATGCTTCCGGCCTCTATCTTCTAGGCAATGTCACCGACGTTCCGGCTGAGGTGCTGATCGACCCAGGCATTTATACCTTCGACTACGAACGCCCCGATCCACTGGGAGCCGGTCCGCCGGGACCCGACGGTCCTCCCAAGCCTCGTGGCGGCGTTGCGGTCGTGCGCTCAATTGAACTCGACAACGGCATGCGCCTTGTGGTCGGTCGGGACGTGGTCGAGCGGCGCGGCTACTCTGCCATCATTCTCCAGAGCTTTCTTGTCGGCGTCGTCGGCATCATCCTTTTCTCGCTTATCGCCGGCGGCATTACCGCGCGGCGGGTTTTGAGGCGCATTGATACGATCCAGCAGACGTCGACCAAAATCATGTCGGGCAACCTGTCCGAGCGCGTACCGGTCACCCGGCGTAATGACGAATTCGACGCGCTGGCAACAAATCTGAACGCCATGCTCGACCGAATAGAAAAGCTGTTGCAGGGGCTCAAGGAAGTGACCGACAACGTTGCTCATGACCTCAAGACCCCGCTGACCCGTCTACGCAATCAGGCGGAAGCTGCGCTTCGCGATAATGCGACCGAAGACACGCGCGAGCGCGCTTTGGCATCTGTGATCGGAGAAAGTGACCGACTGATCCAGACCTTCAATGCGCTGCTGATGATCGCTCGTGCCGAAGCCGGCGCACCCTCTGGCGCCCTCACGGAAATCGACGTCAGCAGCATCGTCGCCGATGTGGCCGAGCTTTATGGGCCGGTCGCGGAAGATGACGGTATCGAGATCGTCAGCGCCATTGCCGAAGGCGTGACGCTCAATGCCAATCGCGAACTGATCGGCCAAGCTATGGTCAACCTCCTTGAAAACGCGATCAAATACGCCAAGCCTGAAGATGGCGGTCCCGGCAAGATCGCGGTCGAGCTCGAGCGCGCTAATGACTGGGTGCGGATCGTTGTCGCCGACAATGGACCGGGCATACCGGCGGCCGATCGCGAGCGGGTGCTTGAACGTTTCGTGCGTTTGGAAAAAGCCGGTCTGAGCCTGGCTCCGGTCTTGGTCTGGCGCTCGTCAACGCCGTGGCGCGCCTGCATGGCGGCAGTTTCAAATCCAGGACAACGCCCCCGGCGTGCGAGCCGTGCTGGAGCTTCCAGCCAGCTAGCCCGTCTTGCCCGTCCCCCGGCCAGCGCGCTATGCCTCAAAAATGAGCACCTCTCTCTCGCCCCTGCCATCTACCCCTCATTCTTCGTTTGACGCCCTGCTGCCTGAGCTCGGACCGGCGGAAGCGACTGCATTCGGGAAAGCCGAAGGCCTGCTCGGCCCGCTGCTTCAATCGGCGCCTTATCTATTGAACCTGGCGAAGACACATGCTGCTTGGTTGGCCGAGGCACTGGAGGGCAGTGCCGATCAAGCTTTTACCGATTTGCTCGCCGAGGTCGAGAAAGTTGGGCTTAACGGGGATGAGCTGGCTGTCAGTCTAGCTCTCCGCCGTGCCAAAGGACGCACGGCGCTTCTGGCCGCTGTCGCCGAGACGGGTGGGGTTTGGACCACCGCCCGCGCGACCGAGGCCTTGTCGGATTTGGCCGACGCTGCGCTGGAAGCGGCGCTTAATCTCCTGATGCGGCAAGCCGCGGAAAAAGGTCAGCTCGCGATCCCCTCGGATCAGGCGATTGCAGCCAATTCCGGCCTCGCGCTCTTTGCACTCGGCAAGCATGGCGGTCGCGAGCTCAACTACTCTTCGGACATCGACATCGTCGCCTTCTTCGATCCGCAAAAACTGGTGCTGAAGGAGCCGAGCGAAGCCACCAAGATCTATTCGCGCATCGTGCAGAAGCTGGTCGGGCTAATGCAGGACCAGCAGGCGGGTGGCTACGTATTCCGCACCGATCTGCGACTGCGCCCAGATCCTGGCTCCACCCCCGTTGCGCTCTCTGTTGACGCTGCCTTGGCCTATTACGAAGTCCGTGGGCAAAACTGGGAACGCGCGGCCTGGATCAAGGCGCGGCCCTGCGCCGGCGACAAGGCGGTGGGCGAGGCCTTCCTCAAGGAACTGGCCCCCTATGTCTGGCGCAAGCACCTCGATTTCGCGACCATCGCCGATATTCAGGCCATGAAGCGCCAGATCAACGTTTCCAAGAAGGTCGGCGATATTCGCGTCGAGGGCCACAATGTCAAACTCGGCCGCGGCGGTATTCGCGAGATCGAGTTTTTTACCCAGACGCAGCAGTTGATCGCCGGCGGTCGCGACAAGGCTCTGCGCGTGCGCCCGACGACCCAGGCCTTGGCGGCACTGGCCGCAGCGAACTGGATCGCGCCGAAAACGGCCGAAGAATTGACCGAGACTTATTGGTTTTTGCGAGCCGTGGAAAATCGGCTGCAGATGTTGAGGGATGAGCAGACCCACATCATGCCCGACACCGCCGAGGGTGTTGCCGTCATCGCGCGACTAATGGGGAGCCTGATCAGGTTCGGTTCGAGCAGCGCTACCGTGCGGCGCTTGAACTTGTTGCACGCTATTACGCCGAGCTTTTTACCGAAGGCGACACCCTTGGATCGGGCGAAGGCAACCTGGTCTTCACCGGCAGCGACGATGACCCGGGAACGCTCGAAACCCTCTCAGGCCTCGGCTTTGCCGATCCGCACAAGGCGATCGAGACCGTTCGCAAATGGCATTATGGCGGCTATGCCGCGACCCGAACTGCCGCAGCTCGCGCTCACCTGACCGAACTGCTCCCCGCCTTGCTGACGACATTGGGTCGAGCCGGCAATGCCGACGAAGCCTTGGCACGCATGGACAACTTCCTGTCGCGCCTGCCCGGCGGGGTTCAGCTCTTCGCCCTGCTGCGCAATCACGAGCAGCTGCGCACCCTGCTGGTGCAGTTCATGGCCTCCGCGCCACGCATGGCGGAGGCCGTGATCCACCGTGCCCATGTGGTCGATGGGCTCATCGACCCCGCCTTTGCCAACGATGTCACCCATCGCGATGTGCTTGTGGCAAAAGTCGACGCCTTTCTGGGCGATGCGCGCTCCTACGAAGAGCTGATCGACCGCGCTCGCATCATCGGCCAGGAGCAAAAATTCCTTATCGCCGCTGGCCTTCTGTCCGGCACGGTCAGCGCTGCCGGGGCAGGGGAGCAGTTCACCGCCCTCGCCGAAACGCTGCTGCGCCGGCTTTTTGATCGCGTCCAGGACGAGTTCGCCATCCGCCACGGTCGCATAGAGGGCGCGAAAGTCGCGCTGCTGGGCTTCGGCAAGATGGCGAGCGGGGAAATGACCTTTACCTCCGATCTCGACTTCATTCTCTTGTATGACGCGCCCGAAATCGACTCCGACGGCGAAAAGGGTCTTGGGCCCGCACATTATTTCGCTCGGCTCACCCAGCGGCTTGTGGCGGCGGTATCGGCCCCGACCTCGGAAGGCGTGCTCTACGAAGCCGATATGCGGCTGCGCCCCTCCGGCAATGCAGGGCCGCTAGCCACCAGCCTTGCCGGTTTCAAAGCCTACCATCGCGACAACGCCTGGACCTGGGAACATCTGGCGCTGAGCCGCGCGCGGGTTATCGCCTCGACCGCCAACTTCGGCGCCGAGGTCGATGCCGCCATCGGCAAAATCATGCAGCGCCCTCGTGATCTGTCGAAAACCATCGACGACGTCCTGTCCATGCGCGCGTTGATGACTAGGGAGCGCAAGCCACGTCATGCCTTCGATCTCAAACTCGCTGCGGGCGGGTTGGTGGACCTTGAGTTCATCGCTCAATCCTCACAGCTGGTTTCGGGCGCTGCCATCGATCTTCCCCAGGCACCCACTGCCAAGGTGCTCGCTCAGGCGGGGCGCATCGGCCTTGTTCCCGAAGGGCAGAGACTGGCGGAAATCCATGGCGTCTATTCCACCATCCTTCAGGTCATGAGTTCAGCGCTCATCAGCCCGTTTAAGGAAGAAGCGTGGTCACCAGCTTTCAAGGAGTTGCTGGCGCAGCTCGCGCACTATCCCGATTTCGACCGACTGGCTTTGGATGTTGCCGCAATGCAGGCCGAAGTCTCGGCGGCAGCTGCTGCCTGGTACGAGAAGGCGAGAAGCCTCTAGCCTACTCTGCGGCGACCAGGGCGGCAGCTGCGGGCTCGATGGGCAGGGAGATCGCTACGGTGGTCCCGAGCGATGGGCTCGAGTCGATCGCTATGTGACCGCCGCTGAGTTCGGCGATAGCGCGGGCGATGGATATGCCGAGGCCTGGGCCCACGCCATCCTTGGTAAAGGTCGCGTCGCCCAGCGCAAACGGCTGGCTGAGGCTTGCGAGGCGCTCCTCATCCATGCCGATGCCCGTATCGCTGACCTCGATGACGACGCCGTCATCCGCCGCAAAGCTGGCCAGGGTCACCGAGCCACCGCGGCTCGTGAACCGCACCGCGTTGTCGACGATATTGCCGAGCATGCGCGTCAGCCCTAGCCGATCGCCGCGCAGGACCGCACCTGTGCTCTTGCCGACGACAAACCGAATACCTGACCGCTGCATCTGCCCCTGGAAGCGACGCACTACAGTGTCGATCACCTCATCAAGGAGGATCGCGTCCTGGCGCAGCGGCCTCTGGCCGCTTTCGAGTTCCGTGAGATCGAGGATCGCGGCGAAGGTAGAGAGCAGATGCTCCCCGGAGGCCTTGATCGACTGGACATATTCGGCATAGCGCCGGTCGCCGAGCGAACCATAGGTCTCATGCCTCATCAGGTCGGCAAAGCCGATGATGTGATTGAGCGGCGTGCGGATATCGTGGCTGAGATGGGCGAGGAAGTTGGTCTTGGCTTGGCTGGCGGCCTCGGCCTTGAGCTTTTCCTCGTGATAGCGGCGGGCGAGCTGCCGCTGGTCTTCCCGGATCGCCGTAATCAGGGCATCGGTGCGCTTGCGCTCGGTGACGTCCGAGACGAGGGTCATGAAGGCGCCGGCGCCGAGCGGGCGTTCGTCGATGCGAAGGACGGAGCCGTCGTCGCGGTGCAGTTCGAGGAGGCGGCTGCTGTTGTCTTCGCCGACCACCTTCATATAGCCGCCGGCAATCAGGCGGCTAACGGCCTGATGGTAGGTGATGTCGGCGTCGTCGATATCGAGTCTGGTTCGATATTGATCATTGCAAACAATGAGTTGGCCCGCCGTAGTCCAGCAGGCGACGCCCATAGGGATGGCTGCAGCCAGCTCGAGGTAGCTGTCGCGCTGCACCGGATCGGTGGCGCTGCTGCGGCGGCGCGTGGCGAGGGCGGTATAGATGGCAGCCAAGGCAAAGGCAATGGCGCCGCGACCGGCAACACCCTCCAAGTCACTGAGATCGTTGAGACTTGTGACCGTGTCGTAGGCGAGAAAGAGGGTGGCGGCGAGGAAGGCGGTGGTGGCGACCGGGGCGAGGCGGTGGAGGCGGAAGCTATGAGGCCGAAGTCGGCGTTTTGTTCCTGGGCCGGCGCGGAATCCGAGTGCGCCGGCGCCGGATACCTCCGACGACCGCATGAAATTCTCCATTATTGAAGGGGTTTAGCCCCAAACCAAACTAACCCTGAACAAGTTATGAATCGGTTTGGGGCAGGCTGTCCAGAGCCCGAAATGGTGGTTTCGGGAAGGATGGAAAAAAGCGGAATCGGCTGAATCACTTAGCCGAAAGAAATAGTTTTCTAGCGTTTGAAAGGCGATGTGCTAGCGGAGGGTTAGCCTTTCACGCGCCCAGGATGCGGTCGAGAATTTCTCCCACATTACGGCTCAGCTGGTGCTGGGATTTAAGCGCTTCCAGAGCCGCTTTCCCGCTCTCGCGACGGCCCGCCTCGAGCGTCGGCAAGACGCGGAAGCCGGTGAGCACGCGCGAGGCGACCTGCGGATTGACCTTGTCGATTTCAGCGACCGCTTCGGTGATGAAGCGGAAGCCGGCACCGTCGGCGCGCGCGAACTGGCTGGGATTGGTCATGACGAAACTGCCGAGCAGCGAGCGCAGGCGGTTCGGATTGGTCTTGGGAAAATCCGGCGCGGCGAGCGTGGCGCGCATGCGCTCGATGACACCGTCGTCCGAGGCTTGTGCGGAGGCGGTGAGCCACTTGTCGAAGACCAGCGGATCACCCGCAAAGCGCGTGCGGAAATCGCCGAGGAGAGCCTGGGCATTGCCGGTCCAGTGCCGGGCCGCCAGTGCCATGGCGGCGTATCGGTCGGTCATGTTGGTCGCGGCGTTGTATTGCGCTTCGGCCAGGTCGCTGCGACCGGCGCCGGCCACCAGGAGATTGAGCAGGCCGGTGCGGAGCGATCGTTCTCCGGCCTGTTTCGCATCCGGGCTATAGGCGGCGGAAGTCTCGAGCGATCGGTACATGGCCTCAAGCCTGGCTTCGATCGGCTTGACCAGAGCGACCAGCAGATCGTGCCGCGCCTTGGCAACGGCGTCGGGGTCGACATCCTTGCCGATGTGACGGCCGATGCTGCTTTCACCCGGAATGGCGATGACATTGGCTTTGAAGGCTTCGTCGAGTTCCGGATTCTCAAGCGTATCGACGATCGCCTGCCGCAGGCCATCAAGGTCGCTGTCTGCCCGAGGCCGGCCCTGGGCGGCGCCGGCGATCAGATTGGTCAGAACGGTCTGCAAGGCATCCCAGCGGTTGAACGGATCGCTGTCATGGCCGGCCAGGAACAGGAGGTCTGACTGGCTGAGGCTGGAGCTGACCTTCACCGGCGCGGAAAAGCCGCGGAACAGCGACGGGATTGGCTTGTTGGCGATGCCCGTAAATCGCAGCGTGACGCTGGGTTGATCAAGGAGGATGAGGTCGTCCTTGACCGTACCGCCCGAAACGCCGCTCCAGCTCATCTCGCTGCCGTTCGGGCCAACAAGACCGAAGCGCACCGGGATGAGCAGGGGTTGCTTGTCCGGCTGGCCCGGAGTCGGCTCGACCTTCTGGGTAAGGGTCAGCGAATAGGTCTGGCTCGCCGCATCATAGCTGTCAGAGACGGTTATCTGCGGGGTCCCGGCCTGCAGGTACCAGATGCCGAACTGGCGGAGATCAGTTCCCGTCGCGTCTTCGAAGACTTTGAGGAATGCCTCGATGGTCGTCGCTTCTCCGTCGTGGCGCTCGAAGTAAAGGTCCATGCCCTTGCGGAAGCCGGCCTCGCCCAAAAGCGTCGCCAGCATGCGGACGATCTCGGCGCCTTTTTCGTAGACCGTGGTCGTATAGAAGTTGTTGATCTCGCGGAAACTATCGGGACGGGGCGGGTGCGCTAGCGGACCGCCGTCTTCGGGAAATTGCGAGCTGCGCAGGTTCTGCACGTCATGGATGCGCTGCACCGGGCGGCTGCGTTCGTCCGAGGTGAATTCCTGGTCGCGATAAACCGTCAGGCCTTCCTTGAGGCAGAGCTGGAACCAGTCGCGGCAGGTGATGCGATTGCCGGTCCAGTTGTGAAAATATTCGTGCGCAATGACGCGCTCGATGGAGTGATAATTGGCGTCGGTTACCGTGTTCGGCTCGGCAAACACCAGCTTGTCGTTGAAGATGTTGAGGCCCTTGTTCTCCATGGCCCCGAAGTTGAAATCGGAAACGGCGACAATGTTGAAGACGTCGAGATCGTATTCACGGCCGAAGCGGCGCTCGTCCCAGGCCATGGAGCGCTTGAGGCTGTCCATGGCGTAGTGGCACTCGTTCTCCTTGCCATGGGTGCAGTAGATGGCGAGGTCCACCTTGCGGCCGCTTTGCGTGGTAAAACTGTCCGTGATCGAACCAAGATCGCCCGCGACCAGCGCAAAGAGGTATGCCGGCTTGGGGAAGGGGTCTTCCCAAAGCGCAAAGTGCAGGCCGTCGCCGGCATCGCCCTTGTCGATCAGGTTACCGTTCGAAAGCAGCACAGGCGCGACTGCCAAAGGTGCCGTGATCCGGACCTTGAATGGCGCCAAAACGTCCGGGCGATCGAGGTAATAGGTAATGCGGCGGAAGCCTTCGGGCTCGCATTGGGTGCACCATGTGCCCGACGAGCGATAAAGGCCCATGAGCTTGGTATTGGCCTCGGGCTGCAGCATGACTTCGGTGTCGAGCACGAAGCGACGATTTGGCGGCTCGACCACGGTCAGGCTATCGGCATCCGCGGCATAGGCCGAAAGCACCAGCGGCAGCCCGTCGATGGCAATGGTTTCAAGCTTGAGGCCATCGCCGTTCAGCACCAGCGGCGTACCCGGCGCAGTGTCATCGCGCGGCTCGATCGTCAGTTGCGCGCGTACGCGGGTCGCTTCCTCGAGGATCCGAAAGTCCAGATCTACTGACACAATGCGGTATGGGGTCGGCGCATAGTCCTTGAGGTAGATGGTCTGTTCGGTGTCAGTGCGCATGAAAGATCCAGTTTTGCATCGTGGGTGGAGAACACGGAAGCGTGAAATCTGTGGCTGGAAGGTTACAGCCGACTCTGCCGTTCCATGTATTCTACGCGGCTCTTGGCTGCATAGCCCAGTTCTCACCGTCAATTAAGACGGGATTGGGGAAGGGCCTTGCGCCCATCGCTCCTCTGCCTCGAAATTGCGACGGCAAGAGCGCTCGACTGAAGAAATAAAGCAGTCTCGTTCGTCATACGAGAAGCCCTGCCTGCTGCGAGAGGACGCAGCCGGCCGGGCGCGATGTCCCGACGACTGCAGGAAAAACAAGGTAGCGACAATGTTTCGTTGGTTTGAGCAAAGGCTGGATCCCTATCCAGTCGGCGAACCGGTTGAGCCGCCCAAAGGGCTCCTGGCATTCTGTCTTCATTATAGCCATGGCGCCAAGAAGTGGCTGGCGCTGATGGCCGCCGCTGCGGCTGGCGTTGCCATCGGCGAAATCATCGTCTTCGGCTTTATCGGCGACGTGGTGAACTGGCTGGCCGATGCCAATCCGGAGACGTTTCTCCAGACCGATGGCTGGAAGCTGGCGCTGATGGGCGCGATGATCGTCTTCATCGTGCCCGGCATCGCGCTGGTCTCGACACTCACGATGAACCAGACGCTGCTCGGCAATTTCCCGCAGCGCATCCGCTGGATGGCGCATCGCTACCTGATCCGTCAGTCGATGAGCTACTTCCAGGACGAGTTTGCCGGCCGCATCGGCGCCAAGCTGATGCAGACCTCGCTCGCCGTCCGCGAAGTGGTGATGAAGCTCCTGGACATGCTGGTCTATGTGACGGTGTATTTCACCGGCGCGGTAATCCTGGCAGCGTCCGCCGACTGGCGCCTGGCTCTGCCGTTCATCGCCTGGCTCGTCGCTTATATTTCAATCATGGTCTACTTCATCCCGCGCATGGGCAAGATTTCCCAGGCGCAGGCCGATGCGCGCTCACTGATGACCGGCCGCATCGTTGACAGCTACACCAATATCGCGACCGTCAAGCTCTTCAGCCATTCGAACCGTGAGGAAACGTTTGCCAAGGAGGCGATGGACCAGTTCCTGGACACCGTCTACCGGCAGATGCGGTTCTTTTCGATGCTCAACATGCTGGTGCTGTGGAGCAATGCTCTGCTGCTGTTTTCGGTTGGAGCGACCGGTATCTGGCTTTGGCTGAACGGGCTGATGTCGCCGGGTGCACTCGCCGTCTCGCTGGGCCTCGTCATGCGCTTCCAGGGCATGAGCCAGTGGGTGATGTGGGAAATGTCCTCGCTGTTCGAAAATATCGGCACGGTGCGGGACGGCATTTCCTCGATTTCGCTGCCGCGCGTCGTCGCCGACAAGCCGGACGCCAAGCCGCTGCCGCCGGTTACGGGCGACATAAAGTTCGAGAACGTCTCGTTCCATTATGGAAAGAAGTCGGGCGTCATCGAGAACCTCAACCTTCACATCCGTCCGGGCGAAAAGATCGGCCTGGTGGGGAGGTCGGGTGCCGGCAAGTCGACCGTGGTCAACCTGATGCTGCGGTTCTATGACCGCGCGGAAGGGCGCATCCTCATCGACGGGCATGACATCGCCAATGTCACGCAGGACTCCCTGCGCGCCAATATCGGCGTCGTGACGCAAGACACATCGCTGCTGCATCGCTCGGTACGCGACAACATCCTTTACGGCCGCCCAGACGCGACCGAAGAAATGATGCTGGCGGCAGCCGAGCAGGCGGAGGCGCACAACTTCGTGGGTGGGCTGACCGACCCGCAGAACCGCACGGGCTTCGATGCCCATGTCGGCGAACGCGGCGTCAAGCTCTCGGGCGGACAGCGGCAGCGTATCGCCATTGCCCGCGTGCTTCTCAAGAACGCGCCGATCCTGGTGCTGGACGAAGCGACCTCGGCGCTGGATTCCGAGGTCGAAGCCGCAATCCAGAGCCAGTTGCAGATGCTGATGCATGGCAAGACGGTGATCGCCATCGCCCACCGCCTCTCGACCATCGCCATGATGGATCGGCTGGTGGTGCTCGACAAGGGCGCCATCGTCGAGCAGGGGACGCATTCCCAACTCGTCAATTCCGGCGGCATCTATAGCCAGCTCTGGAACCGCCAAAGCGGCGGCTTCCTGGAACTGGACGATGCCGAGGACGCGGCGGAGTAGTCTTCTTCCTTCTCCCCGTGTGGGAGAAGGTGCCCGAAGGGCGGATGAGGGGTCCTTCACTGACTTCGAGCGAGCGGAGACCCCCTCATCCGTCTCGGCCTACGGCCGATCCACTTCCCCGCGAGGGGAGAAGGGAGGCGGAGGCGGCCCTTGTTTACCTCTCCCTTGTGGGAGAGGTCGACGCGCAGCGGCGGGTGAGGGGCCTGCTGCGATGATCCAAAGGCCCCCTCACCCGGCTCGCAAGAGCGATCCGACCTCTCCCCCGAAGGGAGAGGTGAAGAAACGACAAACCAAGGAGAACCCAGATGGGTGACATCATCACGATCCGAGACCTTTCCCATCCCGGCGCAAGCGCAGCCAGGCACACCAAATCGGACCGATACCGAACCTGATCCGGACCCACGAAAGTCCCATCAGGCGCGGCTCAGCTAAGAGCTCAGAACAATGTTCAACCGCGTCATCAACTACTTCGACAACCTTTATGCCCCCACCGCACTGGCCCAAGACCGCCAGCCGCCCATGGGCATCAATGCCTTTGTTGGCTACTTCGTCAGCCAATTCCGGGGCGCCTTTATCCTTCGCATCATCTGTGTCGCCATCGGTGCCGTCGCCGATGCGCTGATGCCTGTCTTTGTCGGCCTCGTGGTCGGCATGTTGGCCACCACGCCGCCGGGGCAGATCTTCGACCTGCACGGCCGGACCCTGCTGTTGATGGTGGTGGTCGTCGTCCTCGTGAGGCCGACAACTTTTCTCCTCGACACGCTGATCCGCAACCATGCCATCGTGCCCAACCTCGTCGATATCGTCCGCTGGCAAAGCCATTGGCACGTCATCCGACAGAGCTGGACCTATTTCCAGAACGACTTTGCCGGGCGCATCGCCAACAAGGTCATCCAGGCCGGCGAGGCCATCGAGATCGGGGTCAACCTCACGATCGACGCAGCCTGGTACGCGCTGGTCTTTGTCATCGTGGCGGTGGTCGTCCTGGCGCAACTCGACCCGGTTCTGTTGTTGCCCATCGGGGTGTGGCTGCTGGTCTATGCCGTGCTCTTCACCATCACCATGCCGCTGATCGCCCGCTATTCCGAAACGCTTTCGGAAGCCAAGTCGGTGATGACGGGGCGCATCGTCGATAGCTACACCAATATCCAGACGCTCAAGACCTTCGCCAGTGGCGAGCACGAGGACCAGTATGTCGCCGAAAGCGTCACGCTGCATGTGGTCGAGTTCCGCAAGCTCATGCGGGTCTTTACGTACATGTGGTCGGTGCTGTTTCTGCTCAATGCAGGCCTGGTGGTCTCGGTAACCTGGCTGGCTTTGGCTGGCTGGAACCAGGGCACGCTGAGCGCGGCGGCGGTGGCGACGGCCATTCCCTTCGTCCTGCAGATCATGAACATGAGCGGCTGGATCCTCGAGATCGGCTCCAACGTGTTCCGCCAGGTCGGCACCACCAAGGACTCGATGGAAACTATCGCCCAGCCGTTGACCATGCTCGACGCGCCCGCGGCCAAGCCGCTCGAGGTCACCAAGGGGGAGCTGGTCTATGACAATGTCAGCTTCAACTACTGGCGCGGCAAGGCCGGCTCGGTGATCGACGAGTTCTCGCTCAGGGTGGCGCCGGGCGAGAAAATCGGGCTCGTCGGCCGGTCGGGTTCAGGCAAGTCGACGCTGGTGAACCTGGCGCTGCGCATGTTCGATGTGCAGGAAGGATCGATCCGCATCGACGGGCAGGACGTGCGCGAGGTGACGCAGGAAAGCGTGCGGGCGGCCATCGGGCTTGTCAGCCAGGACACGTCGCTGCTGCATCGGTCGGTGCGGGAGAACCTCATCTACGGTCGCCAGGATGCTACCGAGGAGGAGATGATCCGCGCCGCCGTGCAGGCCAATGTGCATGACGTCATCATGGGCCTTTCCGACCCCGAGGGCCGGCGGGGCTACGAGGCGCAGGTGGGCGAGCGCGGCGTCAAGCTATCCGGCGGGCAGCGGCAGCGCATCGCCATTGCCCGCGTCCTGCTCAAGAACGCGCCGATCCTGGTTCTGGACGAAGCGACGTCGGCGCTCGACAGCGAGGTCGAGGCGGCGATCCAGGAGCAGTTGACGCAGTTGATGGCGGGCAAGACGGTGATTGCCATCGCCCATCGCCTCTCGACCATCGCGGCCATGGACCGGCTCGTGGTGCTGGAGCAGGGGCGGATCGTCGAGGAGGGAACCCATGCCCAGCTGCTGGCGCGGGGCGGGCATTATGCCATGCTCTGGCAGCGGCAGTCGGGCGGCTTCCTCGATCTCGACGCCGGCGCGACGGCGTAGAACGATCAGCTGGCGGCGCTGAGCCGCCGGCTGTCCTCATTGGCAAGATAGCTTTCCAGCTTGGCGACGGGCATCGGGCGACCGAAGAGGTAGCCCTGCATGACGTGACCGCCAAGCGACACCAGTGCCTCAAGCTGCTCCTCGGTCTCGATGCCCTCAAACACGCAGGAAATGCCGAGGTTCCGGCAGAGGTCGACCATGGTCTTGATGATGGCGCGGCTGGCAGCGTCGGTGGTCACTTCGGCCACAAAGGAGCGGTCGATCTTGATGCGGTGCAGCGGCAGCTTCTGCACATGCGTGAGGCTCGAGTGGCCGGTGCCGAAATCATCGAGCGCAATGCGGGCGCCAAGGCCAAGCAGCGCCAGGAGCGAAACGTTGGCCTGTCGCAGATCGCGCATCACGGCGGTCTCGGTGATCTCGAAATCGAGACGGCAGGGGCGGGGATAGGCTTTGACGAGATTGACCAGCTGCTCGATGGCGGCGAGTGAGCCGATGTCGTGGGCGGAGAGATTGACCGAGAGGCGCATGCCGCGCGGCAGGGTGGCGCTGATTTCGAGCGCCTTGCGCAGGACGATTTGGGTAATGCGGCAAATCTGGCCGATGCGCTCGGCCATGGGGATGAACTCGGCCGGCGAGACTTCGCCCAGGATCGGACTGCGCCAGCGGGCCAGTGCCTCAAAGCCGGTGGTGACGCCGGCCGCGACGTCGAACTGGGGCTGCAGCAGGATGTAAATCTCGTTGTCGAGATCGGCACTGTGGAGCAACTGCTCCATCTGGCGCACCTTGATCAGCTCGCTGGCGTGACGCTCGGTGAAGAGCACTGCGCCACCGCGGGCTTCGCGCTTGGCGACCCAGGTGGCGTAATCGGCATGGTCGTAGAGGCTATCGGCGGTATCGCCCGGGCGCGATGCGGCAATGCCCATTGAGGCGGTGATCCGAACGGTACCGAGCGGCATTTCGAAGGACTGGCTGAAGACGCCGCGGATCACTTCCGCGCAGCGCTGCTGCGCAGCGGTGTCGGTGGGCTCCGGCATGATCAGCGCAAAGGTGCCCCCTTCGAGCCGGGCCAGAAACGTCGTGTCGCGCTTGACCTGCTCGATGCGGCGGGCGATCTCGGCCATGACCTGATCGCCGGTGATCTGGCCAAAGATCTCGTTGACCGATTTGAAGTTGTCGATGTCGATGCGAGCAACCGCGATCGACTTGCCGGACTGCTGCGCTTCGGCAAGTTTTTCGCGCAATTGCCGCTCAAAACACCGGCGGTTGGGCACGCCCGTGAGACTGTCGAGATTGGCCAGCTTGTGGTTCTCGTCGAGCAGGCGCAGCGTGTCGCCCTGGCTTGCAAGGATATTAGCGCGCGATGCGATCAGCGCCGCAAAATCCTTGTTGTTGTTGAGGAGGATCACCAACAACACGGCCACGACCAGGACCATGTTGATGGCAATGGCGATCAGCGTTTCCTCGCCGGTCATCAGGAAAAAGCAGTGAAGGGCACGAGGACGCAGATGCCGACGGCGAGGGCCGCAGAGCGAACATGCATCAGGCAGAAGATGCAGCCGATCGTGGTAATGCCCATGTAGAACGCGATCTGCGAGCGCAAAAAGGCATCGCCATAGGGGTAGAGGCTAAAGCTCCAGGCAGTAAAGCCGATGGCGAGGCCTGCTCCTGCCCAGACCATGGCGCGCAGGCGGACATCGGCCAAGGCGACGCTCACATCCTCGCTACGCGTGCGATACCACATGAGGGTACGGAAGACGCAGACCAGGGTGAGGACTGCGGGGATATAAACAGTCAGCTCGATCGGCGCGACGCCATGGTAGGTCGACGCCAGAATAACGGTATTGGCCACAAGCATTGCATAAAGCAGCGGCACTTGCCGACGGACGGCCTTCCATTGCGCAACCTTGAGGTCGGGTGCTGCAGCTGGATCGGTGGCGATGTCGCGATACTGTCGTAAAACGGACATGTACTGGCCTTTCGGCAAGAAAGTAGCCGGTCAAAGCCTAATAGTTTCGTAAGGCAAAACGCGGCTTCTGCGCTCGGGTTGTTCCGTAAATGCCGAAGCCGAATAAAACCTCGGCGACCCCATTGGAACGACGCGGTCCTCCCGCTAGAACAGGCATCGAAATCGATTGCACCGGCAAAGCAAGCCGGGCCGAGGAGACCACTATGGCCATTGCCAGCCACAACACTGCCCTTGCCCTGAACGGCGAGTTTAGCCTTTCAAGCCCAACGCGCGAAATCGCGACGACGATCACTTTGCCCGGTGACGTCCATGGCGCGCTGCTGGCGGCCGATCTCATTCCCGATCCCTATTACGGCGAGAACGAGAAGGTGGTGATGTGGGTCAACGAGACCGCCTGGTCGGTCGAGCGCCGCTTCACAGCCTCGGAAACAGATGTCGACGGCTACCTGACGCTGACGCTGGCCGAGGTCGACTGTATCGCGACCATTTTCCTCAACGGCGAAGTGGTGGCCCGCACCGACAATAGCTTCGTTCGTCACGACATCGACGTGACCGGCAAGGTGCACGCCGGCGACAATACGATGCGCATTGATTTCGATATCGCGCCGGACGTTGCCAAGGCCCGCGCTGACGCCCATCCATTCCCGATCCCGTTCACCAAGAACTACCAGACCAACGGCCTGGCCGGCATCCACATGAACTTCATCCGCAAGGCTGCCTGCCATGCCGGGTGGGACTGGGGCATCTGCACCATGCCAATCGGCGTCTACGGCACGATGAGCCTGCGCAAGGCGCGGCTGGCGCGGCAGGAAAGCGTGCAGGTCGACCAGACCCACGGCGAGAAGTTGGTCAAACTCGCTGTAAAGACTCGTCTATTTGCCTTCGCTCATGGTGAGGTGGAACTTGAGCACAGGATCGATGGTCAGGTCGTGACCAACACCGTGACAGTGCAAAAGGGCGAGAACGTCTTCACACACAACATCACCATCCAGAACCCGCGCATTTGGTGGCCGGCCGGGCAGGGCGAGCAGCCGCTTTACGAGCTGACCACCAATCTTGAAGGCGAAGTGACGACCCGCAAGATCGGCCTGCGCAAACTCGAATGGGTCGTCGAAAAAGACGAGATCGATCACACATTCAAGTGCCGTATCAACGGCCGCGACATCACCATGATGGGCGCCAATTGGATCCCGGCCGACGCCATTCCCAGCCGCGTGACGCCGGACGTGATCCGCGATTTGCTCGATAGCGCCAAGGCCGCCAACATGAACATGCTGCGCATCTGGGGCGGCGGGCAGTATGAGCCGGACTATTTCTACGATCTCTGCGACGAGCTCGGTATCCTGATCTGGCACGATTTCATGTTTGCCTGCATGAGCTACCCGTCCGATCGCCCCTTCCTCGACAGCGTGCGGATCGAAATCACCCAACAGGTGCGCCGCCTTAGCCACCATGCCTCGATTGCCCTCTGGTGCGGCGACAACGAGGTCATCGGCTCGCTCGGCTGGTATCCCGAAACCAAGGCGGCGCCGGAGCGCTACGTCGCCAATTACGACCGGCTCAACTCCATGCTCGGCAATATCGTCGAGGACGAAGACCCGGCCCGTCGCTTCTGGCCGTCCTCGCCGTCCATGGGCTATCTCGATTTCTCCGACGGCTGGCATGCCGATACGCGCGGCGACACGCATTATTGGGACGTTTGGCACTCGGCCAAGAGCTTTGACGCCTATCGCACGGTCAATCCGCGCTTTGCCTCCGAATTCGGCTTTCAGAGCTTTACCTCGATGAATGTCATCGAGACCTTTGCGGAACCCAAGGATCGCAATCCGTCCTCGCCGGTAATGGAAAACCACCAGCGCAACAATGGCGGCAATGCACGCATCCTCGAGACCATGACGCGCTATTTCCGCTTTCCGCGCGATTTCGACCAAATGGTGTTCCTGAGCCAGATCCAGCAGGGCCTCGCGATCAAAACCGCCATCGAATACTGGCGCTCCACCAAGCCGCGCTGCATGGGCACGCTTTATTGGCAAATCAACGACATCTGGCCGGTGGCGAGCTGGTCGAGCCTCGACTATGGCGGGCAGTGGAAGCTGATGCACTATATGGCGCGTCGCTTCTACAACCTGGTCAACGTCGTCGCCGTGCCGGAAATCACCGAAGTCCGCACCAATTCACGCGGGACGCCGGTCGAGAACCAGCTGCCCGACCGTATCGTGCTCAAGGCCATCAACGACACCGGCCGGCCGGTTTCGATCAAGCTCGAGGTTCAAGCGGTCAAGGTCAGTGGCGAAAGCCGCAGGCTCTTCGGCGGCAATTCGGCTGTGGGCGCCGATGCGGCCATCGCCGTGACCGAGATTCCCTATGGGGACCTTGCGGCCGACGAATTCCTGTTTTTCGTCTGGACCGACGCGCAGGGTAGGGTGCTGGGCGAGAACGACTATTTCCCGCAGCCCTACAAGGCGTATGAACTGGTGCCGGCGACGGTTTCGAGCACATGGTCGGATCGGGACGGGCTAGCCGTTCTGACGCTCGAGGCGGACAAGCCCGCCTTCTTTGCCACGGCAACCGTGGATGCGCCGGGCTATTTCTCCGACAATGCCCTAACGCTGTTGCCGGGGCGGCTGGTGGAACTGGTCTTCCACCCGCGCCATGGCCGCCAGGTGCGTTCGGCTGAGCTGGCGGGGTCGTTGCAGGTTCGGCATTTGGCAGAGACGTTTTGAGCTGAGGGTGCGGTGAAGGTTGCCTGACCCCCACCCGGCCTCCCCTTTAGGAGGGCGCTGTTCATAAAGACGCGGATAGGATTGTTCATCGCCTCCCTCCCCTTGATGGGGAGGGAATGAGGGTGGGGGGTGGGGCCGCATTCTAACCTGTGTGCTTTGCTCCACCCCACCCAGCTTCGCTAAGGCCTGCCGGCCCAGCTTCGCTACCCCTCCCCCTCAAGGGGAGGGAGGGGCTGACGTGATGTGTTGGTGGCCTTGGGCTTTAGCCTGGTCGAGAGTGCACTCACCGGTTGACTTGCCGCGCCCGGTCAGCCATCGCTCGCCTGCGCCCCTGAAGGCGACCTGGATGTTTGATGCCCGCCGTTTCCCCGATCGAGAGCCGTGCCAATTTCGGCATCATGCTGGTTCTGGCCTCGCAGCTGGTTCTGCTGGTGCTCGATATCTCGGCCAAATGGCTTTCGGTCGAGGGGATACCGACGACCGAAATCGTCTTCATGCGCTACAGCATGCATCTGATTTTGCTGGTGTTGCTGTTTCTGCCGGTCAGCGGACGCGCGCTGTTTCAGAGCAATAATCTCAAGCTTGAGCTCCTCCGCGGGGCCTGTCTTTTGGTCACCACCGGGCTCAACTTCCTGGCCATGAAGTTCTTGCCGCTGACGGTGACCAGCGCCATCCAGTTCACCTCGCCGCTGATCATCTGCGCCATGTCCGGACCCTTGCTGGGAGAGAAAGTCGGCTGGCGGCGGTGGCTCGCCATCGGCGTGGGTTTTGTCGGCATCCTGATCATCGTGCGGCCGGGATCGGAAGCGTTCCATCCGGCAGCGCTGCTGAGCCTCGGATGCGCATTCTTTCTGGCGCTGTTCTCGATCCTGACGCGTAAGCTTGCAGGCGTCGACACCGCGCTGACGCAGCAATTTTACGCCGGGGTGACGCCCATCATCCTCTTGCTGCCGATCGCCTTTACCGGCTGGACCTGGCCGAGCCTGCCGATCTCCTGGGTCGCCTTCTTCATCATGGGCGCGGCCGGGCTTGGCGGGCACTTCCTCAACTCGGTGGCGCATCGCTTCGCCTCGCCCGCGACGCTGGCGCCGTTCAGCTATTTGAGCCTTATCTACCTCTCGATCGCCAGCTGGCTGATCTTCAAGCAGCCGCCCGACCAGTGGTTTATCCTGGGCGTTGCGGTGATCGTCGCCAGCGGGCTCTATATCTGGCTGCGCGAACGGCAACTGGCCAAGCGCGCATCGGCTTTGGACATCGATCCTTAGCCCTTGTCGACTTCCTCCAGCGGCTTGGTGTGTGGCGCCATGCCGTGGGTGATCAGCCTTGAGCTGCGATTGCCGGTGAGGTAGATCCAGAGCCAGCTGATGGTGATGAAGATACGGGTGCGGGTTTCGACCAGGAAGTAGATGTGGGCGAGGCCCCAGACCCACCAGGCCAGTCCGCCCTTGAGCTTGATCCAGCCGAAATCGATGATGGCGGAGCGCTTGCCGATGGTGGCGAGATCGCCGGCGTGGCTGTAGCGGAAGGGGCCGGGCGCGGGCTGGCCGGCAAATTTTCGGCGCAGCAAGTCGGCCACGTAGCGGCCCTGTTGCTTGGCGGCGGGAGCGATGCCGGGTACCGGCTTGCCGTTCTCGCGCAGCACGGAGGCGGCGTCGCCGATGACGAAGACATTGGGGTGGCCGGGCACGGACAAGTCTGGCGCGACCTTTATGCGGCCGGCCTTGTCGCCCTCGATGCCCAGCCATTTTGCCACGGGCGAGGCTGCAACGCCGGCACCCCAGATGATGGTCTTGGCCTCGAGGCGCTGGTCGCCAAAGGTGACGCCGTCCGCATCGACTGCGGTGACGGGTTTGCCCAGCTCCACGTCGACGCCCATCTTGCGCAGCGATCGGAGCGCGTAGCTGGAAAGATCGTCGTCGAAATTGCCGAGGATCTTGTCGCCGCCCTCGATCAGGACGACGCGCATTTCGCGCGGGTCGATGGTCTGGAACTGGCCGCGGAGGCTGGCGCGACCGAGTTCGACGATGGCTCCGGCCATTTCGACGCCGGTCGGACCGCCGCCGATCAGCGCGAATGTAAGCAGCGCCTTGCGGCGGGACGGATCGGTCTCGCGCTCGGCAGCTTCGAAGGCCAGCAACAGCTTGCGGCGAATGGCGGTGGCGTCCTCGACGGTCTTGAGGCCGGGCGCGAAAGCCTCCCACTCGTCGTGACCGAAATAGGCATGTCTCGCGCCGGTGGCGAGGATGAGGCTGTCATAGCTTTCGCGCGAGCCGTCTTCGAGCAGCACCGCACGATCGGCCGCGTCGACGCCGGTGACGGTCGCCATGATGACGCGGACGTTTTGGTGGTAGCGCAGGAGGTGGCGGATGGGCCAGGCGATCTCGGAGGGGCTCAGCGCCGCGGTGGCGACTTGATAAAGCAGGGGCTGAAAGAGGTGGTGGTTGCGCCGGTCGATCAGCACCACGTCGCAATCGACCGCACCGAGCGACTTGGCCGCCAAGAGGCCGCCAAAGCCTCCGCCAACGATGACGACGCGGTGCTTGCGGTCTGCCATTGGGTCTCCCTCTTGCTGCCTATTGGGGAACAGGCGGGCCCGGTTCCGGTTGCATGGCGGATTTGGCGCCGCCGCACTTATGCGCTAAAGCAGCGCCATGAGCACTGCCGAGATAAACCGGACGCGCCGCTTTTCCGTGGCACCGATGATCGACTGGACCGACCGGCATTGCCGGACGCTGCATCGGCTGCTGACGCGCAATGCGCTTCTGTTCACCGAGATGATCGTGACCGGCGCAATCGTCCATGGCGATGCCGAGCGGCACCTGCGCTTCGGCGCGCATGAGGGGCTGGTGGCGCTGCAGCTGGGTGGCTCGGACCCGGCCGATCTCGCCCAGGCCATTCGCATCGCTGAGCCCTTCGGCTTTGCCGAATATAACCTCAATGTCGGCTGCCCTTCCGACCGGGTGCAATCGGGTAAGTTCGGCGCTTGCCTGATGGCCGAGCCCGATCTTGTAGCCGACTGCGTGCGCGCCATGCGCGAGGCGACGGACCGGCCGGTGACGGTCAAGTGCCGCATCGGTATCGACGACCAGGATACCGAGGAAAGCCTCGATCGGTTTGCCGACAGGATCGTCGCGGCCGGGGTCGACGCCGTTTACGTGCATGCCCGCAAGGCCTGGCTGCAGGGGCTGAGCCCCAAGGAAAACCGCACCATTCCGCCGCTCGATTATCCGCGCGTCTATCGCCTGCGCGAACGGTTGCAGCCGCTGCCGATGGCGATCAATGGCGGCATCGAGACGCTGGAGCAGGCAGAAGCGCACCTCAAGCACATGGACGGGGTGATGCTGGGGCGTGCCGCCTACAACAATCCGATGCTCCTGGCGGAGGTCGACGCCCGCATTTTTGGCGATGTGCATGAGGTGCCGGATCTCGCAGCGATCATGCATGCGATGGCGGAGTATGCGGAGGCGGAGCTGACGGCTGGCGATGCCCGGCTCAACAATATCGCACGGCACATGCTGGGCCTTGCCAATGGCCGGCCCGGTGCCAAGCAGTTCCGCCAGATCCTCAGCGTCGATGCCGCTAAGCGCGGGGCGGGGCCCGAGGTGATGATGCGGGCCCTGGCCGCCGTCGAGCCGCTTGCCGAAGCGGTCTAGTCGACCAGCTCCAGCGCGTTCTGCGTGACGCTGTAGCGGCTCAGCGTTTCAAGGAATGTCATGCCCAAAAGGCTCTGTTCGAGCGCGCCGGCATTGGCGACAAAGGCCGTGATATTGCGGCGTGATATGCCGCCGACCTCGATCGACTCGAGCCGGACGCGTGCCGCCATGCCCTGGCCATTGGCGGTCGAAACCGGCACCGAATAGCGCAGGTTGTCGGTATCGATGCCCGCTTCCTGGGCGTCGCGAACGGTCAGGACCACGGCGCTGGCGCCGGTATCGAATACCATGGGCGTCGTGTGCCCGTTGATCGTGGCATTGACCTCAAAATGTCCACCCATGCCGCGCCGGAAGGTTGCGGTGCCGCCTTCGGTATCCACGAGGGCAACGCCGGGCTGGATCTCGCCGGCGACGCGGCCGACAATGCCGGTGAGCTCGTCGCGATAGGCATAGCCGACCATGGCGACGGCAAACAGTCCCGCCCACATGAAGAGACCGCCGACCAGTTCACGGAAGCGGTGGGTGCGGGTGAAGAGGCCGCCGGCGAAGATGATGAGGATGATGACCAGCGGCAAAAGCTGCGCCGTTTGCATCTGTGACAGCCCTATCATGCTGCCGGCATCGGCGCTGATCATGAGGACGATGCCAGCTGCGACCAGAAGGGCGATGCCGATAAAGATCATGCTGGCGATTCTCCCTTGGTCTACCCTTCCGATAAAGGGACTAGCAGCGGCGATTTCAAGGCGTCAGACGAAGATCAATAGGACGGTGAGCACGGCGACCTCGCCCAGAGCGCCGGCCGCGCCAACGAGGTCGCCGGTTTGCCCGCCTACGAGGCGTTGGCAGAGCAGGCTCCAGGACCATATCACAAGCGTAAGCACCGGCAGAGCGGCCAGTACACCCATCGCCGGAACGCCGCTCAGAAACATCAAGACGACGGCTATTGCCGCGCCAATAACAAACTGTCGCCGAGGCAGGGCACCGGCCGTCGCGGCCGCGCCTTCGGGACGCGCAAGCGGCAGTGCGACCGCCAACCACAGCGATGCCGAACGGCCCGCAATATTGGCGGCCAGCCACAGCAGGCCGGCCAGCAGCGGATCTGTAAGAGCCACACTGCCAAGCGCCGTCACCCGGATCAGGAGCAAGAGGCAGAGCGCGGCAACGCCGTAGCTGCCATGACGGCTGTCTTTCAGGATTTCGAGGCGGCGAAGGCGTGTGTGGCCGCCAAAGAGTCCGTCGGCGGCATCCGCCAGCGCGTCCTCCGTCATGGCGCCGCCGACCACGACCATGCTCGCGACCGATAGGGCCGCGGCAAAAAAGAGCGGCAGGCCAAGCGCGACGCCGCCCACCAGGATGGCGATCGGAATTACGCCCATGATCACGGCAGCGACCGGCAGCACCACGGCGATGCGCCCGAGCTCAGGGCGCTCATGCGGCGCGCGACCCGTCGGCAGGCGCGAAAAGAACCCGCAATGCCATGAGGAGGTCGTCCCTCAACCGCAGGACATGGGCTTTGGCATTTGGCGTCAATTGCAATCGGCTCCGGAATGGGCAACAAGGCGGCGCCCCGACCCCTCCTAGCATGCTGGAGCCAGCCATGCCCGCTCTCAACCCTGCCTTTGCCGATATTGTCGAGTTGCTGATCGCAGTGCCTGATGGCGACGATAAGGCAGTGGAGGCCGTGCGCCAGCGCGATAGCCAACTGACCAAGCCGCCAGGCTCGCTGGGCAAGCTCGAAGAGCTGGTGGAGTTTCTGGCCCGCTGGCAGCATCGCGCCAAACCACGGCTCGGCAATCCGATGGTCACGATTTTTGCGGGCAATCATGGCGTGACCGACCAGGGCGTGTCGGCCTTTCCGCGCGAAGTTACCGCGCAGATGGTCGCCAACTTCACCAATGGCGGCGCCGCGATCTCGCAGATCTGCGCCCTGCACGAGATCAATCTGCGCGTCTTCGAACTGGCGCTGGAACTGCCGACCGGCGACATCACGCGCGAGTCGGCGCTCGACGACAACATGTGCGCGGCGACCATCGCCTATGGCATGGAAGCCGTGGCAGGCAAGCCGGACCTCATCTGCCTTGGCGAAATGGGCATCGGCAACACCACAATCGCCGCGGCAATCTATGCTGCGCTTTATGGGGGTACGGGTGCCGATTGGGTGGGCCGCGGCACGGGCGTCGACGATGCCGGCCTGGGGCGAAAGATCGACGCCGTCGATCGGGCCCTGGCGCTTCACCGCGAGGGCATCGAGCATCCGCTCGATATACTTGCCCGCCTCGGCGGCCGCGAGGTTGCCGCGATGCTCGGCGCCATCGTTGCCGCGCGGCACCAGAAGGTGCCGGTGATCATCGATGGCTATGTTGCGACCGCTGCGGCCGCGATCGCGCATGCCGTTAACCCGGCAGCGATCAACCACTGCCTTTTTGCCCATGTCTCTGCCGAGGGCCGCCATGCCCTGGTGCTGGAGAAGATGGGCCAGACCGGTCTCTTGGACCTCGGCATGCGGCTGGGCGAAGGGAGCGGGGCGGCGCTGGCCGCGGTCATGGCCAAGACCGCGCTGCACCTGCACGAGAACATGGCGACGTTTGAAAGCGCTGGTGTGAGTGGGAACGCCTAAAAAGGCCCCCTCACCGGCCCAAGAGGGCCGACCTCTCCCCCAAGGGAGAGGTGTCGCTCCGCGACCGCCGCTTGCCCCCACCTCTCCCTCTGGGGGAGAGGTCGCCGCGACGCGGCGGGTGAGGGGGCCTACTTAGTTACAGCCTTCGGCTGGAACCCTTCCGGTCCGGGTGCAAGGCTGAGCAAATCCACCTTCATCTGCTGCCGGAACCGCAGTACCGAAGCGGCTGCGAGTTTCTTGAGCGTTGCCACGTCCTTGCGCTCGACCGCATCGTTGAGCGCCGCGTGCAGGACCAGAAAGTCGAGAATATAGCCCTCGGCCAGTTGCTGCCGCTGCTGGTCCGTCGTGGTGCGGAAACCGCTGTCGCCGGCAAAGGCCAGTTCGAGCTGTCGCTTGATCGGGGCGTTGTCGATCTTGGTGCCGTAGGCGCCATTGGCGGTGATCCAGTTGAGCACCCAGAAGGATGTCAGCGCATCGGCGACATTGCCCGTCCTCAAGCCGTCGGCGGCGACCAGTTCCTGCCAGATTTCGGCTGGCGTGCGTTCGGCGAAGGCCGCGGTCAGCATCTCGCGAGTCTTAACGCCTGCGGACCAGCGAATGTTGGTCAGATATTCGCGTTGCAGGCGCGCCGATATTGTCGGCGACGCACGATAGCTGGTGTCGAAGGCCGGAGCCTCCTGTGCGAGGGGCGCGGCAACGGCGAGCATAAGGGAGAGCAAAGCGGGCGCGGCAAAACGGATCATGAGGCCTCCATCGACCTCGATAGAGGCGCAAACTTGACCGAACCGCAAGGTGCTAGCCAGCAGCCGAATAGATTTCGAGCCGATTGCGCTTCTCGATCACCGGGGCAAGAGCGTCCATGACGCGCGCGCGCGGGAAGGTCGCGATCACTTCGGTGCCGAAGCGGAGCTTGGAGAACAGATCGAAGCGGCCCTGATGAAGGTCCATAATCTTTTGCACGATCGGCAGACCGAGGCCCGCGCCCTGTTCGGCGGTTTTTTGCGCCAGCGAGCCCTGGCCGAAGGACGAGAGCACGGTCTCGATCTCGTTTTCGGGAATGCCGGGACCATTGTCCTTGACCGAAATTAGCTGTCCGCCGTCGCCGCTGCGCTGCACCACAAGGACGATGCGGCCCTGTTGCGGCGTGAACTTGATGGCGTTGGAGAGGAGGTTCAGCACCACCTGGCGGATGGCACGCTCGTCGCCCCAGAGTTTTGGCAGATTGTCGCCGACGCTGAACACCAGCTCGATGCCCTTGGATTTGGCGCGCAGCTCCATCATGCGCTTGCAGTCCGCGGCGATATCGACGAGCGACACGGCCTCCTCATTGAGCTCATACTTGCCCGCTTCAATGCGGCTGAGATCGAGCAGCTCGTTGATGAGGTTGAGAAGATGCTGGCCGCTCGAATGGATGTCGCCGGCATATTCCTTGTATTGCGGCACATTGTGGGAGCCCAGGAGCTCGGACTTCAGCACTTCGGAAAAGCCGATAATGGCGTTGAGCGGCGTGCGCAGCTCATGGCTCATCGTGGCAAGGAACTGCGACTTGGCGATATTGGCCTGCTCGGCATGGCGGCGGGCTTCGTCCGACATGTTGCGCGCTTCTTCGAGCTCGGAAATCAGCGTGTCCTTTTCGGACTGGTGCGAAATGGTTTCGAGCTCGGACGTGTGCAGTTGGCGGGCGAGGAAAACGAAGAAGACCTCGCCGCAAATGGTGACGGCGGCGAGCGTGTAGTTGAGCGTCCCACCCTGGGTGAGGAGCGCGATGGAAACCGTTAGCGTCACCGGCAGGGTGCTCATGATCGTCGCAGGCGGCAGGGTGTGCGTGGCGACGGCGTTGCTGGCGACGCCGACCAGCGCCATGGCGAACATCACCGGCGTCAGGTCTGGAGAATGGGCAAAGAAGGTGAAGAGCGCGAGCAAAGACAGCGCGATGCCGCTGACCGATTCTGCCGCGACGAAATTGGTGGTCCAGCGCGCCGCGTTGAACTTGGCCGGGTCGCTGCGCTTGAAGCGCTGCGCCGCGAGCACGACGATCAGGAGGCAGGAAATGACGAGGCCGGCCCACAGCGCCGCAATGATGATCGGGACCCAAAAACTCGCGACGATCGCCAGGATGCCGACAATGGCGGCCATCGGCAGCGCAGCATTGATGCGCGAGGCGGCATAATCGTTGATGAGTTCGAAATCGAAATCGGCGCGCGTGCCCGAACTCGATGTCAGACGCTGGCGTGCTTCAAGCACGGTCTTCTGTGCGGTGCGCTTGCCGTCGCCGGCAACGCGTGCACGGACCTCGGCATCGGTGGCCGGCAGGGACGCCATGGGACTCATACTCGTTACTAAAACAGTGCGAAAAGAACGCATTCGCGACGCTATGCGGAGGACCTTAGGGGAGCGTGGTTAACACCCGGTTTCGCCTCGACGGCCAATTGTGGAGAACGCGGTTGCGAAATGGTCGCGCAATTTTATTGCGCTGGATGGGCCGATATGGCACTGATCACAGCGCTGACGCGGGGTTCAAACGGTCAGAACGCAATCTGATTTCAGGGGAGAAGGTGGCGCTGGACAAGATCGATCGGAAAATTTTGTCGCTGCTGCAAAAGGATGCGACCATGCCGGTGGCCGAAATCGGCCGCAAGGTGGGGCTTTCCACCACCCCCTGCTGGCGCCGTATCCAGAAGATGGAAGAAGACGGCGTCATCCAGCGCCGTGTCGCCGTGCTCGATCCCAGCAAGGTCAATGTCGGGGTGACGGTGTTCGTCTCGGTCAAGACCAACGAGCACAACGAAGCCTGGATGCGCAAGTTTTCCGGGGTGATCGACGAGTTCCCCGAAGTCGTCGAATTCTACCGCATGAGCGGAGATGTCGATTACCTGATGCGCGTGGTCGTGCCCGACATCCACGCCTATGACACGTTCTACAAGCGGCTGATCAGCAAGATCAATCTCACCGACGTGAGCTCAGCCTTCGCCATGGGGCAGATCAAGTACACGACAGCGCTGCCGCTCGACTTTGCCATCGTCGTCGACGACGACAAATAGGCTCTAGCCGCCGGTGACGCTCATGTGCCGGGCGACGGCGGGCTCGGTGCGGGTGCGGTCGAGCACGAAATCGTGGCCCTTGGGCTTGATGATCATGGCGTGGTCGAGGGCGACGTCGAGGCCTTCGAGACCACCGTCGCGGAGGGCATCGCGCAGGTTCATCTGATCGTCCTGCCCAAGGCAGAGAAAGAGCTGGCCGGTGGCGGTGAGGCGCACGCGGTTGCAGCTTTCGCAGAAATTGTGGCTCATCGGCGTGATGAAGCCCAGCGTGCCGCCGGTCTCGACGACATGGACATAGCGGGCAGGGCCGCCGGTGTGCGCTTGTCGAGCTTGGTGAGCGTATAGCGGCGCGACAGCCGGTCGTGCAGCTCGCGCAGGGGCACGTAGGTGTCGACGCGGTCGAGCCCGACTTCGCCGAGCGGCATGCCCTCGATCAGCGTCAGGCCCAGTCCGCGGCCATGCGCCCAAGCCATCATCGGCTCGATCTCGTCGTCGTTGATGCCGCGCATGGCGACCATGTTGATCTTGATCTTGAGGCCCGCGGCTTGCGCGGCGTCGACCCCAGCGATGACCTGGTCGAGCCGGCCGCGACGGGTAATCTCGGCAAAGCGCTGCGGGTCGAGCGTATCGATCGAGACATTAAGCCGACGCACGCCGGCTGCGAACAGGCCCTCTGCATGCTTGGCGAGCTGGCTGCCATTGGTGGTGAGGGTCAGCTCTTCGAGTCCATGGCCGATGCGGCTGCCAAGGCTGCGCACGAGATCCATGATGTCGCGGCGCACGAGGGGCTCGCCGCCGGTAAGGCGGATCTTGGTCGTGCCGCGCGCGATAAAGGCGCCCGCGATGGCCTCGACTTCCTCAAAGCTCAGCACTTCCTTTTTGGGCAAAAAGGTCATGTCTTCGGCCATGCAGTAGACGCAGCGGAAGTCGCAGCGGTCCGTTACCGATATCCGCAGATAGGAAATCTGGCGGCCGAAGCTGTCGATGAGGGGACGGGCAGTCATGACGCTTATGCTAGCGCAAGTTGGCCCCTGCGAAAACGAAAAAGGCCGCCCAGGTGGCGGCCTTATCGCAAAGCTTGGTGTCAGACCTTAGTGGTTGACGATGATCTTGGCGCCGACGGCGACGCGTTCGTAAAGATCGGTGATGTCTTCATTTGTGAGGCGGATGCAGCCAGAGGAGACGGCCTGGCCGATCGACCACGGCTCTGACGTGCCATGCACGCGATATAGGGTCGAGCCGATATAGAGGGCGCGGGCGCCCAGCGGGTTGTCCGGGCCGCCGGGCATATAGGCGGGAAGATCGGGAACGCCTTGCGCATGGCGGCGGGCGGGGTCCAGCCGGGCCACTCGGCCTTGCGGGTGATGCGGTTGGTGCCGGACCAGGTGAAGCCTTCGCGGCCCACGCCGATGCCGTATTTGAGAGCCTTGCCATCTTCAAGCACGAGGTAAAGGCGGCGTTCACTGGTCTCGATCACGATTGTGCCCGGCTTCTGGGTGGTTTCGTAATCGACGATCGACTTCTTGATCGGGCTGCCGGAGCGGCCCGGGGTCGCCGAAGCCTCCACATTCTCGAACTGGTTGGTCGACGGGTTATACCACTGCGCCGCCGCGGCAGGCGCCATTGCGCTCACCGACAACACGGCAGACATGCCGATCGCCAGAGCAAATTTGAGAATGTTCATTCTACTTGGCCTCAGGGGAAACGCGCAGGCTCGATTCGATACCGCGACAATTAGCGCTACTTACTTCGAGTGGTGAAAACGCGGAAGATCAAACGCCTCGTTTCCGCCACAAGTGCCTCATCATCGCCTTATTGTGTTGCTGCGCGGTTACAGTGGATGTTTACCAAGTTCTAAACTGCGCGATGCTGTGCTTGACAGGATGATCGGCAAGACAGCATGCGCGGTGCTTTCGGGAGGGAAGATGAGCGAAGCATTGAAGCGCGAAGCGGCCGCCATGGCGTTGACGCAGGTGCAGTCCGGCATGCGACTTGGTCTGGGGACTGGATCGACGGCGCGCCACTTCGTCGATCTTTTGGGTGAAAAGGTTGCCGGAGGGCTCGACGTCATCTGCGTACCCACGTCCGAAGTCACCGCCGCACAGGCGAAGGGCCTCCACATTCCGCTTTCGGATCTCGAAACACTGGACCGGCTCGACCTGACGGTAGACGGCGCGGATGAATTGGATGGGGCGCTCAATCTGATCAAGGGCGGGGAGGGGCACTGCTGCGCGAAAAGATCGTCGCTGCTGCATCCGATGCCATGATCGTTATTGCCGACGGCTCCAAGCTCGTCGAAACGCTCGGTCAGTATCCGCTGCCGATCGAGGTCAACCGTTTCGGCCTCGGCGCCACGCGGCACCTGGTCGAGGAAACCATGCGCCGTCACGGCGGCACTGGTGACTTGAAACTGCGCGGCCGGGGAGCCGGGACGCCCTACGAGACCGATGGTGGGCACCTGATCCTCGACGCATTTTTTGGCCGCATTTCCGATCCAGAAGCGCTCTCCATTGACCTTCTGAACATTCCGGGAGTTGTCCAGCACGGGCTCTTCCTGCATATGTGCAGCAAGGCTTACGTGGCGACGCCCAATGGCGTCGAAACGCTGCAACGAGATTTCTGATCGGGGACACAAGAGAAGATGGCATTGAACGGGACGGGGATGCGCGGTGCCAAGGCGCTGCTGTGTGCGGTAATGGCTGCGGGCGTGTTTACCTTTGCCGCGCCGGCCTTTGCACAGGAAGTGGCGCCCGAACAGCTGGCGCTGGCCCGCAAATATGTCGACCTTACCGACAATGGAGCGATCTTCGAAACCACGGTGGTCGAAACCGGCATCGCCACCATGCAGCAGATCACCCAGCAGAACCCCGAACTCGGCGTCCAGACCGAGGAAGTGATCGGCGAGGTCATCAAGGAATATAATGGCCGCAAGGGCGAGTTGCTCGACCAGTTCGCGCGCCTTTATGCCATGCGCTTCACCATGGAAGAGCTGACCGCCATCGTCGCCTTCTATGAATCGCCGACCGGCCAGAAGCTTGCCAGCGCCAATAGCGAGCTCAACCAGGATCTGAGCCGCGTGCTGCAGGTCTATACCAACAACCTGCGCACCGAATTCTTCGCCAAGGTCCGCGGCGGCCTTCGCGCCAGGGGCGTCGAGCTCTGAGCGAGCGATAAACGAGCATCGACCCCGCCCGAGAGCGGGGTCTTTTTTGTGCGGGCACTGACATTACATTCATCGGCAGTTGACGATGAACGGGGGCGATACGGATGAGCTTCGATTATGATCTCGTGGTCATTGGCGCCGGTTCGGGCGGCGTTCGTGCTGCGCGCATGGCGGCGACCTATGGCGCCAAGGTTGCCATCGTCGAGGAATTCCGGGTCGGGGGCACCTGCGTCATCCGCGGCTGCGTGCCCAAGAAGCTTTATGTCTATGCCTCGCGCTTCAAGGACCAGTTTGAGATTGCCGAAAGCTTTGGCTGGCAGGTCGATGCAAGTTTCGACTGGCCGACGCTTGTCGCTGCCAAGGAGAAGGAAATCTCCCGGCTCGAGCACGCCTATGTTTCCAATCTCGAAAAGCCCGGCGCCGAAGTCATTCGTGACCGCGCCGTGGTCACCGGTCCCAATAGCGTCCGGCTGATCAATGGCGACCGCGAGCTCAGCGCCAAGATCATCCTGGTCGCGACGGGTGCCCACCCGTTCATCCCTGACATTCCCGGCAAGGAATTGGCGATTACCTCCAACGAGGCCTTCGACCTGCCTTCTCTGCCGCGCTCGATCCTGATCGAAGGCGGCGGCTATATCTCGGTCGAGTTTGCCACCATCTTTGCCGGCCTTGGGGTCCACGTGACGCTGGTCTATCGCGGCACCTGCATCCTGCGCGAATTCGACATGGACATGCGCGTCGGCCTCGAGGCGGGTCTCACCGAGCGCGGCGTGCGCATCATCTACCAGACACGCATCGAGCAACTGGCCAAGACCGGCGACGACATCACGGCAACCTTCAGCGATGGGGTTTCGGCGCCGTTCGGCGCCATCATGTTCGCAACCGGCCGCCGGCCCAATACCAAGGGCCTCGGTCTTGAAGAGGCTGGCGTCAAGCTTAATGACAATGGCGCCGTCGAGGTCGACCGCTATTCGAAGAGTTCCGTGCCGTCGATCTACGCGGTGGGCGACGTGACCGGTCGCATCCAGTTGACACCGGTTGCCATTCGCGAAGGCCAGTATTTCGCCGAGACGGTGTTCAACGACAATCCGCAGGCGGTGGACCTGTCGCTGATCCCGACGGCCGTGTTCTCGGAGCCGGAAATCGGCGTCATCGGCCTCACCGAGATCGAGGCGGCGACGCATGGCGACATCGACGTCTACCTTGCCCGCTTCCGGCCGATGCAGAACACGCTGTCGGACCGCACCGAGCGCATGATCATCAAGCTGATCACCGAAAAGGACGGCGGCAAGGTGCTGGGCGTGCACATCCAGGGTCCGAGCGCCGCCGAGATGATCCAGATGGTGGCGATCGCCGTGGGTATGGGGGCAAACAAGGCCGATCTTGATCGCACCATCGCGCTCCACCCATCGGCCGCCGAGGAGCTCGTGACCTTCAAGGCTCCGACATATGTCTACCGCAATGGTGAAAAGGCCTAGCCCTTTGTCCCTTGGCACGGGGGCGGCGGCTTGCTAGATCGCCCGGCAGCCGAGTGAACCGGCACAAGCGAGATCAAAGATGACCACCTGGACCCCGAGCTCCTGGCGCAATAAGCCGATCAAGCAGGTTCCTGCTTATCCCGACGCGGCAGCGCTAGAAAACGCCGAGCGGCAGCTTGCGACCTTTCCGCCGCTGGTCTTTGCCGGCGAGGCCCGTGATCTTAAGTCCCGCCTGGCCGCCGTCTCCCGCGGCGAAGCATTCCTCTTGCAGGGCGGCGATTGCGCCGAAAGCTTTGCCGAGCATGGCGCCGACCATATCCGCGATTTCTTCCGCGTCTTCCTGCAGATGGCTGTGGTCTTGACCCATGGCGCGTCCAAGCCCGTCGTCAAGGTTGGGCGCGTCGCCGGCCAGTTCGCCAAGCCCCGATCGGCCGACACCGAAGTGATCGATGGCGTCGAGCTGCCCAGCTATCGCGGCGACATCATCAATGCCATCGAGTTCACTGAAGGCGCCCGCGTTCCCGATCCCGATCGCATGCTGCAGGCCTATCGGCAGTCGGCCGCGACGCTCAACCTCCTGCGCGCCTTCTCGACCGGCGGCTATGCCGAACTGACCCGCATCCACGAATGGACCATGGGCTTCATGAAGGGCTCCAATTGGGAGACCCGTTTCGAGGAAGTGGCGCGCAAGATCGACGACGCCATCACATTCATGTCGGCGCTCGGCATCAATCCGGACAACACCTCGGCGCTTCGCCAGACGAGCTTCTACACCAGCCACGAAGCCCTGCTGCTCGGCTATGAAGAAGCGCTCACCCGCCGCGACTCGATCACCAACAATTGGTACGCGACCTCCGGCCACATGCTCTGGATCGGCGATCGCACGCGCAACCCGGACGAGGCGCATGTCGAGTATTTTGCCGGCATCCACAACCCGATCGGCATCAAGTGCGGCCCGAGCCTTGCCAATGATGACCTGTTGCGCCTGCTCGACCGGCTGAACCCGACCGACGAAGCTGGCCGCATCACGCTGATTTCGCGCTTCGGTGCGGATAAGGTGCATGAGCACCTGCCGCGTCTGATCGAGACTGTGCAGAAGGCCGGCCGCACCGTCGTCTGGTGCTGCGACCCCATGCATGGCAACACGATCAAGGCCTCGACCGGTTACAAGACACGCCCCTTCGAGCGGGTGCTGACCGAAGTGCGCAACTTCTTCGATGTCCACCGCGAGATGGGCACCTATGCCGGCGGCGTCCATATCGAAATGACCGGCGACGATGTCACCGAATGCGTCGGTGGCGTTTCTGCCGTCACCGAAACGACGCTTTCGGACCGTTACAACACTTATTGCGATCCGCGCCTCAATGCGAGCCAGGCCCTCGAACTGGCCTTCCTCGTCGCCGAGGAAGTGCATGCGCAAAAGCCTGTGCGCGAACACCGGATGGCGGGCGAGTAACTCGCCATATGGTGATCTGGTGCTCGACGAGACGCGTAGCGCTACGGTTGTGGTAAGACTTGGTGGTGTAGGGGCCGACACGGAATGCTGACATCCTTGTTCCCCAATGCAAGCGAGGCAACGCGATCCCGTCTCGACCAAGACCCGACCATAAAGCTCTTCAACGACTTCGATTGGGCATCTACGCGTCTGGGCCCGATTCCGGACTGGCCCGAACGCTGCTGCGCGGTGCGGTGCGCACCATGGTTGTGGCGGCAACACCCATGGTCATGCTGGTCGGCGACGAGGGCGAACTGCTGTACAATGACGCCTATGCAAAGTTTGCGGGCAACAAGCATCCGCACATTTTCGGCATGCCGGCACTTCAGGCCTGGCCGGAGATTGCCGACTTCAACCGCGGCAATATCGAACGCGGCATGCGCGGCGAGTCCTGGACCTTGCAGGACCAGCACCTGCTGCTCGATCGCCATGGCACGCTCGAGCCGGGCTGGATGGACCTTTATTACAGCCCCATCGTCAGCGATGACGGCGAGCCCATCGGCACGCTCTGCATCGTGCATGAGACCACGGCGAGGGTTTTGACCGAAAGCGCCCTGGCGCGCAGCGAAGAGCGCCTCTCGATGGCGGTCTCCGGCACCAATCTGGTCGGCACCTGGGACTGGGACGTGCTCAATAATCGCGTCACCAGCGACGCCCGCTTTGCCGAACTTTATGGCATCGATCCGGAACAGGCGGCGCTCGGCCTGCCGATAGAAGAGTTCTTCAAGGGCATCCATCCCGACGATGTCGAGCGTGTCGGTCGCGAGATCGAAAAGGTGCTGACGGACGGCTCGCCCTTTCATTCCGAATATCGTGTCGTAACCGAAAGCGGCGTGGTGTGGGTCCTGGCCTCGGGTAGGCCGCGGCTGAATGAGCAAGGGCAGGCGGTTCGGTTCCCGGGCGTTTCGGTCAACATCACCGAGCAGAAGCAGGTTTCGGAGGCGCTTTCGGCCAGCGAGCTGCGCTTCCGCACGCTGGCCGACACCATGCCGCAAATGGTGTGGTCGACCCTGCCGGACGGTTTTCACGATTATTACAACGCCCGCTGGTATGAGTTTACCGGCGTTCCGGAAGGCACTACCGATGGCGAGGGGTGGAACGACGTGTTCCATCCCGAGGACCAGGCCCGCGCCTGGGCCACGTGGCGCCATTCGCTGGAGACCGGAGAGCCCTACCAGATCGAATATCGGTTGCGGCACCATAGCGGGCAGTATCGCTGGACCCTGGGCCGCGCCCTGCCGATCCGCGACGGGCAGGGCCAGATCCTGCGCTGGATCGGCACCTGCACCGATATCCACGAATCGCGCCATGCCGCGGACGAGCGCGAACTGGTGGCGCAGGAGCTCAGCCACCGCATCAAGAACATCTTTGCCGTGCTGACCGGCATCATCAGCCTGTCCGCCCGCAATCATCCCGAAGCCAAGCCGTTCGCCGATCAGCTCCGGCAGCGCGTGTTCGCGCTCGGCGAGGCACATGACTTCGTGCGGCCGCACAGCCATCTGTCGTCATCGCGGGACGGACAGGGCATGCTCTCGGCGCTGGTCGATCGCCTGATGCGCGCCTATCGGCAGGAAGATGAGCAGCGCGTGGTCTTTGCCGGCGACGACATCGCTATCGACGATGCCACGGCGACGCCGCTGGCGCTGCTGTTCCACGAATTGGCTACCAATGCCGCAAAGTATGGGGCGCTTTCCAGCGACGACGGCAAGGTGGTCATCACCGGGTCGGAAACCGAAGACGAGTACAGCCTCACCTGGCGCGAGACCGATGGCCCAGTGACGGTCGAGCCGGAAAAGCTCAGCGGCTTCGGCACGCGTCTGGTGCAGATGTCGGTCGAGGGGCAGATGCGTGGCAAGGTCGAGCGCCACTGGTTGCCAGAGGGGCTGGTCGTCGAGGTGACCCTGCCCAAGGATGCGCTCAGCCGATCGTCGCGACTGCGCTCGGCGCCGGACGCCTAGCTGGCGAGGCCGGCATTGCCGGAAAAGGTGAAAAGCTTGAGCTTCTTGGGCGGCTTGGCTTCTTCGGCTACGTGACGAGCTACCGCGAAATTCAGCACATCGCGAAGATCGCGCTCGGTTGCGGGCTTGGGCAGGACGCCTACGGTACCCGGCACCCCGTCTCCGAGTTGGGTCGGGTTGGCAGTCATGAACACCACCGTCACCCCATGCGTCTGCGCCAGGATCTTGCCGATCGTTGCCCCGGTCGGGCCGTCGCGCAGGTTAAGATCGACTAGCGCGATATCGGTATTCTGCGCCTTCGCCAATGCCGACTTCTGATCCGCCGCTATGCCGACGGGGTCATGGCCCATGTCGGCCACGACATACTCGATTTCGGTTGCGACGATGATCTCGTCTTCGACGATCAGAATTCGGTACATGAGGAGGGCATAACTTCGAAAACAATAACAGAGTACGCGGAACTCAACCTGCCGACGTTGGTTGCAGAAAATTCTCGCGCTGGCAGGCTTGTGAACAGATTATGACGCGAACGGTTACCAAAGCTGCAAGCTCCGGGCAATTGGCTTGGCTTGCTCTCACCCGGGTGAGAAGTTAAGTCTGCCCAGCACCTTCCGATTATCAGGCCCGCTCCACCGTGACCGATCAGCTCCGCATTGCCCTCGCCCAGCTCAATCCCAAGGTGGGCGATCTCCAAGGCAATCTGGCGCTTGCCCGTAAAGCGCTTGCTGACGCGAAGGCCGCCAAGGCGGACATTCTGATGTTCTCCGAGCTGTTTCTGACCGGCTACTTTCCGGACGACCTGCTGTTCAAGCCTAAGTTTATCCGCGATGCCGTCGAGGCGGCCCAAGAGCTGGCGCGCGAAACCGATCGCAGCGATGTCACGCTGATCCTTCCGACCATCTGGCAGGACAGCAATGGGCTCCACAACGCGGTGATCGTTGCCGAGAACGGCGAAATCGTCGCTGTCCGCCTCAAGCGCGAACTGCCCAACACCGACGTCTTCTACGAAAAGCGCTATTTCACCGCTGGCCCACTGGCTGAGCCGGTGACGATCAAGGGTGTCTCGATTGGCATTCCGATCTGTGAGGACATCTGGCACCAGTCGGTCTGCGAACACCTCGCCATGCGCGGCGCCGAAATCCTGCTCTGCCCCAATGGCTCGCCCTATTGGCGCAACAAGCAGCATGTCCGCAAAAATCTCGTCCGCGCCCGCACCGGCGAAGATCAGATCCCGCTGTTGTATCTCAACCAGGTTGGTGGCCAGGACGAGCTCGTCTATGACGGCGCCTCCTTCGGCATGGAGCCGGGCGACCGGATGGTGTTCCAGGGCAAGTCATTCGAGGCCGATTTCATACTCAGCACCTGGCAGCGCGGCGAGAAGGGTTGGACTTGCACGCAAGGCATCGTCACCGAGCTGACCTCGGTCGACGAAGCCCCCTGGCGCGCCTGTGTGCTCGGGCTGCGCGACTATGTGCACAAGAACGGCTTCAACCATGTCGTGCTCGGCCTTTCCGGCGGCATCGACAGCGCCGTGGTTGCCGCCATGGCCGTCGACGCCTTCGGGCCGGACAAGGTGCACTGCATCATGCTGCCCTACCGCTATACGTCCGAGGCCAGCATCAAGGACGCCAAGGAATGCGCCGAACTGCTCGGCGTGCGCTACGATGTGGTGTCCATCGGCGATCCGGTCGACCATGCGCTCGAACAGCTGGCGCCGATCTTCGGGGACCGCCCATCCGACCTTGCCGAGGAAAACATCCAGAGCCGCATGCGCGGCGTGGTGTTGATGGGGGTGAGCAACAAGCTTGGTTCCATGCTGCTGACCACCGGCAACAAGAGCGAAATGGCCGTCGGCTACGCCACCATCTATGGCGACATGAACGGGGGCTATAATCCGCTCAAGGACATGCTGAAGATGGACGTCTATCGCCTCGCCGCCTGGCGCAATGCCCATCTCCCCGGCGACAGTCTTGGCCCGTCCGGCATGGTCATCCCGCAAAACATCATCGACAAGGCGCCGAGCGCCGAACTGCGGCCGGACCAGAAGGACCAGGATAGCCTGCCGCCTTACCCGGTGCTCGATGCATTGCTCACGGCCATGATCGAGGAAGAGCAATCGGTTGCCGACATGGTGGCCGATGGTTTCGAGAGCGACCTCGTGCTGCGCATCCAGCGTCTGGTCAACATCGCCGAATACAAGCGCCGCCAGGCGCCTCCCGGACCAAAGCTTACGCCCAAGGCGTTTGGCCAGGGCCGCCGCTACCCCATCACCAATGGCTTCAAGGATACCGTCGTCGGATGAGCGTCACCGTTCGCTGGGCCCCGTCGCCAACCGGCCGCATTCACCTGGGCAATGCCCGCCCAGCTTTGCTGAACTGGTTCTTCGCCCGCCGCCATGGCGGCCGTTACGTGCTGCGCATGGACGATACCGATCTCGCGCGTTCGACCCGCGATTTTGCCGACGGCATCGAAGAGGACCTGAGCTGGCTCGGCGTCACGCCGGACCTTTTGGTCCGCCAGTCCGAGCGGACGGACCTCTACGACACCGCCCGTGACAGGCTGATTGCCGCCGGCCGGCTCTATCCCTGCTACGAGACCGAGGACGAGCTCGACCGCAAGCGCTCCCGCGCCCGCCTCCTTGGCAAGCCGCCGATCTACGATCGCGCCGCGCTTGAGCTTTCCGCCGAAGACCGCGCCCGCCTCGAAGCCGAAGGACGAAAGCCGCATTGGCGGTTCAAGCTCGACGGTCGCCCCGTGCAGTTCGACGATGTGATCAAGGGTCCGCAGACCGTCAACACCGCCTCGATGTCTGACCCGGTGCTTATTCGCGCCGACGGCTCCTACCTTTATACGCTGCCCTCGGTGGTCGACGACATCGACCTCGGCATCACCCATGTGATCCGCGGCGAGGACCACGTCTCCAATACCGGCACGCAGATCGAAATCTTCGAAGCCTTGGGCGGCCCGGTGCCGACCTTCGGCCACCACAATCTTCTGACCGACGCGCAGGGGCAGGGCTTTTCCAAGCGCCTCGGCTCACAGTCTGTCCGCGACTTTCGTGAGGAAGGCTACGAGCCTCTGGCCATCGCCACCGTTGCGACGCTCACCGGCACGAGCCTACCGGTCGAGCCCTATGCCAGCCTCGATGCGATCGCCGAGCGGCTCGACTTTTCCATGGTTTCGCATGGCTCGGCCCGTTTCGATCCCGCCGAACTCGATGGCCTAAATGCCAAGCTGCTCCACGCTATGCCCTACGAGGAAGCGGCTCCGCGCTTGTCATCCATGGGGCTCGAAGGAGAAGCCATCTGGCTGCTTCTGCGCGAGAACCTGGTCAAGTTCCCCGACATCGCGGAATGGTCGAAGATCCTCGTTGGCCCGATGGAGCCGGTGATCGCGCCCGAGGATCAGGATTTCCTGGCACTCGCCAAGGCGCTGTTGCCGCCCGAGCCCTGGGACGAGACGACCTGGGGGCATTGGACGGAAACGCTCAAGACCACGACCGGCCGCAAGGGCAAGGCCCTGTTCCTGCCGCTGCGCATGGCGCTGACCGGCCGCCACGATGGCCCAGAGCTTAAGAGCCTGCTTGTCCTGCTTGGGCGTAAGGCGTGTCTGGACCGACTACCCTGACCTTCTTGTCGCCGAACTGAACCACGCGCAGCGTCTCGGCCGGTGCCACATTGGCCGGACGCGCCGGCTCGCCCGGGCCGGCAGGACGGGGGCGGGGCAGGGGCACGTCGACCATGGCGAGATCGGTCACCGGCTGGGCGGCCACGGCCGCCTGTACCGGCACGACGCCGCGCGGATCGCGCAGGGGCATGGGAAAGCTCAGGCCATTGATGTCGAGCATGGCCCGGCTACTGCCATCGCCGGTGCTGGCCATGGTCACGGCACCGTTTGACGTCGGCGTCGCACGACAGCTGGCGCTCTCGTCGAAATCGTTGCGATAGGCAAAGGCCTGGGGGAGCGAGGTATACATCTGCCCCGACATGTTGCGCATCTGCTCGGGCTCCTGGCCCGGATTGTCGTAGAAATAAAGCTCGACGGGGGTATTGGGACATGACGCCTGGCAGGTCTGCGCATCGTTGCCGACATAGTCGGTCAGCGTCGAATAGCTAATGGGCCAGAAATAGCCGTCGCTGAGCCGCACGCAAACCGTGCGCACGGTCGAATAGCCCTGATACTGCCAATAGTCGCCGCCATCGACGAAATCGCCATCGGTGAAATCGCCTTCCGACGTGGTGCCGAAGATGCGGTCGAAGATCGACTGGCGCTCGCTACTGAAGGTCGCGCTGGAACCGGCATTGCAACCAAAGCGCGCCATTTCCTGGAGGATCGCCTCGCGCTGACCGGCCACGGCATTGGCAGTCTCGACCGATTGGCTGACCTCGGCATATTGCCGTCGCAGGTCGAGCACGTCGCGGGCAATGAGCTGGCACTGCTGCGTCAGCACCCGCCCGGCCTTGGCATCGTCGTTGCAGCCCTGGCGGATATACTGGCTTTCCGCATCCTGCACGGCGCGCTGTAGCTGACGCGCCGAATTGGTATTGCCGTCGATCTGGCGGAAATCGCCATTGCGGTCGAACTGCGCCAAGGCGCCCTGCAGCTGCGCGCATTGCGCGGCTTGCGCATGCGCCGCCTCGACGTCGAGCGCCAAAACGATCAGCGACAACAGGAGCAGGCCAAGAGCGCGCAGGCCGGTCGAAGAAAAAGCCACTAGATATTCCCGTCCATGGGCCGCAACCGTCGCGACCCTTTGGCCCTTAAGACATCGCTAGGACACATGGCAACATTATAGCTGTGCCCGCGACACCGTGGTAGCGCGTCCGGGTCACTGTCGAGAAGAAGCAGCACGAAGATGAAACTCGCGACCCTCCGCAACGGCCGTCCCGATGGACAGCTCGTGATCGTCTCCAACGACCTGAGCCGCTTTGTCTCGGCAGGCCGCATCGCGCCGACCCTGCAGGCGGCGCTCGACGGCTGGGATGCCTTGGCACCGGGCCTTTCTGCACTGGCGGCGCAGCTCGAGGTCGGCGACATTGCCGGGCAGGTGTTCGAAGCCAAGCTGGCCCATGCCCCGCTGCCGCGCGCTTTCCAGTGGATCGATGGCTCTGGTTACATGAGCCACCTTGAACGCGTGCGCTCGCTCAAGGGCAGCAAGGATGCGGAACTGCAATCGGTTCGCCCGCTGCTCTACCAGGGTGCCTCTGATTCGCTTTCTGGACCGACGGATCCGCTCCCGATCTATGGCGATGACTTGGCGCTCGATTTCGAAGCCGAAGTCGCCATCATCATCGGCGCCGTTCCGATGCGCGCCACGCGCGAACAGGCAAGCGCCGCTATCCGCCTGGTAACGTTGATCAATGACGTCTCGCTGCGCCGGCTGGTGGCCGATGATCTCCAGAATGGATTTGGCTTCTTCCATTCCAAACCTTCGACCGCCTTTGCGCCGGTCGCCGTGACGCTGGATAGCCTGGGCGAGCGCTGGCGCAACAATCGCCTTCATCTTCCAGTCCGCGTCGAGGTCAACGGCACCCTCTACGGCCAGCCCAATGCCGGCGTCGGCGTGCATTTCGATTTCCTCGACCTGATCGTCGAGGCTGCGCGAACCCGCAACCTTGCGGCAGGAACCATCATCGGCGGGGGCACCATCTCCAATGCCCATGACGAAACGCTACCGATCAAATCGAACGGCATAGGTTTTGCCTGTATCGCCGAGGCGCGAACTGCCGAGAAGGCCAAGTTTGGTGGCGCCCGCACGCCCTTCCTCAAGGCCGGTGACGAAGTCCGCATCTTTGCCGTGGACAACGGCAGCGCACCCGTTTTCGGCAGCATCGCGCAACGCGTCGAAGCAGGTAACATTCCCGTGTAGCCGTTGGGGATGACAGCCACACGTGAGACGCTTGGATTGTCGCCTCCAAAGCGATTGGGCGACCTTCGGGTCGCCCTCTTTTGTTTTGCGCTTGCTTTCTGCCGCAGGCCCGGCCAATCTCGTGCGCTATGAAGACCCCGTGCACCATTACCTGGTTCATTATTACCTGCTAACTCAAGCGTTGGCGGAGCGGTCTTCTTCATCCTCATAAAGCAAATGGATAGAGCCTCTCCCGCCAGAGCACGATTTCGTCTGGCCAAGAGACTTTCCGATGACGGCAAAGCCGCAGCTTTCGCTCTACAACACGCTCCATCGCGCCAAGGCGCCATTTACGCCGATGGATGCGAGCAATGTGCGGCTCTATGCCTGCGGCCCGACGGTCTATGACTTCGCCCATATCGGCAATGGCCGCGCCGCCATCGTCTTCGACCTGCTGTTTCGGCTCCTGCGTCACAGCTATGGCGCCGAGCACGTCACCTATGTGCGTAACATCACCGACGTCGACGACAAGATCAACGCCCGCGCCTTGCGCGACTTTCCCGAGTTGCCGCTCAACGACGCCATCCGCCGGGTAACTGAGACCACGGCTGCGCAATACCAGAAGGACGTCGCGGCCCTCAGCTGCCTCGAGCCGACGGTGCAACCGCGCGCGACCGACAATATCGAGGGCATGCAAAAGCTGATCACGACGCTGATCGGCCGTGGTCATGCCTATGTCGCGGAAGGCGAAGTGCTGTTCGCGGTCGACTCCATGGAAGATTATGGCCAGCTTTCCGGGCGCAATCTCGACGACAATCTCGCCGGCGCCCGCATCGCCGTCGACACGCACAAGCGCAATCCGGCTGACTTCGTGCTCTGGAAACTGTCCTCCGCCGACGAACCCGGCTGGGAGAGCCCCTGGGGCCGCGGCCGGCCCGGCTGGCATATCGAATGCTCGGCCATGTCGGAGCGTTACCTTGGCGAAACCTTCGATATTCACGGCGGCGGGCTCGACCTCATCTTCCCGCACCACGAAAACGAAGTCGCCCAGTCCCGCTGCGCCCATGGCTCGCACGCCATGGCCAATGTCTGGATGCATAACGGCTTCCTCCAGGTAGAGGGCCAGAAGATGAGCAAGTCGCTCGGCAACTTCTTCACCATCCACCAGCTGCTGGAAACCAAAGACTTCGGCGGCCGCAAATGGCCGGGCGAAGCGCTGCGGCTGGCCATATTGATGACGCATTACCGCGAGCCGATCGATTTCTCCCAGCGGCGCCTCGAAGAAGCGGTGACCCTGCTCGAAAAATGGGAACGCGCTGCGGGCGACGCCGAGCCGGCATCCGACTTGTCTCCAGACCTCGTCGATCGCCTCGCCCCGATGATCTCGACACGCCCGGCGCCATCGGCCGCATCCATGCCCTGTTCATGGACGAGGGCCGGGCCGCCGACGGGCTCGCGCTGGCTGCCCTGATGGGCATCCAGATCAAGCGCGAAGTGGCCGAGGACACCGGCGTCGCGAGCAAAGTCGCCGAACGCCTCGATGCCCTTAACAGCAAGGATTTCGCCAAAGCTGACGCCATCCGCAAGGACTTGGCCGAGCAAGGCATTGCCTTGATGGACTACAAGGATGAAGCTGGCCAGCGGCAGACGAAATGGGAGGTGAAGCGGTGATGCGCAAGCTCCTGACATCGGCTGACGCAACACATCGGTTTCGTGGCCTTCTTTAACGCGAGGAGACTTCCCATGATCGACCACACCGGCATCTTCGTTTCGGACTGGTCCCGCGGCCGCGCCTTTTACGACGCAGTATTCAAGGCGCTTGGGGGCAGCTGCATGTCGGAGATCCCGACCGAGTATACTGGCGGCTTCCATGTCTGCGGCTACGGTCGGGACGTGCCTGTCTTTTGGCTGAGCGAAAGCAAGGAGGCAGGCCCCGGTCGCCATACCGCTTTCGCCGCTCGCACCCGCGCCGAAGTGGACGCCTTCTATGCAGCCGCGATCGCTGCGGGTGGCAAGGACAATGGTGGACCCGGCATCCGGACCGAGTACAGCCCCAATTACTATGCCGCCTTCGTCTACGATCCGGACGGCAACAATATCGAAGCAGTGTGTCATGCCCCTTAGTGATGCCCATACCGGCGGCTGCCAATGCGGGGCGGTGCGCTTTCGCGTGACGCGCCTGGGGCGGCCGTCGATCTGTCATTGCCGCATGTGCCAGAAGGCGTTCGGCGGCTTCTTTGGCCCATTGGTTACGGCGCATAATGCCGTTTGGACTCGTGGGGAGCCCAAGTGGTTCCAGAGCTCGGATGCCGCCCGCCGCGCCTTTTGCGGCGAGTGCGGCACGCCGCTCGCCTATGAAACGCGCTTCGGCCTCGAACTGGCCATCGGCACCTTCGACGATCCCACCGTTGCCGCACCGGAAATACAGGTCAACCCGGACGACAAGCTGCCCTTCTTCGACACGCTGACCAGCATTCCGGTGCGGCACGAGGTCAGCGACGAGTGGCGCGACTTCATGGCCGGCATCCACTCCAACCAGCATCCGGACCACGATACCGAGGCCTGGCCGCCCAAGGGAGACGCTTGATGGACCGCGTGGATATCGAGGTGAGCGGCGGTTGCCAGTGTGGCGCGGTGCGCTACCATGCGACGCAGATGCTGGACAATGCCCATATCTGCCACTGCCGCATGTGCCAGAAGGCGGCGGGCAATATCTTTATCGCCCTGGTTGCCGCGCCCAAGGATGCCGTCACTTGGACCCGCGGCACGCCGGGACGCTTTCGCAGCTCAGAGCACGTCGATCGCGGATTTTGTGCACAATGCGGTACGCCGCTCTTTTATGAGACGATAACCGGCGACCGCATCAACTTCACCATCGGCTCGCTCGACCATCCCGAGCTGTTCCCGCCCAGGACCAGCGATGGCAACGAGGGCAAGGTGCCCTGGTTCGAGAGCATCCTCAGCCTTCGCGACAACGGTACGACCGGGAGCGGACCGGATGACGATGCCGCCTGGGCCGCTGCCATCGCAAGCAGCAATCGTCAGCATCCCGACTACGATACCCAAGTCTGGCCTGAGTAGACCATGTCCCGCACCCGCCTTTATCTCTTCGACACCACCCTGCGCGACGGTGCCCAAACCGCTGGCGTCGAATTCTCGCTCGAGGACAAGATCGCCATTACTGCGATGCTCGAAGAGCTGGGTGTCGACTATATCGAAGGCGGCTATCCCGGGGCCAACCCGGTTGACACGGCCTTCTTCGAACAGCGCCGCACCAAAAGGGCGAGCTTCACCGCCTTTGGCATGACCAAGAGGGCAGGGCGCTCGGCGGACAATGATCCGGGCGTGCAGGCGCTTCTTCAATCCCAAGCCGATGCCACCTGCTTCGTCGCCAAGGCCTGGGACTATCAGGTCGAGCTGGCGTTGGGCTCAACCACGGACGAGCATCTCGAAGGGCTAGCCGAGACGGTGCGCGTTGCGGCGGCGGCTGGCAAGGAAGTGCTGATCGATCTCGAACACTTCTTCGATGGCTATAAGGCCAATCCGACCTATGCGCTGGCCTGCGTCACGGCGGCCCTCGACGCTGGCGCGCGCTGGGTTGTGCTGTGCGACACCAATGGCGGCACGATGCCGTCGGAAGTGCGCGAAATCGTCGGCACGGTTCTCGAACATGCGCCCGGTGAAAAGCTCGGCATCCACCCCCATGACGATACCGGCCAGGCAGTGGCAAATGCGCTCGCCGCCATCGAGATGGGTGTCTGCCAGGTGCAAGGCACGCTCAATGGCTTGGGCGAACGCTGCGGCAATACCAACCTCGTGTCGCTGATCCCGACGCTCATGCTCAAACCCTATTATGCGCAGCGTTTCGAGACTAGCATCACCCTCGAGCGGCTCGCGCGCCTCACCCACATTTCGCGCGCCTTTGACGATCGCCTCAACCGCGCCCCGGCCCGGCAGGCGCCCTATGTCGGCGCTTCGGCCTTCGCCACCAAGGCCGGCATCCATGCGTCCGCTCTGCTCAAGGATTTTTCGACCTACGAGCATGTTACGCCCGAAAGCGTCGGTAACGAACGAAGCATCATGGTCTCGCAACAGGCTGGAAAATCCAATCTCCTGACCGCGTTGGCCCGTCACGACATCCGCATCGAAAAGGACGATCCGCGCCTTGAAAAACTGCTGGCCGAAGTCAAGCAGCGCGAGGCCTTCGGCTATTCCTATGACGGCGCTGACGCTTCGTTCTGCGTGCTGGCGCACGAAGTTTTGGGCACGCTGCCGAGCTTCTTTGAAGTCGAGCATTACCGGGCCATGGTCGAGCGCCGCCACAATGCGCAGGGCGAAGAAATGACGGTCACCGAAGCCGTGGTGAAACTGCGCATCGACGGCGAATTGCTGATGTCGGTGGCCGAAGGCAACGGCCCCGTCAACGCGCTGGACCAGGCCCTGCGCAAGGATTTGGGCAAGTATTCTGCGCTGATCGAGGATGTCGAACTCGCCGACTTCAAGGTGCGTATCCTGGACGGCGGCACGGGCGCGGTCACCCGTGTACTGGTCGAAAGCCGCGACGCTTCGGGCGAACGATGGGTCACCATCGGCGTATCGCCCAATATTATTGATGCGTCCTTTGAAGCTCTATATGAATCCATTACATACAAGCTGTTGAAAACAGAAGCGGCTCTGGGATCGACGGTAACGGCACATCGCCGGCCAGTGCTGGCTGCCGGCTGACTTGGATCTGTGGAGAATAAACTGGCCGAAACCGCTTCGAAACGACCACTAGCCCTGACCATCGGGGCGGCCGCGGTCACCTTAGTCGTTATTCTTGGCGTGTTGACCGGCCCATCCGTCGTCACCTGCTTCAATAGCCCTGATGGCATGGGCCAGTGTTTGCGCGGCCGAATGGTCGATGTCGGCCTGATTCCCGCGCCACCCGCTGCTGCAATTGCCGATACCGAGGCTGCGGACGATGCCGAAGCTGTTGCTGATGCCGCTACGCCTGAAGAGACACCCGCATCGGACGTGGCGGTAACGGACGAGCCGGCGCTCGAAGTTGCGCCACCCGCCGCAGCGGCGGCCGAGACGGTACCGAGCGCGGACGACGTCGTCACCGCAACCTTCGGCTTGCTGCGGGCCGAGCCCGATGGCTCCGTAGTCATCGCCGGCAGTGGCACGCCGGGCAGCGAAGTGGAAGTTTTTGCTAATGGCGAGCCGCTTGGCGTTGCGACCGTCGAAAACAGCGGCGATTGGGTCATCGTTCCCGAAGAGCCGCTGCCACCCGGCGGCCTAGAAATCACCCTCGGCGAAGCGGGCAAGCCAGGCACAGCCGACGAATCCTTCATCGTCGTGATCGACGAAGACAAGACTACCCAGCCGCTTGTCGTTGCCAGCACGCCGGGCGAAGCCAGCGAAGTGCTGCAGGGCCTGACAGCCCCGGCCGACATCGCGATCGCCCAAGCAGAAGCGGCCGACGAGCCATCAGCGGACCCAGCGGTCGCCGGGTCTACGCCTGACACCGAAGCTGCGCCTGAAGCGGCGACAGCGACAGTGCCGGATGCAGAATTGGCGGTGGAAGAAGATGCTGGCGAAACCACCGAAGCGCCGGGGTCTACCGCTGGAGCTCCCGAGACGGCCGAAGCGCCGGACGCTGTTGATGAAGCAGCGCCCGAAGCGACTGACGAGGATTTGGCTGTTGCAGCGCTGCCCGAGGCAGATGAGCCAGCCCCAGCCGTCGAGACTGGTGAGCCCGCAAACGCAACTGCCGAGACGCAGCCCGCCGCCAACGCCGGCAGCGAACCTGCTATTGCCTCGGTCGAAGAGCCTGCTGCCGCGCTAGAGGACGATCGGTCCGTTGCAACAGCTGCACCTCCGAGCGAAGTCCCGAATGAGCCAGAAACCGTCGACGCCATCATCGACATGCTGCCGCCCACGATCGACGCCATCGAAAAGGAAGGCGATCGCACCTTCTTCGCCGGTGCCGGACCTGAGGGCGGCACGGTGCGCCTTTATGTCGACGATCAGTTCGTCGCCGATGCCGAAGTCGCGGATGGACGCTGGCTGGTCGAAGCTGGGGACGTGCTCGACGATCCAAGCCAGCGCGTCCGCGTGGACCTTCTGCGCGAGGGGTCTGCCGAGGTCGCTGCCCGGGCCGAGGTGAACTTCGTCGTTGAACTCCCCGAGGCAGAAGAGCCGATTGCCGTTGCCCAGGCCGAACAGGAACAGGAGCCGCAACCGGCTCCCGAGGCCGCTGCTGATTCGCCGTCATCGACGGCATCGGCAACGTCATCTGAGTCAACGTCGGCCACCGAACCAGCAACGCCTGCTCAGCCGGCGGCAACGCCGGAGCAGCCTGCTGCCCCGGCACAGCCCGAAACGGCACAGGCTAATTCACCAGCAGCACCGGCGGTAGAACCGACGCCAACGTCGCCGGCGAACCAGCCGCAGTCTGCCGGTCAGTCTACCCAAGCGGCAGCAGAGCCAGACGAACCGGCTAGTTCTGTTGGTACTACGGAGCCCGAACCGGTCCCGGAACCAATCGTCACTGCAGAAGCGACCACGCCGCCGCCTGACTCGGAAGAGCCGGCTCAGACCAGTGTGCCTCCTGAACCCATTGCAGAGACGGCACCGGCTAATGCGCCGACAGCAAGCCCGGCACCAGCGCAGGCGGTGCCCGCAGAGGCCGACCCAGTTGCCGAGCCTGAACCTGCGGTTAGCCCTGAGCCGGCCGTCGAGCCGCAGCCAGAAGCACAGCCGCAGCCACAAGCCGCGCCGCAAACCGTTGCCCAGCCTGAACCTGAGGTGCCCACCATGGTGGCGGTGTCGCTCGGCGATCCGGAAGCGCAGCGATTTGCGTCCGGCAAGGCCATTATCCGCCGCGGCGACAATCTGTGGACGATCGCGCGTCGCGTCTACGGCGAAGGCATCAAGTACACCACGATCTACGATGCCAATACCGGACAGATTCGCGACCCGGATCGCATCTATCCGGGTCAGGTTTTCGACCTGCCCGAAGAGTTGCAATAATCGCAAACGGCGCCTGCGGGCGCCGTTTCCCATGGGGATTGACCTTTGCAGGCAAACTCACCATGTTCCATCGTAATCCACCGATCAAGCATGAGCCCGGGCGTTTCGCGCGCCTCGATCATGCGCAGACAAGCGGCGCCCATGCGTGACGACGACATTGCCAATATTATGCGGGCCTTGGGCCATCCGGTCCGGCTCGAAATTTTGCGGATCCTCGCCAGCCAGCAGGGTCAATGCTGCTGTGGCGATGTGACCGAAAGCCTGACGCTTGCCCAGTCGACGGTGTCCCAGCACATCAAGGTCTTGCTCGATGCCGGGCTGATCGAGCGCAAGGCGCAGGGCACGCGCAACCGCTACTGCATCAGTCACGACAAGCTTGGTGAACTCAATTCCGCTTTCGGCGGTCTACTCGAGGGGCTCGCCCCGCTCGTTGCGAGCAAGGAAGCGGAACCCGCCTGATGTCCCTAGACAATTCTGGAAAGAAGCCGTCCGTCAGCGCGGACGAAGGCTCCGTATTCTCCACAGTTCGCAATCTTTGGCCCTATATGTGGCCCGATGGGCGGCCTGATCTTAAGCTTCGCGTGAGCCTCGCGATCGCTGCGCTGCTCGCCAGCAAGGTAGCGACCACGCTGGTGCCCTTCGCCTATAAGGGCATCATCGATAGCCTTGATGGCTCGACGCCCAATACGGCGCTGATCCTCGGCATGGCCGTGCCGATCGTCCTCGTCATCGCCTATGTGATGGGCAACATCATCGATGCCGGCTTCCAGCAGCTGCGCGACGTGCTTTTCGCCAGCGTGGGCCAGCATGCCGTGCGCAAGCTGGCGCTGCAGACCTTCCACCACATGCATCGCTTGTCGCTGCGCTTTCACCTGCAGCGGCGCACCGGTGGGTTGTCCCGCGTCATCGAGCGCGGCACCAAGGGCATCGAAACGGTGGTGCGTTTCGCCATGCTCAACATCGCGCCGACCATCGTCGAGTTTGTGGTGGTTGCGATCATCTTCGTCTGGCTGTTTGGGATCAGCTATCTCGGCGTCCTGGTGGTGATGATCTGGGCCTATCTTTATTTCACCATCAAAGCCTCGAACTGGCGCATCGCCATCCGTCGCGAGATGAACGACAGCGATACCGACGCCAACGGCAAGGCCATCGACAGCCTCCTCAACTTCGAAACGGTAAAATATTTCGCCAACGAGAAGATGGAGGCCGATCGCTTCGACAGGGCCATGGCCGGCTACGAGCGCTCCGCCATCCGCATCTGGACCTCGCTGGGCTTCCTCAATTTCGGCCAGGCGATCATCTTCTACGCCGGCTTTCTGATCATCTCGATCATGTCGATCATGGGCGTGATGAACGGCACGCTAACGCTAGGCGACTTCGTCCTGCTCAACACTTTCCTGATGCAGATCTACCGGCCGCTCAACTTCATCGGCTTCGTTTATCGCGAATTGCGGCAGGGCCTGACTGACATTGAAGAAATGTTCAAGCTGCTCGATCGCGATCCGGAAATCACCGACAAGCCCGGCGCGGGGCAGCTCGAAATCACCGGCCCGGTCATCCGCTTCGAGGACGTGCATTTTCACTACGATCCCGATCGCCCGATCCTTAGAGGCGTGAGCTTCGAGGTGCCAGCTGGCAAGACCGTCGCTATCGTGGGACCGACGGGCGCCGGCAAATCGACGATCTCGCGCCTCTTGTTCCGCTTCTATGACGTGGTTGGCGGCCGCATCACCATCGACGGGCAGGACCTGCGCGATGTGACGCAGGAGAGCCTGCGCTCAGCCATAGGCATGGTGCCGCAGGACACGGTGCTCTTCAACGACACCATCGGCTACAATATCGAATACGGGCGTCCCGGCGCCTCCGAAGAGGGAATCAAGCAAGCCGCTGCGATGGCGCAGGTCGGCACCTTTATCGAGGCTTTGCCCAGGGGCTATGACACGCCGGTCGGCGAGCGGGGGCTGAAGCTGTCCGGCGGCGAGAAGCAGCGTGTCGCCATCGCGCGCACCATCCTCAAGTCGCCCTCGATCCTGATCCTCGACGAGGCTACTTCAGCGCTCGACACCAAGACTGAACGCGACATCCAGCAGGCGCTCGACGTTGTTTCGCGCAATCGCACCACCGTGGTGATCGCCCACCGTCTGTCGACCGTCGTCAATGCTGACGAAATTCTAGTGCTGCGCGAAGGCCAGGTCGCCGAACGCGGCAGCCACTTCCACCTCCTCGCCCAGGACGGTCTTTACGCCCAGATGTGGAACCGCCAGCGTGAAGCCAGCGAAGCGGCCGAGCGCCTGGCTCAGACCCAGGACGACCCTGATGGCTTCGTGAAGCGCGGCGCGCCTGCGGCGGAGTAGGACGCCAGCAACCACCAACAAAAAGGCCCGCATCGCTGCGGGCCTTTTTGCATTCTCTGAGCTGGTCGTTCTACTCCGCCGCATCCCTGCGGCTGACGACGGTGACCCCATTGGCTTCTTTTTCCACGAGGCCCACGTCCTTGGAGACGATGTAGCGACGGGCACCGTCAGCGTTTTCAGGGACTTCCACTGCCATGCCGTCGAAGCCGGCCGGTGCGGCCATGGCTGGCTTGCGGCGGAAGGGGCTGGCGATCCAGTTGCCGAGGCGCGCAAAGAGCGAGCCGAACCAGCGCATCTGGGCCCACATCACCGTTGGCGCAGTGATCATCACCGGCACCATGATGAGGGTGAGGAGCGTCGAGAAGAAGAGGCCCGACACCAGCGCCGCCGAAAGGTGGATGAACCACGAGCCGGCTAGGCCGCCGATGACGATCTCGCGGCGGATGAAGTCGAACTCGACATTGGCCCACATCGGGATCACGCCGAGCGCGGTGAGGAACGCGGTCAGCAGCACGGGACGGACGCGCTGACTCACTGTCAGAAGCATGGCCTTGACCGCTTCAACACCCTCATGGCGATGGTAGTCGTTATAGGTGTCGATCAGAACGATGCCGTTCTTCACCACGATACCGGCGAGCGCGACGATGCCGAGACCGGTCATGATGGCCGAGAAGGTCATCCCCGTTGCCAGCATGCCGAGCAACACGCCGGCCACCGACATGACCACGGTCGAGAGCGTCACCATCACCTGGTAGAAGCTGTTGTACTCGAGCAGCAGCACGAAGAAGATGATGGCCATGGCCATGCCCAGGGCCTGGACGATGAACGCGTTTGCGTCACCCGCCTGCTCTTCGGCACCGCCGAAAACGACATTCACGCCTTCCGGGAAGTTCTGTTCGGCGATCCAGGTCTGGAGTTCGGCAACCTTGTCGGTGGCGTAGACGCCCTCGGGCAGGTTGGTGAGGCCAGCCGCGACATTCATCACGTAAGCCTGGTTGCGGCGCTGGATGTTGGCGACCTTGGGCACGGGTGTGCGATCGATGAAGTTGGACACAGGCACCAGGCCCTGCGGCGTGGCGATACGCATCGAGTCGAGCGCGGCAAAAGTGCGCTCTTCTTCCGGCAGGCGAACACGAATGTCGAGTTCGTCGCCGGTTTCACTGTCGCGATAGGTGCCAAGCTTCACGCCCGAGGTGATGAGCTGCACGTAGGGGGCAAGCTCGCGCACGCCGATCCCATACTTGCCCGCTTCCGCGCGATCGACGGTGATCTGCCAGTCGATGCCGGGGAGGGGCGTCCGTCTTCGGCGTCGACAACTTCGGGCCAGGTTGCGAGCTCGTTGCGGATCGCGGTGACGACCGGAACGAGATCATCGTAGTTCTGGCTCTCGACCCGCATATTGAGGTCCTTGCCAGCGGGCGGACCGTTTTCTGCGGCGAGGAGCTGGATGTCGAGGCCGGCAAAGCCGGAGACGCGCTCACGGATGTCGGCGAAGATCTGTTCGGCCGGGACGCGATGGTTCCAGTTGGTGAACTGCAGCTGGAAGTTGCCGATCGTATCCGGAGGCGTCGTCGAGAAGGCGCCGGTCGAGCCGAACTGCATGATCACGTCCTGGATGCCGTTGACCTGCATGATCTCGTCCTCGATCTCCATCAGGAGGTCGCGGATTTCCTCGGGCGAGTAATTGCCCCGGCCGACGACGGCGACGGTCGCAAATTCGGGCTCGGAGGCCGGGAAGGCTTCGGTGCCGGTCGGGTTTTGCGCATAAGTGACGAAGATCATCGCAATGATGCCGAAACCAACAGCCAGCGTCGGCAGCGGCCAATGCAGCAGCTTTTCCATGATGCGAACATAGATGCCGGTAAGGCCGCCGACTTTCTTGGAGTCGAACTTGTCCGGATACATGACGATATCCGCCTTGGCCTTCGCCTTTTCGTCCACATGGGTGGAGGCAATGACCGAACCGATCACCGGCATGAAGATCAAGGCCGAGATGAAGGACGCGATCATGACGATGATCACGATGGTCGGCAGATAGCTCATGAACTTGCCGATGATACCCGGCCAGAACAGCAGCGGAATAAAGGCGCCGAGGGTCGTCGCGGTCGCGCCGACAACCGGCACGAACATCTTGCGCATGGCCATGATGAAGGCTTCCCGCTTGGGCACGCCTTCCATGAGTTTTCGCTCAGCATATTCGACCACCACCACGGGGTCGTCGACAAGCACGCCGACCGCGATCACGAGCCCGAACATCACCATCATGTTGATGGTCATGCCCAGCATCTCGGCGACCAGGAACGCCATCATGAAGGAGAGCGGGATCGAAAGACCGATCATGATCGCGGGGCGCACGCCGAGCGTAGCCACGCAGGTGATCAGCACGAGCGCCACGGCGGTCAGCACGGCCGCCTCCAGCGAGCGGAAGAGGCTCTGCGTGGTTTCTGCCTGGTCGAGGAAGAAGGAGTAACTGACCCCGCTCGGCCATTCCTTAGCCAGTTCGGCTGTTGTGGCGCGAACCTGCTCGGACACGTCGATGATGTTGGTGCCAAGCTTCTTGCTGACGCCCAGGATCAGGGCAGGGGAGCCGTTGACCTGGGTATATTCGGTGGCATCGGCCAGGGTGCGCGTGATGGTCGCCACGTCGCCAAAGGTGACGATGGTGTTGCCATCGGTCTTGAGCGGCAGGTTGTAGACGTCCTCGGCATTGGTGATGAGGCCGGGGACCTCGATGTTGAACGAGCCCTGTCCGGTGTTGAGCGTGCCGCCCGGCACGACCATGTTGTTGCGGGCGAGCGCATCAAAAAGCTGGTTGGCGGTTAGGCCATAGGTTTCGAGGCGGAGGAGATCGACGCGAACTTCGAGCTGCTCGTCGCGGGCGCCGGAAAGCGTTGCCTCGCGGACGTCGCCAAGCGCCTCAAGCGCGTCCTGCAACTGCTCGGCGCGGCGCACCAGTTCCTTTTCCGGCGCATCGCCATAAACGGCAACGGAAATGACGGCGCCGCCGACGAGGTCGACTTCGGACACGGTGGGGTCCATGGCGTCGGTCGGCAGTTTCGCCTTAATCGCGTCAATGCGGGCGCGCGTATCCTGCAGCGCCTGATCCTTGTCGGCGTTGATGTCGAACTCAAGGAAGATCGAGGCGTGACCTGTCGTCGAGGTCGAGGTGATGTTGGAAAGGTTGGGCAGATTGGCTAATTCCTCCTCAGCCGGCTTGGCGAGGAGGTTTTCGGCGTCGCGGGGCGACACGCCAGTCTGGGTGATCGAGACATAGAGATAGGGAATGTCGATCGCCGGGAAGCTTTCCTTGGGCATGCTGACATAGGCGGCGGTGCCCGCGCCCAGGATCAGCAGCATGACCGTCAGGACGACACGCGGCATCCTCAAGATACGTTCGATAAAATCGAGCATGGCTGCGGTCCTTAGCTGGCGGTTGCTTCAGCAGACGTGACAGTGGCCGGGCTGGCATCGACTTCCTGCCCGGCGGTAACATTTTCCTGGCCAACGGTGATGACGTCGGCGACTGCAGGCAGGCCAGTGACCCAGACGCCGGCACGCGTATCGTTGACGATGGTCACCGCGTGGAAGGCAACCTTGCCCTCTTCGACAGTGCGCACGCCCAGCATGCCATCATCGTCCAGCGTCAGCACGGACTGCGGCAAGAGATGCCCCGGCGCGGTGCCGATATTGACAACGGCTTCGGCAGTGACGCCGTCCCGGATGGCATAATCGTCATTGGGGATCTCGATTTCGGCCGGGAAGGCGCGCGTTGCGGCGTCTGCAACCGACGAGATGTAGGTGACCTTGCCATCGATGGTCTGGCCGGTGACGGTCTTTATCGTGGCATCGAGACCGGTATGGGCAAGGCCGATATGAGCCTCGGGCACCATGCTGGTGAAGACCATCGGATTAAGCTGAACGATGGTGGCGCAGGGCGATCCGGCACTCAGCATCGACCCCTGGACGGCGACCGGATCTTGCACAAGGCCGGCAACCTTCGCGACGATTTCGGTGCGGTCGAGTTCGGCGCGGGCATTGTCGAGCCCGGCTTGCGCCTGGCTGACACCCGCACGAGCTTGGGCCAGCGCGACTTCGACGGCATTGGCCGTGTTTGCTGCGGCCAGGCCCCGATCGCGCAGATCGACATTGGTGCTGGCATTAAGCTCTGCCTGGGCGAGCGCGGCATTGGCCTGCTGAAGGCCGGCCTCGGCCTGGGTAACGGCGGCAGCGCGGGTGCCCTGGTCGAGCGTGCAAAGCGGATCGCCCACCTCGACGCGCTGACCCTTGGCGACATGGACGACGTCGACGGTGCCAGCAGTTTCGGCAACGGCCGAGATCGTGGCCTTGGCCTGGGTGCGACCGCGGAGCGGCACTTCGATCGGCATTGGTTCGGCGGTGAACTTCTGGACGCGCACGCTCTGCTTGGGAGCAGAAGCGCCGGTGGTCTGTTCGACGCGCTGGGCGATGGTCAGCGCCGGGTCGACATCGGGCTCGTGGGGATGCGCCAGCACGCCGGCATCCGCTAGCCTTGTCGCGATCGGACCATGGTCCTCGCCCTCGATCACCGAAACGATCGGCTTTTCGCCATTTCCAGGACCCTGGCCGCCTTGAACGAGGGTGCCAGTCGCCAGCCAGCCGCCCGCAAGCAGCAGGAGGCAAAGTGCCAGACCGTATGAAAATAGTGCCCGCATGAGATTGCCCCTTACTCAGCTGCGTTCTTGCGCGGTTCTGCTCGCGCCAATGTGATCAAATCGGACATGTGGGTGAGCATGTGCTTTTCCGCAAGCTGCAACATGGCGCGGCCATAATCGATGACCCACTTGTCTGCCGCGCTGCAATCCTCCTTGCCGCACGCCGTTTCGAGGCGCCTCAGGCCCGAACGGGTCCGCTCCAGCATCTCGTTGCAACGGGCTTCGACCAGGTCGGCCGGGAGGATGTGCGCGAAGCGCGCGAACAAAAGGAAGGGGCTGCGGAACATGTCCTCCCCGAGCGGCGCGCCGAGTTCATCGGCGAACACGCTACGGCCCAGCTCGGTAATAGAATAGACCTTACGCGCAGGCTTGCCATCCTGCTGCTCGGTGCGGCTGGTGACGAGCTTTTCGTCCTCGAGCTTGGCCAGCGCCGGATAGATCGAGCCGTAGCTCGCCTCGACGAAATAGGAAAACTCTTCCTCCGTACACATACGGCGGATATCGTAACCGCTGGCGTCCCCGTCATAGAGGATCGAAAGGCAAAGCGTTCGGACGTTCATCATAGGTTCCGGAGGGCTATATCAGCCCGATATATGCTGGCCGTATATATGTGCAGCCGGCATGCCGCAAGCAATACGCTGCTTGCGAATTCGCAGATCAGTTAAGCACTGCTTGCATGAACCAAGATTTTGCGGCTCGCCGAAAGGTTTAGCAGCCAGACTTTAGCAAAGTATGGCCAAATCAGCTCAACAATCGACGCATTTCAGCAGCCGCTTTTTGGGCCAGTTCGCGACTGGCAGCGGCCACGAAGTAGGGGTTGAGGAAGCCCACATCGTGCTTGCCATAACGCATTGCTTCGCCGTCCAGCGTCACCACTGCACCGCCCGCCGCCTCGAGCACCGCCTGGCCGGCTGCGGTGTCCCATTCGCAGGTGGGAGTAAAGCGCGGATAAAGCTGGGCATCACCGCGCGCCAGGAGGCAGAATTTCAGCGATGAACCGACGGAAACGTCGCTTTCGACATCCAGCGTCTCGCAAAGCTCCTCAAGCGCCTCGTGACCATGGCTGCGGCTGGCGACGATGCGCAGACGGGGCAGCCAGCCGACGGTGATCGGAAGCTTTTCGGTGACCGCGCCGTCGATGACCTTTGCCATCCATGCGCCTGACGGGTCGCCGACGAAGAGTTCACCCGTGGTGGGGGCCAGCACCACGCCCATGGTCGGGCGGCCATTCTCGACGAGGCCGATATTGACCGTGAATTCGCCGTTGCGCTTGATGAACTCCTTGGTGCCATCGAGCGGATCGACAACGAAGTAGCGCTCGCCCAAGGTGGGCACGATCCCGGCCGCGACGCTTTCCTCGCCCAGGATCGGCACACCGGTGTTTTCGAGGTGCCGGATGATCACGGCTTCGGCCGCGGCGTCGGCTTCGGTGACGGGCGAGCCATCGGCTTTGGTGTCGACATGGATGGGCCGGTGGTAAACCGCACAGATCACCTCCGCCGCAGCGATGGCGGCTTGCACCGACAAGTCGGTTAGGTGGGTGGAGGAGGCGGTCATGGCGGCACCAGGGATAAAGGTCGCGCTGCTTTACGACGCTGGCCGATCCCTGGCAATTGCCTGCAAGAGCAGGGTTTTACCTGCGCCCGCTTTAGCGGAGCAAACCCTGCCCGCCGTCGATCCAGACCGGCGTGCCAGTGATGTGGCGAGATGCTTCCGAAGACAGGAAGAGGATGAGGTCGGCGACGTCTTCCGCCTTGCCCGGCTTGCCGCCGGTGATCGGGATATCGCCTTCCGGAAACTCGACCGGGACCTCGGATTTTTCCTTGTTCCGCTGCTCGGTATTGTCGCTGATCTCGCTTTCGATGGCGCCGGGGCATACGGCATTGACGCGGATGTTGCGCTGGCCCAGTTCGAGCGCCAGCTGCTGCGCCATGGCGACTTGCGCTGCCTTGGTGGCGGAATAGGCCGTCGCGCCGGGCGTGCCGAAGGCTCTTGTGCCGTTGATCGAGGAGACGATGACGATGGCGCCGCCGCCGTCTTTTTCGAGCTCCGGGACGGCGTGGTGAATGGTGAGATAGGTGCCGCGCAGGTTGACCGTGATGGTCTTGTCCCACTCGTCGGGCTCGAGCTCGTCGATCGGCGCCCAGACGCCGTTGATGCCGGCATTTGCGACAACGATATCCAGGCGTCCGAACTTCTCGACCGTTTGTGCGACGAGACTTTTCATCGCCGCATCGTCGGTCGTGTCGGCAGCGACGGCCAGCGCCTTGCCGCCGGCTTTCTCGATTTCGGCGGCGGTCTTGTCGATCTCTTCCTTGGTGCGGCTCATGACCACGACCGAAGCGCCTTCGCTTCCGAGGGCCAGGGCTGCAGCTCTGCCGATCCCTGACCCGGCACCGGTCACCAGTGCCACTTTTCCCGCCAAAATGCTCATCTGCCGTCTCCTGCGCTAACCGGGGGCTAACGCATCGAACGGCGCAAAGGTTGTTCGGTCAGTGGCCGAGCGTCTTGACGTGGTCCGCTTCCATGATGCCGTGGGTGAGGCTGCCGCCGGCAGGGTAGAGCGGGATAAGGCAGGCCTGGAGCGCGTGGTAGATGTCGGGCTTGCCGACAAAGAGGCGCGACGTCGGCGTCAGGTCTTCCTTGAGCTCGCTGAGCCAGCCGCCACGCTCGTGATCGATGACGTGGTTCTCGGCAAAGTCCCAGAGCTTGCGATACCAGACCTGGAAAAATTCGTCCTTGTCATGCGCACCGATAAAGCCAGCGGCGCCGATCGCCTCGGCAACGGGCCACCAGAGTTTTTCGCGCATAATCGGCTGATTGTTCCAGTCGAGAGTGTAGAAGAAGCCGCCGTGCTTCTTGTCCCAGCCCAGCTCGATGGCCTGGCGGAACAAGCTGCGGGCGGCCTCGGGCATCCAGGAATGTTCCTTGCGGGTGAGCACGAAGAGCTGGAACAGGAGGCGCGACCATTCGAGAGCATGGCCGGGCGTGGTGCCGGAGGGGCGGAACATTTCGGAGCCGGCAAAATCCTGGTCGACGCGCCAATCCTCGTGGAAATGTTCGGCCACGCGGAAATCGAGCTTCATGGCGTTGCGGCGGATGATGAGGTCGGCAATGCGCTTGGCCTTGTCGAGATAGCGCTTGTTGCCGGTCGCCTCGTAGGCCGCCATCAGCGCTTCGGTCATGTGCATGTTGGAGTTCTGGCCGCGATAGGTCGAGATCTGGCGCCAATCGTTGCCGAACTCGTCGCGCACGGCGCCGACCTTGTCGTCCCAGAAGCGGGTGTCGATGATGTTGGTGACGTCGGCGATTACCTGATCGGCCAGGGGTGGCCGACGAGCTTGGCGCTCGAGGCGGCAAGGAGCACGAAGGCATGGCCATAGGCCTGCTTGCTGGCATCGGCATGGCCGTCGTCATCGAGCGACCAGACATAGCCGCCATGCTGGGCGTCGCGATGCTTTTCCCAGAGGTAGCGCATGCCATGGTCGACAACTTCGTCCGAGCCGGGACGGCCGATCAGGCTGCCGATCACCGCGCAATGGATCATGCGCGTGGTGACATGAATCTGCCGGACCGGGTTTTGCGGCGACAGCGGCTCGCCATCGTCGCTGAGCTCGTGGAAACCGCCTGCGGGGTTGATCGAGGCTGACTCGAAGAAATCGAAAAGGTTATTGGCCTGCCGCATCAGGTATTGGCGGTGAAACGGCCGCGACTGCCATGGGCTCGCATTGGTGCTGGGCAGGTGAAATGCGGCGTCGCTCATGCTGTGTCCTCCGGCAGGTCCGCAGCTTGTAGCGAACGGCCGGAAACGATGCAATTTGGTTTAGCTCAGCGCGCGTAGAAGCCTTCGACCCGCGCCACTTCGTCTGCTGAGCCAAGGATCACCGGAACGCGCTGGTGGATGCCGGTGGGTTCAACGTCGAGGATCGACTGGGTTCCGGTGGTCGAGCGTCCGCCGGCGCCCTCGACGAGCCAAGCCATTGATTCGCTTCGTAGAGGAGGCGCAGGCGGCCGCCTTTGCTCTGCGTTTCGCTGTCGAGCGGATAAAGGAAGATGCCCCCGCGCATCAGGATGCGGTGGATGTCGGCGACCATGGAGCCGACCCAGCGCATGTTATAGCGCTTGCCGGCAGGCCCGGTTTCTCCGGCGACGCTTTCGCTGACATAGGCGCTGGTGGCTGCGTCCCAGAAGCGTTCACGCGCCGTGTTGATGGCAAATTCACCCGACGCGGCGGGAATGGCGGCCGTGTTGACGGTCAGCTGCCACTGACCCTGCTCATCAAGGGTGAAAACGCTGGTTCTTCCGGCGATGCGCAAGGTCAGGCTCGTGGCTGGCCCATAGGCGACATAGCCGGCGGCGATCTGTCCCGTGCCTTTTTGCAGCAGCCCGCCCGCGGCCGGAAGCACGGAGAAAATGGTGCCCACGGTGACGTTGACGTCAAGGTTCGAGGAGCCATCCAGCGGGTCGGTGGCGACGATGAAGCGGCCTTCGCTTGCCAGATCAACCGCTTCATCCAGCTCTTCCGAAATCAGAATCGAAATGGCGGGATTTGCTGCTAAGTGCTTGATAACAATGTCGTTGGAGATGACATCGAGCGCCTTCTGCGCCTCTCCCTGGACGTTGGTCGCGCCGGCTAGACCCGTATGCCCGCTGATCGGCGCCTGCCGGAGCTCCGCAGCGATGTCGACACACGCTGCCGCCATGGAGGCTATAGTGCTGGCAAGCGCGGCATCATCGGTCTCGGTGCTCAGCCAGTCGGGCAGGGTGGTCATCGGCAGCTCCTTGTTAAGGGCTTTGTGTGGAATGGCGGCTGCCGAGGCAAGGCCGACTTTCGGGTGAGCCACAACACGAGCAGGCAGCTTCTTTCACAAGCGACCATCGCCGCAGCAAAGCGTTTCTCTCGGCGGCGCTGCCACAGGAGTTTACAGCTTGTTAAACTCCAGCCAGCTGGTAGTCTTTGATGGACATCGTTGCGGATCCATCATGCCCAAGCTTTACCTGCAATACGTTTCCTACGCCGCTCTGTTTGCGGCGCTCGTGCTGGGTTTTGCGGTCACCACTTTCGGCTAGTGCAGCCGCGCCGGTTCGATCGGCGTTGCCGGGCCCGAGCCGATTTGTGGGCCTGCCCAAAACACCACATATAGCAGCTCCTGGCCGCCTTCGTCGGTGATCTCGATGGAGCGCGCTTCTTCCACTTCGGCGCCCTCTGCCGCGGCGCGTTCGATGATCGCCTTGCCGATTTCGGCAGCGTTATGCTCGGCGGCATCGAGGTCTGGGAATTCGGTACCCGTGCGGTCGGGAATCAGTCGGTCATCGGTGCGATAATGGAAATAGTAGCGCGGCATGGCATTCCCCGTTCCGGCGGAACAACGATGCTTTTGCCGATCGGTTGCCCGGCCTAGCCGATTGGACCGACGCTGCCATAGTCACGCTGATGCCAGATCAGCGGCGTGCGCGCCGTGTCGGTCTCGGCTTCGATGATGGCCCCAGCGTAGAGCACATGCGTGCCGGTTTCCATAGCGCCGATCACTTCGCAATCGAGCGACGACACCGCGCCTTGGAGTTGCGGCTGTCCCGACGGCCAATGGCTCCATTCCCCGAGCGAAAAGCGGTCCGTCGTATCGAGCTTGCCGGCGAATGAATCGGCGATCTCGGCCTGCCGGTCGGACAGGAGGGCAACGGAGAAACAGCCGGTGCGGGCGATGATGTCGGCCAACCGGCTGACGATATCGATGGAAACGAGGATCGTCGGCGGCTGGTTGGAGAGCGACATCACCGATGTGGCTGTGCGCCCAACCCGCTCGTCCCCCGCCGGGCAGTGACGACATGAACACTCGACGCCACAGCGGCCATGGCCGTCCGAAACTCGCTGTCGCTGATGGCGGGGCGGCGCAGAGGCCGCAAAGCCATGCTGTCGGGAAGCTCGAAATCGGGTGTGATGGCATTCATGCTGGATTGTCGCTCTTGTGAGTAGGGGGTCAACGCGACTCAACCCGGTTTGGCTTCCGCCGGCCTCCCTTGTCATCTAAGAGCCCTCACACTATTTTCCAAGGCATGGCTTCCAAAGTGCCACCCCTCCCAAATTTCAGGACTGCAGATCATGCCGGACGCTGATCGTCCGCCGCTCGGCAGCCAGCACCAGCGCATCGGCTGGAACACGCCGGAAGGTCTCGACGAGGCGATGATCCGGGCCGTGGTCGCCGAATTCTATGCGCGTGCCAGGCAGGATGACGTGATTGGGCCGGTCTTCAACCGCGTCATCCTGGGCCCGGAATGGCCGAGACACCTTGAGACGATCGCTGATTTCTGGAGCTCGATGCTGCTGGGCAGTGGCCGCTATGGCGGCAGGCCAATGCCAAGGCACATGGCCATCCCCGAACTCAGCGACGTCCATTTCATGCGCTGGCTGCGGCTTTTCCGCGAAACGGTGACCGAGCTTTGCCCGCCCGAGATCGCGTCGATCTTCATCGAGCGGTCCGAGCGCGTCGGCAATTCCTTCCGCATGAACATCGCCATGCGCCGCGGCGACGACATCATGACCATGGGCCAGCTGAAGCGCGAGCCCGCGCCTGTTTGGACGCCCGAAGACTAGGCCAGGCGGGTGAGGAAATTCAGCACGGCCGTGTTGAAGAGGTCCGGCTTTTGCACCGGCGCAAAATGCGTCACGCCGGGGAGGTCGACAAAGGTCGTGCCGGGGATGGTCTCGGCAATATAGCGGGCGTGTTCGGGCCGGATAAACTCGTCGCCTTCAGCCTGAGCAATCGTCACCGGGACAGCGACGCTGCGCAGATCCTCCGCGGAATAATTCGGCTGCTCGCGCTGCATGATCTGAAGCGCAGCGCTCATGGCATCGAACTGCTCGGGCTTCGGCGATAGCGCCGCATAATCCTTCTGGTGCCGCTCGAGGCATTTGCCGATCCGATCCGACATCATGAAGGGCACGGCGCCGGTGCTGTCGACATTGCAAGCAAAAAGAAGACGCCGCTGACACGTTGCGGCTGTTGCTTGGCCATGGCGAGCCCGGTGCAGGCGCCATCGCTCCACCCCACCACGGCCGCACGGGCGATATTGAGGTGGTCCAGCACGGCGAAGGCATCTAGCGCCATGTCGGCATAGGCGAAGGCGCCACTGTTCCAGCTGCTTCGCCCATGGCCGCGGCTGTCCATGACGATGACCCGGTAGCCAGCATCGAGCAGGGCAGGGACCTGATGCCCGAAATTGTTGGCATTGCCCATTCCGCCATGCAGCAGCAATACGGCGGGACCGGAGCCCCAGCCGGCAAACCAGAGCCGCGTTTCATCGCGCTCGATCATCTCGCCGCCTGGCGGCAGCGGTGGCGGTCCGTCGGCGGCAAAGATTTCGAGCCCATCGTCGCTGAATGGCTGAACCATGGTGACCTCCCTCTCTCGACATAGCGACGAACGAGAACGCCCTTTTTCGACAGCGTCGTCGCCTTTCCTCGGGCCAGACTTTGGGCAAGTATGCGCCACCTAAAGGAGGAAATCATTTCATGAGCTTTCGTGCACTCGTGACCCAGGCGCCGGTCGATGGCGAAACGAAGTCGGTTGTCGAGGTACTGGACGATGATCGCCTGCCGCAGGGCGACGTCACCGTGGACGTGGAATGGGCCGGGCTCAACTACAAGGATGGCCTTTGCCTCACCGGGCAGGGCGGGCTGGTGCGCAATTTTCCCCATGTTGCAGGCATCGATTTTGCCGGTACGGTCCGCGCCAGCGACGATGCTCGTTACGCTGCGGGCGACAAGGTTGTGCTCACCGGTTGGCGAGTCGGCGAAACGCATTGGGGCGGCTATAGCGAGCGGGCGCGGGTCAAGGCCGATTGGCTGGTGCCGCTGCCGACGGGTTTGTCGACGCGCGACGCCATGATGGTCGGCACGGCGGGTCTGACGGCCATGCTGGCGATCAACCGGCTTCAAGACATGGGCCTAAGGCCGGGTGCGGGGGAGGTCTTGGTCACAGGAGCGGCAGGCGGCGTCGGATCGATCGCGGTCATGCTGTTGGCGCGGCTCGGCTACCAGCCGGCCGCACTGTCAGGTCGCCCGAAACACGGCGATATGCTACGCCAGCTCGGCGCCACTGAGATCATCGACCGAGCCGAATTTTTGGCGCAGCCGGACAAGCCGCTGGAATCGGCGCGCTTCGTGGCCGCGATCGACAGCGTTGGTGGCGATATCCTCGGCAAGCTCTTGCGCCAGATCAGCTATGGCGGATCAGTGGCCAGCATCGGCAATGCAGCCGGCATCGGGCTCAGCACCAATGTCCTGCCCTTCATCCTCCGCGGCGTGAACCTTTTGGGCATCGACAGCGTCATGCAGCCCTTCGAGTCGCGTGTGATGGCTTGGCAACGCCTGGCGGAACTCTTTGATCCGTCTGCCTATGGCAGCAATGTCGAGGCGATCGGCTTGGCCGCTTTACCCGATAAGGCGGCGGCAATCCTGCGCGGCGAGGTGCGCGGACGCGTGCTGGTCAATCCGCACGCACAATAAGAAAAGCCCGGATGCCAAGGAGGGAACTGGCATCCGGGCTTTCATGTCGACAGGCGGGCGCTAGGCCCCGGGAGGGAGGGCCTGGGCCCTGCGCACCAGCAGTCCCGAAGGACCGCGAGCGTAGCTCTTAGTTCCTGCCGATGTTGCGGAAGGCGACGGGGTCGATACCCAGGCTCTCGAGGTGCTTGGCCTTGGGCGCCCGGCCAGCTTCGACTGCCGCCGACACAGCAGCTGCGCTGCTGAACACAGTGGCAAAGGTGTCGAGGGTCGCAAAGAACTTGTTCTTGCGCGGGGTGCTCATGGCTTTCTCCATCGGGCGATCCGGGCCAATTCCCGTTCGTTTCCATGACACCTAAATGGTCTCGTTAGGCCGTCCTCGGTAGGGGCGGATTGCTCAAAGGAGCTATGCGCCAGGGGTAAGCCGCCCTTATTTTCCCGATGCGCTGGGCCTTCGGAAGAGCTCTTCGAGCCGCAATAGGGCGACGAGGTGGATGTTTTCCCGCGTCACCGGATCCTTGAGGCATCGCACATCGGTCACGACGGTAAAGAGCGCGCCGTTGCGCGTGCCGGAGGCGCAAAATTCCAGTTTTGTCCGCGCCGGATGATAGCGCGCCCACTTCACCTCGAACTGCATGCCAACCCTCTTTGCACCCTTGAGGTCATAGCGGCGCCGCCAGCAGGCGTCATGTCAAAAGAGCAAGAGCAGGCTGGATCGTTTCGGGCGCCGCGCGGTTTGAGTTCGGCAACACAGAAGGTGAGCCTTGACCGAACTTCAGCACGACGCCCAAAAGCTGCAAACCATGCTCGACGACATCGTGTCGGAAGTGACGGAAAAAGCGCCAAAGCTTTTCGAAGAGGCCACCCAGATCGCGGAAGACCTCGGCAAGCCCAAGCCGCGAAAGGCCGATTTTGATCGCTTCGGGATCGCCGTCTTCACCCGCGACGGGGCTTTGGTGAAGGCAGGCAATGCCGGCACCGGCTTTCCCATCCAATCCATCTCCAAGGTCTTTGCCCTCGAAGTGGCGCTGGAAGCCTTGGGCGAAAGCCTGTGGAAGCGCGTGGGGCGGGAGCCATCGGGTGACGCCTTCAACTCGATCATCGATCTCGAGCGCCAGAAGGGCATCCCGCGCAACCCCTTCATCAACTCGGGCGCGCTGGTCGTCGTCGATGCGCTGCTCGATGTCGACCAAGACCCCAATGGCTGTGTCATGCGTTTTGTCGAACATCATCTGGATGGCGAAAAGGCGAGCTACGACAAGGATGTGATGGAAAGCGACCGCACCGGCGGCAATCTCAACCGCTCCCTGATGTTCATGGCCAAGCACCATGGCAACCTCAAGCATGAGGTCGCCGAGGTCATGGAGGCCTATGTCCATCAATGCGCCATCACCCTCGATTGCGCAGGGCTGGCCAAGGCCGGGCGCTTCCTGATGCATGAGCGACCGGACGAGCGCTCCGAGCGCCCCTATGGTGACGCGCGCCGGGGCCGCCGCGTGCTGTCGATCATGATGATGTGCGGCATGTATGATGGCTCGGGCGACTTTTCCTACCGCGTCGGCCTGCCGGCCAAGTCCGGTGTCGGCGGCGGCATTCTAGCGATTGCGCCGCATACAGCATCCATCGCCGCGTGGTCGCCGGCGTTGGACCCCATGGGGAACAGCTGGCTCGGCGTGCTCGGCCTCGAACTCCTGGCGAAACGCACCGACTGGTCGGTGTTTGGCAGGACGCGCGGTTGAAGCGGCTCTGATCAGGAGACGATCGTGTCGCGGCGCATCTCGGTCGGCGTCATGCCATAGGCCCGGCGAAAGTGGTTGTAGAACTGGGTATGTGAGACAAAACCAGAGTTGAAGGCCACGTTGGCGACAGGAATGCTGCTGTCGAACAGCAAGGATCGGGCCCGGATCAGCCGCATGCGCACCACGAATTTCTGGATCGAGATGTGCATGACCTTGGTGAAGAGGTTGGCGGCATAGTTGGGATGGAGCTCAACGACCTTGGCGATTTCCTCGAGGCTGAGCGTATCGGTGAGATTTTCCACGATGTGCCGCACCATGGCGACGACGTATGCCACCGAAGACCCGGTCCGCGAGCGCGTGCCCGATTGTTCGACCCAGGCGGGCAGGACGGTCGTCCACCCGGCAACGGCGGCTCGCCGGAACATGCTGCTGATCTCCGACCGGGCGATGTCGGTGCGCAGGGCGTTGCCGCTGCGATAATCCTGATGCCAGCGCTCGAGGGTCTCCAGGCCGATGCAATCGGCATTGAGCTGGATGATGCCTCCACCCATCAGCGTTTCAGTCAATCGCCCCAGCTGCTGCGGCATTTCAAGGAACGCATCGACCGGCAGGTAGACGTTGAGCTGCCGGCTGTTTTCGACATCGGTCAGGGCCACCGTCTGGTGTGGAATGCCGGCCCAGAAGACGACGAGGCAGCCTGAGGGGATCGTTGCCCGCCCGCCATGGAAGACGTAATCCATGCTGCCTTTGGTGAGCCAGTTGAACTCGATATGGCCATGCGTGTGCGGCTCGGACATGATCTGCGGCGGGAAGGATCGAATACCAAAACGCCCGAAGGCCTTGCCGGCCGAATAAAAGCTGCGGTCCGATCGGGGCGTGGGGCGGGGCGCCTGCTCGCGAGGCTTTGGCGTTGACTCATCAATCATACTAATCGCCCCACTTCTTAAGAACCCGGAACAAGTCGTTACTATTCGGGATTGCTTTGAGTTAGGCAAGGCGTAGGTTTGCCATGTGCACGACAGGCAAGACCGGAGAGGAGAAACCGGTCCGCGGCGTAGGGAACGCATGCCGGGTGCTAGGGAGGTTTTCGTGATCAAACATATCTATGCCCTTGGCGGGGCAGGCCTTTTGCTGTCCACTTCGATGCTGGCCGTGCTGGCGCAAACCGCGCCATCGACGCCGCCGGCACCGCCGCAGTTCGACGCGCAGCAGATCCCCACCTTTGTCGGCGTCGACGACATCCTCGAATTCAAGGCACTTCCGGAATATCACGAGCCTGACTTCGTGAAGGCCTTTGTCGATGCCGGCAAATTGCCGCCGGTGGCCGAGCGCCTGCCGGCCGAGCCGATGGTCTACAAGACCGCCAACATGCCCGACGGCGTCGGCGTTTACGGCGACGTCATCCGCCATGTGATCGGCGGCCGCCCCGAAGGCTGGAACTACAGCGCCGGCCAGACCCAGGGTTGGGGCGGCATCGATATCGGCCTCTCCGAATGCCTCACCCGCACCGGCCCGCTCTTCCAGGTCCGTGCCGAAGAACTCGCGCCGCTTCCCAATCTCGCCAAGAGCTGGGAATGGTCTGAAGACGGCCATGAACTCACCATGCATCTTGTCGAAGGCGCAAAGTGGTCCGACGGCGACCCCTTCGATGCCGGTGACATCATGTTCTATTGGAACGACGTCATCCTCGATCCGCAGGTGACCCCACTAAACGGCGCTTCGCCGGAAACCTTTGGCGCCGGCACGACGCTTGAAGCGATCGATCCCTACACCATCAAGTGGACGTTCAAGGACGTCCGTCCGACCCAATATCTTTACGCCATGGCCTACGGCAATTTCTGCCCCGGCCCGAGCCACATCCTCAAGACCGAGCATCCCAAATACAAGGACGGTGCAACCTACGACCAGTTCAAGAACGCCTTCCCGCCCGAATTCCTCAACATGCCGGTCATGGGCGCCTGGGTGCCGGTGGAATATCGCGCCGACGACATCATCGCGATGCGTCGCAACCCCTATTATTGGAAGGTCGACGAGAACGGCAACCAACTGCCCTATCTCGATGAAGCGCATTATCGCCTCTCGACCTGGGCCGATCGCGACGTCCAGGCAGTTGCCGGTTCGGGTGATCTCTCCAACCTCGAACAGCCGGAAAGCTTCGTCGAAGCGTTGCGCCGTTCGGCCGAGGACACCGCGCCCGCCCGTCTTGCCTTTGGCGCGCGCACCATCTCCTACTCGATCTATCCCAACCTCTCCGCCAATGGCTGGGGCGAGCCCGATGAGCGTGGCCAGGCCGTCCGCGAGCTGAACCGCGACCTCAATTTCCGCAAGGCGGTAAGCTTTGGTCTCAACCGTCAGGCGCTCGGCGAAGCGCTTGTCCGCGGGCCCTTCACCACGCCCTATGCCGGCGGCCTCATGCCTCCGACCAGCTATTACGACAACGACTCGACGGTCTACTATCCGTACTCGGCCGATGACGCCAAGGCGCTGCTGGAGGAGGCAGGCCTCGTCGATACCGACGGCAATGGCTTCGTCAACTTCCCGGCCAATGTTGCAGGCGGTGCCGACGTCCAGATCACGCTCCTAGGCACCAGCGACTACCAGACCGACAAGAGTCTGGCAGAAGGCGTCGTTGCCCAGATGGAAGCCATCGGGCTGCGCATCCTGCTCCAGTCGCAGGCAGGCAACCAGCGCGACGCCAATGAAGCATCCGGCAAGTTCGACTGGAGCCTGCGTCGCGTCGATGCCGAACTGATCACCGTCGTCCAGAACACGCAAAACTTGGCGCCGACCGGTCCCCAGATCGCGCGTGGTCACCGTGCGGGCACAGATGGCAACCTGGATCTGCTGCCGTTCGAACAAGAGATGGTCGATACTGTCAACGCCTTCGTGGCGACGGCAGATGCGGACGAGCGCATCGCCCTGATGAAGACCTATCAAAAGCTCTACACCGACAATGTCTACGCCATCGGCCTCACCCAGTATCCGGGCGCGCTGATCATCAACAAGCGCTTCGCCAACGTCCCCGAAGGCACGCCGATCCTGCAATTCAACTGGGCGGAAGACGGTCTTATCCGTGAGCGTCTCTATGTGCCGGAAGACCAGCAATCAAGCGCTGAACTCTTCCCCGACACGCTGCCCGGCGCTCCCGGCGTCGGCAACGGACCGGTCACCAGCAACTGAGCTGACCCGATAAGCACGACGAGGGCGCCACCGCCCTCGTCATCAGAATAGGGGCCGTCCAGATGATCCGCTTTGTTCTTTCGCGCGTGCTGTCAGCGATCCCGATCCTGCTGCTGCTCAGCGTTGTTACCTTCATCATCATCCAAGCGCCGCCCGGCGACTATGGCGATTACATTCGCTCCATGGCGATCAACCAGGGTGGCGCCTCGGCGGCAGCGGCCCAGGCGCAGGCCGATGCTTATCGTGCGGCCAACGGCCTGAATGACCCGCTCTATGTCCAATATTTTCGCTGGCTCCATGGCATCGTCACGCGCTTCGACTTCGGCCACTCGCTCTACTTCAACAAGCCTGTCGGCGCAGTGGTCGCCGAACGCCTGCCAGCCACCATCGCCCTAGCGCTGACCTGCCACATCCTTGCGTCGGTCATCGGTATTTCGCTCGGCATCATCGCCGCGACGCGTCAATATTCATGGGTCGATACGCTGTTCGGCATCATCTCTTTTCTTGGCATGACCATCCCGCGCTTCCTGCTGGCGATCGTCATTCTCTATATCCTCGTCTTCCGCATGGGCGTGCAGGATGTCGGCAACTTCTTCTCGCCGCGCTATGGCGGCGCGCCCTGGAGCTGGGACAAGTTCGTTGATCTGATCAAGCATGTCTGGCCGGTGATCGCGATCGCCACTTTCGGCGGGCTCGCTTACAACATGCGTGTGATGCGTGCCAATCTGCTCGACGTGCTCAATGCCCAATATGTCGAGACCGCGCGCGCCAAGGGCCTGAGCCGCGGCGCCGTGGTGCTCAAGCACGCAACGCCCAACGCGCTCCATCCCCTGATCGCCTACCAGGGTGTGGTGCTGCCCTATATGCTGACCGGTGAAATCGAAGTCGCCATCGTCTTTGGTCTTGCAACCGTAGGCCCCGCCATCACCGGTTCGATGGCGGTCGGCGACGTGTGGGTCACCGCAACCTTCATGCTGGTGCTGGCGACGACGCTGATCATCGGCAATATCATTTCCGACGTGCTGCTTGCCTTGCTCGATCCGCGCATTCGCCTCGGAGGCGCCGCATGAGCCGCGATATCGTCGACCAGTCCATCCCGCTGCCGCCCGATACCGCTGGCGGTCCGATGCCGACCCCGGCAACCGAAGCCGATGCCTCGATCGAGCAAAAGATCGATCCGCGCTACGCCAAGAGCGAAAGCTATCTGAGCCTCGTCTGGCGCCGCATGCGGCGCTCGGTAATGGGCATGATCGGCATCACGCTTGTCGCCCTGCTGCTGATCGTTGCGGTGTTCGCCGATTTCTTTGCGCCCATTGATCCCAAAGCCTCCAATATCGGCTTCGGGCCCCCAGATACGCTAAGCTTCAGCGCACCCGACGGCAGTTTCTCGCTGATTCCGGTCGTTTATCCATTGTCGGAAGGTGGCGAGCTCGATCCGATCACCTTCCAGCCCATTATCGGGCCGGACTACGACAACCCCACGGAGCTCGGCTTTTTCGTCCAGGGCTATTCCTACCAGCTGCTCTGGGTGATCCCGGCCAACATTCACCTCTTCGGACCCACCGACCCCACAAAGACCGTGCATTTCCTCGGCACAGACAAGTTCGGCCGAGACATCCTTTCGCGTGGTCTTGTGGGTTCGCGCATCTCGCTGACCATCGCCCTGGTGGTGACGCTGATCACCACCGTGGTTGGCACATTGGTGGGCATCACCTCGGGCTATCTGGGCGGGCGCTTTGACAGCTGGACGCAAAAATTCGTCGAGTTCGTGCTCGCCTTTCCGCAACTGCCGCTCTACCTGGCGCTGACTTCGCTGATCCCGATCACAGCGCCGTCCAATGTCTTCATCGCCTTCGTCATCGGCGTCATGGCCGTGCTTGGCTGGGCCCAGCTCAGCCGCGAAGTGCGTTCCAAGACCCTGGCCTTGGCTCGGATCGATTATGTGCGGGCCGCCATTGCGGTAGGGTCGCCCGACAGCCGCATCATCACGCGGCACATCCTGCCCAATGTCATGAGCCATGTGATCGTCGCCGTGACACTGGCCGTCCCCTCGGTCGTGCTGCTCGAAAGCTTCCTCGGTTTCCTGGGTTTTGCGGTCAAGCCGCCACTGATTTCCTGGGGCCTGATGCTGCAGGACACGAGCTCGTTCTCGGTGATTGGCTCTTATCCCTGGATCCTGTCGCCCGTCATCTTCGTGCTGATCACCGTCTTCGCCTTCAACGCGCTGGGCGATGGCCTGCGCGACGCGATCGATCCTTATTGAGAGACCGGCCATGACCCCGACCACAATCCAGCCTGTCTCCAACCAGCGCCATGATCACGGCAGCCATGGGCGCGAACTGATCCTCGACGCGCGCAACATCGGCGTCGATTTCAAGGTCGAGGGCGGCGTCGTCCATGCCGTGCAGGATGTCTCGTTCCAGCTGCACAAGGGCGAGACCATTGCCCTGGTGGGGGAAAGCGGCTCGGGCAAGTCGGTGACGGCGCGCACGCTGATGAAGCTGCTTACAAAGCGCGCGACGATTCTGCCTAAGGCCAAGGTGACCATGTCCGGCAAGGACGTCATCGCCATGTCGGAAAAGCAGATGCAGAAGCTGCGCGGCAATGACATCGCCATGATCTTCCAGGAGCCGATGAGTTCGCTCAATCCGGTTTATACGGTCGGGCAGCAGATCTGCGAGATCATCCACCTGCACAACAAGGTATCGCGTGCCGAGGCGCTGAAACGTGCCGAGGCCTTGCTGACCGAAGTGCAGATCCCAGAGCCCAAGGCGCGGCTCAACAATTATCCGCATCAGTTATCCGGCGGCCAGCGGCAGCGTGTTATGATCGCCATGGCTTTGGCCAATCGGCCGGACGTGTTGATCGCCGACGAGCCGACGACGGCGCTGGACGTCACCGTGCAGGCGCAAATCCTTAATCTCATCAAGGATTTGAAAGACAAGTACGGCATGGCCGTGATCCTGATTACCCATGATTTGACGGTGGTTCGGCAGTTTAGCGATTATGTCTATGTGATGCAGAATGGGCTGGTGCAGGAGCACAATGCTACCCAGGCGCTGTTCAATAATCCCACCCATCCCTATACCAGACACCTGCTGGCCTCCGAGCCCAAGGGTGCTGCTTTGCCGCTAGAGGAGGGCAAGCACGGGACGGTGCTCGAGGGGCGTGGCGTCAAGGTGAGTTATACCCTTAAGCGGGGCGGATTCTTCAATCCGGATTTCTTTGAACTCAAGGCCGTCGACCAGCTCGACATCAAGTTGAGCCGGCACGAAACGCTCGGGATCGTAGGGGAGTCAGGGTCCGGCAAGACCACCTTTGGGCAGGCCCTGATCCGTCTCATCAACAATCAGGGCGGCGAGATTCTGTTCGACGGCGAGCGCATCGAGAACAAGGACCGCAAGGAGATGCGTCCCCTGCGCAGCCGCATGCAGATCGTCTTCCAGGACCCGTTTGCGAGCCTTAATCCCCGCATGTCGATCCGCCAGATCATCGAGGAGGGTCTGGTGGTCAATGGCATCGGCGCCGACAGCCGCGAGCGGGTCGCCCTGGTGCGCCAGGCCCTCAGCGATGCCGGCATGCCCGATGGCATTCTCAACCGCTTTCCGCACGAGTTTTCCGGCGGCCAGCGCCAGCGCATCGCCATTGCCCGCGCCATCGCGCTCCAGCCCGAATTCATCCTGCTCGACGAGCCGACTTCCGCGCTCGACCTTTCGGTGCAGGCCCAAATCATTGATCTGCTGCGCAAATTGCAGAACGAAAAGGGCCTCAGCTACCTCTTCATCAGCCACGATCTCAAGGTCGTGCGCGCCCTTTGTCACCGCGTGATGGTCATGCAACACGGGAAGATCGTGGAGCAGGGGCCTGTCGCCGATGTCCTCAACAATCCCCAAACCGAATACACGGCCCGCCTAGTGCGCGCCGCATTCGACATTGCCGCCTAGGAGAATAGAGCTATGGCAAATCCAAAAATCACCTTCATCGGCGCCGGCTCGTCGGTGTTCATGAAGAACATCGTTGGCGATATCTTGCAGCGAAAAGCACTTTCGGGTGCCGAAGTGCGGCTGATGGACATCAATCCGACCCGGCTCGAAGAAAGCGCGGTCATCGCCGGTAAGCTGGTCAAGACGTTGGGCGTCAAGGCCACGGTCAAGACCTATTCCAATCAGCGCGAGGCGCTGGATGGCACCAATTTCGTCGTCGTCTGCTTCCAGATCGGCGGCTACGAACCGTCCACGGTCATCGATTTCGATGTGCCCAAGAAGTATAATCTACGCCAGACCATCGCCGATACGCTGGGCGTCGGCGGCATCATGCGCGGCCTACGCACCGTCCCGCACCTTTGGAGCATCTGCGAAGACATGCTTGAGGTGGCGCCCGATGCGATCATGCTGCAATACGTCAACCCGATGGCCATAAACACCTGGGCCATCGCAGAAAAATACCCGAGCATCAAGCAGGTCGGCCTTTGCCATTCTGTGCAGGGCACGGCCATGGAATTGGCGATCGACCTCGGCATTCCCTACGAGGAAATCCGCTACCGCTCGGCTGGCATCAATCATATGGCCTTCTATCTCAAGTTCGAGCACCGGCAGGCCGACGGCAGCTACAAGGATCTTTATCCAGAGCTGTTCCGCGCCTATCGCGAAGGTCGTGCCCCCAAGCCAACCTGGAACCCGCGCTGCCCCAACAAGGTGCGGTACGAGATGATGACGCGTCTTGGCTATTTCGTCACCGAAAGCTCCGAGCATTTTGCCGAATACACGCCCTATTTCATCAAGGAAGGGCGTGAGGACCTGATCAAGAAGTTCGGCATTCCGCTCGACGAATATCCCAAGCGCTGCGTTGAACAGATCGCCAAGTGGAAGAAGACTTCGGAAGACTACAAGAAGGCTGACCGCATCGAAGTCAAGCAATCGAAGGAATATGCGTCCTCGATCGTCAATTCGGTCTGGACCGGCGAGCCTTCGGTAATCTACGGCAACCTCCGCAACAATGGCGTCATCACCAATCTGCCCAACAATGCCGCCGTCGAGGTGCCATGCCTTGTGGACGATAATGGCTTGCAGCCGACCTATATCGGCGACCTGCCACCGCAGCTGACGGCGCTGATCCGCACCAATATCAACGTGCAGGAACTGACGGTTGCGGCGCTGATGACGGAAAACCGCGAGCATATCTACCATGCCGCGATGATGGACCCGCATACCGCAGCCGAGCTCGACCTGGATCAGATCTGGAACCTCGTGGACGACCTGCTCGAGGCCCATGGCGGCATGTTGCCGGACTGGACACATGGCCCACGGAAGCAGCGCGTCGCCTAGAACGCGGCGCAAATCCTCCCACTGCTTCCCAAGAACGGCCCCGGTGATCAGCCGGGGCCGTTTGGTTTCGGGAGCTCAAGAGCCGGAAACGGCGCGACCGGCACTGCGGAACGCAAGTGGCGCCTTGCCGCGCCGCTTGCGCAGCACTTTCGCCAGATAGTTTCCGTCGGCAAACCCAGTTGCCGCGGCAATTTCGGCCACCGACATTTCTGTCGCCAGCAACAGGCGCTCGACCCTTTCTATGCGCTTTTCCAGCACATGGTCGGATGGCGCCATGCCAATTTCGGCGCTGAAGCGACGGACGAAATGGGCCCGGCTCATCTCAGCAATGCTGGCCAAGCGGTCGACCGGCAAGGGCGCGGTGATATTGGCGTCGACATAGGCAAGGACACGCAAAAGGCTCGCGGGCAGGGGCTTTTCCGCTGGCAGCTGGTTGCCGAAGGCGGTGTCGTGAAGGCTTGCCATGGCAGAATAGGCAGCGCTTGAAACCAGCCCGGGAGAGGGCTCGTTCATCTGCAAAAGCGTGAGACAGGCAGCGGCGAGACTGTCGATCTGGCCCTCGGTCGGCTCAAGCACCGGGCCCTTGTTGTCGAGGATTTCGCGCGCCAGTCGCAGCGCCTCGCGGCCGTTGAGCAATAGCCAGAAATATTCCCATTCGCCGCCGCGATCGAGCCAGTAACGGTGGGCGTGCGGCATGGTGACCAGCATCGTGCGGCCGGGCGTCAGGCGATATTGCGTTCCCGCAAAGTCGAGCCGTCCTTCGCCCAGCGTCGTATGCTGGATGACGAGGAAAGGGGCGGTGCCGCGCTTGCTGCCGTCCCAAGAATAGATTTCGTTGCGACGCTGTTCATAGCCGGCGCTGAGCGCCATGCAATGAAGCGGCGTCGCAAAGCGCGGCAGGTTCAGCGCGCGAATGTCGTGGCCATGGTTTAAAAGGTCAGTTAGCACAAAATTACCCGCAACCGCACAACTCTTCTCTACACCGTTCTAGGTCCAGGAGGTACTCAATGAACGAAGATTTGCCGCTGATGAACAGGCGGGAGGAGAAAACATGAGCTTCAAAGTTACGGTGATCGGCGCTGGCTCGATCGGGTTCACCAAAACCCTGATTTCCGACCTGCTCAAGGTGCCCGAATTTGTCGGTTGCGAGTTCGCGTTGACCGACATCAACCCGCATAATCTCGACATGGTCCGGCAGGTCATCGAGACCATCGTCTCGGTCAACAATTTGCCGGCAAAGGTAACGGCCACCACCGACCGCCGCGAGGCAATCAGCGGCGCGCGATACATCATGTCCTGTGTCCGCGTTGGCGGTCTCGAAGCCTTTTCGACCGATATTTCGATTCCGCTGAAATATGGCGTCGACCAGTGCGTGGGCGACACCATCTGCGCCGGTGGCATCCTCTATGGCCAGCGCAACATCCCGGTGATCCTCGACTTCTGCAAGGACATCCGCGAAGTGGCTGAGCCCGGGCGCTGTTCCTCAACTATGCCAATCCCATGGCCATGAATACCTGGGCCGCCGAGATGTATGGCGGGGTCAATGTCGTCGGCCTCTGCCACGGCGTGCAGCATGGTGCGCATCAGATTGCCGAAGTGCTGGGTGTGTCCGATGACGAGCTCGATTATGTCTGCTCGGGCATCAATCACCAGACCTGGTACATCGATATTCGCGCCAAGGGTCGCAAGATCGAAAAGGAAGAGCTGATTGCCGGCTTCGAGCGGCACCCGCTTTATTCCAAGACCGAAAAGGTGCGTATCGATGTGCTGAAGCGCTTCGGCGTCTATTCCACCGAGAGCAATGGCCACCTTTCGGAATACCTGCCCTGGTATCGGAAGCGCCCGGACGAGATCAATCGCTGGATCGACATGAGCCACTGGATCCACGGTGAAACCGGCGGTTACCTGCGCTACTCGACCGAGCGTCGCAACTGGTTCGAGACCGATTTCCCGGTCTTCAAGGAAGAAGCCAATAAGCCGCTTTCGGAACACAAGCGCACCAGCGAACATGCCAGCTACATTATCGAGGCGATGGAAACCGGCCGGCCTTATCGCGGTCACTTCAACCGGCGCAACAACGGCATCATCACCAACCTGCCCGATGACGCCATCATCGAAAGCCCTGGCTATGTCGATCGCTTCGGTATCAACATGATCGAGGGCATCACGCTGCCGACGGCCTGCGCCGCGACCTGTTCGGTTTCCGTTTCGGTGCAGCGCTTGTCGGTTGAAGCGGCGATGACCGGCGACATCGATACGCTCAAGCTTGCCGTGCTGCACGACCCGCTGGTGGGCGCCATCTGCACCCCTGACGAAGTCTGGGCGATGGTCGACGAGATGGTGGTCGCCCAAGCCGAATGGCTGCCGCAATACGCCGACGCCATTCCCGCCGCCCGGGAGCGCGTGGCCAAGTCGACCGTCAAGACGCGCGACTGGCAGGGCGCCGCGCGCAAGGAAGTGCGTTCGGTCGAGCAGCTTCGCGAAATGGCTGGCAACCACGGCTAAAACTTGCCGTAAGGCATGTTTCTCTGGCGATCGGCAAAGGCTTCTGCCGATTGCCAGAGGATGATTCCGGCGGGGCGCTGCCGCCGACAAAGGCGTCGTCAATTGCGATTTGGCCAATACCGATGCTGCTAAATTTGCGGTGCATGCGCTCAGCGCGAGCGATGTGATGCACGAGCAGCCTTAATGCCGTTTGCCCCTTTAGTAACAGGGCTCTGGCGCTAGTATAGCGGCATGAAAATCAGCATTGGCTAGACCAGAATTGCCGTTGCTGCAGTGTCAGCGCGAGGGGTGGCAATCCACATTCTGGCATTTTTGCGGTTGAAATGTCATTCCTGCTGCCATACTCTATTTTCAACACGACATGCTCTGACATGCGACTTCGCTTCATTCTTGAAGCGTTGGCGATATTATTTTTCGACGTTTTATCACCATGGATATTGCCCGTATTTTTGCTTTATTCGTGCGTTGGGTAACTTATGAGGTTTCATGACAGTCAAGTTAAAGGTCAAGGACGTCTTCAAAGTCTTCGGAGATCGGCCTGAGGAAGCTCTGCAGCTGCTTCGGAGCGGCGAAAGCAAGGAAGCAATTTTTCAAGCGACCGGCCAGACGATCGGCGTCCAGGGCGCCGGGTTCGAGGTCGAAGAAGGCCAGATCTTCGTGGTCATGGGTCTTTCCGGGTCCGGTAAATCGACGCTGGTCCGCATGCTCAACGGCCTGATCCGGCCGACCAGTGGACAAATCCTGATCGATGGCGACGACGTTGCGTCCTGCTCGACTGGCAAGCTGCGCGATATCCGGCGCCAGAAGATCGCCATGGTGTTCCAGCACTTTGCGCTGTTCCCGCACCGCACGATTTTGGAGAACGCCGCCTATGGTCTCAAGATCAAGGGCGTTCCGGCCGAAGAACGTCGCGCCAAGGCGCTGAAGGCGCTCGAACAGGTGGGGCTTTCTGCCTGGGCCGACAGCATGCCGGCCGATCTTTCCGGCGGCATGCAACAGCGTGTCGGCCTCGCTCGCGGCCTGGCTACCGATCCGCAGATCCTCTTGATGGATGAGCCATTCGGGGCGCTCGACCCGCTGATCCGCCGGGAAATGCAGGATGAGCTTCTGGCGCTGCAGGCGACGCTGAAGAAGACGATCATCTTCATCACGCATGACCTCAACGAGGCGCTGCTGCTGGGCGACAAGATTGCCATCATGAAGGACGGCGAGATCGTCCAGGTCGGCACGGCGCAGGACATCGTGTCTCATCCGGCCAATGACTATGTCGCAGCCTTTGTCGCCGACATCGATCGCGGGCGGGTGTTTACGGCCGAGACGGTCGCGAGCGAACCGCAGGTCGTGCAGCTCAATTCCGACACCGCGTTTGATGCGGTCAAAACCATGGAAGACCAGAACCTCAACGCCGTCTATGTCATGGATGGGGAAGAGATTGCCGGCGTCGTGACCTATCAGACGGCCGCGACGGCGGACCGCGATAGCGGCCCGGCCGATGTGCATCTGTCCGATGTCATGCTGACCGAATTTCCGACCGCTGATGCAGACACGCAGCTGGCCGATCTTTACGGCGCGGCCAGCGGTGGGCTGCCCATCGCGATCACCGATGCCGACAACAAGCTGGTCGGCGTGATCGAGCCTGAGGCGGTCTTCGCCCAGCTATCATCCGAGACACAAGAAGCGGCTCGCTAGAGCGCTTCAAAATTCAAGAATTAGGAGACGTGCGATGAGCCCGTCCGATTTTCTCGTCATTCCATTTGACGACTGGATCAATGCATTTGTGCGCGGCTGGCTGGTTCCCAGCTTCCGCCCCTTCTTTCGTGCCGTTCAGGTGCCGATCACCCAGGTGCTGAACGGCCTCGATGCCTTTTTCGCCTTCGTGCCGATGTTGGCGACGACGCTGGTCTTTGCACTGCTGGCGCTCAAATTTGCCGGCCGCGGCATGGCGATCTTCACTGTCGTCGGCTTCTTTTTCATCGACATGATCGGGCTTTGGCCCGAGACCATGACGACGCTGGCCATGATTGTCACCGCCGTGCTGTTCTGCGCCGTGATCGGCATTCCGCTCGGCGGTATCCTCGCGGCGCGCAACGACCTTGCCTGGAAAGTGGTACGTCCGACGCTCGACATCATGCAGACCATTCCGAGCTTTGTGTATCTGGTGCCGATCGTGATGCTGTTTGGCGTCGGCATGGCGCCCGGGATCATCGCCACGGTGATCTTTGCCCTGCCGCCCATCGTGCGGCTGACAAATCTGGGGATCCGCAATGTGCGCGGCGACCTAATCGAGGCATCGGAGGCGTTCGGTTCGACGCCCTTGCAGATGCTGTTCGACGTGCAGCTGCCGCTGGCAATGCGCACCATCATGGCCGGCTTGAACCAGACCCTGATGCTGGCGCTCTCCATGGTCGTCATCGCCGCGCTGATCGGGGCAGGGGGCTTGGGGCTGGTGGTCAATACCGGGCTCGGGCGCCTCGATGTCGGGCAGGCCACTGCCGGTGGCGTCGGTATCGTCATTCTCGCGATCGTACTCGACCGCATCACCCAGGGGCTCGGTGCTCCCGGGCAGACCATCTCGCTTCGTCAAACTCTGCTTTCCATGTTCCGGCCGGGCGCACTTGCGCCGGTCGCGACCGGAAAAGTGGCCTCCTAGCGCCACTCGCTGGGGACAAGGTCCCCATTCGCCTCCGCCTCTCCGGCGGATCAACGAAAAGCAACATAAAAGGAGACCAAAACAGCAATGTTCCGTCTCAAGACTCTGCCTGCCCTCGCCACGCTGATGCTCGCCACCACGGCCGTCAGCGCACCCGCTTTTGCCCAGGAACAGCCGGGCAATGGCACCCAGATCACCATGGCCCAGCCCACCTGGGACACCGGCTGGTTCTATACCGAGATCTTCAAGCAGCTCTTCACCGAGCTGGGCTACGAGGTCGGCACTGTGCTGACCCTCGACAATCCGGCCTTTTATCAATCCGTCGGCTTTGGCGACGTGACCCTTTGGGTCGATGGCTGGTTCCCCATCCACAATCCCTATCGCACGGCCTTCGAAGGCAGCGCCGAGATCGTCGGCCCGGTTGTCACGGGCGGCGCGGTGGAGGGATATCTCGTCGACAAGAAGACCGCCGAGGCGATGGACATCACCTCGCTCGAAGATTTCAAGCGCGACGACGTCAAGGCGGCGTTCGATCGGGATGGCGATGGCAAGGCCGATATGGTCGCGTGCCCGCCAGGCTGGGGCTGCGAGCTCACCATCGAGCATCATATGGATGTTTATGGGCTCAAGGACGACATCAACCTGATCAAGGCCGGCTATGCCGCCGCTATGGCAGATGCGGTTGCCGCCCATGACACCGGTAGCCCGATCCTGTTCTACACCTGGACGCCCAACTGGACCGTCAACGAACTGGTGCCGGGCGAGGATGTGGTCTGGATTGAAGTCCCCGAAATCAACCTGCCCGAGGACATGGCCGATCTTGCCGACGCCGCCACGCGTGCTGGCGTCGAGGGCTGCGTCAGCGATCCGTGCATGCTCGGCTTCCCGGCCAATTCCATCGATGCGGTGGTCAACTCGGCGTTTCTCGAAGACAACCCCGCCGTTCGTGCCCTCCTCGAAAGCGCCGAGATTCCAATCGCCGACGTCTATGCGCAGAACGCAGCGATGAATGCCGGCGACAGCGACATCGAAGCGCAGGCTTCGGCCTGGATCGCGGATAATCGCGACGCCGTCGATGCTTGGCTCGAGGCGGCACGCCAGGCAAGTTAAGGACGCAGGAGGCCGGGGTCATGCCCGGCCTTTTTGCAGCACCAAGGTTCTCGATCCAAGCCGCTTGCCAGCCGTCCCGAAATCGCATTTCTTGAAACCGGTTTCAGGAGCGCGAAATGGACTTCCAGGCAGAAAAGAAACTGGTGACCTCGGCCTATGCGGCGATAGGCAACGCAACGGCTTTTTCGATCGAGAGCGTGCTGCGCGGCTATGTCAGCGATGACTGGTCATGGCGCGGCATGCACCCGTTCCACGAGCAGAGCGGGGCCACGGCGGTCGCCGAGACGTTCTGGATCCCGTTTCTCTCCGCGATGACTAAGGTGCAGCGGCGGCAGGACATTTTCTTTGCCGGGCGAAACCAGATTGATGGTTTTCGATCTGTCTGGACCGTGTCCATGGGTCACCTGATGGCGCTGTTCGACCAGCCGTTCCTTGGCATTCCGCCGACCAACAAGATCGTCATGCTGCGCTATGCGGAGTTCAACCGCGTCGAGAATGGGCGGATCCGTGAGACTGCTTTCTTCTGCGATCTGTTGCACCTGATGCACCAGGCAGGGCTGCGGCCGCTACCACCGCAAACCGGCGCACATCTGGTGCAACCGGGTCCAGCGACCCATGATGGCCTACAGTTCGGCTCGGTGCCCGAAAACGAAGGCGCAGCGACGCTGGCGCTGATCAACCGCATGATCGGCGACATTGCGGCCAATTCAATTCCCCGGAGGTTGCGGCGCCACGGGATGCAACGCCGCAAGAGGAGCTGGCGCGCTGCTGGCACGACGACATGATCTGGTGGGGGCCGGACGGCATCGGCGCCACCTATACGATCGACCGCTATATCGAGCAGCACCAGCGCCCCTTCCGCCAGAACCTGTCGAACCGCACCTTCAACGGGCACATCGCCAAACTTGCCGAGGGCAATTATGGCGGCTTTTTCGGCTGGCCCAATCTCACGCTGACGCCAACCGGCGGCTATCTCGGCCTGCCGGGCAATGGCCTTTCCACTGCCGACATGCGCGTGGTCGATATCTATCGGCGCGACGGCGACAAGCTCCGGGAGAACTGGATCTTCATCGACATCCTTCATTTCCTCAACATGCAGGGGCTCGACATTCTCGGGCGCCAAGCCTCTATGCGGCCTTCCCGGACCTTGTAACCGGTTTCACAATTTACTTGCGCGAGGCTGGATGTTTCGCCTAGCCTTTTGAAACCGGTTTCAAGATGGGTTGGAGCCGTGTCATCCTTGGAGGGATAAATGCGCCTGACGACGTTTGCTCTGGCCGGGTTCAGCCTTTGCCTCACCGGCCAAGCCTTTGCGGAATGCGGGATCGAAAGCGGTTCCGTTCGCATCCTCTCGAACGACTTTCCGGCGCTTCGGGCCGTGGAAACGGCGGCCGCCGAATGCGCCAGTGACAGCGTGACCGTTACCGCCAATGCCACGACCGAACACAAGAATCTTCAAGTGCCGGCGCTGACCACCAATCCGGCCGAATATAGCGTTGCCATCGTCGCCAATGGCTCGATCGTGCCGCTGCTCAACGAAGGGCTCGTGCGCCCGCTCAACGAGCTGGTCGAGCAATATGGACAGGATCTCGATCCGAGCCAGCTGATCACCATCGATGGAAACATCATGGCCGTGGCCTTCATGGCCAATGCCCAGCACCTTTATTATCGCGCCGACCTGCTTGAAGAAGCGGGTGTGGAACCGCCGACGTCCTATGAGGAAGTTGTCGCCGCGGCGCAGGCGATCAAGGATGCCGGCCTTTCCGAAATTCAGTGGGCCGGCACGTTTGGCGCTGGCTACGACCTGGGCCAGGAATTCATCAACATGTATCTGGGCATGGGCGGCGGCCTTTTCGACGGTGGCTCTGCAACGGCCTCGGTGAACAACGAGACGGGTGTCGCGGCGCTCGAACAGCTCAAGGCGTTGACCCCCTTCATGATCCCCGAATACCTTTCGACCGATGCCAATACGGTGCAGGCAGACTGGGAAGCGGGCAGGACGGCGATGATGGTGCTGTGGGGCTCGCGCGCTGCGGGCATCCTCGATGACACTGGCGCAGCAGAGGGCGTGGTCGAAAACACGCGCCTTGCGGCGGCACCCACGGCAGGCGGCACGGCGCCGGCGACGACCCTGTTCTGGGACGGCTTCACCATTGCCAAGAATGTCTCGGACGAGGATGCCGAGGCATCGTTCCGCGCCATGATGCACGCACTCTCGACCGACATGGCCAACGCCAATGCAGAAGCTGCGACCTGGCTCATCCCCGGCGCGACGGAGACTGACGCCTCGATCGGCACCAAGGCTTCGGCCAATGCCGGCGCCATCGCTTATCCCATGCTGCCGCAGATGAGCCTCCTGCACACCGCGCTCGGTGCCGAACTGCCGCAATTTTTCCAGGGCAGCAAAAGCGCGGAAGAAGCGCTGGCCGATGCGGAAGCCGCCTATACTGCCGCTGCACGACAGGCTGGTTATCTGCAATAATTCTTCGATCATTGGCGTTCGCCCCAGAGTCGGGGCGGACGCGACATTCATTGCGGAGCGCTGGCATTTTAGCCGGCCAGGAGCGCCATTATGGCAAATTACAAGGTGACCGCAGCTCAGGTCGCCGCGCATGCCGGCGTCAGTAAAGCGGCTGTGTCGCGGGTGTTCAATCCGGGCCGATCGGTGTCGCCCATGCTGGCCGACAAGGTCACCCGCGCTGCCGAGGAACTGGGTTACAGCCCCAATCTTCTGGCGCGCTCCCTCAGCCTTGGCCGGACGCGCATGATCGGGCTGATCGTGCCCTATCTCTACAACCAGTATTATGCCGAGGTGCTGGAACAGATTTCCCTGGCATTTCAGGCCGAGAATTACCGCGTCCTCGTCTTCGTCCTGCCCAAGACGGCGTCAGCCATCGAATCCGTGGTCGAGGATCTTTTGCGCTACCGGGTCGATGGCCTGATCGTCGCCTCGGTCGTGATGTCGTCGCAGCTTGCAGAGCGTTGCACAGAGGCCGGCGTGCCGATCCTGCTATTCAACCGGGTCGAGGACCACGGCACCTTTCCCTCGGTCACTTCGGACAACCTGCGCGGTGGACGGCTGGCGGCGCGGCACCTCCTGTCCCTCGGTCACCGTCGCATCGGCTATATTGCCGGCTGGGAAGACGCCTCGACCCAGCGCGACCGCGAGAGCGGCTTTCGGGAAGAACTGGGCAAGCAGGGCATCGAGCTTGCGGCGCGCGGGGTCGGCAACTTCATGCGTGAAGATGCCGAAAAATCCGCGCTCGCCATGTTCGACACGCCCGACCGCCCCAGTGCCGTCTTCGTCGCCAATGACTTCATGGCATTTGCTGCCATGGATGTGCTGCGTCACAAGCTGGGTCTGCGCGTGCCGGGCGACGTTTCGGTCATCGGCTTTGGCGATATCGCCATGTCGGCTTGGCCTTCGTACGACCTCAGCACGGTTCGCCAGGCGACCGGCAAGATGGTGAGCCGCGCAGTCTCCATGCTGCTCGAAATGATCGAAGAGCAGACCGAGGTCACGACCAGCATCGTCGTGCCGAACACCCTTGTTGCCCGCTCGTCGACGGGCCCTTTTGAAAAGGCCGACACATGAAGGGCTTCGAGCCGCGCTTTGCAGACTTTCCCGATTACATCCTCAAGATCACCGAGGAAATCTGGGAGCAGCGCCGCATTGGCAGCCTGCAGCAATATTACAGCGAGGACATTGTCGTCCGCACGCCGCAGGGCATTTCCATCGGCAATGCGGGCGTGATCGCCGCGACCATGCAGACCCTTTCGGAATTCCCCGATCGCGTCCTGCTGGGCGAGGATGTCATCTGGTCCGGCACGCCCGAAACGGGAATGCTGTCGTCGCACCGCATTCTGTCCACCGCGACCCATCTCGGCGACGGCGTCTTTGGGAAAGCCTCCGGCAAGAGCCTTACCTATCGCGCCATCGCCAATTGCCACGCCATCGACAACAAGATCGACGACGAATGGCTGATCCGCGACACCGGCGCCATCGTGCGCCAGACGGGGCAGGCGCCGAGAGACTTTGCCCAATCGAAACTCGATCGCGGCGAAAAGCCAAAACCTTTCGTTTCGGCCATGGATCGACCTGGCCCGGCTGCGCGCGGTGGCAATAACGACGCTTTCGGCCAGCGCTATGCCGAGACCCTGACCGAGATCATGGACGCGCATTTCGACGTGATCGGCAGCCGCTATGATCGCGCGGTGCAGGCGGATTATCCCGGCGGCAGTTCAGGCCATGGCCGGTCATTTGCCGAGCAGTTCTGGCTGGCTTTGCGCTCGAGCTTTCCTTCGGCGTCCTTTGCGATCCACCAATGTATCGGCCGCGCCGACCCGGGCCAGGCACCACGCGCGGCGCTATTCTTCGCATTGGAGGGAGTGCATGAGGGCCACGGCTATTTCGGCCCGCCGACGGGCAAGCCGGTCTATGTCATGGGGGCGGCGCATGCGGAATTCGGACCCTATGGCGTAAGGCGCGAATGGGTCTTGTTCGACGAAGTCGCCATTTGGCTGCAAATCTTGTCGCAAGACTGAGCTGCAAGGAATAGCGTCGGATCAAACGAAGGCCGGGTCGCTCAGCCATGTTCTTGTCTATCTTCGACATCTTCAAGATCGGCGTCGGGCCATCGAGCTCGCACACGATGGGTCCGATGAGCGCGGCAGCGCGGTTTCTCGATGAACTCTTGCGCCTTGATCGGCCCCGGGCCGCGGGTGCCAAGCCGGTGGCGCTGAGAGCTTCGCTTCATGGCTCGCTGGCCTTTACCGGCGTCGGGCACGGCACGGGCAGGGCGGTCATTCTCGGTCTGAGTGGCTATCGTCCCGATACGATCGACCCCGACATCATGGACAAAACGATCGCCCAGGTGGAAAGCGAGGGTATGGTGCGCCCCGAGGGTCACCCCGCCTACCGGTTCCGGCCATCGATCGACCTGGTCTTCGATCGCAAGACGCCGCTCAGCCAGCATCCCAACGGCATGCGGTTTGCCGCCTTCGACCATGCTGGGCAGGCCGTCTACCGGCAGACCTACTTTTCGATCGGCGGCGGCTTTGTCTTGAGCGAGGACGAGATGCGCGCCATGGGAGCCGCGCCGAGGGCCGATCCAGCCAATGTGCCGTTCCCCTTCCACCACGGCAAGAGCATGCTCGACATGGCGGACGCCTCCGGCCTCTCGGTCGCCGAGATGAAGCGCGCGAATGAAGAAGTGTTTCGGAGCCGGGACGACCTCAACCGCCGCATGGATGCCATCTGGTCGGCCATGTCCGATTGCATGGCACGCGGTCTCCACGAAGATTTCCCATCATGCCGGGCGGGCTTGGCGTCAAGCGACGTGCGCCGGGGCTCTTTCGGCAATTGAGCAAGTCATCGCGGCAGAACCTGGCGGGGCCACTAAGCGGCAATGACTGGCTTTGCGCCTTCGCCATGGCGGTGAACGAGGAGAATGCCGCCGGCGGAAGGGTCGTGACCGCACCCACCAATGGTGCTGCGGGTGTGGTACCGGCGGTGCTGAAATATGTGCTCGAATTTGTATCCGGAGCGGGGCGCAAGGAGGTGCACGATTTTCTCCTTACGGCCGCGGCGATCGGCGGCATCATCAAGCACAATGCCTCCATCTCCGGCGCCGAAGTGGGCTGCCAGGGCGAGGTCGGGTCCGCCTCCGCCATGGCTGCGGCCGGGCTATGCGCCGTGATGGGCGGCACGCCTGCGCAGGTGGAGAATGCTGCCGAAATTGCCCTGGAGCATCATCTGGGCATGACCTGCGATCCGGTGGCGGGGCTGGTGCAAATCCCCTGCATCGAGCGCAACGGCTTTGGCGCCGTCAAAGCGGTGACGGCCGCGTCGCTGGCGTTGAACAGCGATGGTGCCCACATCGTCTCGCTCGATGCCTGCGTCGAAACCATGCGCCAGACCGGCCGGGACATGAGCGAGCGCTACAAGGAAACCAGCCTTGCCGGCTTGGCCGCCAATGTGACCGTCTGCTGAGCGAGCGGCCGTTACACGGCTTCTTGCCGCAGCTGCTTGGCTGGGCGCACCGACATGGCCGACCAGGTGGTGAGAACGCCTGTGGCGATGGTGGCGACGACGGCGCCCAGAATGACCAAGACGATCGTCAAGGCATTGGGTGCGAAGGCGATATCCATGACGAAGGTCAGGATCGACCAGGCGGCCGCAATGCCTAACCCCGCGCCCATTGCCGCGGCGAGGAGGCCAAGCAGCCCGTATTCCACCAAAAAGCCGAAGATGACGTCGCGGCTGGTGGCGCCCAGGACCTTCATCACCACCGCATCGGCTTCGCGCTGCTTGCGGCCGACGGTCATGGCGCCGGCCAGGACCAGCACGCCTGAAATGACCGCAAGGCTGCCGACCAGCGCCACGGCATTGGCGAGGTTGGAAAGGATGTCTTCAATTTGCTTGAGCGCATCGCCGACCGGCAGGAAGCTGAGCGTCGGAAAGGCACGGCCGAGCCGGGTCTCGACTGAGGGTTCGGTGCCATCGGCGACGGCGATGCTGCCCATAAGCGTTTGCGGCGCCGCTTCGATGATGCCGGGCGAAAACAGCAGGCGGAAGCTCAGAGTGCCCTCGCGCCAGTCGATATCGCGGAAATTGGCGATGGTGACTTCGATGGGGCGGCCGGCAATGGCGATGCGCATGGTGTCGCCAACGGCCAGCCCGAGCGCATCGCGCAGTTCGGTGCTGAGCGAAACCAGGGGCGGGCCGTCATAGTCGGCAGGCCACCATTCGCCCTCCGTGACGGTCGAGCCCTGAGGTACATCATTGGCCCAGCTCAAGGCGGTGTCGCCCTCGAACATATCGGCAATGTCGTCGGGCAGGGGCCCGAGATCGCCCGAGGCGGTGTCATTGACGCTTTCGATACTGCCACGCAGCATGGCGATGGTCTCGAGCTCTTCGATGTCCGGATCCGCAGCGGCGAAGGCTTGGACGGCGGGCAGCATGTCCTTGGGCATGTCGAGCAGTACGAAAGCCGGTGCGTCTTCAGCCACGGCGCTGTCGATCTGTGCGCGTAGGCTCTGGTCGAGCAGCGTGATCATGAGCAAAAGAGCCAGGCCCAGTCCCAGCGACAGCACCACGACCGGTGCTGCGGAGCCGGGGCGGTGAATGGCCCGGATAGCCTGTCGCAGCTTGGCATCGGGCAGGGGCGGCAGGCGTCGCAAGGCGGCTTGCAGCAGCCACGCGGCAACCCGCAGCAGGGCAAAGGCGACAAGCGCGCCGACGGCGTACCAGAAGACCAGCCATGGCGCGCCAGTGCTCAGAACCGCCAATCCGGCAAGTGCGGCGAGCATCAGCACCAGCGGGACCGAGGTTTGCCAGACAAGGAGATCGCGCCAGCCGAGGCGCACCTCATCGCTTCTCGAAGATCGGAAAAGGCTCGCCGGCTTCAGTCTCTGCGCCCCGCGTAACGGCAAGAGCGCGAATGCTACTGCGATCAGGAAGCCGAACGCGGCGGCGGTCAGGAGCGACAGGGGATCGACGCTCGGCGGCAGGTCGAGCGACAGCATGCCCGACAAGACGGGCAAGGCCAGAAGGCTCGTGGCGGCGCCAAGAAGGAGGCCGAGCAGCACGCCGCCGGCCGCGAGCAGCATGACCTGGGTCAAAAAATGCACCATGATCCGCGCGCTGGTCGCACCCAGGCTGCGGAGGGTGGCGATGGAACTGCGGCGCTCGCTGATATAGGCGGCAACGGCATTGGAGACACCGGCCCCGCCGACCAGCAGCGACGACAATCCGACCAGGGTCAGGAAGCGGGCGAAGAGATCGAAGAACCGCCGCAGGTTGGCGGCTGCGTGCGTCTTCCGGCTCACGAAGATCCCAATTGCTGTCGGGAAAGGCCTGGTCGAGTTCGGCCATGGCCGTTGCGGCGGGCGTGTCGCCGAGCAAAACCTTATAGCCGAAGCGGCTCAAGACACCCTGTTGCTGGAGGCCGGCATCAGCCAGAGTGGCATCGGAAATAATCGCCGGCAGGCCGAGCTGAAAGCCCTGCGCGGCCTGGTCCGGCACGCTGACCAGGACGCCGCGAATGGCGAAGTCGGCATTGCCGATGCGCATGTTCTGCCCGACGGCGAGGCCCAGCCGGTCGAGCACCCCCTGGTCGACTACCGTGCCCGGCAAACCGTCGACTGGCGGAAGCAGGTCGCTTAAGGGGGCTGGAGGGTCGACGACCGCCGTGCCGACCAGCGGATAGTTGTCGCTGACCGCGCGCAGGTCCAGCAAGAGGCTCTGGTCATTGGCGCTGGCGCGGGCGCTGAGATCGATCGAGCGGGCGGTTTCGCCCAGGGCCTCGATCGCCGCACGCTGGGCGTCGGAGACGTCGCTGCCGCGCTGGCGCACTTCGATGTCGCCACCCAGGATGATGCGGGCGTCGCGCGCGACTGCGGCCTGTAGTGCAGAACCGACGGACGAGACTGCTGCGATGGTTCCGACGCCCAGCGCGAGGCACGCAAAAAGGATGACGAAACGGCGCAGATCGCCGCGCAGGTCGATTACCGCGATGCGCATCCAACCAAGCAGCCGGCTCATGCGGGCACGCTTTCGGTCATCGGCGTCAGGCGGCCATGGTTCATGGAGAGAATGCGGTCGGCGCGCCGCGCCAGCGCCGGATCGTGGGTGATCAGGAACACCGCCGTGCCGTTGTCTCGGGCCAGCGCGAACATCATTTCGATGACACGCGCGCCGGTGTCCTGGTCGAGATTGCCGGTGGGCTCGTCGGCGAGCAGCAATTTGGGCTTGCCGACGATGGCGCGCGCGAGACCCACGCGCTGCTGTTCGCCCCCGGAAAGGGCGCTGGGACGATGGTCGAGCCGGTCACCCAGCCCCACCGCCGTCAACGCTGCTTTGGCAGAGGCAGCGATGTTGTCGAAAGATTGCCCGGTTTCGGCAATCTCGAGCGACAAAGCCACGTTTTCGAGCGCAGTCATCGAGGGGATGAGGTGAAAGTTTTGGAACAGAATGCCCAGGTTCTGCCGGCGAAAAATCGCCAGCTCATCCTCGCTTTTGCCGGTGATCGCCGTGCCGGCAACGGTCACGCTTCCGTTGCTTGCCTGTTCGAGCCCACCCAGTACCATCAATAGCGAAGTCTTGCCGCTGCCCGACGGCCCCACAACGGCGATCACTTCGCCGGCTTCGATCGACAGATCGATGTCCTTGAGAATGTGGAGCGGCGTCTTGCCCGACCGGAGGTGCAGGTTCATTGCGGCAGTCGAAACGACGGGGCTGCTCATGTGTCGGCACCTTTGGTCCTAACGGGTGTTTGAGAAGTATGCGGTTGGGGAAGAAAGACCAGCGATGACAGCAAAAATTATTCGTGACGCAGCGATGGCACTAGCTGTGCTGGCGTTGGGCGTCGCTCCGGCCATGGCCGCTGAAAAGACCTTGATGCTTTACGGCGATAGCCTGATGGCAGGCCTGGGTCTCTCCGAGACCGACGGATTTGCTGGCCAGCTCGGCCGGGAGCTCGGAGACGATGTCACCATCGTTAACGCAAGCGTTTCAGGCGACACTTCGGCAGACGGGCTGGCGCGCCTCGACTGGTCGCTGGGCGAGCGGCCCGATGCGGTGATCCTCGAACTGGGCGCCAACGACATGTTGCAAGGCCTGCCGGTCGATGCCATGCGCGACAATCTCAGCGCCATTCTCGATCGGTTCGGGGAGGAGAATATCCCCGTGCTTCTGGCCGGCATGCGGGCAAGTCCCGGCCTCGGCAGCGACTATGTGACCGCTTATGAAGCCGTGTTTCCCGAGCTGGCGCAGCAATACGGCACGGCGTTATATCCGTTCTTTCTCGATGGCGTTGCGGCTGACGCTGCGCTCAACCAGTCCGACGGCATGCATCCCAATGCCGAGGGCGTACGCCGGATCGTGAGCGCAATCGCGCCATCGGTCGAGGCCTTGCTGGCTGATTAAGTTACAGGGTCTGGCCGAAGCTTTGGTTGAAGGCGCGCAGCGCCTGATAGAGGTCGCGATACTGTCCGTGTCGCTCGGCATAGAAGTCGCGCCGGCTTTCGTCGGGTTCGAAGGTCCGCTCGAAGCGCACGAGGTCGCGAACGGCGTCGGTAAGCGACGGGAAGGCGCCGCTGCCAACACCGGCGATGATTGCAGCACCGAGCGCTGCCGCCGCAGGGATGCTGGTGCGTGTCAGGGGCTTGCCAAGCACATCGGCGCGAATCTGACACCAGGCGTCCGACCGGGCGCCGCCACCGCTGATGTTGATCCGTTGCGGACTCAGCCCCGCGGACTGTTCCAGAGCCTCGAAGGCCCAGCGGACCGAATGGGCGACGCCTTCCATTACCGACAGCGTGAGTTGCTCCGGACCGGTATCGGCGGTGAGCCGGGCGAAGACGCCGCGCGATGCCGAATCCCAGATCGGCGCGCGTTCGCCAGCCAGATGCGGCAGAAACATGGGCGTCGTCGCCTCTACCCCCGAATCGGATGCTTGCTGGATCAAGTCTGCCGGCGATCTGCCAAGAAGATTGCCGAGCCAAAGCATCGAAGCACCGCCCGATTGGGTTGGCGCCGCATGCATGCGAATGCCCTGATAGGGCGGAAAAAGGATCACGCCCGGGGTAGGCACGACGGTTCTGGAGACGATGCCGGGGATTTCGCTCGTGCCCGACTGGTACATGGCATCGCCATCGGCCACGACGCCGCAACCGAACATCCCCGCCCAGGCGTCCATCGCCCCCACCATGACCGGGACACCGGCAAAAGGCAGGCCTTGTGCAATCCGCCCGACGCTATGATGGAACGGATAAAGCGGCGGCAGCCTACGCTCGGCGCCGGGCAAAAGGTCGAGCAGGGCGGAAACATATCGGCCCAAGCCGTCGACCAGCCCTACGGCCGCGACCGCGTCGCTCGCGACTTCGCCCGTGAGCTTGAGCGCCACATAGTCCTTGGGCAAGAGAACATGACGCGTTGCCCCCAGCTTTTTGGCTCAGTCCGGGCAACAAAGGCCATGCGGGATAGCGCGTGACTGGCATCGATGGGGACCGGCCCGCCGAACCACGCCGTCTTCTGCTCTGCCGTTACCTGCTGGTCGAGCGCAGCTGCATCGTCTGCGGCGCGCGTGTCCTGCCAGGTGATGGCAGGCCGCAAGGCGTTGCCGCTCGCATCGACGAAAACATGCGAGTTGACCTGTGAAGTGAGACCAATGCCGACGACGCGCGATGGCTCAATAAATCCGGCAAAATGCCCCAGCGCGCCGAGGACGCCCTCGAGCCAATCCTGGGGGCGCTGTTCGGCCATTCCAGGCGATGTGCGCAGGGTCGGATGGGGGCGCTCGAAGCTCGCCAGTTGCTGGCCTTTGCCGTCGATAAGCGTCGCCTTGGTCGCCGTCGTCCCGACGTCGATCCCGATCAGGCAAAAATCCATGCCCGTTCACTCCCAATCCCGCTTGCCGTCCGGCAGGCGCCCCTTATAGTGCCTTGAAGCACAAGGAAAACAACCGCCAGCCAACTCGCCGGCGGAGATAGCAGGAGGGCTGTTTCATGTCGCTCAATAAATCCACCCTGGCCATGGCCGGCATTCTTCTCGCCACCACCGCTTTCGGAACTGGCGCAGCCTTTGCGCAGAGCAAGGTCGCGATCGTGACGCCCTATATGGCGCAGCCCGGCACGCAGTTCTATGTCGAAGCTTTCCAGGCCGTTGCCGCCGACCAGGATTGGGACGTCAACGTCATCGACACGGCAGGCGACGTCGCGGCCGTCATCAGCCGCATGGAAGACCTGGTCAACCAGAACGTCGACGCCATCGTCATCAATGTCGATCCGACCCAGGTTACTGCCGGTCTCCAGGCCGCGCAGGACGCCGGCATTCCGGTCTTCGGCATGGATGCGGGCGCCGATCCTCTGCTCGTCACCAATGTGACCTCAAACGGCTATGCCATGGCGGCCGAGACGTCGACCTATGTTGCCGACCGCATCAAGGGCGAAGGCAATGTGGTAATGTTCGTTTTCGAAGCCTTCCCGCCAGTTCAGGTCCGCGGCGTCGTCGCCGACGCCGTTTTCGGCAACTATCCCGACATCAATGTTCTCGACCGTGTCACCCCTGATGTCGCGGATGGCGGAATTGCCGATAGCCGCGCCAAGATGGAAGCCATTTTGGCCGCCAATCCCGAGCCGGGCAGCATCAAGGCTGTCTGGGCTGCGTGGGATCAGCCGGCGCTCGGTGCGCTCCAGGCCATCGAAGATGCCGGTCGCTCTGGCGAGGGCATCGTCATCACCGGCATCGACGCCAATCCGCAGGCGCGTGAAGCCATCGCTGCCGGTGGAAATTTCGAAGCCTCCGTTGCCCAGGATTTCTCCGGCATCGGCGCGGCAACGGCTGATGCGGTCGCCCGCATACTGGCTGGCGAAGAAATCCTGCAGTCGGTGACCTATGTGCCAACCAGGCTGATCACTGCTGCAAACGCAGCCGAATAGCTTTCGTCTTGACCCAAACCGCGCTAGGGCAGGGGCCAATCATGGCCCCTCCCGCTCCCCTGTTATCCGCTATCGCTGTCACCAAGGCTTATGCTGGCGTTCCGGCATTGTCCGGGGCTGATCTGGTCGTTGCACCGGGCGAGATCCACGCCCTGATGGGCGAAAATGGGGCCGGCAAATCGACGCTGATCAAGATCCTGGCCGGTGTCGTCGCGCCGGACGCTGCCGTGATCGCTATGGACGGTACGCCCGTCACCATCGATTCAACCAAATCTGCCTATCGCCTGGGGCTTCGGTTCATCCACCAGGAATTCAATGTCGTTCCGACGCTGTCGGTAGCCGAAAACATCTTCATGGGCCGTCGCTATCCCCGCCGCGCCGGCATCTTCGTCGATTGGGCAGGGCTTAATCGCGAGGCGCAGCGGGCGCTCGATCGCCTCGGCATCGACCATATCGATCCCAAACAAAATCTAGGCAGCCTCGGGCTCGGTGATCAGATGCTGGTGCGCATTTCGGCGGCTCTGCTCGACGACGCCAGGCTCTATGTCATGGACGAGCCGACGGCTGCGCTTACCGCCGACGAAAGTCAGCGCCTGTTCCGCGTCCTGCGCGAGATCCGCGCTTCCGGCAGCTCCGTCCTCTACGTCTCGCATCGCCTCGATGAGGTCATGACGCTCTGCGACAAGGCGACGGTGCTCCGCGATGGCCGCTCGATCGACAGCGGTGCGCTCAGCAACATCACGCACGACGATCTCGTGTCGCTGATGATCGGCCGTAAAGTCGAAGAAGCCTATCCCAAGCCCGTTGCTGCGCCAGGGCACAAGACGGCTTTCGTCGCAGACAGGTTCGAGACGCCTGGTCTCGCCCCTGTCTCCTTTTCGCTCCGCGAGGGCGAAGTTCTGGGCGTAGCCGGCCTTTCCGGATCGGGGCAAAGCGAACTTGTCCGCGCCATCTTCGGCGGTGCCCGCATCACTGGCGGCAGCATGACGCTGGGCGATGCAGCTTACGCGCCAGCATCTCCCGCCGCGGCGTGGCGGAGCGGCGTTGCCTATGTGCCGCGCGAACGTCGCGCCGAAGGCCTCGTCGTGCGGCGCCCGATCTACGAGAATATCACGCTGGCCCATCTTAAGCGTCAGAGCCGCGCTGGCACCTGGCTCACACCTAAAAGCGAGAAGCGCTTTGCAGCCGAGTTGGGCGCCACCGTGCGCCTCAAGGCGACTGGCCCCGCACAGGACGTCATTGAACTTAGCGGCGGCAATCAGCAGAAGGTGGTTCTCGCGCGGGCCATTGCCGGTGATCCTCGCCTGTTGCTGCTCGAAGAGCCGACCCGCGGCGTCGATGTGGGAGCCAAGTTCGACATCTATTCGATCATCCGCGAACGCACCGCCAAGGGCGCCGCGGTAATCCTCGTCTCCTCCGATCTCCCCGAACTCATCGGCATCTGCGATCGCATCGCCATCATGCGCGAGGGGCGATTACCACCATTGTCGACGCCGCAGGTCTGCGCGAAGACGATCTCGTCAATCTTTGTTATGGCCGGACCACCGGCATGGTTGCCTAGAACATGCAGGTCTTCATTCGCCGCTACGGCACCCTGATCGGGTTCGTTGCCATCCTCGTCTTCTTTTCCGTCATGCTGCCCGGGACGTTTCCGACGGCGCGCAACTGGCTCAACATCACCCAGCAAACCTCCATGCTCATGGTGGTCGCGGCCGGCATGACCGTGGTAATGGTCATGGGCGATTTCGACCTTTCGGTCGGCTCGGCGGCAAGCCTTGCCGGCATCGTCGCGGCGCTGATGATGGCGGCCGGTCAGCCGATCTGGGCCGCTGTCGCCGTAGCGCTCGTCGTCGGTCTTCTCGGCGGTGCCTCAATGGCGCCATGGTCAGCTTGGTCGGCATCCTGCCGTTTATCGCGACGCTTGCGACCATGACCATGTTTTCGGGACTCGCCTTTGTGGTCAGCGGCGGCAAGACCATTTCCGGCCGCGCCATCCCCGAAGAGTTCGGCAATTTCGCCCGCGGCGGCATCCCGCTGGGCGAGTGGGGGGCGTGGCCATCAGCCTGCCCAACCTGTCCATCATCGCCCTGGTCGTGATCCTGGCCGTCTGGGTGCTCCTCGAACAGACAACCTTCGGCCGCCGCCTCTACGCCATCGGCGGCAATATGGAGGCGGCGCACCTGAGCGGCATCGCCGTCAAGCGCCTGCGCCTTATCGCCTTTTCATTGACGGGTCTCGCCGCCGCCGCGGGAGGCCTTATGTATGCGAGCCGTGTTGCCTCGGCCAATCCGGTGCAGGGGAGCGGCCTCATGCTCAATGCCATCGCCGCCGTGTTCCTGGGCACCACGATGAGCCGCCATGGTGAGCCGCGCATTCTGGCTACCGTTGTCGGCGTCATCGTCCTCGGCGTGCTTGACAACGGCCTCACCCAGATGAGCGTCGACAGCTATATCCGCCAGGTCCTCGTCGGCGTGCTAATCCTCGTCGCCGTTGGCGCAGGATCGATCGGCCAGAAGCGGCGATAGTCTGGCACTTTTGCCATGCCGATGTCGGGCGGCTCTAGTGCGCGATCTCTATCACGGCTTCGATCTCGACCGGAATGTTGTTCGGCAGCGATGATGTGCCCATCGACGTCCGCGCATGGGGCCCTAGATCGGGAAAGACGTCGGCAAAGAGCGCCGAGCAGCCGTCGATAACAAAGGGATGCCGCGTGAAGTCGGGCGTGGCGTTGACGAGACCCAAAAGCTTGACGATGCGCGAGACCCGGTCGAGGTCGCCGAGCGCGGCATCCATTGCGGCAAGGAGGTTGAGCCCGACCATACGCGCATGGTCGCGGGCCTCCTCGGCGGTGAAATCCGCGCCCACCTTGCCGGTAATCGGCGGACTGCCTGCGGGCGCTGGCGCGAGACCCGAGAGAAACATCAGGTTTCCCGTAAGCAGGGTCGGCGTGAAAAGACCGATCGGCTGCGGCGGCGGTGGCAGGACGATGCCGAGGGCGGCAAGGCGGGCAGCGGTTTTGGACATGGCTATTTGAGGTCGGAGAAGCTGGTGGCGACAAAAGCTCGGACTGAAGATTGGTCAGGTGCCCCGAGCCACCCGGCGGGGGCCAGATGCCTTCCTTGCTGGCTTGGCCACGGGCCACGACGCGGTCCTCGATGGTCTTGTAGGGCCAGATATGGACCATCTTCTGCGGGCCTTCCTCGATCGAGGCCATATTGGTCAGAAGCGGAGACATGGCGTTGCGGCGGTCGATGATCTTGGCCCAAGCCGCTTCGGTTTCCGCCAGGCCATTGGGCGCCAGCGTATAGGTGCGAAATTCGTAGAAGGGGCCATAGCTGCCCGGCACGATCGGCTTGGCGAAGGAGAGTGGCTTGAATGCGGTGCTGTTGACGCCCCCGAGATACTGCCCGATGCCGTACGGGTTTTCCGTCTCCATAAGGCGGGCGCGCTCTTCGGTCAGCGCCGCGACGTTTTCATAGGCGGTTAGGAAGGCGAAGCGATTGAGCGTGCCGAATTCACAGGCGAAGGCGCCTAGCGTCGTACCCGTTTTGGAGAAGCTTTTGTAGGTTTCCGGCAGCAGCGGCATCACCGCGCCAAGCGTGTTGGGCAGGAGGGAGAGGATCGTCAGGTCGTAGAGCATGAGGTTGTCAATTCCGGTGGCTTTTCAAACTCGCATTCCGTTGGTACACCAAGTGAATGCCAATTGCACGCCGAAATCAGTGGAGGCTGGAATGGACGGTCTGGTAGTTCGCGGTCACGTCGTCACCAGCGACGGAATTCTGGAAAACGGATGGATCGCCGTCCGCGACGGGACGATCAGCGCCGTGGGTCAGGGTTCGGCACCGGACGCCAACACGGTCGAGGATTTCGTGATAGCTGGATCATGCCCGGCGCCATCGACGGCCAGACCCATGCGGGAAGCCAGATCGGTTTTCCCGGCATCGGCATGACCACCCATGCAGCGGTCATGGGTGGCGTCACCACCATTGTCGATATGCCCTACGATCATCCGACGCCGGTAACGACCGGGGCTGTGCTGGCCGAGAAGATCGCGGCGATCGACAAGCATGCTCTCTGTGACGTGGCGCTCTATGGCACGGTGCCGACCCAGCCGAACGAGGACCATATCGACGAGCTGATTGCCGGGGGCGTGTGCGCTTTTAAGATTTCCTCCTTCGAAGCGCACCCGGATCGCTTTCCGCGCATCAACAATGCGGCGACGCTGCTTTTGCTTCGGGCGCTGGAGAATACCGGCCTGCCGCTGGGCCTGCACAACGAAGATCAGGAAATCGTCCGCCAGACGACGGCTGACTTCATTGCCGCCGGCCGCACCGCCCCCACCGACCATAGCGACAGCCGGCCGCCGGTGGCTGAGCTCACGGCAACCGCAAACTTCCTGGAACTGGCTGCCGCGACGCAGGCGCATGCCCATATCGTCCACATCTCGGTGGCCGAGGGCTTTCGGCTTGTCGATGCCTATCGCGCACGCGGCGTTAAGGCGACCGCCGAAATGTGTGCGCATTACCTGATCTTCGATGCCGACATCGACATGCCGCGGCTCGGCGGCCTGCTCAAGGTCAACCCGCCCATCCGTGCCGGGGAGCGCGAAGCGCTGTGGCAGATCATGGACGAGGGCCAAGTGAGCTTCGTGTCATCCGATCACAGCGCCTGGGAGCTTGACCGCAAGATCAGCGCTTCGATTTTCGAGGTGGCTGCTGGCATGCCGGGGCTCGAGGTTCTGCTTCCGGCCTTTTTCACGGCGGCTGCAAAGCGAAAGGGGACGGAAGCTGCAGTCCGGCTGACAGCGAAGTATCTTGCACGCCGACCTGCGGAGTTCTTTGGACTGGCGAAAAAGGGCTTTTAGCCCCGGGCTACGACGCCGATATCGCGGTGCTTCGTCGCGAGCCACTAGCTTATGACAGCAAGCGCAACGCTCGTGGTCCCGGCTGGAGCGCCTATGACGGCATGGTGTTCGACGTTACCCCCGCTGCGACCTTTGTGCGCGGCAATAAGATGTGGGACGGCGCCGCTGTCACCGGCACGGAAGGGCAGGGGCGCTTCGTGCCCCGCGGCTAGCGCCGTGCCCCCGACAGCCTGTCGATGATCGCCAGGCGAACGCTTTCGATATGCTCGCGCATGGCGTTTTCGGCGCGGTCCTGATCGCCGCTGGCAATCGCTTCGAGCAGGAACAGGTTTTCCTCGGCAGTGAATTTGGGCGTGATCGGATTGCGATAGGCGTTGAACACGTGGGTCCGGCGCCGCAGGTCGCGGATCATGCCGGCAAGGAGCTTGTTGCCCGAAGCATCGGCAACGGCGCCATGCAGGATGTCGTCGACTTCCCAGATCTCGTCGAGGCCGAGATCGGATTTTTTCACCCAGCACCGTCAGCCGCTCGCGAATATCCTCGAGCTGGCGTTGCGGAATGTGACCGGCAGCCAGGCGAGCGGCCTCCGCTTCGAGCAGTTGGCGGACGTTGAGAAGTTCAACGAATGCCTCGGTTGAAAACGGACTGACCGTGACACCGCGCCCGACCTGCTTGTAGACGAGACCCTCAGCCTCGAGCCGGCCCAAGGCTTCACGCACCGGCGTGCGCGAAGCATTGAGGCGTTCGGCCATCCGGCGCTCGACGATCACATCTCCGGGCTGCAATTCGCCGCGAATGAGAATGTCGATCAGTTGCTCGTAGACCTGTTCTGTCAGATTGGGCCGATCAGCCTGGAGGGTTGCGCCGCCCAAGATCGACTCAGCAAGTTCGCCCATTGTTTTCCCCTTCGCTGATCCTCCATAGCTCGCAAAGCCAAGGCTTGGAAGACTTTTGGAATAGTGCCGGTATTCCACGTTTTGAAAACGAGGAGCATGCGTCAGGGATGCCCTCTGCGAGCATGATCGGTACTCTGCACAAATAATCGTCGGCGCTACACCGGAGGTCTTGGCAACCGCCATCAACCACGTTATGCCTATGGTATACCATTGGCGTGCAATTAGTCCGCCAGCTTCTGGAGGCAGGATGACCATCAAGCCATGGCGTGCAACCGCAATCCAAGTTCGCAGCGAACGCGCCTCTCAGGCGGCCGATAACGCGGCTGCAGCCGACATCATTAAGCGCAATCAGGATCGCCTAATCGCCCTGATCGAAAGAGCCTGCGCTTCGGACCAGAAGCCTGATCTCGTCGTATTTCCTGAATTTGCCATGCAGGGTCCACCCTTGCACATGAAGGTGGAGGAGTGGATCGAGCGCGCTTGCTCTTCCATTCCCGGCCCGCTCACCGAACCGCTTCAGGCTTTGGCCAAGCGGGAAGGCATTTTCATCGCCGGAAACATGTTCGAAGCGCCGCCTGAATGGCCAGGGCGCTACTTCAATTCGTCCTTCCTGATCGACGATCAGGGCGAGGTCATTCTCAATTACCGCCGCGTCAACACGGCTGCCTTCCCATCCGTCCATGATTTCATGAGCGATTATCTCGCGGTCACCGACCAGGACCAAGTGTTCCCCGTCGTCGACACACGCCTCGGTCGATTGGCGTTGATCCCCTGCGGCGAGATCGTCATCCCCGAAGTCGCGCGGATGATGATGATGCAGGGCGCCGAAGTGATCCTTCATCCCACCAATTCCAAGCGCACGGACGCGCAGGAAGCGGCCAAGCTCAGCCGGACCACGGAAAACATGACCTATCTGGTCAGTGCCAATGTCGCGGGTCCGATCGGCTTTTCGCCGGACAACACCATTCCCGGCGGCCGCTCGCATATCCTCGATCATCACGGCAACACCCTGGCCTATGAGGACGGTGCCGAGGAGACCATCGCCGTTTCCGCGATGATCGATGTCGAGCAGCTGCGCACCGATCGGCGCACCGATACCGGTCTGTCAATCCACTGCTGCGGGCGCGCTACGAAATGTACGTGCCTTTTTATAGCGCCGCCAAGTTCTATCCGCCCGACACTTTCCGCGACACGCCGATGGTCGATGTGGCCCAGACCAAGGGCAATATCGCCACCACTCGCACCAATCTTGAGCGCGCCCGCGTCCTCAATCCCCTACCGCCGGGCGCAGCCGAGCCCGTGGCCCCCTCTGCTCACTAGGAGAGTTCAATGATCACCGCAGAAGAAAATCAACAGCTCAGCCGCGTTGGCAAGGGTACGCTGATGGGCAACTTCTTCCGTCAGTTCTGGCTGCCGGTCTGCCTCAGCTCCGAGCTCAAGGCCGATGGCGACCCCGTCCGCCTGATGATCCTGGGCGAAAAGCTGGTGGCGTTCCGCGACAGCGAAGGGAGCGTCGGCGTTTTCGATCACCGCTGCCCGCACCGCTGTGCGTCGCTATTCTTTGGCCGTAACGAACTGGGCGGCATCCGTTGCGCCTATCACGGCTGGAAGTTCGACGTCACCGGCAAGTGCCTAGACCAGCCCAACCTCGAAGATAAGTCCAAGTACCCGGCCGGTACGCCCGCCATTGCTTATCGCGTCAAGGAATCGGGCGGCATGGTTTTCGCCTATATGGGCGAGCGGCAGGAAAATCCCCGGAATTGCCGGAGATCGAAGCCATCATGGGCGAGGGCGATGACCGCAATATCGCGCTCACGCACCGCGACTGCAACTACATGCAGGCGCTTGAAGGCGACATCGACACCTCCCATCTCGGCTTCCTTCATGTCGGCGGCATCGACGGCGAAAAGCTCGACCTCTCCGATCCGGAAGTGTTCACCGTCACCGAGAAAGCGCCCAAGATCAACGTGACCGTCACCAATTACGGCACCATGTACTCCGCCCAGCGCAACGCGTTCGAAGGCACCGAGCATCATCGTTTCGCCAGCTACCTTTTCCCGTTCTGGGTGACCTATCCAGGTGGCGAGCTCGAAAACGCCGTTACGGCCAATGCCTGGGTGCCGATCGACGACGACAGCACCATGATCTTCAACATCGACCTGCGCCGCGCTTCTGGCGGCGGCAAGAAGGGCTTCAAGTACAAGGACGGCACTCCGGTAGAAGGCCTTGCACGGCCACTCGAATATCTGCCCAACACCACCGACTGGAAGGGTCGCTGGCGCCCGGTCAAGGACCGGTCGAACGACTATGGCATCGACCGCGAATGGCAGCGCAATGGCGACAGCTATACCGGCGTCGTTGGCGTTCCGATGCAGGACCAGATGATCCAGGAATCGATGGGCCATATCGTCGACCGCGAAATGGAGCACCTCGCTGCCTCCGACCGCATGGTCATCCTCACCCGCCGCGTCATGCTCGACGCTGCCAAGGAATACGCCGCCACCGGCAAGCTGCCCGATTTCGTCGACCATCCTGAATATGCCCGCGATGCCCGCGGCGGTGATATCGTCGTGCCCTACGGCACCGATTGGCTCGATGGCTATGAGGAAAAGATGGCCGAGGTGAAAGGCTATAAGCCGAAGATGGCCGCCGCCGAATGAGCGAGGGGCTGACCCCGGGATCCGGCGCTATGGCGCCGGATCTACTTCCACAAGACTATGAGGTGGCCATGTCCGACCTGCACCACCACACACCTGCCGATGCACGCCCCCTCGAGGTCCGAGTTGCGACGATCACCATGGTGGCCGAAACCATCCGAGCCGTGGACTTTGTCTCCGTCGACGGCCAACCGCTGCCTGGCTTTACCGCTGGCGCGCATATCAATCTGAAACTGCCTGGCGATCTCAGCCGCTCCTATTCTCTCACTAATGGCCCCGAAACGCGCGACCGCTATTCGATAGCGGTCAATCGCGATGTGGCCAGTCGCGGTGGGTCTGCCTATGTGGTCGACCGGCTCAAGGTCGGCGATGTGCTCACCATCGATCCGCCACACAATACCTTCGGCCTCGTTGAGGATGCCGAACAGAGCGCGTTCTTTGCGGGCGGCATCGGCATCACGCCGATCCTGTCGATGATCCGTCATCTCGAAGCTCTGAAAAGGCCCTGGAAGCTGTTCTATGCCGCGCGCAACCGCGCCAGCGCCGCCTTTTAAGTGAGCTTGAAGCACTCGACGCGCTGGAGCCGGGCCGGGTGCATTTCCATTTCGACGACGAAGCGGGCAAGGTCATGCCTTTGCTCAAGCTTGCCGTCGGCATTCCCAAGGCAGCGCACGTTTATTGCTGCGGCCCCTCGAAGATGATCGAGACGTTCAAAGCATCGGCCGGCTGGCGTCCGGAAGACAATGTCCATGTCGAGCACTTTGCCGGCACCAATGCCAAGCCCACGACCGACTTTACCGTCGTGCTCAAGCGGCAGGACAAGCAGTTCTTCGTCAAGGCCGGCGAAAGCATCATGGACGTGCTTGAAGCCAATGGCGTGCCGGTGGCTCATTCCTGCCGTGAAGGCGTCTGCGGTACCTGCGAGACGGTGGTGCTCGAAGGCGAATGCGACCACAAGGACAACGTCCTCTCGAGCCGCGAGAAGGATAGCAACAAGCTCATCATGATCTGCTGCTCCGGCGCCAAATCCGACCGGTTGGTCCTGGACCTTTAGAACTCGCGGCTGACGAGACACTTGAAGAGGCCGGCTGATGCCGGGCCTTTTTCCATGCACAAAGAAAAATGGCGCCCCGCAAGGAGCGCCATTTGACGATGGCTTCGCTGATCAGCGGGCGATGCGGCGCCAGGGCATGGCGATCCGCTCGATCTGCTCGAGAGCGGCAAAGAAGGCGATGCCGATCACCACGATCAGGATGATCGCCGCAAATTGGCGCGTGATGTTGAAGCTCGCGCCAGCCACAAGGATCACATAGCCGAGGCCCGCATTTGCGCCCACGAATTCGGCGACGATGGCGCCGATCACCGACATGGCGGTAGCCAGCTTCAGCCCCGCAAAGATCGAGGGCAGGGCCTGCGGCAGGCGAAATTTCCAGAAGACCTGCCAGTTGCTCGCCCCCATCGACTTCGCCAGGTAGATCATTTCTCGGCTGGCCGAATTGAGCCCCATCACCGTGTTGACGACGATCGGGAAGAAGGTCTGGAGGATGACGATGACGATCTTTGGCGCCATGCCATAGCCGAACCAAGTCAGAAGAAGTGGCGCCACGGCAACCATGGGGACCGTTTGGCTCGAAACGATCAGGGGATAAATCGTCCGCTCAATGACCTTGGAATAAACGATCAGCACCGCAAGCGGGATGCTGATCAGGACCGAGAGCGTAAAGCCCAGCAGCACTTCGAACAGCGTGACGCCGGCATTGGGCAGCAGCCGGTGTCCGTAATCGATGAACTCCTGACCGATGACGCTGGGCGCAGGCAGCATATAGGCCGGCACATTGCCGATCCGCACCGACAATTCCCAAAGCACCAGGATAATGAGAAGGCTCCATGCGGAGGGGGAGACCCAGCCCAAGGCTTTCCTCACCGGCCTGGGCCTTGCGATGGTGGTTGGTTGATCTACAGCAATTGCCATCTCAGTATTCCTCCCGGAAGACGCCAAGCCCCTTAAAGATATCGGTCAGCTCGCGGGTATATTCGTTGAACCGCTTATCCTCGCGCATGGCGAGACGACGCGGCCTGGGCAGGTCGATATCGATAATGCGCTCGATACGGCCGGGCCGCGGCGACATCACCACCACGCGGTCACTGAGGAAGATGGCCTCGGCGATCGAATGGGTGATGAAGAAAACCGTCATGTCCGTTTCGGCGCAGAGCCTGAGCAGATCGATCTGCAACTGGTCGCGCGTCATGGCGTCGAGTGCGCCGAATGGCTCATCCATCAAGAGGAGCGGAGGCCTGTGGAGGAGGGCGCGGCAGATCGAAACGCGCTGCCGCATGCCGCCCGAGAGTTCCTTGGGATAGGCGTTCTCGAAATCCTGCAGCGACACCATCTTGAGCAGTTCGCGGGCGCGCAGCGTGGCTTCGCCCATGTCGGCTTTGCGGATTTCGGCCTGCATCAAAATGTTCTGGAGCGCACTGCGCCATTCGAGCAGCACGTCCTGCTGGAAGACGATGCCCGAGTCCGGGTTGGGGCCGAAGATATCCTTTTTGCCGACGGTAATGCGTCCTGCGGTCACGTCTTCAAGGCCCGAGAGCAGCATCATCAGCGTGCTCTTGCCACAGCCCGAAGGTCCGAGAACGGAAACGAACTCACCCTTTCGCACGGTGAGATCGATGTCCTGCAGCGCCTGGACCTTGCCATTGCGGGTGCTGAATGTTTTGCTGACGCCGGAGATGGAAATATGGGTCTCGGCGTCCGTTGGCATGCTTTGTGAGGCCTGCATGACGTTCATGAACTGCTGATCGCCTTTCGGCCGATCTCTCCGGGTCAGATGGATCTGATGGCCCCGCCATCCACGCGCACCAGTCTGCCGGTGACATAGCTGGCAGGCATGCTGGCGAGGAAAGCGATGACGGCGGCGAACTCTTCCGGCGTGCCGTAGCGGCCGGCAGGGATGGTGGCGGCCGAAGCTTTTGCGACCTCGGCAAGGTCTTTGCCGGATTTGGTGGCCTGCGCCGCATCGATCGAGTGCGTGCGGCCCGTCGCAATACGGCCCGGCAGCACGACATTGACGGTGACGCCGTCCGCGGCAACTTCTCCGGCAAGGCTCTTCATAAAGCCTACAAGGGTCGAGCGCAGCGCATTGGAAATTGGCAGATGCGGGATGGGCTGGACGACCCCACTTGACGCGATCGTCAGGATCCGTCCCCAGCCCCGGGCGCGCATGGACTGCACGAGATCAAGGCTGAGCGCCACGACGGGCTGCACCATGGAGGCGAAATGGCTGGCCATGGCATCGGTGGTGATCGTGCTCGGCGCGCCTGGCGGGGACCGCCTGTATTGTTGACAAGGATGTCGACCGCCCCGCCTTCGGCTTGTACCCGCGCAGAAATCGTCGCGGCAGCGGCCGGGTCGGCTAGGTCGGCAACCGCAATAAAGCAGCGGTCTTGCTGGTCGGCTGGGAGGGCGGCACGCGCCGCCTCAAGACGGTCGAGGGAGCGTCCGCTCAACGTGACGCTTGCGCCTTCGGCCAGAAGAGCCTGCGCACTGGCAAGTCCCAGGCCCTGGCTGGCGCCAAGAACAAGCGCGTGCTTGTCGTCTAGTCCAAGATTCATTGTTGGTCCTGTGGTCCGCGCGAGAAGCTGCGGATAAGAAAAAGGGCGACGGCGGAGGGTTCGCCGTCGCCCGCACGCGGAGCTTACTTGGCCGGCAGGTAAGAGCCGTCGTAGATGTCGGCTGGCGTCAGGCCGGCAGGCATGCTGCTATATTCTTCGAGCAGCGAAATGGTCTGCAGGATGTCGGCTTCCGCCACCCAGCCATAGGGTTCATTTTCGGTTGCCGCGGTATGCGCATAGGGCGGCATGACGCGCAGTTCGAGCGCGATCTGGTCGGCGTCGGAGTCCGGGCGGGCTTCCATGATCACGGCAAGCGCTTCTTCCGGATTGGCCTGGCTTCAGCCTCGCCCTTCTGCAGTGCGGCAAGGAAGCCACGGACCACGTCTGCGTTCTCGGCCAGGTAGTCCTTGCGGACGATAACGCTCGACCCAAGGATGTTGACGCCATAGTCCGCAAACAACAGGGGCGGCTCGATCGGGCTAATTGCGGCGACCTTATCGCCATCCGGGTTTGCCCAGCCGTTGATGAAGTCGACATCGCCATTGAGCAGCGCGACGCGGTCAGCGCCGCCATTGATGACGACGATTTCGATGCTGTCGAAATCGACATCGTTCGCCGCCGCAAAAGCGCGGATCATACCGTCTTCGAGGTTACCGGCATCGGTGCCGAGGCGCTTGCCTTCAAGATCCTTGGGAGACGTGATGCCAGAACCTTCGAGGCTGATGATCGAGGTCGGGTCTTTCTGCACAAGGCCGGCAACGGCGATCATGGTGTCGGCGCCGGTCTGCTGGCGCGCCTGCGCCAAGACGCCGAGGCCGGCAATGCCGATGTCGAAGTCGCCATTGCCCACCGCCTGGATGGTGCCGGTCGATCCATTGCCATCCACGATCTCGACGTCGAGGCCGGCTTCCTCGAAATAGCCCTTGGCATCAGCGACGAAAATCGGCGCGTCGACGCCACCGGCAATCCAGGCCAGGCGCAGGGTGACCGGTGTCAGGTCCTGTGCGAAGGCAGGCATCAGCGTGACCGACCCCAGAAGGGTGGCGCCCAAAATTGGCAGAAAGCTGCGTGTGAAAATCTGTGTCATCTCGTTCCCCTTGAGCCACCTCACCTCGTGGCATTCGGACGGTATGCCAACGGAATATCACGTGTCAACCGCGTTGCGACGGGTTTGAGCAGGCCGTGGATGGCGCTCAAAATTTGGGCACAAAGCACGCAAATTATGTATGTCGTAGTGACTGGGGCGCTTGGATAACATGTTGTAAAGGCTGCGGTTTTCGGTCTTGCAACGCAATAGATGGCGCCAAATGGTGCAAGCCGTGCCCTAACAAATAAAGCGGAGCACCGGAGTGCCCCGCTCGAAATGGCGATCTTGGGAGGCTTAAGCGCGCAGCACGCCTGCCTTTGTCATGTTGGCCAATGCCTTTTCCTGGACAGGCGTGAGTTCGCCATAGGTCTCGAAAGCTTTTTCGGCAAGCTGGTTGGCGGGGTAGAGGTCGGCTGTCGCATAATACTGGCGGTACATTTCAAAGCGCGTCCGCATCAGCCCGTTGCCCATATTGGTGTCGCGGCGCGCCTTCTGCAGCGCGTCGATGTCGATCATCGCCGAGCAATTCACCGTTTCCTCGTCGCTCTCCTCGAAGGCAAGGTAATTGCCATTGAAGTCGACGATCTGCGAATGGCCACCGCGTTCGGTATCGGAGAACCCAATAGCGCCAGAAATGTTGGCGCTGATCAGATAAACCATGTTCTCGGCAGCGCGGCAGACCTTGGCTGCATTGGCGCGGGCATTGGCTGGTTCGTTGGAAGGGTGAATAATGACCTCGGCGCCGCGCAGCATGAGGACGCGGCTAAGCTCCGGCACCAGCACTTCGCCGCACGGATAGATGGCGAGGCGTCCCAGTTCTGTATCGACCACTGGGAAAATGCCGTCTTCGCCATAAACCTCTCGATATTCCTCGATGATGTCGTGCGGAGACGTCCAGCTCGCCGTGTTGATGCGGCGATAGCGCATGATCACCTCGCCCTTGGGGTCGAGAAGAAAGCTGGAATTGAAGTAGCGGTCCGGCCAGCGCGGATCGACCTCGAAATGGTTGCCAGCGATATAGATGGCGAATTTGCGCGCCACTTCTGCGAGCCGGTCGGTGATCGGGCCGGGGATCGGGGCGCAGGCTCGCTCGATCCACTCGCTCACCGGCGTTGCCCGCGGCGGGCCTTGAAAGGCAAATTCAGGCAAGACGACCAGTTTGGGCGGCGTGTCGCTGGTGCAGGCAGCCTCGATCTTGCTGATGGCATTGGCAAGATTGTCGTCGATGATCGCCCAGGCTTCCTCCTTGGTCGCAGCATTGCTTGCGACCTTGCTGTCCATCTGAATGCACGTCGCGCGCCAAGGGGTGAAAGCCATGTAAGTCTCCGGTATGACAATTAGGTGTGCCAATGGAATACCAATGGCGCACGGACATCGTCAAGCGGAGGTGATGTTCAGCCAAGAGGTCTATTGCCGTCAGCGCGCACCGCGTTGACATCAGGTATATCACTGGTCTACCAGAGCGTAGGGGAGCGCTTTTATGACCTTCATCGATCCCGCTGCCATCGCGGAGAGCCGCTCAGCGCTGATAGCAGCGCCGCCAAGCCTTAGCGAAACTGCCTACAACGAAATCTTGGACCTGATGTTGTCGGGTCACCTGCCGGCCGGGACCGTTCTGCAGGAGCGTCGCCTGGCCGAGATGATGTCGATATCCCGCACGCCGGTGCGGGAAGCACTGTCGCGGCTTGAGGTTGAGTCCCTGGTGACGCGGCGCAATGGCCGCATGCTTTTCGTCGCCGACGTCAGCGTCGAGAACTACATCAGCCTTCTCGACATGCGTCGCATCCTGGAAATGGAGACCGCCGCTCGCGCGACGGGCCGCTTCGATCCAGCCATTGCCGAGACTATTGCCCAAGCCATCGCTGAACTCGTCGATCTCCCGAGCATCACCCCCGCCCAGCATTGGTCCGTGGATGATCTGGTCCATTCCAGCATTGCCGAAGCGGCCGGCAATCCAATGGTCGCCACGACGATCCGTGATCTTCGGCGCCGCACCCATATCTTCAACACCGCCCGCATTCCTCACCGCCTCGTGGTGGGTGCAGGCGAGCATCTGACCCTCATCGAAGCGGTCATGGGCGGCGATCCGGAACGGTCGCGGCGTCTCATGGCGGACCACATCGACAATGTCCGGGATGCCATTATCGGCTTCATTCTCGGCCACCGCACCAGCTGACACAGAGGTCTTTGACCATCATGACGACGTCCCCTCCCGCCGATGTGGCGACCACCGCCACGCGCAAGGAGCGGCTCGTCATCGTCGCGGTCATGCTCGCGCTGTTCATGGCCGCCCTTGAGCAGACCATTGTCGGTCCCGCCATGGGCGACATCGCCCGCGATCTGGGCGGCGGCAGCCTCCTGTCCTGGGTCGCGACGGCCTACCTTCTGGCAGCAACGGCCTCGTCGCCCATCCTTGGCGCCATTGCAGATCTGCGCGGCCGTCGCCTTGCGCTTTTTGCCTGCGTGTCGTTGTTTCTCTTGGGCAGCGTTCTTGCAGCAATGGCGACCAGCCTTGAAATGCTGGTCGCGGCCCGCATTGTTCAGGGTGCCGGTGCTGGCGGCCTTACCTCGCTGCCCTTTGTCGTCATTGCCGACAAGGTGCCGATGTATCGCCGCGCTGCCTACAGCGCCTATATCTCCACGATCTATGCCGTCGCCAGCATTTTTGGCCCCGTTGCCGGAGGGTTTTTGGCCGACTACGTCCATTGGACCGCGATCTTCTGGATCAATGTCCCCATTGCCCTGCTGGTCATCGTCGCCGTCGCCGTCCTCTTTGAGGCCGACCATGATCGGCTCAGCCGGCGCACCATCGATTATCTCGGAGCGTTGCTGCTGATCGCGGCCACAACCTCGAGCGTTCTGTGGCTGAATGCCGTCACGGGAACAGAAGCTTCGCTGCTGCCGTCCTGGATGCTCGCTCCTCTGGCGCTAGCGGCTTGGGGCGGTTTCGCTTGGCGAATGCTGCGCGCTGCGACGCCCCTCGTTCCACTCAGCGTTTTGACCGAGCGGACCATCCTACTTTCTGCCCTCGGGCTTCTCTGCTGCCAGGGCAGCAATATCGGCATGGCCGTATACCTGCCGCTCTACTACCAGAACATCTTCGGTTTCTCGGCCAGCGAGGCTGGTTTTGCCATCCTCGGCCTGCTGGGCGGCATCATGTCGGGGGCCTATATTCCGCCGCAGCTTTTGCGGCTCAACCCGCACTACAAGCCGCTCGTGGTCGGTGCCGCCGCCTTCGCGCTTTTTGGAGCCCTGAGCCTCACCGCCGTTCTCGCATTCATGCCGACCCTTGTTGGCGTCGAGATCGCGACCATTGCCCTGGGTCTTGGCATCGGGTCGGCCTATCCGATCTTCACCCTGGCCACGCAAAACGCTGCCGGTCCGACGCGCATGGGCGCAGCGATCGGCGTGCTCGGCTTCATGCGGGCCATGGGAGGCACGATCGGCGTCGCGGTGGTGGGCGCAGTAGCGGTGGCGTCCGGACTGACGGAAGCAGTTCCGCAGGGACAGGCCGGCATTCCGATGTGGACGATTTCGCTCGTAGCGTCAGGGCTCCTCGCAGTGTGCCTGCTGGCCCTCAGCATGCTGCCCCCGCGTGCCCTCGAAGGCTACGCGAAGGCTGGGTCGCGTTAGCCTCAGCCCAACTCTGCGAGGCGCTTTTCGAGACGGGTAATCAGCGTCTCGATCTCTTGTATTGCATCGCCGGCAAGCGGCGCGCCGGGGCGTCGTTGCGTGGCCGTGCGGATCGCCCCGCGCTTGGCCAGCACATGCTTGCGGGCGCCAAGACCGACGCCTGGCTGCTGCTCATAGCGCACGAGGGGCAGGTAGGCATCGAAGAGGTCCCGCGCCCGGTCGATGTCGCCGCTCGCGGTCAGCCGGCAGATATCGACCATCATTTCGGGATAGCCGAACCCGGTCATGGCGCCATCGGCACCGCGGAGCATTTCTTCGGGCAGGAAGATGCCGCCATTGCCGCAAAGGATCGAGACGCGTCGGCGGCCCTGGGCTTCTGCTTGGCGCAGGGCCGAAATCTTGGCGAGGCCCGGCCAATCCTCGTGCTTCACCATTACGATGCTGGGGCAGGCCTCGATGATCTGGCCCAGGGCAGGGATGCTGATCTGCACCGTCGTCGAGAGGGGAAAGTCCTGCAGCACGACCGGCACATCCGGGCCCAGCGCTTCGACGACCTGGCTATAATAGGCGACGATCTGCTCGTTGGTGTGCAGGTTCGAGGGCGGTGCCACCATGACGCCGGCGGCGCCCATGTCCATCACTGCCTTGGTGAGCTCCTCGATGGCCGCCAGGCCTGGCGCCGAGACGCCGACCACGACGACTTTCCCCGATGCCCGCGCCAGCGTCTGGCGGGTTACCGCCAGGGCCTCGGCCTGCGTCAGCTTGGGCGCTTCGCCCATCATCCCGAGAATGGTCAGCCCATCGGCGCCTTTTTCGAAATAAAAATCGGTGACGCTGTCGATGCTATGGCTATCGATGCTGCCATCCTCGTTGAAGGGCGTAACGGCAATGACGTAGACGCCCTTGCTCTCGGATGTGATCAAGGTCATGAAAAACTCGCTGGCAAGAAGGCCCGGCAGCGGGACGCCACCGGGCCGGGCTGATTATTCGGCAGGGCTGTAAACGATGTCGTCAGCAGTGAGGTCGTAGGTCTTGTCATGCACCTTGCCGACCACGTCGATATTGTGCGTGACGCGGTCCATGTCCCAGTTGAAGCCATTGGCGGCGAAAACCGGATTGTCGGGGCCGAACGAGAAGTTCATGGCGAAGGGGACCGAAGTGACCTGCGTGTCGCGGATCATGCCTTCGACACCAGCGGTGATCGCGTCGACAGCCGCTTCCGGATCGGCCGAAGCAGCCTCATAGGAGCATTCGACGGCCTTCTTAAAGCGGCTGACGAGGTCGGGATTGTTGGCGATCATCTCATCTGAGGTGAAGACCGAGGCATTGTAGATGTCGAGTTGGTCGCCATAGAAGACGGTGCGGATGGTCATGCCATTCTGTGCAGCAAGCGCTTCGATCTGAACGGCCGAGGTGATGTAGCTGGCCAGCGCATCGATTTGGCCGCTCAGCAGCAGGCCGTTGAGCGCCGAGCCATCGGTCAGCACTTCTTTGACCTTGGAGTAATCGGCGCCGGCGAGTTGCATGCCGTAAGGCACATATTCAAGCGCGGCATTACCGACTGATGAACCGAGCTTGCGGCCCTCGAGGTCGTTCATGGTCTGGATCGGGCTGTCGCCACGAATGGCAATCGCCAGCGGCGACTGGGATACGATCGGCATGATGGCCTTGACCGGCGCCTGTGTTTCGCCGATCGCGCCGATGATGACGCCGAGGTCGGTCACCGAAAAGTCAGCGACGCCGGTCGCGACCTTCGTCACCGCATCGGCGGCGCCGTAGCCGCGCGAGATCGTGACGTTGATGTCCTGATCCGTAAAGCACCCCTTTTCGACACCCAGGTAATAGGCCGAAGAAATGCCGCCCGGCGTCCAGTCGAGCTGGAAGCTTACATCGTCAGCCGCCATGGCCGTTCCGGCCTGCAACACCAAGGCGAGGGTCCCCACAACCCCAGCCGATCTACCCTTGAAATTCATCGTCGTTCCCTTCCAGTCGCTTCCGATTGCAACTGGCATACCAATAGAATACCGTTGGTGTAACGTCCAGTGCTCATTGCGTGGGCGGCTAGCTAAATCGCTCTACAAATGTGCATAGTGGCGATACCACAAATGGAGACGTGCAGCGATGCAAATGGACCAGGTCATATCCGCGCTTCGCGAACATCAGGATGAAATGGTGGCCATCCGCCACGACATTCATATGCATCCCGAGACCTGCTACGAGGAACACCGTACCTCGCAGCTGGTGGTCGATAAGCTGACCGAATGGGGCATCGAGTACGAGCGTGGCATTGCCGGCACCGGCGTCGTCGCGGTGCTGCGCGGCAATAAGCCGGGCAATCGCGCCATCGGCCTTCGTGCCGACATGGACGCACTCAACATGATTGAAACCAATCAATTTGCCCACAAGTCGACCATACCCAACAAGATGCATGGATGCGGCCACGACGGGCACACGACCATGCTGCTGGGGGCCGCGCGCTATCTCAAGAACAATCCCGATTTTGCCGGCACGGTGCACTGCATCTTCCAGCCGGCGGAAGAGGGCGGGGCCGGTGGGCTCAAGATGATCGAGGAAGGTCTTTTCAGCCGCTTCCCCTGCGACGCGGTCTATTCCTCCACAACAAGCCCGGCATTCCCGTCGGCCAGTTCGTGACCCGCAACGGCCCGCAGCTCGCCTGCGCGGACCATTGGACCGTGACCTTCAAGGGCACCGGCGGCCACGGTGGCGCACCTGAAAAATCCACCGACACGACAATGCCGGTAGCCCAGTTCATCCTGGGTATCCAGTCGATCGTTTCGCGCAACATGTCCGCCCAGGATTCGGCCGTCGTCAGCATCGGCACGGTCAATGGCGGCATGAGCTTCAACGTCATGCCGAGCGAAATCATCGTCACCGGCACCACGCGCTGCCATCGCCCGGAAATCCGCGATCTCATCGAAAAACGCCTGACCGAAATCGCCGAGGGTGCCGCAGCGATGAGCCATTGCAGCGCCGTTGTCGACTATGTCCGGGGCTATCCGCCGCTGATCAACACCCGCATCGAGACCGATAAGGCCATCGCCGCTGCCTCGGCACTGGTGGGCGCCAGCAATGTCGATGGCGACAATCCGCCGATCAACGCTGCCGACGACTTCGCGTACATGCTGCGCGAACGCCCAGGTTGTAATGTCATGATGGGCAATGGCGACGGGCCGCAGTGGAAGAACAACCACATGCCCGACTACGACTTCAACGACGAAGCCATTCCCTATGGCTCGGCCTATTGGGTGTCGATCGTCAACCAGGAACTCAACGAAGCCGCCTGACGGCAGCTCTCCATACAAAAAAGGGGCGGCCCGCGAGCCGCCCCGTGTTTCTTTGCGGTGGCTTAGTGGCCCCCGCTTCCTGGCGCAGCGACCACCCAAAGAAGGTGCGGTGCACAAAATTGACGCCCTCGTATAGCACCACGCTAATCAGCGCCAGCATGACGACGCAGGCCATGGCCGTTGGAATGGCGAACTGAGCGGTCGATGAGGTGACTAGAAATCCGAGGCCCTTATTCGCGTTGACGAACTCGGCCACGACAGCACCCACCACGGCCACCGTCACGCCAATGCGCAGCCCGCCGAAAATAAGGGCAATGGCGTGGGGCAGGCGGACGGTGAGGATTTCCGTCAGCGGCGATGCACCCGCCACGCGCGCGAGATCCAGCATCTCATCGGGCGTATCGAGAATACCGCTTGCCGTCGCCACCATGATCGGGAAAAAGGCGATGAGCGTGACGATGATCAGGCGTGCCACCATGTCGGTGCCGAAAATCACGACGAGGATCGGCGCGATGGCGACGATCGGAATGGCGTTGAGGAAAACGATCAGGGGGTAGATCGCTTCCGACGTGATGCGATTGACCGAGACCAGTACGCCGAGCGGAATGCCGATGGCGCAGGATAGGGCAAAGCCGATCAAAATCGTTATCAGCGTTTCGCCGGTATTGGTGAAGAGGGCAGGGCCCAACCGCATGCCGCCATTGAAGATGTCGATGGGCGACGGCATCAGATAGACGGGAACACGCAAACCCCAGCTCAGGATTTGCCAAAGCGCCACGAATAGCACGAAGGTGATCAGCGGCAGGAAAATACGGCGTTGCGTGGTGGTCATGATGCTGAAATCCGGTGGGCGCGAGGCCCGAAAATGTCGTCGCGGATGCGCTTGGAGTAATCGATGAAGGCCGGCAGTGCTGCGCTTTCGTGACTGCGCGGCTTGGGGATGTCGATCTCGATCAGGTCCTGCATGCGGCCTGGGCGCGCCGACATCACGGCGACCCGGTCTGACAACAGCACGGCCTCGTTGATCGAGTGGGTCACCAGCAAAATGGTCTTCCGCGTGCGGGCATGAATGTCGAGGAGGTCGAGCTGCAGGTCTTCCCGGGTCAGTGCGTCCAGGGCGCCAAACGGCTCGTCCATCAGAAGGATTTTGGGATCTAGGATCAGGCTGCGCGCGATCGCGGCGCGCTGCTGCATGCCGCCCGACAATTCATGCGGCATGCGCTCTGCCATGTCGGCAAGGCCCACCATTTCGAGCAGCTCAAGAGCGCGTGCCTTGTCCTGCGCGTCGGCGCGTCCGTTAAGCACGCGAACCGGATAGAGCACGTTCTTGAGGATGGTGAGCCAGGGCAGGAGGGTCGCGCGCTGGAAGACGATCGCCACTTCCGAAAAGCCGCGCCGGTTTTTGTCGCCCCCGATCCAGACGTCCCCGGTGGTCGGTTTTTGTAACCCCGCCAGCATGCGCAGCACCGTTGACTTGCCGCAACCGGACGGCCCGACCAGGAGACGATTTCTTCGCGATCGATTTTGAGGCTGAAATCCTCCACGGCAACGACGGGCTGGCCACTGCGCGTGGGAAACGTGACACCCACATGATTGAGTTCAATCAGCGTGGATGGCCGGATCTCCTGAGCCGGGGAGAGGGAGAAGCTAGTGCTGGTTCGGATACAGCGAGCATAGTCGGTGTGCTGCCTTTCTCAGTCTAGTTGCGGCAATCAAAATACCTATAAAGGCGGTATACCAAGTGTACGCCAACTATGCCAAGGCAAAAGTGCTTTTCATTCGTGCAAGTTTTGCGCCAAGCTAAAATTGTGCAGCCCACTTGAAGCGTCGCTCACGCCGGCATACCAGTGATGTACCGAAATTTGGCGGGGACAAATGCCCACTCTTTTAATTTCAGGGTCCAATCGCGGCATCGGCTTGGAACTTGCGCGCCAGTTCTCCCATGATGGCTGGACCGTCATCGGCACCGCGCGAAACCCAGAAGCTGCGGCAGAGCTTCAAGGCTTTCCCAACACAAGTGTTTTGCCGCTCGAAGCCACGTCTGCTGCATCGATCGCGGATCTGGTGAAGACGCTTAAAGGTCAGCCCATCGATGTCCTGATCGCCAATGCCGGCATCGCCATAAACCTCGAAGCCGAGCCGGCCGAGGTGACGCGTGCGGATTTCTTGACCGTTTTGCGCACCAACACCATCGGCCCCTTCGCTCTGGCGACAGCGCTAAAGCCCAACATCCTTGCCGGTGAGCGCAAGATTGCCCTCGCCATGTCGAGCCTTATGAGCTCGATCACCGCCAATGACTGGGCAACCCAATATACCTATCGCGCGTCGAAAACGGCGCTAAACGCCTCCTGGCGCGCTTTAGCCCAGGAATGGCGGCCGGAGGGAATTACCTGCGGCCTGATCCGCCCCGGCATGGTGGCAACGGAAATGACCCAATATCGAGGCATCGCCGTCGAAACCAGCGTGGCTGGCCTCAAGTCCGTCGTCGAGCGCATGACCCTGGCCGATGCCGGCCGGATCATCGGCTATGACGGCACCGACGTGCCTTGGTGACCCGGAGTTCGATCATGCCTTCAGTTTTCATCACCGGCGCCAACCGCGGCATAGGCCTGGAATTTGCCCGCCAATATTCCAATGCCGGCTGGCAGGTCGTGCTCGCCAACCGCACGCCCATGGCGCCCAAGGATTTCGCGTCTCTGGGCATGGACGTTACCGAATTTCATTACGATGCCATGGACGATGCCACGGCCGCCGACATTGCCAAGCGCTTGAAAGGGCGGCCCATCGATGTCGCGATCCTTAACGCTGGTATTGACGATCAGCCAGACCTGCCGCCTGAACTGGTGACCGCGGAGATTTGGGAGAGGGCAATGCTGACCAATACATTTGCGCCGTTGCATCTGGCAGCGCTGCTCGAGCCCAATCTGCGCATCGGACAGCACAAGGTTCTGGCAGCCGTTTCGAGCCTTGCTGCGTCGAGCACCTATACCGTGCCCAGACAGTTCGCCTACCGCGCTTCCAAGGCTTCGCTCAATCAGATGTGGCGCAACCTTTCGGTCGACTGGAAGGACTGGGGCGCCATTTGCCTGACGCTCCGCCCGGGCAGGGTCAAAACCCGCATGACCGGCTTTGAGGGTGATCTCACGCCATCAGAGTCCGTCTCCGGCCTGCGTCGCGTCATCGAAACCGCAACGCCTGCAGAGAGCGGCAAGCTCTGGGGCTATGACGGCCAAGTTGTGCCCTGGTAAACCCAGGCGTCAGCGCCCCGGCCCAGCGGTGGGGGCGCCAGCACCTACTTCGATCGGATTGCTCCTAGTCAGGGCGTTCAGCCAAGGCCTCGACCACGGTCGGTTCTGCCTTGAAGTCTGGCGGAATCTCGAAGTCCTGACGCGCAAGCCCGCGGGACGCCTCGGGTCCGCGGGGAAGGCCGCTGCGGTCCGAATAGTCGCGGTCGCTGCCCGGTTTTCGGCGATGCGCCGCCTGGACATCGGCCAGGGCGACAAAGTCGAGCAGGGTCACGCCCACGACCAGGGCCGTGGCAATTGCGGCATTGGCGCGCTTGGGGTTGCCGCGGTGGAGGGCGGTGGCAAGGGTAGCAAGGTCGAGCGCATCGCCAGCCAGTCGGGATGCAAGACCCACGGATTTATCCACCGAAAGCGTCGGAACCGCGCTGGCCAATTCCCGCGCCCCATAGGCACGCAATAGCCCCTCCTTGCCGTTCAACCCGAGCGTGCGGGCCAAGGCTCCGGGCGCAACCAGTTCGGTTATGCCCAAGCCGATGGAAAACCAGCCGAGCGCTCGGGCAAGCTTGTCCGGTCCGGTCAGTGAGCTGGGCCCGGAATGCTGGATCTTTGGATCCCCTTTCGACCGGGCAAACTGTGTTGCATTGGCGATTGGCATCATGACACCTGATTTGCTGAGGGGTTAGGGTTGAAGCATGACCTTGATGCAGCCATCCGCCTTGTCGCGGAACGTGCGGTACATTTCGGGGCCTTGCGACAAGTCCACCTTGTGGGTGATGACAAAGGACGGGTCGATCTGGCCGTCTTCGATCCGCCGCAGCAGGTCCTCCGTCCAGCGCGGCACATGGGCCTGCGCCATGCGGAAAGTCAGTCCCTTGTTCATGGCCTGGCCCATCGGAATCTTGTCCGCGAGGCCGAGATAAACGCCGATGATCGAGATCACACCCGCTGGCCGGCAGGCATAGATCATTTCGCGCAGTACATGCGGACGGTCGTTTTCGGCCTTGAGCATCTGCTTGGCGCGATCAAGCACGGTGTCGGGCTGTTCCATGGCCACATGGCTTTCCGTGCCCACCGCATCAATGCATTTGTGCGGACCTTGCCCGTCGGTCAACTCGTTGAGCCGGTCGATGACGCTTTCCTGTTCGAAATTGATGGTAATTGCGCCCGCCGCCGCTGCCATGGACAGACGCTCCGGCAGGCAGTCGATGGCAATCACCTGTTCGGCGCCTAGCAGAATTGCGGAGCGTATGGTCATCTGGCCGACCGGGCCGCATCCCCAGACCGCCACTGTGTCTCCCGGCTGGATATCGGCCTGAACCGCGGCCTGCCACCCGGTGGGCAAGATGTCGGAGAGGAAAAGCAGTTTTTCGTCGTCTATGCCTTCTGGCACCTTGACGTGGGTGGTGTCGGCAAAAAGGGACGCGCAAATACTCGGCCTGACCGCCTGGATAGCCGCCGGTGAGATGGGTATAGCCGAACAAGCCTGCCGTTCGATGGCCGAAGACCTTATCGCCCAGGTCTCCTTTTCGGTTGCTGCGCTGGCAGACGGAGTAATTGCCCTTGCGGCACTGCTCGCATTCGCCACAGACGATGGTGAAGGGAATGACGACGCGGTCGCCTTTCTTGAGCGTGCTTTTGGCGTCACTCCCCACCTCGACCACCTCGCCCATGGCTTCGTGGCCCAAGACGTCTCCGGGCAACATGGCCGGGATCAGGTTGTGGAAGAGATGCAAGTCGGAACCACAGATGGCGCAGCTTGTGACCTTGATGATGGCGTCGCGTGGATGCTCGATCTCCGGATCAGAAACCGTGTCGTAGCGGACGTCCTCTTTCGCGTGCCAGACTAGTGCTTTCATGTTGCTCTCCTGCGTTCGCACGAGAGCTAATATTCAGCGCCGCCAGGTCGAACTAAACACGTGTGATGCCTTAGGAACCATACGCATATCGCGTCATTGCAGCCGTGCCTGAAACCAGGCTGGAAGCGGCATGATGCGGATCGACCTGCCTTTGGTCCCTCAAGAGATCAGCCAGCCAATTGGCCGGTCCCTGTCGCTGGAAGCGGCCTTTTCCTCGATACCGGACTTCGTCTACGCATTCGACAGGGAGGGTCGCTTCGCCTACGCCAATAGTAGCATGTTAGCCCTCTTTGGTCTTACGGCCGAAGCCATGCTGGGCAAGACTTTCGCCGGGCTCGGATATCCATCGGACCTTGCCGATCGGCTTAACGGCCACATTCGGCATGTGCTTGCCACGGGAGAGGCGATAGACGACGAGGTCTTCTACCGCAGCCCGACCGGCTACGCCGCCCAGTTCGCGTTTCGTTGGGGTCCTGCTCGCAATGCCGACGGGTCGATCGAGCTCGTCGTGGGAGTTTCACGCGACACCAGCGAACGACACCGGGTCGAAGCCGAGCTCAAGCGCAGCGAGCGCGGCGCGGCTGCGTGCCGCGACCGAACTGGTCGGGGTGGGCATCTATTCCTGGAATCCGCAAACCGGCGAGCTCTCCTGGGATGATCGCCTGCGCGCCAAGTGGGGTCTGCATGGAGCAGCGGATGTGGACATGGATGTCTTTCAGTCCGCGATCCACCCTGATGATCGTCCACGCGTCAACCAAGCCATCACAGATTGTACCGATCCTGACGGGACTGGGCTTTACAGCGTCGAATACCGCGTGATCGGTCGCGATGATGGGGTCATTCGGCACATCGCGACCAAGGGCCAGACCACCTTTGCCGATGGCCGAGCCATCGGTTTCATCGGGGCGGCGATCGACGTTAGCCGCCAGCGGCAAAACGAGCAGGCGGTACGCTCGAGCGAAGCACTGTTTCGCAGTTTCGCCGACCATAGCAGCAATCTGATCTGGATCGGCGATCCGTCTGAGGACAGCATTGTTTATCGCAGTGCGGCATACGAGGCCATCTGCGGCCAGTCCTGTGACGATGGCGCAGACTCGCTGGCCGACTGGATAAAGGATGTCCATGAGGACGACCGCGATCAGGTAAAGCGCGCGCTTGATGCGGTGGCGCAAGGCGAGGTCACCAAGTTCGATTATCGCCTCGTGCATCCAAGGATGGCGCGGTGCGGCAATTGCACGACACGAGCTTTCCGATCCTTGACGAGAACGGCGCCGTTTATCGCATTGCCGGCATCACCGAGGATCTGACACCTGACATTTCAACGCAGGTCTACCTTATCTGCGGCCGTAGCGCCGACGCCCGACGGCTCGCCAACGCTTTAAGGTCTGAGGGCTTCACGGTTCGCGTCTTTCAGACTGCCGAGGCCTTTCTAAATCTCGCGCCCGTTCTTGTTTCAGGCTGTGTTCTGGTCGATCTGCAAACACGAAAGAGCGACGGCCTCCAGATCCCTCGCGAACTCAAATCACGGGCGATCGATCTGCCGACGATCTTGCTTGATCGGGCAGGGGTGGGCGTCGAGGCGGCGGTGACGGCGATGAAAGCAGGGGCATCCGATTATCTTGTCGATGTCGGCGACCCGGGCTTCGAGACCACTATTGCCTCCGCTATCCGACAATGCTCCGTCGTCGCGCGTCCCGCGACAGCCAAGGAAAGCGCCTTGGGACGAGTAGGCAGGTTGACCGCGCGGGAGCATGATGTCCCGGTCGGCCTGGTCGAGGGCGGCACCAACAAGTCCATTGCCCAAAAGCTTGGCATCAGCCCTCGCACTGTCGAACTGCACCGCGCCCAGCTGATGCATCGCCTCGACGCAAGCACTCTGACCGAACTTTTGCAGATCGCTCTGGCCTCAGGACTTGCGCCTTCGCAGTCCTCGCAAAGGTTATAATCCGTCTGAGTCCTATGATGCGCCGTGCCGCCCTCCACTTTCTGGAACAGATGGAGGGCGACCAGAAGGTTCACGTCAGATCATGAAGCCCGATTATTGGGACGCCAGTGTCGCGCCCCATAGGTAGACGCGCTCGTCACGACGCGCTTCCCAGTTGATGCGGTTGGAGACGCCATAGAAGTCGGGCTGGAAGTAGAGCATCAGCCAAGGCGGGTCGTTGTAGAAGACCTCGAGCATGCGGTCGATGATCGGCCTTTGCTCCTCGGGCGTCGTCGTTTCGGCGATTTCGGCCCAACCATCGAACCATTCAGGGTTGGCCCAGCTGGTGTAGTTGGTGCCAGCTTCAACCGTCGACAGGTCGGTCATGTCATTGAGCGGACTGGAAAGATTGCCGCCAGTTCCCAGAAAGAAAAGCGGCCCGGCATTCTTTTCCCGGATCAGCGGCACATAGACCGAGGCAAACTCCATCAGCTCCACAGTGGTGCTGACGCCGATATCGTTAAGATACTGCCCGATGGCTTGGATCACGGCCGCATCGTTGAGATAGCGGCCGCGCGGCCCCTGAAGGTTGATTTCGAAGCGGACCCCATCTTCGCCTCGTGGGTAGCCTGCGGCATCCAAAAGCTCTTCAGCCATATCGGGATCGAAAGGGTAGGGCTCAAGGCTCTGATTGTCGTTGGGCGGATTGACCAGTCCATCGGCCCGCACGCAGTCGAAGTTGAGGAGCTGCGAACAAATGGCCGGTACGTCGATGGCATATTGCAGCGCCTTGCGCACATCCGTCTTCTGGATGGCTGCGCCACCCTCACTTGCCTCGGCGAAATCTTCTCGCAGGTTGAAGCCAACATAGATGCGGCGCGTGCCCTCCACCTTTTGCACGACGGCGTTGCCGGAGCTGTCGACGGCGTCGATCTGGTCGGGCCCGACATTGGTGATGATATCGACATTGCCGGCAATCAATTCGGCCGTTCGCGTCGACGCTTCCGGAATGATGCGGAAGACCAGGTTGTCGAATGCTGCGTCGCCGCGAAACTTTTCCAACACGATCTGCGAGCCGCGATCCCAGGTGACGAGCCGATAGTCGCCGGATGCGACAGGCGCAACCACGGCCTCCTCGATGCTCAGCGCCTCATAGCTGTCTTTGCAGTGGATCAAGACGTCGGCAAGAAGGCTGAAGGCGATGGGATTCTTGCGGCCAATCGAAATCTTGGCTTCGAGCTCGCTCACCGCTTCGGCAGACTGAAAGTCCACGGAGGAGAAGATGTAGCCCGGAGTGCTGCCGGTGAACTTGTTCGCAGGATCGGCCGCCCGATTGAAGGAATAGGCGACATCTTCCGCCGTCAGCGGCTCTCCGTCTTCGCAGGTCAGGCCTTCAGCCAGCGTGTATGTGTAATCGAGCCCGTCGTCGGAGACGACATAGGACACGGCAAGGTCGGGAACAGTGTCACCGTCCGGCAGCCCTTCATACAGGGTGCGAAACATGTGGCGTGCGATATTGGAATTGTCGCGCGAGGAAATCTGGGCCGGATCGAAGGTGCTGGCGTCGGCCGAAAAACCCACCACCAGAGTATCGTCGGGCGGGGCGGCGTAAACACCGGCCGAGGGCAGCAGCGCCACCACCAGGCTTGAGAGGAGCAGCGTCTTTATCGTCGTCATCGGAGTTCCTTTGCTGAAAACTATTCGATTGCCGATTGAGACCTCACGCTTTGCATCTGCTGCGAGATCGTCATGTTTGCTCAACCACGATGCGGAAGTCGCATCTTGTCAGGCGGCCACTGCGAGACGTCGGGAGATAGGCTTGCCGCCGAGATAGACGTCGAGATTTTCGCGCTTGCGCAGAATGGAAATGTGCCGGAGGGGATCGCCCTTCACCAAGAGCAGATCGGCAAGTTTGCCGGGCAACAGGCGCCCGCTCTCGATCTGCATCAGGTCGGCGCCGACGGCCGTCGCGCAGTGAATGGCTTCGAGCGGCGAGTAGCCGCCTTGCACCAGCAATTCCAGTTCGCGGCCATTGCCGGCTCCATGCGGCATGAAGAAGCCGGCATCCGACCCAGCCGCGACTTTGACGCCCATGCGCTTGGCGCGCGTCAGGCGCTCCCACTTTGCCTCCTCGGAGGCTTGCGCCCAGCGCAGCGTTTTTGCGGGGGCATCGGGCTGCTCGAAGATGTAGGTCGATGAAGCCTCGTTGACGGCGAGGGTCGGTACCAGAAAGGTGCCGCGTTCGACCATTAGTTCAAGCGTTGCATCATCGATCCAGTGGGCGTGTTCAACCGTGTCGCAGCCGGCTGCGATGGCGGCGGAGAGCGGTGGCCCGCCCGAAGTGTGCGCGCCAACCATCAAGCCTTGCTCATGCGCCTCATCGCAGGCGGCTGTGATTTCATCCACGGTCATCTCGAAGCGGTAGAAGCGCTCGTCCCGGCGTGAGCCGACGCAAGGATTGATCTTGATGAAGTCGGCGCCACGTTTCGCCTGCGCGCGCACGCCTTTGCGAAATCCGTCCGGGCCGTCACATGCCGCGCTCATGTCTCGAAACGTGGCAAAGTCGGCAAAGCCGGGCTGATCCATGTGACCGCCGGTGACGGTCAGCCCCAGTCCCGGCGCCTTAATGCGAGGGCCTTCCAGGTAGCCGCGATTGATCGCATCGCGCAGATCAATGATCACGCCGCCTGGCGCATGCATGTCGCGGAGCGCGGTATAGCCATATTCCAGCGACTCGCGGGCATAGCGTGCTGCGCGCAAGGCCATGGCCGGGTAGTGGATCGTGGCGCTCTCGGCCCGGAACGCATCAGGGTCGACATCGCCGCTATAGGCCAAGTGGACATGCACATCGATCAGGCCCGGCATGATCGTTGAGCCGGGCGGCGCGTCGATGATTTCGGCACCGTCCGGCGTGCCGATATCCGCCGCTCGTCCAACTGCCACGATGCGATCGTTCTCGATAAGAATGGCGGCACCATGCAATGGCGCCGCGCCGGTGCCATCGATCAACTGGTCTGCGCGAATGAGTTTCATGCGGCAAGCTCCGCCGGGATGGATGAAAGAAGGGCGCCACCTTCGGCGACCCTGACGCCGTCCTTGAAGACGGTGAGCTTTTGCACATCGCCCAGGGTACCGATGTCCGCGAGCGGATCACCGGCGACCACCAGCATGTCCGCATGTCTGCCGGGCGCCAGCAGGCCCGCATTGATGCCCATGATCTCGGCGTTGACGGCAGTCGCCGCGACAATCGCCTCCATGGGTGAAAAGCCGCCTTGAACGAGCAGGGCCAGCTCGCGCCAATGCATTGTGCCATGCGGGACCATGAAGCCGGCATCGGTACCCGCGCCGATTTTGATACCTGCCTTACGGGCCTTCTCGAGCGACACCCATTTAGCCTTGCGGGAAGCATAGGCCCACTCGGACAGAACCTGTCCGGGCGCCAGCGCCACTTCGAAGTTACGTTCGTTGACGAGGAGGGTGGGGACGAGGAAGGTGCCCCGCTCGACCATGAGGTCAATGCAGTCATCATCGATCCAATGCGCGTGCTCGACGCAATCGACGCCATTGGCCACGGTGGCGGTCAGTGGCGGGCCGCCTGATGTGTGGGCAGCAACAAGCAGTCCTTGGGCATGTGCCTCATCGCAGGCGGCGCGGATTTCCTCGGGATTCATTTCGGGGCGCCAGTAGATACCGGGCTTCTTGCGCGAGCCCACGCAGGTGTTGAGCTTAATGAAATCGGCGCCGCGCTTTGCTTCTAGCCTGACACCGCGTCGAAAAGCGTCCGGGCCGTCGCAAGCATGGGCCGAATTGTCCAGAGTCACGTGCTCGGCATAGACGGGAAGGTCCATGTGACCGCCGCTGACCGTTAGGCCACGCCCAGGTGCTGTAAGGCGCGGGCCAACCACGTCGCCCCGGGCAATGGCATTGCGCAGATCGATGATGGCGCCGCCCGGCGAATGCATGTCGCGCAAGGCGGTGAAACCGTGGACGAGCGCATCTTGCGCGTGGGAGACCGCCCGCAACGCCATCGCGGGATATGAGATGTCCATGCGGTCGGCCCGCAGGCATTTTGGGTCGGCGCTTCCCGAATAGGCGAGGTGAACATGGGAGTCGATCAGCCCGGGCATCAGCGTTGATCCCGGTGGCATGGCGATGCGGGTCGCACCTTCGGGCAGGCCGAAATCGGCTTGACGGCCCACGGCCACGACCTTGCCGTCTTCCACAAGAACTGCGCTCCTTTGCAAGGCTGGTGATCCCGTGCCGTCGATCACCACATCGGCTTCAAAGATCAATCTCACGGCGAACTTCCTTGTTTCAGGCACCCCGGCCCGCAGCGATGCGATCGGCTGTACGCAATGCGAGGGCTTGGGCGGTGGCGGTCGGGTTGATGGCGGCAGACGTCACAAACGTGCTGGCATCGGCGATAAAAGGTTGGGCACGTCGTGGCACTGCCCATAGGCATCGACGACGGAGCGTTCCGGATCGTCGCCCATGCGCGCAGTCCCCATGAGGTGGAAGCCTGCTTCGCTGCGCAACGGCGTGTGGACGGTGCGAACCGCGCCGGCCGCGCGCAACACGTCGTCGGCGCGTGCCATTCCGAAGTCGAGAATGTTCCGGCTGTTTTGGGAGAGCTTGTAGATCATCTTCGGCGCCGGCAGGCCGTCGCTGTCCGAGAGCTCGGTCGAGAGCGCGATGCGGTTGTCGGGCTCGGCCAGATCCTCGGCACAAACGGTAAAGCCACAACTATGGTCGAAGCGCTGCTCGAAAGCGGCCTGATGTCCGTCGCCCCATGGCAGCCGCGACCCGTAAACGGCGCCCTTGGCCAAAGCCAGGGGACCGGGCCCGCCGGTCAGTTGCAACTTTAGGCCTCGCTTGAAGGGATGTTCTGGGCGGGTGGCGGTAAACTCGAAGGACACAAGTCCCGCTTTTTCCCCGCTGACCCAAGCGCCCAGGGGCTCCTCGAAAATCCCGTCCACGCGCGCATAGGGGTGCAGCATCAAGTTGCGGCCGACGAGACCGGAGCTGTTGGCCAGGCCCTGAGGAAAACGGGCGGATTGCGACAGCAACAAGAGACGCGGCGTGCCCATGCCATTGGCGGCGATCATGAAGCGCTCGGCTACAACCCGGTAGGTGCCGGTTGCGCCTCGGCAGACCGCCGCCGTAATCAGCCCGGCTGCGTTGTGTTCAAGATATTGCACGCGCGCACCCGTGACCAAACGGGCGCCTGCAGCCACGGCGTCCTTGACGAAGGCGCGGTCGGCACCGGACCGGACTCGACTGGGACAGCCCACGTCGCACGGTCCAATATGGGTGCAATGCCCGTTTCGAGGCTCATCCCCGTCTCGCCCGACGACCAGATCGACCGGCCACCAATGCCAGCCGAAACGATCAAAAACCTCGGCGATGCGGCGGCCATGTGCGTCGATGGTCGGCAATGTCAGTGGTCGGGCTCTCGCAGGAACTGCGGAGGGATCACCGGGAACACGGGCGACCCCCAACGCTCGTCGAGCAGTTCATAATGGCGTTCCAGATCGGCATAGCTGATTGGCCAATCATCGCCGACGCCGTCGAGCGTTCTGGTTCGAAAATCCTCGGGCCGGAAACGCGGCACATGCGCAGACCAGAAAATGGAACTGCCACCTACGCCATTGCCGATCATCGGCTTGATTGGCGTCTCGCTATCATCGACCGGATAGTCATCCGGTGCGCGCCGGATATTGGGATTGGCGTGAAGGGCCGCGCTGCGGCGAAATTCCCAATCGGAACTGTCGCGGTCGGCGGCTTGGTAGTCGAACCAGTGACCGCGATCGAGTATGATCACGGAAATGCCTTGGCTGGCCAGGCGCCAGGCAGCAGCAGCGCCGGTAGGGCCGGCGCCGATGATGACCACATCTGCTGCCAGCTCAGCCATGACCTACAGTCCCGCCCTTTGGAGCTCAAACCATGACGTCGATGCCTGCACAAGACGATGAATCCTTGCGGTTCCTGGTTTCCCTGTTGATCCCCACCAGCCGGATTGATCGGCTTGAGGACTTGATGATTGCTGCCGAAAATCCGGAAGTGGCCGCGCTGCTGACGTCGCTAAAGGGTCTTGATCGGGACGCCGCCACAAAGCTCGTCGCCGATTTTGAACGAGAGCAGAGTGCTGCTTTCGCTGCGTTCTATGATGCAGTGCTCGTTGCGCATTATTCGTCCCAAGCCGCCCAAACCAATATTCGTGCCTTGGCTGATCGTGGCCCGCGTGAAGTGTCGGGGAAGTTCGACCCGGCGCTTTTGCGGCAAGTCGTTGCGACACAAGCCGGTAAGCGAAGACTGTAGAGTATCGTTTCCGAGCAAGTGAGCGTTGATCAGCTGGCGACATTTCACTTCCTCCCATGGCTTCTAAACGCTGAATTTTGATCCGCCATCGGCACTTACAGTTTGGACCACAGCGGCTTAGATCGCCAAAACCTTGTCATACAATATACATTGATGCAACCTTGTGCTGTTTTCGAAGCTGCTGAAATCTTCAGCAGGCGCGGATTGGTGAAGAGGACATGGCTCTCATGACGGAATTTTCTTTCGCCACACCCTATTTCGCGCCGCGCCGCCCAGTGCTGGCGCGAAACATGGTTGCGACGTCACAGCCCCTGGCTGCTCAGGCGGGGTTGGCAATTTTAGCTCGTGAGGGCAATGCGGTAGACGCTGCCATCGCCGCGGCTGCGGCACTCACCGTGGTGGAGCCGACGGGCAATGGATTGGGAAGCGACGCCTTCGCAATTGTCTGGGACGGCGATGCACTTCATGGTCTGAATGCTTCAGGACGATCGCCCGCCGCCTGGACGCCGCAACGCTTTGCCGGATTGTCGCAAATGCCGGGGATGGGCTGGGAAAGCGTCACTGTACCGGGCGCTGTTTCGGCCTGGGTCGATCTGTCCGATCGCTTCGGCTCTCTGCCTTTCGCAGATCTTTTGCAGGCGGCGATCGGCTACGCCGATAAAGGCTTTCCCGTCAGCCCAACCGTTGCGCGCGGTTGGCGCACCGGCGCGGCGCTTCTCGCCGAACAGCCAGGTTTCGCCGAGACGTTCATGCGCGATGGACGCACTCCAAATGTGGGCGAGATGTTTCAAAATCCTGCACTTGCAGCCTCGCTCCGGGCCATTGCCTCTTCCAAAGGAGAAGCCTTCTACCGAGGCGACTTGGCGGACCGTATCGTTGCCTTTGCACAGGCACATGGCGCGGCATTAAATGCCACGGACCTCGCCAGCCACACCAATGATTGGTGCGGAACCATTTCGATGGATTTTGGCGACGTCACCCTCCACGAAATTCCGCCAAACGGTCAAGGCATCGTCGCCTTGATGGCTCTGGGCATGCTCAAATACTTGCCGGTCGCCGATCATGAGGCCGATAGCGCCCACGCGTTTCACTTTCAGATCGAGGCCGTAAAATTGGCCATGACTGACGCGGAACGCTACGTTTCGGACGTATCGTCCATGACGGTACCGGTGCACGCCCTCTTGGATGAGACTTATCTCAAGCGACGCGCAGCGCTGATCGACCCCGGACGGGCGCAGGATTTCGGCGCCGGAGCGCCGACCACGGGGGCACGGTTTATCTCACGACCGCCGATGCTCAGGGGATGATGGTGTCCTTTATCCAATCGAACTACGGTGGCTTTGGATCAGGCATTGTCGTGCCCGGTACCGGCATCCACCTCCAAAACCGAGGTTCGGGCTTCACCCTTGAACCTGGACACCCCAACGAAGTCGGTCCCGGAAAACGCCCGTTTCACACCATCATTCCGGGCTTTCTGATGCAGAACGGCAAGCCGCTCATGAGCTTCGGCGTCATGGGTGGTCCTATGCAGGCACAGGGGCATGTGCAGATGGTCTTGCGAACGCAGCTCTATAAACAGAACCCGCAAGCCGCCAGCGACGCACCGCGCTGGCGCTTCATACGCGGCAAGGCGGTCGCTCTCGAATGGGGCGTCAGCCCAGAAACGGTCATCGGCCTGCAAGATCTGGGACACGAGGTGACCCGGGAAAGCCCGGACACCAGCTTCGCCTTCGGCGGCGCCCAACTGATCCACCGCTACGGCGACGGGTATATCGGCGGCTCCGCCCATCGCAAGGATGGCATGGCGGTGGGATTCTAGCCCTTTGTGTCGCCGAACTAGCGGCTAAGCGGGTACGAAACGAAAGCCAATCTTTGACTGTCTGAGCCACTGCAATGGCTCGCACATTGTCCGGCGGTGTGAGCCCACCTTGATAATTCCGTGACATCACGTAGGTGCCACCAACCTTTCCTGCTAGCCTGACTGAATCATCAAACTGAACCTGAAACGACGAACCGCGGGAGATCGGAACATGAGTAACGTGCTTAAGGGGCAGGTCGCTGTGGTAACCGGTGCAAGCCGCGGGATAGGACGCACAATCGCCATCGAGCAGGCGCGCGCCGGTGCGAAGGTGGCGGTGCTGGCGCGCAGCGCAGAGGTCGAAGAGGTTGCGGCCGAAATCAAGGCCGCGGGCGGCGAGGCAATGGCCTATCGCGTCGATATCCTGGATGGTGCCTCCGTGGGTGGCGCATTTCAGGCCATCGAGCGCGATCTCGGGCCGGTCAGCCTTCTGACCAACAACGCAGCCTCTTTTTCGCGATTGGACCGATATGGGAAGTCGATCCAGACACCTGGTGGCGTGATATCGAGACAAACGTACGCGGCACATTCAACTGCTGCCGAGCGGTGTTGCCAGCGATGTTGCAGCGAGGCTCAGGCCGCATCATCAACCTGACGGGCGGCGGCACCGGCACGCCTTTTCCGCAGGGCTCTGGCTACGGCTCGAGCAAGGCTGCCGTGATGCGGTTTACAGAAAGCGTTTCGGGCACTCTGGACGGCACGGGCGTGCGGATCTTTGCCATGGATCCAGGTTTGGTACGGACCTCGATGACCGAATTTCAGCTCACTGACCCGGCCGGGCAGCAATATCTGAGTGGGATCGCCGACATGTTCAGCCGCGGTGTCAACGTGCCGCCCGAGCGCGCAGCAGAACTCAGCGTTGCGGTCGGTTCCGGCCGTTTCGACCGGATGGCAGGCCGCATGCTGTTTGCTGCACGTGGTGACATCGATCTTACCGACGCCCAGATCGAAGAATTCCTCACCAATGATCTCAGAACGCTTCGGCTCACTGGCACCCCTGAAGAGTGATCGCTCTATCGTGTCGCGGACCCTGAATGTTTTCAGCTCACGACGATCCTAAATCCGTTACCGCGCCAGAAGCCATCCGGTTCGAGGCTACCGCGATAAGAGCAGCAGGCCTTGAGGCTCGTGCTGGAGAAGCATCCGCCTCGTAGCACGCGGCGGATGGCCGGCCCGGCGTCAAGGTCTTCGCGGCCATCATCGGCATAGGGGTAGGCAAAGTGGGGCGTCGCCATGTCGTCGCCCCAAAGCGTCGTCGTCCATTCCCAAACCTGTCCCGCCATGTCGAGGCAGCCATAGGGGGACTGGCCCGCAGGAAAAAGACCCACGGCACAAGGCGCGTTAAAGCCGCTTTCCTCCGAGTTGGCGGCATCACTGTTCCAGCTTAGCCCCCAGGGATAAACGATTGCGTCCCCACCGTCGCCCTGATCCCCGCGCGACGCGCGCTCCCATTCAGGCTCCGTTGGCAGCCGCACTGCCTCGTCCGCGCCGATGCGGCTCTCTGCCCGCCACTGGATGGTCAGCCAGTCGCAATAGGCGCGAGCATCATGCCAGGTTAGGTCCGTCGCCGGCACGTTTCGCCGCTGCGAATTATCCGCGTCAGGCGACACCCATTGCCGGCCCGTGGCAGCGATGAAGCGCGCGTAAAGCCCATTGGTGACGGGGTAGCGGCCGATGCGGAAAGCGTCGACCTCGGCCTCGTGCACCGGCATTGAGTTGGGGTGGCTCTTCGACCCCATGGTAAAGCGCCCGCCCGGAACGGCACACATCGCCTCGAGGTCGCGTGGATCACCGGCCACGGAGAGCACCTTTGCTGCGCGATCGCGGTCCATCGGGGCGAGCCGTCCCGCCTCGACCATCGCCCTGAGCCGCGCCAAAATCGAACGATCGTCCGGCAGAACGTCCGATATCAGCAAGGCGCCCCGCAACGCAGCGTCGCTCTCCCCATCTATCAGCAGGGGCGCCAGCGTGTGCGCTCGCTCCGGCTGGCGTTTGAGCAGGCTGGTAACGCTCGGTCCCCATCGCGTCGCATCATCAAGAAAAAGCGCAGCTACGGCTTGATCGTCGACCGCAGTCAAATAGCTCCCCGCAAGTAGCCCATCCACGGCCCGATTGTCCGACGCGCCATTCCGCAGCGCTTCGAAACCTTGCTGTGCCCGCTCTGGCTGCTGCCGCAGGACGACGTCGATCATCCGCTCGCCGCTGTCCGCCGCCTCGCTCAAAGTCAGCGCCAGGGCAAAAGGGCAAAGTTGCCCGCAGCGTCCCCAAGCGCAGCCGGCGAAGCAATCTCTGCTTCCGCCAAAAAATCCGCCCGTTCAGCCGCATCAAGCGGCATCAGGCTATGGACGGCGATATCGGACGGCAGCCTCCAGCCTTTGACCACCGCGCCATCGCCCAACAGCACCACCGGCCGCTCGCCGATCTCCTCCAGCAACTTCGGCAGGGCTGCCGCATCGATCCGGTCCAGCCCATCGAGCACCAGCGCGCCCATGCCTGGCAGATTCAGCCCTTTTGCCAAATCGACGTAATGCGCCTTCGTCTCGGCGGCGAGAGCCTTGGCAAACACGGTCTTGCCGGCACCGCGCTCGCCCAAAAGCAAGAGCCGCGGGAACATCGCCACGGCTTCGCGCGCGGTAAAATACACGGGAGGCTCTGGGGCCGCCTGCGGTTCGCGAAACGAGCGCAGCCCCTTGGCGGCCTTGTCTTCGTGGGTAAAATTCACCCGCAGCGTCAAACGGGGCGCGATCATTGAAAAAGCTTGGCGACGTCGGGATTGTGGAAGCGCTGGATTTCGATGGCGTAGCCTGCCGGGTCCTCGAAAAAAAAGTGCTCGCAATAATTGCCGCGCAGCATTTCGGAAAGGTTGGCGACACCCGCCGCCTTCATCTTGGCATGCCAGCCTTCGACATCTTGCGCCACGATGGTCAGCAGCACCGCGCTTTTTCCTGATGCTTGAGGTGACCGCGATTGCCGTCGACGATGCCGAAATAGCTGTTCGGCGCGATGCGGTAGATGCGCGCCAGTCCTTGGTCGAGCACCAGCTCGAAGCCCAGGACGGTCTCGTAGAAATCCGTCACCGCATGGATGTCGGGGTAATAGAAAAAGGTGATCGAATAGTCTTTGGTCATGTCGCTGCTCATTGGATCGTCAGGATCCCCTTGTGATCGATGCCCAGCCCGCCGATATCGGCCCGGGCTGCAAAGATATCGGTGGGGTGAAAGAGGTAGAGCCAGGGCGGGTTCTGGTTGAGCCGCCGCAGCGTCGCGCCGTAGGCCGCTTCCCGGTCATCATCGGCCACCGCACGATTGGCGGCCTGGATCAGGCTGTCGGTCTCCGCGTCCTCGAAGCCCTGCCACCAGACGGCCTTGTTGCGGGCCGAGATCTTGTCGTCTAGCACGCGGAAAGTGCTTTGCGGCGAGGAGTCGAAAATGGCCATGTCGCCCATTTCCTTGCGCCCCACCTGACGCGCATAGTCGGGCCGATCCGTCACTGTTTCGATAGTGACCGACAGCCCCACTGCTTCAAGCGAAGCGGCCACGAAGTTGCTGATCTGCGGCGCCCGCTCGGGCATATAAAGCGGCGTGCGTAAGGTAATGGCGTTCGGACCGCCTGCTATGTCGAGCAGGCGCTTCGCGGCATCCGGGTCATAGGCAATCGGCGCAATCGGCTCCGACATGCCCAGGTGAAATGGGCTGACGACCGTCGACGCTTCCGCGCCGAAACCCTGAAAAATCTCGTCAATCAGCCGCTTTTTATCTACCGCATAATTTACCGCCAGCCGCGCTCCGGCCGAGCGGAACAGCCCCACGCTGCAGTTGAGGTAATACATGACCGACAGCGTGTTTACCGCCTGGCCCCACTGGAATTGCGGATCAAAGTCCACCGCCGCGTGCATGCGCTCGAGATTGAGCGCCGCGTCGACCTCACCAGTTCGCAGCAGCGCGTATCGCTCTTCAGCAGCGGGCACGCAGCGCACGGCAATCACGCGCCCGACCTCAACCGGCTCAAGCCGTGCCGACTGCCCCGCCGCAAACTCCGCCACTAGATAAGGCCCGGTGCCCAGCACCGCCTGTCCGGCCTCGTTCTGCCGGCAGATGAAGAATTCCGAAAAGATGTCGAGGATGTCCGCGAGGGGCTCGGGATTATCGACGAGCACGGTGTCCGCGCTCGGCGCGCTAATTCTTGCGGCGGCCAGATAGCGAGAATAGCTCCACTTCATGCCGAACATGTCGACCGAGTTCAAAATTCCATCGATAAAGGCGAGCACGTGCTCGGCCGTGCACGCGACTCCATCATGAAACATCGCGCCCGGCCGGATGGTGAAGTGCCACTGCCGCCCATCCGCGCTGTGCGACCATTCTGAAAACAGCGCCGGCGCCACGCGTCCTCCGGGCCGCCAACGGAGCAGCGGTTCGAATGCCAGCGTCTTGAGCGTCAGGATCGACGTGTCGTCCGTCACCCGGTTGGCCGGCAGGAAGTCGAGCTTTTCGAGAGCGATGGTCAGCATCAATCGATCTCGTTGCGCCGGCGCGGATTGAACCAGTCAGCAAGGCTGTCGCCGATGAGATTGAAGCAGAGCACTGTAAGCAGGATCGCCATGCCCGGGGACAGCGCGACCCAAGGGCTTTCGCGCATATATTGCAGGTTCGCCGAAACGTCGGCGCCCCATTCCGCCAGTGGCGGCTGCGCACCAAGGCCAAGGAAACCAAGGCTGGCCGTCTGGAGGATAGCGCTGCCAAAGCTCAGCGAGGCCTGTACCAGAAGCGGCCCCAGCCCGTTCGCAAACACATAGCGCCAAAGAATGCGCCGTGTCGGCAGGCCCAGCGATACCGCCGCCTCGACATAGGGTTTGACCGAAATAGCCAGCGCCTGGCTGCGCGCCACGCGGGCAAATTGCGGCGCCAGCGTGATGGCTACGGCCAGCATCGCATTGTTGAGGCTCGGCCCGAAGGCTGCCGCCAGCGCAATGGCCAGCACCAGCGCCGGAAACGACAGCATGGCGTCCACCACGCGCATGATGATCATGTCGATGGCGCCACCGACAAAGCCCGCCAGCGTGCCGAACAAGACGCCGACGGCAAAGGCGATGCTGACCACGCCGATGCCGATGGCGAGAGTATAGCGTCCGCCATGCAGCACGCGCGTCATCACATCGCGGCCAAGGCTGTCGGTCCCCAGCCAATGCGCCCAGCTCGGACCCTGAAGCTTGTTGAGCACATCGAGCTTGGTCGGCCCGTAGGGGCTGATCATCGGCCCGAAGATCACGGCGAGGATGACTGCCAGCAACACCAGGCCGCCGACGGTCGCGAGGCTGTTCTTGCGTAGGAAAAGGATCAAAGCCGTCATTTCATCCTCTTGCGCACGCGGGGGTCGAGCACGCCATAGAGGAGATCGACCAGGACGGACGTCAGCATGAACAGCAGCGAGAAGACGAGGGTCGTGCCCTGGATCACCGGATAGTCGCGGTTCTTGATCGCCTCGAACATGAAGCGGCCAATACCCGGCCAGGCGAAGATCGTCTCGGTCAGGATCGCCCCGCCCAGCATTTCCGCAAATTTGAGCCCGATAACGGTGATCGCCGGCAGAAGGGAATTGCGCAGCCCATGCTCCAGCACGACTTGGGATCGGGTGAGACCCTTGGCGCGAGCGGTGCGAATGAAGTCTTCCGACATCACTTCAAGCATGGTGTTGCGAACGAAGCGCCCCAGCGTTGCCGCGAGGAACGCTGCCAGCACGGCGGTCGGCAAAATCAGGTACTGGACCGCGCTCCACACGACGTCCCACTGTCCCGTAATAATGCCGTCAATGATGGCAAAGCCGGTGATCGGCTGCATGATGATATAGGGGCTGAGGCGCCCCGAAACCGGCAGCCAGCCGAGATAGGTGGCAAAGATCAGCTGCAGGATGAGCGCCAGCAAAAAGGCCGGCATGGAGACGCCGACGAGCGAAAAGACGCGAGTGAAGTGGTCGAAGAGCGAGTTCGGCCGCGTCGCCGAAAGCACCCCGATCGGCACGCCGAAAACGATCGCGACGAGGGTCGCGCAGATCGCCAGCTCCAGCGTTGCCGGCAAGCGCAGCATGATTTCCTGCAATACCGGTGCACCGCTCTTGAGCGAGGTGCCCATGTCGCCCTGCAACAGGCCGAGCACGTAATTGAAAAACTGAAGGTAGAACGGCTCGTCGAGGCGCATCTGCGCACGCAGTGCAGCAATCTGCGCATCGGTGGCGCCGGGGCCGAGCAGCGTCACGGCCGGATCCCCGGGTATCAGGCGGACAAGCGAAAAAACGATCACGAGGACCAGGATCAGGACCGGGATGAGCGCCACCAGGCGGCGCACCAGAAAACTCGCCATGTCCAGGTCTCCGTCTGACGAAAATCTGCCGCGGCGCTGAGGGACAAGCACCGCGGCAGGTCGAGCAGGGTCAGCCTACTCTTTGGAAACGCCCCAGTATTCATTAAGCGGAGGCGCGGTGTTGATCACGAGGCCTTTGACATTGGCGCGGGTGAAAACGATCAGCTTGGGGCTGAAAAGGTAGGCGCCCGGAACCTTGGCCGCGATCTTTTCCTGGATGTCGAAGTAGAGCTGCTTGCGCTCGTCCTGGTCGACAGTCTGCTGCGCCTGGAGGATCAGCGCGTCGAGTTCAGCGTCTTCGGGCATGCGGAAGGTCATGGCCGTGTCGGCAAGGCTCGAAAGGTAGCCAATGGTGATATGCGCATCGGGGTCGTTGTGCCAGGGCTGGCGGCCATCGAGCGCCACATCGAACTCGCCGGCGGTCTGGAGCGCGCGGTAGGCCGGGAATTCGGTCTGGGCGATGGTGGCATTGATGCCGATATCGGCAAGGTTGGCCTGGACGAAGGTTGCAACCGCACCCCAAAGCGGACCCTGGAAGCTATAAAGCGTTAGGTCGAGGCTCGACGGATCGACGCCGGCTTCTGCAAGCAGCGCCTTGGCCAGTTCCGGATCGTAGGTCGGGGCCAGTTCTTCCATCTTGGGATTGAACGCCCAACTATTGCTGGTCAGCGGGCCATAGACGCGCTCGGCCGTGCCGCCGAATACGCCCTGCAGCAGGCCGTCATAGTCGATGGCATGGACGATGGCTTCGCGCACCTTGATGTCGGCGACCGGGCTATCGGGGTTGTTGTTGTTGAATTCGAGTTGGCGGATGATCTGGCTCGGCGCTTCAAGGATGGTCACGTCCGGATTGGACTCGAGCGCTGCCACGTCCTCGGCAGCAATGGCCGAAAGCTGGCCCTGCTGCTGCACCACGTCGACGCCACCGTTTTCGAGCTCTAGGCGGCGGGTCGAAGCATCGGGAATGACGCGGTAGATGATGCGTTCGAGCTGCGGCGCACCGCGGAAGTAATCGGGGTTGGCATCGAGCACAATATTGGTATCAGCCTGGTAGCTCGCAAACTTGAAGGGACCGGTGCCCACGGGGTGGGTGGCAAAGCCTTCGTCGCCATATTCATCGACGGCTGCCGGGCTGACGATAGCGGCCTGCGGCTGCGCCAGGATCGACAGGAACGCCGGGTAGGGTTCGCTCAGCGTGATCTTGACTTCGGTAGGCGACACGATGGCGATCTCGGAGATCAGGCCGAACGTAGCTTCCACATAGGTGTTGATGGCCTTGGTGCGCTCCAGCGAGAACTTGACCGCTTCGGCATCGAGGTCGGTGCCGTCGTGGAACTTGATGCCTTCACGCAGTTTGAAGTCGAAGACCGTGCCGTCGTCGGAAACCGTCCAGTTGTCCACCAGGCGGCCTTCGAGCTGGGTGAAGTCCGGCGCGGTCCAAGCGACCAGCGTATCGAAAACGTTGAGAATGACTTCGCTGCCGACCGGCTCCGCCTTGTTGGCGCCTGGCTCAAGGCCCACAGCATCGGACGGCACAGCAACGATCAGCGTCTTGGTCGGGTCTGTGCTCTGACCATAGGCGGTGCTGAGCATCAGCGGCAGGGCGATAGCTGCGCCTGCCAGGAGGTTGCGTAACTTCATCGGTGACCCCTTCGCGGTCTGAACAATGACGCCAGCTGTCATATCTCGGCTGGTATACTACGAAATATCCTACGTATTTTTGACTGTAAAGCTGCGCTGCTTCGATTTTGGTACAGGCATTAGGTCTGCACAAAAATTGTGCGGTGTGACCATCAACCTACGCAACAGCGTGGCGAAGAAGGCAGGGAGCACGAAACATTTCGTCGCCCCGCCTTGCTGTGCCAGCTGATTTTTCCTCAGCTTGGCAATCCGCCTCGTGCGACAGGCCGTGACGGCTCGTTGGCCCATTGCGACCAAGAGCCGACATAGAGCGCGGCCTCTACCCCTATCGTTGCAAGCGCGAGAACTGTGTGAGCCGCCGACATCCCGGCACCGCAATAGGCGCCGACCGGCTTGCTGCCATCGGCGCCAACGGCTTCATAAATGCCCGTGAGGGCATCCTGATCGGCGAAGGTGCCATAATCCGTCAAATTATCATGCGCCGGCGTGCTGATGGCGCCGGGAATATGTCCTCGGGCCGGAACGCCATCGGGCGTTAATCCGCCGACATAATTGGGTTTGATCCTCGCGTCGAGCAGGACACCACTCCGCGCTAAAGCAGCAGCACCGTCCACATCCAGTTGAGGCATGTGTCCTGGCGTCAGCACGATCTCGCTGCGCTTGGGAGTTGAGACATCCGTCACGACAGGCAGCTCTTCACGTAACCAGGCCGGCATGCCGCCGTCGAGTACGCGGACATCTGGATGGCCGGCCCAGCGCAGCACCCACCAGGCCCGCGCCGCCACCATGCTGCGATCGCTGTCATAAACAACGATCGTCGCCTCCGGACGAAGTCCCCATGTCCTAGCCTTCTCTTGTAAGACGCCGATGTCGGGCAGGGGACGGGCACCACCTTTGGGCGATGATGGCGACTGGAAGTCCTCATAGGCTTCCGTGTCAATCGCGCCTGCGATGCGCCGGTCACGAATAGAGTCGGCGCCCGTATAGGGATTGTGCGACTGCACCGCGAGCAGGATAAGGTCGTGCCCCGCGTCCATCATCGCCTTGAGCTCGGTAGGCGTCAGCAGAACCCGGCTGCGGATGGGGTCGATCACGGCACGTCTCCAGCATTCATTGGAATATCACGTAGCATATTACGTTGACTTCTGTCATGCCGGGCGTTGTGATGAACTGCTCCCTCAAAGGATATCCCCGTGCCAATCCTTTCCGTCCAGCATCTGACCACCCAGCTGCGCCGCGCCGGCCAATGGAACACTGTCGTCAATGATGTGAGCTTCGATATCGACGCCAATGAGACGGTGGCCGTGGTCGGAGAGTCTGGCTCGGGCAAGAGCGTAACCGCACTCTCCATCATGGGTCTTTTGCCCGAGCGGGTCAGCAAAATCACCGGCCGCGTCCTGCTCGATGGTGAGGATCTGCTCCGCTTTGACGAAAAGCGCATGCAGTCCCTGCGCGGCAACAAGATCGGCATGATCTTCCAGGAGCCGATGACGAGCCTCAATCCGGTGCTGACGGTCGGCCGCCAGATCGCCGAAACGCTGATCCGCCATCGTGGCCTCAGTCGCCGCGATGCCAAAACGCAGACCATCCAGCTGCTCGACCGGGTGCGCATCCCCGCCGCATCACGCCGCTACGACGAATTTCCGCACCAGCTTTCCGGGGCATGCTGCAGCGCGTCATGATCGCCATGGCGCTCGCCTGCCGCCCGCGCCTCCTTATCGCCGACGAACCGACGACCGCGCTAGACGTCACCATCCAGGCCCAAATTCTCGATCTCATCAAGGAACTGCAGCGCGAAGAAAATATGGGTGTGCTCTTCATCACCCACGACATGGGCGTGGTCGCCGAAATTGCTGACCGCACCGTGGTGATGTTCCGATCCCGCGCCCTCGAAAGTGGCCCAACCGAAGACATCTTCGCCCATTCCGAGGAAAACTACACCCGCGCCCTCCTCGCCGCCGTTCCCCAGCTCGGCTCCATGGCCGGCATCGACCATCCCACCCAGTTTTCGATCGTCGATGTGGCCACGGGCGCAACCACCCCGGCCCGCGAAAGCGGCGACACCATCCAGCCCGGCAAGCCGGTGCTTGAGGTCAAGAATCTCACCACGCGCTAGATCCGCTCCGGCCTCTTCGGCAAGGTCATGGGCCGCGTCCATGCCGTCGAAAATGTGAGCTTCTCGCTGCAGCCGGGCGAAACCCTGGCCTTGGTCGGCGAGTCAGGTTGCGGCAAATCCACGACCGGCCGCTCCGTCCTTCGCCTTATCGACGCCACCAGCGGCACCATCGAAGTGGCGGGCGAAGACGTTCGCACCCTGTCCAAGCGTGCGCTCGACGCCAAGCGCCGCACCATGCAGATGATCTTTCAGGACCCCTTTTCGAGCCTTAACCCGCGCATGCGCATCGGCGACGCCATTGCCGAGCCGCTCCTCAGCCACGGCATCGAAACACCGGCGATGGCTCGCCATCGCGTCGTCGAGCTACTCGACCGCGTCGGCCTCAGCGCTGACATGGCGCAGCGCTTCCCGCATGAATTTTCCGGCGGCCAGCGCCAGCGCGTCGCCATTGCCCGCGCTTTGGCGCTCAAGCCCAACCTCATCGTTGCCGACGAGGCGGTGTCTGCCCTCGATGTTTCGGTCAAGGCGCAGGTGGTCAATTTGATGCTCGAGCTGCAGGAACGGCTGAAGCTCGCCTATCTGTTCATCTCCCACGACATGGCGGTGGTGGAGCGCGTCAGCCACCGCGTTGCCGTCATGTATCTGGGGAAATCGTCGAGATCGGTCCGCGCGCCCAGATTTTTGGCAATCCGCAGCACCCCTATACCAAAAAGCTCCTCGCCGCCGTGCCAATCGCCGACCCAAAGCGGCGACACATCAGGCGCGTCGTCGACAATGACGAAATCCGCAGTCCCGTGCGTGCCGCCGACTACGTCCCGCCGGTCCGGCAATACCGCGAGCCAACGCCCGGCCATATGGTCCAGGTCCCCGGCGACGAATGGGCCGCCTGAGCTAGAACGAAATTCCACTCTGGGCGGTGTCGAGCAGGGCATGCAGCAGACCCTGCCGTGTGTTCTCGTTGTGCTCGACCATTGCCGCGCGCGCCGCCTCTGGATCGCGCTGCCGGAGCACCTGGACGATCCGATGGTGATCGTTCGTGGTCTCCGGATTCACGTCACGCACCTGCGCGCCCATATAGAAAAACCGGCCGCATTCTTCGAGATGGCTGACCACAAGACTCAAAAGCCGCGGATTGCGTGTCGCCCGGGCAATTGCGGTGTGGAAGTCCTCATTGGCCCGCACAAAACTCTGCGTGCTGACATTTTCCCCGCGCACATAGCTCGCATCCGCCAGCGCATCGAGCTGTTCAAGTTCTTTTTCCGTGAGGTTAACCGAGGCCAGCGCACCCGCCGTGCCTTCCAGCATGGCACGAACGGCGAACAGGTCGTTCATGTCTTTGACCGTCACCGTGGTCACCCGATAGCCGCGGCGCGGAAAGGCCTCCACCAGGCGCTCTACCCCGAGCCGCCCTAGCGCCTCGCGCACTGGCGTCTTGCTCATCGCCAGATCGTCGGCCAGTTCCAGCTCGCTCATCTCGCTGCCTGGCGGCAACTGCCCGGTAATGATGCGTTGGCGCAGCTGCTGATAGGCCTGGTCGGTCAACGAGGTCTTGATTTTGCTCGACAGGTCCATGGATCCCCGGATCAAACGTAAGGGCGACGCCCACGGCTATGCCTCAACATAGGGCAGCATGCCAAGATTGACTATCTAAGTCGCACACACCCTTTTCCTGTCCAAGTCTCTAGTATATTACGTGGAATATTCCAATGTGGGGTGCGCTGTGCCGTCGATTCTCGTCATCAATCCCAATAGTTCGCCCACTGTCACGCGGTCGATGGACGGGTGCCTGGGAATTGTGCGGGCACGTACCGAATACGACGTCACCTGCATCGAACTGCCCAAATCGCCCCCTGGCATCGAGACCGATGAGCACGTGGCGATGGTCATCCCCAACATCATCGAAAAGATCGGCGAAACTAGCGCCGATGCCTATGTCCTCGCCTGCTTTTCCGATCCAGGCATCGCCCAGGTTCGCGCGGCAACCGACAAGCCCGTAACCGGCATCGCCGAATCTGCCTACCTCGCCGCCCTGGGCCTCGGTCAGCGCTTCGGCATCGTTTCGCTGGGGCCATCCTCCATCCTCCGTCATAAGCGTTATCTGGACGCCTTGAGCCTCCCCGGCCGCCTGGCGGGCGACCGCTCCATTGACATGACTATCCCCCAGCTCATGGCCAATGACGTGGTCGAAACCGTGGTGCGCACCGGCACAAAACTGCGCGACGAAGACGGCGCCGATGTCGTCATCCTCGGTTGCGCTGGGCTCGGCTCCTATCGCGCCGCGCTTGAGGATGCACTGGGCCTGCCGGTCGTCGATCCCGTCCAGGCCGGCGTGGCGCTTGCCGTCATTAATCTTGATCTCCACTATCGCACAAAGGCGCGCTGACCTATGGACCAGCTGATCCGCGGCACCATCGTCACCCCAACAGGGCCGATCGAAAACGGCTGGCTCGCCATCAAAGGAGACAAGATCGCCGCCATCGGTGAGGGCGAAGCGCCTGCTGCCGCCGTCACCCACGAAGCCGGCGAAGCCTATGTCATTCCTGGCATCATCGATGGGCAGACCCATGCCGGCAGCTATGGCGGCCTCCCGGGCATTGCCTCGACGACGCGCTCCGCCGTTGCTGGTGGCATCACCACCATCGTCGACATGCCATATGACAATCCGAACCCGCTCAACACCATGGAGCGGCTCGAGGAAAAGAAGGCGGCGATCGCTGCGCACGCCCATGCCAATGTGGCGCTCTATGGCACGGTGATGCCGGGCCAGGACATGAGCGCCGTGCAGCCGCTGATCGATGCCGGCGTCGTCGCCTTCAAGATTTCAGGCTTTGAGTCTAGCCCGACCCGGTTTCCTCGCATCGCCGCCGATCAAGTGCTCGATCTTTTCGAAGCGCTTGCGCCGACCGCCGTGCCGCTGGGCATCCATAACGAAGACCAGGAAATCGTCCGCGCCCGCATCGTCCGCGCCAAAGCCGCGGGGCAAAACGGCATCGAAGCCCATTCATCCAGCCGCCCACTGGCCGCCGAGCAGGCCTCGACAGCCCATTTCCTCGAGCTTGGCGCGCTCTCGGGCGCCCATGCCCATATCGTCCACCTGACCTCGGCTCGCGGCTTCCATCTTGTCGAAAACTATCGCCGTGATGGCTTCCGGTCGACCGGCGAGCTTTGCGTGCACTACCTCTGGTTCGATCCTTCGGTCGATAATGCGCTGGGCGCCCGCATGAAGGTCAATCCGCCCATCCGCCCTGGCCAGATCGAGGCGCTCTGGGCCGACGTGGTGGCGGGCCGAGTAGCTTTTGTGAGCTCGGACCATTCGAGCTGGCCCATTGACAACAAGTTCACGCCCTCCATTTTTGACGCCGGGGCAGGGGTGCCGGGTCTCGAAACCCTGCTGCCAGCCTTCTATACCGGCGCCCTGCAGCGCCAGCTCGATGCCTTGCGCCTCACAGTGGAGCAACTTGCGGAACGCCCAGCCAAGTTCTTTGGCCTCTGGCCAGAAAAAGGCGTGCTGCAGCCCGGCGCGGATGCCGATATCGCCATCCTGTCGCGCGAGCCCCAAGTCTGGGACGAGGCGAAGGCCCATGACGAGCTCAACTGGAGCCCCTTCCACGGCCGGCGCTTCGAATGCAGCGTCAAGCGCACCTATGTCGGCGGCAAGCTGGCCTGGGATGGGCAGGCGATCGTCAACCAGCCGGGCGACGGCAAATATGCGCCGCGCCTCTCCTCCCATTGGTTTCAGCACTAGGATCCGCCAATGCCGTTAATCACGACCGAGACGAAGGGTGTCTTCGTCATCGCCGTCACCCCTTCACCGACACGATGGCGGTCGATAGCGCAAGCGTCGATTCCATGGTGGATTTTTACTACGACAAGGGGGCCGATGGCCTGACCATCCTGGGTATCATGGGCGAGGCGCCCAAGCTCACCCAGTCCGAAGCCATCGAAATCAGCCGCCAGACCCTCAAGCGCTCCGGCGACAAACCAGTGATCGTCGGCGTCTCGGCCCCCGGCCTTGCCGCCATCGAAGAGCTCACCAAGGCAGTCATGGACTTGGGCGCCGCCGGCGTCATGGTCGCTCCGCCCGCTTCGCTCAAGACCGACGACCAGATCTTTGGCTACTACCAGAACGTCGTCGACGCACTGGGCACCGACGTGCCACTGGTGCTCCAAGATTTTCCGCTGGTCACCGGCATTCACATCTCGTCCTCGCTACTCGGCCGGATCGTCGAGGCCATGCCCTCGATCGTCATGCTCAAGCATGAAGACTGGCCCGGCCTCGCCAAGATTTCCGATATCCGCAACGCCGAGGCAAAGGGCCGTCGCCGCATCTCCATCCTGTGCGGCAATGGTGGCGTCTTCCTGCCCGAAGAAATGGAACGCGGTGCCGATGGCGCCATGACCGGTTTCGCCTTCCCTGAAATGATGGTCGACGTCGTTCGCCATGCGGGGAAGGGCGAGATGGATCGCGCCCAGGACTTGTTCGACGCCTATCTGCCTTTGGTGCGCTACGAGCAGCAGCCCGGCCTTGGCCTCGCCGTGCGCAAGCATACGCTCGCCAAGCGCGGCGCTATCGCGAGCGCCACCCAGCGTCGTCCCGGCGCAATGCTTGCCCCCAAGGCGATCGCTGAAGTCGAACGCCTGATCACCCGCCAGACCAAAAAACTTGAGGCTTTGTCGTAATGGATTTCGGACTTTCCGGTAAGCGCGCCCTTGTCCTGGGCGCAAGTCGCGGTCTTGGCGCAGCCAGCGCCGCAGCCCTCGCCGCCGAAGGCGTTACTGTCCTCCGTGCATCGCGCTCGGGCGACTATCCCGTCGATCTCGGCGACAAAACCGCCGTCGCCGCCCTCATCAAAAAGGTCAAGGCCGAGGGCGGTGTCGACATCCTGGTCAACAATTCAGGCGGACCAAAGGCCGGCCCTGCACAAGGTCAGGCAAGTGCCGACTGGCTCGCCGCCTTCGAAACCATGGCGACATCGCTCTATGCGATCACCGACGCGCTCCTGCCGCAGATGATCGAGCGCAAGTTCGGCCGCATCATCACCGTAGGCTCGTCAGGCATTGTCGCGCCGATCCCCAATCTCGCCCTGTCCAATGCCGTCCGCGGCGCCATCGCCGGCTGGTCCAAGACCCTCGCCAGCGAAGTCGCTCAGCACGGCATCACCGTCAACATGGTTCTGCCCGGCCGCATCGATACCGATCGCTTGCGCGAGCTCGACCAGGGCAAGGCCAGCCGCACCGGCGCTAGCGTCGAGGCGGTACAAGAAGCCTCCGCAACGAAATTCCGGCCGGTCGCTATGGCCGTCCCGAGGAATTTGGCGCCGTGGTCGCGTTTCTTGCCAGCCAGCAGGCGAGCTATGTCACCGGCAGCATGCTCCGTGTCGATGGCGGCATGATCAAGGGGCTCTAGGGCGTGGACTACGGCTTCGACACCCAGATCGACCGGCGCAATACCGGCAGCAACAAGTGGAGCAAATACGCCTCCGACGTGTTGCCGATGTGGGTGGCGGATATGGATTTTGCGGCCGCTCCGCCGATCGTCGAGGCGATCGCAGAGCGGCTGCGCCATCCGGTTTTTGGCTATTGCTCGGCCAAGCCCGAACTGCGCGAGCAGATCGTCGCCGACATGAAGGCCAAATATAATTGGACGATCACGCCCGACGACATCGTGTTTTTGCCGGGCGTCGAACCGGGCTTCAACATGGCCATCAAGGCCTTCGTGCCGCGCGGCAAGACACTTGTCATCCAGACCCCGATCTACCGCCCCATCCTGATGGCGCCGCGCCATTGGGATCTGTCCAAAGTCGATCTTCGCGTTGACCAGCCCGTCGACGAACAGGCTTCGGTGCTGGCGCTGGCCGATGCGGTTCTCCTTTGCAATCCGCACAACCCGACCGGCAAGGTCTACAGCCGAGAAGACCTGCTCGCCTTGGCCGCCGCGACCGGCGACAAACCGATCATTGCCGACGAGATCCATTGCGAGCTGCTCTATGACGGGCTACGGCACATCCCGATCGCTTCGCTTGATCCCGCCATTGCCCGGCGCACCGCCACCCTGATGTCGGCCGCCAAGACCTACAACATCCCAGGCCTCAAGGCCGGCTTCGCCATCGTCACCGACAAGGCAATGCGCGAGCACTTCAATGCCTCGCGTCTGGGCATGGTCGATAGCGTCAATATTCTGGGGCTCGAAGCCTCGCTCGCAGCCTTTCGTGACAGCACTGACTGGCGTGACGCGGTCGTCGCCTACCTCCAGGCTAATCGCGATTATTTGGTCGAGGCCGTGGCTGAGCGTCTGCCCGGCGTCACCCTGCTGGCGCCGGAGGCGACCTATCTCGCCTGGCTCGATTGCAGCGCCCTCGGCCTCGCCGATCCACAAGCCTATTTCCTCGAACACGCCCGTGTTGCCTTTAGCAGCGGCAGTGACTTTGGTGTCCAGTATGCACAATTTGTTCGGCTCAATTTTGGCTGCACCCGGCAAACCTTGGAAGAGGCTCTGAACCGCCTCGCTGGTACTCCGGTCTTCACCAAAGGCCGATGACCTTGTGAGCAGCGGAACTTATCCAGTCGCGCTAGCTCCGGGCGTCAGTCCTGAAATCGAGCCGCTTTTTGCTCCGGCACCCGATCCGCGACGGACGTCCCCACTTACTCAGCAGCGTGTGCTTGCGCCGTCGCACATCCCCAATTCTAGACGATAGGGCTAACATGGCCTTCCTCTCCGACGCCGCCTTGCGGATTGCTCCATCGGCTACCGTTGCCATCTCGACCCGGGCCGCAGACATGAAGCGCGCAGGCCGGGACGTCATCGCACTCTCCTCCGGCGAGCCTGATTTCGACACCCCTTTGCATATTCAAGAAGCGGCGTCCCGAGCCATGGCTCAAGGTAAGACGCGCTATACCAATGTCGATGGTGTGCTCGAGCTTCGGGAAGCCGTTGCAGCCAAGTTTCGGCGCGACAACCACCTTGATGTAACGGCCGCTGACTGCATGGTCTCTACAGGCGGAAAGCAGATCATTTTCAATGCCATGCTGGCAACGCTTAATCATGGCGACGAAGTTATCGTCCCGGTGCCTTACTGGGTCAGCTATCCCGAGATCGTACGCCTCTGCAACGCCACTCCGGTTTTTGCCATGGCGGATGCGTCGACCGGGTTCAAGCTGACGCCGGAAGCGCTTGAGGCTGCGATCACGCCGCGCACCAAGTGGCTCTTGCTGAATTCTCCAAGCAACCCGACTGGCGCCGCCTATAGTCGCAATGAGCTCAAAGCACTGGCCGCTGTGTTGATGCGGCACGAGCACGTTCACATCCTCACCGACGATATTTACGAGGCATTGATCTATGATGGCGGCACCTTCGTCACCATAGCTGAAGTCGAGCCGGCGCTTATGGAGCGCACATTGACGATGAACGGCGTCAGCAAGAGTCACGCCATGACCGGATGGCGGATCGGATACTGCACCGCCCCTCGCACGCTTTTGTCGACGATGATCAAGCTGCAGGGGCAGTCCACCACCAACCCGTCCTCGATTTCGCAATGGGCGGCGGTGGAGGCCTTGACAGGACCACAAGGATTTCTGGATGACTGGCGCGCCCGATTTCAAGCGCGCAGAGATCTGGTGGTCGACGGCCTCAACGCCGCTCCCGGCATCGAATGCTTGATCCCCCAAGGAGCATTCTATGTCTTTCCCTCCGTCAAAGGTCTGATCGGCAAGACCAGCGAAACGGGAAGGGCCTTGGTGGATGACGAAGCGCTGGTTAGCGCCCTGCTCGAAGAAAAGGGCGTCGCCCTCGTCCACGGCGCTGCCTTCGGCCTGCCGGGATACATGCGCCTTAGCTATGCAGCCTCCGATAAGGACCTTGAGGCTGCCGTGACACGCATCCAAGAATTCGCCAATGCTGTGCGCTGAGGCTGCAGCTCTTTCAGAACATAGAAAAGCTGTTCGCGATTTCGTTTTGCGTCGCCTTGCCGGCAATTAGCCCGGAGAGGAGAAGGCGAGATTTGATGGCGGACAATTCGCCGGCAAATATGCCGCCAGCGGCTTTGAGCGTCACTGCGCCGCTGTCGCCGCCATAGATCTGGTCGGTGCGTCCTTCCGGGCAGCGGGAAGCGATTACAACGGGAATGGATGAACCAACGAGCTTTGCCACCGCTGCGGCAAAGCCCTTTGGCGCATTACCACGGCCGAAGGCTTCCAAGACTACTCCGGAGACGTTTTTCGTCGCACAATATTCGAGGTAGTCGGGGCTCGACCCTAGACCCGGCTTGACAAGCTCGATGCCTTCGGCCAGCCCATGATTGTCTATGCATCGTCGCGCTGAACGTCGACCGATGAAGACGGTTTGCTGGTCGATGAAGCCGAGCTTGCCATAGCCGGGCGAGCGGAAGGTATCGACCCGTGAAGCATGGGTCTTCGTAACCGTGGCGGCCGCATGGATATCACCTTCGAAGACCACCAATGTGCCAAGGCCAACGGTCTGGGGAGATGCTGCGACGCGGACGGCATCGGCGATATTGCGGGGGCCATCGGTATCGACCATGTCGGCATGCCGCTGGGCACCTGTGAAGACAACCGGCTTGTCGCTACCGATCAGCAGGTCTGAAACGAAGGCGGATTCTTCCATGGTGTCGGTGCCGTGGGTAACGACGACACCGTCACAATCGCTGCGTTCAAGGTGGGAGGCGACGCGAAGGATCAGCCGATGCAGCGTCTGCAGGTCAAGCGCGTAGCTGCCGAGCGCGGTGAAGTCATCGACCTCGACCGCGATACCCTCAAGTGGGTCGTGGAGGGTTGCCAAAAGGGCGGCGCCTTTTCGATCCGCAATCACCGATTGGTCTTGTGCCCGGCCCGAGGCAATGGTGCCTCCCGTGGCCACGATGACAATGCGTTTCATCCCAAAATTCTCCGTTCGCCAGCTTGGGCCGGTGCAAGTGCGGGCGCCCGCCTCAGGCTTTGAAATACATCGAAGGAGTGCTGCACCAAAGCCGGATCGAGATCACTGAGAATGAAGACCAGACGCGAGCGGCGGTCCTCGTCTGGCCAGGCAGACATATGCACCGGGGAGTGGACGAGGCGTTGTACCCCATGGATGGCCACCGGTCGTTCACTGCCGGCAACGTTGAGAATGCCCTTTACGCGCAACACCCTGTCGCCATGGCGATTTAGCAGCATGGTCAGCCAGACGCCGAATGCCGTCCAATCCAGCGCATCGTCGGTCACGATGGAAAATGAGCGGATATCGGAACCATCGACGTGGTGATGCCGGTGATCCTCCTTGGCAAACGGCGCGACGCGAAGGTCGTTAAAGTGTGTGTCGAGCAGCGCGTCGGCCGACATGGTCTGAGCATCCTGGATCGCGGCTGCAGGATTAAGCGCGCGTGCCATGGTCTTAAGCGCACAAATTTCGGCTGGCGCGGCCAGATCGGTCTTGGTCAGAATGACGGTATCGGCTGCCGCAAGCTGTCGCAGTGCTTCCTCTCTTGTGGACAGAAGGCCGTGGCCGTTTACAGCATCGAGAGTGGCAATCACTGCGCCGGCTACGAAATGGCTGCGCAGCACCGGGTGGGCGCGGATTGTGGAGAGAACGGGATAGGGTCGGCCAAGCCAGTGGTTTCGATGACGACGCGGTCAAACCAAGGGACTTCGCCGCGAGCACGCATGGCGTGAAGATTGAGGAGGGCATCGGCGATTTCGCCCCGCACCGTGCAGCAAAGGCAGCCTGACTTCATCAGCACGACATTGGCGTCGATGCGGTCGAGGAGGTGATGGTCGAGACCTACCTCACCGAACTCGTTGATCAGCACGGCGGTGCCGTGGAGGTCGGGGTGGTCGAGAAGGCGCTGCAGCAGCGTGGTCTTGCCGGAGCCCAAAAATCCGGTGAGGAGATTGATGGTGGTCGGCGTCATGGCCGCGACTTGAGGCGGGCCAGCAGCGCCGGGTCTAGCGGGTCGAAGGAGACGCCGCCCAACGCTTCGGCTTCGGGCCAGAGATGCGAAAGGCTATCGAAGACCTTGGCCTTGCCGGTTGCGGTGCGCAGCACATACTGGCGGCCGTGCCAGTCGCTCAGCTTCATGCGTTGGGTGGCAAGGATCGCGTTGACCGTATCCTGACGCTGGGCAGCTTCACGGCGGCGAGCCAGGCGGTCGGTATTGGGCGAATAGGTGCCCTCGCGCGACACCGCGCTTGACCAATGATCGTCGCACCCCAGGATGCCGCATAGGGAGCACATGGCGTCAGGTGCGGGGCGAGCGGCGAGCGAAGTCGTCGGCCATTTCGTCCATGGTGACGAAGCGGACGCCTTCGTGGCCCTTGATGTATTCGATCAGCCGCTCGAGCATCAGCAGCACCTGCGGGCGGCCGGCGACGTCGGGGTGGATGGTCATCGGAAAGACCGCGTAGTCCATCTCGCGATAGACCCAATCGAACTGGTCGCGCCACATCTGCTCGATATCGCGCGGATTGACGAAGCCGTGGCTGTTGGGCGCGGTTTTGATGAACATCATCGGCGGCAGGTCATCGAGATACCAGTTGGCTGGAATTTCGATGAGGTCGGTTTCGGCGCCGCGCACCAGGGGCTTCATCCAGTCTTCCGGTCGCGCCGAATAGTCGATCTTGGTCCAGCTATCGCCGACGCGGACGTAATAGGGCGTGAAGTCGTCGTGCATCAACGAGTGGTCGTACTTGATGCCGCGCTCGAGCAGGAGTTCGTTGGTGACGGTGGAAAATTCCCACCAGGGCGCGACATAGCCGGTCGGGCGCTTGCCGCAGAGCTCGGTGATGAGGGCGATGGATTTGTCGAGCACCGCCTCTTCCTGCTCGCGCGTCATGGCGATGGGATTTTCGTGGCTATAGCCGTGCATGCCGATCCGTGGCCTGCATCGGCGACAGCCTTCATCTGGGCGGGGAAGGTCTCGATCGAGTGGCCGGGGATGAACCAGGTGGTCTTGATGCCAGCGCGCTCGAAGAGCTTGAGCAGGCGCGGGGAGCCCACTTCGCCCGAAAACATGCCGCGTGAAATGTCGTCGGGGCTGTCTTCGCCGCCATATGAGCCGAGCCAACCGGCGACCGCATCGACATCGACGCCAAAGCCCACGAGGATCTCTTTTGCCACGATTGTTTCCTTGAAAAGGGCCGATCAGGCCGGTGCAAATTGAGCCAGGGCGCCGTCGTAGCGCTTGGCGAGGGGAGGGGCGTAGGGGCCCTGTTTGCTGGTGCGCAAGCCGAGGGCCACGAGCGCTTCGGCGTGCTTTACCGCAGCGCCGACACCGTCGATGACGGGAAGGCCGAACTCGGCGGAAAAGGATTTGACCAGGTCGGCCATGCCGGCACAGCCAAGAACGATGGCCTCGGCACGATCGTCGGCTATGGCGCGACCAATTTCGGCGCGCAATTTCTGGCGGGCGTCGGAATTGGGATCTTCGAGCGAGAGAACGGGCACGTCTGCAGCGCGAATGCGGGCACGCGCAGCCATGCCGTAACGGTGCGCAAGCTCTTCGATAGGGACGCGCGAGCGTTCCATGGTGGTGACGACGGTGAAGCGCTTGGCAATGAAGGCGGCCGTCACCATCGCGGCCTCACAGATGCCGATCACCGGGATGGAAAGCATGGCGCGCGCTGCGTCGAGACCGGTATCGTCGAAGCAGGCGATAATGGCGGCCTGAGCGCCGTCACGCTCCGCCAAAGTCAGTTCATACAGCAGGCCCGGGACCGCGAAAGCCTCGTCGTAATAGCCTTCGATTGAGGCCGGACCCATGCTGGAGGTGATAGGCACGATCTCGGTATCGGCGCCGGCCACGAGGCGCGCGGCATGGGCGATGGTCGCGGTCATGCTGGCGGTGGTGTTGGGATTGATGACGGCGATGGTGGTCATGCCCGGGCTCGGCGACGGTTGACCAGAAGGATGGTGCCGAGCGTGGCGAGGATAACAAGAAAGGAGAAGGCAGTGGTGACCGTGCCCAAGGCGTAAAGCACCGGCGTCGTGACATTAGTCGTCATGCCGTAGATTTCGAGCGGCAGGGTGTTGGAGCTGCCAGAAGTCAGAAGCGTGCGGGCAAATTCATCGTAGCTCAGCGAGAAGCCGAAGAGCCCAACGCCGATCAAGCTCGGCGCGATCATGGGCAGGACCACATGGGCAAAGGTCTGCCAGGGACTGGCGCCAAGATCGCGTGCGGCCTCTTCATAGGCGGGTGAGAATCGGTTGAATACGGCGAACATGATGAGGACGCCGAACGGCAAGGTCCAGGTGAGGTGGGCGCCGAAGCCGGAACTGAACCAGTTGGGCTGCACCCCGATCTGCTGGAACAGCACGCCGATGCCCAGCGAGACGATGATGGAGGGCACCACGAGACTGGCGACGGTGAGATAAAACAGCGGCGAGGCGCAGAGGAAGCGGTGCCGAAAGGCTAGGCCGGCCAGCAACGAGACGAGCACCGTGGCCGCCATAACCATGAGGCCGAGGATCAGGGAGCGGGTGAAGCTGGCGCCAAAATTGCCGACCGCCTGGGTTTCGAAGAGGTTCTGAAACCAGCGGGTCGAGACGCCGTTTAGTGGGAAGGTCAGGCCGCCCTGGGGGCCCTGGAAGCTCAGTATGAACACGGCCGATAGCGGTCCATAAAGGAACAGGACGAAGAGACCGAAGAAAACGGCGAGGACGTAGAAGCCGGCGCTGCGCTTGTCGCTGCCCATCCTAGAGCTCCTTTCGGATATCGACGATGCGGAGGATGCCGGCGACCATCAGCAGCACCAGCACCAGGAGGACAATGGCGTTGGCGGCGGCGGCCGGGTATTGCAGCAGGCTCATCTGGTTGCGCATCATCAGCGCTACCGAAGCGGATTGGCCGCCGCTCATCACCTGTACGGTGGAAAAATCGGCCATGACCAGCGTCACGACGAAGATGGTTCCGATGGCGATGCCGGGCTTGGCCAGCGGCAGGATAACGTTCCAGATGATCTGCCAGTCCCTGGCGCCACCATCGCGGGCCGCTTCTACCAGTGATTTGTCGATGCGCATCATGGTGTTGAAGATCGGGGTCACCATGAAGAGGGTGTAGAGGTGAACCATGGCGAGAATCACTGCGAAATCGGAATAGAGCAGCCACTCGATGGGCTGTTCGATGACGCCGGCGCCGACAAGACCCGAATTGATGATGCCATTCCGGCCGAGCACCGGAATCCAGGAAATCATGCGGATGATGTTGGACGTGAGGAACGGCACCGTGCAGACCAAGAAAAGCACCATCTGCATGGCGGCGGTGCGCACGTGGAAGGCAAGGAAGTAAGCGACCCAGAAACCGATGAAAGCGGTTGCTGCCCAGACGATGGCGGCAAATTTCAGCGTGTTTCCGTAAGTCTTCCAGGTAACCCAGGAGCCGAGCGTTTCAGCGTAATTAAAGGTGAAAAAGCCGGGATACATGCCGGCGAAATCGTAATCCCAGAAGCTGACGACCAGCAGCAGCAGGATCGGGATGGCGAGAAAAAATCCAAGGATGAGCAGCAGCGGCGTCGCCTGGAGGTAGGGCGTTGCGCGGGCGAGTAAGGCGTTCATCCGACCATTTTCTCCTGCTTGTGCCGCTTAGGGACGTGCCCTCGGGTGGACCCGAGAGCAGTGGTGCGTGTGGAAAGGTTAGACAACCTTATGCTTCGAAATGGGGGCGCCGGATCGCGCCCGTCGTTGCCTCAGGAAGCGATAAATTCGTTCCAGCGGCGGACCATGTAGCGGTCCTCGTCCATCACCGAGTTCCAGCAGGCGACATTGCCCATGCGCTCGAGGAATGAGCCGCCATCGCGAACGGCGCCGGCCTGTTCCATGACGGTGCCGTCGGGGGCCTTGATTTCGCCCTGCGCCGGCTTGCCGTCGATCCAGTAACCCCACTCGTCTTCGGTCATGTATTCCTTGGCGGTGTCCATGGCAGCCGAGTAGTAGCCTTGGCGGTTGAGATAGCCGCCGACCCAGCCGGAGGTGTACCAGTTGATGTATTCGTAGGCGGCGTCGAGTTGGGCGCCCTGGAGGTGCGCGGCGAGGCCTAGACCGCCGCCCCAGCTGCGATAGCCTTCCTTGAGGGGCTGGTACTTGCAGGCGATGCCCTTGGAGCGCACGGCAGCGACAGCCGGCGACCACATCGACTGGATGACCACTTCGCCCGAGCTCATCAGGTTCACTGATTCATCGAAGCTCTTCCAGAAGGCGCGGAACTGGCCATCCTGCTTGGTTTGATCAGGAAATCGATGGTCGCATCGATTTCGGCCTGGGTCATGTTGCCCTTGTCGGCATAGGTGATGTTGCCCATCGCCTCCATGATCATGGCAGCGTCCATGATGCCGATGGATGGGATGTTGAGGATCGACGTCTTGCCCTTGAAGGCCGGGTCCATGATGTCGGCCCAGGTGGTGATTTCGCGGCCGACGAGGTCTGGGCGGATGCCGAGGGTGTCGGCATTGTAGATGGTGGGGACCATGGTGAAGAGGTCGGTCTCGCCAGAAGCGAAGGTCTTGCTGTCCATGGCCTCGACATAGCCCACCGTGTGTGGCGCGGTGCCTTGAGCAATGACGCTGTCGGGGGTGAGCTTGCCGGTCTTAAAGAGCGGCACGATCTTGTCGTAATAGGTCAGGCGCGAGATTTCCATCGGCTGGATGACGCCGGTGGGGAAGACCTTTTGAGGATCCAGTATTCGATATCGGCGATGTCGTAGCTATCGGGCTGGGTCACGGCGCGCTGGGCGGCGGCATCGGAGTCGGTGGCCGTCATTTCGAGCGTGATGCCGAGGTCTTCCTTGCACTTTTCGGCAATGGCATTGAGGTTGGACACACCGGTGCCGAACTGGCGCAAGGTGATGGGGTTTTGGGCCCAGATGGTGGGGAAGCCTGTGATGGCGCCCGAGCCGATGGCCGCGCCCGCCGCGGCGGCAAGGCCGCCCTTGAGCACGTTGCGACGCGAAATTTCGGTCTTCTTGTTCAAGTCTGTCATAGCCAGATTTCCCTGTGTGCTGGTTTTGATTTCAGGCAGTCGGGCTGCCGAGAACGATGGCGTCCCCGGCATCCCAGCAGAGCGGCACGGCATCCCCGATGGCGACGGGTGTCGCCTGGAGCGCCTTGTCGGTAACGATGGCGGTGAACTCGGAAATACCGCCCCCTTCGATGGTGAGCTTGCTGGTACCGCCTCGATATTCGAGGTTGGTCACAAGCCCGGTGAAGCCCAGACCTCGGTCTGTGCTCTCTCCGATCCGGACGTGGTCGGTGCGGATGGCGATGTCGATCGGCGCGCCCACCGGCCGGGTTTCCCCATAGGCCGAAAGCGTCGTGCCGCCGGGCACGTCGAAGCTCACCACGCCGTCGGCGGAGCCGGTGACGTGACCGGAGATGACGTTGTGATCGCCCATGAAGCGAGCGACGAATGCGGTCGCGGGCCGCTCGAAGACCTCGCGCGGGCTGGCGGCCTGCTCGATGCGGCCGTCGCTCATGACGACGATCAGATCGGCGAGCGCCATGGCCTCTTCCTGGCTGTGGGTCACGTGCACGAAGGTGATGCCGAGCTGCTGCTGCAGCTTTTTGAGCTCGGCGCGCATGCGGATCTTAAGAAAAGGATCGAGCGCCGAAAGCGGCTCGTCGAGCAGCAGGGCTTCGGGGTCGGTGATCAGCGCGCGGGCCAGCGCAACGCGCTGCTGCTGACCGCCAGAAAGTTGGGCAGGGCGCCGGTCGGCGTAGCCGTCCATCTGCATGAGCTTGAGCATGTCGAGGGCACGAGCGCGACGCGTGGGCTTGTCGACGCCGGCCATCTTGAGGCTGAAGGCGACATTGTCGACGAGATCGAGATGGGGAAAGAGCGCATAGGATTGAAACATCATGGCTGTACCGCGCCTCGCGGGCGGCAGGTTAGTTACGACATCGCGGCCGAGGACGATGTCGCCCTTGGAGACACTTTCGTGTCCGGCGATCATGCGCAGGGTCGAAGTTTTGCCACAGCCCGAGGGGCCGAGCAGGCAGCAGTAACTACCGGCAGGAATTTTGAGGCTGATCGCATCGACGGCAGTGGTCTTGCCGTAGATTTTGGAAACCGAGGCGATGTCGATTTCTGCAGCCTTGGTCATCAGCATTCCCCGTTGGTCGAGAAGTGCAATGCAGGGCGCGTGCCAGTTCGTGGGTGAGAGCGCAACGTACTGACGCGATTAACAAAAGCTTCAGGACAAGAATTGATGAAGAAATGTTCATCGCTAGGTTTTGATCAAACCGTGAGCAGATTCGAAACTTTTGCCTAGATTGTATGCAATCTAAGCCCGGGTTGTATTCACGTTCTCTCTTCACTTCAAAAGCTTTGCCGCCTATGAGGGTCTTGCAAACGAGGTGTACGGATGGATTTCGGAGCAGGTGCCATTGGATCACCCGTGGAGGGGAGGACCGAGCGGCTGCCATTCGCGATCGGCTGCGCGACGCGATCGTCGATCGGCGACTGGCCCCGGGGACTAAGCTCAACGAGACCGAGGTCGGTGCGCTGTTCGACGTCAGCCGCACTGTGGTGCGTGCGGCGCTGCAGGCGCTGACCTATGAAGGACTGCTGACTTCTGAGCGCAACCGGGGCGCATTTGTAGCCTCGCCCACGCCTGACGAAGCGCGTCATGTCTTCGATGCACGGCGGCTGATCGAGCCGGGACTGGTGGCAGCGGCGATCAAGCGGCTAGGGCCCTCCGAGATTGCAGCCTTCCGTGCCCGGCTCGAAGAGGAAGATCATGTGCTGCATCAAACCGGGCCAATGGCGCGACGGGCAGAGATCAACGCATCGGGCGATTTTCACCTGCTGTTGGCGCGGGTAGCGGGCAACGCCATCATTCAGCGTTTCATGGAAGAGCTGTTGGCGCGCTCGTCGCTTGTCATCGCGCTTTATGGGCGCTCGGGCGCTTCGAGCTGCGGGCATGGAGACCACGCCAATATCCTGGCTGCCCTGGAGCAGCGTGATGCCGAGCGGGCATCGCAATTGCTGGTCAGCCACCTCGACCATATCGAGGCCGATCTCGACCTTCGGACGAAAGGCAGTCTACCCCTGCGCGAGGCGCTCGGGGGCAGGGCGGGCTAGGTCGTTCTGGTCGGCGAGTTGTTGGAGGCCGAAATAACTTCGGCCAATCGTTTTACGTGGCCGTGGCGGCGCCAGTACCAACACTAACTATAGCGACGGGCAATCAGCACGCTCGATATGAACCTCGATGATCAGGCCAGACGAGTCCGCTTGCCAAGCTCAAGTGGATTTGTCAGACATATGTCATTAGGCGGTTCTTGAGGGAAAAGAAGAACCGTCTCAGCGCCGGGCCAGCCGTCTCGGTGGCAATGAGAGTGATCATTGCGGCAGGCCTGGTTCTGCACGCGATGGCGCATGAGGGAACGTCCATTTGGCTCTTATCAAGGAGGGAGCTCTATGAATGCTTTTGTGAGACTGGCCGGCATCATGGTGACAGCAACTGCGCTGTCGGCGCCGGTACTGGCACAAACGACTGTGGTGGCGCCGAGTGGCAACACCGCCGGCACCTATATGGACTATATGAAGACGGTCTATGACCGCGGTACCGGTTCGGAACTGCTGCAGATCCCGATCGCCACCTTCAACAAGGAATTCGAACTGACCCCGATGGCGGCGGAAAGCTGGACCCAGTCGGAAGACGGCCTTACCTGGACCTTCAAGCTCCGCTCGGGCCTTGTCTGGTCCGATGGCGAGCCGCTGACGGCCGAAGACTTCGTCTTTGCTCTCCAGCATGCCGCAACCTCGGGCTATGACTTTGCCTGGTATTGGGATTTTGCCGGCGGCATCAAGGGCTGGAAGGAAGTCACCGAAAGCACTGCGGACGTCTCGACGCTTGGCCTCAAGGCCGTCGATGATCTCACAATCGAGGTGACGACCGTCGCCCCCAAGCCCTATCTGCCCTCCGTCACCAGTCTCTGGTACCCCGTGCCCAAGCACAAGGTCGACGAACTGGGCGATGACTGGTCGCTCGACGTCTCGACCATCGTTTCGTCCGGCCCGTTCGAAATCGAGAGTTGGGAAAAGTCGAACAACTCGGTGGTCCTCACCAAGTCCGATACCTATACCGGCCCCTGGTCGCCGCTGATCGACCGGCTCGAACTTGACCCGACGCTGAATGCGCCCGAAGTCGGCCTTCCCGCTTTCCTCGCCGGGGATGCAGATTACTCATTCCTCAACACCGGACAGGTGCCGGTGGCGACCCAGCGCTATCCTGACGGCATCCGCAAGAACGCCGTTTTTGCGACCTCGTATATTTCCTATGATCTCGATGCGGAGCCCTTCAACGACGTTAATGTCCGCCGCGCCTTCTATTATGCGGTCGATCGCGACGAGCTGACATCGACCGTGCTCAAGGACATCGCCATCCCGGCCGGCTCGATCCTGCCGCCCGGCTATCCTGGCTACAATCCAGACATTGCTGCCGAAGCCGTGTTCGACCCGGAAAAGGCCAAGCAGTTCCTTGCCGACGCCGGCTTCCCCAATGGCGAAGGTTTTCCGGATGTCGAGATCTGGTATCGCGAAGAAGGCGGATATAACGGCGCCATCATCCCGGCCATGGCACAATACCTTCAGGCCGAGTTCAAGGAAGTCCTGGGCATCACCCTCAACATCCGTTCCCTTCCGGGACCGGAATGGATGGATGGCCTTCGCGGCAAGAAGAACAATATCTTCATTGCGCCCTACGAATACGACTATCTCGATCCGTCCAACTTCTACGGCATCTTCTACAATGGCGGCCGCCACGGCTATTTCATTCCCGAATTCGACGAAATCGTCGCCAAGGCCGACAGCGACAGCGATTGGGACACGCGCTACCAGCTTTATGCTGATGCCGAACAGCTGATGATCGATCAGGGCCTGATCGTGCCCCTGGTGCATCCGGTGACCATCGCCGTGGTGTCGGACCAGTTGACCGGCGATGGCGTTTCGCCCAATTCGCTCGGCTTCACCCAGCTGGATCGTCTCGGCCACTACTTCTTCACGCATATTACGAAGCAGTAGTCTCGTTCGACGCGCTTCCCGGTTTCACCGGGGAGCGCCATCCAACAAGGGCCAGTATATGCCTCTCGTCGAAATCGAAGGCCTGCGCGTCAGCTTTCGCCAATATGGCGGCACGGTAGACGCCGTCCGCCATGTCAGCTTCAGCGTCAACGAGGGCGAAAGCGTCGGCATCGTCGGGGAATCCGGCTCCGGCAAGTCCGTCAGTTGCGCGGCGCTATTGCGCCTCCTGCCGGCAACGGCCGAAGTGGCAGCGACAAAACTCCGGCTCGACGGCGTCGATGTCCTCAAGGCCAACAAGGAAGATCTTGCGCGGCTGCGCGGCCGTTCGGCGGCGATGATCTTCCAGGACCCGATGACGGCGTTTGACCCGGTCTTCACCATCGGCCATCAGATTGCGGAAACGATCGAGGCGCATCGCAAGATCGGCAAGCGCGAAGCGCTGGCCGAAGCCGAGCAATTGCTGCTTCGCGTCGAAATCAAGAACGCCGCCGATGTGCTCGGCTACTATCCGCACCAGCTTTCCGGCGGCATGCTGCAGCGCGCCATGATCGCCATGGCGCTTTCTTGCCGCCCCAAGATCCTGATTGCCGACGAGCCGACGACGGCGCTCGACGTCACCATCCAGGCGCAGATCCTCCAGCTCATCAAGAAGGTGCAGGCCGAATTCGGCATGGCCCTGATCATGATCACCCATGACCTCGGCGTCATTGCCGAAACGGTCGATCGCGTCGTCGTCATGTATGGCGGCGAGATCATGGAGGAGGGGCCGGTCACAGATATTTTCGAGGCGCCCAAGCACACCTATACCAAGGCGCTGCTCGCGAGCCTTCATTCGCGCTTTGAGCCGTCCAAGGGCGATCCGGATGCGGTGGCGCCGGCACTCGAACTGCGCGGCTTGGCGAAATCCTATCACACGCGGCGTCGCAGCGGCTTTCGCGTCATCCAAGGCGAATTCCAGGCGGTGCAGGCGGTCGACGTGGTCCTGCCGCGCAATCGCATCGTGGCGATTGTCGGGGAATCCGGTTCCGGCAAGACCACGACCGGGCTCATGGCCATGCGGCTGACCGAGCCGAGCAAGGGTCAGATCCTTGTCGATGGTACCGATATTTCAGCGCTGGACGCTGCAGCGCTGATCCCCTTCCGCAAGCGCATGCAGATCGTCTTTCAGGACAGCTATTCCGCGCTCGATCCGATGATGACACTGACCCAGATCATCGCCGAGCCGCTGCATATTCATGGCATGGGTACGCAGCGCGAGCAGAGGGAGAAGGCCCTTAAATGGCTCGAGCGCGTGGGTCTCAATCGCTCGTTTGCGGGCCGTTATCCGCATGAACTCTCCGGCGGCCAGCGCCAGCGTGTTGCCATCGCCCGAGCGCTGATTCTTGAGCCGACGGTGCTTGTAGCAGATGAGCCGACCTCGGCGCTGGACGTCACGGTAAAGGCGCAGATCATCAATCTGCTTAAGGACCTGCAGGCCGAACTCGGGCTTTCGATCCTGTTCATCAGCCACGATCTGTCCACGGTCAAATCCCTGACCGACAGCGTCGTGGTCATGTATCGCGGCCGCGTCGTGGAAGAAGCTCCGACCGAGCGGCTTTTTGCCGATCCGCGGCACCCCTATACCCGCGCGCTCCTCGATGCGATCCCGGCGACCAATCCGCGCGAAAAGCGTTTGCGCACCTTCCTGTCGTCGGAAGAAATCGGCGCCCGGACTCCGCGTTATACCGTCATCCAGACCGGCAGCGCTCCAAGTGCCCATCCGCAACTCGTCACCGTCGCCCCGGGTCACCGGGTCGAAGCGATCGTGACGACCTGAGGAGACCAGCAATGCTTGCCCATATCCTCCGCCGCATTCTCTCGGTCGCCTTCACCTTCATCGTTGTGTCGATCATCATCTTCTTGATGATGCATTCCGTCCCCGGCGGTCCGTTCGATGCCAATGACATGCCAGTGTCTGAGGCCGTCCGCGCCAGGATGATGGCGCAGTGGGGCCTCGATCAGCCACTGCATGTTCAATATCTCAACTACATGTGGGGCGTGCTGCATCTTGATTTCGGCGTACCGTTCCAAAGCCCGGGCGAGACGGTGGTGCAGCTGATTTCCCGCGCCTGGGTGCCGAGCCTTATCCTCGGTGGCTCCGGCGTCTTGATCGGCGCACCGCTCGGCATCCTGCTCGGCATGGCAGCCGCGCTCAATCGCAATTCGTGGATCGATTATGTTGCGTCGACCGTGGCGACGCTCGGGCTCACCATCCCGGTCTTCGTCACCTCGATGCTGCTGATCCTGATCTTCGCCGTCTGGCTCAACTGGTTGCCGGCAAGCGGCTGGCCGCAGCCAAACCGCTGGATCCTGCCCATCGCCTGTTATGCCGCAATCCCGCTCGCGACCTATGCGCGCTATACGCGCTCGGCCGTGCTCGATACGCTTAACCGGCCTTTCGTCACCGTGCTCCGCGCCAAGGGTCTGAGCGAGCGCCGCATCATCTTTCAGCACGTAATGCGCAATTCGGCGATTCCGCTGGTGACGGTGTTCCTGCCTATGTTCATCGGCACTGCCACTGGCTCGATCTTCGTCGAAGCCATGTTCCGCGTGCCGGGGCTGGGTGCCTACTTCGTTTCCTCCATCGAGGTGCGCGATTATACGCTGCAAATGGCGCTGATGCTGCTGATCACCTTCATGTATTGCCTCGCCTACCTCCTCTCCGACATTGCCTATGCGTTGCTGAACCCGCGCATCCGTGTAGGAGGCGCCGAATGACCAACCTTACCGCACCGGCACCCATTGCCCGCATACGCAGCCCGCTCTGGTTCGCCTGGCGCCGGTTCCTTTCCAACAAGGCGGCAGTTGTGGGCGGCGCGACACTGGCCGTGCTTATCCTGATGGCGATCTTCGCGCCGATCATCACGCCCTATAACCCTGAGGCTCAAAGCTTCCTCACGGAGGCCCTGGCCTTCCCCTCGGCGCAGCATTGGTTCGGCGTCGACAATCTCGGCCGCGATTTTTATTCGCGCATCGTCTATGGCTCGCGCGTCTCGCTGACCATCGGCTTTACCGCGGCGCTCTTCAGCCTGCTTGTCGGCATTCCGCTCGGGGCGCTGGCGGGCTATTTCGGTGGCCGGACCGATTGGGTGATCATGCGGATCATCGAGATTTTCTCGGTTGTTCCTCCGCTTCTCGCCGCATTGCTTCTCGGTGCAATCACCCGCGGCGGCTATGGTACCATCGTCTTCATCGCGGCGCTATTCGGCTGGGTACAGGTCTGTCTCCTCGTGCGGGCGCAGGTGAAATCCTTCCGCGAAAAGGAATTCGTGCGCGCCGCCCAGGCGCTCGGCGCTTCGCCCTGGTACATTATCCGACGCCACCTGATCCCCAATTCGATCAGCCCGATCATCATCGGCTTCGTGCTCGCCATTCCGCTCGCCATGATGCTTGAAGCCTCGCTCAGCTTTCTCGGCGTCGGCGTTCCCCCGCCGACACCGACCTGGGGACAGATGATCAACGAGGGCATCGACTTCATGTTCTTCTATTGGCATCTGGCCGTCTTCCCCACTGCCGCGCTCGCCATCACAGTGCTCGCGACCTCGCTGTTCGGCGATGGCCTGCGCGATGCGCTCGATCCGACCCTGAAAGGCCGCTAAACGTGTCCGACAATCTCGCCCGTCAGTTTCTCCTCCGCGAGGACGTGACTTTTCTCAATCACGGCTCGTTCGGCGCCTGTCCACGTCCGGTCTTTGAAACCTACCAGGCCTTTCAGCTCGAACTGGAAAGCGAACCGGTCGAGTTCCTCGGCCGCCGCCTTAATGATCTCATGCGTGTTCCCCGCGAAGCCGTCGCCGCCGAACTTGGGGCAGCGCCGACCAATATCGCTGCCGTCATCAACGCCACGAGCGGCCTCAACATCGTCGCCCAATCCCTGCCGCTCAAACCCGGTGACCAGATCCTCACCACCGACCACGAATATTCAGCGCTCGAAAAGACCTGGGCCTACGTCTGCCGCAAGACCGGTGCCGAAGTGGTCGTCGTCAAGGTGCCGATGCCGCTGGTGTCCGAGGAAGCCTTCACCGAAGCCATCGTCGCCGGCATGACCGATCGCACCAAGGTTCTGTTCCTCAGCCACATCACCTCGCCGACCGCGCTGGTCTTTCCCATCGAGCGGTCGATTTCGGAAGCGCGCAAGCGCGGGATCTGGTCGGTCATCGATGGCGCCCATACGCCCGGACATATCCCGCTCTCGCTCGATGCATTCGGTGCCGATTTTTATTCCGGCAATTGCCACAAGTGGATGATGACCCCCAAGGGCTCCGCCTTTCTTTACGCGCGTCCAGAGGTGCAGGGGCTGCTCGACCCGCTCGTCATCAGCCATGGATGGACCAAGAAATCCAAAGAGCCAGACGCGCTCGGCGCCTTTGGCAATTCCCCCTTTATCGACGGCATTGAAGTGCAGGGCACGCGCGACCCCTCGGCCTGGCTGACCGTTCCGGCCGCCATCCAATATCGCCGCGACAACGACTGGCCTGCCATACAGGATCACTGCCGCCAATTGGCACAGGATACGGCCCGCCGCCTCGGCGAGCTTACAGGCCTTGCACCCCTCAGCAGCCCAGAGTTTTCTGCGCCGCAAATGGTCGCCATGCCGATCCCGGAATGCGACACGGCCGAGATCCACAAGCTGCTGTTCGACCGCTATCGCGTCGAGATTCCGGTGTTCAAATGGCAGGACCATCATATCGCCCGCCTGTCGGTTCAGGGCTACAATTCCCGCCCACAGATGGACAAGCTGATCGACGCTCTCTCCAAACTTCTCGGCCTCGGATCGTCGCAGGGGCTTGCGGCACGCCTAGGCTGACAACGAGTGCAAACTGTGGTGAAAGGTGGCGGCACCACACTGGAGACATGACACTGTGAGCCAGGCTGCCCTCGATTATCTCGAGCCGCTCGAAACCCGCACGCGTGGCGTGGCGGTGCTCGATGCGCTGGCCGACATGGTCGAACGCTCCGGCCTCAAGATCGGTGATCGCCTGCCGCCCGAAGTCTCCCTTGCCGCAACCCTCGGCGTCGGCCGTTCCACCATTCGCGAGGCGCTCAATCGCTGGGAAGGGCTCGGCATCATCCGCCGCCGCCGTGGCGACGGCACCTATCTTTCGGCGCGCGTCCAGACCTCCCGGGGCCTTGTGCCAACCATGGTGCGGCTCGAGGGCGAGGCGCTGCTGCGTCTCCTCGAGATCCGCCGCACGCTCGAAAACGACGTGGTGCGCAAGGCTACGATCAAGGCGACCCGCGAGCAGCGTCAGGAAATCTCTCGGCTCTGCGACGTGCTCCTCGTCGAGGTCGATTCCGGCCGCCCCTGGCGCAAGGCCGACCACGCCTTCCATGGCGCCATCTACGATGCTTCGGGCAATCCAATGTACGGGCAGTTGCTCGTCAATCTCGACCATGCCCTCGAACGGGGCGGTACCTCGCCATTCTCCGCCGACGTCTTCGGCCTCGACTCCTTTCCGTTCCACCGCGACCTGGCAGACGCGATTTTGGCGGAAAGCCCGCACGGCGCCGCCGACGCCATCGGCCGCATCATCGATGTGGTCGAACGCGAGGTCCAGGCCATCATCGATGGTGACAACCGCCTTCGTTAATCGGGTCGTCAGCGTTGATCCGTGACGAGCACTGAAGGATATCAGCCATGCGTTCCTATCGCGACCGCCAGCGTCCTATAAAAGAATTGCAGGCGCACCTCGCGGCCTGGAGTGAGGAATTGCTCGCCTGGGAAATCCGGCGCCGTTATCCGATCGGCGGTTGGCAGACGCGCTCGCCGCAAGGGGAATGGCGTCCGATCGAGATCGGCGGCGCTTGGGACGATCGCATCGGCATCCATCATTTCCGTAGCGCTCTTCTCGATAATGCCCGCGGATTCGACGTCGAACTGCGTCTTGACTTTGGCGGCGAAGCGCTGGTTCGACTGCTCGACAAAAATGGCGAACCGATCGAAGCATTCGGCGCCAATCCGCGCCATCCCCGCTTTCAACCGGTACCTGAACGCGCTTTCACAATCTATGCGGAAGTTGCGGCACGAAGCCTCTTTGGCATTCCGCAGCGCGACCCGCGGCTGCATCGCGCCGAGCTGATTTCCTTCTACCCGCAGGTGCGTGCCCTGCAGCGCCGGATCGCCGTGCTGCTCGACGCCACCAACGCCGTGAAGTCGCCTGAATTGGCCCGCGCGCTGTGCGAAGCGGCTGAAATTGGGCTGGCCCGATTGCGCCTTCCCACCGCGACCAGCGATGTCGGGCCGCGCCTTGCCGATACATCATGGGCAAACACTATCTGGGAACGTAGTTTCGAGCCCACGAACGAACCGGCCGAAATCCCGCACCAAGCGCTGCGCTCGGTCGATGATGCCGTGGCGACGATTGATGGGGAACTGGCAGTTCTGCGCCAGGCTTATCCCAAGCAGGGCAATGTGCTGATCACTGGCCATGCCCATATCGACTATGCCTGGCTCTGGCCCCAGCCGGAAACGGTGCGCAAGATTCACCGCACCTTCAGCAACGTCAATGCGCTGCTAAAGGGGCAAAAGGATTTTACCTTTCTCCAATCGTCTTCGCTGTTCTACCGCCATATCGAAGAAGACGATCCGGCCTTGCTCGCTCAAATCCAGGCCTGGGCCAAGAAGGGGCGGTGGGAGCCGATCGGCGGTATGCTGATCGAATGCGATACCAATATGCCCTCGGCAGAAGCCTTTCTGCGGCAGTTCCTGCTCGGGCAACAGGACTTCGTGCGCTATTTCGGCCAGCCTAGCCGCACCGCCTGGCTGCCTGATACCTTCGGCTTTACCGGCGCGATGCCGCAAATCATGCGCCATGCCGGCATCGACGCCTTGGTCACGATCAAGGTCACATGGAACGAGACCAATCCCTTGCCGGACAATCTCTTCATCTGGTCCGGCAATGACGGCTCGGAAGTTCTGACCCACACCTATGATGCCTTCGACAGCGACGGCTACAACATGTGGATGACCCCTGGCGCTCTGGCCGAAGTATGGGGCAAGCACACGACCAAGGACCTCACCGATACTGTTATCGCGACCTATGGCTGGGGAGATGGTGGCGGTGGGCCCGACCCGGATCAGATCGAAAATGTCCCGCTGATAAATCTTCTTCCCCAGATCCCGACGGTCCGGCACGGCAATATTCAGCAGCATCTCGATGCGCTTCGCGCCGATCTGGAAGGCACAAATCTGCCGCGCTGGAGCGGGGAAATGTATCTCGAATATCACCGGGCGACCCTCACGTCGCAGGGTCGGATCAAGCAACTCAATCGCCGGTCCGAGTTTGCCCTTGTCGCCGCCGAAGCACTCGAGAGCCTGGCTCAATTGTCGGGTGCAGCAGCCATCAAGACCGATCTCTCCGAGGCCTGGGTGCTGACCTTGCGCAACCAGTTCCATGACATCCTGCCCGGCAGCTCGGTGCGCGAAGTGTCGGAGCAGACCGAAGCCGAGCTTGCGGGTGTTTGCCGCCTGGCCGAAGGCGCCGCGCAGGCTAACCTCCTGGCAATTGCCAGTGCCCAGCAAGGGGCAGGGGGAAGAAGCGGGCTCGCCGTCGCCAACATTTCGGGCTCGGCAAAAACGCACTGGCAAATCCAGTCCGTCGAACCCTTGCCCGAAGCGCTTCAGCCGCAAGCGATCGATGGCGGTTTTGTCGTCACGATTGATCAGCCCTTGCCGCCGCTCTCGGTCAGCTTTGTCGAAGCGGCCGCGCCAGCCGGAGTCCGCGTCAGCGATCGGACCCTGGAAAACGCGCTGGTGCGCATAGCCCTTGATGACGCCGGACGTATCGCCAGCCTTTTCGACAAGCGCAGCGGCAGCGAGATGCTGCGCGGACCGGGCAATCGTCTACTCGCCTACCGCAACGATTTGCCGCGTCGCTTCGACGCCTGGGATATCGAACCGGGATTTGAGCTGGGCGAGGAAGAGATAACGGCTTTGGATCGGATGGAGGTCACCGCGGAAGGCCCGCATCTGGCTGAGATCACGGTGGTGCGCCGATTTGGTGCCAGCAGGATCGCACAGAAGCTGCGGCTGTGGAGCAATAGCCCGCGGCTCGACATCGTTACCGATCTCGATTGGCACGACCGCCGAACCTATCTCCGCGCCGACTTCGATCTCGATATTCTTGCCAACGACGCGCAATTCGATCAGGCGATCGGCATCACCAGTCGGTCCACGCATGACAATACGTCCTGGCAGAAGGCGCAATTCGAAGCATGCGGGCACCGGTTCGTGTCGCTGGCGGAAACCGACCGCGGCGTGGCGCTGCTGTCTTCGGACAAGTATGGCTTTTCGGCCAAGCGCAACCGCCTGACCCTAAGCCTGGTACGCGGTCCCCTTTATCCCGACATGCTGGCCGACGAAGGTCACCAGCACTTCACCTATTCGATCCTTCCGCATGACGGGCGCTGGTGGAGCGAAGCGGTTCAGTCGGAGGCTGATCTCGTCACCGATCCCCTGCGCTTTGTGCCCGCCACCGCCGACCGCGCCTATAGCATCCAGCCTCTGAGCTGGAACGGCCAGCAACTGCGCGTCCATGCCCTTAAACGTGCCGAGGATGGCAGCGGGCATGTGCTGCGGTTTTCGGAAGCGGCGGGCCGACGTGGAAAGTTCGACCTGCAGCTTCCGGATGCAGGCGTGTGCGTCAACGGTCTCGAAACGGTTGTCGACGGCATCCCTAACGCTGATATACGCCCCTTCGAGCTTCGCTCGGTACGCTTCTAGGCTTATGCAATTTTTCTAGCTGACGCCCTCGAACAATCAGAGGGATAGATCAACGGATGAGTGAGTCCGCTACATTGCGTCTAAGTTTCTGCCAGGCATCGAAGCGACAGGAACTTCTTTCGAAAGAAGTTGTCGCGCCCAACTCTCATCTTAGCCTTGAAGATTTTGGCTGGGGAACCTGGATTCCATGTAGGAATAGGACGCCGTTGTAAGTCACTGATTTTGCTTAAGAAAATTCGACCCGCAGACGCTCGTGTGGAAGGTTGTGTGTAAGACTGTGTGGAAGTTTCCACACAAAGCTCCCACCGTCAACCGCTGCCCTAAACGCCATCCAGTTCTCAAATTTGCAGCACGCGAAAAGCGCGTCGCCGTTCTTTAAGGCACTATGCCAGCACGCGAGACTCCTCGCTTCGGCATCAGAAAGCCGCTCTTTTCGCCAGTCGAAGTCACCCCAAACAACGAAACTTGACATTACTCAATGCAGGAATGAAAGTGGACAGGCCACTTGGAGGCTTGGTCTATGTCGGGTGCTTTTGTCGTTGCCGCTGTTCGTGCGTACCTTGTCGAAGCGGGGGACACCGGCGGTGACTACCACAGGCGTCAAGAGGGCCACTGGATCTCAGACACCCTCATTTCGAACCCGATGTCCGGCCACGCAAAGTATCGCGAAAGCCGCACCAGTTGGGGCATCGGGGTTCTTGGCAGTTTGGTAGTTGAGATCGAGGCGGCTGACGGCACCATTGGCGTCGCCACCGGCATGGGCGGCGAGCCAGCCTGCTTCCTGATCAAGCGGCATTTCGAACGGTTTCTGATCGGCAGCGATCCGCGCGATACGGCACGCATCTGGGATCAGATGTTTCGCGCCTCGATGTTTTATGGCCGTAAGGGCCTGACCATGACGGCAATCAGCGTAGTGGACCTGGCGCTTTGGGACCTATTGGGCAAGCTGCGCGGTGAGCCGGTCTACAAAATGATCGGTGGGGCGGTGCGCGATGAGTTGACACTATACTGCACCGGCCCGGAGCCGACCGTTTACCAGGAGTTGGGCTTTTTCGGCGGCAAGATCCCGCTGCCCGAAGGTCCGATGGATGGCCCCGCCGGCATGCGCCGCAACGTCGAGCGTGTCGCCGCAGTGCGTGATGCTGTTGGTCCCGATTTTCCGATCATGATCGACTGCTATATGTCACTCGACGTGCCCTACGCCATCGAACTGGCCGAGAAAACGCGCCGCTTCGATGTTTACTGGATCGAAGAAGCGCTCCACCCCGATGATTTCGACGGCCACAAGCTGCTCAAGGCTGCCTGTCCCTGGATGCGCTGGACCACGGGCGAGCACGAATATACCCGCTACGGCTTCCGCAATCTGGTGGTCAATCGCGCTGTCGACATCATCCAGCCCGACCTCATGTGGCTAGGCGGGCTGACCGAACTGATCCGTGTTGCAGCTCTCGCCAATGCTTATGACATCCCCGTCGTGCCACACGGATCAGGTGCCTACAGCTACCATTTCTCGATAACCCAGCCTCAGGCCATCTTCTGCGAATACATCAATATCAGCCCAGATGGCCGCTCAGTGACGCCGGTTTTCGGCACGATGTTCACCAACGAAGTCATTCCAGAAAACGGTCGCATAACCCTAAGCGATGAGCCCGGTTTCGGTCTCGAGCTGGATCGCGACGCAACCCATCTCGTGCAGTTCGACTAGAGCTGGCCTGCACGAAATATCGCCATGTTTAAAGGGAGGAACCAAATGAACACCTTTTCACGCCGCACATTCATCAAGGCCGGCGCAGCCGGGATTGCAGGCATGACCATGCTTGGCATGCCCCATATCGCCCGTGCCCAGGGCCGCACCCTTCGCTTGTCGCACCATCTGGCGCCCGACCATCTGGTCGACGTCGCCTCCAAGCGCTTCGGTGCGCTGGTTGCTGAAAAGACCGGCGGCGCGCTGTCAGTGGAAGTGTTTCCAGCAGGCCAGCTCGCTGGCTTGCGCCAGGGGGCGGAAGCCGCCCAGATCGGCACTGTCGATTTCGTCTGGACCGATTTCGGTACGCTCGCCAACTGGATCAAGCCGATGGGCTTTATCAGCCTGCCATTCCTGTTCCGCGACGAAGCTCATGCGCTCGCCGTGTTCAAGAGCGAGATTGGCGCGGACTTGGGCACCGAGATGCGCGACACGCTAAGCCTTGAAGCGCTTGGCTATGGCATCGCCGGCTTCCGCGTCATGGCCACGCGCGAGCGCGCCATCAACGAGCCGGCCGATCTGGCCGGCTTAAAGGTGCGCGTTCCCGAAGTCCCAGTCTATATCTCGGCCTTCAACAAGCTCGGCGCCAATCCGACACCAATGGCCTGGGGCGAAGTCTATACCGCGCTGCAGACCGGCGTCATCGACGGGGTCGAAAACCCCTCCGAAGGTCTGTTCGTGGGCAAGATCCAGGAAGTAACCGGCCACGCCTCGCGCACCAACCACATCATGACGGACGTGAACCTGGTTGCCAGCGCCATGGCAATGGATGGACTGAGCGCCGAAGAGCAGGCGGCCGTGCGCGAAGCAGCGACGATCGCTGTCGACGAGTTCAATACGGGCTCCATCGAAAATGGCGGCAAGTTCTGGGATGAGCTTGCAGCTGCGCTTCAAGCCAATGCCGAACCCGACCGCGACGCTTTCCGCGAAGCGCTTGTGCCGGTCTGGGAAGAAATGGACGCCGCTGCCGATGGTGACATGCGCGCCTGGATCGACCGCGTCCAGGCGGTCAGCTAACTCCCAACGCCTCCCGGCGCCCAGGCGCCGGGATCAGCACCGACTTCATGCAAGGGAGCCCCGCATGACATTTGAACCGACTCCAATTCTTCCCAAGGTTGAGCGGCGCATGGTCGGCCTCAGCCTACCCGTGGTGGGGCTGCGCCTGTTCGTGGAATTGGTGTGCGCGCTGGGCGTTGCCGGCTATTCGATCCTGATCTGTGTCCAGGTGTTTTTTCGGTACTTCCTCAATTCTTCGCTGACCTGGTCCGAAGAGCTGGTGCAGTTCATGCTGCTCTGGACCGTTATGCTCGGCTCTGCCGTCGCCACCGATCGCGGACTTCACATCACGCTCAACCCACTCGACAATCATGTGGGGGATCGTGGCCGTCGTGTGCTATCGCGCGTGTCCTTGGCCGGTACGATCGTATTTTGCGGATATCTTGCCTGGTATGGATTGCAGCTGGTGCTCCGGACCACGCGCATGACCTCACCCGCCGCCGATATCCCCATGTGGGCCGTCTATAGCGCCATGCCCGTCGGCGCGGTGCTCATCGCCTTTTTGCACTCGTGCACTTTATCGACGGCACCGACCTCCGTCTCGATCCCATGGACGATAGGAGCTGACGCCGATGATGATCGCTACGCTTCTTATCACCTTCACGCTGTTTCTGGTTCTGGGCATTCCTATTGCCTTCGCTATGGGCCTTTCCGGCGTCATTGCGCTCGCGGCCGCCAGCGATATTTCGCTGCTCGTCCTGCCGCAGCGCATGTTTTCTTCGCTCGACAGTTTTACGCTACTCGCCGTGCCGCTTTTCGTGTTGGCCGGCGAACTGATGAGCCAGGGCGGCATTACCGAGCGGATCGTGGCGTTCAGCCGCGCCGGTGTCGGCCATCTCAAGGGTGGCCTCGCCCAGGCCAGCGTCGTCTCCAACATGTTCATGTCGGCGCTGTCCGGCTCAGCCGTCGCCGATCTGGTGGCGGTGGGCAGCATCATGTTGCCCTCGATGGAAAAGGAGGGCTACCGCAAGGATTATTCAGTCGCTGTGCTGTCGAGCGCCGCCTTGCTCGGTCCTATCCTTCCGCCCAGCATCGTTGCCGTCATCTATGGCTCACTGACTGGTGTCTCGATCGGCAAGCTGTTTGTGGCCGGCATTATTCCGGGTATTATCGCCGGCCTTGGCATCATGGTGCTTGCCCGCGTATTGGCTGACAAAGCGGGCGCCAAGCCACAACCCAAGGCCTCTCCTGCCGAAGTCCGAAAGGCCGGGATAAAGGCCGCACCGGCATTGATGGTCCCAGTGATCATCCTTGGCGGTATTCTAGGCGGCGTCTTCACACCCACCGAAGCCGGCGCCATCGCTGCGCTCTATGCCCTGATCTATGGCGTGGTTGGCCGGCGCTTGTCTGCAGGCGGCACCTACACCCTGCTGCAATCGGCCTCGCTCACAACGGCAACGGCGTTGATCACCCTCGGAGGCGCCTCGGTGTTCAGCTACGTGCTGATCAGCGGCGGCTTTGCCCAGGCAACGCTGTCTACCCTGTTAAGCCTGACCGACGATCCAAACATGGCGATGTTTCTGATCATGGTGGGCCTCTTCATCCTTGGCCTGCCCATGGAGCCAATTCCGGCCCTGATCATGATCGTCCCCGTGATCAGCCCGGCTCTGGCCCATTACGGGATCGACGAAATCCAATTCGGCATGTCCGCAATCATGATGTTGGTGCTCGGCTCACTGACGCCTCCTATAGGCGTGCTGGCGATGATCGCAGCCCGAATGGCGAATCTGGAATACGGCAAGTCCATCGCGATGCTGGTGCCCTTCATGGCGTGGTGGCTCGTCGTAACATTCCTTGTGGCCTATATTCCGGCGCTGTCGCTGTGGCTGCCGTCTTTGATGGATTGAGTAATGCAATCCGCATCCTCAGGCATCTTTCCCATGCTCTATGCCTTCTTCAGAGAGGATGGCCGTCTCAACGAGAGGGCCATCCGCCTGCAGGTGCAGGCGGCAATGGCTCACGGCGCGCATGGTCTCGCTGCGCTGGGACTGGGTACCGAGGTTGGCAAGCTTTCGGCCAAAGAGCGCATTGATCTGTTAGGCTGGGCATCCGACGAACTGGGCGGCCAGCTGCCGCTGGTGGTGACCATAGTGGAGCCCGATGTTCCCACTGCAATCGCTGCCGTCGAACGCGCCCGATCGGCGGGAGCGAGTTGGGTCATCCTGCAGCCGCCACCCGGCGCCGTGCTGGACGAGCGTCAGCAGATCGCCTTCTACGGCACGGTTGCCGACAATGTCGGTCTGCCGGTCGCCATCCAGAACGCCCCAGAATATCTGCCGACCAGCCTTGAGCTCGATGGCATCCTCCGCCTCAATGAAGCCCATCCCAATGTGCGGATGATCAAGGCCGAGGGTTCGGCGCTTTATGTGCACCAACTGATCCAAGCCGCCGCCGGCGGCCAGCTTGCGGTCTTCAACGGCAGGGGCGGGCTCGAACTGACGGACAATCTTCGAGCGGGCTGCGCCGGCGTGATCCCGGGCATGGACAGTTTCGATGTGCAGGCGCGCATATTTAGCCTGATGCAGACGGGCGACACCGAGGAAGCCGAGCGGGTTTATCGCTCGTTGCTGCCGCTCATCGTCTTCATCATGCAGAACCTTTCGACCTTCATCTGCTACGGCAAACGCGTCGCTGCCAGGCGGCTGGGTCTTGGCCCAGTATATGACCGGCAGCCGGCACTCCCGCCCGACCCTTTTGGCCTTGCCATCGCCGATCGGTTGTCGGCGGACCTGCCACCCTATTTTTGATCGGAGCCGAGCATGAAGATCACGAAGGTTTCAGCGCGGGTTTACGAGTGGACAGGCCCGGTCGTGCCCATTCACGCCAATTTCTGCACCACAGCGGGTGACATCCTCACCCGCACACCAAGCTCGATCGGCGCTTATAGTTTTCTCGGCTGGCTCGTGGTGGAGATCGAGACCGATACCGGCCTCTTCGGCATCGGCAATGCCGCGCTGTCGCCCCATGTCACCAAGGCCGTCATCGACCATCATCTGGCGCCCATCCTGATCGGCGAAAACCCGCTCGATATCGCCTATTTGTGGGAACGCATGTATCGGCAAACCATGCCTTTCGGGCGCAAGGGCTCGGGCATGGCGGCCATTTCGGCGATCGATCTGGCGCTTTGGGACATTCTGGGCAAACAAGCCAACCTGCCGGTTTTTCGCCTGCTCGGCGGTGCGCTCCGCGACAAAATCCCCGTCTATGCCAGCCGTCTCTATGCGCAGCCGCTCGATACCCTCGCCGCCGAGGCGGACGCATATCGCCAACAGGGCTTTTCGATGATGAAGCTGCGCTTCGGCTGGGGCCCCAAGGATGGGCTGGAAGGCATTAAGCGCAATCTCGATCTGGTTCGGACGGTTCGCGAAACGGTCGGTGACAGTGTCGAGATCATGGCCGATGCCTATATGGGCTGGACGCTCGATTACGCCAAGCGGATGCTGCCGCTGCTCGCGCCATACAACTTGCGCTGGCTCGAAGAGCCGCTAATCGCCGACGATGTCACCGGTTATGCCGAACTGCGCGCCCTAAACATCATCCCAATCAGCGGGGGCGAACACGAGTTCACCCTGCGCGGCTTCCGCGACGTGATCGAACATCACGCTATGGACATCATTCAATTCGATATCAACCGCGTCGGCGGCATCAGCCAGGCGCAAAAGATCGTGGCGCTTGCCGAAGCGTTCAACATCGCCGTCATTCCCCATGCCGGGCAGATGCACAATTATCACGTGGTCATGGCCAACATCGCCTGTCCCATGGCCGAATATTTCCCCAAAGTACCGGTAGAAGTGGGAAATGAGCTTTTCTGGTATATTTTTGATGGCGAACCGGTAGCCGAAAATGGCTATGTCAGCTTGCCGGAAAACAGGTCGGGACTTGGGTTGACCATCAAGCCCGACTTAGCTTCGCAATTCCGCATTACCTAATTTCCAGGGGCCGAAATGGCACGGGCAAAACAGTCGACGTTAAAGGCCGCAGGCGCATCGGGGGATGATGTAGAGCCCGGCGTGCGGCTCAACATCGAACCAATCTTGCGCGAAGGAGCGTCCGAAAAAGTCGTTCACCGCCTCCTTGCCCTGGTCAAGACTGGGGATCTCAAGCCCGGCGATCGCTTGCCCAGCGAGCGCGATCTGGCCGAAATGTTTCAGGTTAGCCGCCCTACAATGCGAGAGTCGATCCGTGCCCTCGCGGTCCTGGGCGTGGTCAATCCGCGCCATGGCGGTGGAATCTTTGTGTCAGCACTCGAAGCCGCTGACCTTCTGGGGCCGCTGTCGTTTTTCCTGACCCTCAAAGAAGTAGAGGTCGATGGACTCTATCAGGCCCGCGCGGTGATCGAAGGCGAGATCGCCGCCTTGGCCGCCGTGCTCGCCAAGCCCGAAGACATCGACCGGCTCGAGGCCCTGATCGAGGACCAGAAAAACACTATAAACCGGCCCGCCGAATATCGTCTTGTCGACACCGAGTTTCACCGGCTGCTGTCGGAATTGAGCGGCAACCCGTTCCTCGCGCGCGCAGCGACCAGCATGAACGTGCTGGGCATGGAGTTTCGCAAGACCGCGTCGGAAAGCGAGACGGTAATCGCCGGCAGTATCGAAGATCACCAGCACATCTGCACGGCCATGCGCGCCAAAAACGCCGAAGCCGCGCGCAAGGCGATGCAGGCTCATATGGCCAACGTGCTCAAGACCACCAAGGCGACGCGTTCAACCTAAATCGCGCTTGACGCACTCCCCGTGGTGGCCTAGCCATTAAGTGGCTAGGCCACTTTACATGGAGGAGACCTGTCATGGCGACAGCAGATAAGGTCGTCGTCACTGACTACACCTTTCCCGCACTCGATCAGGAGCAGGATGCTGCGCGAGGCGCTGGCGCCGAATTTGCCGCCTTCCAGTGCCGCACCGCCGATGAGGTTGCTGACGCCGTGGCTGGCGCAAAGGTAGCCGTCGTCCAGTTCGCCCCCTTTACCGCAGAAGCCGCCGCGCGCCTCGCGCCGGGCGCTGCCGTTATTCGCTATGGCGTTGGATACGACAATATCGACGTCGCCGCTTGCAGCGCACTCGGCATTTCCGTGAGCTACGTCCCCGACTATTGCGCCGACGAAGTTGCCGATCACACTGCAGCAAGCCTCCTGGCCATGATGCGAAAATTGCCGGCGCTCGACGCTTCGGTGCGGGCAGGGGAGTGGAAGGCAGTCGGTGTCGCCAAGCCGATGAAGGCCTTCAAGGATGCGCTGGTGGGGTTTTTCGGCTTTGGCCATATCGGCCGGCTCACTCATGCGCGTCTTAAGGCCTTTGGCTTCCGCTTCGCCGTCGCCGATCCTATGGTCACCCAGGAGCAGGCGCGTGACCTCGGGATCGAACTCATGGATGCACAGACTTTGTTCCGCAGCGCAGACGCTATCTGCCTCCATGCACCTGCCAATGAGCAGACCCGGTTTTTCGTAAATGCCGAACGCCTCTCGTCCATGCAGAACCAAGCTGTTATCGTCAACACCGCCCGCGGCGCCTTGATCGATGAGGCCGCGCTCGCCGCAGCGCTGAGCAGTGGCACCATTGGTGGCGCCGCGCTCGATGTGTTCAACACCGAGCCCTTGCAGGCAGACACGCCTCTGCGCGCCGCCCCCAATCTGCTCCTTACCCCGCACGTCGCTTGGTATTCAGAAAGCGCCATCGGGCGGTTGCAGGGTCTCGTCGCCGGCGACATCGCCGCTTGGCTGTCCGGCGGACCATTGCGGCGCCCCGTGCCGGGCATCCCGCAGCGAGCTGCTTAAAATGACCGAACTGGTTCATCATCCGATCCTTGATCGGATGATCCGCGATGGTGGCTGGCAAAGTCTTTCCGAAGGCACCGTGCCCTTGCTACGCCGCCTGATCGCCGAGGGCGATGAGGCCGCCATAGCTGCTCATACCGGCATGTTGCGCACGGAAATGCGGGTCATCTACGATATCTATGCGCAGTGGTTTTTCGACATCAAACGCTACCTGGGTGATCAGGGCCAGACAGACGGAGATATCGACGCCACGCATGCCGATATCCGCGAACGTCTGGCGCCCTATCATCGGCTGGTCAACAGTGACCGCGCTGCGGTGTGGTCGGATATCGAGGCCAATGTTCAGGCGATCGCCGTTTCCGGTTCAAGCCAGCAGCGGCTCGACGCGCTCGACCGCACACACGAGCTTTGGCGGCGGTTGCATGACTGCGAGGTCGACCAGCTGGCTGGACTTTTCAGCCATATCGTCACCACGTTCGGCGAAATCGCCCTGCGAGAAATGTACGAAGGCTGGGTTATCGGCGACTGGTTCACCAAGCGTTACCGTCGCTTCGATGTCAGCGAGATGGACTGGAAAGATGCCTCTTGGCTGCTGACTTATCTGGGCTTTGAAGGTCACCACGGGCACCTGAGCGGCACGGCACGCGACGGAAGCATCGATTGGCTTGAAACCGATGAAGCTGTCACAATCAGCTTTGCTCCCTGCGGCAGCGGCGGACGCTCGGTCGAAGGCGAAAGCCGCGATGCCTTGCCCGCCCTCATGCAGGAGCCGATCGGTTTTCCGGTTCTTGCCGAAGCGCACGATTTCACCTGGAACAAGCAGGGCGTCTGCGGCTACTGCGCCCACTGCTGCATTCTCCACGAGACGCTGCCGATCGCGAAGTTCGGCTATCCAGTGCGTGTTACGGAGCCGCCGACCTTTCCGCTGACAGGGGAAAGCCGCTGCAGTTGGACGGTCTACAAGGACCCGCGCAATATTCCCGAGGAAGCCTATCGACGGGTGGGTGCACGCAAGCCCGATGCGTCGGTGCCCCTTGGCTCCGCACATGCCGCCGAACGCGGGGACCTGCATCTATGAGCCCTCGGAGCCCAAGGATCGCCGCCATCGGTGGCTTCATGCAATATTTCGAACCCATTATGGGTCCCGACAGCCGGCGGGACCGCACAGCGCATCTCGATCACACCATTGCAGGTCTGAACGCCGAGGCAGAAATCCACAATCTGGGCCTGCTCGTCGACGAAACCGACGAAGCGCGGCTGGTCGAGGCAGTTCGCCAGCTCGCACCTGACGTGCTGCTGATTGTTCCCACCATGGCAACGCCGCCCGGGCCCATGTTGCGCGTCATCGGGGCAGCGCCCGATGCACCGGTGATCATCGCCTGCAGCCACGGGCTCGAAAGCATTAGCGCCGAGTACGCCATGGCCGAGCTTTGCCGGCATTCGGCCAATGTCGGTGCCAGCATGGTGGAAAGCCTGATGCGCCGCCGAGGCCGTGAGCCGGTAACGCTGGTCGGGTTTTTGAGCGACGACGAATTCCACGCCCGCCTGCTTATGGCCGTCCGCGCCGCCGCGACCGCCCGTCGGCTCAAAGGTCTGCGCATCGCTAGGCTCGGCCTGCCAATGAGCGGTTACGATCATGTCGGACTCGATGCCCAAGAAGCGGAAGCCAGTGACATGACGCTGGTGGATATTCCGCTCGAGGACTGGGCGGAGCGGGTTGCAGGCGTCACGGCGCAGCAGATTGATCAGCTCTTTGAGCGCCTGCCCACTATCATGCCGCAAGGCACCGAGTGGCAGCGCACGCCGGACCATGATCGCGCAGCCGGGCTTGCCATTGCACTCCAGAAACTTTCAGACGAGCAGAACGTCGACTGCGGCTCGCTGACCTGCCGCGGCCCATTTGGCGTCGGGCTAGGCCAGGGCGCAATCGGCTGCCTCGCGACAACCATGATGACCAGCGCAGGTACGCCCTTCAGTGCCACGGGCGATCTGGTCACCGCTGTCGCCATGTTCATCGGGCGAAGTCTGGGTGGCGCGACGCTTTACTGCGAACTCGATGCCATCGACCGGCAGCGCGATGCTTTTTGATTGCCAATACCGGAGAGGGCGACTGGGGCTGGGTGCCACCGGGTGGACGGTCGATCATCCGGCCAGCACGCGATCATTCCGGTCGCGAAGTGCCTGGTGTCGTGCTCCAGCATGAACTGCGTCAGGGCCCAGCCACCATGCTGGCCGTGACGCTGGACCGAACCAACTCGGAGCGTTTGACGCTTCTGGCGATGGAAGGCAGCGTCGGTGACATGCCGCAAACGTCTCTCAAGATCACGCAGGCTTGGTTTCAGACATCCAAACGCCCCTCGACCCTCGCCATGGAAAACTGGATCGGCGCCGGCGCAACTCATCACGGGGCGCTTAGCGCCGGCCACCTGGCTGAGGCGGTCACCTGGGTTTCCCGCCTCGCCAAGCTCCCATCAAGGATTGTAGCTCATGACTAAACCTCTTGCCTTCATCACGGGCGGATCGCGCGGGATCGGGCTGGAAACCGCCCGTGACCTGCTCGGCCGCGGCTGGTCCGTCGCCATTTCCGCCCGCTCTGCCGGGACGTTGGCCGAGGCGGAGCGCGAACTCAATTCACCTGATCTGATGGTTACGACCTGCGATGTTGCCGACCCGGCTTCGATCGCCAGGGCTGTTGCTACCGCGGAAACTGCGTTCGGCCCGGTGGCGGCATTGGTCAACAATGCGGGCATCATCGATCCCGTCGCCGAGATCGCTGATGCCGATCCAAAAGCCTGGACCGATCTACTTGGCGTAAATGTCGGCGGGATTTTCAACGCCTGTCACGCCGTGCTGCCGGGCATGGTGGCGCGCGGCGAGGGCGTCATTCTCAATATGTCATCCGGCGCCGCGCATCGCGCCGTTCCGGGCTGGAGCGCCTATTGCGCCTCCAAGGCTGCGGTACTGATGTTCACGCAGAGCCTTCATATCGAATATGGAAGCCGCGGCATTCGCGTCCATGGCTTCGTACCTGGCGCGGTCAAGACCGATATGCTGATGGGCGCGCGCGCTTCCTACGACAACGCCATCGCGCGCATCGATGCCGACGATCTGTTGACGCCCGATCTCCCGGGGCGGTGCATCGGCTGGATCGTCGCAGAAGGGAGTGAGTGACAAGGGCGGCGAGGAATTGTCCATCCGCGATCCCGAATTGCGCAAGCGTGTGGGCCTGGGAGAGCGTGACACATGGTAGATGATGCTGCAGGTTTGGGCCTCTCAGGCCGATTGGTGATTGTCGTCGGTGCTGCGCAAGGTATCGGCGCCGCAGTCGCACAGCGGCTTTCGAAACTGGGCATGGAGGTCATTTGTGCCGACCGCCAGGATTGCGCCGAGGTCGCCGCCCAATGCGGCCCCAGCGCTTCCGCGTTTCAGGTCGACGTGACCAAGCCCGAGACCATCGAGGCCCTGATCGGTCACGCCAGGTCACGCGGGAAACTCTTTGGTCTGGTCAATTGCGCAGGTCTGCTGCTGCGCACGCCCTTCGAGGAAGTCGACGAGGCCATGATGCAGCGCGAGATCGCCGTCAACCAGACTGGGGTCTTCTATCTCACCCGCGCTGCCTTGGCCGAAATCCAGGCTGGCGGGGCAGGGGGACGCATCGTGCTGTTCACCAGCCAAGGCGCTTTCACCGGCGGCTTTTTCGGCTCCACCACCTATGCCATGACCAAGGCCGCCGTTGGCGCACTGATCAAGTCGCTGGCCCGCATGGGCGCGCCCGATGCCATCACCGTCAATGCCGTCGCGCCGGGCGGCGTCGATACGCCGATGCTGCGGGGCGGCATGAGCGAGGCGGATCTTGATTCCTTCCGCCAGCGCATCCCCATGAACCGCTTTGCCGCGCCAAACGAACTGGGCGGCGTCTGCGCGTTCCTGCTCAGTGATTGGTCCGGCTATATCACCGGCAGCACGCTGCATGTAAATGGTGGGCAATACCTGCCCTGATCCAGCCTATTCGGCGAGATAGTCGTAAAGGATCTCGCCGGTCACCAAGGTAAAATCGGCGCGCCAGTAAAATGATTCCAGCGGCTCCAGCACTGGCAGGCGGAACACCGGCGCCTGCGCGTTGGGCCGCAGCTCGACAGTCGCCGGACCACGCCAGCATTCGTGCACCACCACGTCGGTGAGGCTACGCGAGGTGATCTGGCGAATGGCGGGCCGGCCATCGATATGGTTGATCGCCTTGAGATTGAGGTTGGTGCCAAAATCGAAGTGGCGGCGCATTTCTGCCGGGTCGACAGGCTGTTGCTTGTAGGGCGTCGTGGTGGTGATGACGTCGATGCCATTGCGCTCAACCAGGCCCACCATCAGGTCGCCGCGAAACTCGAGCGCCGGGCTGGCGAATTTCTTGGGCTGTCCATGCACTTCACGACCATGCGCCACGCCCCCATCGGAATGCAGAAACAGATAGGGCGAGTAGGCGCCAGACCGGCCATTGGGCAGCTTGGCGCCAAACATGATGTTGGCTTCGTGGTAAGGCCCGATCCAGCTTGTATCGTTCATCTTGTAGATATGGACGCACACCACGTCCCCGATCGGCTCGACCGGGGTGGCGCTAGAAACTTCATCGCTTCCGGATCGGTGCGCCAGAAGGTCGTCATCACCTCGGCGTTGCGGAAATTGAACGGGAAAGGCGGGATGAACGGAGCGTCCCAAGGGGTCGAAAATCCGCCTGAGAGAATGTCCTGCTCGGTGACCTTGTCCAAACCCCAACGCCGTTCCGACATGTCATTCTCCGTGTAAGTGGCCTGTCCACTTTGTTGACTACCAACCGACCCGGTGTTAGTCAACGAGATAGGACGCCAAGGGCGGCAATGGTCAAGCCTGCCAGGGAGGGGTATCGCATGAAGATCGGCAGGATCGAGAGCTTCCATCTCCGTTACACCGACACTAACGACTTTTCCAATCGCCGGGAGACGGTGCTCGTTCGCGTCGAAACGGTGGATGGCGTGGTGGGCTGGGGCGAAGGCATTGCTATGTGGCCCGAGGCTTGCAGGGCAGTTTGCACCATCATCGACGACGGTTTGAGGCCGCTGCTTGTGGGCGCTGGCGAGCTTACGGTGGAACAGGCCTGGACCGCCATGCGCAAGCATTGCTGGTGGTATGGCGAGGGCGGCCTCGCCTGCTTTGCCTATTCGGCCATCGACATGGCCTTGTGGGACATCGAAGGCAAAATTCAGAACAAGCCGCTTTATGAGCTCTTTGGCGGCAAGCACCACGAGAGCCTGCCTGCCTATGCCGCCAACCACGTCAACAAGGCAACGTTGGAAGAAAATGTCGCCGAGGTAGTCGATTTCCAGGGCCAAGGCTATCGCGGCGTCAAACTCGGCTTCGGCAAGCGTGGTCTGTCCGATGTAGGTCGCAACCCCGAAGGCGATGTGCGGTTTGTCCGCGCCCTGCGAGAAGCGCTAGGTCCCGAATTCGAAATTATCGTCGATGTGGGCAATGGCGTTGTCTGGGATCGCGACACAGCCATCCGCACTGTCCGCGCCATGTCCGAATATGACATCGGCTGGATCGAGGAGCCGTTCTATCCAACCCAGCTTGACGATTATCGGTTCCTGAAAGCCGCAGTTTCTGTGCCCATCGCTTCTGGCGAGCGCGAATGGACCGTCACCGGCTATAGCCGGTTGATCGATACCGGAACCGTCGATGTGATCGGTTGCGATCCGGCACGGGCCGAGGGCATCACCGGCTTCCGCAAGATTGACGCCCTTTGCGGCGCGGCAGGCATCACCATGAACGCCCATGCTTGGAGCAGCGCCATTCTGAGCGCCGCGAGCCTGCACCTGTCAGTCGCTTCGCCCAATACGCGGCTGCTCGAATTTAAGCCGTTCCCCAACGCGCTGCTGCGTGATCTGGTCGACAGGCCCATCGTGCAGCGCAACGGCATGGCACAACCCTCGGACCGGCCAGGGCTGGGAGTTGAGGTGAATGAAGCCGTGGTTTCGCGACTTGCAGGGGAGCATTGGGGGAGCACATGAACCAGATCGATCTGAACGGAAATGTCGCTGTCATTACCGGAGGAGCGCAGGGCATCGGCCTGGCCGTAGCGCGCCGGCTCCAGGCCTCCGGCGCCCGCATCGTTTTGTGGGACCTGAGCCAACCAACCCTGGAAATGGCCAAGGATCATCTGCCCGACGCAGTGATCATCCAGGCCGACGTCGCTGACTTCCCTTCGGTTGAAGCTGCGGTGGCTAAAACCGAGCGCCAATTGGGCCGTATCGATATCCTCGTTCATTCGGCCGGTATCGCCGGCAAAAACGCGCCGCTCGACGAATATGAACTGGATGAATGGCGACGCGTGATCGACATCGACCTAAATGGCGCCTTCTACGTCAATCGCGCCGTGCTGCCCGGGATGAAGGCGCGCAATTACGGCCGGATTGTCAATATCGCTTCGATCGCCGGCAAGGAAGGCAATCCCAATGCAGCCGCCTATGCTGCCGCCAAGGGTGGGGTCATCGCCATGACCAAGGCGGTGGGCAAGGAATGCGCGAAATATGACATCGCCATCAATGCGGTGACGCCAGCCACCGCCAAAACTCGCATCCTCGACGAACTCAAGCCAGAATTTATCAACTACATGCTCAGCCGCATCCCCCGCGGTCGCTTCCTTGAAGTCGAGGAGGCTGCAAGCATGATCGCCTGGCTGGTCAGCCGCGAGAACAGCTTTACCACCGCTTCCGTCTTCGATCTCTCCGGCGGCCGCGCCACCTACTAAGGAAATCGTCATGAAACTGCTTCGCGTTGGCGCCAAGGGCGCCGAAAAGCCTGCAATATTGGCCGAAGACGGTTCAATCCGCGACCTCTCCGGCGTCGTCTCCGACATTGGCGGGCAGACTTTGACACCCGAAGGCTTAGCCAAGATCCGCGCCGCCGACGTTTCAACCTTGCCGCAGCTTGATTCCGGCCAGCGCATCGGCCCCTGCGTCGCCAATGTCGGCAAGTTCATCTGCATCGGCCTCAACTATGCCGACCATGCCGCCGAAACTGGCGCTGCCATCCCTGAAGAACCGATCATCTTCATGAAGGCTACCAGCGCCATCATTGGTCCCAATGACGACGTCATCATCCCAAAGAACGCCCTTAAGCCCGATTGGGAAGTCGAACTCGGCATCGTCATCGGCAAGGAAACCCGCTATGTCGAGGAGGCAGATGCTCTCGAACATGTCGCTGGCTATTGCCTGATAAATGACGTGTCCGAACGCCATTTTCAGACTGAGCGCGGCGGTACCTGGGACAAGGGAAAGGGCAGCGATACCTTTGGCCCGATCGGTCCCTGGATGGTCACCCGCGACGAAGTCGCCGACCCGCAGAATTTGAAGATGTGGCTCGAAATCGACGGTCACCGCTATCAAGACGGTTCGACCACCACCATGATCTTCGGCGTGGCCAAAATCGTCTCTTATGTCAGCCACTTCATGAGCCTGCAGCCCGGTGACATCATCTCCACCGGCACCCCACCGGGCGTGGGCATGGGCATCAAGCCCAATCCGGTATGGCTCCAGCCCGGCAACGTCATGCGTCTCGGCATCGAGGGCCTGGGCGAGCAACAGCAGAACGTCAAGGCCTACAGCGCCTGAAGCAAGAAAGCCCCGGATCATCTCCGGGGGCTTTCTAAATAAGTCTCGTCGGCGCTCAATCCATGTGGAACTGCAGCGGAAGCAGGAACGAGAAATTGCGTAGCGTATCAGTTTCGATCTTCATGATGGGGCCCATAAATTCACCCCAGCGCCGATTGGCGTCGCTCTTGCCGAGTTCGACGATGGCGCGGTCCAGATCGTCACATTCGAAATAGCCGAACAGCGTCAGCCCGTAGCGGAAGATGTTGTAATTGCGAAGCCCGGCGGCACGGATATCTTCGACCAGTTCAGGCCAGATCTCGTCGTGCCGCTTTTTGTATTCGTCCTCGTAACCTGGGCGAACTTCGAGCACCCATGCGTAATTGGCCATGGCCATTTTCTCCTGTTAGCGCGACCAGGCGCGGAATGCGTCACGCATCTTGACCGTCTCGGTCAGCACGTCGTCGTAAAGTGTGTCCATATAAGCCTGATGGACGACCTCGATCGACAGCCAGTCGTCGTAGCCGACGTCGCGTAATGCCGAGAACAGCGATGGGAAGTTGATCGTGCCCTGTTCCATCTTGGCCTGCAGCGCGCCCTGCCGAGCCTGGCGCAAATGTACATGCCCGGCATGAGGCACGAGGGTTTCGATCTCGTCCTGCCGATAGCCGAGCGCGGTGAAGTGGGCGAGGTCAAGAGTAATCCTCAAACCCGGCACCTTGCTGACCAGCTCGTGCACCGCATCGACGGATTCGAGAACGCCATGCACATGCGGCTCGATCGACAGCCCAATACCGCTGCGCTGGCTGGCCTCGACCAGAGGCTTCAAGGCCTCTGCCGAATTGGCAATCGCCTGCTTACGGCTCTGGCCGGGATTGATCAGTCCGGGCAGGATGAAAACGCTGTCTCCCCTGCAGCCTTGGTGAAGGCAAACACCTTCTCGAGATCGGCGACATTGTCGCTGTTGTGACCTAGTGACAGGTTGCGTTCGTCCAGCCCGTTGCCGAACAGGTAATAAAAATTGGCGATGGCGACCGGCAGTTTCTCGCGCAGTTCTGCGCCGTAGCGCTCGCCATCGCCCAGGACACGCGCCCGGTCGAGCGCCGAGGCGTAAAAGAAACTGACATCGACCGCGTCTATGCCAAGCACCTTGGCGATACCGCCCACTTCCCCAAAATTCAGGACCGGAAACGACCAGCTGGTGACGCTTAGTTTCATGGCGCGATCTCCTCAGGTCTGCCGCTTCGGGCCGAGCGATACATTCCATCCAGCACTTCGGTGGCGCGGCGGCCTACCGTAGCATTGGCAGGATTGATGATGCTTTCGCCAGCGCAAAGCGAGGCGAATAATGCGGCTGGAGAAGCGCTATCATAATCGCCGGCATCGGTGGGCAGCTGCTCGATATGGCTCTTGCCATCATGACGATAGGCTTCGACGCGGGCGCGCTCGATGTCATAAACCAGCATGCCCTCGGTCCCGAAGATACGGATATCGATCTGATAGCCGCCCCGCACTTTGGGAATGGTGCCCGAACCCGATAGCGACATGGTCGCTCCATTGGCAAAGCTGACCACGGCAGCGTCATAATAGTCGACCCCGGCGTCCGAATTGCCCATCTTGGCGTAGACTTCGACCGGATCGAGATCGATCAGCCGGAACAGCGCGCCCAGCCCGTGGGTCAACTGACCCCAGCCATAGCCGCCCGCGCGTTTCGGGTCAGCCCAGGTGGAGGCCGGCGGCTCGAACAACGCGCCCTTGGCTTCGACTAAGCCTTCGCCGGCAAACAGATCTGCCAATGCCGAGGCCATTTGCGCCACCACATGGCGCACCTCCCCGATATAGCCATCTCGGATTAGCCGATGGGCGGCCTCGGTCATCGGGCGATAATTCCAGCCATAGGGCATCATCACCGATACGCCCTTGGCCTTGGCAGCGTCGGCGATCGACCGCGCCTCGGCAATGCTGGTGCCAAACGGTTTTTCCACCATGACATGAAGGCCGGCATTAATCGCGAGCAGCGCATGCTCGGCATGCAGCACATGCGGCGAAGCGATCACCGCCCCGGCCAGCGGCCGTTCGGCCAGCATCTGCTTTGCATCGAGATAGCCATGCTCGAGCTTGAAATGGCTGAGCACCTTGTCGAGCCCTTCCTGATCGGGGCGAACCACGGCAACCGATTTGACCGCCTCATGGGCCACCAGGGTGGGAATATGAGCCGCACAGGCCCACCATCCGGCACCGATGACACCGATCTCGACTTGCTTCACGGCATGTTCCTCCCCTGGTGTTCGAGCTGCCACTTCAGTTAGCCATCGCGTCGACGTCAGTGCTTCGATCTGCTCTGCAAACCTTGCAGCCTCATGTCTGACGATCAAGGCGCTCCAAACCAAAACTCAAAGTGACCAAGTGGCCTGTCCACTTATTGACTAACGACGAGGCGCTTGTTAGTCAACCTGGGTCTCTGCTTGCCAAGACCAGGGAGGAGGGAGGACGTTATGGTCGACCGAGTCAGACACGAGAAGATGCGCGGCAGAGCCGCTGCGACCAGCCCGATCAGGATTGGGTTGGTCGAAAGACGCTTTATTTCAAACCAGCGCGATGCGGTTCTTCTCTCGCCACTCCGACGGCGCCAAGCCTGTGGCCTTGCGGAACTGCGAGGAGAAGTGGAAGGCGGAGTTGTAGCCAAGATAGGCGGCAATGGCTTTGACCGACTTGTCGGAATTGCGCAGCAGTTCGCAGGCCCGGCGGATGCGGACGTCAGTCTGGTATTGCTTGAGCGACATTCCCGCATGCTGGCGAAAGAGCCGTCGCAGCGTCGAATAGCTGACCCCCAGGTCGCGCGCCACCGCTTCAAGCGAAGGCGGTTCGCCGCTTTTCTCCATCAATATCCGCCGCGCCCGCTCGACCATGCGCACCTGCCCCTGCTCGGTGGGTTCGAGCGACTGGCACAACTGCGCCAACAGTTGCAGGCTCAGCGCCGAAAGCGTCGGCTGGTGCCGCAGGGCATCCTGGCGGGCCAGCGCACCGATTTGGGCGAACACGGCCTCCGCTTCGGCACCGCCGTGCCAGACCGGGCGTTCGGGCGACACCAGCCCAAGGTCCATCACCCGATCAAAGGCAGCGCCGCGGCACTCAATCCAGCTTTCCACCCAACCTGTTTCGGGGTGGGGAGAAAAGCGATGCCACACGCCTGGAAACAGCAGGATGACGTCGCCCGCCTCGATCGGATGCACTTCCTCCGGCCAGGGCGCAGATTGCATGCGGCCTGCGCCCTCACTGATCAGGGCGAACTGATAGGCCTGCAGCGTGCGCCCCTTCTCCCAGACAAAATGATGATCATCGGGGTGGCGCATCGGCGGATAGATGGCGCCGGCCTCGATGCGCGTGTGGCCAGTGGAAAGTGCAGTGCAGCCAAGGGCTTCGCACAGTCCACTGTCGGGCAGATAGGTGAAATAATCCGATCCGTGCATTGGTCAGTTTTTGTATGTTTTAGATCAATAAGCGAAAGTGGTACCGGCTTTCCGGTTGCAGTGCGAGTGTTAAGGTCTGCCTCAAGGTCAGTTTTTGAATGACCGGCATGTCTGCGGAAAATGCCGCGGCAATTGGGAGGAATGGCATGGAGCTCGGTTTCGAGACGACTGCTGCACGTCGACCGCTTAAGGTCGGCCTGTTCGGCATCGGCCTCGATGCCTATTGGCCTCAGTTCGAAGGCCTTAAGGCGCGGCTTGAAGGTTATGTCGAGGTTGTGGCGGCCAAGCTGGCCCGCCCCGGCGTTGAAATCGTCAACCTCGGCCTCATCGATAACCCCGCCAAAGCGCTGGAAGCAGGGCACGATTTCCGCGTGGCCGATGTCGACCTGATCTTCCTTTATGGCACGACTTACGCCCTCTCTTCCACCGTCCTGCCGGTCGTTCGCCGTGCCGGCGTGCCGGTGATAATTCTTAATCTGCAGCCTGAAAAAGCCATCGACTACGCAGCTTTCAACAAGCTGGGCAATCGCACCAGGATGACCGGCGAATGGCTGGCCTATTGCGCCGCATGTCCGGTGCCTGAAATCGCCAATGTCTTCACGCGCGCGGGCATTGCCACGCACCAGATCACTGGCGTTCTCGAAGGTGACAGTCATGTCGACGCTCAGATCGAAGATTGGATCGAGGCTGCCCGAGTTGCCCACGTCATGGCCCACAACCGCCTCGGCGTCATGGGCCACTACTACAATGGCATGCTCGACATTTATTCCGACCTCACCGCCCAGAGCGCGGCATTCGGCACTGCCATTGAATTCATGGAAATGGATGAGCTCGCCCAGATCCGGCGCGAGCTGGAAGCCTCTGAGATCGACGCCATGCTGGCGCGCATCCATGCCGAATTTGATATCGAGGCAGGCTGTGACGAGGCCGAATTGCGCCGCGCCGCTGCTACGGCCGCCGCTTTGATGAGGCTCGTTGAGCGACATGACATCGGCTCGATGGCCTATTTCTACGTCTCGGTGCCGGGCCATGAACACGAGGACATCATCTCCTCGGTTATTTTGGGCTGTTCGCTCCTGACCGCTTGTGGTGTTCCGGTCGCGGGCGAATACGAAATCAAGAATGCCCAGGCCATGAAGATCATGGACGCCTTTGGCGTTGGCGGCTCTTTCACCGAATACTACGCCATCGACTACGCCGACGACGTGGTGCTGATGGGCCATGACGGCCCCGGCCACACAAAGATTGCTCAGGGCAAGACCAAAGTACGGCCCCTCGAAGTCTATCACGGCAAGGTGGGCAAAGGCGTTTCGGTGGAAATGTCGGTGCGCCACGGTCCCGTGACACTGCTCTCGGTAATCGAGCGCGAGGGCAAGGTCCAGTTGCTGGTTGCCGAAGGGAGTCTGTCCCCGGGCCGGTTCTGGAAATCGGCAATACCAACAGCCGTTATCGCTTCGCCAACGGCGCTCGCGCCTTCACCGAAGCGTGGAATGCCGCCGGACCTGCGCATCATTGCGCAGTCGGCGTCGGACATGTCGCCAACAGACTGGAAAAGCTCGCAAAGCTGTTGAAGCTTGAGCTGATCCGCGTGGTCTGAATAAGTTTACCAGGAGGAGAAACGACCATGAACTTTACCAGATTATCCCGTCCACTCGGCATGGCGCTCGGCCTTGCCGCGCTTGTCGGTTCGATGGCCATGCCGGCTGTAGCCCAGGATGCCGGCATCACGCCGCCACCCGAAGTCGTCCAGTTCGGCGAGATCGAAGCCGGCAGCGGCGAGGGCCTCACCATCGGTTTCACCCAGCTTGGCCTCGGTGTTCCATTCACCGAAGCACTACAGCGCGGCATGGTTGCCGCCGCTGAAACCGCAGGCGTCAATCTCGTGACCTGCGACTCCAAGTTCGATGCTGCCGCAGCGCTCGATTGCGCCCGTCAGTTCCGCACTCAGAACGTTGATGGTCTGGTGACCTTCCAGGCCGACGCCGCCGCCGCTGCTAATATCTGCGCCGAAGGCCCACAGGTCCCTGTGATTGCCATCGACATCGAGCAGCAGCCCTGCCAGACCGCTTTCGTCGGCGCAGCAAACACCTATGCCGGCCAGATCGTCGGCTATGCCATCGGCCAGTACTTCAAGGAAAACTTCGATTGCGAATACGACGCATTCGTATCCCTTGAATCCCTGGCAGTTGGCGTCGTCAACGACCAGCGTATGGGCGGTATGCGTGATGGCTTTGCCCAGGTCTGCGGCGAGGTGCAGAACCTTCGCGTCATCGATACCGGAGCCGGTGGCCAGGCCGATGCCGCCCAGCGCCAGATGACCGATACGCTCACAGCCCTGCCAGGCGCACAGCGCATCATCACGGTAGGCATCAATGAAGACGTGATCACCGGCGCACTGGCCGCTGCCCGCTCGCAGAACCGCACCGAAAACCTATATCTCGGCGCGCAGAACTTCGACCCGAGCAACTGCCAGATCTGGACGGCACCGAACTTCATCGCCACCGCTGCCTACTATCCGGAGCGTTACGCAGAACTGATCATCCCCAACATCATCAAGGCCGTGAAGGGTGAAACCATCGCCAAGCAGATCCTCGTCCCCCACGAGGTTATCAGCAAGGACAACATGATGACCATTTACCCAGAGACCAACTGCTGATGTCTGGCGCGACTTTTCTCTCCGTCCGCGGAATCAGAAAGTCGTTCGGCCCGGTCAAGGTCCTCCACGGTGTGGACCTTGATCTTTCCCGAGGCAGCGTTACGGCGCTCCTCGGGGAAAACGGGGCCGGCAAATCGACCTTCGTGCGCATCCTGGCCGGGGACCATCGTCCCGATGACGGCACTATCGAGGTGGAAGGCACGCCGACGAGCTTTCGGACGGTTACCCAATCACGCAATGCCGGCATTCGCCTGATCGCCCAGGAAATCGCCGACGCGCCGACTTTGTCCGTCGCGGAAAATATTGCCTTGGGCGCGCTCCCGAACCGTCTTGGTTTCGTCGATCGCAAGGCGATGCGGAACATGGCGCAAAAGGCGCTCGACGCACTTGGTGCCGACCTGCCGCTCGATGCCCCGGTATCGAGCCTGCGCCTGGGGAACGTCAGATCGTCGAGATTGCCCGCGCTACCGCTGGTGCCTCGCAATGCCTGATTTTTGATGAGCCGACCGCCGCCCTGTCCGACGCTGAAACGCAACGTCTTTTTGCGCTGATTAAGCGCATGCAGCAGTCTGGCGTGGCCATCCTCTACATTACCCATCGCCTCGACGAGGTCTTCGCCATCGCTGATCGCGTCTGCGTTTTACGCGACGGCCGCGTGTCGCTCGATACCGCCACTGCCGATGTCGACCAAACCCAGGTGGTGACGGCCATGGTCGGTCATGCCATCGCAGCTCACGGCGAGCGCTACAGTTTTGAAGGCTCCACCGCAAACCCACTGCTTGCGGTCGAGAACCTGACGTCCGACACCTTCACCGATGTCGATCTCACCGTCGCTCCGGGCGAAATCGTGGGCCTTTATGGCAAGATTGGCTCGGGCGTGCCCGAATTGGCCGGAGCGCTGTTCGGCGCTGGCGACTACCAGACCGGCACGGTGCGGCTCGAGCGCCGCGAGGTCAAGTTTTCCCATCCCGACGAGGCGATCCGCCAAGGCGTCGGTTTCCTGCCCGCCGACCGCGCCAGCGAGGGCCTGTTGCGGCCTCGCTCCGTGGCGGAAAACCTCGCCGCACCAAGCTGGTCGCGGCTGGCCAGCGGCGGCATGATTTCGCGCTCTACCGAAGCTCGGGCCTTTGCCAATTGGCACAAGGTGCTCAAGGTTCGCTCCCGCGAAGACGGCTCGGAAGCCATCACCACCCTTTCTGGTGGCAATCAGCAGAAGGTCCTGCTTGGCCGCTGGCTGGAAGCTGGCTCCAAACTCCTGCTGCTGGTCGAACCCACCCGCGGCGTCGATGTCGGCGCGCGACAGGAAATCTACGGCGTCTTGCGAGAGTTGGCACGACAGGGCCACGGCATCCTGATCGCCAGCTCCGACTACGAAGACATTACCGAGGCCGCGACGCGCGCAATGGTCATGGTGCGGGGCAGGGTGGTTGCCCATCTGCCCCAGGATGAAATTACAACAGAGCGGCTCACCGAAGCTGCAGGAGGCGGCGTCCATGCCTGATCAGGCTTCAATCACCACAGCTGGCGTGCCAGCCGCACCCCGTGCAACCCGCCGCATGAAGGCTCCCGAATGGGGCGCACTGCTGCTGTTCCTCCTCGCCGAGATGGTGTTTTTCACCCTCAACTCGCAATATTTTCTGACTTGGCCGAACTGGGTCAACATCATCACTGCGCTCTCTATCACCGGCATACTTGCCGCCGGCGGCACCATCCTGCTGATCGCGGGGCAGTTCGACCTCTCAGTAGGCAGCGGAACAGCATTCGTCGCCCTGATGTTTGCGATCGCAGCGCAGAGCATGGGCATTATTCCAGCCACGGGCGTCGCCTTGCTGGTTGGTGCGGGCATTGGCGTCCTCAATGGTTTTCTGGTCACCGTTGTCGGTGTCAACGCCCTGATTACCACTTTGGGCACCCTTGCCATCTTCCGCGGCCTAACCCTTTCGATCGGCGGAGCGAGCAGTGTGCGCATCAATGGCTTCGATTGGGCCATCGCCCGTCCATTCTTTGACATACCGCTCTCGGCCGTGCTGTTCCTCGTGATCGCAATCGTGGTAGCCATTGTGCTGGCGCGTACCGTTTTTGGGCGCACCATTTATGCCATCGGCGCCAATGAAAACGCCGCGCGCCTAGTCGGCATTCGCACCAAGCGCACGCTGTTCATGGGATTTGTCATTTCCGGCCTATGCATGGCGGTAACGGGCCTGGTCAGCGCCTCCCAGCTCGGCTCGACCTCTGGTACGACAGGAACCGGCCTGGAACTCGCCGTCGTTACGGCAATCATCCTGGGCGGCACCTCGCTCAAGGGGGCACGGGCACTATGTTCGGCACCATTTTGGGCCTGCTCATCGTCGGCGTGCTCAACAACGGCATGACGCTGATGAACATTAACTCGACCTGGCAGCAGGTTGCCGCTGGCACTTTGCTCATCCTGGCCGTGTCCTTCGACCAGATCCGCCAGCGCTTCATCCGCAGCTAGGACGGCGCCCGATGTCGACAACCGGCACTTTTCGCATCCTCGACTCCGTCGAGATTCCTATGCGCGACGGCACGATCCTGCGAGCCAATGTTTGGCTGCCGGGCGAGGCGGGCAATTGGCCGGTGCTGTTGCAACGCACCGCCTATCGCAAGGACGATGCCTTCGGAACGCAATATATCTCGGCCCTCGAGTTCATGGCTGCACTGCGGCGCGGCTATGCAATCGTTGTCCAGGATACCCGCGGCCGATACGCCTCGGATGGCGCCTTCGTGCCCTTTGCCAATGAAGCCCAAGATGGTGTCGACACCATCACGTGGCTGCGCCAGCAGAGGTTTTGCAATGGTCAGGTAATGATGTTCGGCGGCTCCTACGTCGGAGCCACCCAGGTCCTCGCCGCCTCCGCTCATCCAGAAGGTCTTATCGCGGTGTCCCCGCATCTGACTACCGCCCGCCATGGCGAAAGCTGGACCTATCGTGGCGGCACACACGAGCTAGCTTTCTTGCTTCTGTGGATCATCGAGAGCCTCGGCCCTGAGGACCTTCAGCGACGTATGAAGGACATGCCAGAGGCAGATGCGAAAAGAGCCACGCGCGCGCTTGCTGAATTGCAGCGAGACCCCCAAGCGGCATTCTCCCGCTTGCCCATTCTTGATGATGATCTGGTCGCGCTGGCGCCCTATGCTGCAACATGGTTCGACGCTGCTCGCGCAGCATCAGCGGCGCAAGACCTGGAACACCTAGACGCGCTCAGATCCAGCGATGTCCCTTTTCTGATCACTCCCGGCTGGAACGACCTTTTCGTTGAAGGTGCCATCGAACTATTTGAAACGGTGCGCAGCCGCCACAACCACGCCGAAGATGTGCGCGATCGATTGATTATTGGTCCGTGGTCACATGGCAATCCATCCGACTGGCAGGGCGACTTTTGGCTCGGCTATGCCGCCTCGACTGCGACGCTGTTTACCGAGCAGCTGGCTTTTTTGACGCAGCGAAGTCCGACGTCCGACCATCTACGCCCATGGTGCGCTACTTCCGTTCCGGATCCAACTCCTGGCACTCAGCCAACGACTGGCCCATTCCGGGTACCCAGAATCGAGAGCTCTTCCTGAGCCATTCCAGTCTTGGCATGGAGGCGTCGGATGACTGGTCCCGGACCTATGTCTCTGACACGCTCAACCCAGTCCCCACCGTCGGCGGCGCCAACTTCGTCCCCGGACTTTTGTTGGGCCGTAATTCTGGTCCCAAGGAGCAGAAGCACATCGAAGGCCGCGACGATGTGCTGATCTTTACTTCACAGCCACTGGACACAGATCTCGACATAACTGGCCTCGTTCAGCTCAGCGTATGGACCGCTTCTGATGCGCCCGCTGCAGACTGGACTGCAAGGCTGTGCGAGGTCGACAGCAACGGGAAGAGCGTTGGTCTTGTTGACGGTATTTATCGCCAGCTTCAGTGCAGCAATGAGCCATCTGAGGTACTGGTCGAATTGGGACACATCAGTCACCTGTTCGCCAAAGGTAACCGCATCCGTTTGCAGATAGCTTCGTCGAACTTCCCCCGCTTCGACCGCAACCCGCAATCTGGTGTCTCGCCAGTGTTAGCCAGGCCGGGTGATTTCAGGCCCGCACGCCAAACTGTAGTAGGTGGACAATCATTCCCGAGCAAGCTGGTACTTCCAAGCATAAGTCAAACCGACTGAAGATCAACGGTATGCCAAGCCGACGATAAATTATTAACGCTGGAATATACCACAACATTGAAAGTGGTTTCATTGGCAGAACTATAAAAACCTGGATTCCGTGTGAGAACAGGTTTCACTAGCAAGTCGTTGAAAATGCTAAGTAAAGGCAGTCCCGAAACGCTTGTGTGGAAGGTTGAGTGGCAGTCTTTGTGGAAGTTCCACCTAATAGCCACCGTAGTCAAGTGACCGCTTCAATGCCCAAGCATCAGGCATCCCAGAGGGCGTGACAGGATGGCTCAATCGAATGGCAGCGAGCCGTCGGCTCGAAGTGCAGGTACTGGAATATTGTCTCTCTGAAACATCGCGGTCATGGCTGACATGACTGCATCGCCCCCACTGCTCGTCACGCCATCCGCCACCATGCGCTGGAGATCACCAGCATCGGCCTCGGTGTCGCCCATGGGCCAAAGTGCCGAAGTCGCCAAACGTCGCTTGCGCTGCATGAGGCTATGCAACAGGCAGTCGAAAGAGTGCTCACGAAATCCGGGGTGAATGGACATGGGCACATGCACGCTGACTGGTCGAGTCTGCCCAATGCGATGAACACGGTCGTTACACTGCTCTTCCACGGCTGGGTTCCACCAGCGAGAAAGATGGATGACATGGGTTGCCGCAGTGAGCGTTAATCCGGTGCCAGCAGCCTTGGGGCCAAGGACCAAGAGATCAAAGCCGGGCGCGTCGCGGTACATCTGGAAGCGGTTGACGATCTCCTGGCGCTTCTTAATGGGAGTGTCGCCGTTGATCAGATCCACCCGCGCGAACCCGAATTCTGCCTTAACCAGCTCTATGAAGCGGTACTGCATCTGTCGATCTTCAATAAAAACCAGCGCGCGCTCCTGCTTATTTTTGATTGTCCGCAGGATATCAAATGTAGCTTCCAGCCGGGCTGAGGCGGCTATCATGTCTTCATTGGCAGCTATAACTTGAGGATCGGGATGGACCGAGACGCTTCTAATGTGATGTAGCATCTTGAGCGCGGCACCGGACCCGCCTTGCGCCAGCTTTAGCTTGGCATCCTCATAGCTCTCCGCCTGTTGGCGCGGCATTTGGCGCGGATGTAATTGGCGCGTCTTTTCGGGGAGGTCGCTGGCGACAGCCTGCTTTAGTCGTCGCAGTGCCAGAGGGGGCACTTTGCCGCTAGGCATGAATACTCGTGAATGAAGTTGAGCCATGTTTTGCGGAGTGGTCTCGGAATACGCTCGGCGGAATTCGCCCAAACTATCAAGACTCCCTGGCGTCAGCTGATCCATGATCGACCATAAATCCTGCGCGCTGTTCTCGATCGGTGTTCCAGTCAGGCCAATTCTGAAATCTGCATTGATCGTGCGGGCAGCCTCGGCACGCATGCTGAAGGGGTTTTTGATGGCCTGAATTTCGTCGAAGACCACAGCAGCAAAGGGAATTTGTGCCAGAGAGTGCTGGTAGTTGGTCAAGGTCGTGTAGGTGGTCAGGATCCACTGTCGATGTGCGCGACCTTCTTCGATTGCTTCATGCAGCGAGCTGAGGTCAAGTTTGGCAACGCCGTCGTCGATGTCCATGCCTCTGGCGCCCGTCACCTTGCGTGATCCGGTTCCCGCGCCATAGAGGCGGATGACGCTACCAAGGCCCGGGTTTTGAAGGTGCCCGCTGACTTCCTGTTCCCAATTTACCAACAGCGACGTTGGGGCCACGACTAAAATCGGTCGACTGGCCGCGCGGCCAGACTGCTTCATGTGCTCCTGGATCCAAGCGAGGAAGGCAATGGTTTGTAGCGTCTTGCCCAGGCCTTGCTCATCGGCATTGAGCACGCCTGGGAGTCCGGCAGTCCATGCGTCGATTTGCCAAGCCAGACTATCAACTTGGTGAGGCTTAAGAGCCGTCTTCACAATTGTGGGCACTGAAGTGCCTATCGCCGGTGCCCTTGGAGTTAGGCTAGCGATCCAGTGCAATTCGTCCGTATTGTCTTCGGTCTCAAGAACAATGGGTCCGGTCTGGGCATCGGGGAGATCGTCGTGTTCTGGGAGGTCTGCTCGGTCGGCTATATGTTTGTCGATCGTGGTCAAGGTCTCGGCGCGCGCGGGAACAGCGAGATCGTCAACCTGCACTTGTGCAACGCCACTTTCGATAGCCGACGCAATCGCGACACGAAGATCGTCCAGCGCCGAGCTGGGCATATCTGCCAGAAGCTCTGCAAACTTGCGGCCGAAATCTTCGGGCATCCATGTGCTGGCTTCAAAATCGATCGGGGCCGCTCGCTTTTCGAAGATTTTGATGCCAACCACACGCTCTGAAAATTCATGCGTTTCGACAAGTGCGGGCCCTGCGATCGCCTCTATGGCCTCCTCTTCGCCAACAGGGTCGAGGCCATCGAGCTTGCCGTCGCGCCGCAATGCATCCTCGACGGCCGCAGTAATGGCAGGGCGCGGATTGCGAATGAAATTCTGTCGTTCGGATGGCATCGCTTTTTGCATCTTGGCCATCACCTCAAGCACCGGCGATGCCGAACGATCTATGACCAGATAGCTTCCAGGAGCGACGCGATAAGCAGGTAGTGCGCCGCGGTCTCGCACACGTTGCTGGAAGGTCAGCAGGTCGCGATCCTGCAGCTCGCCCTGTGCCTCAAACGGGGTAGCCGCTTCCTCCATTCGGCCGCGTTCCAGCGTCTTGCCTGAGAAGGGAACGACATTGAAGTCAGTGCCATCCGAGTTAGGCGAGATGGAAAACCGATCCGCCAGATTGACTGAGAGGCCAGAAAGAAAATCAGTCATCGAAACCTTGGCGGTATGGTCAGCGCCGGCCACGCGGACGCCTGGATCGAGCGCCTGGCGAAAGCGTGCCAGCGCCTCCCAATGCGCAGCATCGTCCTGACCGCCCGGCTGGAAGTGCTCGGCCACTTCCACGGCCTCAAGCAACCAAAGCGGCACACGTCGGTCGCCGTCTGAGGTGGTCATGATAGCGCCAGTGCGCTTCGGCAGCTGTCGCTGCCCGGCCTTGGTCCACTCATGGCGCAGCCGGAATGAGGGCGACCCAATTACCCCTTCAACATCGGTGCGGAAGGTCAGGTCTATGATTGGCGGGAAGTTCAGCGCCTCGGCGGTTTGGCTTGTTACGGCAGCAGCGAGGCGGTGCGACATGCGAATCTGTTGGCCAGCAATCTCCAGGGGCTCGCCCGCCTCATCGGCAAGCGCCCGAAGGTCGGCAATAGCGTAAATCAGTTCGCGGTCAGATGGCGGGAGTTGGTCCAGGTCCTGCGGCTTGCGTCCGATCAGCCGCTGCAACAACCCGCCACCACTTTCCAAATGAAGAGAGACGAAATGTGCATCGTAGGTCAGAGAAAAAGCCATCGGTTTTCCTAGATATGTTCCAACACGCGGCTTTGCCAATCGCCATTATGGGCAACAGACCAAGAGCCAGGGAGTAGCCTGATGTCCTCGCAGTCGTACCAGCTTTCATAGAGCTTCGGCGCCTTGGGATGATCGTCGCGGAACACATGAACTTTGTAGCTGTGGGATCCCTCAACCACGATCTTGCTCCCAATCTTCAGGATGAGCAGTGACGTGTTTGCTCGAGATCCTCCGGCCTCTTGGCGACCGAAGCGTAAGAAGCGGTTATCAGCGCCTTTTCGGCGAGCATAAGCGACGCCCTCCTTGCTGAATGCGACCCAGGCAGCATCGATACGTTTTTGGTTGTGGAGGCCAAGCCAGAAGCGCTCCCGCGGCGCCCACATGTGGCTTTCCTCGACGGCGGAGACCACATCCAGGAAGAAGCGAATGTTTTCGCCCGTTAGCCAGCGGTCGATAATGGCACGCAGATGTGGGGGCACACCTGACCATGCTGCATTTTCGCTCCGAATGCGCGGATCACCATAGAGGGATATCAGCCGTTCGGTCAGGAAGCGCTCATCGTCGCTTGAGGCCGCGCGGTTTTGCCATGGAGATAGTAGCGCACTGATCGCCTCGGCAGCGCCAGACGCTCGAGCCTGTTGGCCTTCGGGCTTCAGCCACCCGATCAACCGCTCCATACCCGAACGCTGGTCCAACTGCGGTGCTAGTTGCTCGATGAAGGCAAGGTGAACATGGTCCATCAACCCTGGAGCGTGCGGGCTGCGTAGCCCCAACTGTCGCAGATCGTCCCATGGAACAGCCATTTTTACCATCCGACCGGCCAGAGCCGAAGGCGCCGCAGTGGCATCCAGGAGTTCTGGAACACCCTCGAGAAGGGCGGCCCACCGCGCACCAATCTTGGAGCGCGACCGGTCAAGCGCAGTGGCCAAAGCGGCGGTATGTGCCGCGCCAGGCTCATAGCTGCCGATAAACACGGCAACCATGGTGTTGAGGAACGTTCGGCGATCGCTGCTTTCGATCTCCTCGCAGTAAAATCTCCGCAGGGCGGCAAGGTCGCGACGGTCGCGACGATCCTGATCAAACAGGGCGACGGCAGCCGTGGTCACCAGCGACATCCTTGTGTCGCTCCAGTCGCCCGTCTCCAGTCGCCCCCGCATCTCCTGAACCAGTCGCTCTCGGTCTCGCTCTGGCGGCTCGACCACAACATCTGGCCAACGTGCCAGGATTCTATCAGTCGTTGAGGCCAACCTGTTGATCGCCGCCAGCGCGATTGGGTGAAAGCTTGCCGGCTTAGCCAAAAACCGCGCCAGGCTCATGGGCTTTCCAATCCGACGCCGGCCTGCAACTCCTCACGAATGCGCTCGATTTCTTCCGAACTCCCTGGCGTGAACATGATTATACGCAAATCAATGCGGCGGTTGGTGGAGCGCCCTCCGGGTGTCTCGTTGTCGGCGATCGGTCGCATCTTGCCGTATCCTGCGACGGAAAGCACAGGTTGTTCGCGATAGTTTTGGTGGCTAATCAGATCTGGCTGGTTTCCCACCATCTCCGCGTAGGTGGTGTTGGCGCGCTCCGTGGAGAGCCTCAAATTGGAGATGTCAGCACCGGTGGAGTCGGTATGGCCCTCGATTTGCACCGCCTCGATAATCACCCCATTGGGGTTGCAGCCGGTGTCCCAGGCGGACCGCGGGCCAAGCGTGTAGCAGGGCAAAATCTCGTTCAGGCGAGCAGCAATGCGCTGGACGACCATAACGGTTCGTTGATCACGCAATGCCGATGAGCCACTAGCGAACAAGCCATCGCCCTGGAAGCGAAGGGCGTCATTTTCCGCACTGATGACCACATTGAGGTCAGGAAACTCTTGGAGCAGTTGGTCACGCAAGCGCTCAAGAATGCTCCGACGTTCGCTGGCAGTCTGGCCGATATAGACCTCAAGAGGATCGACTTTCTCCGCCTCCGCCAGCCGCAGCTCCAGCTCGGCGACGCGCTTAAGCAATTCTTCGATCTGCCTGGTCTGATCAGCGATTGTTTGATCCTTCTGGGCGATGAAGCTTTTCTGCAATTCAATCGTCGCTAGTTTCTCATCATATTCTGACTTGAGAACGGTCTCCTCAGGATTGAACTGGCTTGCGAAGAAGGCCAGCAAAATCATGATGATAAAGAGGAAGCTCACCGTCATGTCGGTCATCGACACGAAAGCAGATTCTTCTTCCTCTTCGCGGTGTTGCCGCCGAGCGCCGCTACGCATCAGGATTTCCTGGACTGCGGGGCGAACTGCTCTGCCTGATCAACAATGGCTTGCATCACATCAAGCGCCGGATTGAGGCGACCCTGCAGTTCACTGACATGGCCGCGCATGGAGTCCACAGCACTCGCTACCTGCGTGGTGTAGATCTCGAAGGCCTGCCCGAGCTTGCTATCCATGTCGTCGAGGCGCTCGCCCTGACCCCTCAGGCGCTCCAACATCGCTGAAACGCCCTCGAGTCCAGCTTCGATTGCGCGTGCCTCGGTGTTGAGGATCAGCTTGGCGGCGTTAAGCGCATCGAGCGCGCTGCTTGCGGTGGCCTCTGCTGAACGCGAGACAGTCGTAGCGACATTTTGAGTGCTGTCCGCCAACTGCCGTATTGAGCCTTCGATCCGCTCGCTGGTCGCACGTATCGGGGCAGTCGCTGTTACCAAGTCTTGGCTGGCCGTGCGGAAAGTGGAGGCGGCCTGTACCGATGCCTCAGCGCCTGAGCGCACGCCTTCTGAGAGCATGCGCATATCGGAACTAGCGCCGGCGACTTGGCCGACCAGCCCATCCATCTGACGCGCGATTTCGCCCAGCGGCGCAAGCAATTGTTCGGACGCCTTTGACGTAAGCTCGCCCGTCAGCCGGGCTATTTCCGATCCAGAGGCTTCGATCCGCTCGCGCGCAGCTGCGCTTCCACTCAGCGAAGCGCCTTCCATCTGTTCCTTAAACGCGGTGCCGGCCTGTTTTAAGTCCGCCGCGGCCGCGCTCATGGCTCGTGCGCCCTCGCCGGTATTTTCCCGGATGCCCTGAAGCGTCTCGTTCATGATCGACAGCATGCGATCGGCGCCCTGGCTGAAGGCGCCTCCGGTCGCGTCGGCGGCTGCCGTCATAGTGGACCGCAAATCGTCAACGGCCTGGGCGACCCGGGCCACGGCAGCATCCATCTCACCGCCCATCCGGCCGGAGCTGGCGTCCATTCGCTCCGAGAGCTCGCCGATCCGCTCGCCAGCCTGGGCGAGTTTCTCGCTGGCTTGGCCAAGCGCTTTCCCGACGTCGTCAGAAAATCGAGAAGACAGGTCCTGGACCATGCTGCCCACGCCTTCGGCACCAGCCTTGCCAACCTGGTCAAGAAGCGGAGCCATAGCGGCTGAAATGCTGTTAGAAATGGCGAGTGGGATATCCTCTCGCAGGGGCCGCCCAAGTTCAGCAACCAGTTCCATACCGATGGCGCGGAAATGCTCCCGTTGCTCTCGAACCGCAGCGAGCTGCTCAACCGCCAATGACTCGAGGCTGATGAACGAAAGCCGCTGCTCCAGGCTGTTGGAGACGCTGTGGGCAGTATCTTCCAGGCGAGACATGCCGACACGCAGCACAATCGTGAAAATGATGGAGCAAAACAGGCCGGTAAGGGACATGATGAATTTGGCCGAAGCCACATTCATCAACCGGCTCATGCTTTCCTCATTTATGTCAGACAGCCCCTGCAGCGCCGCGACTAGTCCGAGGAAGGTAAGGAAGAGCCCCGCGGTCACAAAAAGCCCGGGGACGATCCGCCAGAATCCGGCGCCAAATCCCAAGTCCTCAACGTTGAAAAAGATTGACGGCCGTGCCGCATTGCGCAGGACGTATTCATTTTCCCCGGTCTCGTAAGCGACCAAGGTTTCCCTGAACTCCGTCCAGTGTTCAGCGACGCTCTTTGCCGATCCTCGACGCCCGAAGCTTTTGATCCGATTGTCGAGCTCCGCAATGTTTCGGCTCAGCTCGGCTCCGTCCTTGTATTTGCGCACTTCCGCCCGAAGGCGGGCCAGTGCCCGCCTTTTGCTGCCGACCCTGAAGAGGAACAGGCCTACTGCTAGGGCGAGGAAAGCCACCAACGCTAGGCTAACCAAGCCAGGGGCGTATTCCTCCCGGAGCCATCCAGCAACGCCGAGAACAAGTGCGCGGACATACAGCCCGATTGAAACCAATGAATCCAAAATAATGTCCCCACCCAACAGTGAATTAGTATTGCCTTACGATTGGGAGGCGCAAGCAGCAGGCGGCTTCCTCCACGAGATTGTAAGCGGTCAACAGGCGAAATTTGTCGACCTGTCCGCGAGTTGGGCCTCGAGAATCTGTCGGAGCCTGTCTCGACCCCAATCCGAATCCTGCGCATAGTGCCAACACTTCAGGGGGTGTTTCTTGGCTATATTCACGACGACCGCATATCCGCTTATTTCGCTGGTTGAGGACATTGCGCTCGGCAAGATTGGTCTGCCTGATATTCAGCGGCCATTTGTCTGGCCCAACAAAAACGTCCGCAACCTCTTCGACTCCCTCTATCGCGGCTATCCTGCAGGCTACCTGCTTTTCTGGGAAACGGGGGCGGACAGCACCGCAAAGACGATTGGGCAGGGTAGCCACCACGCAGCGCCATCGCTGGCCATAGTCGATGGTCAGCAGCGACTGACATCGCTTTTTGCCGTCGTTAAGGGACGAGAGGTCCTGCGTGCGGATTTCAAGAGAGAGCGCATTCGCATTGCGTTCAACCCGCTGGTGGAAACCTTCGAAGTCACTGATGCGTCCATCTTGAAGGACAAGGCCTACATTCCCGACATTTCAGTCTTGTGGGCACCTGGAGCGAGCCTCTTCAAAATCGCGGGCGCCTACGTAAACGAACTGTCTAACGTACGTGCCCTCACCGACGACGAAAAAGAACGAGCCCAAGAGGCCATAGGCCGCCTGCATGCTTTGACCTCGTATGCATTCACCGCCCTAACGCTCAACGCGTCCGTCAAGCCGGAAGAGGTCGCAGAGGTCTTTGTCCGCATTAATGGCGAGGGCAAGAAGCTCAACCAGTCCGATTTCATCATGACGCTGATGTCGGTGTTTTGGGACAAAGGCCGTGCCGAGCTTGAAGATTTTGCCCAGTCAGCAGCCGTGGCAGGTCAGGGGCGCCATCGGGGTTCAATCATTATCTCAAGCCATCGCCGGACCAGTTGCTGCGGGCGACGGTAGGGCTTGGCCTGAAGCGGGCGCGACTGCAGAACGTTTACAGCGTCCTTCGCGGCAGGGATGCCGTGACAGGCGAGGTTGACATCACCAAGCGTGACGCCCAGTTCGACCTGCTCACACAGGCCCAGGCTCGCTCGCTCAACCTCTCAAACTGGCACCATTTTCTGAGCGCGCTCAATCTCGCCGGCTACCGGCACGAAGGGATGATATCCTCTGAAACGTCGATCATCTATGCCTATGTCCTCTACCTGATCGGATTGGTCGACCATGGGATCGACAAACAGGAGCTCCGACAGGCCATTGCCGAGTTCTTCTTCATGGCGTCCTTGACCGGCCGCTACACCAGCAGCCCGGAGACCAAATTCGATTTTGACCTGGCGCAATTGCGCGGCATTCCGGACGGGAAGGCATATCTGGCCAAGCTCCGAGAAATTTGCGCAACGACGCTGACGAGCGACTACTGGTCCATTTCCCTGCCCAGTGATCTGGCGACGTCGGCATCCCGCAGCCCATCGCGCTTTGCGTATCAGGCCTCGCTGATCCTGCTGGGCGCTCGGGCCTTGTTCAGCCCGCTCAAAATCTCGGACATGATCGACCCGTCTGTCAAAGGGACGAAGGCCACGTTTGAGCAACACCACCTGTTCCCGCGTGGCTATCTGTCCAAGATTGGGATCACGGATCTCCGCCAGGTCAACCAGATCGCCAACTTCGCGCTAGTAGAATGGCCAGACAACGGCAAGATCAGCGACCAGCCGCCATCCACCTACGCGCCTACATGGCACGCGGCACTGACGCCAAAGGACCGCACCGACATGATGCGTTGGCATGCATTGCCAGCCGAGTGGTGGAACATGGAGTACCAGGATTTCCTGCGCGAGCGGCGCAGCCTCATGGCCAAGTTGGTCCATGACGCCTATCGGAAGTTGTGCGGCGATATGGAACCAGAGGCAGCAGCAAAGCTGTCAGTCCAGGAACTTCTGGCATCAGGCGAAACCGACACCGTCGAGTACAAGTCCACCTTGCGCACCAATCTGCACACCGGCGAGGTGGACGAAAAAATGCACCTGGCGGTGCTCAAGACACTGGCAGGGTTCCTTAACGCCAAGGGCGGCACGCTGATGATCGGTGTGGCTGACGACGGCAAGGTCGTTGGCCTCAGTGCCGATGGCTTCGCCAGCGAAGACAAGATGGCGCTGCATCTGGTCAACCTGATCCGTGACCGGATAGGAGACCTGTTCTTGCCCTACATCCATCCCCACTTCGATGAGCAGGAGGGCGAGAGGGTGATGGTGGTTCATTGCGAGGCCGGCCCAAAAGCCGCCTTCATCAAGGATGGGGTGGCACATAGGTTTTTCGTACGCGGCGCCAATGCGACTGCCGAGTTGTCCGGCAATGCCGTGACGGACTATGTGAAGGTGCGGTTCCCGTGATCAGTCGGATTCGGTATCTCGTCCAATCGGGCGGCACGGCCATTTGAGTATCGGTTTGCCTCTGGCGCCGGGCCATGGTCCGGTGTCCCAATAGTGAGTTGAGGATTCTTGCAGCATGAACGCGGTCGAGATCGAACAGGCCGTATCCGAGCTGGCCGATCAGTCTTTTAACGCTGCGGAATTTCCGTTCGCCTTTCTGCGCGCATTTGGCAACAAGGACACCACGATCAAGCGCCTGCGCTCGGGCGAGTCTAACAAGTCCGACCTGGGCGGGGTGCTGCAGACCAATCATATCCACATCAAGGTCGCCGAGCCCGGTGCAGTGGCGGCCGCCTTCGAGGCGCTGAAGGCCAGTCCGGCGACCAAGCGGTTCAAGGCGCGCTTCGTGCTCGCCACCGACGGGGTCGAGCTTTATGCCGAGGATCTGACCTCAGATGAGGCACCGGTGATCTGCGCCTTTTCCGATTTCCCAAACCATTTCGGTTCGTTCCTGGCGCTGGCGGGCATTTCCACCGTCAAACAGGTGCGCGAAAGCACGTTCGACATCCGCGCCACTAGCCGCCTTAACCGGCTCTATGTTGAGCTGCTGAAGGACAACCCCGATTGGGGTACGGCGGCGCGGCGACCGGATATGAACCACTTCATGGCCCGGCTGATCTTCTGCTTTTTTGCCGAAGACACCGACATCTTCAACGGCAAGCGCCTGTTCACCGCCACGGTGAACAGATGACCGAGCGCGATGGCAACGACACCCATGAGGTGATCTCCGCGATCTTCACCGCGATGAACACGCCCACCCAGCACAATGGCGCGCCCGACGGCAGGTATCGCTGGGACGCGGGCCTGCGGCCCTGGGCCGATGTCTTCCCCTATGTGAATGGCGGGCTGTTTTCCGGCAGCACAGATGCGCCGCGCTTCTCGCGCATCGCGCGCTCCTATCTCATCAATATCGGCAGCCTCGATTGGACCAAGATCAATCCCGATATTTTCGGCTCGATGATCCAGGCCGTGGCTGACGACGAGGAGCGCGGTGCGCTGGGCATGCACTACACCTCGGTGCCCAATATCCTCAAAGTGCTCAATCCGCTGTTCCTCAACGATTTGCGCGAAAAGCTGGACGAGGCTGGCGACAATGCCCGCAAGCTATTGAACCTGCGCAACCGAATGGCCCGCATCCGGGTGTTCGATCCGGCCTGCGGCTCCGGCAATTTTCTGGTGATTGCCTATAAGGAAATGCGCGGCATCGAGGCGGAGATCAATAAGCGGCGCGGCGAGCCAGGCCGTAGGAGTGATATCCCGCTGACCAATTTCCGCGGCATTGAACTTAGGCACTTCCCTGCCGAAATCGCCCGGCTGGCGCTGATCATCGCTGAATACCAAGCCGACGTCGTCTACCGCGGCCAGAAGGAAGCGCTGGCGGCTTTCCTGCCGCTTGATCAGGAAAACTGGATCGTCCAAGGCAATGCGCTGCGGCTGGATTGGTTGAGCGTCTGCCCGCCAACGGGGACGGGCGTAAAGCATCGGGCAGATGATCTGTTCGAAACACCACTCGATCAGACGCAGATCGATTTCGAGAACGAAGGTGGGGAGACGTATATCTGCGGCAACCCGCCATATTTGGGGTCCCAATGGCAGACGGACGAGCAAAAAGACGAACTCCGTGGGATTTTCGACTTTCGCACACAGAATTGGAAATCACTGGACTACGTAGCGGGATGGTTCATGAAGGCCGCCGACTATGGCTCGCATTCCAACTCAGTTTCAGCTTTCGTATCCACCAATTCGATATGCCAAGGAAGGCAGGTGGAAACGCTATGGTCTCTCATCTTCGGCACTGGGCACGACATACAATTCGCTTACACCAGCTTTAGGTGGGCAAACTTGGCGAGCCACAACGCTGGTGTCACCGTCGTGATTGTCGGTATCGCGGCCCACTCCAACCGCATTAAGTACCTATATTCCATCGCTGAAGACGGCTCCACGGTACTTCGAGAAGCCACCAACATAAACGCCTACCTGGCTCCGGCCGCGAATGTTCTAGTTGAGGCCCAGCCGAACCCGAGGAGCGGGCTACCCAATATGAGTTTTGGCAGTATGCCAAACGATGGTGGCTACTTACTCTTGCCCTACTCGGAAGCAAAAAGAACGGTTAGCGAGCATGGTGTGCAGCCCGGGCTTTTTCGGCCGTTCTACGGTTCTCAAGAGTTCATACGCGGGTATGAGCGCCGCTGCATTTGGGTCAACGAGAATGAATATCTGGAGGCCCAACAGAACGGCTGGCTCAACTCCCAGTTCGACAAGGTCCGAGCACAACGAGAAGCGTCCAACAGACCCACAACGAAACTACTTGCAGCAAAGCCATACCGATTTGGCGAAGTGAGGCAGGTAGGTGACGAAACTTCGATTATCGTTCCAAGTGTTTCTTCAGAAGCTAGGGAGTTTTTGCCGGTAGGTTTTCTACCCTCCGGCTCAATCGTCTCAAACCTTGCATTTTCCCTATACAACGCACCTCTCTGGAACCTGTCTCTTATCGCATCTAAACTTCATATGATCTGGGTGGCGACCGTGTGCGGCAAACTTAAAACTGATTATCGATACTCCAACACCCTCGGCTGGAACACCTTCCCAGTCCCACCGCTCACCGAGCGCAACAAGGCCGACCTCACACGCTGCGCCGAGGACATCCTCCTCGCCCGCGAGGCGCATTTCCCTGCCACCATTGCCGATCTCTATGACCCCGAAACCATGCCCGCCGACCTGCGCGCCGCTCATGAGGGCAATGACGAGGTGCTGGAACGCATCTATATCGGCCGCCGCTTCCGCAACGACACCGAGCGGCTGGAAAAGCTGTTCGAGCTCTACACAAAAATGGTCGCCAACGACGCCGCCAAGCCCAAGGGCAAGACTCGGAAGGTTCGCGCAGATGGCTGATCGCACGTACCAACCCGGCGGCGACGCCAAGGCCATTTCCGAGATCGCCAAGTCCCATTTCAACGGCGACTATGCCAGTATGTTCGAACACCACGGCTGGCCCGAACGCGGCGGCGATATGATGCGCAAGGTGCAAACCCGCGTGGTCGAAACCTACGGCAGCGTCCGCGCCTTCGAGGCCCATTTCAGCAAGGACAAGGCATGAGCATCGAGACCAAAGCCGTTCCTTCCGTTTCGGTCTCCTATGCCCGCAACGGCACTTCGACTAAGGCCAATGAGCTTGGCATGCGTCCTATGCAGGAGCGCGCCTATGACCATCGCGGTGAGCAGTACTTGCTGATCAAATCGCCGCCAGCCTCGGGTAAAAGCCGAGCACTGATGTTCGTGGCGCTCGACAAGCTCCACAACCAGGGCCTCAAGCAGGCCATCATCGTCGTGCCGGAAAAGTCGATTGGCTCCAGCTTCAATGATGAAACGTTGAGCCAATACGGCTTCTGGGCCGACTGGGCCGTGGTGCCCAAGTGGAACCTCTGCAATGCTCCGGGGAGGACGGCGGCAAGGTCAATTCCGTACGCGCCTTCCTCGACAGCGATGACCGCGTCCTGGTTTGCACCCACGCCACGTTTCGGTTCGCCGTCGACCGCTTCGGCATAGAGGCCTTCGACGACCGGCTAATCGCCGTCGACGAATTCCATCACGTCTCGTCCAACCCAGACAACAAGCTGGGTGCCCATCTAGGCGCCTTCATCGCCCGGGGAAGGTCCACCTGGTGGCGATGACGGGCTCCTATTTCCGGGGCGATTCAGAGGCGGTGATGGCGCCGACCGACGAGGACAAGTTCGTGACGGTGACCTACACCTATTACGAGCAGCTCAACGGCTATGAGTATCTCAAGCACCTCGACATCGGCTATTTCTTCTATTCGGGCGCCTATGCCGACGACATCCTCAAGGTGCTGAACCCCAACGAAAAGACCATCATCCATATCCCAAGCGTCAATTCGCGCGAGAGCACCAAGGACAAGATCCGCGAGGTCGAGCACATCATCGACGCGCTGGGCGCCTGGGAGGGCGTCGACGACAAGACGGGATTCCAGCTCGTGCGCACTGCCGAGGGCAAACTGCTGCGCATCGCCGACCTCGTCACCGACGATCCAGGCAAGCGGGATGTCGTCTCCTCGGCGCTCAAGGACCCGGCGCAGAAGAACAACCGCGACCACGTCGACATCATCATCGCGCTGGGAATGGCCAAAGAGGGCTTTGACTGGATCTGGTGCGAGCACGCTTTGACGATCGGTTACCGATCCAGCCTCACCGAGATCGTCCAGATCATCGGCCGCGCCACCCGCGATGCGCCAGGCAAAACGCGCGCACGCTTCAGCAACCTAATTGCGGAACCCGACGCCACCAGCGAGGCCGTAACCGAAGCGGTCAACGACACCCTCAAGGCCATCGCCGCCAGCCTTCTCATGGAGCAGGTACTGACTCCACGCTTCGAGTTCAGGCCGAAGAACCCCAACAACGAGGCTGCGCCTGGTTTTGACTATGGCGAGGGAGGCTACGACCTGGATAAGGCCAATATCGGTTTCAACGAAGCAACCGGCCGTATCCAGATTGAGGTCAAGGGCTTGGCAGAGCCGAAGAGCGAAGAGGCCAAGCGCATATGCCGCGAGGACCTCAACGAGGTCATCGCCACCTTCGTGCAGGACAAGCGGAGTTTGGAACGCGGCCTGTTCGACAGCGAGATGGTGCCCGAAGAGCTGACAGTCGCGCGCATGGGCAAGATCATCAAAGACATGTACCCCGAGCGCGACGAGGAGGATCAGGAGGCCATCCGACAGCACGCCATTGCTGCGCTCAACTTCGTCCAGGGGAGCAAGGCCGCTCTGACCGGTGCTGCCGCCAGCACGACGGACAGCGTCAACACCGCCTTCATCCAGGGTGTCCGCCGGTTCGCGATGAGCGTCAAGGACCTCGACATCGACCTCATCGACCGGATCAATCCGTTCGGCGAGGCCTATGCCATCTTGGCCAAGGCCATGAGCGAGGAAAGTCTGAAACAGGTTGCCGCCGTCATTGCCGGCAAGAACACGAGCCTCACGCCAGAAGACGCTCGTGACCTGGCGCGCCGCGCGTTGCGGTTCAAGCAGGAGCGAGGCCGCCTGCCATCGATCACCGCGCAGGACCCTTGGGAAAAGCGCATGGCTGAGGGTGTCGCGTTTCTGGCCCGCATGAAGGCCGAGGCCATCCGTGTCTAAGTTCACCGACGAAGACGATGCCCTGCTGGGCGAACTTGGCGTCGAGGTCGAGCCCGGGCAGCACGCCAGCCGTTCCCCCAAGGAGGAGCGGATCATCGCAGGCTTTGAGGACATCCGGCGCTTTGTCGATGAGCATGGTCGCTTGCCGCAGCACCGCGAGGACCGAGATATTTTCGAGCGTCTGTACGCGGTCCGTCTGGATCGGCTGCGCGAACTGCCGGAATGCCGCGAACTGCTCGAGCCGCTTGATCACCATGGGTTGCTTTCCGGTGTCAGCGAACCGGTAGCTCCCGTCGAAGATCTGGACGACGATGCCCTCCTTGCCGAACTCGGCGTGGATGGCGCTGGTGAGAACGACGTCACCGATCTGCGCTTCGTTCGCTCCGGCGCCGAGAAACGTGCGGCGGAGGAAATCGCCAATCGCGAGAAATGTGAGGACTTCGAGCGCTTCGCACCTTTGTTCGCTGCGGTTCAGAGTGATCTCGACGTTGGTGCTCGGGTCACCCGGCCATTTGTCAAAGACGCCGGCTTTCTCAAGGCCGACATCACCCAAGGCCAGTTCTTCATTCTGGGGGCAAGTCGCCTATGTTGCCGACGTCGGCGAGCCGATCAAAGCGCCAAACGGAGAAACCGATGCCCGGCTGCGTGTCGTTTATTCCAACGGCACAGAGAGCAATCTGCTGCTGCGTTCACTCCAGCGCGCCCTTTATAAGGACGAAGGCGGTCGGCGGATAACCGAACCAAATGCCGGTCCGCTCTTCGCCGATACGCGTGATGACGAGGACCTGGCTAGCGGCACCATCTATGTGCTGCGCAGCAAATCGGACGAGCCCTATGTCGCCCAGCACCGTGATCTCCTGCACAAGATTGGAGTGACCGTAGGCGAGGTCCAGCAGCGGATCGCCAATGCCAGACACGACGCGACATTCCTTCTCGCCGATGTCGACGTCGTCGCCACCTATCGCCTGTTCAACATCAACCGAACGAAGTTGGAGAACATCATTCATCGGGTGTTCGGGCCGGCGCGCTTGGACCTGTCGATAGCAGACCGTTTCGGCAATCCAGTGGTGCCGCGCGAGTGGTTCTTGGTTCCTTTGTTCGTCATCGACGAGGCGGTCGAGCGCATCAAGGACGGCTCCATTGCCGAGGTGCGATACGATCCACAGACCGCCAAGCTTGTCACCAACTGAGGCTTGCTCATCCCAAAAAGAGGGCATCGCCATTTCTCGGCTTCGCCTCGCAGGTGAGGTGTTCTGTGTGATCGAGGTGTTCTTTTCTGCGTCTGTCTTGTCCGGCCGCCCCTCGCGCGATGCGCAGGGCGGCAAGCTTCGCCGGTTCATGTCAGCCGTCGAATGCCCGTCATGACCGCCCTTCGCATCACAAGTGATGCAGGGCGGCAAGCTCTCTTCGTTCGTCATGCCGGTCATTCGAGCATCTTTCCAAAAGCTGGAAAGATGCTGTCCATCACAATGCCAAACCGCCCCTCGATTACCTTCGGTAATCAGGGCGGCGAGCTCGCTGAAGAAGCTCGTTTGACATCGTAATGGCCGTATTCTCGGGGGTTCCCACCCCGACAATACGGCCGGGAAGAACACCTGTTTTTTCGGCTGAAGAACACCTCTGTCAGTCGGGAAAGATGCACTTTTTGCAGTCGGGTAAGATGCGCTTTTTGCAGTCGGGTAAGATCCCCTTGGTTAAGTAGCAGGCGGACAAATTTGCGGGTGACCAGATATATATATGCGGCGAAACTTGAAACCCTGAGATCTGGAGTTATCTGGATTCCGCAGAGGCAAACACCGAGGGTGTTATGACGCTCGACGAGCTGCGCCAATTTACGGCGGACCAAGTTTTAGATGCGATAAGAGACAGGTTCAGAGAGGATTGCGCGTTGTATAGGGAAAATGCAAGGTTTGAGACGATTGAGCCGGAGGGTAGAAAACCTACCGGCAAAAACTCCCTAGCTTCTGAAAAACACTTGGAACGATAATCGAGTTTCGTCACCTACC
>NZ_JAALFG010000004.1 GCF_011058215.1 Devosia aurantiaca
CATCAAAGACATGTACCCCGAGCGCGACGAGGAGGATCAGGAGGCCATCCGACAGCACGCCATTGCTGCGCTCAACTTCGTCCAGGGGAGCAAGGCCGCTCTGACCGGTGCTGCCGCCAGCACGACGGACAGCGTCAACACCGCCTTCATCCAGGGTGTCCGCCGGTTCGCGATGAGCGTCAAGGACCTCGACATCGACCTCATCGACCGGATCAATCCGTTCGGCGAGGCCTATGCCATCTTGGCCAAGGCCATGAGCGAGGAAAGTCTGAAACAGGTTGCCGCCGTCATTGCCGGCAAGAACACGAGCCTCACGCCAGAAGACGCTCGTGACCTGGCGCGCCGCGCGTTGCGGTTCAAGCAGGAGCGAGGCCGCCTGCCATCGATCACCGCGCAGGACCCTTGGGAAAAGCGCATGGCTGAGGGTGTCGCGTTTCTGGCCCGCATGAAGGCCGAGGCCATCCGTGTCTAAGTTCACCGACGAAGACGATGCCCTGCTGGGCGAACTTGGCGTCGAGGTCGAGCCCGGGCAGCACGCCAGCCGTTCCCCAAGGAGGAGCGGATCATCGCAGGCTTTGAGGACATCCGGCGCTTTGTCGATGAGCATGGTCGCTTGCCGCAGCACCGCGAGGACCGAGATATTTTCGAGCGTCTGTACGCGGTCCGTCTGGATCGGCTGCGCGAACTGCCGGAATGCCGCGAACTGCTCGAGCCGCTTGATCACCATGGGTTGCTTTCCGGTGTCAGCGAACCGGTAGCTCCCGTCGAAGATCTGGACGACGATGCCCTCCTTGCCGAACTCGGCGTGGATGGCGCTGGTGAGAACGACGTCACCGATCTGCGCTTCGTTCGCTCCGGCGCCGAGAAACGTGCGGCGGAGGAAATCGCCAATCGCGAGAAATGTGAGGACTTCGAGCGCTTCGCACCTTTGTTCGCTGCGGTTCAGAGTGATCTCGACGTTGGTGCTCGGGTCACCCGGCCATTTGTCAAAGACGCCGGCTTTCTCAAGGCCGACATCACCCAAGGCCAGTTCTTCATTCTGGGGGCAAGTCGCCTATGTTGCCGACGTCGGCGAGCCGATCAAAGCGCCAAACGGAGAAACCGATGCCCGGCTGCGTGTCGTTTATTCCAACGGCACAGAGAGCAATCTGCTGCTGCGTTCACTCCAGCGCGCCCTTTATAAGGACGAAGGCGGTCGGCGGATAACCGAACCAAATGCCGGTCCGCTCTTCGCCGATACGCGTGATGACGAGGACCTGGCTAGCGGCACCATCTATGTGCTGCGCAGCAAATCGGACGAGCCCTATGTCGCCCAGCACCGTGATCTCCTGCACAAGATTGGAGTGACCGTAGGCGAGGTCCAGCAGCGGATCGCCAATGCCAGACACGACGCGACATTCCTTCTCGCCGATGTCGACGTCGTCGCCACCTATCGCCTGTTCAACATCAACCGAACGAAGTTGGAGAACATCATTCATCGGGTGTTCGGGCCGGCGCGCTTGGACCTGTCGATAGCAGACCGTTTCGGCAATCCAGTGGTGCCGCGCGAGTGGTTCTTGGTTCCTTTGTTCGTCATCGACGAGGCGGTCGAGCGCATCAAGGACGGCTCCATTGCCGAGGTGCGATACGATCCACAGACCGCCAAGCTTGTCACCAACTGAGGCTTGCTCATCCCAAAAAGAGGGCATCGCCATTTCTCGGCTTCGCCTCGCAGGTGAGGTGTTCTGTGTGATCGAGGTGTTCTTTTCTGCGTCTGTCTTGTCCGGCCGCCCCTCGCGCGATGCGCAGGGCGGCAAGCTTCGCCGGTTCATGTCAGCCGTCGAATGCCCGTCATGACCGCCCTTCGCATCACAAGTGATGCAGGGCGGCAAGCTCTCTTCGTTCGTCATGCCGGTCATTCGAGCATCTTTCCAAAAGCTGGAAAGATGCTGTCCATCACAATGCCAAACCGCCCCTCGATTACCTTCGGTAATCAGGGCGGCGAGCTCGCTGAAGAAGCTCGTTTGACATCGTAATGGCCGTATTCTCGGGGGTTCCCACCCCGACAATACGGCCGGGAAGAACACCTGTTTTTTCGGCTGAAGAACACCTCTGTCAGTCGGGAAAGATGCACTTTTGCAGTCGGGTAAGATGCGCTTTTTGCAGTCGGGTAAGATCCCCTTGGTTAAGTAGCAGGCGGACAAATTTGCGGGTGACCAGATATATATATGCGGCGAAACTTGAAACCCTGAGATCTGGAGTTATCTGGATTCCGCAGAGGCAAACACCGAGGGTGTTATGACGCTCGACGAGCTGCGCCAATTTACGGCGGACCAGATCAAGGACATGAAGTTCGACTTGGCGCTCAGCACCAAGGCGGACTATGAGCGCATGATCAGGGCTGTCGGTGATGACTTCGTGGCCTATCTCCGTTCGGCACCCAACAGCACTTTTTACAAAAGGAAAGCTGCACTCCTCTGGCACCTGAGGTTCTTGTTGGTGGAGAGCATAACCAGCATTGAAGAAGCCGAGGCCCAAGGTGAGACCAATATAGGGTGGCGCTTGGATCAGGCCCGCGTTTACGCAAACTTGGTCAAAAGCGTAGCGGCCGAAACCCGGAAAGAATCCCGCTCGCAAAAGGGCAAAAGTAAAAAGGTTGGCCTCAAGGCGTTAAGCAAAACGGGCGATTTCCGGGAGCGTCTTGTTGCAGCGGCCGGCAAGGCCGGTATCATCGGAATACTCGTTCTGTCGATCGCAGGTGTGCGACCGGCAGAGATCGCCAAAGGTCTTGCGCTGAAGGCTTCTGGTGAACACTTGCTGGAAATCCATATCAATGGGGTGAAGCACACCCAAACCACCGGCCACGAGCGGCGAGCGCAAAGACACGATGCGCGCAGGTGGAGCCTTACCGCGAAGCTGTTAACCCTTGTCAAAAAAGCTGGCGGCACCTTGCGGTTTTCGCGCAGCACAGATTCACTGCGCGAAGATATCAAGAGCGCAGCTGAGCGCGCAAAATTACCGCTTACCATCAGCCCTTACACACTTCGTCACCTCTTTTCCGCGGACTAAAAAGAGCGGGTTGGTCACCCGTTGAAATAGCAAAGGCTATGGGTCATGCGTCGACACGGACTGGCGGGCGATACGCTCGAAAACGGTCAAGTGGAAGCGGCACTGGCAGCATGACGGGGGTGTGGGCCTCCGGCGAGGTGAGAGAGTTCGGCAAGCCAACACTGGAAGAATACGCCAAAATGGGTATTCCAAAGTCCGATGCCTTGGCTCTCGAGGAGCCGAAGCCGTAGTTGAGTACAACAGATTGAGTTTTCTCTCATCAGCTTTGCGCCCTATTTGAGACATTCACGCCTCTCCCGTAGTTTCCAGAAGCTGCCGTTCCGCAATGAACCCTTCGATGGTAAAGCCGAAGGGGTCTGCTACAAATTGAGCGGCCGCGAGGCAGAGGTTATCCGAAAGGTGCAAAGGAAGGCGGAAGAAGCGGGCAGCATTGACCGCTCGCTGGCGCCCCGATACTGCCCGTGTGAGTTTAGCGAGCGGAAAATGATTTCTGATACTCACAGAAGGTTCGGCGGGACTGGTACAATAACGCTCAAGGACGTTGCCCGGCTGGCCGGTGTGACGCCAATGACCGTGTCGAACGTACTCAATCAGCGGAACGGCGAGGTCAGTGAAGAGACGCGGGCCAAGGTGGTCGCTGCCGTCGAACTATTGGGCTATAAGCCCCATTCGGTGGCGCGCCGTCTGCGGAGCGGGCGGCGCAACTCCATCGGCATGCTCGTGCTCGATGACGTGCCTGCCTTTTTGCGCGATCCCTTCACCAACCAGGTTATTGCGGGTTTATCCAACGTGGCCGCCGACAATGGCTACACCTTGGTGCTGCAGGGCGTGCGTTACGCAAACTTCGAAAATGCGCCGCTGCTGTCCCAGATCGAGGCAGATGGAGTTTGCGCGCTGCTCTCGGGAACGCCCCAGCAGCGGCAGAGCCTGACGCAGCGGCTGTTGAGTCTCGGAATGCCGATCGTTCTGGTGCAGGAGCATCTGGTTGCGCCAGGCGTGTGCACGATCCGGCAGGATGACCGCGGCGGCGCCATGGAAATCGCGCGGCACGTGCTGTCGCGCGGAGCGCGCCGGATCATGATGCTGCTGCCGTCCGAGGAATGGCCAGCGATGAACGAACGTGAGGCTGGCGTGCGGGAAGTCTGTGCTGGCGCTGGCGCCCAGCTCATCCTGGTGCGTTGCGGCGACGAAGGATTGAGCGACACCGAGGCGTCCTTGGCCGCCGCTGTCGCCGCCAGTGGCATGCCCGATGCGATCATAGGGGGCAATGATCGGATGGCCATGGCAGCGCTGATGTGGCTTTCGGCCAACGAGATAGCCGTGCCTGACAAGGTGGCCGTAACCGGATTCAACGCCTTCGATCTCGCGGCCTACAGCAAGCCCGCTCTTACGACTGTCCGCTCGGCAGCATACGAGATGGGTCTACGTGCCGGGGAAGAACTTCTCACCTATTCGCACCGGAGCCTTTTCGGCCCCCGACGTTGTATTGCCTGTCCGATTTGTCACCGCAGCATCAAGCTGAGAAGCGTTCTAGGCCGACTGCAATTTAGGCAACATCAAGTCTTGCAAGAAAATTCGCCATACCGGATTGACGCGACAGAAAAATCGAGAAACAACTTTAACGATAAAGCATGGATGTGACGATGACCTTGCCGAGCCATTCTGACGACAACCTCATTGCCCAGATGCGGCAGAACTTTTTCTGCGCCCTGCTGTCCGATACTTTAGATGAGCTGGGCCATATGCATCAGGCGCTGCCGGCGCGCATCCGTCCGCTGGATGATAGTCTTGTCATGGTCGGACGTGCACGCACCATGCTCTACGCCGACGTCTATGCCCGCCCGCAGGCCGGCGAGAATCCCTATGAACTCGAGATCAAGCTGGTCGACAGCCTGCAGGCTGATGAGGTCGCAGTTTGCGCCTGTGGCGGCACTGGTCGGATTGCGCCATGGGGCGGCCTGCTGAGCACTGCCTCCAAAGTGCGCGGCGCTGCCGGCGCGCTGATGGACGGTATGGTGCGCGATATCCGCCACGTCCGCGAACTGGCATTTCCGCTGTTTCATGCCGGCATCGGTCCGCTCGACAGCAAGGGTCGGGGCGAAGTGATCGCCATCGACGTGCCGGTCGAGTGCGCAGGGGTCCGGATCAATCCGGGCGACATCGTGTTCGGCGATGCTGATGGGGTCGTGGTGATCCCGCAGGCGATTGAAACCGAGGTCGTTGCGCTGGCCTACGAAAAGCTCAAGGGCGAGAACAAGACCCGCGATGCGCTGCTCGCGGGGCGTCGTCTCGCCGACGTCTTCGACGAATTCGGCGTGTTGTAGGGAGCGGGCCATGATCGTCGATTGCCACGTCAACCTCTGGAAGCCCGAGCATGTGCGGCCGCTGTTTGCCGCCGGCACCACCCATGCCCGCCCCGGCGCCGTCAGTCCGCTGGCCGATCCGGATACGGTCCGTGCCGCGATGGAAGAAGTCGACAAGGCCATCGTCTTCACACTGCGCTATGCCGACAGCGCCGGGATTGACGGCGACGATGAGGTCACAGCCGAAGCGGTACGCAAGTACCCAGATAAGTTCGTCGGCTTTGCCGCGGTCGATCCGCGCCGCGCGGACGCCATGGACCTGCTCGAGCACGCCGTGCAAGACCTCAAGCTCAAGGGCGTCAAGTTCGGACCGATCTACAATGGCGTGTCGCTGCTCGATCCGCGCATGGTCCCAGTCTACGAATATTGCGTCAGGAACAACCTGCCCCTGACGATGCATATGGGCACCACTTTCGCCCAGAATGCGCCAATCGAATACGGCCGCCCGCTGGCCGTCGATGAGATCGCAGGCCGCTATCCCGACCTCAAGATGATCATGGCGCACATGGCACATCCCTGGGCCGAAGAGTGCATTGTGGTCGCCCGCAAGCGTCCCAATGTCTACTGCGAAGTGTCGGCGCTGTTTTACCGCCCCTGGCAGTTCTACAATATCCTGGTCACTGCCCAGGAATACCGCATCACCGAGCGCGACAAGATTTTCTGGGGCACCGACTTCCCCTTTGCCGAGGTGCGCGAAAGCATCGACGGGCTGCGCAACATCAACGCGCAGGTCGAGGGCACTGCCCTGCCGCGAGTCAGTTCCGAGACCATCGACTCAATCCTCTATTCCAACCCGTTCGACCATTGGTGGCACGGCGGGCTCAGCCTCTGACGGCGGATTATGGACGACCGCCGGCGCATATCAGTCCAAGCCAAATGGGAGTGTCATATGCCTTCTCGTAGATTTCTGGACTTGCTCTTACCGGGCGCGCTGACCGCCCTCTTGTCGACGACTAGCGTAATGGCACAGGAGGCCTTCACCTGTCCCGCAACCGGTGGCGATCTGATCGTGGGAATCGAATCCGGCGTGCCAACGCTTGACCAGCATACCGCCACATCGTCGGCGACCCGAAACGTCGCCATGAATATCTTCGAAACTCTGGTCATTCGCGACGAGAACATGAACCCGGCGCCCGACCTTGCTGCGTCGATCGATGTCAGCGAAGATGGCTTGACCTATACCTTTGTGCTGCGCGAGGGCGTCAAGTTCCACAACGGCAAGCCGTTGACCACCGCCGACGTTGTCGCTTCCTTCGACCGCTACAAAGAACTGGGCGTCAACCGCGCAACGCTCGACGTCGTCGCTTCCTGGGAAGCGACCGACGACATGACCTTCGTCATCACCCTCAACCAGGCACAGCCGACATTCCTCGAGAGCCTGTCGTCCTACACGGTGCCGATCGTCATCGTCCCCGCCGAGGAGGCTGCCAAGCCGGCCGGGCAGATCGAGCCGATCGGGACAGGGCCGTTCAAGTTCGCCGAATTCGTCCCGGACAGCTTCGTCAGGCTAGAGCGCTATGACGAATATGTGGCCAATGACAGCTTCCCCGGCCTCTCCGGCTTTGCCGGACACAAGCAGGCCTGCGTCGATACCGTTACCTTCCGTATGCTGACCGAGCCAGGCGCCCGCATGGCCGCCCTCGAGACGGGCGAAGTTCATATTGCCGAGAACGTGCCAACGATTTCCCAGGAGCGCCTCGCCGGCACCGAAGGGGTAGAACTGGTGCGGCTCGAGAACTTTGCGCTCAACGTGGCCTATCCCAACTGGTCGGCGCCACCGACGGACAACCTGCAGGTGCGTCAGGCAATCCTGGCTGCGCTCGACATGGAAGAGATCATGGAGGCGGCCACCGACGGTGCCTTCGAGCTCAATCCGTCGTTCCAGTTCCCCGATACCGGCTATTATTCAACCGCGGGCGAAGAGTTCTACAACCAGCACGACCTCGAAAAGGCCAAGGCCCTGCTTGCCGAGTCTGGCTACAACAACGAGCCCATCGTGCTGCTGACCAACCAGCAGTTCCCCAACATGTATAACAGCGCGCTGGTGATGGCCGCACAGCTTCAGGCTGCCGGCATGAATGCGGAACTGCGCGCGTCCTCGACTGGCCGACGGCTCTTGCCACCAGTGAGAAGGAAACCGCGGGCTGGAACATCTTCTTCACGTTCTGGGCCACGGTGACAGCGCAGGGCGGTCCGACCTCGCTGCGCAACCTCGCCAACCCCAACAACGTCTACAAGCCCGTGGACAATGCCGGCGATGAGGCATTCAACGCGGCCTTCTCGAAAATCGAAGCCGGTGCGGACCTCGACACCAGGCGCGAGGCCTTTGCGGAGGCCCAGGCGATCGCGTTCGAGAACGTTCTAGCTATCCCTTTCGGCATCATGTCCAATGCCCAGGGCGTGCGCGCGACGGTGGAGGGCTACCAGCCCTACTATAATACGCGCGTTTCCAACGTCTGGCTTGAGCAATAACAACGCTGGGCCGGCTCGTCCGGCCCGGTCTCCAACCCCGGGGATCGTCATTTGCTAGGATATACGGTCAGCCGCCTGCTACAGGCGATCCCCATCCTGTTTCTGGTCAGCCTCATGGCCTTCGGGATCATCTATCTGATCCCCGGTGACGCGGCCACGGTGATCGGCGGGCCTTCCGCCAGCGCGCAGGACCTGGCCCAGATTCGCGCCAACCTCGGCCTCGACCAGCCGCTGCATGTTCAGATCCTGACCTTTTACACCAACCTGCTGCAGGGCGATCTGGGACGGTCTTTGCTCCTGGGCGTTCCCGTCACCGAAGCCATCATCCAGCGCTCCCCTGTCACCATCGGCATTGCCATCTATTCGCTGGTGCTGACGATCGTGCTGGGCCTTTCGACCGGCATCATCGCCGCGCTCAACCACAATCGTTGGCTTGACCAAGCCGCGACGATCTTTGCCCTGATCGGGGTGTCGCTGCCCAACTTCTGGCTGGCCCTTGTGATGATCGTGCTGTTCTCGGTCAATCTGGGCTGGCTGCCGACCGGTGGCTACGTGCCGTTTTCCCAGGACCCCATTGGATGGCTGCGCACCGCCACCATGCCCGCGGTCTCCCTGGCCCTGCTGCAGGCGGGCCTGCTGACGCGCATCACCCGCTCCACCATGCTTGAGGTGCTGAGCCAAGATTATATCCGAACCGCTCGTTCCAAGGGGATTTCGGAGTGGAAGGTCGTCGGCAAGCACGCGCTCGCCAATGTGATGATGCCGGTCGTTACGGTGCTCGGCCTGATCCTTTCCGTGCTGCTGTCTGGTTCGATCGTCATCGAGACCATTTTCGGGGTTCCCGGTATCGGGGCCCTGTTGGGCAACGCCATTTCAAGCCGGGATTACCCCATGATCCAGGGCGGGCTGCTCTTCGTCACCGCAGCCTTGCTGCTGCTCAATATCCTGGTGGATGTGCTCTATACCTGGCTCGATCCGCGCATTCGGGTAGGGGGCGGCAAATGACCGATCTTGCCCTGACGGCGCCGCCCCGCTTCGCGCGGACTCGCGCCACCCTGCGCCGCATGCTCGCGAACCGATCTTTCGCGCTCGGCAGCCTCCTGTTCGGCTTCATCTGCATCGCTGCGCTGGTCGGACCGCTGCTCGTGGGGATCGACCCCAATGCGCTTTCGATCCGCGACCGCTTCCAGCCGCCGTCCTGGCAATTCTTGCTCGGCACCGACAATTTGGGCCGCGACATGCTGAGCCGGGTGCTCTATGGGGCACGATTGAGCCTTGGCATCGGCTTTGCCGTCATTGTGCTCAATGCGGTCTTCGGCGTTCTGCTGGGTGCGCTTGCCGGTTACTATCGCCGCCTCGACAATATCCTGATGCGCGTTGCCGATGCCCTGATGGCGTTTCCCGCGGTGTTGCTGGCCATCGGCATTGCCGCCGCTCTTGGCCCTTCGGCAATCACCGCCATTGTTGCCCTGGCCGTGGTCTATATCCCGCGCACGGCCCGCGTGGTGCGCGCCTCGATCCTGGTGGTGCGTGAGCTGGACTATGTCCAGGCGGCACGGGCCTCGGGCGCAACCGATGCCCGCATCATCACCAGGCACATTCTGCCCAACTGCCTGGCACCCTTGATCGTTCAGCTCAGCTTTGTCTTCGCCTATGCCATTCTCTCGGAAGCCGTCTTGAGCTTCCTCGGTCTTGGCTCGCCGCCGACCGTGCCCAGCTGGGGCGTGCTGATCTCGGAAGGTCGTGCCTATATGCGCGAAGCAGCCTGGCTCACCATGGTGCCCGGCGTGGCGATCGCCATAACCGTGCTCGGTCTCAATCTTCTGGGCGACGGTCTCCGCGACGTTCTCGACCCCCGCATGAAAGTAGAACAGGGATGACCCAGACGCCCCTTCTCAGCGTCAGGGACCTGTCGGTCGGTTTTCCTGCCGGCAAGGGTCATGTCCTGGCGGTCGATTCGGCAAGCTTTGATGTGCATCCCGGCGAGCTGCTGGGCGTTGTCGGCGAATCCGGCTCGGGCAAGAGCGTCACGGCGCTGGCCATCATGGGTCTGCTGCCCCCGACGGCCCAGCTGCGTGGCCGGATCCTGTACGAGGGCGACGACATGTTGGGCATGTCGCATCGGCAATTGCGCACGCTTCGTGGCCGGCAACTCGGCATGATCTTCCAAGAGCCAATGACCTCGCTGAACCCCGTGTTTACCGTGGGTGACCAGATCATGGAAGCGGTCACCGCCCTAGATCATATGAGCAAGAAAGCGGCCACCGACCGCGCCGTCGACCTGCTCGACAAGGTCGGCATACCGTCCCCGCGCCGCCGGCTGGAGGATTATCCGCACCAGATGAGCGGCGGCATGCGCCAGCGCGTGATGATTGCGATTGCGCTGGCCTGTTCGCCGCGGCTGCTGATCGCCGACGAGCCCACAACGGCGCTGGATGTCACCATCCAGGCGCAACTGCTCGACCTGCTCAATGGCCTGCGTGAGGAATTGGGCACGGCTATCGTCCTGATCAGCCACAACATGGGGGTGATGGCCGAGGTCGCGGACCGGGTCGTCGTGATGTATGCGAGCCGGGTTGTCGAAGAGGCCGGGATTTTCCAGCTATTCGACGAGCCACAGCACCCCTATACCGAAGGCCTGCTCGGCAGTACGCCCGATATGGGGGAACAGCCCGCAGGCTTGTGACCATTCCCGGCGGCATGCCGTCGCCGGGTGCGCTGCCGCCTGGCTGCCTGTTTGCGCCGCGCTGCCCCAAGGCCATCCCGCAATGCACGACCGCCCAGCCGCCGCTATTCCTGTTGCCCGATGGGCAGAAGGCCGCCTGTATCCGCGCACCCAAGCTCACGCTGGAGGCCCTCACATGACCGCATTGCTCGAGGTCGAGGGCCTCGTCAAGCATTTCGAAACCCGGTTGGAGAACTGGTTGCAGCGCGTCAAGCCTGTCGTAAAGGCTGTCGACAACGTGAGCTTTGCCGTGGGCGAACGTGAAACGCTGGGGTTGGTGGGCGAGAGCGGTTGCGGCAAGTCCACCACCGGGCGTCTGATCCTGCAACTGATCGAACCCACTGCTGGGGCCGTGCGCTTCATGGGCACGGAGCTCGTGGGAGCGGATCCCCGCGAGTTGCGGCGGCTGCGCAAAAACCTCCAGATCATCTTTCAGGATCCGCACGCCTCCCTCAATCCGCGCATGCGCGTCGAGGAGATCATCCTCGAGCCGCTCTATGCGCAGGGCGAGCGGCCCTCGGTCGAGCTGACCAACTATGCGGGCGAGCTGCTCGAGAAGGTGGGCCTGTCGAAAAAGCATGCCCAGCGCCATCCGCATGAATTCTCCGGCGGGCAACGCCAGCGTATCGGGATCGCCCGGGCGATCGCGCCCAAGCCCAAGTTCATCATCTGCGACGAGGCCGTCTCGGCGCTCGATGTCTCGGTGCAGGCTCAGGTCATCAACCTGTTGCAGGACCTGCAGGAAGAGCTCGCCATGAGCTACCTCTTCATCGGGCACGATCTTGCCGTGGTCAAACACATCGCCGACCGGATCGCGGTCATGTACCTGGGGCGAATCGTGGAAACAGCCCCAAAGGCAAGGCTCTATACCTCGCCGCGCCACCCCTACACCCAGGCTCTGCTGGCATCGGCGCCCGTGCCCCACCCGCGGCTGCGGCAGAGCCGCAAGCGACTGCATGGCGAAATGCCCAGCCCGCTCAATCCTCCCACGGGGTGCCACTTTCATCCGCGCTGCCCCCTGGCTCAGGACATCTGCAAGTCCAATGATCCCGTGTTGCGCGAAATCGAGCCCGGCCAGCACGTCGCCTGCCACTTCGCCGAACTGACGGGCGGTCCCGCTTCTACTCCTGCAGCTCTCTAGGAGCCAACCCATGCGCATCACCCAGGTCGAACCCATTCTGCTGCGCGGGAGCGAGGCTTACGCGTCGCCCGCCGACGGCGCCGAGGCGACCGACAATGGCGACTGGCAGTTGCTCGTCCGCGTGATCACCGACGAGGGGCTCGAAGGCTGGGCCGACGCCGAAACCCTGGCTCCGGCCGCCGTGGCCATCATCGCGGGGCAGGGCATGGGCACACTCGGCTTCCACACACTAGCCGATATGCTGATCGGCGAAGACCCGCTAGACATCGAGCGGCTGTGGGACAAACTCTATGTGGGCAGCGCCTATTACGGCCGGCGCGGCATCGCGATGCAGTGCATCTCGGCCATCGACAATTGCCTTTGGTCGATCCGCGCGCAGGCGACGGGCCTGTCGATTGCCCAACTGATGGGGGACGCCGGCGCGACAAGGTCATGGCCTATGCGTCGACGCTGTTTCGATCCACACCCGATGGAATGGCGGAGGCGGCACGTGGCTACATCGACAAGGGGTTTCATGCGGTCAAGTTCGGTTGGGGCGTGTTCGGCGAGGATACCGGCCGCGACCGGGAGCTGGTGGCCGCGGCGCGTGATGCGCTCGGCCCCGACCGGCATTTATTGGTCGATCCAGGCTGGTATCCGGCCGGCTGGAGCAAGCCGGGTCCCATGCGCAGCCGCCGTGAGGCGATTGAGCTGTGCGACTGGCTCGCCGACTACAATGTGGGCTGGGTCGAGGATTTCATCCATCCCGAGCGGTTCGATGAATATGCCGAAGTGCGCGCCCTCAGTCCCGTGCCGATCGCTGCCGGGGAGCAGCTGGCGACGGTCTGGGAGTTCGAGCGCTTCATCGGCGAAGGCTGTGTCGACATAATCCAGCCCGATCTGTCGCGCTGCGGCGGCCTCACCGTCGCCCGGCGCATCGCGCAGATGGCGGAACGGACCAATATCGACCTGGTGCCGCATTCCTGGCTGACGCATCTGCTGACCGGCTACAGCCTGCAGCTCATCGCGACTTTGCCGCGCGCACCATTCGTCGAGTTCAACGTTAGCCAAAGCGCGCTCACCGGCGGTATTGCCCAAGCCGGCTTCAAGCTCGACGAGGATGGCATGATCACCATCCCCGACGGACCGGGCGGCGGTGTCGCGGTGGATGTCGACTTTATCGCCGCGCACCGTGTGACGCTCTGAACGAGGATTGACCATGTCGCGCCAGATCGTCAAACCTCATCAACTCGATCTCGAGAGCCCCGGCCGTCGCGACTACTTTGTGGCGCTCGAACACGACTCGATTTGGGGCGACCACCTGGTACCGTTGACCGTCATGGTCGGGCCCACCGCCAAAGCCGGGGAAGGCATGGTCGTCTTTGGGTCCAACCACGGCAACGAATATGAGGGGCCGGTGGTCATTCGCCACCTGCTGGGCGAGATCGACATCGGCCAGGTCACCGGGCGTATCATTCTTGTCCCGGTGCTCAACCCCGCCGCTTTCCGTGCGGGGACGCGCGATTCCACCCTCGATGACGGCGCCAATCTCAACCGGGCCTTTGTCGATGGTGCAGGCACCACGCCGGCCCTGGGCCGCATCACCCACCGCATTGCCCGCTTCGTGCGGCAGGCCATCTGGCCGCATGTTCATGTCGTCATCGATCTGCATGCCGGCGGCGATGTCGGCCGGTTCGCCCCGGGCCCGAGTTTTCATCCCATCGATGATCCCGTGCAGGGCCGCCATATCGAACAGACCGCGCGCTGGTTCGGACGCCGATTGTCATCGTCTACCAGAACGAGACGCCCGGCCTGCTGCCTTCCGAGGCCGAGCGGCTGGGCAAGATCACGATCGGCGCCGAATTGGGCTGGGGCGCCGCCGTGCAGCCTAACGGGGTGCGCTGGGGCAGGCACGGCGTTATGGCCGCCGCCATACGTAATGGGCAGCTCGACGGCAGCATCGAACCGATCGACCATCACCGCGACAACAGTCAGCTCAAGGTCGAGATGGTCGACCGGGCATGCTTTACCACAACGCCGGTTTCCGGCCACTACGAGCCGATGCTCGACTGCGGCACCCGCGTCTCGGCCGGCGAATTGGTGGGGCTGGTACACGACTTCGAACGGATCGATGCCCCCGCCTGGCCGGCCCGCGCTGGCGTCGACGGTGTGGTCATCAGCCAGGCCTGGGGTGCCCGCGTGCGCCAGGGCCAGCACGTGGTGGTAACCGGCAAGATTCTCGATTGGCTCGACTAGAAGGCACATCATGAGCAAGGACGACGACAAGCCCAAGCTGCGCAGCGCCGAATGGTTTGGCCGCCAGGATTCCTACGGCTTCATCTATCGCAGCTGGATGAAGAACCAGGGCCACACCGCCGACATGTTCGACGGCAAGCCGGTGATCGGCATCTGCAATACCTGGTCCGACCTCACGCCGTGTAACGGCCACCTGCGTGGGCTCGCCGAGCACGTCAAGCGCGGCGTTTATGCCGCGGGCGGCTTTCCGCTGGAATTTCCGGTGCTGTCGCTTGGTGAATCCAATATGCGTCCGACCACCATGCTGTTCCGCAACCTCGCCAGCATGGATGTCGAGGCCTCCATTCGCGCCAATCCCCTCGATGGCGTTGTCCTGCTGGTCGGCTGCGACAAGACCACCCCGGCCAGCCTGATGGGCGCGGCGAGCGTGGATCTGCCGACCATCCTGGTATCGGGCGGGCCGATGTTGTCTGGGCGCTGGAAGGGCAAGCAGATCGGTTCGGGCACCGATGTCATCCGCTTCAAGGAAGCGGTGCGGGCCGGCGCGATGACGGTCGATGAATTCATGGCCGCGGAGGCAGCAATGTCCCGCAGTGCCGGCTCCTGCATGACTATGGGCACGGCCTCGACCATGGCAAGCCTCTGCGAGGGCCTGGGCATCGCCCTGCCTGAAAATGGCGCGATCCCGGCTGTCGATGCCAGACGGCAGGCAATGGCGTTCAATGCCGGTCGGCGGGCCGTCGAGATGGTGCGCGAGAAACTGCGGATGTCGCACATCCTGACCAAGGCTGCCTTCCTCAATGCGGTTCGTCTCAATGCCGCGCTGGGAGGTTCGACGAATGCGGTGGTGCACCTACTGGCGCTGGCCGGTCGTCTTGGGGTGGACTTCACCTTAGCCGACTGGGACGCAGCGGGACGCGACGTGCCGTGCCTCGTCAACCTGATGCCTTCGGGGCAATACCTGATGGAAGACTTCTTCCATGCCGGTGGTGTGCCTGCGGTCTTGGGTGAGATCGCGAGCATGCTCGACCTCGATGCGATGACAGTCACCGGAAAACCCCTGGGGCAAAGTCACATCAGTCCCGCCGTTCACGACAGCGCCGTAATCTATCCGCTGGCCGCCCCATTCAAACCGGCGGGTGGCATTGCAGTGCTTCGCGGCAATCTCAGCCCTGATGGCGCGGTAATTAAGCCGTCCGCCGCCACCCCGCACCTGATGCAGCATACAGGGCCGGCCATCGTCTTCAACGATCCGGACGACCTCAAGGCGCGAATCGATGACCCTTCGCTGCCGGTCGATGAAAATTCGGTACTAGTGCTTCGCAATTGTGGCCCCAAGGGCTATCCGGGCATGGCCGAGATCGGCAACCTGCCCATCCCCAGGCGGGTGCTCGACAAGGGAATACTGGACATGGTGCGCATCTCCGATGCGCGGATGAGCGGCACCGCCTTCGGCACCGTGGTGCTCCATGTCGCGCCTGAGGCAGCGGCCGGCGGGCCGCTGGCCTTGGTGCGCGACGGAGACCTGATCACCCTCGACGTGGCTAACAGGCGCCTGCATCTCGACGTCAGCGAGGTCGAGCTGGAGAGGCGCCGGCACGACCTCGCGCCCTTCGTCTCCCCCTACCAGCGCGGTTGGGAAAAGCTCTATGTCGAGCATGTGCTGCAGGCCGACAGCGGGGCTGACATGGACTTTCTGATCGGTGGCAGCGGCGACTACGTCCCTCGTGTTAGCCATTAAGTCCAGAAACTAGGATGGTTAGTCCAGCCCTCACGTTTCCTTCCGATCCTCAAATCGTCAGGCCCCGAAGGATGAAATCAGGTCGAACTGGCCCTTCGGCGATCTGCTGCAAAGCGGCGGCTATCCTGAGCCTATAGGCTCAAAGCCGCCAGACCGCTTGCGGCCCCATCTCGGATGTTGGCTTTCTCTATCTGCACATCGCCAAGGTCGTCTGCCTCTCCCTTCCTCATAATAGCACTTGGCTCGATCTGGTCCGCTAGTGCTGGACCAGAAAGGTGTTGTGGCGCCGCTTGCGCTGTCGCGCACATTTTGAGGATGGGGCCCGGAGGCCGACTTGACCCCGGATTAGTCCGCAGGCGCCTTCGGCGCTTGCCCCAGCTTCGATGGAAGCTGGGGTGGGAAAGTGTGGGCGGACCTCTCCGGCGTCAACCTGTGGCTCTGATCTTCTTTCTTTCGAGCAGTGGCTGCCGGAACGGCAGATAGTGAAGGGATCTCCGATCCCTTCCGTCATTGATAAGGCCGGCTTGCCGGCCGCTCCGGGTCGGTTACCCTGAGACCCATTGGTCGAACGGAGTAACCGATCCGTCCTGCGTCTGGCTCTCGGATGAGCCAGAAGCAGAACACTTGCGGTGTGAGGGGCAAGAGAAGAAGCCTAGGGCAAGCGCTGATGCGGCGCGGTGCCGTTGGGCGCCTTGGCCAGCAGCCAGAAGGCAAGCCACGGATGCAGAGCCGAGATCATGTGGCGGTGATAAGCGTGCATCGGATGCAGCTTGCCAGGCGAGGCTTTGAGCCGCACCATCTTGCTGCGCAGATCCTGAGTGATCACCGCAGCCACTGCCGGCACGGCATCGGCAACATGCTCGATGAGCAGGACCCAGTGCTTGCCGGTGTGACCGGTAACAATTGCCGCAGCACAGGCCGCCACCACCTTCCCAGCCACTGCTTTGTCCTCGCCCTTGGCGTTGTTCAGCCGCTCGACCGCCTGCAGCCACCGCAGCACCCGCGGCAGCTCGTCCTGGATCGACTGCCGCAGATCGCGCCCGCCGACCAGCTTGGCCAGCGCGCTCCATTCCGCTGCAACGAGGGTGAGATCAGCCCCTGACCCCACGGTGCTGGCGATCTTTTCCGTCAGGCCGGGCGCACTGGCCTGCAGCTTTTCCGCCAGTGCCGCAGCATAGGCCCGCTGGCCTTCGGCATGGCGCTGCCCCTCCGGCATCAGGATGACTTCCGGACCAACCATGCGACTGCGCCAACGATTGTAGATCGCGAAGGGGTGCTGGATGCAGGGTTCAAGCGAGAGCTCGCGCAGGTGCAGGACGCTGGTTTTCTCCGAGCGCTCATAGCTCGCTGCATCCACAGTAAGGATGCGGCCACCGGCGGCAAGGTACAGATCGCGGAAGCTCTGGTTGTTGAGCAGAGCCAGCTCGTATGCGCTGGTCACCCAGACCAAGGTGATCCCAGCCGCCCGGTATGCAGCAGTGCGCTCTGTGATCGTCGTGAGCGGCATGCGGGCAAGCTGCAGCTCGAAGGCGATCGGCTGGCCCTTGAACGTGGTGAAGACATCGGGCTTGCGGTGCCCGTCACCAATCTTGATGAAGTGCTTGTCGACGACCGGCTCGGAGAAGTCCGGGTCGCACCGAATGCTGTCAGCAAGGCAGGTCTTGAGCCGCCAATGATCTTCACCCTCCTGTAAGCCACCGAACTGGCCGGCACCCGTGTCGCGCATCACGTCAGGCGTGCGCCATTCGCAGTCCGCAGGAGTGCCACCATAATGCTTGAAGTAAGCACCCCGGCCATCGCCGGTGGAGGCTGTATAGCTGACTGCCAGATAGACCGGGCTGTTGCACTGGGCGCAACGGAACAGGATGTTGCCCTCACCACGCCCCTTGGCAATGGCCCGCCTTACCGTGGTGAGATCAACGGCAGTCATCCCGTCCAGCAGAGCATCGACCGGCATGATCACCGGCTCGGCGCCACGCGCATCAATGACCTTCTTGATGGCGCGGCGGGTCTTGCGGTTGCCGATAACAGCGGGAAGGAAGCTGCTGCGGGGCGCGACGGCACCGCCGTTCGGAGCGACGGCGGGAAGGTTGGGGGTGTTCTGGAAGTTCAACATAGGTGAAAGCCTTTCGATTTTTTGATTTTTTGAAGAAATGGGTCAGTGGAGAGTTGGACGGCGGAGGGTGGCCTCTGCCGCGTCCAGTGCTTTGCTGAGCTTGCGCAGGCTTTTGATCTGGCCCCTGGCACAAGCGCGGGTCAGAAGAGCGATGAGTTCGGGCTCAAGGTGACGCCGGCGAACCTGCGCCTCTGCCACGGCAGCCAGATCCTTGGGCGTCAGTGCCGGGATCTGGATGACCTTGCAGCGGTCCCGAACGGTCTTGGGCACCTTGTCGAGGTCGTTGGCGAGCAGGATCCAGTTGAGGAACCGCAGATCGAGATCGATCTGCAGGAAGTGCTCGCGCACCCGTCCCGCCGTTATCGGCTCGAGGAACGGCAGCAGGGACTCTGCCGGGTTCTCCCGCGCACCGCGGCTCACGTCGGCGAGCTTGTCGAACTCATCGAACGCCACGATGGGATTGCCCACTCCGTGCTGGATCAATCCCTGGACGATCGCGCTGGGCCGGGATGACCTGAACACCGCGTCACCGCCGGTCAAATCAACCGTGGTCATCATGGTCGAGCCATCAAGGTGGATGATCGGCAGCCCAGTGGCTTCAGCCGACATGCGAACAATGGTGGACTTGCCCAGCCCCGGAGGCGAGACGACCAACAAGGCCGGAAGTGGAAGTAGTTTGCGCCGCGCATCAGCGACAAGTGGGAGCTGTCACGCAGTGCCTGCAGGAACGGGCCGAAGGCAGGTGCACGGGCAAACAGAGCACTGATGGCCTCATCGATGGCGTGCTCGGTTGCCGGACCGATCAGCTTTACGGGCGTATCCGCCTCGAGCTTGAGACGAGCCCTTTGGTGGTGTTCAGCCCCTTCACCACCGTCAGCGCTGATGCTGTCCTTGGTCAGCGGGTCGGTGAGCCGCAGATAGGTCACAGGACCTGCGGGCAGGAACACTGTCCTGGGCTTACCCATCTGGACCGCATTGATGGCACGATCCTGGCGGTCGACATCTTCAGGAGTTAGGCCATCGGGGTGAAACCACCGCCATGGATTTATGGACTCCTCGTCGCCCTGATCGGCGAGAGCAGAGGGATGCAGGTCTTCCTGCTCGTGATCGGTGAGCGCGTTGGCGAGATCGAGGGGGTCGAAGTCATCGTCGCCGTGAGGACGCGGCTTGAACATGGAGACTGGCTTTGGAGCGGCGTCGGCGCCGTCACCAAGAGCGTCATTGCTCTCTTTGTCGCCCGCAGGCAGCATTTTTTGGTTTTTTGCAATTTTCGTCATGTTGACCATCATCAGGACGAGCCAAGCCGTGGCGTCCGAAGACGCGAAGGGCAGGGTTCGATAGGAAACTGGATGCGCAGCGGCGCTGCCTCAGGCGATCAGCCTGAGATCAATCAGCAATCATGCGCAGGGGAGTGGAGCGGCTAAGCGCGCGCCGATACCTGCCAGGCGCTGTGCATCGCACGGGCGCCGAGACATCCAGTCGACCAGTGGTCGAAATGATCGGGAAGAGAAGGGTTGCTGCGAATCTTATCGCAGCCATAAAAGTGGTCAGCCATCTGGCTTCTCCCTGGTAGTAACAGGTTGTTGGTCACCTGGTCAGGCCGGTGGAAGTTGTTAGCGCAACTCTGCCGGCCGCCTTTGGTGGCCATGAGTCCAGGTGGACTCGACGCTCAGCGTGACATTTCAAGCGAGATTGTCACGCGCAACTTCCGAGAATGGTTAACCAAGGTTGCCGTTTATCTTTCGAAGGATTTCGAAATGACCGACGACGAAGCCAAGGTGATACTGGAAGCGTTAGGCGACAAAAGTCGGTTCGATATTTTTCGAAAGGTATGTGGCCGTAGTGGTTTAACAGCTAGCGACCTGTCTGCAGGCAAAGCTGCGTCCACGAACTCACACCATCTCGCCAAGCTCGAGAAGGTTGGCCTTCTGACCGCCACCCGAGCGGGCAAGACAAAGCATTACGTTGCGGACTCGGACAGGCTTTTCGCGCTTGCCGCATGGATGAACACATGCGCCGAAGACGCAGTATTTGCAAAACTGGATCAGGACCTTTTGAATTCGGCAGATGAGGGCTAGTCGACCTTTGTTTTGATTGCCTTACGCCGCGCCGGGATGATCTTGCGCTCACGGGAAGCTTTGACGGCTGCCTTTGTCAAATCTGGAAGCCGGGATATTGCTTCCAGCATCACCTCAAGCTCGGTGGGATCCTTGTAGATGCGGTCCGTTGTGCCGACGTTTTCATGACCCACGATGTCCTGGATCGTCTTGTCCTTAAGATCCTTGAAGCGACCCAACTCAGTGCAAATGTAGTGTCGGAAGCTGTGGAAGGTTTTATTCTTGTCGTTCTGCACCCTCGCTGCGCCAAGTGCATTTGCAACTGCAATGTTGAAGCCATAGTGGGTGCGGTCGCCCCAGGAAGTGTTGGTACCAGCATTGGGCCGAAGATCGGGAAACAAGTCTTTCTTTTTGAGCTTTTTCTGACTGGAAACGTAACGAATAAATCCAAGTTCGATAAGCACAGGGTGGATGGGAACTTTACGCTCGGACGCCACAGTTTTGAGGCCGCGGCTTTCGTTCTCATGGAAAACAAAGTGCGGTACGGGGTGGTCAAGGATTACTTCGGCGAGCGATAGCGCTGCGATTTCCTCGAGGCGCGCGCCCGAATAGGCGCTTATGAGCGGGCACCAGTAGAGGCCATCCCAAACGATGTGATTTCCAGGAATGTGCCTCCTTGCGGCAGAACGACAACCCGTCCAGATCGTGTAATTAAACAGGGTCTCGACGTCAGAGGTCGAATAGGCCGGGCGTTTTTCGCTTACCTTGCCTTTCTTTTTCATACGAAAGCCGCTGATCTCGAGCTGCGGTAGCCCCTCAAGGCCTGCCATGCGAGCTTGCCGCATAAGCTTCGTTAGGTATGACAGATTTCGGTTTACCGTCGACGCTCCCAGCCCCACTTGTGTCTTCGGCAGAGATCGACTCTCAATGAGTAGCTCGTCCACGCTCATCGCTCGCTGTGCGACAGAACGCCCCCGCACTTTCGGCAACATCGCCATGACGTCCACGAACTTTTTGACGTCAGCCTGATGCAATCTTTGAAATGTGGATTTTCCCGTGACCTCAACAAACAGGGTGAAAACCTGAAGTTTTTGGCTAGCGGTCGACGCCCGAATGGTCTTGTTTTCTACGTCGAATGAAGCTGCGGACCGGGCGAATGCCAAGATGTCATCGTCGGACTGAACAGGACGATTGAGCGATGGTGCGCCGGATGCTTTTTCCGAGTCAGCCGTCGCCACTGTTGGGACGCCGACGAGGACGTCTGCAGCACTCGTTGCTGCAACCTCTACGCCACGATCCACCAAAACCTCGCTCGCTGGCGGCGTTTTAACAGGCTCGCTAAAACGGGACGCAAGACTGATCAAGTCGTCCAGAGACTTCGGACTGGCGCTGAACTTGGCGGCCGTCGCTGCGCCAGCGGCTGCATATGCTTCCAACGTGGCTGTCCGAGCCTCGGCGACATCCAAAGGCGATGGGTTGGTGAGGGACAGCTTCTCGGCAAGGTCGGACTGCAAGCGCTTGGCGCGAACATCAGACCAATAGTCGAGGCCGTAGGTTTCAAGCATTGCCTGCGCGCGTTGCATAACCTCCGTGCCAAACTCCCCATCGGCGATACCGGGGAAGTCGGATAGTTGCGCCGAACGACCATGATGAGCCAGCAATGACATGGCGATTGCGGCAGCGCGGGTAGCAACAATCTCATCCTGCCACGGAGTCTGCCTGTCGCGCGCCAGCAGATGCACCGCGCTTAACCTGGCGCTGTGCTCTGCAAATTTCTGTCTGGCAAACGTGTCGACTTGCTCTGGTGTCATCTTACCCTCACGCAATACTGCAAACGCGCGATCTGTCTCGATCGTGAGCATGGAGGATAGTCCGCGGGCGACGCGCAGGTCTTTAGTGCCCAGGCTGAATTCCACGGACATTATGAAAGGGCTTGGCAGGCGGCGACGCCAGTAGAATGTGGTGCCCCGCAGGATGCAGAACGGCAGTTTGGTACCCATGCAGATCTCGCTTTGGAGTCGGCGTGTGTGGGACCTTGTGTGGAAGTCTGTGTGAAAGATTCACACAGCACACAAATTTCGCTGCAAAATCAATAACTTAAGAGAGTTTTGGCTGGGGAACCTGGATTCGAACCAAGATCGACGGAGTCAGAGTCCGACTTTCACTGCCGCAAGACCGGGCTTTCGCCCTCCCTTGTGCCAACTATGTGCCAGTGGATAGGGGTGGGCGGTGGTGGTCAGGCGCCGAACAGCATTCGCTCTGCTTGTGCCAGCGAGGCGGTTTCGTCGGTTGCCGGGAAGAGGTGGGCATAGGTGTCCATCGTTACCGCGATGTTGCTATGGCCCATGCGCTCCTGGACCGCCTTAGGTGTGAGCTCGAGCCCGCCCTCAGCCTTAGGATTGATGCACCAGCTGGCGAACCAGTGACGAAGCGCATGTAGGCCTGAATACTTCCCCTTGGCATCATCGCCGGCGCCGATGGTGACGCCTGCGGCGACTTGGGTGGGCAGGAAGCCTCGATTGACGATGTTGCTATGTCCCTCGACCTTTCCGGCCCCGGTAGGGAACACCAGCCCAAGCTCGCCCTTTGGGCATGCCAGCGTCCACTCCTTGAGAGTATTCACCACCATTGGCATCAGGGGCACCTGGCGCTGGCCAGCATCAGTCTTGGGCATGCCTATGGCGTGATACCGATCAGCGCGCTGGCGAACGTGCAGGACCGCCTTGGCGAGGTCGACATCGGCCCACCGGAGTCCGCGCAGTTCCGAAGCACGCAAGCCGGTGAAAATGGCGGTGATCAGAAGGGGGCGCCACCGCCCCTCTGCCTTGGCGATGATGGCGCGGATTTCGTCATTGGTCGGTATGTCGACGCCGATCTGCAGCCGGCGCTGCTGGCGCTTCTCCACTTTGGCACGGCTGGACTTCGCCCGGGTCATTTCATGTACCGGATTGCGGACGGCCTGGCCGCGAAGCTGGGCGTCAGCAAGGATCGATCCCAGCGAAACCGTCACCCGCTTAATCATGGCAGGGCTTCGCCCGTTGTCGTGCAACGTGTCCTGAAAGGCGCGCACCTTCGGCACGGTGATCTTGTTGAGCTTATCCCGGCCGATGAAGGGCACGATATGAAGCTTGAGATGCTGCCGGCGCTGGTCGAGCGTGGTCCGCTCAAGATTAGCCGCGGCGCCAGAATTCAGCCAGAGCTTGCCTGCCTCGTCAACCGTAATGGTTTCGCTGTCAGAGACGTGCACGCCGTCGCGGACCTCGCCCTGGGCTTTGAGCAGGAATGCCTCGGCTTCCTTCTTGAGCCGGAAGGTGGGGCGCTGGCGCCGGCCGTTGCCATCGGTGTAGTCGGCTTGCCAGCCAGATTTTTGACGCCGTTCGTGGTCCACGTGCGCTTGCGAACACTCACGGCCGTTCCTTCAGTGGTCCAAATCGCCGAATGCCCAGAACAAGGGTCGGAGTGCCATGTTCGTCCTCCGGCTCAAGCCAGAATTCGTGCGACCAGCCCCGCGCCTTCAAGTCAGCGTTGGCCTCCTCCAGCACATGCTCCCGTTGTTCGGGCGGAGCGTCGGATATACGGCCCCACCACTCAAAGCCGACTTCGTCCATCTCATTGATGACCGGGGCTGGATAAGCGCTCTCAAGAGCCTGAATGACCTCTTCATGGACGGAGCGCTGCCGACGCGTGGCAGCATCATCAACCCGGTAGAACAGGCCATTCGGGAGCCTGATGCCGGTACTGCGCAGCCGATCGATTTCGTCTTGTAGCCGCGCCACATAGGCCGGGAGCGTGTCATTGCCCAGATCAAGAGCTTCGTACTCTTCAAGTCGGGTCAATATCTCAGCATTCATCGAGCGGCCTTTCTGATCAGCCTGCTCCTTAATTCGCTCCCGCATCCCCTCAGGGAATCGAAGCACAAATTGATCTGTCCCGCGACTTGGTACACGCGCCATCATCATCCCCTAATACCGATGATATGCTAAGCATATGACGGGGTTGACGCAATGATAGGCCGAGCATAGTAATATGCTTAACATATCAAAAGGAGGTTTACGTGTCGGTTGGAAGACAGGCAGATCAATACCCACTCCGAATGCCCCCAGGCATGAGAGAGCGTATCCGCCAAAGTGCGGAATTGAACCGACGGTCAATGAATTCGGAGATCGTCCACCAACTCGACCGCGCCTTAGCGCTTGAGAACGAAAAAGGCCCGGCAGCGACGGCAATCGCTCCGGACCTGAACACGACCCACCCCTAGCAAGGATTAGATCAATGATCTCGCAAGAGAATAGCACCGGCTTGGCTGGTGAAGCAAGCGCGCCTTCAAATGTGTATTCGGCGATGAGCGTCTGGGACATCTACATGGCCCTGACCACGCTCGTCGGGGTTAAGCAGTTCTTCAACCTCTCGTGCTGTGCCCAAGCGTCCGGCGAGACTGCCGCTTTCGAATGGGCTGAGGCACGTGAGGCGGAGGTCGACGCACATATCACTGCGATGGCTAGCAACCTCGCCGGGCGCTTGGGCCTAAGCCGGGATGAAGAGGACGTTCGGGACATGGCCTTTGCCCGCATCGATGGCTTCGTCCATTCAGGTGTCGTGCTGCCAGATGGCCGGATTGCCCGCATGCGCACGGCAGCTCAACTGGCGGTGGCGAAATGATCCCGGCAGACTATCAGAAGGCCGACGATAGCGCATACCAACTTCGGGCGATCTTGCGAATTCTTGAAGATCGCGCTCGGGGTCTCAGCGAAAGTGGCAAGGACGATGACCACCGGTTGCCATGCAGCGACATGGCCATGCTTTGCGAAGTCGCCGGCGACCTCTGCGAAAACATCCACGACATGATGCAGATGCTCCATGTGGCCGGGAAGGTGCAGCAGTGACCGCCACCGAACCTCTCGACCTGGTGTGGGGCGTTGCAGGCATTGCGCATGTCATCGGCCGCACCGTCCGCCAGACCGAAATTGCCCTCGCTAAAAGGAGTTGCCCGGCCGCAAGGTCAATGGGCGGTGGGTAGTGTCCCGCCAAAAGCTCCGTGAGCACTTCGAAGGTGAGGCCCTGTGAGCGACCTCGACCATATGGAGGCTCGCCTTCGCGAGCTTTGGGCCGTCACCATACCAAGGTCCGCGCTGGCGGCTGAAGATCGCGCGGCTGCGGAGAGACTGTTAGGCAAGACGGAAGCGGCCCGGCTGGCTGCTACTCGGCGCGGCGATCGCTTCCGTTACAGGCCACGCGCCATCCAGAAGATCGAATACTTCTGGGTGCCAGCCGGTGGTCAATACACACAGCAAGACGAAGGCTGGACGATCGAAGCGACGCAGAACGGCGTCAAAAGCATTCTCGGCCGAGTCCGCAATAGTGAGCGGTGCTCACATATCGTTCGTGAGTTGAAGCGACGCGGCTACCGGGTCGTTCTGGTCGTCACTGAAGGCATGAAGGCGGCCGGGGTTACAAGCGGACCGGAAGTGTCGCCACGCGACAAGGCAGCACGTTTTGCGCCCGGCAAGACGCTCCCTTCAAAGCGCAAGGACATCCTCAACCGGCTCAGGGGTTTCGCCCATGAGCAACCGAGCCTGGATGCCGCTCCATATCGAAAACTATCTGGCTGACACTGGGCACCTGACGGCGGCGGAGCATGGGGCGTACCTCATGCTGATCATGCACTACTGGCGAGAGGGCAGCTTACCTGATGACGAGCGGATCATTGCCCGCATCAGCCGACTGACCGCCTCTCAATGGGCCGGGAGCCGTCCGATCCTTGCAGCACTCTTCCGGGAGGGGTGGAAGCACAAGCGGATCGATGAAGAGCTTAGCAAAGCAGATGATATAATCGAGAAGCGTCGCAACGCTGCACTTGGTCGACACGCGAAGAGCAAAGGCGCTGCACATGCAGAGCAAATGCACGGCACAAGCAGTGATACACGCGTACCACCTAGAACCAAGAACCAAGATCTAAAAGAAGAACCTAACGGTTCTTCCAAAAGCGGGGCTGTCGGCTCCCGGATGATTTCGTTCCGGACGGCGCGTGGGCGACGCAGCATGGGCTTCCGCCCGGTCTGCTGCAAACCGAAACCGCCAAATTCTGCGATTACTGGGCAAGCCAGGCTGGCGCAAAGGGCGTCAAACTGGACTGGCAGGCGACTTGGCGCAACTGGGTGCGCAGCGCGGTTGAGCGTCTGCCGAATTCGCGAGGCTCCCCTCCATCGCGTGCACAATCACGCCCTGATCCTTTCAAAGCCCTTGCCGAGAAACTGAGCCATGAACCAGCACGAAGCCGCCCAAGCAACGACGATGATCGGGATGATGCTCAAAGCTTTCCCATCCTCACAATCGACCATCAGCGAAGATAGCGCGATGGCATACCTCTATGCCGTCGACGACTATTCACTCGCTGCCATTGATCGCGCCTGTCGCTTGTTCATAAAGGGCAAAGTGCCAGACCGGAAGAACCCCGATTTCGCCCCTTCTGCGCCGGCCTTAGCCGAGCAGTGCGAGCTCGCCGAGGGCGTGCTGAAGGTTGAAGCCTATGAGGCAGCGCGAGTCTTCGTCGAGCACGATAGCGAGCTTTGGCGCAAGATGGAGACCGCTAAGGACGACAGCAATCTGGTCAGTTGCCAGCGTCACGGCAAGCGTGGCTGGTTCTTTCTGCCGGAAGAGGTTGCCCAGGCCGAACAGGTCGCGTTGCCGCCGCCAATCGATGAGGCGCAGCGTCTGGCGAATATGGCTCGGCTCGGCCTCATCCTTTCGACCTTCAACAGCGCCGACGACGATCGGCACGACATGGGGCAGGGGGCGCCAGCATGACACCCTTGCACGCGCATACGCGTGAGGAGCCGTTCACCGACCCGGGCGAGCTCCCCGTCATCGACTGGCTAGACAAGAGCCTCATCGATATCGACCCTGCCTATCAACGTGGCCTTGATCGGCCTCGCGTTGCGAAGATCCTGCGCGGGTTCGAGTGGGCCAGCTTCGGCGCCATAGTAGTCGCCCCGGCAGGCGATGGCCGATACCACTGCACCGACGGCCAGCATCGGCTCGAGGCGGCGAAGCAGCACCCGATGGTGTCGGTGGTGCCGGCGATCATCGTCGCAGTGTCGGGCGCAAAGGCAGAAGCGGCAAACTTCATCGCGCTTAACCGAGACCGGAAGAACATCTCGGCGCTGGACCGCTACTGGGCAGAGCTTGCTGCGGAGGATGAAGATGCGCTGACGATCAGTCAGGTGGTGAATCGCGCAGGCGTCACGATCCAGCGCTATGCGACCATCGACTACAAGCCGGGGCAAACGGTCGCTGTCAGCGCGCTGCGCGCCTTGGTCGACACGCGCGGCGTGATCCGGGCCCGGCAGGTGCTCGAGGTTCTGGCAAAGGCTGACCTCGCGCCGATCAAGGGCGAGCACATCAGAGCATGCGAGTTGCTGATGACCGACGACGAGTTCCGAGAAGACGTCGAGCCTGAGGCATTGACCGAAGCCATGGCCGGTGATGACGAGCAGATGGGTATAGACGCCAAGGCTTTTGCAAAAACGCATCGCATGCCGGCCGCCCGAGCGCTGGCATCGGTCTGGTTTCGCAAGTCCCGAAAGAAGAGGAAGGCAGCATGAGCAAATTGCAAAGTGTGCAAATTGCACCGCGGTGGAACGATCCTCGTCAAGTCGAAGTGCGCTTAGTGCCGGATCCATCAATGACCGATGCTGAGTATTTCCATCAGCGCCAGACCAAAGCCGGTGACAACGTCGGCAAAACGGGTGCGGCCATCAGCATGATCGAGTTGATCGGCGGGCTGGCGCGCATCAAGGACCGCACCGAGCCGCAGGAGGCTGCGGCGGCCAAATTTCGGATGCTGTTCGATCGATCGCAGATCGGCGGAGCGAAGGCGACCGACTACACCAAGCAGCGCGTGGACACCTCAGGGCCACAGCAAGATGCCAGCGCCGAGTATGGCGATGACGCGCGTCGGCAATATCGCGACGCGGTGCAGTTCCTGGGTCTGCTGCAGTCTAGCCTAGTCGAGCGGGTGGTGGTGCACGATCAGGCCATATCGACGGTGGCCGGCAAGTCCTCGCGTGCGCGCACCCGCGTAACGCGCGAGTTGCTCGACGCGCTGGATCGGCTGGCAGTGCACTTCGGGCTGTCATCAACTAAGCCGAAGTGACCGCTTTCGACCCCCTTTCGGTCACTTGGGCTGTTGCATCTAAACCCTGAAAGCTGCCATCCACCCGATGGCGTCAGAGCAACTGCATCTTGACACCAACAAATAAATCCATAATCTTCGATATATGGAATCATATCACGCTATCGAAGTGTTCGCGGCGCTATCGCAACCGACACGCTTGGACACGTTTCGTCTCCTGATGGAGCATGAACCTGAAGGCTTGGCAGCCGGCGAGATCGCGCGCCAACTCGAAGTGCCGCAGAACACGATGTCGTCGCACCTCGCGATTTTGACACGTGCCGGCCTGATCGAGTCTGAACGCCACAGCAGGTCCATCGTCTACCGCGCCGTCGTCGAGCGTGTCCGCGAGATCACGAGTTTCCTGGTGCAGGAATGCTGCGGCGGGCGCCCGGAGCTATGCGAGCCGCTCGTCGCCGAATTCACCCCATGTTGCCCGCCAAAGGTTGCCCGCCATGTCTGACCGCGCCTACAACGTCCTGTTTCTCTGCACCGGTAATTCCGCCCGTTCTATCCTAGGCGAAGCGATCCTCAATCACGTCGGGCAAGGGCGCTTCAGAGCATATTCCGCGGGGTCGACACCCGGGGAGCGGTGCATCCGATGACGCTGGAAGCATTGGCAAAAGTTGGCATCTCAACGGAAGGCCTGCGCTCAAAGGCCTGGGACGAGTTCGCGGTGCCGGGCGCGCCGAAGATAGATTTTATTTTCACGGTCTGTGACAACGCCGCCGGAGAAGCCTGTCCGGTTTGGCCGGGACAGCCGATGACCGCCCATTGGGGCATCGAGGATCCAGCCGCCGTTGAAGGACCGGAGTTCAAGCAGCGGGCCGCCTTCGAAGACGCACTGCGCTATCTCCGCAACCGGATCGGCGCCTTCATCAATCTGCCGATCGCCAGCATCGACCGCATGGCGCTCAACTCGAAGCTCGAAGGCATCGGCGCGATGGACGGGACAACAACCAAGTCGTCCAAGGTCGCCTGAGCGGCGCCGCTCTTTCCAGCAAATCGGATTTCTAATGACCGTCACCGCAGCGCCAGCGCGCCTGTCCTTCCTCGACCGCTATCTTACGGTGTGGATCTTTGCTGCCATGGCCATCGGCGTAGTCTTGGGCTCAATAATCCCCGGCTTGCCCGAAGCCTTGAATTCCATGTCGGTCGGCTCGACCAACATCCCGATCGCCATCGGTCTGATCCTTATGATGTACCCGCCTTTGGCGAAGGTGAAGTACGGAGCCCTGCACGAGGTGTTCGCCGATAAGCGGGTGCTGGCCCTATCCTTGGTCCAGAACTGGATCATCGGCCCGGTGCTGATGTTCCTGCTGGCGGTGATCTTCCTACGCGACTATCCGGAATACATGACGGGTTTGATCCTGATCGGCCTGGCGCGCTGCATCGCTATGGTGCTGGTCTGGAATAAGCTTGCTGGTGGTTCGAACCAGTATGTCGCCGGGCTGGTCGCTTTTAACTCGATCTTCCAGATCCTGTTCTTTTCTACCTATGCCTGGCTGTTCTTGACCGCGCTGCCGCCGCTGTTCGGGCTAGAGGGCAGTGTGATCGACGTCGGCTTCTGGACCATCACGGAAGCGGTGCTGATCTATCTCGGCATTCCGTTTCTCGCCGGCTTCCTGACGCGCCAATTCCTGATTCGGGGCAAGGGCAACGATTGGTACGAACAGGTTTTTCTGCCCAAGATCAGCCCAATCACACTACTAGCCCTGCTCTTCACCATTGTGGCGATGTTTAGCCTGAAAGGTGGTGACGTGGTGCGCCTGCCGTTCGATGCACTGCTCATCGCCGTTCCCCTCACCATCTACTTCCTGATCCAGTTCACCGTGAGCTTCTTCATGGGCAAATGGATCGCCAAGGACTATCCGCGTTCGACAGCAATCGCGTTCACGGCTGCCGGCAACAACTTCGAGTTGGCTATCGCCGTAGCCATCGCTGCTTTCGGACTGGCGTCGCCTGTTGCCTTCGCCGCGGTCATCGGGCCGCTCGTGGAGGTGCCTGTCCTCGTCGTCCTGGTGCACCTGGCCCTGTGGCTGGGACGCCAACATTTCCCCGCTTCCGGTCGGATCGTCGGCGACAGACAGGCGTAGGCCGCCGACTTCACCAAGGACACCGATATGACCGTCACCATCTACCACAACCCCAACTGCGGCACATCTCGCAATACGCTGTCGATGATCCGCCAGTCCGGCGTCGAGCCTACCGTCGTCGAATACCTCCAGGCTCCGCCAAGCCGCGAGCGCATTGTCGAGCTCGTATCCGCCGCGGGCATTCCGCTTCGTGATGCCATTCGCAAGAAGGACACGCCATTCGATGAACTCGGTCTTGCCGATCCGGCCAAGAGCGACGACGACCTGCTCGACGCCATCGAGGCGCACCCGATCCTGCTAAATCGTCCCTTCGTGGAGACCCCGGTGGGCACGCGTCTGTGCCGTCCGTCCGAAGTCGTGCTCGACATCCTGGAGAATCCCAACATCGGCCCGTTCACCAAGGAAGACGGCGAGATCATCATCGACGCCGAAGGGAAGCGGCGTGTCTGATCTACCCAACATTATCAATGCTGCCTTTCAAGTTCCGAATCTCGGCCAACTGGTCGCTCCGGCCCTGGACCACAAGCCGCGCATCCTCATGCTGTACGGATCGCTCCGGCAGCGCTCGTACAGCCGCTTCCTCACCTTCGAGGCGCAACGGCTCCTTGAGGCATTCGGCGCCGAGGTCCGCATCTTCCATGCCAATGGGCTGCCGTTGCCCAACGACGCCCCCGACACTCACCCCAAGGTGCAGGAGCTGCGAGAGGCCATGTTGTGGTCGGAAGGCCAGGTGTGGACCTCGCCGGAGCGGCACGGCGCCATGTCGGCAGTAATGAAAACCCAGATCGACTGGATACCTCTCCCGGGCGGTGCCATCCGACCTACGCAGGGTCGGACCCTGGCGGTCATGCAGGTGTCGGGCGGATCGCAATCGTTCAACGCCGTCAACCAGATGCGCATCCTCGGGCGTTGGATGCGGATGCTGACCATCCCGAACCAGTCCTCGGTGGCCAAGGCCTTCCAGGAGTTTGACGACAACGGCCGCATGAAGCCGTCATCCTATTACGATAGGGTCGTAGACGTCATGGAGGAACTGGTGAAGTTCACGCTGATCAACCGCGGCGTTTCCGGCTACCTGACCTCCCGCTACAGCGAGCGTAAGGAAGTGGTTGCCAAACTCGAAGAGCGAGTCAGCCTCAAGTCAATCTAGATGGTGTAATTACGCTGGCATTCGTCAGTACGAGACGGCTGCTTTCGTGGTGATGAAGCCCAAAGCCGCCCGGCTGAAAACCACCCCTGAGGTGCCGGTCTGCTCTCGACCCCATTTCGGTCGTAGCGGAAGCTGCGGGCCAATTTCGAAAGCGGACCCCCAATTATTGAACATCTATGCAACATCTTTGGCCTGTCCGCTCGATAGAGAACACCAGACCTCGCTCAAGTGGGCACGATGAAGACTTCGTACCCGATGAGAACTCGTCACCGTGCTGATCGAAAACCCAGCTTGCCGGTTGCCCTGTTCATCTTCGCCGCGCCTGTAGGCCACTTAATTGTTACTGTTAGGAGGTCGATCTCATGGTTCGTCCCAGCATTTGGTGACGATCGGCAATAGCCTGCAGAAGGACTGATGCAACGCTGGCGAGCGGCAACGGTTGGTCTATATCCAAGGAGGCCAACATGACTGATGACAAAAAAACGAAAATCCGGAAGCCAGCCCAGACCTGAAGGACGTCGAGCCAGGAAGCGATGCCGACGCAACGCCGGTGTCGGAGGTGGGTGAGACACCTCCTGATCCGAACAAGAAGAAGCCAGACTAGCTGCCGCGTTTAGTCGCCGGTTAGCCGTTTGAGCTTCCATCCGTCAGGCAGCAGCCCCTGTAGGCAATCGATGAGAACGTTTCGATTTAGTCGGTTCGACGTGGCGGCGATAACTTTGCTCAAGCGAAAGCCGCTACGATCGGATCATAGCGGCTTCCGCCACAGTCGCTGCGAGGGACATCCAGGACTGTGTAGTTTGAAGTTATTGTTCTAGATCAATATATACCAGCAGTTTTAGCGGGCTTGGCCTGGATCCGTAAGAGTGGCTTCAGGTCGGTACGTTGAGATCATGGCTCAAACTTGTGCTGATTTTCTGGAGAAGTGCCAAGGACTTCCTGATGGTCCCGTCGGAATCACCAACATCGGCAATGGCATCTTTTTCAACCGAAATCACTGTCTCAACAACCTCCACGGCTTCAGCCACAGAGATGATCGACTTAGCGATAAGACTATGAAGCAAGCTCTCAGTCATCAAGAGGGCAGCCCGCCCATGCGCATCAGCCATGGATGGTCGGTTATCGTTACTTGTTGGCAACTCGCTCATTGTCACGCTCCTGGACCAGGCGAGGGTGCAATGCCCCCAGCCGCCGGAGCCTAAACTTGGGCCGACGATGTCGCGACCGTAGCTTAGACAAGGTGACAAAGATATTACCCATATCAACTTCAGACAATAACTTTGAACAATATTATTGTTTCCGATGATGTGAAATGGTGCAGCATGGGCAATCGCTTCATCGACAAACTGCACGGCTTCAGTCCGCTTTCTCCCGATGAAGTAAAGGTGCTAGCCAAGGCCACAGCTAACCCGCGCAAATTTGCAAGACGGATCGACCTCATCCGGGAAGGCGATCGGCCTGGGCCAGTGTTTGTCGTATTGGAAGGCTGGGCATGTCGGTACAAGATCTTACCGAATGGCACTCGCCAGGTTTTGGCCTATCTGATGCCAGGCGACAGTTGCGACCTCCACATCGGTCTCCTTGCGGAGATGGACCACAGTATTCAGGCCATCACGCCAGCTCTGGTCGCCACCGTCGACCGTGTTGAAATGGACATCATCCTTGACAGCAACAGAGGCATCGCTAAAGCGATGTACCTGTCTCAGCTAATCGATGAGGGCACGATGCGCGCCTGGATCACTAGCATGGGCCGACGCAGCAGCCTTGAGCGAGTGTCGCATCTGATGTGCGAGCTCTACATGCGAGCTCGAAACATCGGTCTTATAGACGCTTTGGACAGGTTGGCCCTCCCGCTTTCGCAAGCCTTGTTGGCTGACTCGCTGGGCATGACCACGGTGCACCTCAATCGGGTTCTAAAGGTGTTGCGCGAAAGTGGAGCGATGACAATCGAAAGAGGTGTTCTTCATATCGAGGATCCGGAAAAGCTTATTCGGATGGCTGGGTTCGACGAGAATTACCTGCACAGGCGGCTGCGGCAGGTCGCCTAGTACGGCGGCTGCTAGGTTAAAACACCTATGCTGATCTTTTACTGAGCATTGACGCCGGTAACTCTTCATCCTCAGGAAGCCACGTATCGGGCAATCTGAACCCAAGCTCCTCAGCTACGAGGTTCCGCACCTCATCGTCAGCGAAGCCCCAAATTATCGCCGGATACCAGAAGTAATTGGCCTGAGTTGCTCGGGCGGTATTTTCGAAATGAATGCGGAAATCGTCCAAGGTCGCTGGGTGATCGACGATGACATGTCTGACGGCTTCGCGCACGGCGATTTCCATGTCGCCGTTTGCTGGAATCTCGGAAGTATCGGGACATCGGCCATGCACAACGCTCCAAGAGAAGAAGAACATAGCAAACCTGGTAGCTTCTATTTGTAGCGTGGCGCGCTGGCGCAATTCTTCATCTGTGAGACGCATGGATCTGTTCTCCGCTGGGCAACAGGATGCACATCTCACCACCGAAAACATTGATCTATGTTTCTGTTGGCGAAAAATCATATTTCTCAGAGCTGATCGTACCTATTCTCGAATATCCAAATAGGACAGATGTCCGTTTGGATCGGGATCGATCTATGACCAGATTGTCTGCTTTCCACCCCTGGCTGCTAGCCTTGGGCCTATGTGGCCTCAGGCTGGAAAGTAGAGGCCACTCGGTGGCCGCCCTGACCCAATGTCCGGCAACAGTTAGGAGAAGCTTACGAGGTGTGATAAAGGGGTCTTTAGGAGAGCTGCGTTTGACGCGCTGCCAGATCATCATGGAAATTGTCATAACCTACCTCGCACCAAAAACGGGCGGGCATTCCGGCTCGGCGGGTAAGCAGTCCGAGATGCACTTTGAAAGCTTTGGCGACATGCGGAAATGGGTTCTGGCGAACATTCCAGAAGAGCAGCGAGTGGGAATAAAAGTTTGGGTTGACGATCTCAGGATCAGCGGCACAAAGCGGGACAAGCTTTTCAACCCCGTTCAGTATCGTTGGGTAAACCCGGAACGCTTCTTCTAGGCCGCAGCACTCGGTTCCCGCTGCCAAACAAGAAATCATAAGGCCCACCTAAGATGTACCGCCCGCATGCTAAATTAGTGCGGCGCCGGGTCTTGGCCTTGCTGCTGCTGCTTGTCTTACTCGGAGTCGTCATTCTTACTCCTAAGAGTGATTGGGCTAGCGGTCCTCAAAGTTTGGTCGAAGAAGTCACGTTAAGTCGTCCTTGAAGCTCTTTCTTCAACTGACGGATAAGGGCAGGTCCATCGATCTGTTCGATGGCATACCCTTCGGCCAACAAGACTTTTTGACGTCCGTGATGGTTCTGCACGACCCGTGTCGCGCCAGTTCGAAGGCTCGCTCCAAGGGTGTTTTACCCGGCTTCACTATTTAAGCTTTCGTCGCGTTTGGGCCCAAGCAGGCTTTGCAGTCGCCCTTGTCTTGGTACGGCAGACTGGCAATGAAGGCTCTCGCCTCTGCCAGTGAAGCGTAACTCGACCAGAGCACCTGACCTCCTGGAAATGCTGGTCTTCGCATCATGCCAATTCCAGAATTGCAAAAAATTCCGTCGTGTTTGTGAAAGCGAGCGCGCTTGGTATATCGAGACGAGTGTACCCAATAAGGCATAGGCATGGTCGCGCTTAACATCGCTCGAGCTCCAAAAACGGACGAGTTCAATGACGGCTGAACGAAAGAGCGAAAGTTACGACGAGCTATTGCAACAGAGTTGCCGGTCCCAACAAAACTGGAAAACCTCGGTCGTATGAAGAGCGACATACGCCTGAGTAGCAATTCTACAAGTTAGTCAGAGCTGGCTGTATAGTGCGGTCACTCGTTTTCGCCCGACGGCATCCACGCCCGTAACTCGAGCCCGGAGCCGACGTACGTTGCCGATCTCGTGCAGGTCCTCGCTCAGTGCCTTCATGGCTGCTGCCTTTGGGCTATGCGCAAAGACCATGCAGACATCGGACTGCTGTGAACGCCCTTCCGGGTCGGTGTTGAAGGACTCGACTTGAAATTCCTGTAGTGGCGCGTCGGTCATCAGGGCTCCAGGCGAGCATGCTATCACTTGTAGCGATGATCGTCTGCAGCCTTTGTCGATTAGAACAAGTGTTGGCACTCGCGCACCTACCACTGCCGGCAGTTTTAAAGAGGAAGCCTCAGCTTTTCACCGGCTAGAGCCTCCTCTTTCGTTGGGCGCTGAGGTGACATTTTTGACTAGGACACCATCGCTCGAACCAGCACCACCCATGCGGCAAACTGATTTGACTGATTAATATCAGTGCAGGTCCATCTGCGTTTGCGCTTAGCCACAAAGAGGCGTTAGTGGCGAAGTGGATATCATGTACCTCGGCTTTGCCCTGCAGATCGCGATTTACGCTCTGCTAGGGTATGCAGTCTACCGCGTAGGCCGACATTATCGACCCGACCTATTCTTCGATGCATATCTCATCGTCGGCCTCTTCTTCGTCGCCGGAATCCTCGTAACGATGACGACTTTGACGCCATGGGATATTCATTGACCCTAAGAGGGCATTAGCAATGATGGTCACATGCTGTTCCATGTGACCCTAATGATTATTGCATGACAAGGTCTGACACCTTTTCGGGTTCGGCTCATTGGCGTTCTTTATGATCGAAACGCTACGATGATGCCTCGCTACTTCTTCCACCTAAACGACGGCAGTAACAATCGAGACACGGTTGGAGTGGTGCTAGCTGATGACGGCAAAGCAAAATCCGAAGGTATTTCGGCTTTCATAGCGATAGCCGGGGATATGGGTGCCAATCTCTTCGACAACTCTTCCTGGCAAATGCGCGTAGAACAGGAGGGAGGACGGCACGTTTGCACGCTCACTCTGTCCGGAAACATCGTTTCTGGCTAAGGCTATGTGAACCAGCCAGAGTTGCGCGCCGTATACCTTTGCCGAGCGCTACCGCTTGGTAGTTAATGCTTAGGCGGTTTGTCGTGACTGATTTGCTGCCACACTATGAGCGCGCTGCTAAACTCCTGCTTGAAGCGAGACAGTGCAAAGAGCAAATTCTGTCTAACGAAATCGGCACCCTCGCAAAACTGGCGAGCATATTGAACGCGGCAAGCGCCGCTACCTTCGAAGAGCCAATAGCCGTGACACAGATTTATGAGCCCGTTTGGCTTGGTTCTAGGTGTATTGTCCGCTGACGAAGGCGCTTAGGCAGCTTTCCAATGTTAACAATGCATCGCTAATTCAGCAGCCACTCTGTGACAGCTTTGGTGTCAGCAGGTTTAGACAGGATTTCGATCCCTTCGAATTGTGAAGGAATGTGCATAGGGCGCACGGCGGAAACGAACGCGAAGCGACACCCAATTTCCGTAAGTCGTGTTGCTACCGGATAAACGAGCCCATCGGTGATGTTGATGTCCAGCAAGGCTGCGTCCGGCGGTTCGAAGGCATCAATAAGCAGCAGTGCTGATGCTGCGCTTTTGGCTGGCCCCAAAACCGTGCCGCCGGCGTCCTCAACGATGCAAACCATATGTGCGGCTATCAACGCATTATCTTCGACAATGAGGACGCTAAAACTCTCGGTCATGCGACCTCCTAATGTAGGAGGCGAACACGACACCACGCTTAACGATGCATCACATGTGCAGTGAGCGCTTAAAAGCCGCAAGTATCGACGGCAAGGCGGCGTAGAAAAAAGCCCAGCGCTTTGGCTGGGCAGTTTCTTCTCGCTCTCGTGAACCTGCGCAACGGCGGTTTCGTTCCGCCCAAACCAATTTACATAATTTGAAACCACTCGCCTCGCGGTTGCTTAGTAGCGCAGCATCCTTTGAGGAACTGCAATGCTGGCGTTCTATCGAGGGCATGTCATCGTTTTTCTGGGCGACAGCGAATTGTCGGCAGAGATTATGGAGCAGTCATCTTCTGCACCATTACCAACGAAGGTTTCGGCCACGCTGGAAAAGGGAGAGGCCGTCTGTTTGGAGCGGGCAAAGGCGCTCATCGACCTATACCTGTTAAGTTCGCAAGATGATCCAAAATTACCGCACTAAGACAATGCAGATGAATCTTTGCACGTGCGGAGGGATCTGTGATGCATTGTTGAATATAAATTCGTCTAAGATTCAAGGAATCTGCGCCAGAGCCGACTGGCAAATCGATTAGAAGGCTGTTGCAAAGCCCAAGCGCTTGTTTAACAGCCCGATGGCTCCAAATGCCGAATGTCAGCTTCCCAGCCCATAGTCGACAGTTGACGAAGCGGGGCAATGAAGCGCATATATCAGGCATGCTGATGCTTCACGCATTGGAAACACGGCTCGCTTCGGCGGGCTTTTTTTTATGCGCCTTACCAGCCGAACCAGTGGAAATGCAGGGTTATTGGCCAAAGAGCCGATACGGCGGTCGCCATAGTTGCCGCAGCGGCGAAGAACAGCGTCCAGCCTTCCAAGCGAATGGTATTTCGGGTCAAAACTGGGACGCCGTCCCAATACAGCTGGTTCGATCCATCCAGCCCCCACTTGTCGTAGTCGGCGATGGGCACAAGCCTTACATGATCGGGCCAATGCGGCGGGGTTTGCCAAAGCGCCTCGTGCTTAGTGCCCTCAGCCTCTGCTCTGCTTCTGGGAAATTGCATCTTTTTCTCTGTCCGGGCCGGTGAGAACTTACCACTCTAAGGCCTTTGGAGGTCAAATGCTCGATCTCCATGCCTGCCCCAATGACGAGCTGGTTGCCGAGGTGAAGCGTCGGCTAGAGGGCGCTACCCTTGGCTTTCACGGCAGGTACACGACCAACCAGCAGGACTTTCGCGAAGCTTGGACGGACGCGATGGATCTTCTGCACGACCTATGCAACGGCGACTTCGATCGCTGGCAGCCGCACCGGCAGATGATGATTGATGCACTGGAGCGCCACGGTGGCGATCGGGTGCAGAACCGGCGCCAGCTTTATGCCGTGAACACCACCTTCCATTGTCGATCAGCTGAGGAAGATCACGCACCACAGCAGGCAGCCTGATGACACGGACAAGTGCCCGCAAGCGTGGGTACACCGCCGCCTGGGACAAGGCTCGCGCGGCCTTCCTTGCTGAACCGGACAACCAGTTCTGCCGAGAGTGCGAGAAGACTGGGCTGCTCAACCCAGGCACTATGCACCTTGATGGGACGTTGGAGACGAACCCATGGCGAATGCACCTCGTGGTCGACCACATCATCGCGCACAAGAATGATCAGCGGTTGTTCTGGGATAGGTCAAACTGGCAGCCCCTTTGTCCCGACCATCACGACATCATCAAGCAGCGCGAAGAGCATGGTCGAATGACCGGCGCCGTTGACATTAATGGTCGGCCGGTGGGCGCTCATCCCTGGAACCTCTGACTAAGGTCGAGGCAGGGGGCGGGGGTGTCGAAAGTCTAAGGCGCCTTAGGGGGCGGACCGGCTGGGGCAAGCGTTCGCACTGAGAGCAAATTCAGAAATAAAAGTTGGGGCCACCCCTTTAGGGGGTGATGTGTTTCAACGAACGAGCTGGAAAAGAATGAACGGCATAGCGACGATCATTGCGGTGCCCACTGCGGTCACCCCGGCGATGGCGCTGTAAAGAGCCGCGAGCGAAACCCATTCCATCTTCTCGTCAACGGATCCGGCGTAACTGGCCTTGAGCCAAAACGCTGCAGCCATCAGGCCCAGCCCAGCCGCTGCTACCCCAAGGTAGATGATGATCGTCATTTCCAAGCTCCGCACTGTGCTGTGCCGACGCTAAACGGAGTTTGAGCAGGCAGCAATGAAACTGGTTGAGGACACTGGCAGCATCGTCGAGCAGCCCGACTGGGAAAGCTTGTTCAACGACGAGCTCGAGATAGGCGCGGTGACCGAACACTGGCGCCGGGTCACCACCGAATTGCGCGATCGGAAGCTTCTAGCGGCAGGCAACGTGCACGCGCTGCAGCGCCTGGTCGTCGCCTACGTCCTCTACGATCGCAGCCTGCGCGAAGTCGCCGAGCACGGCGCGGTGACCAAGCCGAAGCGCGGCAACCCGAAGGCAATAGCGCGCACGTCGCCGCACTTCGCTGCCATGCGCGAGCTGGCGTCGGACGCGGCCGTCCTGGAAGCGGAGTTTGGTCTCTCGCCGCGGCGCCGTTCGGCGGCCACGGTGGCGGAGCGCAAGAAGACGGTGGTTCGCGCATCCGATGAATTCACGAGCAAGAAAGGCGCCGGCTGATCCGGCAACAGCCTGGGCGCAAGACGCGGTCGCAGGCAAGTTCGTCGTCGGCGATTTGGTGGCTGCCGCTGCCGAGCGCCACCTGCGCGATCTGAAGGACGGGAAGCAGCGTGGCCTGTACTGGTCATCCGATCATTCGAACCGCGTCCTGCGGTTCCTGCCGGCCATGCTATCGATCACCGAGGGCGCCAAGGTCGGCCAGCCCTTCCACCCGTTGCCGTATCACCGGTTCGTCGCGGGCTCGCTATTCGGCTGGCGAAGGGAATCGGGGCGCATGCGCTTTCGGTCCGGCTGGATCGAGACCGGCAAGGGTCAGGCCAAGTCGCCGTTAATGGCGGCGATCGGCATCTACATGACGGGCTTCTATGGCATCCAGCGTGCCAAGGCCTTCGCCATTGGCCAGGACAAAAATACCGCGAACGTGCTCTTCAAGGACGCGGTCGCCATGTGCCGGGCAACGACGCCAGGGCATGAAGACGGCGACAGCATGCTGACCCGCGGCGACGTGCTGATCCGCGGCGAAGGCGACAACGCCTGGAAGATCGAGTTTCCCGAGCACGACGCGCTATTCCAAGCGCTGGCAAACGGCGAGGCGGTGTCTGGCCCGAAGCCGACGCTGGTCGCGGCCGACGAGATCCACGAGTTCAAGACGAACACGTCGATCGAGCTTTGGAAGGAAGCTATCGCCAAGATGCCGGGCGATGCCCTGATGCTGCTTGGCACGAACACGCCGGCGTCCAACCAGATCGTCGGTACTGAATATTCCGAGTTTTACCAGCGGGTCGCCAAGGGCGAGTTCTACGACGACGAGGCTTTCAGCTTCATCGCCCGGGTCGACAAGGCTGACCGCGAAGAGGTCTTTGACAAGCCCGAGGTGTGGACCAAGGCGCTGCCGGCGCTGGGAGTGACGTTCCCGCTGGAGAATATCCAAGGCCGCGTCAACACGGCCAAGCAGCTGCTCTCGACGGCGCTGTCGGTGAAACGGCTCTACTTCGGCATTCCGGTCGGATCAACCGACTTCTGGATTGCCGAGGAAGCCTGGTCGGCGGTTCAGGGGAAAGTCGACGAGTTGAAGCTTAAGGGCTTCAAGTGCTGGCTTGCGCTGGACTTGTCGAAGAAAAACGACCTCACGGCGCTATCGTGCTGCTGGATCGACCGGCACGGCAAGCTGCAGGTCAAGACCTGGTACTGGACGACTAAGGTCGGCATTGAGGACCGGGCCCGCGCTGACATGGCGCCCTATGACAAATGGGCGTTGGACCCGGCGACCTGCCTCAATGCTGTCGATGGCGCGGTGATCGACAAGACTTTCGTAGCGGCGAAGGTGCAGGAAATCTGCGCGACCCATGCCGTCGAGTTCCTCGCGTTCGATCCTGCCGGCATGGCCGACTTCATCACCGCATGTGAGGAAATCGGCTTTCCGGTCTGGCGCTTCAGAGGCTCGGACGAGCCTGCGGGCAAGGGCCTGAAACTCGTCAGCCACGCCCAGGGCAAGCTGGTCAGGTTCGAAGACAAGCAGTTGACCATGCCGCGCTCGATCGAGCGGCTGGAAGACCGCATCCTTGAGAAGTCCATCACCATCGACGCTTCGCCGGTGACCTATAGCTGCGCAGCAAATGCATGTGTCGTCAGTGACGGCCAAGAGAACCGCGCTTTCGACAAGGAGCGCTCCCGTGGAAGGATTGACGGCATGGTAACGATCGCGATGGCCGTCGGCGCAGCGACCAACGAAATGGCTGATGCCAAGGGCTCACCGTATGAGCGCCGCGGCATGCGGATGGTCTGACAATGGGCCTTCGCGAATTGTTCGGCATGGGTGCGCGCGGTAGCAGCGCCCGATCGGCGCCACAGGCTGCCTATGGCGACAGCGGCATGTTTCTGTCGACCACTGACCCACGCGTTATCGAGTTCTTGCGGGACGGCATGATGACGGCATCCGGGTTCACCGTGAACCCAGAGACGGCTCTCCGCAATCCAGCAATGTTTCGGGCTTGCAGCCTGATCTCGAACTCCATCGGCATGTTGCCGCTCAATTTGATGGTGAAGGCGACCAAAAAAAAGGCCGTCGATCACCCGCTTCATCGCCTTCTGCATCGCCAGCCGAACGACTGGCAAAGCGCCTTCGACTTTCGGGCCCTGATGCAGCTGCGGGCACTGGTCCATAAAGACGCTTTCGCGCTGATCATCCGCTCGCGGGATCTTCGCAGCGGCAAGGACAAGCTCCTGCGCCTCGTGCCGCTTGATCCCAAGCGCATGGAAGTCGAGCAGCTCAACGACTGGTCGGTGGTCTACAAATACCAGCCAAAAACCGGCGCCAAAATCGTCTACCAGGCTCGGGACATTTTCCATCTGCGCGGTATGTCGCTCGATGGCCTGCATGGCTTCTCGCTGGTCGAGCAGGCCAAAGAGGCGATCGGGCTGGCCTTGAGCGCGGAACTAGCTGCTGGTCGCATTTTCAAGAACGGCGCTTTCGTCGACGGCGTGCTGGTGACCAAGGGCGAACTGAGCCAAGAGGCTTTCGACCGCCTCAAGAAGTCATGGTCCGACCGCCACTCCGGCGCCGACAACGCCGGCAACACGCCGCTCCTGGAAGGCGAAACCGAATACAAGGCTGTCGGCTCATCCGCAAAAGACGCGCAGATGAACGAGCTGCGCAAGCTTCAGATCGAGGAAATTGGACGCATCTCCGGCGTGCCGCGCCCGCTCCTGATGGTCGACGAGACCAGCTGGGGCTCGGGCATTGAAGCGCTGGGCCAGTTCTTCGTCGCCTATGCCTTGAACCCATGGTTTGAGGCTTGGCAGCAGGCCATCGAGCGCTCGCTGCTTACCGATGAAGAAGCAGATCTCTACGAGGCCAAGTTCAACCCCGGTGCATTGTTGCGCGGCTCCCTCAAGGACCAGGCCGACTACTTCGCGAAAGCAAGCGGCGCCGGCGGGCATCAGCCGTGGATCTACACCGACGAAATCCGCGACACGATGGACATGGAAGTTCGCGATGCACCGCCGCACCCGATGATGGGGCACAACGGCGGGCCCGCTCTCGATGAGCCCGAACCGGAAGCCAAGCCTGCCCCGAAAAAGGGAAAGAGCGAGGAAGAAGACGATGAATAAGCCCCAGCCAAAACCCGCAGCGATCGTGGCCGGATCTTCGGTGGCCCGGCCGCCTCGCGGAGCCACCACCAAGCCCCAGAACATGGCTCGGCCCGCTGCCCTTCCAGTGCCAGCCAATCGCCAGGTGCACGCCTTCACGACGCCGCAGGTGATGGAAAAGTGGTCGGAGGATGCTGCAGGCGTTCGCGCCATTGCCACCGGCGACAACATTATCACGATGTTCGATGCCATTGGCGAGGATTACTGGACCGGCGGCGGCGTCACGGCCAAGAAGGTCGCTGCTCAGTTGCGCGCAATTGGTCCGCGCCCTATCGAGGTCCAGATCAACTCACCAGGTGGCGACGTCTTTGAAGGGATCGCCATTTACAATGTTCTGCGCGAGCATCCCGAGCCGATTACGGTCAAGGTGATGGGCATGGCCGCCTCCGCTGCCTCGATCATCGCCATGGCCGGCGACACGATTGAGATCGGCGCCGCATCCTTCATCATGATCCACAACACTTGGGTGGTCAGCGCCGGCAACCGGCATGACATGCGCGAAGTGGCCGAATGGCTGGAGCCGTTCGATACTGCACTCGTCGACGTCTACGCCGCGCGCACCAAGCAGGATGCCAAGGCTATTGCCAAATGGATGGACGACGAGACGTTCATGTCCGGATCCATGGCAATCGAGCGCGGCTTTGCCGATGCGCTGCTGCCTTCTGACACAATGACCCAGGACGAGCCGGCCAAGGCCGAAGATCGCCGGGTCAATGAGCTTCGCGCCATGGAGCTCACACTGGTTTCTGCTGGCAAGTCGCGCACCGATGCGCGCGCCAGCATCAACAAGATCAAGGGCACGCCCGGCGCTGCCACTGATGCGGTCGACACCGTCACGCCAGGCGCTGACGATGCCGATGACTACACCGGCCTTGCCGGGCTTCTCGCCTCTTTCCAAAACACCTGAACAGGAGCTTCAGATGAAGCACTCTTCCGCGCTCGCCATGCTGGCGAGTTCGACGGCGCTCGCCCCTGTGCCGCGCGCTGTCACCGTCATGCCGCGCGCTGACGCCAACGACCCCAAGGCCATGATCGCTGCCATCCAGAACGCGTTCGACGAGTTCAAGAAGGCCAACGATGAAAAGCTGAATGGCAAGGCCGACGCGCTGATCAATGCCAAGGTCGACCAGATCAATGCCGCCATCGACAACTACCAGACGGCGATCGACGACATCAACGCCAAGATCGCCGCGGCGAACATCGGCAACGTCATCGGCGATATGCCGGCTGACCCGGAATATGTGAAGGCTTTCAAGGCCCACATGCGCAAGGGCGACGTCAGCGCCGCGATGACCAAGGGCACCGATGCCGACGGTGGCTATCTCGCTCCGATCGAGTGGGACCGCACCATCACGGGCAAGCTCAAGCGCATCTCGCCGATCCGCGCCAATGCACGCGTGCAGTCGATCACCACGGCCGGCTTCAAGAAGCTGTTCACCGATCGTGCGGTCGGCTCCGGCTGGGTCGGTGAAACCGCCTCGCGTCCGGCAACGTCCACGCCGCAGCTGGGCCAGCTCGACTTTATCCCTGGTGAAATCTACGCTAACCCGGCGATTTCCCAGCAGATGCTCGACGATTCCGCCGTTGACCTCGAGCAGTGGTTGGCTGACGAAGTGGACACCGAGTTCGCTCGTCAGGAAGGCATTGCCTTTGTCGGCGGCGACGGCGTCAACAAGCCCTTCGGCATCCTCACCTATGTCACCGGTGCCGCAAATGCCGCCAAGCATCCCTGGGGCGCCATTTCGGTCGTCAATTCTGGTGCCGCTGCTGCGCTGACCTCGGACGGGTTCATCAGCCTGTTCTACGACTTGCCGGGAGAATATGCCGGCAATGCCAAGCTGTACTCGAACCGCTTGAGCATCGGCGCGATGCGCAAGCTCAAGGACGGGCAGGGCAACTACCTGTGGCAGCCGTCATACCAGGCCGGCCAGCCGTCGACCCTCGCCGGCGTCCCACTCGTCGAGGTCAACGATATGCCGAACGTGGCGGCCGGCAACATTGCCGCGCTCTACGGCGACATGGACGCCACCTACCTGGTGGTGGACCGCGTCGGTATCCGCGTGCTGCGCGACCCCTTTACCAACAAACCCTTCGTGCACTTCTACACCACGAAGCGCGTCGGTGGCGGCGTGTACAACCCTGAGCCCATGCGCGCGCTCAAGGTCGCAGCCTAAACTCGGGCAGCGGGCTCCGGCCCGCTCCCATCCCGTTCATTTTGGAGGCCATTATGGCGAACACTACCAAGCAGACTGGCGCGGCCCCGGCAAATATCTCTGGCGCAACCAACTTCGACCCTTCGGGCGCTCCCATTCAGATCGTTTCCGATGTTGATCCGGCTCACCCTGCCGTTGACGACAATCCGCGTTCCGGCACTTCGGTTGACCAGAACCGTATCGACTTCAACGATCCGACCATTACCGGCCAGGAAGCGGTCGAAAAGGCACTGGGCTACTCCCATACAACTAGCGACCAGGCTGCAAAGTCAGACGACAAGTAACCTGGCACCGGGCGGAGTGAAGCCATGAGCATCAAGGTCATTACCCCGCCCGCGCCTTTCGTCACGCCGGCCGACATTGCTGGCTCTCACCCGTCAGACGACCCGGCGATTGTACGCATGATCGAGGCGGCGGTCGAAGAACTCGACGGCTATACCGGCTGGCTGGGTCGCTGCCTGGCGCCGCAGCTGCTGGAGTATTCGGCGGTCCCTTATCGAGCGCAGTTCTCGCTACCGATTGGGCCTGTTCTTGAAGTCGAAAGCGTCTCGATCGAGGATCATGGTGGCGTCCTGACTGCTCTTCAATCCGGAACATACTGGTTGCGTGACAGCGACGTCGGGATAACGTCTTGGCTGAACTCGCCGGGCTATCGTCAGCGCCACGTTCGCTACTGGGCCGGCTATGGCGTGCGCGACACGAACGACGCCACCAAGTGGGTCGATAAGGTGCCGGCGCGCGTCAAGCAGGCGGTCATCATGTCGGTGCAGCACATGAAAGCGCTTAGCGCGGAGAACCTGTTCCTGCGGTCTGAAGACGTCGAAGGTGTTGGAGCCCGGTCCTACACGGTCTCCGAGCAGGCTGGCGCCATCATCCATGATACCGCCAATCGGCTGCTGTCTGGCCTCAAGGTTCCTCGGATATGACGCCGGCCGAAGCCATCGCAATGCTTGACAAGCAAATTGCCGAGCATGGTCAAACTGTCAAATTGAAGCGCGGGACCACGGGACCGCACGAGACGCAGGCTTTTGTGCGCGGCTTCAAAGCGAGCGAGATTGCGGGATTGCTTCAACAGGGTGACCGTCAGGTCGTCGTTTCGCCGTCCGGACTTGGCAGTTTTGGTGTCCCTGAGGCGCAGGATAAGATCAGCATCGCTGGCAGCGCTGCGACCGTTCAATCTGTCGAGAGTGTTCGGATCGGCGACGTTCTGGTCAGGCTCAACCTGGTGGTTCGCGGCTGATGGCCGGCGCGGTGCAGATTTTCCGGGCAGCTGCGCGAGCTACCTTGGCCGAAACGCATAAGGCTCTGGTCGACCTGGCTAAGCGCGAGCATGCGCGTGTGATGCAGGCTGACCCCAAGCCGCAGCGGTTCACGCGCATCGTTGACGGGCAGCGTGGGGCGCCGGAAGAGCGCGTCTCGATCGGCGGTGAGATTCGGTATCGCTACAATCGGCTGGACGAAGTCGTGCGCGCCGCCATGGACACACTGTTTGACCTCTCGCCGGTTCTTTCGGGCGAGTATCGGTCGGCACATATGCTCTTCGTCAATGGCGCAAGTGCTTCAAACCTCGCCGATTGGGATGGTACGAGCGACATCATCATCACCAACACATTGCCCTACGCGCGCAAGATCGAGCTGGGAACGATGACGATGCGCGTGCCTGGTACCGAGCGCATATATGAGCAGGCTGAAGCCTTGCTTCGATCTCGCTTCGGCAATCAGGCGCGGATCGACTTCGTTTATCAGGGCGTCCTTGGCAAGATCACGACCGGCGGGCGCAAGGGCAACAAGGCAGGCAATCGCTATCCTGCACTGCGGATCAGGGGGCGCTGATGGCTGACTTCGCTGGTGCCAAAGCCGCTATTCGTCAACGGCTGGTCGATCTTTGGACTGCAACGCCGATCGCCTTCCAGAATGAGAAGCCCGAGGGCGAGTGGCCGCCGGTCGATGCAGACGGTTTTGCTTCGGACGCCTGGGTGTTGCTCGAGGTCGAAGCGACCCGCTCGGCGATGCGTGGGGCAGGGTCGCCGGGTCAGCAAATCTGGGTCGACGAGGGCTTTATCTACGTCCACGTGTTTGTGCCAACCGGTTCTGGTGACCAGATGGCTAGTCAGCATGCGACGGCCATCGGTGAACTCTTCCGTGGCGCAGTCTTCTATCGCGAAACCCCTGGCTGCTATGTCCGCACCTGGGCGCCCCGGATCGATGGTGGCGGATCGGGCGATGACAATGGCAACTGGTTTCGCATCACGATGAGCGTGCCGTTTGAATATTGGCATCTCGGCTAAACCTCGTTTCCCGCAATCGTTCACTCGGCCCGCTTCGGCGGGCTTTTTCATGAAAGGTGCCCAGCATGGCATTCCAGTCCGGCCGCAATGTTGCGGTGTCCTACAAGCCCGAAACCACTTTCGGCACTCTAGCCGGCAACACGGGGGCAAGGCTTTTCGTCCGAACTTGGGCCAGCTGACGCTTGCCAAAGAGCCGATCATGTCGAATGAAATTCGTCGCGACGGCCTTGCCAGCCGCGGACGGCACGGTTCGCGTTCGGTATCGGGGCAGTATGTCGGCGACCTGAGCCTTGGCACTTTCGACGAGCTGATCGAGGCGGCGTTCCGCGGCACTTTTGCGCCGACGCTGAGCATCACCGAGGCAACTGCTGGGCTGACCAGCATCACCACAACGACCAGCACCATTGTCGCTTCAGCCGGCTCCTGGATTGCCGCCGGACTGCGGGTCGGCGATGTCATTCGCCTTACCGGTCACTCCGCGGCTGAAAACAACGACCGCAACCTTCGCGTCACCGGGCTCACGGCCAGCACGATCACGGTGGCGGAAACGCTGACCGCTGTAGGCGCCGCCGATACGGCATTCGGTATCAGCCGCCCAAAGAAACTGCTGCAGGGCCTTGTCGCGCGCTCCTTCACCTTCGAAGAGCATGAGGCCGATATCGACGGCTCGGAAGTGTTCACCGGTGTCCGTGTCGGCGGCATGCAGCTCCAAATGCAGCCCAATGGCATGTGCGTCGTGACGTTCGACCTGGTCGGGCGCGACATGCAGGTTATGACGGGTGCCCAGTCGCCATATTACGCGGCGCCGGCTGAGTTCACCTCGATCGCAATGACCGCTGTCGAAGCGAAGATCCGCGTCGGCTCCGGCGATGTGCTCGACATCACTTCGCTCGACCTCAACCTCAACCTCAATGCCTCCGGCGTTCCCGTGGTCGGCTCCGTTGTAACGCCCGAAGTCTTCACCAACACAGGCACGGTCGAGGGCTCGATCACGGCTCTCAAGCAAGACGTGTCGCGCTCCCAGCAATATCTCAACGAAACCGAGTTGAGCCTGCACCTGCTGTTCGAAGAGCAGGAAACCGGCGCTGCCGACTTCTGCTCTTTCTATCTCGGCAACCTCACCTTGGGCAGCGCCACCAAGGGCGAGATCGGCACCGACAATGGTCGCACGCAGACGTTCTCGCTGCTCACCGGCGCCGATCAGCGCGGCGGTGCTTTCGACCGCACCACGCTCAAGTTCCAGACTTCAGCCACTTAACCTCAGGAGCAATCATGTCCAAGAACGAAAAGGCGGTCCGCGATGCGGCCGCTGCGCTTCATGACGCTATTGTCGTCGCTCAGAAAACCGGCCTCCACGTTGAGTGGCCGGCCACTGTCCAAGGCCTTCTTTCGATCTCCATCAGCGAGACGGCCAAGAGCGAACAGGATGCCGTTGTGACCGTCGTTGCCAAGGGCGTCGAGCCTGGCAGCCCTGAGCACGCCAAGGCCGAGCAGGCTGCGCAGAAGGCCGTCAACGGCTCTTCTGCAACCACCTAATCTAATCGGCCCGAACAGCCGCCAGAACGTCGCGCAAGCGACCAGCGGGCCCCGCGTGTCGGCGCGGGGCTCGTGACCTTCCGACAGAGGACAAAATGAACACCGAAAACACGGTACTCGAACTTTCGAGCGACGACTTTGCCAGTGCCGACACTGCCACAATGAACGTCATGGTCGGAGGCAAGCCATCTGGCTGGCTCTGGGAGTTTGCGGGGCCTAGCCATCCTAAGACACTTAACCAGGCGAACCGCACTGCACGGGAAACTCTGCACAAGACCCGGCTGATCGAGCAAGCGCAAGTCAACGGTCGCAAGTGGATTGCCGAAGAGCAGACGCCTGACCAAGTCCGCGCCGGCAATGTGGATTATGTCATCGAGCGTCTGCTGGGCTGGTCGGCCATACGGATCGACGGCGCTGACGTTCCGTTTACCGATGCCAAAGCCCGAGAAATGCTGGCAAACCCCAAGAACGTCAGTCTCCTTGCTCAGGCCATGGAATTCTTGGCTGCCGACAGTTCTTTTACGAAGCGCTCCGCCTAGCTCTACTCGACTTCGCAGAGCGCGAACTTCAATTATCGGCACGGGATAAGGACGGAACCAGTCTGCGGGACAACCTGCAGGGCCTTCTCAGCCGCGCCCGGACACACCAACGGCGCCAAGAGCTTTACGAGCAGCTGGCGCTCCCGAAGTTTCCAGAGCCGGTGCGCTATATATGGTCTGCCTATTGGGACATTCGATCCCGCCGCGGTAGCAATGGCTTCGGTGTCGTTCCTATTACGTGGAGCGATATCGATGCTTTCGCGCGACTGACCGGGCTGTACCTAGTGCCTTGGGAGGTCAAGATCATCACGGCGCTCGATGACCTTTGGCTAGCTACCGTCGGCAAGTCTGAAGCGAATAAGTAAGGTCTTCGAGTCGCTCGACATAGGCAGTCAGCACCGGCCGCAATGCCACATGTGCGTCGTTCCAAGCCAATGCGGCTTCCTGCTGGGTGCCATCCAGAGAGTTCACCACTGACCCCGTGGGAACGTCCGTAAGCTCTTCCAAAATTGTTCTGTAATGCGCGGAAAGGGCAGACATCGACGCTGCCAATTCCGCGCATTTCCCTTTGTCCGACTGAGCGGCGACAGGTGTCGCAAGCAAAAAAACCGAAGACAAAACGAGAAAAAGTTTCATTCGCATCTCCTGATCGAGACGCGAAAGCTACTTCACGACCCATGCAGGCACAAGCGAAGCCAAGGAAACGTCAATGACGCAGGCTATTACAGAACTCGTCGTTCGCGGCGATGGCGCACTGGCTGCCCTCGATCGCTTCGAAGCCAGCATGGAAAAGGCCGGCATTGCCACTGAGCATTCGACCGGGGCAATCGCCGATTTCGAACGCCGCATGGCCGCCGCACGATCGGCAATCGAACGCGGAAACGCGATCACCACAGAGTCGGTCGCAAGGAAGACTGCAGAACAGCGGGCATGGGATAAGTGGTCAGCGACGGTGGATCGCACTTCGGCCCTGCGGTTAAGGCTGGAGCGAGAAGCTGCTCAGGCTTCAGTTGCCGCTGCCAACGCCGTCAATCTTGGTTACGCCACCCAAGAGCAGGCGCTGTCGACACTCGTCGCCTTGGAGCGTCGCCATGCCGAGCAATTGCGAGCGGTGACCGACCAACACCAGAGTGCAACACAGGCAACGCTGGCGCATGCAGCAGCGAATGACAATTTGGCTATTTCCACCCAACGTGCAGCGGCAATGCGAGACGTTGGTGGCGGCAACTTGAACACCGCGAATATTGCCGCGCAGTTTCAGGATATCGGTGTTACCGCTGCCATGGGTATGAGCCCGATCATGATCGCCCTGCAGCAGGGTACTCAGCTCTCGGCAGTGCTCAACGGCATGCAAAGCCCGATCAAGGGTTTGGCGGCGGGTCTTATGTCCATCGTCAATCCGGTCAGCTTGCTGACGATCGGGTTTGTCGCGCTCGCGGCTGCGGCAGTCCAGTGGTTCGCAAGCGCTTCCGCCGGGTCAGAAGAGTCGGTCCGCACCTTGCAGGATCACAAGACCTGGTTGAACGAGCTGCTAGCCGGCTATGACGCCGTGGCAGAGGCGGCCACAAAGACGGTGGAAGCGGCGACCCGATTGCCGGAGGGCGTCGTTCGCTCTGACCTGACTGCCAATCTGCTCGAGCAGTATATTGCGGCCCAGGCTCTTCAGCAGCGCATCAGCGACACCCGGAATGAAATTGCCGAAATGGCGACGTTTCTCCGTGAGACAATGGATATCGGCTTGGGCGTTGGCGACAACACCGCTGCTATCGCCGCCGGCGCCCAGCAGATCGAAGTCATTCGAGATCTCGGTTTGTCCAGTAGGAACACGGCTGCGGAGCTTGAGCAGGTCATGGTTGCAGCCCGAGAGCTCTACAACACCGTCGACGATCCTTCAGTGCAGCAGATGGCCAAGCGCTTCTACGATCTGGCGCTCGAGCTCTTCAATGTGCAGGCGCAAGCGGAGGCGACGCGGTCTGCTCTGGCTACTCTTAACAACATGGATATCCAGATCAGTGTGCAGGCGGATACGAGCGCTGCCATTAGCGCGATCGAGGACTTGAAGCGCATGATGCCCGAGCTTCGTTCGGTGCGAGAACAGGCTCGGGATTCGCTGAACGAAGCTTTGGGCAAAGCGCCCGACGAAATCCTTCGGCAAGCGGCTCGAAATCAATACGCCGACACGATCGCTGCGCTCGATGAGCGCGATCGTCGCGATGAGGCGGCTAAACTTGCCAGCAAAGCAGCTCGTGGCGGCGGCAGTGGCGGTGGTCGCCAACATTTTGCTGGCATGGTCGAGAGCACACAGCAGTCGATCGACCAGCTTCGCCTGCAGGCCGAGACGATGAGTATGACGGGGCAAGCGGCGGCAGCGCTCCGCCATGAGCAGGAACTGCTCAACCAGGCAGCGAATGACAATATCGCTTTGTCGCCTGCACAGCGCGAGGAGATCGCGCTTCTGTCAGAACAGTATGCCCAGGCGGAAGCTTCGCTTGCCGGCGTGCAGTTTGCGATGGGCGATCCGACGCCGTGGGATGAAGCCATCGCCAACATCGCCAATCTCGACGCGGCATTAGCGACGGGTGCGATTTCTTGGGAGCAATATGGCGCGGCTGCTTTCCGGGCCAACTCCGGTGCAGCATCGGCCGTGCTTGGGCTCGCCAGCGGCATGACCGGCGCCCTGGCGTCCATGTTCAAAGACAACAAGGCTTTTGCTGTCGCCAACGCCGTGGTGAGCACTGCCGAGGCGGTAATGAAGGCTATGGCGACCTATGGACCGACACCCTGGGGCTTTGCTGCCGCTGGCGTGGCTGCCGCCACAGGTGCTGCCCAAATTGCCACCATCATGTCTGCCCAGAAGGGCAGTGGCAGCGTCTCGCGTCCGAGTGGCGGTGCAACAGCCGGGAGCGCGGCGCAGGCCGCTCCCGCTGCGCAGCGCGCGACGCAGATCAACCTCACCCTGGCCGGTTCTGGTCGCTACAGTCGAGAGGACGTTCGCGACCTCATCGAGCAGCTGACCGATGGCATCAACGATGGCGTCGACCAGGGCAAGTTCAAGCTGGCGGTGAACTCATGATCGTTCTCTCGCGCGGCTTGCTGCTTGAGCCGTCAACCTCCGTCAGCCTCGAGGCACCGGTGATCCTCTGGGAGTCGGTGGTTACGCGCGACACGATCACCGCCAGCTCCGAGCACGAGGATTACCCTGCCACCAATCTTGCGACCGACTCCACCATCGAAAGGTGGCGGGCTGCAGCGGCGGGGCTCGTGACGATCGAGGTCGACAGCGCCGGAGAAGAGGTCGATGCCATTGGCATTGCGCGGCACAACTTCGGCTCGAACCATACAATATCGATCGAGGCGGAGATCGCGCAAAATTCGGGCGCTCAGTGGGTCGAGGTCATCGCGCCAAACATGCTGCCCGACAATAGTCCGGTGCTGTTTCGGTTCGCGCCGATCGTGGCCAACCGGTTCCGAATTCACATCAACGGCGGCAACACGCCGCCATCGGCCGCGGTGATCTATGCCGGCAAGCTGCTCGTCTTGCCGCACGGGATCTCGGCGGGACACGTGCCGCTCGACCAGGCGCATGAAACGCAGCTCGCCAACGGCCGCTCGGAAGCCGGCAACTTCCTGGGTCGCATCATAACCGGCCAGAGTGCGCAAACGACCGCGTCGTTCGATATGCTGCCGATCGGCTGGTACTATGAGGCCATGGAGCCTTTCATCGCTCGCGGCACGACCGGGCCGTTCTTCTTTGCTTGGCTGCCGCAGGATCGTCCGCAGGATGTAGGGTTCGCCTGGCTCAATGCCGATCCTCGCCCCAGCATGGGCAGCCTGTTCTTCGACGTTTCGCTGGATATCGGCGGCATCACCTGGTGATCATCATGGAACCAACCTGGCTTACCGTCCTCTGGGTCGGGGCAATGGCTTTCTGCTTTGGCGTAGCCGTTGAACGCATCCGTAAGGGAATGAAAATGGTCAAGGCAGACGCTGAGCGCCGAAGCCAGATCAACATCACGCTCAACCCGGGTCACCGCTACAGCCGCAATGATGTTTGCAGCCCCATAGAGCGACTGGCTGACGGGATTGATCCAAAGGGCGGCGCGCGGTGAAGACTGATCGTTCCCTGACCTTTGTCGAGATCGACATTCCCTATTGCGCGCTGCGCTATGGGGAAGGGGCCTGCACGGCGCAGCTGGGCGTCGACAGCCCGGTCAAGTGCTTCAACACCTTTGCCACCTGTGCCAAGCGCAGCGTCTTTTCGGAAGGCATTGTGACGCTGCGGTTCGCCAAGGACGCGGCCTATCTGGGCGAAAGCGGCATCGACGCGATCCCGTCCATCGTGTCGGTGAACTATGACCCGGCCCGGCTGTCGCTGGGCGAGAAGAGCCTGGGCGCCCGCGCCAAGCTGTCGGTCACCTTTCGCGACCATCCTTACGGCGACACCGGCAGCGGCTTTGACAAGTATCGTGCCGAGCGACCCTATGACCCGGCCAAGGTCGGTTCGTTCTGGGGCAAGCTGCGCGCTCGGCATCCCATCCTCAATGGCCGCGCCATTCGCTTGATCCGCGGCGTGGTGGGGCAGGGCCTCGAGGAGATGGAAACGCGGCACCTGATGATCGACGGCCTGGACACGGCCGAAGATGGCAGGGCGACGATCGTCGGCAAGGATGTGCTGAAACTTGCCGATGGCGATCGGGCTTTGGCGCCGAAGGCCAGCAACGGCTATCTGCTCGCCGACATCAGCACGTCGGCAACGTCGTTCACCCTTGGGCCAAGCGGTATTGGCAACAAGGAATATCCGGCCAGCGGCTATCTGGCTCTGGGTGGCAAGGAGATCGTCTCCTTCACCCGCAGCAATGACGCGGTTACCATCGTCCGGGCCCAGTTCGAGACCACGGCCAAGGCGCATCGTGCCCAGGACCGGGCGCAGCTGTGCCTGAACTTTCTGGGCGTCAATGTGGCGGACATCCTCGCGACCCTGTTCCAGGATTATGCCGGCATCCCTGCATCGCAGATCCCGCTCGACGACTGGCGGGAAGAGACCAATGCCTATCTGCGCCGCGTCTACACGGCGCTGATTGCCGAGCCGACGCCGGTTCGTGATCTTGCTGCTGAACTGGTCGAGCAGGCGGCACTGGCGCTCATACCCGACGATATCGAACAGCGCATAAAGCTACAGGTGCTGCGCTCGATTTCGACCGACGCGGGGCTCTGGAGCGAGGAAAATATCGGGCAGGGGTCGTTGCGCATCAAGGACAAGCCTGAAAAACGCATTACCAACTGCGTGACCTATTACGGGCTGATCAATCCGCTTGAGAACGTCACAGACGCCAAGAATTATCGGTCCATCGAAGCGTTCGACGCCACCGACTTCGACGTCGAAGATCAGCCGCGCATCAAGCGCATCTACTCCCGCTGGATTCCGGCCTTTGGGCGCACCATTGCCGCGCGTCTCAACCTGATCCAGGTCGGCCGTTACAGCCGCGCGCCCAGGCAGTTCAGCTTCGACGTCTTCCGCAATGCGCCGGTGGCTTTTGGCGGCGGCTATCGCCTGAGTGCCTGGCCGCTGCAGCTGCCGACCGGTGAGCGGGAAAGCGTACCCATCCAGGTTGTCAGCCTGCAAGCTGAGGAAGCCTGGCAACGCCTCGACTGCGAAGAGGCCCGCTTCATCGACCTCGAAGAACTCGACCTCAACAACCGCGTCATCGTCATCGACGGCAACGCGTTCAACCTCAATTTTCGGACAATCCACGACGGCTTGTTTCCGCCGCTTCTCGCGGGCGACACCGTCACCTTTGTCATCAACAGCGGCGTGATCATCGGATCGCATTCCACCTCGCTGCCCGCCATCAATCTCGGCGCCTGGCCGGCTGGCTTTGTCCCTGCCATTCGATTGCGTGGTGGGGTTCGAGGCAAAGGCGGTGCAGGCGGTAATGGCGGTAGTGCAGGCAACAGCGGCGGAGCCGGTGGCGGGGGCGGAACGGCACTCTATGCTCGTCATCCGTTTACTCTGGAGCTCTTCGAGGGCGCGTCGCTCTGGGGCGGCGGCGGCGGTGGCGGCGGCGGTGCAGGTGGCCCCTCCAGTACGATCGGTGGTGGTGGTCGTGGCGGCGGCGGCGGTGGCGGCGCTGGTGTGGACGGTGGTTCCGGTGGCGGAGGTGCCAATCCAGGGCGTGGTGGTTCCCCGACTGGTGGCGGTAATGGTGGCAATGCTTCCGGTGAGGCTGGCGGAGGTCGAAGCGGTGGTAATCCGGGTAATGCGGGCGACCGAGGCGGCACCGGTACTAATCCCAATACGAACGGTGGCAATGGCGGCGTCGCGGGTGCTGCCATCGACGGCAATTCGTATTCGACCAAGACTGGGCCGACCAACACCCTTCGCGGTCGACTGATCAACTAGCAGGAAACAGCAATGCCTTTAGCAAGATGGACCGGCCTCGTGCAGGACGGCAACGGCAACGCCGTGGCTGGAGCACAGGTCGAGGTGCGGCGGGAAAGCGACAATGCACTTGTGGCGCTGTTCTCGGATCCGAATGGTACGGCGGCTCTGGGCAATCCCTTCACGGCCGCCGATGCCACAGTCTGGTTCCATGTCGCTGGCGGCGCCTATCGTGTCAAAGCGTCGGTCGGAGCCTTCGAGCAAGTCTGGCGCTATGTTGGCATTGGCACTGCCAGCCAACTTGACATCGAGGATGCCATCAACGGCGCCCGGTATGACGTCATGGTCAGCACCATGTCAGACCGGGCAGCCTATAACGGCGAGGGCGCCTTGTTTGCCGTGTTCGTGGCCGACGTCGGCAACAGCTTTGGCGCCGCCAATGCCGGGCGCTCGGCGATCTTTGCCAAGAAGTCGGCGACGTCGGGCGACTGGACCGACCCCGCCTATATGACGGGCCCGATCTATGCGTTCGAAGCCGGCACCACGACGACGGGACCGGCAGGCAGCGATGCCAGTTTCAGCATCACGCCGACGGCGCAAGGCGGAAAGCTCAACCTCACCTTGCCGCGCGGCAATACCGGTGCGCCGGGTGCGGCCGGTGCGGATGGCCGCGATCCTGGTATCCTGCTTACCTGGTCGACGAACACCGCCGACAGCGATCCGACTGACGGCATTGTCAAAGCCAGCAACGCCGATCTCTCCGCGGCCGCCTTCCTCTATGTCGACAATGTCAACCGCGCCGGCTCGTCGCTGATCAACTTTCTCGACCGTCTCGACGACAGCACGAGCCCGATCAAGGGCGAACTCACCCTGACGCGGGTGTCCGATAACGCGCAGGCCATTTTCGCCGTCGTCTCGGCCGTGGCCGCGTCGGGATACTTCAAGGTCGGCGTCACCGGTCATTCTGGCGCGACAGCATTCGGCAATGGCCAGCCCGTCAGCTTCCAGTTCACCCGCACCGGCAACGCCGGCTCTGGCGACGGCGACGTCAAAGGCCCGGTTTCGTCAGTCGGCGGACGCATTGCTGTGTTCGACGGTACGTCCGGTAAGCTGTTGGCTCAGGGCGGGGTCGCCATTGCCGATCTGCAGCCTGCAGATGCCGACCTCACGGCGATCGCGGCGCTGACCACCACGACCTATGGTCGTGCGCTTCTGACGCTGGCGAACCAGGGCGCTCTGATGGCGCTCCTGTTGCTAAGTTCGACTACGGCTGCGGGTATCATCGAGCAGGCGACCGCCGGAGAGGTTCGAAGCGGCCTAGCTGATCGCGCCATAGCGCCCGACGTCGCCCAGGCGGCAATGGCATGGGTGGCGGGCCCGGCTGATGCTTCAACAATGACGTTCGATCAGGCTGCTGGCGTGAACCAGACAGCGACTGCGACGGCCGCGCGGACCATCACTGCAAGCAATCTCAAAAACGGCCTGCCGCTGACGATCGTCTTCACCGGCAACTTTGCCCACACCTATGACACGGCAGCTTTCGACTTCACGGAGGTTGGCGGTGTGCCCATATCGCCGCTGTGGCCCGTATACCTCGTTTCGGGGTCGTTCGTGGCGGCAAGGTCAGGGTCCACACCGTTGCGGAGACAGGCGCGTGACGCTGCCGGGATGGTTTCGTCAGCGGCGAAAGCGCGGGAAGCCGGTGATCTCGCCAGTTGGTCTGCTGGCCTATTATCCGCTCGACGCAGACGCGTCTGACGCCTATGGCACTTTTCCAGGCACGCCGACCAGCGTCTCGTTTGTGCCCGGCAAGATCAGGGGTGCGGCCAGCTTCAACGGATCGTCGAGCAAGATAGCGGTTCCGATCCAGTCGGCCATGGCGACCAATTTCAGCTTGGCTGCATGGATCAACTTTGCAGCCACTGGAACGCTATTCCTCAACGGAACGCAGAGTGGTCGTTCCCGCTTCGCCATCTTGTCAGACGGCCGACTTCGCTTCACCGAAGACAATATCGCCGACTACACCTTCACGCCGGTTCTGGCCTTCAACACTTGGTACCATATCGTCTTTGTAAAGAACGGCAACAGCGGCGCTAACCTAACGCTGTACGTGAACGGCGTCGCTTCCGGTTCGGTCTCCGTAGGCACGATCACCACGCCTTCTGGGACGGCCTATATCGGCGCGAACAATACCACCACGTTCTGGAGCGGTCTTCTCGATGACATCAGCCTTTGGAGCCGGGTTCTGACGGCCGATGAAATCGCCAAACTCGCCAGCGGCACGGCTGGCATTGCTACCCGATAGGAGGCCAGAGCATGCTTGCATATAAAGGGGACGACGTTTCCTGGATCGAATGGCAGGGCGAGCCGCGGCCGCTGAATGGCGAAGGCGCTTGGGAGCTGCCGCGCAATGCCGGCGACACCTATAGCTGGCAGCGGCTGCGCACCTTCGGGCTCTACCGGGTCGAGCAAGGCGAGCTCCCGGCCGGGAAGGTCGTGACGGCGCGGTCGCTCGAAGATCACAACGGCCGGCCGCGAGAGGTGCTGACACTCGACGATGCGCCGATCGTCATGGAGCCCTACCAGGTCTACCGCTCCACCTTCATCAGTCGAATGGATTTTGATCCGGAAGCAGGGATAGACGAGGTCGGCAAGCTGGAGGCTGTGCTGAACGGGCATGGGAATGCCAAGCTGCGCCAGATGTTCTACGCCGTCGAATATTTCGTCTCCGATGATCCGCTCTTTGCCGTGCTGCATTGGACTGTGGCGATGGCGCTGTCGGTGGATGGAGAGGCTCCGAACATTGAGAGGGCGGACGAGCTATTGGCGCCAAGCTGAGTGGCGCAAAATGGCAACATCTAGGCTGCCCCTCTTCCGTTGCCACGCTTAACCCTTGTTAATCCAACGGGCGAAGCGCATGACACGCCATCTTTGAGGGGTCTCACATGCGCAAGTTTCTTATTTCGATGGCCGCGCTCAGCGCTGCGATCGTCCCAGCTGCTGCAGCCGATCTATATCTGCCAGCACCAGAAGAGGTGATGGGCTACGATCTTCCCGCCGTGAGCGGCATCAACGGCAAGGCTGAAGTTCTCGGCGGCTTCCGCAATCTTGATGGCGACGACAGCTTTGTCGGCGCTATCGGCGGTACCGTGTCCATTCCTGTGGGTCACAGCTTCGGTGTCCAGCTCGATGCTGCGGCTTCAATGAGCGATGACGACACCGCAGTCGGTGGCGCGATCCACGCCTTTATGCGTGATCCTTCGTCCTACCTTATCGGCATCACCGCCGGTGTGGTTCGTACCGACAACGGCAATACTCTCAGCGCTGTCGGCGCCGAAGGCGAGCTCTATCTCGATCGCATCTCGCTCGAAGCCTGGGCTGGTTATGCCCGCCTCGACTATAATGATGATTTCGCCATCGATGATCTGGACGGCGGTTTCTTCATCGGCGATGTCGCCTGGTACGCCAATGATAACTGGCGTCTGGCGATCGGCGGTTCCTACATTCTCGAAGAGGCGTCCCTCAATCTCTCGACCGAATACCAGTTCGACACCCTGCCGTTCTCGGTGACCGGCCAGGTAAGCTTTGCTGAAGACGACAACATCACGGCGACCATCGGCCTTCGCGGCTATTTCGGCGCTCCATCCGATCGCACCCTTATCGAACGTCACCGTCAGGACGATCCTCAGAACCGGGCTCTTGGGCTTATCGGTTCTACAGCCGGACAGATTTTCGAAGGTGCGCCACCGGAAGTGATTGAGCCGCCGGCGGAAGAGCCGTGCCTTCCCCCTTACTTTGAAGTAAACGGGGAATGTATCGACTCACGAGGTTGAAGGTTGAATGTAAAGGCGGTTCTTCGGAGCCGCCTTTTTCTTGCGGCCTGCGCTTCTGCAGCTCTCGGTGCTGCCGTTCACCTTCGAGCGAAACACACTTCTGGACGAAAATAGCCGGCCAGTGCACTCTCGTCCCTGCAATGCTTGTGGGGGCAAGTCTATGTTCTTTGTCGCAGTCGGTAATCTCGTCGCCTGGCTGACGTTCCTTCTTGGTAGTGCGCAGCTGGGTCTGGCGCTTTTCATTGCCTGGCGCCCCGATGCGGCAGAGCGAGCCTGGATGGCAGAGCGATACCTCAATTCATCGAGCGGTAGCGCAATCAATGAGGCTGTGCTCATGATCGGCTTCTCGCTTGTACTCGGCATCCTGGCGAGCATTGGTAAATCGTTGCGCGAGCAACAGCAGTGATGCGTGCGGCCGCGCTACAGCCGAAATATCATTTCCAGATGGACCGCGAGGTCATGAAGGTGGTGAGCGTCAAATTTCACCGCGGCCTTTTGAGGGTCGGCGTCAGCTATGCGACCGACCAGGGTCTTATCGCTGATGACCAGGCCGAAATGGCGGTTATCGGCCAGCCAACGGCTGAAGTCGGAAAACTCGGCCTCTATCTGAAGTGCCGGGTCCAGCCGATCTCGTGGCTTCCCCAGCTGGTGCTTCGGCGCCGCCGGTTCTTTTGACGACAAGCCAAACGATCTGGTTTCGCAGGCGCTGCTGAGCGTCCCAGTCGATTTCTATTTCCACGTGAGCCCTCCCAAGCTGAGCCATTGAGGCACGGGCCGAAGGCGCACGCAATCCAACATCAACAGGTGCCTTCCATGGGTAATATCAACGCGGAAGCTGCCGGTGATGGTCATAACTGCGGGGTGGAGGGCTGGCCTGGACTTGAACCAGGAAACCAGGAGTTGCAATCCCGTGCGTTAACTTCCGCCACCAGTCCACGTACTCACTAAACCGATTTTAGTTTCGCGCCGGCAACGCCGATTTTAGCATCTGGTTAACGCATACCAAAAAGCCCCAGCCCTGGACGGCTGAGGCTTCTGACTACGATGCGCGCACACGGTACATTTCGCGCGGTACAAACATGCCGGATCAAACTGAATATGGGCTTAACAGCTGGCTCAAAGCGCCGAACACGGTGGCTAATTTCGACTAGCATGCCAGAGACCGAGAGGTATCCACCGAGAGGGGCGGGTATAAGCGTTCAGCGCCGCCCATACCCGCCACCGCGATGAATAGCGTAGCAGAACTTAACTTATGATAATCGCGCTATAACGTTGGCTATGCGCTTTCTAGGATCAGTCCCGAAAGGAAAATTGGGACAGTTCACAGACGTTCTGGTTGGCTGCAGTGACACGGTCGCCATCCTCAAAAACGGCTAGGAAGTCATATCTGCAGTAGCCAGTTCCGTCGTCGATGTTGATCACGATGCTCTGCCCAGAAGGCAGAACGCTCGAGCCAAGGATGTCCTCCTCCCAGTCGTTTGTGCCGGTATTCGACGCATAGAACTCCCTGATCGTGAGAACTCAGGTTGTTGATCTGGACCCGACGATCCAATGCCGATGCGCTGGTAACGCTCACGGCGAGGATAGCGAGCGCTAACCCCGTAACAGTAGTTTTCATGATTATCCCCCAAGGCGACCTCAGCGCCGCTTTATCGATACTGTTCGGGACACGATATAACAAGTAGCTGCGTAGCCGTTACTTGTTTGGTGCTGACAGGTAGGCACGTTTAAGAAAAAGCCCCAGCTGCTGGGGAGGAGCTGAGGCCTTATCCTTGGAGAGTGCCAGCATGCTCTGAGGGCACCGTTGCTGACAGGCGATTGAACAGCCGGGCGCCCAACTAAGTTCCAGGCTCTCGCGAAAAGACCCCGGCTCATGGCCGGGGCAAGTCTCACCCACGGAGATGCGCCCCCGCAGGTGAGAGAACAACGCTGCCAGGCGGGCGATAGACTCAGATTATCAACAGGAGGCCGTTATGGCCGAGAAGAACTTCGCCGCGGCGTTGCCGGCGGTGCTCGCCCATGAGGGTGGGTATGTCGACCATCCGTCCGATCCGGGCGGTGCGACCAATCTAGGTATCACGCGCAAGACGCTGGCACGCTGGCGCAATATTTCGCCCTGGACCTCGCTGCCCAAGTCCGCTGTTAAGGCGCTCAGCCGTGACGAGGCGGCCGCCATCTACAAAGACCGCTATTGGGACGATGTGCGTGGCGATGACCTGCCGGCGGGCCTCGACTATGCGCTCTTCGACTACGCCGTAAACAGCGGGTCCGCACGCGCTGCCATTACGCTGCAAACCATTGTCGGCGTCGCGCCCGATGGGGAAGTCGGCCCAATCACCCTTGCTGCGACCGCAAAGCTGCCGGTGAAGACGCTGATCGTTGACCTGTGCTCGCAGCGCCTGGCATTCCTCGAGCGCTTGTCGACTTACCCTGTGTTCGGTCGCGGCTGGAAAAAGCGCGTCGATGGTGTCCGAGTGCTGGCCATGAAGATGGCCGACCAACCTGCTGTCGGCACTCCCGCACCGGAACCCAAGCCCGTCAAGTCCGACATCAGGGTCCGCCAGCATATCCAGATCATCCGCGCCGAACTCGACGCGCTTGAAGCCGCGCTCTAGCGCAAACCCCTCACATCAACGGAGACTACCCATGCGACTGCTTAAGCAGGCGGCGATGTTTGCTGCCCTCATGTTCGTTGCCGTGCTTGCCATCTATCCGGCGGCGGCCTTCGCCCAGGCCGTAGCGACAGATCCTGTCGTCGTTACGCAGCCGAGCTTTCTGTCCGAGCTGATTGTTGCTCTGGTGCCGATCTTCGGCCTGGTCGTCACCACGCTGGTCGGAATCGGCCTGGCCTTCCTCAAGCAGAAGACGGGGATTGATGTTGAGGCCCAGCATCGCGCTGCGCTTCAATCCGCGCTGCTGAACGGCATTCTTTTCGCCATACAGCGGATGGGGTGGGTGCAAGGCCAGCCTACTGATCGGCTCCTGGCGGCTGCCCGCGGCTACGTCGAACAGTCCGTGCCTGATGCTCTGGTGAAGTTTGGAATCGACGCTGCTACCGACGTTGGCCGCGCGACGCTCGATCAGTTGCTGACGCCGAAGCTTCCGGTCCCTCCCGGCACGGTCATGCCGAATGGCGACGTTTTGATCGGCCGGGCGCCGCAGCCATGAGCCAAGTCCCGCACGCCGGGCCTGGCCTCTGGATTCAGATCCAGCATCGGTTCGGCCCTCGCATGATGGAATGGTTCATGGCCTTCCACACAGCCCTATTCGGCGTCGTCCTGGTGATGACGCCGGGCCTCTTCGAACAACCAGCATGGGCAGGTTTCCGCGGCATCTTTCAGGAATCAGAGGCGCGCTTGGGCTGGCTGATGGTGATCCTCGGCGTTGCTCGGATCGGCGGCCTCATCGTGAACGGCGCCCGCAAACACGTTACGCCAATGATCCGCCAGGTGTCTGCCGGCATCGGTTGCATGATTTGGTTCGGAATCGTCTACGGCTTTGCCACCTCTGGCGTCGTCAGCACCTGGCTAGCCATCTATCCGCTCTTCGGCATCGGCGAGCTGGTCAACATTCACCGCGCTGCGCACGACCAAGGGGAAACGCGGAATGGAAAAGCTTCTTGATACGCTGGCCGGCCAGCCCTTGGCGCTCGTCGTCTTTGCCGTAGTGCTGGCGCTTATCTTCGGTGTTCGCTACTTGGGATTGTGGCAGGGGCAGAACGCGGCTCCATCGGTGAAGGATGGGCAGGCAGCTGTGGCAGCCGTCATCGTAGACCCTACCGCTCTCAATGCAGCAGCAGGAGAGGTTGCCGGACTATCGGTCACCATCACGGAAGCAATGGCCGTTTTCCGTGCTCACACCGCTGCGGTCGATCGGCAGAGCGACAAGATCCACGACCTCGAGGGCGGCATCGAGAAGCTGCGAGACCAGCTGGTTCATGTGGCAGCAAATATGAAGTAAGTGCCACCAACCCGCCTGCTTCCTATAGCCGGTTGCCTGGGGAGGTATTGGCGGAAGAGCTGGCCTCGGCGAAAGGGCAGGTGCGTTAGGTAGATGGAGGATCGAGGCTTGGTCTTTCAACCACTGCCATACCCAAGGCGGCATCCATCCATCTGCGGGAGCGTAAGGGTTGATCGGCAAAACCATAGAGTGATCTTCCACGCTCAGATGCTTGATAAACAAGTCCCTGATAAAGGATGGGCCACGATCTGAAACGACTAGCCAAGTGTCGCCAGTAACTCGGACCCAATCGCCAGCTTCGCTCATAAACGCGTCCACCAAAGCAGGGTTGATCGGTGAGCTAACCCATCTGACGATGACGACGTAGATGGCCTTCATTGACCAAGCTCCTTCGAGTGCTCAAGGATGGGCATAGATCCCCCGATGCCCTCCGCAGGACTTCCTAAAGGAACCGGGCTGATCTTTCCATGGATCACATCTGGATTGCGGGCTGTCATCGCGTCGCGCAACGCTTTTCGGGCAGCTTCTCCTTCCAGCGCTCCTAAAATGGGATGAACAAGAACGATGAACCCCGCTATTAGCGTATAGGCGACAAGGGCCGCACAGCCGAACCAGAAGCCGTGCATTTTAAATTCACTAGGGAGCGCGCCCATGGCAGCTGCGCCGAAGAGCAACCCGAGCATAAAAAACGGCGTGATCTTCCCGAGCAATCCTGAGCCCATGCGAGACGCTAGTTCGCCGATAGTCTCTTGAATAGCGCTCTTACCCTCTGCCATTGCTTGGCCTTGCCCTTGGTTGACAATGACATTGTCACACGGATTCGCGGAAAATGTCATGTGCCATGCCAAGTGCCAGTGCGTAGCCGTGGCCTTATGTGGTCGCAAGCAATTACAATGGGATAGGGGTGGCACATGATGGCACAGAATAAGCCTGCCCTTGAGCCAGTCGAATAATTCAATCCATTGAAATGATTTAACTTTTTGTTGGCTGGGGAACCTGGATTCGAACCAAGATCGACGGAGTCAGAGTCCGCTGTTCTACCATTGAACTATTCCCCCCAGCAAAGCCTGCTCGGCTGGGCGGCGCGGGAGCTTGGCTCGCGGCGCGGCGCGGGGTTTCATTACGCAAAGCGGGGGAGAGTGCAAGCACTAGTGGCAAAGTTTTTGAGGCCTGGACCGTCTCGATGAACGGGGGATGAACAGAACCGCCATTGTGCTCCGCTGCGCCTTGCTCTAGCCTGTTTGTCGACACGAAACAAAATGCGTCGGGCGCGGACCTTTAAGGGTCCTGCGACCGCGCATGAAGGAGCAAAAGTGACCGATATTTCTCGGTCCGCCAATGCATCGGCGCCGCGCGCCGAGGCAGGGCCCGGTCAGCCATCCGGCGACAGCCGGGGCGCAGCGCAGGCGCGCCATCGCCTGCCGCACCGGATCCGCGGACGCCACAATCTTCCAACCAACGCCGCCATCGCGGCCCTCTCTATGCCGCCCTCGACTTGGGCACCAACAATTGCCGCCTGCTTATCGCCCGCCCGCATGATCGCGGTTTTCGCGTGCTCGATGGCTTTACCCGCATCGTTCGCCTGGGCGAGGGCGTTTCGGTTACCGGGCGGCTGGGAGATGCCGCCATGGAGCGGACCATGGAAGCGCTGCGCCAGTGCCGCAACAAGCTGCGCGACCACCAGCCGACGCGAATGCGCCTGATCGCCACCGAAGCCTGCCGTGCCGCAGAAAACGGCCCGGCCTTCCTTTCCCGGGTCAAAAGCGAGATCGGGCTCGATCTCGAAATCGTCGATCGCCGCACCGAGGCCGAGCTGGCGGTGACGGGCTGTGCCGACCTGATCGACGGGGAGGCCTCGGGCGCCTTGATGTTCGACATCGGCGGCGGCTCGTCCGAACTCGCCTGGCTCGATTTCCGCGGCGGCCGTCCGCGGTCGCAGGGGCGGATGTCGGCGTCGATTCGCTCCTGGCAGTCGCTGCCGGTGGGCGTCGTTTCCATCGCCGAGCGCTTTGGCGGCGTCGACGTGACGCCCCAAGTCTTCGAAAACATGGTGCGCTACGTTTCGGAACACCTGCGCCAGTTCCGCGGCCGCGAAAAGCTGCGGCAGATGATCGGCACTCACCCGGTGCATCTGATCGGCACGTCGGGCACGGTAACGACGTTGGCCGGGCTACATTTGGGTCTCGAGCGCTATGAGCGACAAAAGGTCGACGGGCTCTGGATGAAGCGGCAGGATGTCGATGAAACCATGCGCGTGCTGCTCGACATGCCTTTCGAGCGTCGCGTCGCTCATCCCTGCATCGGCAAGGACCGGGCCGATCTGGTGCTGCCCGGTTGCGCGATCTTCGAGGCCATTCGCCGCGAATGGCCGACGGAGCGCGTGCGCGTTGCGGATCGGGGCTTGCGCGAAGGCATTCTGATCTCGTTGATGGATGCAGATCGCACCACCAAGCGCTTCTCGCGCTATCCGAAGGGAGCTGGCAATGGTCAATAGCAAGGCTCTGGGCACCGGCGGCCGCAAGTCCGACAAGGATCTTAAAATCCGCGTCAAGACGGCCCAAGGGGCGCAAGGTCGCGTCCACCAAATGGCTCGAGCGCCAGTTGAACGACCCCTATGTGGCCCGCGCCCGATCGGAAGGCTATCGCTCGCGCGCGGCCTTCAAGATCAAGGAAATGAACGAGAAGCAGAAGTTCTTCAAAAAGGGCAGCCGCGTGGTCGACCTCGGCGCCGCACCGGGCGGCTGGTCGCAGGTAGCTGCGGCTGCGGTCGGCTCGACCGATGCCAACCCGCTGGTGGTGGGGATCGATTATCTCGACATGGATCCGATCCCCGGCGTCATCCTGTTCAAGAAGGATTTCACCGAAGACGATGCGCCAGGACTGCTGATCGAAGCGCTGGGCGGGCACAAGGTCGATGTGGTGATGAGCGACATGGCCTGGCCCACGACCGGCCATCGCGCCACCGATCACCTGCGCATCGTGCACCTGATCGAAATCGCGGCGGATTTTGCCATTCAGGTGCTAGCGCCGGGCGGCTCATTCGTCGCCAAGGTGTTCCAGGGCGGCACCGAGCATGAGCTGCTGCATATGCTCAAGCGCCATTTCAACACGACCTTCCACATCAAGCCGCCGTCGAGCCGCAAGGATTCGGCTGAGGCGTATCTGGTGGCGAAGGGGTTTAAGGGTTCGAACGTAGCTGAGAACGCTGAAGAAGAGCGGTAGGCCCCCTCACCCGGCCTTTGGCCGACCTCTCCCCCATAGGGAGAGGTGTCGCTGCGCGACGAACGCGGTTGTGCACCCACCTCTCCCTATGGGGGAGAGGTCGACGCGAAGCGGCGGGTGAGGGGGCCTTTTAATGGACCCCGTCACGCGCCGAGAGCTGGTGCCCAGCATTTCGCGGCAGGCGCAGGTAGAGGATCGTGGCCAGGGCGCCTACGGCGGCAACGACATAAAAGGCCAAGTGGAAATCGCTGAGCGCCAGCTGGTCGCCGCCGCGTAGCCGGTGCGCAAGCTCTAGCGTGCCACCGCCAAGGGCGACGCCCATGGCGAACATGAGCTGGCCCCAGACCTGGCTCATCGTGTTGGCTTGCCCCGCGTCGTTGTCCTCGATATCGGCGAAGGTGAAGGCGTTCGAGCCTGTCCAGAACGTGGACTGCCAGAAGCCGGTGAAGACGAGAATGGCCAACATCAGCGGGATCGGCGTGCCAGGCTCGTAAAAACCCATGACCAGGATGCCGGCGGCCGAAATGCCGCTCGAGATGACCAGCGGGTATTTGAAACCCCAATTGGCAAAGATCCAGTTGGCGACGAACTTGGCCGCCAGCGCCCCGACGGCTCCGGCAAAGGTCACCATGCCCGATTGAAACGGCGTGAGGCCGAAGGCGAGCTGCAGCATGAGCGGGAAGAGGAAGGGCACGGCGCCCTGGCCGAGGCGGAAGAAGGTGCCGGCGACCGTGGTGATGCGGAAATTGCGCACGGCAAGAAGGCGCAGGTCGAGCAGCGGATATTCGGTCGAAAGCGCGTGGCGCACGTAGATGTAACCGAGCCCGATGCCCAGCGCCGGAAATGACGCCGTAGATTGGGGGCAGGGCGGGCAGGCTCACCACCGAGCAGCCGAAGGCGAAAAGGGCGAAGGCGAGCCCGGCAAGAACGAAGCCGGGGCCGTCGATCTTGCGCGGCGCGCTTCTTTCGTCATTGGGCAAGGCAAAGCCGACCAGCACGATCCCCAGGATGCCGATGGGGATATTGATGATGAAGATCCAGTGCCAGGAAAAGTAGGTGGTCAAAAAGCCGCCGAAGGGAGGGCCGACGATTGGTCCGATAAGGCCCGGAATGGTGAGCCAGGCCATGGCGTCGACCAGCTGATGCCGCGGCGTGGTGCGCACGAGGACCAGTCGCGCCACCGGCCCCATCATGGCCCCACCCATGCCTTGGATGAAGCGGGCGCCGACGAATTGTTCGAGCGAGCCGGCAAAGGCGCAGCAAAGCGAGCCGATCATGAAGACCAGCATGGCGACCCGAAAGACGCGGCGGGCACCGAAGCGATCGGCCATCCAGCTCGAAATGGGGATGAAGATGGCCAGCGCCACGAGGTAGGCAGTCAGCGCAAGTTTTAACGAAATGGGCTCGGTGCCGATATCGGCGGCAATGGCGGCAAGCGAGGTCGCGATCACCGTTGAATCCATGTTCTCCATGAACACGGCGGTGGCAAGAATCAGCGGTGTTGTCCGGGACAAAGGCTCTCCACTGCCGGTTGGGTCCGGCTATTCTTTGGTGATGGCGCGATGGCCTGAAACAGTGCTGCCCGCATCGGGCGGCAGGCGGAAATAAGTGATGGCAGCGAGGGCGCTGAGCACGCCGACGGCAAAAAGGCGATCTGGAAATTGAAGAGCGACAGCTCGCCGCCACTGAAGCGGCGGGAAATCTCGATGATGGCCCCGGCGACGGCGACGCCGAAAGCGACGGACAGCTGCTGCGCCACGGCGACAATGGCCGTTGCCTGGCTGGCCTCTTCGTCTGAAACGTCGGCATAGCCCAGAGCATTGGACCCGGTGAAAAACAGCGAGCGCAACACGCCGCTGACGAGAAGCACACCCATGATGATGGGCACGGCCGTTTGCGGCGTGAAAAGGCCCTGAACGGCGATCAGCAAGCCGCCGAATGCAGCGGCAATGCCGAGCACCCGCGGAAAACCATAGCGGGAGAACATGCGCTCGGCGACGAACTTGCTGAGCATGGCGCCGATGGCGGAAATGAAGGTGATGGCGCCGGACTGGAACGGGTTGAGCCCAAAACCGAGCTGCAGCATCAGAGGCAGCAGGAAGGGCATGGCGCCGACGCCGACGCGGAACAACGATCCGCCGGTGATCGACGAGCGAAACAGCGGATGGCGCAGCAGTTTCGGGTCGAGCAGCGGATATTTGGTCCGCCGCGCATGGAGGAGGTAAAAAGCGAGGCCGTGACCCCGACCGCCAGCGTGAGATAACCATAGATGATCGGCAGCGCCGGAAGGCTGATGACGGACAGGCCGAAGACCGTACCGGAAAAGGCGATGGCCGCGAGGATGAAGCCGACAAGATCGACGGGGCGGGGATTTCGTTCGTCCGGGACTTTGAGGAAAATGCCGGCAAGGATGATGCCAGCAATGCCGATCGGGATGTTGATCCAGAAGATCCAGTGCCAGCTGAGATACGTGGTCAAAAATCCGCCGATCAGTGGTCCGGTCACCGGCGCCACCATGGCAGGGATCGAAAGCCAGGCCATGGCCGAAACCAGCTCGTTGCGCGGCGTCGAGCGCACCAGGAGAAGGCGCCCGACGGGCGTCATCATCGACGAGCCGATACCCTGGAAAAAGCGCGATAGAACAAAGCTTTCGAGGGAAAACGAGAAGCTACAGGCGAGCGAGCCGAGCATGAAGACGAAGATCGCCAGCCGGAAGATGTTCTTGGCGCCATAGCGATCCGCCATCCAGCCGCTGATCGGGATAAAGATCGCCAAAGCCACGAAATAGGCGGTGAGCGCGAGCTTGAGCGCAATCGGCTCCGAACCGATGTCGGCGGCGATGGCTGGCAGCGACGTGGCAATAACGGTGGAGTCCATCTGTTCCATGAACAGGGCCACCGCCAATATGAGCGGAGTTACGCGGATCACGAGGGAGGCAATCGGGTGAGTCGAAAAAAGGTTGCCGGGGCAACAACCGCACTATGGGCCGATCGATCGGCCACGCCTAGCCCAAAACCGGCCGCACTGGTCAAAAGGCGCATAGGTCCCATGCCCGGCAGCGCCCCTAGGCAAAGTGTTGAACCGGTGCTAATGACCCTCGCCAACCTGAACCGGGCATCTCCCGCAGCCGGTTCCGTTCCACTCATCTCTGATACGATCAGAAGGCAGGAAGGGTCTGGCCTTGGCAAAGATTATTACCACTGCAACCGGCGACTACGCGCTCACCTTTGACGACGTGCTGCTGCAGCCTGCCCGTTCCGACATCCTGCCCACCGAAACCGACATTTCGACCTATGTCACCAAGGATATAGCGCTCAACCTTCCCATCCTCTCTTCTGCCATGGACACGGTGACCGAAGCCAATATGGCGATTGCCATGGCGCAGGCCGGGGCTTGGGCGTCATCCACAAGAACCTCACCGCCGCCGAACAGGCCGAGCAGGTGCGGATGGTCAAGAGCTTTGAAAGCGGCATGGTGGTCAACCCAATCACCATCGGCCCCGAAGCGACCCTCGCCGACGCCCTGGCGCTGATGCAGAAGTCGCGCATTTCCGGCATTCCGGTGGTGGAAAATGGCGGCACCGGCGGTCGCGCCATCGGCAAGCTGGTCGGCATTCTCACCAATCGCGACGTGCGCTTTGCGTCCCATCCGGCCCAGCCGATCCGCGAGCTGATGACGCACCAGAACCTCATCACCGTGCGCGACGGCGTCAGCAAGGACGAGGCCAAGGTGCTGCTGCACAAGCACCGCATCGAAAAGCTGCTGGTGGTGGACGAAGATTATCGCTGCATCGGCCTCATCACCGTCAAGGACATCGAAAAGGCCCAGCTCCATCCCAACGCCGTCAAGGACGAGCAGGGGCGGTTGCGGGTGGCGGCGGCCTCCACCGTCGGCGACAACGGCTTCGAACGCTCGCTGGCGCTGATCGAGGCTGGGGTGGACCTCCTGGTGATCGACACCGCTCATGGCCACTCGGTGCGCGTGGCCGAAGCGGTCGAGCGGGTGAAGCGCGAAAGCAATTCGACCCGCATCGTTGCGGGCAATGTCGCAACCGCCGAGGCGACCAAGGCGCTGATCGATGCCGGCGCAGACGCGGTCAAGGTCGGGATCGGGCCGGGCTCGATCTGCACGACGCGCATCGTTGCCGGCGTCGGTGTGCCGCAGCTGGCGGCCGTCATGGCCTGCGCCGAAGAGGGCCACAAGCAGGGCGTGCCGGTGATCGCCGATGGCGGCATCAAGTTTTCGGGCGACATGGCCAAGGCCCTCGCCGGCGGCGCCTCCTGCGTCATGGTCGGCTCGCTTTTGGCCGGGACCGATGAAGCCCCGGGCGAAGTGTTCCTCTACCAGGGCCGTTCCTACAAATCCTACCGCGGCATGGGCTCGGTCGGCGCCATGGGTGCGGGCTCGGCGGATCGCTACTTCCAGCAGGATGTGCGCGACCAGATGAAGCTCGTGCCCGAGGGTATCGAGGGCCAGGTGCCCTATAAGGGTCCGGTCAACGCCGTCTTGCACCAGCTTGCCGGCGGCTTGCGGGCGTCGATGGGCTATACCGGCGCGCATACGCTCGAGGATTTCCGCGACAACGCGACCTTCGTGAAGATCTCGGCGGCCGCCCTCGGCGAAAGCCACGTGCATGACGTGACCATCACCAGAGAAGCGCCGAACTATCGCAGCGGGCGCTAGGCGCTATTTGGGGTCGTGGCCCCAATTCATCAGCGAATAGCGCCACTTGGTGTCGGTAATGTCGCCACTGGGGCGTTGCTTGAGATGCCGGTGCACATAGCCGACGACCTTGCGCATATGGGCGAAGTCGTCGTCGGTGAGGTCGGCCACCTTCTTGCGCTTGATCTCAACGATGCGGCGGCCCGAATGGTGACCGACCGACTCCGTGTCGTCGTCGCGATCCTTGGGCCAGCCGACTTCCTTGCTGTGCTCGGTTTCGAGCCACTTTTCGAGCGCGGCGGGCGCCATGTTGACGGCCTCGCCGAACTCCTTGCGGATGTCGTCCTTTTCGTCGTCGGTCATGCCAGAATTCTCCGTTCGGCAAGCAACGGCTGGCGCCGTGCCCACGTTCCGAATCTGAAATCAACGGCTTAGCCTCAGCACGCGATTCTTTACCGGAGCTTCACCATGCCCCTCGTCGATAAGCTCCTGATCCTTGCCATGGGCGCGCAGGTGCTGCTGACCGTTGCTATCCTCGTGCTCATGGGCCGCGAGCGCGTGCCGCGGGTGATGAGCGGCGAGATCGATGTCGCCGATATCGCGGTGGAACGCACGGCCTATCCGCTCAAGGCGCGGCTTCTGTCCAATAGCTTCGACAACCAGTTCCAACTGCCGATGCTGTTCTTTGTTGCGGCTTTGCTGGCGCTGCAGACAGGCCTTGTGGGCTGGGTCGAGGTCGTGCTCGCCGTGCTATTCGTGGCGCTGCGCTATGTGCACGCCGTAATCCACGTCACCACCAATCGCGTGCATCGCCGCTTTGCCGCCTATAGCGCCGGCCTTGCCGTGCTTGCCGTGTTCTGGCTATGGCTGCTGTTCCGCATCCTTTCTCTGCCGAGTATCTGACCCATGCGCCTTCCCGGCCGTCTCGCCGCCGCCATCGAAGTCCTGACCGATGTCGAAACCCGCAAGCGGCCGGTCTCGGAGGCCCTTAAGGCCTGGGGCATCAACAATCGCTTTGCGGGGGCAGGGGATCGCGCCGCCATCGGCAATCTCGTCTACGACGCGCTACGCCGCCGCGCCTCGCATGCCTTTGTCATGGGCAGCGATACGCCGCGTGCGCTCGTCCTCGCCGTTGCCATGCGCGACTGGGGCGATAGTGCCGATGCGCTGAATGCGGCGTTTGCCGATGACAGCCATGCCCCCGAAGCGATCGACGAGCTGGCCGACAACGACATTGCCACCGCGCCAGACTGGGTGCGCGCCGATGTCCCCGAATGGCTGGCGCCATCGCTGGAACGGGCTTTCGGTGCTGACTGGATCGCCGAAGGCGAGGCCATGACTGGCCGGCCGTCGCTCGATCTGCGCGCCAATGCCCTCAAGGCGTCGCCGGAAAAGGTCATGCGCTCGCTGGCGCGCTTCAGTCCCCAGCCGACCGCTATTGCGCCTTTCGGCCTCACCATGCCCGCCGGTCCGCGCGATGCCCGCACGCCCAACGTCACCACCGACGAAGGCTACCTCAAGGGCTGGTTCGAGGTGCAGGACCAGGGCAGCCAGATCGTCTCCGCCATTGCCGGTGCGCGCGAGGGCGAGCAGGTGCTCGACCTTTGCGCCGGGGCAGGGGGCAAGACGCTGGCGCTGGCCGCCACGATGGGCAATTCCGGCCAGATCTTTGCCTATGACGCCGACCGCAATCGGCTCGCGCCCATCTATGATCGCCTCAAGCGCAATGGCGTTCGCAACGCCCAGGTCCGGGCGCCCAATCCCGGTGCGCTCGACGATCTCGCGGGCAAGATGGACCGCGTCGTCATCGATGCGCCCTGCACCGGCACCGGCACATGGCGCCGGCGTCCCGACACCAAGTGGAAGCTGACGCCCGAGCTTTTGGCCCAGCGGCAAGGCGAGCAGGCCGAATTGCTCAAGGAAGGATTGCGCTACCTCAAGCCCGGCGGCACGCTGGTCTACATTACCTGCTCGATCCTGCCGGAAGAAAACGACGACCAGATCGTGGCGCTGAAAGCTGCGCATCCAGAACTGACCACCCTCAACATGGCACAGGCCTGGCGCTCAGCCCTGATCACCGACCTGCCGCAAGGCTTGGCGACGCCCGAAGGCGGCCTGTGCCTTACGCCGCGACGCACCAACACAGACGGCTTTTATATCCACCTGCTGCGCAACGGGGAGCGCTGAACCTCGACCGCAGGCTTCTGCTCCAGCCGCCGCGCCCAGCGCACGGCCGGCTGTTCGACGAAGTAGAAGCTCAGCGTTGCGACAAACACCGACAGGGCGATAACGGCTGCGCTGCTCGCAAGCCAGTTGGACCAACTGCCGTCGAAGACAGGGGTCAGCTGGTCCAAAAGCCAGATGATCAGCGCGTGCCAGATATAGATCCCGAACGAGATCTTGGCGATGAAGCGGACCGGTCGCGCGTCGAGAACAAGGCCGGCATATTGGGAAGCGGCGAGGGCGACCAGCGCCACGGCCACCGCGATTGGCATGGCGGGGAAGGCGTAAGGGATTTCGAGCCAGCCGAAGCCTTCGTTCAGGCCGCCGACATGCACTGCCATGATCAGCCCGCAGGTAAGAACGGCCGCGATCCCAATCGCATCAAAGGCGAGGTGGCGCCGCTTCCCGATCATCACGCCCACGCCTGCCGCAAGCGCGCCGATAGCGAATATCGCAAAGAAACCGATCGGATTATAGCGCGGCATCCAGGCCTTGGCGCCGCCAACCAGTCCATGATCCCAGCCGCGCTGGACTTCGTCGATGGGCGCGAAGTTGAGAATGAGAAAGTGCAGGCCAAGAGCCGCAACGATCACTGCGAGCCAAGCCAGCCGGGCGGTCCAGCGCTTTAGTGCAAAGGCAAAGAGCGCTGTGAAGGCGAAGGGCAGCAGAAGATAGGCGGTGACTTCAAAGCCGATGGACCAGAGTGGTCCGTTGTTGTCGACCGGAAAAAGGGTCACCCAATGCCAGTCGCTGACGAGGAGCGCGCCGGCAACAAAGCGCGTGATGGTCTGGCCATCTGTCGGCGCCCCGGTAAGCCAGACATCGAGCAAGAGGCTCGCCGCTAGCGCGAGCCAGAAGCCGGGCACGATTCTCGCCAGCCGCCGGATCCAGTAGACACGCATGGAGGGCATCGGCTCGCCGCGATCCAGCGCCAGCCAGAACGGCCGCGCCAGAAGATAGCCGCTCAACACAAAAAGACCGCGACGCCGAAGCTGCCCATCACCAGGAACCGCATCACCGGCGCAAGCGCTTCCGGCACCTGGTTCATGTCCATGCGGAAGGCGAGGTGATGGAAAAGGACGGCAATGCAGGCTGCAGCGCGCAGGAAATCGGCGCCGTGGAGGGTCTTCTGGTCAGTCATGGCAGGCTCTTGTTGACGCTGGCCCAGAACGCAGGATCGGGCTCGGACGTTGCCGCATGACGCACAGATCGGCCTTGCACTGGTGACGCTTGCCTAAAAATCATGGCGAGGATAAAGGCTCGCCATGCTGCACCCAGAAACCGCCCCCTCAACGACACCATCCTGATCGTCGATTTCGGCTCGCAGGTCACCCAGTTGATCGCCCGCCGCATCCGTGAAACCGGCGTTTATTGCGAGATCCACCCCTTCCAGTCCGCTGGCGCCGCCCTGGCAGCCCTGCGGCCCAAGGGTGTGGTGCTTTCGGGCAGCCCAGCCTCGACGCTGGACGAAAACGCACCGACCATCGATCCGGCCATCCTTGCCGCAAACATCCCGATCCTTGGCATTTGCTATGGGCAGCAGGCGCTTTGCATGGCGCTGGGCGGCAAGGTCGAAGCCGGCCATCACCGAGAATTTGGCCGTGCTGAACTGACGGTGCAAAAGACCAGCTCGCTTTCGGAAGGCGTGTGGCCGCTCTCGACTAGCCATCAGGTGTGGATGAGCCACGGCGACCGCGTCGTCGCGCTGCCGGAAGGGTTTGAGGTCGTCGGCACCTCTCCCAATGCGCCCTTTGCCATGATCGCCAACGAAGAGCGCCGCATCTGGGCCGTGCAGTTCCATCCCGAGGTGGTGCATACGCCCGATGGCGCTAAGCTCTACGCCAACTTCGTGCACCATATCTGCGGCATCGAGGCGTCCTGGACCATGTCCGCCTACCGCGACAAGATGATCGCCAAGATCCGCGAACAGGTCGGCACCGGCCGGGTGATCTGCGGGCTCTCCGGCGGCGTCGACTCATCGGTTGCCGCGGTGCTGATCCACGAAGCCATCGGCGACCAGCTCACCTGCATCTATGTCGACCACGGCCTCATGCGGCTCAACGAGACCGAGCAGGTCGTCACCATGTTCCGGGACCAGTACAATATCCCGCTGGTGCATGTTGATGCGTCGAAGAAATTCCTGGGCGAGCTCGAAGGCCAGGTCGATCCTGAAACCAAGCGCAAGATCATCGGCCGCCTCTTTATCGAGGTGTTCGAGGAAGAAGCCAAGAAGCTCGGCGGCGCGGACTTCTTGGCGCAGGGCACGCTTTATCCCGACGTGATCGAGTCGGTGTCCTTCACCGGCGGTCCCTCGGTCACCATCAAGTCGCACCACAATGTCGGTGGCCTGCCCGAGCGCATGAATATGCAGTTGGTCGAGCCGCTGCGGGAGCTGTTCAAGGACGAAGTTCGCGCCCTTGGTCGCGAGCTTGGCATTCCCGAGAGCTTCATCGGCCGCCACCCGTTTCCGGGCCCTGGCCTTGCCATCCGCTGTCCGGGCGGCATCACGCCGGAAAAGCTCGACATCCTGCGCCAGGCCGACGCCATCTATCTCGACGAAATCCGCAAGTCCGGCCAATACGACCAGATCTGGCAGGCCTTTGCCGTGCTGCTCCCGGTCCAGACCGTGGGCGTCATGGGCGACGGCCGCACCTATGAATTCGTCTGCGCCCTGCGCGCCGTGACCTCCGTCGACGGCATGACCGCCGACTTCTACCAATTCGACATGAACTTTCTCGGCAAGACTGCCACCCGCATCATCAACGAGGTGCGTGGCATCAACCGGGTGGTCTACGACGTCACATCGAAGCCGCCCGGCACGATCGAGTGGGAGTAAGGCACTAGGTCATCAGCTGGGCGGGTATTCCAAGTACCGGCCCTGCTTCAGCCATCCGACGATCAAGAGTGTGTACGGTTGCGCCATGGTCTAGCGCGATGGCCAAGTGTAGAGCGTCTCCGGCCCTGAGGCCAAGTTCGTGATTGTCGGTAAAGCGGGCTGCCGTCACGAATTGGCTGCCCTTCACATCCAGCACGTTGAAGCTTTCTGCGACGAGCTTGTTGAACACGGAGAGCGCCGCCGCGCGTTGCGCTAAATTGATCTGCCCAGTTCGAACCTTGATCGCCAAGGCTGAAGACACTTCAGTGATTGTCCAAACACTGATGAAGAGCGATCCAGGGTCTTGCTCAGCAAGCCAGGTCTGCGCCCGCGGCGTCAAAACTTCGTTGGAAAGCGACGCCACGATGAGGGACGTATCGAGATAAAACATCAGTACCGGTCGTCATCTCGCATAGACGCAACAAGCTCCGCTGCGCTTTGGGTTTGAGAAGGCATTGTTGCGCTGAGCGCCTGCAGAATTTTTGCGTCGACACGAGCAAGTTTCTTCGGCACCGCAGTTAAACGGGCGACCGGTTTGCCGCGTCGCGTGATCTCCACTGAGTCGCCGGCTTCCACCTGATCAACCAATTCGCTGAGATGTGCTTTGGCATCGGCAAGATTGATCGCGATCATCGAGTGCTCCTGACCATCTACATGGTCATTTACACGCGTTGCCGCACGGGTGTCCAGCTATGATCCTAGCCGTTTGCATTCCCGACCCCCATGCTAATGCTCCCCGCAACTATCTACTAAAGTCAGGCCGGCCATGTCTCAGGACAACATTTTCCGCGAAGTTGACGAAGAGCTCCGCTCGGACCGGATGCGGGCTCTCTGGCGGCGTTTCGCGCCGTTCGTCATTGGCGGAGCCGTGGCCATCGTCTTGCTGGTTGCCATCAACGAAGGCTGGTCCTGGTATAGCAGCAGCCGCTCGGCCGAAGGCTCGCAGCAGCTTTATGCGGCGCTCGACGCGGCCGAAGCGGGTGATATTGCTGGCGCCGAGACGCAGCTCGATGCCATTGCTGCCAACCCCTCGGGCGGCTACGGCACCTTGGCCCAGTTCCGCAAGGCAGCGCTCCTTGCCGAGCAAGGCGACAGTGCCGGCGCGGTGGCCGCTTATGACGCCTTGTCCAGCAGCCAGTCCAATCCGCGTCTGCGTGAACTCGCATTGCTTCTGGCCGGCAAAACGCTGGTCGATACTGGCACCGTCGCCGATGTCGAAGCCCGCCTCGGCACGCTCGCCACCGACGACAGCCAGATGCGCCGCCCGGCGCGCGAACTGCTTGGCCTCGCCCAGTACAAGGCCGGCGACTTCGCCGCTGCCGAGCAGAATTTTGAAGCCGTGCTCAACGATCCGCTGGTGCAGGCCCCGGTGCGCAATCGCGTCAGCTTCTATATCGCGCAGATGATTTCTGATGGCGTGATCGAAGCCGAAACGCCCGCCGAGGACGCGGCCGACGCCGTCGATGCCATCGTTCAGGATGATGCCGTCGCGACACCGGCCCCTACCGAACCGGTAGCCGAATAACCATGACGGTCACACTTGCCATTGTCGGTCGACCCAATGTCGGCAAGTCGACCCTCTTCAACCGCCTTGTCGGCCGAAAGATCGCGCTCGTCGATGATACGCCCGGCGTTACCCGCGACCGTCGCGAAGCCGAGGGCCGCATAGCCGACCTCACCTTCAAGGTGCTCGACACGGCCGGCTACGAGGACGTCAAGGACGGCTCGCTCGAAGACCGCATGCGTCAGCAGACCGAAACCGCCATCCGCGACGCCGACATCATCTTGTTCATGATCGACGCACGCGCCGGCGTCGTGCCGCTCGACCAGCGTTTTGCCCAGGTGCTGCGCAAGGCCGGCAAGGACGTTCATCTCGTTGGCAACAAGGCTGAAAGCCGCGCGGCCGAAGATGGGCTGGTCGAAGCCTTCAAGCTCGGCTTTGGCGAGCCGATCGCGCTTTCCGCCGAGCATGGCCTCGGGCTTTCGGAGCTCTATTCCATCGTTTCCGCGGCCATCGACAAGGCCAACGAGAAACAGGCGGCGGAAGACGCGGCGGCAGCCGTGGGCGATCTCGACATCATGCCCGAGGTCGATGTCGATATTACCCCGACATGCTTGAAGGGGAGGGCGAAGACGCCACGCTGCGCTGGAACCCCAAGCGCTATCTCAACGTCGCCATTGTCGGACGGCCCAATGCGGGCAAGTCGACGCTGGTCAACCGCATGGTCGGCGAAGACCGCGTGCTGGTCGGCCCCGAAGCCGGCATCACGCGCGACAGCATTCTGGTTCCCTGGGAGTGGGAAGGCCGCACCATCAATCTCGTCGACACGGCCGGCATCCGCCGCCGTTCGCGTGTGCATGAAAAGCTCGAAAAGCTTGCCGTCGGCGACTCGCTGCGCTCGATCCAATATGCCGAAGTGGTGGTGCTGTTGCTCGACGCCACGATCCCGTTTGAAAAGCAGGATCTGGCGCTGGCCGATCTCGTGGAACGCGAAGGCCGGGCCATGGTCATCGCGCTCAACAAGTGGGACCTGATCGAGGACAAGAACGAAAAGCTCAAGGAACTGCGCGAGGAATGCGAGCGCCTCCTGCCTCAATTGCGCGGCGTGCCGCTGGTGACGCTCTCGGGCCTGACGGGCCGCAATATCGACAAGCTGATGGACGCGATCTTCACCATCGAGCGGAGCTGGAACGCGCATGTCTCGACCAGCCGGCTCAATCGCTGGCTCGCGGGCATGATCGAGGGGCACCCGCCTCCGGCCGTTTCGGGCCGGCGCCTCAAGATGCGCTATATGACGCAGGCCAAGACCAGGCCCCCAGCTTCATCATTTTCGCCTCGCGGCCTGATGCCGTCCCGGCCTCATACCAGCGCTATCTGGTCAATGGGCTGCGCGAAGCCTTCGATATGCCGGGCACGCCGATACGCATCTGGCTGCGCGGCGGCAACAATCCATACGCGGACAAGAAGTAGGATCGCTCTTCACATCGGGCGGACATGCCCTATAGTGCGCGCGTCGTAACACCCCGCCATTGGTCGCGGCGTGCCAACATTGCACTTTGTTGCTTACAGAAATCATTATCGTCGTCGTTCTGACCCTCGTGAACGGCGCCCTGGCCATGTCCGAACTGGCCGTTGTTTCCGCCCGCGGTGCCCGCCTCAAGGTTATGGCCGAACAGGGCAATACGGGGGCGGCTACGGCCCTCAAGCTTGCCGAAGATCCCGGCAAATTCCTGTCTTCCGTCCAGATCGGCATCACCCTTGTCGGCGTCCTGTCGGGTGCCGTCTCGGGCGCGACGCTGGGCCTTCGCCTGACCGGCTGGCTGGCATCTATCGGCGTGCCCAGCAACATCGCCGATGTCGCCGGCGTCGGCCTCGTGGTCGTTGCCATCACCTATATCAACCTGATCCTGGGCGAGCTCGTGCCCAAGCAGATCGCCTTGCGGAACCCCGAGGCGGTGGCGTCGCGCGTTGCCCAGCCGATGAAGATCATCGCCATCGTCGGCACGCCGATCGTCTGGCTGCTCGACATTTCGGGCAAGTTCGTGCTGCGCCTTCTGGGGCAGGGCGAGCAGAACGAAGAGCAGGTGACCGAGGAAGAGCTGCGCACCGTGATTGCCGAGGCAACCACGGCTGGCGTCATCGAGACTGAAGAGCACGTGATGATCTCGGGCGTCATGCGCCTTGCCGATCGCTCTGCGCGTGGCCTGATGACGCCGCGCCTTGATGTCGTGGTCATCGATGTCGAGGACAGCTACGAGGAAAACCTAGCCACCATTCTTGCGAGCAACCATTCCAAGGTTCTGGTGCAGGAGGGCAATGCCGACTCCATTCTGGGCATGCTGGCGCTCGCCGATCTCCTGCCGCCGCTTGCCGCCGGCCAGCAGCCCGATCTGCGCAAGCTGGTGAAGTCCGTGCCCGTGGTCATGGAACATGCCACGGCCCTCGACGTGGTCGAAGCCATCCGCAAGTCGCCGGCACAGCTGGCGCTGGTGGTCGACGAATATGGGCACTTCGAAGGCATCATCACCTATGGCGACGTGCTCGAAGTCATCACCGGCTATGCCGAGGAGACGGCGGCGACGAGCAGGCCGTGGTGCAGCGCCAGGACGGCACTTTCCTCGTTGCCGGCTGGATGCCGGTCGACGAGTTCAGCGAACGCTTCAAGGTGCCCGTGCCCAAGGAAGCGCGCTACGAAACCGTGGCCGGCTATATCCTGTCGGTGCTCAATCACCTGCCGGCTGTCAGCGAATGCTTTGAGCGTGACGGCTGGAAATTCGAGGTCATGGATCTCGACGGACGTCGCATCGACAAGGTGCTGATGTCGCCGCTCGCGGCCGCAATCTAAGGGGTGGGGCTAAAGCCCCATTCCAAACCACACGGTGCCATTGTCGCGGCGGAGCTCTTCGAAGTTCTTGCCCCAAAAGGCAATGCCGCCGTGATTGGCAGCGCCGGCACCAAGATGGATGCCCTTGACGCCTGCCTCGCGCGCTTGCGCTACCCAGAGATCGAGGAGCCTGGTCCCGACCCTCTGGCCACGCAGCCGCGGCAGCAGGTTCATGTGGATATGGGCAGGGTAGTCTTCAACCAAATCTGCGGGCGAGTGATGCGGTTGAATGATCGCGTCGAGCCGGCGCTGGTCGGCATCGGTCAGGCCTGTTGCCCCGGCATAACGGGCGCGCAAGGCTGGCCACCAATCCTTCTCCAGCCGCTTGGCGAAGCGGTCCGTGTCGTGCGTGCCGACCACATAGCCGGCAACACCCTCATCGTCCTCGGCAACGAAGACGTTTTCGGGCTCGATCACGCCATAGGGCGCCGAATAGATATGGCCGAGAAGCTGAGGGTCGTTGTGAAGTTCCGAAGTGTCCTGTCCTGAGGCACCTGTCCGCAGGCAGATGTCGTAAAGAGCATCGAGATCGCCGGCGCGGTACGGACGAAGGGCGACCATCAGATCTCTTCGAAGCTTTTGCTGTCGATATTGTAGAGCCGGCCCTGTTCGGTGAGAGTGGGGCTCAGCATGTCCACCAAGGCCGGTGCCACGTCGGCCGGTGTCGGCAGCGTCTCGGGGTTTTCGCCCGATGGCCTTGGCGCGCATCGCCGTGCGAACGGCGCCGGGATAAAGACATTGGCGCGCACCTGGGTCTGCGCGACCTCGCCGGAATAGGATTTGACCAGCGCATCGAGGGCCGCCTTGCTGGCAGCATAAAGCCCCCAGAACGGGCGCGGCGACCGCGCAGCGGCGGAAGAAACAAAAACGGCGCGTCCAGCTTCGGACTGCCGCAACAAGAGGTCAAGCGAGCGCAGAAGCCGATAATTGGCGGTGACGTTGATGGCCATCACCTTGTCGAACTCGTCCGGCTTGATGTGTCCGACCGGGCTCAGGACGCCCAGCTGGCCGGCATTGGCGATCAGCCCATCGAGGTGCCCCCAGCGCTCGAAGATCGCAGCGCCCAGTCGGTCGATGGCCTCGCCATCGCGCAGGTCAAGCGGCACCAGCGTGGTCGAGCCGCCCAGCGCCTGGACGGCGTCATCGAGGTCTTCGAGCCCACCAACGGTGCGGGCCACGGCAATCACATGGGCGCCGCGCCGTGCAGCCTCGAGCCCTGCTGCGTAACCGATGCCGCGAGAGGCGCCGGTGACCAGGACGACCTTGCCGCTGAGCTCGTTAGTATCCGTCATTAACCCGCTTCCTTGAGCAGCGAAACCTGCCGCGGGTCGCTCATGGTCCGGCCATGCAGATCGGTCAAGTGAGTCGGATATTCACCGGTGAAATAGTGGTCGGTAAACTGCGGCGCCTGCGGATTGCGCTTGGCGCCGCCGACGGCTTCATAGAGCCCGTCTATGGAAAGGAAGGCCAGGAGTCGGCGCCGATATAGCGGCACATGGCGTCGATATCGGCATATTGGTTGGCGAGGAGCTTGTCCGGATCCGGCGTGTCGATGCCGTAGTAATCGGAGAAGTAGATCATCGGGCTGGCGACGCGGATATGCACTTCGGTGGCGCCGGCATCGCGCATCATCTGGATGATCTTGATCGAGGTGGTGCCGCGGACGATCGAGTCGTCGATCAACACCAGCGCTTGCCAGCGATCTCGGCACGGTTGGCCGAGTGCTTGAGGCGCACGCCAAAGGCGCGGATCTGCTGGGTCGGCTCGATGAAGGTGCGACCGACATAGTGGTTGCGGATGATGCCCAGCTCGAACGGGATCCCGCTCTGCTGCGCAAAGCCGATCGCCGCAGGTGTGCCGCCGTCGGGGACGGGCACGACGACGTCCGCTTCGACCGGCGCTTCCTTGGCGAGGTTGATGCCGGCATTCTTGCGCGCCTTGTAGACGCTGCGGCCCGAGACAACGGAATCGGGGCGGGCGAAATAGACATATTCGAAAAGGCAGGGACGCTCGGGCACGTTGCGGGCGGTCTTGCGCTCTTCGATGGTGATCGAGCCGTCTGGCTGGACTTCGCAGATGATGACTTCGCCATTTTCGACGTCGCGGATGTATTTGGCGCCGATGATGTCGAGGGCACAGGTTTCCGAGCAGAAAATCGGCTTGCCATCGAGCTCGCCCATGACCAGCGGCCGAATGCCGACCGGATCGCGCGCGGCGATCAGCTTGGTACGGGTGAGCGCCACCATGGCATAGCCGCCTTCCATCTGCCGGATTGCATCGATGAAGCGATCGGTGGTGGAGGAGTGGCGCGAACGGGCGATGAGGTGAAGGACGACTTCGGTGTCGGAGGTCGACTGGCAAATGGCGCCGGTGGCGATGATCTGCCGGCGCAGCGTCAAGCCATTTGTGAAATTGCCATTGTGGGCAATGGCAATGCCGCCGGCTTCGAGTTCGGCAAAGAGCGGCTGCACGTTGCGGAGCGCGACTTCGCCCGTCGTCGAGTAGCGCGTATGGCCGATGGCCATGGTGCCGGGCAATTTGGCGAGAAGGGCAGGGTCGGTATAGTGGTCGCCCACAAGGCCCATGCGCTTTTCGGTATAGAACTGGCGGCCGTCGAAGCTGACGATACCGGCTGCTTCCTGGCCACGGTGCTGGAGGGCGTGAAGGCCCAGCGCGGTCAGCGTCGAGGCGTCGTCTATGCCCCAAAATGCCAAACACGCCGCACTCTTCATGCAGCGTGTCACCGTCGAGGGAAAAGTCGTCTTCGCGGGAATGGGTCACAGGACGCTCCATGCCTTAAAGCTGCTGTCTCGTCCGGCGCGACCTCGGATGCCGCGCCGGTCAAATGGGCCTTTAGCGCATTTCCCTTCATGTCACCAATGACATAAATGGCAGCGCTGCCCTGCGCGATCAGGCCTGCGGCGCTGGCGCCGGGTCGGTCACCGGATCGGTGGGGTCGACCGTCCCGCCGTCGGCGGGAGCCGGCGTCGTCGTGGTGCCCGGCTCGACCGGCGCTTCGCTGTCGTCGGTCAGGTTGCCACCGCCACCCTGGAGAACATCGGTCACCTGCTGTTCGAGCCCTTCGGGCAGCATCGAGATCAGCGTATTGCCCATGTCGCGGAGGTAGGGCAGCGACTGCGAATTGGCGGCCCAATCCGGAAGGTTGTTCGGCAGAAGCCACAGACCGAAGATGGTGACGACGATGGCAATCAACACGCCACGCAGCACGCCGAACACGAAGCCCAGGGTGCGATCGATCGGCCCGATGCGGCTGTCGACAACGAAATCGGCGATGCGCATGGTGAGCAGGTGGAGGACGATCAGAGCGACGATAAAGGTCACGACCACGGTGGCGATATTGGCCACTACTTCCTCGGCAATGTACTGCTGCGCAATGTCCGGGTGGTAGAGATACATGTAGACGGCGATGGCGGCGGAGCCGGCCCAGGTGGCCAGCGACAGCACTTCGCGGGTCAATCCGCGCGCCGTGGCGAGGATCGCCGAAATCAGCACCAGAACACCCACACCAACGTCGAACGCTGTCAGCATATCTTTTCGCCTAAATTCTTCGCCGCGTCGGCTTGTTTCCGGACCTTTAACGACTTTGCTCCGGCCTGCCAAGGGCGGGGCAGGGCAGGAGCAACGATGTCCCCGGAAACCATTCGTTTACCACGCATCGGGCTCGGGCTCCGGCATCGAGCGCTTGCCGGCCGCAGCGATGCGGCTGACCATGTCGGCCAGTTGACCATATTCAGTAACATCCAGCGCGCTGTTGCGATCGGCATTGCCGAGCTTGCCGGTGACCACCGACCCAAAGCCGAGCTTTTGCGCCTCGCGCAGGCGCAGCGAACCGTGCACCACGGGCCGCACGCCGCCAGCCAGCGAGATTTCGCCGAAGTACACGGCGTCGGCCGGGAGGGGCGAGCCGGTAAGCGAGGAGATCAATGCCGCGGCGACCGCGAGGTCGGCAGCCGGTTCATTGATTTTTAGTCCGCCGGCGACGTTGAGATAGATGTCATTGGCGCCGATGCGGACGCCGCAGCGGGTTTCGAGCACAGCCAGAACCATGGAGAGGCGCGAAGAATCCCAGCCCACCACGGCGCGTCGCGGCGTGCCGAGGGGAGAAGGCGCGACCAGGGCCTGGATTTCGATCAGCAACGGCCTTGTGCCCTCCATGCCAGCAAAGACGGCGGAGCCGGCGGCATCCTTGTCGCGCTGGTCGAGAAACAGAGCCGAGGGATTGGCAACCTGTTCGAGGCCGCGCTCGGTCATGGCGAAGACGCCGATCTCGTCGGTAGCGCCGTAGCGGTTTTTGACGCCGCGAAGGATGCGGAAGGTGTGGCTCGAATCGCCTTCGAAATAGAGCACGGCATCGACCATGTGCTCGACGACGCGCGGGCCGGCGATCTGCCCGTCCTTGGTGACGTGGCCGACAAGGACGACGGCAGCGCCGCTTTTCTTGGCAAAGCGCGTCAGCGCCTGAGCCGAGGTCCGCACCTGGGTCACGGTGCCAGGCGCCGAGTCGACGCGGTCGGTCCAAAGCGTCTGGATCGAATCGATTATGACGAGATCGGGCGGGGCTCCATTTTCGAGCGTTGCGAGAATGATCTCGACATTGGTTTCGGCGGCCAGCAGCACGTCGGCTTCGCCAAGCCCCAGCCGCTGCGCCCGAAGCCGCACCTGCGCCACCGCTTCTTCACCTGAGACATAAACGACGCGCTTGCCCTTGTTGGCCAGAGCGGCCGCCGACTGCAGCAAAAGCGTCGATTTGCCGATTCCCGGATCGCCGCCGACCAGGAGCGCAGAGCCCTTGACGAAACCGCCGCCGGTGACGCGATCGAGTTCGGCAAGGCCGGTGACGACACGGGCGGCGCTTTCCGTTTCGCCGGACAGCGGCACAAGATTGGCCGGGCGGCCATTGGACTTGGCGGCCTTCGGACCCGCGCCGACGCCGGAATCGACCAATTCCTCGACGATGGTGTTCCACTCGCCGCACGCATCGCACCGCCCTTGCCAGCGCGTCGTAACCGCACCGCAGGATTGGCAAACAAAAGTCGAGCGGGTTTTGGCCAAGGGTCGGATCCTGTTGTGTATAGCTGATTTAGCCGAGGCCGTGGAAGGGATGCAAGAACAAAAAGGGAACTACACTCCTTGTCACCCATCAGCACCATGGAACTCCCTTACCCGGCGCGGATTGAGCGATCAGCAATCGGAGCTTTGCCATGAATCGAAACGTCATCATTGCCATCGTCGTCGCTGTCGTGGTGGTCATCTTTGTGGGCGTGGTGTTCACGTCCAACAATCAGGCGCCCAATGCCGACGGCGCTGCAACGGCCAACAGTGCTGCCGAGCAGAGCGCTCTGCCCGCCGGCAAGGCTGGTGAACCGGCCGAAACGACCGGCAACAATCCGTAACGGGAGGCGGGAGTGGCTGAAAAACGTCAGGAAGACCGAGGCGTCGCCCGCATCGTCATCATCGCCTTCGTGGTGGCGCTCGTTGCGGTGATCGCCTGGGTGATCATCCAGCAAAGCGGCGTATTGCCCGGTGATACGGGCGAGGGCACCCTGCGGTCAGCACGTCGAACTAGCTATTCTGGCAGTTCGCCTGTGCCGACATAGTTGCGCGAATAGCGGCCCTTGAGGCTGGTTAGCAGTTCGTAGCCGATGGTGCCGCCGGCATCGGCTTGGTCGTCGACGCTGATATTGGGGCCGAAGACTTCCGCTCCTTCGCCGGGGCTGGGCAGGTCGCCGCCGAGGTCGGTGACGTCGACGATGGTCAGGTCCATCGAAATTCGACCGATGATCGGGCAGAGCCTGCCGCGAATAAAGACCTTGCCGCCGGGGCGCGAATTGCTGCCCGATAAGGAGCGCAGGAGCCCATCGGCATAGCCATAGCCGAGCACCGCCAGCTTGCTGGTGCGGTTGAGGGTATAGTTGGCGCCATAGCCAACGGTTTCGCCGATCCGCCCGTCGGTGATCTGGAGGATAGGCACGTGCAGCGTGACCACCGGCGCCATCGGGTTCTTGCGTCCGCTGACCGCGCGGCCACCGAACAAGGCAATGCCGGGGCGAACCATCTGGAAATGGTAGTCGCGCCCGGTCATCAGGCCCGCCGAATTGGCGAGCGAAGCAGGAATGCCGGGGAACTGCGAAATCACCGAGCCAAACAGCGCCAGCTGGGTGCGGTTTTTCTCATGGTTGGGCTGGTCGGCGCAGGCGAGGTGGCTCATCACCATCTGCGGGGCATAGCCGAGGCGCTCGATGCGCTCCCGCACCTGGCCCGCCTCGCTGAGCCGGAAACCCAGACGATTGATGCCGGTGTCGAAATGAAAGCCTGCCGGATAAGCCTCGTTGCGTTCGACGCATTTGGCCAGCCATTCCTCCAGCATCGGGATCGAGGACAAAACCGGCATGAGGTTCTGGCGGATGTAGAGATTGGCGGCGCCCGGATAGAGCCCATAGAGCACGAAGATATGGGCGTCGGGAACAGCTGCACGAACCGCCATGCCCTCGTCTGGTGTCGCGACGAAGAAGAAGCGCGCGCCGGCGGCGTGGAGTGCCTTGGAGGCCATGTCGATGCCGGTGCCATAGGCATCGGCCTTGACCACGGCAGCCGTCAGGGCGCCGGCGCTGACCTTGTCCAGCGCACGCCAATTGCGGGCGAGGGCGCCCAGGTCGATGCTCAGTTGGCCACCAAGGCCGGAAGTCGGCGTCATTGCTATTCCATGCGTTCAGGCAGGTAATCTGCCCGAGCAAGGTTACCAAAGCGGGTAAACTGCGCCTCAAAGCTCAGCTGCACCGTGCCGGTAGGACCGTGGCGCTGCTTGGCGATGATCACTTCCGCCTTGCCATGCACCTTTTCCATTTCCCCCTGCCACGTGAGGTGCTCGGGCGTGCCCTCTTTGGGTTCCTTGTTCTTGAGATAGTACTCTTCGCGGTAAACGAAAAGCACCACGTCTGCGTCCTGCTCGATAGAACCGGATTCGCGCAAGTCCGCCAGCTGCGGATGCTTGTCGTCACGGGCTTCCACCTGTCGGGACAGCTGGGACAGGGCGATGACCGGAATTTCGAGCTCCTTGGCCAGGGCCTTGAGCGTCGTCGTGATCTCGGTCAGCTCCTGCACGCGGTTCTGGCTCGAGGCTTTAGACGAGCCTGAGAGCAGCTGCAGGTAGTCGATTACCAGCATGTCGAGCCCCTTCTGCCGCTTGAGGCGGCGGGCGCGGGCAGCGAGCTGGGCGACGGAAATGCCGCCGGTATCGTCGATGTAAAGCGGCAGCCGGCTCATCATGTTGGAGACGTCGACGAGCTTGGAAAATTGCGAATCGTGAATGCGGCCGCGACGAATGTCGGAGGAGGAAATCTCTGCCTGCTCGGCAAGAATACGCGTCGCCAGCTGTTCCGAACTCATTTCGAGGCTGAAAAAGCCGACAATGCCGCCATCGACGGTCTTGGTATGTCCATCGGGCGTCACTTCGCCGCGCCAGGCCTTGGCGACGTTGAAGGCGATGTTGGTGACGAGCGAAGTCTTGCCCATGGCCGGGCGGCCGGCAAGAATGATCAAGTCGGAGCGCTGCAGGCCGCCCATCTGCCGGTCGAGATCGTGGAGATCGGTGGCAACGCCGGAAAGACCGCCGTCGCGCTGGAAGGCTTCGCCGGCCATCTGGATGGACGCATTGAGTGCAGCGCCGAAGTTCTGGAAGCCACCGTCATAGCGGCCCTTTTCCGCCAGCTGAAAGAGCTCGCCCTCGACCTTTTCGATCTGCTTGACCGGGGTCATGTCGACGTCGCTGCTGTCATAGGCAACGCTGACCATTTCCTCGCCCACCTGGATCAGGTTGCGGCGGATGGCGAGATCGTAGATCGCCTGGCCATAGTCGGCAGCGTTGATGACCGTGGTTGCTTCTGCCGCAAGACGCGACAGGTATTGCATCATGGTGACGTCGGGCAGCAGCTGGTCGGGCAGGTGGGTCTTGAGCGTCGCCGGTTCCGCCGCCTTGCCGGCTCGGATGATCTTGCCGGCCAGCTCGAAGATCTCGCGATGAATCGGCTCGTAGAAATGCTCCGGCATCAGGAAATCGGCGACGCGGTAGAAGGCGTCGTTGTTGATCAGGATCGCGCCCAGCAGCGCCTGCTCCACATCCACGTTGTGGGGCGCGATGCGGAACGACTTTTCTTCGGCCGGGTGAAGGCGCGCGATCTCTGCCATCGGATTCCTCGGGAGGCTGTTAACCTTTCTTAACCACGCAAGCGCGGTAGGAGTCTCGGCATAGTGCGCTAAGGTTAAGAACCATATTCAGTCCCCCTGTGGACAGTGGGAACAATGGGGATTTCTAACAGACTGACGAAACAAGAACAAGGCGTGAACACGAGGCTCCCGCGGCCTGCTTGGAACCGCGCATGGCTGTCGCATGTTTCTGTGCCCAAGCGTCAACCTCATATCCGGAGCCGAATTGGCCGACCTTCGTTTTACGCCCGGCCAAAACTGCATGGCCGCTGCCACTGCCGACCGGTTCTCCGTCATCGTCGATGCTGAAGATTATTTCCGCCACGCACGCGATGTCATGGTGCGCGCGCAGCGTCGCATTACGCTGGTCGGCTGGGACTTCGATGCCCGAATAACGCTGGGCGACAATCGAGCCGATGGCGGTCCGGCCGATCTCGGCAACTTCATCCTCTGGCTGGTGAAGCGCAAGCCCGAGCTCGAAATCTTTCTTCTGCAATGGGATTTCGGCATCATCACCACGGCCAAGCGTGGCACGACGCTGATCAAGCTGTGGCAGTGGCTGCGCCATCCGCGCATCCATGTGAAATTTGATAGTGCCCACCCCACCGGCGCGTCGCACCACCAGAAGATCATCCTGATCGACGATGCCATGGCTTTCGTCGGTGGCATCGACATGACCGGTGCCCGTTGGGACACCCGCGAGCACCGGCACGAAGATCCGCGCCGCCGCCGCCCGACGACGCGCCGTCCCTATAAGCCATGGCACGATGTCACCACCGCGGTAACCGGACCGATCGTCACTTCCGTGGTCGATTTGGTGCAGCAACGCTGGGGCAGGGCGGGAGTCTCTGATTTTCGTCCGATCAGCGACGGCAAGGCGCTCTGGCCCGAAGGGCTCGAGATCGACTTCGCCGATGTCGAGATCGCCATTTCCCGAACGGCGCCGAAGATCGAAGACTACGAGCCGATCCTCGAGGTGGAAAAGCTCTGGCTCGACCAGATCGCGACGGCCAAAAAGCTCCTCTATATCGAGAGCCAATATTTTGCGTCGCGCGCCATCGTCTCGGCCATGGCAAAGCGCCTGCAGGAGCAGGATGGGCCCGAAATAGTCGTCATCAACCCCGACACGGCCGATGGCTGGCTGCAGCCACTTGCCATGGACACGGCGCGGGCAAGGCTCTTCACCTGGATCAAGCGCGCCGATAAGTTCGACCGGCTGCGGCTTTATCATCCGGTCGGCTCGGGCGGCGAGGCGATCTATGTGCACGCCAAGGCCCTGGTGGCGGACGACACCGTGCTCAAGGTCGGCTCTTCAAATATCAACAACCGTTCGCTGCGGCTCGATACCGAATGCGACATCACCATTGTCGCCGACGACGATGATGAGGCCGTGCGGCGCGAGATCGCCTGGACCCGCAACGACCTGTTGGGCGAGCATCTGGGCGTCACCGCCGAAGCGGTCGCCGCGCGGCTTGCCGAGACGGGATCGCTGATCAAAACTATCGAAACATTACGGGGGACGGACAGGACGCTGCGCGACTACCAAGTGCCCGAGCTTAACGACATCGAAAAGTGGCTCGCAGACAACGAAGTCCTCGATCCCGAAGGACCCGAGGAAATGTTCGAGCCTTTGTCCCAGCGCGGGCTGATGCGCGGCTTCCTCAAGCGCTTTGCCAGGAAATCCAAAGCAAAAGGCCGGGCGTAAACCCGGCCTTCGCATGATCGGCAGTGCTCGAAGAGATCAGTCTTCGAAGCGGTCGTCGGCAGCGGCGTCAGCCTGACCGGCAGCGAAATCGCCACCTTCGTCGGCTTCAAAGGTGTGGACGGTGACGTCCTCGCCTTCGGCCTGACGAGTTGCTTCATCGGGCGAACGGGCGACGTTGACGGTGATCGAGACCGAAACATCGGCATGCAGGTTCAGCGGCACGGTGTGCACGCCGACCGACTTGATGGCGTCGGCGAGATCGACCTGGTTGCGCTGCACGGTGAAGCCGTCGGCGGCCAGAGCCTCGACGATGTCGCGAGCGGCGACCGAACCATAAAGCTGGCCGGTTTCGCCAGCCTGTCGGATCATCACCACGGCGTGGCCGTTAAGGCCTTCCGCAATGCCGGCGGCGGCGCTGCGGCGCTCTTCATTGCGCTGTTCGATATGGGCGCGTTCGTTTTCGAAGCGCTTGCGGTTGGCTTCCGTGGCGCGCAGGGCCTTGCCCTGGGGCAGGAGGAAGTTACGGGCAAAACCGTCCTTGACGTTGATTTCGTCGCCGATGGTGCCGCTGCGGCCAACGCGCTCGAGCAGAATGACTTTCATTTGGGTATTCCTTGTGGCTGTCCCGCCGGACCGGCGGTTAGGAGCCGCGAACCATTCGCGACCCCAACAAGTCTCAGAAAGGCGAAGCCTTACTGGACGGCGTAGGGCATCAGGCCGATGAAACGGGCACGCTTGATGGCACGGGCCAGTTCACGCTGCTTCTTGGCAGAAACGGCGGTGATGCGGCTCGGCACGATCTTGCCGCGCTCGGAAACGTAGCGCGAGAGCAGGCGCACGTCCTTGTAGTCGATCTTTGGCGCGCCTTCGCCCGAGAACGGGCAGGTCTTGCGACGGCGCTGGAACGGGCGGCGAGCCTGGGAAGTGGTAAGGTCTTTGATTGCCATTTTCTAACGTTCCTTGTTCTTAGAAGCGGCGCGGACGGCGTTCGCCGGAGAATCCGCCACGGTCGCCACCGGGGCGGCCGCCATCACGGTCGTCGCGATCGCGCTTCTGCATCATTGCCGACGGGCCTTCTTCCAGCTCGTCCACGCGCACGGTCATGAAGCGCAGGATGTCTTCATTGATGCGCATCTGGCGTTCCATTTCGGCAACGGCTGCCGGGGACGCTTCGATGTTGAGCAGGGTATAGTGAGCCTTGCGGTTCTTGCGGATGCGGTAGGAGAGACCCTTGAGGCCCCAATATTCGTTCTTGGTGACCTTGCCGCCGCCTTGGCCGAGAACTTCGCTCAGCTGCGTGGTCAGTTCTTCGACCTGCTGCTGGGAAACGTCCTGGCGAGCCAGATAGATGTGTTCGTAGAGGGCCATTGATGCGCCTTCCTTTCGAGTTGCACTCAGCCTTTCGTCGGCGCGGAGCCCCTCTGAAGCCGGAAAGGCGTCAAAGCAGTCTTGCAAAGAGCGGGAACACGGGAGGCCGGGTCAAAACCCTATTCGGCAAAAGCCAAACCCTCCGTTCAGCCCCCGGCCAAACGAATTGCTGGGCGCGATATAGGCGAAAGGATGAGGGAAGGCAAGCGTTCAGGCCAATAGGCCAAATTCTCCGACAACCAGACCGAAGCGCCGGTCATCGGTCATAATCCTCACAGGAGGGTTTGCCAAAGCGGCGGCCAGAAGGTGCAGATCCATGTAACCAACGCCGCGACTGAAGAGCCCTCTTGCTTCCATAAGGTCGAGCACATCGTCATGAGCCACGGGACGAAGCGTATACATGCGCCTTAGGCCAAGGAGGGTCTTGTGGCGTTCCTTAAGGCTTCCGGTGGCCAACTCGCCCACGACGAAGGGATGCATAACAATCTGCTGGTTCGCCAACATACGGGCGAAACGGAGATTGGGTGTTCGCCAATGATTGATCCAGGCCGAGGTGTCGGCGAGGATCACTCTTCCGCCATTCCACGATATCTAGGAGGATACTCCAAGTCGGGCATTGTTCCACCCAAACTCGCCAAATACCGCGAAGCATCCCGGTGCATCAGCTCTTTGAGGGCGGCTTCAACGACTTCTTCTGTATCGCTGATGCCAGAGATTTCCTTGGCATCTTTGAGCAACTGATTGTCGATCGTAACAGTGGTCTTCATCGTGACCTCCATGCCATCCTTTAAAATCGCATCGGTCAATGCGCTATTCAACACGCCATAACTCTGCCCCACCACATGCCGACAAGGGCCAGATTCTTCGTGAAGGACCCCGCATGACCATCAAAGCCTGGCTCTATCCGCTCGCAATCCTCCCCATACTTGCTCTTGCCGCCTGTGGCGACGATCCCGACGATGCCGTTTCCGTGCAGCGCCAGCCGGATGGCTCGTCGACGGTGCAGATCCAGGTGCCGAACGGGCAGCAGGCGATCGACGATCTGCGCAATGGTGCGGCCGATATGACGGCGGAGGCGAAGGTGCAGGCGGTTGCGGCGGCACGGGCAACGGCAGAAAATGCGGCGCGTTTGATCGGGCAGAGCGAGGCCGAGATCAAGGCTGCGGGCGATGACGCCGAACGCACCACGCGCGAAGCGCTGGGCCTCCAATAGAGTTCAGTGTGGCGGCAAGGGGCGACCCGCCTTGACACCGCCACACACTCCCGTTCAAACGCGCCGCAACTGGACAGGCCGGCATCGGCTTGTCAGATTGATCTAAAAGGGAGACGCGTCATGGCCAGCATGGCTTTCACATTTCCGGGCCAGGGCAGCCAGGCAGTCGGCATGGGCAAGGATCTGGCCGCGGCCTATCCCGAAGCACGCGCCGTCTTCCAGGAGGTCGACGAAGCCCTGGGCCAGCGCCTTTCGGCCACCATGTTCGAAGGCCCCGAAGACATCCTGCGCCTGACCGAAAATGCCCAGCCAGCGCTGATGGCGGTGAGCATGGCCGTGATCCGGGTGCTCGAAGCCAAAGGCGTGGCGCTCAAGGACCATGCGCAATTCGTTGCCGGTCATTCTCTGGGCGAATATTCCGCGCTCTGCGCTGCCGGCACGTTTACGCTGACCGACGCAGCGCGCCTGCTTCGCACCCGCGGACAGGCCATGCAGAAGGCCGTGCCTGTGGGGCATGGCGCCATGGCGGCGCTGCTCGGGCTAGATCTGCAAACGGCGCAGTCGGTCGCCGTCGAGGCGGCGCAGGGCGAAGTCTGCGACGTCGCCAATGACAATGCGCCGGGCCAGGTCGTGGTTTCGGGCGGCACCGCGGCCGTCGAACGCGCCGTCGAGATTGCCAAGACCAAGGGTGCCAAGCGGGCCCTGCTGCTGCCGGTGAGCGCGCCGTTCCACTGCTCGCTGATGCAGCCGGCTGCGGATGCCATGGAGGCGGCGCTTGCCGAGGTCGAGATGAAGGCGCCCGTGGTGCCGCTCGTGGCCAATGTGCTGGCCGTACCGATCACCGACCCTGCCGAGATACGCCATCACCTCGTGGCGCAGGTCACCGGCGTCGTGCGCTGGACCGAAAGCGTCACCTGGCTGGCAGGTCCTGGCGGCGTCACCACGCTCGTCGAACTGGGCACGGGCAAGGTGCTGACCGGCTTGGCCAAGCGTATTGCGCCGGAAGTCACCGCGCAGGCCGTCGGTTCGCCGGCCGACATCGACGCATTCGTCGCCTCAATCAATTCCTAAGCGCTTGAATCAGTGTCTGCAAAGGACCGCATAAATGTTTGATCTAACTGGCAAACGCGCTCTCGTCACCGGCGCCAGCGGCGGCATCGGCCGTGAGATCGCCAAGGCCCTGGCTTCTGCCGGCGCAACGGTTGCGCTCTCGGGCACGCGCGTCGGCGCGCTGGAGGATACGGCCAAGGAGATCGGGGTGGACTGCCCGATCCTGCCGGCGAACCTCTCCAAACTCGACGAAGTCGACAAGCTCGTGCCGGCTGCCGAACAGGCCATGGGCGGGCTCGATATCTTGGTCAACAATGCCGGCATGACGCGCGACAATCTCTTCATGCGCATGAAGGATGAAGAGTGGGATGACGTCATCGCCGTCAATCTCACCGCGGCCTTCCACCTTAACCGTGCCTGCCTTCGCGGCATGATGAAGCAGCGCTGGGGCCGCATTATCGGTATTTCTTCGGTTGTCGGCGTCACCGGCAATCCGGGACAGGGCAATTATGCCGCGTCCAAGGCCGGGCTTATCGGCATGAACAAGGCGCTGGCCCATGAAGTGGCCTCGCGCAACATCACGGTCAATTCCATTGCGCCCGGCTTCATCGCCTCGGCGATGACCGACGAGCTCAACGACAAGCAGCGCGAAGCGATTCTGGGCACGGTGCCGATGAACCGCCTGGGCACGGCGCAGGAAATCGCGGCTTGTACCGTATTCCTCGCCAGCGACGCAGCGGCCTACATCACGGGCCACACGCTTAACGTCAACGGCGGCATGGCGATGATCTGATCTGGGTGAAAGCCGCGCAAACCCTTTTGCGCGGCTGGCCTCGACCCATGAAACATGTTACGCCGCGCCGCGTTTACCCCTCCCGGACTGCTTGCGGGCGCAAAATAGGCCGCATAGATTGGTCCGGAAGCCAAACTGCGCTTGATGAATTGGCGTCGCGCCAATAAGAAGCGAAACGAAACCTCGATTTCTAAAAAGGGAAGTCAAACATGAGCGATGTCGCTGATCGGGTCCGCAAGATCGTTGTGGAACACCTCAATGTGGATGCCGAGAAGGTCACCGAAAAGGCCAGCTTCATCGACGATCTGGGTGCCGATTCGCTCGATCAGGTCGAACTGGTGATGGCTTTCGAGGAAGAATTCTCGGTCGAAATCCCGGACGACGCTGCCGAGTCCATCCAGACCTTCGGCGATGCGGTCTCCTTCTTGACCAAGGCAACCAGCTGATTTTGGAGCTGGGCCGCTGACCATGGAATTGCGTCGAGTCGTTGTAACCGGTCTGGGGCTTGTCACGCCTCTTGGTTGCGGTGTTGAGCCCACCTGGGCCAACATCCTTGCCGGAAAGAGTGGCGCCAAGCGTATCGACGACTTCCAAGTCGACGACATTGCCTGCCAGATCGCCCACCGCATTCCGCTCGGGGACTATGCCGATGGCAAGTACAACCCCGACGAGTGGATGGAGGTCAAGGAGCAGCGCAAGGTCGACGATTTCATCGTCTATGCCATGGCAGCAGCGACCCAAGCCATTCAGGATGCCGGCGTCGAGCCCAAGACCCAAGAAGAGCAGGAGCGCACCGGCGTTCTGATCGGTTCGGGCATTGGCGGCATCGGCGGCATCTATGATGCGTCGATAACCCTTCACGAGAAGGGCCCGCGCCGCATCAGCCCGTTCTTTATCCCGGGCCGCCTGATCAACCTGGCCTCCGGCCAGGTCTCGATCCGCTTCGGGCTCAAGGGTCCGAACCACTCCGTTGTCACCGCCTGTTCGACCGGGGCCCACGCCATCGGCGATGCCGCCCGTCTCATCGCCCTGGGCGATGCCGACGTGATGGTTGCCGGCGGCACCGAGAGCTGCGTCAATCGCCTGTCGCTGGCCGGCTTCTCTGCCGCCCGCGCCATGTCGACCGGCTTCAACGACAACCCGACTGCTGCTTCCCGCCCCTATGACAAGGACCGCGATGGTTTCGTCATGGGCGAGGGCGCCGGCATTGTCGTGCTCGAAGACTACGAGCGTGCTAAGGCCCGCGGCGCCAAGATTTATGGCGAGATCATCGGCTATGGCCTTTCCGGCGATGCCTACCACATCACCGCACCGGCACCCGATGGCAATGGCGGTTTCCGCGCCATGGAAGCCGCGCTCAAGCGCGCTGGCATTCCGGCCTCCGAGATCGACTACATCAATGCCCACGGCACCTCGACGCCGCTTGGCGACGAAATCGAACTCGGCGCGGTGACCCGCCTCCTGGGCGATGCTGCACCCAAGGCAACCATGAGCTCGACCAAGTCCGCCATCGGCCACCTGCTGGGTGCTGCCGGTTCGGTCGAATCGATCTTCTGCCTTCTGGCCATGCGCGATGGCATTGCGCCACCGACGCTCAACCTCGACAACCCGTCCGTCGAAACCGAGATTGATCTTGTGCCGCATGTGGCCAAGAAAAAAGCGATCAACGTCGCGCTCAACAACAGCTTCGGCTTTGGCGGCACCAACGCCACCCTTGTGATGCGCAAGGTCAGCTAAGCGTTTTCCACGATTCAAGAGGGGCACATCGCTGGCCATGCGATGTGCCCCTTGTTTTTGCCGACGCTTCGCCACAGTTTGGCGCCAGAAGACCAAATCAGTCGCGCTGAACGCGACCCAGGCTGGAAAAGCGCAGATATGAATGATCGCAAGGTTCGCCGTCGCCGGCGCTCGGGCAACGGCTTGGTAGATGTGCTCAACGCCTTCCTGACCCTGCTGGTCATTGGTCTTGTCGTGGTCGGTGGCGGCGCCTTCTTCGTTGCCTCGCAATATTACGGCGAGGGCCCCAACCCCGAGCAGCGCGTCTTCCGCGTGGAGTCGGGCAACGGGCTTTCGACCATCGCGCAGCGCCTCGAGGAGCAGGGTTTTGTCAGCAACTCGCTGATCTTCAGCCAGTTCGGCAGTCGTGTCGAAGACAGCTCGGTGGTCAAGGCCGGCGATTTCAACATCGCTGCCAATGCCAGCATGTCCGATATTCTCAAGGAACTCACCACCGGCAATCCGCTGCGCTATGCGGTGACCATCCCTGAAGGCTGGACCGTTTGGCAGGCTGTCGATCGCATCAACGACGACGACCAGCTCACCGGCAGCATCGACCAGTTGCCGCAGGAAGGCTCGATTTTACCCGGTTCCTATGACTATCTGCCGGGCGACACGCGCCAGTCGGTGCTCGACAAGATGCAAGTGGCCATGACACAGGCACTTGCCGAAGTGTGGGAAACGCGCGAGCCCGATCTGCCGCTCGACTCGCCCGCAGAGTTGCTGATCCTTGCCTCGATCGTCGAAAAGGAAACCGGCGTCGCCACCGAGCGCCCGCAGGTGGCCGCCGTCTTCGTCAATCGCCTGCGGGAAGGCATGCGCCTTCAGTCCGACCCGACCATCATCTATGGCATCACCCTGGGCCAATCGACGCTCGATCGCGGTATCCGCCGCTCCGAGATCGAGGCGCAGACGCCCTATAACACCTACCAGATCGACCGCCTGCCGCCGACGCCGATCGCTAATCCCGGCATCGATGCGCTACGAGCGGTCGCCAACCCGGACGAGCACGACTACCTCTACTTCGTCGCCAAGGGGGCGACGCCGCGCGAAGGCCACGTCTTTGCTGAAACCTATGCCGAGCATCAGCAGAATGTCGCGCGCTATCGCGAGATCGCTGCCGAAGCTGCAGCGCAGTCCGAAGCCGAGGCCGAAACCGCGCGCCAGGCCCTGGAGGCCGAGGAAGCTGCCGACGCGCCGCAATAGCCACCTATTCGCTGCCTTGACCTCGGGGCGGCGATCGCGCAACTAAGCTAGCAGTTTCTTTCGAGCCAGAGTGCCTCCCATGGAATTTCAGCGCCGCGGCGTCATGCTGGTGATTGCGTCGCCATCGGGGGCTGGCAAGTCGTCGATCTCGCGCTCGCTCTTCGGCGCCGATCCCAATATCAAGCTCTCGGTTTCGGTGACCACCCGCGCCCGCCGCACCGACGAAGTGCATGGCAAGCACTATCACTTCATAGACGTCCCGACCTTCGAAAAGATGCGCCGCGATGGCGAACTGCTCGAATCCGCCGAAGTGCACGGCAACTTCTACGGCACGCCCCGCGCGCTGGTCGAGGAACACAGCTCGCCGCCGGCAACGACATCCTTTTCGACGTCGACTACCAGGGCACGCTGCAGCTTTACGAAAAGGCGCGCGAGGACATGGTCACAGTCTTCATCCTGCCGCCCTCAATCAAGGAATTGCGTGCCCGTCTCGAGCGCCGCGCTCAGGATAGCGTCGGCACCATCGAAAAGCGGCTCAAGAATGCCCGCATCGAGATGGAGCATTTTCGCGAATACGACTACGTTATCGTCAACGAAGACCTCGAGCTTTCCGTCGCCCGCGTTCGCGCCATCCTCGCCTCGGCGCGGCTGGAACGGAGCCGTCAGATGAACCTCGAAAGCTTCGTGCGCGACCTGCAGAACCAGATCGGATCGGCGTGATGGTGGCGGCCGCGCCGGCCATCCGCCGCGGCACGCCCCAGTTCCTGCGCGCCAACATCGCCTTCTTCCTTGCCGCCTTTTCGGTCTTCGCCTCGCTCTATTCCGTGCAGCCGCTGCTGCCCATGTTCGCCCAATATTGGGTGCGCGATGCGGGCACGGCTTCGCTCGCGCTCTCAGCCACGACCGCGACTATGGCCGTCGCGTTGATCCCGGCCTCGATGCTCGCCGACCGCCTCGGCCGCCGTCGCCTCATCGTCGGCGCGCTCCTGACAACCGCCGCGCTCGGCATGTTGCTGCCTTTTACCCAGGTCTGGTGGCAGCTGATTACCCTTCGTACCCTGATGGGCATATCACTTGCCGGAGTGCCGGCTGTCGCCATGGTCTATCTCTCCGAAGAAATGGACCCTGACGCGCTCGGGTTTTCCATGGGCCTCTATATCGGCGGCACGGCGCTAGGCGGCATGGCCGGCCGCGTCATCTCCGGCGTGCTCTCGGACTGGCTCGGCTGGCGGCTGGGCACCGGCATTCTCGCCGGTCTGATCGTCCTTGCCGCCATCGCCGTCGCTGTCCTCCTGCCGCAGCCACGCGCCTTCGTCCGCGACCCGATCAGCCTTCGCGAACTGCTGCGCCGCTGCCGCACGACCTTCCAGGACGCCGCTCTTCCCTGGCTCTTTGCCAGCGCTTTCCTGCTGATGGGCGGCTTCGTCACGCTCTACAACTATGCCGGCTTTCGCCTCGCACTGCCGCCCTTTCTCCTCAGCCACTCGGCCATTGCCGCGATCTTTTGGTCTATCTCCTCGGCAGCGCCAGCTCGACCTGGGCCGGCGGCCTGTCGCAGCGCCTCGGCCGTCGCAAAGTGTTCTGGGCACTGGTGGCGGTGATGGGCCTGGGGATGGCGATCACCGCAATTCCCTCGACCCCAGTCATCATCCTGGGCCTCGCCATCGCCACCATCGGCTTCTTCGCCGCCCACGGCATCGCCAGCGCCTGGGTCACGCGACGCGCGCAGACGGGCAGGGCGCAGGCGTCGGCGATCTACCTCGTCTTCTATTATCTTGGCGCCAGTGTTTTGGGCACGCTCGGGGGCTATGCCTGGACGGCGTGGGGCTGGGCCGGGGTGTTGAGCGTGTGCGGCGGCGCCGCGGCCTTAGCGCTGCTGGTGGCGCTGCGGCTGGTGTTTGTTCAACCCCTCCCCACTCCAGAAGCCTCAACTCCTGCGCCTCCCTCCCCTTGAGGGGGAGGACTGAGGGTGGGGTGGGGCCCCGGGAGCGGAGTTCTCGGCCCCACCCCACCCAGCTGCGCTAAGGCCTATCGGCGCCAAGCTTCGCTACCCTCCCCCTCTAGGGAAGGGAGAAGAGGGGACTACCTCAACCCCGGCAGTGCCCGCGCCATCGCGAGAAACGCCTCGATCGGCAGCTCTTCGGCCCGTTCGTCACCCTCCAGCCCCGCCGCCTTCAGCAGGCCCTCAACCGGTACGCCCAGCGACTTCAGCGATTGCCGCACCATTTTGCGGCGCTGCCCGAAGGCAGCCTTGGTGACCTGTTCGACATGCTTGACCGGGAGGTCCGGTTCCACCGGCTTGGGCATAAGATGCACCACGGCGGAGGTGACGTTGGGCGGCGGCACGAAGGCCTGGCGACCGACATTGAAGGCGATGCGCGCCTCGGTCCGCCAGCCGGCAAGGACGCCGAGCCGCCCATTGGCATCGTCCCCCGGCCGCGCCACGATGCGCTCGGCCACTTCGCGCTGGAACATCAGCGTCAGGCTTTCAAAGAAGGGCGGCCACGGCTCCATGGTCAGCCAGCCCGTGAGCAACTGCGTGCCAATATTATAGGGCAGGTTGGCGATGATGCGCGTCGGACCATCGGCAAGAAGGGCGTAATCCATCTCCATGGCGTCGCCGGCAATGACGGTGAGCCGCCCCGGATAAGCTTCGGCGATTTCGGCCAATGCCGGCAAGGCACGCGGGTCGCGTTCGATGGCGATGACCTCGTGCGCGCCTTCGGCAAGAAGGGCCCGCGTCAGCCCACCCGGGCCCGGGCCCACCTCGATGACCCGCACGCCTTCTAGCGACCCACCGACCCGCGCTATGCGCGCGGTGAGGTTGAGGTCGAATAGGAAGTTCTGCCCCAGCTCCTTTTTGGCGCGCAGGCCGTGTGTAGCGATCACCTCGCGCAACGGGGGAAGCTTGTCGATCTGGCTCATGGTTTTGTTGTCATTTCATCTGCCATCCGCAAGGCTGCGAGCATGCTTGCCGCTGAAGCCTTGCCCGTGCCTGCCAAGCCGAAGGCCGTACCATGATCGGGCGAGGTGCGCACGATGGGCAGGCCCAGCGTGACGTTGACCCCGGCATCGAAGGCTACGGTCTTGATCGGGATCAGCGCCTGATCGTGATACATGGCGAGCACCGCATCATATTGCCGCCAGTGCGGCGGATAAAACAACGTGTCGCCGGGCAGGGGCCCGACGGCGTCGATGCCGGCCGCCCGTGCCGCCTCGATAGCTGGCGCGATGATCTCCATGTCCTCGCGCCCGATGGCCCCGCCTTCCCCAGCATGGGGGTTGAGGCCGGACACAGCAATGCGGGGATGGGCGACGCCGAACCGCGCCCGAAGGTCGCGCGCCATGACGCCGAGGGTTTCAAGGATTAGCTCGCGATTGATAAGCGCCGGCACGTCCTTGAGCGGCACATGGATCGTGAGCGGCACGGTGCGAAGGTCCTCATGCGCCAGCATCATCACCGGCAACGGTTCCTCGCCATCTTCGGCGCAGAGGGCAGCGAGAAACTCGGTGTGGCCGGGATAGAAAAATCCGGTCTCGTAGAGCGCGCCCTTGTGGATCGGTGCCGTCACGACGGCACGACAATCGCCGGCGAGGGTCGCAGCCACGGCCTGCTCGATGGCGCGGATGACCACAGAGCCGGCGGGAACATGGACCTCGCCGGGCAGGTCGACCACGTCGCCCTCGATGTGCCGGATGGGCAATGCTTGGGCGAAATCGGACACGGCATCGGTGAAAACGAGATCGAGGCCCAGCCGCTTGGCGCGAGAGGACAGGAAGCCCGCATGGCCGAAGACCAAAAACGGTGGCAGGGCCAGTTCGACGCGCCGGGCGTAAAGCTGCAGGATCAAGTCGGGCCCGATGCCCGCCGGCTCGCCCATGCTCACCGCAAGTGGCACCATTGCCAGCCCCCAAAAGATGCAGCCGCGATCAGAGCGCGGCTGCTGCAAGAAAAGAAGCGGCCTTGGCCGCCTCCGGATTAGTTATAGATGATCTTGGCCTGGGCGCGCAGCTTGTCGAGATAAGCCGCAGCCTCGCGCTGGAGAGCGTCGCCGCCGGCTTCCTCGCGCAGACCGCCCTTCACGAAGGTCAGGTCCTGCGCCTGCACTTTTTCGCAGACGGCGAGCATGGAAACACCGGTCTCGACCACGCGCGGCTTGCTGATGCCGCCGACATTAAGGCCTGCCAATTCCTTGGCGAGCGCGTCGGGCAGCTGGGTGGCGTGACGGCGGCCGATATCGACCACGGCGACGTCAGGATAGGCCAGCGACAGATCGACCGCGGTATCGCAGCCGGAAAAGCTCGAGCGGTAGCTATTGGCCTGGGCCGAGCGGCCGCCGCCACCAACGAAGACGACTTCCTTGAGGATATAATCGAAGGTCTGGAAGTCCTGGATCTTGGCGGCAGCCTGCTGATCGAGATCGAGTTCTGAAATCTGCACCTGCGACATCACGGCCTGCTCGGCCACGGCGTTCCAGGCAATGGCGGCGCGCAGGCGGTTCTGCAGCGTTTCGCTGTTGACGCCACCCTGCTGCAAGACTTCGAGCAGCTTGTCGCGGCTGACCTTCATGTTGCGTGCGATCTGCAGCAGCGCATCGTCAACCTGGCTATTGGCCACGGTGATGCCGAGGCGCTTGGCTTCCTGGAGCTGGATGGCTTCGTCGACTAGCTGCTTCTGGGCGCCAGCGCGGCCGCTCTGGTTGCCTTCCATGCTGAAGAGGCGAAGGCGCTGATCGACCTGGACGTCGCTGATCGGCTCGCCATTGACGGTGACCACGGTGGCGGCCATTGCGGCGCCGGCAGTGCCAAAGGCCAGCACGGCCCCGATCAGGATAGCGCCGGTGGCGCGACGAAGATCTGCAAATTTCATGGGATGGGTCCGCTCGTTCTTCACGCCTTCAATGCGGCGTCCGCTCTGCGCTGTCAATTGCTCGACGATTGCGGCCAAAATCCGAATAAGGCAGCGGGTGGGTCAGGTCAGCCCGTCTTCCTTGTGCAACAAAACCGTGACGCCAATGACGATGGCGACGATCGCCGGACCGATCGCGGCAAAGACTGGGTTGAGCACACCCGTGGTGCCGGCGCGATCGGCCATTTCGGTGATGACGAAGACCACAAAGCCCAGCGTGATCCCGTAAAGCGCCGCGGGCCCCAGTTGCGTGTTGCGGTTGTAGCCTGCCGTAAACGCGAAGGCGATCAGCAAAGAGCCGGTTAACACCAGCGGTAGGGCCAGAAGTTTCACCAGTCGCATGGTAGTTGCTGCGCGTATGGCCGGATCGGCGACGCCGCGCTGCAAGAGTGCCGCCAGCTCAAAAAACGTCATATCGTCAGAAGAAGCAAGTTTGAGTCGGATTTCGGCGGGGGTGGAGGTGGTGGGCAGCGTCACGTCACTCAGCGTTTGCGGCCACGTGTTTGGCGTGCGGGCGATCGCGGAGGGCAGAAGCCAATGGCCGCGCTCCAGCGTGGCCTCTTCGGCTTCGAGGCGCGGGATGCCTTTGCCCGTCATGTCGAAAATGGTCAGGTCGCTGAGCGTTGAACCACCCGCCGACATGTTGCGGGCCATCATTACGTAATGGGCATCCTCGCCTCGCTGTTCGAGCCAGATTTCCCCTGGTGGGGTCAGCAACGCCGCCTGGCCCGGCGGCAGCGGAGCGAGGTCGCGCATGACCTGTGTACTAAGTGTCTCCACTCCAAGGCCGATGATGAGTCCGCTGGCGATGATGGCCACAACCGGCGCGCGCAGAATACGCCAGATCGAAATCCCGCTTGCCTTGATGACAGTAAGTTCGTGTCGCATCTTGAGATCGACTATGCCCAAAATAGCGCCCATCAGCACGGTCACGGGCAGGGTCTTGATGGTCCAGCGTGTGGCGCTCATCGCCACCATCACAATCGCCATTGGCAAGCCGCGCGTTTCGGCTACATGGTTGAAACGCCAGGTGTCGAGCGACTCTGCTAGCGCAATGACCCCGAAGAAGATGAAAACAGTGACGCCGATCCGCGTGAGAATGCGCCAAAGGATGAGCCGATCAATGGGTGTCATGCAGCCACCCCCACGCCGATGCGCCGCGGCCACAGCCGATAAGCCAGCAATGCCACCGCAATGACGATCAGCAACACCGCGCCCGTGCCGCTGCCTAGCGGGCTATAGGCGCTGATGCCGCGTTCCAGAAATGCCACCACTACGATCAGCGGCTCGAGCGGCAGCTTCGTGCGCGTGCGGTTGCCGCTTGGAAATCCGGCGACCGCCAGGACAAGCAAGCACATACCGATGACTCGCAAGGCTTCCGCGCCTCGATTGAGCAGGTGCCGGATGGCTCTGAAGTCGAATTCGCCGTTGCGCAACGCGTCGGTGATCAAGCGAAAACTGTCGCGTTCCGCCAATGCATCGAAGGAAATCGCAGACTGGCTGAGGCTATCGACGCTGATGTCGTAGCTTGCAAAGCGCACCTCCGAGTAGCGGCCGTCGGCCCCGTATATTGCAGCGCCCCATTGCTGAGCTGCAGCAGGTAATCGTTGCCATTGGCGAGTACCCGCGCGGCCTGGGCGATATAGGTGCGGCGCGTTTCCGAGTCTCGCCGGTCGTCAGCAAAGAACTCGGTGATAAGCCCGCCTTCTTCGCGCCCGCCGATCAGCAGCACCACGCCCGGTGTTACTTGAGTGAAGCGCCCCGGTCGCAGTGAAGAGCTGACAAGGTCGGCGGCGACAGCTTCATTGAGCGCGTTAAGCTGCCGGTTCGCCATCGGCTCGACCACATGCGCCAGGATTGAAACGGCCAAAACCGAGAGCCCGATTGTAACGCTTGAGGCGCGCCACAAGCCGCCCAGGCCGCGCCCGGAATGGATGATGTGAAGTTCGTGGCTCGCCTGCAGCGCCGTCAGTGCCCGAGCCATGCCCACGGCGATGCAGATATAAAAGAACGACAGCGCCAAGGGAGGCATAGTGTAGAGTGCCTGTATGGCCAAGGTGACAAAACCCTGCCCCTTGGCCGACACGACGTCGAACGAGCGCAAGCAATTGACCAGCCAGAGCAGGAAACACAAAATTCCGAACAGGATCGCGGCGTCGGTAACGAACAGCCGTGCCAGATAGGCAGTCAGTTTCTTCATCGGCGCGGGCGGGTCTCTCGGCTGCGAGTCGCGCGCACCTTGCTGCACTTTATGCGGCCGAACAATGGCTGGTACCCATTTCCGTCGCTGGCGCGGCTACGGAGCCGAAGATATAACCGCCCTATGGCCGAGATCTTGTTTTACCACCTCGAAACGCGCCCGCTCGAAGCGGTGGTGCCCTTCCTGCTCGAAAAGACGCTGGAGCGCGGTTGGCGTGCGGTGGTCGAGGTGGGTTCGCGCGAACGGGCCGAGGCACTCGACTCCCATCTTTGGTCCTATCGCGACGATAGCTTTCTGGCGCATGGCCTTGCTGGCGACGACACCGACGCGCACCAGCCGGTCTTGCTGACCACCGAAACCGACAATCCCAACGGCGCCAATGTGCGCTTTTTCGTCGATGGCGCGCTGCCGCAATCGGGCGACGGCTACCAGCGCATGGTGATCCTCTTTTCCGGCCACGATCCGGACGCTTTGGCGGCCGCGCGCATCGCCTACCGAAATCTGCGAGCCGACAATGACGTCACCTACTGGCAGCAGGACGCCGACGGCCGCTGGGTGAAAAAGGCATGACGCCAGACCTCAGTTCGCCCAGCCGTCACAAGCTGCACGAAGACCTCTTCGCCATGCTGATCGGCACCATGCTGGTCTCGCTCGGCGTCGCCTTCTACACCGAAGCCCAACTTGCGACCGGCAGCACCGCCGGCCTTGCCTTGCTGTTGCAATACGCCACCGGCATTCCCTTCGGCTGGCTCTCTTCTTCGGCATCAATCTGCCCTTTTATGCCCTCGCATTTTTGCGCATGGGTTGGCAGTTCGCACTCAAGACCGTGGCCTGCGTGGCGCTCGTGTCCTACTTTTCAGGCCAGATACCGCTCTGGATCGGCATCGACAGCATCGACCCGCTCTTCGCCGCGCTAGTCGGCGGCGGGCTCATCGGACTCGGCATTCTTTCGCTCTTCCGCCACAAGGCGAGCGTCGGCGGCATCAATATCCTGTCGCTTTACCTGCAGGACAATCTTGGCATCCGCGCCGGCTATTTCCAGCTGGGCGTCGACGCGTTGATCCTGCTTGCAGCCTTTTTCGTCCTGCCGCTCGACCGCGTGATCTACTCGGTGCTAGGGGCGCTGGTGCTCAACATGATCGTTGCGCTCAACCACCGCCCCGGCCGCTATCTCGGCTTTAGCTGATCACTCTTCTTCTTCTTCGTAGTCGCCCGCCTCTTCGTCGCCGGCAGAGGCGCCCACGATGTCGATAGCGTAGAGGTTGAAGAGGTCCTCGGCCAGCTCGTAGCAGTAGACCACTTCGCTCTCCGAGGAACTGTAATAAGCGTTGGCCATGCCGCATTGCGTGGCGCGGAAGGTCACCGGTCCGGGCAGCACATAGCGGTTCATGACGAGGTTCGCCGCATATTCAAGGATCTCACGATCCTTAAGCGCTTCGGCAAACATCTCGTAGTCGCCAGCGTCTTCATAGACCACCTTGATCTGCTCGCCCTGTTCGCCATCTTCGCCCACGGCATAGGGTTCGAGCAGCGTGGTCCAGGCCTGCTCGGCCTGATAGTAAGTGTAGCCGCAGGCCCCCTGGCGATCTTCGTCGATTTCGTAGGATTTTGCCGTGTCCTTGAATTCTTCGGGCATGGCTCCGACCATCAGGCACACCATGTTGTAGGCGCGCTGGATATCGAGGCTGTGGTCCGAGACGTAGGAGAAGTCTTCGACGCCCGAGCCGGTCGAATTGACGGCGTTGAAATACCAACCGTCCGCCGCGTCGACCAAGGCGTTCCAGCTGTCCATGTCTTCGTCGTCGGTGAGGAGCCAGATCGTGGCCAGCGTATCGACCGCGTCTTCTTCCTTGCCCAGCACCGGTAGGCCCAGTTCGCCCACCAGCATGTGGCCGATTTCATGGTACATGGTGTAGATCGCGTCGTGCATGGCGAAGTCCATCGCTTCTTCGAAGACGACGTCGTCGGCCTCCTGTGCGGCAACGCCTCCGGCAAGAAGGCCGACGCACAGTGTCGCGGCCCCAGTTGCGCGCAAGATGTTCATTTAAGAGTTCCCCGAAGGATAGTTTCCCATCTACCCATGGCGCCAGTATTGACGCATCTACCCGGGCGAGGCAATCGGGATCAGCGTGGTTTTCGCTTGCCCGTAGAAGGGCTTGGCAGCTCGGCGGCGTAGAGCTCGATGAAGTCCTGCATCAACTCGTAGCAGAAGATGATTTCGGTGGTGGAGGTGTCGTAAAAAGCGTTCGGCTCGCCGCATTGCGCGACCGTCACGGTGACCTCGCCGCCAAGCCGATAGCCTTGCCGCACTTCCTCGGCCACCTCATCGATGATGCCGCTATTGCGAAGCATCTGCTCAGCCAGTTTGAGGTGCCGGCCACTGTCGAGATAGGTCACCGTGACCTCGGTGCCCGAGCCTGCCTTGGACAGCAGCTGGCGCATGCTGCGGTCGATCAGCTCATATTCGAAATGGCAGGAATTCTGCCGGTCATTGTCGAAATCGTAGTCGGTCGCAACCGGCCGGAAAGCGGCGCGATCGGCGCCGACGCTGAGGCAGACGATCTGCATGGCGCGCTGCCGGTCGGGGCTATAGCCGGAGGAGAAATCCTCGTTGGTCCACTTGTCGTCGAAGAATTCGGCCGTCAAGGCCCAGCCCGCGACGGCATCTTCAAGCGCCTGGTTGGCCTCGGGCGTCGCCTTCTGCAACAGCATCCAGGTGGCGATATTATCCGCCGCGTCCTCTTCGCGACCCAGCACCGGCAGGTCGAGCTTGTCGATCAGGAGATGCCCCACCTCGTGGTAGAGCGTGAAGAGACCGTTGTTGATCGCAAAACGGCGCATGTCGAGCCGCTGGCTTTTGTCATAGTCCTTGAGATCGAAGGCCGCAGCGGGCGATGCCAGCAGCACGGCAAGCAGCAGCAAGGCGAGACGGCGCATGGGATCGCTCCTGGCTAGACCGGTCCAGAAGATGGCACGGGCAGGGCAGTGTCAACGCCATCGCGCGGCAGTGGTGAAGACGTCACTTCGCATCGATCCCAAACAGGGAGGGAGGCGATGATCAGGCCTGCTCCGCCTCTTCGAGCTCGGCGCTGAGTTCGAGCCACTTTTCCTCGATGCCTTCAAGCTCGGCCCCGAAGCGGGCCTTGTCCTTGCCCAGGGCGACGACCCGATCGGACGGCCCGTTATAAACCTTTGGATCGGCCAGCTGCGCCTCGACCTTTTCGAGCTCGATCTTGAGCCGGCTCATCTTGGTCTCGGCGTCGGTGATCGACTTCTTAAGGGGCGCCAACTCGGCCCGGCGCGCTGCCGCTTCCTGCTTGCTGAGCTTGCGCGTGCCGCCAGTGCCACCGGGGCCGGCGCTCCTATTGTCCTTGGAGGAGGTGATGTTGCGCTGGTAGCTGTCGAGATCTTCGTCGAGCTCGTGGATGGTGCCACCTTCGGCGATCCAGAGCGTGTCGCAGGTGGCTTCGATCAGGTGCCGGTCGTGCGAGATGATCAGCACGGCGCCTTCGTAGTCGTTGAGGGCGTGGACCAGCGCATCGCGGCTATCGATGTCGAGATGGTTGGTCGGCTCGTCGAGGATCATCATGCCCGGCCCGCCGAAAGTGATGATGCCCATGAGCAGGCGCGCCCGCTCGCCACCGGAAAGGTTCTTGGCCTTGGTATCCATGCGCGAAGTGGTCAGCCCCATCTGCGCCAGACGCGAGCGCCGGCGCGCTTCGTTGTCGAGCGGCATCAGGTCGACCATATGCTCGAGCGGTGTCCATTCGGGCTTGAGCTTGTCCATCTGGTGCTGGGCGAAGTGCGCGATCTCGAGCTTCTTGCCCTTGCGCAGCGTGCCGCCCTGCGCCTCGATGTCGCCCGCCAAAAGCTTGGCGAAGGTCGACTTGCCGTTGCCGTTGACGCCGATTAGCGCGATGCGGTCATCGGGATCGATGCGCATGGTGATGTTGCGCAGGATGGTCTTGTCGCCATAGCCCGCCGCCACCTTGTCCATGGTGATCATCGGGGTCGGGGGCTCGCCCTTGGGCTGCTGAAAGCGGAACGGCGCCGAATGCTCGTCGAACATGGCTGCTGGCGGCTTGAGCTTTTCGATCATCTTCATGCGCGATTGCGCCTGCTTGGCCTTGGTGGCCTTGGCCTTGAAGCGATCGACGAACTTTTGCAGATGCGCGATCTGGTCCAGCGACTTCTCGCGGCTCTTGTTGTTGAGCTCCATCTGCTGGCGGCGCGTGTTCTCGAAGGTGTCGTAGTTGCCTTTGTAGAAGGTGAGCTTGCGATGCTCGAGATGGATGATCGAGTTGACCGCCTTGTTGAGAAGGTCGCGATCGTGGCTGATCATGAAGACGGTATAGGGATAGGTGGCGAGATATTTTTCCAGCCACAGCGTCCCTTCGAGATCGAGGTAGTTGGTCGGTTCGTCGAGCAGCAACAGGTCTGGCTGGCTGAAGAGGACGCCCGCCAGCGCCACGCGCATGCGCCAGCCGCCCGAGAGTTCGCGCGTCGGCGCGTTCTGCCGGTCCTGCTCGAAACCGAGGCCCTTGAGGATCGAGGAGGCGCGCGCATCGGCGGAATAGGCGTCGATATCGGCGAGGCGCGTATAGATCTCGCTGATGCGGTCGGGGTCTTCCGCTGTCAGCGACTCCGCCATTAGCGCCGTGCGCTCCTTGTCGGCGGCCAGCACGACTTCGAGCACCGTCTCGTCGCCGGCCGGGGCCTCCTGCGCGACTGCGCCGATGCGCGCCTTCTTGTCGAGCTCGATCGTGCCGGCATCGGCGCCGATATGGCCCTGGATCAGGTGGAACAGCGTCGTCTTGCCGGTGCCGTTCTTGCCCACGAATCCGGTCTTGGAGCCTGTGGGCAGCACCACCGAGGCATCTTCGAAGAGCTCGCGGCCCTGGATGCGATAAACGAGGTTATTGATGGTGAGCATGGCAAATGGTCCGGCACGGCGGCTGAAAAGACAGGGCGAGCAAAGTGTGTTGCGCCCGAAGTAGGGCGTTAGCGACCATCTGGCAACCGCGCGTCACTCTGTCGCCCAGTTTGCCCGGCACTTTCTCCGTGGGCGGGACGTTTCAAGACGACAACACGTGAAAGAGGAAATCACATGTCGACCAAGCTTGTTGCCCTTGCCGCCATCTTCGCTGCCGGCTTGACCATGCCAGCCTTCGCCCAGCAGGCCGCCACGCTCGATGATCTCGATGCCGAACGCATCAACGCCAACCAGATCACCATCGATTTCGAATATACCCGGCGGCGCCTGCGAAGAAGTCGGCCCTGCCGTTCTCGGCGAGGAAACCGACGGCACTCTCGCCGTGAACTTCCCCATCACCTCGACCGCCGAAATCTGCACGCAGCAGGCCCTCGAGATCGACGTCGAGCAGACCATCGAAGCCCCTGCGACCGTCACCCGTGTCGACGTGACCCTGACCGGCGCTGACGGCAATGTCGTCGGCACCGGCACGACGGATGTCGACAATGACTAATTTCGAGCTGACACCTCCAAGAACGCGATGTCACCCCGGGCTTGACCCGGGGCCCATCCTGAGATCTCGGGAAGGGCCCCGGCTTTCGCCGGGGTGACACGCAGTGTTTGCTAGACACTCCAAAAGCCCCGTCTTGCGCCAGTCACAACTGCCCGCTAAAAGGCGCCACCTTTCCACTCCCTTCAGCAGGATTTTCGCCATGGCGATCGAACGCACTTTCTCCATCATCAAGCCCGATGCCGTCCGTCGCAACCTCATCGGCAAGATCCTGACCAAGTTCGAGGAAGCCGGTCTCAAGCCCGTCGCCCTCAAGAAGATCCACATGACCCGCGCCCAGGCCGAAGGCTTCTACGCAGTACACAAGGAACGCCCCTTCTTCGGCGAACTCGTTGAGCAGATGATCGCTTCCCCGTCGTCGTTCAGGTTCTCGAAGGCGAAGGCGCCATTCTCAAGAACCGCGAAATCATGGGCGCGACCAATCCGGCCAACGCTGCCGAAGGCACGATCCGCAAGGAATTCGCTCTTTCCGTCGGTGAAAACTCGGTCCACGGTTCGGATGCTCCAGAAACCGCTGTCCAGGAAATCAAGTTCTTCTTTACGGACGAAGAGCTGGTCGGCTAAAAGCCCGCCAACGACCTGTTTCTGAAGGCCGCCCGACCGGGGCGGCCTTTTTGCTTTGCTTGTGCTATAAGGGCACGCCCCCTCACGAAAGAACGCTCTTGTCCCTGCCTGAAACCATTCTTGCCCCTATCGCCAGCGCCCTTGCCGAAAAAGGCTATGACAGCCTGACCCCGGTCCAGTCCGCTGTGATCGAGGACAATACAATCGGCCGGGACCTTCTCGTTTCCGCCCAGACTGGTTCGGGCAAGACCGTCGCCTTCGGCATGGCCATCGCGCCGACGCTTCTGGGCGATGACGAAACGCTGCCGGCTCCCGGTGCACCACTGGCACTGGTCATTGCGCCGACGCGCGAACTGGCGATGCAGGTGCAGCGCGAGTTGACCTGGCTTTATGCCAAGATGGGCGCGCAGACCGCTCAGGGCGTCGGCGGCATGGACCAGCGCACCGAGCGCCGGGCGCTGGAACGCGGTGCCCATATCGTGGTTGGCACGCCGGGCCGCCTTCGCGACCACATCACCCGCGGCGCGCTCGATATGTCGGCTCTCCGCGCCGTCGTGCTTGATGAAGCCGACGAAATGCTCGACCTCGGCTTCCGCGAAGACCTCGAATTCATTCTCGCTGCGGCGCCCGAAGACCGGCGCACGCTCCTTTTCTCGGCCACTGTTCCCAAGCCCATTGCCGAGCTGGCCAAGACCTTCCAGCGCGATGCGTTGCGGATCAGCGCGACCAGCTCGGGCGAACAGCACGCCGATATCGAATATAAGCTCATGGCCGTGCCCGCCGCCGAGCGAGAAAACGCCGTCATCAACACGCTGCTCTGGTACGACAGCACCAACACCATCGTCTTCGCCTCGACCCGCGAAGCGGTGAAGCACCTTTCGGCGCGCCTCCATAATCGCGGCTTCGACGTAGTGACCCTGTCGGGCGAGCTGACGCAGGCCGAACGCACCAGCGCGCTTCAATCCATGCGCGATGGCCGCGCCCGCATCTGCGTTGCCACCGACGTCGCCGCCCGCGGCATCGACCTGCCAAATCTCGACCTCGTCATCCATGCCGATCTGCCAATGAATGCCGAAACCCTGCTGCACCGCTCCGGCCGCACGGGAAGGGCAGGGCGCAAGGGCACTTGCGTCATCATCGCGCCGACCCATCGCAAACGTGTCGCTCAGTCGATCCTGCGCACGGCCAAGATCGAAGCGGAAAACATCGCGCCGCCCACCGCGGAATCGATCGATGCGCGCTATCGCGAAACGATCCTCAACAATCCGGCGCTAAGCGATGAGATGACCGAGGACGAGCGCGAAAGCGTAAGCAGCCTTCTCGCCAAATGGTCCCCCGAGGCTATCGCGGCGGCCTATTTCCGTCAGCAGCTGGCGGCGCGTCCGGTGCCTGAGGAGATCACCGCATCGCTCGTCGTCGACGACCCGCGCGCACCCCGCACGCGCGAGACTTTTGCCGGCGGCACCTGGTTCAAGGTCTCGGTCGGCCGCAAGCAGCGCGCCGAGCCACGCTGGCTTTTGCCGATGATCTGCAAGGCCGGTGGCGTCAGCAAATCGGCCATCGGCTCGATCCGCATCTTCGATACCGAGACGATCTTCGAGGTGGCGGCCGATAAGGTCGACGGCTTCCTGCGCAGCGTCGGCAAAAACGGCACGGGCGAAAAGGGCATCTACATCAATGCCGTAGATGGCCCGGGCGAACGCTCGGAACGCCCCAACGAGCGCCCCGCCAAGACCCGTCCGCCCGGTCCGCCCAAAGCCTACGATCCCATGGCACCGCGCGACACCAAGGCCGATCGCAAGGAACGCTACGGCAAGCCCAAGTCCGAAGATTTTGCGGAGCGCCCGGCCAAGGCCCCGCGTCCTGCTGTCGCCAAGGATAAGGGCAAACCAAAATGGTCCAAGCCCACCGACGGCGCCCCCGCGCCCAAGAAGCCCAAGGTCAAGGACCACAAGAAAAAGCGCGCGGAGGATTAGGTCATACTAAGAGACCTCATGGTGAGCTTGTCGAACCACGAGGTCGCTTGCACCGGCTGTGCCCGACCTCGTCCTTCGGCAGGCTCAGGATGAGGTCTACTCAGCCTGACCCACTCTAAGCCGCCCCAGCCGCCCGCCATTTCCGGCGGCCATGATCGCCGCGCCGGCAATGCAGATGCCGGCCGCGACGACGAGCGCAAAGCGATAGTCGCCGCCGCTGGCGAGGAGGCCGAAGCTGAAGGCGCCGAGCAGGTTGGCGCCGATGGCCACGAGGTCCATCAGCGAGGTCGATAGCCCGACCCGGCCTTTGATCGCGTCCTGCACGTAGGGTATGTTGACGCTCATCAGCGCCGCCGTGGCCATGCCATTGAGGATTAGCAGCCAGAACAGGGCGCCGACGCTAGTGATCTGGCTGGCAAAGGCCATGAACAGCGCCATGACCACGCCGGCCCCCGCCAGCAGCGTCTCCTTGGTGAGCCGCGTCGTCAGCCATGCCATAGCCAGCATCGACGGCGCTTCGACCGCAGCCGTGATGCCGGCATAAAGCCCTACGTCGGTCAGCGAGCCGCCAAGGTCGGTGACGATATAGAGCGCGATGGTCAAGGTCATGAGGCGCGTGGCGCCGGTCATGATGACAAGACCCAGAAGCCCCGCAAGGATACCGGGCCGCAAGGCGAAGGCCGAAAGCATCGACGCGCCTTCCGCCCGCACCGGCGCCGGCATCTGCACAGCGGTCTCCAGATCGGTCATCAGCAGCGCGAAAACAAGCGCGATGCCGAGATAGGAAAGCGCGGACGCAAGATAAACGTTGAAGATCGAGAACTCCGCGGCCACCCAGCCGGCCAATGGCGGCACCACGATCCAGGCCAAGGTGAAAACGGTGCGCAGTGCCGTCACCATGAAGTCGGCGCGCTTGGGATCTTGCTTGAGGTAGAACACCCGCACGAAGCCAAAACTCTGGCTATAGGCGGCGCCGGCAAAGGGCATGATCAGCGCCATGGCGATGGCAAAGCTCACCTGGCTCGGCCAAAAATAGATCAGCCCATGCGCCATCATCCCGCCCAGCGCCAGCATCAGGATCAACAGGCGCCGGTCGCGCAGCTTGTCTGAGAGATAGCCCAGCCCCAGCGAGGCGAACGTGCCGATGACCGCGCCGGTGCTCATGATCGTGGCGAAAAGGGCAGGGGACATGCCCAGCGTGTCGACGCCCACGAGCGAGGCATAGGGGATGGTCGCGGCATAGGTGACGCCCGAGAGGAACATGTTGGTCCCCAAGAGCGCCGTCACTGGCAAGCGTCGTTCGGCCATGTGCTTCCTCCCAGAGCGGAAGGATAGCTAAAGCCTTGGCGAAAACCTGTCTAATGAAACGTGTTCATCGCAGCGATCACGCGACTTCCGCTTTCGGCGCGGTGGCAAGACCGGCTGCCAACTGCTCGATCTCGGCGGCATATTTTTCGGTAGCCGGGTCTATCCCGTCCATCCAACTGCCGAAGCGCTTGAGCATGGGCACGAAGGCGGCAAGCTCCGCCTTGTCCCATTGGCCCAGAAAATCGCCCATGATCAGAAATTTATAGGCTCGCACGGAACGGACCACCGCCCAGCCGCGGTCGCTGAGCTCGATGATTGTGCGCCGGGCATCGGCCTGGCTGACGGCGCGGCGGGCGAACCCCTGTTCTACCATTTCGCTGACGAGGCGGCTGGCGCGCGAGGGGTCGATGTTGAGCCGCTCGGCGACGGTCGCAACCATCGTCTCGCCCTGCACCTCGCCGAATTCCGGCTCTGGCCCCTCGATCGCCACCAGCACATCGAACTGCGCGAGGTCGATGCCGATCTTGAGATCGACCAGAGCCCGATGCCCCAACTCGCGCCGCAAGGCGCGGCGGCGCCACTTCTGCATCAGCCCGTCGATGTCCATCACCGCTTCGGCGGTCTGAGCATCGATACCTGCCTGGCGCAACAGCGCGCCGACTTCGCTTGTGTCCTTGAGAGGCATAGGAGACCTCGCCCATTTGCATGCTTCCGGCAAATGCATGCTATTGACATGTATCTGCTGGAGGCACATGTATGCCGCCTGATTGTGTTTCGCAAGGGCCGACGCCGGACGCCGACCCGCCTGTTTTTCAAGGATCGCATAAATGTCCGCTGCTGTTGAGCCAGCTTCCGAGCTGCAAGACCCATCGACCAAGCTGGTGATCGGCGCCGTCGCCGTCACCCTTTGTTGGCCTCTTTGGGCCAGACCATTGTTTCGACTGCCCTTCCGACCATTGTTGGCCAGCTTGGCGGCCTCGATCACCTCACCTGGGTGGTCATCGCCTACCTCCTGAGCTCCACCGTGGTCGCCCCCATCTATGGCAAGCTCGGCGACCTTTTTGGCCGCAAGATCGTGCTGCAGGTGGCGATCGTCATCTTCCTGATCGGCGCCGTTGTTTCCGCCATGGCGACCGACATGACCTTCCTCATTGCCGCCCGCACGGTGCAGGGCCTTGGCGGTGGCGGCCTCATGGTCGTCGCCATGACGGTGGTCGCCGACATCATCCCGCCGCGCCAGCGCGGCAAGGTTCAGGGCCTGTTCGGCGCCGTCTTCGGCGTCGCGACGGTCGTTGGCCCGCTGCTTGGCGGCTTCATCGTCGAACACATTTCCTGGCAGTGGATCTTTTTGATCAACCTGCCGCTCGGCATCCTGGCGCTTGTCGTTATCGCTGCCGCCCTCAGGCCCCGCGCCGAACGCGTCAAGCACAGCATCGACTATACCGGCTTCGTGCTGCTCTCGAGCGGCCTCACCGCCTTAGTCCTCGCCACCTCGCTGGGCGGCAACACCTTCCCCTGGTTCTCCGTCGAGATCATCGGCCTCGTTGCCGGTGCCATCGCGGCCCTCGCCGCCTTTATTTGGGTCGAGTCCCGCGCCGAAGAGCCCGTGCTGCCGCTGGTCCTCTTCCGCAACAACACCTTTGCGGTGACCAGCGCAGTGGGCTTCCTGGTCGGCATGGCCATGTTCGGCTCGATCACCTTCCTGCCCATGTATCTGCAGCTCGCCAAGGGCATTTCGCCCACCGATTCTGCTCTGCAGCTCGTGCCCATGATGGTCGGCCTGATCGGCGCCTCCATGCTTTCCGGCTTCGCCATGACCCGCACCGGCCGCTATCGCATGCTGCCGATCGGCGCGACCTTTATCCTAATTATCGGCCTTGTTCTGCTCGCCACCATGCAGCTCGATACGCCGTCCTGGATGGTTGCGCTCTATATGTTTCTGGTCGGCGCCGGCATCGGTCCGGTCAACTCGGTCAGCGTCACCGCAACTCAGAATGCCGTCGATCGCCAGATGGTCGGCGCAGCCACCGCCGGCACGACCCTCTTCCGCCAGATCGGCGGCTCGATCGGTGTCTCAGTCTTTGGTGCTATCTTCTCGAGCGGCCTTGCTTCTCGCCTGGGGGACATCATGCCCGCTGGTGGCGGCACCGGCAGCTTCAGTGCCCAGGCCGTTGCCGCACTCCCCGAACCCGTTCGCGGCATGGTGCTCGAAGCCTTTGCCAGTGCGCTCCACCCGGTGTTTTTCACTGCAGCCGCTGCAGCAGTGCTCGCCTTCGGCCTTTCGTTCCTGCTTGAGGAGCGGCCGCTTGCCAATTCCTTGCGCAAGGAACCGGAGGCCGAGATCGAGGCGGAGGAACATGCCACCGCCGCCGCCGTCGGTGCCCCGATCGGCGCTGCACGCTAAGCGAAAAGCCCGGGGCACGCCCCGGGCTTTTTCGTGACATAATCGCCACGGTTCCGTCGGCGCATTTGTCGCCACTCAATTCTGGCGAGAATGTGAGTGGTCAAATCACCGGCGTCACGTACCTTTCTCCTACGGCTGCCGATCGGGACATCGGCCTCGCACCCAGGAGAGACAAGCGTGCCTTTGCGTTGGCAGGAAGTGGCTTTGCCGCTGTTCACGATCGCCTTGCTGATCGGTCTTAAATATATCCCTGCCACCGCCCATCTGCCGCTTTCGCGCGCAGCCGGCGTGGTCGCCTTCGGTTATGCCGCCTTCCTGGCGCTGCGGATCATCCAGCCCGAGGAAGCCATGGTCGTCGATGGCGGCTGGGCCGAACTACGCCCCTCCATGGTTGAATATTTCGCCTGCTACGGCGCCGCGGCCCTTGCTGCCGTGCTGCTGTTTGCCGTGATCGTCATGGGCAGCGCCGCCGACACGACGCAGCTGGTCGCTACCTATATCGCCGTGCTGCTGCTCGCAGCGGGCGCCGTCGGCATCGGCCTTGCCGGGCTTTTCACCAATACGAGCTGGAACAACCGCCAGGTCAAGCACCGCACCGCCCTTGGTCGCGAAACGACGCTCGACTGGTCCGATGTCCGCTCGGTGCGCCCCAACTGGCGCGGCGTCACCATTTTCGGCACCACCGGCCGCATCACCTTCTCCCAGTTCCACGGCGGCGCCGGCCAGCTCGCCAAGCACGCCGCCACCCGCGCCATGCGCAACGCCGAAACGGCGACGAAGGCTTTGCGGCCTAAATCACCCCCTTCCGAGCGACGTTAGGCTCGTTCCTCACCAAGCTCTGCTTGCCTTCCCCTCTAAGGGGGAAGGTGGCACCGAGTTGGGACACCCACCGCTGTCACCCTCCCCTCAGAGGGGAGGGTAGCGCAGCTTAGCCGCAAGGCTTAGCGAAGCTAGGAGGGGGTGCCTTGGCTCGATGCCATCACACCCGCAAATCCCTCCCATTCCAACAATGCGATTGTCCAGCTCCAGCGGGTCGCATACCGTCGTCACATGAACGCCCAAGCCCCGATCCGCACCATCCGCTCCGTTTGTCCGCACGATTGCCCCTCGGTCTGCGCACTCGATGTCGACCTGCTCGCCGATGGCACTGTCGGTCGCGTGCGGGGCGCTAAGGATGATCCCTATACAGCCGGTGTCATCTGCGAAAAGGTCGCCCGCTACGCCGAGCGCATCCACCATCCGGAACGCCTGCTGCACCCGATGCGCCGCGTCGGCCCCAAGGGGAGGGGCAATGGCAGCGCATCTCCTGGGATGAAGCGCTCGACGAGATTGCCAGCAAATTTCTCGCGGTCGAACAGATCCACGGCGCCGAATCCGTCTGGCCCTATTTTTACGCAGGCACGATGGGTCATGTGCAGCGCGACGGCATTGAGCGCCTGCGCGCCGTGCGCGGCTATTCGCACCAATACGATACCATCTGCACCGGTCTTTCCTGGCCCGGCTATATCGCCGGCACCGGCCTCCTTGGCGGGGTCAACCCGGAGCAGATGGCCGAAGCCGATTGCGTCGTCATTTGGGGCACCAATGCGGTGCACACCCAGGTCAATGTGATGACGCACGCCATGCGCGGCAAGCGCCGCGGCGCCAAGATCGTCGTCATCGACATCTACCGCAACGCCACCATGGAACAGGCCGATATGGGCCTCGTGCTGCGTCCCGGCACCGACGGTGCGCTGGCCGTCGCGGTCATGCATGTGCTACTGCGCGACGGACTGGCCGACCGGGAATATATGAGCAAGTTCACGGACTTCTCGCCCAAATTTGAATCACATCTGCAAACCCGCACGCCACAATGGGCGGCAGAAATCACTGGCCTCAGCGTCGCCGAGATCGAGGCTTTCGCGCATCTCGTCGGCAAGACGAAGCGCACCTTCTTCCGCCTCGGCTATGGCTTCTCGCGCCAGCGCAACGGTGCGACCGCCGTCCATGCCGCGCTCTGCATCCCGGCCATGACCGGCGCCTGGCAGCATCGTGGCGGCGGTGCCTTCCATTCCAATTCCGGCACCTGGGGCCTGGACAAATCCCAGCTCGAAGGCACTGGCCTGCAGAAGGGCCAGCCGCGCGCACTCGACATGTCCGAGATCGGGCCTGTGCTGACCGGCGACAGCAAGGCACTGCAGGGCGGTAAGCCCGTCTATGCCATGATCGTCCAGAACACCAATCCGGCGACCGTCGCGCCGGACCAAACCCTGGTGCGCCGCGGCTTGTTGCGCGAGGACCTGTTCCTGGTCGTGCACGAGCAGTTCATGACCGAAACGGCGGAGCTCGCCGACATAGTCCTCCCGGCCACCATGTTCCTTGAGCATAACGATTACTATACCCGCGGCGGCCATACCCGTGTGCTCTATGGTCCGGCCGTCGTCGAGCGGCCGGGCGAGGCATGGTCCAACCATGAGGTCATCAACGCCATCGCCCAGCGACTGCGGCAGACCGAGGCGACCTTTGCCACGACGGATCGCGACGTCGTCGCCGATACCTTCGCTCGCTCCGGCTTTCCTGCGCTCGAAGAGGTCGAACAGACCGGCTATGTCGACAAGGAGCGACCCGACGACGTCGCCCGCTTCGCCCATGGCTTTGCCTGGCCCGACGGCCGCTTCCGCTTCAAGCCGGATTGGCAGGCGGTGGCCGACAAAAAGGGCTATCGCTGGTCCTGCGACCCAGCGATCATGCCGCCCTTTGCCGACCACTGGGACGTCACCGAAAAGACCGATGCCGAGCATCCGTTCAAGCTCGCTACGAGCCCGGCGCGCGCCTTCCTCAACTCGAGCTTCAACCAGACCCCTGGCAGCCTCAAGCGCGAAGGGGAGCCTTCGGTGTTCATCCGCATCGAGGACGCGGTGCGCCTCGATATCGTCGAAGGCGACGCTGTCATCGTCGGCAATCGCCGCGGCTCGGTCGAGCTGACGGCGCGTCTCCACAATGGCTTGGCGCAGGGCGTCCTGATCGCCGAAGGGCTCCACCGCAACAAAGCCCATCGCGGCGGCCGTGGCATCAACATGCTCACCAGCGCCGAACCCGCACCGCCATTTGGTGGCGCGGCGTTCCACGACGCCGCAGTGTGGATCAGGAAAGCGCTTTAGAACTTCGGGGAGTTGGGCGCATTGCACACCCCTTCCGAGCGCCGCTAGGCGCGTTCCTCGCCAAGCTCTGCTTGCCTTCCCCTCTGAGGGGAAGGTAACATCGAGTATGTGGCACGTTCCTTGGACAACTCCGGCCTCACCTTCCCCCTTGAGGGGAAGGCAAGCGAAGCTTAGCCGCAAGGCTTAGCGTAGCTCGGAAGGGGGTGTCGGGCCCTCAATCCAGGCGATCTCACCCATAAGCCCGCCAGAAAAAATACCCTGTCATCACGATCCCATAGACAATCACCCCAACCCGGATCCAGTTTCTGGGGATGTGCTGGGCCAGCCGCGCCGCCGTGTAGCCGCCGATGGTGACACCGACCAGCGCGATCGAGCCATGGTACCAGTCGATCGTGCCGTTGAAGGCAAAGCGCAGAACGGCCACCAGCGCCACGATCGACGAAATATAGAGCTTGAGCCCGTTCATGGCGTGGATGTCGGTCATTCCGGCCAGCGCCAAAAAGGCCAGCAGCAGGATGCCCAGGCCTGCATTGAAGAACCCGCCATAGATGCAGACCGCCGCCAGCGCCGCCAGCAGCAGTACGGCGCCGAGCGCCTGCATGCCGCGACCCGAACTCCCCGCGACTTGACCAGGGAGTTGATCTGGTTGCCGAAGATGAAGAGCGCCACGGCGAAGGTCATCAGCCACGGCACGACGCGCGCGAACTGCTCGTCGGAGACGACCAACAGCAGTTCGGCGCCGGCATAGCCGAAGACGGCCGCGACGATGCCATAGACGATCAGCTTGTCCTTGTGCCGCGCGATCGCTTCGCGATAGCCGAACGCACCGCTCGCATAGCCGGGTAGGGCGGCATAGGTGTTGGAGGCGTTGGCGAGCACCGCCGGGACGCCAGCGAACAGCAGAGCCGGAAAGACGATAAACGACCCGCCGCCCGCCAGCGAATTGACCGCCCCGCCGAGGAGGCCTGCCACAAACAACAAAATCTCGGTCATCGCTTTCCCCAGCTCTCGATGGCCGTTCCTAGCGCCACGCGCCAAGCCTGCCTAACGCAATTGTCTGATCCCGGCATAACGGCGATTGATCGAAGCTCTTGACGTTTATGCCAAGGCGGCGCATGTAGCGCGCCGGTTGCTGGCGCCGGCCGTCCGCGGATCGCATGATCCATGGTGAAGCCCAGCTTAAAGACACCTGATCCCTTCGGTTTTCCTCCCAAGGCGCATCATGGCAAGGCGGACCCCATGCACTAGTCGCCTCTTCGGAGAGACCGCTATGTCTTTTTCCCTCGATACTTTATCCGCCCAGACCCTGAAGTCCGAGGCGAAGTCCTTGCGCGAAGCCCGCGCCAAGGCTGGCCAGGACCTCACCCACGGCGCCGCTCTCGAAGCGGTCGCCCGCGCCCATGGCTTTCGCGACTGGAACACCGCCCGTGCGGCGCTACCGGATCGCGTCGCCGTGCCCTTCCAGGTCGGCATGCGCGTTAAGGGCTTCTACCTCGAGCAGCCCTTCCGCGGCCTGCTGATCGGCGTACAGCTCTCGTCCAGCATGAGCACCTATACGGTGACGGTGATGTTCGACGAACCGGTCAATGTCACGCCCGATTTTATGTTTGCCGCGACGCGCCAGCGTGTCACCGCCACGGTCGACATCCGCGGCATTTCGCCGGCGCTGCGCGGCAATGGCGCGCCGCAGATGCGGTTGATGCGAGAGTGATGGGGAGGCCACGCTACGGCGTGGCCGCTTCCTCGACCGGCGGGATTACCCTAAGCCAATCCTCGCCGCGGCAAATGACGTTGAACAAGACGCAGCCATTGAGCCGCAACAGCTCTGGCGACACCATTTCGACATAGCCCGAATAGGTGTTGCCATCCTGCGGATTGTAGATTGCGCCGTCATAGATATTGGGCTTGTCGCTGCGGATCAGCGTCAGGAGCTGCAGCCCCTGCATTGGGCGATTGCGCAGGGCAGGGTCCTTGTTGCGCATGTCGAAGAAGTCTGCCGGATCCATCGCCGCCGCAGCCTCGGCTTCTTCGGCGGTCAAGCCTTCTCCCGGCACGACGATCCGGCTCAGATACCCACAAAAACCTTCCGGGCAGGCGCTGATCGTCACTTCGGACAAAAGCTTCGTTTGCCATGTCCCCTCGATCGGGTCGAGAGGCACCACGATCTCCTGGGCTGCGGCGCCAAATGTTAGCAGTGTGCTAGCAATCAGCCCGCAAATGCGAATGCGCTTCGAAAGTTTGCTGGTTTTCATCGACGTTTCGACTCGCATCTGACTCGATCCACAATTAAAGCCGCCCCGGCTTCGGACCAAGGCAAAAACCGCTTGCCATCGAAACGGGCGCCCGCTAGACCCGACCCGCCGGAGAGGTGGCCGAGTGGTCGAAGGCACACCCCTGCTAAGGGTGCAGATCGGGAACGGTCTCGAGGGTTCGAATCCCTTCCTCTCCGCCACTTTCCCATTAAAGCTCGCACGATTGACATCGCTGCGTCATCGCCGCAGAGAGTGCATTCCCACGTGCAACAGCTGACGATGATCTGCGCTAATCTGACCCTCGGCCAAGACAACGAGCCGCGGCCGCTGGCGTGATGGCCAGCAGCCTTCGTTCGATAGTAGATTCGTGTCAGGCGTTAGCCCTTAGAGCGCGCTATGGTAGATCGAGAGGATGTCCTCGACGCCGAGGGCGCGGGGATTGTTGTCGATCAGGCGTTTGATGGCGAAGGCTTCTTCGGCCCAAAGGGAGAGGTCTTCCTCTTTGGCGCCGTGGCTGGCAAGGCTCATGTCCACACCCAAAGAGGCGCAATAGTCCTTGGCACCAGCGAGGACGATGCGCTCGTCGCTATGCTCGGGCAGGCCCAGGGCGGCGAGCACGGATGCAGTCTTTTCCGGGCGCTCAGGCGCGTTGAACGCCAGGACGTGGGGGAAAATGATCGCGTTGGCGAGCCCGTGCGGCAGCTTCAGTCGCGTCCCCAAGGGATATGCCAGGGCATGGCCGCCGGCGGTGTTGACCGGGCCAAGGCAGATGCCGCCATAGTAGGAGGCGAGCATCATGCCGGCGCGCGCTTCGGTGTCGGCGCCATCCTTGACGGCGCGGCCGAGATACTTGCCCACGAGCTCGATGCCAAGGCTCGCATAGCCGTCGATCAGGGGTGGGCCTTGATGTTGGTGAAGGCTTCGACGCAATGCGCCAGCGCATCGACGCCGGTGGCGGCGGTGACCGCGGTAGGCACGGAATAGGTCAGTTCCGGATCGAGCACCGCAATATCGGCCAGCATGTGCCGGCTTTCGACTGCAAGCTTGGCCAAGGTTTCGGGATTGGTGACGAGCGAGCGGATGCCGGCTTCCGAGCCGGTACCGGAGGTGGTGGGCACCTGCGCGAGGGCCGAGCGGCGGCCGGCGACCTTATCGACGCCGACCACATCGAGGATCGACTGCTCGCTATCCCACAATACGGCGACGAGCTTGGCGACATCCATGACCGAGCCGCCGCCGAGACCGATGACGAGGTCGGGCTTGAAGGCGCGCGCTGCGGCAAGCACGGTCTCGAAGGCCGGCAGGTCCGGCTCGGGCGGAATGTCGGTGAAGGTCGTGACCTCGCCACCAAGCCCGATGCGGTCGACGAAACCGACGGTTGGCGCCATGGCCACCACGAAGACGCGCTTATAGGCCGCGGCCCAATCGCCGAGGCGCTTGATGGCGCCAGCACCGATTTCGAGCCGCGCGGGCTGCAGCAGGGTGATCGGCCGCGCCATGGAGAGTTCGAGGCTAGACACGATCCTCGGCCTCCAGCTTGGCCATCTGGCCCCAGACAACGTCGCGCTCGGCCTCGGTGAGCTCCAGCAGCGGCGGGCGGACTCGGGTCCAGCCGGAATGATTGCGGCGCTTGGCCAGCATGGCCTTGATGGTCGGCAGCTGCACATAGGCATTGGAAAGATCGCGCCAGGCATTGATGCGCGCCTGGGCAGCCTCGACTTTTTCGCTCTGCGCCGGATCAAACCAGTTGTCGAAGACGACACGCAGGTGCTTGCCGATGAGATTGGAGCTCGAAGTGATACAGCCTGCGCCACCCGAGCGTAGCAAGGGCAGCATGAAGGGATCGGCACCGGCCAGCACCGAGAAATTCTCGAAAGCCTTGGCGAAGGCTTCCATGCTTTCGATCTTGCCCGAGGAATCCTTGACGCCGACGATGACGCCGGGGAATGCCTCGCGCAGCCTCGCGGTCAGCTCGATGGAGATGCCGATCTGCGCGATGGGCGGAATGTGGTAGAGCACGATGCGCAGGGCGTTGCTTTTCACGCCTTCGATCAGCTCGCATAGAAGCGGAAGAGGCCCTCGTCGCTGACACCCTTATAGTAGAACGGGGGCAGCACCACGCAGGCTTTGACCCCTGCCTCGACCGCATGCTTCACCAGCGTAACGCTGTCGGGGACGTTGGTCTGCGAGGTGCCCGGCAGCAGCCGCTGCGGATCGACCCCGGCGGCGATGACGTTTTCGAGGAGCTCCTGGCGCTGGCGCAGCGAAAAGGAATTGGCTTCCCCGGTTGTGCCGAGCAAAGCAACGCCGTCGCAGCCCTCCTCGATCAGCGCCTTGCAATGGACGGCGAAGGCTGCGTGATCGGGCGAGCCGTCCCCGAGCACGGGCGTGGCGGAAGCGCAAAAGACGCCGGAAACCGGCAATTGGCGGGCGGGATTCATCACTTCTTCCCCGAAACGAGCCGCCGCGCATAGGCGATGGCCGACTTCATATTGGTGTGGTTGGCCTTGCCCGTGCCGGCAATGTCGAAGGCGGTGCCGTGATCGACCGAGGTGCGGTCGATGGGCAGGCCCAGCGAAACGTTGACGGCGGTGTCGAAGGCGACGAGCTTGATCGGGATGTGGCCCTGGTCGTGATACTGGGCGACCACCAGGTCGAAGGCGCCGTTATAGGCGCGATGGTAGACCGTATCGGCCGAGATCGGGCCGGTGACATTGATGCCTTCCGCCTTAGCCATGGCGACGGCAGGGGCGATCTGTTCGTCATCCTCGGTGCCGAACAGACCGTTTTCGCCGCAATGGGGGTTGATGCCCGCCACCGCGATGCGCGGATTGTCGTAGCCGATGCGCTTGAGATGCTCGTTGCCGGTGCGAATGGTGGCAAGGATGCGCTCAGGCGTCGCGCGATCAATGGCGTTTTTAAGCGATACGTGGGTCGAGACGTGGATGACCTTGAGGCGATCCGAGCCGAGAAGCATCCAGGCCGTCTTCTGGCCCGTGAGATGCGCCAGCATGCCGGTGTGGCCATCGTAATGGTGGCCGGCAAGGTTGAGTGCTTCCTTGTTGATCGGCGCGGTAACGATGCATCCGATTTCGCCGGCTTCGGAATCGCGCACGGCCTTTTCGATGAAGCGGAATGCGGCATCGCCGCCGCGGGGGTCGAGCTTGCCCCAGGGCAGGGGACCACCTTCGATCGGCAGATCGACGACAACACCTTCGAGGTCGAGATCGACGCCAAGTGCCGCGCGCGCCTTTTCCAGCGTCTCGCGATTGCCGTAGATGCGGGTGCGGCCGCGCTCGTCAGCGCCCATTTCCGCCACGGCCTTGACCGAGATTTCAGGCCCGACACCAGCCGGGTCGCCCATGGTAATGCCGATGATATCGCTCACGAACTTTCTCCGTCGATCCATCCCGCGGGGAGACGGACATATTTGATGGCACGCCGGAAATAGGTATAGGCGACGTGTAGCGCGCCATCCTTGCCTTCCAGCAGATAGGGGTAGGACAGCTCCTTGTTCCGTCCGTCGACGGAATTGTTGGAGAGGCAGGTGCCCGGGCTGTCATCGACGATGCGGCGAATGGGCCAGGTCAGCCCGCCGTCGGTCGAAATGCAAAGCGTCAGCGGCGCGCGGGGCACGCCCCAGATCGGCTCACACCCCCGGAAGCGTCGGGCCGATCGTCGCCTTCTTCGATTTCGTCATAGAGCGAGACGCGACGGTCGCTCGATGTCGCTGCCGAAACGGGATTGCAGACCATGGCGAGGCGCCCGTCTGCGAGACGAATGACGTTGATCGAGGAATTGTTGTTGGGCACGTCGGTCATGGCCGGAGCCGACCAGGTGTGGCCGCCATCGAGGCTTTCCGAGCGCGCGACAAAATCGGACTGGCGGCGGCGGTAGAAGGCGACCATGTGGTCGCCGTCGAGTGGCACGATCGTCATATGCACCGAGCCGATCGAGCCCGGCACTTCAGTCAAGCTCCAGGTCTCGCCTTCGTCGGTGCTGACCGCGACGGCGGCCGTGTCGTGGCTGCCATTCCAACGTTGGCCGGGGCGGGAGATGCAGCGAAACACCGGCATCATCCAGGCACCGTCCTTGCGGCGCACGAAGCGGCCGCGAATGAAACTGCCAAGCGGCAGCCCGATATCGCGCGGAGCCTCGCCTGTGAGCGCATGGTTATCGACAGTGATGACGCGCGCCCGCAACAGGCACTCGTCCTGGTTGCCAGAGGGCTGGGCGGTGTGAAACAGCTGCAAGACACCATCGCCATTGCGCCATAGCACCGGGTTCTGCTCCGAGCGATCAGGATCATGGCTCAGGCGCATGTCGGCGCTCCAGCGCTCCGCCCCAGGTGCCAGGGTCGACGCATAGATGGAGATGTCGGACTTGCCCTCGAGCGTGCCGCCAAACCACAGGCAGGCGATCGAACCATCATCGAGTTGTTCGAGAAAGGCGGCATGATTCTGCACCATGGGCGAGGGCAGGAAGGCCTCGATCCGCCCGTCCGGTGCAGTGGCAAGCTGGCCATTCATGCGGGCCGCAATGTCCTCCGGCGTCATGTCCTCTCCCTTCAATTCGTGCCCCAAAATTCACAGCACAACACATGTTGTCAAGTTCGAGTTCGGCAATCAGGGGCTCAGACGAAAGTGTGATGCTCTATAAAATGTCGACATTACAATATGATAGCGTATGGTCCGGGCTGCACAAATCCGTTTCAAAACTTTTAATTTGACAACTGTCGGGCGTCTGCGATTAGTTTGGCATCAGGAAGGGCAAGTCCGTTCCGGAGGAATTTGCATGAGCGCAACCGCAGCGCCGCTCATGGCATCGTTAAGCTGCGACGGGAGGTTATAGTGTTGCTCAAGCCGATCCTTGTCGGCGCCCTTTTGGCGTCGACCGCTGTTGCCCCTGCCTTTGCGCAGGCGGCAGATACCGACATCACCGTGGTGCTGAGCGAAGAGCTCGACCTGGTTGAGCCCTGCATGGCCACGCGCTCCAATATCGGTCGCGTCATCCTGCAGAATATCAGCGAAACCTTGACCGAGCTCGACGTGCGCGGTGATGAGGGCCTCAAGCCACGCCTTGCGACATCGTGGGAAGACAAGGGTGACGGCACCTGGCAGTTCAAGCTGCGCGACGGTGTCAAGTTCTCGGACGGCAGCGATTTCGATGCCGAAGACGTCAAGCATTCCTTTGATCGCGTCTTTTCCGACCAGATCACCTGCGAAAGCCAGCGCTACTTCGCCGATACGACCCTGACCTTCACCGTGGTCGATGACCTGACCCTCGACGTCAAGGCCGAGCCGGCCCAGCCCGTTCTGCCGCTGCTGATGAGCCTTGTGACCATCGTTCCGTCCGAAACCCCGATGGAATTCGTGCGCGATCCGATCGGCACCGGTCCCTATGTCATGTCCGAATGGACCGCCGGCCAGCAGATCGTGCTCGATCGCCGCGACGATTATTGGGGCGAGCAGCCCGAAGTGACCAAGGCTACCTATGTCTTCCGCTCCGAGCCCGCCGTTCGCGCCGGCATGGTCGCCGCCGGCGAAGCCGACATCGCGCCGCAGATCACGGCCGAAGTCGCCGACAATACCGCAACCGACTTCAGCTATCTCAACTCGGAAACCGTCTATCTGCGTATCGACAGCCAGGACGAGCCGACCACCGACCTCCGCGTGCGCCAGGCATTGAACGCCGCCATCGACCGCGAAGCCTTTATCGGCACGGTCCTGCCCGAAGGCACCGAACTGGCCGTGGCCATGGTCCCGCCGACCACGCTGGGCTGGAACCCGGACCTTTCGCCGCCGGCCTATGATCCGGAACTCGCCAAGCAACTGCTGGCGGATGCCGCTGCCGATGGCGTCGACACCAGCCTCCCCATCGAGATCATCGCCCGTACCGAGAACTTCCCCAATGTGACGGAAGTGGCCGAAGCGCTGACCCAGATGCTGGTCGATGTCGGCTTCAATGCAACCCTGCGCATGGTGGAAGTGGCCGAGCACGAGCAGTATTACTCCAAGCCCTTCCCCGAAAGCGAAGGCACGCGCCTGGTTCTCGCCCAGCGACAACAGCCGCGGCGACCCGGTGTTCTCGATGTTCTTCAAGTATGACAGCCAGGGCACCCAGTCGGGCGTCAACGACCCTAAGGTCGACGACCTGATCGCCCGCGCTTCGGCTGCCACTGGCGAAGAACGTGCAGGCCTCTGGTCCGAGCTCTTCAAGTACGTCCACGATGACATTGCCGCCGACGTTCTGCTCTTCCACATGGTTGGCCTCAGCCGTGTCAGCGAACGTCTCGACTTCACGCCGACCATCGCCACCAATCAGCAGCTGCAGCTGAGCGAAATCGGCTTCAAGTAAGGCCTGTTCCCTCGGGTCGAATGCGAGGTGCCGGATCATCTCCGGCACCTCCGCCAATTTATAAGCAGATCGGGTGACCGCCATGACCAAGATGATCGGACAGCGCGCCATCGCCAGCCTTCTATCCCTCTTGGGACTGATGATCCTGGTGTTTTTCTTTCGCGCCTGACGGGTGACCCTGCTGTTCTGTTCTTGCCGATTGATGCCACCGAGCAGATGAAGACCGATTTCCGCGCGCTGCATGGCCTCGACCTGCCTTTGCTGGAGCAATTCGGCCGCTATGTCTGGGACCTGTTGCATCTCGATTTCGGCGAAAGCCTGCGCAAGGCGCGGCCCGCCATCGACATCGTGCTCGAAGCCTATGCCTGGACCCTGCCGCTGGCCTTGATCACCATGGGCCTCGTCGTGGTGAGCGCCATCGTCCTGGGTTCGCTAGCCGCCTTCCGCGTCGGCGGGTTCTTCGATCGGCTGGTGTCGATCGTGTCGCTGGTCGGCGCCTCCGCACCGGACTTCTGGATTGCCATCGTTGCCATCGTCGTCTTTGCGCTCGGCCTGGGCTGGGTGCCCACCTCTGGCGTCGGAACGCCGCTACACTGGGTGCTGCCGATCGCCGTGCTCTTTATTCGTCCCTTCGGCCTCGTCGTGCAGGTGGTGCGCGGCTCGATGCTGACGGCGCTGGGCTCGCTCTACGTCAAGACCGCCCGCGCCAAAGGCGTCAAGAACATGCCGCTGGTCTTCGTCCACACCCTGCGCAACGGCATGCTGCCGGTCATTACCGTCATCGGCGACCAGGCCGCGGCGCTCCTCAACGGCGCCGTCATCGTCGAAACCATTTTCGGTTTCCCCGGCATCGGCAAGCTGATGATCGACTCGATCCTGCAGCGCGACTTCAACGTGGTGCTGGCCGCCATCATGGTCACGGCGCTCGCCATCTTCATCATGAACATCCTGATCGACATCGCCTATGGCCTGCTCGATCCGCGGATTCGACACTAGGAGGCATGAAGATGGCTGATCTTACGCTCGCCAAGCCTGCCAAAGAACTCAATGGGCGCGGGCCTTCGATCCTCTCCATGCTGTGGCGGGACAAGCTGGCCTTTATCTCCGCCGTGGTGCTGATCCTGATCGTCCTGTTCGCGATTTTCGGGCCGATGTTCTTGGGCGACCTCGCCACCAAGCAGAACCTGCGCGGCCGCAACTTTGCGCCTTTTTCGATGGAGCGCGGCTGGGCCCTGTTCCTCGGTGGTGACTCGCTGGGCCGTTCGATGCTCGCGCGTCTCGTCGTCGGTGCCCATTCGACCATCCTGATCGCCGCCGGCACTGTCCTTGCCGCGGCCATCGTCGGCGCCGTGCTGGGGTTGATTGCCGGCTATTCCGGCAAGACCACCTCGCAGGTCATCATGCGTCTCGCCGACGTCATCATGAGCTTTCCCTCGCTCCTGATCGCCGTGGTCGTGCTTTATGTGCTGGGCGCCTCGATCCCCAACATGATCCTTGTTCTGGCCATCACCCGCATCCCGATCTACCTGCGCACCACACGTGCCGAAGTGCTCGAAGTGCGCGAGCGCATGTTCGTCCAGGCTGCGGTGGTGATGGGTGCCGGCCATGCCCGCATCATCCTGCGCCATATCCTGCCGGTGGTGATCCCGACCCTCGTCACCATTGCAACGCTCGATTTTGCTTTCGTCATGCTGGCGGAATCGTCGCTGAGCTTCCTCGGCATCGGCGTGCAGCCGCCCGACATCACCTGGGGCCTGATGGTCGCGCAGGGCCGTCCCTATCTCAACACCGCCTGGTGGCTGGCCTTCTGGCCGGGGCTGATGATCGTCATCACCGCGCTTTCGCTCAATCTTCTGTCGAACTGGCTGCGCATTGCGCTCGACCCGGCCCAGCGCTGGCGCCTCGAAGCAAGGAAGACCAAAAATGTCTGAAGCCCTGCTAACCGTCAAAAATCTGTCGGTCGACTTCCACACCGCTCGCGGCACTGTTCATGCCGTGAAAAATGTGAGCTGGTCGGTGGCGCGCGGCGAAACCCTGGCGATCTTGGGCGAAAGCGGCTCCGGCAAATCGGTCTCCGCCAATGCGGTGATGAACCTGCTCGACATTCCGCCCGCCGAGATCGTCTCGGGCGAGATTCTCTACGACGGCAAGGACCTGCTCAAGGTCGACTACGAAACCCACCGCGCGCTCAACGGCAAGAAGATCGCCATGATCTTCCAGGACCCGCTCGGCCACCTCAACCCGGTCTATACGGTGGGCTGGCAGATCGTCGAGATGATGACCGCCCATGGCCGCCCCGCCGACGCTGCCCGCCAGCGCGCACTCGAGCTCATCACCCGTGTCGGCCTGCCCGAACCCGAACAGGCCATGCGCAAATATCCGCACCAGTTTTCCGGCGGCCAGCGGCAGCGCCTGATGATTGCCATGGCGTTGATGCTCAAGCCTGATCTTCTGATTGCCGACGAGCCCACCACCGCGCTCGACGTGACGATACAGGCAGAAGTCTTGGCGCTGCTCAAGGAACTGCAGGCAGAAACCGGCATGGGCCTCGTGCTCATTACTCACGACCTCGGTGTCGTTGCCGAAATTGCCGACCGGGTCGTGGTGATGAACAAGGGCGAGATTGTCGAAACCGGCACGGTGCGCGAGGTTTATCACGCTCCTAAACACCCCTATACCAGGAAGCTCATCGATGCCGCCCCGGGCAAGGGCGAGATCACGCTGCTCGACCCATCGGCGCCGTTGCTTCTCGATGCCCAGAAGCTCAACAAGACCTATGGCAGCTTCGCCGCGCTCAAGGATGTCAGCCTCACCATCGCTCGCGGCCAGAGCCTGGCCGTGGTGGGTGAAAGCGGCTCCGGCAAGTCGACGCTCGCCCGCACCCTGCTGCGGCTCGAACAGGCCGATAGCGGGCAAGCTCTGTGGAAGGGTCGCGATCTCATCAGCATGGGTGCCAAGGAACTGCTAGGCGTCCGGCGCGAAATCCAGATGGTTTTCCAGGACCCGACCCAGTCGCTCAATCCGCGCATGTCGGTCTATTCGCTGATTGCCGAGGGCTGGGACATCCATAAGCTTATGCCCGATCGGCGCGCGCGTCGCGCCCGCGTCATCGAGCTTCTGGAGCAGGTTGGCCTTTCCGCCGAACATGTCGATCGTTATCCGCACCAGTTCTCGGGTGGCCAGCGCCAGCGCATTGCCATCGCCCGGGCCCTTGCGCTCGAGCCGGAAATGATCATCTGCGACGAGGCGGTGTCGGCGCTCGACGTCTCCATCCAGGCGCAGGTGATCGCGCTGCTTGATGACCTGCGCCGGCGGCTCAATATTTCCTTCCTGTTCATCGCCCACGACCTCGGCGTGGTGCGCGACTTTGCCGATACGGTCATCGTCATGAAATCTGGCGAAATCGTCGAGCGTGGCCCCACGGCGCAGATCTTCGATGCGCCCCAGCATCCCTATACCCAGCGTCTGCTGGCGGCCAATCTCGACCCGGACCCCGATGTGCAGGCACAGCGGCGGAACGCTCCGGTCCATGCCTGAACGCGCGATCATCGCCGATGATCTGACCGGGGCGCTGGACGCTGCTGCACCATTTGCCATGCGCGGCATTTCCACCGCCGTGGCGCTCGACGTCGAAGCCTTGCCCGAGGCCCTGGCGACGGGTGCGCAAATCGTCGGAGTCTCGACCGACAGCCGCGAGATCGCTCCCGACGCCGCGCGTCAGGCTGTTGCGAAGGCGCTAAGCCTGCTACCGGCCGGCACCTCTTTGTTCAAGAAGGTGGACTCGCGGCTCAAGGGCAATCTCGAAGCCGAGCTCGAGGCCCTGCCACATCGGCAAAGCCTCGTCGTACCGGCCATTCCGGCCTTTGGCCGCTGGATGCGAGAGGGCAGGCTCGGAGGTTTTGGGGTGTCTGAGCCAATCGATATTGCGGGACGGCTCGGGAAACATGGCGAAAGGGCCACCATCCCCGATATCGAAAGCCAAGCCGACATCGAACGCGTTCTCGGCGTCGATTTTGACCTGCCGATCGGCGCGCGCAGCTTGCCGAAGCCATGGCCCTGACCATGGCGCCCGTGGCAGCGCTGCCTAATCTGTCTCTGCCTAATGGCCCAGCCTATTGCGTGATCGGCTCGACCGATCCGATCACGCTAGCGCAACTCGAAACCCTGCGCGCCCGAGACCCCGATCTGGCCTATATTGCCGCGCCCAATGGCCAGGCGCCCGACCAATTGCCGCCTCCCACGCGTCTTACCGTCCTCCACGCCGTGCCAGGGCAGATTACGGAAAGCCCGGCCGCAGTCGCAGAGGCTCTCGGCAAGTCGCTCGCGCGCCTGGCGCCAGGGCCGGGTTCGCTGCTGATCCTTTCGGGTGGTGCCACGGCGCAGGTCATCTTGCGCCAGCTGGGTATAAGCGTGCTCCACCTTCTTGGCGAAGCCGAACCGGGCCTGCCGCTCTCGCTTGGAGGCGGCTTGACTGTGATCACCAAATCGGGCGGTTTTGGCGATGGGGAAACCTTGGCCCGGGTGACCGCCTCCTACCGCAGCATCGGGAGCCCAGCGCAGCATCATGTCGGATAGTCTCACGGGGCGGCGCAGCCTTTCCGAAACCGTTTTCGAACGCATCCAGCGCGCCATCAAATCCGGCGCCTATGCCGTGGATGAGCGACTACCGACCGAACACGCGCTCGCCGCGGAATTCCAGGTGTCGCGCCCCATCGTCCGCGACGCGCTGCAGCGCCTGCGGGACCAGGGCATGATCTATTCGCGCCGCGGCGCCGGCAGTTTCGTGCGCGAACAAGGCATTCGCGAGCCGCTCGGCTTCGGGCAGATGGAAAATCTCTCCGACCTGCAACATTGCTATGACTTCCGCCTCACCATCGAACCGGAAGCCGCTGCCATGGCCGCGCAACGCCGCACTTCCGAAGCGCTCGACAAGATCCAGACCGCGTTAAACCTCTTGCGTGACGCGACCAACCGGCAGGCGCACCGCGCCGATGCCGATTTCATGTTTCACCTCTCGATCGCCCGCGCGTCTCTCAATCCTTATTTCAGCACCGCCATGCAGGCGCTCGAGGAACATATCGCGGTCGGCATGCGCCTTCACGGCTTGTCGCTGAAGAGCACGCAGGGCGGGCTGGCCCATGTCTTTGTCGAGCACACGGCAATCTACGAAGCCATCCGAGATCGGGAGCCTGAAAAGGCCTGCCATCTGATGCGCGAGCACCTCACCGGTTCCCGCAATCGCCTGTTTTCAGGAACGATGTAGTCCGCTTGGGGTCGAACACCCTGCGGAGAACGATATTTCCTCTTCTCCCGCCAAAAAAGGACGCCCTCCTTCGCTAATCACGACTGTTCAGCTAGAGTTACGAGAGGTGTTCGCGTTCAATCGCTCGTTAGGCTCCGGCAGAAGGAAACGCCTTATACAGCAGCGGTCTAAAATTTAAGTACGGCAGATCGACTGTTTCGTCAGGCTTCGCTGCTGGAAAGCTTCCTGCGTCATGCTCACGAAAAAAGCAAATACGGCCTCAAGGCACTTTCGGCACTTGCGGAAGTCCCGCCCGGCCAGCTTGCCTTTGTGGGTGACATCGCCCGGCGCAACAATATCCCCAAGAAGTTCCTCGACGCTATCCTCTCAGAACTGCGCAATGCCGGTTTCGTCTATAGCCGGAAGGGCAAGGCGGGCGGCTACAGCCTTGCCCGGCCTGCAGACGAGATCAAGATCGGGCACGTGGACCGCGTGCTCGACGGGCCGCTTGCGCCGATCCCTTGCGCCAGCAAGACACGCTATCAGCCCTGCGGCGACTGTGATGAGGCCACATGCCAAATCCGTCGACTAATGCTGGACGTGCGCAACGCCATTGCCGATGTGCTGGACAATACCAGCCTGACGCAGATGTGCGACATGGGTGGTCCCGAAGTGCTGATCGCCGAGACCATGACCGCCTGATCGAGGGGAGGTGCGAATGAGCACCTCCAGCGGCCGGCTTTCCGTCACCATCATCGGCGGTGGAGCGAGTGGCGTACTGCTCGCCGCCCATCTCCTTCGCAACCGCGATACCGACATTCGCGTGACGCTTATCGAGCGCCGCGGCGAATTCGGCCAGGGCCTTGCCTATTCGGCCAGCCAACGCGACCACAAGGTTAACGTGCCTGCCCGCGGCATGAGCGCCTTTGCCGATGACCCCGAGCATTTCTGGCGCTGGCTGCAGCAGCGCGGTTATCCATCGTCGCACGGGTCCTGGGTCTTCGTGCCGCGCCGGCTCTATGGCGCCTACCTCGAACATGTGCTGCGGGAAGCCGGAAAGTCGAACCCGGGACGCCTGCTGGTCATGTCAGAAGAGGTCATGGCCGTGCGCGAAAGCAAGAACGGTATCGAGACACTTCTGGCCAATGGCACAAGCGTCGTCAGCCATAGCGCGGTCCTCGCTGTCGGCCACGAAACGCAGCCGGCCCGCAGCCGCGGCATTGCCGTGCGCGTCGGGTCGGAGAGAGACACGCCGCTTCCCGCCGACGCCGAAGTGATGATCCTGGGGTCCGGCCTCAGCATGGTCGACGCCTGGTTGTCGCTGGCCGATGCCAACCATCGCGGACCGATCACCGTCGTGTCGCGCAACGGACTGCTTCCCAAGGGACATCGCGATGTGCCTCCCCTGAGCATCGATTCCGCCGATGTTCCCTTCGGAACCAGCCTGCCATATTTCATGCGCTGGTTTCGCGATCTCGTCGACGAAACGAAAAAGCGCGGCGGCGATTGGCGCAGCGTGGTGGACGGACTGCGGCCCTACAACCAGCGGATCTGGCAGAGCTGGTCCGGCCACACCAAGCGACAGTTCCTGCGTCATCTCAGGCCATGGTGGAATATTCATCGTCACCGCCTGCCGCCGGAATTGCACGAGCGCCTGGTGGCGGCCGTGGCAAGTGGACAGGTCAAGCTGGTTGCCGCCGAATTCGTGGGCGTCGAGCGTGCCGAAGGGCAGGTGCGGGCCGAAATCCGTCGCCGTGGTTCGAGCACGCGGGAGAAGCTCGGTGTGGCGCGGGTCTACGATTGCGGCGGTGTCAGCGTCGACGTGCTGTCGAGCTCAAACCCGGTCATCCGCGATCTCGTCGCCCATGGAAGAGCACGCGCCGATGCCCTCAGGATCGGGCTCGACGTCAACGAGCACTGCGCGGTCATCGACCATGCCGGCAAGGTGACCGAAAAGCTGCTGGTGATCGGCCCGCTGACCCGCGGACGCTTCTTCGAGATCGAGGCTATCCCCGACATCCGGGTCCAGGCGGCAACGCTGGCGGCCCGGATCCTGTCGCACGCTTAGGCGGGGTAGGGCAGGCGCTAGCGATCGCGGATCGTCTTGCCTTCATTCTGGCGCGGATAAACGCCGCGGTCTTGAAGGATCGGCACGACCTTTTCGACGGACTCTTGGATATCGTCGGGCGCACGAGGGGGCTGCAGCGTATAGCCATCCACCGTGCCATCGGCCCAGTAATCGATCATCGCGTCCGCAACCTCTTCGGGCGTGCCGAGCAGCAGGCGATGAAAGCCTTCGGAGCGACGCACCGCTTGCCGCGCAGTGAGTTTTTCGTGGGTCAACAATTCCGAGAGGCCATGCCAACCGCCATCTGGCGGTTCTGGTCCGGCACGAAGTCGGCGCCATCGAGCACCGCGTCCGGGTCAAAGCTTGCGAGGTCGATCCCGTGATCCTTGGCGAAGCGGGCCAGCAGGGCGTCTTCAGAGCCGGCGCCACTGAACAATTCATGCTTGCGCAGCGCCTCTTCGCGCGTCTTGCCCAAGATGGCCACGAGGCCCGGCACGATCCGGATCGTGGACGGGTCACGCCCAAAGGATACCGCGCGATCCTTGACCTTCTTGCCGAAAGCCTGGCCCGCTTCGCGTGAGAGGATGTTGCAGTAGATGATCTCGCCGTGACGAGCCGCAAGGTCGATCCCGCCCTCCGAAGCTCCGGTTTGCGCGATCACCGGATGTCCCTGCGGTCCGCGAGGCACGTTTAGTGGCCCCTTGATCGCGAAATAATCGCCATTGTGATCGATGGCACGAGCACTAGCGGCGTCCCAGAATTTGTCGGCCGGCACCTCGCCCTCGCGGGCCGGGTCCAGCTGTCGGCATTAGCATGCATGAGTTGAGTTATGCACTTCCAAAACCGGACGGATTGATGATCTTTCGTTCGGTCAGAAGTCGCCGGTGGCAAGCCATTTCCGGGGTTTCCGTCAGCGGATTCAGCCTCGCCGGATCAAGATGTCATCGGTCTCAACCAAACTGCGACAGGATTGCGCGCCAGCGCTGCCCATCTTTACCGGCCTGCAAACGCGCTGCGGCGAGTGCGGTATCGCTGGTGGGGTACGATATGGCGATGCTGGAAAGCTCCTTTGCGATCTCCGCGCCGATGGTTGGATGGAGCTTCAGCACGCCGCCGATAAAGGCCACCTGTCGTTCACCGGCACGCGTCTCGAGCGCCCGAGCCAGTCGGGCCAGTTCCACACCGGCGTTGCGAAGAATTTCGAGGGCGGTGGCGTCGCCCGCCGCGGCCGCTTGCGCGACGCCGACCGCCAGGGCGCCGATCCGTCCGCGGTCGCCGCCATAAACATATTGGCGAACATGGTGCCATTCGTTGCCGCCGATCAGGGCCAACAGCGCCTCTGCCAGCTGGTGCACCTCGGCGAACGAGCCGGTGCGGTCCAGCACGCGGTAGATCGCGTCGAGGGCGCGAAGTGCGATCCAGCTGCCGGATCCCGCATCGTCGATGAGGATGCCGCGGCCACCCACCCGGGTCATGGTCCCGTCCGACGCGATATGAACGCCGATGGAGCCGGTGCCGGCCGAAACCAGATGGCCTTCGCCCGGCTGAAACTGCGCTGCAAAGGCAAGAACGATATCGTCGGTGAGCAGCAGCTGCGCCGGCGCCAGCCCCAGCACTTCCTTGGCAAGTGCGCCGATTTCCGTCGCGGCGGCGCTACCAAAGCCCGTCAATCCGCCCACCATCCCGACCGCCACAAGGTCATTCGCCGCGAGCGCCGCTGCGACTTGCGCCAGAGCCGTGCCCAGCCGCTGCCGTTCGGCTGGATTGAACACATGCGCCGTCGCGCCATCGACGCTGCCACGCGCCACCACCTGTCCATTCGGGTCGCAGGCGACCCAGCGACTGGCCGTGCCGCCGACGTCGAAGCCAAGATGCACCTCTTTCATTTGGGCACGCCCTGCTGGACAAAGCTTCGCGTGATCTCCCGCGGATTGGTGATCATGGTGCCCACGACCACCGCATGCGCGCCGGCTGTGAAAGCCTGGCGCACCAGATCAGGCGTGTTGAAGCGGCCTTCGGCCACAACCGGCACCGCGAGCCGTCCAGCTAAGGTTTCCAGCAATCGCAGATCAGGCTCGTCCGGCTTGGGCAAGGTGGCTTCGGTATAGCCCGAAAGCGTGGTGGCGACATAGTCGGCGCCCCAGCCGGCGGCCTTGATACCTTCTTCAAATGTCGAGATATCGGCAAAAACCTCGGCGCCTATTTCATCCTTGATGCGGCGGATCAACACGCTCGGATGCTCGCCGTCGCGCGCACGTTCCGTGCAGTCGAGCGCGACGATGGCCGCGCCGGCCTCGACAATGGCCGCGGCCGAGACAAAATCGGGCGTAATGTAGACTGGATAGCGGTCCGAAAAGACCTTGTTTATGCCGATCACCTTTAGCCCCGCCTCGGCAACCGCAGCGACATCCGCCGGCCCATTGGCGCGGATGGCCACCGCGCCGCCGTCGCGCGCGGCCAGCGCCATGGCGCCCATGAACTGCGGGCCATGCAGCGGATTGTCCGCCCGCGCCTGGCAGGACACGATGAGTCCTCTGGGCAACGTCACTTGATGGCGCCCGAGGTCATGCCGGCAATGAACTGCCGCGACAGCACGATATAGATGATGATGATCGGCGCAGCCGAAAGCGTCAGGCCCGAGAACAGCACGCCCCAGTCGGTCGTGTATTCGCCCATGAAGGTGGTGAGGCCCTGGGGCAGGGTCTTCAAACTGTCGTTCTGGATAAAGACCAGCGGGAAAAAGAAGTCGTTCCAGATCGGCACGACATTCTGGATGCCGGCAATGACCATGGCGGGCCGCACCAGCGGCAGCATGATCGACCACATGATGCGGGCTTCCGAAGCGCCATCCATGCGGGCGGCATCCTCGAGCTCGTTGGGCAGGGTGCGGATGAAGCCGGTCATGATGAAGACCGTCGAGGGCAGGCCCATGGCGGTATAAACGAAGATGAGGCTGAGCTGATTGTTGAGGATCGAAAGGTCCCGCATCAGCATGAAGAGCGGGATGATGGCGAGCTTGAGCGGCAGCGTCAGGCCGGCCAAAAAGAACATCAGGATGAAACTGGCGCCGGTAAAGGCATAGCGGCCGATGGCATAGGCGGCCATGGTGCCCAGCGTCAGGATCAGAACCATCGAGGCGCCGGTGACCAGGAACGAATTAAGCAGGTAACGCAGGAAGTTGGTTTCGGACCAGATTTTGATGAAGTTCTGGACCTGGCTGAAGTCCGGAATGCCGAAGGGCGACTGGAAGATTTGCGGCGTGGTCTTGAATGCCGAAAACACCATGATGACGATCGGCGCCAGCATCAGGATGGTGTTGGCGATGAGGATGATCTGCAGCAAGCCATCGCGGCCCAGCGTGCCGAGAATGCCCCGGCGATCATAATAATTGGTGGTGGCCACGCTCATAGCTGGATTTCCCGGGCGCGCAGGCGCGTGGTGATGACGGCAGCAATCGCGGCGATGAAGATGAAGATCAGGACCGCGAGAGCCGACCCAAGGCCGAAATCCTGCTGGCCGGCTGAGACATTGCCGAAGGCTGTGCGGTAGAAATAAAGGCCCAGCACATCCGTGGAGCCGAAGGGCGAGCCGTCGAGCCCGCCCATGATATAGGGCAGCTCGAACCAGTTGAACGCGCCCACGAACAGCAGCGTGAAGACGATGGTGGCGCTGGGGGCGACCAGCGGCCAGACGATCTTGGTGATCTTGACCCATTCGCTTTCCGTTTCCATGCGCACGGCGTCGAGGATTTCGCCGGGAATGCGCTGCATACCGGCAAGAAAGACGAGGGTCGGAAAGCCCACCATATGCCAGGCTTGCGCCGCGATGATGCTCCAGAGCGCGGTGCCCGATTGTCCGAGCCAGGGCTGCGCCCACTCGCCAAGGCCAATGCTCTTGAGGCTGATATTAACGACACCAAAAAGCGGGTGATAAAAGAGCTTGAACAGGTAAGCGACAATGATGGTCGAGAGCACCACGGGCAGGAACACCGCGATACGGTGGAACCGGGCACCGGGCAGTTCGCGCCAGAGCGCATAGGCCAGGATAAAACCCAAGCCGTTCTGCAGGACCATCAGCGCGAAGAAGACGATGATGTTGTTCTTGAAGGCATTGAGCGTCCAGCTGCGATAGGGCTCGACAAACAAGACCGTATGAAAGTTTTCGAGGCCGACGAAGTCGAGGCGACGCAATCCCTGCCAGTCGAAGAAGGCGTAAGCGAAAGCCGAGATGATCGGATAAACGATGAACAGCGCCACAAAGCACAGCGGCGGCACGATCAGAACCGTGATCCAAAGGCCGCGGCCGGTCATCCGAAATTGGGGCATCGAGGGCTCGCTGAGGTGAGGGTGGGGTGGAGCTGCGAGCCGGAGGACCCGATGCTCCACCCCGCAAGGCGGAGGGAGTGGCCGCCTAGTTCTGGAAGGGCTCGTACCAAGCGGCAAGGCCGGTGGTCAGCGCTTCGCCGATCGCTTCGGGCGTGGTTTCACCCGAGAACAGCTTTTGCATTTCAGCCTGGATCAGGACCGAGCCCGAGGGTTCGCCATAGCGGAAGTGGGCGAGCATCAGATAAGGAATCGAGGACTGGTTGAGCTCGTTGACCTCGGCCAACAAGGGGTTGTCGAAGGTGACGTTCGGAATGGTCGAGATGTTGTTGAGCGTGTTGGCAAAGGCCTGGCCGAATTCCTGGCTCGCCAGGTAGTTGACGAAGGTGATCGCCGCTTCCTTGTTGGGCGTCGCCGCATTCACCGCATAGCCGCCGTCGAAGTATAGGCCGACAAGCTTTGCGTCTTCCGCGGTTTCGCCTGGCGCTGCAAAGACACCCAGTTCGATATCGGGATTTTGCGCTTTGAAGGTCGCGAGCTCATAGGAACCGCCGACAAACATCGCGGCCATACCCGAAGAGAATAGCTGCTGGGCCGATGGGTAGTCGAGGCCGATAAAGCCATCGGGGAAGTATTCCTGGGCCAGTTCGTTGACCGATGTCAGGGCCGAGGTGAAGCGCGCATCGGTGAAGTCGGCAGTGCCGGCCATCAGTTCGTCATAGAATTCCTTGCCCATCAGCGAAGACCCGAGGCCGAAGGTTACGGTCTCGTTCTGCCAGGCGGTGGCGGTGCCGTTGGCGAAGGGGATGATGCCGGCGTCCTTAAGCTTTTGGCTTGCCGCCATCAACTCGTCCCAAGTCTGCGGCTCCTCGATGCCGTTATCGGCGAAGATCGTGGCGTTGTAGATCACGAGCTGGGTCTGGCTTGCGAACGGGACCGCGTAGATCTTGCTATCGGCGCGAACGCTTTCAGCAGCGATTGCGGGAGCGGCAAATTCGGCCAGGGCAGGGACGCTCTCAGTCGTCAGCTCTTCGAGATAGCCGGCCACCGCAACGTTCTCGAGCCCGCCATAGGCGCGCACCATCATCACGTCCGGACCGGTGCCGCCGGCCAGCGCGGTCGAGAGGATGGTGTTGTAGTTGGTTGCTTCAAAGGTTTCGAAGGTGACGGTGATGCCGGGATTGGCCGCTTCGAACGTGTCGATGAACTGCTCGTAGGCAGCGCGGTCTTCCTGGCGCCAGCTCCAGAACGTCAGGTCCTGGGCGAAGGCTGGGGCAGCGACAAGCACGGCGCTCAAGATAGCCCCGGTGCGAAGTATGGTTTTCATCTGGATTCCCTTCCCTTGAAAACGTCTCGAAATGGTCCCTTGCAACCCCGGTCAGGGGTCGAGCCGCCGTCCATCCTCGGCGGAAAAGTAGTGCGCTGCGCCGGGCGTGACCGAAACGGTCACAGCCTCGTCTGGCGTATAGAGGTCGTTGGGCGTGGTGCGGGCCGAGAGCAGCGTGCCATTGGCAAGGCGAACATAGACGTAGGCGTTATCGCCCAGATACTCGGTATATTCGACGCGACCGGCAAAGCCCTCGCTGGCGCTGCGGTGGAGCTGCACACCGTCGGGCCGCAAGCCGAGCTTTAGTGCGCCAGGGCCGGGCAGGGTACCTGCGGCAACCGATCCTCCGTTCGCCATCGCCAAGCGGTCACCCTCGTGCGTGACGTCGACCAGCGTCATGCGCGGCGAGCCGATAAAGGTCGCGACGAACGTGTTGGCCGGTGTCTCGTAGAGTTCTCGCGGCGAGCCGACCTGCTCGATCCTGCCATTGTTCATGACGACGATCTTGTCGGCCAGGGTCATGGCTTCGACCTGGTCATGCGTCACATAGATCATGGTGCCGCCGATCTCGCGGTGGAGCTTGGCGATTTCGAGCCGCACCTCGGAGCGCAAGGCTGCGTCGAGGTTGGAAAGCGGCTCATCCAGCAGAAACACGTCGGGCTTGCGCACCAGCGCGCGGCCGATGGCAACGCGTTGGCGCTGGCCGCCGGAAAGCTCGCGCGGCTTGCGCTTCAACAGGGCTTCGAGCCGAAGCATTTGCGCCGCTTCGGCGATGCGCCGCTCCACCTCTGCCTTGTCGAGTCCCATGAGGCGGGCGCCAAAGGCCATGTTCTCGTAGACGTCCATATGCGGATAAAGCGCATAGGACTGGAACACCATCGCAATGCCACGCCGCGATGGGGCGACATCGTTCATGCGGTGGCCATTAAGGACGAACTCGCCATCGCTGATCGGATCAAGTCCGGCAATCAGGCGCAGTAGAGTAGACTTGCCGCAACCCGAAGGACCCACAAAGACCACGAACTCGCGGTCGCCGATCTCAAGATCAATGCCGTGAAGAACCTCGGTGTCGCGAAACCGCTTCTTGATACCGCGAAGCGAAAGTTGGGCCACGAAAAGTTCCTCCACCAGACCCGCCCCACGCAGGTCCTGAAGGCATTCATGCAAATGCCATGATGGAATACTAAATTCCAATTTTTCATTGTGTCAAGAATATCCGATCACGATGCAGATCGCAGGTTTCTGACACATCGCCCAGGCAGCATCCATTCATCGAACGGGTCTAGGACCCCGCCCGTCAGCGGACCTTGAGAACGGTAACGGCGGTTTCGGAATTGTGGATGAAGTCATGCGCATCCGCCTGTTGCCGCACCATCAGGATAAACAGCATGTCCATCAGCATGAGCTGGGCGTCGCGCGAGGTAATGGCCGACGATCGCACCCGCTCTTCGTCAGCAACCGTAAACAGGTGAATATCTGCCAGATCGAGAAGCGGATTGGGCTGTAGACCGGTCATCGATATCACCGTCGCACCCCGTTGCTTTGCAATCTCGGCAATCCGCAGCGTCTCGACGCTTCGGCCCGAATAGGAGAGCGCCAGCAGCACATCGGCATCGTTGAGCGCCGAGGCATTGGAAATCTGGATATGGCTGTCGGTGTCGATCAGCGCGACCCGCCCCAGTTTCAACAGCTTGTAGGAAAAGTCCTTGGCTACCAGGGAGGATGCGCCGACACCCGCAAGCTGAATTTTGCGAGCGCCGACTAGCGCCTCCAGTGCCAGATCAATGGTTTGCTCGTTATTGGCCGCCAGTGTCTCCCTCATCGACAGCAGCTTCGAGCCGATCAACTTTTGCAGGATAGTGACATAGCTATCCGCCGCATCGATGGTGCCATGGATCACGCCACCAGGCGTATGCCACTCCATTGCCTTGGCCTTGTTTACCGCAAGCTTGAGCTGCTGATACCCGCCATAGCCAAGCTTCTGGCTGAACTTGACGACGCTCGACTGACTGCGCCCTGTCACTTCCGCCAGGGCCGCCGACGAGAGCGTCAGCATCTTTTCGGGATGATCGATGATGAATTGCGCGATCTGCCGATCAGCCTGGGTCATGCTGTCGAGTTGAGCGCTCAGGACTTTGAGAACCGACATGGCAACTTCCACCCAATCCGCGCCGACCGGCGAGGTCTAAAGCCGACACAGCCCAAAATGCAACTGGCACCACATGGGTTTAACACCCGCTAGCCCAGGTGCTAATTCAACATAGGAATACAATATTCCGCACTTCGTTGACAGTCGGAATAATCGCTTCTAGCATCGACTATGGAATTTGAGCATAGGCACGATGACAAAAACCAACCTCATGGCTGAGCTCGAACAGCTCGTTTCCGAAGCCCGCAATCCCAAGACCATGCAGATCGACCTTATGTCGTCTGCTGAAATCGTCGCGGCGATGAATCGTGAAGATACGCGGGTCTCGGAGGCCGTGAACAAGGTTCTTCCGCAGGTAGCAGCGACCGTGGACAAGATTGTCGAGGCCTTCCGGGCTGGCGGGCGGTTGATCTATATGGGTGCCGGCACCAGCGGGCGGCTCGGCGTGCTCGATGCTTCGGAGTGCCCACCCACTTTCGGCGTGCCGGAAGGCATGGTTGTCGGCCTCATCGCTGGCGGCGATCGTGCCTTGCGTCACCCGATCGAAGGCGCCGAGGACTCGCGTGATGAGGGCTGGCGCGACCTTGAAAGAGATCGGTCTTACCGACAAAGACGTCGTTGTCGGCATCGCCGTTAGTGGCCGCACCCCATATGTCATCGGTGGGCTCGACTATGCCAAGAAAGTCGGAGCGGTCACCGCAGCGCTTTCATGCAATCCGGATTCGGCTATCGCCCGCATGGCCGATATTGCGATTTCGCCTGTCGTCGGTCCCGAGGCGCTGACCGGTTCGACCCGGCTCAAGTCGGGCACGGCGCAAAAGCTTGTGCTCAATATGCTGACCACGGCCAGCATGATCCGCATCGGCAAGTCCTACGAAAACCTGATGGTCGACCTGTCGGTGAGCAATGAGAAGCTTGTCGCCCGTGCGCACCGCATCCTTGTCGATGCCACCGGGTGCTCTGCCGATTCTGCCGAGCAATTTCTCAAGGCCGCAAACAACAACGTCAAGCTCGCCATCCTTATGGCGCTGACAGGCATGACTGCAGCTGACGGCCAGACTGCGCTCAACAATGCGGACGGGTTCTTGCGCCGCGCGGCCGCGCAGCACCAGCCGCGCGTCGCAAGCTGAGGCACAAGGATGGCGACACCCCTCTCGCGCTCTTCGTCGGCATGCCTGGGCTGGAACTGTCCACATCGGAAGTGGCCTTCTTCCGTGAAGCCAACCCGTTCGGGCTTTTTCTCTTCAAGCGCAATCTCGACAATCCTGAGCAGATCCGGCGCTTGGTCGGCCAGTTCAAGGATGCGGTTGGGCGCGCGGATGCACCCGTCTATATCGATCAGGAAGGCGGCCGCGTGCAGCGGCTCGACAATGGCAACTGGCCGCTGTTTCGCCCGATCGGTCACTTCGGCGCCTTGGCCAAAAAGACCGTGACCTCGCCAAGCACGCGCTGCGCCAGTCCACCCTCGCCATGGGCTCGATGATGAGCGAACTCGGCATCGGTAGTGGCACGACGCCAGTCGTCGATCTGGCGCGCGCCGGCACGCACGACATCATTTCTTCGCGTTCGTTCGGCTCGGACCCCCAACTGGTCGCCGAACTTGGCCGTGTGGCCGTCGACGCTCTGCTGGAAGTCGGCTCTATGCCGATAATCAAGCACATCCCAGGCTATGGTCGAGTGGACGTCGATCCGCACCATGATCTGCCCGTCGTGCGCGCCACTACCGACGAGATGATGGACACCGATTTCCTGCCCTTCATCCGGCTCAAGGACAGCCCCTGGGCCATGGTCGCGCATCTGATCTTCACGCAGATCGATCCCGACCTGCCAGCCTCGATATCACCGCGCGTCTGCGCGTTCATTCGAACCGTCCTGGACTACGACGGCGTGCTGATCACCGACTGCCTGACCATGGACGCCCTCTCCGCCCCCTGGCCCACTCGCGTTCGGGCAGCGCTGGACGCAGGATACGATATCGCGCTCCATAGCCAAGGCGATCTCGATGCCAGCTTCGCCGCCGCAAGGGCCGCCGGCCCCGTGTCCGACGCGACGCTTGAACGCGTTGCTCGCGCACAGCGACGGCTGGGCGACCGGCGCGTCGATGTCAAAACGCTTCACGCCGAAGTGGAGCAGATTTTCGAGGAGAATGGCTTCGCCCCTGGCGGCGCCGGATATCAAGGAGAGAAACCCAATGCGTAGGCTTACTTTTCTCGCGGCGACTTCGCTGGCTGCGCTTGCCCTTGCGGCGCCCGCCCATGCCCAGGACACCGGCAATGTATTGACCCTTGCGTCGGAGCAGGTGACGACTTTTGTGCGCAATTTCAATCCGTTCAGCCAGACTTCGGCGCGCTATACGACCCAGGACTTCCTTTATGAACCGCTCGTGGTGTTCAACCGGCTGCAGGGCAATGAGCCGAACTATCGCCTTGCCGAGAGCTACGAGCTGGCCGACGACCTGATGTCGATTACCTTTACGCTGCGAGAAGGGCTGAAGTGGTCTGATGGCGAGAACTTTACGGCTGACGACGTCCTCTTCACCTATGATTACATCAAGCAGTTCCCGGCGCTCGACTTCATCTCCATCACGCCGCAGATCGCCTCGGTGGAAAAGGTCGATGAGCGCACCGTGCGCTTCAATCTCAACGAAGCCAATTCGCTAATCGCCAACACCATCGTCGGCATGCCGATCGTGCCCGAGCACATCTGGTCCGAAGTGACCGATCCGGTGACCTTCGCCAACGAGAACCCGGTCGGTTCGGGTCCGATGACCGAGATCACCCGCTTCACGCCGCAGGTCTACGAGCAGTGCCGCAACCCGCATTACTGGGATGCTGAAAATCTCTCCGTCGACTGCCTGCGCATGCCGCAGCTGGCCGACAATCCGCAGGTGCTCGCCGCCTTGGCAGAAGGCAGCCTCGATTGGGGCACGAGCTTTATCCCCGACATCGACAATACCTTCGTGGCGCAGGACCCCGAGCACCACAAATACTGGTTTACCCCATCAAGCCTCGTCTCGATGCAGATGTCGCAGATTTCGCCGGACGAAAATGCGCGCAAGGCCTTCAACGACGTCAACTTCCGCCCGCGCTAGCATGCTGGTTGATCGCCAGGCGATCGTCGACATCGCCGGTTATGGCTATCCGTTGCTCAACGAGGATCCGTCCGGCCTGGGCGAGCTTTATGCGTCCTTCGCCAACCCCGCGGTCGCGGAGCAGTTCGGCCAATATGGCGTATTCGATCTCGAAGCAGGCATAGCCCTGCTCGATGAGGCCGGTTACGTCGACGCCGATGGCGATGGCTTCCGCGACAATCCAGATGGCACGCCAATCGAGCTCGATTTCAAGGTTCCCAATGGCTGGACCGACTGGATCGATGCCGTGCAGATCGCCATGGAAACGCTTCAGGAAGCCGGCATCAATGTTTCGCTGTCGACCCCGGAAGCAGCTGTCTGGACGTCGGACCTCATCGCCGGCAATTTCGAGCTGACCCTCAATTCTTTGGCTGCGGCGGCAAACCCCTATCTGCCCTATATCCGCTCGTTCAATCCGGCCGATTTCGGCAAGAGCCGTTTCACCGCTCCGCATTGGGAAAATGCCGAGGTGGTCGAACTGCTCAAGCAATACACCACGATTAAGGATCCGGCCGAGCAGAAGGCGATCATGGATCAAATTCAGCTTTTCGTCGCAGAGGCGCTGCCGATCATCCCGCTCTACAACAGCCCATCCTTCTTCCAGTACAACACCACGCGGTGGACTGGCTGGGCCAGCGCCGAAGATCCGAAATACGCACCGGCTGTTTCGGTTACCAACCCGGCGCGCCTGCTGCAGCTGCTCGATCTTGAACCGGTTGCCCAGTAACGCTGCGCTTTACCAGACCTGTCATCCCGGCTCACGGCCGGGGTGACAAAACCGAGCCTTTCGCGAAGGACACCCAAGCATCATGACCTTCCTGTTGCGGCGACTGGCCTTCTATCTCGCGGCATTTCTTGTCGCCGCGACCATCAATTTCTTTCTTCCGCGCATGCTGCCGGGCGATCCGATCGCCATCATGTTCTCCAGTGCCGGCGCCGACCTGTCGCTCGAGAACCTCAATGCGCTCAAGCTGACCTTCGGCTTCATCGATGCGCCTCTGCACGAGCAATATCTGGCCTATCTGCAAAGCGTCTTCACCGGTGATCTTGGCCGTTCCATCAAGTACTTCCCACTGCCTGTCACTGAACTTCTGGGGCGCGCGCTGATCTGGACGCTAGGTCTTATGGGCATCGCCACAGTGATCAGCTTCACCCTGGGAAGCTTCCTCGGCGTCTTTGCCGCATGGCGTCGCGGCAGGCTGGTCGATTCCGTCATTTCGCTCGGGGCCATCTTTTCGAGCTCCGTACCAGCCGTGGTCGTCTCGCTGATCATGCTCTTCGTTTTCGGCTACACGCTGCGCTGGTTCCCGAATGGCTATGCCGCCAACCCGCTGCTCGATCCGGCCTGGAACTGGCAGTACATTTCAAGCGTGCTCTACCATGGCACGCTGCCGATGCTGACCCTGGTCTTCGTGCTCACCGGCGGCTTTGCGGTGACTATGCGCAACAACATGATCAACCTCCTAGGCGAAGACTACATCGTCATGGCTCGGGCCAAGGGCTTGTCCGACAACAATGTCATGCTCTGGTACGCGGCGCGCAACGCGCTCCTGCCCACCGTTTCGAGCCTTGCCATCGCCATCGGCACTATCCTCGGCGGGTCGCTCGTGACCGAAGTGGTGTTCAACTATCCTGGCCTCGGCAACACGCTCTACCAGGCGATCATCGCGCGCGATTACCCGGTGATCCAGGGCCAGCTTCTGATCATGACCGCCGCCATGCTCATTTCCAATTTTGTGGTCGATCTCAGCTACGTGCTGCTCGATCCGCGTCTCAAGAAAGCCTGACGCGATGAAGCTCTTGAGCCAGCTGCTGCACAACAAGAAGGCCCTGGTTGGCCTCATTATCCTCACCATCATCGTGCTCGTCGCTATCTTTGCGCCGCTCCTGACCGAGTATAGCCCAACCCGCCGCGTCGGCCGGCCGCATCAGGCGCCAAGCTGGGATCACTGGCTGGGCACCACAAGGCTTGGTCACGACGTATTTGCTCGTCTCGTGCACGGCGCTCGTGTGTCGCTCGCTGTCGGCTTCGGGGCAGGGCTCCTGATTACCGTGATCGGCACCGTTCTCGGCATCATCGCCGGCTACAAGGGCGGGGTGGTCGACGAGATCATCAACTTCTTCACCAACATGGTTCTCGTCATCCCAAACCTGCCGCTGCTGCTGGTTCTTGCCGCCTTTATCGGCCAGGCCAGCCCGCTGGTGATCGCCATCATCCTCGGCTTCACCTCCTGGGCGTGGGGCGTTCGCGTGACGCGGTCGGAGACGCTCTCGATCCGCCAGCGCGACTTCGTCAAATCGGCGGAGATGCTGGGAGAGCCGAGTTGGCGCATCATGCTGTTCGAGATCTTTCCGAACCTCATTTCCATTGTCGGCATCAACTTCATCGGTTCGGTGATTTTCGCCGTCATCACCGAAGCAACGCTCGAGTTCCTGGGTCTGGGCGACCCCAACACCGTGTCCTGGGGCATCATGCTCTATAACGCGCAGAACTCTGCAGCGCTTTCCGTCGGCGCATGGTGGGACTTGCTGTCCCCATGCTTTGCTCTGGCTTTCCTCGGGCTTGGCCTCGCGCTCCTCAACTTCGCCATCGACGAGATCGCCAACCCACGATTGCGGACCGGCGGCATGCTCAACCGCTGGACCCGCATGGTCCGCATCGGCGAGGGCAAGCTATGACCACGCCCGTTCTTTCCGTCCGCAATCTCAACATCGACTATGTCGGTACCGAAACCAACTTTCACGCCGTCAAGAATGTCAGCTTCGACATCGCGCCAGGCGAATTCTTCGGCCTTGCCGGGAGTCGGGGTGCGGCAAGTCAACCATCGCTTTTGCCGTCAGTCGTCTCCATCGGCCACCAGCGCTGATCCGCAAAGGCAGCGAAATTCTCGTTTCTGGTCGCGATGTCCTGGAGCTCAGCGACGAAGACCTGCGCAAATTCCGCTGGCGAGAAGTGGCGATGGTGTTCCAGAGCGCGATGAACTCGCTCAACCCCGTCCTGACCATCGAAACGCAATTCTACGACGTGTTGCGCGCTCATGGCCCGATCAGCCGCGCGCAAGCCCGCACCCGGGCAACCGAACTGCTGAAGCTTGTCGACATCGCGCCTGAGCGGCTCGACAGCTACCCGCATCAGTGTTCGGGCGGCATGCGCCAGCGCATCGTCATTGCCATCTGCCTGGCGCTCGATCCTAAGCTCCTGATCATGGACGAGCCCACGACGGCGCTCGACGTCGTGGTGCAGCGCGAAATCCTGCAGCGCATCGACGTGCTGCGCAAAAGGCTGGGTTTCTCGGTCCTGTTCATCACCCACGATCTGGGACTGATGGTGCAGGTCAGCGACCGCATCGGCATCATGCTCGAAGGCGAACTGGTCGAGGTCAACGACGCGCAGACCATCTATCGCCAGCCGCAGCATCCCTACACCAAGCGCCTTTGGGCCTCGATGCCCAAGCTTCATGGCGAACAGACGCGTCTGGAGGCAAGGCCATGAGCGACGCCATCCTCGCCCTCGACAGTGTTTCGAAAATCTTCGGCCGCGCCGACAAGCCGATCTATGCTGTACGCAATGTCAGCTTTGCGCTCCAACCCGGTCGCACGCTTGCACTTGTGGGGGAGTCAGGATCGGGCAAGACCACGGCTGCCCGCCTCATCATGCGCGAATACACCCCAGATGAAGGTCGTGTCCTGTTCCGTGGCGAGCCGCTCGGCAAAGGTGATGCAAAGGCGCTTAAGGCCTATCGCTCTTCGGTTCAGATGGTGTTCCAGGATCCGTTTGCGTCCCTAAATCCGACGCACACGATCCGCTATCATCTCGAACGACCGCTGAAGCTCCATCAGAAAGGGCTTGGCGCGGCCCAGCGGCAGGCCGCTGTGGTCGAGTTGCTGGAGCGGGTGAAGCTTAATGCAAAACTGATCATGCCGAAGTTTCCGCACGAGCTTTCAGGCGGCCAGCGCCAGCGCATTTCAATTGCCCGGGCGCTTGCAGTGAACCCCCAGGTCATCGTTGCCGACGAGCCCACATCGATGCTCGACGTTTCGGTGCGACAGGGGATCCTCAATCTTCTCAACGACATGAAGGCCGAGCTTAAACTCGCCTTGCTCTACATCACGCATGACATTGCCACGGCGCGCTATGTCGCCGACGACATAATGGTCATGTATGCCGGCCAGATCGTCGAATGGGGCGCGGTAGATCGGGTGCTCGATGATCCCCAGCACCCCTATACGCGCCTGTTGCTCTCCGCTGTGCCCGATCCCGACCGCCGCTTCGACGATGTCCGTTTCGCCGACGAGCTTGGGCGGATCGAGGAAATCCGCACGCTTTCATCACGCCCGCAAGCAGCCATCGCTACCGCAGGCGACAACCACTTCTATCGTCCAGTCCCAGCGTCCTAGAATAGGCCGATGGAAACAAGAACAGGTCGAGGGACCTGGTTCAAACATAACAAGGGTGTGGGCTTCCAACATGAACTTTTCCAGAAAACTTTTGACGGGCTTGGCGCTGGCCACGGCGCTGACATCTGCCGGTGTTGCCATGCCGGCACAGGCTGCAGACCTGCGGATGGCATGGTCGCAGGACGCGACGGGGCTTGATCCGCACACGCAGACCGCATTTTCCTCGCTGCGCCTGCTCGAACTGATCTACGAGCCGCTGGTGCGCCTCGACGCCGAGCTCAATGTCGTTCCGGCGATCGCCTCGAGCTGGGAGTTCGCCGAGGACGCCAAGACGCTGACCTTCACGCTTGATCCCAATGCCAAATTCTCGAATGGCGAGCAGGTGACTTCGGCCGACGTCAAGGCATCCTTCGAGCGCCTGCTCGATGAGGCGACAGCCGCTGCCGCGCGCTCCAACTTCCTCTCCATCGCAAGCATCGACACGCCCGACGACACAACCGTCGTCTTCAACCTCTCGACCGCCGACGTGCCGATCCTCGTCGCCATGGCGACCATCAATGCGCCATTGTCCCGGCGTCCACCATTGAGGCTGGCACTGTCGGCACCGAGACGCTCGGCTCCGGTCCTTTCGTGCTAGACAGCTGGGAACCCAACTCCCGCGAAGTCCTCTCGGCCAATGAGAATTGGGCAGGCGGCGATCTTGCGATCGACGGCATCACCATTTCCGTTCTGCCCGACGAGACCGCGATCCTCGCATCGCTGCGAGCTGGCCAGACCGACTTTGCCCTGCTCAACGATCCGCTGATCGCAACGCTCGTGCCGATGGAAGCCAATCTGACGCTCAATCGCGTCGGCGTGCTGGCCTATAACGTGCTGCAGCTTAATCCCTCGCGTCCGCCGATGGACAATCTCAAGGTCCGCCAGGCCATGAGCTGCGCCATCGATCGCCAGGCGATCATCGACGCAGCCCTCGCCGGCGAAGGCACGGTCACCGGCCCGTTGACCATGCCTGCTTTCGCGCAGGATCCGGCAAATCTGTTCTGCTACCAGCAGGACCTCGATATGGCCCGGCAACTGATGGAAGAGTCCGGTGTCGATGGCTTTACCGCAACCGTCATCGGTGCAACCGGCGAGCCGCCGGTCGCGGCTTCCGAAGCGCAGGTGCTGCAGGCGCAGCTGGCCGAAATCGGTATCACGCTCGAGATCGAGATGATGGAGCTCAACGTTTATGTCGATCGCTGGCTGGCTGGCGATTTCGACATGGCGGTAGCCCAGAACGGCGGTCGTCCCGATCCTTATCCGATGTACAACCGCTACTTCACCAAGGACGGCAATCTCATCAACGTCTCGAACTTCACCGATGACGAGCTCGATAGCCTGATGAAGCAGGGCCAGGCGGAAACCGACCCGGCCAAGCGCGTCGAGATCTTCCAGGCCTTTGAAAGCCGTCTTGCCGAGCAGGCGCCTTGGCTCTGGCTCTCGACCGGCTACAGCTATACCGCCCAGACCAATGCGGTAACCGGCTTTGAGTCTTCGCCGACCGGTACGCTGTTCGGCCTGACCAAGGTCAGCCTGCAGTAACGTCTTCTCCCGGGTCGGCCTCACGGCCGACCCACCTCCTGGATTGTTTTTATGAACTATGTGGTCCAGCGCCTGCTGACCTTTCCGCTGATCCTGCTCGGCGTGTCGATCCTGGTCTTCGTGTCGATCCGCCTGATACCGGGCGACGCAATCACGGCCATGCTCGGCACCGAGGCAGGCCTGCTGACTCCGGCGCAACGCGAAACCTTGGCGGCTTACTTCGGCATCGATCAGCCGATCTGGTCGCAATATCTGCGCTGGCTTGGTGGTCTGTTCAGCGGCGACCTCGGCATCTCCTCGATCTACGGCAAGCCCGTGCTCACCGTTGTGCTCGAGCGCTTCCCGCTGACGCTGCAATTGTCGCTGATGTCGATGGCGATCTCGCTTTCGGTCGGTATCCCGCTGGGCGTTCTCGCTGCGTCGCGCAACGAGCGCCCGAGCGATCTTTTGGTGCGCGTGCTCGCCATGCTCGGGCAGTCGACCCCGAGCTTTGTTATCGGCATCCTGACCATCTACGTGCTGTCGGTGTTTTTCGGCTTCGTGCCGGCCATGGGCACATTCACGCCGTTTTTCGCCGACCCGCTGGCCAGCTTCGGCCAGCTGATATTTCCGGCCATTACATTAGGCTTTGCCTTCGCCGCATCGGTGACGCGCATTACCCGCTCCGCCATGCTCGATGTGCTGAGCGACGACTATGTCCGCACCGCGCGTTCTAAAGGCGCATCGCCCGGAAGCGTGATCTGGCGCCATGCTTTGCCCAACGCGCTGATCCCTGTTGTGACGCTGTCCGGCGTCGAGTTCGGCTATCTGCTGGGTGGCGCGGTGATCGTCGAGCAGATCTTTGCCTTGCCGGGGCTCGGCCGACTGGTGCTCGATGCCATCACCCAGCGCGACTATGCACTGGTGCAGGGAACGATCCTGTTCATTGCCTTCAACTTCCTTGTCGTGAACCTCCTTGTCGACCTCGCCTATGTGGCGCTCGACCCGCGCATCCGGATCGGGGGCGATAATGGGCAAAATGGCTTCCGCATTAGTCCGTCATCCCTCCGGCCGCATCGGTGTCGCGATCATCGGGCTTTATCTCCTCGCGGCCATTCTGGGGTCGCTCGGCTTGACGCCACATGATCCGCTCAAGCTCTTTGCCATCGATCGCCTCAAGGGGCCGAACGGCACCTACTGGTTCGGCACCGATCTCCTCGGCCGCGACGCTTTCAGCCGGTTGATCATCGGCATACGCCAGTCAATGATCATTGCCTTCGCTGCCGTCGGCATCGCGACCCTTGCCGGCACCATCATCGGTCTGCTCTCGGCCTGGTGGGGTGGCATCTGGGATGGCATCTTCATGCGCATCATGGATGTGTTGCTGGCCTTCCCGGCAATCCTTCTGGCGCTGTTGATCATCGCCATTGTCGGGCCGGGCACCATGACCAGCGTTGCAGCGATCGCCATCGTTTATACGCCGATCTTTGCCCGCGTCGTGCGTGGACCGGCGCTGTCGCTGAAACAGCGCGACTTCGTCGATGCCGCGCGCACCTTCGGCAGTTCGCAGGGATTCATCCTGAGCCGCCATCTGCTGCTCAATCTCGTGGCCCCGCTGGCGGTTCAGGTGACCCTGGCGCTCGCCTGGGCGCTGCTCACCGAAGCGGGCCTTTCTTTCCTCGGCCTTGGCACGCAGCCACCGACGCCCTCCCTGGGGCTGATGCTGGCCGAAAGCCGCAACCTCATGCAGCACGCACCATGGCTGATGATCTTTCCGGCTTTGACCATCATGCTCGGGATCCTAGGCTTCAATCTCACGGGTGACGCCTTGCGCGACATTCTCGATCCACGCACCCAGAGGAGGGAAGCATGACCAGACTGCTTTCCGTCAAAGACCTTCGGGTCGGCTTCGGGCGCGACCCGAAGGCCAATGAAGTGGTGAAAGGCGTAAGCTTCGACCTAGACGCCGGTGAAACCGTCGCCATTGTCGGGGAGTCCGGTTCGGGCAAGTCGGTCACCGCCTTGTCGATCAACCGCCTGGTCGATTTCGGTGGCGGTCGCATCACCGGCGGCAGCATCGCCCTGACGCGCAGCGACGGATCCGTTCTCGATGTCGGCCCTGCCGAGGAGCGCGTTCTGCGGAGCGTGCGCGGCCATGACGTCGGCATGATCTTCCAGGAGCCGATGACTTCGCTCAATCCGGTGCACACAGTTGGCGCCCAGATCGAGGAAGCCTTTCGCCTGTCCAAGGGATTGACCGGCAGCCAGGCGCGCGCGGCAACTCTGGACGTGTTGCAGCGGGTGCGCATTCCCGATGCCCAGTCGCGCCTCGGCTATTATCCGCATCAGCTTTCGGGCGGCATGCGCCAGCGCATCATGATCGCCATGGCGCTTGCCGCAAGCCCGCGCCTTCTGATCGCCGACGAACCGACGACCGCCCTTGACGTGACCGTGCAGGCACAGATCATGGCGCTGCTAGCCAAGTTGCGCGCCGAGACCGCATGGCGATGATCTTCATCACGCACGATATCGGCCTCGTGGCGGGCATTGCCGACCGCATCATGGTCATGCAGAACGGTGTCGCCGTCGAACAGGATGTGGCCGATCGCGTGCTCGACCATCCGCAGCACGACTATACCAAGCATCTCCTCCGTGCCGTGCCGCATTTTACCGCCGGTCAGTCGGTGCGGGCTGCCGAAGAAGGCAAGCCGGCGCGAGACCCGATCGTCACGGTCGACGACCTCGTTGTCCGCTTTCCTGTCGGCAAGGGCTGGCTCAAGCCGAAGGGTGCCATCCATGCCGTAGATGGCGTTAGCTTCGATCTCGTGCCCGGCGAGACGCTGGCCATCGTTGGTGAAAGCGGATGCGGCAAGTCGACGACAGCGCGCGCCTTGCTGGGTCTTAATAGCGTCACCCGCGGACGGATCGTCGCCGGAACAGGACACTCCAAGCGTCCCGTGCAAATGGTCTTCCAGGACCCGTTCGCATCGCTCAATCCCAGGCTCAATGTCGAGGCCTTGCTCGCGGAGCCCGCCATTGCCAACGGTCAACGGCTCGATGATGCCTTGCGCAAACGCATGGCATTCTTGCTCGACCGCGTCGGGCTGCCGCAGGACGCCCTGACACGCTACCCGCACCAGTTCTCCGGCGGCCAGCGGCAGCGCCTTTGCATCGCCCGGGCGCTGATGCTGAACCCGGATGTCGTCGTACTCGACGAGGCCGTATCGGCGCTGGACGTCTCGGTGCAGGCGCGCGTGCTCGATCTGCTTATCGACCTGCAAAAAGAGTTTGGCCTCGCCTACCTTTTCATCTCGCACGACATGGCTGTGGTGGAGCGCATTGCGCATCGAATTGCCGTGATGTTTGCCGGTCAGGTAGTGGAGATCGGCGACGCGCGTTTGGTGCTATCGGAGCCGCAGCACAGCTACACCAAGCGCTTGATCGCTGCCGTGCCGGCAGTCGAGCGGCGGCGTCAGCATTTCACTGTCGACATGACAGGTGCCGTCGCTGGTGCGGCCCCCTGGCTTTGAGCCGCCAGCAGCGCGATGGCGCGAAGCAGGCGAGGATCATCGCGTTCGTATCGAGGAAACAGCATGACATCGGTTTCGACAAAGCTCGACCGCGCCTTCTTGCATCTGGAAAAGGCCATCGAGAGCGGCCGCATTCCCGGCGGCGTCCTGGGCGTCATCGACCGCGATGGCAATCGCGCCGTGCGCGCCATGGGTGAGGCGCAAACCGTGCCCAAGTCGCGTCCGATGACCGAGGACACCTGGTTCGATCTGGCGTCGCTGACCAAGGTACTGTTCACCACCGAACGCATTCTGGTACTGGCCGAAGCCGGCCGCATCGATCTCGACGCGCCGTTGACCAGCGTCATTCCCGACTATAGGCACTACAATCTCGACAACTGGGAGAGGAAGATCACCTTCCGGCAGTGCCTCGGTCACCAGACGCCTTATCCTGCGGTCTTTCCGCTTTATACCTATGGCCGCGATCCCGACCTATTGCGCACCTTCCTGCTCCAGCACGAATTTGCGGCTGGCCCGGCGGTCTACTCCGATATCAATTTCATTCTCCTGGGGCTGGCGCTGGAGCGCATCGACGGGAGGTGGGTCCGCGAGATGGATCCGGGTAGAGGCTTTGCCTGGGCCGCTGACCCGCAAAAAGCTGCCGCAACCGAGGATTGCTACTGGCGCCATCGAGTGCTGGTGGGCGAAGTGCACGATGACAATTGCTCGGCGCTCGAGGGGGCAGGGCATGCCGGGCTTTTCGGCACTGTTGCCAGTGTGCTCGACTTTGCACATGGCAAGCTGACATCCGCCGGTCCGGATGCGCTGATCCGCACGCCGCTTTCGGGTCGCCGCACGCATGGCTGGGAGCGGCCCTACGAGGGCTGGTCAGGCGGCGAACGCAACTCGCACCAGACGATCGGCCACACTGGCTTTACGGGCACCGGGCTCTGGATCGATTTCGAGCGCGGCCATGCCTGGACGCTTTTGACCAACCGGGTGCACCCGACGCGCCATTTCGACAGCGGCATCCTGCCGCTGCGCCGCGCCGTGGGCGACGCCATCAATGCCGCATAGGGAGACGACAATGGAACCGATCTGGGCTGTGGGGCTGATGACCGGCACCGTGTTGGACGGAAATATCGACGTCGCCCTGCTGCGCACCGATGGGGAAACGGTCGAAGAGTTTGGCGCCTATACGCTTGCGCCCTATCCGCAGTCGATCCGCGACACGCTCGAAGAAGCCCTGTCGCAAGCGCGGCAGTGGAATTTTTCCGGCGCCGAGCCTGCCATCTTTGCCGAAGCGGAGGATGCGTTGACCCGCGCGCAATCGGCTGCCGTCCTCGACCTCGTCGCCGAGGCGGGCCTGCGACCGGAAGACATTGGTGTTATCGGATTTCACGGCCAGTCGGTGCTGCATCGCGCGCCGCAACCGGGCCGCATCGGCGCCACGCGCCAGCTCGGCAATGGCGCGCTGATGCATGAGCTGACTGGCATCAAGGTGGCCTACGATTTTCGCTCCGCCGACGTTCGTGCAGGAGGGCAGGGCGCTCCCCTGGCCGCGCTCTATCACCAGGCCCTGTTGCGCAAGATCGGGGCGACCGACGGCAAGACTGCTGTCCTCAATCTCGGCGGCGTCGCCAACGTTACCTATTGGGACGGTGCCGATACGCTGATTGCCTTCGATACTGGCCCCGCCAATGCGCCGATCAATGACTTTGTCAAAGGCCTTGGCATGGGGGACATGGATGTCGACGGCGCCATGGCCCTGCGGGGAACAGTGGACGAAGAGCGGCTCGCTCGGCTACTGACCCATCGCTATCTCTCCGCACCTTTCCCCAAATCGCTCGACCGCTTCGACTTTTTGTCTTCGATGGCCGACGGGCTTGGCGCCGAAGACGGCGCCGCCACGCTCACCGCCTTCACGACTGGGGCGGTCGGAAAGGCGCTCGACCTTCTGCCGCAGCGTCCTGAGCGCTTGATCGTGTCCGGTGGTGGGCGACACAACCCGGCGATCATGGTCATGCTCGATAAGCGTGCGCGGGTCGAGGCTGTACCAGCCGAAGCGGTCGGCTGGCGCGGCGACGCCATCGAGGCGGAATGTTTCGCTTTCCTGGCGGTGCGAGTGCTCCGCGGCCTGCCGATCAGCTTCCCGACCACGACTGGTGCGCCACATCCGCTAATTGGCGGCGTCTTGGCGGCCTGACCATGGAGGGACTGACGATCGAGGTGACTGAGGTACCTAGTGCCGATGACCTCGAGCTGATTGGAAACTCACTCGCCGACTTCAACCACAATGACGTCGGCCCCTCCAACAAGCTGCCGCTCGCCGTATTCTTGCGCGCTCCAGGCAGCGTCATCGTCGCCGGCATTTCCGGCTACACCGCCTGGGATTGGCTTTACGTCCAGTGGCTGTGGGTCGCCGAGCAGCACCGCGGGCAAAAGCTTGCGGCGCGGATGCTCGCGGCTGCAGAAGCCGAAGCGCGGCAACGCGGTTGCCACGGTTCTTACATCGACACCTTCAATTCGCTTGCGCTCAAAACCTATCAGCGCTCTGGCTACAAGCCCTTTGGGTCGTTGCCGAACTTTTTACCAGGTCGTACCCGCACGTTCCTGCAGAAGAGCTTGTAGCTGGCGGGCGGCACCCCGTTAATCTATCGGGGCTCGCTCTTCAGCAAGACAGCGCAGTCGCTGGGCAGGATCCAGAACTTTTCGGGCTCTACGGGACGACGACCCGCGCCATCGTAGTCCGGGTGTTCGCTCGACCAGGCGGGGACCCACTGATGCCCCCGCGGCGGGGCGATCAGGGGCTCGGCAACCACGGACATGTGGAGGTCCCGGCCAAGATTGAGCAGAAGCACGCGGTGACCTTCTGAGTTCGGCGTCAGGTAGCGCAGCAACAGCGCGCCGTCACCGAGAACCGCGCCGTCGATGCGGCGCTCGCTGTTCTGCGAGAAAGTAGGGTCGCTTTTGCGCAGCGCCAGGAGATCTCGGTGCAGCTTCAGCAGACCACTGTGCCTCTCGGCCTCCTTCCAATCGAGCTTGCTTCCCTCGAACGTCTGACGGTCGGTTGGGTCGGCAAGGCGTTCCAGCATGACGGGATCAGCAACGCCGGGAAAATTCTTGAGCGACTCCTTGCGTCCGTTCGAGACGAGATCGGCCGCGTCGCCGTCTATGCCGAAGAAGTAGAGAAAGGGGTTGGAGGAGCCGAACTCCTGGCCCTGAAAGAGGCAAGGGGTCTGCGGCCCGAGCAGCAGCAGTGCCGTCACGGCGCGCAGCCGGGCGGGTGACAGCAGCGACGTCAGGCGCAGGCCTTGTGGCGAGTTGGCGACCTGATCATGGTTCTCAAGGAAGTGGATGAAGTGCTCGGGCGGCGTGTCGAGATTGTCCGTGCCGTAGGCGGCATCGCGCTGATCCGAACGCTGGCCATGGTAGAGGAAGCCATATTTCAGCGACGAAACGATCTCCTGCGGCGTGCCGAGATAGTCGCGGTAGTAGAAGTCGTTGTGCCCCGTGGCCGCGACGCGGACGGCATGCTGGAAATCGTCGTTATACATGCCGTCGAGCCCGTAGCCGCCCTGGTCGGGGGCATCGATCATCTTGTGTTCCTGGGGCTGGTTCTCGACGATGATATAGGCCGATCGCGGTGCAGCTGCCTCCCGCACTGCTCGTGAGAGCTCGGCAATGATATGCTCGTCGCTGCTGTCGAACATGGCCTGTGCCGCATCGATGCGCAGCCCGTCCATGTGGAATTCGGTGATCCAGTAGACGGCGTTCGCTACCACGAAGTCGCGAACCGCATGCGCGTGCTCGCCGTCATAGTTAAAGCTTGCGCCCCACTCGTTCTCGTAGCGGTCGGTGAAAAAGTGCTCGCTATAGGTGCGATAATGGTCGCCGAGGCCGACATGGTTGTAGACCACGTCGAGAATAACCCCGACGCCCAGCCCATGCGCGGCATCTACGAAGGCGCGGATGTCCTCTGGCGTGCCATAGGGCGCGAAAGGTGCGTAGGGCAGGGTTGTGTCATAGCCCCAACCGAAGGCGCCCTTGAAAGTGCCGATCGGCATGATCTGGATCACCGTAACCCCGAGCCCGGCGAGAAATTCCAGCTTCTCGCGCGCCGCAGTCCAGGTGCCTTGCTGCGTGAAGGTGCCGATATGAAGCTCATAGACCACCTGGTCGCGGGTGGTGGGACCGGTCCACGCAGCGTCCGTCCAATCGAAGTCGTTGGACACGACGACAGATGCGCCATCATTGCCATCGGGCTGCAAGCGTGAGGCCAGATCGGGGATTGCCTCGCCAGCATCGACCCTCACCTTGTAGCGCGCGCCTGCACCGATGCCAGCCGCATGGGCGCTGAAACAGCCGTCTTCCATGGCTTCGAGCGGGAATGTTCCGCCGCCCTCAACTTCGACCACGACGCGTTTCCGCCCTTCCGCCCAAACAGTGAACCGCGTTCCGTTTGCGTCCGGGATGGCGCCTAGAGGTCGTCTGGAGGTCATGTATTTGCTCTGATGCAAGGAGGTTGCCTCCGAACGGGCAGGGCATCGCCGGGTTCCCGTCGCAGAGCTTAAGAAGTGACCGGCTCAGCCACGGGTGTGAGGAACTGGTTGGCAAACGCGCCGTTAACGCAACCGATGGCGGTTCTGCGGCCCGAGCCTGTAGGGCGGTTCGTTCGTGTTCCCCCTCAAGCGACCTCCCAAAAGGCTCTCGGCCAAAGGATAATCATATGCGCAGCCTGCTTCTCGCCACAACCGCGCTAGCCGCCCTTTCCATGCCTGCGTTAGCGCAGGAAGAACCTCGCACCGTTGAAGACGATGTCGCCACCAGCAAGGATAGCGGCACCGTCGATCGCTCCAATCCTGAAATGGCGCAAGTCATTACCAAGCTGATGGAGCTTGGTGCCAAGCCGGTGCATACGCTCGACGTTCCCGCTGCCCGGACGCAGCCGACCCCCGCTGATGCGGTCAAGGCCGTGTATCTTGAAACCACCGGCAAGCAGCCGTTCCCCGAACCCGTCGGCAAGACCGAAGACATCAAGGTCGATGGCGCCGAGGGCGAACTCGATGCCCGCGTTTATTGGCCTGAAGGCATGGCCGATGGCGGTGAGGCGCTGCCGGTGATCGTTTATTTCCACGGCGGTGGCTGGGTTATCGCCAATCTCAACGTCTATGACGCGTCCCCGCGGGCTCTCGCCAACCAAGCCAAGGCCGTCGTTGTCTCCGTACATTACCGCCAGGGCCCGGAAGACAAGTTCCCGGCCGCACATGACGACGCGATCGCCGCCTATAGCTATATCGTCGAGAATGCCGGCGAGTGGAACGGCGACTCCTCGCGTGTTGCCGTTGCCGGTGAGAGTGCCGGTGGCAACCTTGCCGTCAATGTCGCGATCGCTGCACGCGATCAGCAGCTGACCGAACCATCGGCCATCCTCGCCGTCTATCCGGTGGCCGGCGATGACCTCGAAACGCAATCCTACATTGCCAACCAGAATGCCGTGCCGCTCGGCAAGGCAGATATCGAATGGTTTGTTGGCCACTACCTCAATGACATGTCGGAAGCGGCCGATCCGCGTATCGACCTCGTCGGTAGCGCCGACCTCGAAGATCTTCCGCCGGTGACGATTGTCGCGGCTGAGATCGACCCGCTCAATTCCGAAGGCATGACCCTGCGCGACAAGCTCGAAGAGGCCGGTGTCGAGGTTGCCTATCAGAATTGGAACGGCGTGACCCACGAGTTCTTCGGCATGGCGGCAGTCGTGCCGGAAGCCAAGGAGGCGCAGGATTTTGCAGGCTCCGAACTGCGCGAAGCGCTTGGCAGCGAGTAAACATCAAGCCCGGCCGCAAGGCCGGGCTTTTTCTTTGTCCATTTTCTTGAGGTCTCAATGAAAAAGCAGATCATCGCAGCGACGGTATCCGCCACCGCGCTGCTTGCCGCAGCTCCCGTCCTGGCCCAGCCACAAGGCACGATCGGGCAGTATTCCGATGCCACTGTGCAAGGTTCGATCCTTGAGCCCGAGCCGATCACGGTGAGCGACGATGCCGAACTCGCCGATCTTATCCGGGTGCCGGAAGGCTTTGAGGTCGAGGTTGTTGCGCGCGACATGGGCAATACCCGCATGCTCGCCATCCATGGCGACCATGTCTATGCAAGCCGCCGCACCGAGGCCGATATCATCCGCCTCGACGATGCCGATGGCGATGGGAAGTACGAAGACTTCACCGTCGTCGCGGGACGGCCCGGCATGCACGGCATCGCTTTCCATGAGGACACGGTTTACCTCGCGACCGTCAACGAGGTCTTCACCGCCCCGGTCAACGAGGACGGCAGCTTCGGTGAACTCAAGATGATCATTGATGACCTGCCCGATGGCGGCCAGCATGCCAATCGCACCCTGGCGATTGGCCCCGACAACATGCTTTACATAACCGTTGGCTCAACCTGCAACGAGTGCATCGAGACCAGCCCGGAAAGCGCCACCATCGTTCGCGCCAATCTTGACGGCACGGGACGCGCCATTTTCGCCAGCGGACTCCGCAACACAATTGGTTTCGGCTGGGAACCGGAAACGGGCACGCTCTATGGCGCCGATCACGGTACCGATTGGCTTGGCGACGAAGAGCAGCAGGAAGAGTTCAACCTCATCGAACAGGGCAAAAAATACGGCTGGCCCTACGTCTTCGACTTCGGCAATCTTAATCCACACATGAACCCGCCCGAAGGCATCACGCTCGAACAGTGGGCAGAGACCAGCGAAGAACCCGAGGTCGGCTACACCGCCCACGCCGCGCCGATGCAGATGACCTTCTACAATGGCACCGCTTTCCCCGAGGAATATCGCGGCGATGCCTTTATCGCCATGCGCGGCTCCTGGAACCGCCGGCCACCAAGCGGCTATGAGGTGACGCGTGTCGACTTCGAAGACGGCAAGCCGGTCAACTGGGATCATTTCGCCGAGGGCTTCCTCGTCGAAAGTGAAACCGGCTCCTATGGCTTCTTGGCACGTCTTGCAGGCATCACCGAAACCGCGGATGGCGCACTGCTTCTCGCTGATGATGCCAACGGCATCGTCTACCGCATCAGCTATGGCGAAAGCGCCAATGCCGCCGCGACCGAGGCACCGATGCCACCCGACGTAACGGTCAAGCCCGCAGAATCGGACATTGCGATCAACCTCGTGGATGCTGAAGATACGATCGATGTGTTGTCGCCATCTTTCGGCGATGGCGAGGCGATCCCGCTCAAGCACGCCGCGGAAGGTGACAATGCGTCACCGGCGCTCGAGTGGGGCACGGCTCCCGAAGGCACGCAATCCATCGTCGTGATCGTCGACGATCCGGATGCTGCCGAACCCAAGCCCTTCGTCCACTGGGTCCTGTTCGATGTTCCGGCCGATGCAACCGGCATCGAAGAAGGCCTCAGCACCGAGTCAGCGTTGCAAAAGCCGGAAGGCGCTAAGCAGGGCACGAACAGCCGCGGGCAGATTGGCTATTTCGGTCCGCGTCCGCCGCTCGGCGAGCCGGCACACAATTACCACTTCCAGGTCTTTGCGCTCGATCTTGCCGAACTGCCAGTTGATCCCGGTGCCAAGCGTGAAGATGTTCTTGCGGCGATGGAAGGCCATGTACTAGCCGAAGGCGAGGTCGTCGGAACCTACGAGCGGCCTGGTCCGGAAGCGCCGCTGAACTAACCACACGGCGGCTGGCCTATTCATTGGCCGCCCGTTATTCTCCGCCATTCCATAGGTAAGCACTCGCAGGCATTAGCAATTTGCTTAGCTTTGCATACGAATGCAAAAGCTCTTGCATTCGTATGCAAGGCACCCTACCAATTGTGACGTGCCAAAGACACGACTGGTTTCGGTGAGGTAAGGCCGAGGCCGGTTGCGGGAGAATGACAACAGGGGATGGGCGGTGCGTGGCCCGAAGTGCACCGGTCACCGTCAGGAGAATTAAATGAAGCTTTTGCTGAAGACGACTGTATCGCTCGGCGTTCTGTGCCTCACCGCCGGTGCTGCATTCGCTGACTGCGGGATCGAGGGTACCGGTTCTGTCCGCATCCTCTCCAACGACTTCGAGGCGCTGCGCCTCATCAACAGCACCGCCGAAGAATGCGCTGCCGACGGCATCACGGTCACGGCCAATGCCACTGCCGAGCACAAGAACCTCCAGGTTCCCGCGCTCTCGATCAACCCGGCCGAGTATTCGGTTGCCGTGGTCGCCAACAATTCCATTGTCCCGCTGATGAACGCCGACCTAATCCGTCCGCTCGACGATCTGGTTGCCGAATATGGCGCTGACCTGCAGCCGAACCAGCTGATCAAGATCGATGGCAAGACCATGGCTATCGCATTCATGGGCAATGCCCAGCACCTGTTCTACCGCAAGGACATCCTCGACCAGGCCGGCATTGCCGAGCCCAAGTCCTACGAGGACATCCTTGCCGCTGCCGAAAAGATCAAGGCCGACGGCCTGATGGAATACCCGCTGGCCGCTTCGGACAAGCCCGGTTGGGATCTGGCTGCCGAATTCGTCAACACCTACCTCGGGACCGGCGGCGAGTTCTTCGCTCCGGGCTCGGCTGAACTTGCCATCGACAACGAAAATGGCATGAAGGTCCTCGAGACCATGCGCGCCCTGACCCAGTACATGGATCCGGACTACCTGACCTTCGATGCCAACGGCATCCAGGCCGAATACAAGGCCGGCAACGTCGCCATGATGGTCCAGTGGGGTTCGCTTGCCGGCGACATGCTCGATGGTGAAGGCGCTGCCGAAGGCGTCGTCGAAAACACCGTTCTGGCCGCTGCGCCTGTCATCGACGGCGGCACCACGCCGGCCGTGGCGCTCTGGTGGGATGGTTTCACCATTGCCAAGAACATCTCGGACGATGACGCTGCCGCCTCCTTCCAGGCCATGGTCCACGGCATCAGCCCCGAAATGGTTGCCGCCAACCCGACCGTTGCCACCTGGCTCGTCAAGGGCTACGAGCCCGGTCCGAACGCCGTTGGCGTGATCGCCACCGCAAATGCTGGTGCGCGTGCCTACCCGATGCAGCCCTATATGGGTCTGCTCCACACCGCGCTTTCCGCTGAGTTGGCCGAATACATGGCCGGTTCGGAAGATGCGGCTCAGGCCCTGGCCGACGTCAAGGCTGCCTACGACACCGCTGCCAAAGAAGGCGGCTACCTCTAAGTCGGGCGCCTCTTTCCGAGGCTTGACTTGACTTCGAAGGGGCCTGCTCCTCCCTCGTGGTGGGCCCCTTCAACCCCGCGCCGCGGCCACGCCGTGGTGTTGGCGGCTGCTTGTCGCCGCGCTCCATTCATTTGCCGCGTATGGGAGGCATCAGATGCCGCATAAGACATTTTTTGCCTTCATCCTGCCCTCGCTGATCGCGATGGTCCTCTTCATCGCCCTGCCGATCGTTTCAGTCGTGGTTCAGAGCTTCCACGTCGAACACGGTCGCATCCTGGTTCAGGTCGAGAGCTGCCAGCCCTTCGGCGGCTGCACCACCGAAACCCGTGTCGATACGGCTGCTATGGCCGAGCTTCGTGAAGAACAGCCCATGGGGCGCTTCAACGGCTTCGGCACTTATCTCAATCGCGGCCACCTCGCGGTCGACGAGATCGGCGCCATCCTTGCCAACAACAATGGCATCGGCGACATCGTCACCCGCATCTACAACCTGCCGCTCTATAAGGCGCTCGCCTTCACCCTCGTCTTCTGTTTCGTCGTCACGCCGATCGCCATGGCGCTCGGTTTCGTTATCGCGCTCGCGGTCAACACCGTGCCGAAGATGGTCAAGGGTCCAGTGATCTTCTTCTCGCTTCTGCCGATGATCATCACGCCGTTGATCGGCTCTCTGATCCTTTATTGGATGATCCAGCCAAACGGCATCATCGGCGCCAACCTGCGCGTGCTGTTCGACGATCCGACGCTGTCGCTGCGCCAGTCGCCGCTGCTGACCTGGCTGTCCCTGCTGTTCTACGGCGTCTGGACCAACGCGCCGTTCAGCTTCGTCGTCTTCTATGCCGGCCTCCAGACCGTGCCCGCCGACACGCTCGAGTCGGCCATGATCGATGGCGCCAGCCGCTGGGAGCGCATCCGCTACGTCGTCATCCCTCATCTTGCGCCACTTGCGACCTTCGTGGCGCTGGTGCAGCTCATGGACAACTTCCGCGTCTTCGAGCCTATCGTCGGCTTCTCGGCCGAAGCCAATGCCACCTCGCTCAGCTGGCTGATATTCAACGATCTTTCCGGCGACGCGCAGCTCTTCGGCTCGGCTGGTGCAACTTCGGTGATCACCATTATCGGCGTCATCATTCTGCTTTCCCCGGTGCTGGTCCGCACCTGGCGCGAATTCAACCACAAGGTGGTCTGACATGTCCGACACCGCCGTCTCTCAGCGTCGGCCGCTTGGCCTCAACATCATCATCATCGGCTTCCTCGTGGTCTGGGTCGTGCTCGCTGCCTTCCCCTTCCTCTGGACGGTGTGGGGTTCATTCAAGGTCGAGCCGGACTTCTTTTCCCGGCAGAACTGGATCAATGCCATTACCGGCCCCTTCACTCAGCGCCAGACGGGCAGCGCCTTCACCGGTGACGGTTATTATGGCGCCTGGGTGACCCGCGAGTTCTGGCGCGCAGTCGCCAATACTGCGATCGTTACGGTTTCGGTAACAGTGATCTCGCTAACGCTTGGCACTCTTGGGGGCTACGCGCTTGCCCGCTCAGGCCAGCGCTACGCCTTTTGGATCCTGATCGCTGCACTGGTGTTCCGGGCCATGCCGCACATTACGCTCGTGTCGGGCTATCTGCTGCCCTTCTTCGAGCTCAACATCTGGGGCGTGCTGCCGACCTCAATCATCGTGCTCGTCGCGATCAACCAGCCCTTCACGCTCTGGATGCTGCATTCCTTCTTCCTCTCGATCCCCAAGGATCTCGATGAATCGGCAATGGTCGACGGCTGTTCGCGCTTCGAAGCCTTTCGTCGAGTCATCATCCCGGTCATGTGGCCCGGCGTCGTGACCACGGGCCTCTTTAGCTTCCTTCTGGCTTATAACGACTTTGCCGTGACCTCGATGCTGCTCAGCAGCGACAACCAGACCATGGTGCCCAAAATCTCGAGCTTCCTCGGATCGGTTCAGGAGCAGGGCAATGTCATGTTCGCCGTCGCCGCCGTGGTCTCGGCCACAGTGCCGCTCTTCATCCTCGTCCTCTTCTTCCAACGCCAGATCGTCAGCGGCCTGACCGCCGGCGCAGTGAAAGGCTAACTCCGATGGCCCAGATCCGTCTCAAGAACGTCTCCAAGCGCTGGAACAATTTCATCGGCGTGGACAATTTCAATCTCGATATCGCCGACCAGGAATTCCTTGTTTTGCTGGGGCCCTCGGGCTGCGGCAAGACCACGACGATGCGCATGATTGCCGGCCTCGAGGACATTACCGAAGGCGAAATCTGGATCGGCGACCGTTTGGTCAACAAGCTCGAGCCCAAGGACCGGGACATTTCCATGGTGTTCCAGAGCTATGGCCTCTATCCGAACATGACCGTCTACGAGAACATTCGCTTCCCGCTCAAGGTCCGCAAGGTTCCGGCTGGGCAGCATCATGAGCGCGTCATGGCAGCGAGCAAAATGGTCGAGCTCGATGACTTCCTGCAGCGCCGCCCGGCAGCCCTGTCCGGTGGCCAGCGCCAGCGCGTCGCGCTTGCCCGCGCTATCGTTCGCGAGCCCAATGCTTTCCTGATGGACGAGCCGCTGTCGAACCTCGACGCAAAGCTGCGGGTCTCCACTCGCGCGCAGATCAAGAACCTTCATCATACGCTCAAGCGCACGACGATCTACGTGACGCATGACCAGATCGAAGCCATGACCCTGGCCGACCGCGTTGTGGTCATGAGCAAGGGCCTGATCCAGCAGGTGGGCACGCCGATGGAGATCTATGATCGCCCGGCGAACACTTTCGTCGCGAGCTTCATCGGGTCGCCGGCCATGAACCTCGTGCATGGCGAAATTCACAATGGCGTCTTCACGGGCGACCATATCCGCGTCGATGGCCTGTCAACGCAGGTCAACGGCCCGGTGACCCTCGGCTTCCGCGCCGAAGATGCCGTGCTTGCCGACAGCAATGCGCATATCGAGGCGCCGATCTATAGCGTCGAGCTTTTGGGTGAAGCGACCATGATTTCGATGCGCGTTGCCGGTGAACTGGTGTCGATCAAGGTCGGCAAGGACTACCGCGCCGAAATCGGCGACGTGGTGCGCGTCAACATCGCCCCAAGCGCCTGCCACCTCTTTGACCGGTCCACCGGTCAGCGTATCGCTACGGCTGGATAAATGCCTGCCGGAGAAGCCAGGATGGCTGAGACCATCGACGAAAAGCGCGCTGTCTTCGACGAGGCGGTACAGCGCCACGGATTGCGCTTTTCGGCTGACGAGGCCGAAAGCTTGCGCAAGCTGGCCGACTGGATGAGCGATGGCCTGGTGCGCGTAGAGACCAACGCCAAGCCTGCGATCGATTCCACGGCAGACAAGGCGCTCGATCTTTCGCTCTTCGAGCAAGGCAGTATGCTGCGCGATGGCCGGCTGACCTCGGTCGCACTGGTGGATGCCTATCTGCGCCGCATCGAGGCGCGCGATGGCGCGTATCGTGCGTTCTACGTGGTCGATCGCGAAGGCGCGCTTGCTGCTGCAGAAGAGGCTGATGCGGCCTTTGCAGAAGGCGTCGACATCAGCCACCTTCATGGCATTCCAGTCGGCATCAAGGACCTGATCGACGTTTCGGGCCTTGCGACGACGGCAAATGCCCCGGGACGCAAGGGCGCTGTTGCCGAAAAAGATGCCGAGGTCGTCAGGCGTTTGCGGGATGCTGGCGCCATCGTCATCGGCAAGCTTGCGACCTATGAGTGGGGCACCGTCGGCCCGGACAATCGCGGCGCCTTTCCGCCGGCGCGCAATCCCTGGAGTATCGAGCATATCACCGGCGGTTCGTCGTCGGGCAGTGCGGTGGCGGTCGCCGGCGGATTGCTGCGCACCACGCTGGGCACCGATACCGGCGGCTCCCTCCGCGGGCCTGCCTTCTATTGCGGCGTTGTGGGGTTGAAGCCGACATTCGACCTCGTGCCGCGCAGCGGTGTGCTGCCGATGTCGGACAGCATGGATCATGTTGGCCCCATGAGCGCGAGTGTTGCCGAGGCCGCCGCCACGCTCGACATTATCGCCGATTTCCCGCCGGGGGTATCGGCATCGGAAAAGCTTGGCCGGCCGATCTCGGGGATGCGCATCGGCTATGCCCGCAATTGGTTCGCTCGGGACAGCCAGACCTCGCCAGCGGTTCTGAGCGCCATGGACACGGCCATTTCGACGCTGTCGCAGCTCGGCGCGATCATCGAGGAAGTCGAGCTTCCCGACTATTACAGCATCGAAGTGGCCGCCGCCGCGATCCTTCACAAGGAAAGCTTCGACTATCATGCGCAGAGCCTTCGCGATCGTCCCGACGACTTCGGTCGTCGTGCTTTCCTGAGCCTGGCTGCCGGCCTTACCGTCACTGAGGATGAACTCGCCAAAGCGCGCGGGGCAGGGGAACTGTTTCGGGCCGAGGTCGACAAGCTCCTGCTTAGCCACGATGCCCTGATCACGGCGGGTGCGCTGACCACGGCGCTGCTTGCGGCGCCCTTCGAAAAAGAAGCCGTGTGGACGCCGATGCGGACCATTGGCTTCAATGTCAGCGGTCATCCCGTTCTGGCAATGCCGATCGGGTTCGACAACGGCTTGCCGATGGGCATGCAGATCGTTGGCAAGCACTGGGACGAGGCAACCATTGTCCAGATCGGCGACGCTTTTGAGCGCGCTACCGATCATGCCCTGCAGCGGCCACCAGCGCTCACCTAAGAAAATCACGACGACCAGCAGGTCGCCGTTTACAAACCTTGCATACGTATGCAAACTGTCTGCAACAGAATTCGGGAGGGCGTAAAATGCCGATCTGGCTCAAGCGCGGTAAGGATGTCGATGAACGGGCAGAGGCCGACCGCCAGGTTCGCGCCACCGTGGAAGGCATTCTCGCCGATATCGAAAAGCGCGGCAACGCGGCGATCCAGGAACTGTCGGCCAAGTTCGACAAGTGGGAGCGGAAAGACTTTCGCCTGAGCCAGGCCGAGATCGATGAGTGTATGGCCCAGCTCACCGATCAGGACCTGAGCGATATCGAATTTGCCCAGACGCAGGTGCGCAACTTCGCCCAGGCGCAGCGCAACACCATGCAGGACCTCGAGGTCGAGACGCTGCCTGGCGTTACCCTCGGCCACAAGCATGTGCCGATCAACGCCGTGGGCTGCTATGTTCCTGGCGGCAAATATCCGCTGCTTGCATCCGCCCACATGTCGGTGATCACCGCCAAGGTCGCCGGTTGCGAACGCGTCATCACCTGCGCTCCCCCTTCGGCGGCAAGCCCGCTCCAGCCGTGGTCGCCGCGCAGGCCATGGCGGGCGCTGACGAAATCTATGTTCTCGGCGGCATCCAGGCCATCGGCGCCATGGCGATCGGCACCGAAACCATCGCGCCGGTCGATATGCTTGTCGGTCCCGGCAATGCCTTCGTTGCCGAAGCCAAGCGGCAGCTTTTCGGTCGCGTCGGCATCGACTTGTTTGCCGGCCCGACCGAGACCCTGGTCATTGCCGACGAAACCGTCGACGGCGAAATGTGCGCCACCGATCTTCTCGGTCAGGCCGAGCACGGCCCGACATCTCCCGCGATCCTCCTGACGAACTCGGAAAAGCTCGCCCGCGAGACCATGGCCGAGATCGAGCGCATTCTCGAAATCCTGCCGACCGGCGAAATCGCCCGCAAATCCTGGAATGATTTCGGTGAAGTCATCGTCTGCGACAGCTACGAGGAAATGCTGGCCGAAGCCGACCGCATCGCGTCCGAACATGTGCAGGTGATGACCGATCGCGACATGTGGTTCCGCGATAACATCACCAATTATGGCGCGCTGTTCCTCGGGCCGCGCACCAATGTCGCCTATGGCGACAAGGTCATCGGCACCAATCACACGCTGCCCACCATGAAGGCTGCGCGCTATACCGGCGGCCTCTGGGTCGGCAAGTTCATGAAGACCTGCACCTGGCAGACCGTCACCACCGACGAGGCCTCGGCCATGATCGGCGAATACGGCTCGCGACTTTCGATACTGGAAGGCTTTGTCGGCCACGCCGAACAAGCCAATGTCCGCGTCCGCCGCTATGGCGGCCGCAACGTGCCCTATGGCACGGGCGCTGCACCGCGCACGCAGGCCGCCGAGTAAGCCATGACACTGCCCCGCACACCCAGCTTCCGCCTCGACGGCAAGCGTGCCCTCGTCACCGGGGGCACGCGGGGCATAGGCCTGGGTGCAGCGGTGGCATTGGCCGAGGCTGGCGCGGCGGTGACGATCGCCGCTCGCACCGCTTCGAATGTCGAAGCAGTCGTCAACGAGATGGCTGCTGCCGGTTTTGCGGTCGAGGGCGTGGCGCTCGACATCACTGACAGCGACGCTGTCAGGACTTTTGTCGACGACGTTGAGCCGTTCCAGATCCTCGTCAACTCGGCAGGCACCGCGCGGCATTCCAGTTTCACCCAGATTACACCGGCCAACTACCAGGCGGTGATGGACGTTAATCTGGGTGCGACGATCTTTGTTTCGCAGGCGGTCGTTGCGCGGTTGCTGGCTGCGGGACTGCCCGGGTCGATTATCCACATCTCGTCGCAGATGGGGCATGTCGGCGGGCCGGCGCGGGCGGTTTACTCCGCCAGCAAACATGCTGTGGAGGGCCTCACAAAGGCCATGGCAATCGAGCTCGGGCCGAACAATATTCGGGTGAACACGGTATGCCCGACTTTTGTGGAAACCGAGTTGACGGCCAAGAACCTGAGCGACCCGGACTTCAGAAGCTGGGTGCTCTCAAAAATCAAGCTTGGCCGGCTGGGAAGAGTGGAAGACCTGATGGGCCCGATTGTGTTTCTGGCGAGTGACGCCGCAGCACTGATCACCGGCACATCGCTTCTGGTGGATGGCGGATGGACAGCGGAGTAAAAAGGCGGGCGTGACCTCCTCGCAAGTCGCCGAACATGCCGGCGTCTCGCAGTCGGCTGTCTCGCGCACCTTTACGCCGGGCGCGTCCATCTCCTCCAAGACCCGCCAGAAGGTTTTGGCCTCGGCCAAGGTGCTCGGCTACCGGCCCAATGCTATCGCCCGGTCGCTCATCACCAACCGCTCGCGCATAATCGCTGTGGTGATGGCCTATCTCGAAAACCTCTTTTATCCCGACGTTCTTGAAGAACTCGGCCGGGCACTGGCCGCGGAAAACTACCATTTGCTGCTGTTTACCGGCTTCATGGACCGCGACAGCGACCCGGTCTTCGATCAGCTGATGCAGTATCGCGTCGACGGTATCATTCTTGCGTCAACCTCGCTCTCCTCCGAGCTTTCGGAAGAATGCGCCAGCGCCGGCATTCCGGTCGTGCTCTTCAACCGAACCACGGAGCGTGATGCCGTTTCCAGCGTCACCACGCGGAACAGGGAAGGGGGCAAGCGCATCGCCGAGTTCCTCGTTGCCGGTGGGCACAAGAGCTTTGGCTATATCGCTGGCCTCGAAAATTCCTCGACCAATCGAGACCGCCATCAAGGCTATGTGGAAGGTCTTGCCGGCCACGGTATTACCGAGATCGCCTATGAAATCGGCAATTACTCGCGCCCGAAGCGGAAGCTGCGGCGCGCATGATGTTCTCGCGTGCCGACCGACCGGAGGCGCTTTTCGTCGCCAACGACCACATGGCCGTCGCCGTCATGGACGTTGCGCGCTACGAGTTCGGGCTCAAGATCCCCGAAGACATTTCCATCGTCGGCTATGACGATGTTGGTCCGGCCATCTGGCGCAGCTATGGCATCACGTCGATGAGCCAGCCGGTCAAGCGCATGGTGGAGTCCACCGTCGATATCTTGATGGACCAGATTACCTCGGGCGAGATCGAAGCCGAGCATCGCATCCACAATGGTGAGCTGGTGGTCCGCACCTCTGCGCGCCTGCCCAAAAGCGGCATCGTCGAGACCGACGGCCGCAAAATCTTCCGCCCCAAGGACGCTTGATCATGTCGCGACATGCTCATGCCGTCTTTGCAACTATGCTTGCATACGAATGCAAATCTATCCATCTTATCCCCGCTTCTGCGTCTCATGAAAGGATTGAACCATGAGCAAGTGGACACAAGCCGAAATGGAAAAGCGCCTGGTGCGCTATGCCGACCTCAAGGGCCTGCGCAATGCGTTTATCGACGCGCGCACCCCGGTTCGGACCGCAAGGAAAACTTCACGATCATCGGGCCGGGCGTTTCCGAAAACCCGGCGCAGGTGGTGCATATTCCCGAAGCGCACGGTTTTAATTTCGGTGCCGCCCGCCAGCCCTTCGGCTGCACCAATTCGCAGCACTCGCATCTCACCGCCGAGACCTTCCTGGTCCATACCGGCAAGTGGCGCTTCGTCTTCGGCGCCAACAAGGACGAGGGCTACCTCGATGTCGAGCCCGGTGACGTGGCGACCGTCCCGACCCATATGTTCCGTGGCTTCGAAAAGCGCGACGAAGGCACCGGCTTCCTCGCCGTGGTGCTTGGCCATGACGATCCGGGCAAGGTCGTCTGGGCGCCATCCGTCTTCAAGATGGCCGAGGATTTCGGCCTCAAGCTCCTCAAGGGCGGCAAGCTGATCGACACCACGCTGGGCGAAAAGGTGCCGGAAGGCGCCGAACTCGAGCAGCCGCCGACGGCCGAAAAGATGGCCGAACTCGCCACCCCGCCGCAGGAAGAGCTCGCCAAATACGCGCTCAAGCCCGAGCAGATGAAGGCCAACCCCCATTCGCCGCTGGCTGGCGAAGGCGTCGAGGAAGCAGCGCTGATCGGCGATGTCGATGCTGCTGACGGCTTCAAGGCCGGTCCGATCGTCGGCCACTGGCAGCATGGCTTTACGCTTCGCCGTCTCAAGCTTGAGACCGGCGCCGTGGTGCCAGCGCATAGCCGCAGCGAACAGGAAGTGCTGTTTGTCCAGTCCGGCACGCTGGAAGTGACCTGGGAAGATGGTTCGCTTATTCTGGGCGCCGGCGACACGCTGACCATCCCGGTTGGTCTCGCGCACGGTTTCCGTAACCCGGCTTCGGCCGAAGCGATCACCTTCATCATCCGCGGTGCGGCCTCTCCCGCTGCCCCGCAGTTCCAGACCGCACAAGCTGCAGAGTAAGCTATGGCCCACAAGATCCTCACCACCCATGTCGGCTCGTTGCCGCGTTCCAAGCAGGTGACGGACCTTGTGTTCGCGCGCGAAGCCGGCGTCCCCATCGATGAGGCCGGCTTCAACACCATTATCGGGGCGGCGGTCGACGACATCGTCGCCAAGCAGAAGGCGGCAGGCATCGACCTGCCGTCCGATGGCGAAATGAGCAAGATTTCCTACGCCACCTATATCAAGGACCGGCTTACCGGCTTTGATGGCGACAGCTCGCGCCAGCCGCCGGCCGACCTCGAAATGTTCCCCAATTTCCTCAAGCGCCAGGCCAGTACCGGTGGCACGCCGACCTATCGCCGGCCCAAATGCGTCGGCGAAATTACGGTCAAAAGCCTCGAGCCGCTGCGTGAGGATGTCGAGGCCTTCGGCGGTGCACTTAAGCGCAACGGCTATGCCAAGGGCTTCATGAACTCGGCGACGCCCGGCGTTATCGCGCTGTTCCAGCCCAACGAATTCTATTCGACGCAGGACGAATATCTTGAAGCCGTCGCCGAAGGCATGCGGGTTGAATACGAGGGCATCGTCGAAGCCGGCTTCATTCTGCAGCTCGATGCACCCGATCTCGGCCTCGGCCGGCACATGATGTACAAGGATCTCGATGACGACGGTTTCCTCCAGGCGGCAGGCCGCCACATCGAGGTGATGAATCACGCGCTGCGCAATATCGACGGCAAAGACGTGCGCATGCATGTGTGCTGGGGCAATTACGAAGGCCCCCACGTCTGCGACATCGCGCTCAAGAAGATCCTGCCGGGCCTGCTCAAAGCCAAGCCGCGGGCGTTGCTGTTCGAAGGCGCCAATCCGCGGCACGCGCATGAGTGGATCGACTGGAAGAATGTCGATTTGCCCGATGATTATGTGCTGATCCCGGGCGTCATCGACTCGACCTCCAACTTTGTCGAGCATCCCGAACTGATCGCCCAGCGCCTCAAGAATTTCGTCGACATCGTCGGCGCCGAACGCGTAATTGCCGGCACCGATTGCGGTTTCTCCACCTTTGCCGGCTTCGGCGCCGTGGACCCGGACATCGTCTGGGCCAAGTTCAAGGCGCTGAGCGAAGGCGCTGAGATAGCGTCCAGGCACTGAACCATCGGCTCCTGTGTACCCTCGCCCCTATGGGGAGAGGGAAGGGTGAGGGGCCTTCATAACAATCAAGAACCCCTCACCCGGCGCTTCGCGCCGACCTCTCCCCGGAGGGGCGAGGTAGAAATCCGAGGAGCAACCATGCCAACCATTTCTCCCGACGTCCTTGCCGCTCTCCGAGCTGCCGACACCCCGACCGTCTGCAACGCGCTCGAACATGTCATGGGCGGCCGCACGGCCGAGGGGTTCACCAAGACGCCGGTCGTCTGCGCCGATCCCAGCCTGCCGCCGGTTGTCGGTTTTGCCCGCACCGCCAAGATCCGCGCATCGTCGCCGGCACAAAAGCCCGCGGCGGAAGTGCGGGCTCTGCGCATGAAATATTACGAGTATGTCGCGGAGGGCGAAGGGCCAAACGTCGTCGTCATCGAGGACACCGATTTTCCCCACGCTATCGGCGGTTTCTGGGGCGAAATGCAGGTGGCGCAGCACAAGGGTCTGGGCATTGCCGGCACGCTGACCAATGGCGTGCTGCGGGATCTCGGCATGCTCGACGAGGGCTATCAGGTGATCGCCGGCTCCGTCGGCCCGAGCCACGCCTTCGTGCATGTGACCGAACTCGACGTGCCGGTCACGGTCTTCGGCATGAATGTCCGGCCTGGCGATCTGGTCCATGCGGATCGGCATGGTGGCGTCGTCATTCCTGCCGAGCATATCGAACGCATGGCCTGGGCCATCGACGTCGTCATGCGCAAGGAAGTGCCCATTCTGACGGCGGCCCGGGCGCCGGGCTTCAATGTTGAGAAGCTGAGGCAGGCTTGGCTGGATGCGGACAAGATCAGCTGACTAAGTAGACCTCATCCTGAGCTTGTCGAAGGACGAGGTCGTGGCAAGGTTTGTGAAACCGAGCTCGTGGTTCGACAGGCTCACTATGAGGTCTCAATCAACAAAAAGGCCCGCTTTCGCGGGCCTTTTCTTTAGTTCGCCTTGGACTGCATGCGGTCCAATCGCAGCTGGGCTGCCCGGCGGTGGCCCTCGAGCCCTTCGCTGGCCGACTGGCGGGCAGCGGGCGGAGCGACCTGCTCGACACCGCGCTCGTCAAGCCACTGATGCGTTGCGATCTTGACGTATGCGCCGACCCAGAGGCCGCCGGTATAGGCGCCGGCGCCCATGGTCGGGAGCGTGTGGTTGGTGCCCGAGCATTTGTCGGAATAAACGACGCTGGCGAGTTCGCCAATGAATAGCGAGCCGTAGTTGCGCAGCTTCAGCGCAAAGGCTTTGCTGTCGGTGGTGTGGACCTGGAGGTGCTCGGCGGCGATCAGGTCGGAATAGCCGATCATCGCATCCTCGCTCTCGCAGACGGTGATCTCGCCGTAGTTGATCCAGGCTTCGCGGGCGGTGTTGGCGGTCGAGAGCGTTTCAAGCTGCTTTTCGACTTCCTTGAGCGTCGCTTCTGCCAGGGCGCGGTCGGTGGTGATGAGACCGACGCGGGTGCGGATATCGTGTTCGGCCTGGGCGAGGAGGTCGGTCGCGATCATCTCGGCATCGCCCGAAGAGTCGGCAACGACGAAGATTTCGGAAGGACCGGCGAGTTGGTCGATGCCGACCGGACCGAACACCTGGCGCTTGGCTTCGTTGACGAAGGCATTGCCGGGGCCGACGATCTTGTTGACGGCCGGAACGCTTTCGGTGCCATAGGCCATGGCGGCGATGGCCTGAGCCCCGCCGATGCGGAAGATGCGGTCGGCGCCGGAAAGGGCGCAGCCGGCGATCATTGCCTTGTGGGCATTGGGCGGCAGGCAGGCGATGACTTCATCGACGCCGGCAACCTTGGCGGGGACGATCGTCATGATCGGCGCAGATAGGAGCGGATAGCGGCCACCGGGAACATAGCAGCCGACGCGCTGGATCGGGATCACGCGGTGACCCATATGGACGCCGGGCAGGGTCTCGACCTCGAGCGGCAGGATAGTGGCCAGCTGTGCCTCGGCAAACTTGCGCACGTTAGCGATGGCGAACTCGGTGTCCTTGCGGGTCTGCGGATCAAGCTCGTCCAGCGCCGCCTGACGTTCTTCGGCGGTGACTTCGAAAACCTCGATATCCGACTTGTCGAACTTGGCCGAGTATTCCCGAACGGCCGCATCGCCATTGGCGCGCACGTTCTTGATGATCTCGCTGACCAGCGTTTCCACCGGAGCGTTGTCGCCGACGGAAGAACGCTCCGGCGCCTTCACATATTCGACGCCTGGGAACGGTGAAACGGCACTCTGTGTCATCAAAATCTGCTCCGAAAATAGCGTTTGGAAGCGCCTCGGCTAACTGAGGGTCAGCCTTTCGCCCATCCAAACCGGTGTCGAATTGATCTTGCATACGTATTCAATATTTGCCAGAGTTTTTTCCAGTTGAGGACGGTTCGATGGTGGTCGGGCCGGCCGGAGGAACCATGCTTTATCCCGATCCCGGTCTGTTGATCGGCACCGAGTTCGCCGCGTGAACCAGTCCGCTCCCATCAAGGCTCATGGTGCGGCCGACGAGCAGCTGCCGCTGCTCTTGCTGCCCGGCACCGCCTGTGACGGCCGGCTGTTTGAGCCGATGCTGGAGCATCTCAATGTGCCGGTGACGATCGTTGGCGACCTCAACGGCGCATCCACCGCCAAGGAGATGGCCGCCAAGCTGCTCGAGCGGGCGCCCGAGCGGTTTTCGCTGCTAGGCTTTTCGCTGGGCGGCATCGTGGCGCTCGAGATGGCGGCGCAGGCAACGCAGCGCGTTGCGCGGCTGGCACTGGTCGACACGACGGCCCGGCCAGTTCCCGCAAACGACATCGACCGGCGGCGCGTGGAAGTTGTCAATGCGGCCGAAACCGGCATGGCCGATTATGTGCGCGGCGGGTGGGACCGTTCGGTTGCGCCCGACAATGTCGGCAACACCCAATTGCTGCAAACCGTCATCGCCATGGCCGAAGACCTCGGCGCCGAGCGTCTCGGGCCGCAGGTCGAGATCGGCATCAGCCGCGCCGACAGCCGGAAGCGGCTGCGCAAGATCGCCGTGCCGACGCTGGTTCTGGCGGGCGAGCACGAGCAGGTCTGCACGCTCGAGGCGCATCGCGAGATTGCCGACGCCATCACCGGCGCACAATTTTACACCATTCCGCAAGCAGGACATTTCGCCCCGCTTGAAAATCCGGCCGCGGTGGCGCGTCATGTGCGCGACTGGCTGGATTGGACCACGATCAACGACATGCCGGCCAAGGCGGCCCAAGGAGCAGTGATGAGCGACGTTACCAGCAACCCCAAGATCAAGGGCAGTTCGGAGGTGGCGCTGGAAGAAAGCGTGCTGCAGGTCGAGCGCCGCGATTATCGCGATATCGCCCCGGACGATCGCCCGCGTTCCCAGTCGCTGGATGGGTTCGACGACATCTATACCGACATCGTCGACTACATCATCCGCTGCACCCACAAAATCTGGGACGAGCGCGACATTGGGCTGATCTACACCCACTACACGCATAACTGCGTGCTTTATGGCACCACCGGCACGATCTACAATCGCGAAGACGTCGTCCGCGACACCATCCAGCGCCTGGTCTCCTTCCCGGAACGCCGTGGCATGGGCACGCAGGTGATCTGGAACGGCAACGACAAGGACGGCTTCTATACCAGCCACCTCGTTACCGGTTCGGGCCGCCACACCCAGTATGGCCACCTCGGCCAGCCGACCTTCAAGCCCTTCGTCTCGCGCACGATCGCGGACTGCATGATCCACCGCAACATGATCTACCGCGAATGGGTCGTGGCCGATCAGATGGCGATCATCAAGCAGTTGGGTCTCGACCCCAACCACTTCGCGGCGCGCACGGCCAAGTCCAAGTTCGACGCTGGCCTCACCTCGCTCGACATCGGTGAAAACCGCCGCTTCCTAGGCCAGACCCGCCCCAATGAAAAGGCCGACACGTCGCTGGCGCACAATGACATCGAAGCCCAGACCATCGAAATGCTGCACGAGGTCTTCACCAAGCGCATGTTCGGCCGCATCGCCCAGGATTACGCGCCCAATGCGCAGTATCATGGTCCGCTGATGAAGGAGCTCTACGGCCAGGCCGCCATCATTCACCAGCATCTGGGCCTGATCGGCTCGCTGCCGGACGCGTCCTATGAAGTCCAGCATGTCGCCTCCAACCCCTGCGAAGAAGGCGGCACCAAGGTCGCCGTGCGCTGGCTGATGGAGGGCCACCACCTCGGCTACGGCATCCTCAACGAATTGGGCGACCCCACCGGCAAGCGCGTCCAGGTCATGGGCATGAGCCACTACCACTGGAAGGACGGCAAGATCGTCGACGAATGGAACGTCTACGACGAGCTTTCCATGCTGGTCCAGGTCAAGCTCGGCCAGCTGGCAGAAGCTGGCCAGGCTTAACTAGAAAGGCGGGCTTCGGCCCGCTTTTTTGTTTCGGGAGAGGGCGACGAACGTGACACTTTTCCGCTCACCACGCTTGAAAAGCGGCAGGTATTCGCCGGGCTAGCCTAGTAATTCGGCCAACATTTTTAAGCATGTCTGCAAGCAGTCTCTGCGGAGCGTCGCTCGCTGTCGATCCGTAACGATCCTGTAAGGTAGTCTCCCTACCACTGCCGTGGTCCGATGGCCGAAGTGGCAAGGTGCTTACGTGATCGACTTTTTCCTGCATGGCCATGATCTGCCGCTGGTGATGCTGGCGGCGGTCGTTTGCCTGGTCTCGTCCTATGCCTGCATCAGCCTGATGCGCCATGCGAAGCGCGCGACGGGCAAGATGCAGCTCGTCTGGGACCTCATCTCCGCCCTCTCCGTAGGCGTGGGCATCTGGGCCACGCACTTTGTTGCCGTGCTCGCTTTCCAGCCTGGTTTTCACTTCGGCTTCGATATGGGGCTGACGACGCTGTCGCTGGCGATTTCCGTTCTGGTTTGCGGCGGCGGTATCGCCATTGCCGTCCATGGCACCAATCGCTTCGATCGGGTCCTTGGCGGCGCCACCATCGGCGTCGGCATTTCGGTAATGCATTATACCGGCATGGCCGCCCTGATGATGCAGGGCGAAATCGTCTGGCAGTCGGGCGTCGTGACCCTTTCGATCATTGCCGGCATCGTCCTTGCGAGCGCGGCTGTTGCCGTCGGTTTTGATGGCAATCGCCGGTGCAGCCTTGCCGGCGCCGGTCTTTTGACAGCAGCCATTTGCGCCATGCATTTCACCGCCATGGCCGCGGCGGATTTTTCGGCGTGCATGGCCCTGGCCGGTGCTGGCGAGATGAATGCTGGGCTCCTGTCCCTGGTGATCGCCCTCACCTCGCTGATGGTTCTGGCCGCAGCTTTCGGCAGTCTGCTGCTGGATGAAGTCGATCGGCGCCACACCATGCGCGAGGCGGTGCGCCAGGCCGCCGACGCGCAACGGCTGGCAGAGGTCAACGATCGGCTCAACCTTGCGCTGACTCATATGGGGCAGGGGCTTGCCCTGTTCGATGGCAATGGCACCCTGTTGCTGCACAACACGCGGCTGCTCGAGCTGCTGGACCTGCCCAAGTCCATCAATGCTGTCGGCGAGACGCTTCCCGCGCTTTTGCGCCGCTCGCTCGAAACGCGCGCGGCATGGATGCTGAGACCGCTTGGACCAAGGCGCAAGAGATCAGCGCGAGCTATGCCGCCATGTCGGAGCAGGGCGGTGGTGACATCGTCCAGCAATTGTCCGATGGCCGCGCCTATCGGGTGCGCAACAACAAGGCCGGTCGCGGCGCCTTCATCGCAACGGTCGAAGATATTTCGGAAAGCCGCCGGGATGCCGCGGCCATCGCCCACATGGCCCACCATGATGCGCTGACCGGCCTGCCCAATCGTGCCCGTTTCGATCTTGCGCTCGACAATGCGCTCGAGGCGGCGCTTGCCAGCGGCGAAAAGCTCGCGGTCGTCGCCATCGACCTCGATCGCTTCAAGGACATCAATGACAGTTTCGGCCACGCGGCTGGCGACCAGGTGCTTCGCGGCCTGGCCGACCGCATCAATGGCACGCTCAAGGATGGCGAACTGGTCGCGCGCCTGGGTGGCGACGAATTTGCAGCGGTCAAGCCGTTCACCACCATGGCGTCTCTGCGCGACTTCCTCGACCGTCTTGAACAGGCAGTGAATGGCCGTATTACGTTCGGCGACAGCATGCTGCTTGTTGGCGGCAGCGTCGGCGTGGCCATCTTCCCCGAGGATGGACGCGACCGTTCCAAGCTCCTCAACAATGCAGACCTGGCGCTCTATCGAGCCAAGGCCGAGATCGACCAGCGCATCTGCTACTATGAGCAGGGCATGGATGAAGCGGCGCGCGAACGCCGTGCCGTGGCCAAGGATCTTTGGACGGCATTGGAGACGGGTGGCTTTCACCTTGCCTACCAGGTGCAGAAATCCGTCACCACCGGCGAAACAACGGGCTACGAGGTGCTCCTGCGCTGGAACCGGCCGGGCCACGGCGCCATGTCGCCCGCTGACTTCATCCCCATTGCCGAAGAATGCGGCGCCATCAGCGCGATCGGCGCCTGGGTGCTGTCGACCGCCTGCCACGAGGCGGCCTCCTGGCCCGAGCCCCACAAGATCGCCGTCAACGTCTCCGGCCTGCAACTCGCCCAGCTCGAACTCGTCGACATGGTCAAGCACGTGCTCGACCAGACCGGGCTTGCGCCGGAAAGATTGGAACTGGAAGTCACCGAGACCGCCATAATCGCCGACCGCAAGCGGGCACTGGTCGTGTTGAACGACATCAAGGCGCTTGGCGTCTCCATCGCCATCGACGATTTTGGCACCGGCTATTCGTCGCTCGACACGCTGCGCTCGTTCCCCTTCGACAAGATCAAGCTCGATCGCTCCTTCATGCCAGAGGTCGAGCACGACGAGCAGGCCAAGGCCATCATTCGAGCGATCCTCGCCTTGGGCAAAAGCCTCTCGGTTCCCGTCCTGGCCGAAGGGGTCGAGACCCCGGCGCAGCTCGACGTGCTTCGGGCAGAAGGCTGCACGGAGGCGCAGGGCTTCCTGCTTGGCCGCCCCGGATCGATCGACTGGAGCGCGCTTAAGCTTTCAGCCTAGTTCGGCCAGCGCCGGTCGCAGCATGCCATTATGCGTCGTCAGCAGTGTTTCCGCCTGCTGCGGCGAAGCGCCGGCGGCAATGAGGATTGCGGGCTTGACCGCACCGTGACTGGCTTCGAGAGCCTGGATGGCTCTTGTCTCGTCCACTCCGGCAGCGGCCATGACGATCCCGCGGGCGCGGCCGCGAAGCTTTTCGTTGTCGGCGATGACGTTGACCATCATGCCGTCATGCACATGGCCCAGCTCCATCGCCATCAGCGTCGAGAGCATGTTGAGAGCGATCTTTTGCGCAGTGCCCGCGCCCATGCGTGTCGAGCCAGCGATGACTTCCGGTGGCGTCGGCAGGCAGATCGAGACATCGACATGATCGAAAAGGGCGGCGCCGGCATTGTTGGCCAGCCCGACTGTCCTTGCTCCGGCTGATCGCGCAGTCTGTGCGGCTGCGATCGGGTAGGGCGTGTGGCCGCTCGCGGTCAGCGAGATGAGGCAATCCTTCGAACTGGGCTGGATTGTCGTGACAGCAGCGATCGCCGCGTCCGCATCGTCCTCCGGGCCACCGCGAATATCCTGCAGCGCATCCATGCCGCCAGCGAGCAAGACGACGACCTGCTGGCGATCGATGCCATACGTGCCGGGAAGTTCGAGGGCGTCCGCAAGCGCCATCAATCCGGAACTACCGGCAGCGGCGTAGATCAGCCGGCCGCCGTCCCGAATGGTCTGGGCGGCAGCCTTTGCGCCGCGTGCTATGTCGGGGATCGCCGATTGCACGGCTTCCGCCGCGGCACTTTGGCCGGCTGCAAGCAGTTGCAAGACCTCTTCGCCGGGGCGCAAGTCGAGCCCACGGGCATCGGTGTGCAACTGTTCGGTCTGCCTGCTGGTCATGGTGCCTCCGTGACCAGCGATAATGCCAAAAAAATACCACTTGTCTACGGCGTCAGCGCTACGCAGCTTTGGCGTCCAAGAATTTACCCATGTGCACAGCAATGTTCAGCCCACTTGGAGAAAACGCTTAACAGGGCTTGGTGAATGGTATTTTATTGGTATCATAGACTAAGCAGTGCCGCATTGGGTCCGGCGGGGAGGGCAAGTGGAACAGATCGGCGGTATTTTCGGCGATGGTCCCGTTGTCCTGCCAGTTGGCGGACCGCTTTATCTGCAGCTGAAGCGCTGGATCGAGGATGCCATAAACCGTGGCACGATCAACCCCGGCGATGCGCTCCCCTCCGAACGCGACCTTGCGATGCGGGCCGATGTGTCCCGCGTGACCGTGCGCAAGGCTGTACAGCATCTGGTGCAGGACGGCATTCTGGTGCAGCGCCATGGGTCGGGCACCTTCGTCGCGCCGCAGACACAGCGTGTCGAGCAGTCCCTGTCGCAGCTGACCTCGTTCACCGAAGATATGGCGCGGCGTGGCATGGCCGTGCGGGCGGAGTGGCTCGATCGCGGGCTCTATCTGCCGTCGCCGGAAGAAACCATGATCCTGGGACTAAGCGGAGGGGAACAGGTGGCGCGAGTCTCCGCCTGCGCCTCACTGGCGACATGCCGCTGGCTATCGAACGCGCCAGCCTTGCGGCCACCATATTGCCGCAGCCGACCAGCATCGGCGACTCGCTTTATAAGCACCTCGAACGCTTCGGCTCGCGCCCTGTGCGCGCCATCCAGCGCATTCGCGCCGCCAATATCGGCGAAGCCGACGCGCATCTTTTGCAGGTCGCGACAGGCTCGGCCGGCCTTCACATCGAGCGGGTTTCCTATCTCTCGACCGGCCGCGTCATCGAATTCACCCGCTCCATCTACCGGGGCGATACCTATGATTTCGTCGCCGAGCTCAGGCTTGGCGACGGCACGACCGGAGCTCAACAGCCATGACCGACACCACCTTCATGCGTCAGGAAGTGGACCAGATCCCGGGCGTGGTCAGGACTTTTCTCGATGCCTCCGGATCGGTGCTCGAGAATGCGGCGGCCCGACTGCGCCATGAAGATCCGGCCATGGTCATCACCGTCGCCCGTGGCTCCTCGGATCACGCGTCGGCTTACCTGAAATACGCCATCGAGCTGACCTTGGGTCTGCCCGTCGCGTCGGTCGGCCCCTCGATCGCTTCGATCTACGGGCGTGATCTCAAGCTCGACCGCGCGGTGGCCATTGCCGTGTCGCAGTCCGGCAAGAGCCCCGATATCGTCGGCATGGCGCAGTCAGCCAAGCGCTCCGGCGCCACCACCATCGCCATCACCAATACCCCCGCTTCACCCTTGGCAGAAGCGAGCGACTTCACCATCGACCTCCATGCCGGCGTCGAAAAAAGCGTTGCCGCCACCAAAACCTTCGTCACCTCGGTCGTCGCGGGCCTGGCGCTCCTGGCGCGCTGGAGCGGCGACGGGGAGCTCAAGGCCGCTGTCGATGCACTGCCGGAAAGCCTCGCCAAGGCTGTCGCCTGTGACTGGTCCGAGATGATCGACGCACTGGACGGTCACTCGGCGCTTTATGTTTTGGGCCGTGGCCCGGGCTTTGCCATTGCCAACGAAGCGGCGCTTAAATTCAAGGAAACCTGCGGCATCCAGGGCGAGTCTTATAGCGCGGCCGAAGTGATGCATGGCCCGGTGTCCATCGTCACAAAGGGTTACCCGGTGCTTGGGCTCGCGGCGCGCGATGCGGCCGAAGCCTCGGTTGCCGACATGGCGCATAAGCTGGCTGGGCAGGGTGCTCGTGCCTTCCTCACCAGCGAACGGCCTGGGGCCGCAACGCGCCTCCCATTCGCCGCAACCGGTCATCCGATCACTGATCCCCTGTCGCTGATCGTGTCCTTTTACGGTTTCGTCGAGGCGCTGGCCCGTCATCGCGGCCTCAATCCCGACCAACCACCGATGCTGCGCAAGGTGACGGAAACGGTATGAGCGATCTCCGCGCCATCACTGGAGCCCGAATCTTTGACGGCTGGGACTGGCACGAAGATGCCGCCTTGCTGATTGAAATGGGCCACGTGGCGGCGATCGTTGCGCGTGACGCTATTCCAGCCAATGCCGAAATCTTGGTGCTCGATGGCGGCATGGTCGTGCCCGGCTTCATCGATCTTCAGGTCAATGGCGGCGGCGGTGTCCTGTTCAACAATGCGCCGACGCTCGAAAGCATCCGCACCATCTGCGCTGCGCACGCCCAGTTCGGTACCACGGCGCTTCTGCCAACGCTGATCACCGATACTGTAGAAATCAACCAAGCCGCTATCGCTGCCGGCATCGCAGCAGCCGAGGCGAAGGTTCCCGGCTTCATCGGACTCCATCTTGAAGGGCCGCACCTGTCGCTTGCGCGCAAGGGAACCCACGATCCGGCACTGATCCGGCCGATGGACAACGCAGACCTTGAGCGCTTAATTTCGGCGGCGTCTTCGTTGCCGAACCTGCTCTGCACCGTGGCCGCCGAAACCGTCAGACCGGAGCAGATCAAGGCCCTGGTGAATGCGGGCATCGTCGTCAGCATCGGCCATTCCGATGCCGGCTTCGACACGGCCAACGCCGCTTTTGATAACGGTGCCACAATGGCAACCCATTTGTTCAACGCCATGAGCCAGCTCGGCAATCGCGAACCCGGCGTTGTTGGTGCCGTGATAGAACGTCCCGAGGCCTTTGCAGGGCTCATTGCCGACGGCATTCATGTTCACGCCGCCGCAATCAAAGCGGCTTTGCGCGCAAAAAATGGCCCTGGCCGCATCTTTCTCGTTACCGACGCCATGTCGCAGACGGGTACCGATCTCGCCAGCTTCGAACTGAACGGTCGCACCATTACCCGTGCTGACGGCGCCTTGCGCCTAGCCGACGGCACTCTGGCCGGCGCCGACCTCGACATGATCGATGCCGTCAATTTCATGATCACCGAAGTCGGGCTGATCCCAGACGAGGCTTTCCGAATGGCGGCGCTTTATCCTGCGCACGCCATGGGCCTGGACGACACCTACGGGCATCTCCGCAGTTCGGCTGTAGCCAGCTTCGTGCATCTTGATGACCGATATCAGGTCAACGCCACTTGGGTTTGCGGCGAAAAAGTCTGGCCGTAACCGCCAGCAACGGGTCCTCCGCTCGCATTTGCACCACATCTCTGCCACGAAGTTACATGGCTTCGAACTGGCCGCGAGCTGTTCATCCGCCCGTTATACTGCGTATCTTAGCAGTTTCTTTAAACTTCTTAACAGGACGTTACGATCTGTGTGCTGAATCTGCAACAAGCGCTCTGCAAGCAGATTGTGACCGGGCCAAAACAGCATTGCCGCGATTGCGTCCAAGTTTTCCATGCGTAGAGTGGGTCTTGCGAATCCATGCATGGGATCGTTTGTCGGTCGCAACGCGACGGCAACACACTGCACCACGATAGTGTGGTCGCGTTTCGACAAACTGCTGGGCAACCAGCGCAAAAATGACTGACTTTGGAGGTCACCTAATGAAACTCAAGAGCCTTATGCTTGGTTCTATCGCCGCTGCTGGTCTCTCGACCGCCGGTTATGCTGCCGATCTCGGCGTTCTGACTTCGCTCGACGTTTGCGACTCGCTCGGCATCTCGGGCCTGACCATTTCGTCTTCCGACAACTGCCTCGTCATCACCGGCGGCGTCAGCTACGAATTCGGCTACGGCGAATTCCGTGACGAATCTCCGGTTGCTGCAACCATCGACCCCCGCCAGGTTGCCATCGGTGGCGTCGGCGAAGACTGGGATAGCCGCGTCATTTCCTGGCTGAAGGCTGTTGGTTCCTCCTCCAGCGACTTCGGTCGTGCTTCAGCCACCATCACCCTCAAGAGCGACTACCGCTTCCGCACCCGCGGTGGTGTTGACCTCGATGGCGACGGCCCGGGCACTGCTATCGGCACCACCCAGACGCTTGCTGAAGACGGCCAGTTCTTTGCCGACGAAGCCTTTGTCCAGGTCGGCGACACCACCACCATTATGGCTGGTAAGAAGGGCTCGATTGCCAACCTCGGCGACGACGCTCCGTTCAGCTACCTCGGCCTCTTCAACTCCTCGTCGCTCGACGGCGGTGGTGTTGGTATTGACGCCGACACCGACTACCTCGGCGGCCACGTGATCCAGGTCGTTTCCAGCGTTGCTGATGGCATCAGCGTCGGCGTTGGTTTCGAAGCCCTTCAGCTCGGCGAAGATTTCGACGATGCTTACGACGAAGACTCTGCTGGCACTCTGGTCGGTGTTGTGTCCTACTCTGGTGAAGGCGTAACGGCCCACCTCACCGGTGCTGCTTTTGAAGTCTTGAGTGGTGACGTCGACTCTTGGTTGATCCACGCTGGCGCAACCGGCACCTTCGACGCGTTTAAGGTTCGTGCTGCCGTTTCGTACTTCAACAACTCGCTTATCGGTGTAGATACCAAGCACATCGGCGCTGACATTTTGAATGCTCTGGTGTCGGGCGAAGCAACGTTTGACCTGTTCACCATCGCATTGAGCGGCGAAATCCAGAACGTGACCGACGGTCCCGCTGCTGACTTCACAGATTACGGTGTTGGTGGCTCGGTCGGCGTTGGTATCACCGAAGGCGTTTCGATCAACCTTGGTGCACGCTACTTCCAGGACGGCCTTGCCGACGAGGATACCTACCAGGTTGCCGCTCAGGTTGTTGCTGCTGTCACCGAAACCATCAAGGTTACCGGTGAAATCGGCGGCTACTTCGGTGAAGCTATCGAAAACAATCCTGACTTCAGCGACGACAACATCTACTACGGTGCTGCCGAACTCGGCTGGACCCCGGGTGGTTCGTTCACCTCGTCGCTCCGCGGCGAAGTCAACAGCGAAGATGCCTACAAGGTCACCTTCAAGGCTGCCAAGGAATTCAAGTAATCCTCTGATTACTCTTGAATTGGAAAGGCCCGGCTCTGCCGGGCCTTTTCTTTGCGCGGTTGGCGAAAGCGAGAACATGGGGTCGTCGGCACATCCGGCATTTTGCTTTTTCGCGTGAGGCAAATCATTTAACCTCTGGCAAGTTGCGGCTTTCCAGTGGATTCGGGATGATCAAGGACCTCCTTTTCTGGGTGGCGCCCGGCGCGCTGACAGTGATCGGCACGACCGGCGTTGCGCTGGCGATGGCCAGTCCGGTCATGGTGGCAGACCTCACCGCAAAGGGCAGGGCACAGCTTGATGCTTCGGACGCGAGCTGGGCGGAAGTCGCTGCAACCGGTCGCGACCTGTTTTTGACTGGTAGCACGGATAGTGAGCAGAAGCGCAGCGCCGCCGAACGCGTGTTGGCAGCACTTCCTGGGACGGGCACGGTCGACAACCGCATCTTCCTTGCAGCAGCTGAAACCCCGTTTCGACTTAAAGCGATAGTTGAAGATGGCGTCATAACCCTTCGTGGAAGTGTGCCGAACCAAGTGGTACTTGAGGATCTCACCCATCGCGTCGAGGTGGCCAACCTCGCAGTGCACGCGGGATATCCAGACCTTCAACACTGGAGGGAGGGCGTCGACTTCGCGATCGCCCGTGCGGCCGAGATGGAAAGCGGAGAGATCGAGCTTTCCGATTTGACCTGACCATCCACGGCCGAGCCAAGTCGTTGACTTCGCTCGGTGCTCTGCAGATGGCGGTGGCAGAGATACCGGCGGGTCTGACGCTGGATAGATCGTCCATCGAACCGATGTGGGTCGCACCTTACATCTGGACTGCCCGTTTCGACGGAACGCGTATCGAGCTTTCGGGCTATGCCCCTGACGAGCCAAGCATCGCTCGCTTTCGCACGGCAGATTTGTCCGGGACGCCCTTGGCCACCGGGCTTTCACTTGCCTCCGGTGCACCCGAAAACTACGCTGATCTCAGCCTGTCACTGCTCGAACAATTGGCGTTGTTGGAAGAGGGCGAGGCCAGCATCATTGACGGTGTCGGTCGTCTCAGCGGCAGGCCGGCGACGGTGGAAATCGCCCAGGCGGTCACCAACCGGCTGTCCGGCAACGGCTCGATCGTGACGCTGGCTCCGCCACCCGTTGCTGATTACTGGGTGAGCGTATCGCGCCAGGCCAGCGGCATCCTGGTCTTCGATGGCTTTGTGCCTGATGAAGCAACGCGCGCGTCCCTGTCCGAGATCGATGGTGCCGACGTCAATTTCCTTAAACTCGGCAGCGGTGCGCCGGCGAGCTACCGGTCCGGGCTCGACTTCGCTCTATCGCTGCTAACGCATATTTCGGAAGGTCGCGTGAACTTATCCGGCGAGCGTCTTTCGATCACCGGGATCGCCAAATCTCCAACCGATTACGGGACTTTGCAGCAACTCGTTACTGCCGAACTTCCGCAAGGCATTCAAGTTGGGACGATGGATTTTGTCCCGCCTCGGGCAGCGCGCTACGAGTTTACGGCGACGCGGCAAGAGGATGGGGTGATTACCCTCACCGGCATGCTGCCGAATCCGGATGTCGAGCAACAGCTCTTGACCGCCGCCGGGTCCAAGGCATCGTCCCAGGTGGCTTACGCTTCCGGTGCGCCGAACAACTTTGCTTCCGCCTCGAGGCAGGCGCTCGATCTCCTGGCATTGCTCGATGAAGGCACCGTTCAGTTCGATGGCACGGGCTGGACGGTCAAAGGCATTCCCGGCTCCTCTATCGATCGCGGCGCTATCGAGACCGAATTTGCGGTCAATGGATTGGCCCAGGCAGGCTGGTCGTGGCAACTGGCCGAACCCGCCGCTACACCCGCCGCGGTGTCGCCCTATGTTTTCTCCGCGGAACGCCTGCCGGATGGCAGTTTCTTGTTTACTGGCAATGTACCGGCCCAGTCACTGCGCGACTATCTCGCCGTTCATGTCGAAAGCCGGGTGACCGATACGACAAAACTTTCTGCGGGCGCGCCGGAGCAGTTTGCGGGACAGGTTCGCAGCGCCGTAGACGCGCTTCTGGAGCTGGAAGAGGGCAAGGCGGTCTTTAACGGGCAACAGTGGACAGTTTCCGGCGTGGCCGAGAACGCCGAGAGGCGTGCCGCAAGTTTGGCGTTAGTCACACAAACACTTCCCCTCGGCGCGAGCCCGGCGATTTCCGCGCCGCAGCCCGAAGCCCCAAAACCGCCAGTAGCGCAGGCCGAACAGCCGCCCGTCCCGACCGAGACACCGGCAGCGCCCACCACGACGCCGGCCTTGCTGGCGCAATGCAAGGAGGAGGTCGCAGCGCTTTCCGCACGCAACGCCATCTTGTTTCAGTCCGGCGCCGCCATCATCGCGTCGAGCGCGGTGCCGGAGCTCGATGCCCTTGCACAGGCTGTCGCCATTTGTCCCGAGACCTCGGTCTATGTCGAAGGCCATACCGATAGCGATGGCGACGAGCAGAAGAACCTCGCGCTTTCGGTTGCCCGTGCCGAGGCCGTGGTCGGTGCTTTGATCGAGCGCGGGGTTGCGGCCGACCGTCTTTATGCCGTCGGTTACGGCGAGTCCCAGCCCGTCACAGCCAATGACACGGCAGACGGCAAGCGGCAAAACCGGCGCATCGTCGTCACCGTTCAGGACAAGAACAGCTAAGGCTGGTTCAATGGCTTGGTGGTCGACCCTTTGGTTTCTGATCGGCTTTTATTGGCCATACCTGTTGGTTGCTGCGTCTATCGGCATGGTCGTTGGCTGGCTCAGCCTGTCCAGAGCCGGAAGACCTGACACAACCAAATGATCCCGCTGAGCCACGTCATAGAAATCGGTCTGCTGATGCTTGCAGCCTACGTGGTCGGCTGCGCCACGGGCTATGCGGCTCGCCTGGCGTTGCGCCACTTGCTGAGACCAAGAGACACTTTAACGGCAAGCACACCCATCCCGGTTGCAGCTCCGCAATCCGCTGCACGGCGGCTCGCCCGGGTGGGAGCAGAAGAACAGCCGGCGATCAAGCTTCCGGCAGCGGCCGCTATTCGCAGGCCGCCAGAATTGCCAGGGCCGCGCCGCAACAAGCCGGATAATCTGAGGCTGATCAAAGGCATCGGGGCGAAAACGGAATCAGCATTGCAGGATCTGGGGATCTACCATTTTGATCAGATCGCCGAATGGCAGCCCGCGCATGTGGCCTGGCTCGAAGGCCGCATCGCCATCAAAGGCCGGATCGGACGCGAGCAGTGGGTCGAGCAGGCAACGCTTCTGGCGACGGCGCCGCGCTCAAACGCGGCCTAGGTTGCCGCAAGCCTCGAACTTGCTTCGTCCAGGAACCGTGCCACCGCCTCGACGTCTTCGATCTCATCGAACAGGGCAGGGGAGCCTTGCCCCATAATGGTAAGCGCCGTGGCGTCGGGACGGCGTCGCACCATCTCCTCGAAGGTCTCGCGGCGCACCTGGTCGGTAAGCTGCGTGCGCAGCAGCAAAAGCGGCGCCGAAGTCAGCGCATCGAAGAGCGGCCACTGCGGCGCCAGCACATCGTCAAAGCTGAAATCCTTGAGCCGGGCGATGAGCTTGTCGTCGAACAGCGGCCGCGCCCGCCCGCGCTTGTCGAACCAATGGCTGCGCGAAGCAAGCGGCGGCAGCAGGTTCTCGGGCAGGCCGGGATAGATGGCGGCGAGGATCTTGGTGAACCCGGCCATCACCGTCTTGCTGCCGCGAAGGCCGTGAAGGTGCGCAAGATTGTTGCGCAGCCGCACGATCGAACGCGAATCCGTCACCGGCCCTGCATCGAGCAGGATCGCGCCGCCAACCAGAAGCGGGTGCTCGGATGCGAGCGCCATGGCCACCTGTCCGCCATGCCCCTGGCCAAGAATGATCGCTCTGCCGATGCCGAGCGCCATCAGCATATCGGAAAGATCATGGGCGTCGGCGACAGAGCCATAATCGGCCTCCTTCGACCGGTCGTCTGCACGACCGCGACCGGCAAGGTCGATCAGCACAAGCGGCCAGTCTCCACGACCGACGCGGGGCAGGTAGTCGGCGAGACTGGTGAAATCCGACATGTTGCGGTTATAGCCCGGCACACAGACGAGCGGCATGCGTCCCGATCCGAAGTCGCCGCGGCGATGCACGGCGATGCGCGTCTTGGCGTCGCCCATGGTGATCCAGTCGACCGGCAGGTTTGCAAAGGCCAGGTGATCGGCGGGCACAATACGGCGGGCTGGGAAAACGGACTTCATGACCCCGTTTACCCGTCCGCGCAGGAGGGCCACAAGCCGTTTTGCTCACCTTGTGACGAAGCACGGTTGAAAGTATGGTGCACCCGTCCTGCGCCGCCCGGCCGGGGTCCATCCTGTCATGCAATATGCCGGCGCAAAGCCGGGTCTATCCGAGGAATACCGACAAATGCTGCGAGGTTCGATTACGGCACTCATCACCCCCATGCGCGACGGGGCCGTGGATGAGAAAGCCTTCGCCAGCTTTGTCGATTGGCAGATCACCGAGGGCACGCATGGCCTCGTGCCGGTGGGTACGACCGGCGAAAGCCCGACCGTCAGCCACGAGGAACATCATCGCGTCGTCGAGATCTGCATCGAGGTTGCCAATGGCCGCGTGCCGGTAATCGCCGGTGCCGGGTCGAACTCGACGGCCGAAGCCATTTCCCTCGCGCAACACGCCGAAAAGTCCGGTGCCGATGCCGTGCTCTCGGTTGTGCCTTATTACAACAAGCCGACCCAGGAAGGCCTGTTCCAGCATTTTTCCGCCGTCGCCAAGTCCGTCGGCATTCCGGTGATCCTTTATTCGGTGCCGGGTCGTACCGTTGCCGATCTCACCGTCGACACCATTGCCCGCCTGCACGAGGCGCACAGCAACATCATTGGCGTCAAGGATGCGACCGCCGATCTTGGTCGCGCCAGCCTGCAGCGGGCCAAGCTCGGCAAGGATTTCATCCTGCTTTCGGGTGAGGATATTACCGCTCTCGGCTTCAACGCCCATGGCGGCAATGGCTGTATCTCGGTGACGTCCAACGTTGCGCCGAAGCTCTGCTCGCAGATGCAGGAGCTTTCGCTGGCTGGCGACTTCAAGGGTGCGCTGGCGATCCAGGACAAGCTCGTCCACCTGCACAAGAACATCTTCATCGAGCCGAGCCCGGCCCCGGCCAAGTACGGCGCCAGCAAGCTTGGCCTTTGCGCCAACGAGCTGCGCCTCCCACTGGTGCCCGCTACCAAAGGCGCGGAAGAGGCCATGGACTTTGCAATGCACCATGCCGGTCTTATCTAAGACCCATGGCCACACCAAAGAACGACAAAGCAAAAAACGGATGGATCAGCCACGGCCTCGTGGCTGAGAACCGCCGCGCGCGTTTTGACTACGAGATCGGCGACACGCTGGAGGCCGGCATCGTCCTGACCGGCACCGAGGTCAAGTCGCTGCGCATGGGCAAGGCACAGATCGCCGAAGCCTATGCCTCGCCCGAAAAGGGCGAGCTGTGGCTGATCAACGCGCATATTCCCGAGTATCTTCAGGCCAATCGCTTCAATCACGAAGAAAAGCGCCCGCGCAAACTTCTTGTCAGCAAGAAGCAGCTGGCCAAGCTCGATCAGGAAGTCGCCCGCGCCGGCAACACCATCGTGCCGCTAAAGCTGTTCTTCAACGACCAGGGCCGCGCCAAGCTTCTTATCGGCCTCGGCAAGGGCAAGAAGAATTTCGACAAGCGCGCCACCAGCCGCGAGCGCGACTGGAACCGCGACAAGGCACGCATCATGAAAGAAGGCGGGCGCGGGTAGGGGGCAAAGCTTCCAAACACTCGATCCCACTCCCCCCTTGATGGGGAGGGTAGCGGCGCTTGGCTCGAAGAGCCTTAGCAAAGCTGGGTGGGAAGGGGCCACAAGCTGCCCCATACGATGATACCCACATTCCACTCCCGCGACTCAACCCCACCCTCATTCCCTCCCCCTCAAGGGGAGGGAGGCGCAGGCTACGGGCTTGGTGGTTGATCAAGCCTCGACGGGCTGCCGCACCACTTGCGGCCGTCCGGCCGTCTTTGCCAGATCCGCGACATCCATGAAGAAATCGGCCTGCCGCCGCAGGTCGTCGGAAATCATCGGCGTTGAGGTCGTGAGCGTCGAGACAACCGTCACACGCTTGCCCTTGCGCTGCATGGCGGCGACCAGGGCGGTGAAGTCGCCATCGCCGGAAAACAGCACCATGTGATCGAAGTAGGGGGACTGCTCGAGCGCGTCTACGGCCAGCTCGATGTCCATATTGCCCTTGACCTTGCGGCGGCCGGCAGCATCGGTGAATTCCTTGGCCGGCTTGGTCACCACCGTATAGCCATTGTAGTCGAGCCAATCGATCAGCGGGCGGATGGACGAGTATTCCTGATCCTCGACCAGTGCCGTGTAATAGTTGGCGCGCAGCATATAGGCCTTGCTGCTGAATTCGGTCAGCAGCTTGCGATAATCGATGTCGATGCCGACCGCCTTGGAAGTGGCGTAGAGGTTGGCGCCATCGATGAAGAGCGCGATCTTTTCGCGTGGATCAATTGCCATGATAAAAACTCCGAAGCGGGAAAAGCCCGCGAAAACGCACATACAGATTCAAAGTCTAACTTAAGTTCGGGTGTCGCATATTTTCGCTGCGGCGACAAGCGGCGTCATTGCGACGCAAATCGGCTGCAAAACTTGTCAAGGCCCCACACATGGTGTAGTGGGGGCCTTCATCCCCATCCATTTTGGAGACGTTCGTGGCACGCGTCACCGTTGAAGACTGCATTGAAAAGGTCGAGAACCGCTTCGACCTCGTCCTCATGGCCGCCCATCGCGCGCGCATGATTTCCTCCGGTGGCCAGATCACCGTTCCGCGCGACAACGACAAGAACCCCGTCGTTGCCTTGCGCGAAATCGGTGACGGCACCATTTCGCCGGAAGATCTGCGTGAAGACCTGATCCACTCGCTGCAGAAGTATGTGGAAGTCGACGAGCCGGAAGACACCGCCGCTCCGCTGATCGAAAGCGCCGGCGACGACGATTCGATCAACTTCGACACGATTAGCGAAGAAGAACTGCTGCGCGGCATCGAGAGCCTGGCTCCGCCGGAACGCCGCGACGACTAAAGCGTAAAATCGTGCTGCAGATGCATTAAGGGCGTCCGGTATGTGCCGGGCGCTCTTTTCTTTTTCCGATCAGGCGCTAAGCTTAATGTCCAGAAGCGGCGGCTACCTTCCATGATGCGACAGTACGAGCTTGTCGAACGCGTTCAGGCCTATAACCCGAACGCCGACGAAAATTTGTTGAATAAGGCCTATGTCTACGCCATGCAAAAGCATGGCTCAAAAACGCGCCTCCGGCGACCCCTATTTCAACCACCCGCTCGAAGTCGCCGCCATCCTCACCGAGCTCAAGCTCGACGACGCTTCGATCGCCGTCGGCCTCCTGCACGACACGATCGAAGATACCGACGCGACCCGATCCGAAATCGATCAGCTCTTTGGCGGCGAGATCGGCACCATTGTCGATGGCCTGACCAAGATCGAGCGCCTCAACCTCGTCAGCCGCGAGGAAGCGCAGGCTGAAAACCTCCGCAAGCTGCTGCTCGCCATCAGCCAGGACGTGCGGGTGTTGCTGGTCAAGCTGGCCGATCGCTTGCACAACATGCGCACGCTCCACTTCGTGCCGGCGGAGAAGCAGCGGCGCATCGCTCAGGAAACCATGGATATCTATGCCCCGCTTGCCGGGCGCATGGGTATGCAGGACATGCGCAACGAGCTCGAGGATTTGAGCTTCCGCATCCTTCAGCCCGAGCATTATCGCGCCATCACGGCGCGGCTCGAACAGCTGCAGCACGATTACAGCGAGACCATCGCCACCATCACCAACGAGCTGACCGAGCGGCTCGCCGAGGCCGGGATCGCGACCAACATCAAGGCGCGGGTCAAGTCGCCTTATTCGATCTTCTCCAAGATCGAGCGCAAGTCGATCGCGCTGGAACAGCTTTCCGACATGATCGGCTTCCGCGTCATCGTCGGCTCGCTGGCCCAGTGCTACCAGACCGTGGGCATCATCCACACCCAGTGGAAGGTCGTGCCCGGGCGCTTCAAGGACTATATCTCGGTCCCCAAGCACAACGATTATCAGTCGATCCATACCACGATCGTCGGGCCCAGCCGCCAGCGCGTCGAGCTGCAGATCCGCACCGAGGACATGGACCGCATCGCCGAATTCGGCATCGCCGCGCATGCGCTTTATAAGGACGGCGCCTCGGCCAATCTCGATCGCATCGAGACCGAATCGCAGGCCTATGGCTCCTTGCGGCAGACCATCAGCCACCTGACCTCGGGTATCGCCTCCGAAGATTTTCTCGAATACACCAAGCTCGAGCTCTTCCAGGACCAGGTCTTCTGCTTCACCCCGCGCGGGCGGCTGATCGCCCTTCCGCGCGGCGCGACGCCCATCGACTTTGCCTATGCGCTCCATACCGATATCGGCGACACCTGCGTTGGCGCCAAGATCAACGGCTTGATCCTGCCGCTCGTGACCCAGCTGCGCTCGGGCGACGAGGTCGAAATCCTTCGCGACCAGAACCATCGCCCGCCGAGCAACTGGATCGGCATCGCCGCCACCGGCAAGGCCCGCGCCGCCATCCGTCGTGCCGTGCGCCAGACGGCGACGCAGCGCGCCTTCGCCCTGGGCGAGCAGGTGCTCAACATGCTGCTCGAGCGCGAAGGCGTCATGCTCGACGACAGCGAGAGCAAGGCTTTGGCCGACGCGCTCGATCACCCCAACAAGCGCGACCTGATCATTGCCGTCGGTGAGGGCAAGATCGGCTCCGAGGCGCTTGGCAATGCGCTGGCCCAGGTCAAGGGTATACGTAAACGCCGCCGCAAGCTCGACCTGCCGGTCGCCGACACGGCCGACGGATGGTTTGCCCTCCGCGCCACCGACCAGTTCCGCTTCCGCGTTCCCGGCGGGCAAAAAGGTGGACCCAAGGCCAAGGCGGCGCTGGCGCAGCTCGATTTCCACACCCCCGTGACCCTGTCGGGGAGGGGGTCGTGCCGGGCGATCGCCTGGTCGGCATCCTTGAGCCCGACCGGCCGCTAACCGTTTTCCCGATCCATTCCGATGCCCTGATCGACATGCATGATGGCGATCTGGCCTGGGTCGACGTGCGCTGGAACCTGGCATCGGCCGACGACAAGCTCTACGCCACCGTGATTTCGATGGAATCGGTCAACAAGCCCGGCTCGCTGGCGCAGATCTCGTCGGCCATCGCCGCTTGCGATGCCAACATCAACAATCTGGTCATGCGCATGATTTCGCCGGACTTCCACCAGATGATCTTCGAAATCGAGGTTCGCGATCTTGCGCAGCTGACCGATGTCCTGCAAACGCTCAAGCGCAGCCCGGGCCTCTCCGCCGTCCAGCGCGCGGGCATTCGCGAAGCCTCGATGATTTCGACGCTCGAATGGGACGGCAGCGTCGATAGGAGTGCGCGCGGTGACTAAGGACGAAGTGCTGGATATTTTCCGCGAATGCGGGGCGATGCTCGAGGGTCACTTCATCCTCTCCTCGGGCCTGCGCTCGCCGGTCTTCCTGCAGAAGGCCAAGGTCTTTCAGTACGCCCAGCATACCGAAACCCTGTGCAAGGCCCTGGCAGAACGCATCCGCGCCGACGTTCCGGGTGTCACCAAGGTCGTGTCGCCGGCCATCGGCGGCATCATTCCCGGCTACGAAACCTCCCGGCACCTTGGTGTGCCTGCGCTCTACACCGAGCGCGTCGAAGGCCAGTTCGAGCTGCGCCGCGGTTTCGAGATCAGCCCGGACGACAAGGTCATCGTCGTCGAGGACATCGTCTCCACCGGCCTTTCCATCCGCGAATGCGTCGACGCCCTGCGTAAGATCGGCGCCAATGTCGTTGCCGCCGCCTGCCTCATCGACCGCTCGGGCGGCGAAGCCGATGTCGGCGTGCCGCTGATCTCGCTGATCGAGTTCAAGGTTCCGGCCTATCCTGCCGACCAGCTGCCACCGGAACTGGCCGCCATTCCTGCCGTCAAACCCGGCAGCCGCGGCATCCAGGGTGTGAAATGATCATTGGCCTCGGCTCCGACCTCATCCAGATCCACCGCATCGAGCAGACGCTGGCCAAATATGGCGAGCGCTTCACCCAGCGTTGCTTTACCGAGGTTGAGCAGAAGAAGTCCGACCGCCGGGCCCAGCGCGCGGCTTCCTATGCCAAGCGCTTCGCCGCCAAGGAGGCTTGCTCCAAGGCACTAGGCACCGGGATTTCCTGGGGCGTTTACTGGCGCGACATGGGCGTCGTAAACCTTCCCTCGGGCAAGCCGACCATGAAGTTGACCAATGGTGCGGCCAAAGCTTTGGCCCGCCTTGTTCCTGCCGGACACGAGGCCCATATCCACCTCACCATCACCGACGATGCCGGCCTCGCCCAGGCCTTCGTCATCATCGAAGCGCTGCCGGTAATTGACCGGACGGACGCAAACGCCTAACGCTTCGGCACCGCGAGAACCCGGAACCGCAATGACTCAGCCTGCCGACAAGCCCATCGCCAAGAAATCGGCTACCAACGAATGGGTCGAGACCTTCATTGTGGTCGTCGAAGCGCTGCTGATCGCCATCTTCCTGCGCTTCTTTTTCTACCAGCCCTTCTCGATCCCCACTGCATCCATGCAGCAGACGCTGATGATCGGTGACTACTTCGTCGCCAATAAATTCGTCTGGGGCTACGGCAAGCATTCCTTCTCGCTCGGCCGCTACGGCGATTTCGCGCTGCTCGATTTTGAACTGCCGATCTCGAACCGCATCTTCGGTCGCGAACCCAATCGCGGCGATGTCGCTGTGTTCCGCCCGGTGCCCCAGGACCAGGAATATATCAAGCGCGTCGTTGGCCTTCCGGGCGATCGCATCCAGGTCACGGCTGGCCGCCTTTATATCAACGGCACGATGGTGGAGCGCGAGGAAGTCGGCAAGGCGCTCGATACCGACAGCAACGGCGATACCCGCGAAGTCACGGTTTATCGCGAGACGTTCCCGGAAGGCACGACGCATATCATCCAGGAAATCGGCGATGATCTGCAGCTCGACAATACGCCCGAATATGTCGTTCCCGCCGGTCATTACTTCATGATGGGCGACAACCGCGATCGCTCGGCCGATAGCCGCGTGCTCAGCCAGGTCGGCTATGTCCCCGCCGTCAATCTCATCGCCAAGGCCGAAGCGCGCTTCTTCTCCATCAAGGACAACATCGCGCCCTGGCAGATCTGGCAGTGGCCCGCCAATGTGCGCTGGGACCGCATGTTCCAGGGCGTTTCCAGCGACCAGCCTTATGGCGGCACGGCAGCGCCGTGAGCCGGCGCGACAAAGGCTACGAAAAGCTCCAGTTCCGCCTCGGCTACCGCTTTGCCGATCTCGACCTGCTGGAGCGGGCGCTGACCCATTCCAGCGCTCTGGCTCCGGCCAAGCGCATCGAACGCTCCTACCAGCGCCTAGAATTTCTCGGCGACCGCGTCCTTGGCCTCGTGGTTGCCGAACTGCTCTACCGCCGCTTTCCCAAGTCCAACGAGGGTGAGCTGAGCCGCACGCTCAACACCCTCGTGCGCAAGGAAACCTGCGCCATTGTCGCTCGCCAGCTCGGTCTCGGACCTGAAATGATCCTGGGCGAAAGCGAAGCGCGCTCGGGCGGCGCCGAAAAGGAAGCGATCCTCGGCGACGTCACCGAAGCGGTAATCGGCGCCATCTTCCTCGATGGCGGGCTCGAACCGGCCCGCACCTTTATCGAGACCAATTTCGAAGACATCCTCCACGACGGCCAGGCCAACCGCGCCGACGCCAAGACCACGCTCCAGGAATGGGGCCAGGCCAAGGGTCTCGAACCACCCAATTACGTTCTGGTCGAGCGCACCGGCCCGGACCATGCTCCCGAATTCACCATCGCCGTAGAGCTCGCCGGCTTCCCCCGCGTCGAAGCCACCGGCAGCTCCAAGCGCATCGCCGAACACAAGGCCGCCGAACGCTTCCTCGTCGAGCAAAAGGTGTGGAAGGACGAAAAATGAACACACCCATCGAGCTTTCCGACACCTCCTGCGGCTTCATCGCTCTCGTCGGCGCACCCAATGCGGGCAAGTCAACGCTGCTTAATTCGCTTGTCGGAACGAAAGTGTCGATCGTCACCCACAAGGCGCAGACCACAAGGTCGCAGGTGCGCGGCGTCCTGACGCTGGATAAGGCGCAGCTCGTCTTCATCGATACGCCCGGCATCTTCCAGCCCAAAAAGCGGCTCGAACGCGCCATGGTCGAAAATGCCTGGGGCGGGGCAGGGGACGCGGACCTCGTCGCCTTTTTGATCGATGCCGACAGGGGCATAACGCCCGACATTGAATCCCTGCTTGAGGGGCTCGAAAACATCACGCACCCCAAAGTGCTGATCATCAACAAGATCGACACCGTCAAGAACGAAAGCCTCTTGGCGCTATCTCAGAAGCTGAACGAGCGCCTGCGCTTTGAAGCGACCTTCATGCTTTCGGCGCTCAAGGGTTTTGGCGTTCCCGACTTCATCGACTGGTGCGTCAAGCACGTGCCGCCCGGTCCCTGGCACTTCCCGGAAGATCACCTCACCGATCTCACCATGGCCATCACCGCCGCCGAGATCACGCGCGAAAAGCTCTTCCTGCGCGTCCACGACGAAATCCCCTACAACGCCACGGTCGAAACTGAGAGCTTCAAGATCCAGAAGGATGGCTCCTACAAGATCGACCAGGTCGTCTACGTCACCCGCGACAGCCACAAGAAGATCGTGCTCGGTGCCGGCGGCCAGACCATCAAGGCCATCGGCCAGGAAGCCCGCAAGGAACTGATGGAAATGTACGAGGTGCCGATCCACCTCTTCCTTTTCGTCAAGGTGCGGGAAAAGTGGGCGGAAGATCCGGAGCGCTACCGCGAAATGGGCCTCGAATTTCCGCACGGGAAAAGCTGACGTCCATGCCCGCCTGGCTCGATCGCGCAAAGCTTTGGGCCCGCGCCATCAAGCGCGACGTCATCGCCATCTGGCTTGCCGCAAAGGATACCCGGACGCCATGGCCCGCGCGTATCCTCGCGGCTTGCGTGGCCGCCTATGCGCTCTCGCCGATCGACCTGATCCCCGATTTCGTGCCGGTCCTTGGCTATCTCGATGATCTTCTGATCGTCCCCCTGGGGATTCTCGCGGTGGTCGCCCTGATACCCCCAGCCTCATGGCCGATTATCGTGCCGCCGCTAGCGTCATTGCCGCCAAGCCGACGAGCAGGGTGGGGCTGATCGTCATCGTCCTGCTCTGGCTGCTGCTGGCGCTCTGGTGCGTGGCGGCCTTCACCAATCTCCTCTGATGGAATGGACCGGTGAAGCGCTGCTGATCGGCGTCCGCCGCCATGGCGAAACCAGCCTCATCGCCGAGGCCATGGTTGCCGGCCGCGGCCGCTCGCTCGGTCTCGTGCGCGGCGGCCGCTCCCCAAAATTGGCCGCAACGCTCCAGCCCGGCAACACCGTCCAGCTCACCTGGCGTGCCCGGCTCGAAGATCATCTGGGCATCTTCACCGTAGAAATGCTGCAGGCGCGCGCCGCCGCCCTGATCGCCGATCGCAAGCGCCTTTACCTCGCCCAGCTCGTTTGCGAACACCTGCGCCTGCTCCCCGAGCGCGATCCGCACGACCGGCTGCTGGGCATGGCGCTGTCCTTGCTCGATCACGATCCCGATGGCGCCACGCTCGCCCGCTTCGAACTGACCCTCCTCGACGAACTCGGCTTCGGCCTCGATCTTTCAAGCTGCGCCTCGACGGGCGTGACCGAGGACCTCACCCACGTCTCGCCCCGATCCGGCCGCGCGGTTTCGCGCGCCGCGGCCCAACCCTATCTCGACCGCCTCCTCGCGCTCCCGAGCTTCCTCACCGCCCGCGGCAATGCCAGTCCAGACGACCTCCGCGCCGCCTTTCGCCTTACGGGCCATTTCCTCGACATGCACCTCTGGTCCGCCAGGGGCATCGAGCACCCACCGACGCGCGAGCCGCTGATCGATATGCTGACGGAGGACGAGACACCCCCTTCCGAGCGCCGCTAGGCTCCTGCGTCGCCAAGCTCTGCTTGCCTTCCCCTCTGAGGGGAAGGTAAGTCCTGTGCGTGGTTGCCCATTGCGTCCACCCTCCCCTCAGAGGGGAGGGTACCGAAGCTTAGCCGCAAGGCTTAGCGCAGGTAGGGAGGGGGCGCGATATCTCCGCTTCACTCCATAACCCGTGCAAAACCGCCAAAATCTGCGCGTTTCGCTCCCCAGCTGCTATACTTTGCTCCTGATTCGTTCTCCTTGCGGAGCCGCCCATGTCCGATGCCGAAACCATTCAGCCGCCCGACGATCAGCGCATTGTTGATCTCAAGCAGGCGCTCGAAGAGCGGTATCTGAGCTATGCGCTCTCGACCATCACCCAGCGCGCGCTGCCCGATGCACGCGATGGTCTCAAGCCCGTGCATCGCCGCATTCTTCACGCCATGCGCCTGCTGCGGCTCGATCCGAATCAGGGCTATAAAAAGAGCGCCCGCATCGTCGGCGACGTGATCGGCAAATTCCACCCGCACGGCGACCAGTCGATCTATGACGCGCTGGTGCGCCTCGCCCAGGATTTTGCGCTGCGCTACCCGCTGGTGGATGGCCAGGGCAATTTCGGCAATATCGACGGCGATAGCCCCGCCGCCATGCGCTACACCGAATCGCGCATGACCGAGGTGGCGACGCGGCTGCTCGAGGGCATTACCGAGAACGCCATCGACTTCAAAGCCACCTATGACGGCGAAGACGAAGAGCCGATCGTCCTGCCGTCGAATTTTCCCAACCTTTTGGCCAATGGCTCGACCGGCATCGCCGTCGGCATGGCGACCTCGGTGCCGCCGCACAATCTCGTTGAGCTCTGCAACGCTGCGCTGAAGCTGATCCACAATCCCGCGGCAACGACCGAGGAACTGATCCACCCCGATCCGTCCGCGCCACCCAGCATGGACGACCTGGTGCGCGGTCCCGATTTTCCGACCGGCGGACAGCTGGTGGAGGGCCGTTCCTCGATCGTTCATTCCTATGAGACCGGCCGCGGCTCGTTCCGCCTCCGGGCCGTCTGGAACAAGGAAGACAAGGGCCGCGGCGTCTATCAGATCGTCGTCACGCAGATCCCCTATGGCGTGCCCAAGGCCCGGCTGGTGGAAAAGATCGCCGAACTGCTGCTGGCCAAGAAACTGCCCTTGCTTAAGGACGTGCGCGACGAAAGCGCCGACGACATCCGCCTTGTGCTCGAGCCCCGCGCCGGCACGGTCGACGCGGTGATCCTGATGGAGCAGCTGTTCAAGCTAACCGAGCTCGAAATCCGCTTCCCGCTCAATCTCAACGTGCTTGACCGGGGCACGGTGCCGCGCGTCATGAGCCTCGCCGATGCGTTGCGCGCCTGGCTCGACCACCGCAAGATCGTGCTCGTCCGCCGCAGCCAGCACCGCCTGGAGCAGATCGCCGGGCGCCTCGAAGTGCTCGAAGGCTATATCATCGCCTACCTCAACCTCGATGAGGTGATCCGCATCATCCGCGAGGAGGATGATGCCAAGGCGTCGCTGATGGCGACCTTCTCGCTGACCGACAATCAGGCCGAAGCCATCCTCAACATGCGCCTGCGCTCTTTGCGCAAGCTCGAGGAGATCGAGCTCCGCCAGGAGCACAAGAACCTCACCACCGAAAAGGGCAAGCTCGAAGCGCTGCTGGCTTCCGACAAGCGTCAGTGGGGCGAGATCGCCAAGCAGGTCGAGGGGCTGAAGAAAGCCTATCCGCTATTCGAAGCCGATGGCGAAACGCTCCATCCGCTTGGCGCCCGCCGCTCGCTCTTCGGTGCCGTACCCAGCGCCGACGCGGCCGAAGTCAGCGAAGCGTTCATCGAACGCGAACCGATCACCGTCGTGCTTTCGGAAAAAGGCTGGATCCGCGCGCCGCGCGGTCACAATGCGCCGATCGACGAGAAGGGGTTCAAGACCGGCGACCGGCTGCGGCTGTCGATCAATTGCGAAACCACCGACAAGCTCCTGATGCTGACCACCGGCGGCAAGGTCTACACCATCGGTGCCGACAAGCTGCCCGGAGGCCGCGGGCAGGGCGAGCCGGTGCGCATCATCGTCGATATCGAAGAGGGTCAGGACATCGTCGACCTCTTCGTTTATCGCCCGGGCAAGACGCGGATCATCGCCGCCTCCAATGGCTATGGCTTCCGCGTGCCCGAGGACGATCTCATCGCCAACACGCGCAAGGGCAAGCAGATCCTCAACGTTTCGCTCCCCGACGAAGCGCGTCTGATCGTGCCGGGCGAGGGTGACCGCGTCGCCATCATCGGACAGAACCGCAAGCTCCTCGTCTTCCCCATGGCCCAGCTTGCCACCATGACCCGCGGCAAGGGCGTGCGCCTCCAGCGCTACAAGGATGGCGGCACGTCCGACATCAAGGCTTTTATGCGGCCGACGGCCTCACCTGGACCGACTCATCCGGCCGAACCTATTCCAAGCCGACCGAGGAACTGACCGACTGGCTGAGCGACCGCGCCACTGCCGGCCGCCAGCCACCAACGGGGTTCCCCAAGAACAACAAGTTCCGCGGCTAAGGGATTCAAAGGGAACAACAATGATCCGACACTGCGTCTTCGTCCGCTTCCGTGCCGATGTTCCTGAAACCGAGCGCAACGAAATCTACGCCGATCTCGCTGCCCTCAGGAACGTCGTCGATGGCTTCCTTGCCATCAGCTACGGCGCCAATGTGTCTCCCGAAGGCCTGCATCAGGGATTTCGCGATGGCTTCACCATGGACTTCGTCGACGAAGCCGCCCGCGACGCCTACCTCGTCCATCCCGCGCACAAGGCAACGGGCGGGCGCCTCCTCGCCGCACTCGAAGGCGGTCGCGACGGGCTGATCGTGTTCGATTTGGTGGTCTAGGACTAATCTCACAGTAGACCTCATCCTGAGCCTGTCGAAGGACGAGGTCGTGGCACCATTTGAGTGCCCGACCTCGTGGTTCGACGGGCTCACCATGATGCCTCAGGAAGAGACGTCTTAATCTCGCAGTTGCGCCCAGCCCAGCGACCCGCGCTGCACTTCAAGCGGTTGGTAGTCCGCCTTGTACGCCATTTTGGGCGAATCCTTCACCCAATAGCCGAGATAGACATAGTCCAGAGCCGCTGACCGCACCTGGTGGATGTGGTCGAGGATCAGGTACGTCCCCATGCTGCGATGGGCGAGGTCGGGGTCGTAAAAGGAATAAACCATCGAAAGCCCATCGGGCAGCACGTCGGTAAGCGCCACGGCCACCAGCGGCTGGTGGGGCAGGCCGGTGAGCCGATACTCCACCAGCACCGAATGCACCGGCGTGTCCTCGACCATGTATTCATAGTCCTGGTAGCTCATCTGCGTCATGCCGCCGCCATAGTGGCGGGCATCGAGATAGCGCTTGAAGAGCTCGTATTGCTCGGCCGTGGCCACTGCGGGCTGCACCGAGACGCTGATGTCGGAATTGTTGCGCAGCACGCGCCGGAAGCGTTTGTTGGGCTCAAATTCGCCGGCGATGATCCGAACCGATTGGCAGGCATTGCAGCCTTCGCAGGCCGGACGGTAGATCAGGTTCTGGCTGCGGCGGAAACCGTTGTCGCTCAACAGCTGATGCAGCATGGATGCGCGCCGGCCGCTGAGATGGGTGAAAAGCTTCCGCTCCATCTTGCCCGGCAGGTAGGGGCAAGGCATGGCCGCCGTCAAAAAAGCTGGGTGGTTTCCGGTGTCTGGTCGGTCATCCAGGACCTGTCAAAAGCTTGGGCGACGAATGTAGCGCGCTCGCCCCTTTGCTACAACGGCCCAAACGCCCTCTTGATCCATCACCCACGCCGCTGCCAGCGCCGAACCATCGGCGATCGGCGCACCATCAGCGTGCCCATGATCAGGTCATGGATCATCTGCCGGCGCGGGGTGAACAGCGCGAAAAGAATGGTGATCGGCCAGGAAATCCAGAACGTCAGCCAGAACAAGGCCGCGTGGAAAATTGCCATCCAGCCATCGAGCGGCTGGCCGCGCGTGGGCGTGAGGACAATGTCCATTACCTGCATGCCAACTGTGGCGCGGCGTGGGGAGCCGAGCGTCACGCCGTAATAAACGACAACCGCTGCCGGGATCACGAAGACCATGGCCACAAGCCCGAGCCCAAAGGTCAAAAGGCCAAAGATCAGTCCGGCCACCCCGAAGACCAGCGACAAGACGCCGATCAGCACCAGATCAATCAGGTAGGCACCGACGCGTCTCGAAAGCAGGCCGTCGAAAAGTTCGGGCGCCGTTGCGGGATCGGGAAGGTAGGGGCGGTCGACGAATTCCTGGTTCATGGGTGAGAAATTAGGACGATCGGGCCCCAGCACAAGAGCCTGGCCGCAAAACTTGCGCGGCCGGTGCGCGATTGCTCTATCGTGAGGGCATCATGTTTGCGAATCGCCTTGGCGATCGCCCCTCCGGACCACGCCATGCCTCCCGCCACCACAGCGCCCGCACCGCTGACTCATCAGCCCTTGCGCGGTCTTGTCTGCGTCCTCGGCGCGACCCTGCTTTTTGCCTACAACGACACCACCAACAAGCTTCTGATCGCCGACTACAACGTGCCCCTGGTTACTGCCATCCGCTACATCAGCCATTGCCTGCTGATGCTGGCGCTGGTGGCGCCCTTCCAGGGCCGAGAGATGGTGCGCACGGTTCGCACGCGACTGGTGATCGTTCGGGCCGCCAGCCTTGCCTTCGGCTCGTTCCTCATCAGCCTCGCCTTCCAGCGCATGCCGGTGCCCGAAACTACGGCCATCGCTTATCTTTGCCCGGTTCTCGTCGTGGTGCTGTCGGGCCCCATCCTGCGCGAAAAAGTCCAGCCCGTGGCCTGGATCGCAGCGCTTGTGGGGTTCAGCGGGGTCTTGCTGATAGCCCGTCCCGGCGGCGGGCTCGATCCGCTGGGCGTGATATTCGCGCTCGGCAACGTGATCGTTGCCACGTCCTACAATCTGCTCTCCCGCGTCCTCGCCCACACCGAACGCACCATGGCCATGCTGTTCTATTCGGCCCTGGTCGGAGCAATCGGTTTTGGCATCTTCCTGCCCTGGACGCTTTACGGCGTGGCGCCCACCCAGCTGCAGCTGGCGCTGTTCGCAAGCCTGGGCGTTTCCGCCTGGCTCGGCCATTACCTTTTCACCCAGTCCTATCGCTATGCGCCGGCCGCGCTGATTGCGCCGATGACCTACGTGCACCTTCTGTGGGCCGGGCTCCTGGGCTGGTTCGTCTTCGGCCACGCCCCCGAGCCCATTGCCATCGGCGGCATGCTCTTGGTCGCATTGGCCGGCATCATCAGCGCCGTCCGCCCCCGCAAGGGCCAGCGCCCGGCGCAGCTAGCGTCGGAAGATGGCCTTACGGAAAAAGCTGGCTAGCGGCCGAGCTTTCGCGCCATCTCCAGCGCATAATAGGTCAGGATGCCATTGGCGCCGGCGCGCTTGAAGGCCCAGAGGCTTTCCAGCACCGCCGCATCGCGGTTGATCGCGCCGGCAGCCCCGGCCAGCTCGATCATCGCGTATTCGCCGCTGACCTGATAGGCATAGATGGGGACGTTGAACGCATCCTTGGCCCGCCGGATGATGTCGAGATAGGGCAGGCCGGGCTTGACCATGATGCTGTCGGCGCCTTCCTCGATGTCCTGCGCGATCTCGCGCAGAGCTTCGTCGGAATTGGCGTAGTCCATCTGGTACGTTCGCTTGTCGCCCCGCAACCGGCTGCCGGAGCCCACCGCTTCGCGGAACGGACCATAAAAGCACGAGGCATATTTGGCCGCGTAGCTCATGATCTGCACATGCTCGAAGCCTTCGGCATCGAGCGCGTCGCGGATTGCAGCAACCCGCCCGTCCATCATGTCCGACGGCGCGATGATGTCTGCGCCCGCCCGCGCCTGCACCAGCGCGGATTTGACCATGGCCGCAATTGTTTCGTCATTGAGGATGACGCCATCGCGCACCAGCCCGTCCTGGCCATCGCTCGAATATTCATCCAGCGCAACGTCGGCGATGAGCCCGATTTCCGGCACCGCCGCCTTGATCGCCGCGAGCGCCCGGCACATCAGATTGTCCGGATTGTAGGCCTCGGCGCCATTCTCCGACCGCAGGTGATCCGGCGTGTTGGGGAAAATCGCAAGGGCAGGGATGCCCGCGTCACGCGCAGCCTTGGCGGCCTCTACCATGAGGTCGACACTCAAGCGCTCGACACCGGGCATGGTGCGGATCGCCGTGCGCTCGTTCTGCCCCTCGATCACGAAAAGCGGCCAGATCAGGTCGCGCGGCAACAGCTCGGTTTCGCGCATCATCGCGCGGCTCCACTCCGTCTGCCGCATCCGCCGCAGCCGGCGCCCGCCAAGAAAGCTCATGTCGTGCTTGGGCCAATCAGTGCTCATCGGGCGTCTCCTTGTCGCCGCCTGATTATCAGCCCTGCTTGGGCAGTCCAAGCCTTGCGCTTGTCGCAGCCCTGCCGACGTTCTATCAGAGCGCATGCTCTTTCAGGCGCCAAGTCTCGGCCTATACCTTCGCATCGTTTCGATCCTTGCGCTGCTGCTCGGCCTCAGCGATGCGGCGCGGCTGCTTGGCGTGAACCTGGGCGCCACCAGCCCCATCACCGCGCTCGGCTCCTCGGCCTTTATATATCTCGGCGTTTTCGCGATTGCCCGGCTTTTTGCCGCCGTCGGCCTTTGGATAAAGGCGAGCTGGGGGCCGTTCTGCTGATTGGTGCATCGGCTGCCGAGCTTCTGCTTTACCTCACCGGCAGCCCCGACGTGCGCATGTCGGTCCTCGCTTTTTCCATGCGCGCCGTGCTGTTGCTGGCCATCCTCGTGATCTTCGCGATAGCCATTCGCCTCCAGCGTGCACAGGCCGACTGAAGCGTTTACGGGCCGGAAAGGTTACAACTTTCTCACCCAGTGTAACGCTCGATTAAGCCAAATTCTCATTGCATTCCAGTAAGATAGTTTTAAGCGTGCGGCTTAGGCTGATCTTAGGTGGGCAGCCGTAGTTTGGCCTCATGAGATGCGAACAATCGCACACGAATGCAAAACAGTGAGGCACAAATGGCAATCAAATCGAACGCGGCCGAGGCGCTTACTCCGGAACGTAGCGAAGGCCTGAAACCCCTCTACCTGGAAGCCGTCTCGCGTGTCGAACGTCTCCATCGTCGTCTGCTCGACCTCATCAAGGACGAGTTCGACCGCATGGGCTGGGACGACATCAACCCCGTCCAGGCGCTCTTGATGTTCAATATCGGCGATGCCGAACTGACCGCCGGCGAACTGCGCAGCCGCGGTTACTATCTCGGCTCCAACGTTTCCTACAACCTCAAGAAGCTGGTCGAAACCGGCTATATCTTTCAGGAACGCTCGCGCACCGACCGCCGCTCGGTCCGCATCAAGCTGACCCCCAAGGGCGAAGAAGTCGCCGAGGTGATCGACGAACTCTATGATCGTCACCTCAAGTCCATCGACAAGGTCGGCGGCCTCGGCGACGAAGAATTCGACGGCCTCAACAAGGCTCTGGCCCGCCTCGAGCGCTTCTGGGTCGATCAGATCCTTTATAAGCTCTAGCCTAAGGGGCAGCGCATTCGGGTGGTGGCATGTGTTGCCTCACTGCCACGACCGAAAGGAAGACGCCGGCCGAAAGGTCGGCGTTTCTTATTTCAGCCGCAAACGGAATTCATCGGCATTACCGGATAGAAACCATTTCCTCTTAGAAACTACCCTCTCGTATGGTTCACAACGCCTTGACCGCGATTGTGAAGCCTGCGCTGGCGATGGTATCGGCCACACGTGGTGGCAGTGACTTTTCGGGTGACTTGATGCGGCTCAATCGACGTAAATTTCTTCGGTCCATGACCTATCTCGGCGCTTTCGCGGCCATTCCGGCAACGCGCGCCCAGGATTCGCTCTTCGACATGTTCGATGGTGGCGCAAGCCGCGTGCTGCGCGAAACCGACCGCGATGGCAACACGGCAGCCGCTCAGGCGCTGATTGCCACCAATGAACCGATCCTGAGCTTTGACACGCTGCACAATCTGCAGCTTGCCATTTCTCAGTATGAGCCCTTCGTCGCCAGCGGCGGCTGGGAAGAAATTCCGCAGGAAGCCTATCAGCTGCAGCTCGGCGTTTCCTCGCCGGCCGTCGTCCAGCTCAAGCGTCGCCTCATTTCCTCGAGCGACATGCCGCTGGTCGAATATGCCAGCGACGTTTTCGACGCCGAGACGGATCGTGGCGTCAAGAATTTCCAGGCCCGCCATGGCCTCATTCCCAACGGCCAAATCGACGAGCCGACGTGGTATGCGATGAACGTGCCCGCGGCGACGCGCCTGCAGCAGCTTTATCTCAACTACACCCGCGTCCAGAACATGGCTGCGAGCCTTTCGGAACGCTATGTCGTCGTCAACATTCCGGCCGCGACCATCGAGGCCGTTGCCGGTGGCATGGTCGAGCAGCGCCATACCGCCGTGGTCGGCCGCGTCGAGCGCGCCACCCCGATCATGGCCAGCAAGATCAGCCAGATCAACTTCAACCCCTATTGGCATGTGCCCAAGTCGCTGGTTCGCCAGGACCTGACCAAGTACATGCTCGAGAACCCGAACTACCTGACCGAGCAGAACATCTTCATCTACGATGGCGGTGGCCAGAAGGTCGATCCGCAGTCGATCAACTGGGCCAACATCACCGACGCCCAGGTGAACTACATGTATCGCCAGGAGCCCGGCGCGGCCAACTCCATGGGCCACTGCAAGATCAACTTCTACAACCCCTACGATTGCTACCTGCACGACACGCCATCCAAGGCGCTGTTCGGCGAAAATGCCCGCTTCCACTCCTCGGGCTGCGTGCGCGTCGATGGCGTCAACCAGCTCGTCAACTGGCTGCTGCGCGACAACGGCACCTGGGACCAGAACAAGGTCGACCAGACCTTCGCCTCGCTCCAGCGTCTCGATGTTGAATGCCAGGGCAAGGTGCCGATCCACACCACCTACATCACCGCCTGGGCCAACCGCCAGGGCACCGTCAGCTTCCGCGACGACGTCTACAAATTTGACGAGCAGGGCAAGGTGACGTTCGAGGCTTGATGCGCAAAGGAAATCGCTCCGGTGGAGCGATTTCGCGCAGCAAGGCCATGAGAGCTACGCTCGAATAGCGGGCAGTCTCCCCATCCACAGGTTGTCGTCCCCGCGAAGGCGGGGACCCATCCTGAGATCTCAAGATAGGCCCCGGCTCAAGGCCGGGGTGACAATCGCGTTTGGTCTTGCTTAAGTGCCTCAACGGTAATGCATGAGGGCAGGGGGTACCATGAGCGACGGCGAAGTTCTCTTTGAGTTCACCCAGGTCGGCCAGACGATGCGGGTGGCGGCGATCGATGTTGCGACCGATACCGAAGTCATCGTCATCACCCCCGTTAATGCCCACCGCGGTCACATGCAGCGCCTGGCTCTAGCAAAATTACAGCGCCGGCTCGGGGAGAAAAACCCCGAACCGGCGATCACGACGTCCAAATACGCCTAACGCAAAGCCAGCTGTGAAGGCTGACTAGAGATTGCAGGGGTGGCGCACGCCATCATAGCCAAGGAACGTGTTGGTCCGTACGTCGTAAGAACGGTAACGCGCCTGGCACGCCGCAACGTTCACATTGCTGCCGCGCGCTGGGCCCACGAGAACGTCCTGGTTCCGATTGTTGTTGCTGTTGGCGATAGCGCCACCGACGATTGCACCAAGCGTCAGGCCAAAGAGGGGCCTGCGGCAACGGTGTCGAGGTCGCTACGTCGGTTGTCATAAAAGCGGTTGTACTGGTTGCGGCTCCAGCGGCCATCGCGGTAGCCGAAACAGTCGGGATCGCGCGGATTGCGGTCGCAATAGGTTTCGACGACACGCACGCGTTCACCGTAATTCAGCGTCACGACCTGGGCCTGGATGGGCATCATGGTGGCGGCAGTAGCTGCAAGCGCGACGGCGGTAGCAACGAACTTTTTCATGGTCGTTTTCCTTTTAGATGAGTGCTTGCATGGCCAAATGAAGCCAGACCCTCGCGGTTCCCGCGCCTCAGTTCACAAACAGCTGCAGACCGTCCCAGTTTGCGCTTTCATGCCTCCTTTTTCTGCGGCATAATGGAGCCGTTCGCGCGACTGGCGAGAAGAGATGGGTAACCATCGGGGAACGCGAACCTTGTAGAGCCGCTCGCCTGGGCACCCATCCGCAACCAGGGGAGCCCCATGCAATTTGCACAGCCCTTACGGCCTTCCAATTTCACGCTGCTGCGTGATAAAGCCACCGCCATGCTCACCGATTTGCTCGTCCGCGAGGTATCCGACCGATGAACGCTCACACATCGTCGCTTTTTCCGCAGTTCTTCTCCAACACGCTTGCCGAGACCGATCCGGAATTGGCCGCAGCCGTTGGCCAGGAACTTGGTCGCCAGCAGCATGAGATCGAGCTGATCGCGTCCGAGAACATCGTCTCGCGTGCCGTGCTTGAAGCACAGGGCTCGGTGCTGACAAACAAGTATGCCGAAGGTTATCCGGGCAAGCGCTACTATGGTGGCTGCGAATATGTCGATGTTGCCGAGACGCTCGCTATCGAGCGCGCCAAGCAGCTCTTCGGTGTCGGCTTTGCCAATGTGCAGCCCAATTCAGGGTCGCAGGCCAACCAGGGTGTGTATCAGGCGCTGATCCAGCCCGGCGACACAATCCTCGGCATGTCGCTCGACGCCGGTGGCCACCTCACCCATGGCGCCAAGCCCAATCAGTCCGGCAAGTGGTTCAACGCGATCCAGTATGGCCTGCGCCAGCAGGACGGCATGGTCGACATGGATCAGGTGCGCAGCCTGGCCAAGGAACACAAGCCCAAGATGATCGTCGCTGGCTTCTCGGCCTATTCGCGCATCATGGACTGGGCCGAGTTCCGCGCCATCGCCGATGAAGTTGGTGCCATCCTTTTTGTCGACATGGCCCATGTTGCAGGGCTTGTCGCCGGCGGCGTTTACCCCAGCCCGTTCCCGCATGCCCACGTCGCCACGACGACCACCCACAAGACGCTGCGCGGTCCGCGCGGCGGCCTGATCCTCACCAACGACGAGGATATCGCCAAGAAGATCAATTCGGCCATCTTCCCGGGTATTCAGGGCGGACCGCTGATGCACGTCATTGCCGGCAAGGCCGTGGCCTTCAAGGAAGCGCTGACGCCTGAGTTCAAGACCTATGCAGCCCAGGTCGTCGCCAATGCCAAGGTGCTGGCCGATACGCTGGTCAAGGGTGGCGTCGATATCGTTTCGGGCGGCACCGACAATCACCTCATGCTTGTCGACCTGCGCCCAAAGGGCCTGACCGGCAAGGCGACCGAAAACGCGCTCGGCCGCGCCTTCATCACCTGCAACAAGAACGCCGTTCCCTTCGATCCGGAAAAGCCTGCGATTACTTCCGGCATTCGTCTCGGCACCCCGGCAGGCACGACGCGCGGCTTCGGCGAGGCCGAGTTCGAGGAGATCGGCGAGCTCATCATTGAAGTGCTCGATGGTCTTAAGGGCAATGGCGACGACAACAACGGTGCCGTCGAAGCAGTGGTTCGTGAAAAGGTGAAGGCGCTGACCGCGCGCTTCCCGATCTATAGCTAAAGGCCACGCATGCGCTGCCCCTATTGCGGCAATGACGACACCCAGGTGAAGGATAGCCGCCCGACCGAAGATCGGGCGCTATCCGGCGCCGTCGCGTGTGCAATGCCTGTGGGGGCGCTTCACCACGTTCGAGCGCGTGCAATTGCGCGAACTCACCGTGGTCAAGAAGACCGGCCGCAAGGTCCCGTTCGATCGCGAAAAGCTCGCTCGCTCCGTCAACACCGCCCTGCGCAAGCGCTCGGTGGAGCCGGAGCGGGTGGAACGGATGATCTCGGGCATCGTTCGGCAACTCGAAAGCCTGGGCGATATCGAGGTCACCTCCGACCAGATCGGCGAATATGTGATGGAAGGCTTGAAAGGTCTCGATGACGTTGCCTTCGTACGTTTCGCCAGTGTTTACAAGAACTTCTCCGCTGCTGACGACTTCCGCTCGTTTCTGGCCCATCTTGCGGATAACAACAGCCCGATCAGCGGCGACGAGGACTGACAATGCCTGACTTCCCCAAGCGCGACCCCGAGATCCAGCGCTCCGCCAACCAGCGCGGTGCCGCCCGTTTGGCCGCCGTGCAGGCGCTCTACCAGATGGATGTCGGCCGCCAGACGCTGGAAGATACGCTGGCCCAGTTCGGCGCCTTCCACCTCGGCCGCGAGATCGAGGGCGAACAATATCTTCCGGCTGACGCCGATTTCTTCCGCCAGATCGTGGGCGGCGTCACCAAGCATCAGCTTCAGATCGACCCCGCAGTCGACAAGGCCCTGTCCGAAGGCTGGCCGATCGAGCGCGTCGACGCGACGCTCCGCGCCATCCTTCGTGCCGCAGCCTTCGAGCTTCTGCGCCGCCGCGATATCCCGTCCAAGGTCGTCATCACCGAATATGTCGACGTCGCCCGCGCCTTCTACGAGGACGATGCCAGCGGCATGGTCAACGCGGCGCTCGATTCGATCGCCAAGACCGTCCCTGCCGTCGAATAGACACTGGAGCAAGCTCGGCTCTGGCGCGTTGTTCCCAAAACAACGAGGCCCAAGATGAGCGCAGCAGACAATCAATTCACCGGCACGTGGCTCGACGCCGGCCGCCAGCGCGGCCAGCAATTCTCGCATAGCCATGCCGAATATGACCATGCGGAGGAGGGGCCTCCGGCACCACGCCGATGCGCCATGCTCATGTCGAGCAGAATGGCGAAAAAGTCGGCGTCTGGGTTCCTGCCGACTGGAGCGATGACCAGGCGCGCGAAGCTCTCGAAAGCAACTGGTAGAAACAAAAAAGCCCCGGCACCAACCGGGGCTTTTTCTTGAATGTTGTTCGATCAGAACGACGACAGGATGCTGTCGATAAAGGTCGCGTCCTCGCCGAAGGACGGCGTGCGGCGGCTTTCGATGGCAACCACCTTGCCATCGTTGAGCGTATAGACGGCGCGATCCGCCACTTTCTTGTTCTTGTCGAAATACACCGCGAGAACCGTGCGCTCCTGCACCATCGCCAATCCAAAAGAGGTCTGGTTGACCTTGGTCTCGACATAATACCAGGCCGTCTGGTCGCCAAACGTGTTGGTCGACATCGGCGACCCCAGCACCAGCGTCACCAGCTGCTCGCTCTGGCCGACGCGGATCTGCTGCAGCGCCGAAGCGGGGATTTCATAGCCCTGCGTACGCTTGGTCACCAGAGATGTGCTGCTGGTGCACCCGGCGAGGGCGACCGCGAGAACGGCGGCAGCAACAGATGCTTTGGCAAAAGGCAGGAGCATGAATTTGACTTTCCCGATGGCTCTCGACTATAGGCGTGACAACGAGGCGCGTGCCCCTTGGCCGCCGGAATGTGTAACTGTCAACCCAACAGTCTGGCAAGCAGGCATCCGCCCGCTTCCGTTTCGCCCGTGTTTGACCCATACCGACGCTGGACGCAATCCCATGATCTTGTCCTTGTTTCGCAAGAACTCTGCCACAGAGCCGGTTTACGCCGTCTATAATTCCATTGTGGCGCAATCCCGGCAGCCGGTTTTTTATGCCCAGTGGGGCGTGCCCGATACGGTCACTGGCCGCTTCGACATGATCAGCCTTCACATGGCGCTTTTGTTCCGCCGCCTGCGGCATGGCCCGCAATCTGCCAAGGACTTCAGCCAGGCGGTTTTCGACCTGTTCTTCAAGGACATGGACCGCTCGCTGCGCGAAATGGGGGTAGGGGACCTCGCCGTTCCCAAAAAGATCCAGAAGATGGGCAACATCTTCTTCGGCCTCCTCGCTGCCATGAACGAAGCCATCGATCGCAACGATCAGGCCGCGCTCGCCGGTGTCATCTCGCGAAACATCTTCGATGGCGGCGAGCCCGAGCATTCGGCAACGCTCGCCAGCTACATCATCGAGCGCGATGCGACACTCGCCACCCAGCCGGTCGAAGCCATCACCAAGGGTGCCATAGCTTTCGAGGCCGCCGCATGAGCCAGCGCGACACACCCATCTTTGACGCAATCGTCCGCATCGACCGCCTGCCATCGGGCGGCCGCTCCGTTGATGTCGACGCCAGCGAAGCCGAACGCGCCGCCATCGCCGAGGCCATGAACATCTTGTCGGTCGAGCGCTTCGTCGCCCACTTGACCGTCGTCCCCCTGCGCAGCGGTCTTAGGGCACAGGGGAAGCTCGAGGCCGCCGTCACACAGGCCTCGACCGTCAGCTTCGAGCCTGTCACCGAAACTGTCGTCGAGGAGATCGACCGCGTCTTCCTGCCTGCCCCGCGCGAGGCACAGGCACCGGCGCCCGGCTCGGAAGTCTTCGTCGATCTCGAGGACGATGACTTTCCCGATCACATCGATGGGCCCGAGGTCGACCTAAGCGCGCTCCTCCTCGAGACGCTGGCGCTGGGCCTCGACCCTTATCCGCGCCTGCCCGGCGAGTCGCTCGATGCCCTCGGATTGCGCACCGGCGATGCGGAAGAAAGCCCCTTTGCCCAGCTCGCGCGACTCAAGGGCGAAGACCCTGATAAGAGCTGATCGGCCCTCCAGGGGTTGCGCCGACCCGACGATGTTATATGTTCTAGCCCCGCCCAGCGGGCGAAAAACGGGCTGAAATGACCGATTCTATTACGATCTCCGTGGATGCCATGGGTGGCGACCACGCCCCGCGTGCCGTGCTGCATGGGGCCAATCTTCTCCTCCAAGACCGCGGCGATACACGCTTCATCTTTCACGGTCGCCAGGAGCAAATCGCTCCGCTTCTCGCCGAATTTCCGGCGCTCAAACCCGTCTCCACCCTCCGCCATTGCGAAACCGTCATCGCCATGGACGAAAAGCCGAGCCAGGCCCTGCGCAAGGGGCGCGGCACGTCCTCGATGTGGATGGCCGTCCAGTCGGTCAAGGACGGCGAGGCCGATGTCGCCGTTTCGGGCGGCAATACCGGCGCGCTGATGGCCATGGCCACCTTCTGCCTGCGCCCCATGGAAGGCATTTCCCGCCCCGGCATCGCCGCCATCTGGCCGACGCTGCGCTCCGACATCATCGTTCTCGACATGGGCGCGACCATCGGCGCCGATGCCGAGCAGCTGGTAGATTATGCGATCCTCGGCTCTGCCCTCGCCCGGGCGCTGCTCAACACCGAAAAACCAACTGTCGGCCTGCTCAATGTCGGCACCGAGGAAGTCAAAGGCCTCGACTACATCAAGGAAGCCGGCAGGATCCTGGCCCAGGCCAGCGGCGCCGGCTTTACCTATCACGGCTTTGTCGAGGGCGACGATATTGGCAAGGGCACGGTCGACGTCGTCGTTACCGAAGGTTTTGTCGGCAATATCGCGCTCAAGACTGCCGAAGGCACTGCCCGCCAGGTCAGCTCCTATCTGCGCAGCGCCCTCAGCGCCAATTGGCTGAGCAAGCTCGGCGCACTGTTCGCTTCCTCTGCCCTTTCTGACCTTCGACGCCGCATGGACCCGCGCACCGTCAATGGCGGCGTCTTCATGGGCCTCAATGGGATCGTCATCAAATCCCATGGCGGCACCGACGAGATCGGTTACAAGAGCGCGTTGAGCCTCGCCCACGGCATGGCGCGCAACCGCCTGATGGACAAGATCGGCGACACGATGAAGAGCTTTCCCTAACCAGGGCCACACCCGATGTGCCGCCCGAGACCGAGGTTCATTCGGCGTGACCAGAATTCGCTCCTTCATCAGCGGTGTCGGCAGCTACCTGCCGGCACGCACCGTCACCAATGAGGAACTGGCGAAAACCGTCGACACCTCCGACGAGTGGATCCAGCAGCGCGTCGGTATCAAGGAGCGCCATATCGCCGCTGAAGGCGAGTTCACCTCCGATCTGGCGACCGCTGCCGCGCGTGCCGCGCTCGACAATGCCGGCCTCACGATTGAGGACATCGACCTCATCGTCGTCGCGACCACCACGCCCGACTACACCTTCCCTGCTGCCGCAACCTTGGTGCAGATGAAGCTCGGCATGAACCACGGCTTCGCCTTCGACATCCAGGCCGTTTGCTCCGGCTTCGTTTACGCGGTCACCACGGCGGATAGCTACATCAAGAACGGCCTTGCCAAGCGCGCATTGGTGATCGGCGCCGAAACCTTTTCGCGCCTGCTCGACTGGACCGACCGCACCACCTGCGTCCTGTTCGGCGACGGTGCCGGCGCCGTGGTCATGGAGCGCATCGATCTTGCCGACGACGAAGCCGAGCGCGGCGTCATCGCCTCGGCTCTGCGCTCTGACGGCAAGCACTGGGACAAGCTCTATGTCGATGGCGGTCCATCGACCACCGGCACGACAGGTCACGTTCACATGCAGGGCCCGGAAGTCTTCCGCCACGCCGTCGGCAAGATCACCGATGTCGTCTACGCGACCCTCGAACAGTCCGGCCATAGCGTCGACGATCTCGACTGGTTCGTGCCGCACCAAGCCAATCGCCGCATCATCGAAGGGGCGGGCAACAAGCTCGGCCTGCCGCCTGAAAAGGTGATCATCACCGTCGATCGCCACGCCAACACCTCGGCTGCCTCCGTGCCGCTGGCGCTCGGTGTTGCCGTCGCCGATGGTCGAATCAAGGAGGGCGATCTCGTCATGCTCGAAGCCATGGGCGGCGGTTTCACCTGGGGCGCCTCGCTCATTCGCTGGTAAAGCCCGCACTGCATTGACCGCAAAGCTTGCAAGGCGTTAAGGTTTAGGCGGTTGGAATTTAGCGTCGCTGGCGGGACTTAGCCGCTTTGGCGCTACACCGAATACGGCGGGGGTCGCGTTCGGAAGTCTCTATGTTGTGCCTCCTGCGGCGCGACATTGCTCGACCTGAGGAAAACGGGGGTCCGAATGACACAGAAGACAGTGACGCGCGCCGATCTGGCAGAAGCGGTTTATGGCTCTGTCGGCCTTTCGCGAACCGAGTCCGCCGAACTGGTTGAGCGCGTGCTCGAACTCGTCACCGACGCGCTGGTCACCGGCGCCAATGTCAAACTCTCCTCCTTCGGCTCCTTCCAGGTTCGCTCGAAAAACGAGCGCATCGGCCGCAATCCCAAGACCGGCGAAGAAGTCCCGATCCTGCCGCGGCAGGTTCTTGTGTTCAAACCGTCCAACGTGTTGAAGTCCAAGATCAACAAGTCTATGGTTGCTGCTGGAAAGTAAGGCTTTTCAGGGCATGTGCTGAGTCTGCACTCTGCTCTGGCAGGGGAGACCGGCGGTTTGGACAAGTCGCCAGACGCGTTTCGCACCATATCTGAAGCCGCTGAGGAACTCGATCTTCCCCAGCACGTCCTCCGATTCTGGGAAACACGCTTCGCCACCATCAAGCCGCTGAAACGCGGCGGCGGACGCCGCTACTACCGGCCCGAAGACGTGTTGCTGCTGCGCGGCATTCGCCACCTGCTCTACGATCAGGGCTTCACCATCAAGGGCGTCCAGAAGATCCTCAAGGATCAGGGGCCGCGCTATGTCATCGCCGTGGGCGAGGGCAAGCCGCTGGACGAAATCCTGCCGCTGATCGAGCAGGCCGAAGAAGCCGGGGACGAGGCTGAACTCGAAGAGGCCGAAATGCTCGCCAGCCCGGCGCTCGACGCCGAGTCCCGCGAAAAGCTGTCAGAAGTGCTGCGCGAGCTGCTCGAATGCAAGCGGCTCCTCGAGCGTGCGAGAGAGCATTAGCCGGAGGGGGCGCTTCGAAGTTGCCGAAGCGTCACCGCACCGACCGGCTGTCACCCCGGGCTTGACCCGGGGCCCATCCCGAGATCTCAGGATGGATCCTCGCCTCCGCGGGCACTGAAATACTCCGATGTGATTGTTCATCGCCTCCCTCCCCTTGAGGGGGAGGGAATGAGGGTGGGGTGGGGCCATGCTATCCAGGTGGCGTGCTTGGACCGCCCCACCCAGCTTCGCTAAGCCTGCCGGCCAAGCTTCGCTACCCTCCCCCTCAAGGGGAGGGAGGTTCGAAACTGATCATTTTGAGCAAAGGAAGCGTCCCGTCTGAACGGTCCCTGCTCCCCGGGAATGACATCAAGCTAGTGGCTGAGGGGAAGCCAAGGTCCCACGCTCCGGCGGTCACCTCGGCGAAGTTGTCACACAATTTCTACACCCACCGGCTGTCACCCCGGGCTTGACCCGGGGCCCATCCCAAAACCTCAGGATGGATTCCCGCCTCCGCGGGGACAACACCGAGTTTTTTGAAGTAGGCGAGGCAAAAGCTAAAGCCGCCCGTCGTCATCACGAGTTTCAGTATGCTCGACCGGTGGTGCCACAGGCTCCACCACTTCCGTGTCCCGCGGGTAAGCATAAAAGAAATTCCACGCCACATAGGCGAGCGCCGCGCCCACCAGCAGCGCCCAAAACATGTCCTGCGTGAAAAGCAGTTCCCAGCCCAGCCACAGCGTCAAGAACACCGCGACGGCCACGCGCCGCCACATCGGCTTGAACCACTTGAGGTCGTTTTCCTTGAGTGCCATGGCGGGGTCCTGTGCTTGAATCTTTGTGGCAAGGCTCTAGCACAAAGCCTTGCCGAGATTCGAAGATTTTAGGCCGGCATCATCCGGCCGCGCCGGTGCTGGCCATGCTCGACCCAATATATAAAAGCCGAAGCACCCACGATCAGCAAGGCGCCGGGCCAGAACCAGGCCGACGGCACCTGACCCAGGGCCACCCAGCCAATCAGGCCACTGAGCGGCACCTTAATATCGCCGAAAGGCTGCAAGTAGACCGCATCGGCAACCTTGTAGGCAAAGGCCAGCAAGTACTGCGCTGCCGCGGTCAAGGCGCCCAGCAGCAACAGCAGCCAGAGCCCGTCTCCGCTTGGAAGAGCAAATGGAAAACCAGTTGCCATCCCCGCGGGCAAGACGCCACCCAGGGCGTTGACCAGCAGCAGGATCGCGAGATGGTTCGGCGTCATCAACACGAGGAGCGAGATCGTCAGCGTCTCGGGGCGCTCGCCGCGCATCACCAGGTACTTGGTCAGAACGTCGGTCACCGCCCACAGTGCAGCAGCCACGATCGGCACCAGCGCCTGCCAGCCCAGCCCCTCCGCACCGACGCCGGAAACGATGATCGCCCCGGCAAAACCCGTCATCGCCGCGGCGATGCGTGCCGGCGAAGCGCGCTCGCCCAGGAACAGCGTCGAGCCGATGATGATGAACAGCGGACCTGTCGCCAGCAACGTCACCATCTGCCAGATCGGCACGCCCGAAGCGTAGCCATAAACAAACACATGCACGCCCAGTGCCGAAGCAAAGGCACGCAGCTCATGGGCAAGCGGGTGTCGCGTGCGCAGATTGTTAAGGCCGATCCTCAGGATCAGCGGCAGCGCGAGCACTGAGGCGATCAAGTATTGCCAGAAGGCCATGCCCGTCGAACTCATGCCGAAGCCGCCATATTCGGCCGGCGTCGGCAACACAGCTTGAAGCGTATTGGTGCCAGCAAACGCGAGGCTTGCGACCAGCATGAACAGCGCGCCGGAAGTGGCGTGGCTGCGGTAGGTAGAGGAAATCTGGTTCATAGTCGTCCTTTCCGTAACCAGTTTCCTCAGGGTTACGGGAGACGACGAGCCGAGAAAGCGCTGCCAATAGGCTGCGGCGCCCGGCAAGGCGCTTGATCCCGTTCTCTTTCATCCGGACTATACCGTCGGCTCCGGAGTCACACCGGATCTGCTGACCTCCCACCGGGAGCGCTCGCGGGCTTGGCATCGCTGCCTTACCGCCGGTGGGGAATTGCACCCCGCCCTGAGAACATTGCAGGCCAAGCCTGCGACCGCAAATCTAGTTCAGGGGCGCCCGGTCGGCAAGGGAGCACAAGAGTGTAACTATGCGCCGATTGGGCAACTGCTGGAGCAAAGCGCTTCCCAAAGATGCCGCACTAAAATACTCAGCCACTGATTACCTTCCGAGACCGCCATGACCGAAACCGTCGAGGGCCGCTGGGCCGAAATCTTTGGCCCGCGCTACCTGCCGGTCACGCTGATCCTTTGCCTCGGCGTTTCGCTGTTTGCCTTCAACGCATTTCTGTCCTCGACTGCTCTCCCGTCGGCCGTGCAGGAGCTCGGCGGCGTCGAAGTGATCTCTTGGGCAACGACGCTTTACCTCGTCTTCGCCATCGTCGGCGGTGCGGCCGCCGCCATGTTGAAGCGCCGGTTGGGTTCGCGCTGGTCGCTGCTGAGCATGGCCGGTATGTTCCTCGCCGGCACCCTGATCGCTGCCGTCGCCGGCGACATGACCCAGGTTCTAGCCGGACGCGCCATTCAGGGCCTGGGGGAGGGCGTCGTCGCTGCCCTCTGCTTCGCCTTGATCCCCGAACTCTTCCCCAGCCGCCTCGTGCCCAAGGTCTTCGGCATGCAGGCCGTCGTCTGGGCCGTCGCCGCCTTTGGCGGGCCTGCCGGCGCCGGGGCGCTGACCGAGCTCATTTCCTGGCGCGCCGCCTTCCTTATCAACGTGCCGCTGGTCCTGATCTTTTGTGCCATGGTGCTGGCCGTCGTCCCACGCGGCGGCAAGCCGGTCGACGCGCATGGCTTCCCAGGCCTTCGCCTCCTGGCCATCGGCGGCGGTACCATGCTGGTTGCGCTCGCCGCCGTTGCGCCAGCCGCCCAGGCCCTGGCCCTGCTGCTCGTTGCAGCCGTCGTTCTCGCAACTGCGGTCTGGCTCGATCGCCGCAGCCAGGAGCGGCTCATGCCGCCCGATGCCTTCTCGTCCCGCACCGCGGTTGGCTCGGGCCTCTGGATGTTTCTGCTGATGCCGATCGCCGGCGCCACCACAGGCGTCTACCTCGTTCTCATCCTGCAGCAGGTCTGGGATTACGGTCCGACCCACGCCGCCATCGTCGGCGCCGTGATGGCCATCGGCTGGAGCCTGTCCTCGGTCACGGTAGCAAATGTGCGCAAGCGCTCAACCCGTCGCATCCTCATACGCACGGGGCCGGTTCTGCTGGCGGTCGGTCTCTTAAGTGTTCTCGCCGGTCTGCAGTTTGCACAACCTGTCGTGCTGATCGTGGGTCAGTTGCTGATCGGCATGGGCTTTGGCATCTCCAATGGCTACATCATGCTGACCATCATGGAATCGAGCTCCGACGTCGAGCGCGACCGCACCTCGGCACTGCTTCCAACCACCCAATCTGCCGGCAATGCCCTGGGCGCCGCATTGGCCGGCGTCGCCGCGAACGCTGCGGGTTATGCAGCTGCCACAACGCAGCAAGCCATGCTGTCGGCGATCGTGCCGCTTTTTGCAGTGGGCGTCGTCTTCGCCGTCCTGGCTTTTCTGGCCGGTCTGAGACTGGTCCAGCTGTCCAAGACCGCAACCATCGCGACTTTTGCCGAAGAGTAAAAGTCGCGAGGCTACAACGTCTTAGATGCGGCCCTGGCCAAGCACGACCATGGTGATCAGCGTCACGGCGCCGATCACCCAGATCCCGCCGGCGAGCAAGGCGAAGCCGCCGACGAAATCGAGTTCGGGGTCGTTGGAACGTGCGTTCATGAGTGTCTCCTTGTTTTGTTTTTCAATGTCGGAGGCGAACATCCGGTTGCCTCACCGGCTTGGCAAGCCTCACAATGTCTTCCTCACCGAAAAACAGGGTTGCGCTCCTTCGGCGTGTTGATTATTGGTCCGCGCAGTCGGGGCGTAGCGCAGCCTGGTAGCGCATTTGTCTGGGGGACAAAGGGTCGTCGGTTCAAATCCGGCCGCTCCGACCATTTCACCAAAGCCTTGGGCCGTCATGCCGCTTGACCCGCAGGACCTGCGAGAAGCCACGAAGCTTTGGCCGCAACTCGCCGGTGCCGCCGGCCGGCTGATCAATTATTCCGAAAACCACACCTTTCTCTTTGACGGCTACACGCTGCGCGTGCACCGGCCGGACTACCAGAGCCCCGAGACGATCGAGAGCGAACTGGCCTGGCTTGCAGCTCTACGCCGCGATACCGACCTTCCGGTCGCCGAACCCGTCCCTGGCTCAAATGGCAAGTTGCTGCAGCATTTTGCCATGCCGGACGGCGAGCGCCGCTACGCCGTGCTCTTCCGTTACCTGCCTGGCAGCGAGCCGACCATGGATAGCGACCTGACCGGGCTTTTCGCTAAGCTCGGGAGCTACGCCGCCACGCTGCACCAACACGCCATTACCTGGACCCAACCGACAGAATTTAACCGTCAGGCTTGGAATACCGCATCGATCCTCGATGCCGATGGCCTCTGGGGAGATTGGCGGGTCGCGCCCGGCGTCGACGACACAAACAGACCGCTCATCGAAGCGGCGTCAGAGCTCCTGCGCGCCGACCTGGCCGCATACGGCACGGAGCCCGATCGATATGGCCTCATCCACGCCGACATGCGGCTCGGCAATCTCCTGGTGGACGGTGATAAGGTCAGCCTCATCGACTTCGACGACTCAGGCTTCTGCTGGTTCACCTACGACTTTGCCGCCTCGATCTCGTTCTACGAGACTCACCCCTCGGTGCCGGAACTCCGGGCGGCGTGGCTCCAAGCCTACCAGCAAGTGCGGCCTCTCAGCCCAGCGGACATCGCCTCGCTCGATGCCATGATCCTGCTGCGTCGTCTGGCGCTCCTGGCCTGGATCGGCACGCATGCAGAAACCAAGCTGGCGCAACACCACATGCCGGGCTTTGCCCAAGGCACGGCCGAACTGGCCGCGCGCTATCTCGACCGCGGCTGAGCCTTGACCGGGGCAGGGGACTGCTCTGCCGGCCGCTGCTGCGTCGCCAGCCCGAGATTGTAGGCGTTTACGCCCCAGATCAAACCAAAGGCCAGCCACATGTGACGCCAGTGTTCACCCTCGTGGAGCGAACAGCACATGACGACGCCGATCATGCCGATCAGCAGGGCAATGGTGATCTCGTTACGCGTGCGCCAGTAATTGTGGATCGAGACCACGATGCTCGACAGCACCAGCGTAAGCCAGGTGAAGCCGCCGCCCCAGCCATAGTTCACGAAGGAACTCAGCCAGATATTGTGGATCGGCTCGGGGAAAATCTTTTCGAGCTGCAGCACGCCGACCCCGAGCGGATTGCTGAGGATCATCGGGATCACAAGGAGATAGCGGTTATAGCGGCCCTGTTCGCCGAGGTCGTAGGCCTTGGCAAAGGTCAGGCGGTCCATGAGCTTGTCGGTGAATTCTGCGGAGGTCATGCTGGCAATGGCAAAGAGAATGGCGCCCACGACCACGACGCCGCCGATCACCATGAACAGGCGGCGCGGATTTTTGCGAAAGTGGAACACCAGGTAGACCAGGAGGCAAAAGACCATGGCCACGGCGGCGATGCGCGAAAAGGACAGGAAAATGCCCATCATGATCAGCGCCATGCAGCCGAGGTAATAAAGCGCGCCGCCGCGTCCCTTGGAGAGGAAGTAGGCGCAAAAAACGATGCCGGGGATCAGGAACGACCCATACATGTTGGGATCGTCGATCAGGCCCTTGGCGCGGCCGTCCCAGGTCAGAAGCTGCATCTGCGTGAGGAAGCCGATCGTTCCCAAGACGCCGCCGATGCAGCAGGAGACGATATAGACCTTCATGAAGGTCTCGAAGTGCCGCTGCTTCCAAGTCATCGACACGAAGGCTGCGATAAAGGCGATCGAAATGGCGAAAGTCTTGGCGATCAATTCGAAGATCACGAAGGGTTCGCTGAGAAACGCCAGCGACGGCAGGATGAAGAACACGGCCCATGAGCCCAGGAGCAGCGTCAGGAACAGGGCCCGGCGCGAGATGATGGCCTGGGGTTGCAGGACGATATGGGCAAGCGTGAACAGGAACGACAGAATGAACAGCAGATCGACCGGCGAGGGTCGCATTAACGTATAATTCATCGCCAGAACGGCAATCCAGAACACCGCATTGCGGGTCGAAAAAGGGCGAAGCGCAGTCCGCCATAGGTCGTACCGAGAGCTTGCCCGCCATCGCGGGAATCGAGAGTGGTCATGGTGCCAATCCATATCCGAGCACGAATTCCATCGCGCCGAGGCCTTCGCAATCGGTCGCAGCCGAAGCGAAGTGGGTCTGCTGGTCTTCCGCATAGCAGCGATAAACCGGCACGCTACCCGCCTGCTCCTCCGCAAAGAGCCAGCCCGCCGTGCGGTCACGGGAATAGTCGGCGCAACTGCCGTCTTCCGCCAGCATCTGGTCGAGATGCCCCGCCCAATCGCTTGAACATTCGCTAATCTTGCGGCTCGCGATATTTTCTGGTGCCTTGGTCAGGAGATGCGCCACGACGGCGTCCTGCCGGTATCCGGCACGCTCCCCGTTTGCGGCCCGGTCGAGGTCACGAACCGGTTCTCATCGTCGACATATCGCGACAGCGCAATTCCGGCTTGGACCAGCGGCGCTTCTGGCTCGACGGTCAGCGACACTTTCTGGTGGACGAGGTAGCGGTCCTCAAAAGCCTTGTCGGACGGCACGAAGATATAGCTGAGGAGGAACCGCTGCCCGACCGAATTGCTGCCGGTTTCGGGATCGACGATGGTGCTATAGCCAACCAGCTCGGTCTTTGCCGGACGCTCCCACTCGGTGCCATCCACCGGCAGGATCGGTTCGGCGAGGTCGGCAAATTCGAGCTTGTCGCGCGACAGCGACAACCGCACCCCGCCAAACCAGGGATCGTTGGCGACCGCGGCCACAAGGCCGAAGTCGCGGAGATATCCTGCACCTGTCCCCACAAAACCGATATCGGTGGCGCGCCCATCAAGGCCCGGTTCGGTCCAGCTGCCTTCGAAATATTTGCGCCAGTCGGTCGGCAGGCCCAGCGGCGCGCGTGCAACGATGGTCTGCCAGTCGCTGGCCCTGAGGCAATAGGCGTAAAGGAAACCGTCCCCGCCATCGAGCATCGAGCAGTCGCCTTCGCCGGTGGTGTAACCCACTTTCGGCGCGTCCGCACCGCTGATGACGGTCCCCAGATCAGTCCAGGAGAGCCCGTCGTCGAGCGATCGGGCGATGGCCATGGTCTTGTCGGTCTGCCCGCCCGGCCCGTATTTGCAGATGCTCTCCTGGTGCACGAAGCCCAGCACTTCGTCGCCATTGCGCACGGTCGAGGTCAGCCAGCGCCCGCACTCCTCGGGCTCACCGGGGCTGCCGGGCTCGAGCACGGCCCGGCGCTCGCCACCCATGTCATAGATATCGGCGCCATCCACCGCATAGGTCGCGCCATTGGCGCTGAAGCCGCGCATTCTGCCGTCAGGCAGGCGGAGCGCGGTGAACGAGGCGTCGAGTTCATCGGGGAAGGGGCCGCGCACCACAACAGGCGGGCCGACGCGAATGCTAAGGCACTCGATGCAAAGCTCACCGACTGTCTGCGCCGAAACGCCGGCCGTGCCCGCAGCGAGCAGCGCCAGCAGTCCAGCCGTGCCCAAGAGTGCCTTGCTCATGGCCCGCTCAGTAGGCGTTCTTGGACGTGAACAGCCGGATCGGCGTCATGACCAGGATGTAGATATCGAGGAGGATCGACCAGTTCTCGATGTAGTAAAGGTCGTGGTTTACGCGCTGCATGATCTTGTCGATCGTGTCGGTCTCGCCGCGCCAGCCGTTGATCTGCGCCCAGCCTGTGATCCCGGGCTTGACGCGGTGGCGAGCGAAATAGCCCTCCACGGCTTCATAATAGAGCTTGTTGTCCGCCTTGGCCTGCAGCGCATGCGGCCGCGGACCCACGACGGACAACTGACCCTTGAGCACGTTGAAGAGCTGCGGCAGCTCGTCGATCGACGTCTTGCGGATGAACCGGCCAACCCGCGTTACCCGCGGATCGTCGCGCGTCACGAGCTTTGCCGCATTGGCATCGGTGCGATCGGTATACATCGAGCGGAACTTGTAGATCTCGATCAGCTCGTTGTTGAAGCCATGCCGCTTCTGCCGAAACAGGATCGGTCCCTTGCTCTCGAGCTTGATGGCAATGGCGGTGATGATCATCACCGGCGACAGCAGGATCAGGGCGAACAGGGCTACGACGCGATCGAACACCGCCTTGAACACCAGGTTCCAGTCCGAGATCGGCCGGTCCGCCATGTCGAGCACCGGCAACTCGCCGACATAGGAATAGGCCTTGTCGGTGAACTTGAGCTTGCTGGCATGGGCGGAGAGCCGAATATCGACCGGCAGCACCCAAAGCTGGGTGAGCATGTCGAGCACGCGCTTTTCCGCCGAAAGCGGCATCGAAACGATCACTAGATCAACGGGTGTGCGGCGGGCAAACTCGATGAGGTCGGACACCCGGCCCAACTTTTTATAGCCCATTACCTCTTCCGGCGACCGTTCGCCGTCGCGATCGTCGAAGAGGCCGAGCAGGTTTATATCGCGGGCCGCGCCAGCCTCGATCTGCTGGATAAGAAGCGCCGCATCGCTGCCCCCGCCGACGATCGCCGTCCGGCGCTTGAGGCGCCCCTCTTCGGTCCAGCGTTGCACCAGGCCGCGCAGCAGCATGCGGTAAGCGACCAGCGTCGCGGCGCCGGACAGGAGCCAGGCGATGAGCCACACGCGCGAGATGAGGTCGCTGGCCTTGAACAGGAAAACGCCAACGATCAACACGACCATTACGGCGCTCCAGGCGCCGATGATCTTGCCGATCTGGGAGTAAAGCGTCCGATAGGCCGAGATGCGATGAAGCCGCGCTGCGTTGAAGACCACGTTGGCCAGCAACACCGTCGTCAGGATGACTGGAATATAGACGGCGTCGCTATTCGGATTGATGTAGGCGGCGTGGATGCCATAGCCGAGGATAGCCAGCAGCACGGCCTCGACCACCTGCGCGACGCCAGCAATCACTGCGCCCGAAAGCGACGACTCGACCGGCGCGGCGATAATCGCTTCCGCCTGCGGGGTCAGCCGCTGCTCCTGGTCGACCGGCTGCCGCGTGGCATGGTCGATGATGGCCTTCTGAGGGTCGACGCGATACATGAGACACTACCGGCACACGTGTGGTGCCAGCATTCTCAGTCATAGGCGTTTAAGTTCAATGAAATACGGCGTCTGCATTGCGCAAACTGCCGTGATAGAGCGCTTCGATACTGTCGGTCATCCGCGCAATCGAGAAGCCTGCTTCGATATGGGAAAGGCGGATTTTCATTTCTGCCTGCGCCGCATCCGGATCGTCGATGGCGCTTTGCATTGCTTTTCGCAAGGCAAGCACATCGTCCGCCGGCACCAGCCTGTCCGCCGTTGATCCGAATATTTCTGGAATGCCGCCCACGCGCGTCGAGATCACCGGAAGCTGCGCTGCCGCGGCTTCGAGCACGACATAGGGCAGGGATTCGGCATGCGATGGCACGACCGCAATCCGCCCCTTGGCAAAGGTCGGCCGAGCCGGTTGCGCGCCGAGCAAGCTCACGCGTCCACTCAAGCCCAGCTGATCGATCTGCGCTTCCAGCGATCCGCGTTCGGCGCCATCGCCTGCCATGACAAGGCTGGCCCCCGAGCCATCCCGGCGTTTGACGTCCTTGAGCGCCGCGACAAGCGTGAAAATACCCTTGAGCGCCCGTAGTTCGCCGACAAAGACGAAATCTGCAGCATCGCCAGCCGGTATGACCGGGACAAATTCCTCCGGCCGCAACCCGTTATGGATGATCTCGGTGCGGCAGCTCGGCTCGCCGATCAGCTCGGCATAGGTCTTCCTGGCATAGGCACTTTCGAAGATGATGGCAGAAGTCTTGCCCATCAGCATACGTTCCAGCCGGTGAAACAATCGGCCGGATGCCGAAATTTTCGGATAATGCAGCACGCCGCCATGCGGAGTGTAAAATACCCGTGCCTTTGTCCGCCCAAACTTGGCGAGCCGGGCATAAAAGCCACCCTTCGCGCCGTGCCCGTGGATCACGTCGACCTGAAGCCGCCGTGCCAGCGCGCTGACAGCCAGCGGCGTCGTCAGGTCACCCCGACCGAAAAGCCGCGGCATGGGATAGCGGTGGATGCCAAGCGATGCATGAGCGCCCAGATCGTCCAGCAGGACCTCGGTCTGGCTGTCATTGCTGAGCGTATCGACGACGATGCCGACGCTGTGCCCGCGCGCCGCAAGTTCTCGCGTGAGGTCGGCCACGTGGCGGAAGAGACCACCGACCGGCGCCCGCAGCACCTCCAAAATGCGCAATGGCCTTCTGTTCACCGCCTAGAACCAGCGTTCGGAAACGACCACTGTGTCGCCGGGATAGATGGGGAAGTCGAGATTGACCACGCCCTTGACCATCTGGTTGCCCTGGCGGCGATACACCACCACCTGGTTTCGGTCGGCAGTGTCGGTATAGCCGCCAGCCGTGCTGATCGCTGCCCGCACGGTCATGCCGTAGACATAGGTGAACTGGCCGGCATTGCGGATTTCGCCCTGGATGAAGAAGGGCCGGTACTGGTCGATCTCCACGGCCACGTCCGGGTCACGCAGGAAACCGTTGGCCAAAGCCGAAGAAAGCCGCGCCGAAGCCTGCTCGGTCGTGCCACCGCGCACCGCGACCGGTCCCACCAGCGGGAAGGCGATCGCGCCGCTATCGTCGACCTTGTAGCTCTTGCTGAGCTCGGCATCCCCGTAAACGGTCACTCGCACCACATCGCCGGTATCCAGCTGATAGGGACCCTTTGTCTCCACCAGGTAGGTAGCCGGCCGCGTCGTGGCGCAACCAGTCAGCGCCAGGGAAAAAGTCAGAGCAACAATAGGTAGCCAGCGCATGGACGATCCCGCGGTCGAGTTGGCGCTACTTTCCTCTGGCGTGGTTAAGATTTCACTTATGCTTGCCAAGTCCTCGTGCACTCTGCAGCGCGATTAACCGAATGTTGACCACACATGGGCTTATCTCATTGTGAATTCGAGGATCGTCCATGTCTTACGACCAGTCCGCACCAGATGACGCACGCATCGATGTTGCCGCTATTCTCTCGGCCATCCTCCGGCGGCTGCCACGCATCATCCTCGTGACGTTAGGCCTCTTGGCACTGACCTTCGTCTTCCTGATGTTCCAGCCCAGGCTCTACGAATCCTCGGCGTCCATCCTGGTCGAACCGCGCACCGCGTCCGAACAGACCAATACCGTCGTCACCGGCAATGCCATCGGCGTCGTCTCCAGCCAGATCGGTCTGATCAAGTCGCGCGATACGCTGATCTCGGTCATCGATGCGCTCGATCTTCGTTCCGTTTCCGAATTCAACGGCAGCCAGTCCGGCTTCTCGCCGCTGGGCATGATCATGCAGCTCGCTGGTCGCGGGGCTGCCACGCCCAACAGCATTGATGAAACAGTGATCCGCTCGCTCGACGAACGCCTGACCGTCCGTCAGGAAGGCGATTCCGGCATCATTTCCGTCCAGGTTCTGTCGGAAGATCCCGACCTTGCCGCGCGCATCGCCAATGCCATCGCCAATACCCACGTCACCCGCCGCGCAGGTCTCTCCATCTCAGACACCGCCGAAACCTCCGGCTGGCTGTTGGGCGAGATCGAGCGCCTGCGTGCCTCCGTGGTCGAGGCCGAAAGCGCCGTCGCCGAATTCCGCGTCAACAATGACCTCCTTGCCAGCCAGGGCACATCGAGCCTCCTCGACCAGCAGCTCTCGACCATTTCCGGCAACATCACCGCCGCCCAGGAGCGTCGCAGCAATTCGGAAGCCCGCGCCGCCCTGATCCGCGGCATGATCGATCGCGGCCAGCCGCTGGAAGGCCTTGCCGACGTGCAAAGCTCGGCCATCATCCAGCAGCTCAGCCAGGAAAAGGCCCGCGTGCAGGGCGAGCTGGCGCAGCGCTCCGCAACCCTGCTGTCGAGCCATCCGACCATTCGTTCGCTCAACGCGCAGGTCGCCCAGCTCAACGATCAGATCCGCATCGAAGGCCAGCGCGTCGCCGCCTCGCTCGATGCCGAAGCGCAGATCCAGTCCGATCTCGAGACTTCGCTCCGTGCCGAACTGGCCCGCGCTAAGTCCACCGCCTCCACCGCCACCCGCGATACGGTGACCCTCGATAGCCTCGAACGCGAAGCCAAGGCGCAGCGCGACCTGCTTGAAGCCTATCTCCTGCGCTACAATGAAGCTTCCTCGCGCGTCGAAGCCAATTCGGCTCTTCCCGACGTCCGCGTCGTTTCCGTTGCCGCGCCTTCGGTGACGCCCGCTTCGCCCAAGACGTCGCTGGTCATGATCGGCGTGGGCCTTGTTTCCATCGCCCTCCAGATCGGCATCATCGCCTTCTCCGAACTCATGTCCGGCCGCGCCCTGGCCCCGGTCCGCGCCCGCCCGCAGGATGAGCTAGAAGCCGTGCCCTTCGACGAAGCGGAACTCGAGCCCGAGCAGCGTTGGGAAGAACCCGAGGTCGTTGCCGAAACCGAGCCGGTCATTGTTCCCGTCGTCGAACCGATCGTTGCCGAGCCTGTGCTGGCCGAGCCCGTCTTGATCGAGCCAGAAGTGGTCGAGCCGATCGCCCCCGCCGTCGAGGCCACCGCGCCGCAACCCGACACGGCCCGCCAGTTCATCCAGATGGTCATGGCCGACAACAAGGCCGATGCCATCGACGAACCCGAACTGCCGCTGCCGCCCGTCGTCACCCCCGCGCCATGCCGCAGCGCCGCCGGGTGCCGGGCGTGATCCGCTATTCCGATCTCTCGTCCGATCTCGTTCTCGGCCGCACGCATCTTCTGCTTCTTGCGGATCACACCGACGATCAGCCCAGCCAGTTGATGGCCGAGGAACTGGTTGGCGAGGCGCTGGGGCAGGGGCTCAGTGTCGCCCTGATCGATGCCGGCACCGGTCGCCGCACCGAAGCGCCTGGTCTCACCGATCTTTCCGCCGGTTCTGCCAGCTTCGGCGATGTGGTGCAGAAATCTGCCGACAACAGCTTTGCCGAAGTCACCTGGGGCCAGGGCCGCGCCGTCGATGCCCGCTCCAGCAAACCGCTGACGCTGGTTGAAGCCTTGGGCGACATCTACGAAGTCGTCGTCGTGCTCACCGGCAAGGTGGGTGGCGCTACGACGCTGCCGTATTTCGCCGAGCTTGGCGGTCGCATCGTCCTCGTTACCGGTGCCGAAACCAGCGTCGAGGAAGCCGAAGCGGTCCGCCGCTCGCTTCAGGACGCCGGCCTGCCGCAGATCGAGATCGCCGCGCTCGCCGAGGCGGTCGCCGCCTGATGTCGCTGAAATACGCCGCCATTCGCGCCAGCTTCGAGGCGCTCTGGCTGGCGCGCCTGCCATCGCTATTCCGCCTCCTCTCCAAGTCGCGCGGCGTCATCTTCACCCTCCACCGTGTGCTGCCGGAGCCGCCGGCAGACTTCTCGCCCAATGCCATCCTCCAGGTCCGCCCCGACTTTCTGAGCTATGTCATCGAGCGGGTCCGGGCCCTCGGCATCGACATTGTTGACCTCGACCAAGCCCTCCGCCGTCTCGCCGAACCCAGGCGCGGCCGCTCCTTCATCGTCCTCACCTTCGACGATGCCTACCGCGACAATCTCCAATACGCCTTGCCGATCCTCCGCCAGCACGAGGCGCCTTTCACGCTTTATGTGCCGACAGCTTTCGTCGATGGCACCGGGCAGCTCTGGTGGCAGGCCATTGAAGACATCATCGCGCGCCAGGAAGCAGTGGCTTTCACGGAAAATGGCGACACCGAATATGTCGACACCAGCAGCACGGCGCTCAAGAAAGATGCCTTCAACCGTCTTTATTGGCAGCTCCGCAAGCTCCCCGAACCGCAGCGGCTGGAGCTGCTGGAAACCTTCTGTGCCGCCTATGGCTATGACCTCGGCAAGCAGTGCCGCGAACTGATCATGGACTGGCAGGAGCTGCGCCTTTTGCCGGCGACCCGCTCTGCACCGTCGGTGCGCACACCGTGCACCACTATGAACTGGCAAAGCTTCCGGCCGATCAGGCGCGCAACGAAATGGCGCAATCGGTATCCGTCATCGAGGCGCAGTTCGGCATCCGTCCGGCGCACTTTTCCTATCCGCTGGGTGGACCGCTCTCCTGCGGCCCGCGAGAGTTCGATCTGGCCCAAGACCTCGGCTTCCGCACCGCTGTCACGACCCGGCCGGGTGGCCTTTACCCGCGTCACCTCGAAACGCCGACCGCGTTGCCGCGCGTGTCGCTCAATGGCTATTTCCAGCACCGCCGCTACGTCGATGTCTTCGCCAGCGGCGGCCTCTTCACCCAGCTCGGCCGGGTTATGGGCTAATCGACTAGGAGTCAGAAACCTTGAGTAGCCCTCATGGTGAGGTGCGGAGCGCAGCGTAGCCTCGAACCACGAGGGCGTGGCACGTCGCTCCACTCGCCCGACCTCGTCCTTCGAGGCTAGGCTTCGCTGCGCACCTCAGGATGAGGTCTCAAAACTTATCCGGCTTGGACATCCAACCGATCGTCAACATGGCCGGCAGCAGCCAGCCCATGCCCGCGACGATGAAGAAGGCAATCAGCACCAGGCCCGGCAGGCCCTCCGGCAGCAGCAGGTAGATCGCCGTCGCCACGAAACACCAGGCGATGATCGAGGCGACCAGCACCGGTATCCCGATCAACTTGCGGTTACGCTGTTTCATCTGCGGCATCTGAACTGTTGCGGGCCCATGCTTGCGGGATTACCACTCCGCCAGTTTTGCCGATACCGGAAACCGCGCCGTGACCACGATCCAAGATGCCGCACCAGGCCAAATCAGCTTCGCCAGCGACCGCCTGCGGCCCGTGCGCATCTGGCTCTACGGCCTCGCGGCCTTCGTGCTGCTGATCGTGGTCGTCGGGGGCATCACCCGCCTCACCGAATCCGGCCTCTCCATCACATCGTGGAAGCCCCTTTCCGGCGTCATACCGCCGCTCAATCAGGCGCAATGGGATGCCGAGTTCGAGGCCTATAAGCAGATCCCGCAATATTCGGTGCTCAACTCCTGGATGAGCCTCGACGACTTCAAATACATCTTCTTTTGGGAGTGGTTTCACCGGCTCCTGGCGCGAGCGCTCGGCCTCGTCTTCCTCGTGCCCTTCGTCATCTTCCTGTTCCAGAAGCGCCTGAGCCGCGACCTGGCGCTGCCGCTCTTCGGCCTCTTCGTGCTCGGCGGTTTTCAGGGTGCGCTCGGCTGGTGGATGGTGTCGTCCGGCCTCACCGAACTGACCTCTGTCTCGCAATATCGCCTTGCCGCCCACCTGACGGCGGCGTCCCTTCTCTTTATTGCGCTCATCTTCGTCGCCCGTTCGCTGACCCCCGGCCGTGTCCTGGGTCACGTCACGCGCTTCCACATGATCACCGCCTCTGTGCTCGTGGCGGCGGTTATCTTCCAGATCGGGGCAGGGGCCTTCGTCGCCGGTCTCGACGCGGGCATGGGCTACAACACCTGGCCGCTGATGGATGGCGCGATCATCCCCAATGGCCTCCTGGTCATGGACCCCGCTTGGCGCAACCTCTTCGAAAACGCGCTGACCGTGCAGTTCGTCCACCGCATGATCGCTTACGCCATCGTGGCCTACATTGCCTGGTTGCTCTGGACCCGCAATCGCGATGGTGGCTTCGGTGGTGTGCATGGCTGGCTTCCCCGCCTCGGCCTCGTCGTCCTTCTCCAGGTCGCCCTTGGCATTGCCACGCTTCTCACCAGCGTCCCGATCAGCCTCGCCGTCGGCCACCAGGCCTTGGCCTTCATGCTCGCCGGCCTCGCCATCGCCTACCTCGCCGACCTCCGCCGCGTGGGCTGACCACCCTGCTTTCCTCTCCCGCCTACGGGAGAGGGGGACCACGCGACGCGTGGTGGAGAGGGGAGCCCCTCGCTCAAATAAATGAACAGAGCACGAGAAGCCTACGGTACAATAATACCGCATTCATAAACCGCTGTAATCGTTATGCTTTTTCACCCTCTTGACGCTGTGGTGAATCTCCCCTACACCCCGCCTCGAACTGGCCGGTTCCTCGTGAGCCGGCCGCTTGATTTCATAGGATTTTCGACATGAGCACGTACTCGGCAAAACCGAGCGAGATCGAAAAGAGCTGGTTGCTGATCGACGCCGAAGGGCTTGTCGTCGGTCGCCTCGCTTCGATCATTGCCTCGCGCCTGCGCGGCAAGCATAAGCCGACCTTCACCCCCACATGGACATGGGTGACAACATCATCGTCATCAATGCCGACAAGGTGAAGCTGACCGGCCGCAAGCTGGACCAGCACCGCTTCTACTGGCACACCGGTTACCCCGGCGGCATCAAGGACCGCACCGCGCGTGAGCTGCTGGAAGGTCGCTTCCCGAACCGCGTCCTCGAAAACGCCGTCCGCCGCATGATGCCGGGTGGTCCGCTGACTCGCGCCCAGCTCAAGAACCTGCGTGTTTACGCCGGCGCTGAGCATCCCCATGTCGCACAGAACCCGACCAAGCTCGACGTTGCTGCGATGAACACCAAGAACGTCCGGGTGAAGTAATATGGCTGAAACCATCAATTCTCTCGAAGACCTCGGCACCTCGGCAGCAGCTCCGCCGCCAACACCGCACCGGTCCATGTCCAGAAGCTCGACAGCCTCGGCCGCGCCTATGCCACCGGCAAGCGCAAGAACGCCGTCGCCCGCGTCTGGATCAAGCCCGGCAAGGGCAAGGTCACCGTCAACGGCCGTGAATTCGCCAAGTACTTCGCCCGTCCGGTTCTTCAGCTGATCGTGCAGCAGCCGATCGTCGCCACCGAACGCACCGAGCAGTATGACGTCAACGTCACGGTTGCCGGCGGCGGTCTCTCCGGTCAGGCCGGTGCCGTTCGTCACGGCATCTCCAAGGCGCTCAACTTCTTCGAGCCCGCCCTGCGCCCGACCCTCAAGAAGGGTGGCTTCCTGACCCGCGACTCGCGCGTCGTCGAACGCAAGAAGTACGGCAAGGCCAAGGCCCGCCGCTCCTTCCAGTTCTCCAAGCGCTAAGCTTCGGATTTTTGCGAACACAAAGGGCCGGGAAACCGGCCCTTTTCTTTCTTCCCTTTGCCCCCGTGGGGAGAAGGTGCCCGAAGGGCGGATGAGGGGTGACCTTCACCTCGCGGTCCAAGTCTGCGCCTTAGCCCTACCTTCCCCTCAGAGGGGAAGGCAAGCAGAGCTTAGGTGCGCCGCACCCTAGCGTCGCTCGGAAGGGGGTGCCTGACGACGAGTACAGCAAGCCCCTTCCGATCCTTCGTCCGCCACCTATATCACCCGGACCACCGGACTCCCCTATGCCTAGCCTCGTCACCCGCTTTCATCTGCTGATCTTCGGTGTGACCATCGCCATGGCTGGCGTCATCATCGCCCATGTTCCCGCAAGCTTTTCCTTTCCGGCGCACTGGCAGGGCTCCACAGCTGACGTGCTCTGGCCGCGCGACCTGGCCGCTGCCACGGCGCCGCTGGTTCAACTTGTCCTGATGGCTGTGTTCTTCCTGCTCGGTCGCCTTCTCACGAAAAACCACTTCGCCAAGACCCAGCACATCTTGGACCCCATACTGACCGTAGCGCTCGCGACGGCCGCCGCCTGCCAGCTGTCGCTACTTTTTCTCGCCATTGGTTCCGACCTCGACCTCTTCCGCCTTACTGCCTTCGGTCTTGCGGCGACACTTGCCGTTTTTGCGATTGTCATCTTCGAAGCCGAGCGCCACTCCTATGCCGGCCTGCGCATGCCGTGGCGCGTCGGGTCAGACCGCGCCTGGACACTGGTCCATCGCCTCACCGGCGTCATCAGTGGTCTGGCCGCGATAAGTCTCGCCTGGCTGGCTTGGAGCGATCCGGGACCCGCCACCCTTGTCGCTTCCTTGGCCGCGAGTCTTTTGGCGATACCATTCGTTGCCGCGCTCGCAACCATGCTGACGCGGCGCCTCTGACAAGGCTTTTCTAGCACACTCGCCATAGGCGCAAAAATTTCTGCCAGCGCTTTCCCAAAGGGTACGTCATTCGCTGCTTTATCGCGGCAGGCGGCGTAGCTTCTGGTCAAGAGTGTGGCACACTGCTTAGTTTGTGAGCAGGTGCCGCGCGCACCTGAAAGGCTTCTCTCAATGCCCACCACACTTTCGGCCACCGCGGCTCCGCGCGCGCCCAAACCGTCTTATACCAATTTCGGCGTCCAGGTTCTCGCGGCCATGGTCATCGGCTTGGTCCTTGGCTTCATCGCCCGCACCATGGGACCCGACGCTGCCGGAAATGCCAACTGGCTGACGCAGACGCTCGCGACCGTTGGCTCGTCTTTCGTTTCGCTCCTGCGCGCGCTTGTGCCGGTGCTCGTTTTCACCGCCATCGTTGCATCGATAGCCAACCTTCGCGAACTCAACAACGCTGCCAAGCTCGTCTGGCAGACCCTTCTTTGGTTCGCCATCACCGCGCTGATCGCGGTGGCCATCGGCATCGCTCTTGGTCTCATCATCCAGCCTGGCCTCAACACCGCCGTTGCCGCAGAAGCCGCCAGCGCCCCTTCATCGACGGGGTCCTGGCTCGACTTCCTCAAGGGTCTGATCCCCTCCAACTTCATCGGCCTCCAAGCCTCAACCCGCGTCTCCGATAGCGTCGCCACGACCAGCCTCAATTTCAATGTCCTCCAAATCCTCATCGTTTCGATCGTCATCGGCATTGCAGCGCTCAAGGTTGGTCCGGCGGCAGACGCCTTCCTCGCCTTCAACCGCTCCTCCTCTCAAGATCATCCATAAGGTCCTGTGGTGGGTCATTCGCCTCACGCCTATCGGCACGATTGGCCTTCTCGGCAATGCTGTCGCTGTCTACGGCTGGGACGCCTTGGCCCAGCTCGGTTGGTACGCCGCGGCCATCTATATCGGCCTCGCGCTTGTCCTCTTCGTGGTCTATCCGCTGCTGCTCCAGGCCAATGGGCTGAGCCCCATCCGCTACTTCCAGAGTGCATGGCCCGCCATTCAGCTTGCCTTTGTGTCGCGGTCTTCGATCGGTACGCTTCCGGTTACCGAGCGCATCACGGAAAAGAACCTCGGCGTGCCGCGCGAATATGCCTCTTTTGCCGTGCCGCTTGGCGCAACCACCAAGATGGATGGCTGCGCCGCGATCTACCCGGCGATCTCGGCAATCTTCGTCGCCCAGTTCTTCGGCATTAGCCTCGGCATCGAGCACTATCTGCTGATCGTCTTCGTCTCGGTCATCGGCTCGGCGGCAACGGCAGGTCCTCACCGGCGCCACCGTCATGCTGACGCTGACGCTCTCGACCCTTGGCCTCCCGTTAGAAGGCGTTGGCCTGCTGCTCGCTATCGACCCGATCCTCGACATGGGCCGCACCGCGGTCAACGTCGCCGGCCAGGCACTGGTCCCCACCATTGTCGCCAAGCGTCAGGGCATGCTCAACCAGGCCGTCTACGACAACGGCAAGACCATCGAAGACCTCGACGCCGAAGCCGTCCCCGCCGAGTAACCGCACCGCTCCTCCTCCCCCGACTTCCGGGGAGGCCGGGTGGGGGCCTTACCTCCACCCCACCATCAGCTTTTCGAGCCCATGGAAGTGATAAACATTTCCGTAGCGCGGTGGCTCGACGATCCTGAGCTTCGGCAGGCGTTCGAACAGCACCCCCATTGCCTCCTGCAATTCGATCCGTGCCAGTGGCGCGCCGATGCAGAAGTGAATGCCAGCACCGAAGCTGACATTTGCGCCATCGGTCCGGAACGGATCGAAGCGGTTGGCATCGGCAAAGCGGGCAGGGTCCCGGTTGGCGGCGCCAAGCATCAAGCCCACCACATCGCCCTTGCGTAGCGAAATGCCTTCGATCTCCGTATCTGCTAGGACGTAGCGGGTGAAGAGATGCAATGGCGCATCGAAGCGCAGGCATTCTTCCACGGTCTTTTCCGCCTGCTCCGGTGTTGCGAAGAGTGCCGCCGGATTGAGCCCGCTTTCGAGGATCGATTTGACCCCATTACCGGTCGTATGCACCGTCGCTTCATGCCCGGCATTGAGCAGCAGGATGGCGGTCGACATCACTTCGTCGTCGCTGAGCACATCGCCATTGCGGTCGCTGGTCAGCATGTGGCTCAGGAGATCTTCCCGCGGTGCCTTACGCCGATCCGCGATCGCTTCGCGAAGATAGGCCGTGAAATCGGCCGCTGCCTGGTTGGCGTCGATCTCGGTCTCGTGCGTGACGCCATACATGTACATGGTCACCATCCGGTTCGACCACTGCAGCAGCAGCGGCGCCGCCTCGGCCGGAAGCCCAATCATTTCGGCAATGACAATGGCAGGGATCGGCGCGGCGAATGCCTTGATCAGGTCGACGCTGTCCTCACCTTCCAACCCGTCGATCGTGTCATGCGCAAGCTGCCGAATGCGCGGACGCAACTGCTCCACCTGCCGCGAAACAAAGGCGCGATTCACCAGCGTCCGCAGCCGCGTATGCGCCGGCGGTTCGAGGTTCAGCAGCGAATATTGTTCGGTAAGATCAAAGTCGACCGTATGCGGCTTGGGCGTCGGCAGCCCGATTTCCTCGCGCGTCGCCACATGCAGGATTTCACGTCCCAGGCGCTTGTCGCGAAGAAGGGCGCTGACCGAGCGGAAGTCCGAGAAGCACCAATGCCCATACTCCTCCCAAAAGAACGTCGGATGGGACGCGTGCTGCTGCGCATAGAAGGGGTATGGGTTCTGGAAGAACACCGGATCCTGCGGTTTCGCAGAAGCCCGGAATGGGCCGGGACATCGGTGATCGGCTTGACTTGAATGATGGCGGCCATGGTCTTCAAACTGGTTGCAACGACCAGACACTAAGGTGCGGCACGGCCAATGCAATCACCATCGACGCCGCACTGCCCCACTGGCAACATCATTGGATCGCCCTATTTAACGTGATACATAAATGCAGATTATCTGGGACGAGCCGAAACGACGCGCGAACTTGCTTAAGCACGGCTTGGACTTCGCGGACTTAACGCTCGAGTTTTTCGAGGATGCGTATTTCGAAGATGCCAAGTTGGGTCGTCGCTTGGCGGTTGGGTGGCTGAATGGACGTGGCACAACCGTAGTCCACGTGCAGTATGGCTTTGAAGCAATCTCGGTCATCTCAATGCGCCCTGCGAGCGAGAAGGAGAGAGAAGCATTATGAACAAGGAATTTCGCGAAGGTCTTGGCTTCACCAAGGAGGACTGGGACGCGGTGGACTCCCCAGAACTTACGGATGAGCAACTAGCTGGGCTGAAGCCACTTTCAGAGTTCGATCCTGAACTCTACGCCCGCATCCGCCGCGCCCGTGGCCGTCCTGCCGTCGCTGCCCCCAAGCAGCAAATATCTCTTCGGCTCGACCCGGACGTCATCGAAAAGTTCAAAGCCACAGGAAAGGGTTGGCAAGCGCGCATCAATGATGTTCTGAAGGCGGCAAAACTCGATTGAGGATTTTCCTGTGAGCGACATCACTGTTACCCAAGCCATCGACGCGATCTACGCCTCGATCCAGAATGGCAATGAAGACCTCGACCTCCACATTGCGGCCCTCAAAGGCGCAATGGCCAAGGAAGGCGCAAAGGAGGCGACCTTCGAAACCGCCAAGCTCGCACAAGGCAACCGTCAGGGCCGCAAGCTGATGCAATCCTACTTCAAGAAGAAGGGCGTCACCGTCGCCTTCGTCTGACCCTGGGCGCAACAAGACGCAGGAGCACTATTGAAGCGCGCCCCATTGCCGCCTATCTGTGCCTTTACCGCCCGTTAAGGCGGCGTCGCTGCAATCGGCCAGTCGCGCTGATTCGATTTTCCCGGCATGCCATCCTGTCCATCCGAGTGCGCGTTCGGGGCAGGGGCATGCCAAACAACCAAGCCGTTCCGGTCCGCGACCTGGAGCATGGCCAAGGGGCATACTATGCGGGATCCGCACGATCTTTACATGAACACGCTCGTTCCCATGGTGGTCGAGCAGTCGAACCGTGGCGAACGCGCCTTCGACATCTACTCACGCCTGCTGCGCGAGCGCATCATCTTCGTGACCGGCGTGGTCGAGGACAACATGGCCTCGCTGATCGTCGCACAGCTTCTGTTCCTCGAATCGGAAAACCCGAAAAAGGAAATTGCGCTCTACATCAACTCGCCCGGCGGCGTTGTAACGGCTGGCCTCTCCATCTATGACACCATGCAGTTCATCCGTCCTGCCGTGGCCACCATGGTCATGGGTCAGGCTGCATCGATGGGTTCGCTGCTGCTCGCCGCTGGCGAAGCCGGCATGCGCACCTCGCTGCCGAACTCGCGCGTCATGGTTCATCAGCCTTCCGGCGGTTTCCAGGGTCAGGTCACCGACATCCTGATTCACGCTAAGGAAGTCGAGGGTTTGAAGCGCCGTCTTAATCAGATCTATGAAAAGCACACCGGTCGCACCTACGAGGAAATCGAGAACGCCCTCGAGCGCGATCGCTTCCTGTCGCCGGAAGAAGCCAAGGCCTTCGGCCTCATCGACACCGTGCTCGAAAAGCGCATCGTCCCCGAGGCAACGGTCTGACTTTCGACCCGTTAAGCACAACGCCCTTGCGCCGTGGACTGTGATCCCGGTGCAATTGCACGCAGCCGGAACGATCTTTAAGGTCGTTTCGGCTTAGACTTTCTTTATGCCTTGGGCGTTAGCGTCGTTGCTAATGTCTAGATTTGGGGGTGCTCAACCCCCGGGAGTGACTGGATGTCCAAAGAGACCAATACCGGCGAAACCAGCAAGAATACGCTGTACTGCTCGTTCTGCGGCAAGTCGCAGCATGAAGTACGCAAGCTGATCGCTGGTCCGACCGTATTCATCTGCGATGAATGCGTTGAACTTTGCATGGACATCATCCGCGAAGAGAACAAGACCTCGATGGTCAAGTCCTCGGACGGCGTGCCCACCCCTGCCGATATCTGCAAGGTGCTCGACGATTACGTCATCGGCCAGTTCCGCGCCAAGCGCGTGCTCTCCGTGGCCGTGCACAATCACTATAAGCGCCTCCACCACGCGACCAAGAATCAGGACGTTGAGCTTTCCAAGTCCAACATTCTGCTGATCGGCCCCACCGGTTCGGGCAAGACGCTGCTGGCCCAGACCATGGCCCGCATCATCGACGTGCCCTTCACCATGGCGGATGCGACGACGCTGACCGAAGCCGGCTATGTCGGTGAAGACGTCGAAAACATTATTCTCAAGCTCCTTCAGGCTGCCGACTACAACGTCGAAAAGGCCCAGCGCGGCATCGTCTACATCGACGAAGTCGACAAGATTTCGCGCAAGTCTGACAATCCGTCGATCACTCGCGACGTTTCGGGCGAAGGCGTGCAGCAGGCCCTGCTCAAGATCATGGAAGGCACCGTTGCCTCCGTGCCGCCGCAAGGTGGCCGCAAGCATCCGCAGCAGGAATTCCTGCAGGTTGACACGACCAACATCCTCTTCATCTGCGGCGGCGCTTTTGCTGGCCTCGAGAAGGTGATTTCGGCGCGCGGCGAAGGCTCCGGCATCGGCTTCTCGGCAACGGTCAAGGATCCCAACGATCGCCGCATCGGTCAGGTGCTTGCCGATGTCGAGCCTGAAGATCTGGTGCGCTTCGGTCTCATCCCCGAATTCATCGGTCGTCTGCCGATCCTTGCCACGCTTGAAGATCTCGACATTCCGGCACTGATCGAAATCCTGACCGCGCCCAAGAACGCCCTCGTGCGCCAGTACCAGCGCCTGTTCCAGATGGAAGACGTGGAACTCACCTTCCACGAGGACGCCCTCAAGGCAATCGCCGAAAAGGCCATCGAGCGCAAGACCGGTGCCCGCGGCCTGCGGTCAATCCTCGAAGGCATCCTCCTCGACACCATGTACGATCTGCCCTCGCTCGAAGGCGTTGAAGAAGTGGTGATCTCGGAGGAAGTGGTGAAGGGCAAGGACGTGCGTCCGCTCTACATCTATTCCGATCGCAAGAAGGAAGACGCGCCAGCTTCCGCTTAAACCAAGCGCGCTCACGAACCAATCCTTTACGGCCTCCAGCTTAGATGCTGGGGGCCGTTGCTTTTTTTGCGGCCGCTAGGAGCAGCTGTGGACGCAGCCTATTCTCTCGATATGCCGTCCTTGGTCGTGGCGCGCATCGTCAGCGTCATGGTTTTGCCATCGCCGTGCCGATCATGACCGTGCGCCGCAATCGCCCCGAAACCGTGCTGTTTTGTTGGTCTCTGGTCATGGCCGTATGCTGCTGGGCCGCAATTCTCGGGGCCGTGGCCACCCGAAATCTGTTTTTGACCGCCCTCTACGCCGGCTGCATCAGCGGCGTCGTTGCCCTGCAATGGGCGGCCATCGTCACGCTCACAGGCCGCAGGCTCCATGTTGCCTGGTTCGTCCTGCCGCCGGCCATGGTGGTCGTCGCCATCCTTGCCCTGCAGCTGAACTCCGAGAATGCCGCGCAAGTCAGCGCCGTGATCCTGAGCTTCCAGCTGGCAGCGGCGGCGATCTTCGTGCTTCGGCACGCGACCAAGGTGGTGCGCACCAACACGGCCTTCCTGATGGCCTTGGGCTATGCCACCTCCTTTTGCAGTGCCATTGCGCGGCCGATCGAAGCGATCCTCATGCCCGGCGTGCATTTCTCGCCGCTTTCCGGCGAAATGGTCAATTCGATACCGTTTATTGCCAGTTACGTCGGCACCACGATCATCATTCTGTCCTGGCTGGCAGCGCTTAAGGACCGTGCCGAATCGACGCTTGCCGATCTTGCCTTCCGCGATGAGCTCACCCAGCTTTCCAATCGTCGCGCACTGCGGGAGCAGGGACGCAAGCTTTGGACCAGCTCCCGCTGGCAGGGGACCGCCTTCACACTGGTGGCGCTCGACCTAGACCACTTCAAGCAGGTCAACGATCTCTTCGGTCACGATGAGGGCGACCGGGTGCTGGCCACCTTCGGCGAGGCCATTCGCGCAGCACAGCCCACACCTCGGATCGCCGCGCGTATGGGCGGCGAAGAATTCTGCCTTATCTATATCGGCGTCGACGCGCGCACTGCGCATGACTTCGTCGAGGATCTGCGCGACTCCTTCGGCGAAAAGCTCAAGCTCCCGAACGGCCTTCCGGTTCGCTTCAGCGCCGGCATTGCCCAATCCAGCCCAGCCGACGAAAGCATCAACTCCGTGTTCCGCCGTGCAGACGATGCCCTCTACAACGCCAAGGCCTCGGGCCGCGATTGCACGATCATCGGCTCGGCCCTAGCCGCTTAAGACGCCGCCGCCTTGCTTGACAACCCAACACCGCCCTGAAATATGACGCCCAATATCATAATTGGAGGGCATCATGCTCAACGTGGCCCATATTGCGGCGTCTTTCACCTTTGTCGCCGCAAGCTTTGTAACCGGCGCTGCGATCGCGCAGGACTATCCGCTGACCATCGAGCATGCCCTGGGCACAACCACGATCGAGGCTAAGCCCGAGCGTATCGTCACGGTCAATTGGGCCAACCATGAAGTGCCGCTGGCGCTCGGCGTCGTTCCCGTTGGCATGGCCTTTGCGAACTTCGGCGACGACGACAGCGATGGCCTTCTGCCATGGGTCAAGGAACGCCTCGATGAGCTTGGCGCCGAAACCCCGGTCCTGTTCGATGAAGGCGACGGCATCGACTTCGAAGCCGTAGCCGCGCTCGATCCCGACGTGATCCTCGCCGCCTATTCCGGGCTCGACCAGCAGACCTATGACACGCTCAGCGAAATCGCTCCGGTCGTCGCCTATCCCGAAGCCGCCTGGTCGACCGACTGGCGCGACATGATCCGCTTTAATTCCATGGGCATGGGCATGGCTGCCGAAGGCGAACAGCTGATCGCCGACCTTGAAGCCGAGATCAAGGCCGTCGCCGCCGAACATCCGGTGCTCGAGGGCAAGCCGGCAATGTTCATCACCCACCTCGACACCACCAATCTCTCGACGGTCAAGTTCTACACCAACCACGACACGCGCGTTCAGTTCTTCGAAGACCTGGGTCTCGCCATGCCGCAGTCGGTGATCGACGCTTCCCAAGACGGCGCCTTCTCCGGTGAAGTCAGCGCCGAGAATATCGACGCCTTTAACGACGTCAAGCTTCTCGTCACCTATGGCGGCCAGGAATTGATCGACGCCCTCAATGCCGATCCGCTGACGTCCAAGATGCCAGCCGTCGCTTCGGGTGCCATCGTCACCCTGGGCTCCGACCCGCTCGGTACGGCCGCCAATCCGACGCCGCTTGCTATCTCCTGGGTCCTCAAGGACTACGTCAAGCTGCTGGCCGACGCTGCTGCCAAGGCTGAATGATCAGGCTTTGACCACCACGACTTTGCGGGCGCCCGATCTTGGGCGCCAGACGCGTTTAAGGCTGTTCTGGCTCTGCGTGGTTCTTGGCCTCGTTGCCATCTGCTGCGCGCTCTCCATCGCCATCGGCGCCCGCAATGTCGGCTTCGGTGACATCGTTGCAGCCTTTGGCGGCGCCACCGACACAATCGAGCAAGCCGCCATCGCCAAGCGTATCCCGCGCACCGTTCTGGCTGCCCTGGCTGGCGCAGCACTCGGCCTTGCAGGTGCCGTCATGCAAGGCGTCACCCGCAATCCGCTCGCCGAGCCCGGCATCTTGGGCGTCAACATGGGTGCAGCGCTTGCCGTCGTTATCGGCCTTGCATGGTTCGGGTTGGCCTCAGCCCAAGCCTATATCTGGACCGCTATCCTCGGCGCCGGGCTTACTGCGGTTTTCGTCTTCGCCATCGGTTCCTTGGGCCGGGGCGGACCGACACCGCTGAAACTGGCGCTTGCTGGCACCGCCACCACAATCGCACTTGCGAGCTTTGTCACCGCCGTCATCCTGCCGCGCAACGACATCGCCGAAGGTGCACGATCCTGGCAGATCGGCGGAGTAGGGGGCACCTCATTTGCCACCATCTGGCAGGTCGTGCCCTTCCTCGTCGTCGGCTTCGGTCTGTGCCTGCTTTCCGCCCGCAAGCTTAACTCGCTGGCCCTCGGCGACGATCTTGCAGCGGGTCTTGGTGAAAACGTCGTTCTAGCCCGCTGGCTGGCTTCGCTGGGCGCGGTCATCCTGGCCGGAGCAACGACCGCCGTTTGTGGCCCCATTTCCTTTGTCGGCCTTCTCGTGCCGCATATCTGTCGCCTCATCGTCGGCGTCGACCATCGCTGGCTACTGCCATTCTCGGCACTCGGCGGCGCCATCTTGCTTCTCAGTTCCGACGTCATCGGCCGCACCGTCGCCCGTCCTGGCGAACTCGATGTCGGCATCGTCACTGCCTTTGTCGGCGCGCCGGTCTTCATCTGGATCGTGCAACGCTACCGGGGCAGGGACCTGTGAGCGTTATCCTGCCGATCGAAGCAAACGAAGTCGCCGCCGTCGCCATCGTGCGGCGCCGCCAGTCTCTGCGGCGCAACCTCGTAACGGCGCTCCTGGCCATCCTCGTCATCGCCGCCTTCGCCACGACCCTCATGGCCGGCAAATCCTTTGTCGGCCCGCTCGACGTGTGGCAAGTGCTTCTAGGCACCGATATGGGCGGCCTCAACTTCACCGTCGGCCAGCTGCGCCTGCCTCGCGCCATCCTCTCCATCGTGGCCGGCCTGAGCTTCGGCCTTGGCGGCGTCGCGTCCCAGACGCTCCTGCGCAATCCGCTGGCAAGCCCCGACATCATCGGCATCTCCAACAGCGCCAGTGCGGCAGCGGTGGTCGCGATCATCGTTCTCGGCCTTGAGGGCAGCGGCGTCGCGCTCTTTGCCGTGGTCGCAAGCCTCGCCGTCGCGCTCTTTATCTTCCTCCTCTCCTTCCGTCGCGGCGGCTTCGGCGCCAGGCTGATCCTCACCGGCATTGGCGTCTCTGCCATCTGCCAGTCGATCATCTACTATGTCCTTTCCCGCGCCCCGGTCTGGGATGCTGCCGAGGCGACGCGCTGGCTGGCCGGCAGCGTCAACGGCGCCGCCTGGCCGCAGATCCTTCCTGCTTCCATTGTCCTGGTCGTCTGCGGCAGCGTGCTCTTCAACCGCGCTAATGCGCTTGAAACCATGCGCCTGGGCGAAGACACCGCTGCCTCGCTCGGCGTACGCGTCAACCTCTCGCGCATCCTGATCCTCCTCTCGGCCGTCGCGCTGATCGCCTTCGCCACCGCGGCAGCCGGCCCCATCGCCTTCGTGGCCTTCCTCTCGGGTCCCATCGCCACCCGCCTCGTCGGCCATTCCGGCTCGATGCTTTTGCCTTCAGCTCTGACCGGCGCTCTCCTCGTGCTGGTCTGTGACTTCGCCGGTCAGTATCTACTCGGCGCGCGCTTCCCGGTCGGCGTCGTCACCGGTGCCTTGGGCGCGCCATATCTGATCTATCTGATCGTCGTTTCGAACCGCGCTGAGAAGAGCTGAGCCTCCGCATCCGCCTTGTGCGCAAGGCACATCGCTGTTCCCGGCACGGCGTGCACATCTCCTGTGCGTTGACGACAAGATGGTCACAAATCGGCAAGGCTTGACTTGCGGAGGGGGTAGGGCACCCTATTTATTAACCGGAATCGACCAGCCTCGCATGATTGGCCGATCGTAATACGGGCGCGCTTTCTTCCTTCCTCCGGCGCGCCCCGGAAAGGAAATGTGATGTCGGAAGCTACTTCCCCGGCGAAACCAGCCGGGACCGGGTCTACCCGGTTCTCCCCCTGCGCGACATCGTCGTCTTCCCCGGCATGATCGTGCCGCTGTTCGTTGGCCGTGAAAAGTCGGTCAAGGCTCTGGAAGAGGTCATGCGCGACGACAAGCACATTCTCGTCGTGACGCAGAAGAACGCGCAGGATGATGATCCGGCCCCGGATCAGATCTACCCCACGGGCACCATCGCCACCGTTTTGCAGCTGCTCAAGCTTCCGGACGGCACCGTCAAGGTGCTGGTCGAGGGCCTGCATCGTGCGACCATCGATAATTACCTGCAGACCGAAGACTATTTCGAGGCCGAAGCCTCCATCCTCCCCGAGCCTGCGGAAGACGCCACCGAAATCGAAGCGCTGGCCCGATCGGCCACCTCCGAGTTCGAGAATTACGTCAAGCTCAACAAGAAGATCTCTGCCGAGGTCGTCGCTGCCGTCGGACAGATCGAAAATTCGAGCAAGCTGGCCGATACCATTGCCAGCCACCTCGTCATCAAGATTCCCGAAAAGGAAGAGCTGCTCGAAACCGTCTCGGTCATCGAGCGCCTCCAGAAGGTCATTGGCCTCATGGAAGGCGAGATCGGCGTCCTGCAGGTCGAAAAGCGCATCCGTTCCCGCGTCAAGCGGCAGATGGAAAAGACGCAGCGCGAGTACTACCTCAACGAGCAGATGAAGGCGATCCAGAAGGAACTGGGCGACGGCGAAGACGGTGCCAACGAGATCACCGAGCTCGAAGAGCGCATCGCCAAGACCAAGCTTTCCAAGGAAGCGCGTGCCAAGGCCGACGGCGAGATCAAGAAGCTGAAGGCCATGAGCCCGATGTCCGCCGAGGCAACGGTGGTTCGCAACTATCTTGATACCCTGCTCGGGCTGCCCTGGGGCAAGAAGAGCAAGGTCAAGCGCGACCTGCTGCTGGCCGAAAAGGTTCTCGATGCCGACCACTACGGTCTCGAAAAGGTCAAGGAACGCATTCTCGAATACCTGGCCGTGCAGGCCCGTACCGGCACGCTCAAGGGTCCGATCCTCTGCCTCGTCGGTCCCCGGGTGTCGGCAAGACCTCGCTCGGCAAGTCCATCGCTAAGGCCACCGGTCGTGAATTCGTCCGCATGGCCCTCGGCGGCGTGCGCGACGAAGCCGAAATCCGCGGCCACCGCCGCACCTATATCGGCTCCATGCCCGGCAAGATCATCCAGTCGCTGAAGAAGGTGGGCAAGAACAACCCGCTCTTCCTGCTCGACGAGATTGACAAGATGGGCCAGGACTTCCGCGGCGATCCCTCGTCGGCTTTGCTTGAAGTGCTCGATCCGGAACAGAACAACTCGTTCAACGATCACTACCTCGAGGTCGATTTCGACCTCAGCGACGTGATGTTCGTCACCACCTCGAACACGCTCAACATTCCGGGTCCGCTGATGGACCGCATGGAGATCATTCGTCTCTCGGGTTACACCGAGGAAGAAAAGCACGCGATCGCCAAGCAGCACCTGATCCCCGAAGCCGCTCGTGAAAATGGCGTGGCCCACGGCGAATTCGTGCTCAGCGACGAGATGCTGATGAAGGTCGTTCGTGGCTATACCCGCGAAGCCGGCGTCCGCAATCTCAAGCGTGAAATCTCCAAGCTGATGCGCAAGGCCGTGACCGACATCGTTCGGACCAAGGTCAAGTCCATCGAGATCACCGATGAAAAGCTCGCCGAATATCTCGGCCCGCAGGTGTTCAAGCATGGCGAGATCGAAGCCGAAGCCCAGGTCGGTCTCGTGACCGGTCTCGCCTGGACCTCGGTCGGTGGCGAAATCCTCACCATCGAAGGCGTGATGACGCCGGGCAAGGGCCGCATGTCGGTCACCGGCAACATCAAGGAAGTGATGAAGGAATCGCTGACCGCCGCCACGGCCTATGTGAAGTCCCGCTCGATCGACTTCGGCATCAAGCCGCCGCTGTTCGATACGCGTGACATCCACGTCCACCTGCCCGAAGGCGCCACCCCCAAGGATGGTCCGTCGGCCGGTATCGGCCTGGCGACGGCGATCGTCTCGGTGATGACCGGCATTCCGGTCCGCAACGATGTCGCCATGACCGGCGAAATCACGCTGCGGGGCAGGGTGCTGCCCATCGGCGGCCTCAAGGAAAAGCTGCTTGCCGCGCTTCGCGGTGGCATCAAGACCGTGCTGATCCCTGAGGAAAATGTGCGCGATCTCATCGAGATCCCGGACATCGTCAAGGAAGGCATGGAGATCGTTCCAGTCTCGCGCATGGACCAGGTCATCGAGCGCGCCCTGGTGCGCAAGCCCGAGGCCATCGAATGGGATTACGATGCCCAGCCGGCGGTCCCCGCCAAGGTGGATCCGGTCGACGACGCCCCGCTCGGCGTCACCCACTAAAGCAAATGGCGGCCTCCGGGCCGCCATTTTTGTTTCTGCTCATCGGTGCGAAAAAGCGATCTTCTAGCCCGCTACGGGAAACCGCCGTGCCCCCGCCTGTGCCGCAGCCACGGTCGCCTCGATGAAATCGACGGCTGTCTCGATCCCCGTTTCTTCCGAGAGGGCCTTCCCCACGGACTTGGCATTGGCCGCCATCGCCGGATTGGTGGTGAGTTCGGTCAGCGCATCGGCCAGCTTGTCCGCCGTCAGCGACCGTAACCGCACCGGCGCCGGCCCACAGCCGAGTGCACGCACACGCCGGCCCCAATAGCGCTGATCGTAGGCCTGCGGCACCGTAAAGGTCGGCTTGCCGGCGCGCAGCCCCGCAGCCGTGGTTCCCGCGCCGCCATGATGCACGACGGCGGACACCAGCTGAAACAGCTTGTCATGCGGCGCTTCGTCCACGGCAAAGACGTTGGCCGGCAGCTCATCTGTGTTGATGCCACCCCAGCCTCGCGACACGATCGCCCGCCCGCCCCAGCGCCGCAGCGCCTCGCGCAGAATCTCCGTATTGCGATCCGCCCCGAACGGCATCGAACCAAAACCGATATAGACCGGCGCTGGCCCCGCATCCAAAAACTGCTGCAACTCCGCGGATGGGGTCCAGCCCGAAATATCGTCGAGATACCAGAAGCCGGTGACCACCGCCGTCTGCGGCCAGTCACGCGGGCGCGGGGAGACGATGGAAGAAAAATTGTAAAGCGTCGGCAGGTTGTTGCCCAGGCTATCCTTGAACAGCCCACCGCGCTTGCGCGCGCTCAGCCCCATCAAGCCCTTGCGCAGCTTGTCGCGCGGCAGGTCGAAATAGGCCTGCTGGATGTTCATGGCGATATAGCTGAGCTTGTTGAACGTCGGCCCCAGGTCCGGCATTTCATAAGCGCTCACCGGAAATTCCCGCGTCGGGTTGAGCGGCTGCATCGCCGTCATGATCACTGGGATGTTCAGTGCCTCGGCGATGTCGATGCCAAAGCTGGTATTGATGTTGACCACCATGGCATCGGCGCCCTGGGCCATGTCCCAGGCATTTTCCGCCGCCCGCATCACCAGCTCCTGACCGGAGCGCAGCAATTGCGGAAAGTGGTGAAATTTCATCTTGCTGATCGCGTTGTCGAAACGCGATTCTTGCAGCCATTCCTGGATCTTGGTTCCCATGCTGTGGAACTCGATCCCATGCGCAGTGACGAGACCTTCGAAGTCCGAATTGGTGCCCAGCACCACGTCATAGCCACGCTGCTTGAGCTCGATCGCGAGGGCCAGATACGGCCTGACATCGCCGGCGGTGCCGATCGTTGCGATAGCGATGCGCTTACTCATCCACCCACCTGGAAACACTCTGCGGCTCAGCCGGCATCGCCGATACATGTAAGGCTCGGTCGCCATTTACAAGGGCGCGCGAACACCCCTATAAAGCTCCAGCCGCGTTTGGACGTGGTACCAGAAAGCATTTCTTAAGGGCAAGAGACATGGCGTCTCCGTTCACCGTCGCATTGGTTGGAGCATTGCTCGCCGGCGCATTGGTGGCAGCCCCTGCGGCTGCCGCAGCGGCAAACGCCCGATAGCTCTTCCCGCATGGCCACCAGGTGGCCGGGAGGAGCCGAAAATGCTGATCCGCCCAGCTATACCGGGCGCTTAACCCGTTCAAAACCATAATTCCGCGATAATCGGCCCTCCATATGAGGCAGCGCCAGAGCGCGTCGCGGCTAGTCTGGTCCCCAGCTGGACCACCGAGGAATCACATGAGCGAAGTTTTCCATCGCATCCGCCGTCTTCCCCCATACGTCTTTGCCCATATCGATCCGCTCAAGGCCAAGGCGCGCGCCGATGGCGTCGACATCATCGATCTCGGCATGGGCAATCCGGACATGCCGACGCCCGATCACATCGTGGCCAAGCTGCAGGAAACGGTGAAGGATCCGCGCACCCACCGCTATTCGACGTCCCGCGGCATTCCTGGCCTCCGCAAGGCCCAGGCCAGCTATTATGGCCGCCGCTTTGGCGTGAAGCTCAATCCCGATACCCAGGTTGTCGCGACCCTTGGATCCAAGGAGGGATTCGCCAACATGGCCTCGGCTATCACCGCCCCCGGCGACGTGGTGCTGGTGCCGAACCCGACCTATCCCATTCATTCATTCGGCTTCATCATGAGCGGCGGCGTCGTCCGCTCCATGCCGGCCGATCCGAATGAAGACTTCATGCGCTCGCTCGATCGCGCCGTGCGCCACTCGATCCCCAAGCCGATCGCGCTGGTGCTGAACTACCCGGCCAACCCGACCGCCTACACGGCCGATCTCGATTTCTACACCGAAGTCGTCAAATACTGCCGCGCCAACGACATCTTCATCCTCTCCGATCTCGCCTATTCCGAGATCTATTTCGATGAAGACGCCCCGCCGCCATCGGTGCTGCAGGTGCCCGGCGCCATCGACATTTCAGTCGAATTCACCTCGATGTCAAAGACCTATTCCATGCCTGGCTGGCGCGTCGGCTTCGCTGTCGGCAACGAGCGCCTGATCGCTGCGCTCGCCCGCGTCAAATCCTACCTGGATTACGGCGCCTTCACCCCCATCCAGGTCGCAGCCGTCGCTGCCCTCAACGGCTCCGATGACGTCATCTCGGAAGTCCGCAAGGTCTACAAGAACCGCCGCGACGTGCTGGTCGATAGCTTCGCCCGTTCCGGTTGGGACATTCCCGTGCCCAAGGCCACCATGTTCGCCTGGGCGCCGATCCCGGCCCAGTTTGCCCATATGGGATCGCTCGAATTCGCCAAGCTCCTGATCCAGGAAACCGGCGTCGGCGTCGCACCCGGCGTCGGCTTCGGCGAGTATGGCGATCAATATATCCGCCTCGCTTTTGTCGAAAACGAACAGCGCATCCGCCAGGCGGCCCGCAACGTTAAGAAGCTGCTCGGCGGCAAGGGCGGGCAGGGCAATGTCGTCCCGCTGACCGCTTGAGCCACAACGCGATAATCCTGGGGGAGGCGGCGCAGCCGGCTCCCTCGCTCCTGAGCGGCGCCATGCAGTGCGGCTATTTCGACCGCTTCGAATGCCGCTCCTGTACGCTGATGGGCGTGCCCTATGGCACCCAGATCGAGGGCAAGCTGGACCATTCGCGCCAATTGCTGGCGGCTTGGCCCGATGCGCAATGGCTGCCGCCAATGCTCAGCAGCCCCGCCGCCTTCCGCAATCGCGCCAAGATGGTCGTCGGCGACACTGTGGAAAACCCGACCCTCGGCATTCTTGATGCAGCCCAACACGGCGTCGATCTTACCGGCTGCGGCATCCTCTCCCCAGACCTGCACGACGCCTTTGCGCCGATCAAGACCTTCATCACCCTGGCGCGCCTCACCCCATATGACGTGCCCACCCGCCGCGGCGAGCTTAAGCACGTCCTGCTGACCCTCTCCCCCGACGGCGACCTGATGCTGCGCTTCGTTTTGCGCTCAACAGAACCGCTCGGCCGCATCCGCAAGCATCTGCCGAGCCTCCTTGCGGCGCTGCCGCAGCTCGCGGTCGTAAGCGTCAACCTCTTGCCCGAACACAAGGCCGTCCTCGAAGGCGACGAGGAGATCATGCTCCATGGCGAAACCCTCGCCATGCGCCTCGGCAGCCACACGCTTCACCTCCGCCCCGCCAGCTTCTTCCAAACCAATACCGAGATCGCCGCCGCGCTTTACGCCCAGGCCCGCGAATGGATCGACGAAACCAGCGCGTATTCCGTCTGGGATCTCTATTGCGGCGTCGGCGGCTTCGCCCTCCACGTTGCCGCGCCCGGTCGTCAAGTCCATGGCGTGGAAATAAGCGCCGCCGCCATCGACTCGGCACGCCTCAGCGCAGCCGATGCCGGGCTCACCAACGTCACCTTCGCCGTCGGCGACGCCACGGCTCTTAACGCAGCCGAGCCGCCTGACGCCATCATCGTCAACCCGCCGCGCCGGGGCCTTGGCACCCAGCTATGCGCCACGCTCGAAGCCTCGGGCGTTCAAACCATTGTCTATTCCAGCTGCAATGCCGCTACGCTGGCCCGCGACATCGCCGCCATGCCCAGTTATGTGCCCCAGCGCATCCGGCTTTTCGACATGTTCCCGCAGACCGACCACTACGAAGTCATGGTGTTGCTGACGCGGCCCTGAAAAATTACATGACAACGAATATCACCTTTCGTATGGAGAACCAATTCCACGCAAGAGGTGATCCATGTCGATCCGCCATCTCGTCCTCGTCGCAGCGCTCGCCCTCGGTTTTGCCGGCACCGCCATCGCGCAAGACTTCCCCGTCACCATCCAGCACGCCTATGGCGAGACCACGATCGACGCCAAGCCGCAACGGATCGTCACCTGGGGCTGGAGCAATGAGGACGTCGTCATCGCGCTGGGCGAAGTGCCAGTCGGCATGCCCTTCCAATCCTATGGCGGTGGAGACAATGGCATCCACGAATGGGTCGAGGAAGCCCTCGCAAAGATGGGGGCCGAGATCCCGACCATCCTCGAAGCCTCGGCCGAGCCGCCGATCGAACAGATCGCGTCACTCCAGCCCGACATCATCATCGCCGCCTATTCCGGCATCACCGAAGACCAATATGCGCTGCTCTCCGGCATCGCGCCGACCATCGCCTATATTGGCGCGCCCTGGTCGACCTCTTGGCAGGACCTGACGATCACCATCGGCGAGGCGCTTGGCCGCAAGACCGAAGCCGAGGCGCTGCTTGCCGACACCAATGCCTGGGTGGAAGCCGAGTTCGCCAAATATCCGGAGCTCAAGGACGTCACGTTTGCAAGCGCCAATGATTTTGATGGCGCCATGGCCGTCTATGCGCCGCTCGACGCCCGCATGAAGTTCCTGACCGATTTCGGCATGGTCATGGACCCAAGCGTCGCGGCGCTCTCGCCGGGGATGACGCCTTCTACTATCCCCTCAGCTACGAACTTTTTGACCAGCTCGAAGCCGATATCTTCATCACCTACCACGAAGAGCAGTCGGCGCTCGACGCCTGGCTCGCCACCCCGCAGGCCCAGACCTATCCCCCATCGTCAAGGGCGGTCTTGCGGCGCTGGTCGGCACCGAAAATGTCGCTGCGGTGTCTCCACCCAGCATTCTTTCGCTCCGCTGGGGACTGCCCCGCTACCTCGAAGTGCTGGGCATCGCCGCTCGCGCCGTCACCAAGTAAGGAAACCCAAATGCTGCGTCGTCTTTCTCTTCTTGCCCTGGCCGCCACGGCCCTGACCGCGCCGGCCCTTGCGCAGGACGCTTTCCCGGTCACCATCCAGCACGCGCTGGGCGAGACCACCATCGAGGCCAAGCCCGAGCGCGTCGTCACCTGGGGCTGGTCCACGCAGGACGTCGTTCTCGATCTTGGCGTCACCCCGGTCGGCATGGCCTTCTTCGCCTATGGCGGCGGCGAAGACGGCGTCTTGCCCTGGACCGAAGCGGCCATTACCGAAGGCGGCCTCGACATGCCGGTCGTCTTCCCCAACACGCCCGAAGCGCCGCTCGAAGCCATCGCGGCGCTCGCCCCTGACGTGATCATTGCCCCATATTCCGGCATCACCGCCGAAGAATACGAACTTCTGAGCGCCATTGCGCCGGTGGTCGCCTATCCCGAAAAGCCGTGGCTGATCCGCTGGCAGGATGTCGTGACCCTGACCGGTCAGGCGCTGGGCGAAAGCGAAAAGGCCGCGGCGCTGATCGCTGATACCGAAAGCTTCCTTGCCGAACAGGTCGCCGCCTATCCCGATATCGAAGGCACTGTCTTTGCCAACATCGTCAACCGCAACGACGGCCAGGTCGCGGTGCGCATTGAAGGCGACCCGCGCGTCCAGCTTTTCGCCGATATCGGCATGGTGCCCGCGCCGGCGCCCGAAGGCGGCGCGCTCGTGCCCACCGGCATCGCCTATACGCTTAGCTATGAGAACTTCGACCAGATCCCGGCCGACATGCTGCTGAGCTTCTACGACAACAAGGAGTCCGCGAATAACTTCATCGGCCTCGACCTCATCAGGCTCTCGCCGCTCGTCGCCAAAAACGCCTACACCACTATCTTCGGCGAAGATCTGACCATGGCCGTCTCGGGCGCTATCACGCCCATGTCGCTGCGATGGGGCTTCCCGCAGGTCGTCGGCGAGGTCGGTCGCGCTGCCACCGCAGCCAAAGCCGAATAAATCCTTGGGGCGGCGCCATCTGCCGCCCCACTCCTATTGACGCCTAGGCGAATTCCTATGCAGATGGCGCCACCATGAGTGATATCCAGTCCTTCCGCCAAGCCGTCGAATCCTTCATCTCTGCCCGCGGTTGGACTCCCACCCGTTTTGGCCGCATCGTAGCCGGCGATCCGCTCTTCGTCTTTGATCTGCGTGACGGCCGCGAACCGCGTAGCGAAACTCGTTCGCGCATCATGAAGGCCATGGCCGAATTCGGGGAAACCGACCGCCAGGCGCCCATCCGCATCGGCGTCGCCGGCCTCGGTAATGTCGGCGCGACGCTCGTGCGCATCCTCCAAAAGGATGGCGCCGAACTGACCCGCAAGCTCGGCCGCAATCTTGAAGTCGTCGCCGTCGCTGCCCGCTCGCGCTCCCGCGACCGCGGCATCGACATTTCCGGCCTTGCCTGGTTCGACGACCCCGTTGCCCTCGCCAAATGGGACGGCATCGATCTTTTCGTCGAACTAATCGGCGGCGAAGATGGGCCTGCATTTGCCGCCGTCAAAGCCGCTCTCGAAATCGGCCGCCCGGTCGTCACCGCCAACAAGGCCCTGTTGGCCAAGCATGGCGTGACCCTCGCGCGCATGGCTGAAGAATCTGGTGCGCAGCTCGGCTTCGAAGCCGCCGTCGCCGGTGGCATTCCTGTCATCAAGACCCTCCGCGAAGGCCTCGGCTCCGCCCGCATCGCCAAGGTCTTCGGCATCATGAACGGCACCTGCAACTACATCCTGACCCGCATGGGCAATGAAGGCATCACTTTCGCCGATTGCCTCAAGGACGCGCAGGCGCTGGGCTATGCCGAAGCCGACCCGACTTTTGACGTTGAAGGTTTTGACACGGCCCACAAGCTCTCGATCCTCGCCACCCTCTGCTTCGGCTACGAGATCGCCCCCGACAAGATCCGCGTCGAAGGCATTTCCCGCATCACCCAGCACGACATCAAAGTCGCCGCCGAACTCGGCTACAAGATCAAGCTTTTGGGCATTGCCGAGCGCACCAGCGACGGCATTGAGCAGCGCGTTCACCCAACCTTCGTACCCAAGGGCTCGGCTGTCGCCGGCGTCGACGGCGTTATGAATGCCGTCGCCCTCGAAACCGACCATGTGCACGAATTGCTGCTGGCCGGCCCCGGCGCCGGTGGCCCGCCCACCGCGTCTTCGGTCCTGTCCGATATCCTCGACATCGCCCGCGGCACCCGCGTGCCGCCGCTCGGCGTCCCCAGCGACGAGCTTCTACCCTATCGCGACGCGCCCGACCGCGCCCATACCGGCGGCTTCTACATCCGTCTTTCCGCCAAGGACGTCCCCGGCGCGCTCGCCGCCATCACCTCGCGCATGGGTGCAAAATCAATTTCGATCGACAGTGTCATCCAGCGGTCAGACTTGAGTGCCAAAGCCATTTCCGCCGATGGCTCGCCGACCCGCACCGTGGTGATGATCACGCAGCAGACTTTGGAATCATCGGTGCGCGAGGCGCTTGGCGAAATCGCCGCGGACGGCTTCATAGTAGGCGAACCGCAGCTTATTCGTATCGAGACGCTCTGAACCCGAACGGGGAGGGCGGCTCCCCGGGGAAATGATGAAGCTCAGCAAAGTCGAGGACGGAAAAATCCGTCCAACCTTCACCGTACCCTGGCGTTGGAAATGGTTCGCGTCACCGAACGCGCTGCCATCGCCGCCGCCGAATGGCGCGGCAAGGGCAATGAAAAAGCCGCTGACGATGCCGCCGTCGCCGCCATGAAGGACGAGCTGGATCGCGTCTCGATCTCGGGCCGCATCGTCATCGGCGAGGGCGAAGAGTTCGAATGCGACAACCTCTTCATCGGCCAGCCGGTCGGCGCCGGGCAGGGGGCTGAGGTCGACATCGCCGTCGACCCGCTCGAAGGCGTCACCTCTGTGCCAAGAATCAGCCCGACTCCATCGTCGTCCTCGCCATGGCCGAGCGCGGCGGCCTGCTCAACGTCGCCCGCAACGTCTACATGCACAAGATCGCCATCGGCGCTGCCTACGCGCCCGATACGGTCCACATCGAGTGGTCGGCCACCGAAAACGTCCGCGCCCTCGCTAGGGCCAAGGGCGTGCCGATCTCCGAAATCACCGCCATCGTCCTCGACCGGCCCCGCCATGCAGGCCTCCTCGAAGAACTGCGCACGGCCGGCGTTTCGGTCAAACTCCTCAGCGACGGCGACATTGCGGGCGTCATCCACGCCGTCAACACCGAGGATACCGGCGTCGACATCTATCTCGGCTCCGGCGGCGCTCCCGAAGGCGTCCTCGCCGCCGCCGCCCTCCGCTGCATCGGCGGGCACATGCAGGGCAAGCTCATCCTCGACACACCCGACAAGCGCCACCGCGCCCGCGAAATGGGCATCACCGACCCCAACCGCATCTACGCCCTCGAAGAACTCGCCGCCGGCGACGTCCTCTTCTCCGCCACCGGCGTCACCGACGGTTCCCTGGTCGAAGGGGTGAAACTCCGCCGTGGCTCGGTAGAGACCAGCACCGTCGTCATGCGCTCCTGGAGCCAGACCACGCGGTGGATCAGGGCACGGCACGCCCGCTGATCGCTCCCTTTCTTTCCTCTCCCGCCTGCGGGGAGGGGGACCATGCAAAGCATGGTGGAGGGGGTGCCCCAAACACAAAGCGTTGGACTGTTCACAAGCCGCAACTCAAGCTGCCCCCTCTCCACCGCCTATCGGCGGTCCCCTCTCCCGTAAACGGGAGAGGAAAGAGGGGTGTGCGATCTCCCCACAAACACCTATATGCGTGTAGTCCCCAACCAAAGCCCTCCATGCCCGAGACTCCACGTCCCTTCCTCGACATCACGAGCTCCGTGACCGGCCGCGCCTGGATCGATCGCCTCGATACCGGAGCCGCCCGCGCCGCCACCGCCATTGGCCAGCGCTCCGACATTCCGGACATTCTCGCCCGCGTCATCGCCGCCCGCGGCGTCGGCATCGATGACGCCCAGACCTATCTCGAGCCCACCATCCGCGCCCTGATGCCGGACCCGTCCACGCTGACCGACATGGACGCCCTTGCCGAACGCCTGGCGCAGGCCATCACCGATCACGAATCCATCGCCCTCTTCGGTGACTACGACGTCGACGGCGCCTGCTCCTGCGCCCTGATGACCCGCTTCCTGCGCGCCTTCGGCATCGAGCCGCAAGTCCACATCCCTGACCGCATCTTCGAAGGCTACGGGCCCAATATCGCGGCCATGGACAAGCTGATCGATGCCGGCGCCACGCTCATCATCACCCTCGATTGCGGCACCACCAGCGACGGCCCCATCGCTCATGCCCGCAACCGCGGCGTCGATGTCCTCGTCATCGACCACCACCTCTCCGACCATGATCTGCCGCCCGCGTCCGCGCTGGTAAATCCCAATCGTCCCGACGACATTTCCGGCCTCGGCTATCTCTGCGCCGCCGGCGTCACCTTCATGGTTCTCGTCGCCACCAACCGCTTACTGCGCAATCGCGGCGATACCGGCCTGCCGGACCTGCTCAAACTTCTCGACCTCGTCGCCCTCGCCACCATCTGCGACGTCGTCCCGCTCACCGGCCTCAACCGCGCTTTCGTCATCCGTGGCCTAGAAGTCGCCCGCCGCGGCGAAAAGCCCGGCCTTTCTGCCTTGGGGCTAGCCGCTCGCATCAACGGCCCGCTCAATCCCTATCACCTGGGCTTCCTGATCGGTCCGCGCATCAATGCCGGTGGCCGCATCGGCGATGCCGGGCTCGGCACCCGTCTGCTCGCCCTCGATGACGAGCATCAGTCCATGGTCATCGCCGCCAAGCTCGAGGAGCTCAACGGCGAGCGCCAGCGCATCGAAGTCGAGGCCGTCGAGCAAGCTTGCGCCACCGCCGAAGCAGAGATCGGCTCCGGTGAAGGTCCGCCCATTCTCGTCCTTGCCTCTGCCGACTGGCACCCCGGCGTTGTGGGTCTCGTCGCCGCGCGCCTGCGCGAACGGTCGACCGTCCCACCTTCGCCATTGCCCTTCATCCCGACGGCACGGGCACCGGCTCCGGCCGCTCCATGCCCGGCGTCGACCTCGGCAGCGCCGTGATTGAGGCCGTTGAAACCGGCCTCCTTCCAAAGGGCGGTGGTCACGCCATGGCCGCTGGCGTCAGCCTGCGCCCGGGTGATCTCGGGCCCTTCCGCGCCTTCATGGCCGATAAGCTGGGCCCCAGCGTCCAGGCCGCCCGCGCCGCCTCGGCCCTCAAGGTTGACGCCGCGCTGTCCGCCCGTGGGGCAACGCTCGATCTCCTCCACAGCATCGAACGGGCAGGGCCCTTTGGCTCCGGCAACCCCACGCCGGTCTTTGCCTTTCCTGCCCACCGTGCACGCTTCCCGCAAGTCGTGGGCAAGGGCGGCCATGTCAGCTTTTCACTTACCTCCGACGATGGCGCCAAGCTCAAGGCCATTGCCTTCCGCGCCGCCGGCACCCCGATCGGCGACACTCTGATGCGCGACGCCGATACACCGCTCCACTTCGCGGGCAGCCTCTCCCTCGATCACTATCAGGGCCGCGAACAGGTGCAGTTGCGCCTCACGGACATTGCCCGCCCGGCGCGCTGATCAACCACCCTTGCATCCGGCTTCCGAAGGGCTAAATATTGAGCCCGCGCCACCGTTTGGACTCAACTGGCCAAAGGCTTCTTGGCGCTCCCGGCGACAGCGTTCGGTCCGTCGCCTTTCGCGAGTGTTGGACAGAGCGGCCAATGACGAAATCTGCCGTCGATCAATCCCAAACCGGCGCCTCCGCCTGGACCCACCTTAGCTCCTGGCTCGTCGAACGTGTCGGCGTGTCGCTGCTCGGCCATCCACGCAATGGCTCGCTGACCGTAATTTTCCCCAATGGGCGCACCCGCACCGTCGGCCAGGCCAATAGCGGCAACCACGCGACGCTCAAGCTCAACAATTTTCGCGTCATCGCTGAAGGCATGCGGCGCGGCACGGTCGGCTTTGCCGCCGCCTACATGAACGGCGATATCGACAGCGACGACCTCACCGCCGTCTTCCGGTTCTTCCTCCAGAACCACGCCATGTTCGACGACGCCAACAAGGGCTTCTTCAAAAAGGCAGCCGGCGATCTCCACTATCACCTGTCGCGCGGCAACACGCTGGAAGGATCCAAGAAGAATATCGCCGAGCACTACGACCTCGGCAATGACTTCTATGGCCAGTGGCTCGATCCTTCGATGACCTATTCCTCGGCCATCTTTACCTCGGGCGACCAGACCCTCGAGGAAGCGCAGCGCGCAAAATACCGTCGCGTCGCCGACATGGCCGGCATCACCGAGGGCGCAACAGTCCTTGAAATCGGCTGCGGCTGGGGCGGCTTTGCCGAAACCGTTGCCCGCGACTACCGGGCCAATCTGCGCGGCATCACCCTTTCCGCCGAACAGCTCAAATACGCCCAGGACCGCATTGCGCGTCAGGGGCTCGACAGCCACGCCACCCTGGTCTTCGAAGACTACCGCCACACGACCGGCGAGTTCGACCATATCGGCTCTATCGAAATGATCGAGGCCGTCGGCGAAGACAATTGGCCCAGCTACTTCCAGACTCTGCATGATCGTCTCAAGCCCGGCGGCACCGCAGCCATCCAGGCCATCACCATCCGCGAAGAGCATTTTGAAGGCTATCGCTCCGGCCCCGACTTCATCCAGCGCTACATCTTCCCCGGCGGCATGCTGCTGACCAAGCAGGTCATGCAGCAGTTCGGCGAGCGCTATGGCCTCGTACTGGAACAGGTCGAAAACTTCGGCCTCTCCTACGCCAAGACCCTCCGCCTCTGGCGCGAGCGCTTCCTCGAACGCTGGCCCATGATCGCCCCCTCGGCTACGACGAACGCTTCAAGCGCAAATGGGTCTACTACCTCAGCTACTGCGAAGCCGGCTTCACCGAAGGCACGATCGACGTCGGCATCTACCAATACCGCCGGCCGGTCTGATCTCCTTCCACCCCTCCCCTCAGGGGGAGGGCACCGAAGCTTAGCGTAGGTGGGAGGGGGTGCCTGCTCCCGCACACCGCCCCAAACTTGACTTGACCACTCAGCTTACCCCCGCTACGGAAGACAAAACCGTTCGGGGATGCCATCATGCGCCACGCTGCCGCTCTTGCCGTCACACTTCTTGCCACCACGACCATTTCCGCCACCGCGCAGGAATGGACCTACACGGGCGGCGATGGCGAGACCGTCACGCTCGACGCAGCTCCCGTCCGCATCATCGCTCATCAGGACGCCGCCGCGGGTCTCATCCCCCTCGGCATCCGCCCGGTCGGCATCTACGCCGATAGCCCGGTTGCCGAAGCCAAGGCCCTTGAAGGCCTCGATCTCAGCGGTATCGAAATCATTGGCCAGGCCTGGTCCGAGGTCGACATCGAAAAGGCCGCTGCCCTCGAGCCCGATCTTATCATCGGCGAATGGTGGGACCGCAACGAAGCCTGGTCCGGCGGCGCCGATCTCACCGCCCTGATTGGGCAGATCGCCCCCGTCACCGGCGTTGCCGCCAGCGACTCGATCGTCGGCATGATCGAAGACTATGAAGCGCTGGCCGAAAGCCTCGGCGCCGATCTTAGCGACCCTGCCATCGCCGCAGACAAGGCAGAGTTCGAAGCCGCCCGCACCGCCTTCAGCGCCGCCGTCGCCGCCAAGCCCGACCTCACCGCGCTTGCCGTCTATGCCGGTGACGACGCGCTCTATGTCGCCGATCCCAAGGGCGCCGCCGAACTCCTCGATCTTCAATCCTGGGGTCTCAACCTCATCTCTCCCGAAGGCGTCGACGCCACCGGCAACAACTATTTCGAGACCCTCTCCTGGGAAAACGCCGATAAATATCCGGCCGACCTGATCCTCGTCGACAACCGCTCCGCCTCGACGCTTACAACCGCACTGGCACAGCCGACCTGGACGCTTAACCCGGGTGCTGCCGCCGAACAGGTCGCCGATTGGCCCGCCTATTGGGTTCGCAACAGCGCCGCCTTTGCCGGCGCCCTCGAAAAGCTGACCGCTGCCGTTGAAGCTGCCGACCCCAGCGTCGCTCCCTGATTTGACCACGCTAACGGCATCGGCGCCCCCGCGCGCACAAAAAGCAGCGCAGCTCACGCTCGGGCTGCTTTTGCTCGCACTGATGCTCATGGCCATCGCCGCGCTCTCCCTCGCCGTCGGCGCCCGTCCCATCCCACTCGAAACGGTTTGGCACGCGCTAACGGCCTATGATGCCACCGCCACGGAGCACCGCATCATCTGGGACCTGCGCCTGCCGCGCACCGTGATCGGCCTTTTGGTTGGTGCCGCCCTCGGCCTCGCCGGCGCCGTGCTCCAGGGCGCCACGCGCAATCCTTTGGCCGATCCCTCCATCCTCGGCATCCATGCCGGTGCCTCGCTCGCCGTCGTGCTCGGCGTCGCCTTTTTCGGCATGACCCAGCTCTCGAGCTATGTCTGGCTGGCCTTCATCGGGGCAGGGGCCGCCATGCTGGTCGTCTACTCCGTGGCCTCGCTGGGGCGCGAAGGCGCGACGCCGGTGAAGCTCGCTTTGGCCGGCGCAGCCCTTAGCGCCGTCATGTTCTCGATCATCAACGCCATCCTCCTCACCAGCCAGCGCACCCTCGACGAGATCCGCTTCTGGCAAGTCGGCTCGCTTTCGGGCCGCAGCATGGACATCCTCCTTCAGGTCACGCCATTCCTCCTCATCGGTGCAGTCCTCGCCCTTGCCGTCGCGCGCCTTCTTGATGGTCTTTCCATGGGCGATGACGTTGCCCGTGCCCTTGGCCAGCGCATCGGCCTCTCCCGCGCGCTCTCCGGCCTTGCTGCCGTCATCCTCGCCGGCGCCAGCACCGCGGCAGCCGGCCCCATTGCCTTTGTCGGCCTCACCGTGCCCCACGTTGCCCGCGCCATCACCGGCCCCGGCTACCGCTGGATCCTGCTATACTCCATGCTCCTCGCGCCCATCCTCCTGCTTGGCGCCGACGTCTTGGGCCGCGTCATCTCCCCGCCTGGCGAGGTGCAAGTCGGCATCGTCACCGCCCTGATCGGCGCGCCCTTCTTCATCGCCCTGGTGCGCCGCAAAAAGCTGGCCGCGCTATGAACGCTGCCATCGACACCACCGGCATCATCGCCGCGCGCACCCACTCGGCCGTCCGCCGCCACCGTCTCGCCTGGGCACTAGCCACCGCCTTGGCCGCCGCCTTCGCGCTTTCCATGTATCTTGGTGACTTCCCGATCCCGATCTCCGGCATCATTCAGTCGCTCTTTTCCCCGCTCACCGGCCTCGCCAATCGCTCGGTCGATTTCATCGTCCTTCAGGTCCGTCTGCCGCGCGCGCTCCTCGCCATCGCCTCCGGTGCCGCCTTCGGCCTCAGCGGAATCATTTTTCAAACACTTCTGCGTAACCCATTGGCAAGCCCCGACATTATCGGCATCTCGCGCGGCGCCAGCGCTGCCGCCGTCTTCGTCATCATCATCCTCGGCTGGACCGGTCTTGCCGTATCGCTGGGCGCCTTCGCCGGTGCCGTCCTCACCGCGCTCGCCATCTACTTCCTCGCCTGGCGCAACGGCGTAACGCCCTACCGTGTCGTCCTGATCGGCATCGGCACCGACGCGGTCCTGATCGCCGCCATCTCCTATATTTTCACCCGCGCCCGCATCAACGAAGTCCAGCAGGCAATGTCCTGGCTCGTCGGCTCCCTCAACGCCGCCCGCTATGCCGATCTCCTCGTCCTCGCCGCCGCCATGGCCGTGCTGATCCCGGCGCTGATTGCGCTCCTCCGCAGCCTTGACCCGATGGAGCTGGGCGACGACACCGCCCGCGCTCTCGGCGCCCCGGTCGAACCGGCACGTCTCGGCCTCATGCTCGTCGCCGTCGCCTTCGCCGCCTTCGCCACCGCCGCTGTCGGCCCCGTTGGTTTTGTCGCCTTCGTCGCCGGCCCCTGGCGCGCGCCTTGCTCAAGGGGGCAGGGCGCGGCTTCCTCCATGCCGCGCTGATCGGCGCCCTCGTCATGCTGGTGTCCGACATCATCGCCCAGCACCTTCTGCCCACGACCCAGTTGCCGGTGGGCGTCGTCACCGGTGCCTGTGGCGCCATCTTCCTGCTATGGCTGCTCATAACCTCCGGCCGGTCTGGCCGCGTAAACTGATCGGAGCGTAAATCCATGTCCGCCAATCATTCTCTCATGGCCGCCGGCCTCGACCTCGGCTATGGCGACCGCCAGATCGTTTCCGCGCTCGATCTCTCCGTGCCCGCCGGCAAGCTCACCGTCATCGTCGGCGCCAATGCCTGCGGCAAGTCCACGCTCCTCCGCGGCCTCGCGCGCCTGCTGACGCCCAGCCGCGGCGCCGTCTACCTCGATGGCAAGCCCATCCACCAGATGCGCACACGCGATGTCGCGACTATTTTAGGCGTCCTGCCGCAATCGCCCATCGCGCCGGACGCCATCACCGTCACCGATCTCGTCGGCCGCGGCCGCTACCCGCATCAGGGCTGGTTTCGCCGCTGGACCCCGAGGACGACCAGGCCGTCGCTGAAGCCCTCGCCGCCACCGACACCGCCGATCTCGCCGATCGCCCCGTCGACGAACTCTCCGGCGGCCAGCGCCAGCGCGTCTGGATCGCCATGGCGCTCGCCCAGCAAACCGACCTCCTGCTGCTCGACGAACCCACCACCTTCCTCGACATCAACCACCAGGTCGAAGTCCTCGATCTCCTCACCGATCTCGTCAAGGAACGCGGCCGCACCATCGTCGTCGTCCTCCACGACCTCAACCTCGCCTGCCGCTATGCCGACCACATCGTCGCCATGAAATCCGGCCAGATCGTCGCCGAAGGCCGCCCCGTCAACGTCGTCACCGAAGCTGTCGTAAAATCCGTCTTCGGCATGACCTCCCGCGTCGTCGTCGATCCGATCTCCAACACCCCCATGATCGTCCCCATCGGCCGCCACCATGTGGAAAAGCAGCTGGCCTAATTTGCGCGAATGTCTCGGCTCCATTCCATCCCTCCCCTAGAGGGGGAGGGTAGCGCAGCTTAGCCGCTAGGCTTAGCGCAGCTGGGTGGGGTGGAGCCCAGCACTCCACTCCCGCGACCCCACCCTCATTCCCTCCCCCTCAAGGGGAGGGAGGCGCATGGGCCAATCCACAGCTCGCTACAAAGCTATCATTGACTCTAGAGAACAGAAAAGAACAAATAGAGAACACATTCGCGAGGACACCATGCCCGCAACCATCCTTCACGCCGACCTCGACGCCTTCTACGCATCCGTCGAGCAATTGCTGAACCCGGACCTGCGCGGCAAACCCATTGCTGTCGGCGGCGGCGTCGTCCTCGCCGCTTCCTACGAAGCCAAGGCCTTTGGCGTGCATGGTGGCATGTCCGGCCGCAAGGCGCGCGAACTCTGCCCGCAAATTATCTTCACCGGCGGCAATTTTGCCGAATACCAGCGCCTCGGCGACGCCGCCATCGCCGTCCTCCACGACTTTACCCCCGCCGTCGAGCGCATTTCCATCGACGAGGCCTTTGCCGACGTCGCTGGCTGCACCCATCTTTTCGGCTCGCCCGAAGCCATCGCCGCTACCATCCGCCGCCGCGTCCGCGAAGAGCTCGGCCTCCCTATCTCCGTCGGCGTCGCCGGCACCAAGCAACTCGCCAAGATCGCCTCCCAGGTCGCCAAGCCCGACGGCCTCGTTCATGTCGCGCCCGGCACGGAAATGGATTTTTTTGCGCGACCTGCCGGTCGGGCTCATGTGGGGCGTCGGTCCGGTCACCGAACGCAAGCTTAAGGAAGAGGGGATCGAAACCATCGGCCAGCTTGCCGCCACCCCTGGCCGCTCGCTGCGAGGCCTTCTGGGCGACGCCGTCGGCGACAAGCTCGCCGATCTTGCCAGCAATCGCGACAGCCGCAAGATCGTGACCCACAAGCGCGCCCGCTCTGCCGGCGCCCAGTCCGCGCTTGGCCATAAACCGGCTACCGAAGCCACGATCAAGCCGACGCTGCGGCATCTCGCCGATCGCGTCACCTCGCGCCTTCGCGCCAAGGCCCTGGCGGGCCGCACCATCACCATCCGCGTCCGCTTTGCGGACATGCGCGCCGTCACCCGCTCCATGACCCTCGATGCGCCGATTTCCGCCACTGTCATGGTCGCCGAGATCGCCGAAGAACTGGTGCGCGCCGCGCTCGCCGATCACCCACGCGAACGCTTCATCTCGCTTTTGGCCGTGTCCGTCTCGCATATCGACGACCAGCCCCACATCCAGCTCGAACTGCCGCTCGGCCTGCCGGACGAAAAACGCCGCCCCGGTGCCCGGCAGGGCGCTGCCCGCTGGTCAGCCGATCGCGCCATGGACAAGGCGCGTACCCGCTTCGGGCGCGACAGCATCGGCTATGCCGTGACCCAGCTTGAAAAACGGAAGTCCGTCCCCGACGCCTTCCGCGAACTTGCAGAAAAAGACCTAGGCCACTGAATCCATTGCCGTGAGTGCCGCCGGCTCCACCACACGCAGCGGAAATCGCAGCGTAAAGGTCGAGCCGACCCCTTCGGCGCTCCGCACCTCGACCTTGCCGCCATGCAGCGCCATGATCTGCGACACGAAATTGAGCCCGATCCCGGTGCCCGGCAGCCCCTCGGCCGTCCGCGCCCTGAAAAATCGCTCGGTGACGAAGCCGATCTCGTCGCTCGGAATGCCGACGCCCCGATCTTCGACGCTGATCAGCACATCGCCGCCCTGCCGCTCGCCGCGCACCTCCACAGGCGCGTCACCCGGGGAATATTTGAGCGCATTGGAAACAAGGTTTTGCACCGCTTGCTCAAGCAGCGTCGTGTCCGCCTGAACGAGCTTGGGCAAATTGCCGATATCGAGCTCGATCCGCCGCTGATCCTCGTCCGGCTGGTTGTCGACGACGTTTGCGACCAGCGCCGGAAGATTGCATGGCCGGGCCTGGAAGCTGATCTCGCCCTGTTCAAGCCGCGCCGCGTTGAGCGTTGATTCCATCAGCCGCGTCAGCCGCAAACAGGCATTGCGGATCTTGCCGATCCGCGTTCTCAACTCGTCCGGTGTCATCTCCATGCCGCGCCGCAACATGCGCTGCGCGCTCGAATCGATGATCGATAGCGGCGTCCGGAACTGGTGCGACACCACTGAGGTGAAAGCGCGGTGGAGGCGCGAGACTTCCCGCTCATGCGCCAGCGCTGCCTCGGCGCGCATGGCCGTTCGCAGGCCGCGCACCAGCAAAATGGCGACAACCACGACCGCTACCAGCGTTGCCAGGAGAAAGCCCAGGATTTCGAACAGGATCTGCTGCCGTCCGGCGCGCACCGCTTCCTGCCGATCCCGCCCGTCCAGCATGCCGGCATTGGCAAAGTCGCGCATGGTTGAGGCGATGGACCGCGCCATTTCGTGCAAGGCAAGGACACCGTCCGTGTCCGCGGGCGTAAGGTTTGCGAGGATCGGCCGCTCCGCTTCGAGAAGGGGACGCAGGTTGGCAATTTCGTCGTCATAGCCCATGGCCGCGACACGCGCCGTCATCTGCCCTTCTTCGAAAAGCTTGATGCGGCTGTCGAGCAGATCGAACCGCAACTGCAATTCGTCCCGCGCCACGCGTCCAGCCTCGAACAGCAGCGCCGTATCGGCAAGCCGCATGGCCTCATACTGGCCCTGGCTCGAAAACCAGATCACGCCCTCGGCGGGTTCGCCGCGCAGGCGGCTTTCGTTGAGCGCCAGCCGCGTCACCGCGGTCAGCAGCAAAACAAACAACATCGTCAGGGCAAGCGCCGCGACCAGGAAGGGCCGCGAGCGCCAGGGCCGCGCGGTCATTTCACGTCGAGCGCCTTGAGCTGCCACACCCAGCGGTCATGGAGGCGCCGGTCCTGCAAGGCCGGTTCATCGTCGCGCGGATAGATGATCCAGATCGGACCCTTGTCGCTGACCTGCATTTCCTCGCCATTGACCTTGGTCGCCAGCAAGACGTCATAGTTCTGGAAATCGCTCATCGGCACTTCAACCGTATAGTCGTTGAGCGCGGAAGCAAAAACGCTTTCCCCCGTCGCCCCGACGCGCTCCAGCACCGTGCGGCCAAGCACGCCTTCGAAGGTCTGCACGCCATCGGTCCAGGGCGTCGTCGTCTTGATTTCGACCACGCCAAGCCCTTCCAGCATCTCGCGATCGAAGGCCGCGCCGCCATCGCTATTGCTGACCGCGACCGCACCGGTAACGGCCAGGATCACAGGACCGGTAGGCGCCGGCAAAGCCTCCTGCGCCCAAATCGGTGAAAACGAAAACAGCAGTGCAGAAACAACCAAGGCGCCGCGCGCAAGTGCCGACATAGCCAGTCCCCGTGACTATTGTTGAGTGTCGGTCTTTATCTACTTCGACCCTGAACAGCGTGCATCAAAAATTTGCATCTGGCGGCACGCCCCAATGCTCGGGAAGTGAATCGATCTCTGAAGTTTTGGTGCTAAACACTTTTGCCATCAGCACAGAGCCCACCCATGTTGCCGCACCAGCGCGTCTATTTTCTGCAATTCGTCTTTGCTTTGGCCATGGGCGCGCTACTGTCGCGATTGCCAGATCTGCAAACTGAATTTGCCCTGACGGAAGGGCAGGTGGGTCTTCTCCTCATCACCATGTCCTGCGGCGTCCTTGTCGGCCTCACTTTCCTGGGCCGCACCGTCGAGCGCTTCGGCGCCCGCACCACGGCCTTCGTCACCATCTTCGCCGCGTCGCTGCTTTACGCTCTGGTGCCCTGGATGCCCTCGGCTCCCTTCGCTGCGCCGCTCATGTTCATCGCGGGCGTCCTGGCCGGGGCACTCGAGATCAATGCCAATGTCGAAGCCGACCGGCACGAGGCACTGCTCGGCCGCCGCATCATGAGTCGCGTCCACGGCATGTGGAGCCTGGGCTTCTTCGTCACCGCCCTGGTCGCTGCCGTGCTCCGCCAGGCCGGCATATCCGTCGAGCTCCACATGGCCGCTGTCCTTGCCGTGGTGGTCGTCTCGGGCACGATCGTCTTCTTGCCCATGCGCACCGCACCGAAACGCAATAATGGCGTCGAGGGCGAACAGCCACCTTTCGCCTTTCCCACAATCGGCATGCTACCGCCGTGCCTCCTCGGCGCCGCCCCGCTCTGGGTCGAGGGCGCAGGCGTCGATTGGTCGGCCATCTACATGCGCGATGCCTTCGATGTTCAGCCGCTGATCGGCGGTCTCAGCGTCACGCTTTTTTCTCTCGCCATCGCAGTAGGCCGCCTCGGCATGGACCCGGTCGTCGACCGCTTCGGCCCGCGTCCCGTTGCCACCGTGCTCCTTTCCATGGCCATCGCCGGCCTGGTCATGGTTGCAACCGCACCAAGCCCGATTCTCGCGCTGCTCGGCTTCACCCTCGCCGGCATCGGTTGCTCCTCAGTCTACCCGCTGGCCATCTCCGCCGCCGCGCGCCGCACCGATCGTCCTGCAGCCGTAAACGTTGCCGCGCTGAGCCAGACGACCTTCGTCGTTTTCTTCGCCGGCCCGCCGCTTCTCGGCTTCATCGCCGAACACATCGGCATCCGCTTTTCTTATTGGGTCATCGTTCCAGTGCTGCTCGCAGCCCTGCTGGTCACGCCCGCGCTCGCCAAGAACCCGGCCAAATGAAAGGCCCGCACTATCGACCGCCTTCGCGTGAACGACGAACTCAAACCGCGCACAAACCGCGGTCAAACCATAAATAACAGGGAGGAAAGTGGTACGCCCTAGGGGAATCGAACCCCTCTCTGCACCGTGAGAGGGTGCCGTCCTGACCGATAGACGAAGGGCGCGTAACCGCCGCCTTTGTACCGTCTCCGCCTCGCACACGCAAGGGGAGGGTGGTACGCCCTAGGGGAATCGAACCCCTCTCTGCACCGTGAAAGGGTGCCGTCCTAACCGATAGACGAAGGGCGCATCAGCGCGATGGCCGTCGTATAAGGGGGCGATTTGTTTGCGCAACCCCATTTCGCATTGATCCTGTGAGGATTTTTTCTGGCCCCCGAAAAGAAGGAAGTTTTCAACAGCCCGAGAAGGTGACGGGCCGGCGATAGCCGCGTGGACGGTCGCGAATATCCACATGAATGAAGCTGCGACCCGGATAGCAGCCGAGACCGCCAACGCTGTCGAGGCTCATTGCGAAGGCGATCAACTGCTCCTTGGGTACGCCGGGAATGTAGAAATCCGCCGCCATGCACTTGGTGTGGTAGGAATTGTCCGCGCCGCCGGCCGCCGCATTGTGCTGCCCATCGCGATAGCCCGAATTCATCACCACCTTCTTGCCGAACTTGCCCTCGAACTCCCAGATCACGAAGCGCAGCTTGGGCGAGATGCAGAAAGCGTTGACCTCTTTGGAGCTCACATAGGTCCCCCAGTCCTGCCGCATGCCGGAATAGCCCGAGCCGCTGCCGCTGGCGAACATCGCCATCGGTACGCAACCGGCCAGCATTAGTGCGGTGGCAAGAACGGCAGCAAGGCTGCGGAGGGGACGAAACATCGCGACTCTCCCGAGCACTGTCGCCGTTCGGCAACAAGCAATGGGTCATGGGGAACAGTCGCTAAAATACGATCGGTTTCGCTAACCCCCAGCTAAGAGGGAGGGTTAGCGCCCGGTTAATCCTGAGTTGGTCCCACCGACTCAGAAGCAGCTCCTCCCCCCTCCTAAAGGGGGAGGCCGGGTGGGGGTCCTCTACGATCACCAAACCCCAGTATTCGCCATCGACTTCCATGGCTCCTGCGGATCCATATGCCCTTCCTGGATCAGCTCGATCGAAATCCCGTCCGGCGAGCGCACGAAAGCCATATGCCCGTCGCGCGGCGGCCGGTTGATGACTACGCCCATGTCCTGCAGATGCTGGCAAAGCGCGTAAATGTCCTTGGTCCGGTAGGCGAGATGCCCGAAATTGCGCCCGCCAGTATATTCTTCCGGATCCCAGTTATAGGTCAGCTCCACTTCGCCGCCTGTATCGCCCGGTGCCGCAAGGAAAATCAGGGTGAAGCGGCCCTTTTCGTTTTCGGTGCGGCGCACCTCTTCGAGCCCCAGCCCCGCGCAATAAAACCGCAGGCTTTCCTCGACATTGCTGACGCGCACCATCGTGTGCAGATACTTCATTTGGCTTCTCCGGCAGTTGTTCTGGCCTCCGGCTAACAGGCCAATCGGGGCGCCGCAATGACGCGCAAGGCCGCGTTGGATAAAATCGCAAGATCTTCTTAACTTTTGAGCCTGAATCGGACAGACTGATTTGATCTTGTGTGGCGTACCCCGCGCGCGGCGGGCGAGTGAAAAGGCGTAAAGTCATGGGGGCCAAGGTCAGTGGCGAGGGCGAAATGCCCGCCGACCTGTCTGAAACCGGTTCGATCCGTCCGGCCGACTCCCCGGAGGGCCACGCCGAGCCCGACACTATTGAAGTGACCGGCACCATCAAATGGTTCGATGCCGGCAAGGGTTTTGGCTTCATCGTCCCTGACAACGGCATGGCCGATGTCCTTCTTCACGTCACCTGCCTTCGCCGCGATGGCTACCAGACTGCCTATGAAGGCGCCCGCATCGTCGTCGAGGCGCTGAACCGCCCCGGCGGACTTCAAGCCTTCCGCATCGTCTCGATGGACGATTCGACCGCCCGCCATCCCTCGCAGATGCCCGCCCCGCGCACCCATGTCGTGGTCGAGCCGAGCTCGGGCATGGTTCGGCTCGAGGTCAAATGGTTCAACCGCATTCGCGGCTTCGGCTTCCTGTCGGCCGGGGAGGGAACTCCCGACATCTTCGTCCATATGGAAACGCTCCGCCGTTTCGGCATCACGGAATTGCGTCCGGGCCAGTTCGTTCTGGTGCGCTATGGTGAGGGCCCCAAGGGCCTTATGGTCGCCGAAATCCGGCCGGAAGGCTGGGGCGACGCGCCGTCGTCGCACTAGGGCAGGGGTCAGAGGTCACATTTCGTGTTTGATGTTATCGCCGAACAAGCCAAACCGCGCCCGCTGCGCACCCTCGTTGCTGCCGGTGCAGCGCTTCTGATCAGCCTTCCGCTCGCCGCCTGCAGCGCCGAAGACACGCTAGTCATCCACTCGGAAAACGGCGATCACAGCTTCAAGGTCGAGGTCGTCGATACGCCCGAAACCCGTGCCAAGGGCCTGATGTATGTTCAGGAATTGGCCGACGACGCCGGCATGCTGTTTGATTTCAAGGAGAGCCGCCCGGTCTCCTTCTGGATGATGAACACCTATATCCCCCTCGACATGCTCTTCATCGAGGCCGACGGTACCGTTCTCAACATCCACAGCAACGCCCGCCCGCACGACCGCACCTCCATCCCCTCCGATGGCCCGGTCCAATACGTCCTGGAAATCCCCGGCGGCGTCGCAACCAAGCTCGGCATCGAAGCCGGCGACACGGTGGAGCACGAAAGAATAGCGCAGTAGGTCGCCCTGACTCGGTCCCACCTTCCCCTCAGAGGGGAAGGCAAGCAGAGCTTGGCGACGAAGGAGCCTAGCGCCGCTCGGAAGGGGGTAGCTTCTCTTCTCGATAGCCTACAGCCGCGCGACCACCATGCAGTCGATCACTGCCCATAGGTGCAGGCTCGCGCCCGCCACGACGAATACGTGCCACAGCGCATTCTGAAACCGCAGCTTTTCCCAAACGTGGAAGACGATCCCCGCCGAATAGGTCACGCCGCCAGCCAGCAGCAGCCACAGCGTCGTCGGCGGCAAAGTCTCGCCAAGTGATTGGAAAACCAGCACGCCGCTCCAGCCGATGATGAGGTAAAGCGCGATCGCGATCCGCCCGAAACGATGCGGCACGACGAGCTTGAGCGTAATGCCGATCAGCGACATCCCCCACACGAAGCTCATCATGATGACGCCCACCGGCGTCCCACCCATCACCGCAAGGAATGGCGTGTAAGTACCCGCGATAAAAAGGAAAATCGCGGCCTGATCGAGCCGCGCCAGATACATCTTGATCGGCGAAACCGGCCACATGTTGAAGGCAAACGACACACCCAGCACGACAACCAGCGTTGAGACATAAACCAACAGTGCCGGAAAGAACTCGGGCGCCGTGTGAAGGAAGGCGTAGGTCAAAAGAATCGAGCCGGCCGCGACCGCGACGATCAATCCCAGGATATGAACGACGGCGTCCGCGATGATCTCGGCTGGTGTGCAGGGGCGATGCTCGCGGCTCCACCAGGATCGGTCGGCGGCAGTCGTCTCGTTCATGGCCCCTCCTTCTCCGCATCCTGCGGCGTGGACCTGAGCCAAACATCCTTTCTGCGCCACAAGTTCCTTGCTGCGACACCGACGTCGCAGAAATCCGGTGAAGAAGCCTTATTTGCTGACGCTCGACGCTTGACCTGTAACCCTGCCGTTACTCTAAAACAGACCTATGTCTCGCAAAGCCAAGCCGCCGATCGCAATCTATTCCGCCCTTGCCGACGCCACGCGCTGCCGCATCGTCGAGATCCTGCGATCCGGCTCGGTCCCCGTGCATGAGCTCGCCGATGCCTTTTCGATAAGCCGGCCTGCCATCTCGCGCCACCTGCGCGTCATGAAAGAGGCTGGCCTCGTCGTCGAAGTCAAAAAAGGGCGCGAGAACCTTTACGCTTTGAAGCTCGAAAAGCTGGGCAAAGCCACCGCCTGGATCGACACCATGGCGACCGCTCCCGCCAAGCCCGAACCAGGCAAGGCGAAAGCCAAAGCTTCAGAACCTGCAAAGCTTGCTCCGACCCCGCTCCCGGAGCTCTTCCCCAAAGCCAAGCGCCCCGACACCCCCACCGGCATCAACCAGATGGGCTTCGACTTCTAGCAAAAGTTGGCTTGAGCCTCGTCTAGAGCAAAGGCGCGGGCAGGGGGTCGATCAGCCAGTGGCGCAGATCTTCGCCGAAGGTCGTGCGCACCGCGCGCTCGAAGTCTGCGGGTGTCCACATGATCTGGCTCGGGCTTAGCCGAGCCTCGACCGCGCCCAGCGCGGCTCGCGGGCCGAGGGCCACCGGACGAATCGTGCGTCCCAGCTTGGCCGAAGCCGCTAGTGCGGCTGTGATATCCTTGCGCTGGTCGCCGATATACCAGATCACGTCATTGCGCCGAAGCTCGCGGCCGATCCCCGAAAGCGCAGCGCAGATCGAGTCCGGCCAAGGCTTGCCGCGCGACACGTCTTCTCGAAACACTGCCGTGCTGAAGTAACGGCTAAGCCCAAAGGCTTCGAGCACATCGTGCCCATAGCCGCGGCCCAGCCCATTGCTGACGACGCCGAGCGTCACACCCTCAGCCCGCAGCCGCTCCAGGACGTTGCGCATGGTTTCGCAGGGCACCAGCATCTGCTCGACGCTCTTGCGGCGAACCTTGTGGATAGCCTTATGCACAAAGAGCTTGGGTGTCTTCTGGGGCTGCGTAGCGGCACGTCGCGCCAGGCGAAACCTCGCCACAAGACGGCCGGCGCGGTGCGAACAATCGTCCAGCACTTCAAGCATCTGCAGCACGCGCGGATTGACGTGGTGCACCAATGTTCCATCGAGATCAAACAACACGATGGTCGGTCGGATCGCAGCTTCAGCCAGCGGAACAGCCCCCAGTTCAGATCGGTAACGTGCCTGAATCGGCACCTCAGCACAACCCGGCCGCAATCACTGTCCCGGCACAACGACAGTCAGCACTAGACAAAGTTGGAAATTACAACATTGACAAGCTGGGCATTGAGGCTAAGCTCATGGTCATCTTGATCGCGCCCTGAGGAGGCGCGCGATGCGGGGGAGCAATATGCGACTGGCAAGTCGCTGTCGTCGATTGGGAGGAACGTCGATGAACGGTATCAGCAGAAGAGCATTCATCGCTGCATCGGCAGCAGCATTCGGTAGCGCAGCCTTGTTGCCGCGCTGGGCCTTGGCACAGGAAACCGGCGAGTCGGCCTTCCTTCAGTCGGAAGTCGATGCCGGCAACCTGCCGCCGGTTGCCGACCGCCTGCCGACCAATCCGCTTGTGATTACGCCGCTCGAACGTCCCGGCACCCAGGGCGGCGATTGGCGCCATGCGCTCGTCGGTGGCGGTTCGCTCTCCATGCTGGTGCGCTATCAGGGTTATGAGCCGCTCGTGCGCTTCGACCCCGAATGGAGCGGCGTTATCCCCAACGTCGCCGAGAGCTACGAGGTCAACGCCGACGCCACCGAATATACGATCAAGCTGCGCGAGGGCCATAAGTGGTCCGATGGCCAGCCCTATACCACGGCCGATATCCAGTTCTGGTACGACGCCTATTTCAACGACGAAGAGACAAATCTGGGCAGCCAGCCCTTCCTCGAAGTCGATGGTGCCAAGGCCGAACTCGAGGTCATCGACGAGACGACCTTCAAGCTCAAGTTCGCCGGCCCGAACGGCTTCGTCATGCAGCAGCTGGCCTGGGCCCAGCAGGATCAGCTGACTCGGGCGCCTAAGCATTACCTCGAAAAATTCCACATCCGCTATAATCCCGACGCCGATGCGCTGGCCAAGGAGCAGGGGGTCGAAAGCTGGATCGCCTTGTTCCAGCGAGAGATCGGCTTCCAGGACGACAATACCTTCTTCCAGAACGCCAATCGTCCGACCCTCAACGCCTGGGTCTTCACCTCGGGCGCGCCGGGCCAGAACACCGAACAGGCGATCGCCACCCGCAATCCGTACTATTTCAAGGTCGATACCCAAGGCACCCAACTGCCCTATTTCGACCGCGTCGTTTACCAGATGGTCGCCGATCCCGAAGTCCTGCTGCTGAAAACGCTGCAGGGCGAGATCGACATGATGGATCAGTACATCGCAACGCCCGCCAACCGGCCGACGCTTTACGATGGCATGCAGACCGGCGATTACCAATTTTACACGCTGCGCGAAACGGCGGCCAACGTCATGGCCTTCCAGCTCAATCTCAATCATGTCGACGAGACCAAGCGCGCGCTCTTCAACACGATCGAATTCCGTCAGGCGCTGTCGCTAGCCGTCGACCGCCAAGCGCTATCGATCGACGCGGTGTTTATCGGCCAGGGCTCTCCAGCGCAGCCCTCGATCATCGAAAGCGATCCGCTCTACAATGAGCGGCTGGCCAAGCAATTCACTGAATACGATCCGACGACCGCCAACACCATGCTTGACGCCATCGCACCCGATCGTGACGGCGAAGGTTATCGCCTGGACTCGCAGGGCCGCCGCATCTCGATCATCTTCGAGATCGACCAGACCCGTACCACCTTCCTCGACATGTTCGAGCTTGCCATCCCCATGTTCCAGGCGGTCGGCATCGATGTGCAGATGCGCACCATGGATCGCTCGCTCTGGGAAGAACGCGTTCGCCGTGGCCGTGAATATGACGCCACGGCCCACCAGTTCGGCGCCAATTCCGGCATCGCCGCCATGCTCGACGCCCGCTTCTTCGTGCCGACCAATTCCAACTGCTTCTATGCCCCGGGCTGGTCGCTCTACTACACCCAGCCGGACAATCCGGCCGCCATCGAGCCGCCTGATGACGTCAAGGCACAGCAGGAACTCTATCGCGACCTGACCGGCACCGCCGATCCGGCGCAGCAGAGCACCATCATGGCGCAGATCCTCGAAAACGCGGCCGATCTGTTCTTTACCTTCGGCGTCAGCCTGCCGGCCGATGGCTATGGCATCGTCAAGAACCAGATGGTCAACGTGATGGACACCATGCCCAATTCCTTTGGCTGGCCTACACCCGGCCCGGCGCGCCCGGAACAGTTCTTCAAGTCCTGAGCCCCACCGGCGATGTGGCGGTGATACAAGCCACATCCACGCTTCGACTGCAGAGCTTCAGACGCCGACCCCTGGCCGGCGTCCCAGATCACTCATGCCTGGATTACCGTCATGCTCCACACCGACGTCAAACGCTCCGACAACCTCCGCACCCCGGACTGGTACAAGTCCGCGACCCGCTGGACGCAGCTGACGCTGGTGGACGATGACCCGATCCGCTTCGATCCCGACTTCTGGATCGACATTTTCAAGCGAACTCATTCCAATGCGACCTGCCTCAGCGCCGGCGGCTACATGGCGTTCTATCCCAGCAAGATCGAGCACCATTACGTCAGCAAGTTCCTGGGCGACACCGACCCGTTCGGTCGGCTCGTGGAAGGCGCGCGCTCGCTCGGCATGCATGTCATGGCCCGCGTCGATCCCCACGCCATCCATCAGGACGCCGCCGACGTACACCCCGAATGGGTCATGGTCGACAGCGGCGGCAACAAGATGCGGCACTGGGCCTTCCCCGACGTCTGGGTGACCTGCGCCTATTCGGACTACAACTTCAAGTTCATGCCGCAGATCCTGCGCGAGATCACCGCCAACTACGACATCGACGCGATCTTCGCCAACCGCTGGCAAGGCCACGGCATCTGCTATTGCGAAAGCTGCAAGACCAACTTCAAGGCGGCCTCGGGCCACGATATCCCGCTCAAGGCCAGCGTCGAAGACCCTTCCTGGATGGCCTGGAACGAGTGGCGTCGCCAGCTCCTGACACGGCTCGTCGTCGAGTGGGACGGCGTCATGAAGGCTATCAAGCCCCATACCAGCTTCATCCCCAATATGGGCGGCGTGTCGCTGATGGATTTCGACACCGAGATCATCGAGAAATACTGCCCCTTCCTTTGCGTCGACGACCAGGGCCGCCGCGGTGCCGAGCCGGTCTGGATGGCCGGACGCAACGGCAAGCGCATGCGCGCCACCTTTCCCGATCGCCCGGCGGTGCTGATCACCTCGATCGGCCCCGAAGAGGTTTATCGCTGGAAGGACAGCGTCACGCTGGCGCCCGAAATCGAAGCCTGGACCAATAGTGGCACGACGCAGGGCATGCTGCCCTGGTTCACCAAGTTCAACGGCGTCGTTTCCGACCAGCGCTGGGTCCAGCCCATCATCGACACCTTCACCCTGCACGAACAGCTCGAGCCGCTTTCGAGCGCGACCACCCCGCACGCCGAGATCGCCATTCTCGACCCCACCACGACCCTGCGCCATCAGGACATGTGGACGCGCAAGGAGGCCGAGGCGCACGAACTCGGCTTCTACCATGCGCTGGTGGAAGCGCGGGTGCCGTTCGAGCTGGTCTCCGACGCCAACATGACCGCCGAGCGGCTCGACCGCTTTAAGGTGCTGGTCCTTTGCAACTCCACCTGCCTTTCCGACGAGCAGGCTGAACTCCTCAAAGCCTATGTGGCGCGCGGCGGCTCGCTGGTCGCCGCCTATGAAACCGGCACCCGCAACGCCGACAATTCGCGCCGCGAAACCCCGTCCTCGCCGACCTCCTCGGCTACACGCTGACCCAGCCGGTCCGCGGCCCGATCAACAACACCTATGTCTCGGTCAACGGCGATCACCCGATCAATCGCGGCTTCGAGGGCGCGGCCCGCATCATCGGCGGAACCCATCTCTTGGGCGTCGACGCCCATGACAGCACCGAGCAGCCCTTCCTCTTCGTCCCGCAATTCCCCGACCTGCCGATGGAAGAGGTCTATCCGCGCGAAGCGCCGCGCGGCGGCGCCGTCATCGCCCGCAGCCATCAAGGCGGCGGACGCACCGTCTTCATCCCCTGGAACATCGGCGCGACCTTCTGGCAGGTGCTGGCCGGCGACCACGGCAAGCTCATTGCCAATTGCGTCGACTGGGCTCTCGGCAAGCGTCGCGACGTCGAGATCGAGGGCAGGGGCGTGGTCGATCTAGCGCTTCGTCAGGGCGACGGCACCACCGTCCTCCTCATCAACAACCTCACCAACCCGATGATGATGAAGGGCCCGATCCGCGAAGTCTTCCCGATTGGGCCGCTGACCGTCTCGCTGGCGGTCGCGCAAGGCAAGACGCCCGATCAGGTCCGCCTCGGATCAACGGGAGAAAACCTCGATTTCGAGGTCGCGGACGGCCGTGTTCGTGTCAAGCTCGCAGAACTCGCCACGCTGGACGCCATCCAGGTGGACTGGCGCTAGGGCGGAGCAGGAGGCAGGCTGATGCCACAATACATTCTGAAGCGCGTCCTCTACATGATCCCGACCCTGTTCGGGCTGTCGCTGATTGCCTTCATGATCATCCAGTTGCCGCCGGGCGACTACGTCACCTCGATGATTGCCTCGATGCAGGACTCGGGCGCCAATGTCGATCCGCGCCAGGTTGAACGTCTGCGCGAAATCTACGGCTTCAACGACCCGATCTGGCTGCAATATCTCAAATGGATCGGCGGCATCCTAACCCGCGGCGATTTCGGTTATTCCTTCGAATGGAACCGCCCGGTCGCCGACCTGATCTGGGAGCGCATGGGGTCGACCCTCGCCATTTCTGTCGCCGCACTGCTCTTCGTTTGGGCCGTCGCGCTTCCCATCGGCATCTATTCGGCCGTTCGCCGTCACTCGGTCGGCGATTACGTCTTCACCTTCATCGGCTTCATCGGCCTGGCCGTGCCCAATTTTATCCTGGCGCTGGCGCTGATGTATATGAGCTACCGCTACTTCGGCCAAAGCGTCGGCGGCCTTTTCTCGCCCGAATATGTCGACGCGCCCTGGAGCTGGGGCAAGTTCGTCGACCTCCTGGCCCATCTCTGGATCCCGATCATCGTCATCGGCACGTCCGGCACCGCTGCCATGATCCGCGTCATCCGCGCTAATCTCAGCGATGAATTGCGCAAGCCCTATGTTATCACCGCCAAGGCCAAGGGCCTGCCCGAGCACAAGGTGGTCATCAAGTATCCCCTTCGCATCGCGCTCAACCCCTTCGTGTCGGCCATCGGCTGGGTTCTGCCCGAGCTCGTCTCCGGCGTCACCATCACCGCCATCGTGCTCAATCTGCCCACCGCCGGGCCGCTCCTGCTGCGCGCCCTGATCAGCCAGGACATGTATCTGGCCGGCAGCTTCATCCTCCTCATGGGCGTGCTCACGCTTGTCGGCATGCTGATCTCCGATCTGCTGCTCGCCCTCCTCGATCCTCGAATTCGGTTCACCTGATGACAGCCCATACCTTCATCGATGGCGCACCCGAGACAGGGCCAGCCGTCACCCCGATCAAGCCCAGGCACCAAACGGCCCATGTCGAGGTCGCCGGGCAGTGGACGCTGATCTGGCACAAGTTCGCCCGCAACAAGCTGGCTCTGGCTTCCGGCATCGTTATCATCGTCATGGCGCTGATTGGCCTCTTCGCCGAGTTTCTGGCTCCCGCTTTGCCTGACGCATCGCGTCCGCAATTCACCAACGCACCGCCTCAGCAGCTGCGGTTCTTCGTCACCAATGAGGATGGCACGAGCTCGTTTCAGCCGCACGTGACCGGCTACACGATGGAAGTCGATCAGGCTTCGCTCCGTCGCACCTATGTGGCCGATGAAAGCGTCGTCGTGCCGGTCGGCTTCTTCGTGCAGGGTCCTGCCTACAAGATGTGGGGCTTTATCCCGACCGATCGCCACCTACTCGGGCCGATCAACGCCAGCGACACCATGTACCTGCTCGGAACCGACCGTCTCGGCCGCGATCTCCTGAGTCGGGTGATCTATGGCACCCGCATCTCCATGTCGATCGGCCTCCTCGGCGTCATCATCAGCCTCTGCCTCGGCGTGACCCTGGGGTCGCTGGCCGGCTTTTACGGCGGCATCGTCGACACGCTGATCGCCCGCGTCATCGAGGTCATTTCCTCAATGCCCACCATTCCCTTGTGGCTTGGGCTTGCCGCAGCCATCCCGCTCACATGGTCACCGCTCACCGTCTATTTCGTCATTACCTTGATCGTGTCACTGTTCGGCTGGACCGGTCTCGCCAGAGAAGTTCGCGGTCGGTTCTATTCGCTCCGCGGCGAGGACTTCGTCACTGCTGCAAAGCTCGACGGCTCGAGCGAGCGCCGCGTCATCTTCCGCCACATCCTGCCATCGCTGACCAGCCACATCCTCGCCGTCGTGACCCTCGCCTTGCCGACCATGATCGTGGCTGAAACGGCGCTGAGCTTCCTCGGCATCGGCCTTAAGGCGCCGATCGTTTCCTGGGGCGTGCTGCTGCAGGAAGCGCAGAACGTGCGCACCATTGCCAATGCGCCTTGGCAGCTCGTCTGGCCCGCAGGCGCCGTGGTGATCACCGTGCTCGCCTACAACTTCCTGGGGGACGGCATGCGCGACGCCGCTGATCCCTATGAAAGCTGACACTATGACCAAACCCGATCTGGGCACCGAAGGCGAGACCCGGGACGATGTCGCGCTCAGCGTCGAGAACCTGAGCCTCGACTTCAAGCTGCGCACCGAAATCCTTCACGCCGCTCGCGATGTGAGCTTCAAGCTACGCCGCGGCAAGACCCTATGCCTCGTCGGCGAAAGCGGTTCGGGCAAGAGCGTCACCGCGCGTGCCCTGATGCGCATCATCGACAGCAACGGCATCATCGCCAATGGCCGCATCCTCCTCGATGATCCCAAGGGCAAGATCGACATCGCCCAGCTCGATGAGCGCAGCAAGGACTTGCTGGCCATCCGCGGCGGCCGCATCGGCCTGATCTTCCAGGAGCCGATGAGCTCGCTCTCCCCAGTGCATACCATCGGGTCGCAGATCATCGAGGCACTGCGCCTCCACCGCAATATGAGCAAGGCCGAAGCGCGCGCCGAAACAATCGAGCTCTTGCGTCAGGTTGAAATCCCCAACCCCGACAAGATGATCGATCGCTATACGTTCGAATTCTCGGGCGGCATGCGGCAGCGCGCCATGATCGCCATGGCACTCTCGGCCAATCCGGAAATCCTTATAGCCGACGAGCCCACCACCGCGCTCGACGTTACCACCCAGGCGGAAATCCTCGACCTCATCAAGCGGCTGCAAGTCAGCCGCGGCATGGCCATGCTGCTGATTACCCATGACATGGGCGTCGTCGCCGAAGTCGCCGACGAAGTGGCGGTCATGCATTACGGCCGCATCGTTGAATTCGGCAGCGTCGACGACATCTTCTATGAGCCCAAGCACGACTATACCAAGCGGCTGCTCAATTCGACGGTCAAGCTCGAGCAGAACCGCCGGTCCACCAAACGCGACAGCGAGGTCGGCACCGGCAAGGTCATCCTATCCGCCAGGAACCTCTCCAAGCTTTACGGTGCATCGACAGCCTGGTTCGGTGGCAGCACCCACGCCATCAAGGCCGTCGATGATGTGAGCTTCGATCTCCATGCCGGAGAAAACCTCGGCATCGTGGGCGAGAGCGGCTCGGGCAAGACCACTCTCGGCCGCATGCTGCTGCGCATCATCGAACCAACGTCAGGCTCTGTGATGTTCAACGGCGACAATGGTCCGCTGGACGTGACCAAGCTCAGCAAGCGCCAGTTGCGCGACTATTACAGCGAAGTGCGGCTGGTGTTTCAGGACCCCTTTGCCTCCCTCAACCCGCGCATGACCGTCCGCGACATCGTCGGCGATCCGCTGCGGGTCACCAAGAAAATCGGGGGCAAGGCGCTCGACGATCGCGTCTGCGAACTGCTCTCGCTCGTCGGCCTCGACCCGTCGACACGCGAGCGCTACCCGCACGCCTTTTCCGGCGGCCAACGCCAGCGCATCGGCATCGCCCGCTCCTTGGCGCTCGATCCCAAGATCATCATCGCCGACGAGGCGACAGCCGCGCTCGACGTTTCCATTCGCTCGCAGGTGCTCGATCTCCTGCTCGATATTCAGAAGCGCCTGGGCCTGAGCTTTGTCTTCATCTCGCACGATATTTCGGTGGTTCGCTACTTCTGCGATCGCGTCGGCGTCATGCATCGCGGCAAGCTCGTCGAAATCGGACCGACCGAAGAAATCTGCACCGCGCCGAAGCAGCTTTACACGCAGAGCCTGATCTCTGCCGTTCCCAACCCCGATCCCCGCAACAAGCGCATGCTGCACCGCACGCGCTTCAAGGATTGAAAGAAGTCCCGTGCCTAAGTTTGCAGCCAACCTCTCGTTTCTCTACCAGGATCTGCCGTTCCTCGATCGCTTCGCTCAAGCGGCCAAGGACGGGTTCGGCGCGGTGGAATATGTTTCGCCCTACGAGTTCGACAAAGCCGAAGTCGCCGATACTCTCAAGCAAGCGGGCATCGTCCAGGCCCTTTTCAACCTGCCCGCTGGCAACTGGGGGGCCGGCGAGCGTGGCATCGGCTGTCTGCCCGATCGCGTGGAGGAATTCCGGCAGGGCGTCGACAAAGCCATCGACTATGCCCGTGAGCTCGACTGCAAGACAGTCAATTGCCTGGCCGGCCTCGCACCTGACGGTTCCAACAGCGCAGCGCTCGACCGGACGCTGATCGACAATCTTAACTACGCCGCACCCCGCCTTGCGGATGCCGGCATCGACCTCGTGATCGAGCCGATCAACCGCCGCGACATGCCGACCTTTCACCTCGCGACTACGGATCATGCCGAAGCCATCATGGCCGAGGTCACCTCGCCCAACCTCAAGATCCAGTACGATTTCTACCACATGCAGATCATGCAGGGTGACCTCGTCCCGACCTTCGAGCGGCTGCTGGACCGCATCGGCCATGTACAGATCGCCGACAATCCGGGCCGCAACGAGCCCGGCACCGGCGAGATCAACTACAACTTCATCTTCGCCGCTCTCGATCGCCTTGGTTACTCGGGCTGGGTCGGCTGCGAATACAAGCCCAGCGCCGGCACCTCAGAGGGCCTTGGCTGGATGAACCCATACCGCAAGGAGCGCTGAGCCATGAAAATAGGTTTTATCGGACTGGGCGTCATGGGGCGCCCGATGGCTGGCCACCTGATCGCTGCCGGACATGACGTCGCCATCAATCGCGTCAAACCGGTGTCGCAATTTCTGGTAGAGCAGGGGGCCAAGGCCGCCGAAAGCGCGCAGGCCGCCGTCACCGACGCCGAAGTCGTCATCCTCATGCTGCCCGATACGCCGGACGTCGAGAACATTCTCTTCGGCAAGGACGGCATCGTCGACGCCCTCAGGCCCGGGACCCTCGTCATCGACATGAGCTCGATCTCCCCGGTCGCCACCAAGGAGTTTGCTGAAAAGGTAAAAGCCAAAGGCTGCGACTATCTCGACGCGCCCGTTTCCGGCGGCGAGGTCGGCGCCAAGAATGCTGCATTGACCATCATGGTCGGCGGCAGCGAAGAAGCCTTCGCCCGCGCGCTACCGCTCTTCGAAAAGATGGGCAAGAACATCAACCGCGTCGGCGAGGTCGGCGATGGCCAGACGGCAAAGGTCGCCAATCAGATCATCGTCGGCCTCACCATCCAGGCGGTCGCCGAAGCCCTGCTCTTCGCCAAGAAGGCCGGCGCGGATCCGAGCAAAGTTCGCGAAGCGCTGATGGGCGGCTTTGCCGCGTCGCGCATCCTCGAAGTGCATGGCGACCGCATGAACAAGCGTACCTTCGATCCCGGCTTCCGCTTGCGCCTTCACCGTAAGGATCTGACGCTGGCGCTCGACGCCGCGCGAAGCCTCGATCTCGCGCTGCCCAACACCGCCTCGACCGCCCAATTGATGTCCGCCGCGCTGGCGCAGGGCGATGGCGACAAGGATCATTCCGGCCTGATCCGCACGCTCGAGACGCTTTCAGCCACCAGCTGACATCGCTCGCCCTTTGACAATTCATTGATGGCGTCCCGGACGCCATGCGCTCGCACTTTATCTGGAGTCCGCCATGCCGCTCGATCGTTTGCCCAAAGTGCCCTATGGCGCCGTCTACTTCCGCAAGTCCAATCCTCCCAAGGAAGACTGGGCGCGGGACTATGGCGTCGCGGCAGAAGACGGGCTCAACGTCTTCCGCCACTGGTTCATGTGGTCGGCCATCGAGCGCGCACCGGGCAAGTATGACTGGGACGATTTCGACCGCCAACTCGATCTGGCTGCCGAAAACGGCCTCGTGACCGTGGTCGCCGAAATGACCTCCACCACCCCCGATTGGGCCTATCGGAAATTTCCCCAGGCTCGCCAGCTTCGAGCCGACGGAACCGAGCTACGGGTAGGCATGGGCCCCAGCGCATCGGTCGGCGGTTTCTCCCACAACAGCCGGCACCGGCGCGCTGACCTACAACTGCCCCGAGGTCAAGCAAGCGGTCGGCGCCTTCCTCACCGCGATGGCCCAGCGCTACAAAGGCCATCCGGGCCTCCTCGGCTATGACATCTGGAACGAGGTCAACTACGCTGCCGACATCGACTTCAACGAGTTCACCAAGGCCGCCTATCGCAAGTGGCTCGAGGAGAAATATGGCGATCTCGAAACCCTGAGCCAGGCCTGGTACCGCTATTCCTACGCCGAATGGGACGACATCGAGCCCCCGCACGAGGTTGTGCCCTATGCCGAAAACCTCGATTGGCTCGAATTCAAGCGCCAGCATTACTATGCCGACATGCAGTGGAAGATCGACACCATCCGCGCCGTCGACCAGGACTGCCTGATCGCCGCCCACGGCGTCGCCGGCGCCATCCAGCATATGACCTCCTTCGGCAGCGACGACTGGCTGGCCGCCTCAAAAGTTGAGCTTTATGGCCTCACCTGGGTGCCGAGCCGCCGCGGCTTCAAGCCCTGGCAGAACTTCTTCGGCCCCGATCTCACCCGCTCCGCGGCGCGCGGCAAGAAGTGGTGGCATGCCGAACGTCCCGGTGGCCCGCTCTGGCTGCAGCCGCAGGTCCTCGGTCATGAAAAGGAAGACGGCCGCGTCATGGAGCCCGAGGATATCCGGCTCCTGACCATGACCTCCTTCTCCGCCGGCGCCAGCGGCGTCCTCAACCTCCGCTATCGGCCGCTGCTCGATGGCCCGCTCTTTGGCGCCTTCGGTTCATACGGCATGGACGGCAGCCGCACGCCGCGCTCCGACATGGCCAGCGCCATAGCCAAATGGGCCAATGACGATGCGCAAAAACCGCTCTTCGCCGCCAAGCCCGTCCAGGGCGATATCGGCATCCTCGTCATCCCCGAAGCGCAGGCCTGGGATTACCTCCTCAACCACAAGCACATGCCCGATACCTACAAGGACGCCATGTTCGGCGCCTATCGCGGCTTTTTCGACAACGGCATCCAGGCCGACTGGGTGCATATCGAGGACATCGCCAAATACAAGCGCCTCTATGCGCCCTATCCCATAAGCATGAAGGCCGAAACGGCCCAGGCGCTGGCCAAATGGGTGGAGCAGGGCGGCATTCTCATCTCCGAAGCCACGCCCGGCTATTTCGGCGACCGCGGCAAGGTCGGTACGGTGCAGCCCCATAACGGCCTCGACAAGGTCTTTGGCGTCCGCGAGGACGAGGTCGAGTTCATGCCCGATCTAGGCCACCTCATCTCCTTCGACTTCGGTGGCCTAACCGTCCGCGGCGGCGGCTTCCTCCAATCCTATCGCCTCGAAGGCGCCACCGAACGCGGACGCTTCGCCGATGGCCGGCTGGCCGTCGCCGAGCACAGCTACGGCTCGGGCAAGACCCTGCTTGTCGGCACCAATCCCGGCATCGCCTATTTCAAGAGCAGCGAAGAGGCCAACAAGGCCTATTTCAAAGCCGTGCTGGAATGGACCGGCACACGCCAACGCGTCTTCCTCTCCGACAATCGCCTCCAGGCCCGGCTGCACGAAGACGGCGGCCGCAAAACCCTTTGGGTGCTGAACCCGCTGCGCAAGGCAGTGTCCGTCGACGTATCGGTGGACGGAAGCGCCATCAGCGCGGCAAAAACATTCTGGGGCGAACCGGCCAGTGGCGGCAATATCTCGGTGCCGCCCCGCGATGTCGTCATCGTCGAACTGCAACGCTGACAAAATAGGGCGCGGCCTGAGAAAGCCGCGCCCCTCAAATCTCTGCCCAAGCTTTAGTGGGCGCGAGCGTCCCAGTGGCTGGTCGATTTGCGGCAGGCGAGCAGATGATAGCGCATCCTGTCGCGGGCCCGGTCGGGGTCGCCGGCAACGATTGCCTCGTAAACCGCGCGATGTTGCTCGTTGATCGCCGCCATCTTCTCGGCGGTGCGAAGCCCCGAAGTGGTGCGGGCCAGAAGCATGCCGCCGAAAATGCTTTCGCGAACGGCCGAGATGGCGCTCACATAAAAATCGTTGTGCGAGGCACGGGCGACGCAAAGGTGAAAATCGAAATCCTGCGTCAGCCCAGCATCCTTGCGCACGTCCACTTCTTCGAGCGTCCGCACCACATCGGCCAGGCGGATCAGGTCGTCGCCATTGCGGTGTCGCGCCGCGGCGGCCGCAGCCTCGCCCTCGATGCCGATGCGGAATTCGAAGCAGTACCGGCCTGAAGTCGGCCAATCCCCTGTGCTTAGAACCATGACGCTGCTCCTCCTCAGGCGTCGTGACAAAACGCGGTCAGCTTTCACCATTTTCATCTCGAATGGTAGATCGCTTTTCGCAAGACGCGACTTTGTTATCCCTTAAACATCCTGGCGCTGGCCCACTGCAGATGCTCCTTCATCGCAGCTCGCGCAGCACCATCGTCCCGCTTCGCGATGGCGGCATAGACTGCGCGGTGGTGCTTTCCGACCGTGCTTCGGAAATCGGCGCTATCGGCGGAAAAATTCCAGATCAGGCTCATTCCCATCATCATGTGCTCGCGCAGCGAACTCAGCGAGTTGATGAAAAACGGATTGCCCGTGGCCGCCGCAACGGCAAGGTGAAAGTCGAAATCGTCCTGGGGGCGGTCGGATAGGGGCTTCTTGTCATCTAACCGGGCGAGCACCGAAGCGATGGCGCCCAGCTGCGCTTCCGTTCGGTTCAAGGCCGCCGCAGCGGCGATCTCGCCTTCCATGCCTTCGCGGAACGAAGCAAAGGCGGTGATATCGGCAAAGCTCGAAATTGCTGGAAACGCGACCTGGCTCGGCGCGACGTCCCGTCCGTCGATCGGCTCGAGCACGAAGCTGCCGGAGCCTTGGCGAGACTGGATCAAACCATCGTCGCGCAACCGCGCCAGCGCCTGGCGAATGACGGGGCGCGACATGCCAAAGCGGCGAGCCAGTTCGGTTTCCGACGGTAGGCGGGAGCGGGGCGACCAGCTTCCGTCCTCGATCAGCGCCCGCATCTGCGTGCGTATGCGCCACCTCGGCCAGCCGTTGGCCTTGTTCGATCACGAAGGACGGACGCTCCTCAATCGCCATTGCGGTGACTTCCATGCCGGTGAGCCGAAACGATCCAAGCAGTCTACACCGCCGCAATTACAAGTGACAATAGGTTGTTTGTTTCGTGAAATTTGTCAGGCCCGTGCGCTGCGGCACTGACAAGAAAAGCGTAGCCACAATCTCTAAACCCGAAACGCAGACTTGACAAAGTTGACAATTAAGTTGTCAAAGTTGGATGCAGTAATGGGGAGGTGTTCAGTGAAAAACGGCGCGCCGGAAGACGTTAAGGCTGGAGCACGATGGTGGATCGACGAGCCGGTCCGCATGGCGCTGTTTCTCTATAACCAATATCAGGCACCCGTCGATACCGACGCCTTCGTGCAAAAGCTCGTCGATCTCCATGTCAACGCGGTCGTTCTGCCCACCGCTGGCATCGCCGCCTTTTACCCCACCGAAGTCCCGTTCCACGTCCGCGCCCCGTCGCTGCCGGAAGGCCGCGATCTGGTCGGAGAAATTGTCGAAAAGGCTCATGCCAAGGGCATCCGAGTCGTTGGTCGCTTCGAGTGGACGGTCAATCAGGACAAGTCGCTGATCGAAGCGCATCCGGACTGGGTGCAGCGCGATCCGGAGGGCAATTCGCCGCTCTGGAACGACACGCATCTGATGTGCGTCAATGGCGGCTACATGCAGGAGCACATCTTCAAGGTCATGGACGAAGCGCTGACGCGCTTTCCGCTCGATGGCATGTTCTTCAACTATGGCGGCGGCCAGCGCACCGCCTTCGGACCTTGTCAGTGCGACAATTGCCAGCGCCTCTATCACGAAAAATACGGCAAGGACCTGCCTCTCAAGCCCGACCCCGACTACCTCGAATTCATGGGCGAATGCGCTGCAAAGCTCGCGGCCAGGATCAAGGCCTTTGCCAAGAGCAAGAACCCTTCCATCAATTTCATGGTTGGGCGCGAAGCGGATTCCACCAATTCCGAAACCCATGGCGCGCCGGTCGCCGAGGCCCATGCCTTCTGGCTCTATGACGCAAGCGAGACGGTCAACCGCTACCGGGCGGCCTATCCCGACCGCATGTCCTTCAACAACGACTCGGCTTTCCTCGATGGCCGCTGGCGCTACGCCCACCGTTCGGCGCCGGAAGGGGAAATCCGCGGCTTCCAGAACATGGCTAATGGGGCAGGGCCCTACCTTTTCGTCAATGGCAACCATGAGCAGTTCGACCGCAACGGCGAAAAGGGCGCGCTGCCGGCCTTCACCTTCCATCGCAACAACGAAGACCTTTACGTCCGCCAGGAAAACGCCGCGCGCGTGCTCTTGATCGACACGCCACGTCCGACACTGACGCAACTGCTGATGTTCTACGGCACCCAGGGCGAGAACGAAGGACTGCCGCCCGGCAATGGCGGCTTCGGCTACCGCGACAGCACCGAACTCGGCAGCGGTAGCGAGAACCACAATACCGCCATGTCCGGCTTTTTCCGGCTCCTAACGGAACACCACATCCCCTTCGTGCTGTCGAAGGACCTGAGCTGGATCGACAGCGACCCTCAACGCTACGATCTGGTCATTTCGAGCAAGGGCGCCCCGCCCGAACTGGATGCCTATCTCAAGAAGGGCGGGCGCGTTCTGGCCGCCGGCGCCACGAGGCCGGACCTCGACCTGCCACCGACGGTCAAGCTCTGGAAGCGCAAGGAGACTCTCGCATCCTACTGGCGCGTCCGCGACCATGACCTACTGCCGTCGCTCCGCGATGCCGATCTCATGTTCTTCTATAGCGACTACCTCGAGCTCGAGAGTCCGGGCGCGGCGCTGACGCTGGTGCCCCGCACCAAGGTCAATCCCATGGAAATGGTGGGCGAGGGCCTCCATGACACCGATAAGCCTGGCCTTCATCTTGCCGACTACGGCCAGGGGCGCCTGGCCTATCTGCCTTGGGATCTGGGCGACCTCTACTATCGCGCGAGCGCCGTCCACCATGCGTCGCTCTTCAGCGATCTCGTCGATCATCTTCTGCCGCACGGCCGGCAGATCCGCAGCAATGCCCACCCAATGGTGCAGATCACCCTGCAGCAACAGCGACACCGCAACAGGACATTGGTCCATTTCGTCAATCTTTCTGGGGGTCGCAGGTTGCCTACCACCCGGCCATCCCCATGGGCGCCATCGAGGTCCAGGTTCAGGGCAAATTTGCCGATGCAAGGATGGCCAGCACGGGTCGCGGCTTGTCAGTGCGTCGCGCCGACGGCTACACCACGTTCACCTTGCCGCAACTCGATACCTATGACGTGGTCGTACTTTCATGACACTGACAATTTCCAATACCTTCCAGACGATCGATGACCTTGCTGACGCCCTGATCGGCGGTCACGACGGTGGCCCGCTGATTGAAAGCGTTCCCGACCATCTGGTCCCCACCGATGTCGCCGCGGTGCGCTCGCTGCAGGACCTCATCGCCGCGCAAGCTCGGTGAGCTCGGCGGCTGGAAGATCCTGGCCGGCGGCGCTGAGAGCGAGCCGCTTTGCGCACCCATCCCCGCCAACCGCTATTTCGAAGATGGCGCGACCCTCGATGCAAAAAGGCACCGCTTCGTCCTGGTGGAACTCGAAGTCGCGGTAAAGCTCGGACAAGACCTCGCCTCCGGCGCCGATGAATCGGCAGTCGAGGCGGCCATCGCATCGATTCATCCCGCGCTCGAGCTGGTCGGCAGCCCCTTTGTCGATCGTGACGCGATCGACTTCAACACCAAGCTGGCCGACCTCCAAAGCAACGGCGCCGTGGTCGTGGGACCAGCCTTTTCCGCCGACGTCAAAGCCCAGATCAGCCAGTTTCCGGCGACGCTGACGCATGACGGCGCGATCGTCAAATCCGGCCAGGGCGGCGCCAGCTGGGTGCAGATCGTCGAAGCCGTGCGCTGGCTCGCAACGCACGCCGCCGAACGCGGCATGCCTCTCAAGGCCGGCAACAACGTCATCATTACCGGTTCCCGCGTGCTGGCACCCAGCGAGGGCACCCGCGACGTAGTTGGCGCCTTCGGCGAGTTTGGCTCCGTCGCCGCCACGCTCGATCACCCGGACGCCCGCATTGCTTGAGCCAGGCGGACATCGTCAGGTACTGCAGGGGCTGTTTGAGACGGCCGTTGCAGCTGCCGATCCGAGCGAAGCCGTGCGCCGCAACCTGCCGCCTCGCCCAAAGGGGCGAACCGTCGTCGTGGGCGCGGGCAAAGCCGTCGTACCCATATTGACTTCCCTCCACGCGGCGTGGGACGGACCCTTGAGCGGGGCGGTGGTGACCACCGATGCTTCGCTCGAAACCGTAGGTGGCGTGGATATTCTGCGCGCCAGCCACCCCCGTCCCGACGAACGAGGCCTGGCTGCTTCTGCGCGGATGATGGACCTCGTCTCTGGCCTCACCCCGGACGATCTCGTCATCGCCTTGATCTCGGGCGGCGGCTCGTCGCTTTTTGCCCGCACCACCTCCCGCCTTTTCGCTCGATGACGAGTTCACGCTCGGCGATGCACTGTTGCGCTCCGGCGCGCCGATCTCGGCCATGAACACGGTCCGCAAGCATTTCTCGACCATCAAGGGCGGAAGGCTGGCGGCAAAAACCCAAGCGCTCGTCCATACGCTCGTCGTTTCCGACATCCCGGGCGACATCGCCCATCTCGTGGCCTCAGGTCCCACTCTGCCCGACGACGCCGATCGCAACGATGCGCTCGACGCTATCGCGCGGCACAAGATCGACCTGCCGTTCCACATCCTCGACTGGATCAAGGACGCCCGCTCGGCGGCGCCGCACCCGAGCGATGCGATCTTCGCGCGCAACACCCATGCCATCATTGCGTCTGCGAAACTGTCCCTCGAGGCCGCCGCTACCAAGGGGCGCGCCGACGGTTTTCAAGTCGATGTGCTGTCCGACGCCATCGAGGGCGAGGCGTCCCATGTCGGCCAGGATCACGCCGCGTTGACGCGTCGCCATATCCAAGCGTCCGATTCCCCGACCATTCTGCTGTCTGGCGGCGAGACCACGGTCACTATGCGCGGCTCGGGAAAAGGCGGCCGCAACACCGAATTTCTGCTCTCTTGGGCTATTGCTATGGATGGCGTACCCAACGTCTATGCGATGGCTGCCGATACCGATGGCCGCGATGGCTCCGAGACCAATGCCGGCGCCTTTGCCGATGGCACGACCGTCGCTCGTCTGCGGCAACTCGGCCTCGATGCCAGAGCCCTCCTTGCGAACAACGATAGCTACTCGGCCTTCGAAGCCCTCGACGATCTCCTCTTCACCGGCCCGACCGGCACCAACGTCAACGACTTCCGCGCCATCATGATCGCTTGATCAACAGCGACGACGTGACTTCGACCGCGCGGTCATTGTGGACCGCATCCAGGTCACCCCCACCCGCGTGCCGGGCCAAAGCAACATCGCGCTCGCGGATAAGCTCTTCGATTTCCGCCTGATACTGGCGGATGATCGCAGTCAGCCAGCGGTTGACCAGGTATGACGGCTTGGCCAGTTCCATGTCGAACCGCGGCAGCATCGCGATCGTCCCCTGCGCATCGAGCCAGTTGTCGCCGACCACCCACTGGTTGACCGTGAACAGGCGATGGAGCCGCCCATATGCGTCGACCCCAATGGCGACTAGGTGGTGGACAGGCCCCTTGGCGCCATCCGGACGAACGAAGCAATGGTAGTGCCCATGCTCGGTGTCGTCGACCGGCGGCAGGTGGCAGTGATAATACCATTGCCCGCCGCTATCGGGATCGAACACATCGCCCGGCGGATAGTGCGACCAGGCCTCGACGGGCGCATCGCGCAGCGTTTCGCGCAGCACGTTTTCGCCCGACTTGGCCAGAAGCCGCTCGCAATAGGCCACCTCCTGCGCCGCGCGTTCGCTGTCCTCGCTCATCAGCCCTCCTACTGCGCCCCGGCCGCACACGGGTTGAGAGCAGCCCAAGGCGCGCCCGCAGCGCAAGGATTGGCGACAGGCGCCGCCGCTGCACACGGGGCTGCGACAGGTGCGGGTGCACCAACGGCACACGGGTTCGTCGCCGCACACGGATTGGCAACCGGAGCAGCCGCAGCGCATGGACTAGCAGCCGCGCACGGGCTTGCCGCCGCGCAAGGCCCGGCTGCCGCGCAAGGATTGCTCGCCGCACACGGACTTGGCGCCGCAGCCGCAGCCGCAGCCGCCGCAACCGGCTCCGGCGCCCGTGCCGAACTCGTCACATGATCAGCCGCCACCGCCGCTGTCGCCGCCAGAGCGGCCGCACCGAACAAAAACGTATTGCGAGCGCTCATTTCTGCTTGAACCCATCAAGGCCGAACACCGGACGAAGGAAGATGCCGCCAAGGCTGCCGACAAAGGCCGCGGCAAACCACAGCCACCCATGCAGGCTGCCCGAAGCGATGCCCGAAAACAGCGCCCCGATATTGCAGCCGAACGACAGACGGGCGCCATAGCCCATCAAGATGCCCCCGAGCGCCGCGGCCAGGAGCGACAAAATCGGCAACGCCGCCTTGGGCGCAAATTTGCCGGCCAGCCCAGCCGCCAGAGCCGCACCGAGGATCAAGCCGAAATCCATGACCGATGTCGTGTCGGCCAGAACGCTCGCCTTAAGCGCCTGTGCCTGAGCTGGCCAAGTCCAGAACTCCCAGGTATCGACCGGCACGCCGACGGCCTGCGCGATTTTTGCGCCCCAAAGCCCGAAACCATAAGTGATCGACCATGGATGCCCTGCGACCAGAAGGGTAAAGACATTGAGCCCGGCGAGCGCAAGCCCGGCGCCCACCAGCGGCCAGGGACCGCGCAGCAGCCGTGCCCAGCCATGCACATTCGGCGCCTTGATGGTTTCGAGCGACCCATGCTTGCGACGTTCGACCACCACCGTGATCAGCGCCACCGCAGCCAGACCGGCCAGCGTCACCAGCAGGGCCAGTGGCACGCCAAGGCTCGTACCCAAGCTGATCGCCGGCAGCGACGGCTGCGTCAGCCAGAACGGCAGGTGCGCCGTGCCCAGTAGCGCGCCGACGATAAAGAATGCCAGCGTCACCAGCATGCGCGAGCTGCCCCTCCAACCGTAAACAGCGTCCCGGAGCCGCAACCGCCGCCCAGCTGCATGCCGAGGCCGAACATGGCCGCGCCCAGCAGCACCGAGACCCCGACCGGTGCGGTGGCGCCGACAAGCGGCTGCCCAAACGGATTGCCGAGCGTCAGCAATGGAATGAAAGCTATGGCCGCGACGCCGATCATCAACATCTGCGCCCGCATTGCGTGGCCACGCCCTTCAACCACCATGCGACGCCAGCCGCCCGTGAAGCCGAAAGACGCATGGTAAAGCGTCAGCCCCATCAGGCTGCCGATCAAGAACAGCACGGCCTGCCGCAGATCGACAAGCTGCCAGATCGCCAGCGTGCCGAAGGCCAGGGCAAGGCTCGTGAACCAGATCGGGCCGCGATCGAAGGGAATGGGTTGCGGGCGCAATTGCCCGGCCGTCGTATCAGTCATCAAATGCCTCGACAAAAACGAACTTGCCCGGATTGGTCATCCGGGCAAGCAGGCTAAAGATATTTCAGGTCACTCAGTTCGTGACAACCGGGCGGCTCGGGTCGGACGTCCAGTCGGACATCGAACCATCGTAGAGCCGGACATTGGGCAGGCCCTGAACTTCCGACAGGCCGAACCAGGCGATCGATGCCAGGTGACCGGTATTGCAGAAGGAGATGAAGCCTTCGCTGTCATTGACGCCGGCATCGCGGGCCAGCTGGGCAATGGTGTCGGCGCTGGCGAAAGCCGGCTTTTCGGCGTCGTAGAACTTGTCGAAGTTGATGTTGACGGCGGACGGGATGTGGCCAAGCGCCTGCACGGTATTGGTTTTTTCCTGGCCGATGAACTGCGCCACCGAACGGGCGTCGATCAGGTTGGTGTCGCTGGCGATGGCTTTGTTGACTTCCTCGACCTCGGCGCGCAGCTCGGGACGGAACTCGGCATCGAAGGTCGTGGCAACCGGGGTCACCGCTTCGGTGGACAATGGGCCATTGGCCTTGGCCCAGGCTGCATAGCCGCCATCGAGGATCGAGACATTGTCGTGGCCATAGACCTTGAAGGTCCAGTAGACGCGCGTCGCGCCACCGAAATCGGAAGCGTTCTGGCCGCCGGTGAGGATCACGACATGGTCGTTATTGTCGATGCCGAGACCGGAAACCAGCGTCTCGATCGCTTCTTCGGTCGGCAACAGGCCGGGGACGTCGCCGACCTTGGCGCGCCAGCCGGCAGCGGCATAGGGCGCGGCAACGGCGCCGGGCACGTGGCCGGCAGCATAAAGATCGCCGGCATCGGTCGCGTCGCGGATATCGAGGATGACGAGGCTCTCATTGCCCAGATGCTGGTTGAGCCAGGCGGCGTCGACCAGCGGCTGGTCGGTCAGGCGCTCGGCATGGGCCGCGCCGGTCATCAGCAGGGCTGCTGCAGCGAAAGCCGCGCCAGCAATGTTGAGGTTCATGGAAAAGTCCTTCTCTGCAATTCCGAGCTGCGCCATTTATCCCATGCCCTGCCGCGAAAAGCCGCTGACGCAATTCCAAAGCCCGCCCCGAAGGGAAAAATCTATCTAACCGGTATAGATTAGTTCGAAGGAATGTTTCTTCACCATGCTGGGCAGTCTCGGCGCCAGGGGGATACTCCACCAAAGCCGAAAATTAAACGAGCAGCCCTATGACTATAGTGACCCGCCTCCTGTTTGCAGCCACCATCGCCCTTGCTCCGGCACAGGCCTGGGCGCAAGACGCGGCAGCACCAGCCGTCGCGGAAGCGCCGCGCGCGACCGTGGTCAGTTTCGAAGGCGAAGAGCAGCTCAATACACTCGCCGCCGAGGGGACCACCGTCGTCTTCTTTTATGCCGCCTGGTGCCCGAACTGCCGCGCCACCATCGCCGAACTCAATGCCCGTTGGGCCGAGGTCAATCCGGACCTCACCGTCGTCATTGCGGACTACGACAAGGAAACCGCGCTCAAGGGCAAGTTCGGCGTCACCTATCAGGATACCTTCGTGCTACTCGACGGCCAGGGCAATTCGGTCAAGTCCTGGAACGCCGGCGGCGTCGACGGTCTCAATGCAAACAGCGCCGTCTAGTTCGCGCCAATGCTCGTTACGGTAGGCTTTGCCTTTCTCGCCGGTGTGATCACCGTCCTGTCGCCCTGCGTGTTGCCGCTCCTGCCGATTATCCTGAGCTCCGGCGCCCAGGAGGGCAGGGCGCGGCCCATAGGGCTGATCATCGGCTTCGTCGGCGCCTTCACCGCTGCAACCCTAGCCCTGAGCTACCTCGTCCGCTCGCTCGGCGTACCGCCCGATCTCAATCGCATCCTTGCCGGCGCCGTACTGATCCTCCTCGGATTGGTTCTGGCCATCCCCTTCCTTCACCGCGGCTTCGAGCGCTTCGCCGGTGTCATCGCCAGCCGCACGCCGGTGCCGCAAAATGGCTCGGGCTTTGGGGGCGGCCTGGGGTTTGGTGCGGGGCTGGGCCTGGCCTGGAGCCCCTGCGTTGGCCCCATCATGGCGTCGGTCATCACCCTGGCGCTCAATCAGCAGGTCGATGCCGGCGCCATCGCCGTCACCCTTGCATTTTCCCTGGGCACGGCGCTGCCCATGGCTGCCATCATGCTAGGCGGACGGCAAATTACGCGGCGGCTTGCCTGGTTCCAGACCAATGCCGGGCGCATCCAGCAGGTCCTTGGTGTCCTGCTCGTCCTGACGGGTCTCGCCATTTTCGCCGGCTGGGACCGCCAGATCCAGATCCTGCTGCTCACCTGGTTCCCCAATTGGGAATTGGCTCTCACCGGCTGGGAGCCCCGCCCAAGCCTCTAGCGTTTTTACATCAGGCCGGCAGGGCAAAAAATCCTGCCGCACTCGCCCACAACAACGCAATCCCGTTCGTTGCTAATGTCTACTAGATTAGTAGACGATCAAGGTGTCACCAGATCGAAGGGATGCCAAAATGGCCCAGTCTCGCAAAACCTCTCTTATTACCTCGGCCTTCGCCGCCGCATCGCTGCACGCCTTGGCGCTGGGTGCTGCGCCCATCGCCCTGGGATTGGCAACCTTGCCCAGTCAGGCCCAGTCGGAAAGCGTCAGCATCATCACGGGGCAGCCGGAGTTCGAGCGCCTGATCAAGGAAGGCGCCAAGCTCATCGATGTGCGCTCGCCCGCTGCCTATGCCGAAGGCCATGTTGATGGCGCCATCAACCTGCCATGGCAGGCGCTCAACGTTTCGGAAGCCGATGGCATCCGCAATGAATTTGCGAGCAACGCCACCTTCGAAGAACTGCTCGGCAAGGCTGGACTGAGCTATGACGACACGATCCTGATCTACGATACCACCGCTTTGCCCGGCCGCGCCTATGTCGCCTTCGTCTATGCCGGCTTCGATAAGGTTCATGTGCTGGATGGTGGCGTCGGCGCCTGGCAGGGCGAACTGACCACGAATCCGGTGGAAGTCGCCGCAACCACCTTCACCCTCGACCGCAAGAACGACATTCGCGTTTCCAAAGATTACGTCGCCGGCAAGGTGGGTGACGACACTGCGGTGATCATCGATGGCCGCAATGGCGATGCCTATGCCGATGGCCACATTCCCGGCGCGCAGACCCTGCCGGCATCGAGCCTTCTCACCCCCGCCGCGACGCTGCAAAGCGAACCGGTGCTGCTGGCGCTGCTCAACACCGCAGGCGTCAGCCCCGACCGCGAGGTTGTGTCCTATTGCGGTAGCGGCGTCGCAGCGGCCAACAACTATCTGGCCCTGCGCAACCTCGGCTACCAGAATGTGGTGCTCTACGACGCCAGCTGGGACGAGTGGAGCCGTGATCCGCGCTCGGGCCAGCAGTTGGCGCTTGCCAACTATACGTTCGAAGGAACCGCCACTGCGCCTGCCAGCGGGCCCCAGTTCCTGGACGAAGCCGCGGTCAAAGCCCTGGCCAACGATCCCGGTGTCGTCGTCCTCGACGTGCGTTCGCCATCGGACTACGCGGCTGGTCACATCCCGGGGTCCGTCAGCCTGTTCTGGGACCAGACGCTTGACGCCGACCGCGTCCTCCTTCCGGTCGAGGAGCTGCAAAAGCTCTATGCCGATGCCGGCGTCACGCCCGACAAGCGCGTCGTGCTTTTTACCCGGGGCGGCCAGCAGCTCTCGCACAGCTATACCGTGCTCAGCATCCTGGGCTTTTCGGATGTCGACTTTTTCACCGGCAAGTTCGAAGGCTGGGAAAACGGCGCCTTCAAGCGCACCTGAAAACAAAGGCAGGGGCCGAATGGCCCCTGTCTTCCTCCAGAAGACGCGGCTGGGGAGTGGCATTTGGCGCGCTATGTTGTAAACAGCGCCTTAGCGGTCCCGTAGCTCAGCTGGATAGAGCAGCAGCCTTCTAAGCTGTTGGTCACAGGTTCGAATCCTGTCGGGATCGCCAGAAGCTATTGCGCCAGTGGCGCCGTGCTGCCGCGGACGATCAGCTCGCAGTTGAGCACGATATGCATCGCGCTGCGCGTGGTGCCATCGTCCTCCAGAAGGTCGATCAGCGTTTCCGCCGCCAGCCGTCCCAAGGTCTCCCGCGGCTGCCGCATGGTGGTGAGGGCAGGGCGGTAATGAGCGGCCACTTCGAGGTCGTCGAAGCCCACGATCGATATGTCCCGGGGGCACTCTATGCCCTGCTGCCGCAGCCCCGATAAAAAGCCGATGGCCGATTCGTCATTGGCTGCGAAGACCGCTGTCGGCCGCTCGGATAGCGTCATGAAGCGCGCGGCCGCCGCAAAACCCGCCTGCATTTCGAAATTGCCCCGGATCAGCCATTGCGGATTGGGCTCGATGCCTGCCTGCCTCAAGGCGGAGACGAAGCCGGCATTTCGCTCCCGCGCCACCACATTGTTCTCGGGTCCGACGAGATGCCCGATGCGACGATGCCCAAGGTCGATCAGGTGCCGCGTCGCCCGCTCGGCGGCGACCTGATTGTCGGTCAGGACGCGGTGAAATCCGGCATTGGGAATGTCCTCGCAGGCGACCACCATCGGAAACGAATGCGGCGCCGTGGTCAGCACCCGGAGCGCCTGGGGGTCCAGCGATCCGTCCAGCAACAGCAAGCCATCGGCCCGATTAGAGAACAGGTAGCCCTCGAGCCGGCGCGCCGATTCGTGCCCGAGATAAAGGTTCGCCACGAGGACGCTATAGCCGCGGTTCGTGGCCTCGCGCTCGATGGCGTCGAGGATCGAGGAAAAGAAGCCGTTTCGGATGTCCGGAAGGGCCACGAGAATGGTTTTTGCCGCCCTTTGGCGCAGCGATCGGGCGGCTTGGTTGAGCGTGTAACCGGTTACACGGATTGCCTCTGAGACCCTGTCACGCGTCCCCAGGCTCACCCGTTCGGGGCTCGACAAGGCTCTGCTCACCGTGGCTGTGGAAACCTTGGCGAAGCGCGCAACATCCTGAATGGTCGGCGTTTTTCGCATATCTGACATGTCTGGCAGCGCCCCTCCCGCTGTCAGGAAACATCAAGGGTCTAAAACGATCTTGACAGGTCCGCAAGGCTTGTATGAAACTCCTGAAATCGATTGCACAACCCATTTGGACGGTGTAGTGCAATCGATTACATGCGGTTGCGGAATGCTCTCCGAGAAGAGTAGGCTTGCACTGCGTGCATCGCTGGGGCCTCAAGCTCCTCGTGTTCGTTGGGAGGACAACCTATGAAGAAATTTGCAGTGGTCGCCGCAATGGCAACCGCTTTCCTCGGCTCCACGTCGGCTTACGCTGTGGATCTGGAAGTGACGCACTGGTGGACGTCGGCTGGTGAAGCTGCCGCCATCGCCGAATTCGCCAAGGTCTTCGAAGAAGAAACCGGCAACAACTGGGTCGACTCTGCGCTTGCCGGTTCCGGCACGGGCGCGAACCCCGTTATCATCAGCCGCATCATCGGCGGTGACCCGATGGGCGCCACTCAGATGAACACCGGCCGCGACGCTGAAGAGCTCATCCAGGCCGGCCTGATGCGCGACCTGACCGATGTCGTCGCCGACATGGATCTCGACTCCTTCTACGTCGACCCCAAGCTGCTCGATAACTGCCGCTACGAAGGCGGTCTCTACTGCCTGCCGATCAACATCCACTCGTGGGACTGGCTGTGGCTCTCCACCGCTGCCTACGAAAAGATCGGCCAGCCGGTTCCGACCAACTGGGACGAATACGTTGCCTCCTGGCCCGCGCTTCAGGAAGCCGGCATCCTGCCCTTCGGCCTTGCCACCGGCTGGCCCTTCTCCGGCATCCCGGGCGTGCTGATGTCCGCCCTCGGTGGTCCTGAGCTGATCAACCGCGTCTATGTCGACAAGGATCCCGAAGCTGTCCGCAGCCCGGAATTCCGCCGCGTCGTCGAAGCGCTCGACAGCCTCCGTCAGGTTGTCTCGCCCGAAACCATGGTGCCGTCCTTCGGCGACGTCGGTACGCAACTGCTTGAAGGCACCGCTGCCGGCAACATCCACGGTGACTGGCTCGCAGGTGACCTCCAGGTCGCAGGCGGCGTCCCCGGCGAAGATTACGAATGTCTCCCCGCGCTCGGCCTCGGCCAGCAGCTCGGCGGTGGCGGCGACTCGTTCTACTTCCCCAAGCTCCCCGAAGGCACCGATCCGGCTGTGATCGAAGCCCAGGCCCAGCTCGCCCGCATCCTGATCTCGCCCGAAGCCCAGCTCAAGTTCAACATGGTCAAGGGCTCCATGCCCATCCGCACCGACATCGACCTGAGCCAGGCCAACCCCTGCATGCAGAAGGCTCTCGCCCTTCTCCCGAACGGCCTCCTGCCGACCGGCGACTCCAACCTCTCCAGCGACGCTCAGCAGCAGACCCAGGACCTCAACACCGAGTTCCTCGATGACGACAGCATCACCATCGACGACTACGTCGAACGCTATGCTTCGATCATTGAATCGGCTGACTAAGCCTATCGTCTAGCCGGGTGGGAGCACGCTCCCACCCTCGAAAATCCGTGGTCGGCCTTGCTCGACAAGGTCGGCCACGTGCACTTGGAGAGACATGATGGCGGATACTGCCGCTCCTTTGGCAATGGGCGCCGAGAGGGTCGATCGGCCCGGCCTGCTGCAACGAATTTTCCTGCATAACGTGCCCGCCAAGATCGCCGCCTTGCCCATGGTGGCAACCGTGCTGGTGGTTTTTGTCGGCTGCGTCGCCTGGACGATCTATTACTCGTTCACCAATTCAAAGCTCCTGCCCACCGGCAAGTTCGTCGGCTTCGACCAGTACGAACGCCTGTTCGCGACGTCCCGCTGGAACGTCTCGGTCTGGAACCTCATCGCCTACGGCTCGATGTCGCTGGTCTTCACCCTGGTCATCGGCTTCATCCTCGCCGTCCTGATCGATCAGAAGATCCGCTTCGAAAGCGCCTTCCGCACCATCATGCTCTACCCTTTCGCCCTCTCGTTCATCGTGACGGGCCTGGTCTGGCAGTGGATCATGAATCCGACCCTGGGCCTCCAGGGCACGCTGCGCGGCCTCGGCTGGACCGGCTTCACCTTCGACTGGATCGCCAATCCGCGCATGGTGCTGTTTGCACTCCTGATCGCCGGCCTCTGGCACGGCACCGGCTTTTGCATGGTGCTGATGCTTGCCGGCCTCCGCGGCGTCGACGAAGAAGTCTGGAAGGCTGCACGCATCGACGGCATCCCCACCTGGCGCACCTATGTCTCGATCGTCATTCCGATGATGCGCGGCGTCCTCGTCACCGCGGTGGTCATCATCGGCTCGGGCATCGTCCGCCTCTATGACCTTGTCGTGGCGCTCACCAATGGCGGCCCCGGCATCTCCTCGGAAGTGCCCGCCAAATACGTCTTCAACTACATGTTCTCGGGCGGCAATATCGGTCAGGGCCTGGCCGGCGCCACCATGATGCTCTTGACCGTTCTCATCATCATGATCCCGTGGGCCTATCTCGAATTCGGCGGAAAGGGCCGTCGCACATGAGCATGACCGCCACCATTCCAGCCGGTACGCCCATGGCGGCCGGTGCCAACGAGCCGCGCGGCCAGCGTCCCAAGCCGTTCTTCACTCCTAAGAAGATCATGCTTTATACCGTGCTGGTCTTCTTCTCGCTCTACTACCTTTTCCCGCTCTACGTGATGCTCACCACATCGCTCAAGACCATGCCGGAAATCCGCTTCGGCAACATCTTCGCGCTGCCGACGGCACCCAGCTTCGACGCTTGGTTCAAGGCGTGGAGCAGCGCCTGTACGGGTCTGACCTGTAACGGCCTTGCTCCCGGTTTCTGGAACTCGGTCAAGATCACCATTCCGTCCACCATCGTTTCGATCTTTATTGCGGCGGTAAACGGCTATGCTCTGGTCAATTGGCGCTTCAAGGGTTCGGAAATCTTCTTCTCGATCCTGATCTTCGGCTCGTTCATCCCCTATCAGGTGATGCTCTATCCGCTGGTGATGATCACCCGTGAATTGGGCATCTTCGGCTCGCTTCAGGCCGTCATCCTGATCCACACCATTTTCGGCATGCCCATCCTGACCCTGCTGTTCCGCAATTACTTTGCGTCGCTGCCGCAGGAGCTGTTTAAGGCCGCGCGTGTCGATGGGGCAGGGTTCTGGCGCATCTTCTTCGAGATCATGCTGCCCATGTCGCTGCCGATCTTCGTCGTGGCGCTGATCCTGCAGATCACCGGCATCTGGAATGACTTCCTGTTCGGCGTCGTTTTCGCCGGCAACGTCAACTACCCGATGACCGTGCAGCTCAACAACATCGTCAACTCGGCCCAGGGCACGCCCGAATACAACGTCAACATGGCCGCCACCGTTCTCACTGGCCTCGTGCCGCTTACAGTCTACTTCGTATCCGGCAAGTGGTTCGTCCGCGGCGTTGCCGCTGGTGCGGTGAAGGGATAATTCAATGCAACAAAGCGTTTCCATCCGCGACCTCACGCTGAACTTCGGCAGCGTCAAGGTTCTCGAACACCTCAATCTCGACATCGCCCAAGGCGAGTTCATCGTCCTGCTCGGGCCGTCGGGCTGCGGCAAGTCCACCTTGCTCAACTGCATTGCCGGCCTGCTCGACGTATCCGACGGCCAGATCTTCATCTCGGGCAAGAACGTCACCTGGCTCGAGCCCAAGGATCGCGGCATCGGCATGGTGTTCCAGTCCTATGCGCTTTATCCGCAGATGACCGTGGAAAAGAACCTCAGCTTCGGCCTCCGCGTTGCCGGCATGCCCAAGGCCGAGATCGACCAGCGCGTCGCCCGCGCTGCCGAAATCCTGCAGATCCAGCCGCTGCTCCAGCGCAAGCCGGCAAACCTCTCCGGCGGTCAGCGCCAGCGCGTCGCCATCGGCCGCGCCCTCGTGCGCGACGTGGACGTCTTCCTCTTCGACGAGCCGCTGTCCAACCTCGACGCCAAGCTCCGCTCGGACCTTCGCGTCGAAATCAAGCGCCTGCATCAGCGTCTCAAGAACACCATGATCTACGTCACCCACGACCAGATCGAGGCCCTGACGCTGGCTGACCGCATCGCCATCATGAAGAATGGCGTGATCCAGCAGCTTGCCGATCCGGCCACCATCTACAACAAGCCGGTCAACCTCTACGTCGCTGGCTTCATCGGCTCGCCCTCGATGAATTTCATCCCCGGCACGCTGGATGGCGAGACCTTCACCGCCAATGACGGCACCCGCATCCCGGTCGGCGCCTATGATTTCGTGACCCGCCTCTCCGGCGCCACTAAGTCGGTGCTGGGCGTGCGTCCCGAGCACATCCTGCTCGGCGATGCTGCGCGCAACATGCCGTTCCAGACCCAGGCCGAAATCGAGATCGTCGAGCCCATGGGGTCGGAAACCCTGGCCTGGACCAAGGTCGCCGGCGTCCCGGTCACCTTCCGCTGCTCCAGCGATATCCCGCTGCATGTCGGGGAAAAGGTCACCGTCGGCTTCGACATCGCCCGCGGTTCCCTCTTCAACGCCGAAAGCGAAGCACGGCTCTAACTGCGGTAGGGGAGGGCACGTGCTGCCCACCCCCACCAGCTGTCACCCCGGCGAAGGCCGGGGCCCATCCCGAGATCGGAGGATGGATCCCCGCCTTCGCGGGGATGACATCGAGTTTTACAAGCAGGCGGATGCCTGCAAAGAAAAATCCAAAAGAGACCACCCATGACCGAACTCTCCTACCAGCTCTACAGCGCCCGCAATTACCCGTCCTTTCCCGAGCTCCTGACCAAGCTGTCCGAGATCGGCTACAAGCAGGTCGAAGGCTATGGCGGACTTTATGCCGACGCCGCAGGCCTGCGCGCCGAACTCGACAAGAACGGCCTCACCATGCCCACCGGCCATTTTGGCCTCGATCAGCTCAAGGACACTGCCGGTGCCCTCAAGATCGCCGAAACCCTGGGCATGAAGCGCCTCTACTGCCCCTTCATCATGCCGGATCAGCGCTCGACCGATTGAATCGAAGTGGCTCGAGCTCGCCAACTCGCTGGCCGAAATCGGGGAAAAGGTCACCGCAGCCGGCTACGGCTTCGGCTGGCACAATCATGATTTCGAATTCATCGCGACCACGTCCGGCCGCACGCCGATGGAGATCATTCTCGAAATCGCACCCAAGATCGAGTGGGAGTGCGACGTTGCCTGGGTCATCCGCGGCAATGCCGATCCGCTGACCTGGTTCGACCGCTACGGCGATCGTATCACTGCCGTGCACGTCAAGGATCTCTCGGTCGAAGGTGAGAACCCCGAAGAGAGCGGCTGGGCCGATGTCGGTCATGGCCGTGTTGGCTGGGACGCCCTCATTGAGGAAGTCAAAGCCCGCACCAAGGCACAGTATTTCGTTGCCGAACACGACAATCCGACCGACGCGATCCGTTTTGGCACCCGTTCGTTCGCAACTGCCAGCAAGTGGAAGTAAGCCAAATGGCAAAGACCTATGGCGTCGGCATCATGGGTGCCGGCAATATCTCGGCCGCCTATCTCCGCCTCGCGCCGCTGTTCAAGAACCTTGAAGTCCGCGCCGTCGCCGACATCATGCCCGAAGCCGCGCAAAAGCGCGCCGACGAGTTTGGCGTTAAGGCACAAACGCCCGAAGAACTGCTCAAGAACAGCGAGCTCGACGTTATCGTCAATCTCACGGTGCCGGCTGCCCATTACGGCGTCTCGATGGACATCATCTCGGCCGGCAAGCACTCCTATTCGGAAAAGCCCTTCGTGCTCTCCGTCGAAGAAGGCTTGGCGCTTAAGAAAGCCGCCGACGATCGCGGCCTCAAGGTCGGCTCTGCGCCCGACACTTTTCTGGGTGGTGCGCACCAGCAGGCCCGCGAAATCATCGACTCCGGCAAGCTCGGCAAGATCATGAGCGGCACCACCCACGTCATGAGCCGCGGCATGGAGCACTGGCATCCCAATCCGGACTTCTTCTTCCAGCCCGGCGGCGGCCCGATCCTTGATCTTGGACCCTACTACATCACCGACCTCGTTCACCTGCTCGGACCGGTAAAGCGCCTTTCGGCCTTTACCAACATGGCCCGCGCCGAGCGCGAAGTCACCGCCGAAGGCCCCTACAAGGGCACCTTCATCAAGGTCGGCACCCCGACCACGATCCACGGCGTGCTCGAATTCCACAACGGCGCCATCGTCACCATCGGCGCCAGCTGGGACGTGGCGGCCCACGGCCACCACAATATCGAGCTCTACGGCACCGATGGCTCGATCTTCGTGCCCGATCCCAACTTCTTCGGCGGCGATCTTGTCACCGCCAGCCTCGATGGCACTCGCACGCCGGTAACGCCTTGGGATCAGCCCTTTGGCAAGCCGAACCAGGAACTCGACAAGGCCATCCCGCGCGCCAACTATCGCTGTGCCGGCCTCGCCGATATGATGCTGTCGCACGAAACCGGCCAGACCGCCCGCTGCGGCCTCGACGTCGCGCTGCATGTGGTCGAAGTCATGACCGGCCTCCTCAAAGCCGGCGAGACAGGGCAGGTGCTGACGCTCCAGACCACCTGCGAACGCCCGCGCGCCCTCGGCATCGAAGAAGCCCGGGCACTGCTCAAGAACTGATGGACGTACGTCATTGACAGGCGCTTGGCGCCGGTCAAGACTGAGCGAAATCATTCCAGTAGCCCTCATGGTGAGGTGCGCAGCGAAGCGAAGCCTCGAACCACGAGGGCGTGGCACTGGAAGGAAAAAGGGCGACGAGCAATCGTCGCCCTCATTCATCAAAGGGCCCGATAAACGGGCTCGGTTGTGGGGAGACTTGCGTCAGGACGAGCCGAAAATGGCGGTGTTCGAGAACCGGAGCGGAGCGTACGTTGGTACGTGAGCACCGGAAGCGCAGAACGCTGTCATTTGCCGTCCGTCATCAGGCAAGTATGCACGCAACCTAACAGAGGAGATTTTTATGGCCACTACCATCAAGGGCCCAGCCATTTTTCTCGCCCAGTTCGCTGGCGATGCTGCCCCCTTCAACTCGCTCGACAGCATTTGCAAGTGGGCTGCCGATCTCGGCTACAAGGGCGTACAGATCCCGACCTGGGTGTCGAGCTTCATCGACCTCGAAAAGGCCGCCAACTCCAAGACCTACGCCGATGAGATCAAGGGCGTCGTCAATTCGCACGGCCTCGATATCACCGAACTGTCGACCCACCTCCAGGGCCAGCTCATCGCCGTCCATCCGGCCTATGACACCGCTTTTGATGGCTTTGCACCATCCGCAGTCCACGGCAATCCCAAGGCGCGCCAGCTCTGGGCCGTCGAAACCATGATGAACGCCGCCAAGGCTTCGCAAAATCTTGGCCTCAAGGCGCACGCCACTTTCTCAGGCTCGCTGGCCTGGCCCTATATCTATCCCTGGCCGCAGCGTCCTGCTGGCCTCGTCGAAGAAGCCTTCGACGAACTCGCCCGTCGCTGGACCCCAATCCTCAACGCCTTCGATGAAGCCGGCGTCGACGTCTGCTACGAAATTCATCCCGGCGAAGACCTGCACGACGGCATCTCCTACGAGATGTTCCTCGAGCGCGTGAACAATCATCCCCGCGCCAACCTGCTCTATGATCCGAGCCACTTCGTGCTGCAGCAGCTCGATTATCTTGACTACATCGATATCTACAAAGACCGCATCAAGGCCTTCCACGTGAAGGATGCTGAGTTCAACCCGACCGGCCGCCAGGGCGTCTATGGCGGTTTCCAGTCCTGGGTCGATCGGGCAGGGCGCTTCCGCTCCATCGGCGATGGCCAGGTCGACTTCCCGGCGATCTTCGCCAAGATGGCGGCCAATGATTTCCAGGGCTGGGCCGTGCTCGAATGGGAATGCGCGCTCAAGCACCCCGAGGATGGTGCCCGCGAAGGCGCCGAGCTCATCAAGAGCTATATCATCCGCGTCACCGAAAAGGCCTTCGACGATTTCGCCTCCGGCGGAACCGACCAGGCCGCCAATCGCAAGATGCTCGGCCTCTAGTGCTAGCAGTCTGCTAACCAATAGCTCGGAGAAGCGAAAAAATGGCTGAAAACGGCGCAAGAAAAATTCGACTTGGCATGGTCGGTGGCGGAAAAGGAGCCTTCATCGGCTATGTCCACCGCGTCGCCTCCCGCATCGACGGCGACTACGATCTGGTCGCCGGCGCCCTCTCGTCCCGCCCCGAAGTGGCCCGGGAATCGGGCAAAAACCTCGGCCTGGCCGAGGATCGCATCTACACCTCCTACGAAGAAATGGCCCGCGCCGAAGCTGCGCGCGAGGACGGTATCGAAGCCGTTTCCATCGTCACCCCCAACCATATGCACTTCGGCCCCGCTAAGGCCTTCCTTGAAGCCGGCATCAACGTCATCTGCGACAAGCCGATAACGGCGACTTTGGAAGACGCCCGTAAGCTGCTGGAAATACAGCCGAAAAACGGCGCCAAGTTCCTGCTGACCCACAACTACACCGGCTATCCGCTGGTGCGTCAGGCCCGCGAAATGGTCGCCTCCGGCGCCCTCGGCACCATCCGCGTGGTCCAGGTCGAGTACCCGCAGGATTGGCTCACCGAGCCTGTCGAACAGTCCGGCAATGCTCCCGGCGCTGAATGGCGCACCGACCCGGCCCGCTCCGGCGCAGGCGGCGCCATCGGCGATATCGGCACCCATGCCTATAACCTCGCCCGCTTCGTCACCGGCCTAAAGACCGAGGCCGTCGCCGCCGACCTCACCGCCTTCGTCCCGGGCCGCAAGCTCGACGACAACGTCCACATCATGCTCCGCTTCGAAGGCGGCGCCCGCGGCATGCTCTGGGCCAGCCAGGTGGCGCCCGGCAACGAAAACGGTTTGCAGCTAAGGGTTTACGGCGACAAGGGAGGTCTTGAATGGCGCCAGGACAACCCCAACTACATGTGGTTCACCGAGTTCGGTAAGCCCAAGCAACTGCTGACGCGCGGCGGCTCGATTTCGGTCCCGCCGGCCGCATCCATGAACATCCGCATCCCTTCCGGCCACCCGGAGGGCTATCTCGAAGCCTTCGCGACGCTCTATTCGCAGTTCGCCTCGGTCATCCGTGGCGATGGCGCCGAATACGAAGCGCTTCTGCCCTCTATGGCCGATGGCGTCGAAGGCATGCAGTTCATCACCGCCTCGGTTCAGTCCAGCAACAACGAAAGCCGCTGGACCCGCCTCAGCGAGGTCTGAAGCTCAAGGCCGGCAGCACCCCTGCCGGCCTAACTCACTGCACGCGTTCGCTTATGTAGCCGCGCTCTTCGAGCAAGCTTACGACGCTGATCTTATCCACCAAATGCGCAGCGCCGACGACCAGTAGCGCCTTCTCATTTCGCTTCAGCATGGCATCGATCTGCTCGACCCAATCACGGTTGCGATCGTCGATCAGCCGCGTCACCATGCCCTCGTCATAGTCGCCCATCTGCGACATGAAGACCTCGCCCAGCACCTCAGGCGTCCCTGCCATCCAGGCATCCACCATGCTGCCGAGATCGGACTCCATTACATCGAGCGTATCGAGCGTCGCTTCCAGCATCGCGATCTGCTCTTGGTCATCGCCACTCGCCAGGAAGCCGATTTGCTGCTCCGGCGTTTCTAGAAACCCAATCCGCTCTTCCGGCACAGCGGCGCCGAGCACCGCCTCGACCCCGAGCAGAGGGTCATAGCCCGACTCGGTCAAAGGCCCGATCGAAAGCGTCGTCGCTGCCATCCAGGGCCGCATCGTCAGCAGCAGGGGCATGGGGATGGCATACTCCTCCGCCGCCTGCCGCACCCGCGCCGTAAGCTTGGGCCCGATCGTCTCGCTCAGCAGCTTGCCGTCCTTGTTATACGCCAGATCGAAGGTCATGGGCGTGATCCGCATCTGCGCTTCGATGCTGACATCGGTTTCGAAATAGACGCGATCTGCCTTGGACAGCACCTTGTCGAGCCGCGCGCTGCGCCAGTCGAGATCGGGCGGCAACAGATGCACGGAACCGAAAAGCCAGATCGAACTATCCGCGTCGCTCACTTTCCAGAGGGCAGGGGCCGCGACCACGCCCGAAGCCGTCATCATTAGTGCGGTAAGGGAAAGAACGAGATGTCGGATCAGCATGAGGAGAGCTCCGGCTTTGCACATTAGAGCCCAAGCTATCCGGAAAAAGCAAAGCGCCGCAATCTCTTGCGGCGCCAATCAGACTCAAATTGTCAGGAGCCTAGTGCGTCCAGGGCGTCTTGCGATCGGCCCGGAAATTGTCGGGATAGCTGACGCGCTTGGGCGTCGGATCATGCGCCGGCTGCACCGAATACGGGATGCCGTTGCGCTGCGCATAGGCCTCGGCTTCTTCGAGCGTATCGAAGGAAAGCTTGACCTGCTGGGTCGTGTCGCTGCTGCTGGTATAGCCCATCAATGGCTCGATGCCGCGCGGCTTGCTCTGCTCGTGCACCAGAACCCAGCTCTTGGATTTGCCCTTTCCCGATTGCATGGCGCTGCGGGCAGGGCGGTAGATACGGGCCGTCATGCAAAAACCTCAACACGATGCGCCACAAACTTAAAGCGATGGTCGGAGTACAAAGATTCGAACTTTGGACCCCCGGTTCCCAAAACCGGTGCTCTACCAGGCTGAGCTACACTCCGAGATCGCGCCTCTCCGTTAGCCTGTTCGAATGGAAAGGGCAAGCGCCCGTGAGGCTTGACGCACAAAGGATCGCATCGGAAAAGCTTGCCATGTTCGATCTGCGCAAGCCTTGGCCGCTGGGCCTCAATCGCAAGTCCTGGCCGCTCTTTCTCGTCGGGCTGGTGGTCGCGCTTGCTCTCCTGTCGAGCCTCGACGTCATGGCATCACGCGGCGCCATCGGCTGGCCCGACCAGTGGCGTGCGCCATTCTTTTTCATCACCGATTATGGTTTGTCCGATTGGGTGCTGATTCCCAGCCTCGTGCTGTTGATCGCTTCCTTTCTTGCCCGCTACGCGCTGCAAGGGCTCTGGCGTCAGGCATCGACGGAGCTCGCCATGCTATCCGCCTTCATCTTCATCGGCGTCGGCGGGCCTGGCCTCATCACCAATCTCTTGAAGCGCATTGTCGGCCGGGCGCGACCGACCGAATTTGAAGCCGCCGGTGCCTTCTCGTTCCAGAACGTCTTCAACGATTGGACCTTCCAGAGCTTCCCCAGCGGCCACTCGGCCACCGCGGTCGCCTTGGCCTTCGTGGTCGGCTTCCTATGGCCACGCTTCTTCCCGGCCTTTCTGGTGCTTGGCGTTGTGGTTGCGGTGTCCCGCGTTCCGGTCGGCATGCACTATCCGACCGACGTCTTTGCCGGCATCGTCGTCGGCATGCTGGGCGCCTATCTTATGCGTAATATCTTCGCGCGCTTCGGATGGCTGTTCCACCAGCAGGATGACGGCCTGATCACGCGCAAGCCGCTTATCGCACTCAGCAAAATTCGTCAGCGTGCCGCCGAGTAGCGTTGCAGCGCTGCAGCCAGATCCGCCTTGAGGTCATCGACACCTTCTAGCCCAATATGCAGGCGGAAGAGGTTGCCCTCGTCGGCCCATGGACGCACGGTCCTTGCCTTCTTGATCATGACCGGCAAGCAAAGGCTCTCATAGCCGCCCCAGGAATAGCCCATCGAGAACAGCTCCAGATGGTCGACAAAGGCCGCGACCGCATCTCGTGGCGCCGGCTTCAACACAACGCCGAACAGGCTGCCCGAACCCGTAAAGTCCCGCTTCCAAAGCGCATGATCCGGATGGCTGGGCAGGGCAGGGTGAAGCACCGCGCTCACCTCGTCCTGTTGCTCAAGCCAATTGGCGATCTCGATCGCCCGCTGTTGATGCTCGCGCATGCGGATAGCCAGCGTCCGGAGGCCCCGCGCTACGAGGAAGGCGTCGTCTCCCGAGGTGAAAAAGCCCAGAAGCGTGCGGACCCTGTCCACATCCGGCCACGCCTCTTGTGTCGACGAGATCGTGCCCGCCATGACGTCGGAATGCCCCACGAACATCTTTGTCGCTGCATGCACGACGATGTCCGCGCCAAGCGCCAAGGGCTGGTGATAGAGTGGCGTCGCCCAGCTATTGTCGACGATCAACCGCGCACCGCCTGCATGTGCAGCACGGGCAAGTGCAGGGATGTCCTGAACCTCGAAGGTCAACGATCCCGGGCTTTCCGCCAGAACCGCCTTGGTATTGACATTAATCAGATCCGCCAGGCCCTCGCCGATGCGGGGGTCATAATAGCGCACGCTCACGCCCATGCGCTCCAGATACCCGTCGGCGAACTTCCGGCCGGGTTCATAGGCACTATCGGAGATCAAAATATCATTGCCGGCCCGCACGCAGCTCATCAGCGCAATGGTGATGGCAGCGAGCCCCGACGGCACCAGCTTGGTGCGATAGGCGCCTTCGAGCTCGTTCACCACTGATTCGACCGTCTCGGTCGTCGGGTTGCCGGCGCGCCCATAAAGGAAGGGCTGCGACTGGGCCTCTATATCAGCCAGAGTTTTGAACAGAACTGTTGAGCCGCGATAGACCGGCGTGTTGACGAAGCCGAACTGATCTTCGGGATTCCGTCCAGCATGGGTCAGCACAGTCTCTGCCGAGACTTTTCTCGAATTTTCGCTCATGACGCCCTCTGCTTAAAAACGGATCACAACAGTGTCTTGGCTAAAAAAGAGACAGAACTGCTGCCCATTTTCGCCATAATCCCTTGACGTTACGGTCAATAGAGGCTTGCATGCTTATCAGCATCCAAACCGCAAACAAGCGGCGGTGCGCTCGGGGTCTCGGCAAACTTGATAGGCCTCGAACTACAGGGTCAGGAAACAAAAGGCAAAATGATGCAAAAAGCGCTCGTATCGATCGCAGTCGCAGCCTCGCTGGGGCTCGGCGCGACCGCCGCAAACGCGGCCATTCTGGATGACGTCAAGGCGAAGGGTTATGTCCAGTGTGGCGTTACCGGTGGCGTCCCCGGTTTTTCGGCTCCGGACTCCAACAACGTCTGGACCGGTATTGAAGTCGACTTCTGCCGCGCCATGGCTGCAGCCATCTTCAACGATGCCGAAGCCGTGCGTTACACCTCGCTGACCAGCCAGGAACGCTTCACCGCTCTCTCCGCTGGTGAAATCGACGTTCTTTCCCGGACCACCACCTGGACCATGAGCCGCGATACCCAGCTGGGCATCAGCTTCGTCGGCACCATGTTCTATGATGGCCAGGGCTTCATGGTTCGCGAAGCTGACGGCATCGCATCGGCTCTCGATCTCTCCGGCGCCGCCGTCTGCATCGAATCCGGTACCACGACCGAACTCAACGCCGCCGACTACTTTGCCGCCAACGGCATGGACTTCAACACCGTGGTCTTCGTCGACCAAGACGAAGTCGTGAAGGCTTATGAAGACGGCCGCTGCGACGTCTACACCACCGACTCCTCGGCTCTTGCCGCTGAACGTTCCAAGTTCGCCAACCCTGCCGAGCACATCATCCTGCCCGAAATCATCTCCAAGGAACCCCTTGGCCCCGTGGTTCGCGCCGGTGACAGCCAGTGGTTCAACCTTGCTCGCTGGACCTATTTCGCGCTGCTCGAAGCCGAAGAACTGGGCGTGACCTCGGCCAATGTCGACGAAATGCTCGGTTCCGACAACCCGGCCATTAAGCGCCTCCTCGGCGTTGAGGGCGATTTCGGCACCCCGCTCGGCGTCACCAAGGACTGGGCTTACCAGATCATCAAGACCGTTGGTAATTACGCCGAGACCTATGAACGCAATGTCGGCCCGAGCACTCCGATCGGCCTGGAACGCGGCCTCAACGCCCTGTGGCGCGACGGCGGCATCCAGTACGCACCGCCGATCCGCTAAGCTGAACGAAATGCACCGGCGCTCCCTTGTGGGGCGCCGGACTTTGTTCCGTCGCTTGCCGCAGCCACAACGGCGCGCAGCGGCTCATAGTGGCCAAGGGACACTCTTTATGACCACACTCGATACGGCGCCGCAATCGGCGCCAAGGGCGAGCTTTTTCAATGATCCGGTGATCCGCGGGATCATCTACCAGATCGTCGTCGCAGCCGTTCTGATCGCCTTCATTGTCTGGATCGTCGGCAATACCGCGGCCAATCTCGCCGCCCAAAACAAGACGACCGGTTTCGACTTCCTCTGGAAGACTGCCGGCTTCGACATCAGCTTCTCACTGCTTCCCTGGTCGCGCGGCTCCTACTATTGGGAAGCCTTTCTCGTCGGCCTGCTCAACACGCTCCTGGTCGCCTTCATCGGCATCGTCTTTGCGACGATCCTTGGTTTCACCATCGGCATAGCGCGTCTCTCCAGCAACTTCATCGTTTCGAGCATCGCCACGGTCTATATCGAGGTGATTCGTAACATCCCGCTGCTGCTGCAGCTGTTCTTCTGGTATTTCGCCGTTCTTAAGGCCATGCCGGCCGTGCGCCAGTCGCTCGAGCTGCCCTATGGCAGCTTCATCAACCAGCGCGGCATCTTCGTGCCCCGGCCCATGCCCGATGAACAATTCGGCTTCGTCTGGATCGCGCTGGCCGTAGCCGTCGCAGCCGTTTTCTTGCTGCGTCACTGGGCACGCAAGCGCCTCGAAGCCACAGGACAGCGCTTTCCCGTATTTCTGACCTCGCTGGTTCTGCTGATCGGCATCACTGCGATCGGCTGGCTGGTGAGTGGCGCCAGCGTTGCCTTCGATCCCCCGGTTCTGGAGCGTTTCAACTTCCGCGGCGGCCTTGCCCTACCGCCCGAATTCGTCGCTCTGGCTTTCGGTCTCACCATCTATACGGCGTCCTTCATCGCCGAAACGGTGCGTGCGGGCATCCAGTCCGTGAACCATGGCCAGACCGAAGCGGCGCAGTCGCTCGGCCTCAAGGACAATGACCGGCTTCGCCTCGTCATCGTTCCCCAGGCCATGCGGGTGATCATCCCGCCGCTGACCAGTCAGTATCTCAACCTCACCAAGAACTCGTCCCTCGGTGCCGCCATCGGCTACCCGGAACTGGTCAACGTCTTCGCCGGCACCTCCCTCAATCAAACGGGCCGCGCCATCGAATGCATTGCCATCACCATGCTGGTCTATCTGGTTCTCTCGCTCGCCACTTCGGCGCTGATGAACTGGTACAATGGCCGCGTGCGGCTGGTCGAACGGTAGGAGTGCGCCATGACTGATATCGGTTACGTTCGCTCCGACCTCGTCGATGCCCGTCCGGCACCGAACCGCACCAGCGGTCCGATCGCCTGGGCGCGCAAGAACCTCTTCGCCAACCCCACGGACACCCTGCTTACCGCTCTGGGTGTCCTGTTTCTCCTTTGGATCCTGCCGCCGCTTTTCGGCTGGACCATTTTCAATGCAGTCGGCCCCAACGGCACCGTCGAAGAGTGCCGCATGGAAAATGCCGGTGCGTGCTGGGCTTACATTTCTTCGGAAATGGAGTTCTTCATCTACGGCTTCTACGACATCCCCGAGCAATGGCGACCCAACATCGTCTTCGCTCTGGGTGCATTGCTGCTGACGCCGCTGCTGATCCCTAAGGCGCCGTTCAAACGCACCAATGCGGTGCTCTTCTTCCTCGTCTACCCCATCGTCAGCTATTTCCTGCTGGCCGGTGGTGTTTTCGGCCTGCGCTACATTCCAACCGAAAAGTGGGGTGGTTTGCTGGTGACCCTGATCATTTCGGTGATCGGCATCACGCTTTCCTTCCCGATCGGCATCATGCTGGCGCTGGGGCGCCAGTCCAGCCTGCCGATCATCAAGACGGTCTGCGTCTGCTTCATCGAACTCATCCGCTCGGTACCGCTGATCACCATTCTCTTCATGGCCTCGATCATGCTGCCACTGTTCATGCCGCAAGGCACGACGGTCGATAAGTTCCTCCGTGCCATCGTCGGCGTCACGCTCTTTACTTCTGCCTACATGGCCGAGGTGGTGCGCGGCGGCCTTCAGGCGATCCCACGCGGACAATATGAAGCGGCGGCGGCCTTAGGTCTCGGCTACTGGCAGCGGATGGGGTTCATCATCCTGCCGCAAGCTCTAAAGCACGTGATCCCGGGCATCGTGAACAGCGCCATCGCGCTCTTCAAGGATACGTCGCTCGTCTACATTGTCGGCATGAAGGACCTGCTCGAAGCGGTCAAAACCAAGAACGACACCGCGCTCGAGTGGCAGTCGGCCAATACGGCGACCACCGGCTATCTCTTTGCCGCAATGGTCTTCTGGGTCTTCTGCTTCGGCATGTCTCGCTACTCCATCTACATGGAGAACCGCCTTAACACTGGCTACAAGAGGTAGCTCCCATGTCTCAGGTTTCCGAAACCACTATCGACCGCGAGGTCGACACCAGCCACATGAAGGTCTCCAAGACCAATGTCGCCATCGACGTCGTCAACATGCACAAGTGGTATGGCGACTTCCATGTGCTGCGCGACATCAATCTGCGTGTCATGGAAGGCGAGCGCATTGTCATCGCCGGCCCATCGGGCTCCGGCAAGTCGACGCTGATCCGTTGCATCAACCGCCTGGAAGAACACCAGGAAGGGCAGATCATCGTCAACGGCACGGAGTTGACCGCCGATCTTAAACGCATCGATGAAGTGCGTCGCGAAGTCGGCATGGTGTTCCAGCACTTCAACCTCTTCCCGCATCTGACCATCCTGCAGAACCTGACGCTGGCCCCGATCTGGGTTCGCGGCACGCCCAAGGCGGAAGCCGAGGCTACGGCCATGCACTATCTCGAGCGGGTGAAGATTCCCGAACAGGCCAAGAAGTTCCCAGGACAGTTGTCGGGCGGCCAGCAGCAGCGCGTGGCCATTGCCCGCTCGCTCTGCATGCAGCCGCGCATCATGCTGTTCGACGAACCGACCTCGGCGCTCGATCCGGAAATGGTCAAGGAAGTGCTCGAAGTCATGATCAGCCTCGCCGAAGAAGGCATGACCATGCTCTGCGTCACTCACGAAATGGGCTTCGCCCGCCAGGTCGCCAACCGCGTCATCTTCATGGATCAGGGTCAGATCATCGAGCAGAACGAGCCCGAAGCCTTCTTCTCGAACCCGCAGCACGAGCGTACCAAGCTCTTCCTGAGCCAAATTCTTCACTAGCGAATTGGACTAAAAACAGGGGTCGAGCCATCATCGGCTTGACCCCTTTTTCACGCCTGCCATTATGCCCGCCGAACAGAAAGCCGGCATCGTGAATCACATTCTGAGGCCATTGCTGCTGCTGGCCGCTATCCTGACACTGACACTTCCCGCATCTGCACAGACGCTCGACACCGTGCGCGAGCGCGGCTTCCTGATCTGCGGTTCGAGCAATTCTCTGGCCGGATTTGCCCAGCAGGATGTCGATGGCCGCTGGTCGGGCTTTGATGTCGACCTTTGCCGCGCGCTGGCCGCCGGCATTTTCGGCAATCCGGACCTCATCGAATTCCGCTCCTATCGCGGCGAGGCCCGCTTTGCGCCGCTGCAGACCGGAGCCGTCGATGTCCTAATGCGCAACGGCGCATGGACAGCTGGCCGCGATAGCAAATTCGGCGCCCGCTATGTCGTCCCCAGCTTCTTCGACGGCCAGGCTTTCCTCGTGCCGCAATCGCTAGGTGTTGTCTCGGCCTACGAGCTCGACAACGTCACCATCTGTGTCGCCGATCGTTCCGGGGAATTGGCGGCCCTGGACGAGTTCTTCTTCTCCAATCAGACGAGCTTCACCGAAGTCGTCTACGAAGAAGAGTCCGATCTCGCGGTCGCCTATCGCTCCGGCCTCTGCCAGGTCGTCTCAGCATCCGGCCGGCAATTGCAGGCCATCCGCCGCGAGCTTACGGACCCGTCGCAACACCGCATTCTGCCCGAGCGCATCACCAAGGAGGCCATTGGCCCCGTGGTACGGGACGACGACATCGCCTGGTTCGAAATCGTCCGCTGGACTGTTTTCACGCTGATCGCTGCAGAGGAAGCCGGGGTCACCAGCCTCAACATCGATAGCCTGACGGCCGCTCGCTCGCCGGTGATTCGCCGTCTCCTGGGCGTCGAAGGCGATTACGGCTCTGGCCTTGGCCTCCGTGCCACCTTCATGACCGACGCCATTCGCGCCGTCGGCAACTACTCGGAGCTTTACGACCGCCACTTTGGCCCGCAGACGGGCGCGGCCATGTTGCGCGGCCAGAACGCGCTCTACAGCAATGGCGGTCTGCTCTACTCGCCGCCCATCATGTAGCTCAGGCGAACAGTAGGCTGACGCGCCGGTTCTGTTTGCCCTTCTTCTCGATCTTGCCCAGCTTCAGTGGCCCGATCTCACCAGTGCGCCCGACATGCGTACCGCCACAGGGCTGCAGGTCGACATCGCCGATCCGCACCAGCCTGACGCGACCCTGGCCCATGGGAGGCTTGACCTTCATCGTCTTGATGAGCTCGGCCTTGGCTTCCATTTCGGCGTCGCTGATCCATTCGGTGCTAACCGCATGGTCCGCTGCGGCCATGGCGTTGAGTTCGTCTTCCAGCGCCTGCAGGTTTTCCGGCACCTCGGGCATGTCGAAATCGAGCCGTCCTTTGTCCTCTCCGATCTGTCCGCCAGTCACCGCAAACGGAAACACCACCGAGAGCAGATGCAACGCCGTATGCATGCGCATCAACCGATAACGCTTGTCCCAGTCGATCTCGGCTCGAACTGTTTCGTCCACCTCCAGCCGGGCTGAACCCTCAGTCGGCACATGCACGATTTGCAGCTTGTCGCCGTCCGGATGAACGGCTGTGGCGATCTCGATCGCCGATCCATCCGCGCGCACCAGCCTGCCGCTGTCGCCAGGCTGCCCACCCGATGTTGCGTAAAACACCGTTCGGTCCAGGATCACGCCACCCTCAGGCGAAATCGCCACGACCGTGGCGTCGCAGCTCTTGAGATAGGCATCATCGCGGAACAGGAACTCGGTCATGGAAAAACTCAAAGGAGGGGAGACAGTAGGCGCGCAAACTGCGTGGTGAAATAGAAGGGGAATGGCCGCGACTGAATCTCCGACAAGCCCACCTGGCGGCAGGATTGGAAGTCGGCGAGCAGCATCGCCTCGACACTGGCAATCGTTTCCGCATCGGGAAACCACAGCGTGATTTCAAAATTGATGGCGAAGGAGCGGTTGTCGAAATTGACACTGCCGACCGTTGCCATCTGGTCGTCCATCAGCACTACCTTCTGGTGCAGGAAGCCGTCCGTGTAGCGATAAACGCTGATATTGTGTTCGACCATGGCATCGGCATGGGCAATGCTGGCCAGCCAGACGATCTTGTGGTCTGGCTCATCGGGCAACATGATCCGCACATCCACCCCGCGCAGCTTGGCCGCGTAGAGCGCCGTCCGAATATCGGTATCCGGCACGAAATAGGGGCTGACGATCCAGATGCGCTCCCGCGCCCGCCCGATCAGGTCGGTAAAGGCAATGGCGCATTCTTCGAGCTGATCAGCCGGACCACTGCCCATGACGAGCACCGGCTCGTCGCCGTCGCCTTCCCAGACTTCGGGTGGCGGCGTGACGATCTTTTCGCCCGTTGCCCATTCCCAGTCCTCGCGGAACAGAAGCGCACACCCCAAAGCCGCCGGACCGATCACCCGCACATGCGTGTCGCGCCAGCGGCCGAATTTTAGGTCCTGACCAAGATACTCGACGCCGACATTGTGTCCACCGGTCCAAGCCACCTTGCCGTCCACCACGACGATCTTGCGGTGATTGCGGTAGTTGATACGGGTCGGGCCGTAGAAGCGCAGGAATTTGTGGCGCTGGTTGAAGCCGGCAACCTTCACCCCCGCTTCGCGCATCTCCCGACGATAGCGCTTGGGCATGCCATTGCTGCCGACATCGTCGTAGAGCAGGTAGACCCGCACGCCTTGCCTGGCCTTGGCGATTAGGCGCTCCGCCAGCTGTCGGCCAAGATCGTCGTCGCGCACGATATAGAACTGAACGAGGAGATATTCCTTGGCTTCATCGATCCCGGCAAAGATTGAGTCGAAGGTGGCAGCCCCATCGATTAGGAGCTGCACATCGTTGCCCTTGAGAAACGGCAGCTCCGACACGGCCACCTGCACCGGCCATTGAGCGTCGGTCTCGCGATCGATCAGCGCCAGGTCCTTGGCGCGCAGCGGGCGATCGGCGCGGCCATTCTGCACCCGGTCGGTGGCGTAGTCGTCAAAAAGCTTCCAGCCGAAAACGGCATAAAGCAGCACTGTGGGAAAGGGCAGCAGCGCCAGCGATATGAGCCATGCAATCGAGCCCTGCGAGGTGCGGGAATTCAGCACCTCGCGCACGCCGCAGATCAGGGCCAGGAGATAAAGCGCACCGGTGATCAGCGCGACAAGATGGAAGTCCGCTACAACCGCGCGGAGAAGATCGTCTAAGCCGAACAAGGAGCGCCCCTAAAACCGTGCGGGCACTCTATCAGCGGCACGCGCCGAAACAACTGCGGCTCTTAGACGGGCTCGGCTTCCATGACGCTCGAAATGTCGATCGGCGTCCGCCCCTCGAGCCAGCCTGGTACCGGCAGGTCCTTGGAGCGCAAGAATTCGGGATTATAGATCTTGCTGGCGTAGCGATTGCCGTAGTCGCAAAGGATCGTGACGATGGTCTTGCCCGGTCCCAGATCCTGCGCCAGGCGCACGGCACCCGCGATGTTGATGGCGCTCGAGCCGCCGAGGCAAAGCCCCTCATTTTCGAGCAGGTCGAAAATATAGGGCAGGGCCTCCGCGTCAGAGATGCGGTAGGGATGATCGATCACCAAGCCCTCAAGATTGGCGGTGATGCGCCCCTGGCCGATGCCTTCGGTGATCGAATTGCCGGCAGATTTCAGCTCGCCATGCGCATAATACTCGTAAAGCGCTGCACCTTCCGGGTCGGCCAGCCCGATCTTGACGTCCTTGCTGCGCGACCGCAGCGCCTCGGCCACGCCGGCCAGTGTCCCGCCAGAGCCGACCGAACAAATGAACCCGTCGATCCTGCCATTGGTCTGGCTCCAGATTTCCGGCCCGGTCGTCTCGATATGCGCGCCGGTTCGAGACATTGTCGAACTGATTGGCCCAGACGGCGCCATTCGGCAGCTCGCGATTGAGCTTTTCCGCCAGCCGCTGCGATACCTTGATGTAATTGTTGGGGTTCTTGTAGGGCTTGGCCGGCACCTCGATCAGCTCGGCCCCATAAAGCCGCAGCGCGTCCTTCTTCTCCTGGCTCTGCGTCTCTGGAATGACGATCACCGATTTGAAGCCAAGCGCATTGGCCACTAGCGTCAGCCCGATGCCGGTATTGCCAGCCGTACCCTCGACGATCGTGCCACCCGGCTTCAGCGCGCCCGATTTCACCGCATCGTGGATGATGAACAGTGCCGCCCGATCTTTGACTGACTGCCCCGGGTTCAAAAACTCGGCCTTCCCCCAAATGTCGCAGCCCGTCAGCGTCGAAACGCGGTTGAGGCGGATCAACGGCGTATTGCCGATGGCGGAGAGCAGATCTTGATGGTTGGCCATGGATCGATTTGTTGGGTGGATCAGAGACTTACCGTAGGAGTGTCAACCCGCAGCGGCAAGGGTCGTTCCCTTATTTGGGCACGACGTTCCGCTAGCGACAGATGCAGCGCAAGCAGCGTCCAAGTCTGCTGCTGTTTCGGCAATGTCGTTTCGCAGTCTATAAAGCCTTCGCAGCCTCGAGGGCCCGAAATCGCGTTTCCTTCAGATCAACGATCGGCTCGGGATAAGTCTCGCCGATCTTGACACCCGCCTTCGCCAGCACATCCTTTGGCGCGGCCCAAGGCTGCTGCACATGCTTGTCTGGCAGCTCCGCCAGCTCGGGCACCCAGCGCCGCACATAGTCGCCATCTGCATCGAACCGTTCGCCTTGCGTTACCGGATTGAAGATGCGGAAGAACGGCGAAGCATCCATGCCGCTCCCTGCCACCCACTGCCAATTGCCCGGATTGTTGGCGATATCGCCATCGCAAAGGCAGTCCCAGAACCACTCTTCGCCGACCCGCCAATCGATCAGCAAGTTCTTGCACAGGAACGACGCCGTCAGCATCCGCACCCGGTTTTCCATGTAGCCGGTTTCCCAAAGCTCGCGCATGCCTGCATCGACCATTGGAATGCCGGTGCGCCCGCGCTTCCAGGCTTCGAGCTGCTCCGGTGCTTCCCGCCACTTCATGCCCTCGTATTTGGTATGCATGGCAACGCGAACGATGTCGTCGCGGTGATAGAGCTGATGATAGTTGAAGTCGCGCCAGGCGAGTTCGGACAGGAACTTGTTGATCCGCTCGGTCTCCGCGTGATGCGCATGCGCAAAGGCTTTTGCCGCGTGCCAGATCTGCCGAGGACTGATCTCGCCGTGCCGCAGATGCGGCGACAGATGCGACGTGGCCTGGAGCGCCGGAAAGTCGCGCCCCTGCGGATAGTCCGTCAACCGCTCATCGAAAAAAGCCGCAAGCTTTTCCTGCGCCGCCGTTTCGCCGATGGTCCAATAAGGCGCGAGCTTCTTGGCCCATTTCGGCTCGCGATAGCTCTCGTCGACCTTTTTGTGCCGCACGGCCTTGCCCTTCGGCGCGGCAAGAGGCTCGGCAATGTCCAGCGCCCGTAAGTTCTTCCAGAAGGGTCCATAGACCGAATACGACTTGCCCGTGCCGGTCGCGATGTCCCAAGGCTCGACCAGCACATTGCCGGGATGCGATTCGACTGCGATATCTTCCCCTAGCCGCTCCTTTATTCCTGCATCCAGCGCGCGTTCAGCGGGATGGTAGCGCCGGTTCCAGTGTAGCGACGTGGCGCCAACGTCCTTGAGCACGCGCCGCAGAACGTCCTCCGCCTTGCCTTCCTCGACTAGCAAATGCACGCCGATCTCGGCAAGCCGCTCGGACAGGTCCGTCAGGCTGCGATTGAACCACCACCGCGCCGCCCCACCGGGCGCGCGGATCCCCTCGTCCGTTTCGAAGATGAACAACGCCGTGACATCGTCGGCCTCCTTGAAGGCCGCAACGAGGGCAGGGTTGTCGGAAAGGCGCAAGTCGTTGCGCAGCCAGACGAGGGCTTTGGACACAAGGCAAACTCCGGAACCATCGGGAGCAATACGCGCGCAATGGCGATCCGGTTCAGACTATTCCATCAGCTCGGCGAGCTGCTCCAGGGCCGAGCTCCACGCTTCCATGGAAAAAATCCGCGTCTGCGCATCGGCATGGGCCAGGCCGCGCTCGGTCAGGGTGATATTGGTCGTGTCCTTGCCCAGTGCCTGGAAGACGATGTCGAGCACGAAGATCAGCTCTTCATCTTCGCCCTTGTGCACCCAGGACAGAACCAGCCGCTCGTGCTCGACGAATTGCAGCACTTCGCCCGAAACCTCGTGATCGGCCTCGTTGTCCTCATCGGCAAAGGTTACGAAGCGATAGCTGCCGCCTTCGAAGGCGTCGAATTCGGCCTCGTCCACCTGCCACTGCTCGATCAACGCCGGATCGGTCCAGGCCGAAAACACGTCGGATACATTCGCTTCGATCTTGCGCGTCAGCGTGATCTGGCTTTCGCCGTCGCCCAAAAGCGTATCGTCACTCATGCGGTTTTCCTTTCCGGATGAAGTTCAGCCGTCTTGGGCAGCAAGATGGTGAGAAAGCCCAAGGCCGGCAAGAAGGCGCAAATCTGGAACACGGCGACCATGCCGATCCAGTCGGCCAAAGCCCCCATTACGGCAGCGCCCAGAGCGCCGATGCCGAAGGCGAAGCCGAAGACGAACCCTGCGATCATTCCGACTTTGCCGGGCACCAATTCCTGCGCATAGACCACCATGGCCGAGAAGGCCGAACTGAGGATCAGCCCGACCATGATGCTCATCACCGCCGTCCAGAACAGATCGAGGTAAGGCAGGGCCAGGGTAAAGGGCAGGGCGCCCAGAATCGACACCCAAATTACCGCAAGGCGGCCATAACGGTCCCCGATCGGGCCGCCGAAGAACGTGCCGGCGGCTACTGAGCCGAGGAAGGCAAAGAGATAATATTGCGCTTCTGTCGCGGACAGCCCGAATTTTTCGATCAGGAAGAAGGCGTAATAGCTCTTCATCAAATCGATATAGATGAACTTGCTGAGCAGCAGCATGCCGATCACGGCGAAGGCCACGATCAGCCGCTGCCGGCTGAGCGCAGGCTTGGCTACCGCCACTTTCGGCCGGCTCGCCGCCTGCCGCTGGTGTTCGACGAACCAGCGTCCGACCCAGGTCAGGAGCGCAAAGCCCACGACGGCGACGGCCAGGAACCAGAAAACGCTGCCCTGGCCCATCGGCAGCAGAATCAATGCGGCGGCCAGCGGACCCAGCGCCGTGCCCGCATTGCCGCCGACCTGGAATAACGACTGCGCAAAGCCCAGCCGTCCGCCCGATGCCATTCGCGCCACGCGCGACGCTTCGGGGTGGAACAGCGCCGACCCGGTCCCCATCACCACGGCGGCTATGAACAGAAGCCAAAAGCCGTTGGCCGCCGCCAGCATGGCGACACCGACCCCCACGATCCCCATCGACAGTGCCAGAATGTAAGGCTTGGGCTTCAAGTCGCCCGACAGCCCGAAAGCGGGCTGCAGCAGGCACGCCGTAATCTGTTGCCCGAGCGTCAGCATGCCGATCTGGAAATACGAAAGGCCGTAGTTTTCTCGCAGCATGGGATAGAGCGCCGGCAGCATGAACTGCAGCAGGTCGTTCAACAGATGCGCGCCGCTGACGGCCAGGATGATGGACAGGGCAGTGCGCTGCGCATCATGCGCGGGAAAGGCTACGGTGCTGGTCATGGAAGGGCTTCGAGAACGGAATTCGATCCGTCCTACTCCGATGCCCCAGGGAGGGCAATCGCCGTTATTTTGATTAGGGAAGGTTGGCTCCGCGAGCTGGACTCGAACCAGCGACCATTCGATTAACAGTCGAACGCTCTACCAACTGAGCTATCGCGGAACACTTCTTGCGCCCCGTTTCCGAGGGCGAGGTCCGTGTACCCAAACTGATCCGCTTTGCCAAGCCCCGAATGCAAGTCTTGTGAATAACTTGTCATTCGACGCGTCGCGCGAGGCTCACGAGATCCGCAAGGGTGTTGAGATTGGCGAAGGGATTATGGTTAATTTCCCAACGCACTGCTTTGGCATCAAGCGCGCTCAGCAGCCGTTTCGGACTGCCCAAGCTGTCGGCTCGCTCCGGCAGATCGGAAATGGCGCCGAAGCGATAGGCAGCATTGGTCGGGTAGATTTCTTCACCCCACGCTGCGTAGGCCGCGCTTTCAGATGTCACACCGGCCGCGAGCTTTAAAACGAAGTCGGCTGGAAGAAACGGCGTGTCGACGGGGACCGAGACCAGTGTATCGCCCGGCTTGGCGGTGCCGCGAAGATGCAACACGGCGGCAGCCAGGCCAGCCAGCGGCCCTCCGACCAATCCCGGCAGATCGGGGACGCAAGTGTATCCGGCATACTGCGGTCCCCTGCCGGCGGAGACTAAAATCTCCCCTGTCAGACGCGTCACCACACGGTCAAGCAGGCGCTGCCCACCCAGTCGCAGCTCGGCCTTGCGCACATCCCCAAGCCGGCTGCCCTGGCCGCCAGCCAGCACCACGGCAAAGACCGTCATGCGGTTTTGCGCTCCCGCAGCATAAGCAACAAAACGATGCCGCCGACCAGGCCCCAGAACGGCGCCCCAACGCCGACGATAGTGATTCCCGAAGCGGTTGCGACAAAGGTCAAGATTGCCGGCAAGCGCACCTGCTCATCGGCCAAGGCAGCGGCGAGCGATGTCGCCAGACTTGAAAATAGCGCCAGCCCGGCAACGGCCTGGATCAAAAGCGGCGGCGACGCGGCAATGAATGCCGCTGCCGCACTCGCCGCGAGCCCCAGCACGAAATAGGTAAACCCTGCCGCGACCGGCGCCGGCCAGCGCTTGCCCGGGTCAGGATGCGCCTCCGGCCCGGCGCAGATCGCCGCCGTGATCGCCGCCAGATTGCTGGTATGTCCGCCAAAGAACGCCGTTGCCGCGCTCGCCGCGCCGGTCAGCGCAAAGATCGGTCGCGTCTCGAGGGTAAAGCCATTGGCCCGCATCACCGCCAGCCCGGGCAGGTTCTGCGATGCCATCGTAACCACATAGAATGGCAGCCCGATCCGGATGATGGCGTCCAGCGTGAAAGCGGGCACAACCGGCATCAAGGTCGGCCACGCCCCATCGAACGTTCCTGCCGGCAGATGCGTCGTTGTCGCCAGGATGATTCCGGTCACGACCACGGCGATCGGCACCGCATAGCGGCGTGCAAAGCGCAGCCCCAATGCCCAGGCCGCGAGGATCGGCAGTGCCAGCAATGGCATCTCCGCCACTGCGGTGATCGGCGCCAGGCACAGGCTCAAGAGCATCCCCGCCAGCATGGCATTTGCAAGCGCGGCTGGAATTGCCGCGATCGCCCGCGCCAGGGGCCCGATAAACGCTGTGAGAAAGATCAGCCCCGCGCAAACCAGGAATGCGCCGGCGACCTCTGGAAAGCCGCCCACCGGCTCGCCGACCGTCAAAAGGAAAGCCACGCCCGGGGTCGACCAGGCAAAGCTCACCGGTATGCGCCTCCGCCAGGCGACGGCGACGTTGAGAATACCGATGGCGATGCAGACCGAAAACAGGCCCGAGCCTGCCTGCTGCGGCGATGCACCCGCAGCGGTCAGCGCCGCCAGCACCACGGTGAACGTACTGGCATAACCGACGATTGCGGCAAGCACGCCGGCCATGATGGGCTGGGCAAAGTCGCGCCGGCCAGCGGCGGGGGCAGGGGTGGTCATATCGATTCTCGGGAAAAACGGGCAGCCAGAAGACGCTAGTCTCCTGACGGCAAAGCCGCAATCGCCACGACACGTCGCGGGCCTTTCGGCGCCTCGGCCATCAGCGTGGCCGCGAGGTTCGAGCCAGAAGAACCACCGGGGCAATCCCTATGACGATGATGATCAAGGCCGCCAGCGCCGCATCTTCGTAAGTCCCGCGCGCCGCCTCGCCGTATAAGAGGGTGGCCAAGCTCGAAATTGAGCGGACGCAGCAGCAAGGTCGCCGGCAGCTCCTTCATGCAATCGACGAAGACCAACAATCCGGCAGCGATCAGGGAAGACTTGGACAGCGGCAGGTGCACGCGCAGCAGCGTCCCCATGGCCGATTGGCCAAGCGTGCGCGAGGCATGATCGTATGCCGGCGGAATCCTGCTCAGCCCGGCCTCGACCCCACCGACCGAAATAGCCAAAAACCGTGCGGCATAGGCATAGACCAGCGCCGTGCCGGTGCCGATCAGCAAAAGTCCGGAGGGCCAGCCGGTCCAGGCATGCCACAGGCCTCCAATGGTCCGGTCGAGCGCCGCTACCGGCACGAGGATACCAATGGCGAGCACCGTGCCTGGCACGGCATAGCCGATCGATGCCGCGCGCATCGTGAATGCCGACCAAGTGTTGGTCTGGAGGCGCGCTGCATAGGCAACCACGAAGCCAAGCGTCAGGATCGTGACGGTAGCGATCGCGGAAACCGTCACCGTGTTCAGCGTGGCGCGAACGAGCGCTGGAGAAATCCCGGCAAATTCTATCCGTCGTATCGCAGCGACAACCAGGTAGATGGCCGGCCCCGCAAAGCCGATCATAACCGGCGCAGCGCCTGCAGCAAAGGCCAACCAAGCCTTGGGACCAGACAAGACCTGTCTCTGCAGCTGCCGTGAACTTTGCGCGGCAGAGGCAAACCGCTGGTTACGACGGGCCCATCGCTCCAGCGTCAGAACGGCCAGCACGATCACCAGCATGCTGATGGCGATCTGCGCTGCGCCGGGCAGGTCGGTACGAACGATCCATGTCGTGTAGACGGTGGCGGTGAGGGTGCGCACGCCCAGAAACTGGGACGCCCCAACGTCGTTGAGGATTTCCATGAGCGCCAGCGCGACGCCCACAACGATCGCGGGCCGCGCCAGCGGCAAGGCCACGCGCCACAAGATTTTGCTCTTCGGGACGCCCAGGGTTCTTGCCACCTCGACCACATTGGCCGCCTGCGTGAGGAACATCGCGCGGGCAGTGAGGTACACATAGGGATAGAGGACAAATCCGAAGAGTAGGATGGCGCCCCACATGGCCCGCAGATCCGGCAAGCGGAACTGGCGCGGGCTCGAATAACCAAGCATCCAGCGCAGCACGCCCTGCACGGGGCCGAGCGGATTGAGAATGTCGAGATAGGCATAGGCCATGATGTAGGTGGGCACGGCCAAGGGCAGCAGGAGCGCCCATTCCAGTACGCCGCGCCCTCTGAAATCATAGGCACTGACGATCCAGGCCGCACCTGTGCCGACAACCGTCGCGATCAGTCCCGCTCCGGCCAGAAGCTGCAGCGTATTCCACGTCGCCTGCGGCAGCACGAACTGGACGACATGGCCCCAAAGGCCGCCCGTATCGACAAAGGCCGTGGCTGCAAGCGAAACGATCGGGATCAGCGCGAGGGCCGCCACGGCGATTGCCACGGCGGCCCAGATGCTCAGTTTGACCGGCAGGCCCACTGCTGTGTGCTGGAATGTCATGCCGGTCTTCGCTCGGTCTTAGTTGCCGAACGTGTCGAAGCTGACTTCGTCCACGAGCTCGCTGGCCCGGGCGCGGAACGGCAGCACATCGGTCAGCGACTGGCTGTCGGGCACCAGGGTCCCAAACGCTGCAATGATCGGCTGGACTTCGGCGGAAGCGGAAACGGGATATTCGAAATTGGCTTCGGCATAGAGCTTTTGCGCTTCGTCCGATGCGAGATATTCCAAGAGCTGAACGGCTTCCTCACGATGCGGAGCGTGAACGGCAACGGCCGCGCCGCTGACATTGACCAGCGTACCACCGCCTTCGAAAGTTGGCAGGATAACCTTGACGGCATCGGACCAGGCCTTCTGCTCGTCGCCGCCTTTGCCGCTCGCCATCAGGCCGTAATAATAGGAGTTGGCAACGGCAATGTCGCAGACGCCTGCTGCAATGTCGCGGGCGCCGTCCCGGTCGCCGCCAGCCGCCGGCCGCGCCTGGTTGGCCTTGAGACCTTCAAGCCATGTCTTGGTTTCGGCCTCGCCATGCTTGGCGAGGTATGCGGCAAAGAGCGCGGTGTTGTACGGGTGCTGACCGGAGCGAATGCACAGCTTGCCGCGGAACTGCTCGTCGTCGAGTTCTTCGTAGGTGATGGCGTCAAGGTCGAGTTCCTTGGCGGCGTAGACCACGCGGGCGCGGCTCGAAAGCGCAAACCAGTTGCCCTCTGGGTCGCGCAACGAGGCGGGGATAGCCGCATCGAGAACCTCGGACTGAACCGGCTGCGTCACGCCGGCTTCCACGAGGTCAATGAGCGCGCCGAAATCGACGGTCATCAGGAGATCCGCCGGGGACCTTTCGCCCTCGGCCTCGACGCGCTCGATCAGCCCGTTTTCGAGGAACACCGTGTTGACGGCAATGCCGGATTCAGCGGTGAACGCGTCAAGGATCGGCTGGATGAGACCGGGCTCGCGGGTCGTATAGATATTGACCTCTTGGGCAAGAACCGACGTGGCTGCCGTCGTGGCCAGCAGGCCGGTGATCGCAAGAACGGTTTGGAGGTTGCGCATCGAGAACTCCCTGGTCGATGATCTGGGATGTGCGGATCCTCCGCAGCATCGTTGAGATGCTGGAAGCCATACAAGACAGGGGCTGTCAAGTTAATCGCGACGCTCTTTAGAGCGGCTTTAAACTATTGATGTTGCTGCCAGATCTGCTTTGATCGTCATTCTCCGGGAATATCATGATGTCGCGTGGGTTTACGCTCACACACACCCGATCTCCCGGCCGCAGCTCATGCCTTCCCGTTCCGCGCATGATCAACGGCTCGTCCAGCCCACCGATTTCGAGAAGCAGTTCCTCGATCTCGCCCAGGATCATCCTGTCGAGGATAATGGCCGGCACCCCCTCCGCGGAAATCTTGACCGATTGGGGCCGTACCAGAACCGTGGGATCGCCTTCCATCCCATGCGCCTCGAACCGACCAAGCGGCGTTTCGAGGACATTTTCGTTGAAGCGCGCGGGTATGGTGTTCATGCGCGAAAAGAAGCGGGCGGCATAAGCCGTCCATGGCGCGTCATAAATGCGGGAACCCGAACCGGCTTCCACCAGCCGACCCTTTTGCATCAAGGCGACGAGGTCGCCGATGGCCAGGGCTTCTTCCGGATCGTGCGTCACGACCACTGCCGTAATGCCGAATTGCTTGATGATCGACAGCGTTTCGAGCCGAACCTTGTCGCGCAGGACGCGATCGAGATTGGAAAAGGGCTCGTCCATAAGGAGGAGCCGCGGCTGGGGCGCCAGCGCTCGCGCCAGGGCCACGCGCTGTTGTTCTCCGCCTGACAGCATGTGGGGGAAGCGGTCGATAAGCGGGTGCAAACCGATCCGCTCGACGATCTCATCGATGCGCGACTGGCGTTCGCCTCGGCTCAGCCGGCCTAACCCGAAGCCGATATTGTCGCGGACGGACAGGTGAGGGAAAAGGGCATAGTCCTGAAACATGAAGCCGATGCGGCGATGCTCGGGCTCGACAAAAACGCCGGGTCCTGAAACGACCTTGCCATCGATGACGATGCTGCCCGCGTCGAGCGCCTCTATACCCGCGATCGCGCGCAGCAAGGTGGACTTGCCGCAGCCCGAATGTCCCACGAGGCAAAGGATTTGCCCGCTGCCGACCTCGAGCGAAATACTTTGAAGCGCCGCCACCTGTCCGAAGTGTCGGGTAATCGCCGAAAGCACGAGCATCGAGTTGGTGGGCGTCATGATGCGCTAGTGGCTTGGCCTGCGACGGCTTGTCAAGGCGCCGCCAACCCCGCTCCGCAAGGCCGGCAAAACACCGCGGCTGAAACTGCGCATTGCGTGCTCTGCAGCAAGGCCGAGTCCGATGCCACCAACAATCGCAACGCTGTCGGTAAACGGTTTTGGGAGTTCAAGCCCAAGTGCAGGCATGATTGCCTCCGGAACGAGGCGGTGCAGCAGATAGATCATGAACGCTGCCCGCGCGATCTGCATCGCCGCTCTCACCGCAACACGCGGCAGCGGCACTCGCTGACCAAACAGCAGCACTGCCGCAACGCCCAGCAGGCTCATATATTTGATCCATCCACCATACCAATTGCCACCCATATAGGCGGCCGCCGATAGCGCCACGGCGGCCGCAGCTAGAGTGATCGCTTTTTGCTGGAGGCTCTGGGCAAAGGCTATGCACCAGCCAAGCGCAAACAGGAACAAGACCCAGGGAACGGTGAATTGCGATCGGCCGGACTGCAGCGGCCAGAACTCAGGAATGAGACGAAGCAACATGGCTAGCCCGAGGAGGCACAGGCTCGCCATGAAGGGATGGTCGGAAAGCAACCGTCTTGCCGGCCGAACCCAGAACAGCAGAAGCACCAGGATGCTGATCTGCATATAGGCTTCGATGAACCAGTAAAGGTAAGGAAGCATCTGGTGCGTTTCGGGCGTCGTGATCCCGAGATTTGATATCAGCAACAGCGACGCCCAAGGGATTTGCCCCCATGCTGCGGCATAGCCGGCGAGCACGATCCCATAGGGGATCAGCACGCGTAGCGTCGGCTGCAAAAACCGGCCGGGGTTCCACTGGACCAGTGCATCGCGGCGGTGCTGCGCAATGCTCAGGCCCAGCAGCATCACCATGGCGGCGGCCCCACCATAGACCGGCCAAAGCGTTTGGTGCGTGACGACGACGGCCAGGATTGCCAGCGCCCGGACAAGGATCGGGGTCGATACGCCAGTACGTTTTGGTCCGGCGGCCGTTTCCAGTTGACGGATGGTGAGCTGTTCCCAGCCCTCCGGAACACCGTCGAAAAGGCGCTCCATCTCCATCAAGAGCTCGACATGTTGCAGCGAGTCGCCGCCCAGGCTCGAAAAGCTGTCGTTGGATGACACCGCCTTCGGCGCAAAGGTCTGTGCGAAGATGGGCAAAAGTGTGCGTGGCGCTGGCTCGGTTTCTTCCAGCTTGCGCAAAGCGGGGTAGTCGATCTTGCCATTCGCATGCCGCGGAAAAGCCGGGCACGACACCACGCGGACATGCTGTGCTCCGATGCCCGCTAATCGAGCCGCCTGGGCCGAAACGCCTTCCGCCGATCCTGCAACGGCAACCCAGATGTTCTGGTCATTGCCCCACACGGCGGCATCGTATCCCTCCGCCGCCAGCGCTTGTTCCAGCGCATCATGCCCAATGCGAAGGCCTGCAATCTTGGACATGCGGGATCGTCGTCCGGTGATCCTGTAGAGGCCGTTGGCGTCGACGGTCGCGAGGTCGCCCGTCATCATCCGATCGATCTCCGGACCCTTGCGCAGATCCTCTGCCGATTGCGCATAGCCCATCATGATGTTGGGGCCGCTATAGACCAGTTCCCCTTCCTCACCGGCATCGCTGACGAGCTCGCCATCCTCGCTCTCAAGCAAAAGCTTCCCGCCCGGTATGGCTTTGCCGATGGCATCCGGGTTGCTGAGGGCAAGGTGGGGCGGGAGATAGGCGATGCGCGCCGTAGCCTCGGTCTGGCCATACATCACCACGAACCGTCCCCGTCTTTCCTTCATCACCGAAGCCCAGTGCATGACGCGATCGGCCGGCATGGCGCCGCCCGCAACCGTCAGGCAGGTGATCTTTTCTGGAAGTGCATCGTCGAGCCCCAGGCTTTGCAGCATGTTGAAGTGGTGTGGAACGCCAGCCAGGCTCGTGGCACCGGATGCTTCCAGCGCTGCACCGAAGCCTGGCGCAAGGATCGACTGATCCGCCAGCCACAAGCTGGCGCCACGGGCCAGATGAGAATGGAGCACCGAGAGGCCATAGGAATAGTGCAGGGGGAGGACCAACGCCGCCCGGTCGCTCTCGCGTATATGGAGGTATTCTGCGATCGCCCTCGCATTGGCCTCCACAGCCGTCCTGGAAAGCCTCACGCCCTTTCCACGCCCGGTGCTTCCCGACGTTTCCAGCAAGAGCCGAAGATCAGGGTGGATTTCGGCCGCGTTCTGATACTGCGTCAGCTCGTAAACGCCGTTTCTCGTCTGCCAGCTGGCCCCGGGCGAAAGCGCTTTACCGCCAAGGCCAGCAACTCCTCGTGCCCTGTCATGATCGGAATTACCGCGTGCCCGGCATCCAGAGTACCGAGATATCGGGCGATGGCCGCCGGCGTTTGCGTCATCTCGATTGCGATAAGTTGCTGCTCGGCGGGAAGCTCCCGAGCCGCAGCCTTTGCCAGCTCAGCCACCTCGGCATAGGTGCTAACTCTGCCCTCATGTACGAGGCAAGGGTTGGCGCCGAAGCTGCGAAGATGGGACTCGGAGAAAAACATCGTCGGCGATCCAGCAGTGCGTCGCCGCCGCGTAGAGTTGCTGACACTCGTCGTCAACTTAAATCGCCGGATGATTCCGATCCAGCGGCGTGCACAAGGTCACGGCTGATAAACGGCCCAGCGTGGGAATGTGGTCATGGTGACCAATGTGCCAATGGTGAAGAAGATACCGACGACCAGATAAGGGTCGGTAAAGCCGTCAGGCCAAAACCGGCGGCCAATGCGATAGACCACGTATCCGGCGACCGACCAAAGCGTCAGGTCAACGACAAAGGCGAAGGGCAACAAGTCCAAAGAACGCGATCCTCAGCAATGATAGCGACGGCTCTGCGCTGTTCTTATGAACAACACCCCAGCCGTCCCGCCATCAATGCCCGCCGCGCCATGTGGTTAACCTTTCGGCGCCACCACGACAAGCCGCAGTCACTCAGGTCGAATATTTGAAAGTAAATTGAGCACCCACTGCACCTCCCAGCGTCGCCAAATGCGAACTGCCGCGACCTAGCACGCAACACCGATGCACCAAAACTGGAGGCCGCGTCCGGAATCGAACCGGAATACACGGATTTGCAATCCGCTGCGTAACCACTCCGCCACGCGGCCTCACGCCCGGCTTTTCAGGGGTTTCCGCTTCCCTGTCAAGCCAGCCTTTGCACACACTAACCGCTGTGTGTGCAAAATTGGTTCACGACGCGTTCCGGCGCTGATGCACGCGCAGGCTCGTCTTGCGCATTTCGGCGCCGCGGCTGTAGCGCTTGCCCATGCCTTCCGAGAGATCGCCGAGCATGTCCGCGACTTCGCGATCAGAGAAGCCCGATTCGCGCAGCTCGCTGGCAAAGGTGACGCGCAGGCCATGCAGTGTGAGATCTTGGCCATCGGGCAGGGCGGCCTTGAACGCTTCCGATAGCTTCACCTGTTGCCACACCTGGCGCATAGCATTTTCGGTCGGATAAGCCTTGCCACGGCTGTTCCGGCAGATCGGCGCATTGCCCGCCGGCTGCACAGTGCCATCACCAGCCTTCATTGCGTCGAGTAAGCTCCGCAGTTCGGCGGGAACACCAATGGTGATCTCCCCAACCTTGCCGCCGTTCTTCCTCGGCACGAATGCCAGCACCTTTCCCATGTCCGGATCGGCACGGTAATTTGCCCAGGTCAGCCGAGCTATGTCCTGCCCTCGCAAGCCAGTTCTTCGCGATGGCCAGAATGGCTCGTAGATGGACAGGCGCCGCCTCGTAGGCCAGCCGGTATTCGGTTTCGGTCCAACGGCGGTTCGCTTCTGCGCTGGTCTTGTAGAGCCTCCGCACGCCCTTCGCCGGGTTGGTCTTCATCAGCCCCGCTTCGATGGCCTCGCGGAACACGTTCGACATCACGGCCGTAACGAAGTCCGAAAACTTCGCGCCTTTTTCGGCAGCGGCAATGTCGCGCATTTCGATGACGTCGGCGGTCTCAATTATGTCCGCGCTGTAGTCGGCGCATCGGCTAAGGAACAGTAGCACCTTGGTGTAATCCTCGCGGGTGCGGGGAGCGAGGGCTTGGAAGCTTTTGCCCAGGCGGTAGCGCTCGGACAGAGCCCCGAAGGTCCCTGCAGCGTACTGGCGCAGGCGCTGCCGCTCGGCACTCGCATAGGCGTGCAGGAAGTCGGCGCTTTCCATTTGGCGATCTACGTCGTCGCGTGTGCCTTCAACCGTCAGCAGAAGCTTGCCGGTTGAGCGCAGCGACACGTACCATTTGCCGGTCTTGTTCCGGCGAATATTAAGCCCTTTGAGCTTCACGCGAGGCACGCCACATTGCTCCCATGCCCTGACGTTGTGGGCCGGGATTATCCAGAGACAGTAACCACTCGTCTAGCCGGGTGCGCAGATAGCGCTTTCCGGTCTTCGAACTGGTGATGGCGATAGGTTTGACCGGACACGCGTCAACGAAGGTGTCAACGGAGATCCCGCAGTAGGCTGCTGCCATCTGCTGGTTCATGGCGGCCGGCCAAGTTGGCAAATCGGATGGCGAAAGGCTTTTGGTCATGGCATGATTCTCCCATGACACCCGCCGAAGCAGATCAGCGCATCATCCTGAGCCGCCGAACGATCTCGACCTACATGGCCATGATCAATCGGGGCGATCTGCCGAACCAGGCCACCATGATGATGATCTCTGAAGAGGTCGAAATCTTGGAGGGGCTGGCGATGGCGCACCCAGGCAAGGCGGTGAAGATCGCGAGGCTGCTGGAGAAGTGGCAGGATCTGATCTCTGCCATGAGGGCAAAGCTGAATTGATGTCACGATAGCAGGCTCCACTTCTCGATCTTCCGGGTGGCGCTACGCTGAGGCTCCGCCTTCGGAAACCCGGCACCACGTTTTGGCCTACGCAGAGCGGTAAAGGCCTTCGCCTTGTGCTTCCGCTCTTCGCTCCTGGCACTGGCCTCCGCGGCAGTCTTGACCTTGTGACAGGCGTTGAGCAGCAGCTGCAGATTGCTCTCCCGGTTTTCGCCGCCATCGATCAGCGCGACGATGTGGTCACAGTCGATCTTGTCGACGTTGAAGTTCATGACCTGGCCGCAGCCGCATGCGCAGATGCCACCTTGCTTGGCGTGGAGCCGGAAAAGCACCGTCTGACCGGGCATGCTTTCAGGGCGCCGGCCAACCCACTCCTTGAGCTTGGCTGTGCGCATCAGGCAGCCTTCCCGATCTGGTCAATATTCTCGCGCACGACGGTGAAGGTGTAGGCAGCAACCCAAGGGTTTGCTTCCCATGCGCCAGCCCCGTTGATGGAGTTCCACAGTTCGGCATAGCCTTCGCGGTAGATGCCCTTCCAGTCCGGGTTGAATGGATGGGAGAGCTTGATCGAACTGGAATACTGCTCGACACCCTCGGCTATCGCATCGGCTTCGCTGCAATCCTGCAGCCGCTCGACCCGCACATCGGTGACTTTGAGCGTGAGGCGCGATGCCCAACGAGGCATGTGCATGCCTTGGCGGAACCTGCCGGCGCGCGGTCCCTCGTGACCATCTGCGATATAGCTCACGCCCTCTGTGCCGGTCAGTTTGGATGGCGCGAGGTCATCAAATATGCCCCAGGTAAACCAGTGCTCACGGACATAGAGCCGGTCACCAACTGAGATGCGGAGCCAATTCGGAATGATCTGAGGGTTGCGGCCTTCCTGCCAGCATCGAAGCACCTTGCCCCACTGCACTTTCCACGACCCGTCTTCGAGAAAAGGTTGAGGATTGAGGGCGCGCCGCGTCTGCGTCTTGGTGCCGGCAAGCAGGGCTCGAACCATTGGCCCGGAGAATAGGATAGGGCGGTCAGCCATGATCCACCTCCGCCCGCCCTTGAGCAGAGATGTGGTATCGGGGGCCGTCGTCGGTATCTTCGATGGTTAGAAACCCCACGCCCGCCATCTGGCGGAGCGACTTATGGCCCTGCTTGGTGATGCGGTTGACAATGTCTCTGCCGGGGCAGATCGAGCCGTCTTGCTCGATGATGTCGCGCAATAGCTGGCGCTCTTGGTCGGTGAGCCTTCTCATGCTGCGCCTCCAAAAAGCAGCGGCTGGATCGACCCATCCTGAAATACAGTGTCGAGCCATGCCTCTGCCGACGGCTCATCTCCATCCCAGCCATTTGGCCAGGTTTGATTGGCGATTAGCTCTCGGATACGCGCCTCTTCCTCTCCGTTGATAAGGTCGATCGGCGGCCGGCCGAGACGATGTGCGGACGCATTACATTCCGCCTGGATCGAAAGAACGCGGTCGAGTCCCATCAGGCGGGCTTCGAATGTCAGCGGGCCCATGCGCTGCGGGTTCGCCGCGATCGAACCGTCCTTGAGGCGCTCAGCGCCTTCCTTGCGGATTCGGTTACGCGGCTCGCGCAGTTCACGATACAGCGGCTTGAGACCCTTCAGGGGCGCAAGGTATGCCCAGGAAGGGGTGGCGATCACTGTGTCCAGGGCTTTGTCCTGATCTGTTAGGGGGCAGCCGATGCATCCGGTGCGGGTGTTGATCTCGGCCGCTTCCTCACCACCATATGCATCTGCGACGTCGGCAGTGGCCCAAGCGCCATAAGCTTCGGTCGGCGCAAATATGCGAAGCCAATCCCATACGTTGCAGACCCGCCAGTGTAGTAGCGGCGCCAGTGTGGCCACTCGACCGCGAATGCCCTTCGCGTTTGGCAGTACCTGCTGATACCAGCCCTGGCCGCACTCAGCGCCGTCTTTAGAGCAGCTCATGACTATGCGCTGATCGCGGATCGCGCTTTCGCCCTGACGAACGCCTGTAATCATCAGAACATTGCCGTCGAGCTCGTCGATGCGTGCGGCGAGCGCCTCGGTCATGGGGTCGACTTTGATCTGCCGAGTGCACCAGCGGAGCGTGTTGTTGTTTGGAGGCGGCACGCCGCGGCCAAGGATGTAGACCATGAAGCGCTTGTCGAGCGGTGCACGAACGACTTCAACATGGATCCCTCGGTCGCGGAGCTGCTGCATCACGCGTTCGGCGGCTATGGCGAGCGGCGGAAGCTCTTGCCGAGTGTCGGCGTAGAAGACCGACAGCGACTTTGGCCGCTCAAGCAGGCCAACATCAAGCAAGTGAGCGATGACGGTCAGTGTGGCCGAGCTGTCTTTACCACCAGAGTATGCAATGGCCCAATGGTCGTGCGACGAGCCATAGGCCCGCATCGACGTAAGCGTCATCTCCATGGCGTCGTCGTAACTAAGCCGCTGGGATCCGCCAAAGAGGGTGGGTTGAAAGCTCATGCCTCCGGCTCCCAGAGTAGCGAATCCCTCAGCTGCTCATTATCGTTTTCGAATGAAGGCTTGGGGGAGCTGCGGTGAGCTACGGTTTCGAGAAGGGGCGCTCCTACAATAGACGCCAGGATATTCACGCGCGGTTCGGCGGGAGTCAGCAGTCGGGCATCATCCCTGCGCCTGCTCACAATGTCATCTTCATCATGTCTGGGGCTCGCGGCCCCGAATACGGTTACGACGACGAAGTCTTGGAAGACGGTACCGTCCTCTACTTCGGTGAGGGGCAGCGCGGCCACCAGCAATACATCCGCGGTAACAGGGCCATCGGCGATCATGCGGCCGATGGTCGGTCGTTGCTGCTGTTTCACAAGCGCTATCCGCAGCGCGATATCATCTTTGTGGGCGAGATGGTTTGCGAGAGTTTCGAGTGGCGACAGGGTCGGGATGCTGATGGCGCTATGCGGCAGGTCATCGTCTTTCACCTCCGCCACATCGACAGCATTGTTGAGCAAGTTGAAGCAACGGCGCCGATCCTTGATGACCTGGGAGCCCTTCGAGCGCTTGCCTATGCCGCTGCGGGAGTTCGCGAGCCCATGACGGGAAATAAGCCGCGCACGATTTACGAGCGGAGCGCCGACGTTCGGAACTATGTGTTGGCCCGAGCCCGTGGGACTTGTGAAGGTTGCGGTGCACCTGCACCGTTCGTGCGGCGTGATGGCAGCCACTATCTGGAGCCGCACCACATTAGACGTGTCAGCGACGGTGGCCCCGATCACCCAGCGTTCGTGATTGGGCTCTGTCCGAACTGCCACAGGCGTGTGCACGCCGGCATCGACGGAGCCAGCTACAACACAAGCCTTCTTGCCCGGATGCCAGCTATCGAAACGAAGCTTTGAATTCGATGCCATCACGCTGCCTTTCTCGGTTCAACAGCCCGGTCAGAAGAGGAGAGAACAGGCTTCTCAATCCATCCTTTGCCCGAGCGGGTGCGGATCATCTGGACGGTGATCCAGTTGCCTTCGGCGTCCATCATGGCTTTCAGCTCGGGGTTCATGCCGAAATCCTCAGCACCGTGGCTTCGCTGATCGACTTCTGATCGTCGACTTCCGGCGTCTGCTCAAAGTTCGGGCAGGCATAGTTTGTCAGCACTAGACCGCGTGGCTGGTGGACGTTCTCACAGTAGCCCGCACCCAAAGCCTTGAAGTGCTGACCGCCCGGCCCGCTAAATCCGTCCCAGCCCTTAGACTGCACCAGAATGCCCAGGCGCCCACCTGGCGGCGTCTTGCCTTCCTTGAACCAACGGCATTTGCTGCAGGTCGGCGCTGAAATGTCGGCCATCATCATAACCCCCACCAGCTGGGCATGGGCGTATCGGCGCGCATCCAGGTTGCAAGAGCGATGGCCAAGGCGAACCAAGCAGCGGAGAGGGTGATCTCAAGTGCGGGGTTCATGCTGGGCCTCCAACATGCGAAAGCGCGATGCTTCCGGCTCCAGCAACCCAAACAACCGGGGTGTGGCCTCCCATGACGTCCGCTGGAAAACGGATGACACCTTCATGGGTCGGGTTGCCTTCACGCGGGCCGGTCCAGAACTTAATCGACTGGCCGACTGCGTAGCGTGCGTTGAAATCTGCGCACTGCTTCTGCATGGATTTGAGGTGGCGCTGTTTCATTCCCCGCTCTCCCCAAAAGGAACATCGTCCATGGCCGTATCGCCTTCGACGGCAATGCGGGCTTCGGTGTCGACGATGGCTTCGAGAAGTCTGGATTGAGTGACCGCAGGAGCGTTCCAACGGGCTTCCGCCTCGTCGAAGATGCGATCCATCTCGGCGCGCTGTTCGGGCGTAGGCCGCTTGCGCTCCCGCGGCTTACGCGGCCGGGCATAGATGCTGTTGTTGGTCCAGTCGTCACGCTGGCGCTTAAGGCCCTTGGTATCGACCATGATGAAATCTCCTGATCTTTCATTGACCAGCCCCGCTGCGAGGCTGGCTGATGAAGGGTCAGGCGGCGATCAGCTCTTCGGATGTGCAGTCTTCGTAGTGCACAGGGAATGAGGTCGTGTGCGCGTCTATCCAGTCGCAAAGATCAACGGAGCGGTCGCGCATCAGCCACTCATGGCGCTGCCAGAAGCGACGGCCATCGGTCTGCATCCAAATCCGGTAGGCGGAAACTTTGCTGTTTGCCCATGCTGGCTTGTCGGTGACGTGAACCCAGGGTGTGCGCTTCGTCTGCATTTCCATCTCCATAGAGGCGCTCGCCTCGTGATCTGATGGAGAGACTATGCGTTGGAAACTTCCAACTAGTCAAGTAGGAAATTGGAAGCTTCCAACTTCTGGTTGATTGAAGCACGGTTGCTGCTATTGTGGCGTCAGCAACAGCGAAGGGGTCAGCTCCGTTTTGTTCTTGTTCTGTTCATGTAAAACGGATTGTTAATAGCCCGAGCCGATCCTGTGGCGTAGGAGATTCGCATGGCTGACACATCGATCGAGTGGACAGATTCAACATGGAACCCAGTGGCAGGGTGCACAATCCTGACCGCCGGCTGTACCAACTGCTACGCCATGAGAATGGCGGCACGGCTGGAAGCCATGGGCCAAGACAAATATGCTGGAACAACCCGCAAGAGCGGTGGTCGCGCTAAGTGGACCGGCCACATCGCTCTGGATCGCAAGGCATTATCAGTGCCTCAGACCTGGTCGAAGCCGCGCCGGGTGTTCGTAAATTCGATGTCAGACCTGTTCCACTCAGATGTTCCCGCTGATTTCATCCGGGACGTTTGGTCGACGATGGCAGCCACGCCTCGTCATACCTACCAAATTCTGACAAAACGCCCCGAGCGAATGGCCGAGGTTTTAAGCCGGGTGGACTTCCCGGTGTTGCAAAACGTGTGGCTTGGAACAAGCGTGGAAGACGGGCGCGTGCTCCACCGGCTCGACGAATTGCGCAAGGTTCCTGCCGCCATTCGCTTCGTATCGTTTGAGCCCTTGATCGGGTCAGTGGCTGGCGCCGAGCTACACGATGTTCATTGGGCGATTGTGGGTGGTGAATCCGGTCCGAACTCCCGTCCTATGGATCCCGTATGGGTGGACGAAATTGAAACGGCTTGTCGGCGATCCGGTACTGCGTTCTTCTTTAAGCAGTGGGGCGGGCGCAACAAGAAAGCTACTGGTCGGATGCTTCGCGGCCGGACTTACGATGAGATGCCGGCTTCCGCCCTTGCTTGACGTACTTCATAAAGCCATCCGCTAGCGTAGTTGCGGCGGACGATGGGTTGGCTACGCAAAGGAACAGTGAGAACATCTGGCGGTTCGTTGAACGAAGGATGGGCACTGGCTCCGGCACGTAGGCGAACTCTTTCTTGAGTTGCTGCCTGAACCACTCCTCGACCTGCTTCGCTGAAGCTGCGCGCTGAAGCTCATCATCTTCACGAACATCAAATATATCGACCCTCTGGACGGGGTCAGGCTCAGGCAGAGCGTAAAGCTCTCTCCATGCAGTGCTTAGCACTTTGTCGAGCTTAGGTGCCTTTACCCCCACCCCAGAAATGCGACGTGCCAGTTGCCGCAGAACGGCTTCAAGGGGGAACAAATACCAGACATCGAGCACTTGGGTTCTGGTGAGTGCCTGTAGGGTGGCCCAATCAACCTCAAGAGCGTAGGGATCTAAAAAGACCACGCCCCGGCTTCGTGACTTGTCTTTGCGAACCCAAGGCTGTTCGCTGACCATCCGCGTAAGCACAGCGTTAGCCTCCCCCGAATGACGCTTACAGGGCGAGTGGTTTCCTGCTGCAAGGCCTCTAAAGCGGCGCACCTCTCAGGATGGTTTTCAATGAAGACGAAATGTCCAAAAGGTGGGTCGACCTGCAGGGCTCGTCTCGCGGACCCGGCGAGCGTTTCCGTGATTGTTTCAATCGGAAGGTTCTCGAACAGACCGCCGATTTCCCGGGTGGCTTCTCGGTCGCCGGTCCCGGCGAAGGCGTCGATGTACCAAATGTCCATCTCCGCCCAAGTCAACGCCTTGGCGTAGCACTCGAGATAATACTGGACTGCGTCGAGCTTGACCTCGGTCCATGGGCCGCCGAACACATGCTTTGTCGGCGGCTTCTGGTTCACCTGGGCACCATGCTTTTGACTTTCGCTGCCCACATGATCACTACATCAAAAATCGGGTCTTCCGCGTTTGACAGCAGGTCATAGAGGCCATCCCCTTGGACTTTGCGCGCCGGATTTTCTTGACCAGCACTCGGTCGTCGGGCAGCCCCACGACGCATAATTGGCCGACGAGATCCTGGGTGATCGGCGATCGGACGTCGTCGTAGTGAACCAACCAGCGTTCAAACAGTGGGCCAAGGCTCTCGCCTCGTATCTCAACTGCGACAGTTTCAGGTGTGGCGCCATCGGGGGCGGGGACGCGATCGAGCTCACCGTCGCTCAGTGCGTAGAAGTGTGCTTCAGCGCCGGCACCAACATAGCCGACAACAGGCACAGTGCCTTGCTGGGACTCGTCAGCAGTGTGGTCGATCGGCTCTAGACGACCGGCTGCAAGGGCGCTGGGGTTCAGTTGGAGTGCGGCCGCCAGCTTGGTGTGGTCGAGCACTCGCTTTTTCTTCCCGATGACAATGTCATTAATGAAACTGCGCTCTAGGCCGTGTTCCTGAGCAAGCGTGATCGGAGACGGATCGCCCATCTCTTTCAGTCGCTGCACCACTAAAGATCGCAAGTCCCCCATGCCGACAGAATAAGGCGTTGGAAGGTTCAAACGCGAATTGGAAGTTTCCCATTGCATCATTGGAAGTTTCCAACTATCGTTTGTTCATGGAAACAGAACTTGCTTCTAACCTGATCGCCCTTGGAGAAGCTTTCGGCAAAGCGCGAAAGCTCGAAGAGACCACCGTTGGGCGCCTTTGCGCTTCCGATGGCCGGTTCTTTTCGCGCATCCGGGACGGCAAGACCTTCACCGCCAAAAAGTACGATGAAGTCGTTGCCTGGTTCGCCGCCAACTGGCCGGCAGAGGCAGAATGGCCGGAAGCGATCAGTCGGCAGGTGGCCGCATGATCAACAGCGATCCTATCCGTTCCAAGCTGACCGCCGGCGCTGCCGAGCATGGCGCCAAGAACGAAGCGAAATACTTCCTCATGGCTGGCGGTCGGTATCTCAACCAGTCCGGTCAGCATCTGCAGTCCGGTCGGCAATATGCCTGGCAGGGGACAATAGAGCAGGCGCGGAGGTGCCGGTCGTTGTTCGATGCTGCTGCCGGCTGCCGTGTTATCCCGGTCAATGCCCTCAGCTTCACGCTGCATTCCGTCGAGGAAGCAGCATGAGCACCGACATTCCAGAAGCCTACATGGCTCGGGCCCGATCGTTTGTGGAAGCCCATGATGGTGCCCGCACAGTCAACCTGGTCGCTTTGGCGATCATGGAAACCGAGCAGCGCCATAAGCTGCCGTTGGCCGGCCTGACATCTCGGCAGGCTCAAGCCCTTAAGTTCATCGACCAATACCAGGCCGAGCATGACTGCTCGCCGAGCTTCGATGAGCTGCGAGAGGCGCTCGGCCTCGCAGCCAAAAGCGGTGTGCATCGCATCATCAGTCAACTGGTCGATCGTGGCCGACTGGTGCGGATGCCCAATCGTGCGCGCTCGCTGCAGATCGCTTCGAGGGCCGCCTAAATGTCCGACAGCAACGTCGCCCAGGATCAGATCAAGGCCTACGTCGACCGCATCCTTCGCATGAAGGAAGAGGCGGACGCTATCGCCGCTGACGTGAAGGAAATCTACGCTGAAGCCAAGGCAAACGGCTTCGACAAGACCCAGCTCGGCAACCTCGTCACCTACCTTCGCAAGAAGGACAAGGATGCAGACAAGGTGGCTGAGGGCGAAGCGATCTTCGACCTCTACCTGACCGCCTATCTGGGCGCGTCCGGCAAAGTTGGCATAAAACCTGCTACGCAGGCGCATGCGTCCGAGAAGCCAAGCCCGGTTGCTGCCCTTCGGGCCGACCCGGCCATGGCCATCGTCGATGTCGCCAATTTGAAATCCCAGTCGCCCGTATCGGCTGGCCAGGCGGTCACGGCTTCCGAGCCGGTTGTTACTTCGCCAGTGGAGAGCGAAGCCGCTGAAATCTCCACACCCATTCAGCCGGAATCGGCACCAAGCTCTGTCAGTGTCGAGACTAAATCTGACATCGGAAGCGCGAGAGACACTAGCGCCATGCTCCATCCCGGGGTCGTAGATGGGCCAACCACAATAGCCTTGCAGGCCGGGACAGTGGTAACAGCCGGAGAGACGGCACCAGTTTCCGAGACGTATAGGTCGGTGGAGGCTCCTTCCTCTGCCGCTCCGGCCTCGAAGTATGCCGAACCGCGCGTCATCACCTGGGAAACCTTCCCACCAGAAGGCGTAGAGCGCGGAGCCATCTCCGCTGCATTCGGATGGGCCGGCCAAGATAGCGCGGTCATTGCCGACGATCTGGAAAAGGGCAGGGCTCAGCCGATCGTCAAGAAGGGCAATGTCATTCTCGATGGCTGGGCCCGTTACATGGCGGCGCGCGACATGCGCAACTTCCCAATTCGCGTTTGAACCTTCCAACGCCTTATTCTGTCGGCATGGGGACTTGCGATCTTTAGTGGTGCAGCGACTGAAAGAGATGGGCGATCCGTCTCCGATCACGCTTGCTCAGGAACACGGCCCTAGAGCGCAGTTTCATTGTGACATTGTCATCGGAAGAAAAAGCGAGTGCTCGACCACACCAAGCTGGCGGCCTCCAACTGAACCTAGCACCCTTGCAGCCGGTCGTCTAGAGCCGATCGACCACACTGCTGACGAGTCCCAGCAAGGCACTGTGCCTGTTGTCG
>NZ_JAALFG010000005.1 GCF_011058215.1 Devosia aurantiaca
GGCGCTGAGATGGGCGAAGCCCGACGCACGGATATGGCAGCGATAGGGCTTGTTGGTGCCATCGGACACCGGATAACTTGAACTGCCAGAAAGCGCTTCCACGGCGGCATAGATCTCTCCGGCCCGGGACGGCTTCGGTGTAGCCAAAGCTTGAAGTGATGGATCAGCGCTTCCATCGACTGCTTCTGCCGCTTGGGCGGAACGACCTTGCCGTCGGCGATATGATCGGGTGCCGTCTGGTGCGTTGAGCTTGGCGACGCACTGGCTATGATTTCGTTGGCCTGGCGCATTTCTTCCATGCGGACCAGGTAGCGATCATAACAGTCGCGGTCTTTTGATCAGATGTCGTTCCATTTCTAAGAAGCGCAGCGTCCGGGCTGCGGTTTGCGCAGTTCTGCAGGCAGCGCCCGATGCGCGCACCATGACCATCTGGAGAAGCCCCTGCCCCGAGGCCTCTTCGAGCGGCGACGCCAATCGACATTGCGCGCCGAAAATGGTGCCGGTCAGCCGCTGGTCAGTGTCGTCCAAAGCCTTGGGAGACTGGTGGCAGAACGACTCGATGTCGTCGACAAGCCTGCGGCGGTCCTGATGGACGCCACCGGGACCCGGAAGTAGGCCACGTGCATGCGGGCGCCGGAGCGCTCGTAGAACACCATGAGCTTTCGCTGTTCGAAACCCCAAAGCGGGGGCGTCAGCGCGCCGATGTCCATGGCCTGCGTGGTCCGTTCATCGTTGACCAAAGGCGCCCGATTTCGGCATAAAGCACGCCCGAATCAGCTGCGCACGACGCGGGACTTCGATGCCCAACCATGCGCTCGTGATCGCATGAGCATATTCCTGGTTCATCGGTACCGCGTAATCAGAGACGGTCAAATATCGCCCAGGCTGGAATAGAATCGGCTGATCAACAATTGCCACGCGATCACAAGAGGCAATCTGCGGATCGACGCGCTCGACAAGCTCGCCAGTTCAGGATCATGCGCAGCACACCGTGCGCCGAGGGGTGCACGGGGCCGAAAATGAGAGTGAAGTTGCGAAACGTCGACTTCAGCCATCAGTTCTTAGCCTTCTCGTCGCGGCAGCACGTAATCCGTGCCTTCCAAGGTGACAGGTAATCGAAAGAGCGGAATTCTGGGCTAGCGCGACGGGCTCGTAGACCACGCGCCGGCGCTCTTCGTCGTAACGGACTTCGACAAAGCCGGTCATCGGGAAGTCTTTGCGCAGCGGATGCCCGTCAGCCGTAGTCGGTAAGGATCCGCGCAGATCGGGATGACCGGAGAACAGCACGCCGAAGAGTCGTAGAGCTTCTCGCTCGAACCAGTTTGCGCCGGGATAGATGTCGCAAATCGACGGAACCGGCGTTTCGTCATCGGCCTGAAGCTTGACGCGAACGCGATGGTTCAGGTGCGGGCTCAGAAATGGTAGGCGACGTCGAAGCGGAATTCGCGCGCCGGATAGTCCGCACCGCAAACATCGAGGGAAGGCAATGAAGCGGCACTGCGGATCGTCACGCGAAAGCGCGCGACCTCGGCCCAATCGAGTCGCGCTCGATGTTGATCGTGTCCGAAGGCCACCTCGAAATCAGTGACGCGCTACCCAGGTGGTGGTGATATGCTCGCCTTGGTGCGCGTTGAGGCGGTCGAGAACTAATGGCCTGATCCATGTCCCTGCCCCTAGCGCTCGATGGTGCAGATCTTGCGGCAAGTCACCGTAAAGCGCTTCAGCGGTCAGGCGGGCAGCAGGACACTAGACGTCCACCGGCAGCACGCGGTCGCAACCGCGAACGACGGAATAGGAATAGTGGCAATAGCCGCCGCCGTTGGCGCAGGAGCCATGAAATGACGTAGCGCGGCTCCGGCATCTGGTCGTAGACCTTGCGCAGAGCAGCGCCATCTTGTTGGTCAGCGTGCCAGCCACGATCAAGACGTCGGATTGGCGCGGCGACGCACGCGGCGCAGCACCGAAGCGCTCGACGTCGTAACGCGGCATCGACATCTGCATCATTTCGACGGCGCAACAGGCCCGTCTGCATCCACATCAGCGAACCGGTGCGTGCCCAGGTGATGAGCTGTGCCACGGTCAGAAAATGAACCACTGAAGCTTATAAGCGGTTCGTGACGCCAGTGAGAACGGATCGTCAGCTCAGCAGACCTGGTGCCGGATCAGCACGGTGTTTCAACGTGACCAGAGGAGAAGCGGTGCTCAATCCATTCGAAGGCTCTGCCGCCATTCATAGATAAAGCCGATGTTCACATGAGGAGAGAATGTCATCGACCAGAAGGCCGAACCAGCCCACATCCCGGAATGCGACGGCCCATGGAAACAGGAACGCGACTTCAAGATCGAAGATGATGAAGAGGATAGCGACCAGGTAAAGCGGACATCGACCTTCATGAGGGGCATGGGGCGCCTGAATCCAGCTGAAGGCCGAAACCTTTCCGGATCGGGCCTTCACGAGTGACCAGAAACGGCGCCACCAGCAAAGCCAGGGCGATAACGGCAGCAAGGCCGATAAGAGGACAATCGGCAGGTAAGCGCTGAGCAAATCGTTCATGCGGCAGCCTAGTTTTCAGACGGCCAGAGCGGCCGATGGGCGTGCGAGGAATCGATGCAATTGGGGCATGCGAACCGACACGGCGGTGATGGGCAACGGATTGAACTAAGCATCAACCGTTTCAGGGAAAGAAAACATGAGCGAAAACATCATGTAACAAGCTGGCGTGAACAAAGGCAACCTGCCTTTGGCATGAATAACTCTGCTTTTTGCTGTGCCAAAAACCAAAACGGCGAACCGATCGCTCGGTCCGCCGCATTGGGTTGCAAGTTAGATAGTGGCGAGCATAGCCCGCCACACTGCAATCTTAGAAGTGGTAGAAGACGCCGACGGTTGCCTTGGCGGCTTCGAAGAAGTCGTCATCAGCGTCGTCGAACGAGCCAACGCCAACAACTTCACCACGAACCGACACAGCGTCGGTCACAGCGAACTCAACGCCGCCACCGAGCTGGTAGAGGCCAACGCTGTCGTCGCCATCGGTGGCAACGCCAACGCCACCGAGGGCGTAAACGAGGACGGGTCGGTGACGACTGCGCCAGCGCGGAGGTTAGCGAAGAACTGACCCTGGTCGACGATGTCGTCGCCCCAGACGTAGTCGCCGGTGACTTCAACACCAACCAGGAACGGGTCGGCCGGGATGAAGTTCACGCCAACAGCAGCGCCGATAACGCCAGCGGCGTCAATGTCGTCAGCGAAGAAACCGCCGGCGCGGGCACCGACGTAGAGACTTTCCCAGTCAAAGCCGTACGATTCCATGATCGGCTGCGGGAGTCGGGATGATGAGGTCAGCAGCAGAGGCTGCGACCGAACCAATGGCGGCGAGCGAAACGCCGAGAAGAAGCTTGCGAATGATCATTTTTGCCTCACGCTAGATGTTCGATAAATTTGACAGATCAGAACCAGGTCGCAACGCGCGGATGCCCTGTTTGGCCTTTGCCGATCCGATGGTAGAAGACGCCGACGGTTGCCTTGGCGGCTTCGAAGAAGTCGTCATCAGCGTCGTCGAACGAGCCGATACCAACAACTTCACCACGAACCGACACAGCGTCGGTCACAGCGAACTCAACGCCGCCACCGAGCTGGTAGAGGCCAACGCTGTCGTCGCCATCGGTGGCAACGCCAACGCCACCGAGGGCGTAAACGAGAACGGAGTCGGTGACGACTGCGCCAGCGCGGAGGTTAGCGAAGAACTGACCCTGGTCGACGATGTCGTCGCCCCAAACGTAGTCGCCGGTCACTTCAACACCAACCAGGAACGGGTCGGCCGGGATGAAGTTCACGCCAACAGCGGCACCGATAACGCCAGCGGCGTCGATGTCGTCAGCGAAGAAACCGCCAGCGCGGGCACCAACGTAGAGGCCTTCCCAATCGAAGCCCGAAGCAGATGCGATGATCGGCTGCGGGGTGGTCGGGATGATGAGGTCAGCGGCCTGAGCGCCACCAACCATCAGAGCTGCGGCGGAAACGCCGAGAACCAAAGAACGTACAAACATGCTTGCACTCCCAATAGAGTTAACCGTAGTCGAGCCGATAGATGCCTCAAGCTCCTGGGCCTGACAAGAGAGCCAAACGCCAAATTGGGCGGTTCGGCTAACGCACGGTGACCATTTGAAGGCACCTGTTGCAGGAATGTCCCGCAATTGGCTCATTTTGAAACAAATGCCCTTAGAAAGCGTCGGTTTGTTGGTTGTGCCGAGGTCGAATTCGGTCCTTCCGAACGAATAGCGAGTCGATTCTAAGTGCTTTGGTAAGGAGAAGGCCGCGAGCGACTGCCCGCGGCCACAGTAAGAGTCAGGCTGCTGGGAGCGTGCCGACAAGCACAGGGTCGGCGCGGAAGTGGTCCGGGAAGATTTGTTCGAGCGCTGCAACCTTGGGCAGGTCGTGGACGACGATATAGGGCCATTCCGGGTTCAGCGTCAGGAAGTCCTGATGATACTGCTCGGCAGGATAGAACGCCTTGAACTGTTCCAGCGTCGTAACGATCGGCCCTTCGAACAACCCAGCCGAGTCGAGCTGGGCGATATAGGCCTTGGCCACCGCCTCCTGATCCGGGCTCGTCACGAAAATGGTCGAGCGGTACTGCGTGCCGTGATCGGGACCCTGGTAATTAAGCTGCGTCGGGTTGTGAGCGACCGAGAAATAGATCTGCAAGAGCGTGCCGAAGCTGATCTGGCCTGGATCGTAGGTGATCTCGACAGTCTCGGCGTGTCCTGTGTCGCCCCGACCGGTTTGCTCATAGGTAGCCGTCTCGGCCGAACCACCGGAATAGCCCGACACTGCACTGGTCACGCCCTTGACGCGCTGGAACACGCCCTGAACGCCCCAGAAGCAGCCGCCGGCGAGAATGGCCTTTGCCGTGCTGCCGGTTTCGGTCAGGTCCTGCGCGGGCGACGGAATGACGACCGGCGCTTCCTGGGCAATGACTGGCCTCAGGCTTGCGACGAGCGGCAGGGCGGCAAGCCCAAGGAGAAGGGAACGGCGGTGAATGGGCATGATGACCTCGGCGCTGAATTGGCTAACGGCTTGTTCGCCCACTATGCGTCCGAAGTTACAGGCCGACAAACACTGTCACGCCACGGTGAAGCCTCAGCTTGCCTGAGACATCAGGCTGGCATTGCCCCGGCGGCCGTCGTGTCGATGCAGACATGGCGCTCGAGCAGGAGCAGTCCAGCCTGATCTACCGCGGTTAGCAATGGCACGATCGGGCCGGAACGAGCGGCCAGCGCCGATCGAACGGCCTTGAGCCCTGCCCCGTCGCCAAAATAGGCGACGGCATCGAACGTCTCAACCAAACCATTTTCGAGCGTCGACAGAAGCGGCCGGCAACCGGCTTGCTCGGCCATCGCCTGCTGCGCCTCTAGGTGTTGCTCGGTAGGACCGAGGCACAGCACGACACCACGGCGCCCGAAATGCAGGACATTGCTTTCGCCGGTCGGCCCCGGCATCACCATCGCAGCCGGGTCGACAGCGTGTGCGCCTTGCGTGAAGCGCGGGAGATAATGCGGGCCGCCAGCCTTGGGACCGGTGCCGGACAGCCCCTCGCCACCAAAGGGCTGCGATCCGACGACGGCACCGATCTGGTTGCGGTTGACGTAGATATTGCCAGCCCGGACGCTTCTGGAGAGCTGCCGCACGCGCGACGAGATCCGGGTGTGAAGCCCGAAGGTCAGCCCGTAGCCGCTGGCATTGATGGCGGTGACGACCTCATCGAGCTCGGCCGCTTTGAACGTCGCGACATGCAGTACCGGTCCAAAGATTTCCTCGCTGAGCTCCTCGATGCCGGCAATGCGCAACACCGCGGGCGCCACAAACGTGCCCTCTTCCGGCTCCGCCAGCTGATGGATCAGCTTTCCGGCCCGCGCATAGGTCTCGACATGCGTGAGGATTTTGGCGCGCGCCGCGGCGTCGATCACCGGACCGATATCGGTCGCGAGATTCCAAGGATTGCCAAGCCGCAGCTCGTTCATCGCGCCCTTCAGCATGTGCAGGGTGCGCTCGGCGGCGTCTTCCTGCACATAAAGAACGCGCAGCGCCGAACAGCGCTGGCCAGCGGACTGGAAAGCCGAGGCCAGAATATCGCGCACCGCCTGCTCAGGCAGAGCAGTCGAATCCACGATCATCGCGTTGAGACCGCCGGTTTCGGCGATCAAGGGTGCGGTGGGCGCCAGATTAGCGGCCATCGCGCAATCAATGCTGTGCGCGGTCGGCAGCGAGCCGGTGAAGACGACACCATTTACCGCCGGGTTTGAAACCAGTGCCTGCCCTACCTCCCCGCCGCCCGGCAGAAGCTGGACGGCATCGGCGGCGATGCCTGCTTCGTGCATCATCTGCACCGCGCGATAGGCAATCAGCGGCGTTTGCGGCGCCGGCTTGGCGAGCACGGCATTGCCGGCGACCAGAGCGGCAGCGATCTGGCCGGTAAAAATCGCCAGCGGAAAATTCCACGGCGAGATCGCGACGACCACGCCCAGCGGAGCCGCTGGAGCCTGCTGTTCGGCCTGCTCGGCGTAATAACGCAGGAAGTCGACCGCTTCGCGCACCTCGGCCACGGCATCGGCCCAAGTCTTTCCAGCCTCTCGCGCCAGCAGGGCAAACAGTTCGGCGCGGTTGGCCTCGTAGAGGTCGGCCGTGGCGCGCAGCAGGTCGGCACGCTTGCCCACCGGCACGCGTGACCAGTCCGAACCCCTCGCTGCGGCGATGGCCAAACTGACATCCTCGACTGCGGCTTCTGCCACGTTGCCGACATGATCTCGCCGATCAGCCGGGTTAATCACTGGCTTGGCGCCGCGCATCGCTGTCGGTCCGGCGAGGATTGGGCGCGCCTGCCACTGCGCTTTTTCGAAGGCATGACGAGCGTCATCCACCTCGCCAAAAGCGATGGGATCGGTAAGGTCGAGCCCTGCGGAGTTTCGCCGAGGCGCAAAGATCGCTTGCGGCGCCGGAATGGCCGGATTGGCGATCGCTTCACCGAGAGCAAGGATCTTGCCGATCGGATCCTCGGCGACGGCGGACGCCGGAATGTGCTCGTCGGAGATCTGATAAACGAAGGAACCATTGGCGCCGTTTTCGAGCAGCCGCCGCACGAGATAGGCCAGAAGATCCTTGTGCGCCCCCACCGGCGCATAGATGCGCGTGCGCGTTCCGGCCGTGGTGCGCAGCACATCGTGCAGGCGCTCACCCATGCCGTGGAGGCGCTGGAATTCGTATGTTTCCGGCGTGCGTCCAGCCTCCTTCGCCAGATGCAGAACGGCAGCCGCGGTATGCGCATTGTGCGAGGCAAATTGCGGATAGATGCTCGGCGAGGCAAAGAGGCGACGCGCTGCCCGCAAGATAGCTGATGTCGGTCGACGCCTTGCGGGTAAAGACCGGATAGCCATCCAGCCCCATGACCTGCGCACGCTTGATCTCGGCGTCCCAGTAGGCGCCCTTAACCAGCCGCACCATGATCCGCCGGTCAAGAGCGCTGGCGGTGGCCTCGAGCCAATCGATCAGCGGCAAGACGCGTTTGCCATAGGCCTGCACCACGACGCCAAAACCGTCCCAGCCTGCCAGTTCCGGCGTCGTCAGGACTTCGGCGATGATATCGAGCGACAGATCGAGGCGATCGGCCTCTTCGGCATCGATGTTGAAGCCCATATTGGCCTTCTTGGCCGCGATCGCGAGCTGGCGCGTGACCGCCACCAATTCGGTCATGACCCGCTTGCGCTGAGCGACCTCATAGCGCGGGTGGAGTGCAGAAAGCTTGATCGAAATGCCCGGATTGTCGCGCACCGACTTGGCGGTGCAATGCGGCGCCAGTCGCGCGATTGCCGAAGCATAGGCATCGAGATAGCGTGCCGCGTCCTCCGAGGTGCGGGCGGCCTCGCCCAGCATGTCGTAGGAGTAGCGATAGCCCAGCGCTTCGGGCTTGCGGGCATTGCTGATGGCTTCCTGGATGGTACGGCCGAAGACGAACTGACTGCCTAAAAGCCGCATGGCTTGCGCAACGGCCGTCCGGATGACGGGCTCGCCGAGCCGAGCCACCGCGCGATGCAGCGCATTCTTTGGCCCGACTTCGGGCTCGCCCAAAACGTCCGATGTCAGGTTCAGCGCCCAGGACGAGAAATTGACCAGCGCGCTCGACGAGCCACCAAAATGGCTTTCCCAGTTGAGGCCACCGACCTTGTCGTGGATCAGCGCATCGACAGTCTGGGCGTCCGGCACGCGCAGAAGCGCTTCCGCCAGGGACATCAGGGCGACGCCTTCATCGGTCGCGAGCCCGTACTCGGCGAGAAACGACTCCATCAGCCCGAGGCGATTGCCGGCGCGCACCGTTTCCACCAGCGTTTCCGCGTGGGTCGAAATGGCCTCGCGATCCGCCTCTGTCAGGCCCGTTTCCGAAATGAGCTGGCGGACCAGACTGGCCTCATCGGCAAGATTCTTGGCGCGAAAAGCGAGACGTGCATCAGCAATGTCGGACAAGGAAGCGCTCCATGGCATGCCTTCTAAGGCACCTGAGCAATGCCAGAACGCTTGCAGGCGTTTCGCCTTTTCAGGCTGCCGCTGGTCACATTTCGCGTTATATTCGGCATGCAATTGCGGACGATCGCCTACACCATGAAGAATAACGACACTTTAGACCAGATCGACCAACACATCCTGGCTGAGCTGGCGCGCGACGCCCGCATCAGCGTGGCGGAACTCAGCCGTCGCGTGAACCTCAGCAAAACGCCCTGCCAGGCGCGGATCAACCGCCTCGAACAGGCAGGCTATATTCTCGGATATCGCGCGATTATCGATCCGGAGCGCCTGGGCAGGCCCCACGTCGCCTTCGTGGAAGTCAAGCTCAGCGATACCCGCAACGCGGCACTGGCGGCCTTCAACAAGGCGGTGCAGGCCATTCCCGAGATCGAACAGGCGCATATGATCGCTTCAAGCTTCGACTACCTGCTCAAGGTTCGCACGCAGGATATCGCCGAATATCGAGAGGTTCTGGGCGAAAAGATCAGCAGCCTGCCCCACATCGCCCATACCAGCACGCATGTTTCGATGGAGGCCGTCAAAGGCGACGCGCCGAGCCTGAAGTCCAAGACGGGCTAGACGCGGCGGGGCTGCCTCTGGGCACTTCAGCTCTTGCCAAGAATCGCGCGAGCCCTGGCAACCACCGGGGCATCGACCATGCGGCCATCGACCTCGAAGGCGCCATCTCTTTCGGCTGCGCGCTGCAGCACGCGATTGGCCCAGTCGCGCTGCGCTGCGCTCGGGCTGAAAGCCGCGTTGAGGATGGGAACAAGACTGGGATGGACGCAGGTGGCGCCGTCAAAGCCATGCTGTGCGGCCTCCCGCGCCGCGGCTCCGACCCCAGCTTGGTCCGAGTAATCAGCCGTGGATTGGAGCAACCCGAAGGAGAGCAGTCCCTGCTCCTTGGCGGCATAGTGAACCAGCAGTTTTGGCAGCCGCAGCACATCGGGTGTCGGTTCGGCGCCGAGCGACAAAGCCAGGTCTTCGCCGCCCACCGAGAGACCGAGCAGGCGCGGCGCCTTGACGATAACACGCGCATCCAGAACCGCCCCGATATCTTCCAGCAGGGCGACAAAGGTGATCGGCGGCCGTCCGGTCTCTGCACCCACTTTATCCAGGGCAGCGATCAGCTCGACAATGTCTTCGGCTCTTCGCACCTTGGGCACATACAGCGTTGCGGCCCCGGCGCGGCATGCTGCAGCCGCGTCTTCGACAACTCTTTCGCCGCTGTTGATGCGCACGAAGACGCTTGCCCCGTTGCGACCGACAGCTTTGACGGTCTCCAGCAAATGCTCTCGTGCCTGATCCTTGGCATCTTCCGGAACAGCGTCCTCGAGGTCGAGGATGATCGCATCGGCGCCGCGCTCATGCGCCTTGGCAAGAAAGCGCTCGGAATGCGCCGGGACGTAGAGCAGCGAGCGGATCATGGGGCTTCCAAAGTGCGTGGATCGATCCCGGCTTCGCGCAAGATCTCGGCCGTGTGTTCGCCCAGGCCAGGCGCTTGCCGGCGCCAAATGCCGGGCGTTTCGGAAAGGCGCGGGACGATGTCGTGCATGGGCAGGGTGCCGAAGCCATCATCCTCGGCATCGACGATGATTTCACGCTCATGAAAATGCTCATCAGCCATGGCATCGGCGATGTTGTAGACCGGGCCGACCGTGGCGCCCGCTGCACGCATCGTCGACAGAGCCTCTTCGCTGCTGCGGGTGGCAAACCACGCGCCGATCGCCGCGTCGACAAGGCCGCGGTTCTTCACGCGGTCGGAATTGGTGGCAAAGCGGAGATCGCCGTTCATGTCCGAACGGCCGATGACCTCGAAAATGCGCCTGGCCACGGCTGGGGTCGACCCGGACAGTGCCAGATATTTTCCGTCGGCGCACTGGTAGACATTGCGGGGCGAGGCCGTGTTGGAGGCGCTGCCGACCCGTTGCTTGATCTTGCCTGTCACGGCATGGATGGCAGCCTCCGGGCCGAGCACGGAGAACATCGGCTCCAGCAAGGACAAGTCGATGACCTGCCCGCGCGCCCTGCCCGTCTGGCGCGCATAAAGCGCCATCATCGTCGCCGACGCCCCATAGATGCCGGCGATCATATCGGCCAGCGCCAGGGGTGGCAGCACCGGCTCGCGATCCGGGAAGCCCGTGCGATCGGCAAAACCGCTCATTGCTTCGACAATGGTGCCAAAGCCCGGCAGCTGAGAATACGGGCCAGTCTGGCCGAAGCCGGAAATCCGGACGACGATCAGGTCGGGGTTGCGCTGCAACAGCTTATCAGGCGCCAGGCCCATCTTCTCCAGCGTGCCGGGCCGGAAATTCTCGATGAAGACATCTGCCGTATCGACCAGCTGCCAAAGCGCTTCCATCGCCGACGGCTGGCGCAGGTTGAGCATGACCGAGCGCTTGTTGCGCCCATAGGTCTTCCAGAACAGAGAGTGCCCGTCGTCCTTCCAGTCGCGCAATGGGTCGCCCTCGGGAGGCTCGATCTTGACGACGTCTGCGCCAAAATCAGCCAGCTGGAGGCTCAGCATATTGCCAGCCATCAGCCGCGACAGGTCAAGCACGCGAATGCCGTCAAGGGGTCCGGTAGCGGTGGGATCAAAGCGCCTCGTCGCAAAACTCACCGCAGCCGAAGCCCCGTTGCCTTGTCGAAGACGAAGAGCTTTTGCGGGTCGATCACGAGGTTGATCTGTTCACCCGGCGACAACAGCGCGTGGTCGCGCACGACAATGGAAATGTCCTCGCCGCCGACACGGGCCAGCACTTCCTGTGCGTCGCCGGTGGGCTCGACCACGACCACTTCCGCAGGCACGCCCTCGGACCCGAGCGTGATGTGCTGCGGGCGCACGCCGTAGACGATCTCGGTGCCCGCAGCAGTGTCGAGCGGCGTACCGAGCGGCATCGACTGGCCACCCTTCAGCGCGACCGCTGCACCCCTTCGTAACGGGCTTCGAACAGGTTCATTTCCGGCGAACCGATAAAACCGGCGACAAAAAGGTTGGCCGGATTGTTGTAGAGTTCGAGCGGCGCCCCGGCCTGTTCGATACGTCCGCCATTGAGCACGACGATCTTGTCGGCCATGGTCATGGCTTCGGTCTGGTCGTGGGTCACATAGACCATGGTCTTGCCCAGCCGCTGATGCAGCCGCTTGATCTCGCCGCGCATCTTGACGCGCAGTTTGGCATCGAGGTTAGACAGCGGCTCGTCGAAGAGGAAAGCGCGCGGATCGCGCACGATGGCGCGGCCCATGGCCACGCGCTGGCGCTGTCCGCCCGAAAGTTCGCGCGGCAGCCGATCGAGCAAGTCGATGAGGCCTAAGATATCCGCTGCCTCCGCCACCCGGGCCTTGATTTCAGCCTTGGGCGTGCCGGCGAGCCGCAAGGAAAAGCTCATATTGTCCGCCACCTTCATGTGCGGATAAAGCGCATAGGACTGGAACACCATGGCGATGTCCCGTTCCTTGGCCGGCATGTTGTTGACCACCTTGCCGCCGATGGTGATCTCGCCGGCCGTGATGTCCTCGAGCCCCGCGATCATCCGCAAGAGCGTCGACTTCCCGCAGCCGGAAGGGCCGACCAGCACGACGAATTCGCCATTCGCCATTTCAAGCGAAATGTCGTTGAGCACCTGGACGTGGCCATAGCTCTTGCCGACATGTTTGAGTTCGATTTCCGCCATGCTGGTCTCCTCCCGTTATGCCGTTTCGATGATCTCGAACCGGCCCATGCTCAGCCGTCCGATCGCGCCGAGCCGAATGCCGGCCATGCCGTATTCGTAGTCGCTATCGGTCGCCGTCAGCAGCTCCTGCCCGTCGACCGCAAAGCCCAGCTGGTCGCCTTTCGCCGTGAGCGCAAACTCGTAGCTGCGCCCGATCTCCGGCTTGAACGGAGCGCGGGCAAGGACCGTCGAGCCAAAATCCTCCTTGAGGATCACCACCTCGTCCCCGTCAAAGCCCGCCGCATAGAACCGCCCGGTGCCCTGCACCCGCGCCGTCACCAGTTGCGACGCACCCGACAGCCGCTGCACATCGGCTTTCACCACGACGTCGCGGGCATAATAGTGCCCGGTCCACATGTCGGCGTCGGTCGCCGTATGGCCCTGGATGCGGCCAAAGCTCTTGGTCCAGTGACCGCGATTGAAGGTGAAACGAGAAATCGCGCCCCATTCCTGCACCTCGGTTTCCGGCTCGATGACGGTGTGTCCCGCCCCCTCGACCCGGAAATCGGCAAGGAACAGCCGGCCAAAAACTTCAGCCGCCCGAAATATTCGATCGAGATCCCGATCTCGTCGATCGCCTCGACGCCCTCCGGCACGACGAAGCTATAGTCCTGCCAGCCTTCCGCCGAGGGCACGTCCCATGCACCCGTCTCCTCGATGGCGCCGCTCATCGTGCGCCGCACGTAAGGCGCCACGCGCAGGTTGCCGTCGCCGTTCCAGGGATCGAGCCAGAGCTTGAAGCTGACGGTCTGCCCCGCATCCACCACCGGCGAGAACATCGGGCGATAACGTTCGTCGTCGAAATCGCTGCGGCGGTAGAAGGGCTTCCAGAACACACGCCCACCCTGCCCGCGTTCGAGCCGGTCGAGCTGAATTTCGAGCGAGCCGCGCGAACCCTCCGCATGCCGTTCGCCAGAATGGCGCAGCGAAATCTGGTTGAAGCCCTCGGTGCGGAAGCCATGCGTCGAACCCGGCAGGTCGAAGTCGAAACGTAGCCCGCGGCGAGTGAAATCTTCGAGCCAGAGCGCGGGAACCTCTCGCCCGGCCAGCTGCAGCGCAAAAACGGTCAGCTCGCGCGCAAAGCTCGGGATATCGACGATGTTGATGGTGCCAACGATGCCCGAGGCGACAAGAAAATCGTTGATGGGTTTCCGATACTTGCCCCAGCCCTCGTCGAGCCCCTGGAAGGTCGCGACGATCGCTGCGGCATTGCCGGCATTGCAGTCGGTGTCCCAGCCCGCCATGGTGGCAATCTCGGCCGTGCGTGGCAGGTCGCCCTTGCCGTAGAGGATGGCCATGATGGTCACCCCGGCATTGGGAATGATGTGGCAGACGCCGGGATAGCGATCATAGCCCCAATCCGCCGTCAGCATGTCGCGGCAGGCGCGCCAGTCGTCGGGATTGGCCCTGTGGAAGTCGATGACGGCCCGGCAAACCCGTGCATAGGTCGAATTGGCATCAACCGTCGCCATCGCCGTCTCGACGATTTCATCGATGCTGGTCGCCTCGAAGGCTGCCGCGATCGCTGCGGCGCAGAAGCGGGCGCCGTTGAGCCCGTCGCCGTCATGTGCAACCGATGCGGCCATGGCCGACATGTCGGCGGCCCGTTGCGGATTGCCCGGGTTCACCCAACCCCACGAGTCGATGAAAATCTGCCCACCGATCTGCTCGGCAACCGTCGTGCCGTTCTGCGCGATGGATCCGGATTGCGGCGCCGGAATGCCGGCGCGCAGGTTTCGATAGGCGGTGTGCTCGGTCGATACGCCAAAGCCACCCCACCAATACATGCCATGCTCTTCGGCAGCGTAGTTGAGCCAGGTCTCGCCGACGTCCTCGGCCGTCGCGCCCAGGCCATAGTCCCGCAGCGCACGAATGAAATAGACGGGCCCATTGGTGTCGTCGTCCGCGGCGAAATTCTTGAAGTCGCGCAGGTACTGGGTCACCTCGCCATAGGTCTTCTGGATGCGCTCATAGCTCCAGATAGTTGGCTCCACCGGGGCGCCGAGACGCACGCCAATGGCCTTGCCGATAAAGCCGGCATAGATCTTTTCGAGGATTTGAATTTCAGAGAGCATCGTCGTCTTTCGAGGCAATAATTTCAGTAGACCTCATGCTGAGCCTGTCGAAGCAGGAGGTCGTGGCAGTTGCGGTGCAAGCGGCCTCGTGGTTCGACAGGCTCACCAAGAGGTCTTGGAGGAGCATCAGGCCAAACCCAGTTCCGCCCTGGCCACCCAGCGCGCCTCCGATGCCGCCCGATCGGCGGCGATGATTTTTCTCGCAACATCCGCGAAGGCGTCCGCTGAAGCTTGCAGAGCCATCCGGTTGGCCCGGTCGATCTGCGCCGCGTCCTCGCTGTCGATCACGGCCTCGCCATGCATGGCGCCAAGGATTGCGCCGGCCATGACGCCGATCGAGTCCGTGTCGCGGCCCGAATTTATGCCATCGACGATGCTCGTGCGGAAATCGCCGTCGTTCAGCAGGCAGAAGCCCAAGGCCAGCGGCAGTTCTTCGATCGCCATCAACCGGCTCGGGCGGTAGGCGTCGGACAGTCGGCCTGCCTTGTCAGAGCGATGATTGACGTCGTCGCCCATTACCGAATAACGGCCGATCACTTCGTGGAAGGCCTTGTACACCGCTTGATTGTCATCGCGCTGCCCGCGCAGGCGTCGGGCCGTTTCGGCGATGTCGGCGATTGCGGCATGGGTGCCGTCCTTGGCCAAGGCCAGAACGGTGTCGACGATCGCGTCGACAGTGGTGTTGGGTACGAAAGCTGCTGCGACAGCTGCAGCCATAACCCCGGCGGCCTCGAGCCCGTAGCTTTCCTGATGCCCGGCGGCGAAAGCGATGGCCTCGTCATAGGCCGCGCGAGGATCTGCAGCATTCACCACGCCGATCGGCGCGATATACATGGCCGCTCCGCAGTTCACCATATTGCCGATGCCGCCCTGTCGGGGGTCGCAATTGCTAAGCTGGTGGCGCTGGAAAATCCATTTTTCGGGATAGAACAAGCGGTCGATCAGCATGGCCTCGCGGTCGAGCTCAGGCACCCAGCGCGGCGTCCAGGCGATCTGGCGCACCATGCCATCGGCCATGTCCCAAGCATCGAGATGCCGTCCGGTCTCGGCATAAATATCCATCAGCGCCAGCGTCATCAGCGTATCGTCGGTGACGATGCCGTCGCCGCGAATGCGATGGTTCCGCTCGGCCGCCGGCAGGTCCATCTTGTGCCAGCGCGTCATCACCGACGTCACCCGCCCATAGCGCTCGCGAATCTGCGCAGCCGACAGCTTCTCCACCGGCGCCCCAAGCGCATCACCCAGCGCAATGCCATGCAACATGCCGCGAATGCGAGACTGGAGGGTTGGGGTCATCGGCACTGGTCTTTCAATTTATCTGTCAGTCACTGACGTTTCAGTCGACTCCTCCCCCTTCTTCAGGGGAGGGTCGGGGTGGGGGTGCTGGCGCCTCCACGTGTTGGGAGGTTGCGGAAGGCGAAGAACCCCCACCCAGCCTCCCCCTTAAGGAGGGGGAGGAGTCGCTCTCGTTGTTGCGGAGCTAGCTGCCCAACACCGTCGCCGCATACTCCGCCATGCGTGCACCGCCCGCGGGTTGTACTCGTCGACGAATTGCTGCCACTGGTCGAGGGTGGCCTCACCCGTCACGAAGCGGGCGACCCAGGAGCGATAGACCTGCTCGGCGGCATCGACTTCGGCGGCATATTCGGCCGGCCAGACGAAGGCATTGTCGGCGACAAAGCCGTTCTTGATGTTGTCGAGCGCAGTCTGCGCCGTGGGCGACAGCAGCGGGGTCGGCGGGGTCCAGTTGGCGGCGTTGAAGAAGCGCGCATACCAGGTCGAAATCTGGTCGGTGAAAGTCACCGCGCCATCTGCGCCGACCGTGTGGTGCACATCGGCAAAGCCCAGACGTTCGAGGTCCTGGCCTTCCTTGGACGCCATGAAGTCGAGCAGCGCCACGGCCGCTTCCTTGTTTTCGGAAAGCGAGGAAATGGCCCAGCCACGCGACTCTTTGGAAACGTCGACCGCAGCCAGACCCTGCCCGCCGGGGCCGGTCGGAGCCGGCAGCACGGCCAGTTCGATCTCTTCGCCAGGATGGGCCTGGCGCATTTTGCCGGCATAAATGTCGATGACTTCGGGCGAGGAGCCGAAAATCACCCCGGCCTTGCCGGTGTAGAACTTGTCTTCCTTGACGTCGAAGGTGTTGGTGACGAATTCCTTGTCGAACAGGCCTTTTTCGGCCAGACGCGCATAGAACTCGATCTTGGCCTTTTCAGCGTCGGTGACGCGCGAATTGACCCACTGCCCTTCGGCATTCTTCATCCAGGTGCCAGTGACGCCGAACGCCTGGTTGAAGATGGAGTCGAGTTCGCTCGTATTGCCGAAGCCGGTCAGGCCCAGCGTGTTGCCCGGCGTACCATCGCCATCGAGATCGGCATCGTGGATGGCCTGGAACAGGGCTTCGTATTCCTCGACCGTGGTCGGGGCTTCGAGGCCGAGTTCATCCAGCCAATCCTGACGGATCACCGGTTGCGGCCCGCGCGGCGGGTAGATGTAGAGCAGGTATGGGTAGTTGGCGAGGCGCTCGACATTGTGCGGCCAAAGCGCGGCCTTGATGTTCTCGGAGCCTTCGATCCAGGGCGTCAGGTCTTCCAGGATGCCCTGTTCGGCCATCTTCTGGTCGCCGCCCTGGAAGTAGATTACGTCCGGAATATCGCCCGACAACAGCATGACGCCGAGTGCATCGGCATAGGCAGCCGTGCCGCTGGGCAAGTCGATGGTCTGGATGTCGATGTCGTGGCCCTTGGCCTTGAGCCCCGCTTCGATCTCCTCGATCAGCCGCACGTCATCGGGGTTGGTGGTCAGCAGATCCTTGCTGACCAAGCGCAACGTCGTCTGCGCCATGGCCGGGACAATGCTCGCCCCCAACATGGCCACGGCCGTCGTGGCCAGAAGCAGTTTCTTGAAAGTCATTGTTCGTCTCCTCCGTTTCTTAGTCACACCGCTTGCACGGAATTCTTTCTGGATGGTGGCCCCCACCCAACCTCCCCCTGCAGAAGGGGAGGAGGCAGCTCGGCGTCTGTGGCACGCCTAGCGCCTCCCACCGGACCACTCCTCCCCCGCCTTACGGGGAGGCCGGGTGGGGGCTCTTGGCGCGACCATCCCTCATCCCTTGAGCGCCCCTGACATCGTCCCCTTGGTGAAGAATTTCAGGATCAGCGGGTAGATCGCCAGGATGGGCAGGATGGTGATGAAGATCATTCCGGCTTTCAGAGCGCGGATGTTGATCTGGGCAGCGCCGATATTGCCGCTGGCATTGGCGGCGCCGACGATCGCCACGCGGTCGCCCTCGATAACGAATTGGCGCAGCACTACCTGGAGCGGCCACTTGGTCTGGTCGTTGAGGTAGATCATGGACCGGAAGAACTCGTTCCAGTGCAGCACGAGATAGAAGAGCGCGATGGTGGCGAGAGCGGACCTGGCCAGCGGCAGCACGACCAGGAAAAAGGTCTGGAACGGGTTGGCGCCGTCGAGCTCTGCCGCTTCCAGAAGCTCCTTGGGGATTTCCTCGAAAAAGCGCACGAGGATGATCAGGTACCAGGCGCTAATTACCTTATACATGATCACGGCCCAAGGCGTATTGAGCAGGCCCAGCCGCTTCATCAAGAAATAATCCGGGATAATGCCCGGTTCGAAAACGATGGTCACCAGTACGGCGATGAAGATCAAGCGCCGGCCCGGGAGGCCCGGCCGCGACAGGCCCCAGGCCATGAGCGCGGTGCCCAGGACACCAATCGTCACGCTGGTCGCCGTCATCCAGATCGAGTTGAAGAGGCCGCGCTGCACATTCGGGTGCTGCAGCAACAGCGACCAGACTTCGAGCGAGAACCCGTCCGGAATGATCGACAATCCGGAGAACCCGGCGACGCGGCTTGGTTCTGTGAACGACAACGCCAAAAGGTTGAGCAGTGGCTGCAAAGTGAAGACCACCAGCAACAGCAGGGTCGAAACGATGAGGATGTATTCGATCCGTTCGAGCGGCGTGCGGCGGGACTGGCTGGCCATTACCACACTCCCTTTCCGGTCAGGCGCTTGCTGACGAGATGCGAGGTGACGATCAGGACCATGCCGATCACGGCCTTAAAGAGCCCCGCTGCCGTCGCCAGCGCATATTCGCCTGTCGAAAGACCGAGTCGGTAGACATAGGTGTCGAGGATGTCGATCGTCGAGGCGTTGACGTCGTTCTGAAAGTTGATGACCTGATTAAGGTCGGCGCTCAGGAACAGGCCCATGTTGAGAATGAACAGGGTCGCGATGGTCGGCACAATGCCGGGAATGGTGACGTGCCAGATCTTCTGCCAGCGATTGGCGCCGTCGATTTCGGCAGCTTCGTAGAGCTGCGGATCGATGGCAAAGATCGCGGCCAGATAAAGCAAGCTGTCCCAGCCGGCAGACCTCCAGATTTCGGAGATCACCAAGACCCAGCGGATCGAGGCGGGATTGGTGAGGTAATTGCTCGGCGCGCCGAAACCCATGGCCTGCTGGATCTGCCCGACCGCGCCATCGGTCGGCGACAAAATCGCGATAAAGACGCCGGCGATCACCACCCACGACAAGAAGTGCGGCAGGTAGATCGCTGACTGGATGGTGCCACGCAGCTTGCCGTTGCGAATTTCGTTCAGCAGCAGCGCGACGATGATCGGCACGGGAAAGACGAAGGCGATCTTCATCGCCGAGATGATCAGCGTGTTTGCCAGCACCTGATAGAAGATCGGCGAGGCGAAGAGCTGCTGGAAGTTCTTGAGCCCGACCCAGATATTGGGCGGGATGATGCGCACCTGCTCGAAAGCCATCTTGGCTTCCCATATCGGGACATAGTGCCAGATGAAGAAGAAGAGGAGGCCCGGCGCCATCATCGCGTAGTAGGGCCACCACTGGCGCAACTTGGCACGCCAGTCTTGTACGGATGCAGCTCCTGAACGTTTGTTCAGGACCCGTTCACGCAAGACCTCCAGGCTCCCGGGAACGTTCCCATCCGAGAGCACGTCAGCGACCTTTTGCCCGTCCTTGGCAACCATGCCTAATTCCTCCCTGCCCCAGCCGCTCGCTTGGGCGCCATGCTCGACAGGTCGGCGAGTGATCCCCGCTCTAAGAGGCGGCATGGCATGTAGATGCGCCGATGTTCCGGCTTGTGTTCGATTTCGTCGAAGAGACCCTCGACCGCCCGCTCCCCGATGGCGCGACCAGGCTTGGCGACGGTCGTCAGCCCCGGCCAGGCGAACTCGCCCGACGGAATGCCGTCAAAGCCCAGAACCGAGACATCGCGCGGGCAATCAAGCCCGGCGTCGCGCACCGCCATCATGGCGCCAAGCGCCATCATGTCATTGGCGGCAAACACCGCGAGATGCCCGACGCGTGGCTGGTCAAGCAGGCGTTTCATGGCCTCGCGCCCGCCCTCGACCGTATATTCCCCGTCCTCGATCGGCATGATGGCCGGGTCGATATCGCGCTCGACGCAATGTTCGTGCACGGCACGCAGAAATCGCGCTCGGGCAAGGCGAGACTTCGGCCCGAGGATCAAGGCCGGCGCCCGGTGCCCCTTGGCGACAAGATGATCCAGGCCCAGGCGCACCGCCTGGGCAATATCCGAACCGACACTTGAAATGTCAGGAAAACGCTCAGCGCTCGACCCGATGAACAGGCATGGCAGGCCAAACCGGTCGAGGTCGTCAAAACTGTCCGAAACCGGATTAACGATGGCGCCGTCGACGCGTGCCCGGCGCAGCGTGCGCAGATGCGCTGCTTCCGCCTCGGGATCCCAATCGGACGAGAAGACCAGCAGCGATGCCCCTGCCCGCGCCGCCCGATCCTGCGCGCCGCGCGCCACATCGGCCCAGAACGGATTGGTAATATCCGGAATGACCAGCCCCAGCATGCCGCTGCGGCCCGATCGCATTCCCACCGCAAGGTGATTGCGCTCGTATCCAACGGCCTCGGCCGCCTTGACCACGCGCTCCCGCGTTTCCTCGGTGATATTGGACGAACCCGCAAGTGCCCGCGCAGCAGTGCTCTTCGACACACCAGCGCGCTCGGCAACATCGATAATGGTGGGCCGACGATTGCGGCTTTGTCCCATGGCTCTTCCCTATAGCCGGATCCTCCTCCAGCTTTGTGGGAACGTTACCGCAGACACAGCCAATGTCAACCAGCTTCACAAGCTTTCATTATCTCACACCCCTCCCGGCTGAGGATAAGTTTGTCTTGCGCAAAACGTGGGCATCCATCTGGCTTGCGCTTTTCGTGGAGAAGATCATTACGTTGGCGCTTCAGCGAAGGACATGCCCCGATCTACGCCAGAGCGGCCGCCATCCCGGTTCGGCGGAAATCCGCGCTGGCCAGCAAGCGCTCTCCGTCCCGCCAACTCATCTGGAACGATCCCTGGTTCCAGTCCCATTGCGGCATGGGTCCGAGCAGCAGACCCATGGATGTGAGCTCGGTCACCGTCTTGGCCGACAAGCGGCTCTCGACATGGAGGGTGTAGTCATCCTCGAGCGGCAGCATGCGCGGCGCGTCGGATGCCGACTGTGGGTCCATGCCGAAATCGAGGATGTGGACGAGCATCTGCGCCACCGTGGCATAGACATTGCCCGGCGTGCCGAGGGCCAGCCAGGGCGCACCGTTGTTGAGCACAAAGGTATTGCCCAAGATGTTGCGCATGCGGGCGCCCGGCACGCGGAAGTTCGAAAAATGCGCACTCATCGATGTCTGCTCATGCGAGCCCATCATGAAGACGCCGTCCACTGCCATGCCCGGAATGCCGCCGGACTGGATGGTGTTCATCATCTGGATCCAGTTGCCCTGGGCATCGACAATCGAGATTTCGCAGGAGCCGACGGGCGGCTTGCGGCTGGCGCTGTTCCAGCCGCTGGCGGCGAGCGCCGCGTGGCCACGGGTCAGGCGCACATGCTCGGTCAGGTCGACATGCGGTTTGCTGGCCGCGATGAGCCTGGCCTGGCTCGCGTGATAGGCCGGATCCATCAACACCGCCGCGGCGTCGCCCCCACCACCGGATCATGCATGAAGCCGCAGGCCTGTTCGGCGAGCCGCAGCGCATGGGCCATGGTAAAGACATAGTCGGCGCCAAAGGGCTCCATCTGGCTGATGCCGGCATGATCGAGAATGCCCAGCACCATCGCGCAAAAGGCACCTTGCCGCTCGGGCGGAGCCAGGCCGACGATCTCGTGGCCGCGATGGCTAAAGCGCAGCGGCGTCTGCCAGCGCGGCGGATTGGCCGTGAGGTGGTCGAGGCGCACCGGCCAGCCGAGTTCGTTGCCAGCAGCTACAAAAGCCTTGGCCCAGCCACCGGTCGTAAAATAATCCGGCCCCTCTTCTGCAAGCCGCTTCATGGTCACGGCAACGGCCGGGTTGCGTACCACCTGCCCCACTGGCGTCAGATAGCCATTGGGCATGAAGACGGCGCGGCCGGACTCGAAATAGGTGCAGAACGGGGCGGCAAAAACGTTGACACCATACTCGAACGAGGACACGGCGTGGCCGCTCTCCGCCCATTCCACTGCCGGCGCGCAAAGCTCGGCCCAGCTTTTGCTGCCATAGCGATCATGCAGCGCCGCAAGTCCGGGCATGAAGCCGGGAATGGCAGCTTGCGGGCCCGGAGCCCCCTCGCGGGCCCAGCCTCCCACCCCGTTAATGGGGCGAAACGGCGGCATGTCGGGTGCCAGTGTGCCCAGGGCGTTGAGTTGCTGGGCTTCGCCCTTGGCGCCATCCCAATAAAGGCAAGACACCATGCCGGCATGGCTGGTCAGATGTGGCTCGACCACGGCTTGCACCAGCGCCGCCGCGATGGCCGCATCAGCAGCATTGCCGCCGTCGGCCAGAATGCGGATGGCAGTTTCGGTAACTATCGGATTACCCGTACTGGCCACGGCGCGGCCCTCGGCCAGGGGTTTTGGTCCCTGGTCGGCGATATAGCTCTCAAGCGGGCGCATGCTTACTCCCGAGGCTCCATGGCGTCACGCAATCCGTCGCCTAGGAAGTTGACCGCCAGCACGGTGAAGAGGATAAGGAGACCGGGCGGGATAGCGAGCCAGGGCGCAACGCTCAGCCAGGAACTGGCGCTGTTGAGGAGGTTGCCCCAGGTGGGAACCGGCGGCTGGATACCGAAACCCAAAAAGGAAAGGGCTGACTCCAGCATGATGGCGCTACCGACCGCCAATGTCGCCGAAACGGTGATCGGACCGATGGCGTTGGGAAGAATATGGCGGAACATCAGCCGCGCGCCCCCTGCCCCCAAGGCGCGCGCGGCCTCGACGAATTCGCGTTCGCGCAAAGCCAGGAACTGGCTTCGCACGAGGCGCGCCGTCCCCATCCAGATCAGCATGCCGACGATGGCAACGAGGAGCGGCGGGCTTGGCCGGAAGAGACCGGACAGCAACAGAACAAGCGGCAACGTCGGGATGGACAGCATCACGTCGGTCGCCCGCATCAGGATCGTATCAGTCCAGCCTCGGTAAAAGCCGGACAAGGCGCCAACCAGAGTGCCGGCGATGGTGGCAATGATCGCGCCTGCGAGGCCGACTGCAAGAGATACCCGCCCGCCATGCATCAGGCGGGTCATCATATCGCGGCCAAGTTCATCGGTGCCGAGCCAATGCTGTGCCGTCATCGGCCCTGGCGAGCCGATCAACATGAAGTCCTGCCCATCATAGGTGTAGGGCGAGAAGAACGGTCCGAGAATGACCGTTAGCGCCAGGAGCAACAGGAAGACGAGGCCAAAGACGGCGCCCCTGTGCCTCAGGAAGCGTTTGACGACGCGCCGGCCGTAGCTCTGGGGCGGTCTGGCAGAAATGGCGGGCGCACTGATATCAGCCATAACGGATCCTTGGATCGAGCGACGCATAGGCGAGGTCGGCGATAATATTGGCAAGGATGATGCCAAGCGAACCCATCATCATGAGGCCCATGAGCATTGGGTAGTCTCGTCCGTCCATGCTTTCCATGAACAGCCTGCCGATGCCGGGCCAGGCAAAAACCGTTTCGGTGATGACCGCGCCGGAAATCACCGTCGCAAAGTCGACGGCAATGACGGTGACGGCAGGAATCAAAGCATTGCGCAAGGCGTGCAAAATGACGACGCCGCGCTCCGACCGGCCTTTGGCGTAAGCGGTGCGGATATAATCCTGGTTGAGGACATCGATCATGCCGGATCGTATGAAGCGGCTCCAGCTTGCAATCGTCGCGAGCGAGAGCACCGCGGCCGGCATGACGATGTGGCTGAGCCGGTCCATGAAGTCGCCGCCGCCGATCGACTTGTAGCCTGCCGACGGAAGCCAGCCGAGCTGGACCGAGAACAGCAATTGCAGCAACAGGGCCAGCCAGAAAACCGGAATGGAAATGCCGGCAAACGAGGCCAGGGTCAGGCTAGAATCCAGCTTCGATCCGCGGCGCGATGCGCTGATGATGCCCAATGGGATCGCCAGCAGAAGCGAAATCAGCAGCGCCAATCCGCCCAGCTCGAGCGTCGGTCCAAGTCGCAGAACGATTTCGCTCAGCACCGGTCTTCCGGTGCGGATCGAGTAGCCCCAGTCGCCCAAAACCATGGACTTGAGCCAAAGCACATATTGAACCGGTACGGGCTGATCGAGACCATAGGCGGCAGCGATCTGCGCCAGCGCTTCCTTACTGACCGCCGGATTTTCGGTGTACATGTCGAGGGGGCCACCCGGCGCCAGATGAATGATGGCGAACAGAATGACCGAAATACCCAGCAGCAGAGGGATGGCGCTCAGCAGTCGTCGCAGCACGTAACCTAGACTCATGCCGCCTCCGGGTTGATGGGCACGTTAGAAAAACAGATACGCCGCCCGGCAGGAACTCTCCGGGCGGCGTTCTAAGGAAAGGTCTTAGCCTTCCATATACCAGGCAGCGGTATCGACGAAGTTGGTCATGTTCGTAGGGTTCGGCACGAAGTTCTTGAGCTTGGTCGTTTTGGCGATCAAGGCAACGTTGTTAACCAGCGAGATCGTGGGCAGGTCTTCCGCCAGGATGGCCTGGAACTTGGAGGCCGCGACCTTGCGTTCTTCAGGGTCCAGCGTGTTCTCGAATTCGGCCATTGCGGCATCCAGTTCCGGATTGGAATAGGACTGGCCATTGTTGGCGCCGCCCGTGCCCCAGAAATCATGATAGACCGGGTTTGCCGAGGTGATCCAGCGGCCATAGATCAGGTCGTAGCCGCCGTTGTAGCGGGCTTCGCGATAGGCGACGCCGGTCTGGTTGTTGGCGGTCGCTTCGATACCGATGGCCTTGAGCTGGGCGATGATCACCTGCTGGGCCAGCTCGTCGTCGGCGCGGCCGGACTGCACCATGAAGGCATAGCTCAGGCGCTCGCCGTCCTTTTCGCGAATACCGTCGCTGCCCAGGGCATAGCCGGACTCGTCCAGCAAGGCGTTGGCGGCGTCGACATCGTAAGCCAGCACCGGAACGCTGTCGTCATAGAAGTCGAACACTGGCACGACCGGCGACTTGATTGCCTTGGGGAAGCCGCCCTGCGCGCGAATGATGACTTCGCGATCGATGCCCATGGCAATGGCCTTGCGCACATTGAGGTCGGCCAGCGAGGGGCGCTTGAAGTTGAAGTCGAGGTGCTGCCAGCTGAGCTGGGGACCTTGAATGATTTCGATCCCCTCGATGCCCTGAACCTGGTTTGCCTGGCTATAGGGGGTCGAAACCACCATGGTCACTTCGCCCGACTTGAGTTGGGTGATCAGGGTATTGGTATCGGGGATCATCTTGAAGATGATGCTATCGAGGTAGGGCAGCTTGTCGCCGTTCTCGGCGGTGCGCCAGTAATCGTCGTTGCGAACGGTCTCGACATACTGGCCGCGCACGAACTCGTTGACCTTGAACGGGCCGGTACCAACAGGGGTTTCGTTATAGGACGAGGTGTTGAGGTCGGTGCCCTCGAGTAGGTGCTTGGGCATGATGCCGAAGGTGAACAGCGTTGCGGCGAAGGTCGGCGCAATGGTGTTATAGTTGACAATGACGGTGTAGTCGTCCGGGATATCGATGCTTTCGACTTCCGAGGAGCCATCCTTGGACTCGGCGATGAAGGCCGGGTCCTTGACCGCTTCCCACGTGTACTTCACGTCAGCCGCGGTGAAGGGTTCGCCGTCGTGCCACTTGACGCCTTCGCGCAGCTTATAAGTGATCTGCATGGTCTTGCCGTCCTCGGACACGACGATGCCGCCATTTTCAACGGTCGGCACTTCGGTGGCGAGAACGGGGACATAGTTGGCGTCCTTGTCCGGCGCGATGAGCCCCTCGATCACGGCAGCCTGGGCGTCGCCGAGGAAACCGGTCGAGTACGGGTTCATGGTGTCGATCTCATAGGTGAGACCAACGATCAGCGTACCGCCGGGGCCTGGGCCCAAGCGGGGAAAGCGCGCATTGTGGAGAGTGCTGCAGTACCGGCAAGCATGCCTTGAAGCACGACGCGGCGTGAGAGTTTAGTGTTCATTTTCGTCCCTTCCTTGATCTTATACTTAGTCGCACACGCCGGTTTTCCGGTCTTGTTCAATAGCCCAGATTGCGATCGACGACGTTGCGCACCGGCTCGCCGTTCTCGAAGCGTCGGATGTTCGCGGCCATCTCCTTGACCGCCATATGCTGGTGGGTTGGCGCCGCCACATGCGGCGACAGCCGGACCTTGGGGTGACGCCAAAGCGGGTCTTCGGCCGGCAGCGGCTCGGTGCGAAAGACATCGAGCGCCGCGCCGCTGAGCTTGCCGCTGTCCAAAGCCGCGATCAGGTCGGCATCGACAACGTGACCACCACGCGCGCCGTTGATGAAGAAGGCGCCGTCGTTCAGCACGTCGAGCAGCTTGGCATCGACAACGTCTGCCGTTTCGGCCGTCAGCGGCAAGAGGTTGACCAGAATGTCGGCGCCGCGTGCAGCGTCCAGCAGTTGATCCTTGCCGGCAAAGGTCTTCGCACCCTCGACATCGTGCTTGGAACGCGCCCAGACGCGCGTGTTGAAGCCGAAGCGCACGAAATGCTCCGCAACCGGCCGACCCAGCGCACCGGCGCCCAGCACGGTGACCGTCCGCTCGTTGGCAAGCTTTTCTGCCTTCGGAGACCACTCACCCTTGGCCTGAAGCTCGGTGTAGAGGAAGAGATTGCGGTGCCAGGCGAGCGCCTGCGCCAACACCCACTCGGCCATGCCAAGCGCTAAGCCCTCATCCACGAGGCGGACGATCGGTAGTTCGTCCGGCACTTCGCCGCTGGCGAGCAGATGCTCGATGCCGGCATTGAGGCTTAGGACGAGCTTCAGGCCCGGGACAGCGCGGATGACGCCGGGCAGCGGACGGCCGACGACGATGAATGGCACGTCGGCATCGCCCGCCTTGGGCTGCTCGGTCAGGACCTCGAAATCCGGCAGCTCTGCACGGAAAAGTTGGGCCAGTTGTTCAGGATTTCCGCGCGAGGCAATGAATAAACGTTTCATGACAGGAGCATGATGTGTCCAGCTTGGATCATGCAATGGCCGAAAAAATTCAAATTCCCAGCACTTGAGATCATGCAATCTGGAATTTGGCCGCAAAACAACAAAGCACGCGCCGGGTCTGGCGCGTGCTTATCCACAGTGCTCGCGATTTGATCAGGCGGGCCTAGGCCAGCGGCTTGCGCAGGTCCAGTTCGTGGCTGCGAATGCAAGCGGCACGATGCCCGCTTTCAAAGGTCTCGAGCGGCGGCACGACCTCGGCGCAGGCGTCAATGGCGTAGGGGCAACGCGTGCGGAAGACGCAGCCAGAGGGCGGGTTGATAGGGCTGGGCAAATCGCCCTTGAGCGTGATGCGCTCGCGCCGCACCGTTGGATCCGGCACCGGCGCCGCATCGAGCAAAGCACGCGTATAGGGATGGCGCGGGTTCGAGTAGAGCTCGGCAGCCGTCCCCATTTCCATGACCCGACCGAGATAGAGCACGATGACGCGGTCGCAGAGAAATTCGATGACCGACAGATCATGCCCGATGAAAAGCAGCGACAGGCCCAGTTCGCGCCGCAGATCCTGCAGCAGATTGATGATCTGGGCCTGGATCGAGACGTCGAGCGCCGAAACCGGCTCGTCGGCAACAATGAATGCGGATTCACCGCAAGTGCCCGGGCGATCCCGATGCGCTGGCGTTGCCCACCGGAAAACTCATGCGGGAACCGCGCAGCGGCACTGCGCGGCAACCCGACCTTTTCCAAAAGATCGCCCACGCGCTGTTCGCGGTCCCTGCGCGTGCCGATCTTGTGCAGCATCAGCGCCTCGCCCAGCGTCTGGCCGACGCTCATGCGCGGGTTCAAGCTGGCATATGGGTCCTGGAAGATGATCTGCATCTTGCTGCGCAAGGCCTTGAGATCACCCGCCGAGAGCGTCGTGACCTCTTCACCATCGAGTTGCACCTTGCCCGAGGTCGGCTCGACCAGCCGCAGCACGGCGCGGCCAAGCGTCGTCTTTCCGGACCCCGACTCGCCGACGAGGCCAACAACCTCGCCCTTGCCGACGGTGAAGGACACGCCATCGAGCGCGCGCAGCGTTGCGCCTTCCTTAAAGAGCGTCTTGCCGATCGGATAATGGACCTTGAGGTCTTCGACGACGAGGAGCGGCTCAGCCATGGACTTCGTTCCAGCGGATGCAGCGGGCCCGATGTTCGGGAACGACCGGCAGGAGGGCGGGCACGGCGGCGCGGCATTCTGGGATCACCCAGGCGCAGCGCGGGTTGAAGTCGCAGCCCTGAGGCGGATTGCGTGGATCGACCACGCTGCCGGGAATGGCGCGGAGCCGCAGTTCCTGGCCTGATGCGCGGGCGGCATGATCGATCACGGGAAGGCTATCGAGAAGACCGCGCGTATAGGGGTGGCTTGGGCGGGCGAAGAGCTCGCGTACCGGTGCAGTTTCAACGATGCGGCCGCCATACATGACAGCGACCCGATCGGCGACTTCGGCGACGACGCCCAGATTGTGGGTAATGAACAGGATGCCCATGCCGATCTCGCGCTGCAGGCGCCGCATGAGTTCGAGGATCTGCAACTGCACCGTCACATCAAGCGCCGTGGTCGGCTCGTCGGCGATCAGGAGCGCCGGATTGCAGGCCAGCGCCATGGCGATCATGACGCGCTGGCGCATGCCGCCGGACATCTGGTGCGGATAAACTTCGGCACGGCGAGCGGGATCGGGGATTTCGACCAGCGCCAGCATTTCGATGGCGCGCGCCCAGGCCTGCTTGCGGGTCAGGTTTTGATGGAGGCGCGCCGCTTCGGCGATTTGAGCGCCGACCTTCTGGGTCGGATTGAGCGAAGTCATCGGCTCCTGGAAGATCATGCCGATTTCGTTGCCGCGAATGGCGCGCATGGCGCCTTCCGGCTGCTTGACGAGATCGACCACCTGGCCCGAGCGGGTACGAAACAGCATTTCGCCGCCCGTGATGGCGCCGACGCCCTTCTGGATGAGGCGCATGACCGAAAGACTGGTGACGGATTTGCCCGAACCGCTTTCGCCCACCAGGGCGACGGTTTCGCCCTGACCAATGGTCAAGTCGACGCCCTTGACCGCACGGACGATGCCGGTTTCGGTCGAGAACTCAGTGACGAGGCCGCGGATGTCGAGCAGCGGGTTGGTCTGATCCGTCATGGGTTAAGGTGCCCTGCCCTTTCCATTTCCTCGGCGATCCAGGCGAGCGGCATATGGCCGTAGCTCAGGAGGTGATCGTGGAAATCGAGCGTGTCGCCCTTCCAGCGCTGGCGCAAGCTCTTGATGCCCTCGACGCCCAGCCAATACATGAGGCGCGAGCCCGGCAGCATGGAATTTCGGACCACTTCGCCCTCGACGCGGGCAGCGGCAAAGCCGGCCTCGCGGTAAAAAGCCATGGCTTCCTCGAGGCTCCAGTCGCCTAAATGCAGCTTTATGTCGACAAGAACACTTGCGGCATTGCGGCGCTCGAATTGCTTAAGGAGCAGGATTTCGGCTGGGGTGTAGAAGCCCGGAACTTCCATCAGCAGGTCTTCGACATAGCAGGCCCAGCCTTCGATCAGCGTGCCTGAGCCGAGAAAGGCTAGACCCAGGGCGCAATCGGTGCCGGCGATACGCGCCAGACGCGACTTCGCCGCACGGGCGCGGGTGTTTTGCGTGTGATGGCCGATGCTGCCGTGGTGCACGGCATGGATGGTCTTGACCATGGCGGTGTTGTTGGCGCGCAAAAACGCACACTCATCATCGCCGGGCGGGGTAACCCAATAAACGCTGCCGGCGTCGGGATTGAGGCCGGGGGCGAGCGATAGAACAGGAAATAGAGCGGCTGGCTGATCTTGCGGAAGCACGGCGCCATCCAGCGATAGTCGAGGTCGTATTCCTGCGCCGGAGTGACGAGCGCGGCGCCCTGGGCGATAGCGCGGACATCCCACTCCATGTAGCTGTCGAAAACCTCTTCGGCGTCCGACGGGTGGATGTCGGCAAGTCCGGCGATGATCTCCGCCGCCGAACGGCTGGGGTCGATGGCGCGCGCCATCTCGGCCATCTCGTCGGCCATCCGCTTGTAGGCAGCTTCTGCCATGTCGACGGCTTCGCGTGGAGACATGGGGAGGCCGTGAATTTCGGCCATAAGCTGGGTAAGATAGGCCTCGCCACACGCCGGATCGGCATCGGGCTGGGTGTCGAGTGCGGCAGCGAAGGCTTCGAAGGCGTCGGCAGCCTGGCGCGCGGGCTCGGCCCAGTCGTCGGCAAATTCTTCGTGCAGCTTTATGTCGGTGCGCAGGAAACCGGCCATGGCCGTTGCTTCCTTTTGCGCGCGCTTGACCCAGCCTTGGGTGGCCGGCACGCTGTCGAGGCATTCGATGGCCGCGCGGAGGAAAGTGCCGATGCCGTTTAGCCGCGCGATCAGCGCCGCGTGACGGATCGGCATGGATTGCGGCAGCAGAAGTGAAATGATGGAGAACGCCGCTTCTCCCGAATACCAGGCGGGGTTATGGAGCCGTGGCCGTGTTCCGGCTGCAAGCCGCTGCATCCGAAGTTCGGCCAGCATCATGCGCCGGTCGAGCCGGTCGCCCAGGTCCTGTGGTTCTTCGCTTGCTTCCAAGCGGACGAGAAGATCGTCGATCTCGGCAATCTCTTCATTGAGCGTTTCGGGCCCGGCCGGCGGCAATTCGCTATCATGGGCCTTGTCGCCCATGAAGGTCGCATCGACCGGACGGAAGCGCCAGTGATGGGCGAGGAAGTCGTCGACCAGCGCCGGATCGTAAGAAACCGTCATGCGTGTCTGCCCGGCAGGTCGACCCAGCGGCGCTCGAAATGCGCCTTGATAATCGCATCAACAATTTCCTGGCTCTTGGCGCCGTCGAAGAAGGTGCATTCCTGCGGGCGGTCCTCGAGGATTTCATCGACGAAATGACGGACGAGATTGCGATAATAGAGTTCGGGCCAAGGCGTATTGAGCGTCGTGCCCGGCGGCAGGGCTTCGGGGCCGACATCGTAGGGGATGAACTCGACGGCTTCGGCCTTTGCGATCTTGAGGGTTTCGGCGGTGCCGAACTCAGAGATCAGCCGGGCAACGGCGGCGCCCTTCGAGCCATAGACGCGAATTTCGACGCCGGGATAATTGCCCACGGCCACATAGGAAGTCTGGAGGAGACCCTGCGCGCCGTTGGCATATTCGACCAGCGCGACAGCGCCGTCTTCGACCTTGATCTTCTGCAGCCCGACTTCACCGCGGACGATACGCTCGGGGATAAAATTCTTCATGGTCGAGGCGACGGAGCCGAATTCGCCGCCGAGCCAGCGCATCAAGTCGATCAGATGCGAGCCATAGCCGACGATGGAGGCCGGGATCAGAGAATTGCGGTCGACGCCCGGAGTAATCTGGCGTAGCGGCTCCTGCGGGTCGAGCCACTGTGAATTCTGCTCAAAGCCGTGGATGTGGAAGACTTCGCCCAGCGTGCCGTCATCGATCCACTTCTTGATCTGACGGACGGCGGGCGAATAGCGGAAGGTGAAGCCGAGCTTGGTGCGGACGCCCTTGGCATCGGCCTTGGCGGCCGCATCGAATGCCGGCGCGGCTTCAGTGTGGAGCGGCTTCTCAGAGAGCACATGCTTGCCGCCTTCGATGGCAAGAAGGCTCAGCGGCAGGTGCGTGTGGGTCGGGGTGCAGACGTCGACCATCTGCACGTCCGGATCGGCGATGAGCTTTTCTGGGTCGGTATAGACTTTCCTCGCCCCGTACTTCTCACCCATGGCCTTGGCGCGATCGGGATCGAGATCGCAGACGGCGATCAGGTCGACGCGTTCATGCGCCTTGTAGCCGGGAAGGTGCGCCTTGTCGGCCCAGGTATGCGCGCCAATAAGGCCGACGCCTAGTTTAGTGCTCATGGCAGGGTCTTTCCGATCTCGGCCGCATAGGCTTCAAGTTCATCATAGTTGTGGAAGCCGAGCTGGCGCTTGCCGTCTTCGATCTCGTAGATCATGCCGACCATCTTCTCGTTGAGACGGGTATCGGCACCGGCCTTCTTGCCAAACTCGATGAGCTTACCGGCAAAGGCGCGGGTCTCGGACGGGCGCTTGCGATAAACGATATCCCACCAGATACCCGAACCCTTCTTCTTGAAATTGTGGGTCGGCTTGTTGTCCTGGTCCTTCTTGAGGAGCCAGATGGCGTGGTCGATATTGGCGAGGAGTTTCTTGGTGTCCTCGGCCGTCTTCACGCGATAATTAGCTGGATCGAAGAAGTCGAAGGCCTGGATGTCGATGTTGTTGGCATCGGCGATTTCGAGGGCTTCCTTAACTACGGCACCGGCGAGGCGGGCATAGCGCTCGACGCCAAGCGTGTCGCGAATCTTGGCATCCGCCAGCGCAGAGAAGACGACTTGGGCGGAGTAAACTTCCTTGGCCCAGATCTGACCCCAGATACGGTCCGAATACTGAACCTCGGTCAGGGCCGAGAGCGCATCGCCGATCTCCTTGAGCCGCGGCGTCATCTCGCCGCTGAGTTCACCGAGCTGGATGGGGCCTTCGTGGACGAATTCGATGTATCCGGGATCAACCAGCGCACCGCCATAGTTGGGAATAGAGCCGATCACGATGTCCTTGCCCGGCAGGCCGGCTTCGTCGAGCAGCGCCACCATGTCGGGCTCGTTGAAGCCGTTCTGGTAGGAAACGACGGCGCTGTCCGCTTTCAACAGCGGCACGATTTGCTTCAGGGCCTCGAGCGTGTGCTGCGACTTGGTCGCGATCAGCACGACGCCGAGATCGCCCGAAAGCTGATCTGGGGTCGCAGCCTTGACCTTGACGTTGAGATCGCCGCGGACGCCGTCGATGGTCATGCCGTTGGCGTTAAGGGCATCGACATGTTCTTTCCAGCGATCGACGAGCAGCACGTCATGGCCGGCTTTGGTCATGTAGGCGCCGGCCAGACCGCCAATGGCGCCGGCACCGATAATGGTGAACTTCATTGGCCTGAACCTTCTTAGTTGGCGACCTGGGGGAACATCGAAAGGCTCTCGGGCGAGTTCGCATAGGAGTAGAGTGCCTTGATGAAGGCTGGGCGCTCGCGTCGGTCACGCGCTCGCGCACCTTGCGGACGATCTCGTTGCCCGCCCAATAGGAGGAGATGAAGGGACCGCGGAACGGGTGGGCGGCCATGCGCAGGCGCCCCTGTACCCAGGCTTCCTGGCCCATGGCGGTGGTGCGGAGGTAATTGGCGACGTCTTCGCGCGGTACGCCATCGACCATCAGCATCCAGGCGGCGCTGGTCTGGGCGGCAGAACGGACACGGCGCAGCTCGATGTGGATCGCGTCATCGTCGTCTTCGACGAAATCGATCAGGTGTACGCCCTGGTCGCCAATGCCTTCCTGAACGCAGCCAGTGATGGCGTCGGTGGTGATGAGGAGCGCGTCCGCGGGCGCTTCGCCGGCAGCGACGGCAGCCTTGGTCGAAAGCAGCTGGGTCGAGTGACCAGGATAGACTTCGTGGCAGACCAGGTGCTTCAGCGCAGCGCGGGTGAAGCTCAGGTCAAAATTGAGGTCCATCTTGCCTTCGTTGAAGGAGCAGCGGGCGGTGTAGAACATGCCGCGGACCGGGTTGAGCACCATGTCATAATCGCCAGTGTCGAAGATCATGGCGTCGGTCTTGGCCTTGGCCTGCGCCATCAGTTCGCGGAACACCGTCTCCACCTGCTCTGCAGGCACGGCGCGTGCTTCTTCCCAGGCCGCGACGCGCTCGCCGAGCGAGCCATTGACGAAGCCGGAGCGCTTGAGAACCGCGTCGAGTTTGGCGAGGGCATCTTCGATGACCGCTTCGTCCTCACGCCCGGCAGGGGCGCCCACGAGTTGGGTGACCTTTTCCTCAAAGCTGGGGCTTGCGCCGGCCAGCATCTTGGTGGCGGTGCGGACCGAACGGATCATGCCTTCGAGAAAGACCTTGCGCGGGCCCGCTTCGAGCTTGGCGGCCTCTGCGGCTACCGTATCGAGATCGGTCTTGATCGCGTCGACATTGTCGTATTGGCGCGCCGAAACAGTGTCGGCGCCCAGGTAGATCGGCACCAGGCCTTCGCCGCCCAGAAGGCTGCTGTCTGCCGGCTGGCGGCGCTCATAGGCATCGATGCCCATGGTGATGGAAGTGAGGTCGCGACCGATCTCGAAGGAATTCATGGCACCAAAACTCAGTGTTCGAAGATGGCGTCGGGGTTGCGGAAGGACTTGAATTCCATCGCATTGCCGGACGGATCGAGAAGAAAGAACGTGCCCTGCTCGCCCGGTTCGCCTTCGAAGCGGATCTTGGGTTCCATGACGAAGGGGTAGGATGCGCCGCGCAGGCGGTCGATCAGGCCGTTCCAGGTTTCCCAAGGAAGCACGGCGCCGAAATGGTGCAGCGGCACCATGTCATTGCCGACCTTGGACTTGGCGACGGGCTTTGGATCGTTGTTGATATGCGCCGAAAGCTGATGCCCAAAGAAGTCGAAGTCGATCCAGTTCTCGGCTTCGCGGCCGACCTTGCAGCCGATGACCTCGCCGTAGAACTTTCTTGTGCTTTCTTTGTCCTTCACTGCGAAGGCCATGTGGAATGGGATCATTTGGGCGGGTCCAGCCAAGGGGTATGGGTTAGCGCTTTGTCGCGCCTTCTTGAAAAAGCTAGCGGCTTGGCGGCGAGAGGCAAGGCGCATAAAGATTGCCCTTGCATGACCCTATGGAATGATAATTCGTGAAACGACGCGTTCTCCCCTCACTCAACGCATTAAGAACCTTTGAAGCCGTGGCCCGGCACAATTCCTTCACCCGCGCGGCGGAGGAACTGAACGTCACGCAAAGTGCCGCCAGCCGGCTGGTGCACAGCCTTGAAGAATATCTCGAAGTCCCGCTCTTTACCCGCCGCAGCCGACGCATCCAGCTGACCGACCAAGGCACCTATTACAGCCGCCTCGTCAGCCGCTCGCTTGATCTTCTGGAAGCAGGAACGGTGGAACTTATGAGCTCGCGCGCCGGACAGGGCACGCTCTCGGTCGGCATGTTGCCCACCTTCGGGACTCGCTGGCTCCTGCCCCGCCTGCCCTCGTTCCAAAAACTTCATCCCGACATTTCGGTGAATGTCGTCTCCAGTGACGGCGACCTCGATTTTACTCGCGAACGCATCGATATCGCCATCCGCTTCGGCCATGGCGAATGGAGCGACGCGCTTGTCGATCCGCTGATGGGCGAGGAAGTGCAGGTCGTCTGCTCGCCGCTTCTGGTCGACCCCGACCGCCCCCTCGACCACCCAAGCGACATCACCCGCTACCGGCTCATCGAGCACTCCACCCGCCCCCATAGCTGGGAACATTGGTTCCGCTCGGTTGGCGCCGAATTGTCCCCGATCGACTGGGGCCCGCGGCTCGAGCATTTCTTCATGATCATCGAAGCGGCCAAGGCAGGCCTCGGCATGGCGCTGCTGCCGACCTTCCTGATCGAGGAAGAACTCCGAACCGGTTCCTTGATCGCACCCTTTAAGACCCGGGTTTCCGGGCCGGGCGCCTATTACCTCGTCACGCCGCAAACCAAAGCCGGCCTGCCCCGCGTCACCGCTTTCCGGCGCTGGGTCTTGGGGCAGCTGGCATGATTGACAGAACGGCCGGCTCAAACCGGCCGATGCTGCACACAGCAAATCGCACCGCGTTCCAAGCCAGAAACACGGTGACTGCAAAACTGTAACTGAGGTGAGAAAAACGCGCAAACCCTGGAAAAGGGTGGCGCGAGAGACGGGGCTCGAACCCGCGACCTCCGGCGTGACAGGCCGGCGCTCTAACCAACTGAGCTACTCCCGCAGCGCTTGCGAACAAGTCATCCGCGCAACGTGTGGTCCATGTACTGGCACCCCGGGGGAAGTCAAGCGATGGAACACGACAATTTTGCGAAACACTTTTAGGCTGTGGAAAACCCAAAGTTTGCAGACACTAAGGCTGATCTCTTGATGCACCGCGCCAGCTTCGCACCTGGTGCGAATTGATCCGGCAGCCCACAGCATTTCGAAGGGAGGAAGGGAATGGTGGGCGATGACGGGCTCGAACCGCCGACATCTTCGGTGTAAACGAAGCGCTCTACCAACTGAGCTAATCGCCCGTCCGCATGGCGGATCGGAATGTTGCCTGATTAGGGGCACGGCACCTGCCCGTCAACAGCGATTTGCCCAAAAACAAATCGGCCCCGGCGAAATCGCTCAGGGCCGATTGCTCAGAACAACGTTCGGCAGCTTAGCCGTTGATCGCGTCCTTGAGGCCCTTGCCGGGCTTGAACTTGGCCTGGTTGGAAGCCGGGATCTGGATCTCGGCGCCGGTTGCAGGGTTGCGGCCGGTGGAAGCCTTGCGCTGGGAGACAGCAAAGGTGCCGAAGCCAACCAGACGAACTTCTTCGCCGGCCTTCATGGCGTCGGAGATGGCCTCGAACACTGCGTCAACCGCTTCGGCGGCCTGAGCCTTGGTGATCGTAGCCTTGTCGGCAACGACGCCAACCAGATCGTTTTTGTTCATAGCGTTTCCTCACAGTGAATGCCCGCCGTCACTGGCGAACCCAAAACGACGACTTCCTTTTGCGATTCTTCGCAAGACGCAAGGAATTCCGGGGTTTTCGGCCCGCAGGGCGGTGTAAAGCTGTTAATGAACCGGAAAAACCGTGATCGCAACCCCGCTTTGCCGGAAAAGCCCGGTTCTCTGGGGAAAGCTCGGGTTTATGCAACGGGCGTGGTGGCCGCAGAGGGACGCGTGCGCCCCATGGCGACGAAGAGTGGCACGACCAGAATATAGATGCTGATGGCCACGAGCCAGATCGCGCCCGGCCAGCTTGGCCGGAAGGCATGGTAGGTGATGCTGAAAAACAGCGGACCGAATACGGCGGCCAAACTCACGAGGCTGGCGAGCACGCCTTGAAGCTGCCCCTGCCGATCCTCGCCGACCTGGCGGGTGGTGAGCGATTGCAGTGCCGGAATGCCGATGCCGCCAAGCGCAAAGATCGGCGCCATGAGGAAGAGGACGTAGCCCTGCGTCGCAAAGGCCATGGTCAGCATGGCGCCCACTTCGAACAGAACGCCGACGATCAGCGCCCAGCGTTCGCCCAGTTTAGCGACCGCAGGGCCGGTGACGAAGGCCTGAGCCAGAGCATGGCAAAGGCCCCATGCCGCCAGTGACAGTCCGATGACCGTGCCGTTCCAAGTGAAGACATCTTCGGAAAAGATCGCCCAGTTGGTCGGGTAGACCGTGCCGACGAAGTTCAGGATCAGGAAGATGCCGATCAGTGGCAGGAGCGGCTTGAAGCTCAGTGCCCAAGCCAATGGCTTAAAGGGATTGAGGGTCGAGAGGCTGAACCTTGCCTCCCGCTGGCCGGGGCGCGATTCCGGCAAGACAAAAAGCGCGAGGCCAAAGTTGAGACCATTGAGCAGCGCGGCGCAAAGGAATGGAGCGCGGACCCAGATGTCGCCGAGAATGCCGCCGAGCACCGGGCCAATGATAAAGCCGATGCCGAACATGGCATGGAAGTAGCCGAAGCGCTTGGCGCGCTGGTCCTCGTCGGAAATGTCGGTGATATAGGCGGTCGCGACGGCCATGTTGTTGGCGCTGGTGATGCCGGCAATGGCGCGGCCGATCACCAGGAGCCAGAGATGGGGCGCGAAGGCCATGACAATATAGTCGATGGCAGCGCCGGCCAGCGACACGAGCAGAACGGGGCGGCGGCCGAAGCGGTCGCTCAGGACGCCAAGAATAGGTGAGAACAGGAACTGGCAGGCAGCATAAAGCGCCAGCATGATGCCGAGCAGTGTGGCGATGTCGCTGGTGTGGCCCACCTCGCGGAGCAGCGCCGGGAGGATCGGAAAGACCAGACCGATGCCGATGGCGTCGAGCATGACCGCGGCCAGGATGACGATCAGGGCTTTGTTCATCTTCTGGCTCCGGGGATGCGGGCGCATGGTGTAGAAGGCTTGCGCAGGAACGGCAATATGGGGCGTCGCTGACAAAGAATGGCAGCAAGGCATCCCGGAAGCGCAGCTTCGGGTCAGATTATGCCAGGCGCAAAGCGCGGGGTATAAGGTCGGGCAGATCCTCGCTGAGCATGCCGGGACCACCGAACTGGTTGGCAGCCTCGGCATGGAGCCAGACCGCAGCGGAGGCTGCTTCAAAGGGCTGCATGCCCTGCGCCAGAAGCCCGGCGATCATGCCTGCCAGCACATCCCCTGCCCCGGCCGTCCCAAGCCAGGACGGCGCATTGTCGTTGATGGCGGCTCGTCCGTCCGGGACAGCGATCACCGTATCGCTGCCCTTGAGCACGATAAAGGCGCCGGAGCGCTCGGCGGCGGTTCTGGCGCGGGAAAGCTTGTCGCCTTCGAGGTCACCAAAAAGGCGCTTGAACTCGCCTTCATGCGGCGTCAGCACGCTTGGTTTTTCAGAATTCTTGATGGCGGCAAAAAGAACCTCCGGCTCGTCGGCAAAGCTCGTGAGCGCGTCGGCATCCAAAACCGCTGCGACCCTGGAGTCTAAAGCCGACCGCACATTGAGCGCCGTGGCTTCGCCAATACCCGCAGCAGGGCCGATCACGACCGCGCCGATCTTCTTCTCGGCAAGGAATTCAGCGAGCGCGCTGGGCTGGGCGATTTCCCGAAGCATGATGGCCGTGACATGGGCCGCATGCACCAGGAGGGCATCGCGTTCGCCCACAAGGGTGACGAGGCCCGCCCCGGTGCGAAAGGCGCCAAGGGCCGAAAGGCGCGCCGCTCCCGTCTGCAACGCATTGCCCGAAACGACCACGACATGGCCGCGGTCGAACTTGTGGCCGTCTTGATGCGGTTGGGGAAGCGCCCAAAGTCCGGGACCGTTGCGCCAGGTTTGAGCGTCGATGGTCTCGAGCACAGTCTCCGGCAGTCCGATGTCGGCGACGATCAACTCGCCGCAGTTTATGCGTCCGGGAAGCAGCAGATGGCCGGGCTTGCGGCGAAAAAAGGTGACCGTCGTCGTGGCTCTGACCGCAACGCCACGCTGTTCGCCGCTGGCACCATCGATGCCGCTGGGAATGTCGACGCTGACGATCGGCAGAGCAGATTGGTTTGCCTTTTCGATGACGCTAGCGAAGCGCCCGGAAACCTCCCGATCAAGGCCCGCGCCGAGCATGGCATCGACAATGAGGTCGTAGCCGGCGAAGGCGATATTGTCCCCGTTGCCGATGGTGCCAGCGTACCGCGCCGCCATGGTCGCGGCATCGCCTTTGAGCGAAGCCTGATCGGCCAGAAGGTGCAGGTCGACGTGCCACCCCTGCTCGGCCAGCAAACGGCCAACAACAAAGCCGTCGCCGCCATTATTGCCGGGCCCGCAGAGGATCGCCACCCTGCCCTTTTTAAAGCGACTGGTGATGGCGCTGGCGACCGCGGCACCAGCCCGTTCCATCAAGTCGATCAACGGCACGCCGTGTTCGGTCGCCAGCCGGTCGGCTTGGACCATCTCCTTGGGCGTGAGCAGAATTTGGGCTTTTGCATTCGCTTGGGTCATTAGCGCACCATATCTTCGTCGAAGCAAAATGCACTTGGGCGGCAATGGTCACGCCAAAGGACGGTCTTATAGAGATTTTTACCTAAACGCGTTTTTACTGAGGACATCGGGGAATGTCCGAGCAGATCAGCCAGGGTAACTGGCAGGTGCGAAGACGGTGAGGAGCGTCGTGCCTTGGTCACCGGGTTGGACAAAGAGGAAAGCAGACCGAATTACGAGTGGCATGATGTGCGCTTTATCGGTGCGCTTATCGGCCGCTATGCCCTGCCCGCGCGCCGCCAACCCGAGGACGAAAAGCTCCCCGTCTATGCCTGCCGGCTTTGCTCGATATCGACGCGTATGCTGGTGGCCATGGGACCGGTGGTCGGCGAGGAAGGCGAAACCGTTTCCGCCCATTTCGACGAGTTCGGCATCCTGCGCGGCCGCATCGCCCGTCGCCTGCCGCAAGGCTTTGTCATGGACATCACCATTTCTGACAGCGAACGCGAAAGGCTGGGCGCAAAGATCGCCTGGCAGAAAAAGTGCGTTCACTCCCAGGTGCCCGATAAACGCGAGCACAAGCGCTTCCAGCCGCGGGACCCGCGCACCACGATCGTCACCGGCGACGGCACACGCCACTCTTGTTTCATCATCGACGTTTCCCAGTCGGGCGTCGCTGTGTCGGCTCCGATCTGGCCCGAGATCGGCACGCCGATGGCTGTGGGACGGCTCGTCGGCCGGGTCATACGCCATCTCACCGTCGGCTTCGCCGTGCAGTTCGTCGACATCCAGGCGCTCGACGAGCTTGAGAGCTTGCTGCAACCGCTCGGCAATTGATCCGGTTAGCAACAGGTTACCGTTCGCGCGTCAATTTGCGCTCAATATTCAAGCCGATGTTGAGATGCATGCTCCATTCTGCTCCTGACCCAAGGAGGCAGTTTTGGCCCAAGTTTTGGAACGCGTTGACGTCGCAGTGCATGGGATCAGGACAGTTTCGGGCCGCTATGCCATCGGCGCCGACGAAGGCTATCCGGGCGTCAATCTGTTCGCCTGCCGGCTTCGGATGATGTCGAGCGATGCGTTCCGGGTGACGGCACCGGTCATCCCGCCCCCGGGGAATCGATCCTTGCCACTTTGGAACCATTCGGCGTGCTGCGTGGCCATGTGGAGCGGCAGTTCGAAGACGGTTTCGTGGTCAATATTGAACACCACGGCTCGAGCCGCGAAAACCTCAACCGCGCCATCAAGCAGTTTACTGAGACGCTCTGGACCGAGGCCGGCGAGCGGCGCGGCGCCAAGCGCCTGCTGCCGCGTAATCCCCGAACGGTGTTCGCGCGGCCCGACAACTGGTCGCAGCCATGCCTTGTGATGGATTATTCCGTCACCGGCGCCGCCATCTCATCGGCCTTCCAGCCCGCCGTGGGCGAGGTCGTCACCGTGGGCACGATCACCGCCGAAGTTGTGCGCCTGTTCGATGTCGGCTTTGCCGTGCGCTTCTTCGAGCAGCAAAGCGAAGACGATGTCGAGGCCGGTTTGCAGGCGCCAAACGACTGGGAACAGATGCTGCGACGAGCTTTCGAAGGCCGGTAGGCGCACAAATCCAAGCCGAAAAAGGGGCCCCGCGGGGCCCCTTTTGATTTCCACTCTGGCGATTAGGCCGAGTAGTACATTTCGTATTCTACCGGGTGCGGGGTCATTTCGACGCGGTGAACTTCCTGCATCTTGAGCTCGATGTAGGCATCGATGAAATCGTCGTCCATGACGCCGCCGACCTTGAGGAACTCACGGTTCTTGTCGAGGCTTTCCAGGGCTTCGCGCAGCGAACCGGACACGGTCGGGATTTCCTTGAGCTCGTCCTTGGGCAGCTCGTAGAGATCCTTGTCCATCGGGTCGCCCGGGTGGATCTTGTTCTTTATGCCGTCAAGACCAGCCATCAGCAGCGCGGTGTAGGCGAGGTAGGGGTTCGCCAGCGGATCGGGGAAGCGAACTTCGACGCGCTTGGACTTCGGCGACTGGCCGAAGGGAATTCGGCAGGAAGCCGAACGGTTACGAGCCGAGTAGGCCAGCAGAACCGGAGCTTCGAAGCCCGGCACCAGGCGCTTGTACGAATTGGTGGTCGGGTTGGTGAAGGCGTTGATGGCCTTGGCATGCTTGATGACGCCGCCGATATAGTAGAGGCAGTCCATCGAGAGACCGGCGTACTGGTCGCCGGCAAAGAGCGGCTTGCCGTCCTTCCAGATCGACATGTGGCAGTGCATGCCCGAGCCATTGTCGCCATAGACGGGCTTGGGCAGGAAGGTCGCGGTCTTGCCATAGGAATTGGCGACCTGCTGGACGGCATACTTGTAGATCAGCACGTCGTCGGCCGACGCGATCATCTGCTTGTACTTCATGCCGAGTTCGTGCTGGGCGGAAGCCACTTCGTGGTGGTGCTTTTCGATGATCACGCCCATCTGGCCCATGGCCTCGAGCATTTCACCGCGCATGTCCTGGGCACTGTCGAGCGGCGGAACCGGGAAGTAGCCCTTCTTGATGCCGATGTGGTGGCCGTTATTGCCGCCTTCGTAGTCGGGCGTTGTTGGTCGGCAGTTCCGACGAATCGATCTGGAAGCCGACCTTGTAGGTGGTGGTCGAGTACTTGACGTCGTCGAAGATGAAGAATTCGGGCTCGGGGCCGAACACGACGGTGTCGCCGATACCGGAGGACTTCACCAGGCCCTCGGCCTTCTTGGCGATCGAGCGCGGGTCGCGGTTATAGGGCTGGTAGGTGGCGGGCTCGAGAATGTCGCAGTTGATGGCGAGGGTCGAGGCGGCGAAGAACGGGTCGATATAGACCGAGGTCGGATCGGGCATGAGCACCATGTCCGACTCGTTGATGGCCTTCCAGCCGGCGATCGAGGAGCCGTCGAACATCACGCCGTCTTCGAACATGTCGGCATCGACAACCGAAGCGTCCAAGGTGACGTGCTGCAGCTTGCCGCGCAAGTCGGTGAAGCGGATGTCGAGATACTTGATGTTCTCGTCCTTGATACGAGCAATGATGTCGGCGCCAGTCGTCATAGGTGTTTCCCCTGGATTTAGACGGAATGCGTTGGTGTTGGTGGCGCGGCGCCTAGAGCGCGTCGTCGCCGAATTCGCCCGTACGGATACGGATCGCCTGCTCGATGGAGTAGACGAAGATCTTGCCGTCGCCGATGCGACCGGTTTGCGCGGCATTGCGGATGGCTTCGATGGCCTTCTCGGCGAGATCGTCGGGGCACACAACCTCGACCTTCACCTTGGGCAGGAAATCCACCACATATTCGGCACCGCGATAGAGTTCGGTGTGGCCCTTCTGGCGGCCAAAACCCTTGGCTTCGGTGACGGTGATGCCTTGAAGGCCCACTTCCTGCAGCGCTTCTTTGACTTCGTCGAGCTTGAACGGCTTAACGATCGCCTCGATTTTCTTCATTGCGTGCCTCCGCTGGCCGTTTTCGGCAGTTACCGCACAGAAGTATGCATGGGCTGTGCCAGCGAGTGCCAACTCAAATTATAGCAGGTTGCTCAATCACTTATCAGTCGTCAGCTTTGTTGCTGATAGCCCGCGATGTTCTACACTTGATCAACTTACAGGCATTTTGCCCGAAAAGTAGGCAAAACCTGCTTCGTCGCAGCCCGCTTGCGTCCGGCGCCTGATGAAATAAGCGCCACATCTTGTTGCGCCATTTCGCAAGACAAGGCTTTGACTGCCCTACTCTCTTCCTATAGATGCAACGCCAACCCGGCCACGGGGACCTTTGCGGGTGTGGCGGAATTGGTAGACGCACTGGATTTAGGTTCCAGCGCCGCAAGGCGTGGAGGTTCGAGTCCTCTCACCCGCACCATACGGCCCCGGCCGAACGAGATGAACCAATACGGGATCAACCCCAATGCAGGTAACTGAAACCCTCAACGAAGGCCTGAAGCGCAAGCTCAGCGTCACCATTCCGGCTGCGGACCTCAACACGCGCCTCGACGCCAAGCTGCAAGAACTCAAGGGCCAGGCCAACATCAAGGGCTTCCGTCCCGGCAAGGTGCCGACCGCCCATCTCAGAAGGTCTATGGCCGATCCGCCATGAGCGAAGTGATGACCGACGCGATCAATTCGACCGTCAGCGAGACGCTGGACGAGCGCAAGGAACGCGCCGCCGCCCAGCCCAAGGTCGATCTGCCGCAGGACCAGACCGTCATCAACGACGTGCTCGATGGTAAGTCCGATCTCGCCTTCGAAGTCGAATATGAAGTGCTGCCGCCCGTCGCGCTGATGGACTTCAACGGCATCAAGATTTCCAAGCCCGTGATTGAAGTCACCGACGAGGAAGTCGATGCCGAGGTCAAGCGCGTGTTCAACCAGAACCGCGGCTTCACCAACAAGGGTGACGAAGGCGTTGTCGAAAACGGCGACTACCTCGGCCTGTCGTTTGTCGGCAAGATCGACGGCGAAGCCTTTGAAGGCGGCACCTCCGACCACGCGCATCTCACCGTTGGTTCGGGCGAGTTCATCCCCGGCTTCGAAGAGCAGCTGATCGGCGCCAAAAAGGGCGAGACCCGTGACGTCAAGGTGACCTTCCCGGCCGACTACCAGAACAAGGAATTGGCCGGCAAGGACGCGACTTTCGAGGTCAACGTTCTCCATGTCGACGGCCCCAATGCCGGCGAGCTGGACGACGATTTCGCCAAGCGCCTGGGTCTTGAAGACGTTGCAGCGCTGCGCAAGGCCGTTCGCGAGCAGATGGAAAACGCCCTCGCCTCCATGGGCCGCCAGCACATGAAGCGCCAGGTTCTGGACGCGCTGGACGATGGCCACAAGTTCGACGTTCCGGCCCAACTGGTGGAAGCTGAATTCAACACCATCTGGCAGCGTGTCGAGCACGAAATCCAGAGCCACGGCCGTAGCTTCGAAGACGAAGGCACGACCGAAGAAGAAGCTCGCGAACAGTATCGTCGCATTGCCGAGCGCCGCGTACGCCTTGGTCTCGTGGTCGCCGAAATCGGCAACACCACGGATGTCCAGGTGACTGACGAAGAGCACCAGCAGGCGCTGATCGCCGAAGTCCGCCGCTTCCAGGGCCAGGAACAGCAGGTCTACGACTACTACCGCAAGAACCCGACCGCGCTGGCCTCGCTGCGCGCGCCGATCTTCGAGAACAAGGTCGTCGACCACATCATCAGCCTCGGCGAAGTCACCGACCAGCCGATGTCGCGCGACGAACTCGCCAAGCTCATCGAAGCGGGCGAAGAAGACGTGCCGGAAGAGCACCACCACTAAGCGTGGCAGAAAACTGAATCGAAAAGGCCGCCTCTAGGGGCGGTCTTTTAGTTTGCGCTGTAACTGGAGAAAGACACCCCCTTCCGAGCGACGCTAGGCTCGTCCCCTCACCAAGCTCTGCTTGCCTTCCCCTCTGAGGGGGAAGGTAACATCGAGTGTGTAGCAGGCTCTACTCATAGCCCCAGCGCCCACCCTCCCCCTCAGAGGGGAGGGAACCGAAGCTAGGCCACTTGGCCGTAGCGCAGGTGGGGGGGGGCCTTTGGCCTTGGCCACCACCCCAAATTGAACCTTTTCGCCGCTCCCCGCTTCTCCCAACTCCAAAGAGGAGATGCGTCATGCCGAAATACACTGCCGATGCGCCATTGCAGCCCAAGGGGGCGCATAACCGGCGTTTGTCTCTGGGTCTCGAACCCGAAGCGCTGGCGGCCGAAGCTGGGGTGACCACGGAGCAGCTGCGCGATTACGAGCGTACCAGCCCAGACCACGACTATGACATCGAAGTTGCGCAGCTGGTCTACTCGGCGCTCGACCGGCTGGAGCGGGTCAATCCCAACCTGCAGACCGGTCGCGGCGACGAGGGCCAGCCCAATGCCCCGGTTTTGAAGGACCATGCCAATCACGTCCGCCTAAAACCGTCCGAGTTGAGCTCCAAGACTCTCGAGGGCGCACCGATCTACGACGCCCACAATGCCGAAATCGGCAAGGTGTCCCACCTCCATGGCAGCGGACCCAGTGCCGAAGTCATCGTAGATGTGGGTGGCTTCCTGGGGCTTGGCGCCAAGCCAGTCGCCGTCAGCATGGCCCAGCTCGATTTCATGCGCGACGAGAACGGCCACATCCATGCACTGAGCCGTTTCAGCAAGCAGGATCTGGAGCACATGCCGGAGCATAGTCACCACCACCACTAAGCTACTGGTCAGAGCCAAATTTAAGCCGCGTTGGGATGCATTTTCCGGCGCGGATTAATATTGGCTTATGCAATGACGCCGTAGATTGCCGTCCGTAACAACGAGTTCGGGCGAAAGATGGCAGGTCAGGTATACCTATCCCTGCTCAACCCTTCTATCGCCTTCAGTTTCGCGGGCCTTGTTGCCCTGTTATGGCGCCGCTGGCCGAGCCAGACCCATCTCTTCCCGCTCAGCGTTTCTTTTCTTTATCTCGGCATCGGCTTCATCACGCATGAATGGCCCCTGCTGTCGCGCCCGGGCTCCATAAATTATTCCAGCAATGCCCTGTTTTTCGCGGCTGTCGTCCTCGCCTGCAGCAGCGCACTTGTTCGCGCCCGCGTCGGCGTGCCGGTGCTGCTGTTCGGGCTGATCATCGTGATCGCGGTGGCGGGCTTTGCCTGGTTCACCGTGGTCACACCATCGACGCTGTCACGCATCTATTTTCTCAACGGTTGCTTTGCCGTCCTGGCGCTCGTCACATCGTCACGCCTGCTGCAGACGGGCGCACATTCCCTTGCCGATCGATTGTTCGTGGCGGGCGTCGCCATGGGCGGGTTGCTGGCGGCCGGGCGTCCACTGCTGATGGTCACGGGCGTCCTCAAGCTCAATGACAGTGGCGAGCTTTCCCAATCCGCGTATTGGGATTCGGTGCTTGGCCTGACGCCACTCTTGTCGGTGATGGTCATTTCGCTTTTTGTATTCGCATTGGTGCTGGACCTGATGACTGGCCTTCGGCGCGAGGCGGATCAAGATTACCTGACCGGGCTCCTCAACCGTCGCGGTTTCGAGATCGGCGCCGAAACGCGCCTGGCAGGCAGCGCCGGGCGCCACGCAGCAGCGGCCCTCCTTGTCGCCGATATCGACGATTTTAAGCAGATCAACGATCGTTTCGGCCATGCCGTTGGCGACAAGGTCATTGCCGCCGTCGGCCAGGTCTTGGCTCAGCATGGACAGGCCGACCTCGTCGGCCGTACCGGTGGCGAAGAATATGCCCTCTTCTACGAAACAGGGTCACGCCACACTCTTGAAACCTGCGCCGAAGCCGTGCGCACCGCCATGACCAAGCTCCACCTCGCGGGCCTGCCCGCAGGATACCGGCTGACCATCAGCATCGGCCTTCACCTCCGCGACGGCATCGAAAGTCTCGACGACATGATGCGCCGCGCCGACCGCGCGCTCTACGAAGCCAAGTCCGCCGGCAAAAATCGTGCAGTGCTGGCGCCGGTGAGATTGCGGTCGGTTTAGGGACCTTGCCTTTTACCCGACCATCAGTAGCCCTCATGGTGAGGTGCGTAGCGAAGCGAAGACCCGAACCACGAGGGCGTGGCAGGTCGATAATGAAAGTCTCGGTCTACATGGTCCGGTGTTCGGACGGCTCCTACTACACCGGGCTTACCAAGCGCGATCCAGAAGAGCGCGTCGGCGAGCACAATGCAGGCGTTGTGGATGGCTACGCCCATAGTCGCCGGCCGGTAGAACTCGTCTTTTCCGAGACGTTCGAGCGGATCATCGATGCCATCGCTCGCGAGCGTCAGATCAAGGGATGGTCGCGGAGGAAGAAAGAAGCGCTTATTCGTTACGACTATGAGGCATTGCCAGACTTAGCCAGCCGAGCAAAGAAGCGCCTGGACTGAGATCGTGCCACGCCCTCGTGGTTCGAGGCTCGCAAGAGCTCGCACCTCACCATGAGGGCTACTGGGGAGCATGAAGCTGCACTTACAGTAGCCTCATCCTGAGGTGCGAAGCGCAGCGAAGCCTCGAAGGACGAGGCGTGGCACCGTTAACACAACGCGCTACCCCTCTGCCATTTCCGCCAAAAACTCTTCCGGCCCATCGACTTCGACCAGCTTGCGCCGCTCGATCAGCAGGAACCGCGTGCCGATCGCCCGCAGGAAGGCGCGGTCGTGGGTGACGAGGACGGTGGTGGCGCCCTGCTCCCTTATATCGTCCTCGAGCTGTTCTTGGCCGGGAATGTCGAGGTGGTTGGTCGGCTCGTCCAGAAGATAGAAGTTGGGTTTTGCGAGGCGCAGCGCCAGCAGGGCGAGGCGCGCGCGTTGCCCTAGCGACATGGTCCGGATCGGCTTTGATTGCCGGTCCGGCGGGAAGCCGGCACCGGCGAGAAGCGCAATGCTGCGGCGGTCGCCTTCGTCGAAGCGGTGCAAGATGTAATCGAGCGGTGACGGATCGAGCGGCAGCCAAGCCAGCGCTTGATCGAGATAGCCGGAAGCGATCTGCGGGCTGAGCTTAAGGCCCGGCACCGGCTTGCCGCCAAGGGCTTCTGTGACGATGCGCATGAACTGAGATTTGCCGGTGCCGTTCCGGCCGAGCAGCACGATGCGGTCGCCCTGAAAGATATGGAGCTTGTCGATCGTGAACAGTGGCTTGCCATCGGGTGTCAAGACAGGAAAATTTTCGAACCCCATCATGACGCGGGCATCGGCGCCGGAATTGCCGAGCTTCACTAGACCAGTGCGGTCGCGATGCACCTCTTGCACCTGCGTCTCGATCTTTTCAGCGCGGTCGCGCAACTGCTTGGATTTGACCACCAGAAGGTCGCTGCCCGAATTGATGCCGACATTGGTAAGCTTTGCAGCCTGTTTGCGGAGCTGGTTAGCATATTTCAGATCGCGTTCGCGCTGGGCTTCGGCAGCAGCATCGACCTGGTCGAGCTCGGCGCGCGCCGCCGAGTAGGCGAGCGGCAAATAGACCTGTTCGCTGGGGCGCAGGAAGAGCGTTCGGTTGGTCGTGGCGTCGAGGAAGGCACGGTCGTGGCTGGCGATGATCACCGGCAGGGTCTTGGCCGCGTAGGAGAGCCAACGTTCGAGCATGGCAATGCGGCCAAGATCGAGGTGGTTGGTGGGCTCGTCCATGAGGAGCGCGTCGGGCTGCGTTACCCAACAACGCGCGAGAAGCGCCATTCGCTGCCAGCCGCCGCTGAGCTCGCCCAAGCGTTTTTCACGTAAATCGGGCGGGATGCTGAACTCTTCCATGACAACATCGACCCGCCAGCCTTCGCTGTCGAGGGTCGCTGCGCCGAGGGCCGAGCCGATGAATTCGGTCACGGTCTGGCGAAGGCCGGTTTCGGGCACTTCTTGCGGAACATAGCCGATGGCCAGGCCGCGAGACCGGGTGATTTCGCCCTCGCTGAGCTCTGTCAGCCCTGCCATGCCCTGCAGCAGCGTGGTCTTGCCGCGTCCGTTTGGCGCAACAAGGCCAACGTGGTCGCCATCGCCGATGACGAGGTTGAGGTTGGAGAACAAAAGTTCGCCAGCACGGTGGCCGGCATTGCGGAGGCTGATCATGCCCATGATATAAACTCACTGGATAGGCGCGATCTCGGATCAAGCGCCATTGCCATCAACGTGGGCAGGCCAGTGGTGTCGGAGGTGTCAGAACGTCCGGACCAGAACTGGTCAGCCCTGCAGCGGAAGCCACAGGGCGTGGACGGGTCCACGGGAACGATGCGTGTAAAGAATAGTCATGCAGCCCTCCCCGGTCCTCGTGTTGACGACGAGCCAATACCTAACTCACGCTGCCGAAGCAACGCAAGAGAGGTTTTAGGCGAAGAAGAAGAGAACGCTCGTGCCCAACAAGGCGCCGAGGCGAGAGACGCGAAACGTGGCCAGCCGGTACGCAAAACTAGATCCGACATCAGGCCCGAAACGCTTCGAGACAACCTTATCCGCTTGGTACGCAAAACTCGGAAGATCGGCTCGCATACGGCAACTCCAGACAAAAACCGTATGTCCACTGGTATAGCGGATGGCACTTAAGAAAGTGCTTTCGAGATACTTACAGGAGGTAAACCGGACGCCTTATCTTGGGACGCCGGGGCACATACATGTAGGATGGATAAGTGTTCATAACCCGTTCATCGGGACGGTCCAGGACCCGCCCGCCGATGCCCGCGGACACTGTTGAATTATGCTAAAAATAGCCTTGCCCGATTCGGGCACAAGCATTGGAATGTGCATGTCTGATCTTTTCGGAAGCGCCGCGCCGGCCAATTCGGCGCCCAAGCCCAAGAGCAAGCCGGAGGCCCCTGCCCCGGTGCCGTCGAGCTATGGCGCGGCAGATATCGAGATTTTGGAAGGACTTGAGCCGGTTCGGCGGCGTCCGGGCATGTATATCGGCGGCACCGATACCAATGCCTATCACCACCTCTTCGCCGAGGTGATCGACAACTCGATGGACGAAGCCATCGCCGGCCACGCCAACCGCATCGAGGTGCACTTAGGCGCCGACGGATACATAACGGTTACCGATAACGGCCGCGGCATCCCGGTCGAAAAGCACCCGAAATTCCCAAATAGATCAACGCTCGAGATCGTCCACACCGTGCTTCACGCCGGCGGAAAGTTCGACAGCAAGGCCTATGAAACCTCAGGTGGCCTGCACGGCGTCGGTGTCTCGGTTGTCAACGCGCTGAGCGATGACATGGTGGTCGAGGTGGCGCGTGATCAGCAGCTGCACCGGATCATTTTTTCCCGCGGCAAGGTGGTGCAGGACGTCGAAAATGTTGGCCGGGTAAACAACCGGCGCGGAACGACGACGCGTTTTCATCCCGACCCCGAAATTTTTGGTGCCACCGCCCACTTTTCGGCTGGCCGCATCTTCCGCATGACGCGCGCCAAGGCCTACCTCTTCGGCGGCGTAGAGCTGCGCTGGAGCTGTGACGAAAGCCTTGCCAGCGACGACGTACCAGCGAAGGCGGTGTTCCACTATCCCGATGGCCTCAAGGATTTCATGGCCGCGCGGATTGAGGGCGAGACGCGGATTACCGACGAGATTTTCTCCGGCAAGAGCGGCCGGCCAGGCAGCCATGGCTCGGTGGAATGGGCGATCGCCTGGACGCTGGGCGACGGCAGCGTGCAGAGCTATTGCAACACGGTGCCAACGCCGGATGGCGGCACGCACGAAGCCGGCCTGCGCATGGCGCTGCTACGTGGGCTCAAGAATTATGCCGAGCTGACCAAGAACAAGGCGGCTGCAAACCTGACAGCCGAGGACGTGCTGACGAGCTGCTCGGCAATGCTGTCGGTCTTCGTCCGCGAGCCAGAATTCGTGGGTCAGACCAAGGACAAACTGGCTTCGGGCGAGGCGACGCGCATCGTTGACACTGCCTTGCGTGATGCGTTCGATCATTGGCTGGGTTCCTCGCCAAATCAGGCGGGGAAGCTGCTGGACTGGGCCCTGGAGCGCGCCGATGAACGGATGCGGCGGCGTAAGGAAAAGGAAATCGACCGCGCAAGCGCGACGCGCAAGCTGCGCCTGCCGGGCAAGCTGGCCGATTGCACGCAGAATGCGGCGCAGGGAGCCGAGCTATTCATCGTCGAGGGCGACTCGGCTGGTGGCTCGGCCAAGCAGGCGCGCAATCGAGCCAACCAGGCGGTGCTGCCGCTCCGGGGCAAGATCCTCAACGTAGCTGGCGCCAGTCGGGAAAAGATGGCGGGCAGCCAACTGATCGCCGACCTGATCCAGGCGCTCGGTTGCGGCACGCGCGACCGCTACAACGAAGATGATCTGCGCTACGACAAGATCATCATCATGACCGATGCCGACGTGGACGGCGCCCACATCGCATCACTGCTGATCACCTTCTTTTTTCAGGAAATGCCACGGCTGATCGAGGGTGGGCATCTCTACCTCGCCCTGCCCCCGCTCTATCGCATCAGCCAAGGGCCGAAGACCCTCTATGCCCGTGACGAGGCGCATAAGACCGAGCTGATGGCAAGCGAGTTCAACGGCCGGTCCAAGATCGACATCACGCGCTTCAAGGGCCTCGGCGAAATGCCTTTCGCGCATCTGCGCGAAACGACGATGTCGCCGAAGTCGCGCACGCTTTTGCAGGTCAAGATCCTGGACGACCGCGATGCGACGCGGACGACGGTCGACCGGCTCATGGGCAGCAAGCCCGAAGCGCGGTTCGACTTCATCCAGGAAAACGCCGCCTTCGTCACCGATCTTGATATTTAGGCAACGCCTGGAATTTTCGACGCAGTCTGCTTTATGTCGGACGCGTCGGGAGCATCGACCTGGCGATAGCGCGCTTGAACGCCACTATAAATGCCGAAGGCGATAAGGCCGACGGCAGCAAGGGTATAGAGCACACCGCCATAGGGCAGCGACTGAATCCAGTCGAGGGCGTCGGAGAGACCGCCGGCCTGTTCTGGGTTCACGGTAAAGGCGGCGTAGATCATGAAGCCGCCGGTGACCGCCAGGAGTAGACCACGCGCGGCAAGTCCGAAGACGCAGATTGGATGCAGAACGTTTTCGTGCGCGGATGGAAGCTTGATGCGCTTCTGATATTCCTTCGAGAAGCCGCGCCATGCCTGGACCAGGCCGCCGATGATGAGGCCCACGCCCACGAGGCCGAGAAGCACGTTGCCGAAAGGCAGCTGCAAAGCGGAGGCGGCGGCTTCGCTTTCTCCGCTGGAGCCGGAACCCGAACCGCCGCCGCCCATGCCCAGTGCCATGGTAGCTGCCGTGAAGGCTAAGGCGATGTTGACGACGGCGCTGCCGATGCTGGCGAGACGGCCGACGATGCCCTTGGCGTCGTTCTTGACGTGATCGGCATTGAGCACACCCTGTGCCAGACGCCAAAGAACGTGGCCGATGAGGCCAATGGCGACGGCGCCAAGCAGGATACGCCCGAAAGGCTGCGAAAGCACCGTGGACAAGGCATTTTCGGTGGTAGCGGAAGAGCCGGCGCCCCAAATCGCAAGCGCTCCGAGCAACATGTAAACGATGCCGCGCGCTGCATAACCCCAGCGTGCCAGAAGTTCAAACTTGTTGCCCATGACGTCCTCCGGATTGCGTGAACGGCAACGCGTCTTTGTTGCTGGCTGTTCCCGAAAGCTCCTCGCATTTACCGCTTTTGCGTGTCGAACGGGCAAAACCGTTGACTCGCAAGGGGTTTGCGCTATGGTCCGCGCCGCTGGAGCACTCCGGCTGGCGGATTTCCGCCGGCTCCCAGATGCCTCAGGGCCACGTCCGCAATGCTCCTTGCCGCCCAGTGGCCACTGGTTGCCTACGCTCTTTAGCGGCGCAACGGACCACCCCGACGCACCGTTCGAATTGGTCGAACTGGATCCGGCTTCGGGCACTCATCTGAACGGATAACGCGACTTGACCGACGACTTTTCCGGACTTGGCCTTTCCAGCAAGGTAGCCGATGCGGTTGCCACAGCCGGCTATACGAAGCCGACCGAAATTCAGGCACAGGCCATTCCTCACCTTCTGCAAAAGAAGGACCTGATCGGTATTGCCCAGACCGGCACCGGCAAGACCGCCTCATTCGTCTTGCCGATGCTGACGCTGCTCGAAAATGGGCGCGCCCGCGCCCGCATGCCGCGCACGTTGATCCTCGAGCCGACGCGCGAGCTGGCGGCCCAGGTCGCCGAGAACTTTGAGAAATACGGCAAGAACCATCGGCTGACGATGGCGCTGATCATTGGCGGCGTGTCCTTTGAAGACCAGAACAAGAAACTCGATCGTGGCGTCGACGTCCTTATCGCGACACCCGGCCGGCTGCTCGATCAGTTCGATCGCGGTAAGATTTTGCTGACCGGGGTCGAGATCCTCGTCATCGACGAAGCCGATCGCATGCTCGACATGGGCTTTATCGACGACATCGAAAAGATCGCCTCGCGCCTGCCGCCCCGCCGGCAGACCATGCTGTTCTCGGCCACGATGGATCCGCAGATCGAGCGGCTGACAAAGAAGTTCCTGAAAGACCCCGTGCATGTGCAGGTGTCGCGCACGGCTTCGACGGCCGACACGATCGACCAGAAGCTGGTTAAGGTCGGGTCCAAGCCCGAGGACAAGCGCGCGACGCTGCGCGACCTCATCCGCGCCTCTGAAGGGCTGACCAACGCCATCATTTTTTGCAATCGCAAGCGTGATGTGGCGACCCTCGCCCGTTCGCTGGAACGGCACGGTTTTTCGGCCGGAGCGCTGCACGGCGATATGGACCAGAAAAGCCGTATGGAGACGCTGGATGCCTTTAAGGGCAACCGGCTGACGCTTCTGGTCGCCAGCGATGTGGCCGCACGCGGGCTCGATATCCCGGCGGTGAGCCATGTCTTCAACTTCGATGTGCCGGTGCATGCCGAAGACTATGTGCACCGCATTGGCCGAACCGGTCGCGCGGGTCGGTCGGGCGTCGCCTATACGCTAGTCGCGCCTGCCGATGGCAAGCATCTCGATGCCATACTCAAGCTTATCCAGAAGCCTATCGACTACCTCGACGTAAACTCGAAAGCGGCGCCGACTGAAGAGACGTCAGGTGAAGAGGCCGAAGCCAAGCCGAGCCGGGGACGCCGTGGGCGTGCCGGTAAACCTGACAGGCAACGCACCCGGCCGGAGGAAGCCGTCGAAGCTAAAGCGACTGACGACGTTGCAACCGAGGACGAGGGCAAGGCCGAGCGTCCTGCACGCGCCAAGTCGCAGAGCAACCGTCGACGGCCAGAAAAGTCGAACGAGCAAGCAACCACGTCGGATGATGTTGATGCGCTTACCTCGGAAAGCCCTGCCCGCGTAGAGAATCGCCGACGTCGGCCAAGTGAACGGCCGGTCGAGGAAGAGACTTCCGACACGCCGTTTGGCGATGCAGGGCCAATTCCGGCCTTTTTGTTGCGGCCAACACGTATATCGCAATAATCGGAACGGAATATTAGCGGACATCTGTCGAAACTGGGCTTGCTGAGGTTGGCGCCTGATTTTGATGGCGCTATCAAGGGCAGACGACTCGGGTCCGGCTTATGCCGGGCCGGGCGCAACGAAGCGCGGGGTGGGCGGTGTCGGATCAGGAATTTACGCGAGCGCTAGGCTATGCCAATGCGGCGTTCGATCTTCTGAAGCGCAGCGGCATTCCGCCCTACCCGCAGTTTTATGAGTTGCTCTACACCTATGCGACGGGCGTCAACCCGTCGCTCAACACCCGGCTTAATTCGATTTTTCGTGGTGGCGAGAAGCCGTCATCGGAGCTGGCGGAAACGCTCTTCAACGAGTTTCTGAAGTCCGACATGACCGAGCGCATGTCGAGCGTTTCCGAACGCATGCATGCCCGCATCGAGGCGGTGCATGATGCGATCGACACGGCGATGTCGACGGCGAGTTCTTATTCCGGATCGTTGCAATCGGCGACTGGGGACCTCGAGGGCGACCTTTCCGACGCAGACATGAAGGCGCTGGCGGCGCGGCTTCTCAGCGAAACCCGCCGGATGCAGGAAACCAACCTCGAGCTCGAAAAAGCTTGAGGCGTCGCGCGACGATATTTCCTCGCTTCAACGCGACCTCGACGACGTGCGCCGCGAGTCGATGCTCGACCCGCTGACCAAGATCGCAAACCGCAAAAGTTTCGATGAGGGTCTTGCAGACGCCCTAACCGAAGCGCGGGAAACCAACACGCCGGTCAGCCTGATCCTGGCCGATATTGATCACTTCAAGACATTCAACGATACCTATGGTCACCAGACCGGCGACCAGGTGCTTCGCCTTGTGGCGATGACGCTCAAGTCCAATATCAAGGGCAAGGACCTGGCAGCGCGTTATGGCGGCGAAGAGTTTGTCGCGGTGCTGCCTTTTACCGACCTTCATGGCGCGGTGATCGTCGCTGAAAACGTCCGTAAGGCGATCCAAGCCAAGGAATTGCTGAAGCGCTCGACCAACGAGAAGCTCGGTCGCATCACAGCGTCCTTTGGCGTGGCCAGCTTCAACCCGAACGACAATGCCGTGTCGCTGATCGAACGGGCGGATCGCTGCCTTTATGCGGCGAAACACGCCGGTCGCAATCGCGTGGTCAGCGAAAGCGAGTTGGTGGACATTGTTGAGGCTCCGAAGGATGCTTCCGCGGCTTGAGGGCGCCTTTAGACCTCATGGTGAGCCTGTCGAACCACGAGGTCGGGTAGCCAGATTGTGCCACAACCTCGTCCTTGGACGGGCTCAGGATGAGCTCTACTGTCGAGCTAGTTCAGTTGGACGGCGTCAGTTTTACGCCGAGACCTTCGAGCATGTCCCAGTATTGCGGGTAAGTCTTGCCGGTGCAGGCGGGATCAAGGATCGTGATCCCTGCGATCTTTAGACCGGCGAGAGCAAAACTCATGGCAATGCGGTGATCGTGGTAGGTTTCGATGCGCGCCGGCAAGTTCTGGCCGGCGAGAGCTGGGTCGGAGGCAACCAGAAGATCATCACCTTCTTCCGTCGCGAGACCTGGCCGAATTCGGTTGAGCTCATTGGCGACGGCGCGGATGCGGTCAGTCTCCTTGACGCGGAGATTGGCGATGCCGACGAAGCGGACCGGCATATTGTTGAACGCGGCGACTACCGCAAGGGTCGGTACGGCGTCCTGCATTTGCGAGCCATCGATGACGGCAGGCATGTTGGGGTATGAGGCAATGACGGCCTGCGCTGCCGCGTCGGGCTGCGTGAAGGCATCGGCCGCGACACCGAGGTCAATCGTGCCGCCGGTAAGCGCTTCAATACCCCAGAGGTAGGTCGCAGCGGAGGCGTCGGGTTCGACGTGAAAATCGGTGGCGTGGTAGCCGGTGGACTGCACCAACCATGCGCCGTCACCAGCTTCGGTGACATCGGCGCCAAAGGCGCGCATGGCGGCCAAGGTCAGGTCGACATAACCGCGGGCGCCGATGTCCTTGCCGGCGAGCGCAACTTCGATGGGCCCGTCACCAAATGGCGCGGCCATCAGCAAGGCCGAGACATATTGGCTGGAGAGCGAAGCGTCGATTTCCACCCGGCCCTTTCCGAAGCGGCCAGTGCCGTAAATGGTGACTGGCGGGCAGCCGCTGGGCGCTTCGGCAGATATGCCAAGGGCGTTGAGCGCGTCTACCAGCGGCCCGATCGGGCGCAGGCGCATTTCGTCATCGCCGTCGACGATGACCGTTCCGTCCAGAGTAGCGACCGCGGCGGTGAGAAAGCGTGTGGCGGTGCCGGCGTTCCCTAGGAAGAGTGGTGCCGCTGGCGTGCGAAGCTTGCCATCGCTCGTAACAAGGAAAGTCGTCGCGTCCGGCTCTTCGACCGTGACGCCCATCTCGCGAAGCGCACGGGCCATCAAGGTCGTGTCCTTGCTCTTGAGCGCGCCGGTAAGGCGGCTCGTGCCGTTTGCCAGCGCTGCGAGCAGGAGGACACGATTGGTGATCGACTTCGATCCGGGCGGTGAAACGCGGCCGGAAAGCGGGCGATTGGGCGGGGTGATCGTAAGGGCGGGCGGGAGCGGCTGCATGCTTGGGATATGCACGAGCGTTGCTTTCTTGGCAACGCTCGAAGGACCTTCTCCCGCGAAGGGAGAAGGAAGAGGAGGCTATGCCCCTGCCCTGGCCTCAGCCAATGCCTTGAGGTCAGCCGGGGCAAGCGTCACGCTTTCGCCGCAGCCGCAAGCGCCGGTCTGGTTGGGATTCTTGAAGGTGAAGCTCGAGCCCATCTTGGACTCTTCGAAATCCATGACCGTGCCGAGGAGATACATCGTCGCCTTGGGATCGACCCAAACGTTGACGCCGTGATCTTCCACATGGTCGTCGCCGGCGATTGGCGCTTCGACATAGTCCATGGTGTAGCTCACACCAGCGCAGCCAGCATTCTTGATGCCTACGCGGAGGCCGACGACAGGCTTATTGCTATCTTCGATGATCTCGGTGATGCGCTCGGCAGCGGCATCGCTCAGGGACATGATCTTGAAGGGCATCCGGAGACCTTTATCGGCGTTTCACGATATATAGTGCGAAACGCGCCGCATTACCACCAGTTCAACGCGACTTGCGCTTCTTCGCTCATGCGGGACGCATCCCAGGGCGGATCGAAGACCATGTTGACCTGAACGTCCTGGATGCCCTCGACGGACCGCGCGGCGTTTTCCACCCAGCCCGGCATTTCGCCAGCAACCGGGCAGCCTGGCGCGGTCAGCGTCATGTCGATGGTGAGGTTGCGGTTGTCGTCAAGGTCGACGCGATAGACTAGGCCGAGCTCATAGATGTCGACCGGGATTTCCGGGTCGTAGACGGTTTTCAGCGCGCCGATCAGATCAGTGGTGATGCGCTCGACTTCGCCTTCCGGCAGAGTGGTCGGCATGGTCGGCTGAATGCGGGTATCAATAACGTCTTCGGTCATGTGCCAACCTTTAAGCGAAAAATTTCTGGGCGCGCTCAATGCCGTCAACCAGCGCATCTACGTCGTCCTTGCCATTATATAGGGCGAAGGAGGCGCGGCAGGTAGAGGTGACGCCGAAGCGTTTCAACAGCGGCTGCGCGCAATGCGTGCCGGCGCGAACGGCGATGCCGTAGCGGTCAAGAATTGTGGCTACGTCGTGGGCGTGGGCCGACGCCAGCTCGAAGGCAAAAATACCGCCCTTGCCTGGCGCGGTGCCGATGAGGCGGAGCGAGTTGATGCGGCTGAGGCGCTCCTGCGCATATTCGGCGACTTCGTGTTCGTGGGCAGCGATGGCGTCACGGCCGAGAGCGTCCATGTAGTCGAGCGCGGCGCCGAGGCCCATGCCCTGGACGATGGGCGGGGTGCCGGCTTCGAAGCGGTGAGGTGGCTCGTTGTAGGTGATGTCGTCGAGGGTGACGGTTTCGATCATCTCGCCACCGCCCTGATAGGGCTGCATTTCGGCGAGGAGATCGTATTTGCCGTAGAGGACGCCGATGCCGGTGGGGCCATAAAGCTTGTGGCCGGTCATGATGTAGAAGTCGGCGTCAAGATCCTGCACGTCCACCTTGGTGTGCACGGCGCCCTGCGAGCCATCCACCATCACGGGAATGCCGCGCGCGTGGGCAATCTCGACGACCTGCTTGATCGGCGTGATGGTGCCGAGCACATTGGACATGTGGGTGATGGCGACCATGCGGGTGCGGTCGGTGAGGGCTGCTTCGAAAGCGTCGATGTCGAAGCTACCGTCGTCGCGGACGTCGACCCAGCGCAGCACCGCGCCCTTGCGCTCGCGGTGGAAGTGCCAGGGGACGATGTTGGAATGGTGCTCCATCGTCGTCAGCACGATCTCGTCGCCTTCGCCAATGCGCGGTCCGGCAAAGGAAGACGCGACGAGGTTGATCGCTTCGGTCGCCGACTTGGTGAAGATGACTTCTTCGATGCGACCGGCATTGAGGAAACGCCGCACGCTTTCGCGGCCGGCCTCGTAGCCTTCGGTGGCGCGGTTGGCGAGGGTGTGGAGGCCGCGGTGAACGTTGGCATATTCGTGGCGAAAACCGCGATCCATGCGATCAAGAACCTGCACCGGCTTTTGTGCCGAAGCGCCGGAGTCGAGGTAGACGAGGCGCTTGCCGTGGATCTGCTCGGACAGGATCGGGAAATCGGCGCGGACTTTTTCGAGGTCGAAGGTCATTATGTCTCCACCGCAGTGGTGTGTTCCCCTCCCGCTAGAGGGGAGGGGTTGGGGGTTGGGGTCCATCAGTGACCCACCATACGACCCCCACCCTCGGTCCCTCCCCTCAAGGGGGAGGGCTGCAACAACCGAGAGTTCGCGTTACTTCCCGGCCAGCAGCCAGGTATCGATGATGCCGTTAAGCGCTTCCGCCAGAGCTTCATTTTCGATGGGGTCGACGAGTTCAGCTATGAAGCCGCGGACGAGCATCGTTTCGGCTTCAGCCTTGGGGATGCCGCGGCTGAGGAGATAGAACAGGCTGTCTTCGTCGAGCTTGCCGCAGGTCGACCCGTGGCCGCAGACAACATCGTCGGCGTAGATTTCGAGCTCGGGTTTGCTCAGGATTTCGGCGTCGTCGGACAGCATCAGGCCCTGATGCATGAATTTGGCGTCGGTCTTCTGCGCGTCGCGAGCGACGACAAGCTTGCCCTGCACCACGGCCTTGGACCGACCGCGCGTGATGGACTTGAACAGCGGCTGCGAAGAAGTGTTCGGCACCGCGTGATTGGTTTCCATGGTGATGTCGGCGTGCTGGCCCTCGGAGACGAGGTTGAGCCCGGTGACATCGGCATGGGCACCCTGCCCGGCCATGCGCGGGTACAGGTGCGTGCGGGCCAGATCAGAGCCGGCGTGGATGATTAGCGTGCGCAGCTTGGCGCCGTCGGCGAGATGATATTCGTTGGTCGCAAAGTGCGAAGTGTCGCGACCGCTGAGATCAACGGTGACGTGGGTCACCACTGCATCCTTGCCGAGTGCAAGATAGGTCGCGTGATTCCCAACATGGGCCGCGTCGGAGCCGGTGAAGGTTTCGACGATCGTGGCCGTGGCGCCGTCGGCAACGAAAATTTTGAGCGCATCCGCAACGTGGGCGGCCACACCTTCGATGCGACGCGCAATCTGGATGATCTGATCGACGCCGGGGGCGATGTCGAGCGACATGGCTTCCCGCACGAGACCGTTGTTGATGTGGATCAGCGTGTCATCACGCGTGGTCAATACGCCGCCACGGACCGTCCCAACGGTGACTCCGGCAGGAGCGGTCCCCTGCTGGGAAGCGACGCCGTTTACGATCGTCAAGTTGTACGAGCCTGGCAGATCAAGTGCTGGCACATCAACCTGGTTTGCCGGCTGGGCCATCGGCGGAACCGCGCGCAGCAGGGTTTTCAGATCGGTGTAATGGTAGCTTTCGACGCGGCGCGTCGGCAGGCCGGCTACAGTAATGCGCTCAGCAGCCTGATCCGCACCAGCGAATTTGAGCTGATTGATCAGCGCCTCTTCGGCAGCGCCGAGGCGAACAGGGAAGTTGGGGCGGACCATCAGGCAGCCTCACCGCCGTAGTTGGCGTAGCCTTCGGCTTCCAGCTTGAGCGCCAGCGACTTGTCACCACTCTCGACGATGCGACCGTCCGAGAAGACGTGGACCACGTCTGGCACGATGTGGTTGAGGAGGCGCTGGTAGTGGGTGATGACCAGCATGGAGCGCTGACCGTCACGGAGCGAGTTGACGCCCTTGGACACGACCTGCAGCGCATCGATGTCGAGACCGGAGTCGGTCTCGTCGAGCACCGCCAGCGAGGGCTTGAGCAGCGCCATCTGCATGATCTCGGCGCGCTTTTTTTCGCCGCCGGAGAAACCGACATTGAGCGGGCGCCTGAGCATATCGCTATCGACATTGAGCTGAGCACCGGCTTCCTTGACGAGGCGCATGAACTCCGGGGTCTTCAGTTCATCTTCACCGCGCGCTTTGCGTTGCGCATTGAGCGCCGCCTTGAGGAAGGTCATGGTCGCAACGCCCGGGATTTCGATCGGGTACTGGAAGGCGAGAAAGAGGCCAGCAGCCGCGCGCTCGTCGGCACCCATTTCGAAGATATTCTTGCCGTTAAGCAGCACCTCGCCTTCGGTGATTTCGTAGTCTTCCTTGCCCGCCAGCACATAGCTCAGCGTCGACTTGCCTGAGCCATTGCGGCCCATGATGGCGTGAACTTCACCCGGCGGAATGATGAGGTTCACGCCTTTGAGGATTTCACGATCCTCGATGCGGGCATGTAGGTTGCGGATTTCAAGAACGGGGGTCGTCATTTTGTGCTCCGGTCGGCTGCCATCTCGGCGCCGGTAGTTGAGTGCCCGACCTCGTGGTTCGACAGGCTCACCATGAGGTCTCAATCGATCGAGTTAGCCGACGCTGCCTTCGAGGCTGATCGAGATCAGTTTTTGCGTTTCGACCATGAATTCCATGGGCAGGTGCTGAAGCACGTCGCGGACGAAGCCGTTGACGATCAGCGCCACCGCTTCTTCTTCCGAAAGGCCGCGAGCCTGGCAGTAGAACATCTGGTCGTCGGAGATCTTGGACGTCGTCGCTTCGTGCTCGAACACCGCAGTGCCGTTGCGGCTCTCGATATAAGGCACGGTGTGCGCGCCGCACTTGTCACCGATCAGCAGCGAGTCGCACTGGGTGAAATTGCGAGCATTCTTGGCCTTGGCGTGGGCCGAGACCTGGCCGCGATAGGTGTTGTCCGAGAAGCCGGCGGCGATGCCCTTGGAGATGATGCGGCTGGACGTGTTCTTGCCCAGGTGGATCATCTTGGTGCCGCTATCGACCTGCTGGTAGCCATTGGAGATAGCGATCGAGTAGAACTCGCCACGCGAGCCGTCACCGCGGAGGATGCAGCTGGGATATTTCCAGGTAATGGCCGAGCCGGTTTCGACCTGAGTCCAGGAAATGTGCGAGTTGACGCCGCGGCAATCGCCACGCTTGGTGACGAAGTTGTAGATGCCACCCTTTCCGTTCTTGTCGCCGGGGTACCAATTCTGGACCGTCGAGTACTTGATCTCGGCATTGTCGAGAGCGACGAGTTCGACCACTGCGGCGTGGAGCTGGTGCTCGTCTCGCATCGGGGCGGTGCAGCCTTCGAGGTAGGAGACGTAGCTGTCGTCATCGGCGATGATCAGCGTGCGCTCGAACTGGCCGGTCTTCTTTTCGTTAATGCGGAAATAGGTCGACAGCTCCATCGGGCAGCGAACGCCCTTGGGGATGTAGACGAAGGAGCCATCGGTGAAGACGGCGGAATTCAGTGTTGCATAATAGTTGTCGGTGACCGGGACGACGGTGCCGAGATATTGCTGGACAAGTTCGGGATGCTCGCGAACGGCTTCCGAGATAGAGCAGAAGATAATGCCCTGCTTGGCGAGCTCTTCGCGGAAGGTGGTGACGACGGAAACCGAGTCGAACACGGCGTCGACGGCGACATTGGCCCCAAAGGGCGTGCCGACGCTCTCGGCCGCGCCTTCGACGCCGGCGAGGATCGCCTGTTCCTTCAGTGGAATGCCGAGCTTGGCGTAGGTGGCCAGAAGCTCCGGATCGACTTCGTCGAGGCTCTTCGGACCCTTGAAGCTCTTGGGGGCGGAATAGTAGCTGATCGCCTGGAAGTCGATCTTGGGGTAATGGACCTTGGCCCAGTTGGGCTCTTCCATGGTCTGCCAGCGGCGGAATGCCTCGAGCCGCCAGTCGAGCATCCATTGCGGCTCGTCTTTCTTGGCGGAGATCATGCGCACGGTGTCTTCGGTCAGGCCGACCGGCGCGACGTCGGATTCAATATCGGATTCAAAGCCGTACTTGTATTTGTCGACGTCAAGCGCGAGCACTTGCTCGACGGTTTCCCGATCGATCTCTTCCTTGAGCGTGGGAATTCCGTAGTCCGTCATCAGGCTCTCCTTATGTCCATCGACGGTTCAAGGCCGTCGCGAACGCATAGTCTTGGTCTATGGCGACTAGGCCGCCTGCCCCGCGCGCCGCTGGCGCGAGACGATCGATTGGTAACCAGCAAGGAACGCGTCGGCGTCTTCCACCGTCGAATTCCAGCCGAAGCTGACGCGGAGCGCGCATTCCGCAAGGGCCTTGTCGACGCCCATGGCGGCGAGCACGTGGCTGGCGCCAACTTTGCCCGAGGAACAGGCCGATCCGGACGAGACCGAGATACCGGCCAGATCAAGCGACATCATCGCGGTGGCGTTGCGAATGCCGGGCACCGCAAAGTCGACGACGTTGCCGATACGCTCGGCGGCTTCACCGAAGATCGTTACGTCCGGGGCCATAGCACGCAGGCCAAGCTCGACGTGGCGCGTCAACCCCCTCATCGCTTCCGCATCGTAGTTCGTGGCCTCGGCCGCAGCGCCAAAGGCCGCGATCAGGGCCGCAGATTCCGTCCCACCGCGACGACCCTGTTCCTGGCCACCACCGGGGATCAGACGCACCAGATCGGCATGGCTCTTGACCAGCAGCGCACCGATGCCGGCTGGGGCGCCAATCTTGTGACCGCTGATGGCCATCATATCGGGTGCGGAGGCGGCGAAATCGAGGGGTAGCTTGCCGAAAGCCTGGACGGCATCGATGAACAGTGTGTGACGGGTCGGGCCGACCATTGCGTTGATGCGGGTGATAGGCTGGACGACGCCGGTTTCGTTGTTGACCCAATGAAGAGCGACGAGCAACGACAGGTTCTCGGCATCAGCGCGGGTGATCGCTGCGGCGAATTGATCGAGGTCGATGCGACCATCTGCATCAAGACCGATGGTCCAGACCGGAAGACCAGTGGCTTCGGCGGCCTTGGAGACGGCGGCATGCTCGCCAGCGCTGATGACGATGGCGTTTGAGGCAAAGGTCTTGCTGCCGCTGACGATGGCCTGGGTGATGGCTTCGGTGGCGGAACCGGTGAAGACAACCTGCTTGGGTTCGGCGCCGGCGAGGCGTGCGACCTGGCGGCGGCCGGTTTCGATCGTGTCGCGCAGCGCGCGGCCGTGGGCGTGGACGGAGGACGGGTTTCCGACCAGATCGAGCGCGGCAAGCAGCGCTGCCCGCGCTTCGGGTCGAAGCGGGGACGCGGCATTATGATCAAGATAGATCGCCGGTCTCGTCATTGCGCCTTCCGGGCGATGCACGCCCAACATAGCTATAATGCTTGATCCGGGACGCTCGGGCGCCCTATCGACCAAACACTTCTTGAATTTTCGCGCCCAACTTCATTACAAGGGGCGCACCTGATGGCCGGATACGGCCAGAAACCACTTTTTGAACAATTCTAAAGTGACTTTCGGAGCCATGTTTTAGGGTTCGACCCGCGGTTAGTCAAGCCGCGCACGGGCGTTCCCCAGCTATCGAAAGGCCGCTGCCACAGAGCCGGAAAGGCCGGAACATTCCATGCCAGAAGTGATCTTCAACGGTCCCGAGGGACGCCTCGAAGGCCGGTACCAGCCAGGCAAGGAGCCTAACGCTCCGATCGCCATCGTGCTGCACCCGCACCCGCAGTTCGGCGGGACGATGAACAACCAGATCGTCTATAATCTCTTTTACATGTTCGCCGAACGCGGCTTTTCGGTGTTGCGCTTCAACTCGCGTGGCGTCGGCCGCTCGCAGGGCATGTTCGACCATGGCATCGGCGAACTTTCGGACGCTGCGGCGGCGCTCGACTGGCTGCAGATCATCAATCGCGAGTCGCGCGGCTGCTGGATCGCCGGTTTCTCCTTCGGTGCCTGGATCGGAATGCAATTGCTGATGCGCCGGCCTGAAGTCGAAGGCTTCATTTCGGTGTCGCCGCCGGAAAACCTCTACGACTTTTCGTTCCTTGCCCCCTGCCCTTCGTCGGGCCTGATCATTCATGGCGACAAGGACCGCGTGGCGCCGCCGAGTTCGGTGCAAAAGCTCGTCGACAAGCTCAAGACGCAGAAGGGCATCACCATCGAACAGCAGATCGTTGAGGGTGCAAACCACTTCTACGAAGGCAAGATCGATGAACTGACCGCGGCGTGCGCCGAGTATCTCGACCGTCGCCGTCAGGAGATCGCGGACGGTGGCGGGCGCTGAGCTAACAGCGCGCATTTGGCGATTTGTTGGAAGGGACCTCATCCTGAGCCTGTCGAAGGTCGGGGTCCCGCGTGCACCGACCTCGTGGTTCGACAGGCTCACCATGAGGTCTCACTTTTCTCAGTGATGACCAAATGACCAAGTTTAAATCCGACTTCCTCCGCACCCTCTCCGAGCGCGGCTTTATTCATCAGGTTTCCGACGAGACCGGGCTTGACGAGCTTTTCGCCACCGAGACCGTGACCGCCTATATCGGCTTTGATCCGACGGCGTCGTCGTTGCATGTGGGCAGCTTGATCCAGATCATGATGCTGCATTGGCTGGAAAAGACCGGCCACCGCGCTGTTGCCCTCATGGGCGGCGGTACCGGCATGGTGGGCGATCCATCGTTCAAGGACGAAGCCCGCAAGCTGATGACGGTGGACACCATCCAGTCCAACATCGACGGCATCAAGCAGGTGTTTTCGAACTATCTCAATTTCGGCGATGGCAAGTCGCTGATGCTCAACAATGCCGAATGGCTTTTGCCGCTGAACTATCTCGAGTTCCTGCGCGATGTGGGCCAGCATTTTTCGGTCAATCGCATGCTGAGCTTTGATTCGGTGAAGCAGCGGCTCGATCGCGAGCAGTCGCTGAGCTTTCTCGAATTCAACTACATGATCCTCCAGGCCTACGACTTCGTCGAGCTCAACAAGCGCTATGGCGTGCGGTTGCAGATGGGCGGTTCGGATCAGTGGGGCAATATCGTCAACGGCATCGACCTCGGCCATCGCATGGGCACGCCGCAGCTTTACGCGTTGACGACGCCGTTGCTGACGACAGCATCCGGCCAGAAGATGGGCAAGTCGATGAACGGCGCCATCTGGCTCAATCCGGACCTCCTTTCGGCCTACGATTTCTGGCAGTACTGGCGGAACACCGAGGACGCGGACGTCGAGCGGTTCCTCAAGCTTTATACGACGCTGCCTCTGGACGAGGTCGCCCGGATCGTTGCTGGCGACATCAACGAAGCCAAGAAGCGGCTCGCGACCGAAGTCACCGCGATGATCCGCGGCCGTGCTGCGGCGGAAGAAGCCGCGGAAACGGCGCGTGCGACATTCGAGACCGGCAAGCTTGATCTGTCGCTGCCGACCGCCGAAGTCACGCATGCGGAGCTTGCGACCGGAATTGGCGTGCTGGCGGCCTTGGTCAAGGCTGGTTTAGCTGCGTCGAACGGCGAAGCGCGTCGGCATGTGCAATCCGGCGCGGTACGGGTCAACGATGCGGTAATCGAGGACGAAAAGCTTAGTCTTGCGGACAATGCCTTGTTGCCGGAAGGCGTGATCAAGCTTTCGGTCGGCAAGAAGCGGCATGCGCTGATCAAGCCGGTATAAATCTCCCCAGCCTGCCCCGTAGAAAGCAGTGAAAACAAGAAGGCGTCGCGAAAGCGGCGCCTTTTTTAGTGTGCGGTAGATGTTGTGCCCTGGCGGAACTCGAAGAGTTCGCGGAGGAAACCGGGGGCGAGGATGGAGAGCGGGTTGACGACGAATTGCGGCTGACCGAGCGGTCCACGGACGGCGAAGGTGACGCCGACCAGGCCTTCGCTGTCGCGGCCGCCGAGCAAGGGCCCGAGCAGGGGGATTTGCGCAAAGGCATTGTTGAGGCCGAAGAGCGGGACGAAGGTGCCGGTGAGGTCGTACTGGCCGCGATCGGTATAGATGAAGCCGCGCAGGTTACCGCCGACCGTTGCGCCAGCAACGACGGCATTGGTGACTTCGACGCTCTTGTCGCGCCGGACAAAGGTAACCTCGCCAGCCGTGAAATCGAGGCGATTGTTCAAGGCGATGGCGTCGCGCGAATCGGCGTGGTTGCCGACGATCTGGGCGACGTTGTCCTCGTCGACGATGGCGAAGTTGCGCAGTACGAGCTGGCCGACTTCGACATCCTGCTTGCGGTCGGTGGTCATCACCAGGCTGCCGGAACCACCGGCCAGCTGTGAGTAGACGCCGAGGAGGCGCAGGATCGTCCCGGCGTCGTTGAAGGCAACCGAAAGTGAGCGTCCGTTGGGCGCCGGATTGGTCGTGACGGAGATGGCATTGCCTTCGTCGAACTGGGCGGAGAGGATCGCGCGCGAAAGTTCGCCATTGCGAAGTGCCAGATCGAGATCGAGGTTGAAGGCGGTCGTGGCGTAGAAGCCGATCGCTCGATCGAGCTGCACATCGAGGTTTATAGACTGATCGAGTTGAGTGGTCTCGATGCCGCCGCTGCCGGTGTCGAGGCTGAAGAAGCGTCCGAGCATGGGTTTCAGATCGAGCTGCGCACCGCGAATGGTGACGTCGAAGCCGCCTTCGAGCGGGGCAAGCTCCACCTGTGCGCTGTCACCCTTGCTCAAGGCGAAGGTATCGAACTTCGCCGAAACGAGGCCGTCGGTTGCGTGGAAGTCCAGAACTCCGGCGAGGCGAACATCGCCGAAGGACAGGGAGATGTCTTCGAGGTGGGTTACCTCGCCATCGGGGCGAATGATCGCCTCGAGCGTCCCGGGCGTGCCGAGAGCTTTGGAAATGCCGAGGTCCCTAATGTCGAGGCCAGCGCCCTCCAGATCAACGGACATCTGGAGGGCTCCGTCCGTCGTCGGCTGCGCAACGAACTGAACCTGGCCGCTCAAGAACTCGGACGCGTCAAAACCCATAGCAGCGAGGTCATCGACGGCGACCGTCGATGCAATGCGAAGAGCGGGGTCGGTGGTGGGCGTGCCTTCCACCGATATTTCAGCGACCATGCCGTCGATATCTGCGGTGCCGCCGAGCTGATAGCCGGCCTGATTGGCCGAGAAGGAAAGCTGACCGTTGCTGATGGCGCGGCCCTCGATCGGCTCCGCGCTGCCGAAATCGGCGACGGTGCCGTTGGCGACATAATCGATCTTCATCGGCCGTTTCTGCTCTTCGTCGGCAAGGGCAATGGTGGCGACGAGCCCGAGGTCGAGCGTGCCGGTGAGGCTTTGGAGATCGAGTGGCAGTTCGACGGCGCTTAGCGCGTCGGGCTGTTGTTCCTGGGCAAGCGCGATCAGGGCTGGAATGGGTGCGTTGACGTCGCCCGATATCTCGACGATCGGCTCCTCTGGGTTGGTGTTGTCCATGACCAAGGCCGGGTTCCGGATCTCTATGGCGCCGCCAGCTGTCTCGACCCGGCCGCCGCCGCCGGACACGGAGAAATTGCCGTCATAGGCGATGCGAGTTTCACCGATAATCTGGATGGGCGGCATGGCTTCGGTCGCTTTGATGGCGACGCCTTCTCCATTGATCTCGATGTCCATGCTGTCCGGCGGCAAAGGCTGATCGCTGCCGCCGGTGAAGTCCATGGCGCCGACCGGGAAATTGAACTCCATGCGGGCGTTCTTGACTGTTCCTTGTGGGACATTGGCGACAAACCAGTCCCGGCTTTCGCCGCCCATGATGTATGGCCAGAGGCGTTTGAAATCGTCGGCGGTGATGCCCTGCCCGGCCACGGACATGTCGATGCCAATGCCGTCCTGAACGAGATCGATCCGCCCGGCGGTGGCCACCGAAGCATTGCCGCGTCGAGCAACCAGCCGGTCGATACCGAGTGCGCCGTAAAGCGGCGCTGACCAACCGGAAAACTCTACCGTGTCGAATGGGACGGCGGGCGTCGCCAGATCATTGGGGTTGATGCTGACCTCACGCGCGTCGATCGACATGCCGACGGTCGGTCCATATTTTTGGTCGAGCCCCATGGCGAAGACGCCGGCGATAATGGCGCGGCTGTTGCCGATCTGGAGCGTCCCTTCCGCCAGGGAGAATTGTCCGAGCTCAGGATACCATGAGATGTCGAGGATCGAGCTGGCGATGGGGAAATAGTCGTCCTCAAGGCGCAGATCGAGGCCGGTCAGGTCGATCTTGAATTCGCCATCGATCAACTTGCCGGTGTCGCCGGTGAAGGTCACATCGATCGACACCGCACCGGCGCCACGCATGGCCGCGACGCTGTCACGGTCATCGACGAAAGGCATGAGGGCGGAAAAATCGAGATTGGTGACGTCGGCCTGAAGGCGGCGGGTGCCGTCTTCGTCCAGGGAGCGCTCGATGCTGCCGATCACGGTGCGGCCGCCGATCAGGGCGGAAAACTCGCCAACGGTCGTGCCTGTGCGGGCATCCGGGCCGATATCGAGATTGGCAGCAGCGATCTCGCGATAGATGCCGTAGACCGGATCGGTCATGTCAATGCGGGCATCCCGCACCACGAGACGGGAGAAGCGGCCGAGCTCGGTTTGCTGGACGAGGTCGCTGAGCGACTGTTCGCTGGCTTCAAGATTGTAGATCAGCCAGTCATTGTCCGAGCGCATCGGCGGGGCTTCGCCAGCGCTATTGGCGATGCCGGTAGGCGAAATGGCGATGGGCGGAAAGGTGTCTTCACCTTCGAGCACACGAATGGTGTAGATGGCGCCGTTTTCGCCTTCCACCACCTCGAAACGGCCAGGGCGTGGTCCATAAAGATCTTGGATGATCTGCACGTGTGGGGCTACGACGGTGATGGTCGTGCCTGGTTGGCCAAAAAGGGCGCGGGCGGGCGAAAAGCCGACCTCGAGCGCTTCCATGGCGATGAAAGCGCCGCTCTTGGTGTCGCGATATTGAACCGGCGCGAAGCGGATCACGGGCCAGACGCCGCCCTCGAGCGCGAGCGCCATATCGCCCATGGAGAGATCGGCAGATGGCGGGATAAAGGACTGCACGAAGCCGCGAATGGCGGGACCGGTAAACGGCAGGCGGATCGGGGTAATCAGCAGCGTAATATAGAGCAGGATGAGGATGGCTGAGGGAATGCCGAGAAGCCAGACCGCAACCTTGAAGGCCCGTCGCGATTTCGACCTTTGCCGCGGCTTGGCGGTTGGCGCAGGATCAAGGGTATGGTCTGGACTAGATGCTTGGTTCACTGCCGCCATACCAGGCGAGCCGGGCCGCTACCCTGCTCGCAGAATCATCCGCCCGCAGGCGGTCCAATGCCCAATGATACCGGCTGGAATGTGGCGCCAACAGCCCTATCGCAGTGACTTAACAAGGGGATAGACGATGACGCATCTGAACGAGGGCGACCCTGCCCCAGACTTCACGCTTCACCGTGATGATGGCACAGCCATTAGCAGCCAAGCACTAGCGGGCCATCCGATCGTGCTGTTTTTCTATCCTGAGGATGACTCTGGTGGCTGCGTTGATGAGAATCAGGAGTTTTCTGCGCTCTCGGATGCGTTCAGCGTTCGCGACACTTTCCTTGTCGGCGTCTCACCTGATACTTCGGAAACGCACAAGAAGTTTAGAGAGAAGTACGGATTGAAAGTGCCGTTGGCTGCTGATCCGCAACGGAAAATTATCGAGGCGTTCGGCTTGTGGCAGATGAAGAAGCTTTATGGGCGCGAGTTCATGGGGCTTGTGCGCACGAGCATCATCATCGACCAGAATGGGCGGATCGCACGCATCATCCGGGCGACGCGGATCAAGGGCCATGCCGCCAAGATGCTGGAGGCGCTGGATGAAGTGATTGCCGGCGAGGTCGGCGCCTGACGTTTTCGGCTTTTTAACCAAGCGCGCTCATAATCGGTTCACCATGTGAGTGCGTGAGGGCGGTGCGGTGTTCAGACGGGTTGAGCAGGGGCAAAGAGCTATTCGCGCCGGCATCCACCCAGCGCTGTTCTACGGCATGTTCGCGGTGCTGCTCGGCGGCAACGCGCTTTCCGGCACGGCGCTTTTGATGGCCCCAGATATCGCGCGGCTGATGGGCGGGCAGAACGAGCTAGTCGTGACTGCCTACGAGGATCGGCTCGCGCAGATGCGGGTCGAGATCGATCGTCTCCATTCGCGCTCCTATGCTCAGGCCGGTGACATCAACCTGCAGCTGCAGGAGCTATCTCAGCAGCAGGACGTGCTACTGGAACAGCATCAGCTGGTTAAGGCGCTCGTCGAAAAGGCGGATCAATTGGGCATTGCCTCGATCGAGATGCGTGGCACGCCGCCCGTCGCAGCACCGACGATTTCGGGGAATCCGGATGTTGCAGCGACCGCGGCATCGGTGAACCAGATGATGACCGAGACGCAGCAGGCGATGGTGGGTATCGCCAGCGCGGCCAATGAGCGAACCGACGGCATCGTCAGCGAAATGGATCGGCTGGGAATTGCGCTGGAACTGCCCGAAGCGGGGCTGAGCGGCGTTGGCGGACCGCTGCTGGAGGCTTCGGACGGCGAGGGCTCGCCGATGATCGATGATGCCAATTCGGTCATGGATGCGCTGATGCGCTACAAGGCGGCGCGCGATGGGGTCAATTCAGCGCCGGTACATATGCCGATCTCGGGCAATTTCCGGCAGAGCTCGACCTTCGGCAATCGGAGCGATCCGTTTACTGGGCGCAAGGCGTTTCATTCCGGTCTGGATTTTGCTGCCGCTTCTGGAACGACGGTTTTCAGCGCGGCCGACGGGGTCGTCAGTTTTGTCGGCGACCGCTCAGGCTATGGCAAGGTGGTGGAAGTGCGCCACGCCAATGGGATCGTCAGCCGCTATGCGCATCTTAGCGCACAGCTGGCGCGCGAGGGACAGAAGGTGACGACGGGGACGCCGATCGCCAAGGTCGGATCGACGGGACGTTCGACCGGTCCGCACCTTCACTTCGAGGTGCGGCGGGGCGAAAATGCGCTCGATCCCAAGCCGTTCCTCGATGCCGGGAAACGGCTTGGGGTTATGCTGGGCCAGGGCTAGTCGGCAGCTACGTCGGTGGCGACGCCGACGCGCTGGGCCAGGGCCGCTTCCATAAACTCGTCGAGATCGCCATCCAGCACCACTGAGGGCTGGCCGCTTTCAACGCCGGTTCGCAGGTCCTTGACCATCTGGTAGGGCTGCAGCACGTAGGAACGGATCTGGTGGCCCCAGCCGATATCGGTCTTGCTGGCAGCTTGGGCGTTGGCCGCTTCTTCGCGCTTCTGCAACTCCTGCTCATAGAGACGAGCCTTGAGCATGTTCATGGCCGTTGCACGGTTCTTGTGCTGGCTGCGCTCCTGCTGGCAGGCCACGATGATGCCGGAAGGCACGTGGGTGATACGGATGGCCGAGTCGGTGGTGTTGACGTGCTGGCCGCCGGCGCCGGATGCGCGATAGGTGTCAACCTTGAGGTCGGCTTCGCGGATTTCGATATCGATGGAGTCGTCGACCACCGGATAAACCCAGCAGCTGGAGAAGCTAGTGTGGCGACGGGCAGCGGAGTCGTATGGGCTGATGCGAACGAGGCGATGGACGCCGCTTTCGGTCTTGAGCCAGCCATAGGCATTGTGGCCCTTGATCTGGATGGTCGCCGACTTGATGCCGGCTTCTTCGCCGTCGTGCATTTCGAGCACTTCGACCTTCATCTTCCGGCGCTCGGCCCAGCGGGTATACATGCGCAACAGCATGTTGGCCCAGTCCTGGCTCTCGGTGCCACCGGCGCCGGAGTGAATTTCGACATAGCAGTCATTGCTGTCGACTTCGCCGGAAAGCAAAGTTTCAATCTGGCGACGCCGGGCACTGCCCTTGAGCTCGATCAGCGCGGCTTCGGCGTCGCGCACGATCTCGCCGTCGCCCTCGGCTTCACCGAGCTCGATCAGTTCGACATTATCGGCGATGCCGGTCTCGAGCTCGCGTACGGCCTTGACCGCAACATCGAGTTCGTCGCGCTCGCGCATGGTGACGCGGGCTTTTTCCGGATCGTTCCAGAAGTCGGGAGATTCGGTTTGCGCGTTCAGCGCGTCGAGACGGACCTGTGCAGTATCCCAGTCAAAGATGCCTCCTCAGCAGGGTCAGAACCTGCTCGATTTCGGCAACGGTCTTTTCGATTTCCGCGCGCATTTCATGTTCCTTGTTCGGCGCCCCGTTTAGCGGAGAGGGCCGGGAGGATCAACCGCCGCTTGAAAATGAAGGTGCCCGCTGGTACTCCGGCTCATGGCTGGTCCCGTAGCTCAGCAGGATAGAGCACCGGATTCCTAATCCGGGGTCGTGGGTTCGAATCCCGCCGGGGTCACCATTTTCGTCGCCGTGGTCAGCGTCGAGTGATCTGCCAAGGGTTGGCAGCCGTAATAATTATCTCCAGACTGTGGAACCAAGCTCCAGCTTGCGACTTTCAGACCCAATTGGGGATTAATCTATGTCTATCATGAAGCTTTTGGCTGGCACCGCTGCCGGCGTTGTCTTGTTGACCAGCGCTGCTTCGGCGCAGGTGGTCGTGTCTTCCAAGATCGATACGGAAGGCGCGCTTTTGGGTAACGTCATTCTTCAGGTGCTTGAAGATGGCGGCATCGAGGTGACCGACCGTATTTCGCTCGGCGCAACGCCGATCGTGCGCGCCGCCATCGAAGCGGGCGAGATCGATATCTATCCCGAATATACGTCCAATGTGGGCTTCTTCTATAACGTCTCGGACGATCCGGCCTGGAAGTCGGCCGACACGGCCTATGCTTTCGCCAAGACGCTCGATTACGAGAATGCCAACATCGTCTGGCTTCAGCCGGCGCCCGCGAACAACACCTGGGCCGTCGCGATTACGCAGGCCATCGCTGACGAGAACGACATCACAACTTTCTCCGATTTCGGCAAGTATGTCGCCGACGGGGGCGAAGTGAAGCTTGCGGCTTCGGCCGAGTTCGTGAACTCCGAGTCCGCCCTGCCTGCTTTCCAAGAAGCCTATGCCTTCACCATGCAGCCCAACCAGCTGGTGGTGCTATCCGGTGGCGATACCTCCGCGACGATTGCCGCGGCCGCACAGGGCACCGATGGCGTCAATGCCGCCATGGTCTATGGCACCGACGGCGCGATCGCGGCGGCCGGACTTGTTGTGCTTGAAGACGACAAGGGTGTGCAGCCTGTTTATGAGCCTGCGCCGATCGTGCGCGAAGAAGTGCTAATGGCCAATCCGGAAATCAAGACGCTGCTCGAGCCCGTGTTCCAGAAGCTTGACCTGACCACGCTGCAGACGCTTAACGGCCGCATCCAGGTCGATGGCGAAGCTGCCGCCGATGTGGCCCGCGACTGGCTGACCGAAAACGGGTTCCTGAGCTGAGTTGACGTGGCGGCCAAGGTCGCCTCATTCGCATGTCTCAGGCCCAAATATCGCTTTCGCCTGATCTAAGGGCGCCTCGCTTGGATAAACTTGGCGTGGTTGTCGCTTTGATCGTCGTGGCGGCAATCGCGCTTTTGCCGTTCGTGATTTCCAAACCCAACCGGATCGTTCTAGGCGAACCCCTGCCGATCTACCTTGCTCTGCCGCAACCGCTGGCGGCTTTGGTGCTGGTTATTGTTGGCGGCGGCACGATAATGGCGCTGTTGCGCACCCCTACCCTATGGCGTCTGCTTGTGGGCTTTGGCCTGGTGATCGGGCTGACGATCATGCTTGGGATGTCGGCAGACGGCTTGACGCCTGAGGGGAACACTGTCGGCCGGGTATCACCGGGGGCGGGATTTTGGCTTTTGTCATTTGCCTTTGCCCTGGTTGCTGCCGATGCCTTGATCCGCTTGCGGCTAAGCCCAGTGTGGCGCTTGGCCAATCTGGCAGCAGTCGCCTCCGCTTTTGGCATCATCCTTATAGCGGGGCTGTTGGACGATGTTTCCATGCTCCGCGAATATGCCAATCGCGGGCAGGCTTTCTTGGCGGAAGCGCGGACGCATCTGTTTTTGGCATTCGGCTCGCTTGGGGCGGCTACGCTGATTGGCGTCCCGCTCGGCGTTCTGGCTTACCGCTTCCGCAAGCTGCGCGTGGGTCTGCTCAACACGCTCAACGTCGTTCAGACCATTCCCTCGATCGCCCTTTTGGCCTGTTGATCGCACCGCTCGCCTGGATTGCAGCCAATGTGCCGGGCGCGAGAGCTGCCGGTGTTTCCGGTATTGGTGCGGCGCCGGCCATGGTCGCGCTTTTTGCCTATTCGCTGCTGCCCATCGTCGCCAACACAGTTTCGGGGCTGCAGTCGGTGCCGGCAACAGTCAAAGAAGCGGCCCGCGGCATGGGGATGACGCGCATGCAGATGCTGTTCCAGGCTGAAGTGCCCCTGGCGCTCCCCATCATCCTCACCGGTATCAGGGTGGTACTGGTGCAGAATATCGGCCTGGCGACCATCGCGGCGTTGATCGGAGGCGGTGGTTTTGGGGTCTTCGTGTTCCAGGGCATCGGACAAACGGCCATGGACCTGGTGCTGCTCGGCGCTATCCCAACAGTGGCACTGGCCTTTGCCAGTGCGGTGGTGATGGACGCGTTGGTCGACCTCGCATCACCCGGAAAGGCGCGCGGCGCATGATCGAAATCAATGGGCTGAGCAAGGTCTTCGATGGCTCAACAGTGGTCGACACTGTTTCGCTGACGGTTGCCAGCGGCGACATCTGCGCCGTGGTCGGCACGTCGGGATCGGGCAAGACGACGCTGTTGCGGATGATCAACCGGCTGGTCGAGCCGAGTGCCGGCAGCGTCCTGATCGATGGCCGAAACACGCGCGACTTTGCTGGCTATGAGCTGCGGCGGCAGATCGGCTATGCGATTCAGGGTAATGGGCTTTTTCCGCATCGCACAGTGGGCCAGAATATTGCGACGGTGCCCAAGCTCCTGAAGTGGGATCGGGAGCGGATCAGCGCCCGTGTCGATGAGCTGCTGACCCTGTTCCAGCTAGATCCGGCGCAGTACCGCCATCGCCTGCCGCGCGAACTTTCGGGTGGCGAACAGCAGCGCGTCGGGGTGGCCCGGGCGCTGGCGGCGGGGCCGAATATCCTCCTTATGGACGAGCCGTTCGGCGCGCTCGACCCGATCATTCGCGGCAAGGCGCAGACTGACCTCCTGGCGATCCAGCGCCGGCTCGGCACGACGATCGTTCTCGTGACCCACGACATGAACGAGGCGATCGCGCTGGGTAGCCGGATTGCTGTGATGGACAAGGGGCATCTGCTGCAATACGCGACGCCGGCCGAGATCATCACCCATCCTGCCAACGAGTTCGTGGCGACGCTGATCGGTAGCGGCGAGCGTCCGTTCCGGCTGTTATCGCTCGACATCGTCCTCAACCATATCGAGCCTGGGGACGCTCAGGGCGAGAGCGTGGATGCGCATGCGAGCTTGCGCGATGCCTATGCGGAATGCCTGTGGTCGGGGCGCGAGGCGCTGCCCGTGACGGACAAGGGTGTGCACATCGGCCGGGTCACGCTTCAGCGCTTAAGCCAGCTGGCGGCAAGGCCACAATGAACTGGGGCCTGGTATTTCGGGCCGCTCTCGCGGTGGTCCTCTTGGCGTTTCTCGTCAGCCCGGACAGCTTCGCGCCGCTGTTGCAGCCGCTCGTCAAATACGGGGCGCCGCCGATCTACCATCAGGGCAACTTGCTCGAGATTACGCTAAACCATCTCTGGATCACCTTTGCGGCGACATTGGCGGCCACGATCTTTGCCGTGGGGCTCGCGATCCTTGTCACCCGACCTTTTGGCGCCGAATTCCTACCGCTGAGCCGCAGCATCGCCAATGTCGGGCAGACGATCCCTCCGGTGGCGGTGCTGGCCCTGGCTATTCCGCTCCTCGGCTTTGGAACCGAGCCGATCCTCGTGGCGCTTTTTCTCTATGGGCTCCTGCCGATCTTCGAGAACGCGCTGGCCGGGCTCGCCAATGTGCCGCGCGACGTTGAAGAAGCGGCGCGCGGCATGGGGCTGACGCCCTGGCAGCGGCTGGTACAGATCGAGTTGCCCTTGGCTCTGCCGGTGATGCTGACGGGCATAAGGATAGCGGCCGTGATTTCGCTTTCCACCGCGACGATCGGGTCGACGGTGGCAGCGAAGACGCTTGGGGAGGTGATCATCGCTGGGCTCACCACCAACAACACTGCCTTCGTGCTGCAGGGCGGATTGATCGTCGGCGCCTGCGCGGTGCTGATCAACGATGGCCTGCTTGCCCTCGAGCGCGTGCTCGCCCAGCGCACCGGACGGGCGCAGAGAGCCTAGGGGCGGTTCGGCGTGGTAAGGCCGCCGAACTGAGCCTGGTGGAGGTGCGCATAGGCGCCGGCGCGGGCGAGCAGCGCTTCGTGTGGACCTTCTTCGACAATGCCGGTTTCGTCGACGACGACGATGCGGTCGGCATGCTGGATGGTCGCGAGACGGTGGGCGATCACCAGTGTGGTGCGACCGCGCGAAAGTTCGCTCAGTGACTGCTGGATGGCGAGTTCGGTTGCGGTATCGAGCGCCGAGGTGGCTTCGTCGAGGATCAGGATGGGCGGGTTCTTGAGGAAGATTCGGGCGATGGCGACGCGCTGCTTCTGGCCGCCCGAGAGCTTGACGCCGCGTTCGCCGACCATGGTGTCTAAACCGTCGGGCAAGCGGGCGATGACGTTGTCGAGGCGGGCCTGGCGGGCGGCCGCGAGAATGTCCTCGTCGCTGGCGCCGAGGCGGCCATAGGCGATATTTTCGCGCAGGGTACCGCCGAACAGGAAGACGTCTTGCTGGACGATGCCGATCTGGCTGCGGAGGCTCACTTGCGTCATGTCGCGGATGTCGATGCCATCGATGCTGATGGAGCCGCTGTCGATCTCATAGAAGCGCGGCAAGAGCGCACAAAGCGTAGTCTTGCCGGCGCCGGAGGGACCGACGACGGCGACGGTTTCACCGGCTGCGACCTTGAGGTTTAGGCCGGAAAGGATGGGACGGCCTGGTTCGTAGGAGAATCCGACATCGGTGAAGGCGATGTCGCCGCGCAGATGCGAGACGTGTTTGGCGCCGGGGCGGTCGGCGATGTCGGGATCGGTGTCGATCAGCTTGGTAAAGCGGGTGAAGCCGGCGATGCCCTTGGGGTAGCTTTCGAGCACGCCGGTGATCTTGTCGATGGGGCGCATGAAGACGTCGACCAGCAACAGGAAGCTGACGAAGCCGCCATAGGTCATCTCACCCTGCACCACGAGCCAGGCGCCCATCAGCATGACCGTAAGCTGGGTCATTCGGGTGGACAGATAGGTGATTGTGATGCTCGCCGTCATGATGGCGTAGGCTTTGAGCTTGGTGGTGCGGTAGGCCTGGTTATTGCCTTCGAACAGGCGCGACTCGTGGCCCTCGTTGGCGAAGGCCTTGACCACGCGGATGCCGCCGATGGAGTCCTCGACGCGGGTGTTGAACTCCCCTACCCGGCCGAAGAGCTCGCGCCAGTTCTGCGTCATGCGCGAGCCGTAGCGGCTGACGAGCCAGGTCATGATGGGGACGATGACGACGGTGACCGAGGCGAGTTGCCAATTGGTCAGGAACATCAAGATAAAGGCGCCGATAAAGGTCATGACCGCGAGGAACATGTCTTCAGGGCCATGGTGGGCGACTTCGCCAACGTCTTCGAGATCCTTGGTAACGTGGGTGATCAGGTGGCCGGTCTTGTGGTTGTCGAAGAAGCGGAAGCTGAGCTTTTGAAGGTGGTCGAAGACCTGCCGACGCATGTCGGTCTCGATGGAGACGCCGAGGACGTGGCCGAAATAGTTGACCACGGCATGGAGGACGGCATTGAGCGCGTAAATGGCAAGAAGGCCCGCGCCGGCGGCGACGATGAGGCTGAAATTGGATTGAGGCAGCAGTTGGTCGATGAAATAGGCGACCGCCAGCGGGAAGGCCAGTTCGAGAAGACCGGCGACGACGGCGCTGCCGAAATCGAGGGCGAAAAAGCCCTTATAGGGCGCGTAGTATGAAAAGAAGCGCTTGATCATCATAAGCTGACTTTGGAAATCGGCTTATGCCATGCCCGATGCGGCGGCGAGCCTCAAGCTCTAATTAGGCCGGGGTCGCGACCGGTTTGGCATGCGCCGCGTCGTGGCCTGCCGATGCAAGGGCAAGGTCGGCCTCAAAGCGGGTGCCGTTGTCATTGACGAACTTGTAGGTGCCGCCCATTTGCGAGACCACGCCGCGGATCAGGCGCAGGCCCATGCTGGTGGGCGTGTCGGGCAAGGTGCCGAAGCCGACACCGTTGTCGGCGACGACGAGTTCGCAGCGGCCATGGCCCAAGTCTTTGACCTTGACCTCGATAATGCCGTCTCGGCCGTCGGCAAAAGCATATTTTAGCGCGTTGGTGATCAGCTCGCTCAGCAGCAGCGAGAGCGGCGTGATGTGATCGCGGTCGACAGCGACGTGGTCGACGGCATAGCGAACCTCGGCGTTGGAGCCATAGGCATGCACGACCTCGTTGACCACGACCGGGATTAGGGCGTGGGCATCGATGTCCTCATATTTGTCATTGCGGTAGATGTGCTCGTGCATCGCGGCCATGGCACTGAGCCGGCTTTGCAGGTCGATCTTGGCACTCTTGGGCATATCCTGCATGCGGACCAGCGACTGCACCGACTGGAGGTTATTTTTGACGCGATGGTGGATTTCGCGGAAGAGCATGACGTTGGTTTCATTGGCGGCCTCGAGCTCGGCCCGGCGCTTTGCATCGCGGCGCAAGAGGCGGATGACATAAAGACCTCCAGCGACCAGTGCGATCATGATGGGCGCGACGATAATGAAAACCGAAATGATGGCGTTGTGGAGAGAGGACCAAGTCGTATTGGTAGCAACCGATGCCAGAGCGACGATGTCCGTGCCGGGCACGACGCGATAGCCGACGACCCTCGATATGCCGTCAATCGGGGAGGTCTCTGAGAAGTAGGAGCCGGTATCGGCTTCGCGGAGATGTTCGGTGATCAGCGGGTGATTGAAAGGTCGACCGGACCATCCGGTGCCGGGTAACGTGCCATGAGGGCGCCGTCGCTGCGGACAAGGCTGACGGTGGAGCCAAGATCGAAATCCAGAGCCTGGAAGAATTCTTCCATGACCGAGCCGTCGAAGGAGACCATTACGGCACCGGCAAATTCGCCTTGGCGCTGCACGCGACGGGAAAAAACGAAGACCTGTTCGCCGGTGAGGCGGCTGATCAGCAGGCCCGACGTATAGAAATTGAGGCCCGCCTGAGCGGCCTTGAAATATTCCCGGTCGGAAACGTCGACCTGTTCAGTGTTCGGCACCGTGGAGAAGATGGTGTGGCCGGTGCGCTCGATGATGTAGACGTTGACCTCGTTGGGCAGCCCCCGCACCGCGGCCTGCAGGGTGTCGCGGTTGATGTCGAGGTCGGGGCCGAGCACAGCGTCCATGCGACGCAGGGTTTGTTCGGCGACCTGGGCCATCCAGCCGGCATTGGTGGCGACGACGCGGGCACTCGATTCGGCGCGCTCCTCAAGGCGCTGTCCAGTCTGCACAACTGCTGCCGCAACGAAGTATGTGAAGACGCCCGCGAACGCCAAAAAGCACAAGAGCAACAAGGCAATAGCCACAGTTGCTGCACGGACTTCCCGCACTGGCTTATTGCCCTCGGCCAAAGCATGCTCCCCACAATGCTGCCCAGTTTCGAGCGCTCTTCTGCGCCCGAAATGGGTCAACACGCAAGACCCAGTCAACGACAGCGTGATGCTGCTGTTAACGTCACGGCAGGCCACAGCTGTTAATTGCGGCTAACTGGCAGAGAGAAGGAAATCTATGTCTCAACGCGTCTTAAAATCCGCCGTAGCCGCTTTGTCCCTCGCCGCAGCTTTGGCACTCGCCGGCTGTTCCTCCTTCGGCGGAGCCGCGCCGACCTCGGCCACGGCCCTGGCTCCGGCGCTTTCGGCACGCATGGATCAGCCCAATGCCGTGCTCGACTCCCAGCAGGCGATCGGATTGATCAACGCCTATCGCGCGACCAACAATCTCCCGCCACTGGTTGCAGATGCGGGCCTCAACGGTACGGCACAGGCACTGGCAAGCCAATATGCCCAGACCAATGTCGCACCGACCAAACCGCAGGCACTGGCGCAGATGAAGCTTAGTGCCGGTTACGCGACCTTTGCCGAAACTTTCTCGGGCTGGCGCAACAATCCTGCCGACGCGGTCGGTCTCTTAACCCCGGCCAGCAAGGCGGGCGTGGCCGTGGCATTCAACCCGACATCGAGCTACGGCATCTACTGGGTGCTGGTTCTTGGCAACTGAGCGGCTGACCATCGACGCCAGGGGGATCAAATGCCCCCTGCCCGTCCTCAAGATGGAAAAAGCTCTGGCAGACCTGCAGCCGGGTGCGCTTCTGGTCGTGCTAGCGACCGACCCGATGGCAAAGGTCGATATTCCGCTTTATTGCCGGCAAAAAAGCCACGCATACGCGCTCGACGAGAGCGATGGCGTATATCGATTCACAATCACCAAAGCAGGCTAGAGATCGGCGGGACGCGGCCGTGGCATCGGGATGTTGAGACCGCCTGCCGCCACGGGGGTCGTCACCGGCCCCTTGAGCGCGGCGCTTGCGAGCGGTGCACTGAATGTCGGCGTGTGGGCCGGACGAGGACGCGGCAGCGCGATGTTGTTGCGCACGCGACCAAGATCGACCGCGGTATATTCATGCATGGCAATCTTGTCGGTCAGGAAGCTGGGCTGACCCGCCATCCCGATCGGGAAAAGAGCCTCCTGCGACTTCACATAGGCTTCGGCTTCCTTGCCGCAAATTCGCGAACGCATGTCGACCGGGGTAACGCCGGTGGCATTTGACAGGGCGAGAACGTTTTGGCCGGTGGATTGATACTGCCCGTTGAGGGCGGCCGACAACATTTCTGCAGCACGCTCATTACGCTCGCGGCCGGAGGAGCCGCCTAACACCACTGCCAGAAGCTTGCGGCCGCCCCGATCGACGGTGGCAACAATGTTCAAGCCCGAGGCGCAGACATAGCCCGTTTTCATGCCGGTGGTGCCGGCAAAGCCTTCGAGGAGGCCATTATTGGACTCAAGACGCGCATTGCCGAGCCGCACGACGCCGGTGCCGAACATTGGCATGAATTGGGGGAAAGTCTGCTCGATATAGAGCGAGAGCACGGCGAGGTCGCGGGCGGTGGTTACCTGCGCTGCATTGTGAAGGCCATGCGGATTGACGAAGTGAGTGCCTGATAGACCCATGCGCTGGGCCACGTCATTCATCTTGGCGACAAAGGCGGTTTCGTTGCCGGCGACCGTTTCGGCCAGAGCGACGGCAATGTCGTTGGCCGATTTGACCACGAGGATATAGAGCGCGTCCTTGAGCGAAATGGAGCTATCAACCTTGAGCCCTGACTTGCTCGGCGCCTGGTTGAAGGCATTTTTGGAAATTGTAACCGGCGTATCGAGTGTCACCGTTCCCTTGCTCAATTCCTCGAAAACCACATAGGCCGTCATGAGCTTGGTCAGCGAAGCGGGATGCCAGGGCTGGCCGGCCTCTTGCGCGTAAAGCACCTGAAGGTTGCTGCGGTCGACCAACAGCATCGGGTTGGCCCAGGCCGGCACCAGGGCGGCAAGGGACAGCGCAATAGCAAGGACTAGGCGGCGGACAAACAAGAGCGCGCTCCGGATGGTCATTTGTGAACGCGCCCTCTTAGCAGCGACATTAGGGTAGCTCAAGGAAAGGCGGGCCTGGCTGACGGGCATTTGACAACACGCCTGTTCGCGCCACTAGGCACAACAAGTAACTGCGTCTATATTTGTGCCTAAGCATCATCCATGGAGGCACCAATGTCGCTGCAAGACACGTCGCAGGTTTCGAACTGCTCCGCCATGTCGGACGTCCTCAACCGCATTGGCGACAAGTGGAGCGTGATGGTGGTAGGCATGCTCGGCCGCAACGGCACGCTGCGCTTCAACGAACTCAAGCGCATGATCAATGGCGTGTCGCAGCGCATGTTGACGCTGACGCTGCGCAATCTCGAGCGCGATGGGCTGGTGACGCGGACGATCTATCCGGAAGTGCCACCGCGCGTCGAGTACAGCCTGACCGAGCTTGGAAAGACCCTCCAGGGTCCGATCAGCGCGTTGTGGGATTGGTCGGCGGAAAATCACTTTGCCATCGTCGAGGCGCGGGCGATCTATGACCTACGCCAGGACGCGACGGCTGCGGCGGAGCCGCGCAAGATCGCCTATGCGCGGGGCTGAGGACTAGCTTTCGCTGCGCGCCGCCATGTGCGCGAAGCGGTTGACGTCGCCGGGCTGACTGGCCAGCACTTCGCGACGCGCTTCGGCACGGCGGCTGGCCGTCAGATTGAGGGCAGTCACGAGGGCCCGATATTCCTGACGCGCGCTCATATGCGACATGGATGGCATGCCGCCCAGGAGTTCTTCGTCCAGCGGATCGAACACCGTCATGCCGGTAGAAAATAGCGACCGGAAGATGACGCGTTCGGCAATACCGTCGGCGACCCGGCAACCCAGGCGTGCGGCGATACGGTCCAACATGGTCTGAACTTGGCGCATGTTGCGCGAGGACAGCATGGAAATGCGATTGCGGACCAAGATCCAGTCGATGTTCTTGCCATCAACCGACAGCCGCTCGGAGCGCGCACGCTGCACCAAGCGGGCATAGTGGCTGAGCTCGCGCGGCTCGCCGGTGACCGGGTCCACCTGGGCCATGACGCTGAGATCGATGAGACTATCATTGACCGGGGTGATCAGGGTGTCGGCAAGAGAATGCGCTAGACGGGTTAGGTTGGTATCAAACCCCGGCGTGTCGACGACGATGAAATCGGTGCTCGCTTCGACCTCGCCGATGGCCTGGCGGAAGAGGTCAAATTCGATGCGATGATTTTCCTTGAGGGAATCGCCGCGCGCCAAAGGCAGATGGAAGTGAGTGGTGTGCGGCAAGTTCAGGCCCTTGCTGCGCGCCCAGTCGCGGCGATTACGAACATAGTGCGTGAGGGTCTGCTGGCGGCTATCGACGTCGATGGACGCGACCTTGTGGCCTTGGTGCAGCAGGAAAACAGCCAGGTGAAACGCGGTGGTGGATTTACCCGACCCGCCCTTCTCGTTGCCCAACACAATGACATGCGCGCCTTGCCGCACCGTCGACCCCCAAATCAGTTCGGCTGGAGTTTCTGTTCTCGCTTGGCGGCGCACAAGCGAAAATATTGAATTCAGGTTAAAGCTTGCGTCATTGTTCCCATGCGTCCGTTTGATGAAACTGGCATGCGCCGAGTGCATGCAGAGGTTGACGTAAACGGCATGGCACTGACCGCCAAATACGCTCATGGTCAGCGTTGCCGACGCCAGCCACAAGGACGACGCCGATGTTTGTGCGAGCCGTATGGCGCCTCAAGCGCCTCGTCGACATCAAGCAAACGTTGCGGGAAATGGACGTTCCTACAACGCGAGATGCTGACATACTCGGGCTTTCGGGCCCCGACTTCTCGAAGATGACGCGGTCTTTGTTCGACCGCTAAGACCTCAAGGCAAAAATGCATGGCAAGGCCGCCGGATTTTCGTCCGGCGGCCTTGGCTTTGCCGGGAACGTTAATGGAGGCTGAACACGCGATCACGTTGCTATGTAAAAAGCGCATAGCTTGATTGATCAATATCGGACTGCTCGCCTTGGAAGGCTTTGGCTATATAAGTCCCTGTAGACGACAGGAGACATCAAATGGACATCCGCAAGACTTTCCAGAAGTGGGCCGCGTACCAGCAGACGGTTCGTGAACTTGCTTCGCTCGACAATCGTCAGCTCAACGATCTGGGCATTGCTCGCACCGACATCAGCCGTGTTGCTCGCGATCATGCCAACAATCTCTAAGATCGCTGGCCTCGATACTTATAAGCGAACACCCGCTTCTCTCTGAGATGCGGGTGTTTTGCTTTAGCGGGCACGTGATCGCTAAGGCTGGAACAATGACTGATTTCTCCCGTTTGGTCTGCGCACCCAAAACAGGAGAAGATGATGCAGAGCCTTTCGGGCAAAGCCATCGCCATTCTGGCGACGAATGGTTTCGAACAATCCGAACTTGAAACACCGCTGAAGACGCTGCGCGCGGCCGGTGCCGATGTGCATGTGATTTCGCTCAAGGCGGGCGAGATCAAGGGCTGGGACGAGGACGACTGGGGCAGTGCCGTGCCGGTCGACAAGACCCTCGATAGCGTTTCGGCGGATAGCTATGATGCCATCGTTCTGCCGGGCGGCCAGATCAATCCGGACCTCTTGCGCGTCGAAAGCAAGGCCATCGACTTCATCAAATCGTTCTGGCAGCAGAAAAAGGTGGTCGCGGCCATCTGCCATGCGCCGTGGTTGCTGGTGGAAGCCGGGATCGTCAAGGGCCGCAAGGTGACTTCGTTCAAATCGATCAAGACCGACGTTATCAATGCCGGCGGACAGTGGGAAGATAGCGCGGTGGTCACCGACCAGGGGCTGATCACCAGCCGCAATCCGGGCGACCTCGAGGCTTTTTGCGAAAAGATCGCCGAAGAAATCAACGAAGGCCGTCACGAACGCCGCGCCGCGTAAGCAAAGATTGCCGAGACATGGCGGGCTTGCTATTTCCCCGCCATGTCAAACCAACCCATTCACATCATCGGCGGCGGGCTCGCCGGTTCTGAAGCTGCCTGGCAGGCCGCGGAAGCGGGCGCCAAGGTCATCGTCCACGAAATGCGCGGCGTCAAAGTCACCGATGCGCATTCGACGGACAATTTTGCCGAGCTTGTCTGCTCCAACAGTTTTCGGTCCGACGATCATGAGCAGAATGCCGTCGGGCTCCTCCATGAAGAGATGCGCCGCTGCGGCTCGCTGATCATGCGGGCGGCGGACCAGCACAAGCTGCCGGCCGGTGGTGCGCTGGCGGTGGATCGCGACGGCTTCTCGCTGGCGGTCACCGAGGCAATCCACAATCATCCCAATATCACTGTCGTGCGCGAGGAAATCGCGGGCTGGCCGGATGCGGATTGGAGCCATGTGATCATTGCCACCGGGCCGCTGACCTCCCCTGCCCTGGCGGCTGCAGTCCTGGAAAAGACCGGCGAGGATTCGCTGGCCTTTTTCGACGCGATCGCGCCGATCATCCATTATGACAGCATCGACCACGACATTGCTTGGAAGCAGTCGCGCTACGACAAGGCCGGGCCCGGCGGCACGGGGGCGGATTATCTGAACCTGCCGATGGATCGCGACCAGTATTATGCCTTTGTCGAGGCGCTGATCTCGGCGCCGCTGCATGAGTTCAAGGATTGGGAGAAGGTGCCATATTTCGATGGCTGCTTGCCGATCGAAGTGATGGCAGAGCGTGGGCCGGAAACGCTGCGGCACGGACCGATGAGCCGGTTGGTCTTACCAATCCGCGCAACCCGACGGTCAAACCCTATGCCATCGTGCAGCTACGGCAGGACAATGCGTTGGGCACGCTGTGGAACATGGTCGGGTTCCAGACCAAGATGCGCTACGGTATCCAGGCCGAAATCTTCCGGATGATCCCGGGGCTGCAGAACGCGCAATTTGCGCGGTTGGGCGGCTTACACCGCAATACATTCATCAACTCGCCAAAGGTTCTGTCGGCCGATCTCAAGCTCAAGGTCGATACGCGGATCCGCTTTGCGGGCCAGGTAACCGGCGTCGAAGGCTATGTGGAAAGCGCTGCCTGCGGGTTGATCACGGGGCGGCTGACGGCGGCGGAAGCGCTGGGCGGCAGCATGGATGTGCCGCCGATGACAACGGCACTGGGCGCCCTGATTGGGCATATCACCGGTGGGCATGTCGAGGCGGAGAGTTATAGCGGGGCGCGCAGCTTTCAGCCGATGAATGTCAACTTCGGGCTGTTCCCCGAGGTGACCGTGGAGAAACCGGAAGGCGTCAAGCGCTGGCGGGGGCCCGAGAAGACGATGGCAAAGCGCCGGGCGATTACCGGACGGGCGCTGGAGGATTTGAAGGCTTGGGCTTGAGACCTCATGGTGAGCCTGTCGAACCACGAGGTCGGGCACGCAGATCTCGCCGCGACCTCGTCCTTCGTCCTTAGACAAGCTCAGGACGCTAAGGATGAGGTCTGCTGAAGCTTAGCGGTTCCTGAGCGACCACAAGGTCAAGCGGCCGATTTTTTGCCAGTCTGGTTGGTCGCGTGACGGTGCGAAGGGGTTTGTGACGGACCTTTTCCAGTTGGCGAGCTCGCTTTCGAGCAAGGCGATGATGGCGAAGGCTGGGCGCAGCTGGGACGGAAGCGCCGCGATCGCGGTACGGGCCTTGGCGAGGTGGGCGTCGGCGAGTTCGGCGATCTGGCTCAAGGCAGCGTGCAGACCTTCCGAGTCCTGACCGGTGAAAAGCTCACTTTCCTGAACACCGTTGGCTTCGAGAATGGACCAGGGAAGCATGATGCGCCCTTGCGCAGAGATATAGCCCAAGGCGCGAAGGTGGCCGATCATGGCTTGGGCGACGCCCAGGTGGCCGGCCGCGTCTCCGGGTTCGACCGCTTCGCCATTGTTGAGAATCATGGCCGAGAGCTGCAGCAGGGTCGATGCGGTTTCGCCGGCATAGCCTTCGAAGGTTTCGAGGTCCGGCATTGGATCGTCGTAGAGGTCGAAGCGGCGTGCGGCGATGAGGCGGGCAAAAGTTCCGGTTGGAAGGTTAAAGCGCTCGATCGTTTGGAGCAGCGCATCGGCGAGCGGGTTCTGTCGGATGTTGCCATGTCCGCTGCCGGTGATGGCGTCGGCCCACCATTGCAGGCGAATTTCTCCCGGTGCCGGGCCGGAGACACGATCGCGGATGGCGGCGATGTCGGCGTTAAAGGCATAGAGCGCGATGATGGCGGCACGGGATTCGGCCGGGAGGACCAGCGTTGGGAGGTAGCGGTCGCGGTCGGTGGCGCGGAGGGTCGTGGCGGCGTGGGTGAAGGCGTCAGTGGTCATGGCGCGCCACTTTTGAAGCTGGAGCTTGCGGCAAGAACCCCCACCTCGCCTCCCCCTTTAGGAGGGGGAGGAATCCAATCGAGTCCAGACCGCCGATGGGGCTCCTCCCCCGACTTCCGGGGAGGTTGGGTGGGGGCTTCCCGACAAGTTAGCGCGCATTCTCGACTGCGATCAGCGCGGCGGCGACGGGGCGGTCTTCCGCTAAAAGAACATTGTACGTTCGAATGGCGCCGCCGGTTTGGGTGGCTTCGACGATGATCTTGCGGTCGCGTAGCGCGGCACGAATAGCGGGGTCGATAGGGACGATCTCTGTGCCGAGGCCAATCAGCAGAACGTCGATCTGGTCGGCCTGATCGATGATGGGCTGCAGGCTTTCAAGGGTCAGTTCAGCGGCGGAAGTGATGCTCCAGGCGTGCATGCCGGAGGGCAGGCAGAGGAGCGAGCCTTTGTGGGAAAGTTCGGCGAAGCGGAAGCCGCCATTGCCGTAGGCGGTAAGGCCGGTCTGGTGGGGGTAGTGGCCGGAGAGGGTTTGGGGGTCGGTCATCTGTTCCACCTCCACTGGGTGTCATCCCCGCGCAGGCGGGGATCCATCTTGAGATCGGAGGTTGGGCCCGGCCTTCGCCGGGGTGACATCCAGTGGGTGGCGAGCTCAGGAGAAAGGCCCCTCACCCGGCCCTTCGTGCCGACCTCTCCCCGGAGGGGCGAGGTAAGAGCCCTGCCCTAGACCGAGGCGCCGTCGTTGGCTTTGACTTTCTTTTGCTCGACCGCGGCGACTTCTTCTTCGGACTTCTGCTTGAGGCCGAAGTTGATGAGGATGGGGCCGTTGACGATGACCGAGGAATACATGCCGACGAGCGAGCCGAAGGTCATGGCGATGGTGAAGCTGCGGAGCGCTTCACCGCCGAAGAGGACCAGCGGCACGAGGCCAGCAAGACCGTGAACTGGGTCAAGGACGTGCGGACGATGGTCTGGTTGATCGAAAGGTCGATCAGCTCAGGCAGCGGCATCTTGCGGTATTTCTGGAGGTTCTCTCGAATACGGTCGGAGACGACCACCGTTTCGTTAAGTGACAGACCCACCAGCGTCAGCACCGCGGCAATGGAGCTGAGGTTGAACTCGAGCCCGGTGATCGAGAACAGGCCGATGGTCATGATGATGTCGTGCGATGTCGTCGTGACCGCGGCGAGCGCGAACTGCCACTCGAAGCGGAACCAGATGTAGATGAGGATACAGGCAAGCGCGATGATGACAGCAATGGTGCCAGTCCAGGCGAGTTCGCCGGAGACGGTGCCGCTCACCGCTTCGACGCGGCGAACCTCATAGTTCTCGCTGGCCAGTGTATCGGTAACCTGCTGCACGGCGACCTGGTCAGCCGACTGGCCGCCCTCCTGGGCCTGAACGCGGACCAGAACGTCTTCGGGCGTACCAAAGCCCTGGACCTGGATTTCGCCAAGGTCTAGGCCGCTCAGGAGTTCGCGCACCTGGCCGACGTCAGCCGGGCTGCCCTGATGCTGAACTTCGATTGCGGTACCGCCGACGAAGTCGATGCCGAGATTGAAGCCCTTGAAGTAGGCGGCGCCGATCGAGACGACGGACATGATGATCGAAAGCGCAATGACATAGCGCGAGATCTTCATGAAGGGAATCTTGGTGCCGTCCGGAATGAAGCGGAAGTGCTGGATCTTGAGCACTTTCGGGCGAACGCGTTTGTACCAGAGGTGCACCTGGTAGTTGGTGACCGTGTACGAGGTGAAGAGCGAGGTCAGGATGCCGAGGCCGAGAGTGACGGCGAAGCCTTGCACCGGTCCGGAACCCATGAAGTAGAGCACGACGGCGGCGACAAGCTGGGTCAAGTGCGAGTCGACGATGGTGCCCCACGCACGTTCGAAGCCGGCATTGATGGCTTGGAGCGGCGTACGCCCTGCCCGCTGTTCTTCGCGCATGCGTTCGTAGATCAGAACGTTGGCGTCCACGGCCATGCCGATGGTCAAGACGATGCCGGCGATGCCAGGCAGCGTCAGTGTCGCGCCGAGGGTGGAAAGCGCGGCGAAGATCAGAATGATGTTGAGGATCAGCGAGACGTTCGCGAAAACGCCCCAGAGGCCATAGGCGACGACCATGAAGGCGACGACGAGCACGGCGGCGACAACACCAGCGGTAAGACCGGCCTGGATCGAGTCGGCGCCAAGGCTGGCGTCAACGGTGCGTTCTTCGATGACGTTGAGGCTGGCCGGGAGCGCGCCGGCGCGGAGAAGCACGGCGAGATCGTTGGCCGAGGCCGTGGTGAAGGAGCCGCTGATCTGGCCCGAGCCGCCGGTGATCGGCTGCTGAATGACCGGCGCGGTGATGACGGTGTCATCGAGGACGATGGCGAAGCGCTGACCCACATTGCGGGCCGTGATTTCAGCGAAGGTGACGGCGCCGCGGGTGTCAAACTTGAAGCTCACCACCGGGATGCCGCGCTGCTGGTCATAGGCGGGCTGGGCGTCGATCAGGGATTCACCGCCGAGCGCCACGTCTTCGTAGAGCAGTTCGCGCGAGCCATCCTGGCTGTTGAGGATCATGGTGCCGGCAGGCAGGCCCTGGGCCTCGGCCTGCTCCGGGGTCATGCCGGGATAGACCATGTGGAAGGTGAGGCGCGCGGTCTGCGAAATGATGTTCTTGAGGCGGGTCGAGTCACCAAAGCCCGGAACCTGGACAAGAACGCGGGTATCGCCCTGGCGCTGAATGGTCGGCTCGGTGGTGCCGAGTTCGTCGATGCGCGAGCGGATAACTTCGATAGACTGGGCGACCAGCGAACTCATGCGCTGGGTGATGCCTTCGGGGGTCAGGGTGATCGAGAGCTTACCATCAGCCGTTTCGCCGAAAGCCAACTCGTTGACGCCGCCGCCGGCGGAAAACAGCGAATTGGACAGCGTATTCTGGATCGAGTTGATCGCGGTGACGGCCAGCTCGCGCTGGGTCGGATCGGTAAGCTCGATATAGATGGCGTTGGCAGCGGCATCGGTGGTGATGATGTTGCCGATGCCGTTCTGGTTGGCAAGGACGTTGCGGGCTTCGCGGCGAACGTCGGACAGGCGTTGCTCGACGATGCCGGCGCGATCGACTTCGAGCAGCAGGTGCGAACCGCCCTGAAGATCGAGGCCGAGAACCAGTCCGGGCTGCGGCAGCCATCCGGGCAGCGCTTGGCGCGCCGACTCGGGAAGAAAATTGGGAGCTGCAAGCAGGATACCCGCGATTGCGACGAAGAGGATCACAAATACGCGGAACGGCGACTGGTTCATGTAAGGCGTCCTAGAAAGGCAGAAAGCCGGGGCATGATGCCCCGGCTGGATCGGTTCGTCTTAAGCGACCGGCTTGTTGTCGTTAACCGGCTCGGACTTGGAACGCACATCGGCAACCATGCCACGGACCAGCTTGACCTTCACATTGGGCGAAATTTCGACTTCGAGGTCTTCGCCGTCGACGGCTTTGGTTACTTTGCCGACGATGCCCCCGGTGGTGACGACGGTGTCCCCGCGGCGGATGGCGGAGAGCATGGCTTGCTGGGCCTTGAGGCGCTTCTGCTGCGGGCGGAAGATCAGCAGCCAGAAAATCAGCACGAGAAGGGCGATCGGCATCAGCTGGATGAAGATGTCAGCCATGCCTCCGGGGGCTCCGACAGCATCCTGGGCATAGGCGGGCGTTACAAACATCAAGCGATCTCCTAATCGTTTCTTCTTGGCGCGCTTTTGGAAAAGGGTCGGCTGGTGCGGGCTGGACGCTATCCAGCGGTCCTGCACTTGCGCCCCGGCCAAAATCGCGCGGACTATACATTTCGGGTTGGCTGATTGCAAAGCCAATAGCGCCGCCCATTTCACAAGGACGAGACGGTGAAAACCAAAGACTATTTGAGCAGAATCGCCGATGCGCTGGAGATTCTTGCGCGCGGCTCCACAGCACCCGAACCGTTTCGGCTGGGCGAGGCTGACGCTTATCACTGGCAGGGAGAATCGGGGACGCTGCTGGCAGTGAAGAAAGTCTCGCGGGTGCCGTTACGGATGTTGCGCGGCATCGATCAGGTGAAAGGCATTTTGCTCAAGAATACCGAGCAGTTTGCGCGCGGCCACGGCGCGAACAATGCCCTGCTTTGGGGCGCGCGAGGCATGGGCAAGTCATCGCTGGTCAAGGCAATCCATGCCGATGTGCTGGAGCGCGAGGGTTTCGAGCGGCTGGTGCTGATCGAAATTGCGCGGGAAGATCTCGAAACGCTGCCCGTTTTGATGCGGGCGATCGCGGGCCAGGATGCGCGGTTTATCGTGTTCTGCGACGACCTCAGCTTTGATAGCGGCGAGACGAGCTACAAATCGCTCAAGACCATTCTGGACGGCGGGCTCGAGGGGCGGCCGGAAAATGTGCTGTTTTATGCGACGTCGAACCGGCGGCATTTAATGCCGCGGGACATGATCGAGAACGAGCGATCGACGGCGATCAACCCGGGCGAGGCGGTGGAGGAGAAGGTGTCGCTGTCCGACCGGTTCGGGCTGTGGTTGGGCTTCCACGATTCGGACCAGGACAATTACCTGGCCATGGTCAGTGGATATGCCGAGTTCTATGGGCTCGCGATCGACGCGGAAACGTTGCGGGCGCGGGCGATCGAATGGGCGGCAACGCGTGGGGCGCGGTCGGGTCGTGTGGCGATCCAGCTGGTGCGGACGCTGGCAGGGGAAGAGGGCAAGGCTGTGTAAAGAAAAAGGGCCGCGCACCACTGCGGCCCTTTTCTGGAGATCTTGGGCAGGCGTTTAGCTGGCGAGCAGCGGGACGGGGTCGACCGGGGTTGCGCCCTTGCGCAGTTCGAAGTGGAGCTGCGGCTTGGAGACCGAGCCGGTCTGGCCGACTGTGCCGAGCGCATCGCCGCGGCTGACGGTGGCGCCCTTGGCGACGCTCATGCCGTCGAGATGGGCATAGGCGGACACGTAGCCGTTGGGGTGACGGACCAGGATCAGGTTGCCATAGCCTTCGACGCCAGAGCCGACATAAATGACAGTGCCATTTTCTGCGGCCTTGACCGAGGAGCCGGCGGGCACGTCGATATTGATGCCGGTGCCACGCGAGGCGGCAAAATCCGTGATGACGCGACCGGAAACCGGCCAGCGGAACTTTTCGCTGCCCGACATGGCGGGCTCGGCGGCCGGAGCCGGTGCAGCTGCGACCTGGGTCGGCGCCGGTGCGGCGACGGGGGCCGGAGCTGGCGTTGCGGCAGCGGCGGTCGGCGCCTGAAGGGTGCCGGCGGCGGGAGCGAGGCCCGGCGTGGTCGGCACGGTGGCGAGGGTCTGGACATTGGCAGCGGCGACCTGCACAGGTGCCGGTGCTTGCGGCGCGGAGTTAACGAGGTCGCTGCGGCCCGGAATGATAACCTTCTGGCCGACGACGATCTTGTCCGGGCGAGGACAGGCCGTTGGCAAGGACAAGCGCCTGAGTGGTCACATCGTATTTACGGGCGATGGTATAGAGCGACTCGCCGCCGGCGATAGTGTGCGTGTAGGCACCATTGCTGTTTGCGGCAGCCGGTGCCGGCGGCATCGGAACGCTGGAATTGACGGGGAGCGAAGAGTTGGCGCCCAGAGCAGCGACCGCAGGAGCAGCCGGCAGCGGGGCAAGGGTCTGCTGTGCGGGCATGGCTTGCGGGGTTCCCATTGGTGACGACGAGTTCAACGAAGGCAAAGTCTGCGACTGCACGGTGGGCGTGGCGCCCGCCGGCTGCATCCAACCCGACGAAGCGGGCGCAGGAGGCAATGTGTTGCCACCACCATTCCAGCCACCGACCTGCGCAGGCGGCAGGTATTGCTGCATGCCGGCAACCTGCACGTTCTGTGCGGCGCCAAGGCTTGCGGGCATGGGCTGATTGAGCGTGGTGGGTGGGCGCGAATTGATCGCGCTGGTGGTCGTATTGTCGCCAAGGGTACGGCTGCCAAGGCTGGAACAGCCGGACAAACCAACCGCTGCCACTATGACACCGGCCACGGCGACTGCACTTCTCGGGGTCCGCAGGGAAACGCGATCACGCATCGGCTTACTCGTACGCAGGATACTCAACAACTGAGTTTGAAACTACGCGGGTAAGGTAAAGACGAGTTTAAAGCCGATGCAGTTTGAGTGGAATTGTGTGAGCGTGATTCAGGGGTGGGTAAGGTTAAGAAGCGGTAGGAAGCTTCAAGGAAGCGAGCCGCTCCAAGGCCACCCGATGCGTGATCTGCAGGGCCATGGGGGTGACGGTGATCTTGTTGCCTTTGCGCAGGACTTCAAAGTCGGCCCCGGGATCAAGCGGCAGGGGTGTTTCAGGGATGGCCATGAAGAAGCCACCGGGATTGTCGCTGGCGTAGTGACGGATGGGAGAGCGCGAGAAGCGCTGGTGTGGGACGGCGGCTAGACCGGTGACCTCGGATGTGTCGCAGAAGGGGAAGTTGACGTTGTAGAAAACGTCGTCGCCTTCATGGGCCGCGAGGATCGCCTCAACCGTTCTGGCGCCGAAGTGGACGGCGTTGGCCCAGTCAGCCTGGCGCGAGCTGTTGTAGTCCATGCACTGGCTCATGGCGATACCTATGGCACCTTGGAGAGCCCCTTCCCTGGCGCCGCCTGCCGTGCCCGAGCAGTTGACGATGTCGCCCAGGTTCTGGCCGGCATTGACCCCGGAGAGAACGAGATCGGCAGGCTTGTTGCCAAGGAGATGGGTCATGCCGGCAACGACGCAATCGGCGGGGAACCGCCGACGACGGCGAAGCGGCGGGGGCCGCGTTCATCGAGGGTCAATTCACGCCCAAAGGTGAAGCGGTGCCCTGCCCCGGATTGATTGCCGTCGGGTGCGACGATCCACACATCGTCGCTCAATTGGGCGGCGATATCGGCCATGATGGCAAGGCCCGGCGCATCCACGCCATCGTCATTGGTGAGGAGGATGCGCAGGGCCATCAGCGCGAACCGATGGCGGTGAGGCCACCCATATAGGGCCGGAGCGCTTCGGGGATGGCCACCGAGCCATCTTCCTGCTGGTAGTTTTCGAGCACGGCAATAAGGCAGCGGCCGACGGCGGTGCCGGAGCCGTTGAGCGTGTGCACATAGCGCGGTGCCTGCTTCTCACCGGATGGACGATAGCGCGCTTCCATGCGTCGGGCCTGGAAGTCGCCGCAGACCGAAACCGAGGAGATTTCACGATAGGTGTTCTGGCCGGGGAGCCAGACTTCCATGTCATAGGTGCGGCGGGCACCAAAGCCCATGTCGCCGGTGCAAAGCTTCATGACGCGGTAGTGGAGACCGAGGCGCTGCAGCACGGTTTCGGCGGCCGAAAGCATGCGCTCGTGTTCGTTGAGCGATTCTTCGGGCGTAACGATCGAGACCAGTTCGACCTTGTTGAACTGATGCTGGCGCAACATGCCGCGGGTGTCGCGACCGGCCGAGCCGGCTTCGGAGCGGAAGCACGGCGTAAGCGCGGTGAAGCGGAGGGGGAGTTCCTCTTCCAATAGAATGGACTCGCGAACCATGTTGGTCAGCGGCACCTCGGCAGTGGGGATCAGCGCAAGGCGGCCATCACCGTGTTCGGTGAAGAAGAGATCTTCCTCAAATTTTGGCAGCTGGTTGGTGCCAAAGAGCGCTTCATCGCGCACGAGGACCGGTGGCTGCACTTCGAGGTAGCCGTGTTCGGTCGTGTGCAGGTCAAGCATGAACTGGCCGAGGGCGCGTTCGAGACGGGCTATCTGACCCTTGAGAATGACGAAGCGACTGCCGGAGAGCTTGGCAGCGGTCTCGAAATCCATGTCCTTTTCGGCAACGCCGATATCGAAATGTTCCTTGGGCGCAAAGCTCAGATGCGGTTTGGGCGGGCGAACCTTGGCTGCAGTGGCTTCGCTGCCGTTGGCACCGAAATATTCGACATTGTCGCTTTCGTCGTCGCCGGGCGGAACGTCGTCTAGCGGCATGTTGGGGAGGGCGGCGAGGCTGTCGCGAAGTTCCTTTTCGACGCCGCGTTCCTCCCTCTCACCTTCTGGAATGAACTCCTTGAGGCGACCGACTTCGGCCATCAGCTCCTGCGCCCTGGCTTCGTCCTTCTGCGCCTTGGCCTGGCCTATCTGCTTGGAAAGGCTGTTGCGCTTTCCCTGCGCTTCGTTGAGGCGAACGATAACCGCGCGGCGGCGCTCGTCGATGGCGATGAGATCAGCGGAGCGGACGGAGACATTCTTGCGCACCGACATGGCCTGATCAAAGGCTTCGGGGTTGTCTCGGATCCACTTGATATCGAACATCGTTGGTCTCGGGCCCAGGCCCGCCTCGTTGGTGACCGGGTTTGTTTACGGAGGTGGGTGTGGGGGTGCAAGGGGGAAGGTGTGGGCCCTGGTGGATGCGCGGGCGCCACCACCCGGCCTCCCCTTTAGGCGGGGGAGGAGTTTGGCCGGTGGGTGGCCGAGAACGTGCTCCGTACACGATGCGGCTCCTCCCCGGCTTACGGAAGAGGCTGGGTGCCGGGTCTTGGCTAAGCCTGTTCGGCTTCCCGGGCCGCGAGGGCAGCCTTGCGGCGGCGTTCTATGATGCGGACGGAGAGGATGGAGAGCTCGTAGAGGCCGTACATCGGGAGCGCGAGGCCGATCTGGGAGACCGGATCGGGCGGGGTGATGAAGGCAGCAATGATCAGGATTATGACGATGGCGTAGCGGCGGCCATGCTCGAGCGTCTTGACCCCGACTAGGTCCAGTTGTGCCAGGAGGGTCAAGACGACCGGCAGCTGGAAGCAGACGCCGAAGGCGAGGATCAGCGTCATCGCTAGCGCCAGATATTCGGAAACCTTGGCGAGCAGCTTGATTTCTTCGGTCTGCATGCCGGCAAAAAAGCCGAGCGCCATGGGCAGAACGACGAAATAGACCATGGCTGCGCCGAGCAGGAAGAAGATCGGCGTTGCGATGAGATAAGGCACCAGTGCCTTGCGCTCGTGCTTGTAGAGGCCCGGAGAAACGAAGCCGTAGATCTGCGTGGCGAGGAACGGGAAACCCAGGAAGATCGCGCCGAAAAAGGCGAGGTTGACCTGCGTGAAGAAGAATTCCTGCGGCGCCGTGTAGATCAGCTCCATGTCACCCGGATTGGGGTAGATGGAGCGGTAGGGGTTGAGGAGAATATCGAAGATCTGGCCGGCGAAGAGGAAGCAGATCACCATCAGGACAACGATGGCGATGGCGCTGGCGATCAGGCGCTTGCGCAGTTCCACCAGATGCTCAAGCAGCGGGGCTTCGCTACCGGCGAGTTCGTCTTCGACTTCGGGCTTCGACTTGTCTTCGAGCTGGGGCTTGGTATCGGCCATTATTGTGCGTCTCCGGCCGGATCAGCAGGCTTTTGCGCGGCGCACGCGGCTTTTTCGGCGCGGCTGCGGCGTCGGCGGTTGTCGCTGCGGCAGGCTTGGTCGCGCGTTTGCGTGCCGGCTTGATGACGACCGGAACCGGTTCGGTGTCGGCAATCTCGACGTGATCGGCATCTGCGGTGGCGACATGGGCCGGCTTTGTGACGCGTTTGCGGGCGGCCCTCACCGGCGCGGTCTTTTCGATGGGCGCGAGGTCAGCCGGCTTTTCGGTTGGCATGAAGCCATATTCCGCGGCCAGCTCGGTGCTGGTCTTGGGTGCGGCGGGCATGCCGGCCTTGGCGCGAATTTCGTCGGCGACGCTTTCGACCTTGGGATCAGCGGGCTTGATGATACCGGACGGGCTTTGGGTGCCGTCCTTGTTCATGGTGTTGAACTCGCGGCGGATTTCGTCCGCCGTCTGCTTCAAAGGTGCGGTGATTGTAGAGCGCAGGTTGCGCACTTCATCAAGGCCGGTGGTCTTGTTGATCTCGCGCTGGAACTCGCGCCCCATGCGTTGAATCTGGCCGATCACCTTGCCGACGCGGTTCATGACGATCGGCAGATCTTTGGGACCGATGAAGATCAGCGCGACAACGCCGATCACCAGCATCTCTGTCCAGCCTAGGCCGAGCATGGCAATAGTCTCCCCATAGCGGCGGGGCCGCTCTTAACTCCAGGCAAGGAGTTGCAGATCAGACGTCGCGCGTGGTCGAGGTCTTCTCGGCTTCGCGCGCCGCTTCGATATCGGCGGTGGTCTGGATGCGGTCGGCAGGACGATCGTCGTCCCTCATGCCCTTCTGGAAGGCTTTGATGCCGGAGGCGACTTCGCCCATCATGCCGGAAATCTTGCCACGGCCAAACAGCAGGATGACAACAACGGCGACAACGAGAATGCCCCAGATAGACGGCGCGTGCATGGTGGTTCCTCTAGATTCTGGTACGCGTTACACGCGATAAGTAACCCGAGAAATAGGTTCAAACGCGGGCAAACACAAGAACGCACTCGTGATGGCAAGACAAAGGCGCGTGTGCTGACCTAGGCGCCGTCGTCCTCGTCTTCTCGCTCACCGGTGTTGGCGTCGTCGAGCGGATCCTCGTCCGGGTGGAGCATGCCATCGAAGGGAAGCGGGATCTGGAGGTCTGGTGGCAGGCGGCCGGACAGAAGCCCCGAGCCTTTCAGTTCATCGAGCCCGGGAAGATCGGAGAGGCTGTCGAGGCCGAAGTGATCGAGAAAAGCCTCGGTCGTGCCGTAGGTGACCGGTCTGCCCGGCGTGCGGCGGCGGCCACGCATGCGCACCCAGCCTGCTTCCATCAGCAGATCGAGCGTGCCCTTGCCGGTTGCGACGCCTCGGACGTCCTCGATTTCGGCGCGGGTGGCGGGCTGGTGATAGGCGATGATGGAGAGGGTTTCGAGCGCGGCGCGGGAGAGCGGCCTGGTTTCGTTTTGCTCGCGCTGGAGGAGAAAGCCCAGGTCTTCTGCGGTGCGGAAGGCCCAGGCATCGCCGCGGCGGACGAGGTTCACTCCCCTGCCCCGTATTGCGCCCGAAGAATTTCGAGCAGCGCGGGGATGTCGGCTCCTTCGAGGAAGGGTGCGATATCGGCGGGACGCAGAGGTTCGGCGGAGGCGAACAGCAGCGCTTCGACGATGCGCAGCTGCCGCCCGACGACGTCGCTCAAGGCTTGCTCCGGCGGCGGACGAAAAGCGGGCCAAAGGTCTGGGTCTGGCGGATGTCGATTTCGCCCTGGCGGACGAGTTCGAGGCTCGAGGCGAAGGTCGAGGCGCGAACGGTAGCGCGTTCGGCTGGGGTGGCGAGGTAATCGACGAGGTAGGAGTCGAGCGAAACCCAGTCGCCGGAGTCGCCGATCATGCGGGTGAGCATGTCGCGGGCGTCCTGGAGGGACCAGACGGTTCGCAGTTTCGGGCTATATTCGGGTTGGACGCTGCGCTCGCGCTGGCTGGCATAGGCTTTGAGGAGGTCGTAGAGACTGGCTTCCCAGAGCGAGCGGCGGCGGATTTCGATGGGTTCGGGCTCGCCGCGCGCATAAACCTGGAAGCCGAGCCTAGGCCGGTTCATCAAGCGGCTTGCCGCGGTGCGCATAGCCTCAAGGCGCTTGAGGCGAAGGGCGAGCATGGCAGCGAGCATTTCGCCCGAGGGCTCCCCGTCGCCCGCAGCCTGCGGCACCATGAGCCGACTTTTGAGATAGGCGAGCCAGGCGGCCATGACGAGGTAATCGGCGGCAACCTCCATGCGCCGATCGCGAATACCCGCGATAAAGTCGAGATATTGCTGGGCCAAAGACAGGACTGAAATGGCGGTGAGATCGATTTTTGCCGCCGCGCCAGGTCGAGCAGCAGGTCGAGCGGGCCTTCATAGCCTTGGACATCGACATTGAGGACGTCTTCGGCAGGCTTGGGTGCCGGCGTGTCGAACCAGTCAGGTTGATTGGTGCCCGTCATGGCCCATCCTTGGCCGCGCGGGCGGCCAAGGTCAAGCTTGGGTCAGAGGATCAGGCAGTCGCCGCCAGCGGCTTTGACATTTGTGCAGATATTTGAGGCACCGGAGCGATCCGAGGCGGGAACGAGGACACGATAATATATGCCGCGTTCGCCGAGATCGACGCGCTGGATTTCAAGGTTGGCGCCGCCGAAGAGCACGCCGTAGCGGGTTGCAATGGCCTGTGCCGATTCGCGGGCGGCTTCTTCGCTGCGCTGCGAGGAAAGCTGCACATAGGCGCCCGCCGTTCCGCCCGCGGGGACGGCAGCCGTTGCTGCAGCGGCGGGGGACGTGACTGTCGGGACCTCAGAAACGGATGTTGTGGTGGCACCGGCGGGTGCGGCAGGCGCCACACCGGCTGCGGGAGCGGAGACGGCTGCGGTTTGCAGATCGGCGGGACGCGTGACGGGAGTGGTTACGGTGCGGCCGGTGATGGGCTGGCCAGCAGCGTTGACAACGGGCACGACAACACCGGAACCGACGGGCACGACCGTGGGCGCCGCTGGCGCATTAGTGGCGGCTACCGTGGTTTCCGGCTGAGTTTCGGCGAGAAGGCTGGGCGTCGAGGTGTCGGCGCCAGGAACTTCCGGCACGTTCGGGCGATCGACCGGCAGGATGGAGGCGCCAGCGAGGCTATCGTCACCACTGACGATCGTGCCGTCAGGACGAACGGTAACGGTGCGAACCTTGCGGTTGACCAGGCCATCGGTGTTTGGCGTCACGGTGCCGTCGCTGCCGGGGGTCAGGACGCCCGGGGTACTGTCGAGCGCCGCGGTGGTCGCAGCAGCTTCGGTTACGGCTTCCTCATCGGCCTGATCGCGGGAGACCAGTTGCTCGTCTGCACCGGTGTTGTTGCCGGCAATTTCGTTGAAGACCACCGACTGCTGTGGCGCGGTTTCGACCGGCGCCGGGACTTCCTTGACGGCGGCCGTATCGGCAACGATCAGCGGCGCTGGTCCCGTGGGCGCTGCGCTTTGTCCGAGCATGAAATAAAGGCCAAGGCCGGCGGCACCCAAGAGGGCGACGGCGACTAGCGGGCCGGCAACGGCGCGGGATAGGCCCAAGACCGGACCGCGGCGGCGACGGGGAGCCACGGGCGCAACGTCTTCTTCGTAGGGCAGATCGCCTTCAGGATTGACCCATTCGACGCGAGCACCGGTTGCGGCAGCGGCGGCAAGGATGGCGTCGTCGACCGAGCCGGCGCCGGCTGGAGCATGGGCCGATGGTTCGGCCCGGCGTTCCGGATAGCGGGACGGCAGCACCGGAGTGGCGAGGCTGCGGAGTGCCGGGCTCGGCGCAGGTGCCGACACCGGCTGGTTGAGGCGGATAGCGGAGCCGACGAGATTTTCGATGTCGCGAAGCGGATCAGCCTTGGGCTCGGGCTCAGCCGGGACTTCGGCGATCGGCTCGATCTCGGGCGCGACTTTGACGGGCTCTGGCGAGGAGCCGACCTCGGGTTCTACAACCGTGACCGCGGTCGCGGCGGGCTGAACGGGCTTCGGCGAACCAAAGCCAAAGACGGGCGGCACGCCGAAATTGTCTTCGCGCGCAGCGGGACCGGGCACTACTGGCAGCGGCTCAGGCTGTGGTACCTCTTCGCTATTTTCACCGGCAAGCTCGGCAGCGATCAGATCGGCCAAGCTGTCGTGATCGAGCGCTTGTGGCTCCACGGACGGTTCGACAACAGGCTTGACCACAGCCGGCTGCGGCGGTGTCTGAACCTGCACGGGGGCGGCAACGACGACAGGCGTCACCGGCCCGGCTGGCTTATTCAGCGCGAAGTCGAAATTGAACGGCTCTGTCAGCGCTGGGGTCCGTGTCGGCGCGACCGGCTCAGCGCCAGGGATGCGGACCGTGCCCAAAGGCGCACGCGGCGCTGCGGCAGCTTGCGGCAGCTCGGCTCCAGGGATGCGGACCGGCGATTGCGGCGCTGGCGATCCAGGCTGCGGCTTGGCGGGCGTATCCGCGCGGGCATCGTCGGCCATGAGGCGAGCAAGCTCAGCGATCAGGTCGTCCGGTGCGTTTGTTTGTGCGGCCATTGAGTTCGGTTTCGCTGACGTTGTCGGCCAGCGCCCCTAGAAAGCGGAAGTTTCCAAATGGATTGTACCGCGAATGTTCACACCAATACGCCCGAATTATGAAAGCTCCTCGGGCGCCCCCACTCCCAGAATGCCCAGGCCGTTACGGATCACCTGACGAACCGCATCCACAAGAGCGAGTCGAGCGAGCGTCAGAGTCGGCTCTGTTGGGTTAACAACGCGTAAAGACGGATCATCCTTGCCCTTGGCCCAGAAGCCATGGAAGGCGGCTGCGAGGTCGTGGACATAGAAGGCGATGCGATGCGGCTCGTGCGCGACGGCCGCCGCGGCCACCGTGCGTGGCCAGGCGCCGAGCAGGCGTATGAGTTCGATGTCGGCTGCAGTTTCGAGCAGTTCTGTCTTGGCGCCTGCCAACGCTGCGTCGGAAACGTCGAGTTCGGGCATGTCGCGGGCGGCGGTGCGGAAGATCGAGCAGGCGCGGGCGTGGGCGTATTGAACGTAGAAGACCGGGTTGTCGCGGGTCTGTTCCTTGACCAGTGCGAAGTCGAAATCCATGGCCGCATCGTTGCGCCGGAACAGCAGCATGAAGCGGGTGGCGTCGGCGCCCACCTCTTCGACCAGATCGGACAAGGTGATGAGATCGCCGGAGCGCTTGCTCATCTTAAACGGCTCGCCATTCTTGAGCAGGCGGACGAGCTGGCAGATGCGAACGTCGATGTCCGCCTCGTTGTGCGATACAGCTTTGACCGCAGCCTGCAGGCGCTTGACGTAGCCGGAGTGGTCAGCCCCTAGCACGTTGACCATGTGGTTGAAGCCACGAAGATACTTGTTGCGGTGGTAGGCGATATCGGCAGCGAAATAGGTATAGGTGCCGTCGGACTTGACCAAGGCGCGATCGGTGTCGTCGCCATAATCTGTGGCGCGGAACAGGGTCTGCTCGCGGTCTTCCCAGTCTTCGGGCGTCTTGCCCTTCGGCGGGTCGAGACGGCCCTCATAGACCATGCCCTCTTCCCGCAGCCAGGCAAGGGTCTTTTCGATGTCCCCGCCGGCGCCGTGCAGCTGGCGCTCTGAGAAAAAGACGTCGTGATGAACGTTGAGCTGGGCAAGGTCGGCCTTGATCAGCTCCATCATGGCCGCAAGTGCCGTCTCGCGAGCGATCAGAACCGCCTCTTCTTCTGGCATGTCGAGCAATGCACGACCATGTTCGGCAGCGAGAACTTGGCCAACGGGGATCAGGTAATCGCCTGGATAGAAGCCGGATGGAATTTCAATGGTCTCGCCCAAGGCCTCGCGATAGCGCAGAAGGGCAGAGCGGCCGAGGATCACGGTCTGGCCGCCGGTGTCATTGATGTAATATTCGCGGGTCACGTCGTAGCCAGACCAGGCCATGAGCGACGCCAGGGCGTCGCCGAACACGGCGCCGCGGGTGTGACCGACATGCATGGGGCCGGTGGGGTTGGACGAGACGTATTCGATGTTGACGCGCTCGCCCTGCCCCAGGTCGGAACGACCGTAGTTGGCGCCTTGTGCACCCACGGCCTTCAGCACCTGGTGCCAGATGCTGTTGGACAGGCGGAAGTTGATGAAGCCGGGACCGGCGACCTCTACGCTTTCGACATCCGGAGCGTCCTTGAATCGCTCGACCAGAGCAGCGGCAACTTCGCGCGGGTTCTTGCCGAGCGGCTTGGCGACGACCATGGACGCATTGGTTGACAAATCGCCATGAGCAGGATCACGCGGCGGCTCCACCACGACGCGCGACAGCAGAGCTGCATCAAGCTCGGGATAGTCGGCGCGCAGGGCCTCGGTGACCCGCGTGGTGAAAAGCGCAAAAATGTCCATGTCGAACCTAAGGTTTGGATCGGGTCCGGTTAACGGAATTCCGGTCGAGCGTCAAACAGGCGGCCATGCTCGTCGAGCGCATAGGGATCGGTCATGCCGGCGACGAAATCGGCCACGATGCGCGCGCGGGCAGCACCTTCGACCGCCCTGCCCGCTTCACCCCAGCGGCCCGGCATGTCCGCCGTCTCCATGTAGCGGGAGAACAGTCGCTCTACCACGGCCTCGCTTTCGCGCACCGGCGTCATGACCGCCTCGTGGCGGTAAACACGCGCGAAGAGGAAGGTTTTGAGGCCCTTTTCTGCGGCGGCGGTTTCGTCGGAAAAGGTAACCAGCGTTTTGCCGGCGAGGCGCACGTCCTCGGTCGATGCCAAAGCGGCAGCGGCGATGTTGGCGGTGCTGGTTCTGATGACATCTTCCACCGCGCGGGTAATCATGCGGCGCTGCACTTCATGGGTTTGCCGCTTGCTGCCGATATAGGGGTAGAGGTCGAGCACTTCGCGCACGATCGAGCCGGCAAGCGGCACGTCGCGGAAGTCATCGAGAACCACAAGTCCGGCTCGCAGGGCATCGTCGATGTCATGGGCATTGTAGGCGATGTCGTCGGCAATAGCGGCAGCTTGCGCTTCAAGGCTTGCATAGGTTGCGAGGCGCAGGTCCGCTGGGGTCTGGATTTCCTCGATGCCGGTGGGGGGAGGCCGTGTTCGCGGTAGCGAGCCGTGGGCTGGCCCTGGTCGTCGACCAAAGGACCATTGTGCTTGAGAATTCCCTCCAGGGTTTCCCAAGTCAGGTTAAGGCCATCGTGCTCGGCGTAACGGTTTTCCAGCAGGGTGACGACGCGCAGCGCCTGGACATTGTGATCGAAGCCGCCGAACTCGGCCATGGCGCGGTCGAGCGCCCGTTCGCCAGCGTGGCCAAAAGGCGTATGGCCGAGGTCATGGCTTAGGGCGAGAGCCTCGGCGAGGTCTTCATCGAGGCGCAGGGCGCGCGCAATCGACCGAGCAATCTGGCTTACTTCCAGCGTGTGAGTCAGGCGGTTGCGGAAATGACGGCCTTCGTGGGCGAGAAAGACTTGAGTCTTGTGCTGCAGGCGCCGAAAAGCGGTCGAGTGGATAATGCGATCGCGGTCGCGCTGGAACTCGGAACGCGTCGGACTGGGCCCCGTGCCGAAGAGTCGCCCCAGAGACTGGCTGGGCTTGCTGGCATAGGCGGCGGTTTCGCTCATCTTGTTTACGGCCCTTTGCAACGGCTCTTCATGCGCCTATCTTAGCGGCAGCGTTATGACATTACGAATGCTGGTAGAACACCCATGACCGCTGCAGCTCTTGCCGACAAGCCCGCCGTGACCCTTTCTGATCGTGCCGCCAAGCGCGTGTCGCGTATCCTCTCGAAAGAGCAGCCCGGCACAGTGTTGCGCATATCGGTAGCTGGTGGCGGCTGTTCGGGATTCCAGTACGAGTATAATCTCGTGCAGGAAGCTGCGGCCGACGATGACCTCGTGCTGCAGAAGGGCGAGGCAACGGTGCTGATCGACTCGCTGAGTCTCGAATTTATGGGCGGGTCGGAGATCGATTTTTCCGACGACCTGATCGGGCAGTCATTTCAGATCAAGAATCCGAATGCTGTTGCATCCTGCGGATGCGGCACGTCTTTGCCGTCTAGATCAACTGAGGCTGCCATGCAAAGACCCGCCTGAGTTGATCTCGGAGTTCTGACATGACGTTGCGCATTGCCACCTGGAACATCAACGGCATCAAGGCGCGGCTCGAGCTTTTGCTGCGCTGGCTCGAAGAAGAAAAGCCCGACATTGTGGGTCTGCAGGAAATCAAGAGCGTCGACGAGGCCTTTCCGCGGGCCGAGATCGAGGCGCTTGGCTACAATGTCGAGACACATGGCCAAAAGAGCTGGAACGGAGTGGCGCTGCTCTCCAAGATTCGTTTCGATGAAGTGCATCGCGGCCTGCCCGGCGAACCGGAAGACGAGCAGGCCCGGCTGATCGAGGGCGTGTTCTCGGTCGAGGGCGGCATCGTGCGGGTCTGCAATATCTACCTGCCGAACGGCAACCCGGTGGATACCGAGAAGTTTCCGTACAAGTTGCGCTGGATGGACCGGCTCAACCGCTTCGTCGAGGAGCGGCTTCTTCTCGAGGAGCCGTTTGTCCTGATGGGCGATTTCAATCTTATTCCGGCGCCGATTGATGCGCGTAATCCGGAGAGCTGGTGGGGCGACGCGCTTTACCGTCCAGAGAGCGCCGAGCGTTTCCGCACGCTCAAGAATATGGGCATGACCGATGCGCTGCGCGCCGTCACCGGCGAAGAAGCGTTTACGTTCTGGGACTTCCAGGCTGGGGCCTGGCGGCGCAATGCGGGAATCCGCATCGACCATTTGATGCTGTCGCCACAGGCAGCCGATCGGCTGGACGATGTCGTCGTGCACAAGGACGTGCGAGGCTGGGACAAGCCCAGCGACCACGTGCCGGTGGAAGGCGCGTTCAGCTTTTCGGTCGGCGGCGCTTAAAGCTCGTTGTCGGCTTCCATGGCGCCGATGGTCGCGAGGCTAACCGCCGCAGCGCGATCCTCAGGGGTAGCGATGGATGTCGCGCGGTTGAGCAGCTCGTCGGCACTGGCCTGGTCGGCGCTGCCGGCGCAGGTAATGTGCGACTGATTGAGCCACATCAGACCTTCCGCGGCACGCGCAGGATAGGCATCCATGCCGTTGAACAGGAGATCGCCAAGTTTGGCTTGCGCCAGGCAATGACCCTTGATGGCGGCCTTTTTCAGCCAGCGGGCGCTGAGAGTGGGGCTCACGCCAAGACCGTCTTCCTGCTGATACAGCAAGCCGACGCGGTATTGCGCTTCGGCGTCACCGAAATAGGTCGCCGCGTGCAGAAGCATGCGATGCGACTCGTTGAGGTTTTTCTTGAGGCCGACTTCGGGGTCGCCCTGGAGAAAATAGTCGCCAAGCTTGACGAATGAGCGCGCAACGATATCGGCTTCAAGGCCGCGCGGCGCGGTATCGGCGTGCTGGATGGCGATCTGGGAATAGTAGTTGAAGGCCTTGACCGGGTCCTTGTCGACGCCTTCGCCATTTTCATACATCGTGCCGAGCTGCCAAAGCGCGAGAGGACGGCCCGCGGCGGCATCGCTTTCGAGGGCAGAAAGGTATGTGTCGTCGGAAACGATCGTACCGCCACCATCGAGGGTGCGTGCAAAATCGAAGGCGGCATCGGCAGCAGTCTGGGCGTGCGCCGGCGCAATGGCTGCAAGGCCAAGTGTCAAAACAGCAGCGGCGCGGGCCGCGAAAAGGGCGCAACTGGTGCGCATAGGGCTCCTTTCGCCCGCCGGGTGGCGGACGGGTCTGGCAGATGCGGCGCGCTCGACAAGTGCAGCGCCGGAATGTAACGGCAACTTCGTCGCGCGGTTGGCGGCGGGGGATGTAAACTCTAAAAACTTCGTAAACGAATATTGTGACAGCATTCAGCCGCGCCCATGACCAGAGTGCGTCAGACTTGCCGACAATTTTCGCATTGCTGCGCGCATAATCACCTATTGGCGGGTGCCATCCGCCTGAAAAGCTTGTCCGCTGGAGCGGCTGTGTTGGCGCCACGTTTAGTGGGAGATTGTGGCGCAAAATATCGCCAAATCGTTGCGGCGCGGGGCGCGAGGCGGGAATCGCGGACGATGTTGCGGAATCGTCACATGCCCTGCCGCGGCTAGAACCAGCGGAGTTTGCGCATCCACATGGCGATGCCGCCGCCAATCAAAACGAGAAGAATGCAAACGAACCAGAAGGCGGCGCCATGATCGGCCAGCGGGATGCCGGAAACGTTCATGCCGAGAAGGCCGGTGATCAGCGTCAAAGGCGAAAAAACGACGGTGACGGCGGCGAGCAGCAGCATGGCCTTGTTCATCTGCTCGGCGCGATCGTCGATGATTTCTTCGTGGACGAGGACGGCGCGCTCGGAGAGTGCCTGGAGTTCGTCGCCGATGCGGGCGGTGCGCATGGCGGCGTCGCGTAGGCGCAGGCGGTCGCGATCCGAGAAGAAGGAAAGGTCTTCGATCTCGAGAGTGGAGAGCGCGTCGCGTTGCGGCCAGACAAGACGGCGGAAGCTGATCAGGGTGCGGCGGAGCTGTTCGAGGTTGTCCTGCGCCTTTTCGGTGCTGTGGGTGATCAGCGTCTCCTCGATGCCGTCGAGACGCTCGCCCAGCATTTCAATCAGCGGCTCAAGGCGATCGGTGGCGCGCAGAGCGAGACGGGCAATGAGATCGGCCGGCGTTACCGGGGCGTGATGCGGCTGGTCGACCTTGGAGAGGCCGAGGAAATCGAGGATGTTGAGTTCGGAGGCGATAATGACGCGGTTGCTCTCGATCCAAACCGTAAGGAATTGGCGGCCGACGTCCTGCGGGGCAGCGCCGGGACGGACGACGCGGAGGACGATCAGGGCCTTATCGTCCATCACGGTGCAGCGGGAGCGCGAGGTGGGGGCGGTGATAAGGCCGGAGTTGAACTCTCCCAGCTCGTCCCGGAGCCAAATCTTGAACTCGGGGGCCTTCGAGTTGCCGACGATGAGCTTGAAGCCATTGGCGGGTGCGGCGGCGTGATCGACGCCGGGCTCGACACGCTTCATGCCGCCGGACCCATCGAAGATCAGGACGACGCCGACACCGACCAAGCCATTGCGCAAAGCGCGGTCATTGGGCTGTTTGACGGCGTCGTCCATGTTGGTCAGCTCAGGCGCTTGAGGGCTTCGAGGATCTTTTCGCGACGCTCGATGGCGGCTTCGCGGCGGGCTTTCTGCTCCTCGATCACCTCTTCGGGCGCTTTGGCGACGAACTGCTCGTTGCCAAGCTTCTTGTCGATCTGGGCAATCTCGGCGTCGAGCTTGGTGACTTCCTTTTCGAGGCGCGTGCGCTCGACGGCGATGTCGATGACGCCGGCCAGCGGCAGGGCGTAAGTCGCGCTGCCGACAACAAACTGCGCCGACTCGCCGGGCACCTCGTTTTGCGGCGAGACTTCCTCGAGGCGCGCCAGGCGGGTGATGAGCGAGGTGCCGGCGACGAGGCGCGCCAGGGTGTCCTCCCCTGCCCCGGTCACGACCATCTGCAGCTTAGCACCGGCGGGAACGTTCATTTCGGCGCGGACCGAGCGGACGTTGGAGATGACGTCGATCAGCCAGGCGAGTTCGGCATCGGCGGCAGCGTCTTCAACGCCGGAGAAGTCTGGCCACTCGGTGAGGATCAGAAGGTTCTCACGCGGGGCGCCAAACTTGCCGGTCTCGGCCCAGAGCTCTTCGGTTACAAAGGGCATCATGGGGTGGAGCATGATCAGGATCTGATCCAGCGCCCAGGCCGCGGTGGCGCGGGTTTCCGCCTTTGCGGCTTCATCGGTGCCCATGAAGACGGGCTTGGCAAATTCGACATACCAGTCGCAAAAAGTGCCCCAGACGAAGTCGTAGGCATTGTTGGCGGCTTCGTTGAACTTATAGTCTTCGATGCCGGCGCGAACGGCGGCCATGCCGCGGGCGGTTGCGCCGACGATCCAGCGATTGAGCGGCAGCTTGTTGGCCTTGGGATCGTAGCCTTCTACGCGGCGCGCTTCGTTCATTTCGAGGAAGCGGGCGGCGTTCCAGATCTTGGTGACGAAGTTGCGATAGCCCTCGACGCGCTGGGTCGAGAGCTTGAGGTCGCGGCCCTGCGCCGCCATGGCAGCGAGGGTGAAGCGGGTGGCGTCGGCGCCGTATTCGTCGACGAGCTTGAGCGGGTCGATGACGTTGCCCTTGGTCTTGCTCATCTTCTGGCCCTTTTCGTCACGGACCAGGGCGTGCATGTAAACGGTGTGGAAGGGCTCTTCGTCGAGGAATTCGAGGCCCATCATCATCATGCGGGCGACCCAGAAGAAGATGATGTCGAAGCCGGTGACGAGAACGTCGGTCGGGTAATAGCGCTTGAGCTCAGCGGTTTCGTCCGGCCAGCCGAGAGTCGAAAACGGCCAGAGGGCAGAGCTGAACCAGGTGTCGAGGACGTCCGGGTCGCGAGTCAGCTGGGTCGGCTGCATGTAGTGTGCATCGGCCATCCGCTGCGCCTCGGCTTCGCTGGCGGCGACGAAGGCATGGTTGTCCGGGCCATACCAGGCCGGGATCTGGTGACCCCACCAAAGCTGACGCGAAATGCACCATGGCTTGATGTTTTCGAGCCAGGCAAAATAGGTGTTTTCGTATTGCTGCGGCACGAACTTGGTGCGGCCCTCACGGACGGCGGCGAGTGCCGGCTGGGCCAGCACGTCGGCCTTGACCCACCACTGGTCGGTGAGGAATGGCTCGATGACGACGAGCTTGGACTTCTCGTCGTGGGGGACCATAATCTTCTTGTCTTCGATATGGTCGAGGCCGCGCAGCGGGTTTTCTTCGGCGAGTGCGGTCAGGTCGGCAACGATCGCCTTGCGGGCATCGAAGCGGTCCAGGCCGCGGTATTTTGCCGGGATAAAGTCGTCGCTGACGATGGCGCCGCGGGTGGTGAAGACGTTGATCGGCTCGACGCCGGCGCGAGCACCGACTTCGAAGTCGTTGAAATCGTGCGCCGGGGTGATCTTGACGGCGCCGGTACCCAGAGTGGGATCGGCATATTCATCGGCGACGATGGGAATGCGGCGACCGACCAAGGGCAATTCGACGAACTTGCCGACGAGGGACGCGTAACGCTCATCTTCCGGATGAACGGCGACGGCGACGTCGCCCAGCATGGTCTCCGGTCGGGTGGTGGCTACGATGATATAGTCGCGCGTCTCGGTGCCGGTGACGACACCCTCTTCATCCTTGACGGGGAACTCGTAGGTTACGCCATCGGCCAGCGGATAGCGCAGGTGCCACATGTGGCCCTTGACCTCGATGTTTTCGACTTCGAGATCGGAGATCGCGGTTTCAAGGCCCGGATGCCAGTTGACCAGGCGCTTGGCGCGGTAGATGAGGCCGCGCTTGTGCAGCTCGATGAAGACCTTGGTGACGGCGCGAACCATCTGGTCGTCTGGGAGCCGTTGGCGCCCATGGTGAACTTTTCGCGGCTGAAATCAGCGGAAGCGCCAAGGCGCTTGAGCTGGTTCATGATGGTGCCGCCCGACTCGCCTTTCCACTCCCAGACGCGCTCGATGAAGGCCTCGCGGCCCATGTCGCGACGGTCGAGTTGCTTTTCGGCAAGCTGGCGCTCGACGATCATCTGCGTCGCGATGCCGGCGTGGTCGGTGCCCGGCTGCCAGAGCACGTCTTTCTTCAACATGCGATTGAAGCGGACGAGGATGTCCTGGATCGTGTTGTTGAGCGCGTGGCCGATATGGAGGGAGCCGGTAACGTTTGGCGGCGGAATGACGATGGTGAAGGTCTCGGCGCCCGGCTTGGCCCCTGCCCCGGCCGCAAAGGCATTGGCCTCAAGCCAAGCGTCATAGATGCGGCTTTCGACGGCGGCGGGTTCGTAGGTCTTTTCAAGCATGGGGCACTCGCAACGGCATAGACCCGCCATTCTGGGCAAATGGCGGGGGAAAAAGGTGGGGAGACTTCAAGCAAATGCGGGGGTCGGGGTCAATGGTGGCGTGCGCAGGTGCCGCCCGGCCATCAGGCGTCGCGTTTACACGGTGAGAAGCGGCTTTCGCCCCGAAATAGATTGAAGTGAAGAGGCGAAAGCCGCTTCGCACGATCGGGATTTTTGCGCACGCCTCGGGCAGTCCACCCAGTGGTGACGGCGATTGCTTGGGCTCAAGGCGGGTGCGCGAGTTCCCATCTCCCCAAGTCCACACGCTCACCTGACCGGCGTCGGCATCCACGCACTCTCTCAGGCGACCCTGAAAGACCCATCTCCCCGTCCGGCGCTTCGTCGGCACCGCGTGTGTGACGGGGATAAGGGGAGAATAGCGCAGCGTTTCGGGGGTGGGGATAAGATGAGTAAGAGGCACTTCTTATCCTCTCCCGTTTGCGAGAGAGGAGAGGAGCACAGCGGAAAGGGGCGCCGCGTGCGCGTAGACATTGAACAGCACGGCGCGCAGAGTGTGAGGCACCCCCTCCACCGCCTTTGGCGGTCCCCTCCCCGCAAGCGGGGGAGGAAAGAAAAGGAAGGCACTACTCGCCGCGGGAAACGCGGGCGATTTCTTTTTCGACCATGCGCTCGACGACCGAGGGCAGGTTTTCGTCGAGCCACTCCTTGAGCATGGGGCGCAGCATGTCGCGCATCATGGACTCGATGGTGAGGCCCGGATTGCCGATGCCCAGGGCATTGAGCTTGCCGATGGAACCGCGGACAGCGGCGCGGGTGGCCGGCTCGAGCAGCTCGGAGGCCATGTCCGAGGTCAGCGTCGGATCGGGCAGCGGGGCAGCCTTGGCGATCAACGGTTCAGGCTGTGGCGGGCGAAAGGCGATGACCTCGGGCTGCGGCTGAGGCTGGGGTTCGGGTGCGCGGCTCGGCGCAGGATCAAAGCTTGGGAGCTCGTCATCGGGATCAAAACCGATGTCTTCGGCATCGACGAGCTGAAGCCCGGCATCTTCGGTTTCGGTATCGGCCAGAAGGGACTCAAAGCTCAGGCCGTCATCGCCTTCCTCGACGATCTGCGAGGGCGAAAGCGCCAGCGGCTCGATATCGTCCAGCATGTCGGAAAGATCGCGACTGTCGATGGTGGCGACACGCGCGGGCGCAGCTTGCATCGGAGGCGGCGCAGCCTGGATTGACGGGCGGCGCGGCGCACCGGCCGCGTCATCGTCTGCAATGATCTGCCGAATGGAGGATAGGATCTCGTCCATGGACGGTTCTTTTGCGGCCGGCTTGTTCATCAGTGCCTCTTACTCATGCGCCCGACTGAAGCGGCAGCGTCCGCAAACGCACCGCCTGATTCGTAAACACCAGCTTAGCGGGAAGGCCCCGAATAAGGAATCGCCCCAAGGCCCGACTTCATGGTCTTCCACGAAAAGTTGTGGCCGGGACAGGCCCGGCCACAAGGTCTTGCGTTTTTGGCGCGACGGCTATTCGACGACGGTGCGCAATTCCTGCCAGACGTCTTCGACGGCCTGGGTGTAGGGAACGGCGGTTTTGACCTCGACCGGCAGGCCAAGATCTTGGGCGGTGAGCCGGCCCATGGCGCTGAGCAGGGAGAAGGTCGCGACGACCTTGTTGCTCGAGGCATTGATCAGCGCTTCGCGAGAACTCGTCAGATCAGCCTGGGAATTGAGCACATCGAGCGTGGTGCGGGTGCCGAGGTCGCGTTCCTGGATAACGCCTTCCAGCACGGTGTTGCTGGAGGAAACCGCCGCCTGAGCGGCCTGGATCTGTGCATCGGCGCTCTGTATGCCGGACCAGGCCGAGATCACGGCTTCGCGAATCTGGTCATAGGCAGACATGGCGTCCACTTCGGCGCCGATCTGCTGCAGGTTGGCCTGGCGTACGCCGGAGCCTCCAGCGCGCCGCCGGCATAGATGGGGATGGTGACGCGGAAACCGAGCGAGGCGGAAAGACCGCCGCGGCTGGATGTGTTGCCGGCAACCGCGGTCTGGCTGTAATTGCCGCCGGCGGAGCCGGTGAGGGTTGCGGTCGGTCCAAAAGCGGCACCGGCGGCATCGCTGCCGGCCTGTGCCGCACGAATGCCGGCCTTGGCGAGAAGGATGGCGGGATGGCCAGCCTCGGCTTCGCTGATGGCGGACTGGACGGAATTGGGGATCAGCCGCGCATAGTTGTGCGACGTGCTGAGGCCTTGTGGCTGCGAACCGACAAAGCGGTAGTAGGTTGCTTCGCTGGTCTGGAGGGAGCCGACGGCGGCCTGGTAGGCGGCCTGACCCTGGGCGAGGCGGGCCTGGGCCTGGGCTACGTCGATACGGGTGCCCTCGCCGACATCGAGACGGTCCTGCGCGGACTGCAGCTGGGCGCGGAAGAAATCGACATTGGCCTGGCGCAGCGACAGAAGCTCGCGGCCGGACAGGACGGCCATATAGGCCTGGACGACCTGCAGCAGCACATTTTGCTCGGTGTTGCGGAGCTGGTATTCGGCCACTTCGGCGCCGGCGCGAGCCTGTTCGATCTGCGCTTCGGTCTGGAAATTGTCAAAGATGGTCTGGTTGTAGGAGAGCCCGGCATTGAGGGAGCTGGTTCCGGTCCAGGTGCCGCCGCTCAGGGCATAGCTCTGGTCGCCAGCTACCGAAGCGCCGAGGGTAGGCAGCTTGCGCGATTTGGCCTGGACGATATTTTCAGCGGACGCCTTGGCGTCGAGCAGCGCGGACTGCAGATCCGGGGCATGATCATAGGCGGCCGCAAGAGCCTGGGAAATCGACTGGGCCTGCGCCGGGCCAGTGGCCAAGAGCAAGGCGAGCGCGCTGGCGCTCAACAGATCGCGAAACTTCATTTACTCGCCTCCAGACCCCGCCACACTAACGCCCGGCAGATGGGGTGCACAATTAACCCAGGCAATACTTAACGGACTTTAATAACTGCAACCGCCAGATGTGGCCGGGCCGCAACAACAGGCACTGCTAAAATATGAACTCTTCGGCGCGCGTCGTCGGCTGCAGCACTGGCAGGGTCGCATCAAAGTGTGTTTCTTTCTTAAATCCATCGACGGCTGCGCGATAGCGGTGCGCTACCCCGACGCCCCCGCGCCGGATCAGCGCCACGAGGCGCCCGTTGCGATTGAGGCGGGCGAGGAGATCGGTGGGCTCGCCATCGAGCGCGCCTTCCACGAGAATTGCGTCGAAGCGCTGATCCAAAAGATCGTCGATGCCACCGGCAATGATGGTGGCGTTGGTGATGTCGAGGGTCGCCAAATTGGCTTGGGCTTGCTCGGCAAGCTGAGGATCGGTTTCAAGACCAGTCACATTCTGGGCCCATGCGGCAAGCACGGCTGTGCCGTAGCCAGTGCCGGCGCCAAGATCGAGGACGCGATCGGTTTCGGTGATGCCGGCGAGCTGCGCGAGGCGCCCGAAAACGGCTGGGGATGGAAGGAAACGCGCATTGCCCAGATCGTGCAACTCATCGATATAGGCAAGACCGCGGCGGTGTTCTGGGACGAACAGTTCGCGCGGAATGCGGCCCATGGCAGATACAAGCCGGCGCTCGGTAACGCCTGCGGCGCTGACCTGGCTGTCTATCATTGCCCGGCGGGCAGCGGCGAAATCGACCATGGATCGGACGTCCGGCAGAAAAGCATATGCTGGACGTGAATATGCCGCCGGGCGGCCGATGGCAACCTCGGTGGCAGGTTATGCACTTTTGCCGCGGATCAGCGCTTGGGCTGCTCGTCCTTGGCAGGCTTGCCGTTGGTCGATTCTACAGGCTGGTCCTGCTGAGCGCCATCGTCGCGGCGGCCCAGATCGTCGATGTTGTCGTCCTGCTGGTTGCCGTCGCCGGTCTCAAGCGGAGCGGGCGTGGATTTCACCTTATCGGGGCTCATGGGCTTCTCCTTATTGTCGCAAGGCAACTGCTGGCACGGCTCGGGTGTTCCATTTGGCACCGAAGACAGAAGGGGTTTGCGATGCCGGACAAGGACAAAGAGCATGACGAGGAGACGCTGCCGCCTGCGGGGCCGCATGCGACGCCTGACCTGACCGACAAGGAAAAGACGCCAGGAACGGGCTCGCTACCCGACGACACCGATGCAGAAGGGGATGTCGGCCCGGACTGAGCCCATTGTTCAAGCTCGGTTAACCGCCCTCTTGCATAAGAGCGAGGCGTCAAATACGTACTGGCGCCAGAGGCCGCGTGGCGGAGTGGTTACGCAGCGGATTGCAAATCAGCTACGACCGTTGATTTACCTCATAAACTTTGCACACACCGTCCTGACTTGATGCTGCTAACCGCTGCAACTGGAGAGCGTTTGCACACACGTTTAAGCCGTGCGATCATGCCTCATGGTCCGAGTTCCCAAGGCTGTCAGCATCGAGCATTTGGTCGGCGGCGAGAGCGTCGATACGGGTCGGGTATCAGGTTCTGACGGGCATGCGCTACTTGCTGAGATCGGCCGCAAGCTTGCAGACCTGGACAGAGCGAAAAGGGCCAATGATGATCCGAGCGCTTCCGGCTTTACTGTTTCTGATGACGGCCCCTGCCCTAGCCGGTGAGCCTCAACTTGAGATGTGCGGCAATCGTCCGAATACCTCGGACAAGACGTGTCTGGTAGATGGCGACACGCTATGGCTTTACGGCGAGAACATCCGGCTGAAGGACTTCGACACCCCGGAGCCGCAAACGCAGATATGCGGCGGCGATCAGGAAGTAGCTTTGGCTAAGGCGGCGAGCGCTAGAATGCTCGACTTGCTGAACAGCAACGACTGGACGATCAAGTATTTCGGCTACGATCGCACAAGCAGCCGGCGGCGCCTCGCGGCTATCAGCATCGACGGACAGGATGTTAGTAATATCCTGATTGGCGAGCACTTGGCGCGCAGCTGGCCAAACGGTGAAGAGTGGTGGTGCAGATAGGAGAGGAAAATTGGACCAAGACGATGAGATGATTGAAGCAGGTGAGCCGATATATAAGATCGTCCGGGTAACGCCTGGCAGCGGCCGCAATATCGATGTCGAATGGGAGAACGGCCGCTCGGCAAAGATCGATCTAGAAGCCCGCGTCACGCATCGGCTCGTCCTCCCAGCCTTAGCGACAGAGGAAACATTTAGATCAGTAGCCGTAGAAGAATGGGGCTCAGGGATCTGGTGGCCCGGTATCGAAGGCGCTGCCATTCCATCAAGCCTTCTCCATGCTTGGGCGGAAGGCAAGGATAGCGACTTTGACTAGATGAACCATGTCGAACCAGGACAGCGCATCGTCTGCCCTGGTACCTGCGTTTCATTCAAAGTGGTCGTCATCCAGACATAACTATGCGCATGAGGTCTGCGGTGTTGCGGGCATTGAGCTTTTGCATGATGCGGGCGCGGTGAACTTCGACTGTCCGATGCGAGATGTCTAAGATGTTGGCGCTCGCCTTATTGGAAAACCCGTTTACCAAAAGCTGCAGCACCTCGCGCTCTCGCGGGGTTATCTGCTTGAAGCCACTGACCGTGACCTCGCGTTTGCCTCCACCGTCGGTATAAACTCGTACGTTCTGGCCGAGCGCGCCACGGACGATCGCAAGCAGCTTTTCGTTGTCTACCGGCTTGCTCAGAACATCGATCGCGCCTTCTTTCATCGCTGTCACCACTTCCTCCAGTGGAGCGAAGCTTGTCAGCATAACCACAAGGAGTCCGTGACATTCCTTGCGTGCGGCTCTAAGGAGCGACTCACCGTCGTCGCTGCTCATCTTTATGTTCATGACAACAAGGTCGGGCCTTCTCTTCTCAAGTGCAGATAGAAAGTGATCGGCACTCAATGAAAATGTTGTCTCGTAACCCTCAAGTCTAAATAGCAGGCTTAAGCTCTCGCAGATGGTAGGATCCGGATCAACAATATGAATGAGGAAGTCTGCCTTGACTTTCCCTGGGAGCACAAATTCGGTCATCGTTAAACCACGTAAGATGTGTTAGCCGTGGTATTTTGACCTAACTTCTCACACTGGCAATTACCGTTTTGCTGTACGTAACTGCACACATGCGGTCGAGACATACCAAAAAGAACTACGAGAAATGTGCTAGTGAATTTGTGAAGTGTATTGATCAAAATAGCGCCAGGAGTAATCTCACCTGCCGGTGGACGCCGAGGTTTAGCAGTGATTGGACAGTTTTGGTTCAGCGAGGTAGCGCCTTCTGAACACGTGGTTTTGCAGCTTTCTTGGAAAAATGGATTTCCTGAGGGCACAGTGATCTCGCCGCCGGACGTGATCTCTAGTCTAAAACGCCAAGAGATACCTGCACGATCGAAAGATGAGGCAATGCAGCTTGGGATCGCTTTGGGCTATGCGGTGATGGTTTCATCACTCAGTCAAACGCCTTTGACCCTTTCGGGTGATTGCACTGCATGGCCAAGCGTTTGGGGTTCGCTAAAAACAAGGTCTGTCGTCAGTTTTGATCGAGCGCGAGCTCATTAAGCTGTAGAGCTCTAATGACAGCATGAGTACGGTTCATCGCACCCAGCTTCGTAATGGCCCTATTGGACAGCGCGCTTACGGTATGCTGTGAAATTCCAAGCCTGAGCCCAGCCGTCTCAGCTGTGTAACCTTCGGCGAAGAGCTGGAGAACTTGCCTCTCCCTTGCCGTTAGAACCGATGAATTTTGGCCAGCTGACGTATCGTGAGTAGCCCGACTCTGTTCGGCCAGAGCCTCAGCAGTTTTGACAAAGCCCATTAGTCCTAGATAGCTTAGATCCTCATCGAAATGGGGGTGCCATGACCGCGCGAGACTATGTACTTGCCGTCGGCGCGTCGCAGCCGGAAATCCGAAAGGTACTCTACCCTGCCATCAACTGCAGCGTGCAGCGCCCGGCGAGTCGGGATGCGATCATCAGGATGAATGTAGTTGAGCCAGTTAAGGCCTTCGGCGCTTTCGGCCCCGGTGTAAGCATACCATCCTGGACTCAAATAGACGCAGAGACCGTCTGAATCGCAAATCCAACCAAGCAGCCCGGGACCTTCAACTAAGCTTTTAAATAAGTTTCTGTTACTGGTCCACTTTGCTAGACGATACATGAAAGCTCACTTAACGCCGCATTTCTGCCATCTGATCAAGCGTTAGCACTCATGTCAATTGTTGCTTTAATTTTAAACTCAGAGGTGATCGGCACCCCAGACTAATGCATCTCAAGGGCAACGTGTTTGTAGAGCCAGCTAGGATGCCCTGCCCTTGCCGATGCACACCGGCCGACCATCATTCCAGCCACAATAGCTCAGCAGTTCATCGCCGCGCTTCTGCTGGAACGGCGCACCGCGATAGCCACAGCCTTCACAGAGGTAGATCGGTGCCGTCGCTGGCACTCTCTTGCCGTTGACGACGATCTCGGCTCCGGTAGGCTGGTATTCGGTGGGCATGGTCATCGCTATGGTTGAGCAGCTCGGAGCCGCACGGAATCGACGTGACCATATACGCTTGGACGACCTACGACGACGAGCTCGACGAGAAGGCGATCATTATTGGCGTCGGCGGGAGCGACGCATCCATGATTGCCATGGGCTTGAGCTACGTTGAGCCAGGTGCCGACATATACTGGTTCAGCAACATCAACCATCGAGGCTATTTCGTCGAAGGCAGCGAGCATGGCTTCACAGTATCGCAGGCGCTACTGCGCGCGGAAGAGCTTCGCCTGGAGATGGGTTACAGCCGCGTCGTCATCACCATTCAGGAGCGAGGCATGTGGCGTGACGAGTGGGGTGCCTTGGCCGAGCGAGAGGGCCTAAGCTGATGTGTGGACGCTTCACCCATGAGATGACCTGGGCAGACATTCATGCACTCTACAGCATCCACAATCCGCCGGCGACGAACATGCGGCCTCGGTACAACATAGCGCCGACACAGACCGTGGACATGATAGTGCTCGACAAGGGCGGCAATCGGGAGATGATCTCGGGCCGCTGGGGGTTGGTGCCGTTCTTCGCCAAGGAAATTGGCAAGCTCACTACTATCAACGCTCGAATCGAGACGGTCGACACGTCGGGCATGTTCCGTGAGCCGTTCAAGAAACGGCGCTGCCTCATACCGGCTGATGGCTACTTCGAATGGACGACAAGCGAGGCAGACGGGAAGAAGGATCCGTGGCTACTGCACCTGCCCCAGCATCGCGGCTTCAGCTTCGCCGGCCTTTGGGCCCACAACGACAACCTGGGCATCACCAGCTGCACGATCATCACGGCGCCTGCCGTGGAGCACATCGCCCATATTCATGGACGCATGCCGGTGATCTTGGAAGAGAGCGCCTATGACGACTGGTTGTCTGGCGAGGCTCAGGGCGATGACGCCAAGGCGCTTCTGCTGGACAACCACCTCGACAGCGAGCTCGAGTTTCATCGCGTCGATCGCGCAGTGAACAATGCTCGCTATGAAGGCACAGATACCAAGAAGCCTATCCTCAACCCACTCTGAGGCTATCAACCATGATGTCACCCAGGACACCGCTCACCGCTCGAGAGCAGGAGGTCTTTGACATATTGCTGAAAGGCGCGACTTCTCAACAGGTGGCCGAGGCGCTGTCGATATCCAAGCGAACGGTAGAAAACTACCGTGGGGAGATCGTGCGGAAGTATGGCGTTCGCAGGCTGATTGAGATCGCCAATCCCCCGACCGAACGAGTCATTGAGAACGGCGTCCCGAAGACCATAACTCTGGCGGACGTGCTCGCCACCCTCGAAGCGATACAAAGGCGGCTAGACACTATCGATGCAGCCTTGAGAGTGCTGCTCCCAAATACCACCACACCGGAGGCTGCACCCACTATGCCTAGACTATCGGACATCAGGGCCAAACGACGTGCGCGGAAGGCCAGGTAGACTGCCTTAGCCTTCGGGCCCGCGGGGTCGACATGGCCATCTAGGCCTGAGCACGCCCTGCAGTGCCAGGCGCCAACAAAGTTTCAGCAAACATCGCTGGCGCCGAAGCTACAGCTTGGCTTAGTCGCCTTCGTGGCCGAGAGCGATCCCGCCTTCGTTGCAGGCATCGTAGTCGATGGTAAGAGTATCGCCGTCATCGAAAGAAGCTATCAGGCGTGTTGCGCATACACCATCAGGCAGACGCAGAGTGAAGTTCCGGTTGCCACTGGAAGCGACCCTCTGGAAGTCAATTACTTGGCCGCCTTGTACGGCAATGCTGGTGAGGCCTGCCGAGGTCCGATTGCTGACCTCGAAGTCGTGGTCGGCGGCCACTGCCGGCGCGGCAGCAAAGAGTGAAACCGTAAGCAGTGCAGGCAGAAATCTGTTCATGGGAGCCCCTCCGAGTTGATGCTCAATCGATAATACGACCATGACAGCTCTGTCGATGCACTACCCTTCCCCAACACCAAGAAGCCGATCCTCAATCCGCTTTAGGTTTTCCGACGCGAAACCGATTCTGCTCCAGCCACTTAAGACGCTCCTTCTTCGTGGAAAAGTTTGGAGGCCAGAACCCTTTCGAGTTGAGAAGCGCGATCAACGTCGCCTGATCTGTCGTCAGCGGCTCTTCGTGATGGTGACCGCCACCGGTGCCGCCGCTTCGCGATCGAGCGATAGCTTCGCCGGCTGTCTGAGGTCGCTTGACGGGGTTCTGATAAGGCACCTCTCGCCACGCCCATTTCGGGCGGCGGACTTTCAGCACGCCTTCGTCAGCAGCGTCGGGCAGGCGCGTGCCGACATACAGGAAGTCCGAGCGATTGCATCGAGAGCACGAGCGGAAGACGTCGTGCATCTTGGCTGGTGCGCCGTAGACGGTCATCAGGTCGCTGGCAAGGAAGTGGCTGGTGCGCCGGCAATGGTTGCAGCGGACGACGATCAGCCGATTGTCCGCGGCGAGATCACCGAGGGTGATCTTCTCGACGGTGTTTCGGCTCGGCGTCATTCCCATGTCGGACCTCGCGGGTGGCAAGGTGCCGACTCCTACACCGTGAACAGGACAGGAACAAGCGTCAGGGGTTGGGGTATTGATCCGAAAGGGATAGAAGGTCCGTCCCGATTTCGGAGAGCGAAATGGCTGACAGCCACTCACTTCTTCGATTGCCCAATTCGTTTCAATCGTTCGGGCTTATATTGGACCTGCTATCCAAAATGAGCTTCTCCTACATCACGAAGTCGGAGCGCTAAGCCCCGTTGTCCGAATGCAATTGCGGCACCAGCATCATTTTGCCGCTGTCTCCGGCGACCGCTTGCTTGGATATCTGAGCTGGACCGCAACTGACGCTGAAGTTGCTAGCCAATGGGCTAAGCATGACCGTCCGCTTAAGCCTATACTCAATCAGCAAATCGATGCTGCGGCTTTAACAGTAATGGTGACAAGAAATCCTGAGCTGACCCGTCCGCTCATCCGGGCTGCTCGTGATGCGAACAAAGGAAAGCGTGTGTTTTTAAGCAGGACAATGCCGCGGGTAGCGCACCGGACAAGAAAAGGTCTGTCCTGAACAGATAGCAAATCCGCAACAGTAGAAAAAATACCGGCTAAGGCGAAGTAATGCCTCTGTTCGCTGCGCTTCGGTTGTGAGACACCAAATGCGTATGGGGGTCATTATGAAATTCGCGAGTGTTTGCATCACGACCGTGTCACTGGCGGCTATCATGGCATCTGCGCCAGCACTCGCACAGGACCGTGGCATTTGGATCGAAGCAATTGGTGCGGTCGTCTACGGCGACAATAGTGCTGCCGAAAGCTTCATCGCTGACACGACGACCACGGACGATTTCAGCATCAGCGATCTTGATGGTGGTTTCGGATCGCTTTATCTTGGTGTGCCGCTGAGCCCTACATGGGATGTCGCAGCGGGGGTTTCCATAACGTCGCTATCTCCAGGTGAGGCTGAATATAGCGAACCTGGCATCGTGTTCCCCATTGTCGTGCCAGGGGCAGCGGTCAGGTTGAGAACGACCTCGACATTCATGCATTTGATATCGAGATCGGCTACACGCCCGAGCTAGACGACAACCTGGACATTCGCTTGTTCGCCGGCGCGCGCGGTCTTCATGCAGCCAACGACATTTTTGTCACCGAGGATAAGCTTGGTGGTGAGTTTGACGAAAGCACCCTTATTGAAAGCAACTATTTCGGCATTGGTCCGCGCGTCGGCATGGACATTGCAAATCGCTTCGCTGACTCGCCATTCGGTATCTCGGGTTCTTTCGCTGGCGCCGTGATCTTTGGCAACTCTAGCCAGACGATCACCACCGACACTAGCGGCGGTCCCACTTCAACCGAAATCGATGACAACCGCACCGTCGTGAACCTCGAAGCCTCGATCGGACTCGATTATCACTTTACCGAGCAAGCCAGCTTCACCATCGGGTACCGCGGCGAGCACTTCGGCAATGTAAGCAATGTTCCCGGTGGGGAGCCAGAAAGCTTCACTTCGCACGGCCCGTTCGTCAAAGCGGCGCTGTCGTTCTAGCTTAAACGATGGTCGTCTGGATGCATTTCGGACGGCCATCTTTTTCTCTCGCCTAGACGGGGCCAGCGAGCAGGAAATACACGACTGCGGCACCCCCGACGACGCCAGTAATGAACCAGCCGACGATAATGTGGAGATGTTCGCGCCTCGGCAAATCTTCGCTCCCGGTGGCGGGTGCCGACAGTCCGTACATGCCGGCAAGAAATATCGCTGTGGCGATTAGGCCCGGTACAAAGCTGGTGGTGAGCCATTCCGGCAGATCCAGCGCGCCGGCGGTCAAGACGTAGCATCGATGCACCAGCAGCGTCGTCCACGCCAACCAAACGGTGAGGTTAATCTTGTCGGTGCCGCTTGAGCCACCGCGGCTGATGGCGCGAAACGCGGCAGCCCGCCAGGTCCACGCCATACCAGCAGCAACGCCAAGCACAAGCGGGTCGATTAGCCACTTCTCGGTCAAGGATTTGCGGAGCCTCCTTTAAAGACTTCGCAAATCCACGGCACATGAAATGGCACACAGAGTGCAAGAAGCATGACCGTTTAGGTCGCGCAGAGTCGTCGCGACTTAAGTTAAGTCGATCAAGGGCGCGCTGCTGGTTTCAGATCAGCTTTTGTAAACTCACTTGCCCCAAGGATCATTTTGAGGTCTCAGCCAGACATAATCGCCATGCGGAGCCTCCGAGAACATGTACCCCTTAGACAGCGGAGAGGACAATGTGATGCCCCCATCAGCGTTCACCCAAGGCTCTAATCGCCGGACCCGGAAGCCCAGTCCGGACAGAAGCACCCACAATCGCTCGGAAACGCCACGCAACTCTTCATTTTCGGTAAGTCGTGAACCTTGCCATTCTGTGATAATTCTTAGGTTTGGAGACCGCTCGATCGTGGCTTTGCCGCCCAGTAGCGCCTGAGCCTCGGCGCCCTCTATATCAAGCTGGATGAGATCAAGATCACGCCCCGCTGCTAAGTCGTCGATGGTGGTAGTCTTGACCCGGAAGGGAACCATCATCCCCTTTTCCACATCCACCTTCATGTCATCACCAGTCAACGCCTCGATGCTTCGGGCAGACCAAATCGCCTGATCTATCGAAGTTACTGCATGGGTACTCGGACGTTTTGTTACGGCGCCGCCACCGAGAAATTGAGGATCGAACGAGAAATCCAGCGTCAAGCCGCCCTGATCCCAAAGTGCCGCGTTGAACACGTCGACTCGGTCTGGCACTCCTCCCCAGTACCTCGAAAGCTGAAGATAGGGTATAATATGCGGATTGGCGTCAACCGAAATAACCTTTCCGTTCGAGCCCACTAATTGGCCGCAAAGCACCGAATAGTAACCAAAATTCGCTCCTGCATTTAAAACACGGTTTCCGCTTTTTACCAGCTCCTGAACAAGACGCGTTGTCCAAGGCTCGATGACGCCGTCCCTGACCAACCCCACAGCGACGTCGACATTGAAAGTGGGGATCACCAGATATCCACCCCATTCTGCTCGAACGAGCATTCGGTCGCGCCCGAGATAAGTGTTCGCGAATACCGCTGCAGATCCTCCATTAGGTTCTGCCTGTAGATGCATTTCCTTCGAACAAAAGAGCTTTTTAAGTTGACGTAGCAACAGCACCCTCCACTAGCATTCCCATATGCATGTGCAATTTACGTTCAGTCATTTCAGCTAGTAGAGCCTCGTTGTGGGAGGCGAATATGAAGGCCTCATTGCTCTTGATAAACCTGACAAGCCGATCGTGAGCCTTGTGCTGAAAGTCCCGATCCGCAACTCCCATCCATTCGTCCAGCAACAGTATGTCGGCTGATTCAACTGTACTCATCGCAAATTGGAGGCGACTCTGCATTCCTGGAGAGTATGTGCCAACTGGCAGGTCGAAGAATGCCCCAAGCTCAGCGAAGTCCTCCACGTCCCGTACGAAATCCAGCAAGGTCATACTTCTTATTCCAAGCAAGGAATATCTCAGTCGAACGTTCTGCCGTCCGCTGAGAGCCAGAGCCGTTCCGGCGCCAATACTAAGCATTGAACGAACTGACCCCCTCACCTCCATCCGGCCAGATGCTAACGGCAACATGCCACCAATAAGCTTGAGCAGCGTGGTTTTGCCGTTGCCGTTCCCCCTACAATCCCGACACGTTCTCCACGACGAATTTCGAGAGACACATCATTCAAGGCTCTCAGGAAGATACCGGGACCTTTTCGTATCAAGCGCGGATCCGCTCCAAGGTCCTTGTTTCGAAAACCGCGAAGAGGGATGTCGACCGTGGCGTGTATCAACCGCACAACTACATCATCGACAGACAATTTCATGCCACCCACCTGTAGATGACCAAATCCCGGTTCTTAGGGTAAAGCATTGCTGACAGCGCCAAGCCAAGTGCGGCCAGCGCGACTACAACAAAATAGCTAACCAAAGGCCAGCCACCATGAAGCAAGGGCGAACGCGCTGCCTCGATAACATGGTAGAGGGGATTGAAGTTAACAATCCAGATATGGCTATCCAGCCGCGATGGGTCCCATAGAATTGGCGTCATTAGGTAAATGGCAAAAAGCAATTGCGGAAGAAAACCGCGCAGTAAGCGGAAGCGGTCGAAGTAATAAGCAAACGGCAAAGACCAGGACAGCACCAATAGGCACAGCAACGTCACACCCAAAAAGAATCCCGGGTAGTTAGCGCCAACAAGAACATCCGGGCTAACGATCAGGATTACCAGAAACGACGCGCTGATTTTGAGGATCAAAGCAACGAGGAACTCATAACAGTTTACCAGATGCACGATATAGCCGGACACCGTGGGAAAATAGAGATAGCGTTCAACTTTATCGTTGGCGTGCGAAGAAACTGACACAAAGGTTGAAACAGCCTGCCAGAGCGAAAAGGACACTGCAAAGAAAGGGATAAAGGTGTCGACCGGCTCGTTAAACACCAAGGCCATAACACTACCTAACAGAGCAACATGCACCAACACGGAGATGAAGGGAGCAAATAGGCCTAGGCCGGAGCTTCGCCTTTGCTCCGCTACGTCGGCTAGATACAGCTGCCATGCCAAGCGTCGCTGCGTAATGAGGACCATCAAGTCGCGATGAAATGCCCGCTCCACCCATCTCCAGTCGTTACGATGCGGCGAAGTCACCGTCGGGTTTCCCCGAGCAGTGCTGCTGCTGCATCTATATAGAGCTGTGCACGACGCTCCACATTGTGATCGTGAAGGTACATCTCTCGGGCATGTTTGCGCTCGGGCAGCTCTCCATCATGTCGCAGCAGCTTCTGAGCAAGCTCAATGTAGTTGCCGATTTCGAAGAAGCTGATCAGCCCGGGCTGAAATCGATCCAACTCCTTGAAACAGTGGGTTCTTGAGCAATAAACCGGTTGTTGCATATCCAGCGCAAGCGCGGCTGGCCCCGAAGAGGTTTGTCCTACCTCCGCGTATGGAAGGACCACTGCATCGCAAGCTGCCATGACTTGATTGAACTCTTTATTGCCAAGAGGGCCACAGAAATGGACACGCTCCACCAGCTTAGAGTTTCCTCTGACCGAGACGGATCTGAAGCCGTTCGACTGCGCGGCCTTGCCAATCAATTCCGCAAGTAACTTTTGAATGTAGGGTTGTTCTACAGTATGCCTTGCGACACCTTCTGGATGAAGCCCACCAACAATCAACAGATGATATTCTTCCGGAAGGTGTCGCAGGGCTTTCACCGCTGTCTCTATGCCCTTGTATTCAGATAAAAAGCCGAAGCACCCAAGAACCTTTTTGCCTTCAACCGGGTAGCGGCCATTCAACCACTGGCGGTATTTTGCACTGGCACCAAGATCGGTTCGTGCAGACTCACCGATAAAAGAAAGGGGGCCGTGATAATGGTCTCAGGTGGAATGCCAAGCAGTCCAAAATTTGTGGCCTCCCTACGAGTTTGAACGATGTGCCTGAACTTGTACGGGGTTCGACGTACTGCTGAAAAGAGCTGATTGAAGACGAAGCTGCCTCGCCACGCTTGCGCGAATTCTCTAAGCCCCTGCAGGGACAGCTTAGGTCTGCTGCTCACCATAATCGGAACGGTGTGGTAAGTAATGAGCACCCTTTTGCTCACATCGATAATCGACCTCAGTCTCCTCCAAATCGAGAAGGGGCTCATCCCGAACAGGCCGGGCTCAAGTTGAATACTCACCACGTCGGCATCACGAGCTTTCGTGAGAATCTGCTCAAAAATCGCAGCAGAAGCTTTGCGAGCATATGGCCCGTTCGCGCGAAACAAGTCGACCGGAAGGGCAGCTACTTCGAACTGAAAGCTCCCTTTAGCACGAAGTGGGATTTCAAGAAACTCGACATACTGCGCAATGCCGCATGGCCTGCCGTAACTGGTGATCATCAGCAATTTGCGATTGATCGGCGCATTTCGGGCCGTGCCTATTTCTGTATTTTGCTGCACTTCAATCATTCATTCATATCACTCATGCCGACGCTGCGAGGCGCTGGTAGATTTGTAGATACTTGCTCGACATGCCGTCTTCGCTGAAGTGACTACGATAGCGCTCTATAGCGGCAGCCCCCATCTTCGCAGCCAACCCAGGAACGCCAGCGAGTTGTACCATTGCCGCCGACAAGGCGTCGGGATTTGCAGGGGGCACCACGATGCCAGTCAGTCCATCTACGTTTACGAAGCTAGTTCCGGTGCCGATTTCACAAGAAATCATCGGCTTGCCCGCCCGAGCCGCTTCAAGAAGAGCCACACCGAACGCTTCAGATCTGAGATGTGACGGAAAAACAAAGGCGGCTGACAAAGTAAGAAGTGCCTCTTTGTCCACTTCGCTCACTGGACCCAAAACGGTCACGTTGTCCGGAAGGTTTCGACCCAGGGAGCCTACGTCACCGCTCCCAACGATGACCACCCTCAGTCCATTTAGTCGAGCGGCTTCGATAAGATAGCGAAGTCCTTTGTAATATCGGAAGGTTCCGATGAACAGGAAAAAACCCTCGCCGACTTTGCTCTTCCAGTGCCTGACAAGTGATACATCCGGCGCATCACGAGCAGCTATTCCGATAGGGATTACAGAAGCTTTCTGACGGTACCGCTGCAGGATAGGACTGGATTTCAAGTAGTTCGGTGATGTCGCGACTAATGCATCTGCCTGCAACAGAAAAGCGTGCATGATTGGCGCATAGATCGGCTTCAGTAGCCGCTGCCTGACGATGTCGGAGTGGTAGGTGATTACCGAAGGAGTCTGCGAGCAAGAAGCTAGCTGCATAAGGTCCATCAGGGGCCAAGGATGATGGAAGTGAACTACATCCGCCTCAGCTGCCCGCCTTCTAAAATCACCGAAAATCGAGATTGATAAATCCGTTGAATAGAGCTTCCCCGCCCGTTTGACCTGGTAAAGATGATAACCATCCACCTCGAGCGGCTGGCTTGCTGCCGGTTGATCGGCCAGTGTCAGCACTGTGTTATCGCAACAAGTCGAAAGACTTTTTGCGATGCTATGTATGACCCTCGGAACTCCAGTAAAGTCATCAGGAGCGAAGGTCTTGTAGACATGAAGTACTTTGATCAATCGAATCGCGTTCCAGATGACGTGCCGATTGGATCAGGTCCGGCTCTAATGACATGCCCAGATACACGAGCGGATGCCAACGCGCAATCAATTGCGACCTTTCATCATCATCGGCTGGCGGTAACTGAAGCAGCACTTACGGGTCCTCCCTGCAGAACTGAAACATATGCGAAGACAGCACCTACTCCATGCTGGCAGCGCTAGGAGATGAAGAGGCTGTTCAGGATGCGGTACGGCTCCCAGTCCCAGCCGATTAGCGTGCGGTAGGTCGGGCAGATCATCGCCCGCCGGTCAGCATAAAGTAGACAATTGCGCCGCCCCCGACAGCGCCAGTGACAAACCAGCCGATGATCAGGTGCAGCTGCTCTCGTTTGGGCAAGTCCTCTGCGCCAGTTGCTGGAGCCGACAGCCCGTACATGCCGGCGAGAAAGATCAGCGTGGCAACCAACCCGGGCACGAAGCTGTCTACGAGCCACTGGGGACGCCCAAGGGCGCCGGTAGTCAGTACATAGCATCTCTGGACCAGCAGCGTTGCCCAGGCCAGCCACACGGTAAGGATGATTTTGTCGGTGCCGCTTGATCCGCCGCGGCTGATGGCGCGAAATGCTGCAGCTCGCCAGGTCCATGCCATGCCGGCAGCCACGCCAAGCACAAGCGAGTCGATTAGCCACTTCGCGGTCATCTGACTGAAAGCGAAGTGAGTTGCGACGTAAAGCACCAGGGCAAGGAGTGATAGCCAGAGCGTCTGGAAGCGGTAAAGTGCGGCCTTCATGTTCTGCCCCCACGCAGCTCGAGCAGCACGCCGGCCGCTAACGTTTCTTGGATTTGCCCGGCTATTTGCGCCGTCAGGATGCTTTCGCGTTGCAGGGCAAGCCCCGCGACGTCGCGCTGATACTCAATTTCTTCGTCCGGTACCGGCGCGGCAGGGACATCATCCACTAGCACGGCATTGATGGATGGCGATCTGCTAAAGGGCCAAAGCTTCATGGCTGCTTCCCCAGTGTGGCGAGGATGGCTTGCATGGCCGACCGAGCAGACCCAACCACCTCGACAAGCGCCTTGGTGTCATCGAGACGGGACTGCTGAAGATCAGCATTGAGCTTTCGCTCAGCGGCGATCTCCAGCTTGTGCGCCTCGTCCTTGGCGTCGAGCCGCTTCTGCAGCTGCCCTGCATACCAAAGAAGGAAAACGACAATGACGCCGAGCAGCCCCTGCGAAAGAAGCTGACTGACGCCACCGGTGAGGAGTTGATCGGTCATGCTGGCCTCGTTACGGGGCCCGGCCGATCAGCACGTCGCCATTCGGCATGACCGTGCCGGGAGGAACTGGGAGCTTCGGCGTAAGCAGCCGATCGAGCGTGGCGCGGCCGACATCGGTTGCAGCATCAATGCCGAACTTGGCCAGCGCATCAGGGACGGACTGTTCGACGTAACTGCGGGCAGCCGCCAGCAGCCGATCGGTCGGCTGGCCTGGCACCCACCCCATGCGCTGGATGGCAAAGAGCATGCCGTTCATCAGAGCCGATTGCAGCGCAATGCGATGCTGCGCCTCAACATCGATGCCCGTCTTTTGCTTCAGGAAGGCCAGGCCGATGCCGATCAGCGTGGTAATGACCAGGCCGAAGATCGGCACAAGGGCCACGATCAGCTCGGACAGGAACGTCGGATGAGTAACGACGACAGCATCTGTTGCCACAACCTGGGCAAAAGCCGCCGCCGGCGAGAAGGCAGGCACGGCAACGAACATGAGGGCAGCAAAGATCGCCGCCTGCTTGAGCAGTCGCATGGGAAGTCTCCGTTGATGTGAGGGGTTGCGCTAGAGCGCGGCTTCAAGCGCGTCGAGTTCGGCGCGGATGATCTGGATATGCTGGCGGACCCGGGTGTCAAGCTTGACGGGCTTTGGTGCCGGTTCAGCAGTGACGACAGCAGATGTGTCAGCCATCTTCATGGCCAGCACTCTGACACCATCGACGCGCTTTTTCCAGCCGCGACCGAACACAGGGTAAGTCGACAAGCGCTCGAGGAATGCCAGGCGCTGCGAGCACAGGTCAACGATCAGCGTCTTCACCGGCAGCTTTGCGGTCGCAGCAAGGGTGATTGGGCCGACTTCCCCATCGGGCGCGACTCCGACAATGGTTTGCAGCGTAATGGCAGCGCGTGCGGACCCGCTGTTTACGGCGTAGTCGAAGAGCGCATAGTCGAGGCCCGCCGGCAGATCATCGCCACGCACCTCGTCCCAATAGCGTTCTTTGTAGATGGCGGCCACCTCGTCACGGCCGAGCGCCTTTACGGCAGACTTGGGCAGTGCGGTCCAAGGCGAAACATTGCGCCAGCGCGCCAGCGTCTTTTGCGTAATCCCCATATTGGTCGCACCGCCCGGATCGGACGGATGGTCGACATAGCCACCCTCATGGGCGAGCACCGCCGGCAACGCCGCGGCGAAGTTGTTTTCGGCCATGGTGGCCTCCTGTTGCTGTTGGTGGTTGCGTCAGCCAAACCCTTGTGGCCCAATGAAATCCTGAGAAATACAGGACGATTGGCCAAGGGCCGTTCTAGGCAGAGGGTGAGTAAATGAACGTTTTTGTTTTGTGTACCGGGCGTAGTGGATCAACAACGTTCGCGCAGGCCTGTGGGCATTTCACGAACTTTACCGCTGGGCATGAAAGCAGATCATCCATCATTGGGCCTAGCCGCCTCGACTACCCGGACAATCACATTGAGGCAGACCATCGCCTAACGAAACAACTCGGTGCTCTAGAGATGCGCTACGGCGACAACGCCACATACGTCCATCTCTTGCGCGACCGTGAAACTGTGGCTCGCAGCATGGCCCGCCTCATCGACGGGCCGATGTCGAGCGTTAGGGCATTTGCGTCAACTGTGCTGGGGCGACCCAGCCTCACACCGGAGGAACTGATGCCGGTGTGCCTCGACTACGTTGATACGGTCACTACCAACGTGAACGCCTACCTGGTCGGAAAATCCAGAGCTTTCACCATCCACTTGGAAAGCCCGCACGCGTCCTTTGCTGACTTCGCCGAGGCGATAGGCGCAGAGGGCGATTTGGACGCTGCACACCGCGAACTAGACGTGCAGCATAACCAGAAGCGCGACCCATCATACGCCCGCAAGAAAAGCCAGTTCGCTCAGATAGCCATGTATCTAGCTAACCGTATTCCGTGACGTTGAACACCACCGTCATCTTTGCGCTTTGGCAACATTGGCCTTCTGTCGATGTTGGGTCTATCGCCCGCCTGAAAGCGTTGCTCTCTCACCTGCGGGGGCGCATCTCCGTGGGTGAGACTTGCCCCGGCCTTGAGCCGGGGTCTTTTCACAAGCAACTGGAACTTAGTTGGTCGCCCGGCTGTTCTATCGCCTGTCAGCGTGCTACCCTCCGAGAATGCTGGCACTCCCAAGAATAAGGCCCCAGTTCCTCCGAACGGCTGGGGCTTTTTTCTTGCCCATGCTGCGGAAAGCTTGTGCGGATTAACATAAGTTAGTCGATGTGTGTGCTATGGGTTTTGGTGGCGGGTATGAGTGGCGCTGAACGCTCATACCCGCCCCTCTAGGTGGATACCTCGCGGTATCTGCTAGGATAGTCGGGTTAGCCACCTGTTAGGTGCTTTGGGCCAGCCGTTAAGCCCATATTCAGTTTGATCCGGCATGTTTGTATGGCGCGAAATGTACTGTGTGCGCGCATCGTAGTCAGAAGCCTCAGCCGTCCAGGGCTGGGGCTTTTGGTATGCGTTAACCAGATGCTAAAATCGGCATTGCCGGCGCGAAACTAAATTCGATCTAGTGAGTACGTGGGCTGGTGGCGGAAGTGAACGCACGGGATTGCAACCCCCGGTCTCCTGGTTCAAGTCCAGGTCAGCCCTCCATCTAAGGCCTGCTTCTCGCGGGATCGGAACGCCGGTAATCGGTGAACCGATCGCCGGGTTGCTGCGTACACCGGAAGCCTAGCGGAACGTGGTAGCCCTGGGTAGCTCTTAGTCCGGTCCTCACTTGCAGGCGTTGCGTATGACAGATTTGCTGGATCACTACGCAAAGGCAGCAAAGCTCTTGGCCGAGGCTCGACAATGTCGGGAACTGATGGTGTCCAACGAAGGCGCGGCTTTAGAGAAACTGTCAGAAATCCTGAACATGGCGAGTTCAGCCACCTTCGAAATGCCCTTTACTGTCATGAAAATCTACGAACCCGTCTTTGGGCTGGTTCTGGCAGTGCTATCGCCAGACGATCGCTGAAGCCTGCCCTAAATCAGCCCCCTTAAGTTCCTGCTATAATGGGCTATGGGCTCACGATTTTATGGGCGCCAGTAGCTCGTCCGCCCTCTCAATGTTGGGCGCCTCGCCATCAGCCGACAGCGCCATCGCCACGGTCCAATGCAGCACGGCAAAAAGCGGATCGTCGGAAACGAAATATTCGACGGCGTAGAACATCTGGCGCAGCTTGGCATTGCCATGCCCGTTCAGCACCGCCTCGAGCTTGCCGACCTCGTCGATCCCGGCGTCTGGGTCGAATTCCATCCGGCTGATGAAGGTAGAACGATAGACCTGATAGGGCTCCACGATGATCGGCGCATCGTCGAGGGTCAGCACTTCTCGCGGACGGCCGTTGTGATCTTCGAGCGACCGAGCCGTCACGACCTTTCCGGCCGGCACCTCGCCTTGCCCGACCCGATAGAGCCCAAAGGTGCGTAGACGCTGCCAACTATAGGTATTGCCGGCATTGCGCGGCAGTTCCCAGGAGCCCTCGCCATTAAGCGGGCGCGGCTCGCCTTGCCAGCCGATCCACGAACCATCGTCCCCTTTGTATGCGAGCATGTTCTTGCCTCCTAGCGGGTAGCAATGCCAGCGGTGCCGCTGGCGAGTTTGGCGATTTCATCGGCCGTCAGAACCCGGCTCCAGAGGCTGATGTCATCGAGAAGACCGCTCCAGAACGTGGTGGTGTTGTTCGCGCCGATATATGCAGTTCCGGACGGCGTGGTGATCGTGCCAACGGAGACCGAGCCGGCAGCAACGCCGTTCACGTACAGCGTCAGGTTAGCGCCGCTGTTGCCATTCTTTACAAAAGCGACATGGTACCAAGTGTTGAAGGCCAGCACCGGCGTGAAGGTGTAGTCGGCGATATTGTCTTCGGTGAAGCGAAGTCGACCGTCCGACAGAATGGCAAAGCGGGAACGATTGGTCTGTGTTCCGTTGAGGAACAGCGTTCCGGTGGCTGCAAAGTTGATCCATGCAGCCAGGCTGAAGTTGGTCGTCATGGCCGACTGGATCGGAACCGCTATCCTGCTTGAGGATCCGTTGAAGCTGGCCGCACCCCTGATCTTGCCGGGCACGAAAGAAATGCTGGTCGGCGTGCCTGGAAAGGTGCCGTAGGCGTCCGACGCATCTGCGTCGAGCGGATAATAGGCCAGCAGACCAACCGGCGAGATCACCGGCTTCCCGCGCTTTCGACGCTGACGAAACCAGCCCGGAAAGGTCACGCGCCTGTCTCCGCAACGGTGTGGACCCTGACCTTGCCGCTACGAACGACACCCGAAATGAGGTATACGGACCAAAGCGGCGATATGGGCACACCGCCAACCTCGGTGAAGTCGAAAGCTGCCGTGTCATAGGTGTGGGCAAAGTTGCCGGTGAAGACGATCGTCAGCGGCAGGCCGTTTTTGAGATTGCTTGCAGTGATGGTCCGCGCGGCCGTCGCAGTCGCTGTCTGGTTCACTCCAGCAGCCTGGTCGAACGTCATTGTTGAAGCATCAGCTGGGCCCGCCACCCATGCCATTGCCGCCTGGGCGACGTCGGGCGCTATGGCGCGATCAGCGAGGCCGCTTCGAACCTCGCCGGCGGTTGCCTGCTCGATGATACCCGCAGCCGTGGCCGAACTGAGCGAGATCAGCGCCATCAGGGCGCCCTGGCTCGCCAGTGTCAGAAGCGCACGGCCATAGGTCGTGGTGATCAGTGCCGCGATCGCTGTAAGGTCAGTGTCCGCGGGCTGCAGATCGGCGATGGCGACGCTCGCTTGCTCCAGCTGCTTGCCGGTCGCATTGGAGAAAACGGCGATCCGCCCGCTGATCGATGAAGCTGGGCCTTTGACGTCGCCGTCGCCGGAGCCGGCATTGCCCGTGCGCGTGAACTGGAAGCTGACGGGCTGGCCATTGCCAAACGCTGTCGCCCCGGAATGACCTGTGACCCCGACCTTGAAGTATCCTGACGCGGCGACGGCTGAGACCACGGAGAAGATCGCCTGGGCATTGTCGGAGACACGCGTCAGCACAATCTCCCCCTTGATCGGGCTGGTGCTGTCGTCGAGCCGGTCGAGGAAGTTGACCAGGGACGAACCGGCGCGATTGACGTTGTCGACGTAGAGAAAGGCGGCCGCGGAGAGATCAGCGTTGCTGGCTTTGACAATACCATCAGTCGGATCGCTGTCGGCGGTGTTCGTCGACCAGATGAGCAGGATGCCAGGATCTCGGCCATCGATGCCGGCCGCACCCTGCCCGCCTGCAGCGCCGCGCGGCAAGGTGAGGTTGAGTTTGCCGCCCTGGGCCGTCGGCGTGATGCTGAAGCTGGCATCGCTCCCCGCAGGCCCGGTTGTCGTGGTACCGGCTTCGAACGCGAATACAGGGCCGGTCATATAGGCCGGATCGGTCCAGTCGCCCGACGTCGCCGACTTCTTGGCAAAGATCGCCGAGCGACCGGCATTGGCCGCACCGAACGTGTTGCCGACATCGGCAACGAGCACGGCAAACAACGCGCCCTCGGCGTTATAGGCCGCTCGATCTGCCATGGTGCTAACCATGACGTCGTACCGGGCGCCGTTGATCGCATCCTCGATGTCGAGCTGGCCGGCGGTACCGATACCGACATAGCGCCAGATTTGCTCGAAAGCGCCGACCGACGCTTTGACGCGATAAGCGCCGCCGGCGACGTGGAAGAAGACTGTGGCCTCTGCTGCCGTGAAGGGATTGCCCAAGGCCGCCGTGCCATTCGCATCCGAGAACAGCGCCACAAGCGAATTGTCGCTTTCCCGCCGCACCTCGACCTGCGCTCCAGCCACGGCGTTGCCGTTGCCGTCCTGCACGAGGCCGGTCCATCTTGCTAAAGCCATTGCTGTTTCCTGCTAGTTGATCAGACGACCGCGAAGGGTGTTGGTCGGGCCGGTCTTGGTCGAATACGAGTTACCGTCGATGGCAGCACCCGCGCCGCCGCCGTTGCCGCCGCTCAGTGTCGGATTGGTGCCGGTGCCGCCGCGATCACCTGCATTGCCGGGATTGCCGCCGCTGCGACCACCGCCAGCTTCGCCCCCGCCGCTGCCGCCACTACCGCCACCGGTGGCAGAGCCCCCTCGACCAGGGTTGTTACCGCTACCGCCAGCGCCTGCAGCCACACCAGCCCCGCCGCCGCCCCCGCCGCCGCGACCACCACCTGAGATGCTGCCAGATGGTCCGCCAGCACCACCGCCGCCCCCGCCGCCACCGCCCCAGAGTGACGCACCTTCAAAGAGCTCCAATTTAAAGGCATGACGAGCGTAAAGTGCCGTGCCGCCAGCACTACCGTTACCACCGCCACTACCCGCACTGCCGCCCTTACCGCCGGCACCGCCTTTACCCCGGATGCCGCCGCGTAAGCGGATGGTCAGGTTCGCAAAAGCTGGCCAGTCGCCCAGGACAAAGGCCGCAAGAGACGTAGAATTTGACCCGACAAGCACGCCGGGATTGATGATGCAGATAATCTCATCGTCGACAGTCGGCGCCGGGTAGAGCCGATCGTAAGAGGCACGCCAGTTGAAGTTCTGAACGTTGGAATTGATGATGATCGTGCGGTCGCCGAGGTCGATCGGCTCACCGACAAAGCGAAGCTCGGGCGCCTCTATCAGAAAGCCACTCTCCTGCGGCGTGATCCGGGTGATCTGAGAGGGTATGACTGCCGGCGCTCCGGTGTCGGTCTGCATCGGCTGGGCCATGACATTGCAGCCCATTCCAAGCTCGGGCAAAGGCTCCACACCGCGAAAGGTTTGAAACGTCATCAGCCGCGGCGGGAAACGGTATTGGCCGAGCACGATGTCCCCTGCCCGCTGTGCCACCTGCCGGCCGAACTCTGGAATGAACCGGGCATAGATTTTCTTGACCGCCGGCTGGCCGTAATCGGCCTCTGCCAACAGGTCGCCGGAGACATGCAAGGAGCGATAGTTGGTCGGGTCGTCAGCTTTGGTCAGCGGATTGACCAGCCCATAATATACCCACACCTGCGACAGGCGCTTCTCGTGCTGGTCCTTGATCCGCATCGAGCGCGACAGGATGTTCTGGTCATCGAAGAGCGCAGCGTCAGACAAGATCGGCCGCAGAACGCGCATGCGCATCTGTCGGTGCAGATCGTCCCACCAGACCGCCAGCGCAGCTTGCTGGACGAGTTCGGACGCAAGCTTGTTGACCCCTGTCGGCTCCGGGATCAACGCGCTATACAGCACGCCCAGGAAGGCGCTCGCCTCCTCCTGCCAGTCGTTCAGATCGATATAAGCAGCCGGCACGCCGGCATATGTCACGAACAGATCGCGCAGGATCGTCGCCGGGCTCTGGCCAACATATTCGAGGCACAACTGCACGCGGTCCTGAGATTTGTGCGCTACGGCCGCGGTGTTGTAGCGGGCTCGGGTGAGCGTAAGCACGTCGCCCGATCGGGTGAAGGCGCAGATCTCCTTGCCGCCGATGCTGACATAGCCCGAGGCGGGATATTCGAGGTTGCCGATGCCCACCGGCAGGAGCGTGACGGATGTCGTGCCGGAGCCGATATCTGCTGTCAGGTAGCCACGCGAAGGCTTCGGCGCCTGGGCCCGTTCGTCGTCTGCCAGCTTGAGCGCGTCCTTGGCGACGATGGTGAACCGCCCTTCGGGGCTTGGCCCATCGAAGCTTTCCATGACGAAGTGGCGCGTCTCCATCTCCTCGAGCGGCTGCCCGAGCTCGCCGCGAATAAGCCGGATCGCCCTGCCGCGAAGAAACGGGTGGCGTGACCGGAACTTCCCCAGAACTTACCCTGCTTGAACGGGTCGTAAGGGCGCTCGGCCACATACTTGTCGAAGCCGATGCCTGTGTCAGGCCAGCGGAAGTCGGAGAATGTCACCGACAGCGAGGCCCGCGTACCAAGGTTCTCCCCAGCGACACCGTCGGCGGCGAGAAGTTCTCCGCCTCGATCGCAGGGATGGCCTCAATGCCGCTTTCGGCCAGATAGGCTGTGCCTTTAGCAAAACGCAGCGTGACCGGCTGGTTCAAGAAAGCTTCGCGGACTTGGCACGTGGCTGGCGTGTTAAAGCACTTGTGGTCGCCGGTCGGACTGGCGCCGCTCATGGTTGCCGGGCACGCGCCTTCGCCATAGCGCAAGGAGCAATAGTCGAGGTCGACCTCGACGAAGGTCAGGAGCTTCTTGGTCATATCGCCAGCGCATCGAAGGAAAAGTCGAGATTGACGAAGACGCCGCGCGCCAACATCAGCGTCTCTGGTCGAATGTCGGACGTTGTCCAGGCGTAGGATGCTTCGTCAGGGTAAAGGTCGGGCATCCACGCAAAGAAGAACGGCGCGCCACGAGCCACGCGCACGAAGTCCAGCATGTTGGCATCGAACCAGTGCTTGCTGATGAACTTGAAGGACACGCCCGAGCTGAGTGCCTGGCGCGTCACCAGCCGGCCAAGATAGTCCCCGCTTTCGGCCAGGCCCGTTACGATGTCGTCGCTCGACGCTAGATGCGCCGGCACATGGCCCTCCTGCAGGCCGCGCGGCATCTGCAGCAACCGCCCGACATGCATCACCGCCAAGCGCGGCGGAACACCATTGGGCACGATGCGCAGCCGCACTCCTCCAACCGGTTGCCGCTCGAAACGAAGGATCGTCGGCTGGTCGTTGGGGAGCAACCGCTCTTCCGACACGGTCTGCCATGCTGACGTCGTCCCTATCGGCAAGGCCTGAACCTCGACCGTGGCGCCCGTCGATCCGAAGTTGTGCCGTGCAAGCCCAACGTAATCGACGCCATCACCATCCTGCACATCGATCGTGATGTACTGAACTGTGGACTGGGTCGACTGCCACCGGGCCGCGGTAGACGGGTTTGCAAGATTGGTGGCGGGATACGCCTCGTTCTCGTAGCTCGCAGAGACGTTGTTGATGGTGATCAGGTTGTGCCAGCCGATGACAGGGAAGTTCCCGTTCTCATCCTCGTCCCAAGGGTCGAAGGTGAGGACGAGATTGCGCGATAGATACAACGGCATCGGTCAGGGCCTCGTAAGAATGATCTGATGCCCATCGGATTGCAGATCGAGCAGCTTGCCGATCAGCTCCTCCACTTGTTGGGTGGGGTGATAGTCGCCCTGCAGGGTGATCGCGACGGCAGTCGACGTCTTTGCCTGCCCACTGCCCTGCCCCACGGAAGGAGCCGACGCACCGACGGTTGGTCGGGAGCCGCTGCCCTTCTTCGCAGACATGATGGTGCTGATCTGCGCGATGCCTGCAGCGGCCACCGCAGCGGCGCCTGCAAAGCCCAGAATGCCGCCCTGCGCCAGAGCCTTGGTGATACCCTCGGCAGTGTTGATCACCGCAGCTGCCACAGCGAAGGCCTTCGACGCGCCAAGGTTGTCCTCGCCGAAGTTCTCCATGATCGTGCTGAGCGAACCGAAAATGCCGGCCGCATGTCCCACCAGGCCGGAGCGGATGCGCGCCTCGTCTTCAACCTGCCGTTGCGTGATCTGCGACATGCGATCGGAATGCTGCTGATGGGCAGCCTCCATCATCGCGTCATACTCGGCTTTGAGGATCATGCCCTGATCGTAGAAGGCCTGGATTTGCTCAAGACGCTTTTCGTGGCTGGCGATCTCGGCCTGCTCTTCGGTCATCAGCGCCGTGCGCATGGCCTCCAGAGCGGTCGCCATCTGGTCGCGAACCGCGCCGCCCGCCCCGCCGGCCGCAACGCCAGTATTCGTCACGGTGTCGTTAAGAGCAGTCAGCGCGAGATTTGTCGTCTCAGCCTGAACGCCAACACCTTCCACTGCCTTGCCGAGTTCGCCGAGATAGTTGTGGCTGAAGCCTTCGGTGAAGGCCGACTGCACCACTCCACCAAGCTCCGCTAGAGCGCCCGAGGGCTCTCTGATGAAGCCCGTCAAATTGGCGTCCTGCAGGCCCTCCATCCCAGGAATCTTCCGAAGTGCACCTATGATCCCATTGACGCCGCTTTGAACAATCTCGATCGAGCCGTTCATTGCTAGGGTGAAGATATCCCCGAAAGCCGCTGGCAGCATGCCCTAAGCCGCCGTTACCGCTTTAAATGCACCGACGAAGAGTCCGATTGTGTTGTTCGCCGCACCTTGAACTATGCCGACGAAGTCGACACCAATGAGTTGTTTAATTTCGTCGCGGAATACAATCGCCGCTGTAACGGCTGCCGCCAGAGCGGTCACCAGGAGGCCAATGGGATTAGCCGCCGCAGCTTTGCCGACAGCAATGAAGGCGGCCTGAGCCGATGCCCCAAACGCAACGGCGGCGCCCGACATCGCTGCCCAAACAGTCGGCCCAAGCGCAACCGCTATGGCCGAGCCAACAACTGCTGCCGACTTCGCAAGAACACCCATGTTGGCAGTTACAAAGTCGAGCGCCCCAGCCACGGCGATCAGCCCCATCTCCATGCCGGCGTTTACGCCGAGGCCGGTTGCTACAGCTTCGAAGAACCCCTCAAGAGCCATCGTGGCGTTGGCCTGAGCTTTCGTTAGGCCGGTGAAACCAGCCTCAGCCACCCCCGCAACCTGCTCCTGCAGCGTGTCGAGGATGACCCCTTGGGCGCCGAGGAGATCGTTCGACTTCATGAAGCCGGCGATCATTTCCTTTTGCTGATCGGTGAAAGTGATGCCGCGCTTGGTGAGCATGGCAAGACCCTTTTCCGGGTCCGCCAGGGCGCGTGCCAAGCCCTCGACGTTCTGCTTTAGGTCTCCGCCCCAGGCCGCAGACATGTCGTCAGCCAACTCGATGGCTTCGAAGAATACCTGGCGGTTGAAGCCGAAGGTGGCTAGATTGGTAGACACCGCCATGATTTCTTCGGCAGCTCGTCCGGTTGACCGTTCAAGCCGATCGGCAAAGGCAGCCACCTCAGACCCGCTGGTCTTGGCAGTGTTTCCAACATTGGTTAAAGCCTGGTCCAGCTGGGCCGTAAGCTTCCGCATCTCCTCCATGCGGCCGACGCCTGCCCTACGCCCGTCGCCACGCCAGCAAACAAAGCGACGCCGCCCAGTGCGGTAAACGCCTTGGTCAGCCCGCCCAATGCGCCCTTGGCCCTGTTCATGCCCTGCTCAAACTCAGCAGAATTCAGGCCTAGATCGACTCGAAGGGCGCCGATGACAGCCGCCATTGTTGACTCCCCCATAATCCGATGTCACCCATTTCGGCTTTGGGAGGCGAAATGAGACGGTTTGCGTGCAGTGTTTTCGTTTTGATAATGAGCTCAGCCGCCGCGTTGGCTTCGGAGTGTCAGCAAGGATCGGCCACGCCCCTGAAGCTCATTTCATGGACGGCCGAAAATCGAGAAACGCCGTTGGGGACAGCCACCGATATCGGGATCAAGATTGGGAACTCGACAGACGTCGAGTACCGCCTTCTCACTACGTCGGTGTTCATAGACGACGCGCTTGGAAACCATATTGGTGGCTGGACAGTGCCAACTAATGGCCAAATCAAAGCCCGCGATCAGTTCAAGCTTGAGCTTACTTCTTTCGGGATCACCAATCTGCCCTCGCTCACTGCTACGGACGTGGCGATAACGATCTGTGCAGAGTCGGCGATTACGGCTGATGGCGAGAAAGTCGAGTTTTAGTGCACCGACTTCGAAGCCCAGGCTGACATGGCGGCAAAGTCGTCTTGCCAGTCTCGATTATGCGCGGGCGCACCCTTCTTGGCTTTGATTTGCAGCCTGTCGAGCTTCGTGAAGCGTTCGGGTTTTGGTGGGTGATAGCTGGTGAGGAATGCCGTTTGATGCGCCAGCCAGGCGCGGTCATTGTGGGCCCGGCGATCCCGTTCCGCGCAGGCGTCAAGCACCAGCAGGATTGTGCGCGGCGTCTCCCGCCAGAACGCCGAAGGGTCTTGGCCTGCCTCGACCCATTGCGATAGCAGGCCGAGAGGATCTAGCCCCGCGGCGCCTTGCGAGGGTTTGGCTTGGTGCCCGCCTTGGCCTGCGGAAAGGCAAGATGGATGGCCTTGATGATGGCCTCCATGACGATCGGCAGTCCTGCCTCCCCCGCGATGACGCCGGCCCGCTTTAGGTCAATATCGGGGTGATGATCCTGCAGAGCCCCCCACACCAGCATGCGGATAGTCGTAATCCGCAGCCCCTTTGGATCGGCCTGCGCTGCCTGGAGGTCGCCAATGACTTCTAGCAGCGGGCGTCCGAAGGCGTCTTCCAGTTCGCACATGGCGTTGAGGGAAAGCGAGACCTTATAGGTCGCGTCGCCGGCGATGAGGGGCACTTCGCCCAGATGCGGATTGGCCATCAGGTTGCCGCCACCACGTCTGCCGTTTCGGCGGTCGTGACCACCGTTTCGAAGTCGTCATTGCCGCCTGTCACCACCGCAGTGATCGGCTTGCCGACATCGGCCGCCACCGGCACATAGGCGCTGCCCGTTGCACCGACGACATCAACGCCGTCCACCTGCCACTGCACCGTGGCATAGCGGGCGCCAGCCCAGATACCCTGGTCGAGCTCCACCACCGACCCGACCTGAGGCGGCGTGGTCGAACTACGGAGAAGCGGCGCAACCAATGCGCGTGGAGCGGTGACTGGTGTCTGCAGCGGCTCGCCCGAGACTTTGAAGGACACACTTGCAGTCATGGCGTTTTCGGTTTCAGCCGTCTTCTCGTAGGACTGGCGCGATCCGGTGAACAGCACCTGCACGCCATTGGGGAAGGTGATGCGGATGCGCTTGCGCTTGCCCTTGGCTGCGATCAGCAGCGTGTCGGAAGGCGAGCCGGGAATGTAATTCATTTCGCAGCCGAATTCGCCCGGATCGCTGAAGCCGTCGATAAACTCGCGGGTCTTGTTCGGCGACTGCATATGCGACACGTCCTGCTGATCGGTCGTGTCGGAAGGCAGCGTAAAGTTCTTCACCTCTGCCACATATTCAAAGGCGTTCGGCAATTCGAACGGCGCCAGCTCGAGCGTCGAGCCATAGCCAAGCATTGCACCGGTTTCGGTCATTGCTTTTCTCCAGGGTGTGAATGTTGCGCCAGCCCACGGCGCGCTTGGGCTACGTCAGGCCGGAGCCCAATGAAGGAAGTAATCTCGGCTGTCGGTGAACCAGGTCACGTTGCCGTCTTTGTCGAAGCGTGTCCGCTGGCTCTCTTCGAAGCATCCGAGAAATTGAAAGCCGCTGTATTGTCCGCGGAATCCGGAGAGCCGTTCTCGCAAGGCATTTGCTACAGATCGCGCTTGGGCCGATGTAAGCCCCCGACTGTCGAACTGGACGCGCGTCTTAACGTACCCGCTGGGTCCTGCCATAGTGTAATCAGCAACACCCGACACGACGAACATGACTATGTTCGGCAAAGGAGCGCCCTGCACCATCGTATCCCAGTGCAAATTTGTGCTGATCAGATCCTTCAGCGGCGGATGGTCCAGCAGAAGGTTCGCAAGGACTTTCTGCATCATTTCCCCCTTGCCGCTCGACGCGCCGCAGACTGCACCGCCTTTTCGATCCCGACGATAAGCTCGTCCTGGATGCGCTGCAGCACCGCGTCCTTTGTTTGATCCCAGGCAGGCCGCATGAACGGCTGGGGCGGGTTGCCGTCGCCACCGAATTCGCGAAGGTGCCCCTGAGGCCGGCCGTCAGGTCCGACGAAACGTTCTTGTTCTGCTCGCTTGTTGTGTTGTGACTTCTGCGCCCGGGAAAGCGTGCCGCCGACTTCTATGCTTTCTCGCAGGCCACCGCTATCGACGGGCACCAAAGCTCGCGCCGCCTTGGCAGTAATTTCCCCGGCGTTGTCGAGCGCCACGCGGCCGATGGCCCGGCGCTTTGTTGGGGTGAACTGTGACAGCGCCTGATCGAGTTCGCGGAGACCCTCGACCTTGACGACGGTCTTCACGGCGCCGGCTCCACTGGCACCAGATTGTCATTTGAGCGCGCCGCGGTGATCTCGATCTCGCGTCGGCGGCCATCGCCCTCTTTGGTGCCGGAAATCTGGTACTCAACGTCCTCGCAGATCAGCCGATCAGCAGCGGTCAGCGTCTTGGTCAAGGCATCATAGCGAACGCGGAATCGCGCAGAGACAGAAGCCCCAACCTGGGCAGCCCTAACCTTCTCTCCATCGCTGACATCTTCCTTCGAAGCCCAGCGTTTGCCGAGATCTGTCCAGCCGCTTTCTGGCTCATTGAACTCATTATAGGTTGTGCCGTACCGCTGGAGGGTGATGCGGCGATCAAAGTCCCCGGAATCCATTACACGCGCAACCAGCGGTATGGATTGATTAACGTGCGCGACGACGCCGGCAACTCAGCTTCGGCATTGCCGGAACGCTTATCGTACATTGCTGAAATCGCCATGAGCGCAGCGACCTTGAACGTCGCTTCTTTACCATGCGGGACCAGGGAGATGTTGCAGTACTGGAGCACCTGCTGCTCGGCAGCATCCATCATGGCCTCGATGAGCGTGTCGTCATCGTCGCCCTCGACGCGCAGGTGCTCCTTGACCTCGTCGATGGAGTAGAGCGGGCCGAGAGTGGCGATGACGACGTTGCCCATGGATTAGTCCTCGGACTTGCTGTCGCGGGGATTCTTGTCAGCGACATTGACGTCCTGCTTCCGCAGATTGTCGGCGACTGCATCTTCGTCCGACTTGGTCGGATCGTTAAAGTCGATCTTGTTCTGATCGATCGTGGTGCCCTCGCGAGGATTGTTGTCCACGGCAGGATGGTTCGGATTGACGTCTGGTACCACTTGCTCAGGCGCACCGGACGGGCTGAAGGTGGTAGCCGGAGCAATGTCAGCAGTCTGCTGCTCCGGCGCCGGTGTTTTCGGCGAAGAATTCTTTGCGGCCATTTAGGCCTCCTGGGATCAAAAGGAATAGGGGCTCGGCGACGAAGTCGCCGAACTGATGGATCAGCTGTTGACGGCGATCTTCAGCGCGCGCATCGGCTCTGGGTTGTAGACGCCGCCACCAACACGCTTGACCGTGTAAAAGTGGACAAACGGCTTGTTGGTGTAAGGGTCGCGCAATACCGAGATGCCGATACGGTCGATGACCAGGTAAGTGGCTTCCATGTCGCCATAGAGTGCCGAGATGTTGCCGGCAGCAACACCAGGCATGCCAGGAACTTCGACAATCGGAGCGCCGTTCAGAGTTGCAGGCTCGCCAGCGACATACGATGGTTGCCATAGGTAGTTGCCCTGGCCGTCCTTCAGCTTGCGTGCAGCGCCGAGCGACATGCGGTTGATGTAGAGCTTGGCACGAGCGGCGAACTCGGACGGCAGATCGTACATTAGATCGATGAAGCCGTCGCCGGTCAGTGCCGCGGCAGCGCCGGTGTTCACTGCCTTGATGGCACCCCAGGGGTGGCGAGCAGCATTTGCAGCACCGGTCACATACGTCAGGATGCCATAAGGCTTGTTGGTGCCATCACCCGAAAGGAAGGCGATGCCTTCTTGGCGAGCAAACTCGGTGTCGACCTCGTTTGCCAGCCATTCTTCGAGGTTGATTGCTGCGTCATCAAGCAACTGCTGGCTGATCGCTGGATTTGCGTAGAGCTCGCCAGGAGAAAAATCGAGCGAGCCAAAGGTCGGCGTAGACGTTGCCGGCCGCGATGCCGTTTCGCCGACCCAGCCGGATCCGACTGCACGATCATTGAACAGCTTCTTGAACCCGGCGACCGAGATCGAAATTACACGAGCATTCTGGCGGATCATAGAGATCTGCTTGAGCTTGTTGGTGATCGTGCGATCCCATTCCACCGGTGCAACATAGCCGCCTTCACCGTCCGTGCTCTTTGTTAGAGCGGAGCTGGGAGTGCCGTGACGCATATGCGCCTTGAAAGCGGCAAAATACTCCGGCGACGTCGCAGGAAGGTCGCCGAGAACAGGGTCGCTGCTGTTGGCTTTCAAAGCAGCGATCTTTGCATTCAGATCGTCGATGGTGGACTGAAAGTTGCCGACGGCATCGTTGATCCGCTCGACCTTTTCGTCGAGCAAGACATCGGCCTTGCCCTTGAGCTTTTCCTCGTGAGCGGCCTTGAAGTCTTCGAATGCCTTCTGCAGCGCCGAGATCATGGCGGCCGGATCGTTTGCGTCGGCACGAATGCCGAAAGGAGTGACGGCACGCGGCAAGGGGCGAGCGCCGTCGAGCCCGCCAGAATGGCGAGCGCGGGAGAGTGCTTCATGATGGTCCTCCTAGGACTGAAGCGTTGCGAGGAGGCCGGAAAGTCCCGACCAGTCGGCGCCAGCGCCAGGCGTGGCTTCATTGAGGGCAGCGCCGGGCGTGCCCTTGATCTTGTTGATACGAGCGCGAGCTTCGGTGCGAGTATGCCCCGCAGAAACTAGTTCGAGCTCGAGCGCGCGCACTTCGTTGACCTGACGATCCCGGGCTTGGGCGTTTTCGTCGACCTTGACCTCGTCAGCATTGAGAAGCGCGTCAGCGAAGCCGCGTTCGATAGCCATGGATCCGGACATAAAGGTTTCATCGTCCATCCATTTGGCCACGTCAGCAGCTTCGCTTCCCGAGCGCTGTGCGTAGACATCGACCATTGCCTGGTCGAAGGGTTCGAGGAAGTCCGCCGTCTCGCGCATGTCGTGCCGGTTACCCATGGCGAGCACCCAGCAATTGTGGATCATGATGAATGACGCGGCGCCGATCTCGATTGTGTCGCCGGCCATCGCGATAATCGAGGCCGCAGAAGCGGCCATCCCCATGACCTTCACGGTGATGGGTTGAGAATGTTCGCGAAGGACATTGTAGATGGCGATGCCTTCAAACATGTCACCGCCGGGTGAATTGATCTGCACTTCGACGGGCCGGTCACCGATCGCGCGAAGCTGAGCCGAAACCTTTTTCGCTGTGATCCCGCCGCCAGACCAAAAGTCTTCCCCGATCACATCGAACATGGTGATGATGTTGTCGCCCTGCTCGATAGCCGTGGGACGAATGCCAGCGGCGTCTGCAGACCACTTGTCGAAAACCTGAGGTTTGGTCAGCGCAGACACTGCCCGGCTAGCCGGCAGAGGCATCGCGCCAGGGCGAGCTTTGGCAAAAACCCGCAGTTCATGCTTGGCCATCCTGGCCTCCATTGTTGGTTGGCTTCGTGCCCATGACACCCTTGCTTACGGTGTCACCGTCGGCGGTAGCTGGCATATCGTTGATGCTGCGCACTTCGTTCTGCGACATCCAGCCAGGGGCGCCCCCGTGCCCAGAGCCTTCGCGAAGAAGTCGGCTTGATCCTTGGTCGATCCCCGCAAAAGCGCGGCTGGATTGAATTTTACCGAGAAGAGGTCTTTCTCATCGTCAAGAAGCAGCGACCTTTCGGCCGCCTGCTGCCAGGCTTCGAACCATGGTCCCAAGGCATATTGGACGAAGAACCGGCCAAGAGCTTCGATCCCAGACCCCCAGCTGGTTTCGTCAACCATCAGCAGCGGCCGCGGAACACCGGTGACTCGAGCAATCTCTTCGACTTGCATCCTCCGGACTTCGATCAGCTGCGCATCCCGCGCATTCTGACCGATCGAGACCCACTCAAGCCCTTCTTCTCCGATGAGCGTCTTGCCGGCGTTTTCCGCACCTTCTTTTTCGGCTATGCTCTGCTTGAGCCGCTCAAAGGCAGGGTCGGAAAGCTTGCCGGGATGTTTCAGCATTCCGCCGACGAAGGCGCCGTTCTTGAACAGGCGGCTCGCAGCAAGTTCCGCACTGATGGAAAGCCCGATCGCGTCTCGTGCCTGCTTTACGATTGAGAGGCCGGAAATGCCGTCGAGTGACAGACCGCGAAGGTGGAAAACTTCCTCACCCTTGTAGACCCGAGCCGCACCTTGGATTGGCCGATAAGTGTAGCTGATCGACCAGTCGTCGTTTTGCTCGATGGAAACCTTATCTGGATCCAGAGGGACGAGTCGCACGACCTTCGGCTTGGCTGTTCTAACGTCTTTGGAGCGGATGATCAGAGCGTAGGCGTTGCCTTTTACCAGGGCTCGAAGCTGCATCAGCGTCCGGAAGTCAAATGCAGTCTGATAGTTGTTTGGCTCACGGTGCAGTAGCCGGTAGAGCGGATGCCCTGTGGCCTTTTCTTTCGTCTGCTCGTCGATGAGCTGCAGCGGCAGCATGCCTATAGCGTAAGAGATGAGCGACACGGCCCGGAAAAGGGATGTGTTGCGCATGGCGCTTTCAACATTGACCGTCGCGCCAGACGAAGACGCGTCCCCACTACGCATCAAATCGATGAGCCGAGGGTCATCCAGGCCCAGAAACACGCCGCCAATGCTGGACGCGTGCACATCGACTTTTCCCGCCGGCGCGGAACGACGGCGAAGGAAGTCGAAGATAGCCATCGTGCTAGATCATCCTCATTCCGCGCTCTTCGTAGACCGACGGGCCGCCTTGAGCTTCGGGGTTCCTCACCATGACCGTGACGGCGTTGAATAGCGCCATCATCGGGTCGATCTTGGCGTCGCCAGCATTCTGCTTGGTCGCCCGGATCGCTGTCGCCGTCGCTTCAATCTTCAGATTGCCCACACACCAGGCCATCATCGGCGAGGCCGCGTGCTTGAATGTCCCATTTGCTAGCCGGCGCTCAGTCGTCTTGATGGCGTTCATCATCATGATGCCCTGCGGGGCGCCGATGATCAGGCCCGCATCGTCAGTAACGTCGATCTCTGCCAGAGCCTCGACCATTTCGCCGAGACCAGCAGCGTCGGCTGCCACACATGCCAAAAGCCCGCGATCCTTGATGTCGCGGATGATCTCGATGATAGCCGAAATGTCCTCGAGCTCGTCGCTGACGATTGTCAGCTCACCGGCCTTCTTGAAGTCCAGCAGCCGCGGCGCGATGCTCTTGCGCCGCTCCAGCACGCCCATGTGAGCCCAGGCGTGGGTCCACGAAATCCAGTCTTTGCTGACCTTGTGCCGACCTACCAGCGTCAGCCCGTAAAGATCGTCGAGGCCGCCACCGTCGATGCCCGGCACCACCACCTCGCACATGTCGAGGAAGGCGCCGAGATCGGCCAGAGTGCAGCCGATTTCTGCCGTTTCGCCCTTTTTCCAGTAGTCAGCACCTGGCCATCGGTTCGCCCGCAGGTTCATGCCGATTTCGACATTCAGGTGCTTGGCGAGGAACACGCGCCGCGCGTCCGGATCCAAAGCCTTCTTTAGCTCGTCCTCAAGCCACTCCTGATCGACCGACCGACCCATGTTCGGGTTGGTGACATAGAAGTTTTCCGGCTCTAGGTATTGTTCCGCAGCCAGCATCTTGGGCGGGAACTCGTACAGGAGCCCGAAGCTCTTCTTGTCCTCGATCTTGCCGTCGCGAATATCGCGATAGTAGTCGAGCTTCGCTTTGAACACGCCCGCTGGCGGCTCGTCGCTCTGCGTCGACAGGTAGATCACGAAGCCTTCCGGCCTCGACACCAGGCCGCCGGTCGCTTCGCGCAGCATCGCGTCTGCATGAGGCCGCTTGCCAAACACCCACAGTTCATCGACGAGCACCCTGCCCGCCTTCTTGCCCGACACGGTGTCCGAGTCGGCGGCGACCACCTTCAGCGCGGCCTTGTTCACTCGGTGCGTAATGGTTCGCATGTGGTCCTGGACGTGAAGCAAGGCTTCAAGCTCAGGCTCCGCGCGCACCATCGCCGCTGCAGGCTTGAAGCTGTTCTGCGCGACCTCGATCGTCGGCGCCAAGATCAGCAGCTCTTCCGAATGCCTCTCGTTCAGCAGCAGTGCGGTGACCATAATCCCTGCTGCCAGGGTCGATTTCGTGTTCTTCTTGCTGATCAGAAGCAAGAACTCGCGGATCATCTGCCGGCCTGTGTCCGGATCGTAAGCGCCAAAGATGGCTGCCACGAAATCGAACACCCACTGCTCGCACGCTTCACCGAACGTCGGCTGACCGGGCACATCGACGATGCGAAGTTCCTTGAAGATGCGAACTGCTTCAGCGGCTTCGTGCGGAAACAGTGGCTTGAACGGCACCAGGCTCCGACCGGTAACGATGCGTCGTTCCCAGTCAGGGCAGGCCGTAGTCCATTCCATCATTTAGTGTTGTCGACAGCGATCTGCGGTCGCCGGCCAAACCGGCTGGCAACCTCTTCAGCGCGGCGCTGCAGCTCGTCCTTCTTCCCGCCCGGCGGCGCCGCGGCTTCGTTCAGCGTCTTCATGGCCGTGGCCAAATTCTTCAACGTCGATGCGCGCTCGGCCAATGAAATCGCCCTGAGCAACGCCTGACGACGGCGAGGATCGCCCTCTTCGTTGCAGATGAGCTCTTCGAACTCGCCGAGATGCGATGTCACCGACTCCAGTTCGTCGAGCATTCGGCCGGCGATGCCCCGGGCCCGATCGCTCAACGCTTCGGGCTTGATGCTCGGTGGCGGCAGGATCTCGGCTTGCACGGTGCGCTGCGTCTTCGCTTGGACGAAGGGGCTTTCCGGCTTTGGCTTGCGCTCCCAGCCTTCTGCCTTGGCCTTTTTGTGCACGGCGGTGTCGCTGATGCCGTACCAGCGGGCGATCTCGCGAACACCCATCACACCGGCACGGTAGTCGCGCTCCACTCCAGCCCAGTCTATGGCTTTGTTTTGCTTACGCTTTGGCACTGTAGTTTGCACCTTGGTTTGCAGTTGCAAACTTCCACAATGGAAAAAATCTCTGTGTGAGGGGGACGCGGGTGCGGAAGGCGAAGACCTTCCAGACTTTCAGATGCCCCCACCACTTGATCGCTGGCTGCTGAGGCGAGGAGAGGGCAGGATGAAGCAGACGTATTGGGGGATTCGATGACAGCTGATGCAAAGCTGCTGGCCGTTGTAGTGTTTCTTTCGGCGCTGCTTTTGGCCACTGCCCACATAATCAGACGAACTGATTACGAGAGTTGTGTTGCGACGACTACAGCAGCCTTGATTGCCTTCAACAAGGACATGGCATCGAACCCTCGCTTAGCCATTGGGGTGGCTAAGCAGTGCTCAGGGTTATCGATGTAGTCCCCGCTCTTCCCTCTGCGCCTCACTATCGTGCCATTCCTTCGACACGGCTTCGAGGTTGTTAATGTCCCAGAACAGCTGCTCATCGCCCTTGTGCGGCACCTTGTGGTGGACGACAGGGCTGGTCGGTGCCGGCGCCTTGCCGGTGAGGATTACGCCAGTGTGCTGGCACGTATAGAGGTCGCGCTCGATCACTGCCTGCCTGAGCTTCTGCCACCGGGTCGAGTGGTACCAGCCGCGCACCGTTGCGTCTGGGCTGTACTTCATGTCTCGGCGCTCACGCGGTGTGGCTAGGCGGGGCGGAAGCTTGGTCAGCTTAGGCTTGAGTACCTTCAGCGCCATTGCTTACCCTGCTCCGATTAGCAACGAACCTCGGCACAGGCTCTATTCTGGCCTGACGCTTTCCGGCTGCCCTTGCTCTAGTCCTGTGGACTGGAAGTAGCTCATACCGGCTGCCGCCACGCCGATGATGACGACAATCACAACGGCAATCAGTATTCCTCGGCTCATGCTGCAGCTCCCTTGATCAATGGCCGCCAACGGGCGCTACCGACCAAGGTTCATGAGGAACGCCTGTGTTAAAGTCCCGTTTCTCAGCCCAAAGCCTAGCCATACGTAGTTTTCCGAACTGGTCGATTGTGGTGCATCGCACGCACTATCTGTTCAGGAGGTCCGACATGGTAAAAGTTTGTAGATTGAATCAAGCCGTCGCCGATGAGCTCGGAACCATGACCGGTCCAGAGTTTAAGGGTGCGATGAAAGAGCTCAACGCAACCCTGGATCAGATGGCAAAGTTGCTTGGCATTGGGCGGCGCATGGTTGCTGCTTACCGGTCAGATCACCCAATTCCGCCGCATATTGCTCTGGCGACTCGGCAACTTCGAAGTTTGCTGGAGTAGGTATACCCTGCTGCTGACTTTGGCTTCAGAACTTCAAAAACATCAGCCAGCTAGGGGCTGGAACACCGTTTGATCCCAGTAGCGATGCCAGGCGCGCCTGTCGCGGAACTGGTAGAAGCCGCTCTTCCGTTCATGCAGACCGGGCAGAATGATCGTGGTGCACTGGCCCAACGGCAGATCGACGATGCGGTGAATGTGGTTCGCCGCAATTTGGAAGCTTTGACCGGGCTCGCGAAGGATCATCTCGCTCGATCCATCCAACTGGAACACCTGCTCCATATAGCCGCCGCTGATGACGAAGCTGGTGAACGGCCAGGGATGATCATGCGGGTCGCCATAATCGGCCTGGTTAAACTGGTGAAACACCGCGGCGGCCGGAAGGCCTTCAACGTGGTGTTTTACGAAATGGTCGGCCATCCGCTCTTCACGAAGATGAAGCATCGGTAGCTCCTGCAAGATTACCGTCAAGGTGTTAAGAAGAGAAATTTGGGAGATCTTCAAATGCCGACAGAATTAGTTGCCAGTCAATTTCACGTCGCCGCCGTCTTCAATTGCATCTTCACCGGCGGCCGCGGCACATGTTTTTCGTGGGCCGACTCCAAAGGAACCTACTTCGTGAGCGCGGCGCATGTACTCAAGGGCGCATGGTCCGGGGACAAGATCGGATTCGCCAGAAGTGGAGCTGATCCGTTCTTAGTAGAGATAAATGACATCGTCTTTGCGGAAGACGGATCTGACGTGTGCATCTTCAGCTCAACAAACTTTCGATTGAGCTGGCTGCTCCCACTGAAGGACGACGAGTTCACAAGCATTCAGCTTGGACAAGAGATGATGTTTCTTGGGTTCCCGCACGGCCTGAGCAACACCATAAAAGGGATGAACGGCTTTTCTACCCCGCTTGTTAGAAAGGCGTTTTTAGCGGAACCGTCGACTTAGGCGGCGTACAAACCATGATTTTGGATGGCTTTAATAACCCTGGCTACTCGGGAGCGCCCATCTTCATCCAGTACCAGGGACAGGTGGTGCCTTTTGGCGTGGTGTCCGCCTATCGACACGAGGTGGTGGGGCACTCGTCTGTCTACAAACTAATCGATGGTGAAGAGCAAGCGCTGCCAGACACGTACGTTAAACCGAACAGTGGAATGATTTACGCACACTACTGGGATCGCGTTACCCGGCTTCTGCCTAAGCTAAACACCCGAAACCCAACGGTAGCTGAGGAAGACATGCAAACAACAATTGCAGAGGCAGAGGCCATCGGTTGGACCATCAGGTCCTATCAAGACATCACAGCAAAAAAATAAAGGCCCGCCGAAGCGAGCCCATCTGGTGACTACAATTCGTCACCCTGCATTACGGACATTCTACTGCTTCGCAGTAGCTGTCAAGCGGCCTTGCTTCGACTCTCCAATCCAAAGTGCTTTGCGAGACCATTGAGCGCAGTCCGCAAGGTGCCGTGCATGCTGGGCTGATCAACACCCTCGATCACGATCGTTCGCATCGCGATTAGCCGCGCCTTGCACTCTTCCACCGGCGCATGGTCCTCGATCGCATCATTGGCCTTGTCGTAAGCGTCTTTGATCGCCTGATACTTGGCTGCTTCGAGTTCTTCCGAGATGGTCATGGGCGTGCAGCTGCCGGCCGTCTTGAACCCACGAGGTGACTGGAGGGCAGCCGACATCGCATTGACGATATCGAGCCAGTTCTCGGCTGCCTGCCATTGTGCCTGGCTGATGGCGCCCTGAAGGCACAGCCGACCGTGAACGGTCGATGCCTTCTGGTCCATTGCGTCTTTGGGAGACAGTCCGAACACGCTCTGCCGGTACTCTACCGCAGCCCGCATGTTCTCCTGCTCTGTGGTGATGCGCTTGCCGGCGCGGCTGGGCTTGCCGTTCTTCTCTCGCAACACGCCGATCTTACGCTTCCGTCCTGCTCTCGCCATCGCTTACGCCCCCTGCTTTTCTGCAAGTGCGCTGCGGCCTGCCGGCGGGTCACCCATCATGCCTGCGGTTACGCTGCGTGTCGGGCGCTTGAAGTTGGCAGCTTCGGCAATTGCACGCGACGCTGGGACGGTCTGAGCTGGAGCCTGGCCGGTTTTGCGCGGCGCGGTCTCATCTGCCCAACTGGGCAGAACAAACTCGACCCAGCCATCTTCGACGACCTCCGCATTGATCCAACGCTTCGGCTCACTGCGATCGACGTAGGCAGATAGGTGGCCGAGCGTCAGCGTGAAATAGTGGCTGTCGTGAACGCCCGCACGCTTGACGACATCGACCGAACCGACCGAGTTGTTTTTCCGATACCGCACCAAGCCGTGGTGCTCACCTTCGCCTACCATGACTTCCAGCTTGTCACCGGCACCCCAGCCGAACTGGACAGCCAAGTCTGGCCGAATGGTGAAGTTCATCTTGGCCGCGCCGGTCTTGCCCTTCCGCAACGAGGCGGTGACCCCGGTACCGGTTGATGCCTTTTGCGGTGCTACAAATTTTGTCCACGCCATCGCTATTCCCTCTTCTCTGCCTGGGCCCCTGCCCGTTGATCTTCTGTCAGCATCGCTATCTGCCGACGCACTCTGGCTGCTCTGGTTCTGATGCCCTCTGGCATCCAGCCACCACGCTCGAGCTCGCGAAGTTCATCCTTCAAGAGGTCGAGCCGCTGCTGCACTGAGACGCTCATGCTTGAGCCCTCGCCTGTTCGATTTCTTCGATGCGGAAGGTGCCGTTGCCAGACTTGCCAATGACGACTTTGCCGCCAGTCTTTGCGCGAAGCCGTGCCACCGCTTGGAAGTCTGGATGATCAGGCGGCACCACGACCAATCCGTTGGCCAGCGGCGGGACCGGATCGGACTTCAACGGAATATGCAGTGCTTCCACCCAGGCCGCCGTCCGGATCCACTTGCCCATGCCGGGCCGGAACTGGAGCTGGCTTTCAGGGGAGACGTTGCGGGCTGCTGCGTCCTCGATGTGCCACTGGGCGAAGCGGAGCGCTGCGGTGTAGAGGCGCAGCTTCTCGTCTTCCGACAGCCGATCGAATTCGCGTCGAGCTTCCGTCCGGTTGGCACCAGGCCGCTGTGGAAACACATCATAGGCTTCCTCAAACGACACGCTCTCGCGTTCCAGTTCGCTCTTCCGGTATTCTTCCGGTTTCTTTAGAGGCGCGCCACCAGTGACACCCTCGTCCGTGCCAACAGTGTCACCCTCGGGGTGACAGCAGTGGCACTCCCGGCCTTGGGGGTGGGTGTCAATTTGGCACCCCTAGAGAAGCCGACAATCCGGTACTCGTTTGCCTGCTGCCGACCACTCGCGTCAGCCTTACAGACCACCTCGATCAGGTTCTGATCTACAAGCCATTTCAGCCACCGCTGGACGCTGCGACGCGACATGCTGCTCTCAGCTGCCAGCCGCGCAATTGAGGGGCAGCAAAGGCCCGTTGTGTGGTTGTGCGCGTTCGCCAGCGACACCATGAGCATCTTGGCGGCGACTTCCGGCACATCGGTGTCGAGGACAAAGGCGACTGCTTGAATGCTCATGATCGAAGAGCTCCGGTCATGGTCTTGCCACCCCAGCGCAGTTCGTTCTTGTCCTTGCCCGCGAAGCTCAACCGTCCGGGGCGATGAGGCTTCGGCCGCTTTCCGTAATTCGGATGTCTGATGCCCATGTGGTGCGCAATGACCTTCACCGATCCGGGTGTGCTCTGGCAGTCCCGGGCTATGTCAGCAACCGGCCGGCCAGCGGCATAGCCTGCACGGATGATCTCGCGTCCGTCGGGCGTCATTGCTGATCGCCCCGCTGCTCTGACGCCATCCGCCGCTCATGCTGCTTGTAGCCGTGAATGATCGTCGAATGGTCGCGGCTGAACTTCTGGCCGATCTGCGGGAAGCTGAGGCGTGTCTCTTGCCTGATGCGCCAGATTGCTTCGTGCCTGGCGGTCACAACCTTGCTGTCGCGGAAGCGGCCAAGAATATCTTTCACAGCAACGCCATGCTCGGCAGCCACTTCGGCAACGATCCGCGAACTGTCTGGCCGGTACGTCTGGACCTCTGCCGGCACCGGCTGCGGCACCTGCGCACGAGCAACAGGCGCAACGAGCTGGGGCTTTGTCTTCGGAGGCCGGCCCCTTTGGCCTAGGGCCTTACGAGCGCCTCGTTGAGCACGGCGCGCGAAAGCGATCCGCCGGGCGTCATCATCGAGATCCCAAATGCGATCAGTGCCTCCCGGAACAACGCCTGGGACATCCTCACCGGTCTGGGTCAGGATGGCCCGCACATGCTTTGGGCTAAATTCAGTTTCTGCCGCGATGTCGTCGATACACACGCCTTCACGGAAACTGTCGATGACCTGCTGGTGGCGTCGGGCGACCAGAGCAGAATCCTTGTTGTACGCTGCACGGTTGGTGCCAGCGCCTATGACGGAGATGGTCATGCTGCGCTCCCGAACAGTTCACTCTGCCGGGCGTCCTTGCGGTCGAGCATGCGAAGGACGGTTTCGCCTTGGTGCTGCTTGTCCCAGACGAACCAGGCATTGAGCATCGGCGGGGCGCCTTGCCCGGTGAAATCGATCTTCCACCGCATGAGGTAGACTCGCGCCGGGGGATGGGCGGCGTAGAATGGCGCAAGGCCGCCAGCACCAGGCCAACCCCAGTTCATCAGCAGCGCCATGCAGTCGACGTCCAGAGTGTCGAGGGCATGCTTTAGCCAGCGCGCCTTGCCATTGCCCCAGCCGCACTCCGAGAATGGCGGATTGGTGACAATGGCTTTCGGGCCGGAAGTGAAGCTGTAGAAGTCGGCAATGTTAGCGCCGCAGCCGCGGTCGACCAGATCGCTCCGGATCACGGTCAGGCCGAGTGCTTCCATCTCGCGCACCATGGCGCCATCGCCGCAAGCCGGCTCCCAGACAAACCGAAATTCGCGGAGGCGATCTATTTCGGCATGCAGCAGGGCACGGGTAGGCTCAGGCGGAGTCGGATAGAAATCATCCTTTTCGCGCTCGAGCGTATCGACCTTCGACCACTCGCCATCGAGTAGCTGCGGTACGGGCTTCGATGTCTTGCCGGTGGCGCGGAACAACCCACGTGCAGATGCCGCACTCATTCGCACGCACCCCACTGGTTGCAGGCGGTGCCGAACTCCAGAAATGTTTCTAGGTTGTACTGACGGCCGCCTTTGTCGGTCTGCGCCCACTCCACAACCTGCCTGATGCCAGGCGCTGCTATCGTCTTGTCGTAGGTGTGGGCCCCGGGTGTCTTGTCGTAGGAGAAGAAGGTGGTGGCACCACGCTTGGATGCCTCACCCGCGAGATATTCCCACTCAGCGATCCGCTCGACGTGCTCAGGAAAGCGCCGAGAAATCTCGGCCACTTCCTGCTTCTTGGCCATGATGCATGGCATGCAGCCCACACGCTCCATACCTTTTTCATAGAGCGGGTTTCTGGCCAGTCCATGCTTCTCATGCATCGCCCAAACGTCGGCAAGCGTCCAAAGAAGCAGAGGCCGATACGCCAATGACGGAATGTCATTTTGCTCGAGCCGCTGCCACACGGGCAACAACGACCGGGCCAGGCTCTCTTCTGCGCGCACTCCCTGCCAGGAAACAACCTGCCGCCCTGCATCAACAATGGGCCGGTACACCTGCTCGTTGATCGGCCCGTGACCTTCAACTCTTCGGTGCAGAAGCGAGCTTTCGTCGACGGGAAGCGGCCCTTCCAGAGCACAAGATCGAGGAAAGGGTTGCCGGTCGGAGTAAGAACCGCTAGCGCCCTCTCGATTATGTCGGAAGGCACGCCTTCCTTGACCCATTTGCCGAGCACCACATCGCGCTTGGCGAGGACCCTGCTGGACAAGTCAGCCTTCACCCAGCGGGTCTCCGGACCACCGGTTTTGATGGCCAGCGTTCTGACGAAGTCGTACGTCCACTCAAGTTCGTTACCAGTGTCAGCAAAGACAGGCATGAACGCGCGGCCTTTTGCCTCCAACCGCTCAAGAGCGAGCAGATAAAGCGCGGCACTGTCCTTGCCGCCGGAAATGTTGACGACGTGCACCCAAGGATCGGTCACAGCTTCACCGACGCTTTCTCGACCGCAGCCTGGCGCTTCGTCTTGGTCGTGCAGCCCTTGGTTCTGAGAAACTTCTTCAGCTGGGCCTTTACGGCTTCTTGCTTGGAGTGGAGCTGGCGGGTTTTGGGCATGGAGAGGGTCATGACCGGCCCCTTGCCTTGGCAATTACCGCCTCTAACGCCAGCATTTCTTCGAAGGGGACGATCCACATCTTCTCGCCGGACTCGTCCTGGATGCCCATGTCGCGGCCGTTCCGAGCTTTGTAGGTATCGGAGCGAGATGCGACGATGTGCTCAGCGGCCTCTAGCAACTCTGGTGACGCGCCTATCAACCAAGCGTCGGCTTCCTCTAAAACGCATGCGAAAGTGCTGCTGCCCTCTTCAACGAGCGTCAGGATGGACATGCCAGAAGAGGCCGGGGTGAACTTCTGAATGCTGTCACCAACAAGCACGAGATCCCATGGGCCTTCTGTGTGTGTTTTACGGTTCAAGATCAGAACTCCAGTTCGATCGCCGGCGGAGGAGGCTTAGGACGCCCCTGCCCCTTCGGCTTGTTTCCGAGATGGAACTGTCCGCAGTGCGGGCAGCGATAAATGTCGAGACGGTCAGATGGTCCTCGGGCATCCCGAGCGAGACGCCAGGTTGAGTAGGCCCGCTTGCCTTCGCACTGCGTGATCTGGGGGCGGCGGAGCGGTTTCATTCATCCGGTCCTCGCGGCTTCTCACGCGGCTCGTTCGGAAGCTGGCCGTGCTTCCTCGCTCGCCACAATTCCCAGAAACTCCTCCAGTTGAGCGATAAGCCGCGCACGAGCCGGAGTAGTCGGGAGAGCTTTGAGGGCGATGAGGTTCTCGGCACTTTTACCCTCCACCGATTTGATCAGCCGGTTGTATGTGTTCTGGAGCTTCAGGTAGGGCGAGGCGTCGATGCTGGCGGGCGGCCTATAGCGCAGGCTCCACAGCAGGCCCGGCGTCACACCGGCCCACCGGGCGGCAGTGTGGCGGGCGTTTTCGCTGCCCATGCTTTCTAGACCTTCAGCACGCTCCCAGAGCGCGATAGCCCATTCCCTTGCCTGTTCGACGAGAGTTGCTGGCTCTAGGTCGTTTGCGCAGAGATCAGTCATTTTTTGATCCTCGTGCAAAGAGATTTTGCTCATGTGCAAATGGTTTCCCGATAGTTTTTGAACCATC
>NZ_JAALFG010000006.1:0-140000 GCF_011058215.1 Devosia aurantiaca
CACGAGGCAAGCTGCATCAGCCTTGTGGTAAGGCGCATGGATTCGGTGGCGTAAAGGAAGCCCACCTCGCGCGGCAGCACGCGGCTTTCGATGCGGCCCTGGTCGTCGAGATAGGCGGCAACGCTTTCGATCAGCGCCATGCCTTCGCGATAAAGCGCGTCGAACCCGCCCGAGGCGACGATGCGCGGTCCGATCGAGATCGCTTCTCTGGTTTCGCCTCGATCCATCCCGCCCGGTCCTCCGCTTCGCGCCATGCTAGGGGCAACGCGCGACGGCGTCACTTGAAACGCCCAGCTATTCTCAAAATCTGGTTTAAGCGTGGCGCCGCAAGCCCTGGCACAAAAAGAAAAAGAGCCGCATGGAATGCAGCTCTCGAAGTTAACAGGGAGGCGTCAAACAGAGGGAAAACCACTCTGAAAAATTCAGAACAATCTGAATAATGAGAAGCTAACACCCAAAGCTTAATTGAGGCTTAACAGGAGTCGATTTCTTAACCTAGACGGAATGCCGCATCGGCGGCTTTGCGGGAACTGCCCTTGGCATCGATGGCGCTTCGCAAGCGCACGATCTCTGCTTCCAAAAGGCCAATGCGGGCTTCGAGCTCCTCGATCGAGAGCGTATCGAGCGCCATGCCGATTTCATGGATCTTGGGTGGCTTGGGTCGATCGTCGTCGAACATGGCATTCTCCTTGTGCGGGAGAGTGTAGCGCAGAGCGCTTGCGGGACAAGACGGCTTGCGCCAGCATGCGGGAATGACCCTGCCCCAAGACATGCTCGCCATCATCATCGCCGCGCCCGGTGGTCCCGAAGTCCTGACCGCGCAGCGCGTGCCGCTGCCGCAGATTGCAGCCACCGATGTGCTGATCCGCGTCGCGGCGGCGGGCGTCAACGGCCCCGACCTCGCGCAGCGGCGCGGCCATTACGATCCGCCGCCGGGTGCCTCTCCCCTGCCCGGCCTGGAAGTCGCTGGTGAGATCGTTGCTGTCGGCGAGAAGGTCAGCGGCTTTGCGCCTGGCGATCGCGTCATGGCGCTCACCAATGGCGGCGGCTATGCCGAATATGCCGCCGTGCCGTACGGCCAGGTCCTGCCGGTGCCCGACGGCTGGAGCCTTGAGCAAGCCGCAGCGCTGCCCGAAACCTGGTTCACGGTCACGCAGACGCTGGTCATGCGATCGGGCCTCCGATCAGGCATGACCGTCCTCGTCCATGGCGCTGCCGGCGGCATCGGCGGCGCAGCCATCCAGATCAGCGGGATTCTCGGTGCCAAAGCCATCGGCATCGTCTCGGACGAAGAAAAGGCCAATTACTGCGCCGAACTTGGCGCCGTCGCGGTCATCGACCGCACCCGCGAAAACATCGCCGAGCGCGTCATGGCGCTGACAGATGGGCGCGGCGCCGATCGCATCGTCGACCTCGTTGGCGGACCCATGCTCGCGGTCAATGTCGCGGCTGCTGCGCGTGGAGGCCATATCGTTCAGATCTCGACGCTTGAGGGCGCCACCGCAACCATGCCGCTCCGCCAGATGATGGCCCGGGAACTGACCCTCTCAGGCTCGACACTTCGACCGCAAACCGCCGAGACCAAGGCTGCCATCGCCGCGCGTATCCGTTCCGACCTCCTTCCCGCCCTCTCCTCGCCCGGCTTTGCCAGACCCGAAATCACCACCTTCCCAATGGAGCGCGCGAGCGCCGCGCATGCCGCCATGGAAACGCGCCGCCATCGCGGCAAGCTGGTGCTGGTGACCGCGTTCGGAAGCGGTGAACAGCTGAGTTAATGATTGCGGATTGGCGGCATTTTCCTTATATTGACCGCCAGTTCCCCCTCAGCATTAGACCAAGAGGCGGAGCGGCCCGGAGGAAAACCGGCCGCGCCTCCAGGAGAAATTTAGCTTATGTCCCAGACCCTTCTGATGCCCAAGGCAACCGCCGTCTGGCTGGTGGACAATACTGCGCTCTCGTTCGAGCAGATCGCTGCCTTCTGCACGCTGCACCCGCTCGAAGTCCAGGGCATTGCCGATGGCGACGTCGCCGCCGGCATCATGGGCGTCAACCCGATCCAGAACGGTCAGCTGACCCGCGAAGAGATCGAAAAGGCGGAAGCCGATCCGAACTATCGCATGAAGGTGTCCGACCCCAAGGTTCGCGTCGCCGCGCCCAAGCGCAAGGGCCCGCGCTACACCCCGATTTCGCGCCGCAACGAGCGCCCCAATGCCATCAAGTGGCTGGTACGCAACCATCCAGAGCTCAAGGACGCGCAGATCATGCGCCTCGTCGGCACCACCAAGTCGACCATCGATTCGGTGCGCGAGAACACGCACTGGAACTCGGCCAACCTCACGGCCATGGACCCGGTGACCCTGGGTCTCTGCAGCCAGATCGACCTCGACCTCGAGGTTAAGCGCGCCTCAAGGACGCTCCGGCCCAGGCCGAACTCAACGAAGGCACGACGCTGATGACCGCCGAGGAAGCCCTCGAACGCGCCGCCAGCCGCGCCCATGCCGATAACGGCAATTTCGGTGGCGGCGAAGAAGGCAGCCAGCGCGCACAGAATGCCGCCGACGAGCTCGACGCAGACTCCGTCTTCGCCAAGCTCAAGTCGCTCAAGGGCAATTCCGACGACGAATAAGAATGATCCCCGCTTCGGCGGGGATTTTTTTGTTTTGCGCCCCCTACTCCCCTAGACCTCATGGTGAGCTTGTCGAACCACGAGGTCGCAGCCACCGGTGCCCGACCTCGTCCTTCGACAAGCTCAGGATGAGGTCTTCGGGCCGTTTGTGATCCACCCCATGATCGACCCCCTCTTCGTCACCGTCGCCGTGCTCGCGGTCCTTGTCGTCGGACTTTCGAAAGCCGGCCTGCTCGGTGGGCTCGGTGTCGTCGGCGTGCCGCTCCTGACCCTAGTCATGGCACCGCGCGATGCCGCGGGCATGATGCTGCCGGTGCTGCTGTGCATGGATGCGGTGGCGATCTGGATGTATCGGCGCGAATGCGACTGGAACATTATCCGCATCATGCTGCCCGGCGCCGCCGTGGGCACGATCCTGGGCTGGGTGCTCTGGGCCGTGGTCAGTGACGCCGCGGTGCTGTTGATGGTCGGTGTCGTGACGCTCTTGTTCTGCATCGACGCCGTGTTTCCACTGCGCCAGAAGCTCGAAGGCCTGCCGCCATCAAAGCCGTGGGGCACGTTCTGGGGCGGTGTCGCCGGCTTTACCAGCTTCATCTCCCACACGGGCGGCCCGCCGTTCCAGATCTACGTCCTGCCGCGTCGCCTTGCTCCCGCCGTCTATGCCGGCACCACGGCGTTCTTTTTGCCATCGTCAACACGTCCAAGCTCATCCCCTATTACTTCCTCGGCCAGCTCAATGCGCAGAACCTGCTGCTTTCGGCTGCCCTCGCGCCCGTTGGCGTGCTCGGCGTTTTTGTCGGCGTCTACCTGGTGCGGCGGATCGATGCGCGGCTCTTTTATCGAATTGCCTATTGGCTGGTGTTCCTGCTGGCGCTGCAGCTGATTTGGGAAGGCACGAGCCGCCTGATCCAAGGCTAACCGGCTTCACACACCGACTCGGGCTGGCTAAGGTCCGCCGCAAATGATTTCCGGAGACGCGAATATGTCCGCAGCCGCAGCGCAAAAGGGCCACAACCAATTCGGCAACCTGCCGGTCTGGGACCTCACCGATCTTTATCCGGCCAAGGACAGCGCCGAGTTCAAGGCCGCACTGGACCAAGCCAAAAGCCTCGCGACCCAGTTCGAGGCCAAATACAAGGGCAAGCTTGCCGACCTCACCGCATCGGGCAAGCTGGTCGAAGCCATCAAGGACAGCGAAATCCTCGGCGACCTCACCGGCCGCATCGGCTCTTTCTCGTTTCTCCAATATGCGCAGAAGTCGACCGATCCGGACCGCGCCAAGTTCATGGGCGACACAAACGAGGCGCTGACCTCGCTATCCACCAAGGTCCTCTTCTTCGAACTCGAACTCAACCGCATCGGCGATGCCGAGCTCGATGCCGCCATTGCCGCCGATCCGGAACTGGCACGCTACAAGACCTGGTTTGCTGAGCTGCGCAAGGCGAAGCCCTACCAGCTCGATGACAAGCTCGAAGAGCTGTTCCACGACAAATCGGTCACCGCTTATTCGGCTTGGAACCGGCTCTTTGATGAAACGCTGTCGAGCCTCGAATTCGAGGTCAATGGCGAGACGCTGAACCTCGAATCGACGCTGCACCTGCTGTCGGAGCGCGACGAGACGCAACGCCAGGCGGCGTTCGAGGCGCTGGCAAAAACCTTTAAAGCCAATGTGCGGCTCTTCACCCACATCACCAATGTGCTCGCCAAGGACAAGGAAATCTCCGACCGCTGGCGTGGCTACGAAGACATTGCCGATAGCCGCCACATGGCCAACTCAGTGGAACGCCAAGTCGTCGATGCGCTGCAAAAAGCGGTCGAAGAAGCCTATCCGCGGCTCTCGCATCGCTACTACAAGATGAAAGCCAAGTGGTTCGGCAAGGACAAGCTCAATGCCTGGGACCGCAATGCGCCGCTGCCGACCAGCGACGAGCGCATCTGGGACTGGGACACCGCTGTCACCACCGTGCTCGACGCCTATGGCCGCTTCTCGCCCGAATTGGCCGACGTCGCACGGCCCTTCTTCAATTCCGGCTGGATCGACGCGCCGACCGGCAATGGCAAGCTTTCGGGCGCCTTTGCGCATCCGACCGTGCCCAGCGCCCATCCCTACCTGATGCTGAACTATCTCGGTCGCACCAGGGACATCATGACTCTGGCGCACGAACTCGGCCATGGCGTCCACCAGCGCCTCGCCGCCGCGCAAGGCCCCATCCTCGCCAATACGCCGCTGACCCTGGCCGAAACGGCCTCGGTCTTCGGCGAGATGCTGACCTTCCGCTCGCTCCTCGACAACACCACCGACCCCAAGCAGCGCTTTGCGCTTTTGTCCTCCAAGGTCGAGGACATGCTCAACACCGTGGTGCGGCAAATCGCCTTCTACACCTTCGAGCGCCGCGTCCACACCGCCCGCCGCCAAGGCGAGTTGCGGGCAGAGGAGATCAACCAGATCTGGCTCGATGTGCAGCGGGAATCGCTGGGCGAAGGCGTCGCCTCAAACGACGGCTATGAAGTCTTCTGGACTTATATCCCGCACTTCATCCACTCGCCCTTCTATGTCTACGCCTATGCCTTTGGCGATTGCCTTGTGAACTCGCTTTATGCTCAGTATGAAAAAGCCAGTGATGGCTTTGCGGAGCGCTATTTCGAGCTCCTGAAGGCTGGGGGAAGCAAGCATCATTCCGAGCTTTTGGCGCCCTTTGGGCTGGACGCCAAGGATCCCCAATTCTGGTCGCTCGGCCTTTCCATGATCGAGCGTCTGATCGACGAGCTGGAAGCGACGTCTCCCTGAGGGACGTACCACTTTCGGCTTACCACCTTTTGACGACTATGCCTCCGAGGACCTGATGGCTACTCAGCACCCAACCGATCCCCACCCCGCTCCGGTACAGGAATCCTACATGGATTACGCCCAGCACGAAAAAACCTATTCCGGCTTCGTGACGGGCGTGAAGTGGACCGTCTACGGCCTCGCCGCCTTCATGGTGGTGCTTTACTTTATTATCCAGCCCTGAGCGCAACCTAAGTCTCGGGCCGATTGCAACGTGCCTGTCCGTTGACAGGCGGGTAGGAGAGTTTTCATGAAGATCGCCGTTTTGCGCGAGCGGGCGGAGGGTGAAAGCCGCGTTGCCGCTACCCCCGAGACTGTCGGCAAGTTTATCGGCCTCGGCGCTACGGTCAGTGTCGAACAGGGCGCCGGCCTCGGCTCCCGCATCGGCGATGACCAATTCACCGCCGCTGGCGCAACAATCGCTGCAAGCGGCGCCGATGCTGTTCGCGGCGCCGATATCGTGCTCTGCGTCCGCCGGCCAGCGGCGTTTGCACTAGCGGGCGTCAATCCCGGGGCACTGGTGATCGGCGCGCTCGATCCCTATGGCAACGAGGCCGAGGTTGCGGCGCTCGCCCAGACCGGCGTCACCGCCATGGTGATGGAATTCATGCCGCGCATCACCCGCGCCCAGGTCATGGATATTCTGTCCTCGCAGGCCAATCTGGCCGGCTATCAGGCAGTGATCGAAGCGGCCGCCGTTTTCGAACGCGCCATGCCGATGATGATGACCGCCGCGGGCACCGTCCGCCCGGCCAAGGCCTTCGTCATGGGTGCGGGCGTTGCCGGCCTTCAGGCCATCGCCACCGCCAAGCGTCTCGGCGCCGTGGTTTCGGCAACCGACGTGCGCCCTGCCGCCAAGGAACAAGTCGAGTCGCTGGGCGGCAAGTTCATCGCCGTTGAAGACGACGAATTCAAGCAGGCCGAGACCGCGGGCGGCTATGCCAAGCAGATGAGCGCCGAGTACCAGGCCAAGCAGGCCGAACTCACCGCATCCCATATTGCCAAGCAAGATATCGTCATCACCACCGCACTGATCCCGGGCCGCCCACACCGCGCCTGATCACCCGCGAAATGGTCGAGTCCATGGCGCCTGGTTCGGTGATCGTCGACCTCGCGGCCGAACGTGGCGGCAATGTCGAGCTGACCCAGCCCGGCCAGGTCGTCGACCATAATGGCGTAATCATCGTCGGTTACACCAATGTGCAGGGGCGCATCCCGACCACTGCCAGCCAGCTCTATGCCCGCAATCTCCTCGCCTTCATCACCACCCTGATCGACGCGAAGGAGAAAAAGCTCGCCGTCAACTGGGACGACGAGCTGGTCAAGGCGACCGTGCTGACCCGCGATGGCGCCGTTGTGCATCCCAACTTCCAGCAAGCCGCCCCGGCGCCTGTCGTGACCCCGGTCGCAGCGCCTGTGGCGGCTGCAGTTGCGACCGAGCCGGTAGCCCTCCGCCCCGCGGCGCGACGGGCATCGGCCAAGAAGCCGGAAGTGGCGGCCATGGCCGATACGCCCAAAAAGGCTGAGCCCGGCGTCGAGCAGTCCGTTCCAGATGGGGCGGAACCGGCGCCCGCCATGCGCAAGCGCGCCGCGACCAAAAAAGCTGCGGCGGTGATCGACACTGCCGCTGCCGTCAGCCCGACCATCGTCAAGAAGCCGGCCGCCAGAAAACCTGCCGTAAAGAAGCCTGTCGCTCCGGAGGAGGGCAACTAAGATGGAAACAACTGCAAACACCACGGCGGATCTCGCCACGGCCATCGCCCATGGGGCGATCGGCGGCGCCATCGACCCATTCACCTTCCGTCTTGCCATTTTCGTCCTGGCAATCTTCGTCGGCTATTTCGTGGTCTGGGGCGTGACCCCTGCCCTCCACACGCCGCTGATGAGCGTCACCAACGCCATTTCCTCGGTCATCGTCGTCGGTGCGCTCCTTGCCGTTGGTGTCCATTCGGTCAATGACGCCGGCTGGGCTTCCAAGCTCTTCGGCTTCATCGCGCTGGTCTTTGCTTCGGTGAACATCTTCGGCGGGTTCCTCGTGACCCAGCGCATGCTCGCCATGTACAAGAAGAAGGGTTGATCACGATGATCGACGCAAACATCGCCGCCCTTCTCTACCTGATCTCGGGCGTTCTCTTTATCCTCGCCCTGCGCGGCCTCTCGAGCCCCCGCACCGCCAGCCGCGGCAACACCTTCGGCATGGTCGGCATGGGCATCGCCATCGTTACCACTCTCCTCGTCGCCTCGCCCAGCGATTGGCTGAGCTGGCTGCTGATCATTGCCGGCCTCGGTCTTGGTGGTGCGATCGGCGCCTACATGGCGCGCACGGTCAAGATGACTGACATGCCGCAGCTGGTTGCCGCCTTCCACTCGCTGGTTGGTCTGGCTGCCGTATTCGTGGCCGCAGCCGCTCTTTATGCGCCTGAAGCCTTCGGCATCGGCGTGCCTGGCGCCATCCACGCCCAGGCACTGGTCGAAATGTCGATCGGCGTTGCCATCGGCGCCTTTACTTTTACCGGTTCGGTCATCGCCTTCGCCAAGCTCAACGGCAATATGAGCGGCAAGCCGATCATCCTGCCCTTCCGCCACTACATCCATATCGCGCTTGGCGTCGCCATCATCGCACTGGTCTGGGCCTTTACCCTCTCTGCCGATCCCTGGCTGTTCTGGGCCATCACGATCCTCGCCCTGATCCTGGGCGGGCTGATGATCATCCCGATCGGCGGCGCCGACATGCCGGTGGTCGTTTCGATGCTCAACTCCTATTCCGGTTGGGCCGCGGCAGGCATTGGCTTTACCCTCGGCAACACTGCGCTGATCATCACCGGCGCGCTGGTCGGCTCCTCGGGCGCCATCCTCTCTTACATCATGTGCAAGGCGATGAACCGCTCGTTCATCTCGGTGATCCTGGGTGGCTTTGGCGGCGACACGTCGTCTGCTGCCGGTGGCGTCGAAGACGACCGCCCGGTCAAACAGGGCGCTGCGGACGACGCCGCGTTCCTGATGAAAAATGCCGGCAAGGTCATCATCGTGCCTGGCTACGGCATGCGTCGCCCAGGCCCAGCACGCTTTGCGTGAAATGGCCGATCTGCTCAAGGCTGCCGGTGTCGAAGTCAAATACGCCATTCATCCCGTGGCCGGCCGCATGCCGGGGCACATGAACGTGCTCCTTGCCGAGGCCAACGTGCCCTATGACGAAGTGTTCGAGCTCGAGGACATCAATTCCGAATTCGCCCAGTCGGACGTGGCTTTCGTCATTGGCGCCAATGACGTCACCAACCCTTCCGCAAAGACCGACAAGAGCTCGCCCATTTATGGCATGCCGGTCCTCAACGTTGAGGATGCCGGTACGGTGCTCTTCATCAAGCGCGGCATGGCGGCAGGCTATGCCGGCGTCCAGAACGAGCTCTTCTATCGCGACAACACCATGATGCTGTTCGGCGACGCCAAGAAGATGACCGAAGACATTGTCAAGGCACTGGGCCACTAGCCGTCCCGAAAGGCAAATCGCCCCTGTGGGGCGATTTAAGGCTAGTCGGCCATGAGAGCTATGCTCGAATGGCGGGCATCCTTTCAGACCTAAAATGCAAAAGGCCCGCTTGCGCGGGCCTTTTTGTTCCCAAAGCCTGGTCCCGGCCGGGGGCAGGGCCGGGACCACTTTGGAGGGCGCAGCATTTGGCTGCGGTCGGACAACTATAAACCTGTCAAGTGGTTTCATCACGAAAACTTGCTGCTAGTAATGCGGGGGTGGTTTCTCGCTCGCTGGGTCGGCAATGTAGCTGCCTGACCGCACCTGTTCTTCTAGCGTCGCCAGCTTTTTGGTGAGAAGATCGATAATCTTCCACTGCTCGGTGATCGACTGGTTGAGCTCCTCAATTGTTTGATCTTGATAGGCAATTCGCGTTTCGAGAGCTTCGATCCGCTCATCTTCTGCTCCTGCCATCGGTCAAAATCTCCTAACGAATTCTTACCATCCGAATAGGTGGGGACGTCGCTTGCAGCAAGAGCGATGTTGACGGCGCCACGTTGACGCTTGCGGAACCCGATCTTGTTTCGGGCAGTTGCTTTAGCGTCTAGAAGAACGGGAGCCGCTCAAATGGCCACCACTGCAACGATTAACACAGTCCAGTCCGGCCAGCCCGCCCACGCCCATCCGTACCGCGATGCGCTGTCCTTCCTGGTGGCCGCCGGCCTGCCGCTGGGCCTCTTCGGCCTGGTCAATCTCGGCGCCGAAGCCATGAACGTGTTGCCGCTCTTCTTTGCCCCCTTCGGCATTCCGGGCTGGATTGGTGCCGTCGCTCATCTCGCACAGCTGTCGATGCTCGGTGTCGCTTTTTGGGCCGTGATGCGCTCTACTCATGATCGCGCACCGCTGGTTTGGCTTACTGCCATTATCGCTGCCTATATTCTCCTGCCCTACATCACGCCGCCGCTCGACAGCCTGCAGCTCAGCATTCTCTGCTCCGCTCTGTTCTTAGTCACTTTGGCTGGCATGGTGCGTATCGGCAAGGTCTCGACGCCTGCGGCCCTGCTGATGTCGCCAACTCTGGCAATCGTCGGCTTCAGCGCAACGATGGGCCTTGCCCTGGCCGTCGCCTACTCCCCGCCATTTGCCCTGATGCAGGCTCAGCAGCCCGCTCCTGCCCCGGCAGCTTAAGGCACAGTTACCGCCAAGTGCCCTCTTGTTTCCTCCCGTCCAGAGTTCCATCTGGGCGGGAGTTTCGTTTTTCGGGAAGTGCGCAGATGACCAAGCAACTCAAGATCGATGTGTTCACCGATGCCGTCTGCCCCTGGTGCGTTGTCGGTTCTGCGCGGCTTGATCAGGCCTTGGCCGCTCTGCCCGACGACGTCGACGTGATCGTCGAAAACCACCCCTTCTATCTCGACCCTAATGTTCCGCCGGAAGGCGTCGACGTGGGCCAGATGCTCACGGAAAAGTACGGCAAAGAGCCGCGCGAGATGTGGGAGCGCGTTGAAGGCGAGGCGCGCAAGGCCGGGATCGAGCTCGACCTCAGCCAGCAGCCGCGCATGTTCAACACGGCCAAGGCGCACACCATCACGCGCCTCTCCAAAGCCAATGGCAACCAGCACGAATTGGCAAATGCCATTGCCGACGCCTATTTTCTCGAGCACCGGCAGATCAACGACGACAATGTCCTCGCCGATATCGCCGTCGAGTTCGGCTGGGATCGTGGCGATGCGCTGGACGCCATCAACGACGAGAACGAACTCTCGATCACCGCAGAACTTGCCACCAGTGCCGCGCAGCAAGGCATCCGCGGCGTTCCCTTCTTCGTCTTCGGCGAAAAATATGCGCTTTCCGGCGCCCAGCCGGACGAAGTCTTCAAGCAGGCCTTGGACAAGACCATTTCCGAACTCTGATCGACTAGGCTAGAAGCGGGGCGAGTTCGCTTAAGGAAGCTCCCGTGAATCTGTTGCGCCGTGGTCTTGTTGCTCTGGTCCTGCTGCTCGTCGTCGCCTATGCCGGCATCGTCGGCTATATGTTCGTCAACCAGCGGGCGCTCCAATACGACGCGACCGGCGACGTCACCGCCCTGACCTCCACTTTGCTCAGCGGTGCCGAACAGGTCACGATCGACACTGGCGACAGCGTGGTCAACGGCTGGTATCAGGCGCCCCGCGCGGGCATGCCGCTGATCGTCTACTACAAGGGCAACTCGCAAAGTTTCTCCGCCGAGCACGAGCGCTTCGAGCAGTTCGTCGCCGATGGCTATGGCTTCCTCGCCTTCGATTACCGCGGCTTCCCAGCTTCCCCGGAGACATTTCCGAAGCCAACGTTCTTCAAGACGCTCTCGCGGCCTTCGACTTTGCCGCAACAAAGAACGCTCCGCTCCTGATCTGGGGCCGTTCGCTTGGCTCGGGTCCGGCAACCTATGTCGCGAGCCAACGCGATGCAAAAGCGCTGCTGCTCGAAACGCCGTTCTTGTCCGCGGTAACCGTCGCCGGCGAGCGCTATCCATTGTTGCCGGTGACGCTGGTCATGCAGGATCAATATCGCAATGACGAGTGGATCGCCGACGTCACGGAGCCGGTGCTGGTCGCGCATGGCACGGGCGACACGACGATCGACGTCTCCAATGGCGAGCGCCTTTATGCCCTGGCCTCCAACAAGGACGAGATTTGGATCGTCCCCGGCGCCGGCCACTCCGATCTTTGGGATGCAGGGATCTGGGATCATGCCAAGCCTTTCTTCGAGCGAGCGCTAGCCCAGTGACGACCCTACGCCCGGTGGGCATGTCCGCCCGCCGCACCGCCATCATCGGCGGCTTGATGGTCGCGACGGGGCCACTAAGCCTGACGCTCTATGCACCTGCCTTGCCGACGCTGGTCGAGGATCTGGGCACCACCGATGCTGGCGGCAAGCTGACGCTCAGCGTTTACTTCGCAGCCTTTGCCCTGGCCCAACTCATCTGCGGTCCGCTCTCGGATCGCTATGGCCGGCGGGGCGTCGGCCTTGTCTTCTTTGCCGTCTATGTCCTGGGCTGCCTTCTCTGCACCATCGCCCCGACGCTTGAATGGCTCTTTGTCGCGCTTCATCCAGGGCTTTGGCGTGTCGGCCGGCGTCGCCCTTTCTCGCGCCATGGTGCGCGATCAGTTCACCGGCAGCGAAGCGATCCGCATCCTGACGCTGATCAACCTGATCCTGACCGTGACGCCGGCCGTCGCACCGACCCTGGGCAGCATCGTGCTGCTGTTCGGCACCTGGCATCAGCTTTTCATCGTCATGGCGGGCTTTGGCCTCGCTATCCTCGCGCTCCTTGGTCTCGGCGCCCGCGAAACGCTGCCGATAACATCACGCCAGCCGTTCAACCCGGCAGTGATCGCCCGCAACTACCGCAGGCTGCTGGCTTCCCGGATTTCATCTTTCCATCTCTTCTCCTGGGCCTGACCTTTTCCGGCTTCCACGGTTTTACCGCGCTCCTGCCCTTCATCCTGATCGACGATCTGGGACTGACGCCCTTTCAGTTCGCCATGGCGCTGCTGGTGCAAACCGCGTCCTTCATCTCCGGCAACCTGGTGGTGAGCTACCTTTCGACCCGCATCAGCGGCGCACGCTTGGTCGAGATCGCGCTTGTCCTGCTCGCCATTAGCGGCCTCGGCTTTGCCGTACTGCCGCAGCTTTTTCCCGGCTCGGTGCTGGCCATCATGGCGCCGGTCGGCATCTGGATGCTGGCGCTTGCCTTCATTAGTCCGTCCACCACCGCCGCTGCCATGTCCGGCTTCGGCGCCATTGCCGGCGCAGCCGGGGCAATGACCGGCTTCTTCCAGGTGGGCGGAGGCTTTGTTGGATCGCTGACGGCGGGGACGCTGTTTCCAGATGCACGGACGGCACTGGTGGTGCAATTGCCGTCGATTGCGATTTTAGCAATCGGCGTGGCGCTGATCGATCGACGCCGCCGGCGCTGAGCGACAGCCCGAACGCTACTCCCGGGCCTCGGCACCTCCCTCCCCTCAAGGGGGAGGGTAGCAGAGCTTAGCCGCAAGGCTAGTCCAGCTGGGTGGGGTGGAGCCACCAACCTCGAAAACAAAAACGCCGCTCCGAAGGACGGCGTTTTCAAACTCTGTGCGACCGATCTTACGAACGGGCGGCCGGTGCGCCGGGACGTGCTGCCGGTGCTGCGGCGATACCGCCTTCGCGCTGGGCGCGCTTGCGAGCCAGCTTGCGGGCGCGGCGAACGGCCTCGGCCTTCTGGCGAGCCTTCTTCTCAGAGGGCTTTTCGTAATAGTTGCGCAGCTTCATTTCGCGGAAGACGCCTTCACGCTGCAGCTTCTTCTTCAGTGCGCGCAGCGCCTGGTCAACATTGTTATCGCGAACGACTACTTGCAAAGGTCAACCGCCCTTTCAAAGCTAGGCAATATGTTTGGATGGATGCGAGAAGGCCAAAGGACCACCCCGCCGACCAGCTGAACCGGTCACCGTGGCGCGTCCTATAGCGCAACAAAGGGGGCCTGTCCACACTTGGCGGCATGAAAAGTGCCGCTATATTGCCGCTTCCAGCCGACGACCGATGCGGAGATCAGCATGCAGCCACTCGTTCTTCTGCCCGGCCTGCGCTGCGATGCTCATCTCTGGCACGCCGTCGCGGCCGGCCTGGCCGACCTTGCAGCGCCGACCGTTCCCGATCTGACGCTCGACGACACCATTGCTGGCATGGCCGAACGCGTTCTGGTCTCGGCGCCAGATCGCTTCGCGCTTGCTGGCCTGTCGATGGGCGGCTATGTGGCGCTCGAGATCATGCGCCAGGCGCCATGGCGCGTCACGCATCTGGCCCTGATGGACACCTCCGCCCGCCCTGACACGGAAGAGCGCAAAACCGCTCGCCGCGCAGAAATGGCGCTCGTGGCCCAAGGCAAGGCGTCACTGGTGTCTCGCACCTCGCTGCCGAACATACTGGCCGCACGCCATGTCGACGGGCCGGTCGGCAATGCGGTGCACGACATGGCCATGCGCCTCGGCGACGCCGCTTATTTCCGGCAGCAGGAAGCCATCATGGGCCGCGCCGACTCGCGTCCCCTTCTCGCCAGCATTAGGGTTCCAACGCTGGTGGGCGTTGGTGCGGAAGATCGTTTGACGCCACCGGAGCTTGCCGAAGAAATGGCGGCAGCCATTCCAGACGCGGAACTGGTTGTATTTCCGGAGGCCGGTCATGTCTCCACCTTGGAGAACCCGATGGCAGTCATAATTGCCATGAGAGCGTGGTTAGCGAAGTGACATCCTAGACCTCATGGTGAGCCCGTCGAACCACGAGGTCGCAGCCACCGCGTGCCCGACCTCGTCCTTCGACAAGCTCAGGATGAGGTCTTCTGGACCGGCATATTAGCCCCGTACGATGCGGTTGATATGCCCCATCTTCCGCCCTGGCCGCGCTTCGGCCTTGCCGTAAAGATGCGGCTGCGTATCGCCATCGAGCCCGCCAGGCACCATCTCGACCTCATCGCCGATCAGGTTCTGCATCACCACATCCGCCATGCGCCGCGGATCGCCCAGCGGCCACCCAGCCACCGCGCGGATATGCTGCTCGAATTGATCGGTGAGGCACACCGCTTCCGTCCAGTGCCCGGAATTGTGGACGCGTGGCGCGATCTCGTTGACCATCAGTGTGGGGCGATCGCCGGGAATGACGAAGAACTCGACGCCGAGCACGCCGACATAGTCGAGCGCCACGACAATGACCTTGGCCAGCATTGCTGCATGCTTTTCGACGCCCGCCGGCACATCGGCAGGAACGGTCGAGGTGTGAAGAATGTGGTGACGATGCACATTTTCTGCGGCATCGAAGGCGCGCACAGTTCCGTCGAGCCCGCGTGCCACGACCACCGAAATTTCCTTCTCGAAAGGCACAAAGGCTTCGAGCACCAATGGATGCGGCGCCAATTCCGCGAAAGCCGCTTCCGCATCGCCCGGTTCGCGCAACACGCGCTGCCCCTTGCCGTCATATCCAAGCCGGGTTGTCTTGAGCACTGCCGGCAAACCAAGCTCAGCGATCGCCGCCCGCAACTCGTCGATTGAATGCACGGCACGATAGGGCGCCACGGGAATATTTTTGGAGGCGAGAAAGCTTTTTCTGCCAGCCGATCCTGCGAAATCGCCAGGGCATTGGCGCCCGGACGCAGCGGCTTCAACCCAGCCAGAACTTCCGCCGTTGCTGCCGGCACGTTTTCGAACTCATAGGTGACCACGTCGACCTGCGCTGCAAAGGCGCGGAGCGCTTCGTGATCGTCATAGGCGGCCACAGTCTTGAGCGGCGTGACGTCGAAGGCCGGACTTTGCGGATCCGGGCAATATATATGCGACTTCAATCCAAGCTTTGCCGCCGCCAGCGCCAGCATGCGCCCGAGCTGGCCACCACCCAGGATACCGATGGTGGAGCCGGGCGGAAGGGGAACGAAGTCGGTCAAGGCGCTACTCGGTATCGGAGGGAAACTGCGGCACGGATGCGGTTTGTCGCGCGCGATAAAGCTCCAGCCGCTCGTCGAGCTCGTCGTTGCTTAGCGCCAAAACGGACGCCGCGAGCAGTGCCGCATTGATGGCGCCCGGCTCGCCAATCGCCAGGGTGCCGACGGGAACACCGCCCGGCATCTGGACGATGGAATAAAGACTGTCCATGCCGTTCAGCGCCTTGGAACGCACTGGCACGCCGAAGACCGGTAGCGTCGTCATGGCCGCGATCATGCCCGGCAGATGCGCTGCGCCCCCTGCCCCGGCAATTATCACCTTGACGCCTTCGGCCTTGGCATTGGTCGCAAAATCCACCATGCGCTCGGGCGTGCGATGCGCCGAAACAATGCGCGCCTCGTATTCGACTTCAAGATTTTCGAGGGTTTCAGCGGCCAGCCGCATGGTGGGCCAATCCGATTGGCTGCCCATGACGATGGCGACCTTTGGCTTGAGCATGGCTTTGTCCCCCGTGCCGCTCCGCAAAGTCCGCCATTAGCCCAAGTTTTGGGATCAGGCAATGATGTCGGGCAGGAGGATGTTTTCCAGCTGCACGATGCGGTCCTTGAGCGTCAGCTTCCGCTTCTTCAATCGCTGGATCAGCATGCGGTCGGCGAACTGCGATTGCGTGAGCGTAATTATGGCAGCATCGAGGTCGGCATGCTCCTGCCGCTTGGTCGCCAGCTCCAGTCCGAACTGGGCTTCTTGTTCCTTGCTCAGCAACAACATGGAAAAAACCGGTGCTCCACGGGCCTCTCTCGCATCTCTGGTTACTCGATCGTTGCCGATTTTGCATCACCTTTCCAAAGTGAGCCTTAGCGGTCGACAAAGTACGAAAGTTTTGTGACGATACCCCCGTCCATGACGCTTTAAGGAGTTACTATGACGACTGAAGGCCACATCGCAGCGCTTACCCGGCGCCACCAGGAACTGGATCGGCAAATCCTCTCGCAACTGCAGGATCGTCAATCCGACCACCTGGCGGTCTCCGCTCTCAAGCGCAAGAAACTCGAAGTGAAGGACGAACTCTATAAGCTCCAGGGTGCCCAGCAGTAAGCGGCTCCAATACTGAAACGCTCTGGAGGGTCACGGCTTAACCGCCGCGGCCCTTTTTCTTTGCCCTGCGAAATTTTCAGCATTAACGCCCTCTTAAACCCCACCCGGCATCGTCTTCCCAAAACGGCACATCAAGATTCGTGTGCCGCCGGACTTTTCGATTGGGGTATCGATGACGCGTGTTTTGGTGGTGGACGATGATCCGGTGCAATTGCGGCTGACCGCCGAGGTCGCCAACCGGGCCGGGTTCAAGCCGATCACTGCGACCGGCGGCGAGCAGGCTCTCTCCATTCTGCGCGAGGACCGCCAGGTCGGCGCCATGATCCTCGATCTCGTCATGCCCGATCTCGATGGCATGGGCGTGCTCGAAGCCATGCGCAAGGAAGGCCTCACCACGCCGGTGATCATCCAGACGGCGAATGCCTCGCTGGAAACCGTTATCTCCGCCATGCGCCAGGGCGCGGCCGACTATTTCGTCAAGCCCGTGGCGCCCGAGAGGCTGATCGTCTCGCTGCGCAATGCCATGAAGCTGGATGCGCTCGAAACCGCCATCCGCGCTGAACATGCACGCAAGTCCGGCACCTTTTCGCGTTCCGACCTGATCGCCGCGGCGCCCGCCATGGCCCGCGTGCTGACGCTTTGCAGCAAGGCCGCCAAGTCTGCCATTCCCGTGCTGATCGAAGGCGAAACCGGCGTCGGCAAGGAACTCGTCGCCCGCATCATCCAGGGCACCGGCGATCGCGCCGGCAAGCCCTTCGTTGCCGTCAATTGCGGCGCCATACCGCCTAGCCTCGTTGAATCCGTGCTCTTCGGCCACAAGAAGGGTGCCTTTACCGGTGCCCATGCCGATCAGGCCGGCAAGTTCGCCGAGGCACATGGCGGCACATTGTTTCTCGACGAAGTGGGCGAACTGCCGCTTGAAACCCAGGTCAAGCTCCTCCGCGCCCTCCAGGAAGGCGAAATCGAGCCGGTCGGCTCGACCAAACCCGAAAAGGTCAATGTCAGGGTGATCTCGGCGACCAATCGACGGCTGCTCAATCTCGCCAAGTCCGGCGAGTTCCGCGAGGACCTGTTCTACCGCCTCAATGTCTTCCCCATCTACGTGCCGCCGCTGCGCGAGCGTATGGATGACCTCGCCGATCTGGTCGCACACTTCATTGCCCGTTTCTCCGCCGAAGCCGGCAAGCGCGTTCTTGGCATCACCCCGGCCGCGACCGAGCTGCTGAAAAATTATGACTGGCCCGGCAATATTCGCCAGCTCGAAAACGCCGTCTATCGCGCCATCGTCCTGACCGATGGCGCTTTCCTCGAAACCCAGGACTTCCCGCAGATTGTTGCCCATGCCGCCGGCCGCGAGGAAGCGCTGCGCACCGTTCAACTGGCCAGCGTGCCCAACGCACCGATCCACATTGACGCCGCCCCCGCCCGGCTGCGACCGGACCTCCCCGCCCCCAAGCAGCGCGACCGTTTCCTCGACGATGGCGGCGAGCTTCATGCTCTTGCCGATATCGAGCGCGCAGCGATCGAATTTGCATTGCTCATCACGCCGGCCGCATGTCGCGCGTCGCCCGAGCCCTGGGCATCGGGCGCTCGACTCTCTACCGCAAGCTGCACGAATATGGCCTTGCCGAGGGGCTCATCAGCGACGCCGCTTGAGGATAACGATCACTTAAATCGTGACTGAAAAGGCGAGCCGTTAACCACGTTTGTTACCCCGACGTTAAATTTTTGGGTCGATTTTGCGGCTAATAATTAACCGCGAGGCCCCTTATTATGAACCGTCTTGGCATTGCGCTTTTCGCATCTGTCGCCCTCTCCACCTCTGCCTTTGCGGCGGATCTTTGGACCAATACCAGCGCGGCTTCGTCGCCGGTCTTCGCCGGCTCCTCGGTCTCCAACTGGGGCGGCTTTTATGCCGGCGTCAGCGGCGGCTATAGCTGGGGCACGACGACCGTAGACCCCGCCGTGGGCGCAGGCACGTCCAGCAACAATTCCCAGGGTTGGACGCTGGGCGGCACCGCCGGCTACAACATGGATATGGGCGGCTTTGTCCTCGGCGCCGAAGCCGACCTCAACTGGGCCGATATCGGCTATAGCCAGGACAATCCGGGCGGCGGCACCTTTACCGCCAAGACCGACTTCTACGGCACCGTTCGCGGCCGCGCCGGTATCCCGATCGGCCAGGTCATGCCTTTCGCAACGCTCGGTGTCGCCTATGGCCGCGGCTCCGCCCAGGTCGACAATGCCGGCGTCACCACCTCGCAGAGCGCCAACCACCTCGGCTGGACGGCCGGTCTTGGTCTCGAGGCGCAGGCGACGTCCAACCTTTCGCTCAAGGCCGAGTACCTTTACGTTGATCTCGGCAGCCAAGCCTATAACGGCCTTCCTGGCCTCGGCAATCGCGATGTGACCCAGCGTTTCAGCGTCATCCGCGCTGGCGTGAACTACAAGTTCTAGTCTTTTGAGCCCTGGCATCCGGCTTCGGCCGGGTGCCCGTTGCGCCTCTGCCACAAACCCGTTTCACGAAGTTGCGAGTGATTGCTCGCGTTAAGCTTTGCGGTTTATGAATTTTTGAGCGGCACGCTCTTTGACCGGAGTCGGCCAGGCTGCCGCAGCGTCAAGGAGCATCCATGCATAAGCTTTTGGTCGGTGTTGTCGCCCTTCTGGCCTCGACGAGCCTTGCGCACCCAACCTTCGCCCAGCAAGCCGTGGCGGCACTGGAAGCCAGCCGCGTCGTCATCGCTCCGGCGCAAAGCGATCTTGGCCGCACCATCAAGGCCGGCCTCTCTGCCGCCTATTACGGCGCTCGCCCCGATACGGCCGCGCATGAAGAAGCCCAGCGCCTCTACTTCCTTTATGGCGAACGTCACTTCGAGCCCATCTGGCTGAGCCAGGATGCCGCCGGCAAGGTCACCTTTTCGGACGCCGCCGACAAGCTCATCGCGGTCTTCGAAAATGCCGAAGCCGAAGGTCTCCGCCCGTCCGACTACCTGACGCCCGAACTCGACATGTCGCGCCTCAAGGGCGACTCCGTCGCCCTCGCGACGCTGGAAACGGCATTCACCTCGGCCACCATGCGTTATGCACACCACATCCATAACGGCCGCATTCGCCCGCAGTCGGTCAACGAACTGCTCGATATCCAGCCCAAGCCGATCAACGAAGCAGCGATCCTCGAGCGCCTGGTCTCGGGCGAAGACCCGGTCGCGATCTTCAACGAGTTGCAGCCGCATCACCCCGAATTTTTGGCGCTGCGCAAGGCGCTGGCCAACTTCGAAGCCGACACCACCAAGCGGCCGACCCAGATCGGCAACGGTCCCGTCTTGCGCCCCGGCGGCGCCGATACCCGCGTTCCCGCCATTCGCGAACGGCTCAAGGTCACAGCCTCGACCTCGAGCTTTTACGATGAACTGACCGTCGACGCCGTCAAAATGTTCCAGGAAGGCCAGGGCCTCGAAGTCGATGGCATCATCGGGCCGGCGACCGTTGCAGCGCTCAACGGTGGCGCCGCCACCCGTCGCGAAGACATCATTGCCAATATGGAACGCTGGCGCTGGATGCCGAGCGACCTCGGCGACTTCAACGTCTTCGTCAACATTCCTGAATTCAAGCTGACCATCCAGCGCCATGGCAAGCCGGAATACACGACCCGCGTTGTGGTCGGCACCACCAAGAACCAGACGCCGATCTTCTCGGACAACATCCGGCACGTGGTCGTGAACCCCTACTGGAACGTCCCGTCCTCGATCGTCAAAGGCGAGATCGCCCCCGCCGTGCTGCGCAATCCGGGCTATACCGACGCCAAGAACATGGACCTCCTCTACCAGGGCAATGTCGTCAGCCCCTGGCAGGTGGATTGGTCGCAGGTTTCGACCAGCTATTTCCCGTTCAAGGTCCGCCAGCGCCCCGGCGCCGACAATGCCCTCGGCCAGATCAAGTTCTTGTTTCCCAACAAGCACGACGTTTACCTTCACGACACGCCGTCCAAGTCGCTGTTCGGGCGATCTTCGCGCGCGTTCAGCCATGGCTGTGTCCGCGTCGAAAACCCGATGGAGTTTGCCGGCGCGCTGATGGCCAACGAGCCCAACATCTCGCGCGCCTCGCTCGAGGGCATGTTCGGCCCGTCCGAACGCTGGGTAAATCCACAAACCCAGATCCCCGTGCACCTGGCCTACTTCACCCTGCGCGCCGAAGCCGATGGTACCCTCCGCTCCTACGGCGATGTCTACGGCCACAACGAAGCCCTGATCGCCGCCATGGGTCTTGCACCTACGGCCGCACCTGCGATCATCGCCGCGGTCGAAACCGCACCGGAAGAGCTGTCCCCCTAAGCCGTTCTGTTGAGACCTCATGGTGAGCCTGTCGAACCACGAGGTCGGGCACACGACTCGTGCCACGACCTCGTCCGTCGACAGGCTCAGGATGAGGTCTGGTGCGGCACGCAGTGGCCGAACCCTTAACTTCCCCTTTACAATTTCGCCTTGGTTGTGCCCGGATTTGCCCTTAATAACGAGGCTGTGAGCAGGGGAGGTGCCGGTTCACATCTGGTTAGCGTTAAGAAATTCGTTTCGGTTTAGCGCTAACGTCCACCATATCTGACACTAACCGGGCAGAGTTTGGCGTGACGGTATCGAATGTGTTCAAGGGATGGGCTTTAGTGCGGCTTATGGTTGCTGCGCTGCTGACCCTGTCTGCAGTGCTTGTTTCGGCGCCGGCCCAGGCGGCCAGCGAGCGCGCGCTTTACCTTTATTATACCCACACCAAGGAAACGGCCCGCATCGTTTTCAAGCGCAACGGGCAATATGTGCAGTCCGGGCTCAACGAGCTCAACTATTTCCTGCGCGATTGGCGCCGCAACGAACCGACGCAGATGGATCCGCGCCTGTTCGACCTCGTCTGGGAAGTCTACCAGGAAGTTGGCGGCACCGAGCCGGTCAACATCGTTTCCGCCTACCGCTCCCCGCCACCAACGAAATGCTGCGCGAAACCTCGTCTGGCGTTGCGGAAAACAGCCAGCACACCAAGGGCCACGCCATGGATTTCTTTATTCCAGGCGTTTCGCTTTCAAAGCTGCGCGCTGCGGCCATGCGCAAGCAGGTCGGCGGCGTGGGCTACTATCCTACGTCCGGTAGCCCATTCGTTCACCTCGACACCGGCTCGGTTCGTGCCTGGCCGCGCATGACCCGCGCACAGCTTAAGGAAATTTTTCCTGACGGTCGCACCATGCATTTGCCGACCGATGGCAAGCCGCTGTCTCAGGAAGGCTACCAGGTCGCCATGAACGAGTGGAAGCGCTGCCACGCCTTCCCCTGCGGCGACTCGAGCTCAGGCACTCAGGTTGCCGGTGGCGGTCGCACCCTGGTCGACATGATCTTCGGCGGTGGCAACAATTCCGCCCCTGCCCAGGCTGCTGCTGCACCGCAGCCGACTGTCCAGACCGCTGCCATTGCAGCACCCCAGCAATCGCGCCGCATCGATCCGGTTTGGCCGACCATGCGCCCCGCCAATCTCGGTGGCGCGACTGTCGCTGACATGGCAGTGGCGGCTGCTGGTGCCGAAGCCATGCCGTTCTCCAGCGTCGGCAGCGCACCGCTCGACGCCGCGGAAGTCACCGCGGTCGCCGTCGCCATGCCTGTAAGCATGCCCGAGGACCTGCGCGCCACCACCGCCCGCACCCTGCCCTCCGGCGACGCTGTAACTGCGCTTGCCGCCTTAACCGCGCCCACCATGCCGACGCCGCGCGTGATCATGACCGCGCCGCCCGAAACGCTCTCCGCCTATGTGCCGACCAATGCACCGGATGCCGGCGCACAGCGCGCGCTCGAAATGCTGCTGCAGGAAAACACCCCGGCAGTAGCGGCAGCTTCGCCGACACTGCCGACCGAGCTGCCGGCGCTCGATGCCGCCAATGGCTTTGCCGCTGCTGCCCTGGGCGGACAGCCCGCTCGCCCGGTCAACGGCCTCTTCGAGCAAACTTTCGGCGCCACGCAGGCCAAAGGCGCCGATCCGCTGGCGGTAGCCCTTGCGGCCCATGTCGCAACCCGCGATGCGACCAACGCTGGCATCCGTCAACGTGAACTCGTCGCCCCCGATCTCGATCACGTCGCCGAAGTCTTCATGACGCCGGCCGCGCTGGAGTCCAACCATTTTGCGGTGATCTTCGATCATGACGAGGCCGACTTCGACCCAACCCCGGAAATGGGTAGTCACACCCTGGTCAAGGGCGTGGGCGACATGCCGGCCTTGAGTGCCGACCGCTTCACTGCCGCCTCGCCGTCGATCAACTAGCACCGCAAAATCAGCTTTGCCGTGCAATAGCCTGAAACAGGCGCTTCAAACGCATTGAGCCGCTGCCGGCGGCTCTCGGCATTGCAAAGGGCCATCGTGGCGCCTACACAAGGTCGATTGCTTGATTTAGCGAGGACCTTTTGGCCGACCTGCCCCACACGCCGCTGCTTGATACCGTTCAGACGCCTGGCGACCTGCGGGCCCTGCCACGCGAACAGCTGCGTCAACTGGCCGACGAAGTCCGCGCCGAACTGATCGATAGCGTGTCGGTCACCGGCGGTCATCTGGGCGCCGGCCTCGGCGTCGTCGAATTGACCGTTGCGCTCCACGCCGTGTTTGACACCCCGCACGATCGCATCATCTGGGACGTTGGCCATCAGGCCTACCCCACAAGATCCTTACCGGCCGCCGCTCGCGCATGCGCACGCTGCGCCAAAAGGATGGTCTCTCTGGCTTCACTCGTCGGGCCGAGAGCGAATACGACCCCTTCGGCGCCGGACATTCCTCGACCTCCATTTCTGCCGGCCTTGGCATGGCAGTCGCCAGCCAGCAACTGGATACCCCGCGCAACGTCATCGCCGTGATCGGCGACGGTGCGATGTCGGCCGGCATGGCCTACGAGGCGATGAACAATGCCGGCGCCATGGATGCGCGACTGATCGTCATCCTCAACGACAACGACATGTCGATTGCCCCGCCCACCGGTGCCCTGCGCTCCTACCTTGCGCGTCTCGTGTCCGGTCCGGTCTATCGCGGTACGCGCGAGGCGGCTAAGGCGGTTGTTTCCAAACTCCCGCCCTTCCTCCATGAACCGGCGCGCAAGACCGAAGAGTTCGCCCGCTCCTTCTTCACTGGCGGCACGCTGTTCGAGGAACTGGGTTTCTACTACGTCGGCCCCATCGACGGCCACAATCTCGATGACCTGCTGACCATTCTCGAAAACGTCCGCGACGCCGATGCCGGCCCGATCCTGATCCATGCCGTCACCAAGAAGGGCAAGGGCTATGGCCCCGCCGAAAACTCGGCCGACAAATATCACGGCGTGTCCAAGTTCAACGTCATCACGGGCGCCCAGGCCAAGGCCCCATCCAACGCGCCGTCCTACACCAACGTTTTTGCCGAAACGCTGATCCAGGAAGCCGAGGCCGACCCGCGCATCGTCGCCGTTACCGCGGCCATGCCGTCCGGCACCGGCCTCGACAAGTTCGCCGAGCTCTACCCCAACCGCATTTTCGACGTCGGCATTGCCGAGCAGCACGCCGTGACCTTTGCCGCGGGCATGGCCAGCGAAGGCATGCGCCCCTTCTGCGCCATCTACTCGACCTTCCTGCAGCGCGCCTATGACCAGGTCGTGCACGACGTGGCCATCCAAGGCCTGCCGGTACGCTTTGCCATCGATCGCGCCGGCTATGTCGGTGCCGATGGACCCACCCACGCGGGCAATTACGACAATGCATATCTCGGTGCAGTACCAGGCCTCGTGCAAATGGCCGCTGCCGATGAAGCCGAACTGCGCCACATGGTGGCAACTGCCGCCGCCTATGACAACGGCCCGATCAGCTTCCGTTATCCACGCGGCGACGGCATGGGCGTCGACATGCCCGCACGCGGCGAAGTCCTCGCCATCGGCAAGGGCCGCATCGTGCGCCAGGGCGCGACCATTGCGCTTCTCTCTTACGGCACGCGCCTCGGCGAGGTCCTCGCTGCCGCCGACAAGCTGGCAGCGCTTGGCCTAAACCCCACAGTGGCGGATGCCCGCTTTCTCAAGCCGCTCGATGAAGAACTGATCGCCAGGCTGGCGGAAAGCCATGACGTCATGATCTCGACCGAAGAAGGCGGCATCGGCGGCTTCGGCAGCCATGTGGCGACCTTCCTCGCCAGCAATGGCCTCCTCGACGGCAAGCTGCGCTTCCGTCCTCTGATGATCCCGGACGTCTTCACCGAGCATTCGACGCAAGCCGACATGTATGCCGCCGCCGGCCTTGATCGCAGCGGCATCGTTGCCACCGCACTCACCGCCCTCGGATACGACGAGGCCGCCATGAAGGCGGCCTTGGCAAAAGCGTAACGATGAAAGCGCGCTTTACTTCCAGGTAAAGGCGCGCGTCACGGCATAGTTGAATACCGAGCTCATCACCGCCCCCGCAAGGCCGGCGATAAAGGTCTGGTGATCCCACTGGTAGATCGCGTTGGCGACCGAAATGTTGGCGACGCCGCCCAGAGCACAGATCGCGAAAAAGCTGATCAAGCCCTTGACCATCTTCATGCCGCGCAGCTTGCGATCGGCATAGGTCAGGTTGTTGTTGAGCACGAAGTTCCAGGTCATGGCCGTGAGGGTGGCCGCGATCTGCGACACGACAAAACCCTGCGCGAACACCGCGGTGAAGAGCCAAAGCGTCGCCAGATGCACGACGACGCCCGTGCCGCCGACGAGGCCGAACAGCAGGAAGCTCGGCGGCAGCGCACCACCGGTCATCTTCGAAACCCAAAGCCCTAGATACTGGATGACGATCAGCGGGTTCATCTTGCTTTCGCCGGCATGACGCTGGCGGAAGGTGTAAGGCACTTCCTCGATCTTGAGCGGCTTGCCCATGCGCGCCGAAGTCACGATCAGATCGATCAGGATCTTGAAGCCATCGCTGGCAAGCTTCGGCGCCGCTTCGAGCGCCGCATCCCGGCGGATCAGGAAAAAGCCCGACATCGGATCGCTCACTGCCTGCCCTGCGATCATGCCGGCCAGCCGATTAGCAAAATTGCTGCCCGAAAGGCGAGTGGCGCTCAGCCCATTGCCAGCCGAGCCACCTTCGACGAAACGCGATCCGACCACGAGATCGGCGCCATGCTGCGCCCGTGCCAGCATTTCGGGAAGAATGGACTCGTCGTGCTGGTGGTCGGCATCGATCACCGCCACATAGGGTGCCGATGTCACTGCCATGCCTTCGACGCAGGCTGAAGCCAGCCCGCGGCGGCCGAAGCGATGAAGGCAGCGGATATTGGCATAGACGCGGCTCAGCTCATTGACCACATCGGCCGTGCCGTCCGGGCTATCGTCGTCGACGACGATCATTTCCCAAGGCGTACCGCCCAGCGCCAGAGCCACCTTTTCGTACAGGAGCTCGATATTGTCCCGCTCGTTGTAAGAAGGAACGATGACAGCAAGCTGTGGGGGATGGAAACTTACCTGCGACTGGACAAGGGCTTCAGGCGTTTGACCGATCGTCATGGGATGTGACTCTGTTGAGGGCTGATCCACCCAAGCATGCCTGAGCCATTTCCGTTGCATGCAGCCGAACATGGCACCCTTGCGCGCCACGCAGATGTCGGGCCCTATGCTTTTCTGCCGCCATGAGCTTTGTCGGTGGCAGGAGGGAAAATGTATTCAACCCAGCTCGATCCCCGAGCGGATCGGCCGACCCTTTGGGTCTGGCTGCTGCCGCTCGTTTTTGTGGTGACCGGTACGCTGCTGCGTTTTTTCGCCTTCCGGTATGCACAGCCCGATGCCGAATGGACCAGCTATTTCGACGCGCTCTGCCGCTGGGATTGCGAGTGGTATGTCCGCATGGCCGAGACCGGCTATGACCGCTTCCCCGTGCCGAGCCGCATCGCCGCCGGCAACTGGGCGTTTTTCCCCTTCTATCCCATGCTGGTCGGCCTCGTCGGCAAGCTGATCCCGATCCCGACCATCGTCCTTGCCAGCGGCATGTCGATCGTCACCGCCTATGCCGCCGTGGTGCTCGCCTGGCCGCTGCTCGGCCGTAACATCCGCGCCTATGCGCTTTATGCGGCCTTCATGCTCAGCGGTCCGCTCTCGATCTACTTCACGACCTTTTTCACTGAAGTGATGTTCGTGCTCCTGACCACGATCGTCTTCCGGGCCCTGGGTCGTTCCGACTATCTCGGCGCCGCCCTGGCTTCTGCCCTGCTCTCGGCCACGCGCATCGTCGGCGTCTTCGCCTCGCTCGCCATCGGCCTTCAGGCTTTGCTGGATTATCGGACGCGAACTGGCAGCTGGCGCGGCGTTGTCGGCGGACTGCTGGGTCAACCGAGGCTTGTCCTCGCCATCTTCCTCTCCCCGCTCGGCTTTTTCGCCTACATGGCTTTTCTTCATTACTGGATCGGCGACGGTCTCGCCTTCAGCCACGTGCAGCGTGCCTGGGCTCGCGTCGTCGCCAATCCTGTCTTCTACCTTTGGCAGGGCCTCACAACCTGGCCGACCGGCGGTGCCTGGGTGTCAAACGCCCAGATCCTGGCCCTGGCAGCGATTGGGGGCCTGATCGCCACCGCCGTTCTTGCTTTCCGCCGGCAGTGGCCCGCGGCGCTCTTCGTCTTCGTCGCCACGGTCATCCCGTTGGCAGCGGGCCTCGCCTCGATGCTGCGCTTCATGGCCGGCATGCCGCCCGTCACCATCACGCTGGCGACGTTGCTTGGACGCTATCGTGTGCTTTTCGCCATCACCCTCGCCGGCCTGCTGATCGGCGCCTGGTTTACCACCCTTGCCTGGCTGGGAGGCAATGTTGCGCTTGTCTAGACCCTCACCTGCGGCGATCGCCACCTACGCCCTGGCTGGCCTCCTCGCCATCACCGAACTTGTTGTCCTGTGGAACGCGATCCACCCCAATGTATCGGATGATTTCCGCGCCTATTACATCGACCACACCACGACCTGCCTGCCACAGAAGGTCACCGGCGACTACACAATCGGCACCGAAGTAGACTTCCGCTCGGGCGGCGCCGACACGCGCGAACTACGACCCTGCGGCTGGGAAGGCCCCGCGGGCGACGGCATGCACGCGATCGGCCAAGCCTCTCGCCTGCGCTTCGCCATATCGGAGCCGCAGGACCTGACCTTGATGCTGGAACTGACCGGCGTCACTCTCCCCGGCCCACCCGCGCAGCGCGTTCAAGTCTCCGCTAACGGCACGGCCTTCGGCGAAATCGAGGTCTCCCCGACGAAACCGACCGCTTCACATTCGACGTCCCAGCAGCGCTGAGCGGAGCCGGCACACTCGACATCCTGCTCGACTTCCCCGACGCCATCAGCCCGCGCCCCGGCGTTTCCAACACGCAATGGCGCTCGGTGAAACTGACCGCGGCATCATTGACGCCGGCAGAATAGCGTAAAGAAGCAGACGGCGATCACCGCTCCGGCGGTGCCTCGACCATGCCGAGCGCCGACATATAGAGCTCGAGCAGGGCTTCCTGCTCCATGCGCTCATTAGTGTCCTGCTTGCGGATGGCAACGATCTTGCGCAGAATTTTGGTATCGAAGCCATTGCCCTTGGCCTCGGCGTAGATTTCCTTGATGTCGGCGGAAATGGCCGCCTTTTCTTCTTCCATGCGCTCGATGCGTTCGATGAAGGCGCGGAGTTGGTCCTGCGCGACGCTATCTTCAACGGCCATGATCAACCTCTTTGATTGGCAGTCCACCACCACGCCAGGAAGCGCACCGGGGACGCAAAAACATCCAAATTGCTGGCGCCCATGAACCGTAACGATAGTTAAGGATCAACCAATTTCTGGGGCCAATCCACATGCGCCTGCCGCTGGCGCACCGCTACGCAAGCGTGATCCATCGCGCAAAACCTTGCCCCTATTTCTGTCATAACCCGCCATTAGCCATTGACCCCGTTGATCCCATCGGGTCAAACAAGGGCTCGCTTTTCCATGCTTTCCGGCTTTCCTTTGCGCGGTCTCCGTCTCGGCACCACAATGCTGCTCCCGGCCATTGCCGGCTTTTTTTTTCGCGTTTGCAACGCCGGCACAGGCCGAGTTGCGCATCTGCAACCAGACGGCCAATCTGGTTTCTGTCAGCCTTGGCTATCGCGCCGAGCGCGGCTGGATGAGCGAAGGTTGGTGGCAAGCCCCGCCCGGTGATTGCCGCACCCTTTATCAGGGCGACCTGCAGCGCCGCTTTTATTACCTCTATGCCGTGGACGATATCGGCGGCGGCGCCTGGGATGGCGACGTCTTCATGTGCACGCGCGACGAAACCTTCACCATATTCGGGGTTGAGGATTGCCTCGCTCGCGGCTATGAGCGCACCGGGTTCTTTGAAATCGATACACAGAACCGGACGGACTGGACGCTGCAGCTCACCGAGAACGCCGGCGGGCCAGCGGTGGTCGGGCCGGATCTGGGCGAAGATCTTGAGGATCCTGCCTTCCTGGTCGACCCCGACGCCCCCGAAACGCCAGCCACTACGGACACGCAATGAGACGGATCAGACGCGCGAAGATCCTCGCCACGCTTGGCCCTGCCAGCAACGAGGAAAAGCAGATCGAGGAACTGGCCAAGGCCGGTGCCGACGTCTTCCGCATCAATATGAGCCATGCCAGCCATGAGCTCATGCACCAGACCGTGGCGCGTATCCGCTCGGTCGAAAAGCGCCTCAATCACCCGATCGGCATCCTGGCCGACCTTCAGGGCCCAAAGCTGCGCGTCTGGAAGTTCGCCGAAGGCTCGGTGAACCTCGTTGCGGGCCAGAAATTCACGCTCGACAGCGACAAGAACGATATCGGCAACAGCGAGCGCGTCTACCTGCCGCATCCGGAAATCATTGAAAGCGTTTCCGTCGGCGACCGTCTGCTTTTGGACGATGGCAAGCTGCAGCTCAAGGCGACTAAAGTCGGAGGCGGCGTCATCGAGACCGAGGTCGTCTATGGCGGCAAGCTCTCTGACAAGAAGGGCGTCTCGCTGCCCGATACGCTCCTGCCCACCGGCGCGTTGACGGAGAAAGATCACGCTGATCTGCTCGAAGCCCTCAAGGCCGAGGTCGATTGGATTGCGCTGAGCTTCGTGCAGCGCCCCGAAGACATCATCGACGTGCGCAAGATCGTCCAGGGCCGCGCCGGCGTCATGGCCAAGATCGAAAAGCCGCAGGCCATTGAGCGGCTCGAAGAGATCGTCAAGCTCTCCGACGCCATCATGGTCGCGCGTGGTGATCTCGGCGTCGAACTGCCGCTCGAAACCGTGCCTGGCCTGCAAAAGCGCATGATCCGGATGTGCCGCCGCTACGGCAAGCCGGTGGTCGTGGCGACGCAGATGCTCGAATCCATGATCACCGCGCCGGTCCCGACCCGCGCCGAGGTGTCCGACGTCTCGATCGCCGTCTTCGAAGGCGCCGACGCAGTCATGCTCTCCGCTGAATCCGCTTCCGGCCAATACCCGGTCGAGGCGGTTGCGACCATGAACAAGGTGGCCGTGGCCGTCGAAAGCGACGCCAACTATCGTGGCATCATCCGTGCGGCCCAGACCGAACCCGAAGCGACCGCCGCCGACGCCATTTCGGCCGCCACCCGCCAGGTTGCCGAAACGCTGGACCTTGCTGCCATCGTTACCTACACGGCCTCTGGTTCGACTGGTATCCGCGCGGCCCGCGAACGGCCCGCCAAGCCGATCATCGTGCTCTCGCCCAACCAGCGCACCATCCGCCGTTTGTCGGTGGTCTGGGGCGTCCATTGCGTGCAGACCGAAGATGCCGTGAGCCTTGAGGACATGGTCGACCGTGCCTGCGTCATTGCCTACCAGGAAGGCTTCGCTCGCCCTGGCGATCGCATTGCCATCACTGCCGGCATTCCACTCGGCACGCCAGGCGCCACGAACATGCTGCGCATCGCCTTCGTCCGTCAGGACGGCGCCGGCTCCAGCTAAGCACATAGCTTCAGCGTTTATAATCGAAGGGCTCGCCAGATCGGCGGGCCCTTTCGTTTTGCACAGCTGGCCTGCTTCCAATGATCTTGCATACATATCGTCAGTGTTATAGATGATCGTTCATTGATACTTTCAGTGAGATCACTCATGTCCACCCTGTTCCGCCTCGACGCCAGCATCCGTCATGATGGCTCCGTCACCCGCTCGGTCGCCGATCGCCTTGAGGCGGGCGTCGAAGGCAACGCCGATGCCACCATCGTCCGCCGCGATGTCGGCGCCGCGCCACTGCCCGCGACAGCCTGGGCCGCCGCCGTGTTCGGTCCCTACACGCCCGCCGAACAGCGCAGCGCCGAGCAGAACGAAGGCCTCGCGCTCTCCAAACAGGTGGCTGACGAAATCGCTTCGGCCGATGCCTTCATCTTCGCCATCCCGCTCTACAATTTCGGCGTGTCTCAGCACTTCAAGGCCTGGATCGACCTGGTGCTGACCGACGCCCGCTTTGCGCCCGGCACCCAGAGCCCCATCAAGGGTCGTCCGGCGCAGCTCGTCATCGCCAAGGGCGGCGGCTATGGCCCGGGCACTCCGCGTCACGGCTGGGATCATGCCACCGACTATTATCGTCGCGTGCTCGAAGACATGCTTGGGCTTGAGGTCGAAGTGATGGAAGTCGAGTTGACGCTGGCCGAAGTCACGCCTGCCATGGAAGCCCTGCGTCCGCAGGCAGCGCAGATCCTGGCCGATGCTTATGATACTGCCGAAAAGCGCGGCAAGCGCATGGCCGAACGCCTCGCCGTTCCCGCCGCCGCCTAAGATCGGGGATGACGCCTGTCGCGGGGGACGGTAACATGGCGCCACACATCAAGGACGCGTCCTTTCCATGTCACCATCCAACAGCAATCTGGGCTGGGCACTGACCGCGCTGCTGCGCGATTATCTCAAGCAGGTCGACGATAGTCTCAAGGACCTGCCGGGCGGATCGCGCGGCTTCATGATGCTGACCGCCATCGCCGAAACCGATTGTCAGAGCCAGGTCGTTCTTGCGGAACGGCTTGGCCTCGACCGTACGACGGTGACCTATCTGATCGACGGCCTGGAGCGCGAAAACCTGCTGACGCGCACGCCTGATCCAGCCGATCGCCGCGCTCGACACATCAATCTCACAGATCACGGCGCAGCCAGGCTCGCCAGCCTGATCAAGGCAGTCGATGCCGTCGAGGCCCGTGTGCTGTCGCGTCTTTCGGGCGGCGAGGCCGAGCACTTCCGCCACATCCTGATCAAGGCGGCGGGATTGGCGCCTGACACCGCCGAAATGTGCCAGGCTGCCATCGAAACCGGCGAGCTGATCAACGCCCGCTAAAAGTGCCAGTTGGCACCGACCTTGACCGTGTGCAGCACCGGCCGGACGCTGGTCACCTCGCCATCCCGCAAGCTGTCCACTGGCGCCAACTTCTCGCTGAACTCGTTGAGATTATACTCGGCCTTGACCGAAACAGCCTTGGTGATCGAAACCTCCGCGCCTACGCCCACTGTCCAGCCGGAATAACGCTCCTCGAACACGCCGCTTGTGCCCGCAACCGCCGGCGACACGCGCATGCTGGCGCCAGCCGTCACGAATCCGCCATTGGCGAATAGCAGCGTCCGGTCGAAGGCGACGCCAGCGCGCGCCTTGATCGTGCCGAGCCAGCTGAGGTCGGTGTCGCAATTGTTTGCAGGAACAACTGTGCATAGCGCTGTGCCGCTCGCACCCGCCCAGGCCAAGTCGCCTTCCGCACCCAGCACGAATTGCTGGAGCTGCCAGTTGGCGCCAAGCGTCGCGCCCAGCACATAGCCGTTGACCGGCGTATCAGTGATCATGATCGTCGTATTGCTGACCGCTCGCGCATGCCCCGCGACCGTACCGCCATTGAGACCGGCATAAAACCCGGTCCAGTCGAAGCCGGCATCGGTCATTTTGCCGGCAGGAGCCGGCTTGATTTCTACCCCTGCAGCCGGTGCCGCCAGTGCACCCATTGCCGCCAACACAAGAACGAGACGCATCGAAGAACCCCACAAATCGATGGGTTCAGCTTTTTCCGTTTATGGTTAGCCGCTGCTTGCAAGCAAAATCGGGACTTCTACCAAGTCCGAAGGAGACCCGCGCTACCGCGAGCCTCCGGGATACAAACGGACGCTATTCTTCGTCGCCGCCGTCGTCCTCGCCGCCATCGTCTTCGCCGCCATCGTCCTCCGAACCGTCGTCGTCCGCCCCGTCATCCTCGGAGCCATCGTCTTCCGACCCGTCGTCTTCGGACATGTCGTCCTCCGAACCGTCATCTTCTGCGGCATCGTCCTCGGTGCCGTCGTCTTCGACCGCGTCGTCGACGTCATCCTCTTCTTCGCTCATTTCCGAGCTGAACTCTTCGGAGCTGACGGTTTCCTCGATCAGCTCTTCGGAGCTTTCGTAGCTCTCGATCAGCTCCTCGGAATACTCTTCATAATATTCTTCGAAGCTGAATTCCTCATAGCTCCACACCGACCAACTGGTGATCTCGGTGATCTCGATTACCTCCTGGTAGAGTTCGAGCGTGATATAGGCGCTGGCGCTCGACAGCACGCCGGCGCGATAATAATCGAAACCGAAGTCGAAAATGCCCTGCTGCAGCCAGTAATAAACCACTTCGTCGAGGGAGATCGGCGTCGTGATGCGGCGGCCCTTGACCTCATAGATCACGTCGCCGGGCTCGACACCCTGTTGATCGGCCACCCCGCCGGGCTGCACGGCGAGCACCAGAACACCCTCGACCGAGCTGTCGAGGTCGAAAGCACTGCGCACCGCCCCGTCGATCGGCAGCAGCACCGCATCGAAGGCGCGCGAAACGTAGGGCGCCGGCAGCGCCTGTTGCGCATAGGCGGAGACGATTGGGGCAACGGGAAGCACGGAAAGATGGGCCGCCGCACCGAGCAGCAGCAGAACGCGAAGGGAATTGCGCATGGGGTTTGTCCAGGAACGCCAGCAATTCTGGCGGCTAGAAGCTAGCCCCGTTCCCAAATGGCAGCGAGCGCATTTAATTTCTGCGCCCGAAGATATGACCCTGTTCTTTTGTCCGGCACAGGCGTAGCTTCCGCTCTTTCCTAGCGCGGATAGCGGTGTTCCAGCACCGTCTTGAGCATCTGCAGGTCAGTGGTGATCCACTCGATCGTTGAGTTGAACTCTTCCGCGCTCATCTCGGGGCGCTGGATAAAGGTAAAGCTCAGTTCCGTTTCGCCGTCCTGCGCGCGCGCTCGCATCGGCATCCATAACAGCGGTTCGCCCAGCCGGAATACGGCATGGTCTAGCACGCCCTCGCTGTTGGGTTCGGAGAAACGGATCTGGCGCTCGCCGCCGAACCGAACCTCTGCCACCCAGTCGCCATTGGGCAGCTGGCGGTAGGTTTCCGGCAGCACCGCCGCCCAATCGGCATAGGAACGCGGATCGGCAAGATAGGCATAGGCCTTGTCGTAGGGAACATCGATCGCCACCACGATGGTATGTGAAAGCGCCATGCCACCCTGCCCCCTTGCTGCCACACCCACCATACAACAAGGCCCGCATTTTCATGCGGGCCTTGTCGAAAATCAAAGATCAAGCTTGCCGGGAAATTAACCCTGGCGCGCCTTGAAGCGCTTGTCGACCTTGTTGATGATGTAGACGCGGCCGCGACGGCGGACGAGCTTGTTCGCGCGGTGGCGAGTCATCAACGCCTTCAGCGAGTTGCGGACTTTCATCGATGTAATCCTCGGCTTAAATAAAAGGGGCGCCAAGGCGCCCGAAAACTGGGGTCTTCATAGGCAAGTTGACCGAAGCTGTCAACGCGCCTCGACCCGCCAATCCACAAAAGTGCATCGGCAAAAGTAAAACCCAGTTCCCGGCCCTCTACGCAATCCCCCGCTTTTCGCGTTAACGCCAGGGTGAGAGCGTCCCCGCTATTCTGAGCCCCTCACCAGGGTCGAAAAATGCCCAGCGAACAGATCACCAAGAGCGGCGTGCTCATCGTCGATCCGCAGACCAATATGGCAGCGCTGGTCGCCACCATGCTGCGTGGCTTCGGCCGCCGCGACATCCGCGAAGCCAATGACGCGACCCAGGCTTTGGCTGAACTGCGCCGCCGCCCGTTCGATCTCGTGATTGTCGATGACGCACTCTCCGACATGGACGCTGTCGACCTGGTAAAGCGCCTCAGGGCCACCGCCAACAGCAATCGCTCCGCATCGGTGATCATGATGGCCGCGGCGCCCGATGCCGCGCGCATCGAAGCGGCGCGCGATGCCGGCGTCAGTGAGTTCCTGCGCAAGCCTTTCGCCGCCAACCAGCTCAAGGCCCGGCTCGACAGCATAAAGGCGCGTCCCCGCGCCTTTATCGATCTTGAGAGCTATGCCGGGCCAGACCGGCGCCGCCGCCGCGAAGACGTCGGCGACGATCGCCGCTGCGATTAAGCGGCCGCTGCTGCCGCCGCAGCTTCACGCCGCATGCGCCGGCGCAATTCGCGCCGTTCCATTTCCATCTTCGGGTCCGGCACCGGCACCGAGGCGATAAGCTTTTTCGTATAGTCGTGCCGCGGTTGCGAGACCACCTGCTCGGCCTCGCCGATCTCCACCACTTCCCCGAAATAAAGCACCATGATGCGCTGCGCGATATGGCGCACCACGGCAATGTCGTGGGCGATGAACAGCAGCGAAATCCCGAGATCCTTTTGCAGGTCCATGAGGAGGTTGATCACCTGCGCCTGCACCGAAACGTCGAGCGCCGACACGGCCTCGTCGCAGACGATGAGCTTTGGCCGCGTGATCAGCGCCCGCGCAATGCCGATGCGCTGGCACTGGCCGCCGGAGAACTCGTGTGGATACTTGTTGATCATGCCGGCCGACAGCCCGACCTTTTCCATCATCTCGATGACGCGCGCATTGCGCTCGGTCTTGTTGACCTCGGGATAATGGATGAGGAGCGGCTCCGCGATGATGGCGCCAGCGGTCATGCGCGGATTGAGCGAGGCCAGCGGATCCTGGAAGATCATCTGGATATCTTTGCGCAACCCGACGAGCTCCTTGGGGCTCATCTTGAAGATGTCCTTGCCCATCCAGCGCGACTCGCCGGACGTCGCCTGCAACAGCCGGATCACCGCGCGCGACAGCGTGGACTTGCCACACCCGCTTTCACCGACGATGCCCAACGTCTCGCCCTGCTTGAGATCGAAGGACACGTTCTTGACCGCATGAAGCAGCTTGGTGCCGCCGAAGAGCCCGCCGGCGGGGATGCTGAAATCCACCGAAACATTGCGGACGTCGAGAATGGTTTCGCGCTCGCTCATGCTACGCCCTTTGCCTTCATGAAGTCATAGGAGACGGTCGAGAGCCGCTCGACCTTGCGGTCCAGTCGCGGCACCGCCGCCAGCAGTCCTTGCGTATAAGGATGCTCCGGATTGGCGAAGAGGTCGTCGGTCTTGCGATATTCCATCACCCGCCCGTCATACATGACCAGCGTTTCTTCACAGGTGCCGGCGACGATCCCCAAGTCATGGGTAATAAGGATGATCGAGGTGCCGAAATCCTCCTGCAGGTCGACCAAAGGTCGATGATCTCGGCCTGCACCGTCACGTCGAGGGCCGTGGTCGGTTCGTCCGCGATCAAAAGTTCAGGTCCGCACAGCAGCGACATGGCGATCATCACGCGCTGCCGCATGCCGCCCGAAAACTCGTGCGGGTACATGTGGACGCGGTTCTTGGCGTCCGGAATGCGCACCGCATCGAGAAAGCGCACGCTTTCCGCCACCGCGGCGCCATGGCTCATGCCCTTGTGCAGTTCGAGCACTTCGGTCATCTGCCGCGAAATGCGCAGGTACGGGTTAAGCGAGGTCATGGGATCCTGGAAGATTATCCCGATCCGCCGCGCACGATACTGGTTCATCTCCCGCGTCGGCAGGTTGATGATCTCCTTGCCGTCGAACATGATCGAGCCGGAGGCCCGCCCGTTCTTGGGCAAAAGCCCCAGGATGGCGAAAGCACCCTGCGTCTTGCCGGAGCCGCTTTCGCCCACGATGGCGAGCGTCCGGCCCTTTTCGAGCGTATAGCTCAGGTCCTTGACCGCATGGACGACGCCGTCATTGGTGTCGAAGTCGACCTTGAGGTTTTTTACTTCAAGCAAAGCCATTTTGGTCTTTCTAGCGATCCTTGGGGTCGAGCGCGTCACGCAGGCCATCGCCGATATAGGTGAGGCACAAGAGGAGCGTGATCAGCACCACGGCAGGGGCAAGCAGCATCCAGGGCAACACTTCAGCCACCGGCGCACCGGCGGAAATCAGCGTACCCAAGGACGTCTGCGGCTCCTGAACGCCAAGGCCGAGATAGGAGAGGAAGCTCTCCGCGATGATGATTTCGGGAATGGTCAGCGTCGCATAGATCACGACGGGCCCGGTCAGATTGGGCACGATGTGACGGAAGATGATCTTCCACGAGCTCGCGCCACTGGCGCGCGCCGCCTCGACGAATTCCTTTTCCTTGATGGAAAGGGTCTGCCCGCGCACGATACGCGCCATGGTCAGCCATTCGATGGCCCCGATGCCGACAAACAGCAGCACCGGATTACGCCCGAACATTACCATCAGGATGATGACGAAGAGGATATAGGGCAGCGCGTACATGACGTCGACGATGCGCATCATGATCGCATCGACCCGGCCGCCGAAATAGCCGGCCACCGCGCCATAGACGACGCCGATGCTGACCGAAACGACCGTGGCGACGAATGCCACGATCAAGCTCATCTGCGTGCCCTGCAGCACGCGGGCCAGCATGTCGCGACCATTTTGGTCGGTGCCGAAATAGTGCCCCGCCTCGAAGTTTGGCGGCTTGCGGATGTTGGACCAATCGACCTGGGAATAACCCCAGGGCACGAAATAGGGTCCGATAAACGCAAGCAGCACAATAAGGACGATCACGGCGATCGAAACTACCGCAGCCTTGTTGCGCACGAGGCGACGCATCGCGTCCTGCGTAAGGGAACGACCCTTTGGCGGATCGAGCTTTTCCAGCTTCTCGGCATAAGCCGTGAGAACCTGGTCCTTGCCAGTCAAGCCGGGCATCAGCGGTACCTCACCTTGGGATCGAGCCAGGCATAGATGAGGTCAACGATCAGATTGAGTGCGAGAATAATGAACATGTAGAGAATGGTCGTGCCCAAGACGATGCCGTAGTCGCGGTTTAGCGCGGCCTGGACGAAATACTTGCCGATCCCGGGAAGCCCGAAAATCTGCTCGACCGCGAGTGAACCGGTGAGCAGGTATGAGAGACCTGGCCCGAGATAGGAGACCACTGGCAGAAGCGCCGGCTTGATCGCGTGCCGCGCCATGATCAGCCGCTGCCCAAGCCCCTTGGCCTTGGCGGTGCGGACATAATTGCTGCCCAGGACTTCGATCATCGAGCCGCGCATGAGCCGGCTGATACGCGCTGCATGTGGCCAGGCGAGCACGGTAACGGGCAGGATCAGATGCCAAAGCGAACCAGTGACCCAGCCGCCGGCAGGCACCCAGCGCAGGTAGACGCCGAACCAAAGCTGCAACAGCGCAGCCATCAGGAAGTTGGGCACCACGACGCCCAGCATCACCGCAAGCACCAGCACATAGTCCGGCCACTTGTTCTGGTTCACCGCAGCAACCATGCCGGCCAGGATGCCGATGGCGGTGGCGATGACGAAAGCGAACATCGCCATGGTGAGGGTGAAGGGGAAGCCGATGCGGATCAGGTCCGAAACGTTGAACCCGTCGATCACCATGGACGGGCCGAGGTCTCCCTGCAGCAGCCGTCCCACATAGATGAAGTACTGGCTGATCAGCGGCTGATCGAGATTGTAATGGGCGCGCAGGTTCGCCAGCACGGTCGGCGGCAAGGCGCGTTCGCCATCGAATGGACCACCCGGCGCCAGGCGCAGAATGAAAAAGCAGATCGTTACGGCGATCAATGCAATCGGAATGGCCGAAAGCACGCGCCGGAAGGCATAGGACAGCATGTGTCGTGAACTCCTTGGCCGGGTCGCCGAGATGCGGAAGGGCCGCAGGGCGTAAGGCCGGACAAAAGAACCGTGGGGGCGCTGGGCCCCCACGATCGTCATTCGATCTTCCGTTTATTCCGACTTCGAGAGCCAGCGGGTGCGGAAGATATTCTTGGCGTTTTCTTCAAAGCCCGAGATGCGCGGCGACACGACGTCCTTGGAAACGTACCAGTAGATCGGGATCGCGGCGAACTCGTCCATGGCCAGCTTTTCCGCCTGGGCCAGAAGGTCGGCACGGGCTTCAAGATCGAGCTCGGTCGAGGCCTGGGTCAGGAGGTTGTCGAACTCTTCGTTCGAATACCGACCGTAGTTGTTGCCCCAGTTCATGGTGCCGCCCTGGTTCGTCCCGGTCTTCAAAAGATCGAGCGTGTTGGACGGATCCGAGTAGTCGAGCAGCCAGCCGGCACGGCCGACCTGGAAGTCACCGGCGCGCAGCAGCGTCATAGTGCACGGCCGTTTCAGCGTTGAACAGCTCGACCTTGACCCCGATCGGCTCCCACATGGCGGCAATCGCCACGGCGATACGCTGGTGGTTGTCATTGGTGTTGTAGCGCAGCTGCAGGGTCAGCGGATTGTCCGGACCATAACCGGCTTCGGTCATGAGTTCGGTCGCACGAGCAACGCGTTCCTCATAGGGCGTTTCGGCCCAGGTCGGCATGTAGGCGCTGCCTTCGGCAACGTAGTTATTGGTGCCCGGCGGAACCCAGCCATAAGCCGGCAATTCGCCAGTGCCCAGAATATCGGGGCCGATCACGTCGCGCACGACGGTGGTCGAAAGCGCTTCGCGGATGCGGATATCGGCCAGCGGCTGGCCTTCTTCCTGGTTCATCACGTAGTAGTAGACGCCCAGGAACGGCACCACATGGGCTTCGCCCGGCAGGTTATCCTGCAGCCACTGATACTGGTCGGCAGGGAAGTCGGTCAGGATGTCGAATTCGCCAGCGCGGTAGCGGTTGAGCGCAGCAGCCTGGTCTTCGAGAACGTGGTAGTAGACCTCGTCGATCTGGACGTTTTCGGCATCATAATAGTCCGGGTTCTTTTCCGAACGGACATAGGAGCCCGGGAGCCATTCCTTGATCAGATAGGGGCCGTTGCCGATGATGTTTTCGACACGCGTCCACTCGTCGCCGACTTCTTCCACCAGGTGCTGCGGCACCGGGTAGGCGGTGTAGTGGGTCAGCGCATCGAGGAAGAACGGCGTCGCCGCTTCCAGCGTGATTTCGAGCGTCTTGTCGTCGATCGCCTTGACGCCAAGCTCGTTAAAATCGGTGATTTCGCCCGAGTTGATGGCTTCCGCGTTCTTGATCGGGAACTGCAGGTAAGCATAGTCCGCGGCGGTCGCCGGGTTGAACAGGCGCTGGAAGGCATAGACGAAATCGCCTGCCGTCACCGGTTCGCCATCCGACCACTGGATGCCATCGCGCAACTTGAACGTATAGACGGTACCGTCTTCCGAAATTTCCCAGCTCTCGGCCTGGCCCGGAATGGCTTCCGCCTTGGCGTTCTCGGTTAGGAGACCTTCGATATAGTCGCCGATGACGCGGTTTTCCCAATCGCCCGAAGCCTTGTGCGGATCGAGCGTGCCCGGGTCACCACCATTGTGCAGCTGCAGCGTCACCGCCGAGGCAGCGGTGCTCATCATCAGCGCCATGACGCCGGCGGTCGCGACCGCTTTGAAAGCTGAGGTGAACTTCATTCTCGTCCCATCTCCTTGTGGAATTCCTGAAAATATTGGCACCGCCCCTATGTGCGGCTTATGCCCTCGCCGCCGTTAAACCCGGCAGTCAAGATCGTTGGACGGTATCGCCAGAAAGCGTCCACTGACAAGCAAAACATTGACCTATGCGTCAATGCTGACAATTTCTGACGCAAAGGTGTGCGTTGGAACGCGGCGAGGTCAGGGATATTCGGGCCGGGAGTGGACAATGTTGTCGATGATGATCCGATCCGTGTGAACCGTGTAGATCATGATGTAGTTGGGGTGGGCGACATATTCCCGAGTACCCGGAACGCGTCCCGTCCGCCCAATATACGGACGATCCGACAACAGCAGCGCGCCCTCGGTGAAGCGCTCGTAAAGATCAAGAGCTGCCGTTACATTGAATTGCGCAACGTATGCAGCGGCCAGGTCAGCTTGGTCCAATCCGAAAGCCGACCATTGCACTTGCATCAAGCGCTTTTCCGCGATGTGCGCCGGATCGTCTCACGAAGCCGTGCCATGGCCTCGTCGTGCGGGATGGCAGGCCGCGGATCATCCTTCGACTCTTGCACCTTCTTCCGGAACCACCGATCGTAAGAGTCCGCCTGTTCCTGCGTCTCGAACTCAGAAACGATGGGATCGAGTTTTTCGCTCATGGAGCGCTCCTAGCTGAAAAGCCCCGCCTGCCCCACAGCATAGATCACCAGGGCCACCGCCAGCAACACCGCGAACGGCAGCCATCCCGGCGTTGGGCCGCGAGGCTTTTTCACTGGCGGCTCAGGCTTTTTCTCCGGCCGCCGGAACTTGACGACATTGTCGTTCATGCTGCGCTTTCAACCAATGCTGCGACACCCATCCCGCCGGCGGTGCAGACCGACAACAGCGCCCGTTTCCCGGGATCCTGGCTCAATAGCTTTGCCGTTACGCCCAAGATTCGGGCGCCCGTTGCGGCAAAGGGATGCCCATAGGCAAGGCTCGACCCCTTGACGTTGATCTTGGCCGGATCGATCTCGCCCAAAACGTCGGACCGACCCAGCACATCGCGATTGTAGTCCGGGTCTTTCCAGGCCTTTAGTGTGCACAACACCTGCGCTGCAAACGCCTCGTGCAGCTCGAAATAATCGATGTCCGCAAAGCTCAGGCCCGCTTTGTCGAGCATTTCGCTGACCGCAATTGTCGGCGCCATGAGCAGTCCCTCGCCATGGGCAAAATCATTGCCGGCTACACGCCCGGTGGTGAGATAGGCGAGGATCGGCAGCCCACGCGCCCGCGCCCATTCTTCGGACGCCAGCAACACCCCGGCCGCGCCGTCCGTCAGCGGCGTCGAATTGCCCGCCGTCAGCGTCCCCTGCCCGCTGGTCTTGTCGAAGGCGGGCTTAAGCGTCGACATCTTCTCCATATTCGCATCGGCACGCACATTGTTGTCGCGCACAAGCCCAGCGCATTGCACGAGGAGGTCGTCGTGAAATGCCTCGTCATAAGCCTTTGCAGCATTGCGATGGCTTGCCACAGCCAGGGCATCCTGCTCTGCGCGCGTGATCCCCATTCCTTCGCCATGAGCTCGGCATGCTGGCCCATGGACAGCCCCGTGCGCGGCTCGTTGACCGAGGGCGCCACGGGCGTCAGCTCGCCGAAAGAAAAGCCCTTGGCGAACGCCTTGACCTTGTCGCCGGTCGTCTTGGCAGCGTTGGCACCCAGCAACCGCTTCTGGAATTTCGGCCCGAACACGATCGGGCTGTCCGAAACGGAATCCGACCCCGCCGCAATGCCGCTATCGATCTGCCCCGAAGCGATCTTGCCGGCGAGCACCAGTGCCGCCTGGAGGCTCGTGCCGCAAGCGATCTGCATCGTCGTTCCCGGCGTGCGCGGCGAAAGGCCCGCGTCGAGCGCCGCCTCGCGCGCAATGTTGAAGTCGCGCGAGTGGTTGATCACCGCGCCGGCAATGACCTCGTCGATCTTCTCGCCCTTGAGCCCGAACTTGTCGACCAGCCCTGTCATCGTGGCGCTGAGCATGGAAAGATTGGTCTCGTCCGCATAGGCCGTGCCGCCGCGGGCAAAGGGAATGCGGGCCGAACCGACAATGGCAACGCGCTTGGTTTCACTCATCTCATCTCTCCTTACGCGCGGCCATCGGCGCGAGCCTTCATCGGCCCGCCGAGGAAGGGTGCAAAGCCTGTGCCCATGATGACGCCGATATCGGCAAGGTCCGGCGAGGCGACGACGCCTTCGGACACAACCACTTCGGTCATGTCGACCAGGGGCTTCACCAGCTCACGGCCGAGCTTGGCAAGGTCGTCGCGTTCCGGCGTTTCGCCTTTGACCGCCTTGCCGTTTTCCCACTTGTAAAAACCTTCGCCGCTCTTGCGGCCAAGCTTGCCCTCGGCAATCAGACGGGCAAATTGGCTGCCTTCCGGCACGGCGTGACCCAGCTCGGTCGCCACCGACTTGCCGACATCGAGGCCCACCGTGTCCATGAGCTCGATCGGCCCCATCGGCATGCCGAAGGCCACGGCTGCGGCATCGAGCACTTCCTTGCTCTCGCCGCGCTCCACCCGTTCCACTGCGCCTAGCATATAGGGCATCAGCACGCGGTTGACGAGGAAACCCGGCGCGGACTTGACCACCACCGGCGACTTGCCGATCGCTTGCGCAAAGCTGGCGCCCTTGCCAATCGCCTCGTCCGAGTTGAAGCGCGAGCGGATCACTTCCACCAAGGGCAGCTGCGCCACCGGGTTGAAGAAATGGAGCCCAATTAGCCGTGCCGGATCCTTCAGTGCCTCCGCAATGCGCTCGAGCTCGATCGAGGACGTGTTGGTCGCCATGATCGCGCCGGGCTTCATCTTGTCCTCGAGCCCGGAAAAGATCGCCTGCTTGACCTCGAGCTTTTCCACCACCGCCTCGATGATGACATCTGCCCGCGCCACCCCGGTCCCTTGCGGGTCGGCGCTCAGCCGCAGCATTGCCGCATCCACCTCGCGCCGCTTCTTATAGCGCTTGCTGAAAAGCTTCTTGGCGCGATCAAGCGCCGGCTTGATGCGCTCCATGTCGAGATCCTGCAGCGTCACGCTCATGCCGCGATAGGCGCACCAAGCCGCGATATCGCCGCCCATGACACCGGCACCGATCACATGCACGCGCGAAAACTTGGCGCCCTTGAGCCCCTGCTTCTTGAGGCTTTCGGACAGAAAGAATACCCGCCGCAGATTGGTCGCGGTCGGCGAGCCCATCAGCGGCACGAAGGCGTCGATCTCGCCGCGCACCATGGCCTTCCAGTCGTCGCCATGTTTCTGAAAGAGGTCGATCAGCGCATAGGGCGCGGGGAAATGCTCCTTGCGCGCCTTCTTGCCCGCCTGTTCGCGCATCTTGTTGGCCACGGCTTCGCGCACCAGCGGCAGCGCCACGGCGCGCTTTACCAAACCCGCCTCGCTCGACTTGCGCTTCTGCAGCACCGCCTTTCGGCCTTCCCAGCGCAGCATGTCGCGATGGCGCACGAGCTTGTCGACGAGGTTCAACCCGCGCGCCGCCCCAGCCCGCAGCATCTTGCCGGTCAGCATGATCTGCATGGCATCGACCGGACCGGCCTGGCGGATCGAGCGCCCGGTGCCCCCAAATCCCGGAAAGATTCCCAGATTGACTTCGGGAAAGCCGATGCGCGTCTTCTCGTCGTTGACCGCAATGCGGTAGTGGCAGGCCAGCGCCAGCTCCAGCCCGCCGCCAAGGCAAAAGCCATGGATGCCGGCCACGATCGGCACGGGCAACTTCTCGATCCGCGCAAACAGCGCATGCGTGCGCGTCAGCGCCTCGGTCAACACGGATGGATCGCTCATCGTGTCGAACTCGGACACATCCGCCCCGGCGATGAACCCCGAATCCTTGCCCGACAAGAGTACGACGCCGACCAGCTGACCAGAACTCGCCAGCGCCTCGAACTGGCCGACCAGCGTCTCGAGCTCGGTGATCGCCTCGCGGCTCAATGTATTGACCGAGCCCTCCGGCGAATGGATCGTCAGCCAGCCGATCTTTTCGAGATCGGTATGAAAGCTCCAGTTGGGGGTCTCGGTCGCGTTGTGGGCGATCATTGTTTGGTCCTCATGCCCGCCCTCGTGGTTCGAGGGTCGCTTTGCTCCCACCTCACCATGAGGGCTCCGGAGCACCGTTGTTGTTGAGCCCTCATGGTGAGGCGCTTTGCCCTAAGCAAAGCCTCGAACCACGAGGGCGGGTTCCTATTCCGCCGCCAACCTCTGCCCGCTCGGCTTCAGCACATCATCGAAATCGTCGACATTGACGGCCCGATTGGTGGCCTCGTCCGCCGCCCGCATGATGCCGGCCTCGTTGTCGTTGAGCACGCCCGCGGCGATGGCATCGGCGATCGCATCGCGATCATGCCGCCGCTCGATCACGCCCTTGCGCGCCGCCTTGATGAACCGGCCTTCGATCTCTTCGGCCTCCGTCACCTTGATGAACGCATCTTCGAGCACACCCGTGACATCGTCCGGATCGTGGGACACATAGGTGCCCGTGGTCAGCCGATCGCGGAAGGCGCCGGGCTGCAGCACCGCCTTGGCGAAGCGATAGTTTGCCCGGTCCGAAGCGCGCTTGGCGTGACGCCCCAGAGGGAAGCACAGGAACTTCATCGCCCCGGCAAAAACCGGATTTGGGAAGTTGGCGAAAACCTCCCCGAAAATGCGCTCGAGATTGGCGATCCGGTCATCCATGATCGCTTCGACCAGTTCGCGATCTTCGGCGATACGGCCTTCTTCGTCGAAACGCTTGAGCGTCGCCGACATCAGGTAAAGCTCGCCAAGCAGATCAGCCATTCGACCCGAAAGCTTTTGCTTGCGCTTGAGCGCCCCGCCCAGCACCACCGTGGTCCAGTCCGCCACCAGCGCAAAGTCCTGCGCGTAGCGATGGAGGTGGCGGTAATAGCGTGCCATCGGCCCCTGGTTCGGCGAGGATGCAAAGGCGCCATTGCTGACGCCATGGAGGAAGCTTGCCACGATATTGCGCAGCATAAACCGCGTATGTCCGCCAAAAGCGGCATCGAAGGCCTCGATACCAGCGCGCTTGTCCTTGTTCTGCGCCGCCTGCACTTCCTTGAGCAGATATGGATGCGCGCGCAGCACACCCTGCGCAAAGGTCATCAGCGTCCGCGTCAGGATATTGGCGCCTTCCACGGTGATCGCCACCGGAATGGCCATATAGCCGCCGAACAGGTAATTGCCCGGTCCGTCCTGGATAGCGCGGCCACCCTGAATGTCGAAGGCATCGTCCATGCTGTCGCGCATGGCTTCGGTCGTCGTATATTTAAGCAGGCCCGCGATCACCGCCGGGCGCTGGCCTTCATCGACCATTGAGGCGGTGAGACGCCGCGCCGCCTCATACATGTAGGCGCGCTTCACCATCTCGCCGAGCGGCTCGGCAACGCCTTCCATCAGGCCAACGGGAATACCGAACTGCCGGCGCACGCGAGCATAGGCAGACGTCACCCGCAGCGTCGATTTCATTGAGGTCGTGCCGATCGCCGGCAGCGAAATGGCGCGGCCGGTGGAGAGACACTCCATCAACATGCGCCAGCCCTGCCCGGCATAGGCGGTGCCGCCGATCAGATAATCCATCGGAATAAAGACGTCCTTGCCGCGCACCGGACCATTCATGAAGGCCTGCCGCGCCGGGAAGTGCCGGCGGCCGATATCGAGACCCAGATGGTCATGCGGGATCAGTGCCAGCGTAATGCCGATATTGTCGCCGCGGCCCAAATGGTTGTCGGGATCCTTGAGGATGAAGGCGAGGCCCACCAGCGTCGCGATCGGCGCCAAGGTAATATAGCGCTTGTCGAAGTCGAGCCGGACGCCCAACGTTTCCTGTCCATTCCACATCGCCTTCGTGACGACGCCGACATCGCGCATGCCCCCGGCATCGGAACCCGAATGCACGCCGGTCAAAGCAAAGCACGGCACTTCATCGCCCACGGCTAGGCGATGGAGGTACTTTTCCTTCTGCTCCGGCGTGCCATACTTTTCCAGCAGTTCGCCCGGTCCGAGCGAATTGGGAACCATGACCGTAATCCCCGCCGCCACCGAGCGGCTGGCGATCTTGGAAACGATCATCGACTGCGCCTGTGCCGAAAAGCCCAGGCCGCCATGCTCCTTGGCAATCAGCATGCCCAAAAAGCCGTTGCGCTTGAGATAGTCCCAAAGCTCCGGCGACAGGTCGGCACGGTTATGGCGGATGTCCCAATCGTCGATCATCCGGCAGGCGGTTTCGGTCTCGTTGTCCAGAAAAGCTTGCTCGTCCGCGGTCAGGGTCAGCGGCCGGATCTTGGTCAGCTTGTCCCAGTCCGGACGGCCGGAAAACAGCTCCGCATCCCAACCGACGGTGCCAGCATCCAGCGCTTCCTGCTCGGTGCGGCTGACCTTCGGAAGAATGGATTTGACCGCGCCATAGACCGGCGTCGTCAACACCAGCATGCGGATCGGCTTAATCGCCAGTACCAGGAGGGCAGCGCCGAAGACGATCAACAGCCATGAGAACCAGCCTAGTTCATAAGCGACAGCAGCACTCTCGAAGTCGAGCCCCGAGGCAAGTCCAAGCAGCACGAATGCGGCGCCCCATTGCCACAGCGGGCTTTCCCGCACGGCCAAGGTCGCAAAGGCCGCAAGCCCGGCTACGATCAGCAAAAAGGTCATCGCCCACTCCTCCTCGGACAGGCCGACCCGCGCCCTGGGCCTTGCCCGTCAATTCACTCCCGGCTGCTTGCCGGCTCTGCCTTGAAGCGCAGCTTAGCGCGCTTTCGGCAGGGCAACGATACCTTACTCGAGTTTACCTATACGTCAACGGTGAGACCTTTGGGTTCACGCGACCTTGCTCGGCTGACGCGGCATAATCTTGTTCGATGTTGGAATGCCCCTGCCCTCCGTTGACGCTAACGTAAACAAGTGGAATAGTTTCCACCCACTGCCGAATAAACCTGCCCTTGAGCAGAGGCGCGAGACGCCCACGGCACGGAATAGAAGCCGCTCCCTGCGGTATGTGGAGGAACCCCATGGACACGACTGCGACCACCAGCCTGCGCCCCTGGGTCTCGAGCTATCCGGAAAACATCCGCTGGGATGATCGCATCGACGAAACCCCGGTGCATGAGCAAGTGCTCGCTGCCTGCGCCAAGACTCCCCACGCCCTTGCCCTCGACTTTCTCGGCGGCACGACTTCGTTCGGTGAGCTGGGCAAAAAGATCATTGCCTTTGCCGGCGCGCTCCAGACCCAGTTCGGCGTCACCAAGGGCACGCGCGTCGCGCTGATGCTGCCCAACACGCCCTTCTACCCGATCGCCTATTATGGCGTGCTGCGTGCCGGTGGCACCGTCGTCAATTGCAACCCGCTCTACACCGTCCCCGAACTCAGCCACATTACCAAGAATGCCGGCGCCGATATTCTGGTGACGCTCGATCTCCAGCAGATCTTCGAAAAGGGCGAGGCGCTGCTCAAGGCCGGGCATGTCAAAAAGCTTGTGGTCGCGCATTTCCCCAACGCACTGCCGCTGGTCAAGAAAATCCTCTTCTCAGTGGCCAAGCGCAAGGACCTTGCCAGGCCCCGCCAGTCTCCGCACGCCGCCAGCATCAGCTATTTTGATGATCTGCTGAGCCGCAACGACACGCCCACCGCTGTTGCCATCGACGCGCGCAAGGACATCGCTGTCCAGCAATATACCGGTGGCACCACCGGCATTCCCAAGGGCGCGCTCCTCACCCACGCCAACATCTCGGCCAATATGAGCCAGATCGACAAATGGGGTGACGGCCTTTTCCTGCCGCCCTCCAAGGTCGTCGCGGTCCTCCCCTTCTTCCACATCTTTGCCATGACCGTTTGCATGAACGTGCCGCTCAGCAATGGCACGCCGGTGATCATGCTGCCGCGCTTCGAGCTCAAGGCGCTGTTGGCTCTGCTCGAGCGCACCAGGGCCAATGTCTTGCCCGCCGTCCCCACCCTCCTCAACGCCGTGGCCCGCGCCGACAGCGCCAAGCCCGAACAGCTCGCAAGCCTTGAAGTCGCCATTTCCGGCGGCGCCGCTTTGCCCGACGAAGTCCGCGCCGCCTTCGCCAAGAAATCGAAAGCCCTGCTGGCCGAAGGCTATGGCCTCACCGAAGCCAGCCCCGTCGTCTGCTGCGCTGCCCTGCGCAAAACCTCAAAGCCCATGTCCATCGGTCTGCCCCTCCCCGGCACCGACATCCGCTTCGTCGATGTCGACAACCAGAGCGTCGTCGGTGTCGGCGAAAACGGCGAGCTGCAGGTCAAGGGCCCGCAGGTCATGCCCGGCTACTACGACAACGAAGACGCCTCGCGCGACCTTCATGGACGGCTGGCTCCGGACCGGCGACGTCGGCCACATGGACGAGGACGGCTACGTCTTCCTCGTCGACCGTATCAAGGACCTCATCATCTGCTCCGGCTTCAACGTTTATCCGCGCACCATCGAAGAAGCGCTGATGACCCACGAGGCAGTCGAAGAGGTCAACGTCATCGGCGTGCCCGACGAATATCGCGGCGAGGCCCCGGTGGCCTATATCAAGCTCAAGGAAGGCCAGACCGCGACCGAAGCCGGCCTCAAGAGCTTCCTTTCCGACAAGCTCAACAAGATCGAAATGCCCAAGCACTTCATCTTCAAGGACGCTTTGCCCAAAACGCTGATCGGCAAGCTCTCCAAGAAAGAGCTGCGTGAAGAATATGCCAAAACCCATGCGAGGGCCAAGTGAAGCACGTCGACCCGGAAAACCGCGACCTCTTCGCCATCGCCGATCTCGCCAAGGAGTTCGGCATCTCGACCCGCGCCATCCGCTTCTATGAAGCCAAGGGCCTCCTTTCCCCCGAACGCGTCGGCGCCACCCGCATCTTCCGCCGCCGCGACCGCGCCCGCCTTATCCTGATCCTCCGCGGCAAGCGCCTGGGCTTTTCGTTGCGCGATATCTCCGACTATCTCAGCCTCTACGACGCCGATCGCACACAGCAGATCAACCTCCTTTCGGAAAAAGTCGACGAACGCATCGCCCTCCTCGAACGCCAGCGCGACGACCTCGAAACCACGATCACCGAACTGCGCGAGATCCGAAAACTCGCCGACCAACGCTTCGCCAAGGCGTGACTTGAGTTTGTACAACATCAGGTACATATTGCGCTGAGGAGTTTCCCATGCGCGCCAAATCCATTTCCGACTTCCGCAAAAACATCGCTGCCGACATAGATGCCGTGGTGACCGATTTTGAACCCCTCATCATCACGCGTCCAGCTGGAAAGCAGCCTGTCGTTGTCATGTCTTTAGAGGAGTTCGAGGGTTGGAAAGAAACCCTCCACCTCAACAGCACCAAAGCGAACTCTCGGCGCCTGACTCAAGGTGAAGCTGATTTTGAGGCAGGCAAAGGTATTGAAGCCGAGTGGCCTGAGTGAAACTCCTATTCACGGAGACTGGCTGGGACGACTATCAACATTGGCAGACAAACGACCGCGATATTCTCGATAAGGTCAACACGCTGCTCAAGGACTGCAGACGCTCTCCTTTCAGCGGCATTGGGAAACCAGAAGCACTCAAGGGCGATCGCAAAGGCTGGTGGTCGCGCCGCATTACCAAGGAGCATCGCTTGGTCTATCGAGTTGAAGGCGAAATCCTATGGGTTAATCAGTGCCGTTTCCACTACGATAAAAGCTAGCGCCCACCCCTTGGCTTCACATTCTTCGTCATAAAATCCGGCTTCTTCGGCTTCACCCAATTTTTCGGCGGCTCGCGCACCGGCACGTTCGAGCCCAATCCCATCTGCCCCGGCGGGGGCTGGCCGACGATGCCCTCGTCTTCCCCTTTCCAGCGCGCAATCTCGTCGCGCAAGGCCGCGGCGCGCTCGAAATCGAAATTCGCCGCCGCCTCTTCCATTTCCTTTTCCAGCGCGACCAGCCGCGCATGATTGCTTCGTGACGACATCATCTACCCCACAAACGCATCCATATCTTCGATCCGCGCCGCTTCCTGCGCCGGCTTGTCCCAGCGAATGCGGTTGATGCGCGGAAACCGCAAGGCCACCCCCGACTTGTGCCGCGCGCTCTTTTGCGCCGAGTCGAACGCCACCTCGAACACCAGCTCCTTCTTCACCTCGCGCACCGGCCCGAAGGCTGAAACCGTATGCGCCCGGATCCAGCGATCGAGCTGCTTGAGCTCCTCATCGGTAAAGCCGAAATAGGCCTTGCCGATGGGCACGATCTCGTTCCCCTTCCACACGCCAAACGTATAGTCGGAGTAAAACGACGATCGCTTGCCGTGCCCGCGCTGCGCATACATTAGCACCGCATCGACGACGTTCGGATCCCGCTTCCATTTGAACCAATAGCCCTTGGGCCGCCCCGGCACATAAGGGCTGGTGCGCAGCTTCAGCATCACGCCCTCATGCCCGTGCTCGTCCGCCCCCATGCGCCGCAGCCGCGCCAGATCTTCCCAGTCCGCGAAGGGCAGGATTTCAGACACATCCATCCGCGTTTGCGGGTTCCTGGCAAACCAAGCTTCGAGCCGCGCCCGCCGCTGCTGCCAGCTGAGCGTCCTTATATCCGCGTCGCCATCGAACAGCATGTCATAGACCCTGACGAATGCCGGCAGCTCCGCCATCTGCTTGCCCTGTGCGACCTTGCGATTGAGCCGCTGCTGCAAGTCGTTGAACGAGCGCGCATCGAAATCGGCGCCGACCAGCAGTTCGCCATCGAGCACCGCGTGCCCCATTGCCGCCTCGACCACGTCGGGAAAGCTCGCCGCGATATCGTCGCCCGTACGCGAAAACATCGACGCACCGTCCCGGCCCAGTACAAGCTGGACGCGGATGCCGTCCCATTTCCACTCGGCCGAAAAGTCCTTGGGGTCGAGCTTGCCGAAATCGGCATCCTCGATCGGCGTCGACAGCATCAGCGGATGAAACCGCGCCGTATGATCGATATCCGGCCGCCCCGCCTTGCCCTCCAGCCACTCGAACAGTTCAAGATAAGGCGGCTTGATCCCGTGCCACACTTCTTCGATCGCCTGCAGTTCGACCCCGCTCATTTCCGCCAGCGCCGTCTTCGCCAGCCGTGCCGACACGCCGACGCGCAGCGCCCCGGTCGCCAGCTTGATCAGCGCCCAGCGCTCGTGGATCGCCGCCTGCGTCAGCATATCGCCGATCACCCGTGGCAATTCCGCCTTGCTGGTTCGGTTGAGGATCGCCACCACCTCACTGAGCTTGGGCAATTCACCCTCGCCGTGATGCGGCCAGATCAGCGCGATGGTTTCGCCGAGGTCCCCGACATAGTCGTAGCTCATGGCGAACAGCGTCTCGTCCACCTCGCGCAACACCGTCTCGCGCAACAGCGCCGGCTTGACGTTGCGGATGTCCATCTCGCCCGTCAGCACCGCCAATGCCAGCCCGCGATCGGGGTCCGGCACCTCGGTAAAATACTGCGCCAAGGCATCGATCTTGCGCGTCCGCGATGGCGTCAGGGCCAGCAGTTCGAGGAGGTCCGCGAAACGCTTCATTCGCCGCCCTCCCCGCCATCGTCATCGAGCCCCGGCAGCGCCAGCGGTTCGGCGTCGAGCCCCTGCTGCCGGCACCAATACACCAGTGCATCCTCGCGCCCATGCGTCACCCACACGGTAGAGGCTCCGCTGTCGATGATGGATGTGTTGAGCTCGCCCCAGTCGCAATGGTCCGAGATCACCAGCGGCAGCTCAACCAGCGCCTGCCGCGCCCGCTGCTTGATGCTCATCCAGCCCGAGGCCTGGCAAACGACCGGGTCCGGAAACCGCCGGCTCCAGCGGTCGCGAATAGCCGAAGCCGGCGCAATCACGATCTGCCCCGCCATCGCCGCCTTCGGCATGCCTGTGGCCGGGATCAGCTCACCCAGGTCCACACCCAGCTCCTGGTAAAGCTCGCAAAGCCGGATCATCGCGCCATGAAGATAGATCGGCTTGTCCCACCCGGCGTCGCGCAACAGCGCAATGACGCGCTGCGCCTTGCCCAGCGCATAAGACCCGACCAGATGCGCCCGCTCCGGCTGGTCCGCCACCGATTTCAGCAGCCGCGCGATTTCCAACTGCGGCTTTGGGTGCTGAAACACCGGCAGTCCGAACGTCGCTTCGGTCACCAGAATATCGCAATCCACCGGCTCGAAGGCTTCAGACGTCCGGTCCGGCAGGCGCTTATAGTCCCCCGTCACCACGGCCCGCTGCCCTTCGGCCTCGATCAGCACCTGCGCCGATCCCAAAATATGCCCAGCCGGATGAAGGCTCACCACCGCATTGTCCATCACCAGCCGCTCACCCAGCGGCAATGGCTGGAATGTCCCGGCGCAATCCTCGCCATAACGCACCTTCATGATCGCCACCGTCTCCGGCGTCGCCAGCACCGCCCCGTGCCCCGACCGGGCATGATCGGCATGCCCATGCGTAATGATCGCCCGCGGCTTTGGCGTATTGGGATCGATCCACGCATCGATCGAAGGCACATAAAGATCGCGATTGAGGATCGGCTTGTTCATGGAGTCCACAACGACTCAAACGATGCCCCGGTTCATGCGCTGAGCCGAAAGCCCCCCTCCCCTTGAGGGGAGGGGTTGGGGTGGGGGTGTCGTGCTCGCCGGGAACTTGGTGTGCGTGGAAGTCCCGACACCCCCACCCTCGATCCCTCCCCTCAAGGGGAGGGAGGCGCATGACCACGTCCCGTGTTAAAGCACCTGAAACAGGGATACCCAATGCGCAAAACCAATCACCCCGCCGGCACCATTCATCGCCTGACCGTCGACAGCAAAGCTTTGACCAACAACCTGCTTGGCGATCCCATCGCCCGCATCGTCGACGTCTACATTCCCGCCGGCCACACCGGCGAAAACCTGCCCCTCCTCGTCGATCTCGTCGGCTATACCGCAGGCGGGCCCGCGCACACCGCGTGGAAGAGCTTCACCGAAAACGTCCCCGAGCGCCTCGATCGGCTGATCGGCGACGGAAAGATGGCTCCGGTCGCCGTCGCCTTTCCCGATTGCTTCTCGCGCTTGGGCGGCAATCAATATGTGAACTCACCCGTTCTCGGAGACTACGAGGACTTTCTGATCGATGAAATGCTCCCTGCAGTCGAAGGCAAGTTCGGCTGCGGCGGCCCAGGCAAGCGCGGTGTTTTCGGCAAATCCTCCGGCGGCTTTGGCGCCCTGATCCACGCCATGCGCCACCCCGACACCTGGTCCGCCGCGGCCAGCCATTCCGGCGATGCCGGCTTCGACCAGCTTTATCTCGGCGGCTTTCCCGATGTTTTGCGCGCGCTCGCCAAACACGACAATTCTATCGAAGCCTGGATGAACGCCTTCGAAGCCAAGCCCAAGCTCGACGGCAAGGACACCCACATCCTGATGTTCCTCTGCCAGGCCGCAAGCTTCGATCCCGACCCGCAAACCTATCTCGGCCTCCGCCTGCCCGTCACGCTCGACACCTGCGAACTCATCGAAGAACGCTGGCAGAACTGGCTCAAATGGGACCCGGCGCAGATGGTCAAGACCCATGCCGACAGCATTGCCAGTCTAAAGGGTTTTTACCTCGAATGCGGCACCGAGGATCAATACGAGATCCTCTACGGCACCCGCCGCATCCACAAACATCTCGAAGCGCAAGGCATCGCCCACCGCTACGAAGAATTCCCCGACAACCATTCCGGCGTCGACTACCGCATGGACCTTAGCCTGCCCTATCTGGCGAAAGTGCTGAGCTAACGGCTCCTGCGCACCCCTCCCCTTGAGGGGAGGGTAGCGGCGCTAGGCCCAGCGGGCCGTAGCAAAGCTGGGTGGGGGTGTCGTGGTTTTCACAAGCTTGGAAGCATGAGAATGGCCCGACACCCCCACCCTCAGTCCCTCCCTCAAGGGGGAGGGAAGCCAACCGTCAGCGCCCTACTGAACCTTAGTCACCTCAAGCATCCCCGGCCGCTTCTCATTCGCCGCCGTGATCGCCGCCTCGCCGCCCAGTACCACCACATGGCCCTCGCGTGCCACCGCCTCGAGCGCATCCGCCACCGCCTCAAAATCCTTCGGCGACGCCGCAAGGATTTCATCGCGCCGCTGCTGGCGCATCGCGTCGGTCGTGCCGCTCAAGATGCGCCACATTGCCGAATATCCCTTGGCATCGGGAAATTCCGGCCGATCGAGATCGCCGACGACGCCGATCACCGAGCGCACCAGGTCCGCTTCGCCGATCCCGGCGCGCAACGCCTTGGCCGCCCCGTCATAGGCGTCCACGGTCTTGAGCAGATTGGGATCGCGATAGCTAAGGAAAGCAAAATTGCCCGAGCTCAGGTCGAAGCGGCTCGACCCGCCATAGGCCCCGCCCTGCACACGAACCTTGTCCCACAAATACGTCGTGTTGAGATGCCGCAGCACCACGGTCGCTGCCGCGCTGAGCTCCAGCCCCAGCGCCTTGAGGTTGGCACCCTTGCCCACGTAGTTGACCTGCGCCGAGATCACGAGCCCTTCGTTCTTGGGCGCAAGGTCAAGGCTCCATGCCGCCAGTTCCGGCTTGGCACTTGGCAGACCACCGACAAACAATTCAAGCTCTCGCCGCGCTTCACCAACCAGCGACGCGTCGGCGGTGAGATTGACCACCATGCCGTCCCGGTTGAACAGCCGGGCGCGGATCGTCCGCAGCACGGTCTCGACACCATCCCAATCCGTGTCGATGCGCTTCACCAACCCGCGCAAAAATTCGAGATAGCTGACGCCACCCATCTGCTCGGCAATCCAGCCTGCTTCGGTCAGCCCCGCCTTGATGCGCGTGTCCACGATCCCATTGCCGCCCGGCACAAGGCGCGCCGAACCCGGCCTTTTCCTCGAGCGCCATCTGGCGGAAACGCTGGCGATTATCGAGGTTTGCGTCGAGCAGCACTTCGCCCATGATTTCGAGCATCGCGCCGAACTTGTCCGGCACGGCCTTGCCCGAAAGAAAGAACCACGCCGCCGTGCCCGAGCCGTCCTGCCTTGTGGCGAGCGCCCGGTGCTGCTGCACACCGCCGGTCGTCCGGCCGATCCGCTGGGTCAACGAGACGAAATCTTCCTTGCTCGTCCCGGTCTGCAACAGCGCCCGCCCGAACAGCGGCAGATAAGGCAGGTGCTCCTTGTCGAGCGCATGGAGGTCGAAGCCGAGATCGAGGTACAAGATTCCCAGCGTCGGCAGATCATGATAAAGCAGCCGCGCGCCGGAAAGGTCGCTTTCCTCGGTGGGCACCGTGCGGATTTCGCGATCGAGGTCGTTAAGCGTCAGCGCCGGAATCTTGGCCAGATCTTCCGGCTTGTCGACAGCTTCCTGCAGCGCCTTGAGCCGCTCTGTGCGCGCCACAACCTGCGCGATCGCCGCATCATCGAGACCATTCCGCACCGCCGCAAGCCGGTCGGCCTCGGCCTTGGCCTCGCGCGCACCCTGCTCCGGGTCGGCCTCGAGCTTTGCCGTCACCCGATGCTGGTTATCGAGGAACAGCCGGCGAATCTCGCGTTCGAAGTGCCCCTCGCTTGCCTTCCGCTTCAGCGACGCCAGCGCATCCTCATAGACCAGCGGGGCCAGCGGGTCGCCGCCATGCAGCCACGAGCCGAGTGCCGAGAACATAAAAGTCATGCCCCGTGGCGTGCCGCCGGTATTTTGTTCGCGAAGGTTGAATTCAAACGTGTTGAGCGCCGCCTCGCGCTGCTCTTCTGAAAAACCGCTCTCGGCGATCTCGCCCAGCGTTTCGAGCACCAGCGCTTCGACCTTCTCGGCATCCGCCGGATCGATACCCTTGAGCCCAAAGCCGCCCATCGGCTGGCGCAGATACGTCCCGATCCCGCCCCCGATCATGCCTTCGCCTAGCCCGCTTTCAGTCAGCTTCTTGCGCAAAGGCGCCGCCGAATTGCCGGCCAGCAAATAGCTCAGCAAGCCATGGCTCAGCGTTTCTTCGCGATCTTCCGGGGATCGATCATCCAGTTGACCGTCACCATCCCGTCGCGGCGTTTCTCGGGATCGATCGCACCCGCATAGGTGCCCGATACCTGCCGCGGCGCATTCCAGCGCGGCTGGAGCTTCACCTCCGCATCCACCGCGATACGATCGAACCGGCTGAAATAATCATCGAGGATGGCCAGCCGCTGCTCCGGCGCATCGTCTCCCGAAAACACCACCCGCGCATTGGAGGGGTGGTAATAGGTCTGGTGAAAACGCTTGAACTGCTCGTAGGTCAGTTCCGGAATGACCTTTGGATCGCCACCCGAGCTCTTGCCATAGGTCGTGTCCGGATAAAGCGCGTTTTGGCTCAGCGTATGCATCACCGAATCCGGCGACGAATAAACGCCCTTCATCTCGTTGAAGACCACACCCTTATAGACCAGTGGCGCATCCGCGCTTTCGAGCTCGTAATGCCAGCCCTCCTGCTCGAACGTGTCTTCCGAGATCAGCGGAAACAGCACCGCGTCGAGATAGACATCCACAAGGTTATAGAAATCCTTGAGGTTCTGGCTCGCCACCGGATAGGCCGTCTTGTCCGGATAGGTCATGGCGTTGAGGAAGGTGTGCATCGAGCCCTTCAGAAGCTCCACGAACGGCTTCTTCACCGGGTATTTTTGGCTTCCGCACAGCACCGAGTGCTCGAGAATATGCGCTATCCCGGTCGAGTCCTCCGGCGGCGTCTTGAAGGTGATGCCGAACACCTTGTTCTCGTCGTCATTGACGAGGCTCAGCACCTCCGCCCCGGTCTTCTTGTGCTTGTAGAGCAGCGCCTGCGAATTGATCTCGGCAAAACGCTCGTCGCGGACAAGCTCGAAGGCAGGATGGGACATCAGGAAACTCTGGTTATGCGGCAGGTGGCCCTAACCTAGGTGCGGCCGGGCCGCTCGGCTAGATCCAGCAGATCAGATTGACGAGATGTACACTTTTCGTGTACATAGGCGACGGTCGATTTATTCGTTGGTCGATTAGGCAATTGTGCCGCCCGGACCCAGGAGTAGGGATATGAGTAGCAACATATTTTCCGGAGCGGCAATTTGGACTTTGAGTGGAACGAGGAAAAACGCCAATCAAACCTGAAGAAGCACGGCGTCGACATCTTTGATGCGGCGCTGATTTTCGACGACGAATGCCTGACAGTCGAAGATCAAAGGTATGATTATGGCGAGATACGATTGCGATCGACTGGCGTTGTGGACGGTCAGTGTTACGTCGTAATCCATACGGATCGAGATGGCATCATCAGGCTGATTTCTGCCTGGAAAGGAGGTCGACGTGACCGACGAGACCTGGAAACGTATCTCTTTGGCCGAAATAAAGGCGATGAAGAGCAGGGGTGAGCTTTACCAAAACCCGGACGCCCCCGAAGGCCCCGAACTTGGCGACGAGTTTTGGGAAAACGCCGTGCCATTCGAAAACGGCAAGACCTCGGTCCATCTCAAGCTCGACGCCGACGTCTTCTTTTTCTTCAAGCGCCAAGGCAAAGGCCACATCACCCGCATGCAGGACGTGCTCAAAGCCTATGTGCGTGCGCAGGAGGCAAAAGAAGCTGCGGCGCGAACGACTGACGAGAAGCGCAAGGCGGGTTAAACCCCGCCCCGGATCTCCGTCTTCACATTCTTGTCGTACCATTCGGCCAGCTGCTTGTTGAGCGCGGGAAACAGGCTCTTGCGCTCGCTCGCGGCGACATTGTCGTCGATCTGTTCGGGCTTGCTGACGCCGGCAATCACCGTCGACACCTGCGGGTGATCGAGGATCCAGCGCAGGGCGAACTGGCTCATCGGCATGCCTTCGGGCGCCAGGCCCTTGAGCTGCGCCACCAGCTCGACGCCGCGCTCGAAGGGGATACCCGAAAAAGTTTCGCCCACCGAAAAAGCCTCGCCGTCGCGATTGTAATTGCGGTGGTCGCTTTCATCGAAGCGCGTGGTCTTGTCGTATTTCCCGCTCAACAACCCGCTCGCCAGCGGCAGCCGCACAATTACGCCGACATCGCGCTCCGCCGCCAGCGGCAGCAATTTGTCCGCCGCGTCCTGCCGGAAAATGTTGAAAATGATCTGCAGCGTCGCACAGCCCTTCTGGTCGAGGCAGATCAGACCCTCCTCGATGGTCTCGACGCTTGCTCCCCAGTGACGCACCAGCCCTTCGGCCTTGAGCTCGTCCATCCATCCAAAGATCGCGCCATCGCGCAGCACTTCCGTCGGCACGCAGTGAAGCTGCGCCAGGTCCAGCGTCGCCACCCCGAGCCGCGAGGCCGAGGCCTCGAGACTCTCGCGAATGCCATCCTTGGTATAGCCGTTCGGAAACAGCGAGCCTGAACGTCCGAGCTTTGTCGCGACCTTCACGTCGGCACTCTTGGCATGGGCGCCGATCCGGCTTTCCGAAAGTCCGCCGCCATAAACGTCCGCCGTGTCCCAAAAGCTCACGCCCGCCGCAAGCGCACGATCGAGGATGGCATTGGCGGTCTCGTCGCCCACCGGCCCGAAATCGCCGCCCAGCTGCCAGCAGCCGAGCCCGATCTCGCTGACTTCATACCCAGTCTTGCCCAAACGCCGCGTTTTCATCACACTCTCCAAACTACTCGCCCTTGCGGCGCAACCCGATGCCGATCAGCAGGAAAGGCAGGGCCACAAGCGGGATCGCCGCACCGATTACAGTCATAATGCGCGAGATCGCCTCTTGGTGGTCGGGCGCATTCCAGTTTCCACCACTCACCTGGCCGACCATATAAACCGAACCCAGCACCAACAGCACTTCAATCACCAGCAGCAACACGAAGATGCGCGTCGATTTTCTCATCGTAGAGGCCTACTCGAAATAATCCGGGAAATCGGCAATCGTCTGCGCCAGAAGCATTTCCGCCCGCCCGAGATGGTCGCGCATCGCCCGCTCGGCCCCGGCAACATCCGCCCGGCCAACGGCTTCGGCGATCAGCTTGTGCTCGGCAATGGCGCGCTGGCTCGAGCTTACGCCCAGCGTCAGATAGCGCACCCGATCGAGCTGCATTTTATGATCATCGATTAACTGCCAGGCATATTCGACGCCCGCGAGCCGCGCCAGGCTGCGGTGAAAGAACTCGTCCAGCAGGTGAAAGCCCCGGCTATCGCCCTTGTTGGACGCCGCTTCCTGGTCCGCGATCAAGCCCGCGAGAACCGCGGCCGCATCCTTGCCGGGCTGCGCTGCAACCCTGCGGATGATTTCGACTTCGATGCTTTCGCGGATGAACCGGCTCTGCCGCACGCCGTCGGGCGAGATCTTCTTGACCACCGTCGCCCGCTTGGGCCGGATCAGGAGCAGCCCTTGCTGAGCCAAGCGGATAAACGCCTCGCGCACCGGCTGCCGCGAAATGCCATAGCGCGCCGCGATATCGCTTTCCGAAATCACATCGCCAGGCTTGAGCGCCATGGACACGATCTCGTCGCGCAACGCGCCGACGACCCGCATGGCCATGGTTTCCTGCGCAACGATGTCGGCCCCGCCTTCGCTCATGCGCGACTTCTATCCGAACGGGGCCCGCGGCGAAACTGTCCTGCGACCGATATGAATCTAGCCGCTCCTGCGCCTCCTCCCCCGCCTTACGGGGAGGATAGCGTCGCTTGGGCCCCCGGCCCTAGCAAGCTGAGGTGGGGGTGCGCCTCAAACTCTACCGGCTGAACGGCACAGCCGCTGTCAGCACTTCACCCGAATCGTTGAACTCGACTTCGAAATCCACTTGGATCGTGTCGCGCACCAGCACGATCTTGGCGCCGATGCGCACGTCGCTGCCGGCGCGATCCTTGGCCTGCTCGCGCAGATCGAAGCTGATCGTGTCGCCGGAAACCCGGCCGACGGCCAGCCCGGTATAGCCGGCATTGGAGCTCATCGCCGCTTCGTAGCGTCCCAGTTCCTGCTTGTAGGCAATGGTGCCGCTGATCGAGAGCGTCGCATTCACCAGCGTGCAGCGGCCGGTATAGTTGACCTTGCCGATGTCACCCTGTGCCACGTTCAAGCGGCAGCGGAAGGGCTCGTTGCGATCGCCACCGATCAGGGCACTCTCGCCGCGCCAGTTCCCGATATAGGTGTTCAACAATGCCATCTGGTCCTGCGCAAAGCTCGGCACCATCGCCGTCACCTGCAAGACCAGCGCCGCCAGAACCACGCGCAACAATCGTATCGTCATATGCTTCCCTCGAAAAGACCGCCCGGCCCATTCCTGCCAGCACTGCCCGGCTGACACCAGAGCAAAACTGACGGCAATGACGCCCTTGTTACGGATTGGCCAATAACTTACCGCTAGAGAAGGTTTGGCAAACCACCCAGACAAGTGGGCCAGGGGGAAAAGCATCTATGGCCGGTTCGGAAGCTCTTATCGTTGACGCAAAAAACATCGACTACACGCTCGATGTCGCCGGCCGTCCGCTGACCATTCTGCGCAATGTTTCGCTTCAGGTAGCCCCCGCCGAAGTGGTCGCCATTGTCGGCCCGTCCGGCAGCGGCAAGACCTCGATGCTGATGCTGCTCGCCGGGCTCGAAAAAGCCACTGGCGGCGCCGTCGTCGTCAATGGCCGTGATCTGGGCAAGATGAACGAAGACGAACTCGCCCGCTTCCGCCGCCATACGCTGGGCATTGTCTTTCAGAGCTTTCACCTCATCCCTTCCCTTACAGCCCTCGACAATGTCGGCCTCGCCACCGAAATCGCCGAGCCCAAGCTCGGCATGGCCGAAATCCGCACCAAGGCCGCCGCGGCCCTTGCCGCCGTCGGTCTCGGCGACCGCCTCGATCACCGTCCGTCCGCCATGTCCGGCGGCGAACAGCAGCGCGTCGGCCTCGCGCGCGCCACCGTCGCCAATCCCCCGCTCCTCCTCGCCGACGAACCCACCGGCAATCTCGACCAGAAAACCGGCGCCGTCGTCGTCGACCTCATGTTCGACCTCGCCCGCCGCAACCGCACCGCCGTCGTCCTCATCACCCACGACCCCGCCCTCGCCGCCAAAGCCGACCGCGTCTACACGATGACGGCGGGCGAACTGACCGAGACGACGCATAGTGTCTAACGCCTTCTTCTTTGAGACGAGCCCCCACCCAACCTCCCCGTAAGTCGGGGGAGGAGCGCTCCTGTGGATGAGCGAAAAATGGCGGTCTCGCACCGGCCAAACTCCTCCCCCTCCTTAAGGGGAGGCCGGGTGGGGGTGCTCTTCACTCGCACCCATTGATCGTTCAACCGTCTCAACGCAGCATCTTTACATGAACATCTGGCCCGCCATTCGCATCGGCCTTCTCGACATGCGCGGCGACCTGCGTCGTTTCCTGCTGCTCGTTGTCTGCCTCGCCGTGGGCACCGCGCTGATCGCTGGGGTGAACTCCGTAGGTGCCAGCATCACCTCGGCCATCGAGGAAGGCGCCGCCGAACTCATGGGCGGCGACATCGAAATCTCGCGCGCCGACCGCCTCGCCACTGCCGAAGAACTCGCGTCGCTCAGCGAACTCGGCCGCACCGTCCTTGTCATCGACACCAATCTGCGCGCCGAAAGCTTTACCAGTGAAGCCTTTGCCGATGTCAGCGTCGTCGGCCCGAGCTACCCCTGCTTGGCCAGGTGGTGAGCCCCAACCTTCCCGCGGACGGGGACGTCAACACCCTTCTCGCCCGCGAAAACGACATTCCCGGCGTCCTCGTCGATCCCGTCATGCTCGACGAACTTGAGGCCAGTGTCGGCGACACCATCGGCCTGGGCGGCAGCCAGTTCATCATCCGCGGCACCCTCTCCCGCCTCCCCGACGCCGCCGTGCGCGGCTTCCGCCTCGGCATGCCGGCACTGATCCTTGTCGACGGCTTCAACGCCGTCAGCGACCGCACCTCGCCCCTGCCCGGCCTTGGCACCTGGTATCGCTACAAGCTCCACCTCACCGATCGCGACATCGATCGCGGCCTCGAAACTGTCGTCGCCCGCTTCATCGACAGCGGTTGGACCATCCGCTCCGCCCGCGATGGTCTTGGCCAGATGGTGCGCTACTACGACCTGTTCATGCGCTTCCTCGTCATCGTCGGTCTCGGTTCGCTGCTGATCGGCGGTGTCTCCGTCTGGACCGGCATGCGCGCCTATATTGCCGAGCGCTCCGGCGTCATCGCCGTGATGCGCTCCATCGGCGCCGGCCGCTCGCGCGTCTTCATTCACTTCCTGACCCAAGTCGCGGCCCTCGCGCTGGTGGGCGTGCTGATCGGCCTCCTGGTCGGCGCCAGCATCGCCTGGATCCTCTTGCCCTATATCGGCGGCGCCGTCGGTATCTCGCTCGCCCCCTCCATCTACCCGCAGCCGCTATTGGTCGCCGCCGGCGCAGGGCTCGTCACCGCCTTTGCCTTTGCCTATCTGCCGCTGCAACAGGCGCAGACAATTCGTCCGGTCCTCCTGTTCCGAGCCAAGGGCCTCGACGCCCCGCCGGTCGATTGGGGCGCCCTGCTCCTCTCCTGGCAGGTGCTCCCGCTTCTGGCTTCCATTGCCGCCTTCTTCATCCTTGCCTGGTTGATGACCGGCGACTGGACCCTTGTCCTTGCCTTTGGCCTCGCCAGCGCCATGGCTGCAATCCTGTTCCAGCTCTTCATTCGCCTCGTCCAGTTCGGCCTCGCCCGGTTGCCGGAACGCGGTCCACGCGTGCTGCGCCACGCCCTGCGCAACATTTCCACGGCCGGCCAGAATGCCGCTGCCGTCGCTGTTTCAGCCGGCATGGCCCTTGCCATGCTGATCGTCGTCCTCGTCATGCAAGCCAATCTGCAGCAGGAATTTCTGGGCGCCTCCGCCTTCGATGCGCCCACCCTTGTTGGCTCCGATCTCTTCCCCGACGAAGTCGAAGCGCTAGAGGCCCTTTCCAGCGAACCGGCAAGCGGCATCAGCCGCTTCGTCTCGACGCCGATGTTGCGCGGCCGTCTTACGTCCATCGAGGATGTGCCGGTGTCCGAGACCCGCACCCGCGGTCCCGAAGCCACCTTCCTCCTTTCCGGTGAAGTCCCCCTTACCTGGCGCACCGAAATGCCCCTGAGTTCCCGCCTGGTCGCCGGCGACTGGTGGCCTACCGACTATTCGGGCCCCGGCCTCGTCTCCTTGCACCAAAGCCTCCGCAATGGCCTCGATGTCGACATCGGCGACACCCTCACCTTCGAAATTTTCGGCGAACCCACAACAGTCACGGTCGCCAATTTCCGCGACTATTCCTGGCAAGGCGGCATCGACTTCCTCGCCAGCTTCTCCCCGGCGTCCTCGACAACTACCCCACCACCCTCTTTGCCGCCGTCACCGCCGCGCCCGGCCAGGAAGAAGCCGTCACCCGCCGCCTCGCTGCCGACCTCCCCGACATCCGCTTCATCTCGGTTGGCGATACCCTCAAGCAAGTGACCGATGCCCTAAGCCAACTCTCCTTCGCCGCAACCCTCGTCGGCAGCCTCGCAGTCGGCAACGGCCTCCTCGTGCTCATCGGCAGCCTCTCCACCGGCCGCCGCCAGCGCGAAGCCGATACCGTCATCACCAAAGTCCTCGGCGCCACCCGCACCGAGCTCATCGCCACCGCCTTCATCCAATATGGACTGCTCGCCCTCCTCGCCGCCATTCCGGCAACCATCATCGGCCTCGGCGCTGGTCGCGTCGTCAGCGCGCTGATGCTCGAAGTAGAGTTCACCTACCGGCCCGACGTGATCACGATCGTCCTCGGCGTCGCCCTTCTGGTCACCGCCCTCCTGGGCGCCATGACCATCCTCCGCGCCGCGTCGGCACGACCCGCCCGGCTGCTGCGCGATCTCTGACCTTCTTCACCCTCCCCTTGAGGGGCTCCGAAATGTGCCGAAGGCAAGATCGCTCCCGTGGAGCGATCTTAGTGGAGGAGGCCATGAGAGCTACGCTCGAATGGACTGGGTACCGTCGCTAGGCCGAAGGCCGTAGCAGAGGTAGGGAGGGGGTGCCCGCGTTACCTCGTTTAAACTCTCTATCTGTGGGCAACCTCTAACCCTTCCCCCGAATCGCCAAACTCTTTGCCATAAACACCACCCACTGAGTCAGCGTGAGTTCCAATGCAGGTTTCTATCGACATGGGTGAGAGCCGCGGCACCGGCCCGGCTCACATGGATCTCGAGGAACTGCTGGCCACCCGTCTCCTGGTGCAGGGCAATTCCGGCTCCGGCAAATCCCACCTCCTTCGCCGCTTGCTCGAACAATCTGCCCCCTGGGTGCAGCAATGCATCATTGATCCGGAAGGCGATTTCGTAACGCTGTCGGACCGTTACGGGCATCTGGTAGTCGACGCAGCCCGCACCGACAACGAACTCACCCGCATTGCCGCCCGGGTCCGCCAGCACCGCGTGTCCGTCGTCCTCAATCTTGAAGGCCTCGACGTCGAACAGCAGATGCGCGCCGCCGCCGCCTTCCTCGGCGGCATGTTCGATGCCGATCGCGACTATTGGTACCCCGTCCTCGTCGTCGTCGACGAAGCCCAGCTCTTCGCCCCCGCTGCGGCCGGCGAAGTGTCTGACGAGGCTCGAAAATTATCCCTCGGCGCCATGACCAACCTCATGTGCCGCGGCCGCAAGCGTGGCCTTGCCGGCGTCATCGCCACCCAGCGCCTTGCCAAGCTTGCCAAGAATGTCGCCGCCGAGGCCTCCAACTTCCTAATGGGCCGCACCTTTCTCGATATCGACATGGCCCGCGCCGCCGACCTTCTGGGCATGGATCGCCGCCAGGCCGAGCAATTCCGCGACCTCGCCCGCGGCCACTTCGTCGCACTCGGCCCTGCTATCTCCCGCCGTCCTTTGCCGGTGATCATCGGCGATGTCGAGACCTCGGCGCGCTCCACCAGCCCCAAGCTGACACCGCTCCCCGAAGCGCCCGCCGACGCTGCCGACCTGATTTTCACCCAGGCTCCTGAAGAACTGAGCCGTCCCGTCGTTCGGCGTCCGCCGCCTCCACCGCCACCCTCGACCAACGAGCTTTTGGCCCAGGTCGCGAAAGCGCGGGCAGAAGCGACGCCCGAACCGATCTCGCTTTTCCCCGAGATCGATGAAGCCGAACGCGAAGCACAGATCGCCAGCGTCATGGCCGAGCTCTTGAGCGACCCCGACGCCGGCTTCCGCACCACCGCCGTGCTCTACCAGGATTTCCTGGTCCGCTGCCGCATCCGCCGCGTTCCCGGCGAGCCGCCAGCCCTGCCCGCCTTCAAGCGCCTCCTTGCGGTCGCGCGCGTCGCACCCGACGAAACAACCGCGAGTTCCGACGGCTGGCAGCAGGCACTTGCCCTCTCCGCAACCCTGACCGACGACGTTCAGGGCGTCTTCCTGGTTCTTGCGCAAGCCGCGCTCACCGCCCAGCCCTGCCCCTCCGACGCGACCCTCGCCCGGCTCTATGGAACCCATTCATCCAGCAGGGCCAGGCGTCTCCTCACCTGGTTCGAAGAACGGGGCCTGATCGTCCTCCGCACCGATTTCCGCAACCAGCGCATCGCCGCATTCCCCGATCTCAGCTGCGAAACCGCCCCCGGCGACCCTGCCGGCCCGGACGCCATGGCAGACCTCCGCGGCGCCGCCGAATAACTCCTCCCTACCTCGCCCCTTCGGGGAGAGGTCGGCGCGAAGCGCCGGGTGAGGGGCCTAATTAGCCCAGCAATTCCGCCCGGAACGAATAGCGGGCGGTCGACCACGGCCCCAGTGTTTCGGAGTAGGGCCGTTCGCTCAGATCATCCGACCCGCCTACTTCCGCCGCCGTCCCATGCCATGGCTCAAGGCAGATAAAGCCTGCATCCCCTTTGGACCACAGCGCGAAATTGGGCAGATTTTCCCAGGTGAACTTTACCGAAGGTCCCACATCCGGCCCATAGCGCAACCCCGCGCCCGCCCCTTCCGGAAACACCATCGCATCGGCCCGGAACATCTCGTGCGCAAGAGTCAGCGCCCCCGCCGCAAAGGGCGAAGCTAGCGGCTCCGGCTCGACCAGCCCGCCCGACAACCGATGCAGCTCAGGCGCCCCGCCATTGTCCAGCACCACACAATGCGGCGCATCTCCTGCGCCTGGCAGCGGCCAGGCAAAGGCCGGATGAAAGCCGATGCCATATGGCATCACGCGCCGATCCTGGTTGGTCACCTCGGCCGTCACCACCACCGCCCGTCCCTCCAGCCGATGCTCGACATCGAGACGGAAGTGAAACGGAAACATCGCAAGCGTCGCCTCGGAAGCCTCGAGCCGGTAGACACAGCGATCGGTCTCTTCCACCACCAGCGAAAAATTACTGCGCCGTGCAAAGCCGTGCTGGCTCATCTGAAAGCGCTCGCCCTCGATGCTGACCGTATCGTTCGGCGCGCGCCCAACCATGGGAAAAAGGATCGGCGACCGCCCGGTCCAATAGGATGCGTCGCCATGCCAGAGCCACTGCCGGCCATCCCGCGTCTGGATCGACTGCATTTCCGCGCCGAGGGCCGCGATGTCGACGGTGATCTCGCCATTGCTGATGCGGGTTAGTTGCACGGTCTCTCCAGCCGATTCGATTACTCAGGCGCCGCACCCTAAACGCAAGCGACAGGCCTGAGAACGGAGCGGTACGGTCGTGGTTGAAAGATTATTCCGCCCGTTGCCCAGCCCGCCATCAGCGGCTATCCCAAGCCATGTCCTGGCCCGCTTTGCCCATCGACGCCGCCCTTCCCACCCTGGCTAAAGCCTTGGCGAGTGGCACTGCGGCTGTACTCGTCGCTCAGCCCGGCGCCGGCAAGACCACGCGTGTGCCGCTGGCTTTGCTCGCTGCGCCCTGGCGCGGAGATGGCCGCGTTATCGTCCTCGAACCCCGGCGCCTTGCTGCCCGCGCGGCAGCAAGGCAAATGGCAAACCTGCTTGGTGAGGAAGTCGGTCAAACCGTCGGTTATCGCGTGCGATTGAGTCCAGAACCTCCGCTAAAACGCGCATCGAGGTCGTCACCGAAGGCGTCTTCACCCGCATGCTGCTGGACGATCCCGAGCTTACCGGCGTCGCAGCAGTGCTTTTCGATGAGTTCCATGAAAGGAGCCTCGACGCCGATCTCGGTCTCGCCCTGACCCTCGACGCGCGCGCCCTCCGGCCAGATTTGCGCATTCTGGTCATGTCCGCCACCATCGACGGTGCCCGCGTTGCCGCCATGCTCGACGATGCGCCGGTAATCGATAGTCCCGGACGAACATTCCCCGTTGAAACCTTTTACGCCGAGCCGGATCCTCTGGTCCGTCTCGAAGACCAGTTTGCCAACGCCACGCTCAAGGCCATGCGCGAGCATGAAGGCTCCGCCCTCGTCTTCCTTCCCGGCCAAGGCGAAATCACCCGCGTGGCCGAGCGCTTGGCCGCCAGGTTGCCGCCGAACACCGACCTTGCACCGCTTTACGGCCAGCTTACCCCTGCCGAGCAGGACCGCGCCATCCAGCCCGCTCCGGACGGCCGCCGCAAGATCGTGCTTGCCACCTCGATTGCCGAGACCTCGCTGACCATCGAAGGCGTCCGCATCGTCGTCGATAGTGGCTTTCGCCGTGTCCCGGTCTATGAAGCGGCAACAGGCCTTACGACCCTCGCTACCCGACGCGTATCCCGCGCCGGCGCCGACCAGCGCCGCGGCCGCGCGGGTCGCACCAGCCCCGGCGTCTGCATTCGTCTCTGGAACGAGGGACAAACAGCAGCTCTCGACGCTTTCGAGACCCCGGAAATCCTTGCCGCGGACCTCGCCGGTTTCGTTCTCGATCTCGCTGCCTGGGGCATCAGCGATCCCAAAGCCCTGCGCTTCCTCGATCCTCCGCCGGCGCCCGCCTGGGCTGAGGCCAAAGCCCTGCTCACCCGCCTCGATGCGATCGATCCCGGCGGCCGCCTCACCGCATCCGGCAAGGCGCTTGCCCGTCTGCCGCTTCATCCACGCCTGGCGCACATGGTGGTCGCCGGCGCTGACGACGGCGATGCTCGTAGCGCCAGCGAATTGGCCGTCCTCATCGGCGAACGCGGTCTTGGCGGCGATGACCCCGACCTCTCGCGCCGCCTCGAACGCTTTCGTGCTGATCGCTCACCCCGAGCAAATGACGCCCGCAACCTTGCGCAGCGTTGGGCGAAGCTTTGCGGCAAATCCTCGGACCAAAGCTTCCCCGCAGGCCATCACCTTGCCCGCGCCTTTCCTGACCGCGTCGCGCAAAGTGCTGGGCCTCGCGGTCGCTTCCGGCTCGCCAATGGCCGCCAGGCTCAGCTCGATGAAACGCATCCCCTCGCGAGCGCTCCGTTTTTGGTCGTCGCCGATATCACCGGCAGCGCCACCGCCGGCCGTATCCGCTCCGCCGCAGCCCTTGATGCTGCCGACATCGAAACGCTCTTTGCTGCACACATCAAATCCGAAACCACCCTCAGTTTCGACCCGCAGACAAATTCCGTCCGCGCCCGCCGCCAGCGCAAGCTCGATGCCCTGCGCCTCGCCGACGACACCGCACAAGTCACCGACTTCGAGGCCGCAGCCATGCTGCTGGCTGAAGCCGCTCTAAAACGCCTGGACACACTGCCGTGGAGCAAGGAGCAAAAGGCTCTTCGCGCTCGCAGCACCTACCTTCATCAGACCCTTGGCGACGAGTGGCCCGACCTCTCCGACATAAGCCTTGGCGCAAACCCGGCATGGCTCGCCCCGCATCTATTCGGCGAAACCCGCCTCTCGGCCATGACTGCTGATCTTCTCGGCCAGGCGCTTGATACGCTACTGCCCTGGTCCAAGCGTCAGGAGATCGACCGGCTGCTGCCCAGCCACTTCCACGCGCCCTCAGGCTCGCATCTGCTGATCGATTACGGCGCCGAGAACGGTCCGGCGCTGGAAATTCGCGTCCAGGAACTCTTCGGCCTCGACCGCCATCCCACCATCGCCAATGGCAAGATCCCGCTGCTGCTGGTCCTCCTGTCACCAGCGCATCGCCCGATCCAGACCACCCGCGACCTTCCCGGCTTCTGGCGCGGCAGCTGGCGTGATGTGCAAAAAGACCTCAAGGGCCGCTACCCGCGCCATCCCTGGCCAGATGACCCCATCGCCGCCCCTGCCACCAACCGCGCCAAACCGCGCGGCACATAAAAAGCCCCGAACTTTCGTCCGGGGCTTCTCTTAGGCGTTGGGCGTAAAATTCAGCGCCACGCCATTGATGCAGTAGCGCAAGCCGGTGGGCGGCGGGCCGTCCGGGAAGACATGACCCAAATGGCTGCCGCAGGTGGCGCAATGCACTTCCGTGCGCGTCATCCCATAGGAACGATCCGTCGTGGTCGCGACCGAACCTGGAATCGGGTCATTGAAGCTCGGCCACCCGGTGCCGCTTTCGAACTTCAGCGTCGAGCCGAAAAGCGGCGTATCGCATCCGGCGCAGGCAAACGTGCCTTGGCGATGTTCGTGCAGCAGCGCGCAGCTGCCGGGCCGTTCGGTGCCGTGCTCGCGCATCACCTGGTACTGCTCCGGCGTCAGCTTCTGGCGCCATTCGGCATCGGTGCGGGTCACGGGATAAGCATGGGCGTCCATGGCATAACTCCTTTGTCGGCCTGTCATTCGCTCTCGATATGGGGATAGTTACACCCAAACACCAACCGGCGTTCCATTTTCATGACCAGAATTGTCTCTCTCGAAGCTCTCGAAGCGCTCTACCAACCCGCGCCCGCCCCGGCCTCCATGGTCAAGGTCGCCCATCGCGTCACCCCCGATTACCGAAGGCTGATCGAAGCCAGCCCCTTTGCCGCGCTGGCGACCATCGGACCCGAAGGCATCGACTGCTCTCCGCGTGGCGACAAGCCCGGCTTCGTCCGCATCCTCGATGACCAGACCCTCGCCATGCCCGATCGGCGCGGCAACAACCGTATCGATTCGCTGCGCAACATCGTCCGCGACCCGCGCTGCGCCTTTTTGTTTCTGATCCCCGGCTCCGGCACCACAATGCGTGCCAATGGCCGCGCGCACCTCTCCGTCGATCCGGAGCTGCTCGAAAGCTTTGCGGTCGAGGAAAAGGCGCCGCGCACCGTGGTCGTGCTCGAACTGGACGAACTCTATTTTCAGTGCGCGCGGGCCATCATCCGCTCCGAACTCTGGAACCCGGAGCGGCACGTCGACCCGGCAACCCTGCCGACGCCCGGCCAGATCCTTGCCGGCATGACCGAGAATGCGGTGGGCGGCGACCCTTATGACAAGGCCTGGCCGGAGCGCGCCAAGGCCACCATGTGGTAGCTATACCGCCTCGGCACTCGGCTGGGCTTCAGTAATGCGGGCAATGACCCGCTCCAGATCCGTCTCGGAAAAAGGCTTGGCGAGGCGCGGAAGGTTCATCACGCGCGCTTCCTCGATATCGGTGTAACCGCTGGCAAGGATCACCGGCATGCCCGGCCATCGCTTGGCAATCTCGCCCGCCAGAACCAGCCCGGTCATGCGCGGCATTGCCTGGTCGGTGACCACGAGATCGACATCGCCATTGGCCTCCAGCAGCTGCAGCGCCTGCTCGCCTGAACTTGCCTCCAACACCTGGTGACCCAGCTCTTCCAGCATCATCGAGGTGTTGATCAACACCAGCGCATCGTCGTCGACGGCCAGCACCTTGAGCTGCCGTCCCTGCACCATTGCGGGCTCAGGAACGAACTCGGCAGCCTCTGGCGCTTTGTCGACCACGACCGGCAGCCAGATTTCGGCCGTCGTGCCCTCCCCGACCTTGCTCTTGAGCAGGAACTTGCCGCCCGATTGCTGGGCGATGCCCTGCACCATCGGCAGCCCGAGCCCCGTGCCCTTGCCCACGCCCTTGGTGGTAAAAAAGGATCGGTCGCCCGCGCCAGGGTTTCCGCATCCATGCCCTCGCCATGATCCTGTACGGCGAGGCACACATAGCGCCCCGGCTTGAGGTCTGGCTGGTCGCTACCGACCACAACCTCGCGCGCCGAAATGATCAGCGGACCGCCCTCGGGCATTGCGTCCCGCGCATTGACGGCAAGGTTGAGCAGCACGGAGTCGAGTTGGCTCGGATCCGCCAGGACTTGCGGCAGGGCTATTGGAAAGCGCGTCTCGATGAGGATCGTTGGCCCGAGCGTTCGGGACAAAAGATCGCTCATCCCGCGCACAAGGTCAGGCAGGTCCACCGGCGTCTGTTGCAGGTCTTGCTTCCGTGCAAAGGCCAGCATGCGCTGCGTCAGCTGCGCGCCCCGCTGCGCTGCATGCACGGCATTGTCGAGCAATTTGCGATCCCGCTCTTCGAGCGTAACTCGCCGGCCCAGCACTTCGAGGCTCCCCAACACCACCATCAGGAGGTTGTTGAAGTCATGCGCCACCCCGCCGGTCAGCTGGCCGATGGCCTCGACCTTTTGCGCCTGGAACAGTTCCTCGCGCGCTTCCTCGAGCCGCTTCTGCTGTTCCAACCGCTCGGTGACGTCGCGCGTAATCTTGGCAAAGCCGATTAGCTCGCCCTGGTCATTGTGAATCGCATCGATGACGACGCTGGCCCAAAAGCGCGAGCCGTCCTTGCGCACCCGCCAGCCCTCGGCATGGTAGTGCCCCGTGGTCCGCGCCAGTTCGAGGCTGCGCGCCGGCCCACCCTTTTCCCGGTCCTCATCGGGATAAAAGCGGGAAAAATGCTGTCCGACGATTTCTTCGGCGGCATAGCCCTTGATGCGCTCAGCGCCAAGGTTCCAGCTCGTCACCATGCCATCGGGGCTGAGCATATAGATGGCATAGTCGACGACGTTGAGCACAAGGCGGCGAAACTGCTCTTCGCTTTCGGCCAAAGCCGCTTCGGCGTGCTTGCGCTCGCTGAGGTCGCGCGTAATCTTGGCAAAGCCGATGAGTGCGCCACTGGCGTCCTTGATCGGGTCGATGACCACATGTACCCAAAACGGCGATCCGTCTTTTGCGCAGCCGCCAACCTTCGGTTTCGAAACGCCCGTCATGCTCGGCAGTATCGAGTGCCCTCTGCGGTGCACCGGCGGCGCGGTCGGGCTCGGGGTAAAAGCAGGAAAAATGCCGGCCGATAATCTCGTCGGCCCGATAACCCTTGATGCGTTCCGCACCCCGGTTCCACGTCGTCACCACGCCATCGCGGTCAAGCATATAGACGGCATAGTCGGTGATGGAATCGACCAGTAGGCGGAAGCGCGCGTTTTCCTCGTCTTCGCCGGCCCACTGTTCCGAATCAGTCATGATTTCCCCAGCTGCGATGCGCCGTCACGCGAACGACTTCACCACCCGATGGTTCCAGGATCGTGCCACGTCGCATAGCCACACATGTTGCGGCTACGGGCAGCGATGTCAAAGACGTAGTGATCATGCCGGAAACAGGATGGTGGGAGTAACAAGGATTGAACTTGTGACCCTTCGCGTGTGAAGCGAATGCTCTCCCGCTGAGCTATACTCCCATCGCCTGAAGGCGAAAGTCTTAGAGAGATGGTGGGCGTAACAAGGATCGAACTTGTGACCCCCTCGATGTCAACGAGGTGCTCTCCCGCTGAGCTATACGCCCATCTCTCCGGGAAGGAAAAGCCGCTAGGCCCTTCCGGTGGCGCGGATAGACCATAAATCCGCGGTGTTGGTCAAGCGCCAATTTCCATGCCTGTGGATAGCGACATGAGCGGGAGGGATAGGGGTCAGGGCGAGGCGAAAATGGTGGTTTTCGAGAACCGGAACGGAGCGTACATCAGTACGTGAGTACCGGAAGCGCAGAAAACTGCCATTTGCAGACCGCCCTCACCCCAAGACCTAGGCGGCGAGCAGACGCTCGACTTCGCTCACAAGGTCGCGCAGGTGGAACGGCTTGCTCAGCACCGACGCATCCTTGGGCGCGTCGCTGTCGGGATTGAGCGCAACGGCCGCAAAACCGGTGATGAACATGACCTTGAGATCAGGATCGAGCTCCGTTGCCCGCCGCGCCAGCTCGATCCCGTCCATTTCCGGCATCACGATATCGCTCAACAGAAGCGAGAACGGCTCTTCGCGCAGCCGCTCATAGGCTGAAAGCCCATTGTCGAACGAAACCACATCATAACCGGCAGTCTTGAGCGCCCGCGTCAGAAACTGGCGCATGTCGTTGTCGTCTTCGGCGAGCAGGATCCGCTTCATCAAAACTCCATGGGTCCGCGCCGAAGGCTCCGAAAGGGCCGCGCCGGCAGGTGAGTCGCATTTGTTGCGATGTTTATGCCACCTGATCGCTTTCGCAACCATTAGAGCTTCAATTCGCTGCGGTTTCCGCCACGTCGAACTCTTTGTGCGACAACTGGACAACAGGCCCGGGGCGGGCGAAACTAATGCAAAGCAAATCACTTGGCGGCCCGGCCGCACTTTGGGGGAGACGGCGTGCGGTCGGATTACTGGGATCAACCGGCATTTGAGACCATCAGGCCACGCCGCCTGGTCGCGCCGGTTGTGTTCAATTCGCCCCATTCCGGCCGGGTCTATCCCGAGCGCTTCCTTGCAATGACAAGGCTCGATCATCTGTCGATCCGCCAGTCCGAAGACGCTTTTGTCGATGAGCTGTTTTCGCGTGCCCCCATCTGGGCGCACCCTTGCTACGGGCGCACTTTCCGCGTGCCTATCTCGACGTCAATCGCGAGCCTTGGGAACTCGACCCCACGATGTTCGCCGAGCCGCTTTCGGATCGGTTCAACACCACCTCGCCCCGTGTCGCTGCAGGCCTCGGAACGCTGGCGCGCGTCGTTGCCGAAAACAAGCCGATCTATCGTGATCGCCTCAGCCTCGACGATGCCCGCATGCGCATCGAGGGGATCTACCATCCCTACCATGCTGCCCTGCAAAAGCTTCTGAGCGAAAGCGTCACGAGCTTTGGCCTTGCAGTCCTGATCGATTGCCATTCCATGCCGCGCATCGGCAAGCATGGCGAGCGGGCAACGCCCGACATCGTCCTCGGCGACCGTTATGGCACGACCTGCGCCGGTCCGCTGATCGATCTTGTGGAAACCGTCTTCACGGCCGCCGGCCTGCGCGTAGCGCGCAATCGCCCCTATGCCGGTGGCTTTTGCACCCGCACCTATGGCCGCCCGCCCCATGGCGTTCATGCCCTCCAGATCGAGATTAGCCGCCACCTCTACATGAACGAGGCGACGCTTGAAAAACACGACGGCTTCGACACCATCAAGGCCCTAATCGAACGCCTGATCCAGACGCTGATCGGTCTTGATCTTGCTTCCCTTGCCGGCAGCGCGCCTTTGGCGCAACGCGCCGCCGAATAGCCTTCCCAGGACCCAGATGAGCAATCCCCCAATCGATTTTGCACGCGTCGAAGCGGTTTTGCTCGAGGCCAGCCAGGCAGCCGCCGAAAAACCTTGCCGCTGTTCCGCACGCAGCTTGCCGTCGACAACAAGCTCGCGAGCGGCTTCGATCCGGTGACCGAGGCGGACAAGGGCGCCGAAACCGCCATCCGCGCCGTGATTGAGGCGGCGTTCCCAGACCATGCCATCATTGGCGAAGAATGGGGCACTTCCGGTGACAGCCGCTTTTCCTGGATCATCGATCCCGTGGATGGCACCCGCGCCTTCATCTCCGGCGCCCCTGTCTGGGGCACGCTGATCGGCTTTGCCATTGACGGCGTCGCTGTCGCCGGCCTCATGAGCCAGCCCTTTATCGGCGAAACCTTCCTTGCCATACCTGGCCGCTCTACCTATCGCCGCGGCGACGCTGCCCTGCACAACCGCACCAGCGGCGCGACCGATCTCGACAAGGCGCGCGTCTTCACCACGACGCCTCGTCTTTTCAACACCAGCGAACTGCTCTTCAAATGGGAAGCGATTGAAGCGGCAACGCGCCTGCAGCGCTTCGGCATGGACTGCTACGGCTATGCCCTTCTTGCCGCCGGCCAGGCCGACCTTGTGATCGAGCCATACCTCAACACCTACGACATCGCCGCTCTCGTCCCGATCATCCGCGAAGCCGGCGGCGCCATCAGCTGCTGGGACGGCTCCGAACCAACCGGCGGCGGCAATGTGGTGGCAGCGGCGACGCCTGAGCTCCTGGCCAAGGCGCTTGCTCTGGTAAATGCCAGCTAGCGCTTGAACGAAATGGCCGAAACAGAGCGCGGCCGATGCGCTGCGTGACCTCGAAAGGTCAAGGCATCGAGGCCGAACGAGTCGACCAGCGCCCGGTGCGGCACGAAGCTTTCGGTCACGAGTACCGAGTCGCCTTCCGCAATGGAAGGCAGACCCGCCGTATTGACGGGGGTGACCGGGATTGCCGAACCCGTCTTTTCGCTCCAGTTCACGACAAGGCGCCCACCGCTATTGGACACGCTGGAAACGCGCAGACCGCCATCGTCGGCACTGGGCACCATATGCTTGAGCAGCACCAGCATTTCGTCGAGGCGAGCCTGATCCATCTCTGTCTGGCGAGACATCATGTCTCCCACCGTGAAGGTGGCTTTTTCGACGCTCTGAAAGTTGCGGAACAAGTCGAAGAGCGTGACCGTGCCCAGCAGCAGCGCGATCAGGATCGGCGCCAGGAGCGCAAACTCGATCAGGAGGCGCCGCGCTGATCATGACCAAAACGGCTAAGCTTTTTCATCATCATGGTTCGTTGATGAAGCCGGACTTGGCGATAATGCGGATGGCGCCGGTCGAGTCCTTTGGCATTGCCAGACCAAGGCCCATTCCCGGGGTCATCGGCGACACCACAAAGCAGGCCCGCACATACATGGTCTGCGTGCGCGCGCCCTGCGTAAAGCGCAACACGGGCGCGACGGTGCTGTTGCGATTGACGCAGCGCTGCTCGTCGGTTGGATAGCCAGTGCTTCCGGTGATCGGGAAAAGCTCCAGCGCCAGATGGGCTTGGCAATCGGCAAGGATCATTGCCCGTTCGCATACCTTTTGACGCATTTTCTCCTGGGTCGGATTGGCAAAGCTTCCGACCCGCAACTCGCGCACCGTCTGGTCGAGCGCCCGATCGAGCATGATGGTCTGCATCATCATCCAGCCCGCTTCGAGCGTTGAAAACACCAGGACCAGCAGCATGGGAATGACCAGCGCGAATTCGACCGCCGCCGCACCCGCACCATCCTGCCAGAAACCCTGCCCAGCTTTTGACCGCCGCATCATTCCGTCAGCTTCACTTTCTGGATGGCCGTCGCAATGGAGCGAAAGGCAGCCTCGATATCGAGACCGGCAACATCGTAATAATGGCTGGTCGAGCTGGCGCAGGACTGCATCTGGCTGCGGCCGGTGCTGTTGGTCTGGAAGGCGATGGTGAAGACCAGGACACCATTGTTCTTGGCGCGCGTGCACACGGATTGAAGATGCGTGTTGGCGGTGCCTGAGCCGTACCAGGTGTAGTTGCCCGAACGTCCCTCCGGATTTCGCGGAAAGGCATACTGGTCGGGGCGGTACTGGTCCGTGATGGCGCCGTCCGTCATCAGGACGATGATCTTGAGGGTACCGCTATCGTTGAACGGCGCGGGACGCGATGCGAACGAGGGCGGGATCATCCCGGCGCCTGCCGCCTGCTGGATATAGGGCTGTGCCGCCGGCTCCAGCAGCAACATCCCCCACTTCATCCCGATCGCAGAGCCCGTGCCATCGGCCATGCGCATGGCGTCGATCTTGTTTTTGAGCGCCGTCGCGTCATTGGTGATGTAGCTGATCGAGGTGACTTCGGTCGGGCACCAGCTCCAGTCGAGCCCCGGATAGTTCACGTTATTATTGTTATGCGTAAAATGCGGCACCTGCGTGCGCTGGTTGAACGGGATCAGCCCCACATTGGAGGCGAAGTCCGTCGTGGCGAACTCCATGCAGGACGAATAATTGTGCTGCCGCGGGACACCGATACCGCCAAATACCGTCGATCCCACGCTGACCGAACCTGCATAGGGGATGATGCTCATCGAGGTCGTGGGGCGGTTAGCGGGCGCCAGCATAAGGTCGATGAACTTTTTGGCCGCAGGCTTGAGCAGGCTCAGCTTTTGCGGCGACCCTTCCCGCATCGAGCCTGAAATATCGAGGATCAGCGAGATCTCGATATTGGTGCGCTTTTCCTGTGCCGTCGCCTCGACCTGGACATGAAGGGTCTGAATCCCGATCAGCGGCAAAAAGCCGGTCGGCATGTCGTAATTGGCCTTAACGTTGATGCGGCGCACATTGAGGTTGGTGGTGTAGTCGTAGTCGGTTTCCACATCGCCGTAGAACGACAAAGACTTAAGATATTCCTCGACGGTGGTCTCGACGGCCACGGTCTGCGTCAACGACGCCGCGGCCAGGACGCCGCGATCGACACCGTCCTGCAATTGCACTCGATACGCCTCGTAGCGGGCAATATCGGTAGCGCCGCCTGCCAGCACCATCATGGGCAGGATTAAAAGTGCGACGATGACTGCGACATTGCCCCGTGTATCGCCGGAGAAGCGACGGAATAACCGCATCGCGTTTGTGCCCGTTCTGGGAATAGAAGGTCATTCTGACCGTCCGAGCACCCTAGATGCCTTGCATTACCAAAGGCTTATCTACGTAGATGAATTTACGCAGTCTGCTCCGTTATGAAGGCATCGAACGCCGCTAGCACCTGTCCGCGGATTATGTCGGTCTCCATGAAGAGCTCGTGCCTTCCATTGGGGATGACCATGTGCCGCCCCGTGCGCAGCCGTAGGCCGAGTTGCTCGATCGCCGGCGTCGAGACGATCGTGTCTCGCGCTGCCGCCAGAATCAGCAAGGGAATGCGAATATCGCCCGGAAAGGCGTCGCTCCTTGTCTCGAGCATCCCCCGCATCGCCGCCGCCAGCCACCGGAAGGTCGGCGACCCGAGGTAGAGGCTGTCATCGGCCCGCACTGTTTCGACCATGCGCTTATAGCGCAGCATGTCCGAGGTCAGCGGATTGTTGGGATACATGGCCTCGTCCGGCCGCCGATCGCCCCGCCGCGCCAGCGGCATATGCCCGAGCCCGATAAAACTCAGCGTCTCTGAAATGATCCGGCTGCGCCCAAGGCTCTCGTCCATGTTGTGAAGGCCGACCATTGGCGTCGACAAAAACATCCGGTCGAACATCAGCCGGTCCCGCGTCGCGGTATGGAGGCTCACGAGCCCGCCCATCGAGTGCCCGACCAGATAGAATGGCGGCGGGCAATCGGGGAGCAGGATCTCGGCGTGAAAACACCTGAGGTCCGTGACATAGTCGTCGAAGCGATCGACATAGCCCAGCGTCCGGTTAGGGATCAGCCGGTCCGACCCGCCCTGCCCCCGCCAGTCGAAGGTCGCCACCGCAAAGCCGCGCCTGCGAAAATCCTCGATCGTCTCGAAATACTTTTCGATATATTCGGTCCGCCCCTGAACGAGGCACACCGTGCCCCGTTGCGGCCCCGCCGATTTCGGCCACAGTGCATAGCGCAGCCGCACCCGGTCCGAAGTCATGAAATAGCCCGGCCGCGCCCCCTCGGGCACGGGATTGCTGGCAATATTGACCAGCCTGGGTCCGTTAGGATCGACTTGGGCGTTCACGTTCGGCCTCGTGAGAATTTGGCGCACCATAACCGCTGAACACAGAAAAGCCAGCAGCCCGAAAGCTGCTGGCTTGGTCCTGGCCCGTCCCATGCGGGGGCGGGGTGATGGGCAGGCCAAAGGGCCTCGTAAACGGTTTGCGTCGCCGTTCACATGACCCTTTCTAAGCCGCCATGACTGAACCGGATCGGACCGAAACGTTCATTTTCGGTTCATGCCGCAAAAGCTCTTGAACCGGGAAAAACACCCCCTACATCATGGCTGTCCGCCGGATATCCGGGGACGCCGCCGATGCAGGAAACGACCGTTCGCCGCTTTCGGGAACGGTCAATGCAGAGGCGGAATGCTCAACCATGTTGCTTAGTGAAAGAACGTGAAAATGCAGACCATCGACTTTTCCCCCTTCTATCGTTCCACCGTCGGCTTCGACCGCCTGTTCAACCGCCTCGACACCTTGGGCGCCCAGGAAACCAAGTCCTACCCGCCCTACAACATCGAGCGCACCGGCGATGATACCTACCGTATCTCCATCGCCGTAGCCGGGTTCTCCAATGGCGACATTGCCGTGGAAACCAAGGAGAACAGCCTCGTGGTCAAGGGCGCCAAGCCCGCCGAGACCAATGATGGTAAGCGTGAATTCCTCCATCGCGGCATTGCCGAACGCGCCTTTGAGCTGCGTTTCCAGCTTGCCGACTATGTCGAGGTTCATGGTGCCACGCTCGAGAACGGCCTGCTCCATCTCGAACTGAAGCGCGAACTGCCCGAAAGCAAGAAGCCGCGCACCATTCAGATCAATGGTGGCACCCAGCAGACCATCGAGGACCAGTCGGTTAACTAACATCGACGACATCCTGGTGATAGAAGCGCGGTCCACAAGGGCCGCGCTTTTTGTTTGCGCGCGCTCAAGGAACTGCCCTGCGGGCGGCGGGTTTAGATGGGCAATCCCCTCCCAAGGAATTACCCATGAGCACCCCATCCATCGCCCTTGAGGGCAATGCCAAGTCGACCGTGATCGACATCCTCAATGCCCGCCTGGCCGACGCCATCGATCTCGCCCTGATCGTCAAGCAGGCGCACTGGAACCTCAAGGGCATCCAGTTCATCGCTGTGCATGAAATGCTTGATCCGATGCGCGCCGCCATCGATACCCATGTCGACATCATTGCCGAGCGTGTCGCCCAGCTCGATGGCATTGCCCTGGGCACCAGTCAGGTGATCGCCAAGGCCACCAAGCTTGAGCCCTACCCCACCGACATCCGCAAGGTTCCGGATCATCTGGCCGCCCTTGCCGACCGTTTTGCGACACTCGCCAACCAGGTGCGCGAAGATATCGATGCCACCGACGAAGCCGGTGATGCTGATGCAGCCGATATTCTGACGGCCTTTTCGCGCGAGCTCGACAAGGACTTGTGGTTCATCAAGTCTCATCTCGAATAGGATTTACGAAAATTAATAAGGCTGGTCGTCCGTCAAATGGGCGACCAGTCGCCAATTCCTACGCTTTCCTATAGGACTTTGTCGCAAAGTCCTATTTTTTGTGTCTGCATCGCGGCAAAAGCGCTTGCAGCCAGTTTTGAATTATGCAAATGTGACTTCGTTAGGGCAGTACGTCTGTCCTATCTGACGCGTCGCCCCGCTCTCCGCGGCCAGCGCGCACGCTGGTCCGGCTGGCCCACTTTGCTATGAGTGGAAACGGATAGGCGGGGCTGAAACAGCCAAGAGTATGAGCGGCCATTTGGATGCAGTGCCGCTCCCCACAAAAAGGTCGAAGTTGCTCATCCGAGCCGTACCCTGTAGTACGACCCGCACAGAGCTCTGCGCCCTAGAGGAAAAGAGAGCATCCAGCCGCCGGAATTCCGGTCTTCAAGGATGCGCCACGACAAAGCAATAGCCCGTAAAGGGCGCCGAACAAACGAGGTAAAGCCATGGCATACGAACGGACCGGAACTCCCGCCCAGACGAGCACTGCCAAGACCAAAACCTTGATCTTGAACGGTAAGCGCGTCGATGGACGCCCGCAGGCTCAGGGCCTTTACGACCCGGCCAACGAGCACGATGCCTGCGGCATCGGCATGATCGCCAACATCAAGAACAAGCCCAGCCACGAAGTGGTCGAAAAGGGTCTCGAAATTCTCGAGAACCTCGAGCATCGTGGTGCCGTGGGCGCCGATCCATTGATGGGCGACGGCGCCGGCATTCTGGTGCAGACCCCGCATGCCTTCTTCCAGAAGGTCTTGCCCTTCGCCATTCCCGACAAGCACGGCTATGCCGTCGCCATGATCTTTTACCCCAATGTGGAAGGTCTGCGCGATCGGTGCGTCGCCGTCATTCGCCGCTGCCTTGAGGGCGAAGGCCTCGAGCTTCTCGGCGAGCGCATCGTGCCGACCAACAACGGCAAGCTGAGCCGCGGCGTCATCGCCACCCAGCCCGTCATCGAGCAGATGGTGATCCGCCGACCCGACGGGCTGACGCTGGACGAGTTCGAGCGCAAGCTGCTGATCGTGCGCAAGGTCATTTCCAACACCGTTTACGCCGAAGTGCCGGAATCCAATTCCGACAACGGATTTTACGTCGTCTCCATGTCGGCGCGCACCCTGGTCTATAAGGGCATGTTCCTCGCCGACCAGCTCGGCTCCTTCTATACCGACCTGCACGACGACCGCTTCGAGTCCGCCATTGCCCTCGTGCACCAGCGCTTCTCGACCAACACCTTCCCCTCCTGGAAGCTCGCGCACCCATACCGCATGACCACCCACAATGGTGAGATCAACACCATCCGTGGCAACGTCAACTGGATGGCGGCCCGCCAGGCATCGGTCTCCTCGCCGCTTTTTGGTGACGACATCACCAAGATCTGGCCGATCTCCTACGAGGGCCAGTCCGACACCGCCTGCTTCGACAACGCGCTCGAATTCCTCGTGCGTGGCGGCTATTCGCTGCCCCACGCGGCAATGATGCTGATCCCCGAAGCCTGGGCCGGCAATCCGCTGATGGATGAACAGCGCCGCGCCTTCTACGAATACCATGCAGCCCTCATGGAGCCGTGGGATGGCCCTGCCGCCATGTCGCTGTCGGACGGTCGCTATGTGGTCGCCACCCTCGACCGCAACGGCCTCCGCCCGGCGCGCTACCTTGTCACCAAGGAAGGCCACGTCGTTCTGGCGTCCGAATCCGGCGTGCTCGATATTCCGGACGAAGACATCGTCGAACGCTGGCGCCTCCAGCCCGGCCGCATGCTGCTGATCGACCTCGAAGAAGGCCGCATCATCTCGGACGACGAGATCAAGCGCACGCTTGCCACCAGGAATCCCTATGCCGAATGGCTCGCCCGCTCGCAGATCGTCCTTGAAGACCTGCCCGAAACCGAGCCGAAGGCACCGTCCACCTCGGAGTCGCTGCTCGATCGCATGCAGGCCTTCGGCTACACTCAGGAAGACATCAAGATCCTGATGGCGCCCATGGCCACCACCGGCCAGGAAGCCGTCGGCTCGATGGGCACGGACACGCCCATCTCGGCGCTCTCCAACAAGAGCAAGCTGCTCTATACCTATTTCAAGCAGAACTTCGCCCAAGTCACCAACCCGCCGATCGATCCGATCCGCGAGGAATCGGTGATGTCGCTCGTCTCCTTCATCGGCCCGCGCCCCAACATCTTCGACCTTGAAGGCTCTTCGCGCGAAAAGCGCCTCGAAGTGCGCCAGCCCATTCTCACCAACCCGGATCTCGAAAAGATCCGCGGCATCGGTGACATGGAAGACAACCAGTTCAAGACCCGCACCCTCGACATCACCTACCATGCCAGCCAAGGCGCGGAAGGGATGGAGAAGGCGCTGAGCGACCTCTGCGAAGTGGCAGAAGCCGCTGTGCGTGGCGAATACAACATCATTATTCTGAGCGACCGCCTCGTCGCCGCCGACCGCATTGCCATCCCTGCATTGCTGGCGACCGCCGCCGTCCATCATCACCTGATCCGCAAGGGCCTCCGCACCTCTTCCGGTCTCGTCGTTGAAACCGGCGAAGCCCGCGAAATGCATCACTTCGCCATGCTGGCCGGCTATGGCGCCGAAGCCATCAACCCCTACCTCGCTTTCGAAGCGTTGGCTGCCTTGCACGCCGAAGGCGAATATCCGCCTGAAGTCACCGCCGACGAGGTGGTCTACCGCTACATCAAGTCGGTCGGTAAGGGCCTCCTCAAGGTCATGTCCAAGATGGGCATCTCGACCTACCAGAGCTATTGCGGCGCCCAGATCTTCGACGCCATCGGCCTCAACTCGGACTTCGTGCAGAAGTACTTCTTTGGCACCGCGACCTCCATCGAAGGCGCAGGCCTCGCCGAAGTCGCCGAGGAAACCGTGCGCCGCCACGCCGACGCCTTTGGCGACGACATCGTCCTGCGCAAGGCGCTCGATATCGGCGGCGAATATGCCTATCGCATCCGTGGCGAAAAGCACGCCTGGAGCCCCGACGTCGTTGCCGATCTCCAGCATGCCGTCCGCACGGCCGATGAAAGCCCGGAAACCGCCCTCACCCGCTACGAGAGCTACGCCGCGCGAGTAAACTCGGGTGAAAACGGCTACCTCGCCATCCGCCACCTCTTCGATATCCGCCCCTTCGGCGACGCTGTAGAGCTCGATCAGGTCGAGCCCGCCGCCGAGATCGTCAAGCGCTTCGTCACCGGTGCTATGAGCTTCGGCTCGATCAGCCGCGAAGCCCACACGACACTTGCCATTGCCATGAACAAGATCGGCGGCAAGTCCAACACCGGCGAAGGCGGCGAAGAACCCGACCGCTACAAGCCCCTGCCCGATGGTTCGCCCAACCCGCTGCGCTCCGCCATCAAGCAGGTCGCGTCCGGTCGCTTTGGCGTCACCACCGAATATCTGGTCAATTCCGACCAGATCCAGATCAAGGTCGCGCAGGGTGCCAAGCCCGGCGAAGGCGGCCAATTGCCCGGCCACAAGGTTGATTGGATCGTCGCCAAGACGCGCCACTCCACCCCCGGCGTCGGCCTCATTTCGCCCCCGCCGCACCACGACATCTATTCCATCGAAGATCTCGCCCAGCTCATCTACGACCTCAAGAACGTCAATGAGCAGGCCGACATCTCGGTCAAGCTCGTCTCAGAAGTCGGCGTCGGCACCGTTGCCGCCGGCGTTGCCAAGGCGCGCGCCGACCATATCGTCATCTCGGGCTATGACGGTGGCACCGGCGCGTCACCGCTGACCTCACTCAAGCATGCCGGCGGACCCTGGGAAATCGGCCTTGCCGAAACCCATCAAACCCTGGTGCTCAACCGCCTCCGCAGCCGCGTAAAGCTCCAGGTCGACGGCGGTCTCAAGACCGGCCGCGACGTCCTGATCGGTGCCCTCCTCGGCGCCGACGAGTTCGGCTTTTCGACCGCCCCGCTGATCGCGGCCGGCTGCATCATGATGCGCAAGTGCCACCTCAACACCTGCCCCGTCGGCGTCGCTACGCAGGACCCGGTGCTGCGCAAGCGCTTCAAGGGCACGCCCGAACATGTCATCAACTACTTCTTCTTCGTCGCCGAAGAACTGCGCGGCTTGATGGCCGAGCTCGGTGCCCGCACGCTGAACGACATTATCGGCCGCTCTGATCTCCTTGATCAGCGCCGCGCCGACGATCACTGGAAGAGCTTTGGCCTCGACCTATCCAAGGTCTTCTTCAAGCCAGAGCCCCTCGGCGGCGACACCCTGTTCCAGTCCGAGCGTCAGGACCATCACCTCGAAACCGTGCTCGACCGCAAGCTCGTCGAGCTGGCCAAGCCCGCGATCGAACACGGCACCGCCGTGCAGATCGACCTTTCGATCCGTTCGCGTGACCGCTCGGCTGGTGCCATGCTGTCGGGCGCCCTCGCCAAGAAGTACGGCCACGAAGGCCTGCCCGAGGACACCGTCTCGATCACCCTGCGCGCGGCACGGCCGGCCAGGCCTTCGGCGCCTTCCTCGCCAAGGGCATCTCGATCGACATGATCGGCGACGCCAACGACTATGTCGGCAAGGGCCTCTCCGGCGGCCGCATCGTCGTGCGCCCCTCCGAAAAGGTGCAGTTCGCGCCCGAAAACTCGATCATCGTCGGCAACACCGTCCTTTATGGCGCCACCGCCGGCGAACTCTATGCCCGCGGCGTCGCCGGCGAGCGCTTTGCCGTCCGCAACTCGGGCGCCATCGCCGTCGTCGAAGGCACCGGCGATCATGGCTGCGAATACATGACCGGCGGTCTCGTCGTCGTCATCGGCCCCACCGGCCGCAACTTTGCTGCCGGCATGTCGGGCGGCGTCGCCTACGTCCTCGACGAAGACGAAACCTTCCGCAGTCGCTGCAACCTCGCCATGGTTGATCTCGAACCGGTCGAGGAAGAAGAGCAACTCATGCGCAAGCTGCATCACCACGGCAACGACCTCGAATGGCACGGCCGCGTCGACATTTCGGGCGACATGACCAAGCACGACGACGAGCGCCTGCATCAGCTGATTTCCAATCACCTGCACTACACCGGCTCGACCAAGGCCAAGGCCATCCTCGACAACTGGGTCGAGATGCGGCCCAAATTCGTCAAGGTCATGCCAGTCGAATACCGCCGCGCCATCCTCGAAATGGAAAAGAAGCGCGGCACCGGCGGCTACGTGGCGGCCGAGTAAGGGAGAGCAAAATGGGTAAGGTTACAGGCTTTCTCGAGATCGAACGCGAAGAAGCGCGCTATGAGCCCGCTTCCGATCGCATTCGCCATTTCGGCGAATTCATCATCCCCATGTCCGAAGGCCGCGTCGCCGATCAGGCGGCGCGCTGCATGGACTGCGGCATTCCGTTCTGCCACGGCGATACCGGCTGCCCGGTCCACAACCAGATCCCGGACTGGAACGACCTCGTCTATAACGGCGATTGGGAGGAAGCCTCGCGCAACCTCCATTCCACCAACAACTTCCCTGAATTCACCGGTCGCATCTGCCCCGCGCCCTGCGAGGAAGCCTGTACCCTCAACCTCGAGGACACCCCCGTCGCCATCAAGACGGTGGAACAGGCCATCGCCGACAAGGCCATCCGCAATGGCTGGGTCAAGCCCGCAACGCCCGAAGCCAGGACCGGAAAGAAGGTCGCTATCGTCGGCGCCGGTCCTGCCGGCATGGCTGCCGCCCAGCAGCTGGCCCGCGCCGGTCACGAAGTCCACCTCTTCGAGCGCGAGCCCAAGGCCGGTGGTCTCCTCCGCTACGGCATCCCCGACTTCAAGATGGAAAAGGACCATATCGACTTCCGCGTGTCGCAGATGGAAGCGGAAGGCGTCACCTTCCACTACGGCGCCAATATCGGCGTCACCCTGCCCCTTTCCGATCTGCAGCGCGACCATGATGCCGTGCTCTTGACCGGCGGCGCCGAAAAGCCCCGCCCTGTCGATGTCGAAGGCCTCGACTATGCCGGCGTCCACTTCGCCATGCCCTTCCTCGTGCAGCAGAACCGTCGCGTCGGTGGCGAAGACGTCTCCGACCAGTTCCAGCTTTCGGCCGCCGGCAAGCATGTCGTCGTCGTTGGCGGCGGCGACACGGCTTCCGACTGTGTCGGCACCTCGTTCCGCCAGGGCGCCATTGCCGTCACCCAGCTCGACGTCCGCCCGATGCCGCCCGAACTCGAAGACAAGCTCACCAACTGGCCCAATTGGGCGGTCAAGATGCGCACGTCATCGTCGCAAGCCGAAGGCGCCATCCGCGAATTCTCCGCCGGCACCATGAAGATCGTCGGCAATGCCAAGGGTCAGGTTACCGGCGTCGAATGCGCCCGCGTCGACCGCAAGCGCGTCGCCATCCCCGGCTCCGAATTCATTATCAAGGCCGACCTCGTCCTCCTCGCCATCGGCTTTGCCGGCCCGATCCAGGATGGCATGCTGACCGAGTTGGGCGCCGATCTCGACAAGCGCGGCAATCTCTTCGCCGACACCATGAGCTACCGCACCACCGTACCGAAGGTCTATGCCGCCGGCGACATGCGCCGCGGCCAGTCCCTGGTCGTCTGGGCCATCCGCGAAGGCCGCCAGGCCGCCCGCTCCATCGACCTCGACCTGATGGGCAAGACCGCCCTGCCGCGCTGAGAAGCGTGCCGAAGGCAAAATCGCGCCGGTGGCGAGATTTTAGCTGAGCAGGCCTTGAGGGCTACGCCCGAATGGCCCAGACGCGCCACAAACGCGATCTGTCCCTCCCCTATCAGGGGAGGCTAGGTGGGGGTATTGTCCCGCAAACGCGATTTCCCTTGGATCTGAAATGCCCCAAGCCCCCTACACTGTCGACGAGCTGATCTCCGCCAAAGCCATCGCCGCCCGCGTCGAGGGCCTGGCTCGAGATATCTCCACCCATTTCGCGGATACCGACAAGCTCGTCGTCGTGGGCCTCCTCCGCGGTTCGTTCATCTTCATCGCCGACCTCGTGCGCGAGATCGACCTGCCGGTGGAAGTCGATTTCCTTGAAGCCTCGTCCTATGGCGATGCCATGGAATCGAGCCGCGAAGTGCGCATCCTCAAGGACCTGCGCGGCGAAATCGCCGGCCGCGATGTCCTCGTCGTCGAAGATATCATCGACACCGGCCACACGCTCAAGCACGTGCTCGAAATCCTCGAGACGCGCCACCCCCGCCGCATGGAAGTCTGCGCCCTCCTCAACAAACCATCCCGCCGCGAGGCCCATGTTCCGGCAAAATGGATCGGCTTCGACATCCCCGACGAATTCGTCGTCGGCTACGGCATCGACTACGCCCAGCGCAACCGCAACCTGCCCCATATCGGCAAGGTCCGCTTCCTCGAAAGCTAGTGCCGCGGCTCTTGCGCCTCCCTCCCCCTTGAGGGGAGGGACCGAGGGTGGGGGTCCATCAGTGGACCACTGCACCACCCCCACCCCAGCCCTCCCCCTCAAGGGGGAGGGAGCAGATGATCCGAGTTGGTCACCCGCAGGCCCCCTACATCACCGCCCCAACCTGCCACGGCACAAACTCATTGTCGCCATAGCCCAGCTCTTCCGACTTCGTCCGCTCCCCCGACGCCACCCGTAGCATCAAATCGAAGATCTGCCGGCCCTTGTCCTCGATGCTCACGCCCTCGACGATGTCGCCGCAATTGATGTCCATGTCGTCCGTCATTCGTGCATAAACATCGGAGTTGGTCGCGAGCTTGATCGACGGCACCGGCTTACATCCATAGGCCGAGCCGCGCCCCGTGGTAAAGGCGAGGATATTGGCGCCGCCAGCCACCTGCCCGGTCGCCGACACCGGATCAAAGCCCGGCGTGTCCATGAACACGAACCCCTTTTCGGTGACCTTTTCGGCATATTCGTAGACCGCCGTCAGCGGCGTCGTGCCACCCTTGGCCGCCGCACCAAGCGATTTTTCAAGGATCGTCGTCAACCCGCCCAGCTTGTTGCCCGGCGAGGGATTGTTGTTCATCTCGCCATGATTGCGCCGGGTGTAATCCTCCCACCACTTGATCCGGCTGATCAGCTTTTCGCCCACTTCGCGTGATGCCGCACGGCGAGTGAGAAGATGCTCAGCGCCATAGATTTCGGGCGTTTCCGAGAGAATAGCGGTGCCGCCATTACGCACCAAAATGTCCGCTGCATAGCCCAGCGCCGGGTTGGCGGTGATGCCCGAATAGCCATCCGACCCGCCGCATTGCAGCGCCAGCGTCAGCTCGCTAGCATCCACCGTCGTCCGGCGCGCCGCCGCGGCGACAGGCAGCATCTCCTTGACCTTTTCGACACCCCACTCGATCATCCGTTTGGTGCCGCCGCGCTCCTGGATGGTCATCGACTGGAAAGCGTCGCCCTCCTCAATGCCATAAAGCTCTTTCATCCGCCCGATCTGGAACACTTCGCAGCCAAGGCCCACCAGCAGGGCAGCGCCGAGATTAGGGTTGGACGTATAGCCCCACTGCGTGCGCTTCAAAATATCGAAGCCCTCGCCGCGCGACTCCATTCCGCAGCCCGTGCCATGCACAAAGGGTACGACGCCGTCGATCTCCGGATAGTCGTCGAGGATGCCCGAGCGATTGATCGCCTCGGCCACGAACTTTGCCACCGTCGCCGAGCAATTGACCGAGGTCAGGATGCCGATGAAATTGCGCGTCCCCACCGAGCCATTGGCACGGCGATATCCCTCGAATGTCGCCCGCTGCTCGACCGGTAGGAAGTCGACCGGCACGGCGCCTTCGGCAAAGGCGTAGTCGTGATGGAGGGTGCCATCGGCGCCGCCCATTCCGCAATTGTGCTCATGCACCCAGTCGCCGGGAATGATCGCTTCCTTGGCAAAGCCGATGATCTGCCCGAACTTGCGGACTGCCTCGCCCGCCATGATCGGCCGCGTGGCGAACTTGTGCCCCTTGGGCACGCGCCGGACGACATTGATCCCCTGCTGCGTCGGCGTCCCCACATCGAGATTTGCTCAGCGCCACGGCAATATTGTCGAGCGCGTTCAGCACCAGTGTCTTGCCCTCGGGGCGGGTCATGATGTCGGTCATTGTGGTCGATCTTCCAGGGGCCAGTGGAATGCGGTCTGCATCGCAACTTGCCGGATGCTGCACCCCGATTGGCGAACGTATAGGGGGAACATCGGCTTGTTATTCAGCGTAGCTCTGACTAACATGTTAGCATGAAAACGGAAGCCGGTCCCTATCAATTTCTGCCGCCCCCGGCACCTTTGCGCGCGGCAGCGTGACCGTCGACGTGACCAATACCTTGCGCGACGCTATCGTGACGCTCGCTTTGCCGCCAGGCGCCATGCTCGACAAATCCGCGCTCTGCACCCAGCTCGGCGTTTCGCGCTTCCCGGTCAGCGAAGCTTTGGCCCGTCTGGCCGACGAAGGTCTCGTCGACATCGCCCCGCAGCGCGGCACGACCGTGTCCCTCGTAAAGATTGCCGACGTGCGCGAATATATGCTCATCCGCAAAGGCCTTGAGTCAGAAGCCTTGCGCGTCTTAATCGGCCGGCACGACGCCGAGGTCATCGACAGCCTTCATGCCAATATGGCGGCGCAACGCGAAGCCGCGTCCCGCGATGATGCCGATACCTTCCATGGCATCGACGTCGATTTTCACGACATCATCTTTCGCTGCATGCGCCTGACCAAGGTCAAGTCCATCATCGACCGGGCCCGAGCCAATCTCGATCGCGCCCGGCGCCTCATCATCACGCCCCGCCGCCTCGCCCATACGATCGACGAGCACCAGGCGATCTTCGATGGCATTCTGGCCGCCGACACCGCCATGGCCATGGCGGCCATCCGTGCTCACATCGACGCGGTCATGGTCGAGCTTTTCGCCTTTGCTCAGGAACACCCCGAGCTTTTCGCCGACGGCGCTGATTTTGCCGCCGAAACCAACGACTTCCCCTTCGGTTGACCGGACCCCACCATGCTCAAGAATATCCCGCCCCTGCTCGGCCCCCAACTGCTGTCGACGCTTCGCGCCATGGGTCACGGCGACGAAATCGTCATCGCCGACGCCAATTTCCCAGCCGAGTTCTTGGGACCGCTGACCATGCGCGCCGATGGCATTTCGGCAACGGACATGCTCGAAGCCGTGCTCACCGTCATGCCGCTCGATGAATTCGTCGACGAAGCCGCCATCGGCATGGCCGTGGTCGGCAATCCCGATGCGCGCGAACCGATCTATGACGCATTTCAGGACATCATCACCCGGCACGAGCCGAAGATGTCCTTCACCACCATCGAGCGCTTCGCCTTCTACGACCGCGCCCGCAAGGCTGCAGCCGTCATCCAGACCGGCGAGAGCCGGCTCTATGCCAACATCATCCTCAAGAAGGGCATCATTCGCCCCTCTGCCGCCTAACCCAAGAAGGACCAAGCATGAAACTGCTCCGCGTCGGTGCCAAGGGCGCCGAAAAGCCCGCCATCCTCGCCGATGACGGCATCATTCGCGATCTGTCCGGCATTGTTCCCGATATCGGCGGCACGACGCTTCTCGACGAAGGTCTGGACAAAATCCGCGCCACCGACATATCCGCGCTGCCTGAGCTTAGCGCCAGCGAACGCATCGGTCCCTGCGTCGCCAATGTCGGCAAGTTCATCTGCATCGGCCTCAACTATGCCGACCACGCCGCCGAAACTGGCGCCAAGATACCCGAGGAGCCGATCATCTTCATGAAGGCGACCAGCGCCATCATCGGCCCCAATGACGACGTGATCATCCCCAAGAACGCCATCAAGCCGGACTGGGAAGTTGAACTCGCCGTCGTCATCGGCAAGGAAGCTCGCTATGTCGAGGAAGCCGATGCGCTCGACCACGTTGCCGGCTATTGCGTCTGCAACGACGTCTCCGAACGCCACTTCCAGACCGAACGCGGCGGCACCTGGGACAAGGGCAAGGGCGCCGACACCTTTGGCCCGATCGGCCCTTGGCTCGTCACCAAGGACGAAGTCGCCGATCCGCAGAACCTATCCATGTGGCTCGAAGTCGACGGCCACCGCTACCAGGATGGCTCCACCAAGACCATGGTCTTCGGCGTCGCCAAGCTCGTCTCCTATGTCAGCCACTTCATGAGCCTCCAGCCTGGCGACGTCATCACCACCGGCACCCCGCCCGGCGTCGGCATGGGCATCAAGCCCGAGCCCGTCTGGCTCAAACCCGGCAACGTCATGCATCTGGGCATCGAAGGCCTAGGCGAACAGCGCCAGAATGTCCGGGCGTACAGCGCCGCAGATAAGTAGTTTATCCGATCGTTTATCCACGCTAGGCTGAGCCCCACACCGGGGCTCGCCTTTGTCCAAGCTGGCAATCTTCATTCTGCAGAACGGGATCTTGAACGACGGAACGAACGAGCGTTTCGCCTGCACATTTCGCGATGAACTCAGCTTCTCAAGCCGAATCGGCGAGCCGCTGCTTATCGCCAATATTGGCTCAACCCAGGACCAAGGCTTCATAGCGCTTGGCGAGCTGGACGGCTTTGCAACCGAGAACGACGGCACGGTTGCCATGGTGAGTTCAATCCAAAATTTCCCGAGCGTCGCCGCATTTCGCCAGGAAATTCCGGCAACACCAGGGATGTTCGAAGTCTCTGACGCCACCTATAAAGATGTCATCGGAATGGTTGTTGGTAGCGACTTCGATGAAGCCGCCGTCGAGTTCTGGTCAGGAACATGGACGGGCCCGAACCGTCTCACCTAAACTGTACCAAGCACCGCATCCACCTCCGCCCGGCTCGGCGGCTGGCAGCCCTTGCGGCCGCAATTGATCCCCGCTACCACGGCGCCAAACCGCAGCATTTCGCCTAACTGCGCCTCGCTCAACCCCAACAGGGCGTCCGCCTTGAGCGCATCGGCCTCCTGGAGCCAGGTGAGAATGCCAGCCATCAGGCTGTCCCCTGCCCCCACGGTATCGCCAAACACCGGCGGCCGGTAGATCGAGCCCGTTGCCGTTGCTTCGCGCGTAAAGGCGCGCGATCCGCCTTCACCCAGCGTCACGACCACCAGTTCGCAATTGGGCCGATCGAGCAGCGCGTCGGCATGGCTTTCGATGCTCATGCCCGGATGAAGCCACTCGTGGTCTTCTTCCGAAAGCTTGATGATATGCGCCAGATCGAGAAAATGCCCCAGCCGCTCGCGATAACCCGTTTCGTCATCGACCAGCTTTTCGCGCACATTGATGTCGAACGAGACCGTCGCGCCGCGTCCGATCGCCGCCTTGACCACATCGCCCCACACCGCGGCGTCTTCGGGCAGGATCGGGCAAAATCCCCCGATCTGATAAAGCTCGACGCTGCGCGGCAGCGCCGCCATCAGGCCGTCGCGCGTAAAGGCCCGGTCCGCGCCGCGCTCGAACACATAGGACGCCTGCATCTTGTCGTTGAAGCTGACGATGGCCTTGGTGGTCGGTGCCGCGACGCGCTCCTCGAGCAGCACCGAAACGCCCGCCTCGGCAAGCGGCATCAGCAGCAGATCGCCATACTCGTCCTGGCTGATTGGGCACAAAAAGCCGGTCTCGTTGCCGAGCTTGCGCAGGGCGATCGCGCAATTGAAGGGCGAGCCGCCCGCCAATGCCAGTCGAGTGCCATCGCTCCCGGGCACCAGATCAATAAGGCTTTCCCCGCCCACAACAAACATGGTTCGCGCTCCTTTTGCGTGCGCATAGCATTTCGCTCATGCGCTCACTAGCGCTTGATTGTGTAACCCACGTTAAAGATTACATCTTCCGAACTTTGGCAGAATCCGCTACGCCCAATACTGACGAGGGACATTCGTCACAAAAAGATTTTCAAATGAGCATACTAGAGCAGACCCCACGCGTAGAGATTTGGACACCCGAACGGCAAAATTTCAGGGCCGTCACTGAAGGCACATCACTGATGGCTTGGGCCACCGATGTGGACGGGCATTGTTTTTACATGAGCCCGGAATGGCATCGCTTCACCGGCACCGATCCTGGGGCAGGACTGGGGTTTAACTGGCTGCTTGCAATCCATCCGGACGATGTCGTCAACGTCCGCCAGGCTTTTTCACCGCCAACGATACCCAACAAGCCTATGGCATCGCCTACCGTCTAGTTCGCCCCGATGGGCATTATACTCTGGCATGGGCGGTGGGCCTGCCCAAGTTCAGCGACACCGGCGTGTTTCAGGGCTATTTCGGCACTACCTTCCCCATCGAGCATGACCAGCTTCGCGCGCTCACCCATCGCGGTCCCAATTACCGGGAACTGAGCGACCGGGAACGCGATGTGCTGCGCCATCTGGCGGAAGGGAAAAGCAGCGAGGAAGTCGCTGAAGCCATGGGCATTACCCGCCGTACGGTGGAAAGCCACGTTGCCAATGCCGGCACCAAACTTGGCGGCCTCAACCGGGTCCACACCGTGGTGCGTGCCCTGCGCCTTAACGAGATTTAGCCCAGGCGAGGCTCAGGGGCTGCATGTCCATGAGCTCGCCCCACTCATCCGGCCAGACGCTGCGATCGCCTGACAGCACCATGCCGGCGCCGGAAAGACCAGCCAGGAGCACGCCATAGCCGAGCGCCACGGCAAGGCTCATATACTCGTCCTCGCGCCGGACATCCATGTTGTCGTCGCGCAGGCGATCGACGACGATCTCGGGAGATCGAACCCGCGCCATCGGTAAATTGTCCCGCCAGACCATCTGCAAGACGATGTAGCCCGCTGGTGCGCCAGCCATGTAGACGAAGCGGCCGATCATAGCATTTTCCAGAGTTTACGCATGTTAAAGCGTGAGGTGCAGGAGCCGCATGGCGCGATTGCCCGAACCGGTCCGCACCAAATACGTACCACTATTTACGGTGCGTCAATAAGGGTTAGTACGTGGCCGCATTGATACCTTTTAGCTAGCTTCGAAGCCCAGGCGCTTCCTGGCCGGTGGCGGCCACATATTCGGTATAGCCGCCGCCATAGGCACGCACACCCTCCGGCGTCAGCTCCAGCACCCGGTTGGAAAGCGCCGCGAGAAAATGCCGGTCGTGGCTCACGAACAGCATCGTTCCTTCGAAGTTCGACAGTGCTTCGATCAGCATCTGCTTGGTCTGGATGTCGAGATGGTTGGTCGGCTCGTCCAGCACCAGGAAGTTGGGCGGATCGAAGAGGATCAGCGCCATGGCAAGGCGCGCCTTCTCACCACCCGAGAGCACGCGGCACTTCTTCTCGATATCGTCGCCGGAGAAGCCGAATGCGCCCGCCAGGGCGCGGATCGGCGCCTGTCCAGCCTGCGGGAAATTGCTTTCCAGCGTCTGGAAAATGGTCTGGTCGCCATCGATCATGTCCATGGCATGCTGGGCAAAATAGCCCATCTTGACGCTCGGCCCGCGCGCGACGCTCCCCGCGTCCGGGTCGGACGCTCCGGAAACGAGCTTGAGCAGCGTCGACTTGCCGGCGCCATTGACGCCCAGGATGCACCAGCGCTCGCGCCGCCGCACATGAAAGTCGAGCCCTTCATAGATGGTGCGGCTGCCATAGCGCTTGTGCACGCCCTCAACGCGCACGATGTCCTCGCCCGAGCGCGGCGCCGGCCGGAATTCGAAGACCACCGTTTGGCGGCGTTTGGGTGGCTCTACCCGGTCGATCTTGTCGAGCTTCTTGACCCGGCTTTGCACCTGCGCCGCATGGCTGGCGCGTGCCTTGAAGCGTTCGATGAAGGCGATTTCCTTGGCCAGCATTGCCTGCTGGCGTTCGAACTGCGCCTGCTGGTTGCGATCGGTGATCTCGCGCTGGCTTTGGTAGAATTCGTAGTCGCCGGTATAGCTCGTCAGCGTTCCGGCATCGATCTCGAGGATCTTGTTGACGATCCGGTTCATGAACTCGCGGTCATGCGAAGTCATCAGCAGCGCGCCCGAATAGTCTTTCAGAAACTGCTCGAGCCAGATCAGGCTTTCGAGGTCGAGGTGGTTGCTCGGTTCGTCCAGCAGCAAGACATCGGGCCGCATCAACAGAATGCGCGCCAGAGCCACGCGCATTTTCCAGCCGCCGGACAGGGCCCCGGCATCGCCGTCCATCATCTCCTGCGAAAAGCCCAGGCCATCCAGCACTTCGCGTGCCCGGCCGTCGAGCGAGTAGCCATCGAGCTCCTGGAACCGTCCCTGCACTTCGCCATAGCGCTCGATGATGACGTCCATCTCGTCGGCGCGATCGGGGTCGGCCATCGCCGCCTCGAGCTCGGCCATTTCGGCCATCATCTCGCTGACGGGGCCGGCACCGTTCATCACCTCGGCGACGACCGGCTTGCCGCCCATCTCACCGACATCCTGGCTGAAATAGCCGATCGACACACCGCGATCGACGGACACCTGCCCCTCGTCAGGCGCTTCCTCGCCGGTGATCATGCGGAACAGCGTCGTCTTGCCGGCCCCATTCGGCCCAACCAGTCCAATCTTTTCGCCCTTCTGCAGCGCCGCCGACGCCTCGATAAAAACGATCTGCTTGCCGTTTTGCTTGCCGATGCTTTCGAGCCGGATCATGGGGAGCCTGGGAAGTTGGAGCCTTTCGCGTCCTCCCTCTAAAAGGGGAGGATAGCGGCGCTTGGGCCTCGGGCCCTAGCAAAGCTGAGGTGGGGGTCAGCGCGATGCTGATGGTTCAACGGCGCCCTAAAGCACGCTCCACCCCGCCGCGCAAGGCCGTCCGGCACCCCTCACACTTGACAAAAACGCATGAAGCTCCGATATGTGCTCCATACGTTCTGCCCTCGTTGGCAATCTCATTCCCGCCGGTCAAGGCGGATGTTTGTTTTTCCCTCCATCTGCAAACGTTTCGGCTGCGCGTTCCTTGCGCGGTTGTTCACTGGCGCATGCTTCTGGCAAGCGCTGCCAACCAAGGCGTCCAATGTCGCATCTCTACAAGGTCGGCCAGTTGCTGGAGTTGCGCTCTGCGCCTCGGCTCAGCAATCGTCCTGCCGGCACCTGCGAAGTGGTCGCCTGCCTGCCCCATGATAAGGGGCCGGTTCTTTACCGGGTCCAGTCCTTGAACGAGCGCAATGAGCGCGTTGTTGAAGAGACCGACCTTGTTCCAAGCACTGCCGCCAAGTCCGCCCTCGTTGCGGATGAAGGCGAACGCAGCAGCATCAGCATCGCGGTTTCTCGCCGCCGCTGAGCGCAGTCGTTTTACCGGCAAACCGCGCGCCAGATAGGCGCCGGCCGGTATCATCCATTTGACATGTGGGTGCTTCATTCTGGCGCTGCTCCAGCGCCGCACCCTGGCGTGCGCGCCATCCGGCCGGCCCGATGCCGGCAGAAAGACTTCTATGTACTCCAAAATCCTCAACGCCCCTGGCGAACTCTATCTGGGCTCCGATCGCCAGACCGCAATTGCACAAGGCGGCCGGCATTTCCGCTCCGCCGCAAAGGCCGTCGCCTTTGCCATGGAACACGCCGCCCCCGTCAGCCTGCGTGGCGCCATGCTGCGCGTCGGCGGCCAGACCTTTGAACGCAAGCAGATCATCCACCTGCACGAAGCGATGGTAGACGGCGCCCTCGACCACTAAGCCGATCCCCCACAAATACCGGCACAATTGGTTGACCCCTCTTGCGGATGATGTTCAATCATTCAAAAGAAATCAGCGTGACTGATTGAATTTGGGGGAGGGCGTTCCGTGCAGGGACTTGCCGTGCTGGTGCGAGGCATCAGCGCCATCAACTGGCTGATCGGCCAGATCTTGTCGTGGCTCGCACTGGCCTGCGTGCTGGTATGCTTCACCGTCGTGGTGCAGCGCTACTTTTTCAACACATCCACCCTTTGGGTTCAGGATCTTTACGTCTGGATCGCCGGTGCCATGTTTACTGGCGTCGCGGGGTTTGCGCTTCTGCGCGACGATCATGTGCGGGTCGATATCTTTTATCGCCCCGCCTCGATCCGCCGCAAAGCCATGGCCGATCTTTTCGGCGTTGTCGTGTTCCTCCTTCCCTTCATGTATGTGGTCATCCGCTACTGCTATCCGGCGGTCGCCCGTTCCTGGGGCTATTACGAGGGCTCGGCCAATATTGGCGGCATGCCCGGCCTCTTTGTTCTGAAGACCTTCATCATCGCCTTTGCAATACTTGTTGGGCTGCAAGGCATAGCCATGGCTGCCCGGGCTATTCTGGTGATTGCCAACCGCGAGGATCTGCTGCCGGCTGATCTCCGCTATCCCATCGAAGACACAAGGGAAGTTCACTGATGGATCCCGTCCTTATTGGCGAGATCCTCGCCGCCCTCATGTTCGTGGGCGTTATCGGCGTCCTGATGATCGGTTTCCCGGTGGCGTTTTCGCTGGCCGGCACCGCCATCATTTTCGGCCTCGTCGGCTGGTGGCTCGGCGTCTACGACCCCTCAAATTACGGCTCCTTGGCTGGCCGCTATATCGGCCTCATGACCAATGAAGTGCTGGTCGCCGTGCCGCTCTTTGTGTTCATGGGCGTGATGCTGGAGCGATCCGGCATTGCCGAGCAATTGCTGCTCACCATGGGCAAGCTCTTCGGCAACCTGCGCGGCGGCCTCGCTCTTTCGGTGATCGTCGTCGGCGCGCTTCTTGCTGCCTCGACCGGCGTTGTCGGCGCCACCGTCGTCACCATGGGCCTGATCTCCCTGCCAGCCATGCTGCGCGCCGGCTATGATCCAAAGCTCGCCACCGGCGTCATCTGCGCCTCGGGCACACTTGGGCAGATCATTCCGCCGTCGACCGTCCTCATCTTCATGGGCGACATCCTTTCGGGCATCAATGCCCAGGTGCAGATGGAAAAGGGCAATTTTGCCCCCGAGCCCGTTTCGGTCGGCGCGCTCTTTGCCGGTGCCATTATCCCCGGCCTTCTGCTGGTGGCGCTTTATGCCGCATACGTCATCTTCAAGGCCTGGCGTGATCCCCAATCGGCTCCTGCCACTCCGGTGCCGGAATCTGAACGTGCCGGTCTTCTGCGCGAAGTCGTGGTTGCGCTTATCCCGCCACTGCTGTTGATCCTGGCAGTTCTGGGGTCGATCCTCGCAGGCATCGCAACTCCTACCGAAGCCGCTTCGGTGGGATCTGTTGGTGCGCTGCTGCTGGCAGCACTGCGTCGCCGGTTGAGCTTCCCGATCCTCAAACAGGCTGTGATCTCCACCGCCACCATCACCTCGATGGTGTTCATCATCCTCTTTGGGGCAGCGGTGTTCTCCGTCGTCTTCCGCATGATGGGCGGCGACAATCTGGTGCACGAATTCCTCTCGTCCATGCCGGGCGGCGCCATCGGCGCCATCATCATCGTCATGTTCGTGATGTTCCTCCTCGGCTTCATCCTCGACACCTTCGAGATCATCTTCATCGTCATCCCGATCACCGCGCCGGTGCTCCTGGCGCTAGATGTCGACCCGATCTGGCTCGGCGTCATGGTGGGCGTGAACCTGCAAACGAGCTTCCTCACCCCGCCCTTCGGCTTCGCCCTCTTCTACCTGCGCGGCGTCGCCCCCTCCCGCGTCTCGACGGGCATGATCTACAAGGGCGTCATCCCCTTCGTGCTGCTGCAGATCCTGGGCCTCGTGACGCTGTTCTTCTTCCCCCAGCTCATCACCTGGCTGCCCAGCATGCTCTACTGAGCTGATCGGTCTCTCCAATCCCATGCCCCGGCCTTGTGCCGGGGCATTTTCTTTGGCGAGCCAAAACACCGCCTCGCCAATTGGCTATCGGTGCACACGGCGGGAAGCGGCATTCGCCCCGGTGGAAAAGTGAAATGAAGAGGCGAATGCCGCTTCCACACGATCGGGATTTTTTGCGCACGCCTCGGGCAGCCCACTCGAGGTGACGGCGGACTGGCCTGCAAAGCGGATCTGCGCCCTCTCTCCTTGCAGGTTACTCCGCCTGGCCGGCGTAGGCATCCACGCATTCGTCCAGGCGACCCCGGTCGAACCCTTCTCCCCACCCCGGCACTTCGTCGGCGCCGCGTGTGTCGTCAGTGGAGATGGGAGGAAGATAAGCTTGGATAATGCGACGGGGATAAAAAAGCCCGGGCTTTCACCCGGGCTTTCCATTTCGACCAAACGGTCCTTATTCGAACTTGATGTATTTCTCGCGTGCCGCGAGATAGGGCATGTCGGTGCCTTCGGTGCGCTGACGGAGGAGATTGAAGGCCGAAACAAAGCTTTCGGCGGTTTCCTTGGTCAGGGCATCGCCGCCTTCGCGGATCTCGGCGATCAATTCCATCGAGGCCTTGGCGCCGGCTTCGACGATCTCTTCGGGGAATGCACGAACCTGCACGCCATGCTCGGCCACGAGCGCATTGAGCGCACGGGGATCGTTGGCATACATATCCGACGCGACCTGGTCATAGGACGATTGGGCGGCGATGCGCACGATTTCCTGCAAGTCTTCCGGCAGCTCCGCGAACTTGGCCTTGTCGACCACGAGTTCGGTGGCAAGACCCGGCTCGACAAAGCTGGGGAAGTAGTAGTTCTTGGCGATCTGGTAGAAGCCGAGCGCAAGGTCGTTATAGGGTCCTACGAACTCGGCGGCATCGAGCGTGCCCGACTGGAGCGCGGCAAAGATTTCGCCGGCAGCAAGGTTGGTCACCGAAGCGCCAAGCTTCGCCCAGACCTGGCCACCAAGGCCCGGCGTACGGAAGCGCAGGCCCTGGATATCGGCGACGCCGGTCAGCTCGTTGCGGAACCAGCCACCAGCCTGCGTGCCGGTATCGCCGGACAGGAAACCCTGGAGACCGAACTGGTCATAGACCTTGTCCCAGATCTCCTGGCCGCCCAGATAGCGCACCCAGGCGGTGAGTTCGCGATTGGTCATGCCGAAGGGCACGCCGGTGAAGAACGACAGGGCCTGGCTCTTGTTCTGCCAATAATAGGGCGTGCCGTGGCTCATTTCGGCCGAACCGTCGATGACGGCGTCCAGAGCCTGAAGGCCCGGCACCATTTCACCGGCAGCAAACACTTGGACGGTCAAGCGGCCGCCCGAAGCCTTGGTGATGCGATCGGCCAGCGTTTGCGCGCCAACGCCCAGACCTGGAAAGTTCTTGGGCCAGGTGGTCACCATGCGCCAGGTGATATTGCCCTGGGCAACCGCCGGAGCGGCAAGCCCGGCCGTAACGGCGGCAGCACCAACGGTGGCCACCGAGGCTTGTTTGAAAAATTCGCGTCTCTTCATCATGGTGTTCCTCCCGGAATGAACTGTCTTTTCGCTGCGCTTTTGCGAGCGGCGCAGCGTTGGCGATAACAAAGCAATCTGTTTGGAACCTGTCCAGCGCCTTGTGGCTGTTGAGGAAAAATCTGCACCTAATTGCGGATTAAACTCGGCTTGGCGGTGTTGGTCTTGGTGGAGGCCGCCTTGCCGGCCCCGCAACAGGAGGGAAATCCAATGCACATCCGTTCGCTTCTTCTGGGCGCCGCCACGCTCGCCCTGATCGCCACCCCAGCTTTGCCGTCGATTATCTCGGCGGCATGGTCAAATCGACCGATATTGGCGGCAAGCAGGTGCTGACCGGCGACAACGGCATGACGCTCTACATCTTCGACAAGGACACGGCCGGCGTCACCAATTGCTACGACAGCTGTGCCGAAAAGTGGCCGCCGCTGATGGCTGACGAAACAACCCAGGCCGAAGGCGATTTCACCATCATCGAGCGCACCGACGGCACCAAGATGTGGGCCTATAAGGACATGCCGCTTTATTACTGGGTCAACGACAAGGCGCCTGGCGACGTCACCGGTGACGGCGTCGGCGGCGTTTGGCATCTTGCTGTCGAATAAGCCTGAAAGCTGCGGCGTGGTCGATTTTCTCGATGAGCTCGAAAAGGACGTGCCGGCTTTGCGCCGCTACGCCCGCGCGCTCACCCGCAACATCGACCGCGCCGACGATCTGGTGCAGGATACGCTGGAACGCGCCATTGCCCGCCGCGGCTTGTTTCGCCCGCGCGGTCCCTTGCGCCCATGGCTCTTCACGATCCTCACAAACCTCCACCGCAACAGCCGCCGCAGTGATCGCCGCCGCGGCGAGGCTGTCGATGTCGCAACGGTCGAACTCGCAACCCCTGCCCCGCAACCGGGCCACTTGGCGCTTGCCGAACTTGCTCGCGCTATCGAAACCCTGCCGCTTGATCAAAAGGAAGCCTTGCTGCTCGTGACCCTTGAAGGCCTCGCCTATTCCGAAGCTGCCGCGATCCTGCAGATCCCGACCGGCACATTGATGAGCCGTCTCGGCCGCGCCCGCGCCACGCTGCGCCAGTTGACGGGAGCGGAAGCGCAGCCCCATTTGCGGACGGTCAAATGAGCGAAATTTCCCGCGACACGCTGATGGCCTATCTCGACAACGAGCTCGACGGCGCAAGCCGCGCCAAACTCGAGGCCGACCCCGCCGCCATGGCTGAGATCGCAGCCTACATGCGCCAGTCCGACGCCATTCGCACGCTTTATGCGCCGGCTGGTGCCGAGCCTGTGCCCGTGCGGCTCGACCCCCATCGTCTCGCGCTTGAAGCGCAGCGCCGTCAATGGCGCTCGGTGGCGCAGACCGCGATTATCGTGTGCGTCCTCGGCATCGGCATCGCCGCCGGCTGGCTGTTGCGCCCCAGCGCCGATGCGCCCGACCTCTACGATCGCCTGATCGCCGATGCCGTCAGCGCCCACACCGTCTACGTTGCCGAAAACCGCCACGCCGTCGAAGTGGCCGGCAGCGACAGTGAACACCTCTCCACCTGGCTCTCCAACCGCCTCGATACGGCGTTGGCCATGCCCGATCTATCCGTTCAGGGCCTCACCTTTCTCGGCGGCCGCCTCCTCCCCGCCCCCGCCATCCCCGGCGGCCGCGCCGCGCAGCTGATGTATGAAGACGGCGCCGGCAACCGCACGACGCTCTACATTACCCCCTCGACCGGGGTCGACGGACCATCTTACGAAAGCGTCCGCCTCGGCACCGACCAGGTGCTATACTGGGCCAACACGAGCTTCACCTGCACCATCGTCGGCACCGGCACGCCGGAACAATTGCAAGCCATCGCCAACGCCGTATTCGCTCAGCTCACCCCGGGGGCAGCGGCTCTCTACGAGAGCTAACGGGGCCTTGCAGTTCCTGCACCTCCCTCCCCGAGAGGGGGGAGCGTAGCGAAGCTTGGCCATAGGCCTAGCGCAGCTGGGTGGGGTGGGGGCCAAGCACACAGTTCCGAGTGCTCGGCCCCACCCCACCCTCGGTCCCTCCCCATCAAGGGGAGGGATGCTCAAAACCGCAGTCTATTGCACCATCGGCGCATTCCTCGCCGGAATGTCGTTCGAATAAATATTGTGCAGCCCGACATTGCGCACATCCCGCTCGCCGCACAGCGCCATGGTCGTGTCGAGCTCTCGCCGGATGATCTCGAGCACCCGCGTCACGCCCTCTTCGCCGCCAGCCCCAAGCCCATAAAGCATCGGCCGACCGATAAAGGTCGACTTGGCCCCATAGGCCAGCGCCTTGATCACGTCCTGTCCCGAACGGATGCCGCTATCGAGATAAACCTCGGTGCGCTTGCCGACCCGGTCGACGATCTCCGGAAGCACGCGAATGGTCGAGGGCGCGCCATCGAGCTGCCGTCCGCCATGATTGGAGACCACGACCGCATCGGCACCATTGTCCACCGCCGCCTGCGCATCGTCAGCGTCGAGCACGCCCTTGACGATCACCGGCCCGCCGAAGCGCTCCTTTATCCAGCGCACATCGGACCAGTTGAGCGTTGGGTCGAACTGCGACGCCGTCCAGGCCGACAGAGACGCCAGGTCGTGATCACCGCTTACATGCCCCACTATATTGCGGAAGGTGTGCCGCTTGGTGCCCAGCATGCGCATGCACCAGAGCGGATGCTGCATCATCTGCCACACCGAATAGGGCGTGAACTTTGGCGGCGTCGACAACCCGTTGCGGATGTCCTTGTGCCGCTGCCCAAGTATCTGGAGGTCCATGGTCAGAACCAGTGCTGGGCATCTGGCGGCCTTGGCGCGATCGATCAGCCGATAGATGAAGTCGCGATCGCGCATTACATAGAGCTGAAACCAGAACGGCGCCGTCGTGTTCTCCGCCACGTCCTCGATCGAGCAGACGCTCATGGTGGAAAGGGTGAAGGGGATGCCAGCTTTCGCCGCCGCCCGCGCCGCCTTGATCTCGCCGTCCGCGGTCTGCATGCCCCCGGTTGCTGCGGGCGCGATGGCCACCGGCATGGCGATATCCTTGCCCAGCATGGTCACCTTGAGGTTGCGTCCCTCAAGGTTCACCGCCACCTTTTGGTTGAGCTTGATCTTGGAAAAGTCGCTCTCGTTCTCGCGATAGGTTCCCTCGGTATAGGAGCCGCTATCGGCATATTCGAAGAACATTTTCGGCACCCTTCGCCGCGCCAGACGCATCATTTCGTCGACGGTAAGAACCTTGTCGATGGCAGGCATAGGGGCACCCCGGCTGTTGTCGTAACCGGCCTAGCAACTAACATGTTAGTCGTCAATTCTGGCTTCGCTCACGATCTCGACCCAGCAGCAACGAGCTCCAGATCACGGCAAAGCCGAACAGCACCATGCCGCCCGCAAGGACATGGGCGCGCTCCCATTCCAGCCGCTCGACGAAATCATAGATGGCAATCGACAAGACCTTGGTCTGCCCCGGAATATTGCCGCCGATCATCAGCACCACGCCGAATTCCCCCATCGTATGGGCAAAGCTCATGATCGCGCCGACAAGATAGCCAGGCTTGGCCAAGGGAAGTGCCACCCGCAAAAAGCGCTGCCAGCGCGATGCTCCTAGAGTGTCGGCGGATTCCAGCACTTCGGCTTCGATCGTCGCAAAAGCATTGCGCAGCGGCTGCACCATGAAGGGGAGCGAAGCGATCACCCCACCGATCACCAGCCCGCCGAAGGAAAAGGCGAGCGTCCGCGCGCCCCAAAAACTTGCAAGCCAACCGCCGGGCCCAAAGGCCCAAGCGCCAGCAGCAGGTAAAATCCCAAGACCGTCGGCGGCAAAACCAAAGGAAGGGTTACAAGCGCGCCAACGACTTCCCGCCCCTGGCCCCGCCCACGCGACAGCCACAAGCTCAGCGGCGTCGCGAGGACAAGGAGGATAAACGTCACGCAGAGCGCAAGGGCACCGGTCAGGATGATTGGCGGAAAAAGGCTATCCCAGTCCATTAAGGGACAGAGTAGCCCGATGCCTCGATCAGCGCCACAGCTGCCTCGCTCCGCAGAAAGGCCAAGAAGCCTTCGGCAGCAGCATTGCCCTCGCTTGTTTTCAAGAGCACCGCTCCCTGCGAAATCGGCTCGTGCAGGTCGGCCGGCACCAGCCAGAACGGTTTGTCGGCAACCTGGCTGGCCGCCACGAAACCCAGTTCCGCATTGCCGCTTTCGATAAACTGCAGCGCCTGCGAGATGTTTTCGCCGATCACCAGCTTGGGCTGAAGGGCCTCATAGAGCCCCAATGCCGTCAGCGCCTCGACAGCCGCTTGCCCATAGGGCGCAGCCTGCGGATCGGCGATGGCAAGCTTGGCGAAATTGCCCGACAGGGCCGCCTCGCCATTTTCTGCATCGACGCCTTCGCCATAAAGCGCCAGCTGCCCCTCGGCATAAACAAAGAAACTGCCGTCGACCGCAAGGCCCTCGGCAATCGCCTTTTCCGGCCGTTCGGTATCCGCAGCCAAGAACACGCCATAGGGCGCCGCCTGGCTGATCTGGGTATAAAGTTGGCCGGTGGCGCCAAAGCTCAGCTCGACCTCGTGCCCGCTTTCGGCCTCGAACATTGCCGCCAACTCTTCGGCAACCGCTGTAAAGTTTGCCGCCACGGCGACATTGACGCTTTCCGCCAAGCTCGGGACCGCAGTCCCGGCCAAAAACAGCGACACTAACAGCAGGCGAGACATGAGCGACTCCGATATGTTCTTCTGAACACATCGTGACCACGAGCATCCATTCTGGCAAGCGATATGTTTACGAGGAAATATCGGAGATGGCTGCGCGCAAAGCCGCCACGTCCTCGGCAATGGCCGCTTGCGCCTTCGCTTCCATGTTCCGGTAGTGCGCCAAAACCTCTTCACCCCGAGGCGTGAGGCTCGCGCCACCCTGCCCCGCGCCGCCGCGACTCGACAGCACCAGCGACCCGAACCCCTCGTTTAATGCCTGCACCAAGCTCCAGGCGCGCTTGTAGCTCATGCCCATGGCCTTGCCAGCAGCCGCTATCGAGCCCGTCCGCGCAATGCCCTCCAGCAGGTCGGCACGGCCTGGCCCCAGATAGGCCGTATCGGTCAGGACGATACGAAGGTGGCCAAGTCCGTGTTCGGGAACGCCCTTGGCCATGTGCCTAGCCTCGCAACGCGCTCGCTTCGCGCGCCAGGGCCTCGACGCGGGCGAAATCGCCGCTGGCCAGGGCGTCGGCCGGCATGATCCAGGAGCCGCCGACGCAGATCACGTTGGGCAGGCTGAGATAAGTCTTGGCCTTTTCCGCATCGATCCCGCCCGTGGGGCAGAAGGTGATGTCCGGCAGCGGCGAGGCAAAGGCCTTGAGCACCGGCGCCCCACCCAGCGCTTCGGCCGGGAAGAATTTGAGGAAAGAATAGCCCCGTTCTGCCGCCGCCATCGCTTCGGTCGGCGTGCCGATGCCCGGCAACAGCGGAATGGACACGTCATCGGCCGCATCGAGGAGCCGCGGCGATGCCCCCGGCGACACCATGAAGCGGCAACCGGCATCGACCGACGCCTTCATGTGCCCCGCATTGCGCACCGTGCCGGAACCGACGATGGCCCCTGTGACCTTTGCCATTTCTTCCATCACGCGCAGGGCATTGGGCGTCCGCAGTGTCACTTCCAGCACCGGCAGGCCGCCGGCCACCAAAGCCTCGGCAAGCGGGCGCGCCTGCGCCACATCGTCGAGGATGATCACCGGCACCACCGGCGCCAGCGACAGAATGGAGCGGATTGCGTTGGCGTCCTGCGGCATGGTCGTCCTTCCCGAAAAGCTGGCGCAAGGGTTAGGCGGCCGCGTGAAATCCTGCAAGAGGATTTGCTTTTTCTTCTCCTCCCCCGCCTGACGGGGAGGCGGGTGGGGGCTAGGGCCGCCGCGCGACGAGATCGATCTCGACCAGTGCACCCACCGCCAGCGCCGTCACGCCGACCGTGGTCCGCGCCGGCAATTTGCCTGGCTCGAAAAATGTCGGCCACAGCGCGTTGAGCGCCGCATAGTCCCGTTCGAACTGCGTGAGGTAAATCCGCGCCATGGTCACATGCTCGAGCCCCAGCCCGATCCCGCCAAGGACGATCTTGAGGTTCTCGACCACGCGCCGCGTCTGCGCCTCCACCCCATCCGGCAGCGGCGCGTCGGGTGCGGCCGGATCGGTCGGCATCTGCCCGGTGACGAAGACCCAGCCGTCGGTTTCAACCGCATGGCTGAACGGCGCCACCGGCCGCGGCCCGGATGAAACGAGATGATATTGCAGTTCGCTCATGGTTTTTCCTTTGTTGACGCGTCGGGGCCGGCAAGTGTTACCCCTCCGTTAGCACATTGGCACTTGATGCGACTCCACGAAGACGCCACACTCGCAAAATGGCAAGATTGGCGCACGCTTTCATCCTCGCCGTCCTCCTCGCCGCCGCTCCGGCCACGGCGACCCTCGCGCAGTTTTCCGCCCAACAATCCTCCGAACTCGACAGCCTCTTCGCCGACCTGCGCAGCGCCACCGACGAGGCCAGCGCCCGTGCCATTGCCGACCGGATCTGGCAGCTTTGGACCCATCCGGACGACCCCGACCTTGCCGCCCGCGTCGAAGCCATCATCAAGGGCGGCGGCTTTGCCGGTCCAGCCGCGCAGCTGCCGCAGATCGAAGACCTGGTCACCGATTACCCTGACTATGCAGAGGCTTACAATCTTCGCGCCACCGCCAATTTCCTCCGCGGCGACTATGAAAGCGCCCTGGGCGACGTTGCAAAAACGCTCGAGCTCGAGCCCCGCCATTTCGGCGCCCTCGCCGGCAGGGCTTTAATCTTCCACACGCAAGGCAATATGAAGAGGCCAAGGCAGCGCTGCTCGAAGGGCTGGACATCCACCCCTTCCTGCCGGAGCGCAGCCTTTTTCCCGAGCTCGGACCGCCCCCGATCCGCAGCTGAACTTGAAGGATTTTAAGCCATGGCCGATCAGGACTACACCATCCAGCGCGAAGATGACGCCAGTCGCGGCCGCTACTTCATCGACCTTGGCGGCGGCGCCGAAGCCGAAATGACATTCAGCAAGTCCGGCGACGGCCCCATGGTTATCGACCATACCGGCGTACCGCCCGCCTTCGAAGGTCGCGGCATCGCCTCGAAGCTCGTCAATGCGGCCATCGCCGATGCCCGCGAGCAGGGTTTTAAGATCCGCCCGGTATGTTCCTATGTCGTGGCCCAGTTCCGGCGCCACAAGGAATGGGGCGACCTCCTGGCCTAGCCGCTAGAAGCCGAAGCGGATGCTGTTGGAGCCCTCGGTCAAGTAGGGTTCGAGATCATCCCAGCTCACGGTTGCCGTCGGAGCGCCATAAGCATAGGCGGCAACTTGGTAGGGCTGGAACTGGATCACCAATCCATAAGGGTTCGATAGGTCCCAGCTTGTCGGATCCGCCACCGTATCCTCGATATATTCGGTTCCGTCCATCATCAGGTTTTCGCCGTGTTCGCGCTCGAGCGCGGCGATGGTCAGATCCGATAGTGCCTGCTTCCACTTCTTGCCGGTAAAGAAGTCCTCGGCCTTGAGGAACCGGGCTTCATCGGTCAGGAAATGGAGGTAGCTGAGGGTGTAATTGCCGTGCGCGGCGCCATGCCCATACCAATAGGTGCTGACGTCGAGCGTGATGCGTCCGGTGCCCGCCACTTCCTTGACGGAAATCGAATTGCTGGTGTCGCTGCTGGCATGGCTGGCGACGTCTTCGTCACCACCCTGCATGGTTTCACGCTCGGCGCGCACCAACGCGTTGAACGCCGCGGCAAAAGGCTCGTCGCCATCAAGCTGCACGATCGACAGCTCGTGCTCAGCCACGCCCCAATAAGCGTCGCCTTTATTTTCAGGGTCGGGCAGTGCCTCATACTGGCTCATGGGGTAAAACCGCAGTCCCTGGATCATGCGGCTGGTTTCCAGCACCTGGGCGCGCGACTTGAAGAGGTCGACGAGGCAAGAGACGCCCTCTTCCCCATACTTGCCGCTGGTCATGGGCTCAGCATCCATGGTGCACGCCCGCTGCGCATAGGTGAGCCACTCGCGCTGCCCAGACCGCAGATCGCCACTTGCCGCATCGCTCAGGCCACCGGCCGCCGTTGCATAGGTCCGCGACAAACGCTCGTCCGCTGCCGAAAGCTCGTCGCTGTCGCAGATGGCATGCTCGAACGGCGTGCCGGCCTTGCTGCAATCAAAGCTCGCCGCCATCACCGGCAGGCTGGGCACGGTGAGTCCTGCCAAAAACATCGTTGTCAGTGCAACAAAGCGGATCATGGGAGCCCTCGAACCCTGTGGTCGAGGGCACCATAGCGGCTCGCTAGGGCGGCGTCACGATAGCCTAGAGAAAAGCCTGGATAGCGGCCAGTTCGTCGTTGCGCAGCTCATGCCCACCCTCGTGCCAGGCCAGGGTCGTTGCGGCGCCATTGGCCTCGAAATAGTCCGCCAGGCCTTGCGTCGCCGCAACCGGAGCGATGGGATCGCGCCGCCCCGCAGTGATCAACACCTTGCGCCCGCTGAAGTCCTGCGCCGGCGGCGCAAACGGGATCAGCGGATGCATCAGGATCGTCCCGTCGAACAAGGCCGGATCGGCAAACTGGACCGATGCCAGGATATTGGCGCCATTTGAATATCCCAATCCCAGGACGCGCCCGGGGCGACGAGCGCCGATCTGCTCGCGCACGAACTCGGCCATGGCCTTCGTGCGAACCGCAAGATCAGGCATGTCATAAACGCCCTCGCCGGTGCGCCGGAAATAGCGGAGTGCGCCGCCCTCGCTGACATCGCCGCGGGGGCCAATGCGCCGTGCGCCGGGTAGAGCTGGCCCGCCAGATCGAAAAACTGGTTCTCGTCGCCGCCGGTGCCATGAAAGAGAAAGATCAGCGTATCGGCGTCGGCATTCTGGTCGGCGCGGAAATGGTAAGCGGACATAGCGGGCTCCTCGGTGTTGCCCACGATATCAGGACAAACCCGTCGCAAGGCAACAGCGGGCCGGCGCCACGCAGCGTTGCCGATTGCCAAACAATCAGCGGTCTATCGGGCCGGCGTAACCGGCGTCATGCCCGGCCGGTAACCGGCAAGGATTGCTGCACGCAAGGACTCTGCCGTGCTCCTGGCCGCAGTTTCCTGCGCCCCGGTGGCCGAGAACACGTCCGTGGGCGTCAGCTTGCCGGACTGATAGGTCGAGTCTGTGAAGCGGCGCGTGGTGAACACAACCTGGTCGCCCTGGGTGATCGTCACGGTAGCCTCGACCCGCGTCGAGACCGGATTGCCCACGTCAATGGCATCGGATAGCCCGCCAGCCAAACCGGTGGTCGCCGCGGTAACCGTAAGAACCGGATGGCTCGGGTTGGCCGGGCCCGGAAAAGCGATATCGAGCCGGTTGAGAATGATCTGTTCAAGGCGGTTCTTAGGCGGCGCGAAATTGAAACGCGCGGCCGAAACGCTGGTGCTCGACACATCGCCATAGACCGGCGCAAAACTCGTGCAGGCGGAAAGGCTGAGGGCAAGCAGACCCGCGGCGATCGGGCCAAGAAGCTGTTTCATCGTCATTGCGTCCCTGCCCGGCTCAGCCAATCCTGCACCACCGGCACTGCGCCCGCATAGCCGATATCGAGTCCGGCCGGCGCCTTGAGGCGGAAGGATGCAAGAAAGCGCATGTCGTTCGGGCTGGTATGCGTCGGCCCGGTTCTGACGGCTGACCCGCCAACACTGAGATAGCCGTCATCATAGGTAAGGCCAGCGCCGGCAAGGAGGAAACTATTGGCGGAAAGGTCCCAATAGGCTTGGCCGGTCGCCGACCAATAGTCGGCAAAGGGCACGGTCAGCTCGCCACCAAGCTCGTGCTGCGCCCGGATATTGCCGGCCGCGGGCGTGGCCTCGGCATAGCGATAGCTCACCCCGGCGCTGAAAAGCTCGCCCGAATAGGTCGCGCCGAGCGATGCCCGAGCGACATCGAGCGTACCACTGTCGAGCTGCACCTTGCCGCCAGCCTTGACCGTGTCGGCCAGGACACCATAGGCGCCCAAGACGGCATAGGACGAAGCCATGTCGAGACCAGACGCTACGCCCACCTGCTGCCGGTTCGGCTCGGCAAAGGCGTTGGTTCCGGCAAGCTGGAACGATTGCCCGCCGATCAGTTCGAGATAATTGCCATCGTTGAAGTCGAGCAGATAGCGGCCACCCAAATTGGCGCGCAGGCCCGTCTCCTGCCGGTCGATACCGGTGAAGCGATTATAGCTGAAGAGATTGCTGTCATCGAAGAACACGCTCTGCGAGTCTTCGTTGGTGATCCCCGGCTGGGTGCTCGATGCGCCCCGGTAGACCAGCTGCGCGATGGGCTCAATCAGATGCGTGATGCCATTGCCATAGGCGGACAGCGGGTAGCGGACGTCGAGCGCAGCGATCGGCGTCGCGCCGAACAGAACCTGATCGGCGGGAGGCAGGCCCGGATTGGAAAGATCGGTTGCCGAGGAGCGGTCGTAGGAAGCCGCATCGATGCGCAGACCGGCGAACGGCGTGACCACCGCTCCGCCGAAGATCAACTGGTTCTGCCAGCTTGCCTGCGTCATGCCGTGTAGACGGGTTCCGCCATAGCCCAGATCATAAGGAACACCGTTGACCGAGGTCGTATACTCGCGCGCCCGATAAATGTTCAGCATCCGCGCTTCGACATCGATGCGACCAGCGCCTGGCGCCAAATCGAAGGTCCGCTCGACGCGCAGGTTGGGGAATGCAATGCCCTGCTGCTCGCGCGTCTGGTCGGTCGTATCGCCCAGCAAATTGTATTGCTGCACGCGCGCATCGACGAAGGTGTCGTCGGTCAGGTGCGTCGCATAGACTTCGTTGATCCCGGCGCGGCGGGGCTCAAGCAGGTAGTCTTCGAAATAGGCGCTGTCGGTGAAAGCCGCATAGGCAAAGCCCGCGGTCCAGTCCTTGACCGGCACAAACTCGCCCTGCGCCTGGATCGCGCCGCGCCACTCCCGCCGCGCATCGGTAAAGGTGAAGGCGTCCGGATTGAATTGATAGAGGCCCGATGCCTTGATGCGCATCGATCCATTATCGAAGCGCTGCACCCACTCGGCCCCCATCAGGAAACCCTGATTGGATAAAAGCGCCGGCGTCAGGATGATATCGGTCCAGCGCGACGAATAGGCGGCGACTGACACTTCGACCTTGACGCCGATCTCTTCGGTATAGCCCAATGTCGGCCGCGGCACCCGGTCCAGGCCGTCATTGCTGAGATCCGGCAGCCAGAGATAGGGCAGCCACGCGACCGGCACGCCCAACAGTGCCAGGGTCGGCTGCTCGAAGGTAATCGAGCCATCCACATTGTTCTGGACGATGCGCGCTGCGCTGATCGACCAGCCGATGCGCCGCCCTTCTTCATCGATACAATCGCCACAGGGCGCATATTGCGCATTGGTGAGGATGGTTTCGAGTTCGCGGTCGAAATCGACGCTGTCAGCGGTGATGCGCGACCCGTCGTAAGCCGTGATGGTCATCGTATCGAGCACGGCGCGCTTCATGCTGCCGGTGAGCGAAATGCTCGGGCTCTTGGTCACATTGCCCGCAGGATCGGTAACCGTGGCATTGCCCACCACGTCCATGTCGCCGGTCGCCCGACGATAAACCAGTTCATTGCCAGTGACCGTATAGCCGCCAAGCCGCAACACGACATCGCCGCGAGCGCTGATGATGTTGTTGACGCTGTCGAAAACCAGTTCGTCCGCTTCCACGGCGGTGGGCGCAGCAGGGTCGATCGGGGCATTGAAGAAGTTTTCGGGCACCAACCCTTGCGCGGATGTCGGCACGGCAGCGGCCAGTCCAAGGAGGACAGCGCTGGCGATCGCACCCAGAAGATGTTGCCGAGCCAACCTCAAGAAGTCTTGCTCCCGGCGCGCCACAACTCAAACACCGCATTCTCCAGCACGCGCGGAACAGGCCGCCTCCCGGCAGCGCGCCCCATTAATCGATAAAGTACCGGCCAATCTAGTCACGGGCAATGAACAATGTGCAAAGCCCGACCGAGTCCGCGCGGAGCGTGCCCTCGCCGCAACAGCTGAAAAGCTGCGCGGTACCGTCGAGAACGCCCGTCTATCAAATGCAGCCTCGGTAACATAGGTTAACTTAGCAAGAGAAATTCTAAGTTTTACAAAAGCTTAAGCAAGATATTTTGCCCAAGAATTTCTAAGCTAGTAGAGCATTACGTCCACAAATAATGGATGTAGCAAAGTTAGAGCGCTCCGGATCCGGAACATTCTCGTGAGCCTGAGCTTTGAATTTCTTCGAGGTCTTGGGATGGGGCAATGACCAACATTCTGGTCCGCAAGTTAAGACATGGTGCGGCCCTGAGCGGGGACGACGAACGCCTGCTCAGCTCGCTCATCCCGGCCGCCCGCAGCGTGGCTGCCCATACTGAGCTTTGGGCCACGGGAGACGAACCGCGCGTCCTGCCCGTCCTGCTCGACGGCTGGGCCTGCCGCTACCGCTTGCTAGAAAACGGCAATCGGCAGATCGTGTCGCTCATCGTCCCCGGCGATCTGGCCGAGCCCTTCGGCATGCTTCCCGATTTTGCCGATTATTCGGTCATGACGCTCTCACCTGCCACCGTCGCGGGCATCACGCCCTCGGCGCTTCGGTCCGCCGCCCATGGTAGCCCGACCATTGAACGAGCCTTGTGGTGGGACCTGCTCATGGCCACGAATATCGAGCGCGAACACCTGGTTAGCCTTGGCCGCCGCTCCGCTGCCGAGCGCTTGTCGCACCTGATCTGCGAACTCCACCTGCGCCTCACCCTTGTCGGACAAGTCCTCAACGAGCTTCACCATGCCCATGACCCAGGCCGAACTGGCCGATACGCTGGGACTTTCCGCCGTTCATCTCAACCGATCCTTGCAAGAATTGCGCGGCCTTGGGCTCATCTCCCTGCGCGATCATCGATTGGGCGTTCACGATCTGGAGGGGCTGCGGGAACTCGCCTCATTTGATCCATTATATCTCCACACCCACACACCGGGATCCCAAGAGCCGGCTCGCCTGCGGCTTTAGGATGAACACCGAGGTCCTAATGTCCGAGCAAAGCGAGCAAGCCACACACATCGCTCAACTGGAAGCCGACAACCAAAGATTGCGCCGGCTGCTTGACCAGAGCAATGCGCCAGGAGAACTGCGTCACCGCCTGCGGAGCACGGCGGCAATGCTGCGCATGATCATTCGCCGCTCCGCTGAAACCAAGCGGGACCTCGAGATTTTTGTGGGCCATGTGGAGGACCGCCTCGACGCGCTGATGCGGGCGCAATCGGCAGCCGATGAAAATGGCTCCGTCGAAATCTATGCACTTTTGACCGACGAATTGCTCCATTACGGCGCAACCGAAAGCCCCAACCTTACCATCAGCGGACCGCATGTTCACCTGCAGCCGCGCGCCGGCCAGGTGTTCGGCCTCGCCCTCCACGAACTGGCTATCAACGCCGTCGAACATGGCCTTCTCGGCATCGGCGCCGGCAAGCTGGACATTTCCTGGACAGTGACTGGAAAGAACCCGGAACAGACTTTGGTCTTCACCTGGCGCGAAACCGGCCGGACCGAACCTCTAAAGATCGGCTCACCCGGCTTCGGCACCGAAGTGCTGACTCGCCTGCTGGAATACGAGATCGAGGCGCAAACCGATCTGGCCATGGACACTCAAAGCGTCGTCTGCACCATCCGCTTCCCGCTCGCCGACCGGATCGGCCGGGTCGAAAACTAGCCGCAAAATGCCCGACGAACCATTAGGCTCGCCGGGGCCTAGAAGCAAACGACGTGCTTTTACGCTGTCGCACCGTTTTCCAGCCAACGCACCTGTTCAGGCGTCAGCCTGATGTCGAAAGCCTTGATGCTGTCGTCCAATTCGAGAAGACGACGCGGCCCGATCAGCGGTACGCTGGGAAAAGGCTGCGCCAGGACATAGGCGAGCGCGATGTGGATCGGCGAGTGCCCAAGCTGCTTGCCCAGTTCGATCGCACGTTCACGCCGCGCAAAATTCTGGTCATTGTACCAGACCCGTACCAGCTCTTCATTGTCGCGCTTGTCGGGACCAGCGGCGTCCGTAAAGAAGCCGCGGCCCTGGCTCGACCAGGAGAAATTGGTGATCTGGCGATCTGTCAGCCACTGCTTGAAATCCGGCGTGCCCGCGGTGACGCAGCCATCCCAGATCGGGTGCAGCATTTCGGCGAGCGCAAAATTGTTGGAAAGCGCCTGCGGCATGGTCTTGCCGGTGCGCTCTGCATAGGCGATCGCCTCGTCCATGCGCTCCTTGGTCCAGTTCGAGCCACCGAAAGGCCCGCGAATACGGCCTGCCTTCACTTCCGCATCCATGGCGTCGACGAATTCACCGACAGGCACATCGAGATTGTCGCGGTGCATGAAGTAAACATCGACATAGTCCGTCTGCAGCCGATCGAGCGACTGCGTCAGCTGCTTGCCGATCACGTCGGGATAGCAGAGCGGGGAATGCGCGCCCTTGCCGATCAGCACGGCCTCTTCGCGAACGCCGCGGTTGCGCTGCCACTGGCCAAAGAGCTTTTCGGTATAGCCCGAGCCATAAACAAAGGCCGTGTCGAAAATATTGCCGCCTTTTTCCCAGAAGGCATCGAGCAGAATGGCGCCAGAGGCAAAGGTGCGGAAATCTTCAAAGCCCAGGGCGACGGCCGATGCAGGCTTGCCGAGCCCGGGGATCGAGCGCTTCGGGATAGCGCCCATATTGGTGCCGAGCGGCCGATTGTCGATCGTGTTGACGCGCTTGGTCGCCGTCTCGACCGAGAACTCGATGCCGGCATCAGCGCGCCATTTGTCGAGCACCCGCATATTGCCCAGCGTATCGTTCCAGCTCATGCCGGGGTTCTCGAACTCCTGGCGTCCATCGAGGATTGCGCGGGACGCAGCCTCTGCTTCGAACGAGAACAGCTGCCGCCTTTCGTTGACGCTGACGGTTTCCGTTTGGCCATTCTTGATGATGTCGATCTTGCCAAGACCCTGGTCGCGCGAGCCGCCGGCGAACCAGAAATCCGGCACCTCGATCCGCCCTTCCGAGCCATGGATGCGCAAGACATTGTCGAGATTGGCCATCACGGCGCAGCTCACCTGAGCCACAATACCGCCTTCAAACGTCAGCAAGGCAGCGGCGACATCGTCCGTGCCTTCGGCGTTAAGGCTTGCCGTTCCCGCAACCTTGACCGGATCGGCAAAGGGCTTGCCGCTCGCGGCACCCGCCAGCAGCCGCGCCATGGAAACCGGGTAGCCGCCCACGTCGAGGATCCCACCGCCTGCAAGCTCGGAGGCAAACAGACGATGCTGCGGCTGGAAGCGCCCCATGCTGAAGCCGAAGCTCGACTGGATCAGGCGCACGTCGCCGATCGTTCCGGACTTGATCAGCTCGACGATCTTGGCCGTCTGCGGATGGAGCCGGTACATGAAGGCTTCGCCCACAAAGGTGCCAGCCTTGCGATGCGCATGGAACACCGCATCGGCTTCATGGGCGGAAAGCGCCAGCGGCTTTTCCACCAGCACATGCTTGCCCGCCTCCGCGGCCTTGATCGCCCACTCTGCGTGGCCGGTATGCGGCACGGCAATATATACCGCGTCGATCTCCTTGTCGGCCAGGAGTGCGTCATAGCCATGGACGATCCGGGTGCCGGAAAACTCCTCGGCCAGGCCTGGGCGGTCCGGACTGCGCGTAGCGATCGCGGCAAGAACGCCATGCTCACTCGCCGCAAGACCATCGCGGAACGACTTGGCAATGCTGCCCGGGCCGATAATGCCCCAGCGGATTTTATTCATCTTTCTGATCCTATCAGTAGACCTCATCCTGAGCCTGTCGAAGGACGAAGTCGTGGCAATGTGTTGGTGCTGGACGACCTCGTGGTTCGACGGGCTCACCATGAGGTCTTGGGATGGCTTGGCTAGCGGATGCGCTGCCCGTTTTTGTTGAAAAGGTAAGCCTGGCTGGCGCTGATCGAGACCGTGATCCGGTCCTGTCCGATCTCGCGCCGGGACTCTTCGCGCTCGATGATCAATGGTTCGCCGTCGGTGCGCGAATAAACATAGCTGGTGGAGCCCAGATGCTCGGCCACATCGATCTCGAGCGTGAGATCGGCATCCCCGGCGCCGGGCGCGCCGAAATGTTCCGGCCGCACGCCAAGCTGCACCTCCTCGCCCGCTGAAACGCCGGTGACCGTCATGGTCAGTCGCGCTTCGGGATGATCGCGAAGCACTATCGTGGCCTGACCGTTGCCGGCATCCACGATCCTGGCCGGCAAGAAGTTCATCTTGGGCGAACCGATAAAACCGGCCACGAACTGGTTGGCCGGATCATCGTAAAGATCGAGCGGCCGCCCGACCTGCTCGACAAGACCGTCGCGCAGCACGACGATCTTGTCCGCCAGGGTCATGGCCTCGACCTGGTCATGGGTCACATAGATGATGGTGGTTTGGAGCTCTTTGTGAAGCCGCGCGATCTCGATCCGCATATGGACGCGCAGTTCGGCGTCGAGATTGGAAAGCGGCTCGTCGAACAGGAACACCTCGGGATTACGGACAATGGCACGACCGATGGCGACGCGCTGCCGCTGCCCACCCGAAAGCTCCTTCGGATAGCGATCCATCAAGGGACCAAGCGCCAGGATGCGCGCCGCAGCATCAACCTGGCGCGCAATCTGCTCCTTCGGCACGCGGGCGAAGCGAAGCGCGAAGCCCATGTTTTCCCGAACCGTCATATGCGGATAAAGCGCATAGGTCTGAAACACCATGGCGATACCGCGTTGCGACGGATCGACATCGTTCATGCGCTTGCCGCCGATCTCGAGGTCACCTTTCGAGATTGGCTCAAGCCCGGCAATCATGCGCAAAAGTGTGGACTTGCCGCAGCCGGAGGGGCCGACGAACACCACGAACTCTTTCGCATCGATGTCGAGGTCGACGCCCTTGATCACCTCCAGCGATCCGAAGATCTTGCGCACACCTCTGAGTTTTACGCTGCTCATGAGTATTGCACCTATTTGACCGCGCCCAGCATGCCTTCGACGAAGCGGCGCTGGAGCAGGAAGAAAATGATGAGGGTTGGAAGCGTGGCAAAGATCGCCCCGACCATGACGACGCCCCAATCGGGCACGTAGGCCGAAATAAGGCTCGCCGTGGCAAGCGTCAGCGTCTTCATTTCATTGGTCTGAAGCACGATCAGCGGCCAGAGGTAATTGTTCCAGTTGGCCATGAAGACGATGATCGTCGCCGCCGCATAGGTCGAGCGCATCACCGGCATGTAGACGAAAAGAAAAATCTGCCACTCCTTGAGGCCATCGATCTTGGCGGCGTCACGAAGTTCGTGCGGAAACGCCTTCGTCGCTTGCCGGAAGTAGAAGATGATGAAGATCGAGGCGACCGAGGGCAGGATGATGGCCTGGTAGGTGTTGATGAGCTTGAGGTTCGCCATCATGATGAAGAGCGGGATCATGAGCGCCGCGAACGGCACCGACAGCATCAACAGCAGTCCGGCGAAGACCTTCTCCCGAAAGCGCGAGCGGAAGATCTCAAAGCCATAGCCGGCAAGCGACGAGATCACGAGCGTCAGGGCCGTGCCGATACCGGCGATAAAGAACGAGTTGAACAAAAGCCGCGGCACGTCGAGGGTCGTGAAGAACTTGCCGATATTGTCGAACAGAGCCGTGCCGAAGCTCGCCTTGCCCTTGGTGACGTCGGCCGAGGTATTGGTGGCCCCGATCAGCATCCAGAAGAACGGAAAAATCGACACGAAGGCCGCAAGCGTCAGCAAAGCATATTGCGCAGCGCGACCGAGAAGAGCGAGGGGATTGCTCATGCGCGCCGATCCCGCGCCAGAAAGAACTGGATGACGCTGAGGATGCCGACCAGCAGGACGATCACGTAGGACACGGTCGCCGCATAGCCGAAGCTGGGCATGAATTTGAAGCTGAGATTGTAGATGTAGAGCGACAGCGTCAGCGTCGAGTCCGATGGCCCGCCCAGGGTGATGAGGTTGGGCTCGTCGAAAAGCTGCAGCGTGCCGATGGTCGAAATCACGGTGGTGAAAAGGATCACCGGCTTCAGCATCGGCACCGTCAGATACCAGAACCGCGCCCAGGCCGGCACGCCATCGATTTTGGCCGCCTCATAGATCGAGCGGTCGATGTTCTGCATGGCGGCGAGGTAGAAGATCATGTTGTAGCCCGTCCACCGCCAGGTGATAGAGGCAACGATCACCACCTTTGCCCAGAAGGGGTCGGCCAGCCACGGAATTGGCGAGGCGATTAGGTGCAGCGATAAAAGCATCTGGTTGATGATGCCTTCGGCGCCGAACATCGAGCGGAAGACGACCGAATAGGCGACCAGCGACGTCACGCAGGGCAAAAAGATCGCGGTGCGAAACCAGCTGCGGCCCCAAAGCTTGCTGTCATTGAGCGCGTTGGCAAAAAGCAGCGCCAGGACCAGCATGATCGGCACCTGGATGGCCAGAAAGGTCAGCGTATTGGTCAGCGCGCGAATAAAGACGGGGTCTTGCGTCAGCCGCACGATATTGGTGAAGCCACCAAAGCTCATCACCATGCCGCGCCCGGTCTGGAAGCTCATCCAGAGCGACCAGAGGATCGGATAGACCATGAAGATGCCGAGCAGCGCCAAGGCGGGTAGGATAAAGGCCCAGCCGTTGATCTGCTCACTGCGAGCCAGTTGTGATTGCGCCACTGCGATCCCCCTCGTGAAGCGCGAAGGCCAACGGTTCCGCGCTGGTGAAGGCGCGGAACCGCGGGAGGCCGGAGACGGTGAAGATCCGCCTCCGGAAGCGGGTTACTGAACCTGCTGGCGCACCTGGGCGTCGATCGCCGCAGCGATCTCGTCCACATTGCCACCCGAGGTCAGTGCTGGAAGCTGCGCAATCACGGCAGCGTCGGCTTCATTGGTGAAGATGCCGTAGTTGACCGCTGGGATCTGGCCGAGCCAATCGGAGAAGTTCTGCCAGACCGGCGCGCCGCCGAAGAATTCGTCGCTCTCGGTATAGGCCGAGCCCTCGCGAGCGGCGAGCAGCGAACCAACGGCACCCTGACCGACCAGGATGTCCTGGTAAAAGTCTGCATTCGAGCCCCAGACGGTGGCGAGGAAGTCGATGGCCTCTTCCTTGTTGGGAGCCGAAGACAAGACATACCAGCTCGAGCCGCCAAGGTTGGAAGCATGGGTTGCGCCTTCGACGCCATCAAGCTTTGGCAGCGGTGCGATGCCCCACATGCCGGACTGGTCGGCATTGGCCTTGATCGTGCCGACCATCCAGACGCCGGTCGGCGTCGCAACGGTGTCGCCCGAGGTGAAGGAGCCGGTATACTCGGTCCAGCCGGCAACCGGCTTGGTGATGCCCGAGGCGACCAAGTCCTGGTAGGTCGAGAGCGCTTCCTTGAACACGGCATTGTCGGCAATGTTCACGCTGCCATCAGCATTGAAATACCACGAGCCAGCCGACTGCATCATGATGCGGATGATGCCGGCATCGTTGGGATCGAACGGCAACAGCACCTTGCCGGTCTTTTCCTTGACGTCGGTGCCGATCTCGATGAGGCGGTCCCAGGTAATATCGGCGAGATCGTCGGCCGTGTAGCCGGCCTCCTGCAGCACGTCGGAGCGATAGAAAAGGCCGGTGACGCCGGAGTCGAACGGCACCGAATAGGTCTGTCCGTTCAGCGTTGCGAGCTCGACCTTGTAGGGGCAAAGCCCGAGTAATCGATCTTGTCAGTCAGTGGCTCGAAGGCATTGGGAAAGGACTGCAGGTACTTCTGCGCACCATAGTCTTCGATCAGCACGATGTCGGGCAGGCCATCTATGGTGCCGGAAGCAAGCTGCGCCTGCAACTTCTGCTCGAGGTCGGCCTTGGCGAAGTCAACCACGGTGACCGTGGTATCGGGATGGTCGGCCTTATAGATCTCGGCGGCCTTGTTCATGGTGGCGCCGTTAAAATTGGGGTCCCAGGCCCAGACGGTGATTTCACCGGCAGAAGCGGCAGCGACCGTGAACAGGCTGATGCCCGTCATGGTCAAGGCAAGCGTGCGGGTCCACCGCGAAGTGGTGCGAGACATATGATCCTCCCTTTTCGTTTGCTCTTCCTCGGAGCGAAACCTAAGTTAATCATACTAATCGCCGCGTCGCTCTAAAAGGGTATGCTGAATTGGCGGAAAGTAAGATGGACCATCGCGTGTACTACGAGCCGCCGGCCAACGGTGTCGAGCGCCTGCCCACCGAATTGCAGCTGTTCCACGCCGCGCCCCTGATCATGCGTGGACCCCACTGGCACGCGCAGGTCGAGGTCAATTTCATCGTGCGCGGCTGGGCCCACTACAAGATGAGCGGCCACGAGGTGACGTTTTCCGAAGGCGACCTTGCCCTGTTCTGGGGCGGCCAGCCGCACTGGCTCGACGATGGCTCGGACGACCTGATCTATGCCGGCGGCCACCTGCCCCTGGTGCACTTCTTCCGGTTGCGGCTACCGCCTGATGTGCAGGCACGCCTGATGCAGGGGCAGACGCTTGTGACGCATGCGACCGACGCGTCCGACCCCGTCAACTTCGCGCGCTGGAACAACTATGCCCGCTCCGGCGATCCGATCAAGGTGAGCCTCGCCGTCGACGAACTGCTGCTCAGGATCGAGCGCATCCGCTTCTCGCCCTATAGTCTCCTGCCCGAAACGCAGGCGGTCGACGACAAGGGTGAGCTCGATCACCACACCTCCCCGATCGTGGTGCGCATCTGCGAATATATCGCCGACAATTTCCGCGAAGAGATCGACTCCATCGACATCGCCGTTGCCGCCGATATTCACCCCAAATACGCGATGACCGTGTTCAAGAAGTCGACGGGCATGACGCTCAACGACTATATTAATCTCATGCGCCTATCCTACGCACAGGCCATGCTGATGCGGGACGTGTCGAGCGTCTTGACCATTGCCATGGATAGCGGCTTCGGCTCGCTCAGCGCCTTCAACAAGGCGTTTCGCAAGATCGCGGGCACATCGCCCAGCGACTTCCGCCGCGACGTACGGGGCCGCGCCAGCGCTGCGGTATCAGCCAGCGCAAGACAAGAGCAGCCGCGTCTTTGAAGGCGACGCGGCCGCCAAGGGCTATTCGACGCTCAACTCGAAATTGCCTTCGTCGCAAAGCTCGATCGACAGCTTTTCGGGATCGAGACGATCGTCTTCAGTCCAGAGGTCGCTAGCAAGATCGACGGCGGTGTCTTCAGCGGCTTCCGCGGCCTCAGCGTCGCTATCCTCATCATAGGCAGCTTGCGCCACCGGCGAGGCGACTTCGCCTTGGCGCATGGCGTCGCAACGCTCCTGAACCTCGGCAATCTGGTCCTCGGGCACCGATTTGCCCCCGATCCTGTGCTCTACGTCTTGAGCCAGGACGGGGCTGGACAGCAGCAGGGTCGCGCCGATCATCGCAATGGTTTTTGTAATCATGATCAGTCGCTTTCCTGATCGGTAAGGCCCGCGTCCTGGCACTGCTCAAGCGTCACGGTGTTCAGATCGATAGCGCCTTCGATCGCCTCGTCCACATCGCCAGCGGCGGTTTCAGCCTGCTCTTCGGTCATCGTGGATTCTGGTTCCTGAGTGCCGGTCAGCCCCTGCTGGGCCTGCAGTTCCTTGCACCAGTCCTCGACAATGGTCATCTGTTCGGCGGGCACAACCTGCTCGCCCAAGGTGACTTCCTGTGCCGATACGGCAGCCGGAACCATCAGGGCTGCAAGGGAGAAAGAAGCTGCAATTGCGAGCGTTTTCATTGTGGTCTCCCGATAGCGTGTCCGGCTCAACGGCTGTGGCCCCAGTCTGTTGCGAAGTTTTTCACGCTGCAAAGAGATGCCTATCGCCTTGGGCGCCAAGCCCCTAAAGGTGTGCGTCTAACCAGCGGGTGGCAGTATGCAGATACTCGGAGAGCTCAGCATCGGCGGTATCGTTTCGCGCCTCGCCGCGGTGCTGCTTTATGCGGCCCTGCAGGGCGCAATCCTTGCGGCGCTGGCATGGATCATGAAGGACCACCGACCCCAGCACGATGGGAAGCTCACGCTCAATCCATTCGTCCACGTCACGGCCTGGGGCGCTGCCATGGCGGCCCTCTTCGGAGTCTCCTGGATACGCAGCATCTGGTATGAGCCGCGAACCAACCGGCTCGGCCGCTGGGGCGTGGTCCTGGTCGTCATCCTGGGCCTCGCACTGATCCTTGCCGTCATGCCGGCGGTCGATCTTGTGCGCCGGGCCGCGCTGCTGCTGCCGCCAACCGGCGCCTCGGCTGCGCTATTGGTCCTGGCTCAGCTGCAGGCGATTATCCTGAGCTCAACCCTGCTTAACGCACTGCCGATCCCCGGCCTCGTCGCCGGCGGCATGCTTCAGGCCATCTGGCCCGATGCGGAACGGCGCCTGCGTCGCGCCGAACCGATCTTTATCGGCCTCGTCATTGTCGCCATCGTCGCCTTTGGCTTTCCTGACCCGGCCAAGCTCCTTGTAGGCGTGACGCAGCTATTCGCCCGCTAACCCCTGATAGCCAAACTCGGCCATCAAGGCGTCGATGGTGCCATCCGCCACAAGCGCATCGATGGCCTGATCCATTTCGCTGCGCAAAAAGCCGTTGCGGCTCGAGACCAGCGCACCAACGCTGACGGCAGCACCCGGTATCGGCGCGCTGTCGATGACCCGCAGCGCTTCCGTCTCCGGCCGCTCGGCCTGCAACCGCGCCAGAGCGGGCTGCCAGAGGATCATGCCTGCAATGGTGCCGTCGAGCACGCGCGTCGCCATCTTGATCGGATCGGGATAGGGGTAACGCACCCAGCTCTGCCCTTCCGGCTGCTGCTGCGCCCAAGTTATATATTGCATTTCCCCCATGCTGGCCATGGCGGTGCCGAGCGGACGGTCCTTGGGAATGTCGCCAAGGCTCTGCCATTGGGGGTCGCTGACTGCGAGCACGAAGGGAATGGTGGCATAGGGCCGTGTCAGCGAAAACGCCTCTGAGAACGGCGAGTTGGCGGAAACGCTGACGCCCATGAAAACGTCGCAGGTATTGTTCATGGCCAGCGTCAGCTCGTCCATGAAGCCGTCGCCATTAAGCGGAAAGCCGCCAAAACCCTCGACGACGTTCACCTCCAAAAACAGCGCATCGCCAATCGCCTTGGCCACGGCTTCGTCGAACGGGCGGCCAAGGCTCGTGACGTCGAAACAAGCATTGATGCTGTTGCCGGCCAAGCGCCGCGTATTGCTGAGCTCTTCGGGGGAATGCCGGCAGTCTGCGCCTGGGAAGCGAAACGCTTAAAAGCGCGAAGGCAACGGCTAGAAAACGGAGCATCGGAAATCCTCATAAAAGCGAAAAGGGGCCGAAGCCCCTTTTCTTGTCGTTTCAGCCCGCCTTAGTTGGCGCTGGCCGTGGTCGTGTCGCTTGGCAGCTTGAACACGAAGATCGAGTTGCCTGAACCGGTCGGCAGCGGGATTTCCGGGAAGGCCGAGGAGATCGAGCTTGCCGAGTTCGAGTAGCCGGTGGGGACCACGAGATACTGCTCGCCATTAAGCGCATAGGTCATCGGGTAACCGCCGATCGGCGCGTTGAGGCGCTGCGACCAGACCAGTTCACCGGTTTCCTGATCCCAGGCCTTGATCTCGCGGGCAGCGTCACCGCCGAATACGAGGCCACCGGCCGTTGCCAGCACGGAGCTGGTTGGGCTCGGGCGGTAGCGGTACTGCCACTTGCTTTCGCCCTGTTCCGGGTTGATGTCGAGCGCCTGCATCAGGCCGGCATCGGTGATGCCTTCGGGAAGGACGCGCGGGCCAAACTTGACCGAACCAACGGCATTGCCGGCGGTGAATTCGGTCTGCGTCGGAGCGACGGTGTTGCAGGCTTCGGTCAAAGGAACGAAGAAGGCCTGGGTGTCGGGGCTATAAGCACCGGCCTGCCAGAGCTTGCCGCCGGAAACCGACGAGCAGACCAGGAACTCTTCGCCCAGGGCGTTGAACACGAGGTCTTCGTTGATGTTGACCTTGCCGTCGTCATCGATGCTCGAAACCACATTCTGGACGATGGTTTCCTTGCTCCACAGATATTCGCCGGTGTCGCGATCGAGCGCGAAGGCGATACCGTTCTTGCCCGGCACGGTGACCAGCATCTTGTGCATGACGCCGTCGATTTCCTGGTCGACGAGAACGCGCTCGAACGGCGAGTCGAGATCCCAGTTATCGCGCGGCAGGTGCTGGTAGTACCACTTGAGTTCGCCGGTGGCCGCATCGAGCGCCAGCGTCGAGTTGGTGTAGAGCACCGAGCCATCGCCCGAACCACGGATCAGCTCGGCATAGGGGCCCGGCATGCCGATGCCCCAGTAGGTGGTGTTGGTATCCGGGTCATAGGCACCGGTGGTCCACGGCGTGCCGCCCCAGCGGTTTTCCGGCGGAACGCCACCCCAGCTGGCCTGCTGTTCCGGATTGTTGGGATCGTCGATGGTGTTGAAGCGCCAGACTTCGTCGCCGGTTTCGACGTCATGGGCCATGATGTAGCAACCGCCAGCAGTGCCGGCGATCGAACAGCCCGAAATGGCCGAGATGATCTTGCCATCGGCGATCTGCGCACCGACGGTGTAGCTATAGCCCAGGTTATAGTCGAGAACCTGCTTTTCCCAGGCGACCTTGCCGTCGGCGGCGTTGAGCACCACGATCTTGGCGTCGACGGTGGTGAGGATCACCTTGTCTTCGTAGAGCGCGATCGAGTTCTTCTGGCGGCGGGCCTGGTTGGCCTGGTAGCTCCAACTTGCCGGAATCTCGGCAACCGGGTGGCGGTACTGCCAGATCAGGTCGCCGGTCTCGGCGTTGAGCGCTTCGACGATATTGTTGTTGGTCTGCAGGAACATGATGCCGTCATGAACGAGCGGCGCGGTTTCCTGAATACCGGCTTCGGCCATCGGCCAGGCCCAGGCGAGCTCAAGGTCACCAACGGTGTCCTTGTTGATCATGTCGAGCTCGGAATAGCCCTGGTTGTTGTACTTGCCGCGGAACATCAGCCATTCTTCGGCCGGCGGGTTGGCCAGCATTTCGGCGGTGACGGGCGCGTAGTCCTCGATCACGTTCTGTGCGAAGGCCGGCGCCGAAAGCGTCGCAAGAGCGGTACTGGCGGCCAACAGGGCAGGCAAAATTCTGCTTTTCATTTTAGGTCCTCAAAAAAGGTGGGGCGGCTTAAAAAGCGCCCGTTAGTTTGCGCCGGCGGCCGGCAGTTCCTTGCCCCAGGTATAGGCTTGGGGGACGGATGGCGTTGTGGTGGCGTCCGGCGTTGCGGCCGGAGCGGCTGGTGCAGCACCGCCCGGGAGCTCGGTGCCCCAGGTATAGGCCTGCGGGACCGCGGTCTCGGCGGCAGGAGCGGCAGCCGCAGCGTCGGCGGCAGGAGCGGCAGCAGCGCCGCCGGCATCGAGCGCTGCAGCGGCCTGGCTTGCTGCGCCGGCAGAGGTCTCGGCCACAAGCGAGACGGCATAGTCGCGATCGGTGGTCAGCGGCGTGTCGTCGGGGACGGCGCCGTTGAACTGCATGATATAGGCGACGATGTTGACATAGGTCTCTTCACCCAGCTGGCCGGGTGCGGATGGGGGCATGGCCACCGAGATGAAATCGTAAAGACCGCCGGCGGAATCCCAATTGCCCATGACGTCCTGGCCGACAAGACCGGGCGCATCGGGGCCTTCGAGCTGGCGCCCGTGGCACTGTGCACAGTTGCTGTTATAGGCCTGCTGGCCTGCAGCGGCCTGTTCGGCCGTGAAGTTGCCGGCGAAAGCCGGCGTTGCGATCAACAAACCTGCGAGCATCGGAATGGCGACGCGGGCGGTGATCCTTTCGGAGCGTAAAGGCACCGTGACCTCCCTTTAGACAAATATTTTCAAAAACACCCCCGTCACAAAGCGCGCGAAGCGGGGGCGAGGGAGAAGGCCACTATTTCACACACAATGTGGCAGCGCAACGAAACTCGCGGCGAAAATCCGGCGAATTTGTTATCGATATCATAATCTTAGTTCATGATGACAAAGCAGTATCGACGCCATAGCTGTCGCGCAGGCGCTCGGAAAATCCACTCTGTTCAAGCTCTGAAAGGGCCGAATCGACGGCCCGTTTGAGCGTTTGATCGCCTTTCCAAAGCCCCAAGGCCATAGGCACGGAGCCAAAGCCAGGAGCATCCAGCCAAAAAGGCTGAAAGGCATTTTCATCTAGATCAATGCCGCTGACGAGAAAACGCTCCGTAATTGCTGCCTGCGCGGTGCCACTTTCGAGCGCCTGGCTCAACTCGGCCGCGCTGCGCACCAAGACGGCGCGTAAGTTCTGGCTGCGCAACCACGTCGAAAGCGCCACCCGGTTGAGGCCGGACGTGCCGGGCAGAACGGCAACGCTCGACCCTGCCTCTGGCAGCATTCCATTCGCCGAGATGCCGATCCACCCAGTCCGCGCCTGAGTCGGAATGGTCTGCAGAAAGCTTTGCGATTGCACCGAGTCGGCAACTCCGCCGCCCACGAGATCGCATTGCGCACGGGTCAGCGACCAGTTGCGCGGATTGAAGTCGCGCCCGATAGACGGCAGGCGGTTGACCTGCAGCCGCAACCCCATTTTCTCGGCGATTGCGCTGGCCAGTTCGACATCATAGCCCGGAGCCGCGGCGTCCTCGGTCACGAGTGGCGGAAAACTTTGCGGCACGCAAAGCTTCAGCACCCCGACTTCTGCCGGTCACCAAGCGACGTATCGGGCGGCAGGAAAGCGGCTGCCCCCAGGAGCAGGACCATGGCGCCGATATTGATCGCCGCCAGGCGCCAGCGGTGCGGTCGCCGCTTGCTCATGAGCGGGAGAACCCGATCATCGCCACGACGAAGAAGATGCCGGCCATGCCGAAGATGACGCCCAGGCCATAAGACGGTGGAAACTGGTTGAAGCCGATCAGCACACCGCGCAGGGCATCCACCGCATAGGTGATCGGATTAACCTGCATCATAAACACCAGCCATTCGGGATAGGTCGTGACCATCTGCGTGCGGGTCAGCGACGGATCGAGCGGAAATACCGCGGACGAGGTAAAATAGAGCGGCAGGATAATGGTGTTGGAAAAAACGCCAAAGCCTTCGAAGCTTCGAATGCGCGCCGCAAGGATTACGCCAAAGCTCGTCAGCCCGAAGGCCAGGACGAACATCAGCGACAACGCCGTCAGCATATCAGGGATCGATAGGGTGACGTCGGCAAACCGCGCCAGGATCAAGACCAGCCCGCCATGGAGGGTCGCAATCGTGCTGCCACCCAACACCTTTCCCAGAAGGATCAGCGGCCGCGGCATGGGCGAAACCAGCACTTCGCGCAAAAAGCCGAATTCACGATCCCAAATCACCGACACCGCGAACTGGATCGAGGTATACATGATGTTGAGGACGATCACGGCCGGAAACAGGAATTGCAGATAGGTATAAGGAATGACGAAGCGCACTTCGCCATAGACCTCGCCCCGGAAGTAAGGATTGAAGCCGACGCCCAGGATCAGGAGCCAGATCAAGGGCCGGCTGACACCGCCGATGAGTTGCGCGCGGTCACGGGTGGCGCGGGTAACCTCACGCAGCCAGACGCCATAGACGCCGCGCAAAAGCATGATGGGTGTCATCAGCGCCGCCCTCCCCGCCTTCCGGCTGCTTTGTCCGCATCGCGCTGCCCATCTGCACGATCGCGCAACTCCTTGCCGGTCAAGGACAGGAAAACGCTTTCCAGCGTTGGTTGCTGGAAGCGCACCTCGAGCAGGCGGTCGCGAAACTCGGCTAAAAGCGCATCCACCTGATCATCCTTGTCTGCCGGAACGGCCAGCGCCGTGCTGCCCAAAGCTTGCGCCTCCGGAAAGCGGCTTTGGATAAGTGCCAGCGTCTCTGCGTCCTGCGGCGTAAGATGAAGCCAGCGCTTTCCATGCTGACTCTTGAGAGCCTGCGGCGAGCCTTCGGCAATGATCTTGCCACCATCGATGATGCAAACGATGTCGGCGTCCTCGACTTCCTCGATGTAATGGGTGGTGGTGAGCACGGTAAGGTTCCGCTCCTGCCGCAGCCGGCCCAGATAGTGCCAGATATGCTGTCGCGTTTGCGCGTCGAGGCCAACCGTCGGCTCGTCCAGAAACAAAATCTTGGGCTCATGAAGCAAGGCGCGGGCGATCTCGAGCCGACGCCGCATGCCGCCGGAAAAACTGCGCACTACTTCATGCGTCCAGTCTCCGAGCTCAACCAGCTCGAGCACCTGCTCGATCATCATCCGGCGTGGCTTAGGTGCCATGCCATAGACAAGACCGTGAAACTCAAGGTTTTCCCAAGCGGTCAGCCGATCATCGAGACTGGAATCCTGAAACACCACGCCGATCGACCGTCGCGCCTCGGTCGGGCGCTTGACCACGTCGGCGCCAGCCACCTGCGCCGAGCCGCCATCGGGCCGGCGCAGCGTTGAAAGGATGCTGACAAGGGTCGTCTTGCCGGCCCCGTTCGGCCCAAGCAGTGCGAAATGCGCGCCTGCCGGCACGGCAAGGCTCACCCCATCCAGCGCCTTCTTGGAGCCATAGGCTGCACTCACCTCCGAAACGATGATGGCCGCTGGGTTCATTGAGGGGGTCCTGGCTTCTGCGAACGCATTAGGGCTTGTTCGGCCATAGTCGCGCAAACTGCAACCCGATCTTTCCAACAACATCCGATCGTGACGACGCGAATTTTTGTCTAGCAGACTGATCTAGAAGCGAGTGGCGACCGTAAAGATTTTGTATCTCAGTCGAGATATAGAATTTGGACTGAACGGAACCGTCATGCCCCGCACCAAGGGTAGCCGAGATCGCGACTATGAGGCGCGACGACAAGCGTTGATGGCACTCGCACGGCGTCATCTCTCCATGCCCTCTGGCCGCAGTGCCAGTTGGCGCGACCTTGCCGCGGCCTGCCAAGTCTCCGTGCCGACGATGAACCACTATTTCGGCAACCGCGCATCCCTGATTGCCTCGATCATCGAGCACGCAGAACAGGAAGGCGTACCCTATCTCGCCATCACCGCGCAACCTTCCGGTCCGCTGCCGGAGTCCATCGCAACATTGGCGGCCATGCTGTCGCGCGGTTTTGAGAACGGCGTGCTAGCCCTCCAGGTGATCGGCCTCGCCGAGGGTTTTGCGGACCAACGGGTAAGCGCGTCCTATCTCGATCACCACCTCGAACCCGTCATCACCGCCATCGCCACACGTTTTGAGGCGCATATCCAACAGGGCGACATGAAGCCGGCCAATGTCCGTTTTGCGGCCATCCAGTTCCTGTCGCCCATCCTCGTTGCCCACCTGCACCAGACAGCACTGGCGGGAAGCGCCGATTACCCGATGTCGATGCCCGACTTCATCGCAGATCACGTGGCCAACTTCCTGCGCGCCCACGCCTCTGCACCGCAAACCCCAGAACAGCCTTTGGAGACACCGAAATGAAGATCGCCGATCTGCCCACCCGCTTATTTCTGACCCTGACCTATCTCGCCATGGTCACGGTCAACTACCTCGCCAATGCGCTGCCGCTTAACGGCCGGCAGACGGGCGCGATTTCCGACGCCTATGCAAATCTGTTCGCGCCGGCCGGCATCACCTTCTCGATCTGGGGCGTCATCTATCTCTTGCTGGCGGTCCATATTCTCTACGAATGGGGCCTCTTCCACGACGGAACTCGCTCCGACGGACCGCTCTTGCGCAGGGTTGGCATTCTCTTCGGCCTGTCGTCGCTCGCCAACACTGCCTGGGTCTTTGCCTGGCACTATGACCAGATCCTGCTGTCCACGATCCTGATCCTCACCATTCTGGTGCTCCTGGCCGTCATCGCCGTGACCTTGCGCGACCAAGTGCTCGACACGCGCCAGTTCTGGTTGGTGCGGGTGCCGTTCAGCATCTATTTCGGCTGGCTGACCGTCGCCACGGTCGCCAACATAACCGTGCTGCTGGTGAGCGCCGGCTGGAACGGCTTTGGCATTGCCAACCAAATCTGGGCCATCGCCATCATCCTGGTCGCCGCCGCCATCGGCACCATCACCATGATCCGAAACCGCGACATGGCCTATGGCCTGGTGCTGATCTGGGCCTATACCGGCATCGTCATCAAGCACACATCCACCGACGGCTTTGCTGGCCGCTATCCGGAAGTAATCGCGACCACCCTCGCCTGCATCGCGGCTTTCGTGGTCGGAGAATTTCTCGTTTGGCGGAAGCGTGAGAGAATTTAAAGCGCGCAAGTGGCCCGTCGCTTGCCACCCCGCCACAAACCCGAAAAACAAAAAAGGAAGCACTCTTTCGAGTACTTCCTTTTCAGTCATTGGTTGCGGGAGCAGGATTTGAACCTGCGACCTTCAGGTTATGAGCCTGACGAGCTACCGGGCTGCTCCATCCCGCGTCAAACACTCGGCGTCGCCGCGTCGTGTGAGGGCTATATAGGGGTGAATCGGGAGACCTCAACCCCCTTGGTGGATTGATGTCGGTTTTTTGACAGGACCGTTTTTGGGCCCGCGCGGCTTTTCCGAATAAGGGCTTTCAGTCTAGGGTCCGCCCAATTTTGGCGAACCGGATCAGTCCTATGAACATCAAGACCCTTGGCCGCAGCGACATCGAGGTCACCGATATCTGCCTCGGCACCATGACCTGGGGCAGCCAGAACACCGAGGATGAAGGCCACCGCCAGATCGCCATGGCGCGCGACGCCGGCATCACCTTCATGGATACGGCCGAAGTCTATGCCGTGCCGGGCAGCCCCGAGACCAGCAACCGCACCGAGGAGTTCATCGGCAACTGGTTTGCCCGCGAGGGCGATCGCGCTCGCTGGGTTCTGGCCACCAAGATCGTCGGCGGCGGCAGCGCCCATATCCGCAATAGCGGTCGTCCAAACAAGACCAGTGTTCGTGAAGCGGTCGAGGGCAGCCTGCGGCGTCTCCAGACCGACTATATTGATCTCTACCAGATCCACTGGGCCAGCCGCGGCCACTACAATTTCGAAAACTACTGGACCTTCGACCCCACAAGGCAGGACACCGCCGATACGCTCGCCAATATGGAAGAAGTGCTTTTCGCCCTCGGCGACATGGTGCGCGAAGGCAAGATCCGTCAGTTCGGACTGTCCAACGAAACCACCTGGGGCACGGCGCAATGGCTGCGTCTTGCCGAACAGCACGGCCTGCCGCGCGTCGCCTCGATCCAAAACGAATATAGCCTCCTGCGCCGCATCTTCGACCACGACCTCGCCGAACTCAGCCATCATGAAAATGTGGGCCTGCTCGCCTATTCGCCGCTCGCGGCGGGGCTCCTCACCGGCAAGTATTTCGATGGCCAGACACCCAAGGGCAGCCGCAAGGAATACCAGAAAGGCTTCTGGCGCCTCAACGAACATTCTGAGGCGGCCGCGCGGGAATATTACGCGCTTGCCGAGCGGCATGGGCTCGATCCCATCCACATGGCCATCGCCTTTTGCCGCAGCCGCCCCTTCATGACCTCGACCATTATCGGCGCCACCAGCACCGAACAGCTGGCGCATCTGCTCGCCGCGCGCGACCTCGTCCTCAGCCCCGAAGTGCTCGCCGACATCGACGCCATCCACCGCCGCATGCCGCGCCCGATTTGACGCCGCGGCAACCTCTGGTCAACACGGCACCGCTATAGTGATCGCAATCTGACACAGCGGAGCGCGCCGTGACCCTTGCCTTGCTGACCTCGGTTTTTCCGCTGCTTGTTTATCTGGCCTACAACATCGTCGTGCCGCAGGTGGAAAAGCTGCGGCCGTCGCTCTCGGTCATCATGAACATGCAGCGCCGCCACTGGGTCACCAACGCGGCGCGTCGCGAGTCGCCTTTCGACGCGATCCTTTCGGGCAATATCATGGGCTCGGTCAGCTTCCTCGCATCGACCTCCGTGCTCCTGGTGCTGGCGGTCTTTGCCGTCTTCGGCCAGTTGCCGACCTTGATGGAAGCTCTCGACTCCCTTTCCTTCGACCGCAACCTCACCGTCATCGACGTGCAGATCCACCTGGTCGTCATGCTGGCCATGTTCGTCCTGGCCTTTTTGCCTTCACGCTGTCGCTGCGCCAGTTCAACCATTTCTGCATCATGCTGGGTGCGCTCGACCACGATCGGCCGACCAGTGACGAAGTGATCGAGGCTATCGCGCAGATGAACGCGCTGGGTGCCAAGAACTTCAACAGCGGCATTCGCGCCTACTATTTCTCGGTCGCGACCGTTGCCTGGTTTGTGTCCGAATGGGTAGGCGTCGCCACCTGCCTTGCCACGGTGCTGGTACTCGCCCATCGCGAGTTCTTCTCGTCGTCCCACCGCACGGCAGCGTCAGCCGCCTTGATCGCGGCGCGCCACCGTCAGAGCAAGCTCAGCGGCTAGAGCCAAAGATCTCGCGCAGGAAACGCGCCATGTCAGCCAGTACGGGCGCGCGCCAGCGCAGCGGCAGACCGATGCTGAGCAGCGGTCCGGCATGGGCCAGGCCCTTGTAGATACGGGCCTCCGCGCGTGTCCCGACCTTTGCAATTCCTCTGCCAGCCGCAAACTGTTGCGTGGGTAGACCAGCGTATCCCGCTCGCCCTGGCCCAAGAACATCGGCGGTGCGCCCGCGGCGACATGGTTGACCGGCTGCGTTGATTGAGGGTCCGGCACTGCGCCGAAGACGCGCATCGAGATCGGCCCATCGAAGGGGAAAAAGTCATAGGGTCCGGAGAGCCCGATGACGCCGCAGATCGCAGCCTTCTGGCCGTGCGCCTCGACCAGACCCGGCTCGAGCGTCGTCATGACGGCATTGTAGGCACCAGCCGAATGGCCGGCCAAGGCCATCCGAGTCCAGTCCCCACCATAGCGGTTGATGTTCTGCCCCACCCAGGCCACTGCGCGAGCGCAGTCGTCGAGAAATGCGGGATATTCGACATCCGGCACCAGCCGATAGTCGGGCACCACGACCACATAGCCGAGCGCCGCCAGCGCCCGCCCCACAAACGCATAGGCCTCCTTGCCGCCCGTGCTCCACGAACCGCCGTAGAAAAAGACAACCACGGGCGGCGCCGGCGCCAACATCTTGCGCGGCGCGTAGATGTCGAGACGGTGTCGCGCATCAGGTCCATAGGCAAGGTCTTGCGCAATACGTTCCGACCCGCCGTCCTTGGGCAACAGGAAACCAACAATGTCGACAGGAGAAAGCTTCATTCGAGACGTCCAGGTGCCGCTTAGCTACGGGCTTTTTGCGTCCTCTGTTTCGCCCTGCGGCGTTTTGACCATAACCATGCGCAAAACATGCAGTTCCTTGGCTATTTTATGACGTTGACATTCAACATAGTCAGGCGTTTATTCCGGCCCGTTGAGACCCGATCGGCCCCGCTATGCTTGTCTGCCAATGCAATATGATCACTTCCAAGGAGATCGAGGACATCGTCCTTGAGCTTTTGCGAGCCGATCCATGGCAGCTTGTCGTGCCTGCCAAGGTCTATGCGGAGCTCAATCGCCGCGCCAAATGTTCGGGCTGCGTGCCGAATGTGGTGGACATTATCGTGCGCGTCACCGAAAGCTACCAGGCACAGCAAGCCCATCAGCCCGCTGAACTGGTCAATCTCCAGTCCGGGTTGGAAAAACTGAAAAAGCAACGGAGTGGAGTACGTCGTGAAAGGCGAAGCACAGGTCATCGAGCGGCTTAACGAGGCCCTCTTTCTCGAGCTCGGCGCGGTCAACCAGTATTGGGTGCATTTCCGCCTTCTGGACGACTGGGGCTATAAGAAGCTCGCCGCCAAGGAACGCGCTGAATCCATCGAAGAAATGCATCACGCCGATCGTCTGATCGAGCGCATCATCTTCCTTGAAGGCCATCCGAACCTGCAGCGCGTTGCGCCGCTGCGCATTGGCCAGACCATCAAGGAAGTGCTCGAAGCCGACCTTGCCGGCGAATACGAAGCGCGCGAAGCCTATAAGAACAGCCGCGAACTCTGCGCTGAACTGCATGACCATGTGTCCAAGCAGTTGTTCGACGAGCTTCTCAAGGATGAGGAAGGCCATATCGACTTCCTCGAAACCCAGCTCGATCTGCTCGCCAAGATCGGCGAGGAGCGCTACGGCCTCCTCAATGCCGCCCCGGCCAACGAAGCCGAATAAAACACAAACGCCCGGATCGCTCCGGGCGTTTTGCTTTGGGGGAGAGGACCATGGAATACCATACCGGCCGCCTGATCGATCATGTGCACCTTCGTGCAAAGGACTTCGGCAAGACCCGGACCTTCTACGAAGCAGTGCTCAAAGTGCTCGGCATACCCATCACCGCAAGCGGCGAGAACTGGTTTCAGGTCGATGAACTCTTCGTCGACGGCGCCGATTCCGACGCTGTGCTGAGCCACGTTCACCTGGCCTTCCAGGCCAAGGACCGCGCAATGGTTGGAGCTTTCCACGAGGCCGCCCTCCGCGCCGGCGGCACGGACAATGGCGGCCCGGGTGAACGCGACTACCACCCAGGCTACTACGCCTGCTTTGTCCTCGATCCCGACGGCAACAATATCGAAGCCGTCTTCCATGGGCCGAACACCCGCTCGGTGGAATCGGTGGTGATCGAACCCACGAGCTAGGCTACGCGCTGCTCTTTTCCCTCCCCTTGATGGGGAGGGTAGCGCAGCTTAGCCTTAAGGCTTAGCGAAGCTGGGTGGGGTGACTTCCCGAACGCCGCTGGTGTGGCCCCACCCCACCCTCTGTCCCTCCCCCTCAAGGGGAGGGACAGAGGGTGGGGACGCATCCCCGCAAACCGCTAGCCCCCTAATCCTCGATCGGCTGGAACATCTGGTTCAGTTGCTCGAGGATCTGATCCGTCGGCATGATCGAGTCCGGCAAATCTTCCGGTGCGCTCGGCGTAACCGCAAGATAAGGCACCCCGCTCGGGAACGCACCGAAGCGCTGGAAGAACCCGACCATGTCGTCGAGCACCGGCATGCGCCAGCGCCACATCGCGCCCATGGCAAGCACCGGCTCCATATGACCAAAGCCCTCGTAATATTGGGTCGTGACCCAAACGCCTTGTGCCCGCAGCTGATCAGCAAAGCGATTGGTGTTCTGCACCCGAACGATGGGATCCGTCGTGCCTGTCGCCAGATACATTGGCGGCGCTTCCGAGGTGATGAGATTGATCGGCTGAGTGCCCTGCGGATTGGGCGCATAGCCAAAAGCTTCCTTCACCTCATTGTATTCGAACGGATAGAAATCATAGGGGCCCGACAAAGCGCCGACCGCGAGGATCGGCATGGTGACGCCGAACTCGCGCAGAAACGAAGGGTCGAGCGCCAGCATCACCGCATTATAGGCACCGGCCGAATGGCCCGAGAGAAACAGCCGGTTCGGGTCGCCGCCGTAATTGGCGATATTGTCCTGCACCCAGCGAAGCGCCGCTGCGCTGTCATAAAGAAAATCGGGATAGCGCACTTCCGGCACCAGCCGATAATCGGCGATCACCGCAACAAAGCCGCGGGACGCAAAGGCACGCCCGACGAACTCATATTCCCGACGCTCGCCCCGGCTCCAGCCACCGCCATAGATAAAGAAAACCACCGGCGCCGGCTCGCCCCGCTGCTCGGGTGCATAAACGTCGAGCTTGTGCCTCGGTCCATCGGCATAGGCAATGCCATCGCCCACCTTGGACGTCCCGCCATCCATGGCCGGCGGAAGGTTGAACGGATCCATGATCGATTGCGCCTGCGCGGCACCGGTTGCAACCAGAACGAAAAGGCTCAGCGCCAGCAAGACGCGACGAACAAGGGTCATGGTGATTTCGGAAGTGAGCGGAACGGGAGGATTGTGCATTAGCAGCCAAAGCCGAACACAATGTGGCATCTGAAATGGGCGGGGGCAGGTGCGCTGCATACTGCTCGCTTCCCTGCCCCCTACTTAAGCCACTCCAGTTTGGAAGCCTTGGGTTAACAAATGGTTAACGCTTGAGCCGCTCGAGGAGAAGCCCAGACACATGTCCGTCAGGAGGCAGCCCGACCCGAGATTGATAGGCCATGACCGCAGCGCGCGTCTTGGGCCCGACGACCCCATCAGGCGTTCCGACATCGTAACCGGCGCGCGACAGTAAGGCCTGGAGCTCGGCGCGCTGCGCCTTGTTGAGCGCATAGTCGCCCGCGGGCCAAGGCGTCGCAAAGCTGCCGCCGCCAAGGATGCGGTCGGCCAGATGCCCCACCGCCAAGGCATAGCTGTCGGAATTGTTGTAGCGCTTGATCACGTCAAAGTTCGGCAGCAACAAAAACGCCGGTCCATTGGCGCCGGCGGGCATATAGAGGCGTCCGACATCGCCAGCCCTAGGGAAGGCCCGGCCGGAAACGCGGGTAATGCCCATGGCCTGCCACTGGCTGATCGGCGCCCGTTCCATCTGGCGGGCGGCGGCAAAATTGAAGCCGCTTGGTATCTTGACCTCATAGCCCCAGGTCTCGCCGGGACGCCAGCCGAAGCTCTTGAGGTAGTTGGCAGTGGAACCCAGGGCATCGGGCACCGAATTCCAAATATCCTTGCGGCCGTCGCCATTGTAGTCGACCGCATAGCTCATGAAGCTCGACGGCATGAACTGGGTATGGCCCATGGCGCCTGCCCAGGATCCGACCATGGCGCCTGGCGAAATATGCCCGTCCGAAACGATGCGCAACGCCGTCACCAGCTCCTTGCGGAAGAAGTCGGCGCGATAGCCATTCTGCGTCAGCGTCGCCAGTGCATGGATGGTGTTGTTGCCACCCATGAAGCCACCGAAATTGGTTTCCATGCCCCAGATGGCGAGGACAACTTCAGGCTGTACGCCGTAACGCTGCTGCGCGCCGCTCAGCGTCTGCGCCCATTCATTGCGCATGGCCTGGCCCTTGCTGGCCTGCGCCGCGGTGACGCGCTTGTCGATATATTGCTGCACCGTTTGCGAGAATTCCGGCTGCTTTTTGGTCAGCTCCATGACCTGCGCAATAGGCTTGTAATTGCCCAGCGCCGCGTCGAATGCCTGCCGGCTCACCCCTGCCCGCTCCGCATCCGGCCAGAGACCGCGCACAAAGTCGGCAGTGTTTGCCTGCGCTGGCAACGTCGCCGACGCACCGGCCAGAAGAGCAAAAAACCATGCCGCCAAGCGACGACGAAGGGAAGCGTTTCCGCGTGAAAAGATCATCTCAGCCTCGTGCTACGCGCTACGGAATTCACGAACGCGCCGGCTGTGCCGCAACGGACGCGCATAGCAAAGAATTAACGCATCCGATTAAGATGAGCTTAAGGCAGAAGAAGGCGCCGATCACGAACGAGTCAGGCAGGCTTTGGCGGTGCGTCGAGCTCGAAGATCGGCTTTTGTGCAGCGATGTCTGACACATAGTTGATCCGCTGCGTCGGCGTCTCGATGCCGCGCTCGGCAAAGAGCCGCATCAACATTTCGCTATAGTAGCGGCCCGCGCCCCATTGCTTGCCTGCCAGCGTCTTGATGCGCGAGCGCAGCGACACCGAAGTCGGCGTTATGGCAAAGAGCCCTTGAAGGTCAAGATCGTCAAGGATCACGTCCTTGAACTCGTCCTTTTCCATGACCAGGGCAAAAGCGTCGCGCATCGCCTGCTTGGCGGCTTCGATATCGCTGTCATAGGCGATCTCCACCTCCGACACATAGAAGCTGAAGCCGCGCACCATGTTGGAAACCTGCGCAACGGCGGAAAACGGGATCAGGTGGATCGTTCCGCTCATGTCGCGAATGGTCACCGACCGAATAGTGAGCTTTTCCACCGTCCCGGATTTGCCTGCGACCTCGACGACGTCCCCCTCGTTCATGATGTTTTCGAACTGGATGAAGATGCCGGTTATGATGTCTTCAACGAGCTTTTGCGCACCAAAACCGATGGCGAGGCCAATCACACCTGCACCGGCCAGCAGCGGCGCAATGTTGACCCCGATCTGCGCCAGGGCCAGCATCAACCCGAACACCACAAGGGCTATGGTGAAGGCGTTCTTGAAGAGGTTCAGCAGCGTCTTCTCACGCGCCGTCGGCATGCGCCCGATCGTCGTGTTGAGCCGGTACTCGACCCACGAGGCCACCACGACATGAAGCGCGATAGCCGCCAAGATGATGAGGGCCGCCGAAACGATCGAGCCGACCACCGACAAGCCTTCGGGGCTGCTGATCCAGCTGACGAAATCGAACAAGGACCAGGCCTGCCCTATTGCCAGCACCACGGCAGCAATCACCACCCAGCGGACCACGCCCATCACCCCGGGCACGAAGGCCTTGAGCCGTCCCTCGAGCAGAGGCAGGCGCTGGCGCACATCGGCCGGCAAGGACAAGCCCGTGCTGACGAAGCGCCCGATGAAGGTGACGATAAGCGAGCCGACGAGAATGGCAATGATCGACTGGATGGTCGCACCCAACATGAACGGCAAAGCTTCATCCGGATTGGCAAACCAAACGGCAAGCAGCGCCAGAAGATAGGCAATGACCAGGATGTGCCATTGCTGGCCGACGGCCGCGAGCAGGCGCCAAAGGCCAGAATTGTTGTGCTTGACTGCAAGGGCTGACAGCCAGGCGCGCACGTCATTCTTGTTCTGCAGCACGATGATGACGGCGATCGTAATTGCCGTGGCCATGGTCAGCACCTGAACCGCACCACCAGCCGCCGAAGACACCATGCCTGACAACATGGGTGCCGCAAACATGAAGCCATAGCCGACCAGCGAGATGATCCGGCCCAGCCAGAACGACCAATAAACCGCATTGTCGTCCGCGATCGGCAGCAGCCGAATGGTCGGGAAATGCGGCACAAGAATAATGCGCAAGGCGAGCTTGCTGAGCTCGACCACAAGAAAGGCGTTGAGCAGCAAGGACTGGTTGATGCCCATCTCGCCGTTCGGCAGCGTACCGGTATTAAGCGCGATGACATAGCCGAGCGCCCATGCAAGCACGATCGTGCCCGCATCAACAACGATGACGACCAAAAGCGCACCAAGCCGCCGCACCCAATTGGCCGCAGCCACCCGGGAGGTGAGGCGAGCACAGATCGCGTTTGACGCCAGGCGAAGAAGAAAGAAGCTGCCGAACAGCGCGATGATCAGCAACCCAAGATTTATGGCCAAGGACCGCCAGGCTTCCGTATCGGCTGCAACACCGCCCGTGAACAGGTTCTGCACGCTACCGAGCGCAGCACCCAGCTGCCGCACGGTTTGCGAGGCCCTTGCGCTACGCTGCGCGTATACTCGGCCAGTTGCCGCGCTATGCTAAGATCAGGCGGCGCAGCCTCAGCCTCGGCAGCCGCGTCGTCCGGGACTGCCTGTTGCAAGCGCTGGATCAGCTCCGCCCGCGCCGTGTCGTCCTGCAGAATGCGAACAAGATCGTCGACGGCCTGCGTCGACTCCGCCGCCGAAGCCTCGGTCGCTGCCCCGGTCGGCAAACCCGGCACCTGTGCCAGAGCTGGCGTTGAAAGAAGAGCAAGGAAAAAACAAAGTCTGAGAAGGAGCTGCATAGGACTTCGACTGGCCGACAAAGTAGACCTAACCATGGCGGCTGGGGCGAGGAGGTCAAGTCCGTGGCGCCTGATCTGCTCAGATCAAAGGCCAAGCGATTCCCGTTTCATTCGTAGCAGCTCTCTATCGGGCCAGTCCGCAACCAGCCTAGGCAACCTAAGCTGTCGTAAGGCGATCAACTTCGTATCGTGGTCCTCGTCAAGTGCAGACCAGCTGTAATCGTCATTGATCACGATCGACCCACCATCGAAACGATCATGCCAAGAAGGAGCGAGCAAGATGCCAGCGCGGAC
>NZ_JAALFG010000006.1:152500-156357 GCF_011058215.1 Devosia aurantiaca
TGCTTTCTACCGGTACGGGGCTATCACCCACTCTGGCGAAGCTTTCCAGCTTCTTCCCGTTCTTACACCGAGGCCACTGGCCTGGTCCGCGTTCGCTCGCCACTACTAACGGAGTCTCGTTTGATGTCCTTTCCTCCGGGTACTTAGATGTTTCAGTTCCCGGGTTAGCTCCCTTGCGGGTGACCTTACGGTCGGGTTTCCCCATTCGGAAATCCTCGGATCAAAGCTTATTCGCAGCTCCCCGAGGCTTATCGCAGCGTATTACGTCCTTCATCGCCTGCACACGCCAAGGCATCCACTAGATGCACTTAAGACGCTTGATCGTTCTCATTATCAATGCCCGCAATATCAGCAGCCCAAACCAGCTCTTGTCTTCTGGCTCAGGCCTCCATCGTCGGGCCGCTTAGTCTCCAGAGCATCACTGCTCTGGTTTGATCGGTCAGATCAAAAAAACCAAATCTCACGTACAGCCACTGTGTCTCCCCGAGGGTGTCGGGTCAAACGAGACAGTGTTGTATCTCTTTACGATGTCCAAAGATCCGGTCGTGGATGCCTTGCGGCTTCAACACAACCAAACTTGCTCTCTGTTCCACACGCTTTGTGTATCGATCGCCGATCTCTCAACGACCCTCATTCCAAGTCCATTCCAAACTATGTTTGGTGGTGGAGCCTGACGGGATCGAACCGACGACATCCTGCTTGCAAAGCAGGCGCTCTCCCAGCTGAGCTAAGGCCCCATTCCAAGGCATCGCCCTTCCAGTCATCCTGGACGAGCAAAGCGAGCACCCCGGCCACGTTTGGCCGCCCCGCCGGAGGGTCTTGCGACCCGCGAGGCAAACAAAATGGTGGGCCCGGGTAGACTCGAACTACCGACCTCACGCTTATCAGGCGTGCGCTCTAACCACCTGAGCTACGGGCCCAGGCATCCGCCTGGACCGATACTTGTCGACTGCGAGCAGTCAGCAAGATCAGCCATCTCGATGAACTCGAGATCGGCGTAAACTCAAGGCTAGCCGGTACACTGACGCGCTGATGACCTACCCGGTGGCGGAGCCAGAGGGACCAAGTCAAACAGACAACGTCTGCGTGTGTGTGAAGAAAGAGAAACGAAGGCGGCGAGTGTTCCGCAAAGTTGGAGAGCTTTGACTAGCTCTCCTGTGTTCTATGAAAGAGCGATAAACCCAAAGGTTTGAAGCTCGATCCTTAGAAAGGAGGTGATCCAGCCGCAGGTTCCCCTACGGCTACCTTGTTACGACTTCACCCCAGTCGCTGACCCTACCGTGGTCGGCTGCTTCCTTGCGGTTAGCGCACCGGCTTCGGGTAGAACCAACTCCCATGGTGTGACGGGCGGTGTGTACAAGGCCCGGGAACGTATTCACCGCAGCATGCTGATCTGCGATTACTAGCGATTCCAACTTCATGCACCCGAGTTGCAGAGTGCAATCCGAACTGAGATGGCTTTTTGGGATTAGCATGACATCGCTGTCTAGCTGCCCTCTGTCACCACCATTGTAGCACGTGTGTAGCCCAGCCCATAAGGGCCATGATGACTTGACGTCATCCCCACCTTCCTCCGGCTTATCACCGGCAGTCTCCTTAGAGTGCCCAACTAAATGATGGCAACTAAGAACGAGGGTTGCGCTCGTTGCGGGACTTAACCCAACATCTCACGACACGAGCTGACGACAGCCATGCAGCACCTGTGTGCAGGTCCCCGAAGGAAGAAATCTGTCTCCAGAAGTCGTCCTGCCATGTCAAGGGCTGGTAAGGTTCTTCGCGTTGCTTCGAATTAAACCACATGCTCCACCGCTTGTGCGGGCCCCGTCAATTCCTTTGAGTTTTAATCTTGCGACCGTAATCTAATGAGGCGGTCGCCTCCCAAAGTAACGGAGGCGCGCGATGGTCCCTCAGACCGGTCGAACTCGGTCGTCGAGTGCCATAAGCCTGCCTGACTGCGAGACTGACAAGTCGACTGGTGTTCCTCCCGTGTGGAAGGGCCGCGCTCTACGAATAAAGGTACTCTGGGGATAACAGGCTGATAATGCCCAAGCGTTACCAGCATTGTCCGGCACCTCGAGTTACATCCTGGGGCTGGAGCAGGTCCCAAAGGCAGTTCCATTTAAAGTACGTGAGCTGGGTTCAGAACGTCGTGAGAGTTTCATCTGCCGTGGGTGTTAACAAAGCTGTCCCGTGTACGAGGACAGGATGGACGACCTCTGGTAACCTGAACAGCGCCAGTCTGCTTCGTATTACCGCGGATAACTGCTGGCACGAAGTTCAAAACGGTATTCCCTATCAGAGCCGTGGAAGACCGTCACGTTATAGGCCCCACTGAAAGAGCTGTTACAACCCTAAGGCCTTCATCGATCGACGTTCTCATGGCTCAATGTCCGCAATCGTGAATTGTGCTGCTTATTTGCCTCGCGGGTCGTTCCGCGTAGAGCATGACGCGGCTAAAGTCCCAGTGTGGCTGATCATCCTCTCGGCATGAGCGCCAAAGGTCGTCGCTTCGGTGAGCCACTCGATCACCTACTAGGTTAATCAGTTACAAAATCCAAATCTCACCGTTGATGTTTTTCGCCGACCTAGGGGCGATTCCCCAGACCCGATCCATCCCAACTCGACCGTCAAATCCTTCCCGCCAATGGTACTGTCTCAAGACTTGGGAACTAGGTCAGGTCTGCCAAAAACTCAAACGTCTCTCATTACACCCGGTGCCACCGGGGGTTTTTATCTCTCAAGCGCCCTGGGGCTGTTCGCACTTGCAGAAATGAGACCCCTCATGCGGCTTCTCGCCAGCGCAGGGTTCTGGAACCAGGATCCGGCTCACGCCTAATCAAGATCTCCATCGGTCATGCTGAAACCCGCACATTCCTCTTCAGCGGAGGACACACACCTGTCTGGTCTGCACCCGGCTTGCAGCGCGCCGTTCTCCCTCCCCTCAAACCTCACCCCAGGCATTGCATCGTTCCTGGCGGCCGCGGCAACCCTTACGCTGTCGTCCTGCGCCAAAACACACAGCCGGCCCAGCCCCGTGCTAAGCTCGCAGCCGTGACCCAATCCGACCCCATCCCACACCCCGAACTCGAAGCCGACTGCGACCGCTGCTTTGGCCTCTGCTGCACTGCCACAGCTTCCCGACCCGACGGCTTCGGCCATGACAAGCCCGCAGGCATCCTCTGCCTTGCCGGCGACTACAGATGCTCCATCCACCCCCGCCGCGAAGACCTCGGCTACGAAGGCTGCATCGACTTTACCTTTCGGCGCCGGACAACGCGCCTCACAACAGTTCGCAACCCAGAACTGGCAGCGCGACCCCACAACCAGACGCCAAATGTTCGCAAGGTTTGCCCAGCTACTGAAAGCTCCAGGAAATCCGACAGGCAATGATCGAGCAGGGAAAACAAATCGAGGGAAGTGCAGGAACAGCAAAGACTGCAACTGCTGACCGAAATCGCAAAAAGCGCAGATGGAATGGGAGATAGTGGAACCGAGGAAAACGATGTTCTCACCAGGGCACAGACTTGGCTCAACGAAATCATCAAGCGCAAATCGACGAGGAGGACCTGGCGTGGTGCCCGGCCCCCATCCTGGAGATTGCATCGCTCCGGCGGCATCTGTTGGAGTATCAGAGTGCGGCCTTTGCTGGTTTGTTGATCAGCTTGCTGACAAGCGACTGCAGCGGCCCCAGGCTGGCTGTCTGTAACAGACATGCGAAAGCGCTGGTTAACGGGCGCGTAACGATCCTTGAAACTGCGGGTGCTTTATTCGTATTTCCGATCCCAGTTGAACGAAGAAGGTGTTGTCAGCCTGCAGTACGGTTTGTTTCCGCTGCTTCACTGAATGTCTTGGCTATG